>NZ_JAHRED010000001.1 GCF_019084045.1 Paeniglutamicibacter quisquiliarum
GGAGAGCCATGTCCGAATCCACCGCCACCTTGCAGGTTGCCGCCCCCCCGCGCGACCCGCAGCGAACACGACCTGATCGGGGACAGGGATATTCCCGCGGAGGCATATTGGGGCGTGCACACGCTGCGCGCCGTGGAAAACTTCCCGATCACCGGCCAGCCGCTGTCCACCAACACGCACCTGGTCACGGCCCTGGCCATGGTCAAGCAGGCCGCCGCCCAGGCCAACCTGGAACTGGGACTGCTCGATGCAACCCGCGCGGCAGCCATCATCGAGGCCTGCCGCGAAATCATCGCCGGGAAGCTCCACGAGCAGTTCGTGGTCGACGTGATCCAGGGCGGCGCCGGGACCTCCTCGAACATGAACGCCAACGAGGTCATCGCCAACCGGGCACTGGAACTCATGGGCCACGCCAAGGGCGAGTACCGGTACCTGCACCCCAACGACCACGTGAACCTCAGCCAGTCGACCAACGACGTGTACCCCACCGCGGTGCGCGTGGCCACGATCTTCGGCGCCACCTCGCTGGTCGCCGCCATGGAGCACCTGGGCGCCGCCTTCGCCGCCAAGGCAGTGGAGTTCCGCACCGTGGTCAAGATGGGCCGGACCCAGCTGCAGGACGCCGTCCCGATGACCCTGGGACAGGAATTCAACGCCTACGCCGTCACCCTCGGCGAGGACCGTGCCCGCCTGGCCGAGTCCACGCTGCTGATCCACGAGATCAACCTGGGCGCCACCGCCATCGGCACCGAGCTGAACGCGCCGGTGGGCTACTCGGCCCTGGCCTGCTCGCACCTGGCTTCGATCTCCGGGTTGAAGCTGGAGACCGCGTTCGACCTGATCGAGGCCACCGCCGACGTCGGCGCCTTCGTCCACCTCTCCGGGGTGCTCAAGCGCGTGGCGGTCAAGCTCTCCAAGGTCTGCAACGACCTGCGACTGCTCTCCTCCGGCCCGCGCGCCGGGCTGGGCGAGATCGACCTGCCCGCCGTGCAGTCCGGCTCCTCGATCATGCCCGGCAAGGTCAACCCGGTGATCCCCGAGGTCGTGAACCAGGTGGCCTACGAGGTCATCGGCAACGACGTGACCATCACGATGGCCGCCGAGTCCGGGCAGTTGCAGCTCAACGCCTTCGAGCCGATCATCGTGCACAGCCTGACCAAGTCGATGCGCCACCTGGAGGCCGCCTGCACCACGCTGGCCGACAAGTGCATCGTGGGCATCACCGCGCACGAGGACAAGCTGCGGGCGCAGGTGGAGAACTCCATCGGCCTGGTCACCGCGCTGACCGTTCAGCTGGGCTATGCCGCCTCGACCAAGATCGCTGTCGAGGCCCTGTCCACCGGCCGCGGCGTGGCCGAGCTGGTCCTGGAGCACGGGCTGCTCACCGCGGCCCAGCTCAACGAGCTGCTGCGCCCCGAGCGCCTGGCCAACCTCAGCGAATAGCACCATCCGTTCCACCCTTGAGCACGCCCTAGACACTCCCCGAGAGGCACCTGCGCATGATTAGTGAAATCCCAGAAACCCGCACCACGCACCGCCCTGACACCCCCGGCTCGGCCCTGACCGCCGAGGACAAGGGGATGCACAAGGGCCTGAAATCCCGCCAGATCCAGATGATCGCCATTGGCGGGGCCATCGGCACGGGGCTGTTCATGGGCGCCGGCGGCCGTCTGGCGGGTGCCGGCCCGGCTCTGATGTTCAGCTACGCCGTGTGCGGGTTCTTCGCGTTCCTGATCCTGCGTGCCCTGGGCGAACTGGTCGTCCACCGCCCCTCCTCGGGCTCCTTCGTCTCCTACGCCCGCGAGTTCTTCGGCGAGAAGGCAGCGTTCGTGACCGGCTGGCTGTACTGGCTCAACTGGGCCATGACGGCCATCGTGGACATCACCGCGATCGCGCTGTACATGAACTTCTTCGCCAAGTACGTGCCCTGGATCGGTTCGGTCCCGCAGTGGGTGTGGGCGCTTGCGGCGCTGCTGATCGTGCTGGGCCTGAACCTGGTCTCGGTGAAGGTCTTCGGCGAACTCGAGTTCTGGTTCGCGCTGATCAAGGTCGTCGCGCTGGTCGGGTTCCTGGCGGTGGGCGTGTACTTCGTCATTTTCGGCACCCCGGTTGCCGGGCACGAGGTTGGCTTCTCCCTGATTGCCGACAACGGCGGGTTCTTCCCCAACGGACTGTTGCCGGTGGTTGTGGTGATGCAGGGAGTCGTGTTCGCCTACGCCTCGATCGAGCTGATCGGGACCGCCGCGGGCGAAACGCAGAACCCCGAAAAGGTCATGCCCAAGGCCATCAACACCGTGATCATCCGCATCGCCGTCTTCTACGTCGGCTCCCTGGTGCTGCTCTCGCTGCTGCTGCCCTACTCCGCCTACAAGGCCGGCGAATCCCCGTTCGTGACGTTCTTCGGTTCCATCGGCGTTTCGGGCATGGACTCGATCATGAACCTGGTGGTGCTCACCGCCGCGATGTCTTCGTTGAATGCCGGGCTCTACTCCACCGGGCGCATCCTGCGCTCGATGGCGCTTGCCGGATCCGCGCCGCGCTTCACCGCCAAGCTGAACAAGCAGGGTGTGCCCTATGGCGGCATCGCGCTGACCGCAGCGGTGGCGGGCCTGGGCGTGGTGCTCAATGCAGTGGTTCCGGCCGAGGCGTTTGAGATCGTGTTGAACATGGCGGCGCTGGGGATCATCGCCTCCTGGGGCATGATCGTGCTCTGCCAGCTGGCCCTTTACTGCCTGGCCAAGCGCGGGGGAGCGGTGCGTCCGGCCTTCCGGATGATCGGGGCGCCCTACACCGGCTACCTGACCCTCGCCTTCCTGCTGGCGGTTATCGTGTTGATGGCCTTTGACTCCCCGGTGGGCACCTGGACCGTTGCCTCGATCATCGTCATCATCCCGGCGCTGATGATCGGCTGGTACGCCTCGCGCGGCCGCATCCGGGACATCGCCGCCGCGCGGGCGAACGCCGACGCGCTCTCCGACCCGACGGGGAACCACGAGTTCTCGGTCACCGGGGCTTCCGACTCAGAGTAGGAAGCCGGAGGCGGCACCGGCGCGGACACGATCCGCGCCGGTGCCGCCGTCTTTAACTGCCCTGGCGCCGGCGCCTAGGCCAGCGGAGCCGTGCGCGGGTGGCTTCCTAGACCCCGAGTTCCTCGCGCAGCCTGGCCACATGGCCGTCGGCGGAGACGTTGTATTCGGCCAAAGTAACCTTGCCGTCCGGGCCAACCACCACGGTGCTGCGCAGGGTGCCGGAGAACTTCTTGCCGCTGACCTCTTTCTGCCCATACGAACCATAGGCGGCGGCCACCGCAAAATCAGGATCCGAGAGCAACGGGAAATTCAGCGACTCGGCCTCGGCGAACGAGGCCAGCGCATCGCCCTCGTCCGGGGAAATGCCCAGGACCTCGTATCCGGCGGCCCGCAGCGAGTTGAGGTTGTCCCTGAAATCGCAGGCCTCCGTTGTGCAGCCCTTCGTTGCCGCCTTGGGGTAGAAGTACACGACAACGTTCTTCCCCGCATAGTCGCCCAGCGAGACCTCCCTGCCTCGGGCATCGGCCAGGGTGAACCCCGGGGCGCGGTCGCCGGAGGACAAGGGTGTTGAAAGCAAGGACATGAAATTCTCCATTCGATCAAGCAAATTGTTGATGTCGTTTCCAGCCTAGGGTTTTCGCATGGACACCGAAAGGGAATCGGGAAAAACCGTGCGCTGCAAGGCATGATGTTTGCAGTCGCCAAATCACCCCCACATCCTGCGATGTACGGCCCCGGAAAAAATCAGTCTTAGGGAGGGTCAAACCGTGGGGCATCGAGGGTAGAGTGACCAATGCTTGGCTGAAAAATGCCGCGTTGCCGCCCTCGCGGGGCCACCAAACCATGGTGGATTCGTGCGGCTAAAAAATCATGAGGACACTGCCTGATGCTCTTAAAGCTCATACTTAGACATTCGAAACCCTACAAGTGGTGGATTGCCGCCGTGCTGTTCTTCCAGCTCGCCACCACCATCGCCACACTCTTCCTGCCCAGCCTCAACGCCCGCATCATCGACACCGGCGTGGTCAAGGGCGACACCGACTTCATCTGGCGCACCGGCGGCGTGATGCTTGCCGTCGCATTCGTCCAGGTGCTCACGGCCATCGCCGCCGTGTACTTCGGCGCGAGGACCGCCATGGCCATCGGCCGGGACCTGCGCCATTCCGTCTTTGACGCCGTCACCGCGTTCTCCGCGCAGGATGTGAACAAGTTTGGTGCAGCAACGCTGATCACCCGCGGCACCAATGACGTGCAGCAGGTGCAAATGCTGGTGCTGATGGGCCTGAATTTCATGGTCTCGGCCCCCATCATGTGCATCGGCGGCATCATCATGGCGCTGCGCGAAGACGTCGGCCTGTCTTGGCTGGTCTGGGTCTCCGTGCCCGTCCTGCTCGTGGTCGTCGGCGTCCTGGTCATCTTCCTGATGCCGCTCTTCCGCCAGATGCAGGACCGCATCGACGGAATCAACGGGGTGCTGCGCGAGCAGATCACCGGCATCCGCGTGGTGCGTGCCTTCGTGCGCGAACCCCACGAGACCGAGCGCTTCGAGGAGGCCAACGCCAAGCTCACCCGCGTGGGCGTGAAGGTCGGCAACCTCTTCGTGTTGATGTTCCCGCTGATCGGCATGATCCTGCACATCGCCACCGCCTCCGTGCTGTGGTTCGGCGGGCACCGCGTGGAGACCGGCGAAATGCAGGTCGGTGCGCTGACCGCATTCCTGCAGTATCTCCTGCAGATCCTCATCGCGGTGATGATGGGAACCTTCATGGCCATGATGATTCCCCGCGCCATCGTCTGCGCCGAGCGCATCGACGAGGTCACCACCATGGCCCCGAGCCTCACCGACCAGCACGAGCACGTCGCCGAGATGGACGCCCCGGGAACCATCGAGTTCCGCAACGTCACCTTCGGCTACCCGGGTGCCGAGGCCCCAGTGCTCAACAACATCTCCTTCACCGCCCGCCGCGGCGAGACCACCGCCATCGTCGGGTCCACCGGCTCGGGCAAGACCACGCTGCTGAACCTGATCCCGCGGCTCTACGACGCGAAGGAAGGCCAGGTGCTCGTGGGCGGGGTGCCGGTCACCAAGCTGACCCGCGCGCAGATTTCCACCTCGGTGGCCACCGTCCCGCAGCGCCCCTACCTCTTCTCCGGAACCGTCGCCTCCAACCTGCGCTTCGGCGCCGAGCACGCCAGCGACGAGGACCTGTGGGACGCCCTGCGCACCGCGCAGGCCGAGGACTTCGTCGCGGCACGCGAGGACGGCCTCAACGGGAAGATCTCCCAGGGCGGCACCAACGTCTCCGGAGGACAGCGCCAGCGCCTGTGCATCGCCCGGGCCTTGGCCGCGAAACCCGAGGTCTACCTCTTTGACGATTCCTTCTCAGCACTCGACGTGGCAACCGATGCGCATCTGCGGACCGCGTTGAAGGAACCCACCAAGGATGCGGCGGTCATCATCGTCGCCCAGCGCATCTCCACGATCACCGGGGCCGACCAGATCCTGGTCCTTGACCACGGCGAGATCGTGGCCCGCGGAACGCACGAGGAGCTCCTGGAATCCTCGGAAACCTACCAGGAAATCGTGACCAGCCAGCTGGCAGTGGAGGAGGTGGCCTAAATGGCAAAACGTACCAAGAAGGAAACGACAGCGGTCGTGGAACCAGAAGACGAGATCGACGAGTTCGACACGGCCGGGGCCTCCGACATGTTCGGGGACTCGGTGCCGGTCCGCAAGGCCAAGCACTTCTGGCCCTCGGCCAAGCGCCTGGTGGGGCTGCTGGCCCCGCAAAAACTCGGCATGACAGTGGTCCTGCTGCTGGCCGCGGCCGGCGTGGTGCTTTCGGTGATCGCGCCGAAGATCCTGGGCCAGGCCATGGACGTGATCTTCGCCGGCGCCATTGGCGGGAACATGCCCGCAAATGTCCCGGTGGAGCAGGTCATTGAGGGGCTGCGCGCCTCCGGGCAGAACGACCTGGCCGAGATGATGTCCAAGATGAACCTCATCCCCGGCGTGGGCATCGACTTCCCCTTGCTCAGCCGCTATATCCTCATCGTGCTCTCCATGTACTTCGTGGCCTCCCTGTTCATGTGGGCCTCGGGCTGGTTGCTGAACCGCCTGGTCATGAAGGTCGTCTATGGCCTGCGCCGCGACGTGGAGCACAAGCTCAACCGGCTGCCGCTGAACTACTTCGACACCCGCCAGCGCGGGGACCTGCTTTCGCGGGTCACCAACGACGTGGACAACATCCAGAACGCGCTGCAGCAGGCGATCAGCCAGCTGGTGCAGTCGCTGCTGACGGTCATCGGCATCATCATCATGATGTTCATCATCTCCTGGCAGATGGCGCTGATTGCGCTCATCGCGCTGCCGCTCTCGGCCGTCGCGGCCGGCGTCATCGGCTCCCGCGCCCAGGGGTTGTTCACCGCGCAGTGGAAGAACACCGGCGCGCTGAACGGGCAGATCGAGGAATCCTTCTCCGGCCACGACCTGATGAAGGTCTTTGGCCGCGAGCAGGACATGCTGGACCGCTTCCACGAGAAGAACGAAGAGCTCTACAAGGCATCCTTCGGCGCCCAGTTCGTCTCCGGCATGATCTTCCCGGTCATGAACTTCATCTCCTACCTGGCCTACGTCGGCATTGCCGTGGTCGGCGGGCTGCGCGTGGCCTCGGGGCAGATGTCCTTGGGCGACGCGACGGCGTTCATCCAGTACTCGCGCGAGTTCACGCAGCCGCTGGGGCAGATGGCCGGCATGGCCAACATGCTCCAGTCCGGCGTTGCCTCCGCGGAGCGCACCTTCGAGCTGCTGGACGCCGACGAGCAGGACGAGGACACCGTGACCGCGTCGCTTCCGGCCCGCACCGACGGCCACGTCGAGTTCGAGCACGTCACCTTCTCCTACTCGGAAGACAAGCCGCTCATCGAGGACCTGTCCTTCGAGGCGCACCCGGGGCACACCGTGGCCATCGTCGGACCCACCGGCGCCGGCAAGACCACGCTGGTGAACCTGGTCATGCGCTTCTACGAGCTGGACTCCGGGCGCATCACCCTGGACGGGGTGGACGTGACCCAGATCAGCCGGGCGGACCTGCGCTCCAAGGTCGGCATGGTGCTCCAGGACGCCTGGCTCTTCGGCGGCTCCATCCTGGAGAACATCCGCTACGGCCGCCTGGAGGCCACGGACGAGGAAGTCATCGAGGCGGCCAAGGCCACCTTCGTTGACAGGTTCGTCCGCGCCCTGCCCGAGGGCTACGACACTGTCATCGACGAGGAAGGCACCAACGTGTCGGCCGGCGAGAAGCAGCTGATCACGATCGCCCGCGCGTTCGTGGCCAACCCGTCGCTGCTGATCCTCGACGAGGCGACCTCCTCGGTGGACACCCGCACGGAGCTGCTGGTGCAGAAGGCCATGGCGGCGCTGCGCAGCGACCGGACCAGCTTCGTGATCGCGCACCGACTCTCCACGATCCGCGACGCCGACACCATCCTGGTGATGGAAGAGGGCAAGATCGTGGAACAGGGCAACCACGAGGTGCTGCTCGCGGCCCGCGGCGCGTACTACCGGCTTTACCAGTCGCAGTTCGCCGGCCCGGCGGAAGATGTCGACGCCGAACCCGCCCCCGGCGGGGCCCCGGCGTTGGAGGGCATCGCGCCCGGCCAGGAGTCGGAGACCGAGGACGCCAGGAGCTAGCCGCGAATCATTGACGGCCTGCCGTAGTTGGCGAAGGCGCGTGGCCGATGGGATCAACTGTTCCCATCGGTCACGCGCCTTTGTCGTCCCTGGACAGCCGGCGAGAGTTCAAGCGCGCGGGTCACCACGGGAGGCCTGAAACCTATCGTGGACCGCACGAAATTGTGCGGGCGGCTACACCAGCGCCGGGGCCCTCATGATGCCGGCGAAGAAGTCGGACAGCTCCGCGTGCGCATCCAGCGGCAGCACGTGGGCGACGTACTGGTCGGGGCGCACCACCACGATGGCGCCCTGTTCCCGGTTGATGCCGCGCGCCTCGAAGATGTCGTTCGCGGTGTCGGCGGTGAAGACCTTCTCGTAGTCGATGAGGCCCAGCGGCGCCTTGCGCGGCAAGAGGAACGCGGGGACCTGGCCGGGCTCCACGTCCCGGTGGTGCTGCTGGAGCACGGCGCGCACGTCGAAGACCGCGTCGTCGTCGGCCCCCGCCGGGGTGAATGCGCGCACGGGGGAGGAAGGATCCTGCCCCAGGTAGGCGCAGAACGCGGCCAGGCGCGAATCCCTGGCATCGGGGCGCGCGGCGTCGGCGAACGCGTAGATCCGCCAGCGGCCATCCGCCAGGGCCTGGTGGCCGAGCTCAAGCGGCTTGGCATCCGCAAGCCGGATCACCGGGGAGGAATGGAAACGCTCGCCCACCGGGAAACCGGAGGCCAGGTGTTCGTGGGTGTCCGGCCCGGTGATCATGCTCGGGGAATAGTCGGTGGCGAATCCGGCGGTGAAACGGCCGCCCTGGGTGAAGATGCCCTGGCGCTCGGCGGCGTCCATGCCGCCTGCCTCCGGGTTGGCGGGGTCCTTGGGCTTGGCCGCCATGGCGGTGGACCACTTCAGGTCGAAGTCGATCAGCTCCTGGGCGATGACCTGGCGCTCGGCGGAGTAGGTGTCCAGCAGGGATTCGGGGCTGCGGCCCTGCAGCACCGCCGCCAGCTTCCAGCCCAGGTTGAAGCCGTCCTGCATGGAGACGTTCATGCCCTGGCCGGCCTTGGCGCTGTGCGTGTGGCAGGCGTCGCCGGCGATGAACACGCGCGGGGTGCGCGTGCCGCGGTCCTCGGGAAGCACGTCGTCGAACCGCTCGGCGATGCGCTGGCCCACCTCGTAGACGCTCCACCAGACGATCTCCTTCACCTCAAGGGTGTAGGGGTGCAGGATCTTCTGCGCGGCCTCGATGACCGAGTCGGCGGTGAACCGGCTCCGGGCCTCGCGGTCGCCCGGTTCGATGTCGCCCAAATCGACGTAGAGGCGCACCATGTAGCCGCCCTCGCGCGGGATCAGGAGGATGGATCCGCCGGAGGCCGACTGGATCGCCGCCTTGAGGCGAATGTCCGGGAAATCGGTGACCGCCAGCATGTCCATGACACCCCAGGCGTGGTTGCGGGCGTCTCCCTGCATCTTGATGCCCAGCGACCGGCGCACGTTCGAACGGGCGCCCTCGCAGCCCACCGCGTACTTTGCCTGCACGGTGATCTCGTTGCCGGGCTCCTCGCCGGTGCGGCGCAGCGTCGCGGTGACCGGGTACTCGCCGGATTCGGCGATCACCACGTCGATGAGTTCCAGTCCGTAGTCGGGAACCAGCCGGGAAGGGGAGTTGGCCATGTGCTCGAAGAGCATGTCCTGCATGCGGGCCTGGTTCACGATCACGTGCGGGTACTCGGAGAGTCCCTCGGCGACGTCAAGGATCCGGCCGGTGCGTGCGATGCCCGCGGTTTCCGCAGGTCCCCAGAAGGTGGTCTCGTTGACCCAGTAGGCCTCGCGCATCAGGCGCTCGGCGAGCCCGAAGCCATTGAACATCTCCACGGTGCGGCAGGCGACGCCGTCGGCGTGCCCCAACTCCAGTGCCGCTTCGCGGCGCTCGACGACGAGCGTGGAGATGTCGGGGAATTCGGCCAGCTGCGCGGCAAGGACCGACCCGGCCGGGCCGGTGCCGGCGATGAGCACGTCAACCTGTTCGGGGAATGTTCCCGGGGTGCGGCGTCCGGGGGCCGCCGGGCGGATATCGGGGTCGCCCGGGCGGTAGCCATCCTGGTAGAACTGCATGGTGCTCCTTGGTCTGCTGCGCGTGGGGGCGCTGTGATCTGGCCTACCAACCGTAGGCGCGCGGGCCCCGGCACTGCCACAAGATTCTGCACACCAGAATCTTGTTAATGACCGGATTCGCGCCGGATTCCGCGCGGCGGCGGCGTGGCCCATGAAGCCAGCCCACCGCCCGGAGACCGGACGCTGGGCGGTGGGATAGGCTTGCGCGAGTGACAGCTTCAACCGGTTCCGTCCCGCCCCGAACACCGCACAGGCCCCAAGCCGCGGAGGCTCCGCGGGAAAATGCCAACGGTTCGTCGATGGGCTTTCGGGCCGACATCCAGGGGCTGCGTGCCATCGCCGTGCTGATGGTGATCATCCACCACCTGCGCCCCGGCGCGCTAAGCGGCGGATTCATTGGCGTGGACATGTTCTTCGTGATCTCTGGGTACCTGATCACCGCGCACCTTTTCCGGGAAATGCGCACCACCGGCACCATCAAGCTCGCAACCTTCTGGTCCCGGCGCATCCGGCGGCTGCTGCCCCTTGCCTTCACCGTGCTGCTGGCCAGCACGGGACTGGTCCTCGCCTTCATCCCCGCCACCGAGCACGGCACCATGTTCAAGCACATTGCCGCCGCCGGGTTCTACGTGGAGAACTGGGCGCTGGTCGCCGACGCCACCGACTACTCGGCCGCCGGGCAGATGGCCACCGTGGTGCAGCACTACTGGTCACTCTCGGTGGAGGAACAGTTCTACCTCGCCTGGCCGCTGCTGATCCTGGGCGCCGCATTCGCGGCCGGCAAATTGTTTCCCCGGTGGGGCAGGCGCCTCGGCGCTGGACGGCACGACGTCGCCGGCACCGGCGTCCACCGGCTCTTCCTGGCCACCATCGGCGCAATCACCGTGCTCTCCTTCGCCTACGGGCTCTGGGTCACCGCGGCCAGCCCGCAGGCGGCCTACTTCGACACCGCCGGACGCGCCTGGCAATTTGCCGCCGGCGGCCTGGTGGCCCTGTGGTGCGTGAACCGCGGCATCGGCGGGATCGGCGGTGCGCTGTTGGGGTGGGGCGGCGTCGCCACCCTGCTGGCCGGCGCGCTGCTGATCCCCACCGAGACCCGCTTCCCCGGCACCATGGCACTGGTCCCGGTGCTCGGCACAGCCGCGGTGCTCGCCGCCGCCGGCACCGGGCGGCCGGGGCTGCGCTGGTTCTCACATGCCACCTGGCTCTCCATCCGCCCGGTGCGCCGGGTCGGGGACGTGAGCTACGGCGCCTACCTGTGGCATTGGCCGCTGATCATCGTCGCCCCGTTCGTGCTGCACGCCGAACCGAAGTGGTACCACGAGGCAGGCATCCTGGCCTTGACCCTGGTTCTGGCCTGGATCTCCAAGTTGCTGATCGAGGACCCCTTCCGCTTCGGGGCGGTGCTCAGGCCGGTGCGCAATTCCCTGGTCTTTGCGCTGGCCGGAATGCTGGTGCTTGCGGGGGTTTCGTGGGCAGGCACCGCCGCCTCGGCGCAGAGCGCGAACCTGCCGCGGCTGGCGGCCTCCGACCCCTGCTACGGCGCCGGCACCCTCGCCAACCCCGCCGACTGCCTGCCCGTTGCCTCCGACTTCGCCCCGTACCCCTCGGCGGTCGCCGTCTCCCAGCAGGTGCGCGCCCCGTTGTTCCCGGGCTGCGAGACCGACACGCTGCAGGTGGGAGAGTCCAGCTGCAGGCTGGGAAACACCTCCAACCCGAAGCTGCGCGTTGCGGTGGTGGGGGACTCGCACGCCTCCGCCTGGTTGCCTGCCCTGGTGGAAATCGCCAACGCCCGCGACTGGGAGCTGGTCACCCACATCCGCTCCGGCTGCTCGCCTTCCCTCGCCGCGCTCAAGGGCTCCGAAAAGCTCAGCGGCACCGCCGAACGCCTGTGCACCGAATCGGTGCGCGCCCTGGGCCCGAGGCTTGCGGCGGATCCGGACCTGGACGCGGTCATCGTTGCGGCCCAGGGCAACAAGCGGTCCTGGGTTTCCTCCCCGGGCTACGAATTCACCGACCCGGCCACCGAGGGCTTCACCAGCCTGTGGCAATCCTGGATCGATGCCGGCAAGTCCGTCGCGGTGATCCACGAGGTGCCGCGCCTGGGCAACACGAACGTGCCAACCTGCGTGGCCTCGAACCCCGGGGACCCGCTGGCCTGCTCGGTGAGCCGCCAAAAGGGAATGTCGATTCGGCAGAACCTGCAAAAGGCGTTGGACAGCGACACCGCCCCGAAGGGCATCGTGCGGGCGGACTTGACCGATTCCATCTGCTCCCAGGAAACCTGCTTCGCCGTCGTCGGCTCGTTGATCACCTATTACGACCAGTCGCACCTCTCCCACGACTATTCCCGTTCGCTGGCTCCCATGCTCGCGAGGGAACTGGACCGGGACGAGGCCTTCGCCCTCGGCAGGTAGCGGCACCTTCCGGACACCGGCCGCGGCCTTCCGTCAAGCCGCGGACAGGTGAGAAAGCCAACGCGCGTGAGGGCCGGAATCGCCGGAATCGCCGCATAAGCTATTGCCCATGCCTGCCTCCGTGAAAGCCCCCCGCCTGCCCGCCTTCAAGGAACCGGCCACCACCGGGTCCGGGGACCTGACCGGGCTGGAAACGGACGGTCGGGCCGAGGGCCTGCTCTTCGAATCAGACGACGCCGCAGGGGTGGACCTGGAGGACGCGGTCTTCACCGAATGCATCTTCCGCGCGGTCTCCCTGCAGGGGGCGTCCATGGCCCGGGTGACGTTCGGGGACTGCCGCATCGAGGAGGTCAACGCCCCGGTGCTGGAGGCCCCCGACTCGGGCTGGTGGAACACCGCCGTGGTGGGCGGGCGCATCGGATCGGCCGAGCTCTACGGCTCCACCTTCCGCTCGGTCAAGTTCGAACGCGCCAAGCTCGGCTACCTGAACCTGCGCCGGGCGAAGATCAAGGACGTGGAATTCCGCGACGTGCACATCGAGGAGCTCGACGCCGGGGGAGCGAACCTGGAACGTGTCACCTTCATCGACTGCACCATCGACACCCTGGCGCTGAACGGCGCCAAGCTCAAGGACGTCGACTTGCGCGGGGCGCGCCTGCGCACGCTTTCGGGCATCACCTCGCTCAAGGGCGCCACGGTGAGCTTCGAGCAGCTCCTGGACCTGGCCCCGATCCTTGCCAACGAACTGGGCCTGCGCGTCCAATGAGCCCGGCGGGCCGCGGGGACGAGGCACCGGAACCGCGCAACGATCGGTAGGGTGGAAACCATGCACCAACACCCCGTTCCCTACCCGTACGCCCCGCCGCCCCGCAGGCGGCAACCGGTCTTCGACGCCGGGCCCATGCGGCGCGGGGACGTGGTGGTGCTGGGGACCTACCTGGTGCTGTTCATCCTGGGCGCCGGCGGCCTGCTGACGCTGGTCCCCGGGTTCGTCGAGGCCTTCAAGAACCATGACTCGGCGCAATTCGGCGTGAACCTCATCATCTACGTGGTGGTGTTCACCGGGGCCATCATCATGGGCTTCGAGGCACTGCGGGCCTCCTTCGCCACGTTCAGGTACCACCCGTGGGCCAAGGCCCTGATGGTCCCGGGCGGCTGGCTGGGGTCGCTGATCGTCAGCGCCGCCGTCCTGGTTTCCATGGGGAACCCGGTCAAGAGCGAAAACCAGCTGGCCATCGAGGGCATGACCCGATCGGTGCCGTTCCTGACGATGTTCGTGGTCACCGTGATCCTGGGACCCTTCGTCGAGGAATACGTCTTCCGCCACCTGCTTATCGGCAAGCTCAGCCGCCGGCTCAACGTCTGGGTCTGCGTGGCGATCTCGGTGGTGCTCTTCACCTCCCTGCACTTCGTCGGCGCCGGGTCCTTCGACCTGACCAGCGCGATCCCCTATACGACGCTGGGGATCATGATGTCCCTGGCCTACGTGCTCACGGGCAAGTCGCTGGCGTACTCCTATGTCCTGCACGTCTTCAACAACGCGGTGGCGCTGATCCTGTCCTACACGCTGCTGCCGCTGTTCCAGCAGTAGACATCGAACGAAAGACCGCCGCACACGTGAGTAGCGTTCCCGAAGATTCCGCGTCCTGGCGCGGCCACGCCCATGGCAGCGCCGGCTACCGCAAGATGATCCTGGCGCTGTTCGCCGCCGGGGTCGCAACCTTCTCGCAGCTGTACTCGGTGCAGGGTGTGCTGCCGGAACTGGCCCGCGACCTGTCGGTGACCGAGGCCGATGCGGCGCTGGCGGTCTCCGCGGCGACGTTGGGCCTGGCCTGCTCGGTGCTCTTCTGGTCGCTGCTCGCGGACCGCCTGGGACGGCTGCGCGCCATGACCTTCGCGGTGCTGGCCGCCGTGGCGCTGGGGCTGGCGGTCCCGTTTTCCCCGGGCTTCGAGTGGCTGCTGGCCCTGCGCTTCATCGAGGGGCTGGCCCTGGGCGGGATCCCCGCGGTCGCGCTGGCGTACCTGTCCGAGGAGGTCTCGCCGCTGCATTCGGCGGTTGCCGCCGGGACGTACATTTCCGGGACCACCCTGGGCGGGCTTGCCGGGCGGCTGGTCGCCGGGCCGCTGAGCGAATTCGTCTCCTGGCGCCTGGGCACCCTGGTGGTCTCGGTGATGGCCGCCGTCGCCGCCGGCGTGTTCATCGCGGTGGCGCCCAAGCCGCGCGGATTCACCCCGGTGCCCTGGCGCAGCCCGAACCGCATCCCCCTGTGGAAAAAGCTGTGGATGAACCTGCGCAAGGGCCCGCTGCTGGTGCTCTATGCGCAGGGCTTCCTGCTCATGGGCGGCTTCGTGGCCGTCTACAACTACCTGGGATTCCGGCTTGAGGCCCCGCCCTTCCTGATCCCCGCCTCGCTGGCCTCGCTGGTGTTCGTCGCGTACCTGTCGGGAACCTGGTCATCGCGCCGATCCGGGGCGCTGGTGGCGCGCTTCGGGCGGCTGCCGGTGCTGCTGGGCTCCATCGGGCTGATGGCCGCCGGGCTCGCGGTGACGCTGGCCGATTTCCTGCCGACCATCGTCGCGGGGCTGCTGGTGTTCACCGCCGGGTTCTTTGCAGCCCACTCGGTGGCCAGCGGCTGGATCCCGATGCTGGGCGTGGGGGGACGGGCGCAGGCCGCCAGCCTCTACAACCTGGCCTACTATTCCGGGTCCTCGCTCTTCGGCTGGGCCATCGGCCTGGCGTTCAATGCTGCCAACTGGCCGGGGTTGGTGGTCTCGGTGGTGTCCCTGCTGGTGCTGGCGGCGCTGCTTGCACTGGCCGGGTTGCGCCGAAGCCCCTAGGCTTGCGGGGAAAACTGGCCCGAGGACGGGTTTTCCCCGGCGCGTCCGTGCAAATCGTGATGGCCCCGGCGTCGCCACCCGTTATGCTGAAGAAGTTCTCTCTATACCCATATTGAGAAGTAACAACGAAGAGATTGGAAGTGGACCACATGCGTGGAAGCAACCTTGTTTGGACAATCGTAGGCGTTCTCGTCGCCGTTGCCTTGGTAATCTGGATCGCTTCTGCGATCTAGGGCATCGTCTCTGAGTAGTTAACAGCAAGTCCCGTCCAGCAATGGACGGGACTTGCTGCATGTGGGCCGAAGCGCCCGGGCGGTGCCCGCCGTTGGCGCGATTCCCCCGAATTTCGGACAACACCCTGCCCGGTAGGCTGGTGGGGTGAAAGAAGCAGGCAGGAAACAGGTCGTCACCCCCGATGCCTCCCGCGGGCTGGGTCGAACCATCCTGGCGCTGGCGGTTCCCGCGCTGGGCGCTCTCATCGCGGAGCCGCTCTTCCTGCTGGCCGACATGGCCATCGTCGGGCACCTCGGCATCAACGAACTTGCCGGTGCGGGGCTGGGGACCACGGTCCTGCAGACCGCGGTGGGACTCATGGTCTTCCTGGCATACTCCACCACCCCCGCCGTCGCCCGGGCCATCGGCGCCGGCGACCTCGGGCGGGCCATGGCCGCCGGGCGCGACGGGATCTGGCTTGCCGTCGGCCTGGGTCTGGTCCTGGGCCTGGTCGGGTTCTTCGGTGCACCCATGCTGGCGGCCGCCATGGGAGCCGAGGGCGAGGTGCTCCGGTTCGCGGTGGACTACATCCAATATTCCACCTTCGGCATCCCCGCGATGCTGCTGGTGCTCGCCGCGACCGGGGTGCTGCGCGGCATGCAGGACACCAAGACCCCGCTCTACGTGGCGGGGATCGGCTTTGCCGCCAATATCGTGCTCAACCTCATCCTGGTCTACCCGCTGGGCATGTCCGTTGCGGGTGCCGCGCTGGGCACCTCGATCGCGCAGTGGGGGATGGCCACGGTGTATCTGTGGATGCTTATCCCGCGGATCCGCAAGGCCGGACAGTCGCTGGCGCCGCACCCGCGCGGGGTGCTGGGCACCGGGCAAGTCGGATCCTGGCTGATGCTGCGCACGCTGTCGCTGCGCCTGGCCTTGCTTGCCACGGTCTGGGTGGCCACCGGACAGGGTGCGCTCACGCTCGCCGCCCACCAGCTGGTCTTCACCATCTTCACTTTCATGGCCTTCGCGCTGGATGCGCTGGCCATTGCCGCGCAGGCACTGATCGGCAAGGAGCTGGGGGCCGGCAATGCGGCGCGGGCCAACCTGCTGACCAGGACCATGTGCCGCTGGGGCCTGTACTTCGGCGTGGCAACCGGCGTGCTGCTGGCGGCCATCGCCCCCTTTGTCGGGGCGCTGTTCACCACGGACGACTCGGTGCGGCAGGCGACCATGGTCGGGGTCTGGATCCTCGCCGCGTCCCAGCCGGTCTGCGGGCTCGTGTTCGTGCTGGACGGGGTGCTCATCGGTGCCGGGGACGCGCGCTACCTGGCGGTCGCCGGCGTCCTCACGCTGCTGGTCTACCTGCCGCTGCTCTTCATCGTCACGCTCTTCGAGCACGCCGGCGTCTCGGCCGTCGCCTGGATCTGGGTGGCTTTCGGGCTGGGCTTCATGCTTGCCCGCGCCGCGACGCTCACGTGGCGGGTGCGCAACGACAAGTGGATGCGCCTGGGAGCCTGAGCCCCGGGGAAACTCAGGCCCAAAGGCTTCCCGGGTCGGTGAACTGCTGGGCCATGGCGGTGCGGATGGAACGCAGGTGCACGCGCATGGCCTCCTCCGCCGCCCGCGCATCCGCCGCGGCGATCGCGGCGTAGATGGCCTCGTGCTCGGCAAGCTCGGTGGGGGCGCCCATGTAGTGCTGGAGCCCCGGAAGCACATGGTGGGCGCGGGCGGTCTCGTCGAAGCAGCGCCGCAGGGAATCGGCCAGGCGTGAATTGCGCGAGGCGTCAGCAATCGCCTGGTGGAAGTCCTGCGCCGCATTCATGGCCCCCAGCGGGTCGGCGGCGGAGAGCGTTGCCTGCGTGTCGAGCAGCTGGCGCAGTCGGACGGTGAGTTCCTGCGGCAGGAATCCGGCGGCGGCGGCCGCCGCGTGCGGTTCCAGGAGCATGCGCAGGTCAAGGGTTTCCTTCACGTCGTGCAGGCCCATTGTGCGCACCAGATAACCCTTCTTTGGCAGCACGGTGAGCAGGCCCTGGGAGGTCAGCAGGCGCAGCGCCTCGCGGACCGGGGTCTTGGAGACGGAGTACTCCTCGGCCAGGCGCGGCTCGACCACGATGCTGCCCGGGGCGATCTGTCCCGAGAGGATGGCAGCGCGCAATTGCACGACCAGGCGATCGGTGAGCGACGGACTCATCGGTGAACCTCCCTCGGGTCGGCGGGCGTCGGTGCCCGCGTCACATTGGGCCGGGTGCGTCCGTGGCCCTTGTGAAAGATACTACCTGCCTGTTAGAAATATCTTTCAGGGATTTTTCAACGAGTTCTAAACGGATGGGTGTCAACGATGACCACTAACCCCGGGCTTCGCGCCGAGGAACAGCGTGCCGAGGACCAGCGTCTCACCCCGGCCGGGCGCCGGGCGGTCTTCGCCGCGGTGCTCGGCACGGTCATCGAATGGTACGACTATGCGCTTTACGGCGCGGCGGCAGGGCTGGTCATCGCCCCGCTCTTCTTCTCCGACGCGGTGTCCTCGGCCGCCGCCATGATGGCTTTTGCCACCTTCGCGGTGGGGTTCGTCGCCCGCCCGCTGGGCGGGGTCATCGTCGGGCACATCGGCGACAAGTACGGCAGGCGCCCCGCCATGATGCTGACCATCATCCTGATGGGCGTGGCCACCGTCGGCGTGGGGCTCTTGCCCACCAGCGCTGCAATCGGTGCCGCCGCCCCACTGCTGCTGGTCATCCTGCGGCTGCTGCAGGGCTTCGGGGCCGGAGCCGAGCTGGCCGGGGCCATGACCCTGGTGGCCGAGTTCGCCCCGCCGAAGCGCCGCGGCTTCTACACCTCGCTGGTCCTCTCCACCCCGCCGGCCGGCATCGCGCTGGCGACCTTCGCCTTCTTCGCCGTTTCCTCGCTGGGCACCGAGGCGTTGCTGGGCTGGGCGTGGCGCATCCCGTTCCTCGTGTCCGCGGTGCTCTTCCTGTTGGCCCTGTACATCCGCAACCGCCTCGAGGAAACCCCGGAATACTCGAGGGCCATCGAGAAGGCGGCGGCCGAGCGCACCAAGGCGCGCCTGCCGCTGCGCGACGTGCTGGCCCGCGACTGGCGCCAGGTGCTCATCGGGTTCTTCTCGATCACCGGCCACAATGCGATGAACTACATCCTGGCCGTCTATGCGCTCAGCCTCATGACCTCCCCGTTGGTGGGACTGGCCAAGTCCGACGCCCTGTTGGCGGTCACCCTCGGTTCCCTGGTCTCCGTCGCGCTGACCCCGGTGGGCGGCCGGCTCTCCGACAGGTTCGGCGCCGCAAAGGTGCTGCTTTTCGGTTCCGTCATGGGCGCGGCGCTGGCCTACCCGATCTTCGGGCTCCTCAGCGCCGGAAGCTTCGCCCTGGCCTTCACCGCGATCGCGCTGGGCTACGGGCTGGTCATCCCGGCCACCAGCGGCGCCCAGGGCGCATTCCTCACCAACCTCTTCCCGCCGCAGCGCCGGCTCAGCGGAATCGGCGTGGCCCGCGAGACCAACGGTGCTGTCGTCGCCGGGCTCAGCCCGCTCATTGCCGCCGCCCTGGTCAACGCCGCGGATGGCAGCACGCACCTGGCCGCCGGCTACCTGCTGGCCTGCTGCCTGCTCTCGGCGATCGCCGTCCTGCTTTCCCTGAGGGTTCCCGCCAACCACTGAGCTGCCCCCCTCGCACGCAGCATCCACCCACGCACGATCCACAGAAAGCCGGAAAACCCCAGATGAAGCGCCGCCTGCCCCAGATATCCGAACTTCGCTCGCTGATGAAGTTCGAGCCCATCACCCTGGACCGGCGGGCGGCCCGCCTGGCCAAGGCCGCCGACGTGTGGGACCTGCGCGCCATCGCCAAGCGGCGCACCCCGACCCCGGCCTTCGACTACGTCGATGGCGCGGCCCAGCGCGAACTGACCCACACCCGCACCCGGGAGGTCCTCGATTCGATCGAGCTGATCCCGCGCATCCTGCACGGCACCGCGAGCGCCGATCTGTCCACCACCATCGCCGGGGGACCTTCCGCGCTGCCCTTCGGCATCGCCCCGACCGGGTTCACCCGCTTCATGCACGCCGAGGGCGAGACCGGCGCGGTGCGCGCCGCCGCGGCAGCAGGCATCCCGTTCTCCCTGTCCACCATGGGCACCCGGTCGCTGGAGGAGGTCGCGCAAGCGGCGCCGGAATCCCGCCGCTGGTTCCAGCTCTACCTGTGGAAGGACCGCGAGAAGTCGCGCCAGCTGCTCGAGCGCGCCGCGGCCGCGGGCTATGACACCCTGCTGGTCACCGTCGACACCCCGGTGGCCGGCCAGCGGCTGCGCGATGCCCGCAACGGCATGGTCATCCCGCCCCGGCTGAACCTCAAGACGGTGCTGGACGCCTCCTACCGCCCCGAGTGGTGGTTCAACTTCCTGACCACGGATTCGCTGAAGTTCGCCTCGCTGTCCGACAGCGCCACCGACCTGCCCACGCTGATCAACTCGATGTTCGACCCGACGCTCTCCTTTGCCGACCTGGAGTGGATCCGCTCCATCTGGGACGGCCAACTCTTCGTCAAGGGCGTGCTCACCGCCGAGGACGCCCGCAAGTCCGTCGACGCCGGGGCCGACGGCCTGGTCGTCTCCAACCACGGCGGGCGGCAGCTGGACCGCGCCCCGATCTCCTTCGAGGCGCTCACCGAGGTGCGCGCCGAGGTCGGTGAGGGGACCGAGATCATCCTGGACTCGGGCATCATGTCAGGTGCCGACATCGTCGCCTCGCTCTGCGCCGGCGCAGACTTCGTGCTCATTGGCCGCGCCTACCTCTACGGGTTGATGGCAGGCGGCGAGCAGGGTGTTGCGCGTGTCATCGAGCTGCTTGCCAAGGAAATCGAGGTCAACATGCAACTCATGGGAGCCGCAACGATCGCCGACCTGGGCCCGGAGCTGATCCGCCGGCGGCCCGGGCGCGAATAAGGCCCGGCGGCCCATCGCCGGTAGACTCGTAGTCGTGCCTGCAGTAAAAATCCCCGCAACCATTGCCGCCGAAGTAGCCACCCCAGTGATGGGGCGCGCCGCGACCGCCGCCGGTTTTGCGCTCTTGTCCATCTTCTGGCCCGCGGCCACCAACCAGGTGCTGGCCTATGCCCTGGCAGCCTTCATGGTGATCAGCGCAAAGTTCCTTTGGGACTACGCCAGCGCCCCGAGCGCCCCGAAGTCCGTGCGCGGCCTTTACGCGGCCGCAGCGGTGGCCATGATCCTCGCGGGCCTGGTCATGGCGTTCCGCCCGGAAACCCTCGTTGTCGCGATCGCCGCGGCGTCGGCCTGGATCGTCGCCGGGGCGCTGGAAATCGTGGTCTTCATTCGGCACCGCGCCGAGTTTGTCCCGTTCAAGGACCAGCTGGTCACCGGCTTCGTGTCCCTGGGCGCGGGCGCTTCCCTGCTGATGGGACTGCACCTGGACGCCCACGGGCTGCTGGGCCTGGCCGGCGGCAGTGCCATCATACTGGCGGTGTTCGAATTGATTTCGGCCTTCGGCCTGCGCCATGCCGCGAAGGAACCCGAGCCCGGGCTTTGGAGCTAGAATAGATCTTGAATCAAAAACCTGTAGGAGGGCCTTTCGTGGGCAACACCCCAGCCGAGCAGAAGAAGTCTTGGCAGCAGAGCATCAAGGCACCCCTGTCCTTCTCCCTGGTCATGGCCATCATCGCCGGCGTAATCGCCACCATTTCGTCAACCGGCGGGTCGGACAACCCCTTGCGAATCGACATCGGGCTCGTGGCCTTTGGCGTCGCCTTCGTCGCGTGCCTCCTGGTCATTTCCGTGATGACCATGGCAAGCAAGGAAAATCCGGAGGAGATGGGGACCGGAGCCGGCGTCAACCGCTCGTCGGAAACCCCTGATGCGAAGCCCGAGACGAAGAACTAGATAAACCACGCTTTTAGCAGATGCCGCCCGGGATTCCCGGGCGGCATCTGCAGTTAAGGGGGAGGAACCGGCGCCACCACGGGCAGATTCGGCTTCGTTTCCTGATGGCCTGGTCGGAGCAATGCGGACCCCGTCCGATCGTTTCGTTCGGCCGCGGTTCATCGCCTACACGGGAACCGGCGGGAGCCAACGTGGTTGGCATTCGCCGCAAGCGCAGTCGTCCGGCTCCCGTTAGAGGGCAGGTTCGGCGCCGTCGCGTCCGCCCCAGCGGTCCAGGAATTCGTCGTGTCCCAACTCCTCCAGGTCCGAGCGCACCATCGCCACCAGGGATTCGGCTTCCTCGATGCTGCCGGCATTGATGCGCAGTACTTCGGCATCGTTGTCGATCCGGTGGACAACGACGGCGGCACCGACGGCATCGGATCCGTCCCCGCCGAAGAATGCATCGACCAGTCCCGCGGCCCAGCGGGCGGCGGCACGTACCGGGCCGTCGTTCGACTTTTCCAGGTCGACTTCGTACTCGTCAGCGGCGTGTGGTTGCGGTACTTCTTCGCTGTTCACGGTGCTCCTCCGATCCACGGGCCGAAAGCACTTTCAGCCATGGCACCAGTGTATGTTCAGACTCCGTGTTTTTGCTCGGATTTTCGTTGTCGGTATGCACGCACATGTTCCCGGTTGGCGCAGTTTCCGGTGTCGCAATAGCGCTTGGAACGGTTTCGGGAAAGATCCAGCAACACCGCCTCGCAGTCCTCGGCGGCGCAAACCCGCAGGCGCGACAATTCGCCCGACCGCAGCACATCCACCAGGGCCATCGCGGCCTCCACCGCCATGCGCTCGCTCAACGGAGCCTCGGGGGTGGTGGCGTGGATGTGGTAGTCCCATCCATCGTGCTTGAAGAGCTGGGGCATGGCGCGGGCACTGCGCAGGATGTTGTTGACCTGGTCCACCGACTCCGACTCGGAAGCCAGCCACAGGCCGCGCATCTGGGTCCGCAACTGCCGCACCGAGCGAAGCTCCGCCTCGTTGTGCGTCCGCGACCCGGTGAACCCCTGTTGCTCGAGGAACTCGTCGAGATCGGCACCCGTGAGCAGCTCGTCGGCGTCACCGCTTGCCGAATTGATGAGCGCCACGATCGTGCCCAGGGCAATCTCTGTGTCAGGGGCAAAGATCATTATGACTCCTGTGGTGCCTGATGGATTGACGGAAGAACCGGTGTGGATCTAATGTCATGATCATACATAGTTTTACTCCTGACAGTCGAGGCGGCTTACCAGCCCATTCAACCGTCGGACCAACTTCGCCCCAGGGAGCGTATCGCCGTGCCAAGAGAAGAAATCCCCACCCAGTTGGCGCAGCCGACAACCCTGGCGACCCCCGTGGACGCAATCCGCCCGCGCCTGGGTGGAGTGGGCATTGCCCTGTTTTCCTCTGCGGTCTTCGGCCTTTCCGGTTCCTTCGCCAAATCCCTGCTGGAGGCCGGCTGGAGTCCCTCCGCGGCCGTGACGTTGCGCATGGCCGGTGCCGCATTGGTGCTGCTGGTTCCCACGCTGCTGTTCATGCGCGGCAAGTGGGCGCTGGTTGCCAGCAACTGGAAGTCAATCCTGCTCTTTGGGCTCTTCGGCGTCGGCGCCTGCCAATTCTGCTATTTCCTGGCCGTCGAGCGGCTCGACGTGGGCGTGGCCCTGCTGCTGGAATACCTGGCCCCTGTGCTGATAGTGCTCTTCCTCTGGGCCCGACACCGCAAGACGCCCAAGCCCATGACGATCGGCGGCGCACTGCTGGCATTGGCCGGGTTGGTTGCCGTGCTGGATTTGGCGGGGGAGACCCGGGTGGATCCCATCGGCGTGCTCTGGGGGTTGGGAGCGGCCGTCGGCTTGACTGTCTACTTCTTCGTCAGCGCCCGCGCCGACGGCGCACTGCCGCCGATTGTGCTGGCCACCGGCGGGCTGCTCGTCGGGTCCGCGGCCATGGGGTTGCTGGGACTGGTCGGCGTGCTGGACATGAAGGTGGCGTTCGTCCCGGTGAAACTGGCGAACTGGGAAACCCAGTGGTGGGTGGCGCTCGGCGGGCTGGTCCTCTTCTCCACCGTCATTGCCTATGTCACCGGAATCATGGCCGCCCGGGCGCTGGGCTCGAAGCTCGCCTCCTTCATCTCGCTCACCGAGGTGCTTTTCGCGGTGTTGTGGGCCTGGCTGTTGCTGGGGGAATTGCCTGCCGGAGTCCAGTTGCTGGGAGGGCTGTTGATCGTCGGCGGCGTGCTGCTGGTGCGGGCCGACGAATTGCGCAGCCGGTAGCCGGCCTGCACCGGCAAAAACGCCGGGCCGGTGCGCCGTTGCAGTGCTTCCCACGGGAAGGCCTGCAGCGGCACACCGGCCCTTGGCGGCGGCTTTTCTACTTGCGCCCGAAGCTGCGCAGCCGCAGCGAGTTGGCCACGACCAGCACGGAACTGGCGGCCATGGCGGCCCCGGCGATCATCGGGTTCAGGAACCCGAGTGCCGCGATGGGGATGCCGGCGGTGTTGTAGGCAAAGGCCCAGAACAGGTTCATCTTGATGGTGCCCAGCGTCTTGCGGGACAGCTCGATGGACTGGGCCACCTGGGCGAGGTCGTTGCCCATGATGGTCAGGTCCGCCGCCTCGATGGCGACATCGGTTCCCGAGCCCATGGCGATCCCCAGGTCCGCCTGGGCCAATGCCGGGGCGTCGTTGACGCCGTCTCCGACCATGGCAACCACCCGGCCCTCGTCCTGCAGCCGGCGCACGGCCTGGGCCTTGCCCTCGGGGAAGACGTCGGCGAAGACATCTTCCCCGGCGATGCCGACGCGCGCGGCAACCTGCGCCGCGACCGCTGCATTGTCACCGGTCAGCAGCACCGGTCGCAGGCCCAGTTCCCTGAGCCGGGCAATCGCGCCTGCCGAGGATTCCTTGATGGTGTCCGAAAGGTTGACCAGTCCCGCGAAGGTGCCGTCAACACCGACCATGATGGACGTCGATCCGGTTTCCTGGGCCTCGCGCAGCATCGCCTGGTGGGTGTCGTCTAGGTCGATGCCGTTCTCGCGCATCCAGCTCATCCGGCCCACCACCACTGTCTGCCGTCCGACGCGGGCCTTGACGCCGCCGCCGGGAGCGGAGGAGAAGGCCTCGGATTCGGGCAGCGGGGCCTCGGCGCGTGCCGCCGCGACGATGGCATGGGCGATCGGGTGCTCGGAACCCGATTCCGCGGCCCCGGCCAGCGCCAGCAGCGTGGCCGCGTCGAGGCCGTTCGCCGGGGCGGTGGAGGTGACGGCGAGGTTGCCCTCGGTGATGGTGCCGGTCTTGTCCAGCAGCACGGTGTCGATCTTGCGGGTGTCCTCGAGCACCTGGGGTCCGCGGATCAGGATGCCCAGCTGGGCGCCGCGCCCGGAACCGACCAGCAGGCCGATGGGCGTGGCCAGGCCGAGGGCGCACGGGCAGGCGATGACCAGCACTGCGACGGAGGCGGCGAACGCCGCGTTCATATCCCCGGTGATCACCAGCCACAGCACGAAGGTGAGCACGGCGATTCCCAGCACGATCGGGACGAAGACCGCGGAGATCCTGTCCGCAAGCCGGGCGATGGGCGCCTTGCCGGTCTGCGCCTGGGACACCAGGCGTCCCATCTGGGCCAGCGTGGTGTCCTTGCCGACCCGCGTGGCACGCACCAGCAGGCGGCCGGAGGTGTTGATGGTGGCGCCGATGACGGTGTCCCCGGGGCCGACCTCGACGGGTAACGACTCGCCGGTGACCAGTGCGGTGTCCACGGCGGAGTGGCCGCTGGCGACGAAGCCGTCGGTGGCGACCTTCTCCCCGGGGCGGACCACGAACTCGTCGCCGGGAACCAGTTCGGCGGCGGGGATCTTCACCTCGAGGCCGTCGCGCAACACCACGGCTTCCTTCGCGCCCAGATCCAGCAGGGTCTTCAGCGCATCCCCGGCCTTCGACTTGGCGCGCGCCTCCAGGTAGCGGCCCAGCAACAGGAACGTCGCCACGACACCCGCGGTCTCGAAGTACAGGGCATGTTCGCTCATCGCCATGCCGACGTGGGCGGTCAGCATCGGATCGACGGCCAGCTGCCACACCGAGAAGAAGTACGCGGCGAGCACGCCGAGCGAAACCAGCGTGTCCATCGTGGAGGCGAGGTGCCGGGCGTTGATGGCGGCGGCGCGGTGGAACGGCCACGCGGACCAGAAGACCACGGGCGTGGCCAGGGCCAGGGCCACCCAACCCCAATGCGGGAATTGGGCGGCGGGAATCATGGAAATGATGAACAGCGGAACCGTGAAGATCGCGGCACCGATCAGGCGCTTCTTCAGGTCGTGCCCGGCGGGCTCGTGTGCGTGGTTGATGCCGAGCCGGCGGCTGTCCCCGGAGGTGGGAGAATGCTCCGGCCCGGTGTCAACCGCGGTTGTTCCCGGGGACGAAGCCGCGGCGGCGTACTGGTCGACCTTGAGGCTGGCCTGGTACCCGGCGGACTCGACCGTCGCGATGATCTGCTCGTCACTGACCGAGTCGGGGACCGTGACCCGCGCCGATTCGAGCGGCAGGTTCACCAGGGCCTCGACGCCGTCGAGTTTGCCGAGTTTGCGTTCAACCCGCCCCACGCACGATGCGCAGGTCATACCCTGGATATCCAGTTCAATGATGCGTTGGTTGGCGGGGAAGGTGGTTTCGTTACTCATCTTTTCCGTTCCTGGGGATTGCAGGTGCCCGGGGTGGCCGGCGCCGGCAATCGGTGGTGGGCTTAGGCGTCGACCGAGACGAGGGTGTAGCCGGCCTCCTCGACAGCCTGGGTCAGCACGGCGTCGTCAACCGGTGCGCTGGTGGTGAGGTTGGCGGTCGAGGTGCCGCCCGCGGAGAGGAAGACCTCGACGTTGGTGACGCCGTCGACTTCCCGCAGCTCCTCGGTGACGGAGGCGACGCAGTGGCCGCAGGTCATGCCGTCGATCTTCAGGGTGATGTTGTTCTGTGTCATGGTGTCCTCCGGTCGGGTGGTGATGGCGAGTCCTTCGTTCGAGTTGCAGCCGCAGCTGCCACCGCAGCAACCGCCGCTTGATGAGTTGCTCATGGGTCCTCCTGGGACAGTGTTTTGGTCTGGGAAATCCGTGGTGACGCGGGGTTTCTTAGCGCAGCAGGCGGCCGATGGCCGTGGTGACCTCGGCTACCTTGTCATCCACGTAGGACTGGTCCCCGGTTTCGATGCTTTGGGCCGCGGCGTTCACGACGCAATGCGAAACGTGCTCTTCCACCAGGCCGAGGCTGACCTTGTGCAGGGCCGCGTTGATGGCGGAGATCTGCGTGAGGATGTCGATGCAGTACTTGTCCTCGTTGACCATGCGACTGACGCCGCGGACCTGGCCCTCGATGCGGCTGAGCCGCTTCAGCAGTGATTCCTTGTTGGCGGTGTATCCGTGGCCGACGTGCTCGTCGATGGGAAGGGCGATGTTTTCCATAGCCTCAATAATACCCCTGGCGGGTATCCTGTCAAGTACCCTACTGGGGTATCCGATTTGTGGGAGGTTGATAGTTTTGGAACATGCAGATCAACGATAACCAGCCCTTCGTCCCTGTCATTTTGGGCGGTGACATCGGCGCGTACTCGTTGGCGCGCGAGTTCCACGAGCAGTACGACGTGCATTCGGTTGTCGTCCCGTCGGTCCTGACCGGCATTACCGAATACTCCCGGATCCTGGTGCCGCGGCCCTTTGCCCGGCAGGACGATCCGTCGGCATTTGCCGCCTTCGTCTCCGGGCTGGGACGCGAATTGGCCGGATCCAACGGCACCAAGCGACCGCTGTTGCTCCTGGGCGCCGCGGACCAGCACATCCGCTTCATCGCCACCCACGCCGCCGAGTTGTCTGAGTGGTTCACCATCCCGTACGTGGGCAATGCCGAATTGGACCGGGCCACGGAGAAGGATGCCTTCTATGAGTTGTGCCGCGACCTTGGCGTGAGCTATCCCGCCACCGTGGTCCACGACTGCGCCGCCGGTGGGGCGGATCCCGCGGCGCTTGAGGCGGAGCTCGCCGCCGAGGGCGTGCCGTTCCCCGCCATCGTGAAGCCCTCCGACGGGGTGGCCTGGGGCGCGCTGGAGTTTGCGGGCAAGAAGAAGGTCCACACCGTTGCCTCGCTGGCGCAGCTGACCGAACTCATCGCCAGCGCCACCAAGGCGGGGTACACCGGCACGCTTGTCGTCCAGGACCTGATCCCGGGCGATGACAGCGGCATGCACCTGGCCACGTTCTTCAGCGACCGCGCCGGCAAGGTCCGCTTTGTCTCCTGCGGCCGGGTCATCGTCGAGGAGCACGCGCCCGGCGCCCTGGGAAACTCCGCCGCCATCGTCGCTCAGCCCAACGACACGGCCGTCGCCGAGGGCACCCGCCTGCTCGAGGAGCTTGGCTGGACGGGCTTCTCCATGTTCGACATGAAACTGGACCCGCGCGACGGGACCTACAAGTTCTTCGAGCTCAATCCCCGACTGGGCCGCAACCACTTCTACATCACCGCCGCCGGAGACAACGTCACGCGCTTCTACGTGGAGGAATACCTGCGCGGCGGACTGTCCGGGGCGGGGGAACTGCAGGTGGCCAACAATCGCCACCTCTACAACATCCTGCCGCTGCGGCTGCTGCGCCGCTACCTGCCCGGCGACATGAAGGCCGGGGTCGAGGAGCTGATTTCGGCCAAGCGATACAGCCACCCGCTGTACTACAAGAAGGAAACCAATCCCCGGCGCTGGCTCTACATCCTGGTGAGCACCGTAAACCACTACCGCAAGTTCAAGCGCCACCACCCGGCATCCTAGAGTTCCGCTCCCCACCCGGCGTAGAGTGATTGAACTTTAGTTCCGTGCGGATCAAGGGAGAAAAACATGGGTGACTACAAGCTGTATACGGACGCCGAGCGCGCCACGTTCCTGGCGCCTTCCTGCGAACGATGCGGGCAGCACCGCCATGTTGTGTGGGAAGACAAGGGCGAGGGCGAGGCCCATTGGTCACCGCGCGACGCGGGTTGTTCCAACGAGGCCTGCACCGCCTGAGCGCATGGGAATTCCGGGTCAATAGAGACGGGCAGGTCGCCGATCCACGGATCGGCGACCTGCCCGTTCCCCTAGGCCTCGGGGGCGGCCGACATGTCCATCCAGCCGACTTCCCATTCGTGTCCGTCCGGGTCCAGGAACGCTACCGAGTACATCCCCGGGAATTCCTCGGCGGCCTCGCGGTAGATCGTGCCGCCATGGGCGAGCGCGCGGCTCGCATACTCATCGACTTCTTCGCGGCTCTCGCCACTGATGGCATTGAGCACCTCGCGCGGGCCGGCGCCGTAGGTGGGCTTGTCCCCGTTGCGCAGGAACGATGAATAGAACTCCTCGGACAGCACCATGACCCAGATGGTCTCGGTGATCATCCAGGCGGTGGCCACGTCGTTGGAAAAGTCGGTGTTCTTTTCGAATCCGAGCCCGGCATAAAACGCATCCGAGGCAGCGAGATCCCTGGTGGGAAGATTGACGAATATCATGCGGGCCATGGGGCCGCTCCTTAATGTGGGGGAGGGACGTCGGGCGAAACGGGAAGGCTCCCGCACCCCATGATGCTCGGGTGAAGCGATCGGTGCAAGGGTTTGCCTTGGTGCCAGGTGCCGCGCATGCGTCGGTCGCGGCCGAGCGGCGCCGGGGTTCATTTGAAGGGGATTCTCCCCTAAGCTGGGGGACAAATCGTGAAGGGGATCACGTTGCGTGGCGATGCAATGTTGCGCGCCTCTGCCCCTTGCCCCGCGGAAGGTTAAAAATGTCCCTGATTTCCCCCGCCTCCAAGGCACTGCAGCGCAGTGCGCTGGCGGCCCACGAGACGTTGGGTACGGGGGCGCATGGACACGGGGCCTGGCAATTGCGCGACGTGGTGCGCGCCTCCTGGCTGCGTTCCCTGGAATACAGGGGGGCGGCCGCATCCATTGCCCACACCGTGCTCGGCGACGAGGCCCTGCGCGAATTGCGGACCGCTTCCCCGCTGCGCCTCGTGCTTCCGGTCTTTGACCGCCTGCTCCTCGAGCCCACCCGCGACGCCCGCTTGATCCTGGCCATCGGCGATCCGCATGGACGCCTGCTCTGGGTCAAGGGGGACAGCCAGGTGTTGCGGGACGCCGAATCGATGGCCTTCGTGCCCGGCGCCGATTGGTCCGAACGCGCGGTGGGAACCTCGGCACCGGGGACCGCCCTGGTCACCGGAGGGGGCGTCCAGGTTTCCGGGGCCGAGCACTTCGATCCCATCGCGCACCGCTGGAGCTGCACGGCTGTCCCCATCCATGCCCCCGATACCGGGGAAGTGATCGGGGTCGTGGACATCACCGGGGGCCCGGACGCCGTCGCGGCACATTCGCTGGCGCTCCTGCAGGCGGCCGTGGCTGCGGCGGAATCCGAGCTGCGCTGGCACCGGCAACAGGTCGAACCGGTGCGCCGAAGCCTTGCGGTGCCTGCCGCGCCGGCACCGCACGCGGCGCCGGTGGAAGTTTCAATGCTGCGGTTGACCTCCGGCACGGGTGCGGAACTGCGCCGCGGCGCCGGGTGCCTTGAACTCAGTAGCCGGCATGCCGAATTGCTGGGGTTGCTTTCCTGGCATCCCCGCGGGCTCAGTGGCGAGGAACTGGTCGAACTGCTGCACCTGAATCCGGATGCGGCCGACATGGGAACGCTGCGGGCCGAAATGGTCCGACTGCGCAAGGTGCTGGCGGAATTCGACCCGTCGCTGGTCCCGCTCTCGCGTCCCTACCGGCTGGCCAGTCCGCCGGCGAGCGATGCCCGCGAGGTGCTGCGTGCCATCGAGAACGGCGACCTCGATGCCGCGCTGGCCCATTACGCGGGACCTGTCCTGCCGCGCTCGCAGGCCCCGGGGATCGAGGCGATCCGCGACGAGGTCTTCGCCGCATTGCGACAGGGCCTGCTGCAGGACGGCACCGCGGCACAGCTGCTTCGCTTCCTGGAGCTGCCCGAGGTGCATGACGACGAGGAGGTCCTCAGCACCACCTTGCAGGTCCTGCCCGCCCGCTCGCCCCGCCGGGCGATGGTGGTCGCCGCGCTCGAGCGCCTCGAAAGGCTCGAATCCGCCGGATGACGGGCGGCGCATCGGGGCCGTGACGGAATGCAACGTTGCCGCAACGTTGGTGTGAGTAGGCTCACATCCAGAACAGCGCCACACCACCGATTGCAAGGAGTCGTCATGACGGTCTACGCCAACCCCAACACCGAAGGTTCCCTGGTCAAGTTCAAGTCCCGCTACGAGCACTACATCGGGGGCCAGTGGGTCGCCCCGGTCAAGGGCGAGTACTTCGAGAACATCACCCCGGTCACCGGCAAGGGCTTCTGCGAGGTCGGCCGCGGCACCGCCGAGGACATCGAGGCCGCCCTTGACGCGGCCGAGGCCGCCGCAGGCCCCTGGGGCAAGACCAGCCCGGCGGCACGCGCGGTGATCCTGAACAAGATCGCGGACCGCATGGAGGAAAACCTGGAGATGCTCGCGGTCGCCGAGACCTGGGACAACGGCAAGGCCGTCCGCGAGACCATCAACGCCGACATGCCGCTGGCCATCGACCACTTCCGCTACTTCGCCGGCGCCATCCGCGCCCAGGAAGGTAGCCTTTCGCAGCTCGACGAGCACACCACCGCCTACCACTTCCACGAGCCGCTCGGCGTGGTCGGGCAGATCATCCCCTGGAACTTCCCGATCTTGATGGCCGTGTGGAAGCTCGCCCCGGCGCTGGCCGCGGGCAACGCCATTGTCCTGAAGCCCGCCGAGCAGACCCCGGTCTCGATCCTGGTGCTGATGGAGCTGATCGGCGACCTGCTCCCGGCCGGCGTGCTGAACGTTGTCAACGGCTTCGGCGTGGAGGCCGGCAAGCCGCTGGCCTCCAACAAGCGCATCCGCAAGATCGCGTTCACCGGCGAGACCACCACGGGCCGGCTGATCATGCAGTACGCCTCCGAGAACCTCATCCCGGTCACCCTGGAGCTGGGCGGCAAGTCCCCGAACATCTTCTTCGAGGACGTCGCGGCCAAGGACGACGCGTTCTACGACAAGGCCAAGGAAGGCTTCACCATGTTCGCGCTGAACCAGGGCGAGGTCTGCACCTGCCCCTCGCGCGCCCTGGTCCAGGAATCCATCTACGACACGTTCATGCCCGAGGTCATCAAGCGCACCGAGGCCATCAAGCAGGGCAACCCGCTGGACACCGAGACCATGATGGGCGCCCAGGCGTCCAACGACCAGCTGGAAAAGATCCTCTCCTACCTGGACATCGGCAAGGCCGAGGGCGCCAAGGTGCTCACCGGCGGCGGCCGCGCCGAACTCGAGGGCGACCTGGCCGGCGGTTACTACGTGCAGCCGACCATCTTCGAGGGCCACAACAAGATGCGCGTCTTCCAGGAAGAGATCTTCGGCCCCGTCGTCTCGGTCGCCAAGTTCTCCGGCTACGAGGACGCCATCGAGATCGCCAACGACACCCTCTACGGGCTGGGCTCGGGGGTGTGGAGCCGCAACGGCAACACCGCATACCGCGCAGGCCGCGACATCCAGGCCGGCCGCGTCTGGGTCAACCAGTACCACGCCTACCCGGCGCACTCGGCGTTCGGCGGCTACAAGTCCTCGGGCATCGGGCGCGAAAACCACAAGATGATGCTGGACCACTACCAGCAGACCAAGAACCTGCTGGTCTCCTACTCCGAGAACAAGCTCGGTTTCTTCTAAACCGCCCTGGGGTCGGCGGCCGGAAAGCCGCCGACCCCTCCAATGCGCACCACCCCCGCACGTGAGCACCACCCGCTTTCCGCCCTGCTTCCGTGGTGCGTGATCAGGGGCCAGTCACCTTCCGGTGCACGAACCCCCTGTCCCCGCGCCATCAACCAATGACAAGGAAATACTGATGAGCACCATGCGCGCAGCCATAGTCGAGAACTTCGGCGACGAACTCACCGTTGGAACCACCGAGATCCCCGAGCCAGGCCCTGGCCAGGCGCTGGTCAAGGTCATCGCTTCCGGCGTTTGCCACACCGACCTCCACGCCGCCGAGGGCGACTGGCCCATCAAGCCGATCCTCCCGCTGGTCCCCGGACACGAGGGCGTCGGCAACGTCGTGAAGATCGGCGAAGGCGTCACCGAGGTCAAGGTCGGCGACCTGGTCGGCAACGCCTGGCTCGCCAGCGCCTGCGGCAGCTGCGAGTACTGCGGCACCGGCTGGGAAACCCTCTGCGAGTCGCAGCAGAACGGCGGATACTCTCTCAACGGTTCCTTCGGCGAATACATGCTGGTGGATGCGAAGTTCGCCGCACACATCCCCGAGGGTTCGGACCCGTACGAGATCGCCCCGGTGCTCTGCGCCGGCGTGACCGTCTACAAGGGCCTGAAGCAGACGGAAGTGAAGCCCGGCCAGTGGGTCGTCATCTCCGGCATCGGCGGGCTCGGGCACATCGCAGTGCAGTACGCGGTCGCCATGGGCATGCGGGTCGCCGCGGTAGACGTCGCCGAGGAAAAACTGGCCCTGGCCCGCAGCCACGGCGCCGAGGTCACCGTCAACGCGTTCGCGCAAGACCCGGCCGAGGCCATCCAGGCGGCCACCGGCGGCGCCCACGGGGTGCTCGTCACCGCGGTGCACCCGGCGGCATTCGGCCAAGCCATCGGCATGACCCGGCGCGGCGGAACCATCGTGTTCAATGGCCTGCCGCCGGGGGACTTCCCGGCACCGATCTTCGACATCGTGCTCAAGGGCCTGACCATCCGCGGATCAATCGTCGGCACCCGGCAGGACATGGACGAGGCGCTGGAGTTCTACGCCCGCGGCAAGATCAAGCCCACCTTCCACACCCGCCCGCTTGAGGACGTCAACGCGGTCTTCGACGAAATGAAGCACGCCAAGATCGATGGCCGCGTGGTCATCGACTACGTCAACAAGTAGCGGACGCCCAGCCCCCTGCCCCGTGGAACCAGGGCAGGGCCAGTGCAGGAACCGTTCCACACCTCCCGCCCGGCACCGATCCCCCAAGACGGTGCCGGGCGGTGGTGTCTGCCATTGGAAACACCCACAAGCACAAGGGAGCACGACCATGGAAAACGTCATCGAGTCGGCGCCGGCGATTGCCGGCGAGGAATTTTCGCGGGTGGCGCTCGGGCAGGAGGCCGCTGACCTGTTGCGCAAGCTCTGGAACCGGCACGGGCCGCTGATGTTCCACCAGTCCGGCGGCTGCTGCGATGGGTCCTCGCCCATGTGCTTCCCGGCCGGGGAGTTCAAGACCGGCGATTCGGACATCCTGCTGGGCACGTTCGCGCTGCCGGACGGCGAGGACGGTGCGTTGGGCTCCCTGGACTTCTGGATGAGCCGGGAGCAGTTCGAGTACTGGAAGCACACCAAGCTGACCATTGATGTGGTTCCCGGACGAGGCTCGGGGTTCTCCGTGGAAGCGCCCGAGGGCAAGAGGTTCCTGATCCGCAGCGAGATCATCGAGTTTCCTGAACGCTAAAGGCGGCTCCCACCCGCAGGAAAGCACCGCAGCGTACCGTCAGGCACGTATCCCGGAAGCTAGGCCGCGGTTTACGTGCAAGCCTTAGGGGGGTAAGCGGCGCCCGGTTTGGCCAACTCCATTGGCAGGCGAAAGCGGGGTCGGGATTGACGGCCAGGGTTCCCTGGATCCCGGTGGCCACGGGGAACGGGTCTCTGCATACCCGGTGTGGCGTCATACCCGGTGTGGCGTCGATTTCGGGTCTCCGGCGATCGCCCGCAACAGAGGTCGATGCTCCGATGAGCGGATTCATTCGGCGACGTTGCAGCTTTCCCGCATGCCAGTCCGCTCCTTCAATGTCGACCACTCTGCCCCCGGATCGCGCCCGGGGCCGTGGGACCCTTCGTAATATAACAAAATGATAACGGTATTTCGGGCCTTTTTCGGGTCCCGCTCGACCCCCGCGCTTCCTTAGTCGCCCATGGGATGCCTCCGAATGGGCCGGCAGCCCCGGCGTTGGCCGATTCTTGTCAAATCCCCGGACTCGGGGTTGAGTTCTGCTGACATATGGCTACGTTGGAATGGATGGTTGAAGAACTCGAAAACACATTGTCCGAGGCAACATTCCGCCAACCAGCAGTATCCGACGGCCGCGCCCTGTGGCAGATGGCCCACGACAGCCAAGTACTGGACGTGAACACTTCGTACGCGTACCTGCTCTGGGCCCGCGACTTCGCCGAGACGTCGCTCATCGCCGAAATCGACGGTGCCCCGGCCGGCTTCGTCACCGGCTACCTGCGCCCCGAGGACCCGGGAACACTCATGGTGTGGCAGGTCGCCGTGGGTGCCGACTTCCAGCAGCGCGGCCTGGCTGCGGCCATGCTCGACGAATTGGCAACACGCAGCGGCGCGGAACTGCTCGAGACCACGGTCACCGATGACAACGCGCCTTCCAACCGGCTGTTCACCCGTTTCGCCGAACGGCACGGTGCCGAACTGACCCGGACGGCGTTGTTTACCCCCGAGCTCTACCCGGACGACCACGACACCGAGTACCTGTACAGGATCGGCCCGCTGGGGCATGGCACCAATTCACCGGTGCCTGAACTGGCTGCCGCCGGAAGCCGCTAGCGGCACCATTTCCTGACCACGCCGTATCCATTGCGGCCAGCGGGCGGCCCGACCTGCCCGCACCACCATCAGTATCTTCGCACCGAGGCCAGCTCCTTCGAGGACCGGCCGCAGCTTTGTCATACCTATTGAAGGGAAAGACCATGAGCAATATTTTTGAAACCCTGGAATCCGAAGTCCGCAGCTACTGCCGCAGCTGGCCCGTCGTGTTCACGCACGCCAAAGGCGCCACGCAGACTTCCGAGGACGGGACCGAGTACCTGGACTTCTTCTCCGGCGCCGGCGCCCTGAACTACGGGCACAACAACCCCGCGCTGACCAAGCCGTTGCTGGACTACCTTTCCAGCGGGGCGGTCGTCCACTCGATGGACATGATGACCCCGGCCAAGCGAGAGTTCCTTGTGACGTTCCAGGAACTGATCCTCAAGCCGCGCCACCTTGACTACAAGGTCATGTTCCCGGGCCCGACCGGCACCAACACGGTGGAGGCCGCCCTGAAGCTGGCCCGCAAGGTCACCGGGCGCCAGCACATCCTCTCCTTCACCAACGCGTTCCACGGCATGACCCTGGGCTCGCTGTCGGTCACCGGCAACTCGCTCAAGCGCAAGGGCGCCGGCATCCCGCTGACCAACAGCTCCAAGATCCCCTACGATGACTACTTCGACGGCACCACCGCCGACTTCATGTGGCTCGAGCGGGTCCTGGAGGATTCGGGCTCCGGCGTGGACAAGCCGGCCGCCGTGATCGTCGAAACCGTGCAGGGCGAAGGCGGCCTGCGTGCCGCCCGCATCGAATGGCTGCGCAGCCTCGCGGCGCTGCTCAAGCGCCACGACATCCTGCTGATCGTCGACGATGTCCAGGCCGGATGCGGCCGCACCGGCACCTTCTTCAGCTTCGAGGAAGCCGGGATCGAGCCGGACATCGTATGCGTCTCCAAGTCGATCTCCGGCTACGGGCTGCCGATGGCGTTGACGCTGTTCCGTCCGGAACTGGATGTCTGGGAGCCGGGCGAGCACAACGGAACCTTCCGCGGCCACAACCCGGCCTTCGTCACCGCCACCGCCGCGCTGCGCACCTACTGGGCCGACGACAAGTTCCAGCAGCAGCTGGCGGGCACCATCGAGACGCTGCACCGCGGACTCGAGGAAATCGCTGGCACCGTCGAGGGCGCGGGCCTCCGCGGCCGCGGCCTGCTCGTGGGCATCATCTTCCCGGATCTGGAGACGGCTTCCAAGGTCGCCGCCGAGGCCTTTGCGAACGGACTGCTGGTCGAGACCTCCGGTCCCGATGACGAGGTCGTCAAGCTCATGCCGCCGCTGACCGTCACCGACGAGGAACTGGGCCGCGGCCTGGCGATCCTCGCCGCGGCAGTGCGCACCGTCGCCGGCACCCCGGCGCTGGCCTCCGCCTAATCACCCCCCCGACTTCCATGGCCGGCAACGGCCGCCGAGTACACTATCGATCCCCTTGGAGGACACATGCTGGTTACCAACCTGAACGACCTGAACGACACCGACCGCGACGTCAAGTCGGAGACCTGGCGCAGCCGCCGCATGGTGCTTGCGGGGGAGGGCGTCGGCTTCTCCTTCCACGACACCGTGATCTACGCCGGGACCACCTCGACGTTCCACTATGCCAACCACATCGAGGCCGTGTACTGCGTGCAGGGCGAGGGGACGCTGACCAACGAGGAGACCGGTGAGGTGCACCAGTTGGGCGACGGCACCATGTACCTGCTCAACGGCAATGAGAAGCACACCGTGCGCGCCACCACCGAGCTGCGCATGGCCTGCGTGTTCAACCCGCCGGTGACGGGCCGCGAGGTCCACGACGAGAACGGCGTCTACCCGCTGGTCGTCGAAGAGGCGGTTTCGGCTTCCTGACCCGCATCGGGGGCCATTCGCCCCCCCGTGGACTTGCCTGCCCCACGGGGCAGGGCAGTGCGATGTGCCGGCCCCGAAGGGTCCGGCACATCCGTGTCTGCGCGGTACGGCGCAGACAAGTTAAAAAACCGAGGAGGAACGGACATGACGGAGACATTGCGTCGCCACCACGATGCGTATCCAACACGAACAGGCAGCAACTACACGGTGCTTGATCGCCCGGGCCCGGTGGCCTGGGGAACCGCCGCCGATGGACCCATTGACGCGCAGACCCTGCAGGGTTTCGAGTCCAAGGGCTATCTGGCCATCGACCAGCTGGTGGACCCCGAGGAGTTGGAGGTTCTCCGGGTGGAACTGCGCCGGATGTCGGAAGACCCGTCGGTGAGGGCCGACGAGCGGACCATCATCGAGGCGAAGTCCCAGGAGGTGCGCTCGATCTTCGACGTGCATCGGACCAGCGAGGTCTTCAAGAAGATCGCCAACGACCCCCGCGTTGTGGGCCGGGCCCGGCAGATCCTGGGCTCGGAGGTCTATATCCACCAGTCTCGGGTGAACTTCAAGCCTGGCTTCGAGGGCAAGGAATTTTCCTGGCACTCGGACTTCGAGACCTGGCACGCCGAGGACGGCATGCCGGACCCGCGGGCGGTGAGCATCTCGATCTCGCTGACCGACAACTACACGTTCAACGGGCCGTTGATGATCATGCCCGGCTCGCACAAGAAGTTCATTTCCTGCGGTGGCGAAACGCCGGAGGACAACTACAAGAAGTCCCTCATCATGCAGGGAGCAGGAACCCCTGACAAGGAGACGCTGACCCGGTTCGCCGATGAATACGGGATTGACGTGCTCGAGGGCAAGGCCGGCGGGGCAGTGATGTTCGATTCGAACTGCATGCACGCCTCGAACGGCAACGTGAGCCCGTACCCGCGCTCGAACATCTTCATCGTGTTCAACAGCGTCAAAAACACGTTGGTCGAACCGTTCGGCGCGGACCAGCCGCGCCCGGACTACATCGGGGTCCGGGACTTCACCCCGGCCGGCTGACTCCGGCGTCCGGCTTCGGGCCGTTCCCAGGACTCGATGTCCCCGGGGACGGCCCCGAAGGCGGGATGCAGCCGGGGCGGGTCGGCAGCCGCCAGCAGGGATTCGCGTTCCGGATCGCGCACGGCCAGCTTGGCCAGCAGGTGTTCGCTTTCGTAGCCGACCTGGCCGGCGGCCACGGTGAGCATCTGCACCGGGCCGTCCGCCGGCGGGTGCAGGATGAGGGCGCGGTTGAAGTTGTAGCCGCGCGCGTCGGCCTCCCGGGCCAGGCCCTCCAGGTAGTTCCCGACCGCCGCGAGCGGATCCGCGGCGGCGCGGAAGCGCACGAGTTGCGGGTGGTTCCGGTAGCCGGCGGTCCTCCCGTCCAGCACCTTCTGCGCCAGCAGGGTCTCGCGCCAGCCGGCGAGCAGGCCCTTGGTGTCCAGGTACGTGGGGTGCAGGCTCCAGAGACGCATTCGACCAGCCTAGCGGGGCGGACGCCCCGGCGACCCGAGTGCTTCATGTTCTGCGCGCTTTTCCCGCACTCTGGTGCAATGGGATCCATGAGCGAAAACCATGGTGCCGGCACTCCGGCACCGATCGACATTGAATTGCAATTGCGCTGGTCCGACGAGGACGCGTTGGGGCACGTGAACAACGCCCGCATCGTCACGCTGATGGAGGAGGCGCGCCTGCGCTGGACGCAGCCGCGCGGCAAATCGGGCCGCTTCCCGCACGGCACCGTCGTGGCCTCGCTGCGGCTGGACTACCTGCGTCCGCTGTACTACCAGCCGACCATGCTTATCCAGTTGACAGTGGTGCGCATCGGCACCAAGTCGTTCTCCCTGCGGCATGTGGGAATCCAGGACGGGCAGCCGGTCTTTGACGGCACCACGGTGATGGTTCCGCTGGCCGCGGACGGGGTCTCTTCGCGCGCGCTCAACGACCTCGAGCGCGGCTGGCTCGAAGGCGCGGTGGCGGCTGCCACGACATGACCGCCTAGCCCAGGTGCCCGGCCATGCGATCCTTCATGGCCGCGCTGGCCTCGTTCAGGCCCACGATCTCCACCCGTTTGCCGCCGGCCTCGTACTTGGCGGTGATAGCCTCGAGCGCCGCGAGCGTGGAGACGTCCCAGAGGTGCGAGGCGTGCATGTCGATGAGAACGTGACCCGGGTCCAGGGCGTACTGGAACTGCGTGTACAGGTCGTTGGACGAGGCAAAGAAGAGCTCGCCGTTGACCGTGTAGGTGGCGGTCTCGCCCTCGGCATCCACTGTTCGCTTGACGGTGACGAAGTGCGCCACGCGGCGGGCGAAGAGCACCATCGCGGTGAGCACTCCGGCTCCTACGCCCACGGCAAGGTTGTGCGAGGACACCGTGGCCACCACGGTGATGAGCATGACCGAGGTTTCGCTCTTGGGCATGCGGCGCAGCGTGGAGGGCCGGATGCTGTGCCAGTCGAAGGTCGCCCACGACACGAAGATCATGACCGCGACCAGCGCAACCATCGGGATCAGCGCCACGACGTCGCCGAAGACCACCACCAGCACCAGCAGGAAGACACCCGCCAGGAACGTGGAGATCCGGGTCCGGGCCCCGGAGGCCTTCACGTTGATCATGGTCTGGCCGATCATGGCGCAGCCGCCCATGCCGCCGAAGAACCCCGTGACCAGGTTGGCCACGCCCTGGCCCCAGGCCTCGCGGGTCTTGTTGGACGCGGTGTCGGTGACGTCGTCGACCAGTTTCGCGGTCATCAGCGACTCGAGCAGACCCACGAACGCCACCGCCAGCGCGTAGGGGGCGATGACCTTGAAGGTCTCGAGGTCCAGCGGGATCTGCGGGAAGAACAACTCGGGAAGGGAGGAGGGCAGCTCGCCCTTGTCGCCCACCGTCGGCACCGTGAGCGAGGCCAGGACGGTGATCAGGGTGAGCGCCACGATCGCCACCAGCGGGGCCGGGACCCTGGTGGTGATCCGCGGCAGTCCGAAGACGATGAGCAGGGCCAGAAGCAGCAGCGGGTAGACCAGCCACGGCACGTTCATGAGCTCGGGCAGCTGGGCGATGAACACCAGGATCGCCAACGCGTTGACGAAACCGACCATGACCTGGCGGGGGATGAAGCGCATCAGCTTTGCGACGCCCAGCACCGCCAGCAGGACCTGGAACACGCCCGCCAGCAGGATCGCCGCGACCAGGTAGTGCGCGCCGTGGCTTGCCACCAGCGGTGCGATCACCAGGGCCACCGCCCCGGTGGCCGCCGAGATCATCGCCGGGCGGCCGCCGACCACCGCGATGGTCACCGCCATGGTGAAGGCGGAGAACAACCCGACCCGCGGGTCGACCCCGGCGATGATCGAGAACGCGATCGCCTCCGGGATCAGCGCGAGCGCCACCACCAGCCCGCCGAGGATCTCCACGCCCAGCAACCGCGGGGAACGCAGGGTGCGCAGCACCGATTGGCGTTCAAGGGGAGTCGGCGCGGCGCTTGGCGCGGCGGACAGGGAGGGCATAGGGGATTCCGTTCAGAAGAAGTGTGGTCAGGGGGCATGCGGGGAGGGCAACACGCCTGCGACGCGGCTCGGGGATTAAGCCCCATTCTAGGGGAGCCGGGGTATTGCGGCTGGCAGATGTGTTGGAACGGACAATCCCCGGTGACCTGCCCAGTGGCTTCGGCCGCCCGGCGCGGCACCGGACTCCCTGGCTGCCGCGGGCGCACGGCAAGGAGGTTCAGGTGCCGTTCCAGAGGGTCAAAACGGCGTGCCGTCGCTTAGGATGAGGTATCAAATCGCCCGCCGCAGTGTTGCCGGGCGGCATCGTTGGTATGGCTCCCTGAACCGTCGCCTCGGCACGCAGGGGGTCGGGTCGAGAGGACAAGGAAGAAGGTGGCATGGGGGCCCCATTCGACCGGCAGGCCATTCACCCGGCCATCGCGAGATTCCTCGCCTGGGACGACTCCGGCTACAGGTTGCTCTTCATCCGCGCCGCCGCCGGCACCGGACGAGACACCTTCGCCCGCTCGTGGATCGGGAACCGTTCCGGGGAGCTGCTTGACTTCTCCGGCGGGGGAATCGACGTGGCGGCCGAAACGGACCGGCTGGTCGATCGGCTGCGCGCGGACAAGGCGCTGCATCTGGCCGTCATCCTGCCTCCGGGCGCCTCCATCTGGGAACTGGCCTCGCGGGCCCCCTGCCGGGTGGCAAACCATCGCGACCTGCTGCTGGATGCCGGGGAGACGGAGCAGCTCATTGGCGCCGGGGCACGAGTCGGCCAACTCGATGCCCACCGCATCCACGAGTTGTCCGGAGGGTGGCTTGCCGCGAGCCGGGTCCTGGCCGCCGATCCGCAGGCCCAAAGCCGCGCGCAGCAGATTATCCGCAACGGCCTGGCCGTCTGGCTGGCCAACCGCGACCCCGACGGGGAATTGTCCGAGGCCGCGTTCCTGCCCGCGTTCGACCGGCGCACCGTGGAGGCGTTCTACGGGGAATTTTCCTTGGTGGTCCATACCTTGGAGGAGCTCGTCGAGGCGGGGCTGGTGCAGTCCGACGGGCGCGGCGGCTGGATGATGCCGCTGATGGTGCGCAAGGTGCTCGCCGAACGGGTCGGGCTGCGCGGGCGTGAACGCATTGCCGTCCTGGAGCAGGCTGCCGTCAACGCGATGGCCGCGACCCGCGGGGTGGGCGAGGCCGTGGATTCGGCCGTGGCGCGCCGCAGCTGGCCTGCCCTGTTGAACCTGCTGCTGGAACGGTGGGTGGACATCTTCATCGGAAACCCCCGGCAACTGGGCGTGATTGCGGCCAAGATCCCGCGCTTCATTTCCGAGCAAACCGAGTACATGCGCGTCGGCCTGCGCATCCTCGGCCAGAGTGACCGGGACGGGATGGCCCAGCAGCTCCCGGGGTTCGAACCCGACTACGACACCAACCAAACGGCCCAGCGCCTGCACCGGGACACCCTGCGGCTCTACCGCAAGCCCAATGCCCACGCCCTGACAGTGGGCATCCTGGAGATGCTCCATTTGCGGCTGGCGGGTCTGTATGAGGAGGCCGCCGTGGCAGGCACCCGGCTGCGCGACGCGTTGCACCGGGCGCTCGACACCCAACGGGTCAACCCGGCACTGGTGTCGCTGATTGAACTCCAAATCGGCATCTCGCTTCAGCTGGCCGGCCGGGACGTGCAGGCGCGCGCGGCCTATGAGCGGGGATTCCACTGGGCGCAAGTTTCCGGAAAGGCCTTCCTGCTGGCGGACCTGGCGGGAAAGCTTGCCCTGCTCGATGTCCTTGAAGGCGGCAGCGACACGGCGCTGCGCTGGCTGGCCGAGCACGATGCAGCCATCGGGGACGTCGGGTGGGGGCGGAAGATGGTGGAGCGCACCGCGATGATGGCCCGGGCGTTCCTGGCCCTGGCCCGCCTCGACTACGCGGGATTCGACGAGGTGATGGAGACCCTGCCACCCATGGTGGACAACGACGAATTCTGGTCGGTGCATGCCCAACTGCTGGCCCTGCAAAAACTCAATGCCGGCATCTTTGACGCGGCCAGGACACTGATCTCTTCACTGCGCCGGGACCGTCGCTTCGCGGCGGCCGCGCCCCTGGCGCGGCGGCTGTTCGACGACACGCTCCTGTTGGCCGAGATCCTGGAACGCGGCGGCGTGCGCAGCGGAACCGGGATCGAAAACAGGGATCCGCTGCTGGTGGCGCTCGGCCACCTGCTGGGCGGGAATCCCGACGCGGCCCTGGCGGCCCTGCAGGAAGTCCCGCCCGCCGGGGGCATGCGATGGCGGGGAAACCTGGCGCTGTACCTGGATATCGCCGCCCGGAACCCCCTGGGCCCGACGCCGGCGGCGTTGCTGCGCGTGAAGCAGCAGCACCGGGACTCGGGAGTCTTGTATGAACTCGCGATCCTGGGCATGGTTCCAGGATGGTCAGAGGTGGGCAGGTCCCTGGACCTGGAGCCCGACGAACTCCAACGCCTGGGATATGCGCTGGATCTCGCGCCGGCGCCGTTGCCCAGGCGGCCGGTCCTAACCGTGCGGGAGCAGGAGATCTTGAGGCAATTGCGCGCGGGAATGACGCGGCGGCAGATCGCCGAGGCGGGCTACCGGTCCGAAAACACCGTCAAGACCCAGATGCGCAGCCTCTATCGGAAGTTGGAGGCCTCGGACGTGGAACAGGCGCTGGAAAACGCGCGGGCCTGGGGTCTCTGAGCGCCCGCCAGTCACTACAGTTGCTTGGCCGTTTCCAGTTCCGTGCCGACCATCCGTGCCGCCCGGGCCAGGTTCTCCCCGAAGTCCCGGCCGGGGGAGACCTCAACCCGACTCAGTGGCATGGCCAGGCACAGCGTGGCAATCATCTGGTCGCGCAGCATCACGGGCGCGCTGACCGAGCCCAGGCCGGGGGTGCGCCGGCCCACCGATTCGACCCATCCGTGTTCCTCCACGGACTCCAGGGCCTCGGGGTCGTGCGACAGCAGCCGCCCGCTCGAACCGTTGGGCAGCTCCAGGGTGGATCCCGCCGGAAGGGTGGCCTTGAGTTCGTGCTGGCTGTCCACCGTCACCCGGCAGATGCGCCGTTCTCCCCGGCGAATCCACATTTGCGCCGTCTCCCCGGTGACGTTGCGCAACTCCGTGAGGATGGGGGTCGCGATGGATTCCAGCGCGGTGCGCACGAAGCGGTGGCCCAGCTTGAAATCGCCGTCGTCGACGCGGCGCAGGAACCCATACTCCACCATGGACAGGGCCAGGCGGTGGACAGTCGACACCGACAATCCGGTGCGCCGTCCCAGTTCGCTGGCCGAGGCGGAGGAACCCTCCACCGCGTCAAGGACCATGGCAACGCGTTCAAGCATGCGGTTGCTGGTGGTTGCCGGCTCGGCCATGGCTGACTCCTGGTGTTTCGGTTGGAGGGCGGGAATCGTTTCCCCGACCATGCTATGTGACGTGCTTTTCCGGAATTGCGGAACGAGCAGGTGAGGGAGCCATTCGATCCCGGCGTCACAGGTCCCGGGAGGCCCGCGAGGCAGTTATTGCCGACGCGCCCCTTGCTGTGTGCTGGATCACTTGCTATGGTCTTCCTGCTCACAAGGAATCATATCCCACTGTATGGGAAGTTTTGAAGAAGTCACCGAATAAAGGGCCACAACCATGACTGAAAATCTCCACCTCCCGGGCAGCGCCCTGCCGCTCGAGGGAATCCGCGTTCTGGAACTCGGAAGCTTCATTGCCGCCCCGTTCGCCGCACGGCTCTTCGGTGACTTCGGGGCCGAAGTCATCAAGATCGAAAAGCCCGAGGGCGGCGACGAGCTGCGCGACTGGCGCAAGACCCGCGGCACCACCTCGATGCTTTTCCGCACCATGGGGCGCAACAAGAAATCCGTCGCGCTGGACCTGCGCAGCGAGCTGGGCCGCGAGGCCGTCCTGCGGATCGTGGCCAAGACCGACGTCGTGATCGAGAACTTCCGCCCGGGCACCCTGGAAAAGTGGGGACTGGGCCCCGAGGAACTTCACGCGGCCAACCCGAACCTGGTCATGGTCCGCATCTCCGGCTACGGCCAGACCGGCCCGTACAAGAACCGTGCCGGATTCGGCAGCTCCGCCGAGTCCTTCGCCGGCCTGCGCTACATCACCGGCGAACCGGACCGCCCGGCGGGCCGCGCGGCAGCCAGCGTCGGGGACACCGTCTCGGGTCTCTACGGCGTGATCGGCGCACTGATGCTGATGTTCCAGAAGGCCCAGGGCGTGAAAAGCGAGGGCCCGCAGATCGTCGACGTGGCGCTCTACGAGGGCGTCTTCTCCCTGCTCGAATCCCTGGTCCCGGACTACGACGCCTACGGCATGGTCCGCAAGCGCACCGGTGGCGCGCTTCCCGGCGTCGTGCCCACGGGCTCCTACCCGTGCGGGGACGAGCTGGAAGTGGTGATCGGCGGGAACTCGAACTCCGTGTTCGTCCGCCTCATGAAGGCCATCGGACGCGACGACCTGGCCGCCGACGAAACCCTGCTGACCACCGAGGGGCGCGGCGCGCGCGAAGAGGAACTCAACGGCGCCATCGCCACCTGGACCTCCTCGATGCCGCTGGCCGAGGTGCTCACGGCTCTTGACACCGCCGGCGTCCCCGCCGGACCGGTCTACGACGCCCCCTCGATCGCCAAGGACGAGCACTACCTGGCCCGCGACATGATCCAGACCCACGAGGTCATCATCGAGGACGAGCCGGAACTCATCCGCTTCCCGGGCGTGGTCCCCAAGCTGCCCGGGCACGAGGGCCGCGTGAACTGGATCGGCCCGGAGCTGGGCGAACACACGCACGAGGTCCTCGCGGACCTCGCCGGCCTGAGCACCCTCGAAATCAACTCGCTCGGCGCCAAGGAGAAGAACTGACATGCGGATCCAGATCACCGACGTCTTCCTGCGCGACGGGCTGCAGGACGAAAAAGTCATCGTCTCCACGTCCGACAAGCTCGAAATCGCAGACGCGCTGCTTGCCGCGGGGGTGAAGCGGCTCGAGGTCGCCTCGTTCGTCAATCCGGCCCGCGTGCCGCAGATGGGTGACGCCGCGGCAGTGCTGGCGGGCTTGCCGTCCGGCAGTGGGGCGACGTTCACCGCCCTGGCCCTGAACGGCAAGGGGATCGTGCGTGCGGTTGCGGCCGGCGCCACCGATCTCCAAGTGGTGACCTCCGCCAGCCAGGCCCACAGCAGCGCCAATGCCGGATCCAGCATCGAGCAGGCGCTCGAATCCCTGGGCTCCGACGTGGCGGCCCATCCCGGCATCAACTTCTTCGCCGGGATCTCCACCGCCTTCACCTGCCCCTTCGAGGGCGAGGTCGATCCCGGCCACCTGCTGCGCGTGGTGCGCGGGTTCAAGGCCATGGGCATCACCCAGATCGGCCTGGCAGACACCCTGGGCACCACCCCCACCGGGCGGCTCATGGAGTCGGTGCGCCACATCCAGGACAAGGAGCCGGAGCTGACCTACTACCTCCACCTGCACAACGCCCACGGGCAGGCGCTGGACACCGTCGATGCGGCGATCGAAGCGGGCATCACCCGCTTTGACAGCGCGCTGGGAGGCTACGGCGGCTGCCCCTTCGCCCCGGGTGCCGCCGGAAACCTCGCCACCGAGGAACTCGTGGCGCACCTGCACGCCGCAGGGCACGAGACAGGCATCGACGAGGCCGCGCTCACCCGTGCCGTGCAGCTGGGCCGCGACGCGGTCTCCAACTCCCCGGCACTTGAGTCCAACGCCCTGACCGGGCACTAACACCACTCCCATCCACCGCACGCCGCAAGACTCCGCCCGGAGCCCGGTGCGCCCCATCATTCTGCGAGGACGACGATGTCTCAGATTGAAAACCCCACCCCCACCCTTGACGGCCAACACCCCGACGAGCCAGGCGTCCAGCGACGCGTGGAGGCCACCGTCGGCAAGCTGCGCGGCACGCACTTTGCCGGCCCGCGCGGCACCCGGATCGCCAGCCTGCCGGCGGCGCTCTTCATCGTGCTGGCCGCCATGGTGTTCATCGCCGCGGCCACCGGCAAGCTGCCCGATTCCATGCTCTCGGGCTTCACCGTCACGATCCTGCTCGGCGGGCTGCTGATCTGGATCGGCAACCTGTTCCCGGTGGTGCGCGACTTCGGCCTGCCCACGGTGCTGTGCACCTTCATCCCCGCCACGCTGATGTCCTTCAACCTGCTGCCGGCGAACCTGGTGGAGGTCGTGGAAAACTTCGTCAAGGGACACGGCTTCCTGGACTTCTTCGTCATCACCATCATCGCCGGCTCCATCCTGGGCATGCCGCGCGCCCTGCTGCTGAAGGCCGGACCGCGCTTCGCGGTGCCGCTGGTCGGCTGCCTGGTCGCCACCTTCGTGCTCGTCGGGCTGCTGGGCGCGGCCACCGGCTTCGGGTTCATGGAGGGCATCCTGTTCATCGCCGCCCCGATCATGGCCGGCGGCCTGGGCGTGGGCGCACTGCCCATGAGCGAGATGTACGCCTCCCGCACCGGCCTGGACTCCGCGACGTTCATGGGAGACCTGATGTCCGCCGTCGTGGTGGCCAACATCGTGTGCATCATCATCGCCGGCATCTACAACGGCCTGGGCAAGACCCGCAAGCAGTTCTTCGTCGGCTTCAACGGCCACGGCGAGCTGATGCGCATCAAGGGCAAGAAGTCCGAGCTTTCCCTGCCCCCGAAGAACGAGGCCTCCTCGTTCATTGCCCTGGGCAAGGGCCTGCTCTTCGCGGGCGCGCTGTTCATCTTCGGCCAGCTGGTCGGCTCCTACCTCGAGGTCCTGCACCCCTACGCCTGGACCATCATTGCCGCCGCCGCGGTGAAGATCTTCGGCTGGCTGCCCAAGGACATCGAGGAATCCACCGCCGACTGGGGCGACATGGTGGGTGCCACCATGGTCCCGGCGCTGTTGGTGGGCGTGAGCATCAGCTACATCGACATGGGCGAGGTCGTTGCCTCGCTGAGCAACCCGAAGTTCATCGTGCTGACCGTTGCCACGGTGTTGATCGCGACCCTGACCTCCGGCATCCTGGGCTGGCTCATGAAGTTCAACTTCGTCGAGGCCTCCATTACCCCGGGCCTGGTCATGGCCGACACCGGCGGCAGCGGAGACGTCGCGGTGCTCAGTGCCGCAAACCGGATGCACCTGATGCCCTTCGCCGCGCTGACCAATCGGCTCGGCGGCGCCCTGGTGCTCTTCGTGACCTCGCTGCTGGTGCCGCTGCTGGCCATCTCCTCCTGATCCCGCACACTTACACCGAAAGAAGCCAATGGCCACCATCATCACCCTCGACGGAAAGACCCCGGAGATCGACGACACGGCCTGGCTGGCGCCAACCGCCGCCATTATCGGGAACGCGGGCGTCGGCCCCGGATCCGGTGTCTTCTACGGCGCGGTGCTTCGGGCCGACACGGAATCCATCCGGATGGGCGAGCACAGCAACCTGCAGGACAACGCCGTGCTCCACGCCGACCCGGGCTTCCCGACCCGCATCGGGAACTTCGTGAGCATCGGCCACGGTGCGGTGCTCCACGGCTGCACCGTGGGCGACGGGGCGCTGGTCGGGATGAATGCCACGGTGCTCAACGGCGCGGTGATCGGCGAGGGCTCGCTCATCGCCGCCAACGCGCTGGTGCTCGAGGGCACCGTGGTTCCGCCACGCTCGCTGGTTGCCGGGGTGCCGGCCAAGGTGCGCCGCGAACTGACCGACGCCGAGGTGCTACATTGCCGCTCCAACGCCGAAACCTACGTGGAAATCACGCGGGCTCATGCGGCCGCGACGGCACAGGCCCTTGCCCTGTAATCTCGTGCAGCCGGCCACCAAGGACAAGGACCGGGAACCGGGCCGGATCGAGGGCGATTCACGCAACTCGTCCTCGACCGGCCCGGTGCCCATACCGCGCAGCCGGCTCGGTCCAACGACAGCTGAAGGAAATCGGTGGCAACCCGAAACCTGCCAGGCTGAAGACCCTGGCCGCATTGACCGAAGCGCAAAAAATGAGTGACACGCCAGCGGTTGCTGGAGGGGGATTGGCCTTCGCCGCGCAGGGATGCGCTGCCACCCGGGCCTTGTCTTGATGGCGGGCCGTCACCCGCCCGGCAAAACGCCGGGGACTGCGCGGACCTGCCGGGTCGTGGCAAAGCGGTCCCGGAAGCTGGTCGGGGTGGTGTCGAGTTGCCGGGCGAACGCCCGCCGCAGCGTCTCGTCGCTGCCGAAACCGCTGAGCTGTGCCACGAGCGTCATGGGGTGGCCGTCGAGGATGAGCGAGCGCGCCGCATCGACTCGCACCCGTTCGAGCCAGCGTGCCGGCGTCGTGCCGGCCTCGGCCTGGAAGATCCGGTTCAGGTGGCGCACGCTCACCCCGGCGGCCGCTGCCATCGAGGCGACGGTGTGCTCGTCGGCGGGATCGGCCACAACCGAATCCATGAGGGCGCGCAGCAACCTGTTCTGCACCGGCGGGGTGCTCAGCGCCGTGGAGAACTGGGCTTGGCCGCCGGGTCGGTGCATGAATACCACCAGTTCGCGGGCAGTTTCCCGTGCGGTCCGGACACCGAGATCGTCTTCGACCATGGCGAGGGCCAAGTCGATGCCCGCGCTGATGCCCGCGGAGGTCAGGTAGCGGCCGTCGCGGACGTGGATGACGTCCGGTTCCACGTTGATGCGCGGATACCGTGCCGCCAGGGCATGCGCGTGCCGCCAATGGGTCGTTGCCCGCCGGCCGTTGAGGTAGCCCAGCTCGGCCAGGATGAACGCCCCGGTGCACACCGAGGCGACCCGCCGCGCGCCGCCGGCGAGGCCATCCACGGCTTCCAGGAGGTTCGGGGGCACCCCGCCGTCGGGGAGGGATGCCCCTCCGACGACCAGCAACGTGTCCACCTTTCCGGCATCGGCTGCAGCAATCGTCCGCGAGAGCTCCAACCCCGAGGAGGAAACCACCGGCCCTCCCGCGGGCGAGACGTAGGTGACCTCGTAGTGCTCCCGTGCGGGGTCGGCGAGGTTGAACACCTCTGCGGGCCCGCTGGCATCAAGCATGGTCATGCCGTCGAAGACCATCAGGCCGATTCGGAGGCTCATGTCCGAAATCGAGGGCAAGTAGGCAATAAAGACATGTCGCCAGCATAGCCCGCTCGGCCAGGATGGAGGGGACATCATTGGCAATACGAGTTCCAGAAGGCGGAAAGCACCCATGACCGAGACCATTGCAGGTATCCGGATTCCCGACAGCAAGATGGCCCGCGACGCCACCGAGCTCTTGCGCGAGGTGGCCACCGAGCTCGTGTACAACCACTCCCGGCGTGTGTTTGTCTTCGGATCACTGCGCGGCGCGGAGCAGGGGCTCGACTACGACCCCGAGCTGCTGTACATCGGGGCGATGTTCCACGACCTGGGCCTCACGGACAAGTACCGCCGCACCGACCAGCGCTTCGAGATCGACGCCGCCGATGAGGCGCGCCGCTTCCTGGGGGACTACGGCATCACCGGCGAGGCGGCGGACAAGGTGTGGTCGGGCATCGCGCTGCACACCACCCCGGAAATCCCGCTGCACATGGCGCCGGAGATCGCACTGGTCACCCGCGGCGTCGAGCTCGACGTGCTGGGCATCGGCTACGACGCGATCACCGACGAGCAGCGCAAGGCCGTCGTGGCGGCGCACCCGCGCCCGGATTTCAAGAACCAGATCCTGGCCGCGTTTGCCAACGGACTCAAGGATCGTCCCGACACGACCTTCGGCAACGTCAAGGCCGACGTGCTGGCCCACTTCGTCCCGGGATTCAAGCGAGGCGACTTCGTGGAGGTCATCCAGGGATCAGCCTGGGCCGAGTAGACCGAACCGGGGTCACCCGGTGCATGCACCTGCAACTTGGCGGCTCGCCTCAATGAGGCGGGCCGCCGAAGGTGACGGCCAACCTCCGGACGCCACGCAGGCCGTGTCCGCCCGAGTTCCCCATTGACCTGGAAGGGACGGCTCGGATGCCGGCGGGAGGCATCGTTCGGCGGTCTGGAGATCCAGTCCCCGCGGCCGGGGAAGCGAGGTGGGCGGACCTGCCGGCAGTCCCCAGGGACTTTCGTCTGCGCATTCGATGGACTGGCACCACGCCCTGGCATAGCGTGGAAAGGGCAGGGCACGGAACAAGGCCAGGGCCGCCGGCGAAGACTGAAAGCCCTGGCCCTGAATCCCGCACGGCCTTGCCGGACAGCCACCGACCCGAAAAGGAGTCACCGTGTCATTGCTCGAGGAATCACTGTGGAGCTCAAAGATCAACATCAACGGCTGGGTGCAGGGGACGGCCGGAACCCGCGATGTCATGGAGCCGGCCACGGGAAACGTCCTGGGCAGCCTGGGCGTCGCCTCGGTCCAGGACGTGTTGCGTGCGGCAACCGCGGCCGCCCGGGCGCAGGTGGCGTGGGCGGCCAAAAAGCCCGAGGAGCGGGCCGCGGTACTGCGCCGGGCGGGGGATCTTTGGGAGGAGCACACCCAGGAGATCCAGTCCTGGCTCATCCGCGAGGCCGGAAGCATCCCGGCCAAGGCGGGACTGGAAACGCATACCGCGGCCCAGGAATGCTGGGAGGCCGCCGCGCTTCCCTCCCACCCCCACGGCGAGGTGCTCACCTCCAACGAGGACCGCTGGTCCTTCGCCCGGCGCCGCCCCGCCGGCGTCGTCTCCGTGATCGCACCCTTCAACTTCCCGCTGATCCTCTCCATCCGCTCGGTGGCGCCGGCGCTGGCCCTGGGCAACGCGGTGCTGCTCAAGCCCGACCCCCGCACGGCCGTCTGCGGTGGCGTGGCCTTGATGCGGATCTTTGAGGAAGCGGGCCTTCCCGCCGGCGTCCTCTCGCTGCTGCCCGGCGGCGCCGACGTCGGGGCCGCGGTGGTCGAGGCACCCGAGGTCCGGGTGGTGTCCTTCACCGGCTCCACCGCGGCGGGGCGCAAGGTCGGCGAGGCCGCGGCCCGGCACCTGAAGCGCGCCCACCTGGAGCTGGGAGGCAACAGCGCGTTGATCGTGCTTCCCGGTGCCGACCTGGCCAAGGCCGCCTCCGCCGGTGCCTTCGGTTCCTTCATGCACCAGGGACAGATCTGCATGAGCACCGGGCGCCACTTCGTCCACGAGTCGCTCCACGATGCCTACGTTGACGCGCTTTCCGGGAAGGCGCGGAACATCCCGGTGGGGGACCCGAATACCGGGCAGGTGGCGCTGGGTCCGGTCATCGACGAGCACCAGCTGGGAAACATCGACCACATCGTCCATGCCTCGGTGATGGCCGGCGGCCGGCTTGCCGCCGGCGGCACCTTCGACGGGCTCTTCTACGCCCCGACGGTGCTGGCGGACCTGGCGCTGGACAATCCCGCCTTCAAGGAGGAGATCTTCGGCCCCGTCGCGCCGGTCGCGGCATTCGCCGATATCGACGAGCTCATCGAGAAGGTCAACGCCAACGAGTACGGCCTCTCGGTCGGCATCCTGGGCGAGGTCGGGATGGCCATGCGGATCGCCGACCGGGTGCACTCCGGCAAGATCCACATCAACGAGCAGACCGTCTCGGACGAGGCCAATGCCCCGTTCGGCGGCGTGGGCGCCTCGGGCACCGGGTCGCGTTTTGGCGGGGCCGCGGCGAACATCGAGGCGTTCACCGAGACGCAGTGGCTGACCATGCGACCGGAGATTGCCGACTACCCGTTCTGACCGGATCTTCTCGCGGCAAGTAATGCCCACCCCAACATTGCTTGAAGCATCAACTAAATTTGGTGTATGCTAGTCGCATGACCACTGCAGCCGAACGCCCACCGGTACTCTTCCTCTCCCACGGCGCCCCGCCACTCGCTGACGACGCCACATGGACCTCCCAGCTGGCCGGCTGGTCGGCGACCATGGAAAAGCCCAAGGACATCCTGATGATTTCCGCGCACTGGGAGAACGCGCCCGTTTCCCTGAGCGCCACCCACCAAAAGCAGGAGCTGGTCTACGACTTCTGGGGTTTCCCGCAGCACTACTACGACGTGCGCTACGACGCGCCCATGGCACCGGAGCTGGCCGACGAGGTCGCCCGGCTGACCGGCAATCACGGCCACCACGTGGAGCGCGACGAGACCCGCGGCCTTGACCACGGCGCCTACGTCCCGCTCAAGGAGATGTTCCCCGACGCGGACGTCCCGGTCGTGCAGATGTCGATGCCGACGCTGGACCCGCAGGGATTGTTCGAGCTCGGCCAGTCCCTGGCACCGCTGCGCGATCGCGGCACCATGATCATCGGCTCCGGCTTCACCACCCACAACCTGCGCTGGTTCAACCCGGCCGGGGGACCCGACACGACGCCACCGGCCGCCTCGAGCGAATTCGACCACTGGGCCGAAGAGGCCATGGCGCGCGGGGACGTGGATTCCATCCTGGACTTCCTGCACAAGGCCCCGGCCGCCCGCGAGGCTCACCCGCGCTCCGAGCACTGGGCGCCGCTCTATGTCGCCCTCGGCGCCGCCTATGCCTCCGGTGGCATCGAGGCCAAGACCGCCATTGACGGTTTCTGGTTCGGGCTGTCCAAGCGCTCCTGGTCGCTCACCTAAAGACGGGCTGCAGGGCCCGGTTCACCGTCAGAGGTCGCGGCGCATGATGAGCCGCGTCATCCTGCTGGCCACCGCGTCGGTGGTGCCGATGACGCGGAACCCTGCCTGTTCGAACATCGCCCGGGTTCCGACGAACGCCATGGTGGTGTCCATGCGCCCGTCCGGATCCACGGGGTGCGCCTCGATGGCCGGTGCACCGCGGGAAGCCGCGTACTCCACGGCCCCCTCCAGCAGGTGGGCCGTCACTCCCTGCCGCCGGTGACCGCTGCGCACCACGACGCAGATGATGCTCCACACCGGGACCTCGTCCACGGGACGGATCAACTTCGAGGCGGCCAGGCGGGGGGATCTCGGCCCGCGGCCCGATGCTGCACCATCCGACGGGTTCGCCGTCGCGATAGGTGATGACCCCGGGCGGGTGCTCCCGCTCGCAGAGCCTGCGCATGGCGTTTTCGCGACTGCCGCCGCCGAGCTCGTTGATGTCCTTGACGCCCAGGCGGTGCGAGAGGCACCAGCAATGGGTGTCCCGCCGGGTCGGATTGATGACGTCGGCGAAATCCTCGAAGTTCTCCGGCGTGACAGGATGGGTTTCCCACCGCGGACTCGTTGTGGTCTCGGCCATGGGACCATTCTGTCGTTTTACTTCGCGACCCGCCAAGTAGAGTCCACCGCGTAACCTGGAGACGCACGGGAATGTGACGCCCAGAGGGCATCGTTGGAACCCACATGACTGTCATCGGAATCATCGGAGCAGGACACATTGGATCCCAGGTCGCGCGCAAGGCCGTGCAACTGGGATATGACGTGGTCATCGGCAATTCGCGTGGGCCACAAACCCTCATGGACCTGGTGGCCGAACTGGGACCGCGGGCCCGTGCCGCCACTGCGACCGAGGCCGCGGAGGCGGGCGACTTCGCGGTGGCCACCATTCCGCTGGGGAACTACACGGACCTTCCCGTCGAAGCGCTGGCAGGAAAGATCGTGATCGACACGATCAACTACTACTGGGAGCGCGATGGCCGAATACCGGCGCTGGATGACGGTGAAGCCACGACTTCCGGCTTGGTCCAGGAACATCTGAAGGAATCCCGGGTGGCCAAGGGCTTTAACCACATCCTCGCCGCGGAAATCACGACCACCGGTGCACCGACCGGCATCGAAAATCGCCGTGCCTTAGCCACCGCGAGTGACCACGAGGACGCGGCGGCGCTCGTCACCCGACTGTACGACGAATTCGGCTTCGACACCGTCAACATCGGCCCGCTGGCCGAGAGCTGGCGGGTGGAGCGCGACCGCCCGTCCTACGTTGTGCGGCAAAACGCGGAAGAACTGACGGCCAACCTGGCCAAGGCGCCGCGGGTCATCTAGTTCGGCCCAACGCTTGGTTGTATAACGGTGGCCTTGTCTGTTAAGAAATGGGAGGTCGTCACAGTTGGACCGTGACGACCTCCCATTTCAGGATGTTTCTAGTTCGGGATCTGAGTGCCTAGACGCCGATTCTGTCGGAGTCGAATTTCGGTGCCTGGCTCCTTGCCGCCTTGCTGTGGCGCAGGTGCTGGATACCGGTGATCAGCAGGGCGATCACCAATAGTCCGTAGAGCACCAGGGTGACGGGGCTGCCGACCAGGATCGACAGGTCGCCTTCCGAGACGGTCAGCGCGCGGCGCAGTTCCGTTTCGGCCAGGGGGCCGAGGATCACCGCGATCAGCACGGGCGCGAGCGGGAACTTGTAGCGGCGCATCAGGAAGCCCAGCAGCCCGATGGCCAGCAGGATCCACAGGTCAACGATCGATGAACTGATCGCGTAGACGCCAAGTACCGAGAGCACGGTGATGCCGGCGTAGAGGTAGTGCCGGGGAATGAGCAGGAGCTTGGCCCAGAGCACGGCGAACTGCATGTTCAGGATCAGCAGGATGACCAAGCCGATGAACAGCGACGCGAGCAGCGTCCAGACCATCGGGCCACTGCGTTCGAACAGCAGGGGACCTGGCTGCATTCCGTACTGCTGGAAGGCCGCCAGCATGATGGCCGCCGTCGCCGAGGTGGGAAGGCCCAGTGCGAGAAGTGCGCCCATGGCGGTGCCGGCGGTCGCGTTTGCCGCCGCTTCCGGGGCGGCAACGCCCCGGATGGACCCGCTGGTGCCGAAGTCGGTGTCGCCGTTGCGGGCAGCGAGCTTCTTTTCGGTGCCATAGGCCAGGAAGGTGGGGACCTCGGAACCGCCGGCGGGGATGACGCCGAACGGTACACCGAATGCCGTGCCACGCAGCCAGGCCGGAAGCGCCCGCCGGATGTCCCGCAGGTCCAGGCGGGGCTTGCCCTTGGACTCGACCCGCGTGGCCGCATCGTCGCGGTGGATGCGCGAGGCAATGTGAAGGACTTCGCCGAGCGCCAGCAGCCCGACGGTGATTACCACGATTGACATGCCGTCGAAGAGCTGCGGCAGGCCCAGCGTAAAGCGCGCCGTTCCCGACGGTCCGTCAACGCCGACCAGTGCGAGGACCAGACCCAGTCCCAGGGACAGCAGGCCCTTGACCACCGAGTCGGAAACCACGGAGGAAATCGCGAGGAACGCGAAGACTGCCAGGGCGAAGTATTCGGCGGGGCCGAACGCCGTTGCCATCTTGACGAGCACCGGGGCGAAGAAGACCACGACCGTCGTGGCGATGAGTCCGCCGATGAAGGCACCCATGGCGGCGGTGGCCAATGCCTTGGCAGCCCTGCCGTCGAGGGCCATGCGGTGGCCTTCGAAGGTGGAGGCGATGGCCGATGAGTTGCCGGGCGTGTTCAGCAGGATGCCGGAGGTTGAATCCCCGAAGAGCCCGCCGTAATAGACGCCGGCGAACATGATGAATGCCGCGGTTGGATCCAGTGAAAACGTGATGGGCAGCAGGAGGGCAACGGCCATGGCCGAGCCGAGACCTGGCAATACGCCCACCGCGGTGCCGAGGACCGCACCGATCAGCACCCACAGGAGATTCATGGGTGTCAGGGCCGAGGCGAACCCCTCCATGAGCATGGTTATGGATTCCATGTCAGATCAGTCCTTCCAAGAAGCCGGAGGGCAGGTTGAGGCCGAGGCCGGCGTTGAAGGCCAGCTGGATGACCGCGGAAAACAGGATCGAGATGCTGATGTCGAAGAGCGGGCGCTTGCTGCCCAGTGCACGGCAGACGACCCAGAAGAGGCCGGCGGCGCTGAGAATCCAGCCCAGGACGGGCAGCGCCACAATGAATGCGGCCACGCCGCCGATGACCGTGCCCAACGTCTTCCAGTCCGAATAGGCTTTTCGCTTGCCGGTGGCGGAGGGCGGTGCGGTGGGGCGATAGATCGACTTGCCCTCGGTGTCGCCCAGGTCTCCGAGCATGTCGCTGGAGAAATCGGGGTTGTGCCCCTCGCTGTCGGCGTGCGGGAAACGCCTGGTGCGCAGGATCTGGATCGTGTGGATGGCCGCCATGAGGAAGAGCAACACGCAAACGATGGTGGGGAAGAACTGCGGCCCCGGAACGCTGGTGCCCATCACCTCCATGGTGGCGGTTCCGTAGCTGAGGAAACCGGCAAGGGTGAAGACCAGTGCCGGGACGATCAGTTCGCTGCGACCCGACCAGAAGCCGGTGATTCGCACCGGGTAGTCCTCTGTCTTCCGCCCGGTAGCGGGGGAATCTTCTATCGTCTTCACAGTCCCAGCCCTTCCACGATGTCCTTGGTGATGGCGACCTCGGAGTCGATGAACTCCTCGAATTCGTCGCCGGTCATGAAGCTGTCCGTCCAGCTATTGCGTTCAAGCGCTCCCTGCCAGTGCTCCGTCTGGCGATACTCGGAGACGATGTCCACGAATTCCTGCTTTTGCTCCTCCGTGATGCCCGGGGCAGCGGCAACGCCGCGCCAGTTGGCCATCGAGGCGTCGACGCCCTGTTCCTTGAACGTGGGAACGTCGACCCCGGGGAGGCGTTCCTCCGAGGAAATCGCCAACGCGCGCAGGGTTCCGGCTTCGATCTGGTCGGCAACCTCGTTGTAGCCGGAGATGCCGCCGACGGTGGTCCCGGAAAGCATGGAGGTCAGCGCCTCGCCGCCGCCGGAGTAGGCGATGTAGTTGGTCTTGAGCGGATCAATGCCGACCTTCTGCGCGACCAGACCCGTCAGCAGGTGGTCGATGGACCCCAGCGAACCGCCGGAAATCGATGTTCCGCCCGGATCTTCCTTCCAGCGCTTGATGAAGTCATCCAGCGTCTGGAACTCCGATTTGGCCGGTACCACCAACACGGCGTAGTCATCTGCAAGCCGGGCGATGGGAACGATGTCGTCGAAGGTGGACTCGGAGTCGGCGAGTTCGATGGCGCCGACCATGACGCCGCCGGTGACCATCAACATGTCGTGGCGACCGTGCATCTGGACGAACTGGCTCAAGCCGATGGTTCCTCCGGCACCCGGCACATTGACGACCTGCGCGTTGTTCACCACGCCACCGGACTTCAGGGCCTGCTGCGACTCGCGGGCGAACCCGTCCCAGCCGCCGCCGGGTGCCGCCGGGGCCATGAGGACGAGTTTCGAACGCGCGGTCGCCTCGCCTCCGCTTGCGGCCGCATTGACCAGTGCCAGACCCGCCACGACAGCGACGACGGTGCCGTATAGCGTCTTCTTGATTATGCTCTTGCTCATTTTCATCCGTAATCTCATGGGTGGTGGACCGGGTGTCATTGGCGGGTCCCTCGACCACAAAGGTGCCAGAGAAGTGATCTGAGGCACAGCGAAAATGTGCTTTAGTTCATAAGAACAGTAAAGAAAACAAAGTCAACGAGACCTGGAAGAGGCCTGGATCGACGTGCATTCCCTATCGAAAAACCGCCGCCGTGCGCAGCTGCTGGCGTTGCAGTTGGGGATCGTGCTGGGGCTGATGGGCGCGGTCTCGATTGTGGTCCTGGCTTTCGAGGACCACCGAACACAAGAGGTGGCCTTCGACCGTGTCCACACCGTGGCCGTGCAAATGGCAGCCCAGGAGACTGTCCAGGAGCATCTGGGGAAGCCCCGGGCCACGGAGGTGATAGCACCCATCGCGAATCTGGCGACGGCGGTCTCGGGCGTCCGGTATGTGACGGTGGCGGATCTGGCAGGAATTCGGGTGGCACACCCGGATCCGGACCGCATCGGGGAGCCCGTGTCGTCGGACCATGACCCGGTGCGCGCCGGCGAGTCCTTCCGGGGAACGGAGGACGGCCCGCAGGGCGTTACTTTGCGGGCCAAGGAGCCTGTGTGGTTCGACGGTGAAGTGGTCGGTACCGTGTCCGTGGGGATCCTGCAGAGCGATATCCGCGGTGAGCTGCTCGACGTCGTGGGAACGGTTGCACCTTGGATCCTTGGGGCCGCGGCGCTGGGAACAATTGCCTCGGCGTTGACCGCGAGAGTGGTACGCCGACGGATCTACGGAGTGGAGCCGGAGGCCGTCGCGGGCTTGCTGCAGTCCCAGCAGGCGCTGCTTTTCAGCGTGCATGACGGCGTCGTGGGTGTTGACACTGAGGGAAGATTGACCCTGGTGAACGACGAAGCGCGGCGGTTGCTGGGGCTGGAGGGCGAGGTTGTGGGTGCAAAGGCCGCCGACGTGCTCGACCCGACCGTCCACGCCCAGCTCAGCAGCGAGGCCCCGGAAGCAGAGGAAACGCAATTCGTCCTCTCGGGGGAACGCATCCTGGTGGCAACCCGCCGAGAGGCGTTGGCCAACGGCAAATCGCTGGGCCGGACCTTGACCCTGGTGGATCGGACCGAAATGGAAGCCACCTTGCGCGAGCTGAAGGGCCAGCGAAGCCTGGCCGATGCCTTGGCGTCGCAGGCCCACGAATTTTCCAACCGATTGCACGTGCTGTCCGGCTACCTGTCCTTTGGCGAACCGGGGGAGGCGGCGGAATACCTGCAAAGAATCAGCGGCGCGACCCTCGGCGCCGAGGCCGGTAGCCTTGGGGACCCGGCCCTCTCGGGACTCGTTGGCGCCAACGCGGCCAACGCGCGGGAAGCCGGGGTGCGATTGGTGGTCGATCCGGAGTCCGGCACCGAGCCGGATTGGCGCGCCGATGAGGACGCCCTGACGGTGGTGGGCAACCTGCTGAGCAACGCGATCGAGGCCGCCGGCGACGGGGGGCAGGTGCGGCTGTTGCTGAATGCCGGGGCGAAGGGACTGCGGATCTGTGTGGAAGACAGCGGCCCGGGCATCGCCCCGAGCGCGGTCGAGGAGGTCTTTAGGCGCGGGGTGAGCAGCAAGCCGGGGGCCGGAGTGCAACACGGTATCGGGCTGGCGCTGGTCGACCGGGTCATCAGGCGCCGTGCCGGCTCGGTTGAAGTGTCCTCGGGCGACCTGGGCGGGGCCATGATCACCGTCGAATGGAACTGGCTGGCAGCAACGGTGCTGCCGGGAAGCGAAGTGGGGGAAATTGCATGATCAGGACGCTGATTGTCGACGACGATCCGGATATCGCACGCCTGCACGCCCGCTACGTTGACGCGCTGGACGGTTTCGAGGTGGCGGGCGTGCTCGAGCGCGGCGGGCCGGTCCTGGCGTTCCTCGAGGAGCAGCCCGTTGACTTGGTGCTTCTCGACGTGAACCTCCCCGACATGGATGGCCTGCAGGTGCTGGAGGACCTGCGCGGCAGCGGGCACGAGACGGGAGTCATCATGATCACCGCCGCCAGCGAACGCGACACCGTGCGGTTCGCCGTGGGTCGTGGAATCGACGACTACCTGGTCAAGCCCTTCACCGTGACCGACTTCAACCGTCGGCTCGAGGCATTCCGGGTCGCCCGATCCGAGGCCGCCCCCGAAGTCGGACCCATTCTGGACCAGGGGGATATCGATTTCATGCTACGAGCGGGCGAGCCGGAAGGCCGGGCCGCGAGCCGCGGCGCGGCGGCCCCGGTCGACTCCGGCGCGCCGCTTCCCAAGGGATTTTCCCAGCCAACGGTCCAGTTGGTGGGCCAGGCGCTGCGCGAGGCGGCAGGCAGGGGCGGGGCCGGCGACATGTCCGCAGCCGAGGTCTCCGAGGGCTGCGGAATCTCGCGGGTGAGTGCGCGGCGGTACCTGGAGATGATGACTGGCCGCGGGCTCGCGGAGTTGCGGCCCAAGTACGGCGCGCCGGGCCGCCCGGAACACCGCTACCGCTGGATCGGGGAATAGCCGGGCTGAACCGGACGAGCACCTGGAGGATGTCGACCCTCTGGCGCACTCTGTATATTTGTGTATACACTCGTATCCAGAAGGCTCCGGACGGGGTCGAAGACAGGGAGGCTCGCGATGAGCAGCACGGTAAACGAAGCAGGCAACGAACACGTGGCAGATGTCATCGTCGTGGGCGGCGGCAACGCCGCCTTCACCGCGGCACACGCCGCGGCGGTGCGCGGACGCAAGGTGCTTCTGCTCGAGAAGGCGCCGCAGGAGCTCTTCGGCGGAAACAGCTACTACACGGCGGGCGCGACCCGCATCGCCCACAACGGCATCGATGACCTGCGCGACTTCATCGAATACGACGACCGCCACGCCGTCAGCGAGGTCCCGCCGTACTCGGCCGCCGAGTACGCCGCCGACCTCGTGAAGGTCACCGAGGGGCGCAACGACCCGGAACTGACCGAGGTCCTGGTCAATGAGGCAGCACCGGGCCTGCGCTGGCTCCAGGGTCTGGGCCTGAAGTACCGCCTGATGTACGAGCGCCAGGCCTACGAACGCGAGGACGGCAGCTACCTCTTCTGGGGCGGCCTGCATGTCGGAAACGTTGGCGGCGGCGAGGGCCTGATGGCCGACCACGTTGCCGTGGCCGAGAAGCTCGGCACCGAAGTCCGCTACGGACAGGACGTCTTTGACCTGATCCTCGAGGGCGGCGCCGTCAAGGGCGTGAAGGTCCGCGCCGAGGACGGAAGCGTGCAGGAACTGCGCGCCGAATCCGTGGTCCTGGGGGCCGGAGGCTTCGAATCCAACCCGGAAATGCGCCGCAAGCACCTCGGAGAGGGCTGGGAGAACGCCAAGATTCGCGGCACCGCCTTCAACAACGGCGACATGATCACCGCCGGCCTGGCCGCAGGAGCGGCCAAGGGCGGGGACTGGGGAACCTGCCACTCGGTGCAGTGGGATGCGTTCACCGCCAAGAACGAGTCAAACCGCGAGCTGACCAACCGCTTGACCCGCCAGAGCTACCCGCTGGGCATCATCGTGAACAACCGCGGCGAGCGCTTCCTGGACGAGGGCGAGGACTTCCGCAACTACACCTATGCCAAGTACGGCAAGGTCATCCTGCAGCAGCCCGACTCGATCGCCTACCAGATCTTCGACGCCACGCTGCGCCCGATGCTGCGCACCGAGGAATATGACATGCCCGGCATCTCGGTGGAATCCGCCGACACCGTAGAGGAACTGGCGGCGAAGATCGGCGTGGATCCCGCGGCCCTGGCCAAGACCATCACCGACTACAACGAATCGATCGATACCTCCAAGCCGTTCGATCCGAACGTCAAGGATGGCCGCGCGGCAAACACCGTGCCGCGGAAGTCGAACTGGGGCCACCCGCTGGTCACCGGTCCGTACTACGCCTACGGGGTCACTTGCGGCATCACCTTCACCTTCGGCGGCCTGAAGTCCGATACCCACGGCCGCGTGCTGGACGAGGCGGGCGAGCACCTGCCCGGGCTCTATGTCTGCGGCGAAATGCTCGGTGGCCTCTTCTCCGCGAACTACCCCGGTGGTTCCGGGCTTGCAGCCGGCGTCGTGTTCGGGCGCCGTGCCGGTACGCTGGCCTAGGCAAGAAATTACGACGGAGCCCCCTTGACGTGGGGCGGAGATGGGTTGAGATGGCGGCAAAGGTGGACTCGGAGACGATCCATGCCGAACTGCGTGCCGAAATACTGCACGGCTCCCACGCCCCGGGCACCGCGTTCAAGGAAGTGGCCCTGGCCGAGCGCTTCGGCGTCTCGCGCACCCCGGTGCGCGAGGCGCTGGGCCGGCTGCAGCAGGAGGGGTTGCTCGAGCGCGGGGTCCGCGGGCTCCAGGTGCGCAACATCGACCCCGAACAGCTCATGCAGGTCTACGACCTGAGGATTTTGCTGGAGGGGCAGGCCGCCCTGGAAGCGGCTGCCACGCGGACCGAGATGGACCTGATCCGCCTCGAGGGCCTGGTTGAACGGGACAGGGCATTGCCGGATCCGGATGACCAAACGCGCCTGCGGACCAACATCGAGTTCCACTCCGCACTCTGGACGGCGGCGCACAACCCGATCCTGAAGGACCTGCTGGACCGCCTGTCGACCCACCAGATCCATGCGCCCTCCTCGACGCTGTCGGTCGGCGCCAGGTGGGCGGATTCCCTGGACGAGCATGCCGAAATGGTGCGGCTCATCCGGAACCGCGATGGCGCTGCGGCGCAGGAGGCCATGCGCCGGCACATGGGCGAGGCGCGCAGGATCCGGCTCTCGCTCTTTGGGCAGATAGGTCTGCCCCAAGGCTGAGCCCGCCGGGAAAGCCGAACGCAAAACCGTCCCCGGGCGGGCGCTTGATGCGCCCGCCCGGGGACGGTTTTGTTGCTGGAACGGAAGGCTGGAACTAGCGGGCCGACCAGCCGCCGTCCATGGTGTAGCTGGCACCAGTCACCATCGAGGCCTCGTCGCCGGCCAACCAGGCCACCAGCGAGGCTACTTCCTCCGGCTCGACCAGGCGCTTGATGGCGCTCTCGGTCAGCATGATCTTGGCCAGGACCTCGGCCTCGGGGATGGAATGGACCCGGGCCTGGTCCGCCAGCTGCTTTTCCACCAGCGGGGTCCGCACGTAGCCGGGGTTGACGCAATTGCTGGTCACCCCGAACTCCCCGCCCTCCAGCGCGGTGACCTTGGACAGCCCCTCGAGCCCGTGCTTGGCCGTCACGTAGGCGGACTTGAACGGGGAGGCGCGCAACCCGTGCACGGAGGAGACGTTGATGATCCGCCCGAATCCCTGCGCGTACATCTTGGGCAGTGCCGCGCGGATCAGCAGGAACGGGACCTCCACCATGAGGGTCATGATCCGGCGGAAGTCAGCCGGGTCGAAGTCCTGGATCGGGCTGACGTGCTGGATCCCGGCGTTGTTGACCAGGATGTCCACCCCGTCGAGCGCTGCATCCAGCGTGTCGTCGGCGACGGAGGCCGGGTCGAGCAGGTCCACCGCCCAGGCGGTGCCGCCGACTTCCGCGGCCACCGCCCCGGCTCCCTCCGCGTCCCTGTCGGCGACGACGACGTGGGCGCCGCGGGCGGCCAGCGCGCGCACCGCGGCCAAGCCGATCCCGCTGGCGCCGCCGGTGACCAGTGCCCGCCTTCCCGAGAGCGGCTGCAGTGCGGACTTGGCCGCCCGTTCGGTTTCCTGGTTCGTCATGTGTTTTCCCTTGGGTAGAACGTGTCGGATGCGGGGCGCGGGGACGCTCAGCCGTTGACCCGGGCGGTGTTCAGCCCGTGCTTGCGGGCATCGGCGTCGTCGATGTCGTGGAGCGAGGCGCCCCGGGTTTCCTTCAGCGTAACCACCGCGACGGCGGTGACGGCGCAGGCCGCGGCGACGTAGATGGCCACCGGCAGCCAGGAGCCGAAGTCCTTGAGCAGTGCCGTCGCGATGATCGGCGCCATCGAGCCCGCCACGATCGAGGTGACCTGGTAGCCCAGGGAGACCCCGGAGTAGCGCATGCGGGTCGGGAACATCTCGGCCATGATGGCGGGCTGCCCGGCGTACATCAGCGCGTGGAAGCACAGGCCGATGGTGACGGCCAGGATGATGACGACCGGGTTGCGGGTGTCGAACATCGGGAAGGCGAAGAACGCCCAGCTTGCCCCGAGCACCGCTCCGGCCAGGTAGACCGGCTTGCGCCCGAAGGCGTCGGAGAGCCGTCCGACCTGCGGGATCACCAGGAAGTGGATGACGTGGGCGACCAGCAGGGCCAGCAGCAGCTGGCTCGTGTCGTAGGCGTGGACGGTCTTGAGGTAGACGATGGTGAAGGAGACGATGATGTAGTAGAGGATGTTCTCGGCAAAGCGCAGGCCCATGGCGCCGAAGATGCCCTTGGGGTACTTGCGCACGACCTCCAGCACGCCGTAGCTCACGGCCTTGTCGGCCTCCACCTGGGCGCGGGCCTCCAGGAAGATCGGCGCCTCGGAGACGTGGGTGCGGATGTAGTAGCCGATGATGACGATGAAGGCCGAGACCCAGAAGGCCACGCGCCAGCCCCAGGACAGGAATTGGTCCGCCGGCAGGATCCAGCTCATGCCCAGCAGCACCAGCGTGGCCAGCAGGTTGCCCACCGGAACCGCGGCCTGCGGCCAGCTGGACCAGAAGCCGCGCGACTTGTCGGGGCTGTGCTCGGCCACCAGCAGCACGGCACCGCCCCACTCGCCGCCCACGGCGAAGCCCTGGACGAAACGCAGGATCACCAGCAGTGCCGGTGCCCAGTAGCCGATGGAGTTGAAGCCGGGCAGGCAGCCCATCAGGAACGTTGCCACGCCGACCATGATGATGGTGACCTGCAGCGTGTGCTTGCGCCCGAGCTTGTCGCCGATCTGCCCGAACACGATGCCGCCCAGCGGCCGGGCGATGAAGCCCACCGCGTAGGTCAGGAAGGCGGCGATGATGCCGTCCAGCTCGCTGTCGGCGTTGGGGAAGAAGAACTTGCCGAAGACCAGGGAGGCGGCGGTGGCGTAGAGGAAGAACTCGTACCACTCCACCACCGTGCCCACCATCGAGGCGGCGACGATCTTTTTTAGCCCCGAGTCCTCTTTTGTGCCTACATCCGTCGGCTGGTTGACGCTCATCGGCGCTCTCCTTTGTTCTGCCGGTGTCGGCGTCGACCTCGGCGTTGCGGGTGGTCCTGTGACCCATCGCACAGGAAGACTCCACCCAGTATGGACACGGACCCACGTGTGCATCAATGACCACTTAGGCAGAGATCGGGTGCAGAATTGCAGATATGAAATCCCCGTCACCCGGCGGCACCGCCGCAAACCCCGATGACCTGCTGATCCTGCTCGCCGTAGCGCGTACCGGGCGCTTCACGACCGCGGCCGAAAGCCTGGGCCTGAACCACACCACCGTCTCGCGCCGGATCGCCGCCCTGGAAAAGGCCCTCGGCGGCCGGACGCTTGCCCGCACCGTGGGCGGGTGGGAGCTGACGGACCTGGGCCGAAGGGCAGTGCGCGCGGCGGAGGACGTGGAAACCGCGGTCGCCACCATCGTCGAGGGCGAGCAGGACGCGGACAAGATCGCCGGCGTCGTGCGCATTTCCGCCACCGACGGCTTCAGCGCGTTCATCATCGCCCCCGCCGTGGCCCAGCTGCGCCTCAAACACCCGAACCTCAGCGTGGAAATTGTCAATGTCACCCGCCGGGCGCTGCAGCACCGCTCCGGACTGGACCTTGAGGTGGTGGTCGGCGAGCCCCAGGTGCATCGGGCGGAGGCGATCCGGCTCGGCGACTACACGCTGGGGATGTACGCCTCGCGCCGCTATCTGGAGGACTTCGGCACGCCCGCGGGCGTCGCCGAACTGGGCGCGCACGGGCTGGTGTACTTCGTCGACTCGATGCTGCAGGTCGATGACCTGGATGCCCCGCGCCGGCTGGTTCCCGGGATGTCGGATGCGCTCAGCTCCACCAACGTTTTCGTCCACGTCGAGGCCACGCGTGCCGGGGCCGGGATCGGCTTCCTGCCCTGCTACATGGCCGACCGGCACCCGGATCTGGTGCGGCTGCTGCCCGGGGACTTTGCCGAACGGCTTCCGTACTGGATGGTGCTGCGCCCCGACTCGCTGCGCCAGCCCGCCGTCGCCGCGGTGGCCCAAGCGCTGCGGAACCGCACGGCAGCCGTCCAGGAGGCGCTGTTGGGCAGGGAGATGCTGGACTACTGAGGCCCGTGCGGGCCCCGCCGGCGGGTCAGGCCAGCAGGTTGACCGGAGTCCCCGCCGCCCAGGCGGCGATGTCTTCGACCGCCCCCGCGTAGAAAATCCGGAACTGGTCCTCGGTCACGTAGCCCAGGTGCGGGGTGGCGATCACCCCGGGGGTGTGGGCCAGGCGGTGGTTGGCGGGCAGCGGCTCGATGTCGAACACGTCGACGGCGGCCAGCCCCGGGGCGCCGGAGTCCAGCGCCGCCACCAGGGCGTCCTCGTCGAGAATCGCGCCGCGCGAGGTGTTGACCAGGATCGAGCCGTGCTTCATCAACGCCAGCTGTCGCGCGCCCACCGCGCCGGTCGAGCGTTCGGAGAGCTTGAGGTGGATGGAGAGCACGTCGCTTTGGGCAAAGAGCGCCTCCTCGCCGACCAGCTCGACCCCGACCTCCGCGGCGCGTTCGGCGGTGAGGTTCTGGCTGTGGGCGATGACCCGCATCCCGAAGGCCTGGCCGATGCGGGCGACTTGGCTTCCCAGCTTGCCCAGGCCATAGACCCCGAGGGTCTTGCCCGACAGCTCGGTGCCCAGGCTTTGCTGCCACGGCTGGTCGGCGGCGCGTGGCCGTGCGGCCGAGAACAACTCGACGTCCAGGCGGCGGGCGGCCGCCATGACCAGGGCCCAGGTGTGCTCGGTCGCCGCCGCGGCGCTGCCGGCGGTGCCGCACACCGTGATGCCCAAATCGCGCGCCGCGTCCAGGTCGATGGACGCATTGCGCATGCCCGTGGTGACCAGGAGCCGCAACGAGGGGAGCCGGCGCAGCCGCTCCGCGGTGAAGGGGGTGCGTTCGCGCATGGCCACGATGACGTCGAAGTCCCGCAGCGCGGCGGCAACCGCGGAATCGTCGTGCCCCAGGAATGCGGTGAAAAAAACGACCTCGCCGGGCAGCGAATCCCAGTCGGCGAGGGAAGAGGCAAGGTCTTGGTAGTCATCGAGGACGGCTATGCGCATGGCCCCAGTCTAGGAGCCGCGGGGCGGGTACCGTGGAGACACGGCCGCGGTTGGCCGGATGACCACAGGCGGGGGAGCGGACATGGAATTGGCGGAGGCCTTGCTCGGCGGCCGGCGGGGACGGCGTGCGTTGCTGGAGTTTGCGCTGGAATCAGAGGCGGTCCTGCTGCAGGGACAAACCGAACACCCGCTGCATGGGGGACTCTTCGACGCCTCCTATCGTGTGGAAGCGGGGCGCGGGGACGCCGTGGTGCTCTTCGGGGCGGGTGCGGGGGAGGGCGGGAAAGACGTCCTCACGGATGAGGACATCGCCGACTTGCTGGCCGCCACCCAGCTGGTGCCGGTGACCTTCGAGAGGTTGCGCAAGGCACTGGTCCGGAGTGTTTCCACCGCCCGATACTGGCAGGAGCCCGACGGCCACGACGTGATAGCTGACGCGGCGCCGGTGCGGGCGGGCCTGGTTCGGGTCGCGGACCATATCGTCGCTTCCGGGCAGGCGGCGGGCTGGATGTCGCCGGCCGAGCCGTCCCGGCAGTGGCGCGTCGAGTGGGAGCAGAAAGATGCCCCGGGCCTCTGGACGCTGGGCGGCGAGCCCGCTGCCGCGGTGTTGGCGTCCTGGCGGGAGGCGATGGGGAACGCGGAGCGCCGCGCAGCCATCGATCGCCCGGCCGATCCGCGGGCAGCCTGGGGCGGGGAATGGTGGTCGATTCCGCCGGCGAGCCTGGTGCACTCCACCGGCGTGTTCGGGGACGGTTCCCCGGTGGGGCTGTGGTGCGTTGAGGACGGCTTCGGGTGGGATCGGGCCGAGACGCGGGCGGTGGCGGTGCCCGGATCGGCACGCATCTTCGAAGTCGCCGGCGCGTCGGACTGGGCGCGGTTGTGCCGCCGCTACCCGCTGGAGGTCACCGCGCAGAAACGCCACGACTGGTACCGCACCACCGGAAGGGCGGGGCGTTGGGTCATGCCGGATTTCTCGCTGGTGGCCCGTGAGTACGACGCCGTGCACCTGACAACCGCCGCGTACCTCGCGACGGCGGGCGAGATCATCGAGGTGGATTCCGAAGGTGCCAGTGTGGTTGCCGGGTGGAACCCGGATGAGACATATTGGTTCACCGACGGGGTGCGGCTCCGCAGCGATCCCGTTGCGTGGGCGTGCGCCGACGCGAACTCCGGAGACGCCGCTTGGTCACGCCGCCGAAAGGGCCCGGAGGACTGACCGGCGCATGAACGGCCGGCGGGGCATTCCTGGGAGGAAGCCCTGCCGGCCGTTTGGCCCGGGGTCAAGAGGTGTCAGTCGCCCATGAAGCGGCGATCCCAGCGACGTTTGCGCCCGAGGGCGCGATTGACGCGCCACGGGGATTTGCGGGCCTTGCCCTGGCCGCGCCACTGGTGCGGCTTGCACAGGGCGCATCCCCGATTGCGGCGGTGAGGTGAGTGTGCCAATTCTTGTTTCCTTCCCGGATCCTGCCCCGCCCGGGTGGGCGGGGTTTGCATCGGGAAGGCAACGGGGCTGGCATATTTGGAGCGTACGTGAGACGGGCGGACGTGTCGACTATTCGCTCGTCACCCCTGCCGGATCAGGCCTGTTGGGTGGCCAACTCGGCGGCGGCGGCATGAACCGCCTCGCCCAGCGTCGTGGCGGGGCGTCCGATCAGGGTGCTCAGGGCGTTGCCCTCCACCAACAGGTCGCCCCGGGCGATGCCGCGGTCGCTGTCTGCCAGGATCTTCGCGAAGAAGTCCGGCACCCCGGCGCCCACGAGCACGTGCGAGAAGTCCTCCTCCGGCAGGTCCTGGTAGGTCACCGTCTGGCCCGTGGCCGCGCTGACTTCGCGGGCCAGGTCGCCCAGGGTGAAGGATTCCTCGCCGCCCAGCTCGTACACCTGGCCGGCTTGGTCCTCGGCGAGGAGGACTGCTGCGGCGGCCTGGGCCAGGTCGGCCCGGGTGGCGCCGTTGAGCCTGCCCTCGCCGGCGCTGCCGAAGACCGAGCCGTGCTGCAGGTATCCCTCCAACTGTTCGGTGTAGTTCTCCAGGTACCAGCCGTTGCGCAACAGCACGTGCGGGATCCCGGAGTTGCGCAGCGCCCGCTCGGTTTCTTGGTGGTCGGAGGCCAGGGCCATGGTGGTCGTGTCGGCATTGGGGATGCTGGTGTAGGCCAGAAGCTGGACACCGGCATCCTTGGCGGTCTCGATGACGTCGAGGTGCTGGGCCACGCGCGGGCCCGGCTCGTTGCCGGAGACCAGCAGCACCTTCTCGATCCCGACGAAGGCCTCGCGCAGCGAGGCCGGGTCGGAGTAGTCCATGGTGCGGACCTGGACCCCGAGTTGCGCAAGGTCGGCGAGCCTTGCCGTGTTCCTGCCCCCAGCCACAATCTGTTCTGCTGGAACGTTTCGCTCTAGGAGGGCTTCAACTACGAGGCGGCCGAGCTTGCCTGTGGCGCCGGTGACGAGGATGGTCATGGGGGTTTTCCCTTCGTGGAAGAACTGACTGTCCCCCATCACAACCGCGCGTCCGGAACAATACTTCCCAAAAGAGAGTACGCACTTTAAGGTAAGGTACTTTCATGTCGGCCCCCAGCAGTCTCCAGTCACCAGATGTTCCAGCAGCCGCCCTGGTCCTGCAATCCGGTTGCCCTAGCCGGACGGTGCTCGACCACGTGACCAGCAAGTGGGGCGTGCTCCTTCTCGTGGCATTGGCGCAGGGCCCGCAACGCTGGAGCGAACTGCGCCGCAGCGCGGAGGGCATCAGCGAAAAAATGCTTGCCCAAACCCTGAAGACCCTTGAGCGGGACGGCCTGGTCCATCGCGATGCGCAGCCGGTGATCCCGCCGCGTGTCGACTACAGCCTCACCGGCCGCGGCGAGGAACTTGTGGCCCTGCTCCGGCCGTTGGTTGACTGGATCGGCGTACACGCCGAGGACATCGTCAACGGATAGCCGCCCGCGGGATCCCCGAGGGATACCTGCACGTTTCCCTCATGCCTGCGCCGGGCCTCTTCCTTCCGGCCGGCGGCACCCAGTCGCGATGCGGACCCGGCGGAGCGGACCCGGATCCAGCCCTAGGCCTCGACGATCAGCAGGGCGTCCGCGCGTCCGCTTCCGGCAGCAGGGCGTACTACTTGGCGGCCGGTACGAGGGACTCGATGAGGCCTTCGATCCGGGTCTTGATTTCGTCGCGGATCGGGCGGACCGCGACGACGCCCTGGCCGGCGGGGTCCTCGAGGACCCAGTCCTCGTAGCGCTTTCCGGGGAAGTAGGGGCACTCGTCTCCGCAACCCATGGTGATGACGACGTCGGATTCCTTGACGGCCTCGGTCGTGAGGACCTTGGGGATCTCGGCGGACATGTCGATGCCAAGTTCGGCCATGGCCTCGACGGCTGCCGGATTGACCGCCTCCGCGGGCTGCGAGCCCGCCGAGCGGACCTCGATGGCGCCCTGGGAGAGCGTGGTGAGGAATGCGGCGGCCATCTGGGAGCGGCCGGCGTTGTGCACGCAGACGAAAAGGACGGAGGGCTTCTTGGAAGATTCAGTGCTCACGGGATTCTCCTGTGTGGGGTGTGTTGGAGTCGGATGGGGTTGGCGAATTCGGGGCTAGGCGGCGTGCAACCGGGATGCGAGGTCGTTGATGCGCCGGGCGAGGTCGAGATAGGCGTCTTCGAAGGCCGCGCCGGTGTCCAGACGCAGGGGATCCGGCACCGACCAATGGATGCCGTCCAGCTCGGTCAGTTCCTCGTGGGCGTTGTCGCACACCGTCACGATGAAGTCCCCGTCGCGGGCCACGTGCTCCAGGCTTCGGGGCGCAAGGCCCGCAAGCTCCAGGCCATGGCGAAGGGCAACCTCGGTGGCGCCTGGGGCGATGCTATCCGCCGGATGCGTCCCGGCCGACGCCGCGGGAACCTCGCTGACTTGCCGCCACAACGCTGTCGCAAGTTGTGAACGGGCGCTGTTCTTCGTGCAGACGAACAGGACGCGGCGGGCGGCGTGCTCGCGCCCGGGCACCAGGTCATCCAGTGCGCCGGTTGCCAGCCGGAAATAGCTGCGGCGCTTGTCGGCCTCGGAGCGTTGGCGCATGATGAGGCCGGCCCCTTCCAGCGAGCGCAGGTGGTGGGAGAGCAGGTTCGAGGGCATCCCGAGCTCGGCCCTCAGCTCCTTGGGGGAAAGGTCGCCCAGGGTCAGCATGTCCACGATGCGCAGTCTCGCAGGATCCGCGAGGGCGGCGTGCCTTGCGGCGCGCTCCCGAAGGGAATCCGTTAGCTCAATATTCATTGGTTCAACTTTGACTGAGATAAATTATTCTGTCAAGCTGGTGTCCATGAATTCAAACCAACCGCCATTGTGGCGCCGCGCCATCGCCGAATTGCTCGGAACCGGCCTGCTGGTGGCCATCGTCGTCGGGTCGGGAATCGCGGCGCAGCAGCTCTCCCCGAACGACATCGGCCTGCAGCTGCTTCAGAACAGCACCGCCACCGTGCTGGGCCTGACGGTGCTGATTCTCGTGTTCGGACCGGTCAGCGGTGCGCACTTCAACCCCGTGGTTTCCATGGTCGACTGGATCCTGGGCAGGCGCAGCGGCACCGGACTGGGCGTGCCCGAGCTTGGAACCTACGTGGTTGCGCAGACGGTGGGCGGAATCGGCGGCAGCGTCTTGGCGAACGCCATGTTCGAGGTGGGCACCTCGATTTCCACCAAGGACCGAGCCACCCCGGGGCATCTGCTGGCCGAGGTCGTTGCCACCGCCGGGCTCGTCCTGCTGATCTTCGCCCTGGCCGCCACCAACAGGGGCGTGCTGGCCGCGCCGGCCGTTGGCGCATACATCGGGGCGGCGTACTGGTTCACCTCCTCGACGTCGTTCGCGAACCCGGCCGTGACGGTGGGACGTATCTTCAGCGACACGTTCGCCGGCATCGCCCCCGCATCGGCCCCCGGCTTCATCGTGGCGCAGCTGATTGGCGCGGCGGTGGGCCTGGGCCTGCTCCTCGTCCTGTTTCCGTCCGCGGGGCGCTCCGCGGATGACGTGGTGCTCCCGCACGGCGCCGAGAGCTCCAACCCCTAGCAGTTGTCCCCGACGGCCTGCGGACGACCGGACAAGAACCAAAAAGCGACGGACCCCGACGATTCACCTGAATCGATCGGAGCCCGTCGCTTTGTATTTGGCCAGATGCCTACTTGGCGTCCTGTGCGGCGTATTCGGCCAGCACCTTCTTGCCGATCTTGAACGCGGTGTTGGCCGCGGGCACGGAGCAGTAGATGGCCGACTGCAGGAAGACTTCCTTGATTTCGTTTTCGGTCATGCCGTTGCGCAGGGCGGCATGCACGTGCATTTCCAGTTCTTCCCAGTAGCCGCCGGCGATCAGCGCGGTCAGCGTGATGGCGCTGCGGGTGGTGCGCGGCAGTCCGTCGCGGGTCCAAATGGTGCCCCAGGCGTAGCGGGTGATCATTTCCTGGAACTCGTCGGTGAAGTCCGTGGAGTTCTCGGTCGCCCGTTCCACGTGTTCGGTGCCGAGGACCTGCTTGCGGACCGTCAGTCCGGCGTCGTAGGTGTCGCCGGGCAGGCGGGAATCGGCGGTCATGCAATTTTCTCCTGGGAGATCGAGGCGAAGAATTCGTTCAGCAGTGCGGCGGTCGCCTCCGGGTCCTCGGCCGGGGCCAGGTGTGCGACGGTGTCGATCGTCGCCGCCTGGGCGTTCTGTGCGTGTTCGGCGATGAACTGCGCGTCGGCGGGAGGGCAGACGGCGTCGTGGGCGCCGGCGATGGCAAGGATCGGGTCCGTCATGGACGGAAGCGCCTCGCGCAGGTCGAAGCCGGCCAGCGCGCCACAGACGTGGGCGTAGGCGAACCTGTCGGCGTCCTGCAGGTTGTGCAGCAGGTCGGTGGACACCACCGGGTTGGCCTCGATGAAGCCGGGGGCGAACCAGCGCTCGGCCGAGCCGGCGAGCACCACCGGCGTGCCGGCCTTGGCCACGAGCTCGGCGCGTTCCGTCCAGCCCTCGGGGGTGCCGATCTTTGCCGCGGAGCAGATGACCGACAGTCCGGCAAAGGCGCCGGGGAAGTCGTTGGCCAGCTGCAGGGCGATGGCCCCGCCCACGGAAACGCCCGCGTAGAACAGCGGGGCGGCGGGGGTGAGGACCTTGTCGGCCTCCAGCGCCTGGACCATCGAGATGACACCGGCGGCCAGCTCGGCCATGGAGAATTCCTCGGTGGAGGGAGCGGATTCGCCGTGGCCGGGCAAGTCCCAGGCCACGAGCTGGAAGTGCTCCTTGAGGAACGGCACGGCCGGACCCCACAGGGCCAGCGAGCCGGTGCCCAGCGAGGGGCCCAGCACCAGGGTGGGGAGGTCGGCTGCCGAATGCAGCAGGGACGGGGTCAGGGTGGGGATGCTCATGAGTCCTTCCAATCTGTGAAGTCTTCGCGGATACGGGTGATGAAGTCGGTGGCCGAGCCCAGGTAGCCGGCCGGGTCCAGCAGGTCATCGAGGAACAACTGGTTGTCCATGTCGGAGGGCAGTGCGCCCTGCAACAGGGTGCGCAACGGGGTGCCGGTGCGCAGGGATTCAAGGACCAGCTCCTGTACAGCCGCCTTGCCGCCGGCAACCAGGGGTGCCACCACGGTGGAAATGCGTTCGGAGACCAAAAGCTCCCCGGACAAGGCCATGTTCCGGGCCATCGCCTCGGGGTGCACGCCCAGTCCCGCGGCCAGGGTTGCCGCGTGGTGTGCGGCACCGCCGGCCAGGCGGACCAGCTCGCGCACCGAAGCCCATTCGGCATGCCAGCCGCCGTCGGGCCGTTCGTCCACGGCGGTGCCGGCGGCGGTGTAGAGCGCGGCGACGTGGGCGGGGGCGGAGAGTGCCGCATTGCGCAGCAGTACCGAGTGCACGGGGTTCTGCTTTTGCGGCATGGCCGAGGACCCGCCCTTGCCGGCCTCGCGGGGTTCGGAGAGCTCGCCGATTTCCGGTCGCGACGCGGTGAGCACGTCGGCGCCGAAGGTGCCGGCGGCGGCGATGACCGAGCCCAGCGCGGAGCCGAGCCCCAGCACGGGTTGGCGCACGGTGTGCCACGGGGCGATCGGTGCCGCCAGGCCGAGTTCGGCCGCCAGCGCCGCGGTGAGCTCGTGGGCGCGTTCGGCCAGGCGCTTTTCGGACTTGTAGGGCAGAGCGGAACCCAGGCGCTGGTGCAGCGAGGCCAGGGTGCCCACGGCCCCGCCCCACTGCAGCGGCAGGGAAGCGGCGACGGCATCGAGCTGGCGCCCGGCGGCGGTGAGGGATGCCAGCCAGTTGGCGGCGCGCAGCCCGAAGACTGTGGGCAGCGCGTGCTGGGTCAGCGAGCGCGCCACGCACAGGGTGGAGGCGTGGGCGGCACTGATCTCGGACAGGGCGCCGGCGGCGCCGAGCAGGTCCGTGCGGATGGCCGCGATGGAACGGGAGGCGATGAGCATCAGCGCGGAATCGATGATGTCCTGGCTGGTGGCCCCGCGGTGCAGGGCGGTGGCGGCGGTTGCCGGGGCGCCGGATTCGGCGAGCTGCTTGCGCATCATGCCCAGCAGCGGGATGAGCGCGTTGGCGCCGTCCGGGCCCGCGGCGGCCAGGGCGCCCAGGTCGTAGAGTTCGACCTGGGCGATCCGCTCCACGGCCTGCGCATCCGCGGAGCTGCACAGCCCGGCCTCGGCCTGGACCTTGACCCAGGCTGCCTCCACGTCGAGCATCCCCTGGGCGAAGGCGGCGTCCGAGGCGGTCTTCGCCACGGGCGTCGCCGCCCATGCCGGGGTCAACAATCCGTAATCGGCCGGGTACATGGGCGGTGCTTCTCCTGTGGGTCTGTGGTTGCGGGGGTGGTGCTGGCGGTGGGGGCTTGAACCCCACAAAACCCCCGCAGCGCGGGAACCCGCCTTTTCCATCATCCCGGTTTGGGAGGGGATCGGCGAGTTCCGTGGCGCACGGGGGTCACATGCGGGATGCGGCGTTGGCTAGCTCTCGCGCGGGTAGGAGAGGAACACGGTTTCGTCCTCGCCCTGCAGCGAAATATCGAAGCGCAGCGAGCCGTCGGCCTCGCGAGTGGCGATCAGCGTCTTGCGCTGTGCCTCGTCCAGCGAGGAAAGCAGCGGATCATTGGCCAGCGCCGCGGTGTCCTCCGGCAGGTAGATGCGGGTGAACAGGCGGTTGAGCAGGCCACGGGCGAAGACCGTGAGCATGATGAACGGCGCCTTGCCCTCCTCGGTGGCCCCGGGGTTCAGTGTGGTGAAGGTGTAGTGCCCGACGTTGTCCACCGCGGTGCGGCCCCAGCCGGTGAAGGTGTAGCCGTCGCGCACCAGCGAGCCGTCCTGGGAGACCACGTTGCCGTCCTGATCCGGCTGCCAGATTTCCAGCAGCGCGTCGGGGATGACGGTGCCGGCGCCGTCGGTGACAACCCCGTGCAGGCGCACCGCTCCGGGGCGGGCCTGGTTGACCAGCTCGTTGTCCTTCGTAAAGGGCAGGGCATAGCCGTAGAACGGGCCGATGGTCTGTCCCGGCGTGGCGGCGAGCTTGAGCGCGGGGGCCTGGGTGTTGCGTGCCTGTGCCATGTTAGTGATCTCCCTCTTCGTCTTCCATCCAGGTCCGGTTGCTGCCGGTGAGTACGATGTCCCAGTTGTAGCCGGTGGCCCATTCGTGGGACGTGATCGAGTGGTCGTAGGTGGCGACCAGGCGGTCGCGGGCGTCCTTGTCCGTGATGGCCTGGTAGATCGGGTCAAGGGAGAAGAGCGGATCGCCCGGGAAGTACATCTGGGTGATCATGCGCTGGGTGAAGTCGGTGCCGAAGAGCGAGAAGTGGATGTGCGCCGGGCGCCAGGCATTGTGGTGGTTCTTCCACGGGTACGGTGCCGGCTTGATGGTGGTGAAGGAGTATTCGCCGTTGGGGCCGGTGATCGCACGTCCCACGCCGGTGAAGTTCGGGTCGATCGGGGCCGGGTGCTGGTCGCGCTTGTGGATGTAGCGTCCGGCGGCGTTTGCCTGCCAGATTTCCACCAGCTGGCCTGCAACCGGGCGGCCGTCGCCGTCGAGCACGCGGCCCGCGACCACGATGCGCTCGCCGATGGGCTCGCCGTTGTGCTGGATGGTCAGATCCGATTCCAGGGCGTGCACGTCGCGCTCGCCGAAGGCGGGGGAGTGCAACTCGATGGTCTCGGGGTCCGCGTGGTGCAGGTTCTTGGTGGGGTGGCGCAGCAGCGAGGAGCGGTAGGGGGCGAAGTCGATGCGCGGCTGCGTCTCGGCCTTCATCCCGTCGACGACCGACTGGCGGTAGGCCGCGTGGATGTCGGCGATTTCCTGGCTGATGGATTCCTGCGAGACGGTCGTGGCGGCGGGGTCCAGGACGTGCGAATCGTTGAACGTCTCGTTCGCGGTGGTTTCGGTGCTCACTGCGTGCTCCTTTCGGTGGGGCGTGCGGGGGTGGTGAAGGGGATAAACGGGGGCGGGGCTAGGCGTGCGGCCAGCCGGTGTAGGACTCGGCCAGGTATTGCTGTCCGTAGCGCGAGGAGGTGACGGTGTCGAGCTCGCCCAAGGCGCGCTTGGCCATGAACGGGTCGGCGTTCACCGGGGTGTGCAGCATCGAGGTCATCCAGTAGGAGAAGTTCTGCGCCTTCCACACGCGCTTGAGCGCCTTGTCCGAGTATCCGTGCAGCAGCGCCTCGTTCCCGCTGGAGTAGAAGGAGTCGAGGGCCTCGAAGAGCACGTTGACGTCGGCGAAGGCGAGGTTCAGGCCCTTGGCGCCGGTGGGCGGGACGGTGTGCCCGGCATCCCCGATCAGGAAGAGTCGGCCGTGGGAGAGCGGCTCGCGCACGAAGGAACGGAACTTCAGCACGGTCTTGTCGAAGATGTTCCCGGTCTTCAGCGTGAAGCCGTCCGGTCCGTCGACGCGGCGCTGCAGCTCGTTCCAGATGCGGTCCTGCGACCAGTCCTCGACGTTCTCGTTCGGATCGCACTGGAAATACATGCGCTGGACGGTCTCGGAGCGCTGGGAGATCAGCGCGAAGCCGTGCGGGGAGTTGGCATAGATGAGTTCGTGGGCGGACTTGGGTGCCTCGGTGAGGATCCCGAACCAGGCGAAGGGGTATTCGACCTTGAAGTCCCTGCGGTTGGTGTCGGGCATCTGCCGGCGGCAGAAGGAACGCGAGCCGTCCGCGCCGACCAGCACGTCGCAGTGCACCTCGAACTCGGCGCCCGAGGCATCGGTGAAGCGGAACTTCGGGGTGTCGGTCTGAAGATCCAGCAGCTCGGTGACCTCCGAGGAGTAGCGCACGTCCCCCGCGTCGCGCTTGCGCGCGGCGGCGAGGTCGACGAAGACCTCGTTCTGCGCGTAGAGGGTGACGGTGGCGTCGACCAGGTCGCGGAAATCCAGCGGGTGGGATTCGCCGTTGAAGCGCAGGTCGATTCCTGCATGCTCGTCCCCGTGGGTGAGCACGCGTCCGTCGACACCCGAGTCCACCAGCATCTTCACGGCCTGGGACTCGAGGATTCCGGCACGGTGGGTGTTGCGGATGGTCTCGTGGTCGCGTGACTCGACGACGATGTTCTCGATGCCGGTCTTGGAGAGAAGGTGCGAGAGCATCAGGCCGGCGGGGCCGCCGCCGACGATGCCGACCTGGGTCTTGACGATGGTGCGCGCTGTTGCCATGGGGGGATCGCGTTCCTTGGGTGCGGGGGATCGGAGGGCGGCAGCGGCACGTCTTTGTGTGGTGTGCGCCCGGCAACGATCCCTGGGAGTGGGGTCTCTGCATCCAGTCTGTGGGCGCGGCCACCAAACAACCACGCCCATCCCATTGAATGAGAATTCCTCATTGGGGATGGCGACCCCGGGCCGATACCTCGGAGGAACCTGAAACAGCCGGCCCCGGCAAGGGGTCCGGCTGGTTCCTAGGTCGCGGCTAGGCCGCGGAATAGCATGCGGATGGCCTCACCGACCCGGGCCCGGCTTTCGTCACTCCCGCCATCGGGGCGAACCACGGTCTGGTAGTAGGTGGCGCCGTTGATGAGATCCAAGGCGACCTCCAGATCGGCATCGGCCCGGATTTCCCCGGTTTCCCGCCCCCGTTCAAGGATGGCGAGTGACGCGGACCGGCGCCGGCGGACGTGCCGTTCCCAGTAGGCCCGCTGCAATGCCTTGTCCCGCAGGCCCAGTGCCAGTCGCTGGTTGATCAGCCGGTTGCCCTCCTCGGAGGCATCGATCTCCAGCAGGACCTGTTCGTAGGATGCGACCATGGTCTCCAGGACGGTGTCGCGTTCGACGTGCTCGATCGACCGACGGTCGGCGTCGAGGGCCGCGACGACGACGGCCTGCCGGTTCTCCCAGCGCCGGTAGATCGCGGCGCGGCTGGCGCCGCTGCGCTCAACCAGTTCGGCGAGGGTGAAGTCCTCTCCCACAGGTTTCTCGCGCAGCAGGCCGACGGCGGCGCGCAGGACCCGTTCTGCGATTGCCGAGTCGCGTGGGCGTCCCACGGGCCGGGAATCGTTGACGGCTTGGTCCGATGCGTTCGCGGTATCAGTCTTCAACGAGTCGCTCCCGCAGCCGATGGGTGGTGTCGGCATTGAGTCCGGCCCGCTGCAGGATGGCGGCGGGGCCGCCGTCGCGTTCCAGCTCGGCGAGCATGCCCGCCATGCTGCCGGCGTGCGCCCCGAGCATCGGGTGGCCGGCGGCCCGCTCCGGGTAACCGTCGAGGGCGACCGCACTGCGCATGGCCTCCAGGCGGGCCAACACCGCCGGGACATTGGCGTGGGTGGCGGCGTAGTCCCCGATGATTGTTTCCGGTTGTGCGCCGAGCACCGAGAGGATGGCAGCGGCCAGGACTCCGGTGCGGTCCTTGCCCGCGGCGCAGTGGAAGAGCACGCCCCCGGCGGCGTCGGCGATCAGGGTCAGCGCCTGAACCAGCTGCGGCGCGCGGCTGAGGAACAATCGTGCGTACCAGGAGCCGACATCCTCCGGGGTCTTGGTGGACGCGAACAATGCTGCCAGTGCCTGCGGGTCGGCGGAATCGTCGGTGAGCGGCAGGTGGTGCCGGGCCAGCAGGGGTCCGTCCGCGGGGCCGCTGCCGCTGCCCTCCACTTCGCCGGCCGAACGCAGGTCCAGGATGGCGCCCAGCCCGGACGCGGCGAGTGAGGCGATTTGGTCGGCCGGGGCGGACGTGATGTCATCGGCGCGCCACAGCATCGCCGGGCGCACCCGGCCACCGGCCACGGGCAGGTGGCCGAGGTCGCGCAGGTTTGCCAGGGGGGAAACCAGGGGTGTGAGTGTCATTAGCTCAGCTTCTTTCTGACCATTGCGCTGGCGCGGTCGATGATGGTCACCAGGACCACGATGGAAATGATGATGGCGAACATGTGGCCGTAGTCGTACAGCCGCATGGCATTGGTCAGCTCCAGGCCGATGCCGCCGGCGCCGACCAGCCCGAGCACCGTGGCGCCGCGGACGTTGCCCTCGAAGAGCAGCAGGGTGTAACTGACCAGCAGCGGCGAGGCCTGCGGCAGCACGCCGTAGCGGATCACCTGTCCGCTGGTGGCCCCGGAGGCGCGCAGTGCATTCAAGGGTGCCTCGGGCACCGATTCCATGGATTCGGCGTACATCTTCCCGATCGATCCGATCGAGCCGAGGATGATTGCCAGGATTCCGGCGAACGGGCCCAGGCCCACGGCCGAGACGAACATGAGCGCGAAGATCAGGTCGGGTATCGACCGCAGGACGTTCAGCACGCCGCGGGTGAGGGTGTAGAGCCAGGCGGGTGCGATATTCGAGGCCGCACCGAATGCCGCCAGCAGGGACAGCAGCGCGCCGATCAGGGTGCCGACGACTGCCATCTGCACCGTCTCGGCCAGCAGGTCCAGCACGATGTCCATCTTGTCGAAGGTCGGCGGCCACATCCGCACGAGGTAGTCGCCCATCTTGGGCAGCCCCTCGGCGAGGCGTTGCAGGCTGAATCCGGATCCGGCCATGGACCACCAGACGGCGCCCGCGGCCACGGCCAGGGAGATGATTCCCGAGGCGCCGGGGGCCTGGAAGGGGCGGGCGAGCCGCAGCCTGTCCCGCTCGTCAAGGTCCGGGAGCCGGGCGGGCTTGGTGTCAGTGCTCTTCATCGTCTTCGCTTTCCTGCCCATAGATGTCTGTGACCATGTCCGGTGTCAGCGCCTCGACCGACCCGGTGTGCCGTACCTGCCCCGCCTCGAGGGCGATAAACCTGTCGGCGTAGCGGACTGCCAGATCCACGACGTGGAGGCTGACCACCACGGGAATGCCGTCCTCGCGCGCAATGCGGCGCATCAGCCGCAGCACGGATCCGGCCAGCCGCGGGTCCAGCGACGCCACGGGTTCGTCGGCCAGGATGATGCGTGGTTCCTGCATCAGTGCCCGGGCAATGGCCACGCGCTGCTGCTGTCCGCCGGAGAGGCTGTCCGCCCGTTGGCGGGCCTTGTCGGCCAGTCCAACCCGGTCCAACAACTCCAGGGCGCGTTCGCGCTGCCGCCGCGGGAAGAATCCCAGGGCGTTGGCCGGGCCGGCGTCGTGGAGCCCGCCGGTGAGCACGTTGGTCAGTGCGCTGAGCTGCGGGACCAGATTGAAGTGCTGGAAGACGTAGCCGACCTTGGAGCGAAGCCGCCTCATATCGGCCCCGGATGCTCCAATCACGTCCTGCCCGTCGATGGTCAATTGCGTGGCTGAGGCCGGGGCCATGCCGGTGGCGGCCTTCATGAAGGTGGATTTGCCGGAGCCCGAATGTCCAAGCAGGGCCACGACCTCGCCGGGGCGCACGTCCAGGGTGAAGCTCTCAAGGGCGGTGAAGCCGTTGGGATAGGTGACGCGCAGATCCTTGGCGACCAGCACGGGCGCGGGCAGATGCATCCCGTTCCCTGCGCTGGAATCGAGGTCGGGGCGCTTTGCTGCCGGATGTTCCGCCGGGGGAAGGTCGAGGGTCACCGCATGTCCTTGAGGTCAACGCCGACGTTCTCTGCAACCTTCAGCAAAGGCTCATAGGGTGCGATGCCGGGGTTCTTGACGTACTCGGTGGCTCCGCCAAGCGTGAGGATCTCCGGGTTGTTGGTCATCTTTTCCGGCAGCGTATCCAGCAGCTGCTGGCGGGTTTCCTCGGGCAAGTCGGGGCTGACCACGATGCCGATGCCAACCGGGATGGGGGCGGTCTCGCCGATCAGCTGCAGGTCGCTCTTCTTCAGGGCGCCGGATTCGATGATCCGATCCGCGATGGAGGAACAAGCGACGTCAACGGAGCCGTTGACCATGGCCAACAGTGCGGAGTCGTGGCCGCCGGCGAAGGCTGATTCGTAGTCTTCGCCGTCAACCAGGCCGTTGTCGGCCAGCAGGGACTTGGGCATGAAGTAGCCGGTGGTGGATCCGGGGTCGACGAAGGAGACGGTCTTTCCGGCGACGTCAGCGATCGATTCGATGCCGCTTCCCGGCTTGGCATAGCAATAGGATGCAGGCTTCGTTGCGTCCTTGTTCCAGACGATGAGCGGATCCACCGAGCCGTTCTTGACGGCCAGGGCGGTGGAGAACGGGCTCATGACCGCCACGTCGACGTGGCCCTGGCGCACGGCCTCGACTACCCCCAGGTAGTCGGCTGGCATCTCGCGAGAAACTTCCTTTCCCGTGGCCTCTGCGATGAACCCCTGGATGACCTTGGCTTCGGAGAGGATGTCCGGGTCGTCGGTGCCCGGGGGCATGGCAAAGACCAAGGTGTTGTCGGCGGCGGCTGCATCGGCGGACGTGGCACTGCCGCAGGCGGAAAGGGCGAACGTGCCGGCAGCGAGTATGGCTGCGGCGCAGGCGAGGCGTTGGGCGCGTTTGGCGGAGGACATGAAAGGGCCTTTCTCGAGTGTGGGTGCTTCGGGCCGTGGCGATGCCTGGGCCCGAATCGCTGCCGGCGGGGAACGCTGCCGGCACTATCGAGAATGGCGGTCCGATATTGCCGAGAATTACGAGAACGGAAGACTCGAAATGACGTGGAGTTGAACGTTCAACGACGCTGATCCAAGCGACGCTTTCGAAGTCCGTTTCTTGCCTGCTGCGGCGGTTCCCGCGGACCCATTTTCAGTCCCGGCGAAGCGGGAGGGCTCCGGAAAATCAGGCGGCGTAAATGGTGACAGCGGTGGCCTTGAGCACGAAGTAGGCGCGGGTCCCGGGCACCAGTCCGAGGTCGGCGAGCGCGGCCGGGGTGATGTCGGCGGCCAGCTCCCCGGCACGCACCCGGATGGCGTCGCCGTGCGGCTCCAGGTCGGTGACGGTTGCCTCGAGCATGTTGCGCGGGCTGCCATGCGGTGGATCCAGGTATACCGAAACGGCGGAAGCGGGGAATGCCGCTGCCGCGGTCTCGCCGGGGACCAGCTCGGTTTCACGGGTGCCGAAGATCCGCCCGAAGGCCGTGTCGATTCCTTCCCCGTGGGCAGTGCCGGTGACCAGGTTCAGCCCGGCGAGCCCGGCGGCGAAGCGGGATCGCGGCCGGCCCAGCACGTGGCGGGTCGGGCCCGCTTCGGTGATGCGTCCGTTCTCCAGGATGACGATCTTGTCGGCCAGCATCAGCGCATCGAGGATGTCGTGGGTGATGATGATGGCGCTGCGGTCGGCGAGGACATGTTTGAGCAGTCGGCGCATCAGGGGTGCGGCGTGGATGTCCAGGGCCGCCATGGGTTCGTCGAGCAGCAACAGGTCGGGTCCCGCCGCCAGCGCCCGGGCGACCGCGACCCGCTGCGCCTGTCCGCCGGACAGTTCGCCGGGCTTCCGTGCGGCCAGGGTCTGGGTGTCAGTGGCTTCGAGCCACCGGCGGGCCGCCACCCTGGATTTGGCCGCGCCGGCGCCCTTGCTCCGCGGACCGAACGCGACGTTCTCGAGCACGCTCAGGTGCGGAAAGAGCAGGGGTTCCTGCGCAAGCAACGCGGTGCCCCGGGCGTGCGGCGCCACCCAGCAGGGACGAGCGGCGGACAGGTCAAAGAGCGTGCGCTCGCCGATGAACGCCCGTCCGGAGTCCGGGCGCAACAACCCGGCCATGATGGAGAGCAATGTCGACTTGCCGGCCCCGTTCGGTCCCAAGACCGCGAGGGTCTCGCCCCGGGCAAGGTCCAGGGAGACGTCGAAATTCCGTTCGGTGAGTGTGGCCTCGAAGTGGATCGTCACCCTGCCGCCCCCGGCCTGGCCTTCTTCGAGCGGGTGCTGCCATAGGACAGGGCCACCACGATGACGGCCACGGCAACCAGGACCAGGGACAGCGCCACCGCTGCATCGGCGTCGGTCTCGCGCTGCAGGTAGATCTCCAGGGGCAAGGTCCGGGTAACACCCTGCAGGGATCCGGCGAAGGTCAGCGTGGCCCCGAACTCCCCGAGACTGCGCGCAAAGGAGAGGACCGCGCCCGAGGCCAGGCCAGGCAGCACCAGGGGAAGGCTCACCCGGCGCAGTACCGTGGTCGGCCGTGCACCCAGCGTTGCTGCAACGGCCTCGTATTTTCCCCCGGCGGTGCGCAGGGCACCCTCGAGGCTGACGACCAGGAAGGGCAGGGCAACGAAGGTCTGGGCCAGGATCACCGCGGTGGTGGAGAACGCGATCTGGATCCCCGCAATCTCAAGACTGCGGCCCAGCAGGCCCTGGCGCCCGAAGGTGTAAAGCAGTGCGATGCCGCCCACCACCGGCGGCAGCACCAGCGGCAGGAGCACGAAGGCCCGCAGCACGCGCTGGCCCGGGAAGCTCCCGCGGGCCAGGACCAGTGCCAGCGGAACACCCAGGACGATGCACAGTGCGGTGCTGGCCGCCGAGGTGCGCAGGCTCAGGCCCAGTGCGCTCAGCGAGGATTCGGAGGTGACCAGCGGGATGAATTGGGACCACTTGACCTTGGCCACCATGGCGAGAAGCGGAAGCAGGACGAACAGGGCGCCCACGCACGCGAGGGCATAGATCCAGGGGGGAACCGCGCTGTATCCGGCCCCGCCGCGCCTGAACATCGGGCGGCTACGGAGTTCCAAAACCGGCATCGGTGAGGACCTTCCTGCCTTCGGGGCCGGCTACGAACTCGGTGAATGCATTGGCCAGGTCCTTGCTGGGGCTGGTGGCGACAGTGGCGAGGGGGTAGGTATTGACAGCCGTCTTGGCTTCGGGGAACTTAATTCCCTTGACCTTGTCGCCGGCGGCCAAGATGTCTGTGACATAGACCAGCCCGGCATCCGCCTCGCCGCTTGTCACCTTGCCCATCACATCGGTGACCGAGGATTCCTCGCTGACTGGTGCCAGGGGGGTCTTCGTGGATTCTTCCACGGCCTTGGTGGCAGTTCCGCAGGGTACCTGGGGCGCGCAAATGACGACCTTCACCCCCTGGCCGGCAAGGTCGGCAAACGTGGATATCGAGGCAGGGTTGTCCGGCGGGACCGCGATGGCAAGGGTGTTGGTTGCGAACGTTCTCGGTGCGCCGTCGAGGAGTCCCGCCTCGGACAGCTTCTCCATGTTGCCCGGGTCGGCCGAGGCAAATACGTCCGCGGGGGCACCGGCGGTGATTTGCGTGGCCAGGTCCGAGGAACCGGCGAAGCTCAGGGCGATTTTGGTGCCGGGGTGTTGTGCCTCGAAGTCGCCGGCCAGCCGCGTGAAGGTGGTCTTCAGCGAAGCCGCGGCGAACACGGTGATCTCGCCGGAAAGCCCACCTGAGGAGCCTGAAGCGCCGGCATTGTTGGCAGTGCCCGAAGTGCAGCCGGCTAGCGCGGCAGCAAGGATCGCTGCTGCCAGAAGTGTGGGGCTCTTGCGCAAGGCGCTCATGCAGCGCCCTTGCCTTGCGGGGATTCGATGATGACGGTGGTTGCCTTGACCACGGCCGTGGCGATCGATCCCAGCTCGAGCCCCAGTTCACGGGCGGCTTCACTGCTCATCAGGGACACGACGCGGAACGGGCCGCATTGCAGCTCGACCTGGGCCATGACGGTGTCCATGGTGATGCCGGTGACCAATCCGACGAACCTGTTGCGCGCCGAGGATCCCACGAGCGACTGGTCATCGGGGAGTTGGGCTTGGTTGCGTGCGAGCTGGGCAAGCTCGAGTCCGTCCACGGCCGCGCGGCCGGAGGCGTCCTTGTGCGGTGTGAGGTTCCCGTTCTCGGTCCAGCGGCGAATGGTGTCGTCGCTGACCCCGAGGAAGCGGGCTGCTTCGGACACTCGAATTTTCGACATGATTCAATCCTGCCTCATATGCGGGGATTTGGGGCAAGAATCGTCGCAAATTCGACACCAGGATCAGTGCAGGGGCCGGCGAACACTGCGGAGGGGTGGGGGATGGTCCCTAGTTGAACGGCGGGCCGGTGCTGCGCAGGGGTTGCTGGTGGCTTGGCTCAGTCGCGAAACGCAATGCGTGAGAGCAGGTCGCGCAAGGTCTCCTGCTCGGATTGGTTCAAGCTCGCCATGGCAACGGCCTCGCCCTCGGCGGTGGCCTTGCGGGCCTTCCTGTAGAGCTGTTCGCCGGCCTTGGTGCCGGTGATGACCTTGGAACGGCGGTCGTTGGGATCGGCGGTGCGCTCCACTAGCCCGTCGCCCTCCAAGGCATCCACCAGCGGCACGATCTGGCTCGGGTCCAGCGAGAGAAATTCCGCCAGCTCGCGCTGGGTCGGCGCCATGCCGCTGCATGCCAGGGAAAGTACGGAGTAGGAGCGGACCTTCAATCCCAGGGGGGCCAGCAGCTTGTTGGCGCGGGCGGATCCGAGCGATCTTGTGCGGGCGGTGAGGAACTCGATTTCTCCGGCCAGTTCGCTGGTCAGGAATCGGTCAATGGTGTTCATGATGGTGCCCGGCTTGGTCGCCATGGTGCTACCCCTAGGGATCGATAAGAAACTTAATCGTTGACTTTATCAAGAGTTTAAGTTGTTATGTATATATCAAGGTTCCCACGACCGGGTCGGCGGGGCAATAACTACCCTCGAAGGAGCAGACATGTCACTGGCTGGAAAAGTTGCAATCGTCACCGGCAGCGGCCGCGGACTCGGCCTGAGCTACGCCCAGGAGCTCGCCCGCCAGGGTGCCGCCGTGGTCATCAACGACGTCGACGCCGACGTGGCCGCCGAGGCAGTCGCCTCGATCACGGCCGCGGGCGGCAATGCCGTGTCCGTCGTGGCACCGGTCGGTTCCACCGACACCGCCAAGTCCCTGGTGACAGCGGCAGTGGAGAACTTCGGCCGCCTCGACATCCTGGTCACCAATGCCGGGGTGCTGCGCGACAAATCGATTCTGAAGATGACCGACGAGGACTTCGACCTGGTCATCAACGTGCACCTGCGCGGCACCTTCACCTGCGTCCGCGAGGCCTATGGCTACTTCAAGGAAAACAACATCGCCGGTCGCATCATCACCATCGGTTCGCCTACCGGCCAGCGCGGGAACTTCGGCCAGACCAACTACGCCGCCGCCAAGGCCGGGATCGTGGGCATGGTGCGCACCTGGGCCATGGAAATGAAGCGTGCAGGAGTCACCGTCAACGCCGTCATCCCGGTGGCCGCCACCGCGATGACCAAGACCGTTCCGTTCTTCGCGAAGGCCGTCGAGGCCGACGAGAGCGGCGAGGTCATGCCGGACTTCTTCCGCAAGGAGCTGGGCTTCGGCACGGCCGACGACGTCGCCGGGCTCATCGCCTTCCTCGCCTCCGAGGAAGCGGGCAGCATCACCGGCCAGGCCATCGGCGCCGGCGGGGACCGCCTGCAGTTGTGGAGCCACCCCGAGGCCATCGCCTCGGAATTCAACGACGGCGGCTGGGACTATGCCACCTTGCGCGAACGCTTCCCGTTCGGCGGCAACCTGCAGTCCGTCGGCGAGACGTTCCCCGAACTCCCCGCCGAGCTGCAGCCCGAGCCGGCCGCCAAGTAGAAAGTACCGGCACCACGATGAGCGTTCGCTACGAATCCAACATCGACCTCAACGCGGTCACCGCGATCGACATGCATGTTCACGTCGAGGTCGATGACTGCGGGCACAAGGCCATGCCGGAGGACCTCTTCGAGGCCTCGGCCGCCTACTTCAAGTCCGAGGACCGCACCCCCTCGGTGGACCGCATCGCACAGGTCTACCGCGAGGCGAAGATGGCCGCGGTGCTGTTCACCGTCGATGCCCGCACCGCGCTGGGCCACGAGCCGAACTCGATCGATGACCTGGTGGCCGGGGCCGCGCGCAACAACGACGTGCTGATCCCCTTCGGGTCGGTAGACCCGCGCACCGGTCCCGCCGCGATTGCCGAGGCGCGCCGCCAGGCGGACGAGCTCGGCGTGCGCGGTTTCAAGTTCCATCCCTCGCTGCAGGGCTTCGACCCGTCAAGTGAGGAGTTCTACCCGCTCTGGGCGGCGTTGGAGGAGATCGGCTTGCCGTGCATCTTCCACACCGGCCAGAACGGCATGGGCGCCGGGCTCCCCGGCGGACGCGGCATCAAGCTGCGCTACTCCAACCCGCTGCTGCTGGACGACGTGGCGGCGGACTTCCCGGGGCTGACGATCATCATGGCCCACCCCTCGGTGCCGTGGCAGGACGAGGCGAACTCGATCGCCACGCACAAGGCGAACGTGTTCATCGACCTCTCGGGCTGGAGCCCGAGGTACTTCCCGGCATCCCTGGTGAAGATGAGCAACAACGTGCTCTCCACCAAGGTGCTCTTCGGTACCGACTACCCGCTGATTACCCCTCAGAAGTGGCTCGGAGCCTTCGCCGAGCTGCCGCTGAAGGACGAGGTGCGCCCGCTGATCCTCAAGGACAACGCGGTGCGGGTGCTGGGACTGGGCAAATAATGGCCGACTTCTACCCCAGTGACCAGTACGGGTTCGCCCGGCTGCTTTCCGACGCGGAGCGCGCGGCGCTGCTGCGCCTGCGCGCCGTGCTCGATGAGCATGTGCGTCCGGTGCTCAGCGACCATTGGGAGCGCGGGAAATTCCCCGAATCCATCATCGCCCCGCTCGTAAGCCTGGACATGATGCGGCCGGCCGAGGTGCTGGCCGCCGGCGAAACGGTCCGTGGCCTCTTCGGCGGCTTCCGGAACTTCGAGCTGGCCCGGGTGGACGCCTCGGTCGTCACCTTCTACAACGCCCAGTCCGGGCTGTTCCGCACCACGGTGAACCTGGGCGGCAGCAAAGAGCAGGTCGCCGAGCTGGACCCGCGCATCGCCTCCTACGAGTACAAGGGCGTCTTCGCGCTCACCGAGCCGGAGCACGGGTCGGACATTGCCGGGGGACTGGAAACCCGGGCCACGTTCACGGCCGACGGCCAGGGCGGGCACTGGGTGATCAACGGCGCCAAGCGCTGGATCGGGGGAGCGGCCCAGGCCGACGTCCTGGCGGTCTTCGCCCGCGACACCGCCGATTCCAAGGTCAAGTGCTTCCTCGTGCCGACGGATGCCCCGGGGGTGAAGCTGATCAAGATCGAGCGCAAGACCTCCCTGCGGATCATGCAGAACGCCGACATTGAGCTGAGCGACGTGTCGGTGCCCGACTCGGCGCGGCTGGCGAACATCAACTCGTTCGCGGACGTCGCCGCCTGCCTGCGCAACATGCGCTCGGACGTCGCCTGGATCGCCGCCGGCGCGGCGGCGGGCGCCTACGAGGCGGCGTTGAAGTACGTCACGGAACGCCACCAGTTCGGCAAGCCGTTGGCGTCCTTCCAGCTGATCCAGGAGAAGCTCGCCACGATGCTCACCAACGTCACGGCATCCCTGGCCATGGTGGTCAGCCTGACCCAGGCGCAGGACGGGGGCATCTACAGGGACGAGAACTCGGCCATGGCCAAGATGTTCACCGCGCGCATGCTGCGCGAGACCGCCGCCCTCGCGCGGGAGGTCTGCGGGGGCAACGGCATAGTGCTGGACTACGACGTCGCCCGCTTCCACGCCGACGCCGAGGCCATCTATTCCTACGAGGGCACCGACGAGATCAACGCGTTGATCCTCGGCCGGGCCATCACCGGCATCGGGGCCTTCCGATAGACCGCCTCCCCGGCGCCACCAGGTTTTTAGCCAAACACCTCAATACCAACCACTTACATCAATAAGGAGAACCCATCATGGGCCAGACAGTACTTTCCTACGAGCAGCTTGCGACCGCCGCCGGCACCGACCTGGGTTACAGCGATTTCCGCACCGTCTCCCAGGACCAGGTCAACACGTTCGCCGACGCGACCGACGACCACCAGTGGATCCACACCGACCCGGAAAAGGCCAAGGACGGCCCCTTCGGCGGGCCGATCGCGCACGGCTACCTGTCGTTGAGCCTGCAGATCGCCTTCTGGTCGGAGCTCTTCGACGTCACCGGCGTCTCCACCCGCGTGAACTACGGACTGGACAAGGTCCGCTTCCCCTCGCCGGTCCCGGTCGGCGCACAGATCCGCATGAAGGCGCAGATCGCCGAGGTCGAAGAGGTCAAGGGCGGCTACCAGATCGCCGTCGACCAGGTCGTCGAGGTCGAGGGCGCCCCGAAGCCGGCCGTGGTGTCGCGCGGCATCTACCGCTTCTACGCCTAGCATCCAGCAAGAGGTCGGGAGCCCGCCGGGGGTGTTCCCGACCTTTGCGGTTTCCGCGGATGGTTTCCGTGCGGAATATTTCGCCATATTCACGGAAACCGGGCGGGAAAATGACAACTATTGATTTTTTCAATGATTGTGATTAGATTGTTCCATGTGGCAGGGGTCACAAAAATCTCGCGGTTGGGGCGTAGATGCCTGGGCCATCATTTTCACCAAGGAGCATCCATGAAGAAGCGTTTGTCCACCATCCTCGCCGGGGCATCGATTGCGGCGCTCGCGCTCACGGGGTGCGGCCAGGGATCGCCCTCGGGTTCCGCCGCCACGAATTCCGACTCCACCGCTGCCTCGGGTTCCGGCGGATTGACCAAGGTTGTTGTCGGCGTCTTGCCGATCGCCCCGTCCGTCGCCGTGAAGTACGGAATCGACAAGGGCATCTTTGAAAAGCACGGGCTGGACGTCGAACTCACCACCAGTTCCGCCGGTGCGGCAATGCTTCCCGCCGTCTCCACCGGCGACCTGAACTTCGCCGTCGGCAACCCGCTCTCGGTGCTGACCGCGGTCGACAAGGGCTTGGACATGAAGATCGTCTCGGGCTACTCCGATTCCAAGGCCACGGGCGATGACATCAATGGCGTGGTGGTGCGGGCGGACTCGGGCATCAAGGACTTTGCCGGTCTCGCCGGCAAGACCACCTCGGTCAACGCGCTGAAGACCCAGGGAGACCTGACCATCATGGAATCCGCCGCGATCGACGGCGGGGACCCCGGCGCATTGAAGTTCTCAGAAATGCCGTTCCCCGACATGGAAGCCCAGCTCGAACGCAAGAACATGGACGCCGTTTGGCTCCCGGAGCCGTTCCTCTCCAAGGCGCTGGCCAACCCGGACAACGAACTGCTCGGCTACCCGAACCAGAAGGCCATCCCGGGCCTGCCGACCATGGTCAGTTTCACCAGCGGCAAGTTCGCCCAGGAGAAGCCCGAGGTTGTCGCGGATTTCAAGGCAGCCATGTCCGAAACCCTTGAGGCCGCCGAGGGTGACCAGGCAGGGGCAAAGGCACTGTTGCCGGAATTCATGAAGATGGACGCCAAGGTGGCGAAAAACCTGAAGATGGAAACCTGGGACGGAGTGGTGCCCGGCGAGCAGCTCGCCAAGCTGGCCGAACTTGCCGCCAAGCAGAAGTTCCTTTCCAAGGCCCCCGACGTCGCGGCCATGACCGTCAAGTAGCAACACCACAACGTACAAAGTAGATGGTGTGCCGGCCTCGGGGCCGGCACACGGGAAGGCACCCATGCTCAACCAAGGCCTCGGCGGCTGGATCCACAAGCGCCGCGTCAAGTCGCGGGACCACGCTGCCGTCATTGAAGGGGAAAAACTCCTCAGTTACGCGCAGCTGGCGACCCGTATCGACAGGCTGGCCAACGCGCTCCGCTCGTTGGGAGTGGAAAAGGGCGGCCGCGTGGCCTACCTGGGCAACAACCACTCCGCCTTCCTGGAGACATTGTTTGCCTGCGGCGGCATCGGTGCCATCTTCGTTCCGCTCAATACCCGACTGACCCCGCGTGAACTGAACTACGCGCTAACCGACTCGGGCAGCACCGTGCTTATCAACCCGGTCTCCCTGCAGGATCTGGCGCTGGCGGCCATCGCTGAAAGCCCCGTCGAGCACCACATGGTGCTCGACGACGAGCCCGGGGCCGACTCGGCCTATGAGCGCGCACTTTTGGCCGCGGACGCCGGATACCGGGACTTAGCCGTCGGCCACGAGGACCCGGCCATCATCCTGTACACCTCCGGAACCACCGGACGGCCCAAGGGTGCGGTGCTGACCCACGGTAACATGACCTGGAATGCCCTCAACGTCCTGGTCGACTACGACGTGACCAGCGATGCGAAGGCGCTGATGATCGCCCCAATGTTCCACGTCGCCTCGCTGGGCATGGGCGCGCTGCCGACGCTGCTCAAGGGCGGAACCCTGGTGCTCCAGGACCGCTTCGAGCCCTCGGCAGTGTTGGCGGCAGTGGAGCGCCACTCGATCACCTCGCTCTCCGGGGTTCCGACCACCTACCAGATGCTGGCCGAGCACCCGGCCTGGGAAACGACGGACATTTCCTCGCTGCGCATGCTCACCTGCGGCGGATCCGCCGTCCCGATGCGCGTGCTCGAGGCCTACCAAAAGCGGGGGCTGGGATTCTCCGGCGGCTACGGCATGACCGAAACCGCGCCGGGGGCCACCTCCCTGCAGGCCGAACGTTCCCGCTCCAAGGCAGGATCGGCCGGACTGGCGCATTTCTTCACCGACGTCATGATTGTCGACCCCGCCGGTGCCGAGCTGCCGGCCGGCCAGGCCGGCGAGATCCTGATCTCGGGCCCGAATGTGATCAAGGAATACTGGCAACTTCCCGAAGCCAGCGAGTCGGCCTTCATAGACGGCCACTGGTTCCGTTCCGGGGACATGGGGTACCTGGATGACGAGGGGTTCCTGTACATCTCCGACCGACTCAAGGACATGATCATCTCGGGCGGGGAGAACATCTACCCGGCCGAAGTTGAGCAGGCGATCATGGAGCTCGAGGGAGTGGCCTCGGTGGCCGTCATCGGTGTCCCGGACGAGAAGTGGGGCGAGGTTCCCCGGGCAGTCGTCGTGCCGGCCGCCGGCGCCGACATCACCGAAACACAAATCCAGCAACACCTGGCCGGGCGCCTGGCCAAGTACAAGATCCCGCGCAGCGTGGTGCTCACGGACGATTTCCCACGCACCGCCAGCGGCAAGATCCGCAAAACCGACTTGCGCAAGACCTTCGGCGGGACGACCCCGCCGGTTCACACCAGCTAAGGACTATCGACGACCATGAAGAACAAACTCACACTCGCAGTGGCCGCCTTGGGAATCCTCGCATTGGGCGCCTGCGGTTCGGGCTCACCCAGCGGCACCGCCGCCGACAGCGCCGCAGCCTCCGGTCCGGGCGGGCTGGAAAAGATCACCGTGGGTGTCATCCCGATCGTGGACACCGCCCCGATCTTCCTCGGAGACTCCAAGGGCTTCTTCGAAGCCGAGGGGCTGGACCTGGACATCCAGACCGCCACCGGTGGATCGGCCATCGTCCCGGGAATCCAGTCCGGAAGCTACGACTTTGCCTTCTCCAACCTGGTCTCGCTCATGGTCGCCAACGACAAGGGCCTGAGCATGAAGGTGGTGGCCAACGGCGTGACCACCACCGGCAACGCGGACAAGGACTTCGGTGCCGTCGTGGTCCCGAAGGACTCGCCGATCAAGAGCCCCAAGGACCTTGCCGGCAAGAAGGTCTCGGTCAACAACCTCTCCAACATCGGCGACATCACCGTGTCCCAGATCGTCAAGGACGACGGTGGAGACCCGAACACGGTCGACTTCGTCGAGGTTCCGTTCCCCGAGGCACCGGCTGCACTGGAAAACGGCATTGTTGATGCCGCCTGGATCCTCGATCCCTTCCTGGCCACGTCGCTCGAAGACGGCTCCCGGGTCGTCAGCCACAACTTCGTGGACTTCGATCCGGAACTGGACATCGCCGGCTACTTCACCTCCGCCGAGAAGGTCGCCGCGGAGCCGGAGCTGACGGCCAAGTTCCAGCGCGCCATGAACAAGTCGCTCGAATATGCCCAGGAGAACCCGCAGGAAGTCCGCGACATCGTGGGCACCTACACCAAGATCGATGAGGAAACCCGAGGAAAGCTCGTGATGCCGCGCTACCGCGTGGACATCAACACCGAAGCAGCACAGAAGCTCGGCGACGCTGCCCAGGAATTCGGCGCCATCGACAAGCCGGTTGACCTCCAGGTACTGCTGCCATGACCCAGATGACTGAATCGTCCACACGTGCCGCGGTGCGGGCCAAGGCCTCCCGCGCGCCGTCCAAGGGCCTGCCGAAGTGGGTGCTGGGGCTGATCGGCATTGTGGCGTTCCTGGGTTTCTGGGAGTTGATGCCGGTGATCGGTGCGGTGCAGGCCAAGTACCTGCCACCGGCCTCCGAGGTCCTTGCCGCACTTGTCACGGACCTGGGGCTGACGGCCTTCTGGGTGGCGGTGGGCGACACCATGCTGGCCTGGGCGATCGGCCTGGCGATGGCCGTGGCCGCGGCCCTGGTGCTGGGCCTGGTGATCGGGATGTCGCCGTTCCTGCGGCGTTTCACGAACTCGACCATCGAGTTCCTGCGCCCGATCCCGTCGGTGGCGCTGATCCCGCTGGCGGTGCTGCTCTTTGGCATCAAGATCGAGTCCGCGCTGCTGCTGATCGTCTACGCCTGCTTCTGGCAGGTGCTGATCCAGGTGCTCTACGGGGTGGCGGACGTGGACAACGTGGCGATGCAGACCGCCAAGTCCTACGGGTTCTCCTACCTGCAGCGGGTGCGGGACGTCGTGTTCCCCACGATGCTGCCGTACCTGATGACGGGCATCCGGTTGGCCGCCTCGGTGGCGCTGATCCTGGCGATCACCGCGGAACTGCTGATCGGGTCGCCCGGCCTGGGCAAGGAGATTTCCCTGGCGCAGTCCGGCGGCGCCATCGCCGGGATGTATGCGCTGATCCTGGCCACCGGGTTCCTCGGGGTGGCGATCAACGGTGTGACGCGTGTGGTGGAGAAGCGGGTCCTGTCCTGGCACCCGTCGGTTCGCGGGGAGGCGACGGCATGAAAACCCTGAAATCCATTGGCTACCTGCTGGGGTTGCCCGTCATCCTGCTGGCCTGGTGGTGGCTGGCCACCTCCGGGGAGCCGAACTTCTTCGTGCCCACGCCCTCAAGGCTGGTCACGACCTTCGTCGAGACCTGGTTCGGGGAGCGGATGCTCACCGACGTGCTGCCGAGCATCATGCGCCTGGTGTTCGGGGTGCTCGCCGCCATCGTGCTGGGAATCGCCCTGGGGCTGGCCGTGGGCCTGAACCGCACGCTGCGCGCGGTGACCGAGCCGGTGTTTGAGTTCTTCCGGGCGCTGCCGCCGCCGGTCTTGGTTCCGGTATTGATGCTTTTGGTGGGCATCAACGACGGGATGAAGATCGCCGTGATCATCTCCGGCTGCATCTGGCCGGTGCTGCTGAACACCATCGAGGGCGTGCGCTCCATCGACCCGGTGCAGAACGAGACATCGCGCTCCTACGGGATCACCGGGTTCGCCCGGATCCGCTACCAGATCCTGCCCTCGGCCACCCCCACCATCATGGCCGGGGTCCGCCAGGCCCTGTCGATCGGGTTGATCCTGATGGTCATCTCCGAAATGTTTGCCTCGTCCTCCGGCCTGGGGTTCACCATCGTGCAGTTCCAGCGGTCCTTCGCGGTTCCGGAGATGTGGTCAGGCATCGTGGTCCTGGGGCTGATCGGTGTGGCCTTGTCCTTTATCTTCCAATGGGTCCAACGGCGCGTGCTGCGCTGGTACCACGGCCTGAAAGAGGTTGAAAATGCTGTCTAACAATCCCACGTCCCACGCCGGAGGCCGTACCCTGCCCGAGGGGCAGGCACTGCTCTCGGTGCGGAACCTGAAGAAGGTCTATCACACCGACGCCGGGGACATCGAGGCGGTGCGGAACCTGACCTTCGACCTGGGCCGCGGCGAACTGGTCTGCCTGGTCGGGCCCTCGGGCTCGGGCAAGACCACGCTGCTCAAGTGCATCGCCGGCCTGCTGGGGAGCACCTCCGGGGAGGTGCTGCTTGACGGGCAAAAGGTCACCGGGCCGCCGAAGAAGATGGCGGTCGTCTTCCAGGAATACGGCCGCTCCCTGTTCCCGTGGCTGCGCGTGGCGGAGAACGTCGAGCTGCCGCTGAAGAACGCGGGGGTTCCCAAGGAGGAACGCAAGCGCCTGGTGGCCGAGGCGTTGGAGGCCGTGGGCCTGGCGCATGTGCCCAAGTCCTACCCGTGGCAGCTTTCCGGCGGCATGCAGCAGCGCGTGGCGATCGCCCGGGCGGTGGCGTACCAGCCGGAGGTGCTTTTGATGGACGAGCCCTTCGCGGCCGTCGATGCGCAGACCCGTGCGGACCTGGAGGACCTGATCCGCAGCGTCTGGAAAAAACTGGGCGTGACCGTCCTGTTCGTTACCCATGACATCGACGAGTCGATCTACCTGGGGGAGCGCGTCATCATCCTCTCCTCATCGCCGACCATCGTGCAGGAGGACATCGTCATCGACCTGCCGGCCGAACGCGACCAGCTGGAGACCCGGTCGCTGCCGCGCTTCACCGAACTGCGCCACCACGTCTACGCGGAAATCCAGAAGGCCAAGCAGGGGCACCGCCCCGAGGGAGCCATCACCATGGTCGCCAAGTAGCCGGCAACGCCGTTCCCCGGGACGCTGTCCGTCCGCATTTCCCTATCCGAGGGGATTGCGGGCCTACAGCGTCCCGGGCGTTTAACGTGCAGGACGTGGGCTGGTCTGGCTCAGGGGTTGAGCCGGTCGACGAGCTTCAGGCCACGCCGTGCCCAGGCGATTTCGGCTTCGGCCTGGGACATCAGCCCCTCGTAGGTAAAGAGCTTGTAGGCCCGGGTCTTTTCTTGGTCTGCATCCGGAGTGTGGGCCAAGCGGCGATTGAGCATGGTGCTGGTGCCGTCCTCGATTTCCCGCACGGTGTCCCGCCACTGTTCAAGCAGTCCGGCGTGGTGTTCGATGTGTGCACGCAACTGCCGGCGGGCGGCGTCGGGTTCTGCCCATTCCAGGTAGGCGGCCTTGAGGTGGGCGGGGTCGCGGGTGCGCGCATATTCCAGCGGCGTGTTCATCCAGTTCCTGAACGCGGCCCGTCCGGCCGCGGTGACGTGGTACTGGCGCTTCTTGCCGCGCGGACCCCAAGGGATGTCCTCGCCTTCGAGCAACCCCTCGGCCTCCATGCGCTTGAGCGCGGGATAGATCTGCGAATCGGGGGCATGCCAGACGTGCCCGACGGAGGACTCGAACTGTTTGTGCAGGTCGTACCCGGTCATGGGCTCGACGACGAGCAGGGCCAGCAATGCGTTGGGAAGACTCATGGCAACTTTCCGGTACCTAGGTGTTGCCAATCACTATATCGGTAGTTAGTCTATGAGGAACGTCACTAACTATGTCGATAGGTAGTTATCTGCCGCATCGAAAGGAATCCCCATGACCGCCGTCGCCGCGACCAGCTCCACCACGAACAAGATCCTGCCCCACCCGCTCAATGCCTGGTACGTCGCTGCCTGGGACCACGAGGTCACCCGCAAGCCCATGTCCCGCCGCATTGCCAACCGCCCGGTGGCGCTCTATCGCACCGAGGACGGAAAGATCGTGGCACTGGCCGACGCTTGCTGGCACCGATTGGCCCCGCTCTCCATGGGAAAGACCGTGGGCAAGGACGGAATCCAGTGCCCGTACCACGGCATTGTCTACAACTCCGCCGGTCGCTGCGTCTCCATGCCCGCACAGGAAACCATCAACCCGTCCGCCACGGTCCCTTCCTTCCCGACCGTGGAGCGCTACCGCTACGTGTGGATCTGGATGGGTGACCCGACCCTGGCCGACCCGGACCTGGTGCCCGACATGCACCAGATGACCAGCGATGAATGGGCCGGAGACGGGCTGACCATCCACGCTGCCTGCAATTACCAGCTGGTGCTGGACAACCTCATGGACCTGACCCACGAGGAGTTCGTCCACTCCTCCACGATCGGCCAGGAGGAACTGAGCGAATCCGATTTCGTCACCGTCCGCGAGGGCAACAAGGTCACGGTCACCCGGTGGATGCACAACATCGACGCCCCGCCGTTTTGGCTAAAGAACATGCGCGACAAGTTCCCCGGCTTCGAAGGCAAGGTCGACCGCTGGCAGATCATCAACTTCGAGGCGCCCTCGACCATCAGCATCGACGTGGGCGTTGCCAAGGCCGGCACCGGCGCCCCGGAGGGCGACCGCAGCCAGGGCGTCAATGGCTTCGTGATGAACACCATCACCCCGGAGACCGACCGTTCCTCCCATTACTTCTGGGCCTTCATGCGCAATTACTGCCTGGACAGCCAGCTGATCACCACGCAGCTGCGCGACGGCGTGCACGGGGTCTTTGGCGAGGACGAGGAAATGCTTCAGGCGCAGCAGGCGGCCATTGACGCCAACCCCGATTACGAGTTCTACAACCTGAACATCGATGCCGGCGGCATGTGGGTGAGGCGCATCCTCGAGTCCATGTTGGCCGCCGAGGGCCGTCTAGTCGCCTCCGCCTAACGGCGGCGCAACGGGAAACCCCAGAAAACGGACAAGGACCATGGCAGCAACAAACATTGAAACCTGGCAATCGGCCACCGTCATCGAGACAACCCCGGTGGCCGACGGCATCGCACGCATCGTGCTGGAGCCCTCCCTGCCGCTTAAGGCGGAACCGGGATCGCACATCGATCTCATGGTCGAGATCGACGGGGAGCCGGCGAAGCGCTCCTACTCGGTGGTCGAATCCAGCGACGACGGGACGCGGTTGGTGATCAGCGTGATGAGGGCACCGCTCTCGCGGGGCGGCTCGATCTTCATGCACGGGCTCGCGGTTGGCCAGCGGCTGGAAATCACCCAACCGCTGCAGAACTTCCCGTTGCGCGTCGGCGCGCAACGGTACATCCTGCTCGCCGGCGGCATCGGCATCACCGCCATCGCCAACATGGCAGCGGTGCTCAAGCGGCTCAAGGCCGACTACACGCTGGTGTACGTGGGTCGCAGCCGCGGCGCCATGGCATATCTGGGCGAGCTGGCAGAACTGCACGGGGAAAGGCTGCAGGTCCACGTCGATGACGAGGGCTCCTCGCTGAAGGTCCCCGAACTGGTGGGGCGCGCGGATGCCGGCACCGAGCTGTACATGTGCGGACCGATCCGCCTGATGGATGCGGTGCGCCGCAGCTGGGTCGAACGCGAACTCGATGCCCCGAACCTGCGCTACGAGACGTTCGGCAATAGCGGCTGGTACGACCCCGAGGAATTCATCGTCAGGGTTCCCAAGCTCGACCTCGAGGTCAAGGTCCCGCAGGGACGTTCCATGCTCGAAGCCCTCGAGGACGCCGGGGCGGAGATGATGTTCGACTGCCGCAAGGGCGAATGCGGGCTCTGCGAGGTCCGCATCCTGGAACTCACCGGTGCCATCGACCACCGCGACGTGTTCTATTCAGAGCGCCAGCAACGGCTCTCCACCAAGATGAACTGCTGCGTCTCGCGCGCGGTCACCTCCGCCACCGGTTCCCGGGCCGATGCAGTTGGTCCCGCCGTCATCACCATCGAACCAAACTAGACCCCGCCCGATCGACACGTCACCCCCAAGGACCCCAACAGGATCCTTGGCGGGTGATTTGTCGAGCCCAAAAAACCGGAAGAAAAACACCATGAACATCAGAGAACGCATAGACACCTCGCCCATGTCGCCCTTCCAGTGGGTCGTCGTCGGCGTTTGTACCTTCCTCAACGCCCTGGACGGATTCGACGTCTTGGCCATGGCCTTCACCGCCAACCGCGTCTCCACCGAATTCGGACTCAGTGGCTCCCAACTCGGCGTCCTGCTCAGCGCCGGACTGCTCGGCATGGCCGCGGGCTCACTGTTCCTCGCACCCTTTGCCGATGTCTTCGGCCGCCGTCCAATGCTGCTGTTCACCACGGGACTGGCAGCCGTCGGCATGTTCCTTTCCTCCACGGCGCACTCGGTGACCGACCTGGGCCTGTGGCGCGTGGTCACAGGGCTGGGCGTGGGCGGCATCCTGGCCTGCACCAACGTCATCACCAGCGAATACTCCAACAAGCGCTGGCGCGGCATGGCCGTGAGCATCTACACCGCCGGCTACGGCGTGGGTGCCACGCTCGGCGGCATGGCGGCGGTGTCGCTGCAGGCCAGCTATGGCTGGCGTGCGGTCTTCGTTTTTGGCGGCATTGCGACCACCGTTGCCTTCCTCCTGCTGCTGGCGGTCGTGCCCGAGTCCGTGGACTTCTTGGTCACCAAGCGGCCGCAGCGTGCCGAGCAGCGGCTGGTGGCGCTGGCAACCAAGCTCCGTCTTGGCCCGGATACCGTCCTGCTTCCCGAGCTCGCCGGCCGTCCCGCGGGTCGGGGAGTGAAGGGCCAGCAGCTGACGGCGCTGTTCTCGCCGGCCAACCGACGTGCCACCGGCCTGATCTGGGTGGCCTTCTTTGCCACAATGTTCGGTTTCTACTTCGTGAACAGCTGGACACCGAAACTGCTGGTGACCGCCGGCATGACCGAAAGCCAGGGCGTTGTCGGAGGCCTCATGCTCACTCTCGGAGGAACCTTTGGTTCCTTGCTCTTCGGCGCACTGACGACCAAGTGGCAACCCCGAAAGGTATTGCTTTCCTTTACCGTGCTCTCCTCGATCACCATGGTGGTGTTCATTTCGGCGGTGGGCATCCTGGCCGTTGCGTTTGCCATGGGCATCGTCGTGGGCATGCTCATCAATGGCTGCATCGCGGGCCTGTACACCTTGGCTCCCGCCTCCTACGCCCCGCAGACCCGAGGAACCGGCGTGGGCTGGGCCATCGGCATTGGGCGCTTTGGTGCAATCCTTGCGCCGCTGGCGGCCGGTGCACTGCTGGATGCCGCCTGGACCGCGGGCCAGCTGTACCTGGGTGTGGGCGTCGTGGTGCTGGTGGCTGCTGTCGCCATCGCGTTCATGCGCTCGCCGAAACTGGCTGATTCGACTGCCATCGTGGCCACCGACGTATTTGACTCGGCGGAAGGACGGTAGCGGTAGCACCATTGCTCCCGCGGCCGTATCCAGACGGGAATCCGGTGTCGTCCGGACTAATCGTCTGAAGCATCGATGTCCGGTGCAGACCACGTCGTCCGTACCGGACATCGATGTCCTATGGGAGCTCAGCGTTGAAGTGCCACACTGCCGTCACGGTGCAAGGGCTCGGAAACCGGGGCTGGGCCATCCTCACCCATGTCCGCATCCAGGTTCTGGATGTCGGAGCCGGATCGGTCCTTGGAACACAGCAGGGCAACCAGGGACATGGCCGAGAAGGACATCCACAGCAGGGCGACCAGCCAGAGGTCCCCGCCACCGGCAATGACCAGGGCGGTGGCGATCATGGGGGTGAACCCGGCACCGAGGGTGGAGGCCATTTGGTAGCCGATGGAGGTCCCCGAGTAGCGCACCGCCGTCGGGAAGAGCTCGCCGGCGAAGGCCCCGTAGGGGCCGGAGGTGAAGCCCTGGACCAGGCTCAGGCCCAGCACGATGGCCAGCATGAACGCCATGGTGCTGCCCATGTCGAGCAACGCCATGACGGGGAAGGCAAGGACGATGGCTCCGACGTTGCCCCAGATGAGGATCTTTCGCCGCCCCAGCCGGTCACTGAGCTTCGAGGCGGTGATGATGGCCAGCACGGTGAAGACGCCGCCGATGGCCTTGATGTTCAGGACCTCGGTTTGGGCCAGGACGGCCTGCTGCACGGCAAAGGAGATCGCCCAAGCGCCCATGAGGCCCTGTGCCATTTGGCCGGAGAGTCCCGAAACCATGGCGATCAGCAGCGGCTTGCGGTGGTCCCGGAAGAGATCCGCAACCGGGATGCGCCTCTTGGACTTCTGCGAGGCCGCGGAAACCTCGGTGAAGATCTTGGATTCGGACACCCGCATGCGGATGAAGATGGCCAGCATCATGAGCACGGCGGAGAACACGAACGGGACTCGCCAGCCCCAGGCCAAAAACTGGGCCTTGGGCAGGGTGGACATGGCGGAGAGGATCAACGTGCCCAGAATGGTTCCCGCGGGTGCGCCCATGTAGGCAAAGGCCGATGCGAAGCCACGGGAACTCTTCTTGGAGTTCTCGAAGGCCAGGAGCATCGCCCCGCCCCATTCCCCGCCCACGGCCAGGCCCTGGAAGATGCGCAGCGAAACCAGCAGGATGGGAGCCCAGACGCCGATCTGTGCCGTTGTCGGCAGCAGTCCGATCAGGGTGGAAGCGATGCCCATGGCCAGGACCGTGGTGATCAGGATGGCCTTGCGGCCGATCTTGTCGCCCAGGTTGCCGAACAGGAACGCCCCCAGCGGCCTGGCAATGTAGCCCACGGCCAGGGTCCCGAAGGACACGAACAGCGCCGCATTTGGGTCCAGGCCGGCAAAGAACACCTGGTTGAAAACGATTCCCGCGGCCGTGGCGTAAAGAATGAAATCGTAATACTCGACGGCTGTGCCCAGGAAGCTCGAGAACAAGATCCTGCGCATCTCCTTGGGGCTGGCATGGTAAACCTTGCCTTCGGATGCCGGGGCTCCGGCGGCGTGTCCGTGGTGACTCATGGCGACGTCCTTTCTGTGTTGGGGATGGATGTTAGCGATTGTTCGTGCCGGATGCGGCCAGGTTCCCCGTGACGCGGGAGGCCGTCCCGAAAGGGATGATCTCGAGGTCGTCGGGGATCGAAAGGGCACCGCCAAAAGTCGTTCGCGCCTCGGTCCAGGCCTCCGGTGGGGAGTAGCTGGGCACCAGGTGGTGCAGCGCCAGATGGGCGACACCTGCGTCGGCGGCAATTTGTCCCGCCTCCGCCGCCGTGGTGTGGGCGCGGCGGTGGTGGTCCATGGTTGCCTGCAGCATCTGTGCGTCGGAGTACTGCGCTGCGAGGATGTCGAGGTTGATGGCCTCGTGGAGCAGCAGGTCGGTGCCGCGGGCGAGGGTGACCATGTTGGCGCACGGTGCGGTGTCCCCGGAGATCGTCACCGATCCGTGGGGGGTGTCGAAGCGGAACGCATAGGCCGGTGCGGTGGGGTGGTGAGAGACGAGGATCGCGGTCACGGTGACGTTGCCGTCGCGGAAAACTTCGATTGGTTCCATGTCCGGCGCCACGTTGCTGTCGGGATCGAAACCTAATCCCTCGGGCAGCTTGATCTCCCTCGGGTCGAACTGTGCCGCGGGGGAAATTGCCAGGGAATCGAAGATCCGGTCGTTGCAGTCGGTGGCGTAGGCGGCCAGGATTCCCGAGACCAGGCCTTCGATGCCGGGGGTCGGACGATCGGGGGCGATGGGTTCGGGCATCGAGGTGGCTCGCGGCGACAAGGGAGGAAGCTTGCCCCGGTCGCCCGGCCCCACCACCGGAATCGGCCCGCGGGGGCTGTTCTTGAGTTCAAACGCGCCAAAGAGCAAGAGCGAGGGCAAATCCACGGTGTGGTCCGAATGCATGTGGGTGATGAAGATTCCGCCCAGATTCGACATCGACAGGCCCGCCGCGTTCGCCTGCCGCCCGGCACCTTGGCCGCAATCGACCAGGTACCAGGTTTCACCGACGACCACGGCCGTGGCAATGCCAAAGCGCGGGGTTCCGTCGTGGTCCTTCCACCAGCGCGGGCCGCCGGCGGTGCCCAGGGTGACAACGTAGGGAATCGGTTCGGAGTGTTCGGCGTCGGTCATGGTGGAGGTTCTCGCTTTCCGGCGGATGGGATGGGGAGTCGGCTTGGCAGGAATTCTGGCCGGAACGTTGCGGGCCGATGCTTGCTCCACTCCATCTTGGTGTCGGCGATCACATTTGCCTAGCTAGAATTACTGCATACGGTCATAAGGAGAACTAATGAGTGAACTAACGCTGCGCCAACTCGAGTACTTCGCGGCGGTCGCGGAAACCCAGTCGGTCACCCATGCAGCGCGCCTCTGCCATGTCAGCCAAGGTGCGGTGAGCCTGGCTCTCGGGCAACTGGAACATGCCCTGGGTGTCACGCTCGCCATGCGCCAGCGCGGCCGCGGCATTGCGCTCACACCCGAGGGGCAGGAGGTGGCCACGCGCGCACGATTCATCACCGAGCAGGTGGAGCGCCTGCGCGACGCCGTTTCCCAGGTGCATGCCGGGCTCTCCGGCCGGTTGAGCATCGGGGTCTTCACCACGGTGGCCGTCCACGTCGTCCCGCACCTCATTGACTGGTTCTGCACGCGCCATCCCGAGATGCAGCTCTCATTCGTCGAGGGCAGCGGCCCCGAAATCCAGGAAGCGCTGTTCGCCGGACGTACGCAGCTGTCCATCGGCTACGAGACCCAATTCGGGCAGGACTGCACGGTGGAAGTGCTTCAGGAATTCCACCGCAAGGTGGTGGTAAGCCCAGGGCATCCGCTGGCGGAATTCGAGGAAATCAGTTTAGCGCAGCTGACACAGTACCCGGCGGCCTTCCTGAACCTGGAGCCGGCGCTGCAGCACACGCTGGCGGAATTCCAGCGCCATGGCGTCACGGCCAACGTCGGCTGGCTTCTGGCCAATGTGCCGTCCATCCACTCGATCGTGGGCCGGGGCCTGGCGTACTCGCTGCTGATGCAGCCGACCGAGAGCAGCATGGAAAACCGCCCGCTGGTGTTCCGTCCGCTATCGGACGAAACCCAGACCAATTCCTTGGTGGCTGCCATGCCGAAGGGGGTCAGTCGCAGCGCCATGGTCACGGAGGCGTTGGCCGCGCTGCATGGGCAATGGAGCTAGGCCGGATTTGGCTCGGCTCAACTGGTAGTTATCGCCCATCGCCCCCGCCTGATAGGGCCGCTCCTAGGCTTCCTGTACGGGAACCAGTGCGCGCGAAATGCCGCGTGCCGCGGTCTGCAACGCCATGACCGCCGCCGGCAGCAGGTCCGACCCGAGGGGGACCACCACGGCCAGGACCGCGAGCGCGTGGCCCCGGTCGTCGAGGATCGGAACCGCCGCGCCGGTGGTGTCGGTGTCGATGAACCCGTCGAAGGTCGCGTATCCGGTGCGCCGGATTTCGGCCAGTTCATGCCGCAGCCTGGGGTGCTGGCCATGCATGGTGTCCCCGTGGCGTTCCAAATACCCTTCCAGCACATTGGCGGGGGAGTACGCGAGCAGTGCCATGCCCATGGAGGTCAGGTGCACCGGCATGCGTCCGGCCACGTTGGCCTGGTTGACCACCGAACCGGGGCGGGAGAGCCGCTCGATGACCAGCACGTCGTCCTCGTGCAGCACGGCGAGCTGGGTGTTTTGCCCCACCAGCTGGTTGATGTCTTCCATGAAGGGCAGCGCGGCCTGGCGCAGGTTCAGCGTGGAGGCGCTTCGGTTGGCCAGTTCCCACAACCGCAGCCCGAGACGTACCTGTCCGTCGGAATCGCGTGCCAGCAGGCCGTGGGACACAAGGTTCTCCAGCAAGCGGTAGGTGGTTGCCCGGGGCACGTCGGCCCGGCGGGCCAGTGCATTGACGGTCAACGTGGGATTTTGCGCGTCAAAGGCATCAAGGATCCGCACGAGGCGGTCCAGCATCGAGTCCCCGCTCGGCGAATTGGCCATGAAACCACTGTAGAACAGTTGGAATGGACCGTTGGCCGCACAAAAAGCGGACCCGTGGCGGTACCGCGTGGAGATTAAGATAACCGCGGCCAATGTTCCGGATTCCGGCAGACAATGCCTACGATGAGCACAGCAGGCAATCAGGTGCAACAGGTCCATCCGGTCCCGCTTCCTACCGTTTGACTAGCGGTTCCTCAATTCGTGGGCGGACATGTGGCGACACCTGGTCCACAGATCAAAGGAGAACCACGTGGCTGAGCCAGAAGACGGACCGAGGCAGTTGCCCGAACGTCCCGAGTCCATGCCGGAGCGGAGCCGTTTCGGCGTCAGCGAACGGCGCAAGGATCCGGTGGCCGAGGAATTCCGTGCCCCGATGACCAGCACCGAGCTGAGCAAGGGGCCCTCCGAGCTCGTCGAGCATCCCGGCCCGAAGGTCAACTGGCGCGTCTTCCTCATCTCCGCCGGCGTCATTCTTGCCTTCTCCATCTGGGCCATCGTCGTCCCGGACAACGCCGCGGCCACCATGCGTTCGATGGTCTCCTGGATCTCCATCAACCTGGGCTGGTTCTACGTCGTCACCGTCACCCTGGTGGTCCTCTTCGTGCTTTGGGTGGCCTTCTCCAAGGAGGGCAGCGTCCGGCTGGGCCCGGACCACTCGAGGCCGCAATACAACCTCTTCACCTGGGTCGCGATGCTCTTCGCCGCGGGCGTGGGCATCGACATGCTCTTCTACTCGGTGACCGGGCCCATCACCCAGTTCATCACCCCGCCCTCGGTCGACCCCGAGTCCGCCGCCGCGGCGCAGGACGCGGTGGTGTGGACGATGTTCCACTACGGCATCGCCGGCTGGTCCATGTATGCGCTGCTGGGCATGGCGATGGGCTACTTCGCCTACCGCTGGGGCATGCCGCTGTCGATCCGCGCGGCCCTCTACCCGCTGCTGGGCAAGCGCGTGCGCGGGGTGACAGGCGACGTCATCGACATCTTCGCGCTGGTCGGCACCGTGTTCGGCGTGGCAACCTCGATGGGCATCGGCGTGGTGCTGCTGAACGTCGGCTTCTCCTGGCTCTTCGGCCTGCCCGAGGGCCTGGCCCTGCAGATCGCCCTGGTGCTGGTGGCGGTCATCATGACCATCGCCGCCTGCACCTCCGGGGTGGACAAGGGCATCCGGCTGGTCTCCGAGCTGAACCTCTGGTCGGCCGCGGCCATGATGCTCTACATCCTGGTCACCGGCAAGACCTCCTTCCTGCTCACCGCCCTGGTGGAAAACATCGGGCGCTTCATCTTCACCCTGCCCGAACGCACCCTGCAGACCTTCGCCTACGAGGACGGCGGGGCCGAGTGGATGGGCAGCTGGACCCTCTTCTTCTGGGCCTTCTGGCTGGCCTGGGGCCCGTTCGTCGGGCTCTTCCTGGCCCGCATTTCGCGCGGCCGCACGCTGCGGGAGTTCGTCATTGCCGCGATCACCGCCCCGGTGCTCTGCGACTTCTTCATCGTCTCGATCTTCGGCAACAGCGCCATGAACGAGGTCCTGGGCGGCAACCGGGAATTCGCCGAGCAGGCGATCTCCAGTCCCGAACACGGCTGGTACGCGTTGCTGGAGATGTTCCCCGGCGCCCCGTTCCTGATCGGCCTGGCCACGCTCTCGGGCCTGCTCTTCTACCTGACCAGCGCCAACTCCGGCGCGATGGTCATGTCCAACTTCTCTTCCTCCATCCCGGACCCCTCGCAGGACGGGGCCAAGTGGCTGCGCATCTTCTGGGCCCTGGTCACCGCGGTGCTGACCGTGGCGATGCTGATTGCCGGCGGGGTGACGACCATGGAGCACGCGACGCTGATCTTCGCGCTGCCGGTGACGATCATCGCCTACCTGGTCATGGCGTCCTTCTCCAAGGTCCTGCGGATGGAGCGGGCCGAGCGCGAGGGCCACGTGATGCGCCGCCGCGCGACGGCGGCGCACGGTGGCGCCGCGCCGGAGAAATCGTGGCGCCAACGTCTGGGACAATTGCGCGCCTATCCGTCCAACAAGGCGGTGGCCCAGTTTGTGGAAAGGACCATCCATCCGGCCCTGGTGGACGTGAAGGACGAGTTCAGGGAGCTGGGCTACGACGCCGTGCTGAGCAGCACGCCCAATGCCAAGACGCACATCGACGAGCACACCCTGGTGGTCCACATGCACGACCACCGCAATTTCCACTACCAGGTGGCAGCGGTCGAGGCCCCGGTGCCCGCGTTCGGTGCCCGCACCATGTCCCGCGAGGTCGACGTGTATTACCGCCTCGAGGTCTTCACCCAGACCGGCACCGAGGGCTACGACCTGATGGGCCTGAGCAAGGAGCAGGTCATCAACGACGTGCTGGACCGCTACGAGGCGCACCTGTCGTTCCTGCAGTACTCCTCCGAGCACGACTATGCCTCGATGCTCACGCCCCCGCGCCCGGCCACCGGCATGATCCCGCAGGTGGACGCGGCTGTCGACGAGGATGAAGGCAAGGGACGGGAGTAGCGGGGCGCCGCGGGGGGGACTCAGTCGTTCCGGGCCGCCGCGGCACCCGACCCGGCGCGGGCCCGGTGCCGGCGCACGGCAGCCCGGTTGGCGCAGCGCACCGAGCAGTAGCGCTGGCGGCCGTTGCGGGTGACGTCGATGACCACCCGGGTGCACGGATCCCCGGGATCCTCCCCGGCGGCGCAGCGCCCCATGCGGTGCATGCCGCGGGTCGACAGGTGCAGTGCCGTGCCGACGCCGATGACAGCCCGCAGCACACGGGGAAGGACCTGGTTCGGATCGCGGTAGTGCAGGTGCCAGCCCTCGTTGTTGTGGTCCACCAGTCGGGGGTAGGCGGCCGCGGCCGCCATCTGCTCGTTGAGCAGGGTCGCCCGCCGGCCGGGGTCGGCGGCATCCACCACGCGCAGCCAGTCCTCGACGACGTCGCGGGTGAGTTCGTAGTCATCGGGTGCCGGGGTGAAGTCCATGGTCATGCCGAACTTGCGCGCCCGGTCGATGATGCCGTCCCGGTTGACTGGCGGGTCGTTGGCCAGCGAGGCCGCGAGCAGGACCGCATATTCGCCGTAAGGGTTGAGATGCATAATGCCATTACAGCATGCTGGACAGCATGATGCCTATGGATGCCGCCCAAACCCTTGAAACCACCCGCCAGGTCCCTGCCCACGAACATGCATGGCTGGTCGATTCCGCACATGACACCTCCGACGGGCGGGTGCTGTATGTGCGTTGCGGCGCCGGCTGCGGTGCCCGGCGCATCGACCTCCAGGGCCCGTCCACGCTCCCGCCGAGCGCGGTGAGCAGGGAGTTTGGCAGGTAGCGGGAAGTCCCCGGCCATGTGGGGCGGCGCAGGCAATGTGGCTCGATCCCTTGATGGCCGACCCTCTCGGTGATAAAGTTCATTTAGTGAACAAGCGTTCGCGATGCGAACAAATTGACCAGGAAGCCAGGACCCACACCATGAAGCAGGCGTACCTCTACGACGCGATCCGCACCCCCTTCGGCAAGATCGGCGGAAGCCTTTCCTCCCACCGCCCCGACGACCTGGCCGCGCACGTGGTCCGCGAACTCGTCGCCCGGGCACCGCAGCTGGATCCGGCTTCCATCGACGAATCGATTTTCGGCAACGCCAACGGCGCCGGCGAGGAAAACCGCAACGTGGCCCGCATGGCCACCCTGCTCGCGGGCCTGCCAACCTCGCTGCCCGGCACCACCATGAACCGCCTCTGCGGCTCCTCGCTGGACGCCGCCATCGCCGCCTCCCGCCAGGTCAACACGGACGACGCGGACCTGGTTCTGGTCGGCGGCGTCGAGTCCATGAGCCGCGCCCCGTGGGTGCTGCCCAAGACCGAGCGCCCCTTCCCGATGGCCAACCTCGAACTTGCAAACACCACCCTGGGCTGGCGCCTGGTCAACCCGGCCATGCCCAAGGAATGGATAGTGTCCCTGGGCGAGGCCACCGAGCAGCTGCGTGAAAAGTACCAGGTCACCCGCGAAGACCAGGACGAATTCGCCGCACTTTCGCACAAGCTGGCGGCCGAGGCCTGGGCCAACGGCAAGTACGAGAACCTCGTGGTCTCCGTGCCGCCGGCCAACAAGCGCGGCACCGAGGTGACCATGGATGAAACCATCCGCCCCGGCACCACCGCCGAGACCCTCGCCGGCCTGCGCACCGTCTTCCGCGACGCCGCCACCGGAACCGTCACCGCGGGCAACGCCTCGCCGATGAACGACGGCGCCTCCGCCGCCTTCATCGGCTCCGAGCGCGGCGGCGAGCTGCTGGGAGCGGCGCCGCTGGCCCGCATCGCCGGCCGCGCGTCCTCCGCCCTTGACCCGCAGTACTTCGGCTTCGCCCCGGTCGAGGCCGCCAACAAGGCGCTGGCCAAGGCAGGCATCTCCTGGTCGGACGTCGCCGCCGTCGAGCTGAACGAGGCCTTCGCCGCCCAGTCGCTGGCCTGCGTCCGCGCCTGGGACATCGACGCGTCAATCGTCAACGCCTGGGGCGGCGCGCTGTCCATCGGCCACCCGCTGGGTGCCTCCGGCCTGCGCATCCTGGGCACCCTGGCGCGCCGCCTGCAGGAGAACAACCAGCGCTGGGGCGTTGCCGCGATCTGCATCGGCGTCGGCCAGGGCCTGGCAGTCGTGCTGGAAAACCCGAACGCCACCGCCTAAGCACCCTCGGGGGAATCGAGCCCCCATCCCCTGACCGAACAGATTTAGGAGAGAACAACCTATGGCACCACGTATTGCCACCTCCGCCGCGGACGCCGTTTCCGGCATCCAGACCGGCGCCACCGTGCTCATCGGAGGGTTCGGCAACGCCGGCCAGCCGATGGAACTCATCGACGCCCTGATGGACTGCGGCGCCACGGACCTGACCGTCGTGAACAACAACGCCGGGCAGGCCGACGCCGGCCTGGCCCTGCTCATCAAGGAACGCCGCGTCAAGAAGGTCATCTGCTCCTTCCCGCGGCAGTCCGACTCCTGGCACTTCGATGAGGCCTACCGTGCCGGGGAAATCGAGCTCGAGCTCGTCCCGCAGGGCAACCTCGCCGAGCGCATCCGCGCCGCCGGCGCCGGCATCGGCGGCTTCTTCACGCCCACCGGCTACGGCACCATGCTCGCCGAGGGCAAGGAAACCCGCGTGATCGATGGGCGCGGCTACGTGCTCGAGACTCCGATCAGCGCGGACTTCGCCATCATCAAGGCGTTGCGCGCCGACACCCTGGGCAACCTGGTCTACCGCAAGACCGCCCGCAACTTCGGACCCATCATGGCCACCGCCGCGAAGAAGTCCATCGTGCAGGTTTCCGAGATCGTTTCCGCCGGTGCGCTGGATCCGGAAAACGTCGTCACCCCCGGCATCTTCGTCGACACCCTCGTCACCATTGGAGGCACCAAGTAATGAGCGAATACACCTCCACCGACGCCGCGCTGACCCGCGACGAGATGGCCAAGCTGGTCGCCGCCGACATCCCGGCCGGCGCCTTCGTGAACCTGGGCATCGGCCAGCCGACCAACGTGTCCAACTTCCTCACCTCGGAGCAGGGCGTCACCCTGCACACCGAGAACGGCATGCTGGGCATGGGCCCTGTCGCCACCGGCGATGACATCGACGAGGACCTGATCAACGCCGGCAAGATCCCCGTCACCGAGCTGCCCGGCGCCAGCTACTTCCACCACGCCGACTCGTTCGCGATGATGCGCGGCGGCCACCTGGACGTCTGCGTCCTGGGTGCCTTCCAGGTCTCCGGCGGCGGCGACCTGGCCAACTGGCACACCGGTGCACCGGGCGCGATCCCGGCCGTCGGCGGTGCCATGGACCTGGCCATCGGCGCGAAGCAGACCTGGGTCATGATGGGCCTGTTCACCAAGACCGGCGAGTCCAAGCTGGTCGAGGCGCTCACCTACCCGGTCACCGGACTGGGCTGCGTCTCGCGCATCTACACCGAGTCCGCGATCTTCGTCATCGACGCCTCCGGGGTGACGGTTCGTTCGACCCACGGCATCACCTTCGAGGAACTCGACGCCAAGATCCCGGTGGACCTGATCAAGGCATAGCCGGCAAGTCTGAAAGAATGGGGGCCGTCGAAGGATTGCCCCCATTCTTTCGCTTTCCCCGTCCATGAGTTTTTGGGCGTCCACATCCGATGAACACACAGGAGCCCCACGCCATGAGCCAGGATGCAGGAACCGCCGCAGCGGGCGGCTCCACCTCGGTCCAGTCACTGGCCCGCGGCCTGGACGTCATCTGCGCCTTCGACGCCGAGCACCCCTCGATGACCCTGAGCGACGTTGCCAAGCGCACCAACCTCTCCCGGGCCACGGCCCGCCGCTTCCTGCTCACCCTGCAGGAACTGGGCTACGTGCGCGGGGACGGGAAGTTCTTCGAGCTCACCTCCAAGGTCCTGCAGCTGGGCTACTCCTACCTCTCCAGCGCCACGCTGCCGCAGCTGATGGAACCCGTCCTCGAGGAGCTTTCCTCGACGGTCCATGAATCGGCCTCCGCCTCGGTGCTCGAGGGCAGCGACATCCTCTACATCGCCCGGGTGCACACCCGCTCCATCATGCGCGTGGGCATCAGCGTCGGTACGCGTTTCCCCGCGGCCAACACCTCGATGGGCCGGGTGCTGCTGGCCTACCAGGCACCCGGGGTGCGGGAGCAATTGCTGGCCGCGGGCGTCAGCGCACCGACCGGCCACGGCATCGGCACCGTCGCAGAGCTGCGGACGGAACTGGACCGGGTGCGGGCCCAGGGCTACGCGATCGTCGACCAGGAACTGGAGATCGGGCTGCGCTCGGTCGCCGTCCCGGTGTTCGCGGCCGACGGCAGCGTCGTTGCCGCCATGAACGTGTCCATGGGCGTGGGTCCGCAATCACACGTCAGCGCCCGGGACGCCGCCGCGGAGGTGCTCCCCGCGTTGCAGCGGGCCGCGCGCCAGGTCCAGGAAGCACTGGCCGCCAGCCGTTAGGCGGAATCCCCGGGCATTGCGACGCCGGAGCCCCGCGCCGGCACGGCAAGGGTGCGCCGCGCGGCAAACTTCGCCGGTGCAGGTCCACTGCCATCTGCCAGGTCGGCCAGGATCCTCCCGATGACCGGGGTGAACTTGAACCCGTGGCCGGAGAACCCGGCGCCGATCACCAGCGGTCCGATGCGGTCGAGCACAAAATCCTCGTCCGGTGTGGTGGTGTAGGTGCAGCTCACCTCGGTGAACGAATCCGGGTCGACGCCCGGGAGCCACTGCCGGGCATATTCCTGCAGGGCGCGGAGCTGGAGCGGCTCGGCGGCGAAGCTCCGCCGGTCGGGATGGGTCAATGCGCCGGTTCCGTGCCAGCCCGCCTTGATCCCTTCGCCGGGCGTCAGCATTCCATAGACCGGGGAATAGGCATTTTCAAAGCCCCGGGAGCCCGGAACCAGGGTGTGGTTGAAGCCGGGCCAAACATCCTCCTGACGGCGCCGGGCAAAGTGCACCGGTTGTTCCTGCGTGACGCGCAGGGCCGGAAGGCGGACCGATCCGGGGAGCAGGTGGCCGGTCCAGGCGCCCGCAGTGACTACGACGCTGCGGGCCTCCACGGATTCACGGCCTTCCGCGGTTTCCAGGGTCAGGAGGGCTTGTTGGTCTCCGACGATCTTCATCTCGATGACCCGCACCCCGTGGCGGATGCGGGCGCCATGCTGCGTTGCCACCCGCTGGAAGCCCGGCAGGGCCACGTCGGGGTTGAGCTGCCCGCCGTCGGGCATGTGCAGCGCCGGACCCGTGAACCGAAGGCCGTTCCAGCGCTCACCGGCCTCCGCGGCCGAAAGCTCCTCCGCCGCGATGCCCGCAGCCGTCAGGGACGCCAGCACCCTGGCCTGTTCCCGCGGGGCGCCATGGTTGACGATTCCCGTCCGCGTCACCTGTGCCTGGCCGCTTTGTTCGCCGAGCAGTTCCCAGAGCTTGAGTGATTCGGCGAGCATGGACACGTAGACCGGATCCGCATACCCGAGGTTCAGGTTCCGGGTGCTCCCGTGCGACGCGCCAAGGGTGTGGCCGGGGGCGAACTGCTCCAGCAGTGTGACCTCGCGGTCGCGTGTCGCCAGCGCCCACGCGGTGGCCGAGCCCATGGCCCCGCCGCCAACAACAACCGTATCCAAGCGCGCAACCATGTCGCGTGTTCCTTCCGTCAGACCGTCGACCAGTCTATGCAAGGGAAGGTGCTGCCGTTCGCCGCGGCGCACGCCCTGTGCATTGCCGCACGGCACATGTGCCCAAACGGGCCACGTCATGCCGGGTGCAACCGCTTCCAACTTCACTGTGATCTGGGCCATACTCGGAGGCGTGATCGGCAAGCGGCAATTGCCCATGTGCCATCCGTGGAACCTTCGGAGGTTGGAAGTGGCTTCATCTCGCCCCAGCAGTGCCAGTATCCAGGAGCGCAAGGGACTTAAGCGCGTGGTCGTCGCCTCGATGGCCGGGACGGTCGTGGAATGGTACGAATTCTTCCTGTACGCAACGGCTGCAACGCTGGTCTTCAACAAGATCTTCTTCCCCGAGGCCGCCAATGAGCTGGACAACATCATCAAGGCGTTCCTGACCTACGCCGTGGGCTTCATTGCCCGTCCGATCGGCGGCATCGTCTTTGGCCACTTCGGCGACAAGTACGGCCGCAAGCACCTGCTGCAGGTTGCCATCATCCTGGTGGGCGTCACCACCTTCCTGATGGGCTGCCTGCCGACCTTCGACGCCATTGGCTATGCGGCGCCGATCCTGCTGGTGGTCCTGCGCTTCTTCCAGGGCTTCGCGGTCGGCGGCGAATGGGGCGGGGCGGTGCTGCTGGTCGCCGAGCACGCGCCGGACAAGGAACGCGGGTTCTGGGCATCGTGGCCGCAGGCCGCGGTGCCGGCAGGCAACCTGCTCGCCACCGTCGTGCTGCTCGTGCTCTCCTCAACCCTTTCCGAGGAGGCGTTCCTGGCCTGGGGCTGGCGCATCGGCTTCTGGCTCTCGGTGGTCATCGTGGCCGTGGGCTACTACGTCCGCACCCGGATTTCCGACGCGCCGATCTTCCAGGAGGCCAAGGCCGAGCTGGAGCAGAACGCGGAGGCCGGCTACGGCGTGGCCGAGGTCTTCCGCCGCTACCCGCGCGGCGTGTTCACCGCCATGGGGCTGCGGCTGGGCGAGAACATCCTCTACTACATGGTGGTGACGTTCTCGATCACCTACCTGAAGACGCAATTGAAGATGGACACCTCGACCATCCTGATGCTGATGCTGGTGGCGCACGCGATCCACTTTGCCGTGGTTCCGGTGATCGGACGCTACACGGACAAGCTGGGCCGCCGGCCGGTGTACGCGCTGGGCGCCTCGCTCATGCTGGTGTGGGGATTCGTTGCCTTCCCGCTGTTCAACACGCAAAACGACTTCGTGATCCTGCTGGTGGTCGTGGCCGGCCTGCTGGTCCACGGCCTGATGTACGCCGGGCAGCCGGCCATCATGGCGGAGATGTTCCCGACCCGCATGCGCTACTCCGGGGTCTCGCTGGGCTACCAGGTGACCTCGATCGTGGCCGGTTCCATGGCCCCGATCATCGCCACCTTCCTGCTGAGCATCTACGGGTCGTGGGTGCCGGTGGCCATCTACATCGGCATCGCCGCGATCATCACCCTGGCCGTCGTGTACTCCATGCGTGAAACCAACGGCATCTCGCTGCACGACATCGACGAGGCCGACCGGGCCAGGACGGTCGTGATCAACACCGAGGCTTCCGAGGCCGCCGCACGCGACAGCGTGAAGTAGCCGCACCGGCGAAGGGGCCGCGATGCAACCATGCCCGGGGGAGCGGCGATCGCCGCCTCCCCGGGCAGGTGCGTGCCCGGGCCCTAGGCCGCGGCCTGCGCCATCGCGGCAACCGCCGCCAGGACCGCGGGATTGCGCAGCGCCTCCTCGCGTCCCACCACCCAATATGTGGCGGCATGCGCGTAGTCGCCGGGCAACAGGCGGACCAAATCGTCCTCGAGGTCGGCGAGGAAGTCGGGCAGGATCCCGATCCCGGCCGCGGCCTTGGTCGCCGCGATGTGCGAGAACACGCTGGTGGAGGTGATGCCCCGGGGCATCGGCGGCAGCGCTTCGGTCGCGCTGTCCAGCTCGTCGATGGTCAGCGCGGATTCCACGTAGTAGTTCAGCCGGTGCGAAACGAGCTCGGCGATGGCCTGCGGCTCCCCGTGCAGGGCAAGGTACTCGCGGGAGGCGTAGAGCCCCAGGTGGTAGGTGAGCAGCTCGGTCGCCACGGCCTTGTGCACGTGGGGCTTGCCCACGACGACTTCCAGGTCGACGCCCGAGCGGGTCTGCCGGGCGCGCTGGGTGGCGCTCATGAGTTCGACTGCAAGCCGCGGGTGCTGGCGTTGCAGCGCGGCCATGGCCGGGGTGGCAAAGTGCGCGGCAAAGGCGTCGGGCACCCCGATGCGCACCGTGCCGGCGAGTTCGCCTCCGGTCCGTGTCTCGGTGAGGCCCGCGACCGCCCGTTCGATCTCCTCGGCCGCGCCCAGGGCGCGCCTCCCCAGGTCGGTGACCTCCCAGCCGGCCGGGGTGCGCGTGAGCACGCGGCCGCCCATGGCCTTCTCCAGCGCCGCGATGCGGCGGGACACCGTGGAGTGGTTCACCCCCAGCACGTCGGCGGCCGCCGTGTAGCGGCCCAGGCGCGCCACCGAGAGAAAGGTGATCAGGGATTCGAGGTGGTGGTGGTCGATGCTGCGTTCCATGCACTCATTGTGCATTGATGCACATGAGTGGTGCAAACCTGGGCCCGCGATGTGCGTTGAACGCGAGGATATTCGCCCCTAGTGTGGTGCCTATCACGGCCCGAGCGGGCAGGGAACGGCACAGGAGGAATCATGGCAGTTTACGGCTGGATCGGACTCGGAAACATGGGAGGCCCGATGACCGCGAATCTCGTGGCGGCCGGGCACCAGGTCAAGGGCTACGACCTGAACCCGGATGCCTGCATCGCGGCCAAGGAACGCGGCGTCGAGATCGCGGGCAGCATCGCCGAGGCGGTGCAGGGATCCGACGCGGTCTTCACCATGCTGCCCAAGGGCGAACACGTGCGCGCCGTGTACGAGGGCGAGAACGGGATCTGGGCCCACGCCGGTGCCGACACCCTGCTGCTGGACAGCTCGACGGTCGACATCGAGACCTCGCGCTTCTGCCACGAGGGCTCCAGCGCCCGCGGGCTGAAGTTCGTCGACGCCCCGGTCTCCGGCGGGATCTCCGGAGCCGCCGCGGCGACCCTGGCCTTCATGGTCGGGGGACTGGAGGAGCACACCGCCGAGGCCGTCGGGCACATCGAGCCGATGGCGGGCAAGACCATCGTCGCGGGCGCCGCGACGGCGGGCATCGCCGCGAAGATCTGCAACAACATGATGCTCTTCATCGACCTGATGGCCTCGGCCGAGGGTTCCCAGCTGGCCGAAAAGCTTGGGCTGGATCCGAAGGTCTTCTGGGAGATCGCCTCGGTCTCCTCCGGACGCTCGTGGGCGCAGCAGACCTGGTACCCGGTGCCGGGGGTCATCGACAGCGCTGCGGCCAACAACAACTTTGACGCCACCTTCCGGGTGGACCTGGCCCGCAAGGACGTGGGCCTGGCCCTGGACGCCGGGGAGATGACCGGGGTCAAGCTCCCCGCCGCGACCCTGGCGCGCGAGCACTTTGATGCACTGATTGCCGAGGGGCTCGGGGGGAAGGACTGCTCGCTGATCGTCAAGAACGTTTCACCCGACGGCACCGTTGCCGGCTACACCCAGGAGAAGAAGTAACCATGTCGCAGACCCTTGAACAGCTGGCCGTGACCACCATCGGCCACCGCATCGGCGGCACGTCCGTCACCGACTCCGAACGCTTCGGCCCTGTCTACAACCCCGCAACCGGCGAGCAAACCGGCCAGGTCGCCCTGGCCAGCGCGCAGACCGTGCGCGACGCGGTGACCACGGCCGCGGCAGCCCAGCGCGACTGGCGCCGGCTCGGCCTGGCCAAGCGCAGCCAGATCCTCTTCAAGGTGCGCCAGCTCATCGACGAGCGCCGCGCCGAACTCGGCGCCATCATCACCGCCGAGCATGGCAAGGTGCTCTCCGACGCCGACGGCGAGATCGTCCGCGGCCTGGAAAACGTGGACTTCTGCACCGGGCTGATGCACCACCTCAAGGGCGAATACGCCGAACAGGTCGCCACCGGCGTGGACGTGCACCAGACCCGCCAGCCCCTGGGCGTGGTCGCCTGCATCACCCCGTTCAACTTCCCCGCGATGGTTCCGCTGTGGATGATCACCACCGCGATCGCCGCCGGCAACGCCGTGATCCTCAAGCCCAGCGAGCGCAACCCCTCGGCCGCGAACTGGATCGCCGCGATCTTCGAGGAGGCGGGCCTGCCGGCGGGCATCCTCAACGTGGTGCACGGGGATAAGGAAGCCGTTGACGAGATCCTGGAAAACCCCGGGATCACCGGCGTCTCCTTCGTGGGCTCCACGCCGATCGCCAAGTACGTGTATTCCACCGCCGCTGCCAACGGCAAACGGGTCCAGGCACTGGGGGGTGCCAAGAACCACATGGTCGTCATGCCCGACGCGGACCTTGACGCCGCCGCGGATGCGGCGATCTCCGGTGCCTATGGCTCGGCCGGGGAACGCTGCATGGCCGTTTCGGTCGTCGTGGCCGTCGGCTCGATCGCCGACGAGCTCGTCGCCAAGATCTCCGCGCGCATCCCCGGCCTGAAGGTCGGCGACGGCACGGACCCGGAGTCAGAGATGGGCCCGCTGATCACCGCCGCCGCACGTGAGAGGGTGGCGGGATTCATCGCCTCTGCCCAGGAAGAAGGTGCCGACGTGTTGGTCGATGGCCGAGACCAGCACTTCGATTCGAACGGCTTCTTCATCGGGGTCTCGCTCATTGACCACGTCAAGCCCGGCATGCGGGTCTACGACGAGGAGATCTTCGGACCCGTTCTTGCCGTGGTGCGCGTGGACGACTACGCCGCGGCCGTGGAGCTGATCAACTCGAACCGGTTCGCCAACGGCACCGCGGTCTTCACCCGCGACGGCAAGACCGCCAGGGAATACGAGTTCGACATCGAGGTCGGGATGGTGGGCATCAACGTGCCGATCCCGGTGCCCATCGGGGCCTTCAGCTTCGGCGGGTGGAAGGACTCGCTCTTCGGCGACACCCACATGTACGGGCCAGAATCCTTCAACTTCTACACCCGGCGCAAGGTCGTCACCAGCCGCTGGCCCGATCCGAGCGAATCCCAGATCGAATTGGGATTCCCCACGCACTGACCACGTCTCCGCTGCAGGATGGGTCGGGACCCCCTCAGGGGCTCCCGACCCATCCTGCCGCGGGGATCGCCGAACACAGCCAGAGAATTAGTTTTGACCCAGGACAGGATGACGCGACATGACCGAGACCATGAACTCCGTGGTGGTTGCCGAATACGGAGGCCCCGAAAGCCTTGAAATCCGGCAGGTCGGACGCCCTGCCCCCGGCGCTGGCCAGGTCCTGGTGCGGTTGTCCGTCGCCGGGGTGAACTACCTTGACGTCGCACAACGCAAGGGGGCGACGCCACTGCAGGCCCCGTTCCCTGCAGGGGTCGAGGGCGTTGGAGTCGTCGAGGCACTGGGCGGGGAGGTCACCGGGCTTGTCTCCGGACAGCGCGTGGGATGGCTGGCCGGAGGCCAGGGGAGCTTCTCCGAGTTCGCGGTGGTCGATGCCTCCAAGGTGGTGTCGATCCCCGACAGCATCGACGACGCCGTGGCCGTGGCCGCGCTGATGCAGGGCATCACTGCCCACTACCTGGTGCACGACACCTATGCCGTCGGCCCAGGCGACGCCGTGCTTATCCATGCGGCAGCCGGGGGAGTGGGCCAATGGCTGACACAAATCGCAAAGCTCAAGGGTGCACGGGTCATTGGGACGGTTTCCACCAAGGCCAAACAGAACGTGGCGCTGGCCAACGGGGCGGATGAGGTCATCGGCTACGACGGGTTTGCCGACAAGGTCCGCGAGCTCACCGGAGGGGAAGGCGCATCGGTCGTCTACGACGGGGTCGGGAAGGAGACCTTCGACGAAAGCCTGCGGGCCCTGCGGATACGCGGCGTGCTGGTCGCGATCGGCGGCGCCAGCGGGCCGATTCCAACCTTGGATGTGAACTCGCTGGCCGGCCTTGGTTCCCTGTTCGTCACGCGGCCGACCGTGGTCCACCACGTGCGCACGGCGGAGGAAATTGCCGGGCGCGCCTCGGACATCTTCGACTGGATCGCTTCGGGGGCCATCAAGGTTCCCCAGGTGACGCAGTACGGCATCGTCGATGTTGCCGAGGCGTTCAGGGCGCTGGAATCCCGCAGCACCACGGGCAAGTTGGTCCTCAAGCACTCGACAAACAGCCGCCGCATGGAGTAACCGTCGTGCCCGGACGGATGGGTCCGTATCCGGCCGGCTCCCGGGGCAGTCAATCTTGTCCGACGGCGTCGTACGCGGGATCTTAATGCGCGGTTCACCTCCTCGTGGCCGCAGCGTTGTCCGGGGAGGGCAGCGTGGTGGGTGTCCGTCCCCGACACCGAAGGAACCCCCACCATGAAGTTTCGCACCCTCACGCTTGGCACCCTGGCCGCCTGCATGCTCGCCGGTCTGGCAAGCCCCGCCGTTGCCGCCCCGGCCGCCGAGCAGGAAACCGCATCGCCCATCCTGATTGGCCACCGCGGTGCCGCTGGTGTCGCACCGGAGAACACCCTGGCCGCTGTCAAGGCCGGCAGCCAGTCGGGTGCCGACTTCGTCGAGATCGACATCCAGCTCTCCAGCGACGGCGTCCCGTTCATCTTCCACGACGAGACCGCGGCCCGCACGACCAACGTCGCCGACGTCTTCCCGGACCGCGTCAACGACCCGATCACGTCCTTCACCTGGAACGAGCTGCAGCAGCTCGACGCCGGATCCTACTTCTCGGCCGACTTCGCCGGCGAGAAGATCCCGCACTTCGATGCGGTGGCCGACGTGCTCACCGGCGAAACCGGCGTCTTCATCGAGATCAAGTCCCCGGCCAAGTCCCCGGGCGTCGAGCAGGTCGTCGCCGATGCGCTGGCCACCGACGCCGAGTGGAGCGCACTGGAGAAGGCCGGCAAGATCGAGGTCCTGGGCTTCGATGCCACCTCCAACAAGGCCTTCGCCGAGCTGGCCCCGGAGGTCCCGCTGCAGCAGCTGACCGGCACCGTCCCGAGCGCGGAAATCCTGGCCGACTACGCCACCTACGCCGATGCCTTCGGCACCAGCTACCGGACCCTTGACGCCGCCGGTGCCGCACGGGTCAAGGACGCCGGGTTGGGGCTCGGCGTCTACACGGTGAACTCCACGCAGGCCGCGGATGCCGCCCTGGAACTGGGCGTCGAGCGCATCACCGGCGACTTCCCGCAGCAGGTCGACCGCCACCTGGACGGCAAGAAGGTGTTCCCGTCCAACAACGGCATCGTCGTCGCCGGTGCTGTCAACGACGTCCCGGGCAACGACCTGCAGCCGGAAACCGGCGAGCACGTCATCCTCGCCAACGAGGGCAACCGCACCATCGACGTCAGCGGCTACGTGCTGCGCGACGCAGCCAACAACATCCTGCGCGTCGGCGAGGGCTTCAAGCTCACGCCGGGTGCCGAGCTGCGGGTGTTCTCGGGACCGGGAACCAACAGCGCCGAGGCGTTCTACCTGGGCGGCGATACCGCGGTCCTGAACAACGGCGGCGACTCGATCGGCCTCTGGGATTCCAAGGGCCGGTTGCTGGACACCTTCGCCAACTAGTACCGGCTTCCCCGCAAGCCGCCCCCGGACGGCAGTGCCCACCCCAATCGCTCTACGGGTGGGCACTGCCTTGTGCGTTTCCTACATCCACGGACCTTTCGTTGGACACAGCACGTTCCAGCTATCCAGAACCTGCAATCGTAGAAGCCAGCTTTGACATCTGCCGAAGTAAGGCGGATGGTGGCAACGCCAGGTCCACAGCATGGCAATGGATGGTGGTCTGGTGACCAATGATGTCATGTACGCGCGTGTATTCCTGGCCTTGGGCGTATACGAGGTGCCCGCCATCAAGTCCGAAGCGGACGCAGTAAGCCAGCATCTGGTAGATGTCGCCATTAGGGTATTTCATGGACTCAGGAGCCTTGTACTTGGCATCGATGATGGCCAGTTGTTGGTCGGCACCGTGCCAAACGAGGTCCGGCCGGAGTGCCAGCGTTGCTCCTTTATCGAGAAACGCTCCGGTCTCCTGCCGTGTTGCTTTACCGCTAATGTCGGCAAGGTTGTTGGCCAAGGTGACAGTGACGAAGTCTTCGAAGATCTTCCACATGTCGAAAAGAAACGCACTGGCTGTCAGCTGGCCCTTGACGTGTTCCACCGAGGAGTTTCGGAGAATCATTTCCGAGAGGAACAACGCCGGACGGTATCTGGAATTGAGCCTGGTGTAGTGGATAGTTGGTAGCTCCTGACCTGGAACTAGCAGCGTGACGCCTTCAAATGACTGCGTCAGTTTGCGCAGGCCGGACCGGGTTGCCGAATCCAGCATTGGAAGTTTCAGCAGCCGGTGCAGAGCAGAAAAGAGCAGTCTGTTTTCTGGTACATCGATCGTGAATTCGTCGTAGACCACCTGGGCTGGCAGTGCCAGCCCTCCGCGGCGACTGATTTGCGCCGCGATGTCGAGTCGGCCGCGAACCATCGGCCGCGCCTCTTCGAAAGTTTCGTATCCTTGGACGAATCCCTGCCGCCGGACATTCGAAATTTGCTGAAGGAAAGCCACAGCCATGGCGCTCAGCAGGTTCTTGTCGCTGCCTAGTTGGATCTCGTCGGACAGCCAGAACTTCGGACATATCGCGTACTGCATCATAAAGAACAGACGAGAGATGGGAACCTTGGGACGGATCAAGATCTGCTGGCCATCAATGCGAACAACGCCGACTTTGCGGACGTTGGCAACGGTCCATTCGCCCCCACCCTCCGGAGTTACCGTCGCGATACGTAATCGGTTGAGCATCGAAGCAGCATCATTGGACAAGATATGGCGCTCCGGGCGGCTGCTTTCCTGTAGCTCGAGCTGCCGCATGTCCTTAACTGTCCACGGTATTCAGGTGATCGGATCGATCAGTGGATTCGTTGTTCAAGTGCGCACGGAGGCTCTTTAGCCCGTACCTCTCCTCGATGTCGACTTCTTCGCCGAAATGATGTTCGCTGAGCAATGGGAGGATGTCATATTCCCATATCTCATCCAGCTGGCCATCCAGGAACGTAGCATTCTTGGGCATGAGATAGCTTGGCCCAAGCTGAAAATCGGGGTTGTTGATCCTGAGATTAACCTCGTTTAAGAGCGCCGCAGGCTCGGGTCCCATCTGGTGGTGCTTCAACCACTGGGGGAGAACTGACTTGACTGGTTGCTTCTCTGGGTGAAGTTCGACGAACGAGAAGCGCCGGCGCATGGCTGCGTCGAGCAATGCAATGGATCGATCGCTGGTGTTCATTGTGCCGATGAGGAAGAGATTTCTCGGCAGAATGAAGGCGTCTTCGTCGTCCTTGCTGTACTGCAACTTGATCGGCTTGTCGCGGTACTCCAGCAAGAAATAGAGCTCCCCAAAAATCTTGGCAAGATTTCCGCGATTTATTTCGTCGATGACCAAGACGTAATTGTATTCGGGATTCTTTACTGCTTGGTCCACGATTCGACGCAACGGCCCGTCAGTGAGCTCATATGTCAACGTGCCTGAGGTCGAAGTGATGGGGCGGTAACCCTGGAAGAAATCTTCGTAAGAGTAGCTTGGATGGAACTGCACGATTTCCGTGTATCTGTCATCTCCAGCTATATGAGCAGCCAGCGTCAAAGCTACGAACGTCTTGCCCGTGCCCGGAGGACCGAAAAGGATGATCTGCCGACGACGCTCGATGAGGTCCAGTTGCTTCTGGAGCCACGCGGACTCCATAAAAAGGCGCTGGGCAAGTGCAGGCGTCGCGTGGGGGAATGGACGTGCTTCGCTCAAGGCACCTTCGACGTTACTTGCCGGGCCGGTCTCGTCTGTTTCTTGGTCGGATTCTTTGTCAGCTGCAGGTACCTTATCGGGGACCGTCTTCCATTCATCGATATAGGGTTGTTCGCTGAAATCGACGGCTTCACCCGACTTAGTCTGCAGTTGAAGCACAATCGCGAACAGATCTTGGTCGATGTCCCCTGTGCTTTCTCCGAGCTCTCCGATGAAGGCCGAACGAATGGCTTCCTTATAACGGGGGGAAACGATGGAAGTCAGCTTGTGCGGATGGACCAGGTAAGCCAACGAATGCCGTTGGGTGGGGAAGCTATCCCCTGGGAGGCCTTGGACAAAGTCGCGCCAGGCCCAAGGATCTACGAGGAGTGTCTGTTTTTCGTCCTCCGACTTGTCACACCAGTCGTGCAGCAAACGGATGATGAGAACCATGGCATCATATATTTTTTGGTTCATCGCGGGGCCGGGGTTGAAGCTGCCTGATTTGAAAGCCTTGGAAACTTCCACAGGTACCTGCACGGGGTGGTCCATATACCCCAGGAGCGTATGCACTCGTTCCATTTTCTTGCGCTCACCTATGGTTTCCGGGTTCACCGGAAGGAGCTGCCAGCAGACGAGCTCGGACATCAACAGCCGTGCTTCGTCCGAAACACGGGCCATCTGGCCCTTGAGTTTGTTAACGAAGTCTCCCGATCCGAGATCCGGTGCATCAACGAAGACCGAACGCAGCTCATCGACCGGGCCCCGCGACCAAACCTCGCGGCCCGGGGCGAAGACAGAGTCGCTGCTTTGAAGTCCCCGCTCCACGAAGAGCCGGGCGGCGCTGCGAATGGCCTCTTCGTCCTTGCTCTTGGCAACAATGATTGAGCGAAGTTGCTCATGTCGTTCCTCGGACTTCAGCGCACTCCATGCCTTGTAGCGGTGGCGTGCTTCTGCCACCAGATCCATCGCGCTTTCATGTTCCTCGAGGGCTTGCCGGCCCGAGTCGGTGATGCTCCACATTCCGGTGCCGTCCTTCTCGAGCCAACCGGCCTTCACCAGGTCGACGGAAGACCACATGAGATCGATTTCGGCGCGGGTCTTTCCATCGGATTTTTTCTCGGCTTCGGCCCCATATGCCGGTATCCGGTCGAAGACCTCGGACGAGAGTGAATTTGGCCCGTTTGCTTTGGCGCGCCCATCGGGGCTGGTGGAGAGTCGCTCAAGGACGAATCGGACCCGTTTCGAATTGTTGTCAGAGGTAGGCATGGTGAGCTCCTTAATCTTCTAATTAGCAGGTTACGCCTACACGCCCACTGAACGGTGGGCCGATCCCTAAGGCGCGGGCGTTGCTTAGGGTTCGCGGATGTCACGCCGGATCGGGTGGTCCGCCGGGACCTGCACCAGCACGATCCTGGTGCCGTCGGGGTCGCGGATCCACCCCTCGATCAGTCCCCACGGCTCGGTCCGCGCCTCCCGGTCGATCCCGACGCCGAGGTCCGCCAGCCGCCCCAACTCCGCGACCACGTCGCGGACCTGTAGCCACAGCACCAGGGTGGAGGCGGTGTCCGCCCCGCGGCTGCCCGAGACCTCAAGCAGGCCGTTGCCCAAAAAGAACACCACCCCGCGGTGTCCGGCGGGCCCGAACTCGCGGGCCACCGCCAGGCCCAGCACCTCGCGGTAGAAGCCCTGGGTCGCGGGCAGGTCCACGGGCCGCAGCAGCACCCGGCTTGAGAGGATCTCCATGGACCCCAATCTACCTGCGGCAGGGGTCCCTAGCGCCAGGGAACCTCGTAGATGAGTGCCTGCCCCTCGGCCACGTAGCCGGCCATCTCGGCCGGCGGCACCATGGACCCGCCGGTCGACCAGATGACGTGCGTGGCGTTGGCCAGCGCCGCGTCGTCAAGGCCAAAGGCCCCTAGGTATGCGGGGTCCTGAAGCATCCGCCAGGGGCCGGCGAACCCGGCCGCTGCGGAGGGCTCCACGTCGATGCCCTCGGTGTCGTGCAGCAGGCCGACGAACGCCTTCATGCGCTCGTCGGTCACCGTCACGTAGCCGTCGATCAGCTGCTGCAGGTGCTCGCCGACCAGGCGGGAGGGGCGGCCCACGGCCAGTCCGTCCGCGGCGGTGAGCCCGTCCAACCCGATGTCCGCCACGGAAATGGCATCGTGCAGCCCGGTGCGCACACCCAGGGACATGCAGGGGGCGTGGGTCGGTTCGGCAAAGACGCAGTGCACCGCGTCGCCGAAGGCCTCCTTGAGCCCGAACGTCACGCCGCCCGGTCCGCCGCCCACCCCGCAGGGCAGGTGGACTATCAGCGGGTGCTGCGCATCGACGGTGACCTGCAGGGCGGCCAACTGCCCGGCCAGCCGGGCGCCGGCCACCGAGTAGCCGGCGAAGAGGCTCAGCGAGGCCTCGTCGTCCACGAACCACACGCTCGGGTCCTCTTCGGCGGTGCGGCGCCCGGCAGCCACGGCGTCGGAGAAGTTGCCCGCGTGCTCCACGACGGTGACCCCGCGCGAGCGCAGCAGCTCCTTTTTCCAGGTCCGGGCGTCCATGGACATGTGCACGGTGGTGTTGAACCCGAGCTCGGAGGCGACAATGCCGATGGACAGGCCCAGGTTGCCGGTGGATCCCACGGCGATGCCGTGGGCCGAGAGCACCTCCCGCACCTCGGGGGCATCCAGCACCCGGGCGTCGTCCGTAGGGGACATCAGCCCCGCCTTGATCGCGATGCGCTCGGCGACCTCGAGAACCTCGTGGATGCCGCCGCGCGCCTTGATCGACCCGCTGACCGGCAGGGAATCGTCGCGCTTGAGCCACAGCTTGCCCGGCAGCTCGCGGCCGAGGCGGCTGCCCAGTTCCGCCTGCATGGCGGGGATGCCGACCAGCGGGGATTCGAGGATGCCGTGCGTGGCGCGGGTGTCGGGGAAATGCTCGGCGAACCAGGGCGCGAAGCGGCCGAAGCGTGCCCGGGCGTCCTCGATGATCGCCGGGTCGATGCCCGAGGCCTCGATCCCCGCAACGGTGGCGGTCGGCGTGGCTGCGAACCAGGCGGTTTCCTCGGCCCGGGCCAGTGCCGCGACGACGGGGTCGGTGAGGAGTTGCTCGAGGTCGTGGTTCTGGCTCATCGGGGCGGTGTTCTCCATGGTTGCAGGGTTGCTAGGTACCCAATGTAGGGCACCGCCCTCTTACCGGCGAGTTGGTGCCCTACATGGATTTAGTGCGATGCGGTCGGTTCGAAGGCCGGCCCCAGGGCACCAAGCCTCACGCCCCGGCGCAGGTTTCGCCAGGGCAAGGCAGCGGGATCTGCGGGGAACGGGCCGGGGGCAAGCGCAACGAGTATGCGACCTGCCATCTCCGTGTAGTCACCACGGAAATGCACGGAGCTCTTGACCACCAGGATGTTCTGCTCCTCGGGGTGGATGCCCGCCGCCCGGAATTGGTTGCGGTCCATGACCTGAGCCTTGTGGTTGTTGACCACGACGCTCACGTTTCCCTTGCGTAGCAGCGCAGACGGACCGACAGCCAGATCGTTTCCATTCATCATGGGGCCGTCGAAATGCACCTTGCCGTCGGTGATTTCTGCGACCTCGAAGGTTTCGGTGAGCGGCCCGTCCCCGGGCGATGCAGAACCGGGGAATGTCACCGTGACGCAATTCCCCCGTCCGGCCGCAATTGCTGCACGCACGATCTCCGGGTCCCACATGGCCGCCAATGCGCTGCCCGGTGCATCCCTGCTGAGCAATTCACGCAGCAGGCCCGTTGTCGTCGCGTCCCCACCTGCTCCCGGATTGTCCTGCGTATCGGCTATGACGACTGGACTTGCGCCTGCTGTGACCGACCACAGCGCTTCGTCCAGGGCCTGCTCGGTGGGGAATGCCTCGAGACTGAATTCGGGTTCAAGGTCGCGGAGAGTGGCGGTGATTTGTTCCACGGCGTGGCCCAGTTCCTCCTCGTCGACGCCATAGCCAAAGACGCATGGCTGGCATTCCTCGACGTCCGAAGCGGGGAATGCCATGGCGATCGACAGCACTGCGTCCGCACCTGCAACAGAATCGAGCATTTCATAGGCAGTGCGCGCGGGACCCGACATGGTGCTGCCGGAGATGGTCGGGATCAGGAAGTCGATGTGCCGCACGCTCATCGCCAGACTCTCGCCCGCGATGAGCCGCCGCAGCAGGGCCGCGGCGGACCTGCCGGTGTCAGCCATGTCGATGTGCGGGTAGGTTCTGTAAGCAACCATGGCATCCGCGGTGTGCAGCATCAAGTCGCTGACGTTGGCGTGCAGGTCCAGGCTCACAACGATGGGGACCTCGGCCCCGACCACCTCGCGCACCCGACGCAGGATCTCCCCGTCCCCGTCCGGATGGTTCTCGGAGACCATCGCGCCGTGGAGATCCAGGTACACAGCGTCGGGCTTCTGCATCGCGCAGGATTCAGTGATCATGGTCGTGACGCGTTCGAAAGCCGCGGAGTCAACGGGACCCGAGGGAGAGGCCGCACACCAGATGACCGGAAGCAGCTCCCACGCGGGATCGGCCTCGAGAACGAAACCGCCAAGGGGAATATTGACCGAGGCGAGGTTCAATACCTCCGGACCGCGGTGCATCCGGGGAAACCCTTCCCCGTTCTCGAAATTCTCCCAACGCGCAGCTGACCGGGCAAAGGTGTTGGTTTCATGCAGGAACCCTGCGACGAGTACGCGGCTCACGGAGCGACCTCAATCTTGCGGTTGCGAAGGACTGTGGGCAGGAAAAGCAAGGCCGCGACGGACATGAACAGCAGGCCGACCATGGTCAGCAAGCCACCTTGGGTGCTGCCGGTTGCCTCGCGCACAAAGCCCATGATCGTCGGCGCGACGAAGCCGCCCAGAATGCCGATCGTGTTGATGAAGGCGATGCCGCCAACGGCGGCCGTGCCGCCGAAGTGGTGGGACGGGACCGCCCAGAAGACGGTGTACGCGCCCCACACTGCGCAGACGGCGATGCACAGCGCGACGAACGACAGGACGAAATTCGACGCGGTGAAAGCTGCGACCGTCAGCCCTGCAGCTGCAACCAGTGAAGGAACCACTGCATGCCATTTGCGTTCCTGGTGGCGGTCGGAGCTGCGTGACAGCAAGATCATCGCCGGAATCGTCAGGATGTAGGGGATGGCGGTGAGCATTCCGATGACGAAAGTGCTTTGGACCCCGTTGTCCTTGAGGATCGTCGGCAGCCAGAAGCTGACGGCGTAGATGCCGCACATAATGCCAAAGTATGCGGCGGCCATGACGTACACGCTGGGCTCGCGCAGCGCGTCGATGAACTTGTGTGTTGTCTGCCCTGCTGCAGTCTCATCGATGGCCTTGGCCACAACGGACTTTTCCTGGTCGGTAAGCCAGTGGGCGTCGGCAGGTCGATCAGCCATTGACTTCCAGAAGATATAGCCCAGTAGAACGCAGGGGAGACCCTGGATCACGAACATCCATTGCCAACCGGCGAGGCCGCCGAGATTGTCCGTGGCAGCAATAATGGCTGCGGAAACGCCCGAGCCAAGGATGGAGCCTATTGGTCCGGCGAGCATGTAGATGCCCATGACTGCTGCCATGCGTCGCGCCGGGTACCAGTACGTCAAATAGAGGATGATGCCTGGAGCGAAGCCGGCCTCGAAGATTCCGAGCAGGATGCGCAGGATGTAGAAGCTGGTTTCGTCGCGCACGAACATCATGGACGAGGACGTCAGGCCCCACAGGATCATGATCCTGGTGATCGTGCGGCGGGCTCCGACCTTGTGCATCAGCAGATTGCTCGGGATCTCCAAGCAGGCGTAGGCCAAGAAGAACAAGCCTGCACCGATGCCGAAGACCGCCTCGGTCAGGAGGGGAACGTCTTCCTGCATGTGCAATTTCGCGAAACCGATATTTACCCTGTCGAGGTAAGCGAAGGTGTAGCAGAGCAGCAGGATCGGCAAGAGGCGCCGGTTGACTTTTCGAAAGACGGATTGTTCGCTGACGGAGGCCAAGTGGCCGTTGTTGACGCGGTTTGACGTGGTCGACATGTTCCACCCCTTTCTGAGGTGATACCAAGCGTAGGATGTTGATCACATGAACGCTTAGATCGATGGAAACTAGTCAAGATTGCTCGATCGATGTTGAATTCAACATGATGTCAAGAATGGAATGACGGATGGATTCGTTGGAAGTGCACGCGACGGATCTTGAGATCGTTGATGCCTTGCAGATTTCCCCGCGGGCGACTTGGGCCTCCGTGGGACGCGCCATCGGCGTTTCCGAAGTCACGGTTGCCCGGCGTTGGAAGAGTCTTGAATCGCGGCGGCTCGCATGGATAGGTGTCGCCCTCCACCCGGCCGTGTCATATGGTTCCTTCATCGAGATCCGGTGTGAAGGCAAAAAGATGGATGCCATCGCCACTTCACTCGGGAGGCACCCCGACGTCATTACCGTCGGATACACGACCGGTGACTATAACCTGTATTGCCTCACCATTGCCACATCCTTGGACGGTGTCTTACGTTGCGTACACGGTGGGCTTCCGGAACTGTTTGATGCCAACCAGATTCGGATCAGCCTCTATCGTCAGATGACCGGCGGCGTTGATTGGCGTCAGGGCATCCTTTCGGCTTCCGACGAAAGACAGTTGCACGGCGACAGCAAATCAAGATCCCAGGAATCCCCGCCAGTCCTGACTGAGCGAGACCGTGACCTGTTTCTGTTGTTGGGCAGGGATGGACGAAGCTCGCCGACTGAGCTGGCTCGCGAACTCGGCGTTTCGCCCGGTGCGGTTGCTCGTCGGTTGGAACAACTCCAAGCCGGTAACCAGATTGTTTTCAGGTGCGATGTTGCACGCCCCGATTTTGACCTGCCCCTGAACATGATCCTGTTGATGAAGGCACCGGCGTTGCATGCTGAACGGACATCGCTGTTGATAGGACATTGGCGGGAAACACGTTTCTGCGCTTCCGTCGTTGGAAGCGCGAACATTATCCTGATCGTTGGCCTCCACGATCTGGTGGATGCGGAAGGCATTCTCAGACGGCTCTCCCTGGAACATCCGGATGTCGAGGTGGTCGACCAACGGGTGGCGACCCGCATGACCAAGGTCTACGGGCGGCTACTGGACGAAGTTGGGCGGTCCAAGGGCATCGTGCCGGTTGATCCATGGTTTCGTTCGCTTAAGGGTTAGCGAATAGGCCGAGACGGCAGCGTGTTCGGATGGCCCGCGGATCGTTCAAACACCACGCGGGTGAGCGCTATCGATCAGATCGCCCGGTTTTACCGAGTACGGCCCGCGCATGGCGCAGCAGCGGCTCGTCCACCATCTGCCCCTCGAAGGTGAAGACACCGGAGGCCTGCTCTGCCGCCGCGAGGATGCGCGTGGCCCGTTCGACCTCCTCGGCTGAGGGCGCGAAGGCCTGTCGGATGACGGGCATCTGGCTCGGGTGGATCGAGGCCTTGGCCCCGAAGCCCGAGGCCGCAGCGTCAACGGATTCCCCGAGCAACCCAGCAAGATCGGGAATGTCGATGTAGACGGAGTCGATGGCCACCTTGCCGTAGGCTCCGGCGGCCAGCAGCACCTGGGACCGGGCATGGCGCGCCACATCCCGGTAGGTGCCCGAGGCCTTGCGGGAGGAGGAACCGCCCAGGGAGGCGACGAGGTCCTCGGCGCCCCACATCAGGGCCACGACGTTGGGCGCGGCGGCAATCTGCGGGGCGTTGATGATGCCCACGGCCGTCTCGCACAGGGCCACCACCGCATAATCCGCGGCCTTGGCGAGGTCCGCGGCGCCTTCGGTCTTGGCCAGCATGATGGTGCGGTACGCGGTCTGCCCGATGGCTGCCATGTCCTCGGCGAAGTCCGGAGTATTGACTGGGTTAACCCGCACGATGGTGCGTTGCGGGTCCAGCGGGTTCCCGACGAGCGCGCGGCGTGCCTCGGCGCGCCGGTCAGCCGCGACGGCATCCTCCAGGTCCAGGATCACCGCATCGGCGCGTTCCAGCGCCTTGGCATAGCGGTCGGGCCGGTCCGCCGGGCAGAAAAGGATGGACGGGCCCATGGTGAAGGTGCTCATGACTGGACTGCCTCCGTGTCGTAGGTAAGGGTTGCGACAACCTGGTTGGCCTTCACGAGGTCTCCCACGCGCAGGCGGCCGATGCTGACCGTGCCGGATCCGGGGGAGAGCATCGGATGCTCCATCTTCATGGCCTCGATGGTCACCAGGATTTCCCCGGCTTCCACCCACTGCCCGTCGCTGACACCCACGGCGATGACGGTGCCGGGCATGGGGGAGCGGACGTCCGGGGAGGCCTCGCCGGGCACATGTGTCCGATTGGCAAGTTCCCGGCGCAGCAGTTCCTGCCGGTCAAGGATCCGCAGCGAGGTTACCCAGCCGTCGTGGCTGAGCCAGAGTGTCGAGTCGTCGCCGAACGCTGTGGCCAGGGGCTGCCGCACGCCGTTGACGGCAACGGATCCTCCCGGAAGCCGGGTGACCCCGTAGTCCCGACCCTCGAGGGTGAAGGTGCGGCCGGTGTCCGTGGGAATGGAGGACAGCGTGAAGATCCTGCCATCCACCTCGAGGGTGGTGGCCAGCGCGGCCGGTGTCCCGAGGCGCCAGGAGTCCCCGGCCCGCCAGGTGCCGCCGCGGGCCGGGTGGCGCCCCACCTCGAGCGCCGCGGCCAGGACCAGCTCGGTTGCCCCGACGGAGCGGAAGGCCATGTCCGGCATCTTTCGCTCGATCAGCGTGGTGTCCAGGGTGCCGGTGCGAACGTCGGGATCGGCCAGCAGCAGGCGCAGGTATTCGATGTTGGTCAGCACGCCCAGGATGACGGTGTCGGCCAGGGCCCTGTCCAGGCGGGCCAAGGCGGTGTCCCGGTTGCTGCCCCAGGCGATGACCTTGGCCAGCATCGGATCGTAGTGCGGCGAGACCTCCAGGCCCTCGTCCAGCGAGGAATCAACGCGCACGTGGGCGCCTGCCGGTTCGAGCACCCGCAGCAGCCTACCGGTTGAGGGCATGAAATCGTGGGCGGGGTCCTCCGCATAGACGCGGGCCTCGATGGCGTGGCCGTGCAGGGAGACCTGGTCCTGGGTGAAGCCCAACGGTTCACCGGCGGCGATGCGCACCTGCGCCTCGACCAGGTCGATGCGCTCGCCGTCAATGCGGACCACCTCCTCCGTGACGGGGTGCTCGACCTGCAGCCGGGTGTTCATCTCCATGAAGAAGAACTCGCCGGGCGCCTCGTCGGAGACCAGGAACTCCACGGTGCCTGCGCCCACGTAGTTCACCGACCGGGCGGCCGCCACGGCGGCGGCACCGATCTCGGCGCGGATGCGCTCGCCGTCATCGAGGTTCTCCAGCAGCGGGGCGGGTGCCTCCTCGATGACCTTCTGGTGCCGGCGCTGCAGGGAGCACTCGCGCTCGCCCAGGTGCACGGTGTTGCCCTGGGTGTCGGCCAGGATCTGCACCTCGATGTGCCGGGGCGCGCGCACCAGTCGCTCGAGGAAGAGCGTGTCGTCGCCGAAGGAACCCAGCGCGGTGCGCCTGGCACTGGCCAGGGCCGCGGGCAGCTTCTGGGCCGAGTCGACGGCGACCATGCCCTTGCCCCCGCCGCCAGCCGAGGGCTTGATCAGCACCGGGAAGCCGATCGACTCGGCCGCGTCGATGAGTTCCTCGTCGCTGAGCTCGGGCTCGGCAATGCCGGGGGTGACCGGGACGTCGTGGGCCGAGACGTGGTTCTTGGACCGGATCTTGTCGCCCATCAGCAGCAGCGCGTCAACGCCCGGTCCGATGAACGCGATTCCCGCATCCTTGCACGCCCGGGCGAACTCAACGTTCTCGGAGAGGAAGCCGTAGCCGGGATGCACGGCCTGGGCGCCGGAGACCCTGCAGGCCGCAATGATGGACGCGATGTCGAGGTAGCTTTCGGCGGCCGGGGCGGCCCCGACGCGGAGCGCGATATCGGCCTCGCGCACGTGCCGGGCGCCTGCGTCCGCATCCGAGTAGACGGCAACGGACCTGATGCCCAGGCGCTTGAGCGTGCGGATCACGCGCACGGCGATTTCCCCGCGGTTGGCCACCAGCACGGTGTCAAAGAGTTCGGTGGTCATGGTGCATCACATCCTGAAAAGGCCGAAGGAAGTCTCCGGAAGCGGTTGGGTGGCGCAGACATCCAGGGCCATCCCCAGCACCCGGCGGGTGTCGAGCGGGTCGATGACCCCGTCGTCCCAGAGCCGGGCCGTGGAGTAGTAGGGGTTGCCCTGGGATTCGTACTGCTCCTTGATCGGGGCCTTGAAGCTCTCCTCGTCCTCGGGGCTCCACGTGGAACCGGCGGCCTCGAGGGCGTCCCGCTTGACGGTGGCCAGCACGGAGGATGCCTGGTTCCCGCCCATCACCGAGATCCGCGCGGCCGGCCACATCCACAGGAAGCGCGGGGAGTAGGCCCGGCCGCACATGGAGTAGTTGCCCGCGCCGAATGACCCGCCGATGATCACCGTCAGCTTGGGGACCCTGGCGGTCGCCACGGCGGTGACCATCTTCGCCCCGTGCTTGGCGATGCCGCCGGCCTCGTAGTCCCTGCCCACCATGAACCCGGAGAGGTTCTGCAGGAACACCAGCGGCACGCCGCGTTGGTCGCAGAGCTCGATGAAGTGGGCGCCCTTGAGCGCGGATTCGGAGAAGAGCACGCCGTTGTTGGCGATGATCCCCACCTTGTGGCCGTGGATGCGGGCAAAGCCGGTGACCAGCGTGGTGCCGTAGTTGGCCTTGAACTCGTGGAACGCGCTGCCGTCGGCAACCCGTGAGATGACCTCGCGGACGTCGTAGGAGGCGTTCACGTCGGTGGGCACTGCCCCGTAGATCTCGGCGGGATCCTCGCAGGGGTCGGCAACGTCGCCGATGAGGTCCCAGACGGGATCGGGGGTCGGCGGCAGGGTGTCGATGATGTCGCGAACGATGGACAGGGCGTGGGCATCGTTTTCGGCCAGGTGGTCGACCACCCCGGAGGTCGAGGCGTGCAGGTCTCCGCCGCCGAGTTCCTCCGCGGTGACGATTTCGCCGATGGCCGCCTTCACCAGGGGAGGGCCGCCCAGGAAGATGGTTCCCTGGTTGCGGACAATGACCGTCTCGTCGCTCATGGCCGGGACGTAGGCACCTCCCGCCGTGCAGGATCCGAGCACTGCGGCAATCTGCGGGATCTTGGCCGCCGAGAGATTGGCCTGGTTGTAGAAGATGCGCCCGAAGTGGTCGCGGTCGGGGAAGACCTCGTCCTGCATGGGCAGGAACGCGCCGCCCGAATCGACCAGGTACACGCAGGGCAACCCGTTTTCCAGCGCGATTTCCTGGGCACGCAGGTGCTTCTTCACGGTCATGGGGAAGTAGGTGCCACCCTTCACGGTGGCGTCGTTGCACACCACCATCACGTACCGGCCGTGGACCATGCCGATGCCGGTGATCAGCCCGGCGCCGGGGCAGTCGCCGCCGTACATGTCCTCGGCGGCCAGCGGGGCAATCTCCAGGAAGGGCGAACCCTCGTCCAGCAGTGCATCCACCCGGTCGCGGGGCAGCAGCTTGCCGCGGTCCACGTGCCGCTGGCGCGTCTTCTCGGATCCGCCGCGGGCGGCCGTGGCGAGGCGCTCGCGCAGTTCGGCGACCAGCCGCGTCTGTTCGGCGGCATTCTCCAAGAAGGCGGGGCTGGCGGTGTCGATCGTGCTGGGCAGGGCTTCCATTGATCCTCTTTCGAAGCGGAAAACGTTGGGGGTGCTGTGTCAGCGGGCTGTGGCCAGGGGTGCGCCCGGAGGTTCGCTGGCCAGATGCATCGGAGGGCGGATGAAATCGATCCCCGAGAGCATCGCCGAGTCGGCTGAAAGGATCTTGCAGGCCATGGCCACGAAGTTGCGCTGGACCTCGGCAAGAGTCAGCCGTCCGTCGGGCCGGTACCAGTGGGCCACGCCGGTTCCCATTTCCATCAGGGCCAGGCGCGCCATGGTGGCGTCGTCCGCGGAGAAGTCGCCGACGCGGATTCCGCGCTCGACGACCTGGGCGAAAAGCGATTCGTAGTCGTCGCGGAGCTTCTGCATCGCGCTTCGGTTCTCGGGCGACAGTGCGCGCATCTCGTATTCGGCCACCCGGGCCGTCAGCGGATTGGTAGCGGTGAAGCCGACGTGTGCGGAGACCAGCGCCGCCAATTGGACGGTTGGCTCTGCGCTAATGCGAAGGGCCGCCGAGCCTGAGGCAATCATGGCGTCGAGGCATCCGCGCATGACCTGCACCAGCAGTTCTTCCTTGCTGCCGGTGTAGTGGTAGATCGTGGCGGAGTTGATGCCCGCGGCCGCTCCCAGCTCGCGGATGCCGGTGGCGGCGAAGCCCTGCCGGGCAAAGAGCATGACGGCGGACTGCTGGACCTTGCCGATGTTCACTATGGACTCCGTTGTCGAACGTGCGCCTTGGCCAATCAATTGATTGGTTCCACGATTCAAGCAAACCCTGTGATGACGCTCACTGTCAATCACTTGATTGATTCTGCAGTGAGTGAATGAGTGAAGTTATGACGAGAGTTCGAGCAGCGTAGTCACGCGCCTAATTGTCGGACATCTCCGCGTAAACCTCTGGAGTTATATAACCCTTGTGTTGTATCGTTGGGTATGGAGTGGGTCATTGACACTGAACTCATCGCAGACTGGCTCATGGGACTGGATGATTCTTCCTATGGCCAAGTCGTTGCTGCCCTTGAACTGCTGGGCGAGAGAGGGCCACATTTGGGTAGGCCTTTGGTTGACTCCATCGTCGGATCGGAACATGGCAACATGAAAGAGTTGCGACCGGGCTCGAAAGGACGGACGGAGCTGAGACTGCTCTTTGCATTTGATACCCGGCGTCGGGCTATCTTTTTAGTGGCTGGCGACAAGTCCGGGGATTGGGCTGGTTGGTACAAGAAGAATCTCCCCATTGCTGATGAACGATTATCGCGGCACCTTGAGCACGAAGACGGACGGTGAGGAAAATGGCGAAGAACCTAGAGGAACTGTTAAGAAAACGCCCCGTGGATCGGGCCGTTGTGGAGGCCCACAAGCATCGAATGTTGGAAGAAATCCGTGCTTTTAAGCTTCGGGAAATGCGCGAAGCTGCCGATTTAACCCAAAGCGAAGTTGCGACTCTTTTGCAGGTTAGCCAGAATCGGGTTTCTCGTATCGAACACGGCGACATTGAGCGAACGCAAGTGGATACATTGCGCAAATACGTCGAAGCAATCGGTGGACGCTTGCGCATTGAAGTTGAATTGGGTGACGAACGCCTGGAGATTGCATAGGCGGAAGGTTGTTCCGAGTCGCTGGCGCAGGTGTGAACCTCGACCCACACCAAGTGAACCGTGCGACGTCGCACGCTTGGTCAGAGCAATTGCCCGCCGCGCTTGCGCGCCTGCAGCACCATGGTGGTCTGCAGATCCGTCATCGACTTGCTCCAGGAAGAATCCGACAGGAAGTCGTAGAGCTGTGCGGGGGTCGCGACGGTGATGTCAGCGACCAGCTGGCAATCGCCTGCCACCGCGGCGGCGTAGCGGACTTCCGGGCGCTTGGCCAGGGCGGTGCCGAGTGCCTCGACCTGGTGCGGAGCGGTGTGTATCCACAGCAGCGCCTCGGTGTTCAAGCCCAGCGCCTCCGGCTCGACCAGGGTGCGGATCGCCAGGTGGGAGTTGCGGATCAGCCAGTCGATGCGCCGGGACACCGTGGACTCGGAGAGCCTGACCTGTCTCGCGATCGCCTCCACGCTGGCGCGGCCGTCGCGCTGCAGGGCCTGGATGATCAACTCGTCGTTCTCGGTGAGCCTGGCCGTTGCTTCGCGGACGACTTGCTGTCGGGTGTCGTCTCTGGTCAGCTCCGTGTGCAGCGCGAGTTCCTCCGCGGCGGTGAGCACCCCGATGCGCCACCCCCGGATGGTGCGGAAGTACTTCAGGACCGGATAGGTCGAGCAGGTGATCAGCCCAGGGGTCGAGGGCACCTGCAAGGTGAGCAGCTCATTCAAGGCGTTCGCCTCGCAGATGACCTCGGCGACCACGTCTCCGACCCCCGTCACCATGTAGCTGAAGGTGGTGTCGGGACGCTGGGCCAGCGATTCGCAGGCGAGCCTGGCCGTTCCCGGGGTGCAGGCCAGGCGCATGATGACCGCCGACTCGCGCGTGCGTAGGGCCGCAACGGAGATGACCTTGGAGGCGAGAAGCTCCGCGCCCTGCCGCGCCACGGTGCGCTCATGTTCGTCGAGCACCTGGGCGATCTTGCGCCAGGTGGCGCGGCCGTCCACCTGGAGGGCGCCGATGATGCGTTGCTGCAGTGAGCTGAGCTCGCCTTGGGCCATGGGGTCCCCTTCAAGTGGAAGTTGGCCGGCCGCGGGTCGGCCAATGACTGGCACTTGGCAACGCGCCGTGGCAACAGCGTATCCAATGCACTGCCCGCGGCGGACTCCCGTGCGGGGCCCGGCGGCCGGCATTGGGCGCCGTCACCGGATTTCCTGTCCCTTCAATCTTGCGGCAATCCACTCCGGGGCCCGCTCGGCGTAGCGCGTGCGCTGCTCGAAGTCCCGGGCGTAGGCCAACAGAGCCACGTCCTTGTAGTGGTTGGCAGTCATCTGCAGGCCCACGGGCAAACCGTCGGCGGTGAACCCGGCGGGCATGGAAAGCGCCGGCAAGGAAGTGCCGGAGATGAGACACGCTGAGCGCATCCAGTCGAGGTAGGTGGTGGCGGGCGTGCCGGCGATGGTTTGCGGGTAGCGCCACGTCGCATCGAAGGGCAGGACCTGGGCGGCGGGACTGAGGAAGAGGTCGAAGCGGGCGAAGAATGCCTGAACGGCGATTTCCAGGCGGGTGCGCGCGGCCGTGGTGGCAATCAGGTCCTCGGCGTCCAGCGCCCAGCCCTTCTCGACATTCCAGATCACCTCGGGCTTGATCAGTTCACGTTTGCTGCGCACCAGGTCGCCGAGGTCAGTGGCAAAGTCGTAGGCGCGGGTGTTGCCGAAGACCAGATCGGCATCGCGAAGGTCGATGCTGGCCTCCTCCACGTGGGCGCCTGCCTGTTCGAACACGGCGATCTGCGCATCCAAAACGGCCAGGACCTCCGGCTCGACGGGGACGCCCAGTCCGAAGTCCCTGCTGTAGCCGATGCGGATTCCGCGCAGTGCATTCGGCGGGAGATTCGCGAAGTCACGGCCGGTCAGCGTGTTTGGTGTCAACACCTTGTCGCTGTCACCGGCAGTGGCCTCCATGAACAGGGCAATGTCGTCGACGGTGCGGGCCATCGGGCCGCTGCGTGCCAGCCATGCCCACGAATTGGTGGCAGACGGCATGGGGATCACGCCGTAGGAAGGGCGGAAACCCACCACGTTGCAAAAGGATGCGGGAATCCGCAGCGAGCCGCCCATGTCGGAGCCCTCGCCCAGCGGCTGGATGCGGGCGGCGATGGCAGCGGCAACGCCCCCCGAGGATCCGCCGGCGCTCAGCGCAGTGTCGTAGGGATTGGTGGTCGTTCCAAAGACCTCGTTGAAGGTGTGCGAGCCGGCCCCGAACTCGGGAACGTTGGTCTTACCCGTGCGGATCGCGCCGGCCGCGGCCAGCCGTGCGATTTGCAGGTCGTCGGTCTGCGGGACGTTGTCCTTCAGGGCCGGCGATCCCTGGGTGGTGAGCAGGCCCGCGGTGTTGAACGTGTCCTTGTGCGTCATCGGCAGGCCGTGGAGCAGCCCGGTGGGCTTGCCCTGCGCGGTTGCCTCATCGGCCTTCGCGGCGAGTTCGCGGGCCCGCTCGAAATCGGTGGTGACGACGGCGTTGATGGGGCCGTTGACCCTCTGGATCTGGTCGATGTGGCTCTCGAGTGCTTCCCTGGCCGACAGGTCGCGGCGCTTGATTGCTTCGGTCATCTCCCGGGCGCCCATGTCTTGAATCGCGTTCACGTTATCCACGTCCTCTTGGTTGCTCGGCCCTGCGCCGAGATTGCTGATGACCACAGTCTGTCCGCGCCTCACGCCGCGTGAATAGTCTGGACGGGAAATTGGTCCATGATGCAGGAAAACGACAAATCCTTGACCAAATCCTTCATTGGTTGCCAGGGACCCGTCGACAGCGCAATCTGGAACAAAAGAGACGTGGCTCACAGTTTAGCCCGGAGTGTGGCTGGCAGCGGCGGCGTCGACGAGACCAAAGGAGAAATGCGATGCCGCATATCCGACCCCTCATGGCAAACCCGACATCCACGGATATCTGGGCCGTGGCGAACACCCCGATCCTGTGGATTTGCGCGCTGGGCGTCTTCGCCGTGATCTTCGTGCAGACCTTCCTCTACATCAAGGCCGCCCGCCGCGCGGCGCCGCACATCGGCATGCCGACCCGCGAGCTGAAGGAGTCCTTCAGGGCCGGGGCAGTGGCCTCGATCGGCCCCTCGTTGGCAGTGGTGCTGGTGGCCATCGCCCTTTTGGCGCTGTTCGGGACGCCGGCGGTGCTGGTCCGCATCGGGCTCATCGGTTCCGCCTCGACGGAAACCGCCTCCGCATCCCTGGCGGCGATTTCCATGGGCACCGTGCTCGGCGGGCCCGAATACACGCAGCAGGTCTTCGCCGTCGCGTTCATGGCCATGTCCCTGTCGGGAGGCATGTGGATGCTCTCCACCCTGGTGCTGACGCCCGTGCTCAAGCGCGGCGGCAAGAAACTGGCGAAGGCCAACCCGGCGGTCATGGCGCTGATTCCGGCCGCCGCATTGCTCGGCGCCTTTTCGATGCTGGCCATCGCCGAGCTGCCCAAGTCCAATGTCCACGCCGTCACATTGATGATTTCCGCGGCAACCATGTGCCTGTGCCTCTTCCTGGCCAAGCTGCTCAACGCCCGGTGGCTGAAGGAATGGGCGCTGGGCTTCGCCATCATGGTTGCCATCGCCGCCGCCTACCTGATGCACACGGCCTAGACCCCCATTTCCTGCGAGCAAGAAAGTAGAAAAACCATGACCACCCCCGTCGCCACACACGCCGATGCCTCCATGGCCCGTTTCGAATCTGAGACCACGCGCTACGGATCCCTGACCATGATCGCCGGCCTGGTGTTCTCGCTGCTCGGACCCATCTACCTGGTCTTCTTCTCGGGCCTGGAAATCACCGGACCCATGGTCTGGATCGCCTTCGTCGCGGTCGCCGCCACCTTCGGGGTCTTCTGGTTCGTCGAGCCGCTGACCTACTTCCCGATCCTGGGATCGGCCGCGATGTACCAGGCCTTCATGATCGGGAACATCTCCAATAAGCTGCTCCCCGCCGCCATCGTTGCCCAGTCCAGCATCAACGCCAGGCCCGGAACCCGGCGCGGCGACCTGGCTGCCGTGATGGCCATCGGCGGCGCAGCCACCGTCCACCTGACCAGCCTGCTGGTCTTTGTCGGGCTGCTCGGGACGTGGCTGGTCTCGATGGTCCCCGCCAGCATGATCGAGGTCGCCCGCCTCTACATCCTGCCCGCGCTCATGGGTGCCGTACTCGTGCAGGCCATCGTGAGCATGAAGCGCCTGCGGCCCACCGTCATCGCCGTAGCCCTGGCCCTGCTGTTCCAATTTGTCATCGTGCCCGCAGCACCCAAGACGGCACTCTTCGCCACCGCCCTCGTCGTGGTGCTCTCGATCATCCTGTCCTGGGTGCTGCGCGACCGAAAAGAAGTCCATGTCGCCACCGAGGTCGACTGACCCAACCCTCCGCCGGCCTCCGCCACCTGCGGCACCGGACACCGAACGAAAGGAAACACGCACATCATGACCGCACCCACCCTGGACCTCGCAGGCATCGCCACCGACTGGATGCACGAGCAGTACCTGCACCTGCACCGGCATCCCGAACTCTCCATGCAGGAGCACGAAACCGCCGCCTACATCGAGGCACGCCTCGCCGAACTCGGCATCGAGAACTTCCGCTGCGGCGGCACGGGCGTGGTAGGAATCCTGCGCAACGGCCCGGGCAAGACCGTGGCCTTCCGCGCCGACACCGACGGGCTGCCGATCAAGGAGGACACCGGGGCCGACTACGCCTCGACGGCGACCTCGCATTTGCCCGACGGCACCGAGGTCCCGGTCATGCACGGCTGCGGTCACGACACCCATGTCGCGGTGCTGCTGGCCGCGGCGCGATTCCTTGCGGAAAACAAGCCGGCGTGGCACGGGACCCTCGTGCTGGTGTTCCAGCCCGGGGAGGAAACCGGTGCCGGGGCCCGGGCCATGGTCCAGGACGGACTCTGGGAGCGGGCGCCGCGGCCCGACGTCGTGCTCGGACAGCACGTCTTTCCCTACGCGGCCGGATCCGTGCACATTTCCTCCGGCACCGCGATGGCCCTGGCCGACGCCCTGAAGGTGACCCTGCGCGGGAAGCAGTCCCACGGCTCACAGCCGCAGGACTCCATCGACCCGATCCTGCTCGGCGCCCACATCATTGCCAGATTGCAGGGGATCGTTTCCCGGGAGCTGGCACCGACAACGCCGGCGGTGGTGACGGCCGGGACGTTCCACGCGGGCCTGAAGGAAAACATCATTCCCGACCGGGCGGAGTTCACGCTCAATGTCAGGACGCTGACTCCCGAGGTTCGCGCCACGGTGCTGGAGGCGATCACCCGGATTATCAACGCGGAAGCCCAGGCCTCCAACGCGCCCGCACCCCAGATCGAGCACATCTACGACTTCCCTCGCTGCTACAACGATCCCGCACAGACGCAGTCGGTCATAGCGTCGTTGCGCGCCGAGCTGGGGGAGGAGCAAGTGGTCTTGGCCCCGCCGGTCATGGGCAGCGAGGACGTGGGCTGGCTCGGGGACTCCATCGACGTGCCCACCGTCTACTGGTTCTTCGGGGGATTCCCCGCCGGGCAGGAACATCCGCCGGTGAACCACTCGCCGTACTTCCTGCCCGCGATGGAGCCGACCCTTTCGGCCGGGGTCCGTGCGGCGGTGGCAGCGATCTCGGGCTACCTGGCCTAGAAACCAGGCGCGTGTGGAAGGCGACGAGTCCGCCTGAACCATGGTCCAAACAAGAGCGCTCCCACACCTTGAGGAGATGTGGGAGCGCCCGTGCTCGTGTTCGGCCGAATGGGGCCCGGGGGAGTTGGCTTTACAGCGCCCGCAGGATCACTGCGCTGCCCTGTCCGCCGCCGCCGCAGATGCCGGTGGCGCCCACGGATCCGGCGCCGAGCTCGGCCAGCTGGCGGGCCAGCGTGCCGACGATCCGGGTGCCCGAGGCGCCGATGGGGTGGCCCAGGGAAATGGCTCCGCCCTTGGTGTTCACGATGTTCCCGTCGATCCCGAGCTTTGCCACCGACTGGACGCCAACGGCGGCAAATGCCTCGTTGATCTCCACGGCCTTCAGGTCGGCGGCGGAGATCCCGGTGCCTTCAAGCGCGGCCAGGATGGCGTTGGCCGGCTGTTCGTGCAGCAGCACGTCAGGTCCTGCGACCAGCGCGTGGGAAACGACCTCGGCAATCGGCGTGATTCCCAGGCGCTCGGCGGCGGCCTTGCTGACCAATACGATCGCCGCTGCTCCGTCGGTGATCTGTGAGGCACTGCCCGCGGTGATGGTGCCGTCCTTGCTGAAGGAAGGACGGAGCTTGGATAACGACTCGGCCGTGGTGTCCGCGCGGATTCCGTCGTCGGCGGAGATGACAACATCGCCGCGGCGCGAGGAAATGGTGAAGGGCGCGATCTCTGCGGCGTGGAAGTCGGCTGCCGCAGCGGCCCGCTGGTGCGAACGGGCGGAGAACTCGTCTTGTGCTTCACGGCTGATGCCATGCTTGCTGTTGCCGTCTTCGGTAGAGGCGCCCATGGAACGTTGTTCGAAGGCGTCGGTGAGTCCGTCGTGTTCCATGGTGTCAAGGACTTCGAGGGCACCGTACTTCGTGCCGGCGCGTGCGCGCTGCGCGTGGGGTGCCAGCGACATGGATTCCTGGCCGATGGCAACCACCACGTCGGCCTCGCCGGCGTCGATCATGCGCGCGGCGGCCACGACGGCCTCGGTGCCCGAGAGGCAGACGGCGTTCAGTGTCATGGCCGGCACGCTGTAGCCGATGCCGGCTCCCACGGCCGACTGGCGTGCGGGGTTCTGTCCGGCGCCGCCCTGCAGGACCTGGCCGGCGAAGACCCGCTGGACCTCGGAGGGGTCGATGCCGGCGCGTTCCAGGGCTGCTGCAGCGGCGTGGGAGCCAAGGGCCGTGCCCGGAATTGCGGCCAGTGCCCCGTTGAATCGGGCGAACGGGGTGCGGGCGTACCCGGCGATCAATGCGCTCATGCTGCTTCTTCTTCCTCAAGGTCAATGGTGAATGGTGCGCCGGTGGACTCGCGCAGGGACTCGACGGTGATGCCCGGCGCCACGGCGCGCAGCACCAGGGCGGAATCGAGAACGTCGAACACCGCGCGGTCGGTGATGATCCTGTCCACCACGCCGACCCCGGTCAGCGGCAGGTCGCAGGTCTCGACGATCTTCGGGGTGCCGTCCTTGGCCACGTGGTCGGTGATCACGATGACGCGCGGGGTGCCGGCGACCAGGTCCATGGCCCCGCCCATGCCCTTGACGAGCTTGCCGGGGATGGTCCAGTTGGCCAGGTCGCCGTTGGCGGCCACCTGCAGGGCGCCGAGGATCGCGGTTGCCACGTGGCCGCCGCGGATCATCCCGAAGGAGGTGGCCGAGTCGAAGTAGCTGCCGCCGGGCAGCAGGGTGACGGTCTGCTTGCCGGCGTTGATCAAGTCGGCGTCCTCTTCGCCCTCGTAGGGGAAGGGGCCCATGCCCAGCAGTCCGTTCTCGGACTGCAGGGTGACGTTCACGCCCTCGGGCAGGTTGTTGGCCACCAGGGTCGGGATGCCGATGCCCAGGTTCACGTACTGGCCGTCGGTCAGTTCGCTTGCGGCAATCGCCGCCATTTCATCGCGTGTCCACATGCCGTTTATGCCTCCTGGCGGACGCGCACGGTCCGCTGTTCGATGTCCTTGACGCCGTCGGTGGCGACGACGTGCTGCACGAAGATGCCCGGGGTGTCCACGAGGGACGGATCCAGGTAGTCCTCGTGGATGAGCTCCGCCTCGGCGAAGGTCACACGCCCGGCCGCGGCGACCAGCGGGTTGAAGTTCCGTGCCGTCATGCGGTAGCGCAGGTTGCCTTCCGGGTCGGCCTCGAAGGCACGGACCAGGGAAATGTCCGCGACGATGCCGCGTTCCAGGATCGCGGCGCGGCCGTCGAATTCCATGGTTTCCTTGCCCTCGGCGACCGGGGTGCCCACTCCGGTGGGGGTGTAGAAGGCGGGGATGCCCGCGCCGCCTGCCCGCAGGCGCTCGGCCAGCGTGCCCTGCGGGACGAACTCGACCTCGAGCTCGCCGTCGAGGAACTGCTGGGCGAAGAGCTTGTTCTCGCCCACGTAGGAGGCCAGGACCTTGGCGACCTGCTTGTTTTCCAGCAGCACGCCCAGTCCCTTGCCGTCCACGCCCATGTTGTTCGAGACGATGGTCAGCCCGGTGGCGCCCGAGTCGCGCAGGGCGGTGATGAGCCGGCTGGGGATTCCGCTGAGGCCGAATCCGCCGACCGCAATGGTCATTCCATCGCGCACGGTTGCGGCCAACGCCGCAGCGGCGTCGCCGATGACTTTCGTTGCCATGGTTCTCCTTGTGTCGTCCACGATGTGGAGTGCTTCAATGTCCTGCTCTGACCGTACTGATCCGGCGTTATCCCGGTCAATAGACCGGGCCAATGTGACCTGGATTGCTCGATGGGTGGTTAGTTGGGTGAATCTCGACCATAATATGGACATGAATTCCTCGTTCCCCGGTGCCCAGGTGGTGGGCCGTATGGCGGCGGTGCTGCGTGCCGTCAGCACCGCGATGCCCAGGGGCATCTCCACGGCGGAGGTCGCCCGAGGCACCGGACTGGCGCGCCCGACCGTCCACCGGCTGCTCGCTGCGCTAACTGCCGAGGGGTTTTGCGACCACGACAACCAGGAGGGGCTGTGGCTGCTGGGCCCGGAAATGTACCTGATGGGGACCGTTGCGGCCGAGCGCTACGACATCACCGAGATCGCCCGCGACCACGTTGCCGCCCTGGCCGATGCGACGGGTGAAAGCGCGTTTCTCTCCGTGCGGCGGGGTGATGAGACAGTCTGCCTGCTGCGGGCCGACGGGGCCTTCCCGATCCGCTCCTTCGTGCTCTACGAGGGCAAGCGCTTCCCGCTCGGGGTGGCCTCGGCGGGGCTGGCCATCCTGTCGTTCCTGCCCGAAAAGGCGATCGAGCGCTATCTGGAAGGCAGGGACCTGGCCGCGGAACATGGAAGCGACCACGCCCCCGAGCCGTTGCGCCGGCGCATTGCCGAGACGCGGGAGCGCGGCTGGGCGGAGAACCCCGCACTGATCGTGGAGGGAAGCTGGGGGATGGGTGCCGCGGTCTTCGACGCCGCGGGCCAGCCCGCCTGGGCGCTGAGCCTGACCGGGGTCGAATCGCGGTTCTCGCCCGAGCGGCGCCCCGAGATGGGCCGGCTCCTGATGCACCACGCGCACGAGTTGACCAAGAAATTGCGCGGGGAGCAGGCGCTGCCAACTCGCTGAGTATGGAAGCCTAAAGCTGTCTGGCGGAAGCGAGAAGCTGCCGGGCAATCTGCCCGCCGGCGGCGCGCATGCGCATCTCGTCGGTGGCCACCACAACCCGGGCGAAGGCGTCCCGCGGAGCATCTTCGGTGACCGAACCGACCACGGCGTAGACAGGAATGCCCGCGCATCGGGCCATGATGACCGAAATGATCTTGCCCTGCGGGGTCTGGGAATCCAGGCGACCTTCGCCCACGATGACCGCATCGGCCTGCGCGACTTCGTTCTCGAAGCCGATCGCGTCGAGCACGAAGTCGGCGCCGGAGCGCAGTTCTGCACCGAAGCGCGCCCAGAGCCCGCCGCTGAATCCACCGGCCGCTCCTGTCGCCGGCACGCCGCGGGGGTCCCGCGGCAGCGTGGTCGCCAACTCGTGCAACCGCGCGGTCAAGACCGGGACTTCCTGTGGGGTGGCGCCCTTTTGCGGGCCAAAGACCACCGCGGCGTCCTCGAAGGGCGTGGTGACATCGCTGAGCACCACAACCCCCGCCCCGCGCAGCCCGCCGTGTTCGGTGATCGCCGCGCACGCACCCGCACCGCCGTCGGTGGTCGCCGACCCGCCCGCTGCCACCACAAGTCGTCGGGCACCGCGCCTCACCGCATCAATCATGAGCAGGCCGGTGCCGTAGGTGTCGGCGGTGAGCGCATTGCGTCCACCCGGAGCCGGCAGGGTGATCCCGCTGGCCGCGGCCAGGTTGATGTAGGCGGTGCCATCGACGCCCAGGGAATAGGCGGCACGAACGGGATCCCGCCACGGCCCCACGGTGTCCGCGTGGATCTGCTCGGCACCGAGCGCGGCACCGAGGATTTCCTCGGTGCCTTCCCCGCCATCTGCAACAGGCAGCTCCAGGGCCTCAGCGCCCGCGGACCTGGCTCCGCCGGCGATCGCCGCGGCGACCTGGGCGGCGGTATAGGTGCCCTTGAAGCTGTCGGGGGCAATCAGGATTTTCATGGTGTCTTTCCTAGAATCCGACGTTTTCGCGGCCCTTGAGCTGCAGCATTTCGCGGGCCTCGTCGGGGGTGGCAACCTCGAAGTTCAGTGCCTCGAGGATGGTGCGGATGCGGGTGACCTGTTCGGCGTTGGAGACGGCCAGCTGGCCGGGGCCGATCCACAGCGAGTCTTCCAGGCCCACGCGGACGTGGGAGCCCATGGCCGCCCCGATGGTGGCCAGCGGCATTTGGTTCTTGCCCGCGCCCAGGATCGACCACTCGTACGAGTCCCCGAAGAGCCGGTCGGCGGTGCGGCGCATGTGCATCAGGTCCTCGGGGTGCGCCCCGATGCCGCCGAGCAGCCCGAAGACCGACTGGACGAAGAGCGGGCCCCGGGCCAGCCCGCGTGCCTGGAAGTGCGCGAGATTGTTCAGGTGCGAGATGTCGTAGCACTCGAACTCGAAGCGGGTGTCGTTCGCGTTGCCGATCTCCAGGATCTTCTGGATGTCGGCGAAGGTGTTCTTGAAGACCAAGTCGCGGGAGTTCTCCAGGCCCTCGCGTTCCCACTCGTGTCCGAATTCCTTGAAGCGATCCAGCATCGGGTAGAGGCCGAAGTTCATCGAGCCCATGTTCAGCGAGGCAAGTTCCGGGGCGAACTCGATCACCGGGCGCATGCGTTCCTCCACGCTCATGTGCGGGGAGCCGCCGGTGGTGATGTTGATGATCGCGTCGGTGTTGGCCTTGAGCTTGGCCAGGATGGGTTCGAAGTGGGCGGGGTCCTGCGACGGACGCCCGTCCTTCGGGTCCCGGGCGTGCATGTGCACGATCGAGGCCCCGGCCTCGGCGGCACCGATCGCGGCATCGGCGATCTCATCGGCCGTGACGGGCAGGTGCGGGGACATGGTGGGGGTGTGGATCGCGCCGGTGACGGCGGAGGTGATGATGACCTTGCGTGTACTTGCCATGATGATGGGTCCAGATCCTTAGTAGAGCTTTTCGGTGTTGCCGTCAACGGCCATGGCCTGGCCGTTGACGCTGCGGGCCAGGGAGCTGGCCAGGAAGACTGCCATGTCGGCGATGTCGCCGGCCTCGACCAGTCGGTTCAGCGAGGACTGGCGGTGGTAGAGGTCGGAGACCTCCTGAAGCGGGCGGCCGAGCATCGCGGCCTTGGCCTCGATGACGGCTTCGATGCGCGGTCCGTTGACGGCGCCGGGGCAGATGGCGTTGACGCGGATGCGTTCGTCGCCCAGCTCGATGGCCAGGGTCTTGGTCAGCCCGATGACCGCCCACTTGGATGCCGAGTAGGCGCTGCGCCCGGCCATGCCCAGGCGCCCGGCGGCCGAGGAGAGGTTGACGATCGAGGCGTCGCTGCCCTCCCGCAGCAGCGGGAGCAGGTGCTTGATGCAGTAGAACTGTCCGTGCACGTTCACCTCGAAGGTGGACTTCCACGCCGCGGATTCCAGCGTTTCGATGGGTCCGGTGGGCCCGGCGATTCCGGCGTTGTTGACCAGCACGTCCAGCCCGCCCAATTCGGTGCGGACCACTGCGGCGAGCTCGATGACCTGGGATTCGTCGGACACGTCGCTTACCGCCGCGGCGAAGCCGGCCGCCCGGGCCGCCTCGACGGCCTCCGTGTTGATGTCGGTGACGAATACTGCAGCGCCGAGTTCCTTGAATGCGGTGGCGATGGCCAGGCCGATGCCGGCGGCTCCCGCAGTGACCAGCACCCTGCGGTCGGTGAAGTCGAGTCTGTTGTTGTCCATGGTGGCGCGTTTCTTCCTGGTTGGGGAGGGAATCTAGTGGGCGGCGACGGAGGACTTTGCCGGGTCCTCGGTGCCGCGCTTGAGCTTGCGGGTCAGCAGTGCGCCGATGGCGCACATGGCGACGATGAACCAGAGGCCCGAGAGCTTGTTTCCGGTGGCTTCTTCCATGAAGCCCATGACGTAAGGACCGAGGAACCCGCCGAAGAGGCCCACGGTGTTCACGAAGGCGATGCCGCCGGCCAGCGCGGCGCCGGAGAGACGCGTGGCCGGGTAGGTGAAGAGGATCGGCTGAAGGGCGAAGAAGTTGAACGCGGCCAGGCAGAAGCCGAGCATGCCCAGGATCGGTCCGCCGATGGCTCCGAGCGTGAAGCCGGCGACGATGCCGACCATGGTGGAGGTGGCGATCAGCCGGGAGCGGGAGGCATTGGTGGCCAGGCGCGGCAGCAGGAGGGCGCCGGCGGCGGAGAAGATCCACGGGATGGAAGTCAGCAGGCCGATCTGGATGGTGTTCAGCGTGCCGTAGGTGCCGATGATCGAGGGAAGGAAGAAGCTCAGAGCGTAGACCGCGATCTGGTGCGTGAAGTAGATGGCCACGACCAGCAGGATCTGCTTGTCCTTCAGGACGTGGCGCAGCTTCGAGTTTCCGGAGGCCTTGGCGCCGGCAGTTTCTTCGGCCAAGATGCGGGCCTCGAGGTCCTCGGCTTCCTCGCGGGTGAGGAACTTGGATTCGGTGGGCTTGTTGGGCAGGGCCTTCCAGACGACGAAGGCCAGGAAGCAGGCGGGGATGCCCTCGATGATGAACATCCACTGCCAACCGTGCAGGCCGCCGAGTCCGTCAAGGGTCAGCAGCACGCCGCCCAGCGGGGCGCCGACGATGTTGGCGATGGAGACGCCGAGCAGGAACATGCCGTTTGCCTTGGCGCGGTCCTTGACCACGAACCACTGCGTGATGAAGTAGATGACGCCGGGGAACAGCCCGGCCTCGGCGATGCCCAGCAGCATGCGCAGGATGTAGAAGGACCATTCGCCCTGCACGAAGGCCATGCAGGCCGAGAGGATGCCCCAGGTGATCATGATGCGCATGATCCAGAAGCGGGCGCCGACCTTGTGCATGATCAGGTTCGAGGGGATCTCGGAGAGCGCATAGGTCAGGAAGAACAGCCCGGCGCCGATGCCGTAGGCGGTGGCGGAGATGCCGAGGTCGATCTCCATCCGGTCCTTGGCCATGCCGATGTTCGTCCGGTCGATGAATGCCATGACGTACGCGGCAATCAGCAGCGGCATGATGCGCCGGAAAATGATCTTGTTGACGACTTCGGGTGACCGCATGGTGGTCGTCCTTGCTGTTGTAGGCATCTCAATGACTTTCTGGATCGGGCATGGCGGGGGAAGGCGGCGCGGGCGCGCCAGGGGGAGTGATGGAGTATTGGGAGAGGGGAAGGGTTACTTGGCGCCGGTGTCCGGAGGGCAGCCGCAGGTCCGGCCGATGTGCAGCCGGTGGGCGCACACCGAGTGCTTGTAGGTGCCGCGCGGGCGAGTGATCTGGTCAAGGAGAAGTTCGAAGGAACGCTCGGCCATTTCCTTGACCGGTTGGACGATCGTGGTCAGGCCGATGAGCAGGGAGCGGCTGCGCGGGAGCCCGTCGCTGCCGACCACCGCCACGTCCGCGGGGATGCGCAGCCCCAGGGAGAGCGCATGTTCCATGACGCCGATGGCGATCTCGTCCGAACCGCACACGATGGCCCGTGGCGGGTTGGGCGAGCCGAGCAGCTTTTCGGCCGCGACCCGTCCGCCGTCGGAATTAAGCCTGGTGCTGATCTTCCGGTCCCCGGTGATCGCCACGCCCGCGGCGCTCGCCGTGCGCACGAAGGCTTGTTCCCGGACCAGAGACGCGGTGGAAAAGCGCGGGCCGATGACCGTGGCGATTTCCGTGTAGCCGTGGTCCAGGATGTGGCCCATGAGGTCGGACGCGGCGGCATCGTCGTCGATGCCCACGAAGTCGCCGGGCAGGTGGTCCGAGCGCCGGGACAGGCACACGTAAGGGATGCGTTTTTGGCGCAGGGTCCGCAGCGCCCGGGAGTCCTCGCGCAGCGCGGCGGCGATGATGACCCCGTCCACGTTTCGGGCCGCCAGGGTTCCGGCGACCTGGGCGAGCGATTCGGGATCGTCCTGGGTGGTGGCGACGAAGACCTCGAAGCCCTCGGCGGCGGTGGCGTTGATGATGTGCTGCGCCCACCCGGTGTACATCTGGTTGACGATATTCGGAAGGATCAGGCCGACCACCCGGGTCAGCAGCGGATCGCGGCCGGCCGAGTTGCCGGAGGGCCGGAACCCCATTTCGTTGGCGATCTTCACGACGTGCCGCCGGGTTTCCATCGAGGCCCCGGGCCGCCCGTTCATGATGTAGCTGACCGTGGCCGTGGAAACTCCCGATGCGCGGGCCACCGCTGCGGCGGAGACCCGAGTGGGTCGGTCCGTCGGGGTGTCGGTATGGCTCGGCATCTTTGCCTCCTTCGCGGTGTCGGTTCCACGGCCGGTAAATCGTCGGCGTGTGATCACCATTACAGACCACGGTTTGTCGTTAAGCAACGTTAAGTGAGTGGGCTCAGCAGCAGGAAGCCTCCAATGCAGAAAGCAGGCCGGAATCGAAGGGCGGTTGAGTAGGCCCGGGATCGGACGGGCAGGAAACTTGCTGAATGTTGCTTACCGCTTCGCGCGCCCGTAGCCTTCGGCGGGGCGAACCGGGAGCCCGTGGCCTTCGCGGTGGTCCGGAGGGACCGCAGGGGAACGATCCATCCTGGCCGGCCGAAACCCTACCGAAGCATCGGTCCCCGGTTCTAGGCTTGGAGCATGTCGCAGGAAGATCAGTCCTCCGCGGACGTAGGCACGACCGACAGGCAGCAAACAGCCACCCCAACGGCGCCCACGGCATCGGGGCACCGCACGTTCATGCACGTGCTGGTCAATACGGCCCTGGCCAATGTGATCACCAGCTTCCTGTGGTTCGCACTGACCTTCTGGGTGTACCTGGAGACGCGGTCGGTGCTGGCCACCGGACTCATCGGCGGGGCCTACATGCTGCTGGTCGCGTTCTTTGGCCTGCTCTTCGGGGTGCTGGTGGACAGATACCGCAAGCACGCGGTGATGGTGGGATCCACGCTGTTCACCGTTGCCTGCTTTGGGCTGGCCGCGGCCATGTTCATGCTGGTGCCAGAAGCCGAGCTGCTCAGCCTGACCGGCATCTGGTTCTGGCTCTTCGCCCTCGTGGTGCTCATCGGCGCGGTGGTCGAACAGCTGCGCAACATCGCGCTGTCCACCACCGTGACCCTGCTGGTGCCGGCGGACCGCCGCGCCAACGCCAACGGCCTGGTGGGCACGGTGCAGGGCCTGGCGTTCATGATCACCAGTGTCTTCAGCGGCCTGTCCATCGGCATGCTGGGCATGGGCGGAACCATCATCATTGCGCTGGTGGCCTGCGGCGCGGTGCTGGCACACCTGTTGTTCCTGCGGATCCCGGAGCCCAAGATCGTTCGCGCAGCGGATCGCGAGAGCTTCTCCGAATTGCGTGCGGGGATCGCGGCGGTCCGCGCGACCCAGGGGCTTTTCGCACTGATCCTGTTCACCACCTTCAACAACCTGACCGGCGGGGTGTTCATGGCGCTCATGGACCCCTACGGCCTGACGATCTTCCCGGTGGAGATCTGGGGCGTGGTGCTCGGGGTGACCGCCACCGGATTCCTGATCGGCGGCGGGCTGGTGGCCAAGTTCGGCCTGGGCAAGAACCCGATCCGCACAATGCTGATCCTGGTCGCCTTCAGCGGCGTGCTCGGTGCCACCTTCACGATCCGCGAATGGTGGTGGCTCTACGCCCTGGGCATCTGGATCTACATGATGCTCATCCCCGCGGTCGAGGCAGCCGAACAGACGGTGATCCAAAAGGTGGTGCCCTACAAGGTCCAGGGCCGGGTCTTCGGCTTCGCCATGACCTTCGAGTCGGCGGCCGCGCCGATCACCGCGTTCATGATCGCCCCGCTGGCCGAGTTCTGGATCATCCCCTACATGGCCTCGGAGCCGGGAAGGCAAGGCTGGGGCTGGTTGCTGGGGGAGGGGGACGCCCGCGGCATCGCATTGGTGTTCGTGGTGACAGGGGTCGCGTCGATCTTCCTGGGGCTCGCGGCACTGACCACGCGGTCGTACCGGCGGCTGTCGGTTGCCTACGCGACGGCGCCGGAGAGCGCACCGGCCGAGGACGGTGAGCCTGGAGCGGCGTCCGCCGCCGACGACGGGCACTGAAATCCAGGACGCTACGTGGCCCCGTGCCCCGCGCCGAGGCTGCGCTCGATCCGGCGGTCCGGGACCAGCCAGAGCACGGCGACAGCCACGAAGAACGCGACGCCCAGGTAGCCCCAGACATTGTCGTGCTCGCCGCCCAGCAGGGCGGCAAAGATCCCGAGGGTGTAGAGCACCAGGGACGCTTTGCCCTTCCGGTCCCGTCCCATGGCGCGCTTGAGCGTCGAGTCGGCCCCCTGCCCGCGGATGATCACGCGCTGCAGGATGAGGTAGGCGGCTGCCGCCGCCAACAGGTTGATGCCGTAGGTGACGACGGGCGTCTTGGCCAGGGAGCTTTCATCCATCCAGGCGGTGGTGAACGGCAGGAGGGATAGCCAGAAGAGCAGGTGGAGGTTGGCCCAGAGGACCCCGCCGGTGATCTTCTCGGTGACCTGGAACATGTGGTGGTGGTTGTTCCAGTAGATGCCGATGTAGACGAAGCTCAGCAGGTAGGTCAGCAGGCTGGAGCCGAGGACCGGGAGGAGCGAGGCCAGGTCGTGGCCCTCGGGGACCTTGAGTTCAAGGACCATGATCGTGATGATGATGGCCAAGACGCCATCGCTGAATGCTTCCAAGCGACTCGTGGGCATGCTCGGCCGCCTCCTTTCCCAAACACCTGCTCTTGCGTGAAATTGCTGGTCACGATACTTTCACACCGATAGGGCCAAAGCGTGGTTTTAACCTGCAACAATCCTCGAGGCGCCGGGCAGTGTGCGGCGACGGGAGTCGCTCAGCGGCGCAACCGCAGCGCGCCCGATGTCCGCCGTGCCCGGGCGTACTGTCGTGCCGCGGATCTGGCGATGTCTTCCTCCCGCTTGATTATCTTTTCGCACGCGCGCCGGGTTTCCTCCGGCAGGGCAGGGTCGGCGGCCAGGGATTCGAGGAAGGCGCGGGTCATCACGCTGTCCTGGTGGTTTCCCAAGATCTTCTGCAGCCGGCGGGACCGGCGGGCCAGGGCGGCGGCCCGTTTCGGGTGGATCCCGGCGGCGGATTCCGCGGCGTGCAGCAGCCGCTTGGTGTCCTTGCGCAGCCGGTGCAGCGCCACATCGCGGTCGTGTCCGGGTTTGGCGCGCAGCATGGCCCGGTGGGAACGGTCAACGATCCTGGCCTGGTCGTTGACCGATGCCGCGACCTCGGTGCCGGCGGGGCGGCGGGCAGGTTCCCTGGTCGGGGGATCGTCCCGGAAACGCCCGAGGTCCTCCAACAGCCGGCGGTAGCGCCTGGACTTCAAGGCCTTGCCCACCCGCCGGTGACCGGCGTCGCGGGCATCGCCGAACGCGCGTTCGAGGGACTCCGCGAGAACCTCGGTCCGCCATTTCGCGGGCAGTTCCGCGAGGCGGTCATCGAGTCGTTCGCGCACGACCTCGGCATCCCGGGAACGGCCCAGGGCCTTGGCCAGCCATTTCAGCTCGTGGCCCAGGCTCCGGCGTCGGCTTGTCTCGAAGAGATGCCCGTAGATGTCCAGGGCGGAACGCAGTCGCCGCGTCGCGGCACGCATGTCGTGGACGGCCCCGGGGCTCCCGGAACGGACCCCGGGTTCCTGGGTGCCCAGTTCGGCGATTTGCCCGTCCATGTAGGCGATGGCCACCGACAGCACCGTGGCCGTCTTGCCGGCCGCCGAGGAGCGCGAGGTGCCCGGGCGCCGAAGCAGGTTCCCGTGCCCACGGATCTTGGCCATGGAGTGCCTCCTCTCCCGCATCGCCTCAATCGCGATTCTAGGTGCCGGAGGTGAACGTGGACAGGGACTGCCCCGGGACCGCGACGCCGCAGCGGGAGGCGAAGACTTGACGAGCAGGTCGCCTGCCCGTGGACGGGAATTAACCCTCCGGCCACGTGGGAGGACTTGAATCAAGGGTGCCACTGGAATTCCCAGTCGGGGAAACACGACAACCACTTGAGGATTCAGCCTGTATGTCCCGTTCGATGGAAGCCGCCACCGCGGTGCCGAACCTGCGCCGGGTCCCCTCCGCCGGCGACGGTCGGCTGTTTCGGTCGGCTGCCCCCAGCGGACTGGAACGCGCGGGCATCCGGGAGCTGGATGCCCTCGGCGTGCGGACCGTCGTGGACTTGCGTGAGCCCTTCGAGGTCGCCGAGCGCCGGGGCTACGTCCCGGCGGGCGCCGTGCATGTTTCGGTGCCGCTGTACCTCGGCCCGCTGCCCGTGGCCACCGCCATCGAGGACGTCTACTGCCACCTGATCGCCGATCGCGGCACGGAAATCACCAAGGCGGTGGGAGCCATCGCCGCGGGCCTTCCGGAAGGCGTGCTGGTGCACTGCGCCGCGGGCAAGGACCGCACCGGCCTGGTGGTGGCCCTGGTCTTGGAGGTTGCCGGCGTGCCGCGCCAGATCCTGCTTGGCGACTATGCGCGCAGCGCCAGGGACCTGCCGGCAAGCTACCGCGAGCGGGTGAACCTGGAGCTGGCCTGCGCACTGGGGGACAGCGCGGAATTGCAGGCGGCGCTGCACCTGCACCTGGACAGCCCGGCCGCGGTCCTCGACGACGCGCTGGACATGGTCGAGGCGCGCTACGGTTCGGCCGCCTGCTATCTGCTGGCCCACGGGCTGGATCCGGCGGATCTGACGGTCATCCGCGAGGAATTGGCGGGCCCCGGTGCCGCGGAGGAAGCCGGGCCGGACGTTTGAGTGCCCGCGGCGCCACCCTGGTGCAACTGACCGACACCCACCTGCTGGCAGGCGGCGCCTTGCTGCGGGGGCGAATCGACACCTGGGCGCGGACCACCGCGGCCCTGGGTGCGGCCGCCCGGTTTTCCCCCGACGCGGTGCTGGTCACCGGGGATGTTTCCGACCGCGGCGCCCCGGTCTACTCGCGTGCGGCCGAGCTGTTTGGGCAGGCGGAAAGGGAACTGGGCTGCCCGGTCATCGTGGTGCCGGGCAACCACGATCCGGCGGGCGCGGTCGGCGCGGCGTTCAACCGCAGGCGCCTGGCCAGCGGCCCGAACCCGGCGGACACGGTGCACCTGGTGGCTGGCCTGCGCATCATCGGGCTGGAGACCCACGGTTTCCGCGAGGCCGCCGGCAGGCTCAGCGACCGGCAGCTGCTCTGGCTGCGGGCGGTACTGCAGGCACCGGCACCGCGCGGGACGGTGCTGGCCATGCACCACCCGCCGATCGAGTCCCTGTTGCCGGAATTGGCCGGCCGCGGCCTGGCCCGCCCCGGGGAACTTGCGGCGGTGCTTGCAGGCAGCGATGTCCGCGGCATTCTCTGCGGCCACTACCACCTGCCCGGCACCGGAAGCCTGGGAACCATTCCGGTGTGGGTTTCCCCGGCGGTGTCCTACAACCACAACCTCTTCGCACCCGAAGGTTCGAAGCCGGGCACGGACCCCAGCTGGTTCAGCGTCATCAAGGTCGGTGCCGGGCAATTCTCCGCCACCCCGGTGCAGGTGCCGGTGCCCGCCGCGGCCCCCGCCCGCGAGGTGCCGGTTCCCGCCCGCCAACCGGCGCTGCTCTGATGATCCGTTCCGTTCGGCAACAACCACTCGCAAGCCGCACCACTGGTGTGCGGCACCCAAAGGAGAAGAAATGAAGAACCGCCTCACGGCACTTGCACCGTTGATGTTGATCCCGGTACTGGGACTGACAGCCTGCGCCGGTGTCGGAACCCCCGCCGATGCCGCTGCCACCAAGACCCTCACGGTCTACACTTCGGAGCCGCAGGCCAAGATCGACCAGGTCGTCGAGGCCTTCGAGAAGGCCAACGCGGGCGTCGAGGTCAAGGTGTTCCGGGCGGCCACCGGGGAACTGAAGACGCGCATCGCCACCGAGAAGCAGGCAGGAAAGATCACCGCGGACGTCGTCCTGGCGGCCGACGTCCCGACCTTCGAGTCCTACGCCGCCGACGGCTCGCTGGCGAAGCTGGACATCGAGAACGGGGCGGACCTGGACAAGAAATTCGTCGATGCCGAGGGCCACTGGGTGGGCACCCGCATCATTCCCACCATCATTGCCTACAACACCGGCGCCGTGAGCGAGGCGCCGGCAAGCTGGGCCTCGCTGACCGAAGACACCTACAAGGGCAAGATCGCGATGCCGAACCCGGACGTCTCGGGTGCCGCGGCCTTCAACACCGCGGTGTGGCTGCAGGAACCGAAACTGGGCAAGGGCTGGATGGAAAAGCTCGTGGCCAACGACCCCACGGTCCTGGAAAGCAACGGGCCGGTCGGCCAGGCCGTGGCCGAGGGCAGCTCGGAGGTCGGCATCGTGGTCGACTACGTGGCCCGCGAGCTCGCCGCCAAGGGCTCACCCATCGCCGTGGGCTACCCGAGTGACGGCGTCCCCTACGTCTCGCAGCCGGCAGGCGTCTTTGCCGATTCCGCCAACCAGGAAGTCGCCAACGACTTTGTTGACTTCCTGATTTCGAAGGAAGGCCAGGAATTGGCGGTCTCGCAGTCCTACCTGCCGGTCCGCGGGGATGCCGGCGTGCCTGCAGGTGCCCCGGCCCTGAGTGAGATCAACCTGCTGGATCCGGACCAGGTCAAGATCGCCGACGGCCAGAAGGCGGCGGTGGACTTCTTCAACTCGCTGCTGAAGTAAAGGACCCCATGGCGTTCCACACCATCGAAAAGACGGTCCCGGAGCAGGGACGGGAGTTCGCCCTCGGCGTGCCCGTTCCGGGTTCCGGCCGGCGCAACCGGAACTTGCCGTTCCGGAGACCAGGCCGCGCCTGGGGCGGCCTGGGCATGTTGCGTACGGTGGTGTGGGTCGCCATGGCCTTCCTGGTGGGGGTGCCGCTGGCGGCCCTGGTGCTTCAGGGAATCCAACCCGAGGCCCGAGTGGTCTTCGGGGACCCGGCCGTGGCGAGTGCCGCGCTGAACTCGGTGGCCAGCGCCACCGGCTCGGCACTGCTGGCCACCGTTGCCGGCGCATTCCTGGCCGTGGTGCTCGAGCGCGGCAACGTCCCTTCCAAGGGCATGCTGCGCTGGCTGGTGTTGTTGCCCTTCTTGATTCCGCCGTTCATTGGTGCCTTGGCGTGGATGGCGCTGCTTGGTGCCAACGGCCCGGTGAACAAGTCGCTGCAGTCACTGGGGATCGATGCCAAGCTGAGCATCTTCGGCGGCTGGGGAGTCGTCTTCCTGCTGGCAGTGCATTCTTACCCCGTGGCCTACCTGGTCATCGCCGCCGCCCTGCGGCGGATCCCGGGGAACCTGGAGGAAGCGGCGCGCATCTCCGGGGCGGGCACGGCCCGGGTGCTCGGCACCGTGACGCTTCCGCTGCTGCGCCCCGGGCTGCTCGCGGCATTCGTGCTCACCCTGGTGGCCAACCTTTCAGACTTCGGCATCCCGGCACTGATCGGGCTGCCGGAACGCTACACGACCCTGACCACCCTGGTGTATCGATACCTGGCCTCCAGCACCACCAGCAACCCGCTGCCCGCGGTCTCGGCGATCGGCCTGGTGCTTTTGGCGCTCGCCGTGCTCACGGTGCTGGCCCAGCGCCGGCTGCCCACCGGCACGCAACTGGGCTCCGGTCCCGCCGGCATGGAGCTGGAATTGGGCCGCGCCCGGATTCCTGTTGCGGTGCTGTTGTGGCTGTGGACCGCCATCATTTGTTTGGTGCCGTTGCTGGCCTTGGCCAGCCAGGCACTGTTGCCGGCCCCGGGGGTCGCCTTGACGTGGGAGAACCTGACCCTGGACAACATCATTCGCGCATCGACTTCACCCGGTGCGGTCTCCGGGATCGGCAACTCGATCATGCTGGCCGGGGGAGCGGCGTTGTGCTGCACGGTCCTGGGATTGGGCATCGCGCTGTTGTTGACCCGCGACAAACACCGCAGCAATCCGGCGCTCGATGTGGCGGCAACCCTGCCCCAGGCATTGCCGGGGTTGGTGATTGCCGTGGGGTGGCTGCTCATTGCCCCCATGCTGGGAATCTTCAACACCTCGTGGGTGATCCTGGGCGCCTATGTCATGGCATTTCTCGCGCTCGTGGTCCAGGCCGTGCGCGCACCGATGGCCTCCGTGTCCTCCACGCTCGAGGAGGCGGCCCGCTCCGCCGGCGCGACTCCGTTGCGCGCCCTGCTCGATGTCACCGCCCGGCTGGCGGTCCCGGCCGCGGTGACCGGCGGGGTGGTGGTGCTGCTGACCGCGGTGCGGGAACTGACCATCTCCATCCTGCTGGTGGCACCGGGAAGCCAGACCCTGGGCGTGGCCATCTTCAACCTGCAGCAGTCGGGCGACTACGGCGGGGCTTCGGCCCTGGCCCTGCTGGTTGCCCTGGTGGGAATCCTCGGGCTCTCTGCCACCGCCGCGCTGGCCAATCGCCGTGCCGACAAATAGAAACTGTGTGAAAGGAGCTTCCCGTGGCAACCATTGAACTGACCAATCTGGGCCATGTCTACGGCAACGGGCACGTGGGCCTGGACGGAATCGAACTGGACGTGCGCGACGGCGAGTTCCTGGCCTTGCTCGGCCCCTCCGGTTCGGGCAAGACGACCCTCCTGCGCACCATTGCCGGTTTCCTGCGTCCCTCGGCGGGGAACCTCGCCATCGGCGGACGCAGCGTTGCAGGCGACGGAGTGTGGTTGCCACCCGAGAAGCGGGAGCTGGGCATGGTCTTCCAGGACCACGCCATCTGGCCGCACCTGAACGTCGCAGGCAACGTCGGCTATCCGCTGAAGCTGGAGGGTGTGCCGCGGATACAGATCGCCAGGCGCGTGGCCGCGGTGTTGGACCAGGTTGGCCTTTCCGAGTACGCCAAGCGGAAGCCTGCGGCGCTCTCCGGCGGCCAGCGCCAGCGCGTGGCGTTGGCTCGGGCGATCGTGGCCAAACCGCAGGCGCTGCTGCTTGACGAGGCGCTCTCCGCACTGGACGAACCCCTGCGGGCAAGGCTCCGGCTGGAGCTGCGGGCCCTGACCCGTGAGGAGGGACTGACCGCGGTACACGTAACCCACGACCGCGCCGAGGCCCTGGGCCTGGCCGACCGGGTGGCGGTGCTGAACCGCGGCAAGATCCAACAGGTCGGCACACCCCGGGAATTGCTGGAGAATCCCGTGAACGCCTTTGTCGCTTCCTTCGTCTCGGATGCGACGCTCTTCCCGGGCACCGTGGTCGACGGTCATTTTCATGCCGACCATCCCGGGCTGAGGTTCCGGATCGGAAGCGACACGCACGGGAACCCCGCCATACGGGTGATCGGGGAACGGGCGTTGGCAGGCGCGCGCCCGCGGCGCGCGGTCGCGGCGGTGGCGCCCACGGGGGTGCGGCTGGAACCGGCGGCCCGGAAGGCGCCACTGGATATCCAGTTGGCGCGGGTCACCTCGGCGCTTTACGGCAGACATGGATATGAAACCAGCCTGGACTGGGCAGGCACCGGGTTGCGCGTGTTGGTGGATGGCTGGGTGCCCAAGGAGGGGGAGCTGGTCCGTCCGGTGGTCGAGATGGCACATGTGTTCTGCGGGGAATCCGGTGGCGGCGAGGGGCGGGCGGCATGATCCAGTACAACTGGGCCCTGGTGCGCCACGGTGAAACCGAATGGAACCGCACGGGCCGGCTGCAGGGGCGATCCGACATCCCGCTGAACAACACCGGCCGGGCGCAGGCCCTGGCCGCGGCCGAGGAACTGGAGGCTCGGGGTCCCTGGGATCTGGTGGTCAGCTCGACCTTGGGCCGGGCACGTGAAACCGCGCGGATCATTGCCAAGCGGCTGGGAGCAGGTGCCGTGGTGGAGGTTCCTGCACTGGTGGAGCGCGACTACGGCCCGGCGGAGGGCGCAACCGTCGGGGGCATCGACGAGCAGGCGAAAACTGACCTGATGGCCGGCGGGGAAAGCACGGAATCGGTGGTGCTGCGAGGCACCGCGGCCTTGGCTTGGCTGGCCGCCTCCCACCGTGGGCGGCGTCTGGTCATCGTCAGCCACGGGACACTTATTCGGCTGGTGCTCTCTGCAATCCACGGACGTGATTTCCCGCGGGTGGAAAACGGTGAGGTCATCGAACTTCAGGGTGGCTTCGCGACTGCAACGGTGGGTTCGGATCGAGGGCAAGAGACCGAGGTGGGACCGGAACCACGACAGTCCCTGTCCCACCCCCATCGCTAACTCGTGTGTGCCACGACTTCGATTTCCAGCATCGACGCATCCCTGAAGCGGGTCACTTCCACCGACGTCCGCGGCGGAATCGGGTGACCGTCCAGAAACGCATAATAGATGGAGTTGAATTCCGGCAGGTTGTCGATATCGGACAGGTAGGCGTTGACCTTGACCAGCCTGCCGAGCCCCGAACCTGCCGACTCGAGGGTTGCGGAGATCTTCTCCAGCACCAGCTTCACCTGGTCCGAGAAGGCGGCCGGGACAGCGCCGTCGGGGAGCCGGGGCAGGTGGCCCCCGGTCCACACGACTTCACCCACGCGTGCGAACATGGGCGGAACCGGCGCGCCGGAACTCACTTGGCCTGCCATTCGCGGGCCTGCTTGATGACCGCCTTCGCGTCGAAGTCGTTGTACTTCTCGACAAGGTCGTAGTTGAACATCTTGTCCAAGGCGAAGTCGGAGGCCGAACCGGTGAGGATTCCGCCCTCAAGCCCGTCGTCGATCAGGCGCTGCATATCCTTCTCGGTCTGCTCACCGTAGCGTCCGGCGGATCCGACCTGTGCGGTGGTCTTCATGCGCAAGGCCAACTGGCCGGTGGCCATCTTCAGGTTTGCCGCCTCATCGCCCTGGGTCGGCTTGCTGGCGGGGAACTTTTCCCAGTGCATCTTCACCGCGGCCTCCGGGTTTTCCTGGGAGAAGACCAGGGCCTTGAAGAACGCGGTCCACAGTCCCGCCACCATGTCGGGCTTTTCGGAGACGTCCTTGGCTCGGCACACCAGCGAGGAGGTCCCGGTCATCGAGTCGGCCTCGGAGGCCACATCCACCACCGGCTCGCCGAGCAGCGACTCGATGACCATGTTGGGGCCGTCGAATCCCGAGTACGCCTGGATGTCGTTGTTCTTGAAGGCCTGAGCCGTCTGGGCGCCGTAGCCCACGGACAGGAACTGGTCCTTGCTGGGCTCCACACCGTCGTACCGCATGCCGATGCTGGCGATGTCGGTGGCAATCGAGGTCAGCGAGGAAACGCCGATGCTCTTGCCCGCCAGGTCGCCGGAGGTCTTGATGCCCAGCGATTCGGGGGCGATGACGCGGAAGATGTTGCCAGTGGTGGTTCCGACGATGACCAGGTTCGGGTCGTCCTCGATGGCGGAGAGCGCATTGTAGGTCGAGGCGTAGGTGCAGAAGGAGTTGCCGGAGGCCACCGACTGGATTGCCGCCAAGGCGGATTCGACCGGCTGCATCTCCACCTCGAGGCCCGCCTCCTTGAAGTAGCCCATGGATCCGGGGACCGTGGCGTAGCTGGCAGAGGTGGCGCTCAGCGACTGGTCCGCCACGGCGAAGGTGACACGGCTCAGTCCGTCGGCCTCCGAGGAGGAGCCCGCGCAACCGGTGAGTCCGATGGCCAGGGCGAGCGCGGCCGAGGACGCTGCGAGATTCTTGATTTTCATGAGTGGTCCTTTCCTACTGCTTGTAGTTCTTGAAAACGCGGTTGAGGATGGCCATGACAACCCAGATCATGGCGCCGAAGACACCGAGCACGATCAGCAACGCATAGGTCGTCGCGACGCTGCCGGTCTGGGTCGCCGACTGGATGGCAAAGCCCAGGCCCTGCCGGGCGGAGACGAACTCCGCGACGATGGTGCCGATCAGGGACAGCACCAGGGCCGTGTTCAGGGCCGGGAGGATGTAGCTGATGGCATTGGGGATCCGGAGCTTGAAGAGCACCTGCCAGGTGTTGGCCCGCATCGACTTGAACAGGTTGAGCTGGTCCACGTTGATGTTGGTGAGGCCGACCATGGCGTTGACCAATACCGGGAAGAAGGCCATGAGCGCCGCCAGCACGACCTTGGGCAGCAATCCATAACCGAAGGACGCAATGATCAACGGGGCGATGGCGACCTTGGGGAAGGTCTGGATGATGACCAGGAACGGGTAGATGGCCTTCTGCAGCGACTCGGAGAAGACGAAGATGAAGCTGACCAAGAGCGCGGCCGCCGTCGCCACGAAAAACCCGATGAGCGTGACGTAGGCGGTGGCACCCAGGTTCTTCCATACCGCCCCGGTGGCGAACATGTCCTTCAGCGCCTTGCCGACCTCGTCGGGCGGGGCGACAACCAGCGGGGACACCCATTCCTTGTCCGTGGCGACGTTCCATAGGATGAACCCGCCGACCAGCAAGACAATGGCGATGACGCCCGCGCGGAACGACGTTGATTTCAGGGTGAGCGCCAGCCTGCACGGCAACTCGTCGGGCGACGTCGTGGTGACGGCCCCGGGCCTGTCGATCTGCTGTGTCTTCTCGAGGATGCTCATGATGCCTTCCGTTTCTGTTCCACGTCGTGGCCGGACTTGGCCTCTTCGAGGCTGAGCCGCACCGTGCGGATGAGATCGTAGAACTCTTGGCTGTTGCGGATGTCCCGGTGGCGGGGCCGCGCAAGCGGCACATCGATCACCTCGTGGACCGCGCCGGGACGCGCCTTCATGACCACGATCTGGTCGGAGAGGAACACGGCCTCGGAGATGCTGTGCGTGACGAAGACCAGGGTCTTGGGTTCGCGGGCCCAGAGGGAGAGCAACTCGTCGTTGAGGTCCTCCCGGGTGAACTCGTCCAGCGCGCCGAAGGGCTCGTCCATCAACAGCAGGTTGGGCCGGGAGATCAGGGACCTGGCGATGGCGGCGCGTTGTTCCATGCCGCCGGAGAGCTCGCGGGGGTAGTGTCCGGAGAAGTCTTCCAGGCCCATGACCTTGAGTAGCTGCTGGGCGCGGTCCCTGACCCCGGAATCGATCCGCTTGCCGGAGATCTGGATCGGCAGCAGCAGGTTGTCCATGACGCTGCGCCAGGGCAGCAGGGTGGGCTTCTGGAAGGCGACGCTGACGCCGTCCTGCGGCCCGGCCAGGGTCTTGCCGTCGATCACCACCCGACCGGAGGTGGCGGTTTCCAGTCCCGCCATGATCTTGAGCAGCGTGGACTTCCCGCACCCGCTGGGGCCGATGAGCGAGATGAACTTCCCTGCCTCGAACTCCAGGGAGGTCTCCGCCAGCGCATGGATCGTCTTGCCCGCGCGGTGGTAGCGCTTGGTGACGGACTGGATGGAGATGCTGGTGGCCTGGGTGGCCGGCAATTCCGAGAGTGCAGCAGACATTACATGACCTCCTTGTAGTAGCGGTTCCAGTTTCCCCAGAGGATGTCGGCGGTTTCCCCTTCGCTGAATCCCACGCGCCGCAGGGCGGGACCGAACACGTGGAAATCACCGGGCCCCCGGTACCACTCGGTCTTGGTGGCGGTGGCGAGTCCCGGGCCGACGCTTGCGCCTTGTTGCGTGCGGAAACTCCAGCGCCCCTTGCGCATCCACGCCAGGTAAGCGGCGTCGCCGCCCTGGTTGTCGTCGGTACCGATGCCGATGTTCTCGGCACCGATCAACTCTGCGGTCCTGGCCACCATGGTTGCCCACTCGTCGGGGGATCCGTTGTAGCCGCGGGTGATGTTGTGATAGGTAGTCAGCCCGACCATGCCGCCGCGTGCCGCAAGTTCCTTCAGGATGTATGCGGGCTTGTTGCGGGGGTGGTCAACCAGGTCCGAGCAATTGGCGTGCGTCACCGCGACGGGCCTTGAGGAGGCCTGGATGGCCTCGAAGGAGGTGCGGTTTCCGACGTGCGAGAGGTCAACGACCATGCCGACGCGGTTCATTTCCCCCACGACCTCCTCGCCGAACCGGGTCAGTCCCGCGTCCTCGGGGTCGTAGCAGCTGCCGCCGATGTCGTTCTGGATGTTGTAGGTCAGTTGGGCCACGCGCACTCCCATCCTGTGGAACATCTCGACGTAGCCGAGGCGTCCCTGGAGGAATGCGCTGTTCTGGAATCCCAGGATGATGGCCACGCGGCCCTGGGCGGCGATGGCCTCGATTTGGGCCGGCGAGGTGCCGAGCCCGGCCAGGTCGGCGTTGTCGGCGATGAGCCGGTGCCAGGTGACCAGCGAATCCATGGATTCGGTGGCGTCCTCCCAGAAGCCGCAGGTCACCGTGGCACAGCGAACGCCGCCGTCGACCAGGTCCTGCAGGCCCGCCCGGTCCAGGCGCGAACAGATCAAGCTATCCAAGTACATGCCGTTTCCTTACTTGATCGCCAGGCGGCGAGCGGTGGGTGAAGGGGTGTTGCCGGTGTGGAACCGGGAGATCTCGGTGACGTGGCTCAGGGCCAGCGTCGAGGCGTTGTAGATGGGCCACCAGAGAGCAGGGGCGACGGTGATTCCCTCCACCAGGTCGCCGTGGCTGGAAGGCCGGGTTCCCTGGATGGCACCCCGGGCAAGAAAGGTCGCCGAGTTTTCGCCCTCGACGATCTGCACTTCAACGCCGCGGCGTGCCAGGCGGTGCACGACCCCGGCGAGGAAGCGGGGGCTGGCGACATTGACCACCGAGAGCGTCACGCTCCGGGAGTGGGCCAGCAGGGATTCGATGGCGTTGCCCACGATGGAGCCGATGACAAGTGAATGCTGGTGGCGGGCATCGATCCGGTGGCCTCCGTTGGAGGTGTCCACGCCGAGCCCGTCGGGGTGTACCGGGTGCGGGGAGGCGATGACCTCCATCAGTCCGGCCACGGCCTCGGCCTTGAGCAGCACCACGACGTCGAGAAAGTTGTTGCGGGCCGCTGCCCAGGCCCCGTTGGGCACTCCCCGGTGCTGGAACACCCGCTCGCTGATGAGCGTGAGCTCGCGGCGCTTGAGCAGCAGCGGTTCGTCGCCGATTTCCTCCAGGTCGACCATGTCGTGATGGTCCTGGGCCGGGTTCATGGGATTCACCACTGGCTCATTCCGTTCTGTTGGTTCAGGATTTGCTGATTGATGGATTCCGCCCGGTCGACAAGTGCCGCCTCGACGGCGTCCGCATCATTGCGTGTTGCGGGCATGATGACGCTGAGCGCACCGACGCAATGTCCGCGCAGGAACACCGGGCTGGCCACGGCGATGATCTCGTCCCCAAGCCAGCGCGAGTGGACCCGCGAGGCGCCGCGGGTCTTGACCCGGTGCACGATTTGCCGCAGCTCCTCCTCGTTGCTGTCGATCGCTGAGGATTCGATGAGTCCTGGCGCGTGGGCGAGGAACACCTGCCCGGAGGCCGAGGTGCGCAGCGAGAAGCGCGACTCGAGCCCGCTCCGTATCTGGATGGCGCGGTCGGGTTCGACGCGGTCGATGACGATCGGGCTTTCCTTGTCGAGGACCGCGTAGGACACCGCCGCATTCACGATCTGCACCAGGTCGTTCATTTCGGCCAGCAGCAGCGAGCGGATCCGGCCGTGCGGAGAGGCGTTCCTGGCCACCACGGCGGCGTGGAAACCCACCGAGTATTTTTGGTTCTCGCCCTGGACCAGCCAGTCCGCTGCCACCCCGGTGGTCAGGTATTGGTGGGTGACGTTGCGCGACCAGCCGAGCACCCGCGCCAGCTCGGAAACCCCCACGCCGTTCTTGTAGTCGGCCACTGCGTCGATGACCTGAAGCATCTTTACTCCGGTGCTCAGCAGGTTGGTGCCGCCGGTCGCTGTCTTTTCGATGGTCATTATTTATCGCTCCATTGGACTGCGTCGATGACGGGCAGGGCATAGGTGTCGTGGCGCGGTGCCCAGTACCAGTCCGCGGCTTCCGGGCCGCCCAGTTCGTCGCGGTAGGGGGCGCCGTCGAAGATGACTCCGCGCAGGATGCGCTCGAGCCTGTCCACCGTCTTGTCCAGTCCAAACGCGAAGCCGTTGAGGAGGTGGATGAGGTGGACGGGCACCAAATAGTCGTCCTTGATGTCCATGCGCGGGATGGCGTAGGGGAGATCGGCCAGGTTCTGCACGTGGGCGACGATCTGCTCGAGCGTCGGGTCGGCGACCAGCAGGGCGCCGACGGTCTCAAAACCGGCGTCCCTGTCGATCCGGCCCAGCAGGCGCTGGATCTCGCGTGGAATGTCGAACGCAAGGTCGACGGTGCCCTCGGGGACCTCGCTCGCCGGGCCGCACCGCGGTTCCTCCGAATCCCTGGACTTGTACCAAACCCGGTTGGCTTCGTGGTCTGCGGCGAGCTGGAGATCCAGCGCCCAATCGAAGTGCTTCTCGATGTCCAGTCGCAGGGCGTCGATGGCCTGCGCGCCGTTGGCCAGCAAGCTCTCGTCGACAGCGTCGGCGAACAGGAATCCGTCGGTTGCCGTCGGATCCAGTTCCAGCATGATGGCGTGGATGGTCTCGATGGTCTCGGGGAGGAATATCCCGTTCATCGATTCCTCAAGTACGCGCAGGGGACGTGGGGAGCCGCTGGTGCGCGCGGCATCGATGAGGCGCTTGGCCGATCGGAGATCCGAGGAGATCTGTGGCCCGTTGGGGAGGGTGACATACCGCCCCACGTCTTGCTGGCGGTAGAGGATGGATCGGTTGACCAGGGTGTCGAGGCGTTCCCAGGCCGGGTCGTCGGCTGTGAGCGGCAGATCCAGCGCATGGGCAAGGGCCTTTTCGTACTGGCCAATGAGGGTGCCGATCAACTGGGGACGGTTGAAGGCAAAGAGCACCAGGCCCAGGGCCGAGCCATTTCCGATCGCGATGCCGCGGCGGATGGCCGGTGACAGGGTGGCGGCTCCATGGTTGTCGAGCCTGGCCAGGTGCTGGACCAGGTCGATGGAGAGCTCGCGCATCAGGTACGCGGAGAGCATTTGGGCGTGATAAGGGGCGCCGAGCGGATGCCCGGGACCGAGCTCCCGGAAATCCCGGGTGCCGAAGGTGCCGTTGCCGTCAAGGCCGGTGTTGCGCAAGAGGTAGCCGACCTCGGCGACGAGTTCCGTCTCAGGTTGGCTTCCTGCTGCCAGGCGCTCGCGCACGTGTTCGAAGAGGCGCACGCTTTGGTTGGCGCGGAACCAGGTGAGGGTCCCCGCCGGTGCCCGGCCGGCGTACAGCTTGGGCAGCTCGCGCCGGTTCTGTTCGATCCGCGCCGAATCCGGTTCGCCGTCCATGAGGCTGCCGAGCATGTCCCAGCTCGATCCGATGATCCTAGAGGTCCGATTGACGGAACGTGGTTCGGACACGAATCCCACGAAGGACATGGTTCCCGAGGGGGTTTTGATTCGGTACACCATGGTGCCGTTTCCGGATGCGTCGACATCGGTGCTCAGCAGCTCAATGTCCCAGCTCTCACGCACCATCTTGGCCACGAAGCTGCGCGCAGCGCTGAGCCTGTTCGGTTGGAGGGCGCCGAGCCAGCGTGGGTGCATGATCTGCTGTGGTGGTCTCGGGGGTGATGCGACGGTACTCATGAACGTCCTTGTGTGTAGGTCCAATTGCGGTGGCTGTCCTGCATGTAAGGACTCGATCCTCTGGAAAGCGACAAGAATCTAGCATTGTGATTTGGATCGCACAAGGGTTTATTTTGAATCGCGTGTGTGTGACGCGAAATCGCTGGACCGGGAGGTCTTCGCCCCGCCGCCCGGTGACGTGCGGGATTGCGGGGGAGCCGTGGCTCCAATGCCCGGTCCATGAAATTGCCGGGGTTGTCGATGTGGGTACTGGGGGCCGTACCTGCCTGGGTCCTGGCCCCGGGCCGGAATACGGTTCCACCATGCCGGGAACGGTTTCACGTGGACGTGTCGGCCGCGCACGCTAGTCTTGCACCCATGACCAACCACCAGATCACGCTCGGAGCCATCAACTTAGAGGCCGCGAACCCAGTCGCCCTCGCGAAGTTCTGGGCGGCTGTCACCGGTGCAGAAACCTCTGCCGGCGGCGACAGCGTCTACCTGCCGCCAAACGGCCCCGGAGGATTCGGGATGTTCTTCCAGCCGGAAAGCGAGCCACGGGCCAAACGCCAGGTGGCCCACTGGGACCTCACTGTCCCGTGGGGTTCCCGGGCGGCGGAGGTCGAACGCCTGATCGGGTTCGGCGCCACGCACCAGTGGGATGTCCTGGAGGAATTCCCCCACGTCCAGTGGACAACTCTCGCCGATCCGGAAGGCAACCTGTTCTGCATCGCGGAGCACCCGCCCGTGGACCAGCAGCGCGTATAGCTCCCGCGAGCCTCGCCTCAAAGCCGCTCCCAATAGTTGCCTGGATTTGGTTTCCATTGGCACGAGTTGCAGCAGACATGAGCCGATTGAAAATGTCTCGGCGTTCCTTGCAGATCGGCCCGATTGTTCTGGTTCCCGGCCGTCCCATGCCAGGCGGCTTAGGATTTCTGCCGTCGACCAGCTCGTTTGGCAAAATCGTCGAGGGCTTCCAAAATTTCGTCGGTGCGCCAGAACGGTCCAAGCTTGTGCTCGGCCTTTGATTTCAGGATTCCAGCATCAACCAGGGTTTTCAGCGGTGGATAGACGTTGGGTTGTTTCACTCCGAGTTCCGAGGCTGCCGTGGCCGAGTCGATCACTGGGCGCTGGGCAACAAGATCCAGGATCCGCCAAGCGTTGCTGTTCCTGCGCGCGGTGAGCCGGCCCTTCCACGACTCCTGGATGGCCTCGATCTGCTCGACAAGCTGACGTGTGTTGGACACGGCACTGAGTGCTGCGTTCGCGAACGCCCGGACGATCGGGGTGACATCTCCAGCTCGGTACGCAGTGAGCGCCTGGTGGTAGCCCTCGATGTCGGCCAGCAGTCCGGCTGACACGGGGATGGCCACATTTCTGGTTACGCCACGGAACCGGAGGATTGACTGGGCGAGGGCTCGTCCTGTGCGGCCATTGCCGTCGGTGAACGGGTGGATCGTCTCGAACTGTGCGTGGACGACCGCCACCGAGACGAGCGCGGGGACATCAAAACGGGAGGCGAAGGCGACAACATCGTCGACTAGGCCAGGCACTCTGGTGTGGTGCGGGGCGACGAAGTCGGCGCCGACGGGGGTGTCGCTTCGAGTACCGATCCACACCGGTTCATCGCGCCATTGTCCGGCAGGGTGGATGCCTTGGTTTTCCATGAGCACGCCGTGGATCTGAAGGATGGAATCTGGCGAGATTTTCTCTGCCAGTTGCAGTGCGGCCGTCATTGCCCTGGTGTTGGCGGCGATCAATTCGGCGTTGCGGCTCGTCTTGAGTCCGAGCTCGGCGCCAAATATGGCTCGGGCGCTGGCGGTCAGGTTCTCAATTTGGGAGGACGACGCCGATTCGGATCGCAGCAGTATAGGCGCGAATTTGGCTACTTTGTGTCCAAGCTCCGCGTCAAGCCTGGTTAGCTCGTTGGTGGCTTGTTCGACCAGCTGGAGCGCCTCGACGTCAGGTGCCGGGGTTTGATCGGCAATCATGGGCGGTACGGCCGACTCGTTGGGGCTGAACCGGGATTGTTGGTATATGCCGTGGCCAGCCGTGGCCGGCATCCAGATTTGCGGTTCCATTGTGATGCTGGGCCAATGGCTCGCACCTCGGGACTGGGAGGTATCAGTACTCATAAAGTGGTCATCCTAATTTTATGACTTGAACCAGTTAGTCATAATAGTTGCACATGATCTTATGAGTAACCACTAAAGGAGCCGGGAGTCCGGCCTCGCGCCGAGCGCCAGGTGGCGCACTGGGACCTCACCGTCCCGTGGGGTTCCCGGGCGACGGAGGTCGAACGCCTGATTGGGCTCGGCGCCACGCACCAGTGGGATGTCCTGGAAGAATTTTCGCACGTCCAGTGGACCACGCTCGCCGATCCGGAAGGCAACCTGTTCTGCGTGGCCGAGCACCCGCCTGCGGATGGGCAGCGCTCCTGATTTTCGCGTGACACCGGGCCGGGAGCGGCCCTGAAACTCCTTTTCGGGTGCCGCGATCGGTTGAACCAGTGTCTGATTGGGGTAGCCGAGCCTCGCTCTGGTAAACGGATCCCGGGTGGTGCCGGCACGTACCGGGCGGATGCCGGAAGAACAGTGTTCCGCCTCACCTGTGAAGGATGGCAGGAATACCGTTGCCGCGGGGCTGGTTGCACCAGGCAACCAACCCCAACGTTTGGAGCACTGCCGCATGGACCTGTTTTCCCCGCTCACCCTCGGTGACCTCGAACTGCCCAACCGCCTCGTGATGGCCCCGCTGACCCGCTCCCGATCCCGCGTGGACGGCGTGCCGAACGATGACGTCGTCGAGTATTACCGCCAGCGCGCCTCGATGGGCCTGATTGTCTCCGAAGGTGTCTACCCCAGCGTGACAGGGCAGGGGTTCGTCCGCCAGCCGGGCCTTGCCACCGAGGAACAGATCGCCGGCTGGAAGCGCGTTACCGACGCCGTGCACGCCGAGGGCGGGCTCATCGTCGCGCAGGTGATGCACGCCGGCAGGGTCACGCATACCGAGACCACCGGGCAGGACCACATCGTGGCCCCGAGCGCCATCGCGGTGGACGGCGTTTCCCGGACCTACACCGGCAAGCACGCCTACCCCGTCCCGCACGCACTGGAGACGGATGAGCTGCCGGGCATCGTTGAGGAGTTTGTGAACGGATCCCGCAATGCAATCGCCGCGGGCTTCGACGGCGTGGAACTGCACGGTGCCAATGGCTACCTACTGCACGAGTTCCTGGCACCCAGCGCCAACACCCGCACCGATGCCTACGGCGGGTCCCCGGAAAACCGGGCACGCTTCGTCATCGAGGTCGTCACCGCCGTGGCCAACGCCATTGGTGCGGGCCGGACGGGCCTGCGCATTTCCCCCGAGCACAACGTCCAGGGAGCCGTGGAGAGCGATCCGGCAGATGTCGCGGCCACCTATGCGGCCCTCATCGACGGGATTGCACCCCTGGGTCTTGCCGCGCTGAGCATCCTGCACGCGGATCCCGCCGGCGAACTGGTCCAGGATCTGCGCTCGCGCTTCAACGGACCTGTCCTGCTGAACACCGGCTTCCAGACCGTCACCAGCTACGACGACGCCGCCGCGGTTGCTGCCAATGGCTGGGGAGACGCCGTGGTGGTCGGACGCCCGGCGATCGCCAACCCCGACCTGGTGCGCCGCTGGCAGGAAGGCCTGCCGCTGAACGAACCCGACGCCTCCACCTTCTACACCGAGGGCGCCGCCGGCTACACCGACTACCCGTTCTGGCAGAACTAAGGCGGCAGCCCGCCTCATGATGCTTCCCCGTGGGCAGGCGGCCCTGCCGCAGTCCACGGGGAAACGGTGCCACATGGGGCATGGTTGCAACCTTCGACCGAGCCACGGTGCTTCAGCGATCGCCAGGGCTCGAGTCTCGTCGGGCACTCTTTCGTAGACTCGGTATGTCTCCCTTGCAACCGATCGAATGTGGCCACGATGATCGGGTGCGGCCCGCCTCGGCCGGGAGAGGATTGTTTCTGAAAGGAGGACCACATGATCGGCACACTCAATGCCCTGGTAGACCTCGTCGAGCGAAACCTCAGCGAATCGATCGACGTCGCGGCCTTCGCCCGCAAGCACGGGACGACCGAATACCACCTGCGCAGGATGTTCTCGGCGCTGGCCCGGATGCCCTTGTCGGAATACGCGCGCCGACGCCGGATGACTCTCGCCGGTGCCGACCTCGCGGCGGGGGATCCGAACCTGCTGGATGTCGCTGTGCGCTACGGCTACGGATCGGTGGAGGCGTTCGGGCGGGCATTCCGCTCGGTGCACGGCACCGGCCCGGCCGAGGTGCGCCGTCATGGCGGTCCGCTCAGCACACAACCCATGCTCAGGTTCCGCCTGAGCGTCGAAGGGAGCACCCCGATGGACGTCACCATCACCCACAAGCCCGAATTCGTTCTCGCAGGACACGCGGCGCAGGTCCCGCTCATCCACGAGGGCGTCAACCCGCACATCCAGCGGCATATTGCCGGCATTGCGCCCGGCGAACACGCGCGGCTCAAGGCGCTGGGGGACACCGACCCCGCCGGCATCCTGGCCGTCACCGCGGAGGTGGAACCGGACGCGCCGGAGGGATCGATGCTCACCTACCTCCACGGGGTCGCGGTCAATGCGGCAACCGCGCTGCCCGATGACCTCGACACCATCCGGCTCGAGGCGGGGGCCTGGGCGGTGTTCTCCTCCCGGGGCCCGTTCCCGGAGGCGCTGCAACAACTGTGGGCCGCGACGGCGACGGAGTGGTTCCCCTCGAATCCGTGGCGGCTGCGCCCAGGGCCATCGATGCTGCGTTACCTCGAGCTCACCGACACCTATGCCTCGTGCGAACTTTGGTTGCCCGTCGAGAAGTCCTGACCCGGGACGTTCGGGCGGTGCGCGGCCGCCGCAGCCGATCGCGCCGCCCGGCGTACCATCAACTACATGTCATGGGTCGAAGTAGCAGCCGACGTTTTCGTCAAGAGATATGAAGCGGGCGACGTCAACGTGGTGGCAATCCTCGGGCCCCAGGGAGTGACTGTCATCGACACGCGAGGCTCACCGGCGGAAGCGCAGGAGATCGTCGACGACGTGGCCGAACGCTTCGGCATGCCGATCGTTGGTGCGGTCAACACCCATGCACACTACGACCACAGCTTCGGCAACTCAGTCTTTGCCGACCTCGGTGTTCCGGTGATTGGGCACCACCGGATTCCCGACCACTACGCCGCCCTCGAGGGGCCCCGGCTGCGCGCCTGGCAAGCCGACCCGGCTGGCGAACCCGACAAAAAGTGGGACCACGTGGTGTTGACCCAGCCCACGGTCCTGATCCAACGGTCCACGACGCTCACCGCAAGCGGGCGCGACATCGAACTCATTCCGATCTCGCGCGGCCACACCGACACGGACCTGGTCGTATGCGTGCCCGATGCCGGAGTCTGGGCGCTCGGTGACGCGATCGAGGAATCCGGCCCGCCCATGTTCGGCTCGGGCTGTTGGCCACTTGAATGGCCAGCGGCGCTGGACGAGGTTCTGCTCAGGGTGCAGCCGGGCGACGTGGTGGTTCCCGGCCATGGGCGGGTGGTTGACCGCGAATTTGCCGCGCGGCAAGCCATTGACCTTCATGCGGTGGCGGATGCCATTCGCGACGCCCATACAGCCGGAACAGAAATTGGGGACGCCGCGGGGCTTCCATGGCCGACGTGGATGCTACGGTCGGCTTTCGAACAGGGGTTTCCACAGCTGCGCTAGCGTCAGCCCAGCGGACCATGGTCGTCATTGGTGTCGGTTGAACCGAGGCTGTGGGCCCAATTCAGTAGTCGTTTTCTGGTTATTGACCGATAGTAGTCTTTCGTGAATATCCTTATCGAGGGTCAACCCGTTGTCCCTCGCCTGCTCGCGCGTCTCGATCTGCCGCGAGCCTGGCACATGCACGCCATGCTCCGTATGGAGTCTCCCCAAATGCGCTGCGAGTCTACTGCCAAACTCCGCATTGAGCAGTTCTGGCTTGATTGCAAGAATGAAGAGTCCCACTGCCGGGCTGGTTTCTCCTTCCAAATACGAAGGTGCATCCAACGACCACGAGGCACCCGATGCAGTGGCCAAGATTTCCACCATCATCGCGATATTTGCACCCTTGGACCCACCGAATGTCAGCAGGGCGCCCATAAGGGCCTCCTGACTATTCGTCGTAGGGCGACCATGCTTGTCCACGGCCCAACCCTTCGGCAGTTCCCGCCCCTCCCCGGCCGCCTGTCGAATATTGGCAAATGCTGTGGCACTGGAGGACTGGTCAATGAGTAGCGGTTGGATTCCCACTCCCAAAGGTGCACCAAATGCCATCGGATTAGTACCGTAGACGGGTTCCTGCGCCCCACGTGTCACCACTTGTGCAGGGGCATTTGCCACTGCGAACGACAATAGGTCGCGTCTAGCTAGACGGTCAACGAAGTAGCCAAGAGCGCCACAGGTATAGGCGTTTCGCTGGCTAAAAACGGCAACCCCCAAATCTTGAGTTGTCTCCACGATATCTTCGAACGCATTGTCAAAGCCAAGGTGGGCTATACCGCCGGCCGCGTCGGACAGAATAATGGCCTTGGCCGGACGAGTGGTTGTGGGCTCCGCAGAGCCAGCAATCCTCCCGTCACGCAAAGCATCCAAGTAATCAAAAAAATGCAAAAAACCTAACGACCCTGCCCCTGCCGCCTCAGCATCGACTGTGGCCTGCGCCAGGGACACTGCACTCTGTTTACTGGCACCGAGTGCAACTGCCGCCCGGATGCACAGCTTCGTGGCCTCCTCCAGGGTGAGGGTGATCATCTTCTCCACAGTTCACTTGACCTCAAAGGCTCCCAATGACTCAACACGTCAGGCTACCGCCCACTCCGGCGTTGTGACGATGGGTGCACCGGCTACCGCTGATTCAACACAATCACTCATCGAGCCGAAGTAGACGCCACGCCTGATCAGTCCAGGACCGTAATGGGCGAACTTCCCCGAATTAGTCATGACAGTCTGCATCTCATTGGAGAACATGTCGGAGTTGAGCATACACAGGCAGTTGTCAGTGCTAAAGCGGCCACCGAACGCTGCGATCATTTCCGCCCAACCCTCGCGTGTGGCCTCTTCAAGGACCATCCGGTTGGTTGTAATGAGAACGTCTACCTTGGCATTGCGTTTCTTTCCTCGAACGAGTTCAGCCAACTCTGCGCAGTCCCCCAATGTGAAGTGCGGACTACCCATGACCACCAAGTCCAATTTATTGCCACTGCCGGTAGACAGCCCATCAGTGGTGTGCATGAGGTCTGCAAGACTGACATTCAGTGTTTTCTGTGGCTCCTGCCCGCCCAATGCCGCCTCCAGGGTCGGGGCTTCGGGTGTCACCCCCACGATGTGAAACATACCGACCGCGCCAGATGTTGCAACGGCCGCGCAGAAGTTCTTGAGGTCCTCCAGCGACGGCGCTTCCATTAGCCCGTCAATGACGGGCACCAACTCCCCTGCGTGTTTTCCCACCAGGTAGCCCAAGGCTGTGTAGAAGGATCCGTCGACGCCGGATACTGGTGGGACGTTGACTAGAAAACTGCCGTGTCTGTTTTCCGGTATGTGAAGCCCTGCCAAGGGTGCTCGGCCGGTTATGGCCGCGCAGATGTCCAAGAAATCACCATGTCGGTTGGTTCGAGCACCGATGACACTGTTGGCGTATGCGATGGCATTTGATTCGGCCCATACGATGTCCTGCCCGAAAGTAGGTGCTGTCGGAAACACATACGGTGTGCAGGAAAAGATGGGGGCCGCACCCAGGTTTTCGAATCCCGTAGCCAGTCGGTCTGCCGAGCCTGCAAATTCGGCGTCGATATTTTGGTCCTTCCATCTTCTGCGATCGATGGAAATCGCATTTATGGTGGTGGGCACCCGGACTTTGGCGCCCTGCTCAACCAATCTTTCGATGACATTTAGGCTGCCCGGACCGGTGTAGATGCTTCCGCCCACATGGACGTGGGATACGTCGATGAGTTCAGTTGCGTTTTGGATGCGCGCAATGCGCACCACAATGCGCATTGCTGCTTGCGTACCGAGGCCCATTCTTCCGTCGAGCATTTGCTGGTCTTTTTCCGAGAGTAACAACTCGTTCACTTGCCATTCCCATCATCGGTAGAAACTGAAACTGTCCCGTCAGGGAGGATGTCCAGGCATTTGGCTTCAAGCGCTGTTGTGAAGTCTTCGTCTGACAGCACTACAACGGGGATGCACCGGTCGTAAAACTCCTCAAAGACAACAACACCAAGGGCGATGATCTCATCGGTGCGGTTCAGGATGATCCCGGCGGGCGCGTGTCCCGAAACGAGGGCATCTAACAGCACCGCACTTCCAGTGCTTGAGCCCTTGCCATGGGGGACGACGAAGATTTTTCCGGTTAGATCATGCCCAAATAGGGCGTGACGGCGATCGATGATCGTACCAGTCTCAGGATCGTAGCCGCCCCAGAAACTGATCATTTCCCGTGTGCCGCGGACTTCTCCGCTAGCAAAACCCGACACTAGTACTGTCGCTGACAACTTTTGGCCGGTTATGTGCGGGCCCACCCGGTTTCGAATCGCCATCACGCGGTTCCCTATGAACCCATGTAGGGGTAGGTCCAGTCCGTGGCCGGAGACATGTTCTCGTGAATGAATCGACCGCTGATCCAACGCTGAAGGGCAAGCCTGGACCCTGTCTTGTCATTGGTGCCCGATGCCCGGCCACCACCGAAGGAGACCTGTCCCATAAGAGCACCGGAGGGTTTGTCGTTGACGTAGGTCATTCCTGCAGTGTTCCGCAGGGCATTGAGCGCCTGCGAAATGGCCTTGCGGTCGGAAGCGAAAATCGACAACGTCAACGCGTACTCACTTGCACCGTCGATGATGGGCAGCAGGCTCTCCCAGTCTTTGTCTTCGTATACATAGACAGTGAGTAGCGGACCAAAGAACTCCTCGGACATGGTGAATGAGGTGGGATCATCAGTCTGGAATACGGTCGGATCAACGAACCATCCCTTTTCCGGGCGGACTGTGCCGCCAGCAAGGAGTTTGTGGCTGCTGAGATTCTTGGCCTGGCCGATCGCTCCCTCAAGGCGGCGCAGGGAATTTTCGTCAATGACGGCACCCATAAACGTTTCGTGTTCAGTGATATCACCAACAGTCAGTGAGCGGACAGTGTCGATCAAATCGTCTTTCAAACGCGTCCACATGCTCTTGGGAATATAGGTTCGCGAAGCCGCGGAGCACTTTTGCCCCTGGTATTCGAATGCGCCCCGGACCAGTGCGGTTTTTACGGCGTCGACATCGGCTGATGGGTGGGCCAGGACAGCATTCTTTCCCCCGGTTTCACCGACGATGCGCGGGTATGACTTGTACTTGTCGATGTTGTTTGCGGTCTTCTTCCACAAGCTGCGGAACACATCTGAGGAGCCGGTAAAGCTAAGCCCCGCGAAGTCTGGATGTGCCGTGGCTATGTCGGAAATTTCCCGTCCCGAGCCGTGGACCAAGTTGATCACGCCGTCTGGCAGTCCTGCTTCTCGGAACATACGCATGATTACATCGCTGCTGAGCGCAGATTTCTCAGAAGCTTTCCACACAACTGTGTTTCCCATGAGGGCAGGGGTGCCAGGGAGGTTGGCTCCAATGGCGGTGAAGTTAAACGGTGTAATGGCCGTGACGAAGCCTTCCAAGGGACGCTGGTCGAGGAAGTTGGCTTCGCCTTGTAGTGATGTCGGCTGGTCGTTGTAGATTTGTTGGGCCAGAAATGGGTTGTAGCGGAAGAAGTCCGCAGTCTCGCATGCTGCATCAATTTCAGCTTGATGGAAGGTTTTTGATTGACCAAGCATGGTCGTGGCGACCAATTCGTCGCGATACTTGCCAGCGGCGAGGTCTGCAACGCGAAGGAATATCGCGGCACGCTCCCACCACGGGGTACGTGACCAGTCGTGTTGGGCGGCGAGGGCAGCATCGATGGCCGATTTCGTGAGGTCCTCATCTGCCGTGGGGACCTGTCCCAGTACCAAGGAGTGTTCGTGAGGGGCCACGACATCCTTGAGCTGACCGTCCATGATCTTCTCACCATTGATGTAGTGCGGCAATTCCCGGACAGCCGAGGTTACATCCGCCAATGCGGACTTGACGGACGTGGCTTCAGCGGATCCCGGTTCAAATGTTCTGGCCGGCTCGTTGACGGGGTTCGGCACCTTGAAGTTTCCTGCCATGCTGACTACTTGCTGGGTCACAGTATTTTCCTGTCTTAGAGTGAGTCTTTAATGTTTAATGATCTGGTTGCTGCCACTCGAAGTTGGTGGCGACCAGGTTCAATTCTTGGTGCCTAGGTTTGGGCGATCAGCCGTTTTTCCAGGCGTCGCCTGGCACTGGTTAGCGATTCCCTAGTGATCGTGGCAACGGATTCGACATCCCTTGCCTGTACTGCGGCTAACAATCGTGGCTGCGGGGTCCACAGCGAAGGATCTTGCTTCTCCATCGCCTCCGTGGCGCCGAGTACCTTGTAGGCCCGGCATTGGTTCCAGAGGTTGTCGATGAGGGTGACAAGAACTGGATTTCGGCTGGCACTGTAGAGCACCATCAGCATTAGTTCATCGTGGTGCAGGGCGCCGAGCCAATTTTCTGCTGCCACATCGTCGGATAGTTTTTGGCATGCTTCCGACATCTGCTCGACCTCGGCTTCGCTGATGTGTTCAGTTCCGCGTCGGGCCGCCTCGACTTCCAAGAGGGTTCGAACGTCATAGATCTGTATCAGTTCCGTTGCTGTGAAAGTGCGCACGACAGCGCCTTTGTGAGGCGTGCTCGATGCAAGTCCCGCTTCTTCCAGCCGGCGGATCGCGTCACGTACGGGCATGACACTCGTCCCGACCATCTTGGCAAGATCCCGCACCCGGAGTGGCGTTCCGGCAGCGAGTTCCCCCGAAAATATGGCACCCTGCAATGCCTCAAACACCTGATCTGCAACAAGCGTTGGTTTCACTTCAAGATTGATTGGACTCATAATTCGAGGACTTTCTCTGCGGAATCTGGTGTGAGGGAACTCGGCCGTTTTAGTCGGCGGAGCTCAATGCAACTGCGGTTCGAATTTTCATCCCCCCACCAATGAACGCAAGAACAGCAGTAAGTTCCCCGGTTTTTCGGCCATGCGACGCATCAAATAGGGATACCACTGGGTACCATATGGCAGGTATACCCTGACGCGGTACCCTTCGCGAACTAGTTCTTCCTGCAATTTGCGGCGAACGCCGTAAAGCATCTGGAACTCGAAGTCGTTCTTGTCTAGACCGATATCCATCGCCGATTTCTTGATGTGATCGACGCACGAGTCATCGTGCGTTCCGAACGCGGGATCCGGGAGGTTCTCCAGTGCCCAGCCTGCCAGGTAGTTGTACTGGGCCGTTACTTCCTCGGCATTTCGCAATGCCGTGCCTACAGTCTCGTCGAAGGCGCCCTTAACCAGTCGGATGCGTGGCCTAATTTCGGCGAATGACAAAAGGTCTTGCATTGTCATGCGCATGTTGGCCTGCATCGCCACCCGAGTCTCAGGGTACTCCGTGAGGATCGACCTGAAAATCCCAAGGGTGTCACGGCCCACGGAGCTGTGCTCCATGTCGACTTCGACCTGCGCACCATGAAGCTTGGCCGCTTCCAACAGGGTCTTTAGGTTGTTGGCGCAGTGCTGCTTGTCGAATACGATGCCAAGCTGCGAGAGTTTCACGGACACCGTGGAGCCCGGCGCCCTGCTCGGGATTGCTTCAATGGCTGCCAAGTATTCGTTCGTGGCCGCCTGCGACTGTTCCAATTTACCGACGGATTCACCCAGCAGATCCAAGCTGACATCAATGCCAGAGGCATTAAGGCTCTCGGTGACTCGCCAAGCATCGTCGTCGGAAAGTCCGGCGACATAGCGCTCCACCAGGGGGCGTGCCAGAGGATTCCGCGTGGCGATGGATTCAAGTTTTTTGTTTTCCGCCACTTTCAACAACAAACGATTTGGCACGGCATTTCCTTACTGCACCCACATGCATGGGGCTGTTCTCGAGAGCCGGGATGTCCGGCTGATGGCGCACGAGCATGAACTAGAAAAACGTGATGCGTATCACGAAGTGATGCAACGAGTTCAAACATATAGTGTGATCACAAATCACACAAGAGGCGCAGTGGATTTACTTGCAGCTCGCCGCTATCCGCAATATTTCGCGTAAACAGCGGGTAGAGAGAATATTCCGCTAAACCCATTGACGCGATATGTGATCACAGAATAGGTTGTCTGTGAGATAGAGCACAGGTCGCGATCATCGTGAATAGCTGAAACAACTACTCAAAAGTTCTTTCTCCCTCTGTTCCCCTCAATTCGCCATCCATGTCATGGCCAGGTGGTCCGGTTCGGAGCTGCCCAGTCACAACAAATCTTCACGAGGTGTCCAAGTGTCCGAAAATAAAGACTTAGCGTCCACGGAAGTGGGAACATTCATGGCAATCAACCAACAGCCACAAGTGGGGCTTCGCGGTATTCGTAAAGAGTTCCACGGAATGACAGTCTTGTCTGATGTGACCCTAGATGTTGCCAAAGGCGAAGTCGTCGCTTTTATCGGCCCCAGCGGTGCCGGCAAGAGCACTCTCCTTCGCTGCGTGAATTATCTGGAAGTGCCAACGGCTGGCGAGTTGCTTTTGGATGGCAAGCCGGCGGTGGCCGTTGCCTCCAACCCAACGCGCGCTGAGTTAACTTCATTGCGCCGACAAGTGGGAATGGTTTTCCAGTCATTCAATCTGTTCCCGCACATCAGCGTTTTGCGCAACGTTGCACTCGCACAAGAGCGGGTTCTTGGGCGCTCCAGGGAAGAGGCCGAAGTCCGTGCCATGGAATTACTGACGAGGGTTGGTCTTGCTAACAAAGCTGATGCCAAACCCACTAGATGCAGTGGCGGGCAGCAACAACGCATAGCCATTGCCAGGGCCATGGCTCTGGAGCCAAGTGTCATGCTTTTCGACGAGCCGACTTCGGCGCTTGACCCTGAATTGGGCGGGGAGGTCCTGAACGTCATGCAGGAGCTAGCCGCTTCGGGCATGACGATGCTCGTGGTTACCCATGAAATGTCGTTCGCCCGAAAAGTTTCGGATCGAACCGTCTTTATGGCCGATGGAAAGATTGTGGAGCAGGGCCACCCTGACCAACTGTTTGGATCCCCGGAGCACAACCGAACAAAGAAATTCCTTGAGGCGGTGCTCGAGCGATGATTGAGGCAGCCTCGTTCCTATTTCAGGGATTGTCGACAACGATTATCATCACCATCGGCTCTTTCCTGATCGGTGCAGTATTCGGGGTTCCGATTGCTTTGGCTCGGATGTCCTCAATTGCTCCACTTCGTTGGCTAGCGACTGCATATGTCGAACTTGTCCGGGGTATCCCGCCGATCGCCTGGATGCTTTTGCTTTATTTTGGCCTAGGGCACTACCTAAAACTGTCCCCACTTCTCGCCGCGTGCATCTCGCTTGGTGCAGTTGCCACCGCCTACCTGGCGGAAAATTACAGAGCGGGAATCAAATCGGTCGCCGCAGGTCAATGGGAAAGCGCAGACGCGCTCGGACTCAATAGCCGCGACACTTTTTGGCGAATCATCGCCCCCCAAGGAATTGGCGTAGCGCTTCCTCCGTCCGCCGGGTATGCGGTTGGCTTGCTCAAAGAGTCTGCAGTTGCTTCAGTGATCGGCGTCAGTGACATCACTTTTCAGGCCCTCACCCTTAACCAGCAAGGCAACCCCGGCTTGCCAATTTTTTTGGCAGCCGGCATCATCTATCTGCTGATCAGCCTACCAATCGGGGCATTTGCCCGACGAGCTGACAGCTTTATTCGAACCCGAAGCGCGGTGTGACCATGATTGACCAATGGATCTCTTGGCTACCGGACCTCATGGCCGGGCTCAAAATTAGCTTGATGGTGACCGGTTTTAGCCTGTTGTTCGGCTTACCGCTAGGACTGGTTCTCGCCTTTGGCATGATCAATAGATCAAAAACACTCCGGTATATCACGATTGGGCTAGTTGAGCTCGGCCGGGGAATTCCCTTGCTTGTTGTCCTCTATCTGGTTTACTTCGGCTTACCGACGGCTGGGGTGGTACTTTCCTCACTCGCAGCCGCCGTGGTAGGTATTTCCCTGAACACCGGCGCCTACACCAGCGAAATCTTCCGCGCCGGTCTGCTCAGTGTGCCGCGCGGCCACGTCGAAGCTGCCCAAAGCTTGGGCCTGAACTGGATAGACGAAGCCAGATACATCGTTCTTCCCCAAGCTATCCGGGCCGTGGTTCCCCCGCTGATGTCGTATAGCGTCATCGTTTTCCAAGCTACCAGCCTCGGTTTCGCGATCGCACTCTCCGAACTTCTGAACAGTGCCTACCAAATCGGTTCGGTATCTTTCCAGTTCCTGAGTGTGTTCGCGTTGACGGGCCTAATCTACGCAGTACTTTCCATCGCCGTATCCCGCCTGGTAGATACCGTTCACACACGGACCAGCGTCTAATTGCTTGTCTCGTCCCAACCTAGGAGTTATCGTGAATCGCACCAAACTTTCCGCACTCATCCTTACCTGCATGCTGCCACTGGCCGCTTGCAGTGCAGGCACCCCCACTGCTGATGCAGTCAGCGCGGACTGCACGCCAATCGTTGCCGACGTTACAACTATCAACGAGGGCAAACTAACCATTCAGGTTCCTGAATACCCGCCCTATGTCTCCTTGAAGGGCGGGACTCTCTCCGGGGTCGACGGCGTCCTGCTGACAGAAGTTGCCAAAAAACTCTGCCTGACACCGGACGCCAAGACGGCCAGCTTCACGGCGCTGTATGAGTCGGTTCGTACCGGAAAAGCGGACATGACTGCCGGCAACACCTACATCAATGACGAACGCGCAGAATTGTATGAAGTCAGCAACCCCGTCTACAGCGACAAAATGGCCCTGCTGACAACGGATGGTGCATCCACGATTGAGTCCCTGCAAGGCAATGCAGTCGGGACGCCCCAAGGGTACCTGTGGGTCAAAGACCTGCAAAATGCGCTCGGAGCTGAGAACGTGAAGCTTTATGCCTCGGAAGACGCCGTCTACCAGGACGTTCGTGCCGGTCGAATAGCCGCCGGTGTAATGACCTTTGGCGGTGCTTCCCAAGCGGTGAAGGCCAATAGTGACACCGAATTGAAGGTCGTGGAGTTGGAGCCTGATCCCCGAGTTCAAGCCTCCGTGGGAGCGGCCCGGACGGCTGCGCTCACCCCGAAGGGAAACACCAAATTGATTGAAGCAGTGAATCTGGTTATTCAGCAAATGCATGATGATGGTTCGTTGAAGACTGCACTGGAAGAGGTTGGTCTGCCAGGCAGTGCCGCGGATGTCGCTACCAAATAGACCCCTGCCGCTCTGCCCACGACGGCCTCGTGATCCAAGTTCACGGGGCCGCTGTGGACAGTGCCCAGGCGCATTCCTCACCTCTCTTTAAGAAAGGCATGATCCTTGGAAACACACGATATTGTGATTGTTGGCGGCGGACCTGCAGGGATTGGCGTAGCGTATTTCCTTCGCGAGTCAGGACTCGATGTTCGGGTGGTAGAGGCAGCCTCGGAGGTCGGTGGGCGGACCAAAACAGTGGCGCTGGCCGGCACCGTTGCGAACGCCGGCGCGCTCTTCGTTTACAGAAATACTGACACCCACGAACTGGTTGAAGAATTGGGACTGTCCGCTGTCCCGTTCAGGCCCTCGACTTATGGCATCCATATTGATGGGGTGACATCCATAGCAGCGAACGATGACGATCTCGTATCGAATCTGCCCATATCTCCGGATGAGAAGGCGGAGTTGCGCTCGTTCATGCAGGAGGTTCTCGATGAGTACACCGATTACACAGTAAACGGGAGTCTGTCCGCCGATGCTGACGCGCTTGGTGCACAAACCGTCTCAAGCCGGATTGCTCACCTGAGTGACACGGTGCGATTGATCATTGAAACCGCCATCCGTGGTGGTGCCGTGGGCAAAACTTCGGAACTTTCGGCGAAATATGCGCTCAGGTACTTCGCAAGCTACGTTGCGAGGGAGAAAGACAATCGACTTTTCGCGATTGATGGCATGCAGGAGATACCCCGTGCCATGTCTCGCCATCTTGCAGAAGATACTGTCATGCTTTCCACAACCGTCGTCGATGTTTCGGAAGACGCAACCGGGACACTAGTGAAAATCGAGACGGAAGGCCCGGGAGGAAAATCCACCCTACTCGCACGACAAGTTGTCATTGCGATACCGGCACCCTTAGTAGCCAATGTCTGCAAGGACCTTCCAGACTGGAAGTTACGGGCGCTTGACACCGCCCACACTCCTGGAAGCAGCACACTTTGCATCGTGGCAGACATACAAGGCCTCCCGCAGTTCAAAGACTGGTCATTCGTAACGACGGTAGGCAAGAAGTTCGATGCCATCATTAATCCTGTTCCTGGAGGCATACTCAATGAGAACATCGCCCAATTCGTTTGCTATGGAAATTCAGTCGGCTATCAGCCTAGTTTTCCCGCCACGCCAGAGTTGGTGGACGGCTGGATTGAAGATTTTCTCGAAGTGGCGCCTGAACTTCGGGGGCGCATAATTGATGTCTCCGCCCATAGCTGGTTGCATTGCTTCTCCGTGCTCTCGCCATCCCGGGCAGGAAATCTTCCCCAACTCCAGCGCAATGTGGGTCCCCTTCACTTCATAGGTGACTACACCTCATCCACCGCCGGAACCCACGGAGCATTTTCCGAAGCAAAACGAGTGGCTGACCAAATCAGAACCACGGTTAAGGCAACGTAACTTGGAGCATCCGTGTCGGTTGGTGGAAAGGCAGTGACCACATGAACGCTCCCATCGCCAATCCAACGAAAACGTTCCGGCCCGAATAGACGCCTTGCATCTTGAAGATCCAATATTTTGTCGGAAATCCGCGGTGATATAAAATCGTCCAGCGAAATTTTCCAAACAGGGGTCGCTTGCCAATCCATCCCAATCAAATGGAAAAGGATCTCGTGTCCAGCCACGATTGTGAACGGAACACTTTAAACCCTATATACGGAGGTCTGATCGCATGAGGTTGTTTACAACCTCTGTCACTCAATGCCCTGGTATAATTCGTCGCGCGAAATACCAGCGCCGCGAACCTCGCCGCGGCTTTCGCATGTGAGCAAGGGACGACCGAGTACGACCTGCGCAGGATGTCCTCGGCGCTGGCCCGGATGCCCCTGTCCGGATACTCGCGGCGCCGGATGAATTGATGCCCACCTACTTCCACGGCGTGGCGATCAAATCGGAAACGACGCTGCCGGACGACCCCGACACCATCGAGCGGGCGGCCGGGGCCTGGGCGGTGTTCTCTTCCCTGAGACCCTTCACGAACGCGCAGTAGCTGAGGAAACAGTGGATGCCGGCCAGCTTCCGTGGCCGAGCGGATGCTCCGCTCGGCATTCAAACAGGCTTTTTGCAGCTAGGCGAAGGGGCACAATCCGGTAGTCGATCCCTGTCAACCTCGCGCAGGCATTCCATGAAGGCAGCGGCCGCGGGGTTGGAGGTGCCACGGGCCATGTACAGGGCGCTTTGTGGCCGGGAGGCAATGGGCCTGAATGCCACGCCCGGCATCTGAAAACGGGCGACCGATTCAGGCAGGATCGACATTCCAAGCCCAGCTGCCACTAGACCCAGGATGGTCTCCTGGTGGATGGCCTGCTCCACGATGTTCGGCTGTCCGTGCCCGTCAAAGAGCGAGTTCACCACAGAGAAGAACCCGCTCATGTGCTTGTACGGGAAGAGGATGAAGTTTTCCCTCGCGAAGTCGTCTACTGAAACGGTGGCGAGCGCGGCCAATGGATGAGCTTCGGGCAGCACCAGGACCAAAGGTTCGGTATGGATCTGCTCGAGATTCATGCCGGGAAGGCGCATCGGGTCTCTCAGGATGCCGATGTCGAGATGACCTTCGACCAGCAGGTCGACTTGCTCGTCGGTGGTGACCGGGCTCAGTGCCAGTTCCACCAGCGGTCGACGTTCGCGGAACAGCCGCACGGCCTCGGGAATGACCGTGTAGCTGGCCGAGCTGACAAAACCGACGGTGAGCTTGCCGCGGATTCCGGTGTTGACTTCCGTGATTTCCGAAACCACTCGGCCCAGGTCGGCGAGCACTGGGGTCAGGCTGTCTCGGAACATTTGCCCTGCCGCGGTGAGCTTCACGCTGCGGGTTGTGCGGTCAAAGAGGAGGACCTTGAGTTCCTTTTCCAACTTTTTCACCGCTACCGTCAATGGCGGCTGCGACATCGAAAGTAGCTCTGCCGCTCGGCCGAAGTGCAGCTCGTCCGCCACCACAAGGAAGTACTGCAATTGTCGAAGTTCCATGAACCTATTCTTTCACGATCGCGAATAATCTCCATGTAAATAATATTGGACGCAGATATGAATTTTGTGGATTACTTGAACACAGAAGCGGCAAACTAGCTAACCGCACAGTGACCCCAGGAGTTTCCATGAGCCAGTCGACACCACACGAAGCATCCGAATACGTAGTCATCGGAGCGGGCCTTGCCGGTTCCGCGGCAGCATGGAAGCTGGCTCAGCGCGGGTACGAAGTAGCGCTCCTGGAACGCAGCACACCAGCCAACGCCGCCGGCAGCTCACACGGCTCCGCCCGCATCTTCCGCTACGCCTACCCGGAACCGTTCTACGCGGATCTGGTGAAGCAGTCGAAGACCGGCTGGGATGAACTTGAAGAGATCGTAGGTACTCAACTGATCAACCCCGTGGGGGCAGTCGACTACGGACCCACCCGTAACCCCCGCAACCTTGCCAACGTGCTGGAACAGGTGGGCATTGAACACGAGCTGATGGGTGCTGCAGAGGCACGCGAGCGCTTTGCCGGCATTGCCTTTGATACCGAGGTTCTGTGGCAGCCCGGGGCGGGTGTCATCGACGCCGAGGCGTCCGTGCTGGCGATGGTTGCCGAGGCGGAAAATCATGGGGCCCGTGTGGAGATCAACTGGCCGGTGAAGAGCATCGAGTCCACCGCCACCGGATACAGGATCCATTGTGAGGACGGCCGAACCCAGGACTGCGCCAAGGTCATTGTTGCCGCCGGTGGTTGGTTGCCGGAATTGCTGGGCAACCTGTCACTCCCCAGTGGATTCGTATCGGGCATTCCAGCCTTTGAAGTCTTCCAGGAGCAGGCCTTCCACTTCCCCTACGCAGATTCCAATCCGGAGTCCGTTGGCGCGTGGCCCACATACATCCACAAGGCAGCCGAGTTCCAGTCCTATGGACTGCCGGGGGGACGAGACGCCGAGTTCCGTGGGCAGAAGGTTGCCGAATACAAGGGTGGGCGCATCATGAGGGATGCCTCCGAACAGGACGGATTGGTCAGCACCGCCAACCGCGAGCGCGTGATCAACTACGTGAAGAAGTTCCTGCCGGGCCTGATTCCGGTGCCCTATGCGGAGACCACCTGCATCTTCACCAGTACGCCCACCGAAGACTTCATCCTTGATGAAACCAACGGAATCACCATCATGTCCCCTTGCTCGGGTCACGGTGCCAAGTTCGCCCCGCTGCTCGGTGATCTTGCAGCGGATCTGGCCACAGGTACTGCGGGTGTGCCGGAGGTTTTCCGCCCGGGATCCAAGGCCGCAAGCCTGCTCCTCTAGCTAGACATTCAGCAGCCTCCACCTTGCACAGCATCACGAACTCAGGAGAACCAATGCCGCAGTCAACCACCACCGCGATGAGCACCGTCACCGGGCTCATGAACCAGATATCGGGAACCGGACAGGATGCGATCCGCGGGGGATACACCCGTCCGGTGTACTCGGACGCGGAGATCGAGCTGCGCCAGTGGTTCATTGAACAGGCGGAAAGCCGTGGGCTCAGCGTAGAGCAAGACGGTAACGGGGCGCTCTGGGCATGGTGGGACCTACCTTCTGGGAACCGTACCGACGCGCTGGTCACCGGGAGCCACCTGGACTCAGTTCCCGGTGGTGGACCATTCGACGGGCCGCTCGGTGTTGCCAGCGCGCTGGTGGCGCTGGACCGGCTCAAGACCCGGGAGCTGGAACGCAATAGAGCGCTGGCAATTGTGGTCTTCCCCGAAGAGGAAGGATCGCGCTTCGGTGTGGCCTGCCTGGGGACGCGCCTGCTGACAGGTGCCATAACAGTAGAGAAGGCGCTGAACCTCAGGGATCAGGACGGAACCACCTTTGCGGACGTGGCACGAAGCAATGGGCTCGACACCCGACTCATGGGACCGGACGCAAAACGTCTGGCCCAAATCGGCGCATTCGTTGAGTTGCACGTGGAACAGGGACTCGGACTTGGGGACCTGGATCACCCGGTGGCCATTGGCGGTTCGATCCTGGGCCACGGTCGCTGGCGCTTGAGCGTCACCGGACAGGGGAACCACGCCGGAACCACGCTTATGGCTGGCCGCCGAGACCCGATGGTGGCCGCAGCCCAAATGGTGGTGGCCATTCGCGATATCGCTCGGGCCCAGCCCCACGCTCGGGCAACCGTAGGACGAATCGAACCTGTACCTGGCGGAACCAACGTGATCGCTTCTGCCGTGAATTTCTGGCTCGATGTCCGCCACCCGGACGATGCAATCACCGCCACGCTCATCCAACGCATCCACGACACTTCTCTGGAACTTGCGGCATCCGAGGGCTGCTCACTTGCCCTCAACCAGGAATCGCTGAGCCCCACCGTCACCTTCGACGCGAAGCTGACCTCGCGACTGCAAGGAGCACTGGCGAACGCCCCGGTGCTGGACACCGGCGCCGGACACGACGCCGGCGTACTTGCAGCCCACGTACCCAGCGCCATGATCTTCGTGCGCAACCCCAGCGGCATCTCGCACTCGCCCGAGGAATACGTCGAGGACGCAGACGCCGAGATCGGGGCAGTGGCGCTCGCCGATGCCCTCGAGGGAATGCTGAATTAACTTCGGGCCGCCAGCGGCAATTATGGCAAGGACAGAGGACTGATCCGAAGTCTCTTGTTCTTGTGGCTTACTCACCTTCTATAGAAGTGAGGGTTGAATTACCCGTGAGTCCTGAGATTTCCGGAAGACAATGGGATGCTCAGTCGCCGACAACAGATGCCATGGCATGCACGACGCCCCCGTCAAGCTCAAGCTCGCCGGGGGCGTCTCATGTTAATGGGGTGGTCTTACTTCTTTAGCTTAACCTTTGTAGTGGTTCCAAGTGCGGAAACCTTATAGCTGATGGTGTCGCCCTCATATGTAAACTCTTTGGTGTCGTCACTGGATGCTAGGAGTGCTGACTCGGTAGCTTTTACATCCCGTTTGACGACCACACGTAGGGCGCAGTCGCGTCCGTCGGAGCTTTGAAAGTACCAATCCAATACGTAGAGGTCGTATCGCCGCCATCGGAAACCCACTCCACAGTGATCGTGTCGGCGGTGATCGTGGCCTGCTGGTAGGAATCTTCGCTGGCGGAGTTACTCTGCTTCCATTCGCCAGCCAGATTGGGAATCTTTTGTGTTTCTTTGGCTGGTTTGGAGTCCGTGACAATGGTCGGAGTGGCGGTTGTTCCGCCGCAAGCGGTCAAGGTGAGTGCAAAAGCGAGAACGAGTGGCGCGAGGATTTTCTTCAGAATCGCATCTTGGCACACACCTCCGACGCAAAGTGATCTGTGGTTGTTCGGCTATTACAAATATGACGCGGTATATGTCCGAGAACCTCGCATAAAGCAATTGGCCAACCAACAACGAGGTAAATCCCAGCAAACTCGGGTGTGCTTTGTCGAGGGCGACGGGACAGTCTTTCGGCGGCCTGCATGTTAAGAAATGGTTGGGGCAGGCTGAAAATCGAGAGGCCGCGCACCCGTGTGGGGTGCGCGGCCTCTGGAGACGTGCGGGGGACTACGCCATGACCGGCGCTGCCCAGAGGTTGAGCACCTGGCCGATCTCCTTCTCCTCGGCGGTGCGGTAGAGCTCGGTGGCCCAGGCAACGTCTTCGGTTGGCATGCCGCCCACCGAGTAGAGGATGATTTCCTCGTCGTTGCGGCGGGCCGGGATCGCACCGGTGGCAACGTCGGCGATTTCTTCGAGCTTGGACTCGGGCAGCTTGCCGGCGCGCATCAGGTCATGGAAGTGGGTGCCCGGAATGCCCAGCAGCTGGTAGGCCTGCGTCTCGTATTCTTCGGCCCAGGCGTTGTAGAGGCCGCGGGCGTCGAGCACCAGGCGGGCGTCGTTGATGATGAAGTCATCGTCGAAGCGTGCTGCTGCAGGCAGCAGCATCAGGGCGCCGGGCTTGATGGCGTGCTTGGGGAAGTACGGGAAGGCATCCGAGCCGGCGATGTCGGTCGTGGTGGTCGCGATGACAATGTCGGCATTGGCAATCGCGGTCTCGATGGAATCGGCGATCTCGATGGTGGTGATCTGCGGGTACTTGTCCTTGACGTACGCGGCGAAGGTTTCGGCGCCGGAGGTGCTGCGGCCCTTGATCTTTACGGTGTGGATACCCGGGCGCAGGGTCAGGGTCGCATCGATGACGGACTTAGCGATGACGCCGGGGCCAACGACTGCGACAACTTCGGAGTCTTCCTTGGCCAGGTGCTTCACGCCAACACCCGGAACCGCACCGGTGCGGTAGGCAGAGAGCAGGTTGGCGCTCAAGATGGCCAGCGGGGCACCGGACTCGGTGTCGTTCAGGGTGAAGAGGTGGATGGAGCGAGGCAGACCCTTCTTGCGGTTCTCGGCGTTGGAGCCGTACCACTTCACTCCGGTGGTGTTGAAGCGTCCACCAAGGTAGGCGGGCATGGCCATGAAACGGCGGTCAGGACCATCTGCCGGCATGCCTGCGTGCTGCGGGATCTGCGGGAAGGTGATCATGGCGCCGTGCGAGTTGCCGTTCTCTCCGGCCATCACGTAATCGCCCTTGCGCATCAAGACGAGGGTTTCCTCCATGACGTCCACGCAGCGTGCAATGTCGGTGACGCCGGCTTCGATCATGTCTGCTTCGCTCAGGTAGCGGAAGTCGATGTTTGTCATGGGTGGGGGTCCTTTCTCAAGACAACTAGGTGATTCGGCGCGGGGCCGGAAAATCGGGAAGTTCAGGTACTGCTGCGGCGGCCAATCGGTCTTTTCGAACCGGCGCGCCGCCGCAGCAGGATTATGGGTGGAGGGTTAGATGGCAGCTTCGTCGAGCTCACCGGTACGAACGCGCACTACGCGTTCCACCGGTGTCACCCAGACCTTGCCGTCGCCGATCTCGCCGTCGTCTCCGGTGCGGGCGGCCGCGACGATCACGTCAATGGCCTTGTCGACATCGTTCTCGTCGACCAGCAGCTCGATGCACATCTTGGTGCGGAACTCCACGGCGAATGCCTGGCCGCGGTAATACTCGGTGCGTCCTGCCTGGGCGCCGCGGCCCTGGATTTCGCTGACGCTCAATCCGCTGAAGCCGGCCTTCTCCAATTCCTTGGATACCGTTTCCACGCGGATCGGTTTGATCACTGCGGTTATGAGTTTCATGTGGAAGTGCCTTTCACGCGTTGGTGTGTGCCACGAGCGGGTGTTAGAAGGTGCGGCCCTCGTAGGCCGTTTCGGCGTGGACGGAACGGTCAAGCCCAATTTCCTCGTCCTCGGCGCTCACCCGGATCGGAACGATCTTGTTCATGGTCCAGGCAATCGCGTAGGTCATGGCGAAGCTGTAGACCATGGTGACCAGCAGCGCGATACCTTCGCGCCAGAGCAGGTCGAATCCGCCGCCGAAGACTATGCCGCTGATTCCCGCCGGGGCCGCGGCGTTGGCGAAGAAGACCGCGAAGAGGGAGCCGGTGATGCCGGCGATGCCGTGGATGGCAAAGACATCAAGGGCATCGTCGATGCGGTGCCTGCGCTTCCAGGTGATGGCCCACGCAGCCGCGGACGCCGCCACGAAGCCGACCATCAGCGCGCCAACGGGTCCCACAGCGTCGGCCACCGGGGTGATCCCGACCAGGCCGGCGATCGCGCCGGTGCCCAGGCCCAGCATGGTGGCGTGGCCGTCGCGGAACCGTTCAATCGTGATGAATCCCAGCATGCCGCCGGCCAGGGCCAACAGGGACGTGAGCGTCACGTACTGGGCCAGGAAGTTTGCGCCGCCCGCCGTGGCGCCGTTGAATCCCATCCAGCCAGTGCATAGCAGGGCTACTCCCACGAGCATCAACGGCAGGTTGTGCGGGCGGCTAACCCCGGCCCGGCGCCGACCGAGGACCAATGCCAGGGCCAGCCCCGCGGCGCCGGCGTTCAGGTGGATTGCGGTGCCGCCGGCGAAGTCGTGTAGCCCGAGCCGGTTGCGCATCCAGCCGCCGATGACGCCGGTTTCCTCATCGGAAAAGGCGAAGACCCAGTGGCCGAGCGGCGCGTAGACCAGCAACACCCAGACGGCGACGAAGACCAGCCAGGCGCCGAACTTCATGCGGCCCGCTGCTCCGGAGGCAACTAAGGCGACACTGATGCCTGCGAAAAGGATGTAGAAAGCTGCCCAGAGCGGACCGCCGCTTCCGTCGTCCTCCATCATCGTGGAGAAGAACGAGAACTCGAAGGGGTTGCCGATGATGCCCGCCCCTCCGACCGATTCGCCCAGCACCATTCCGTGCCCCACCGCGACGTACACCACTGCCGTCACGGCCAGGGAGCTGAGGACCATGAGGACCATGTTCAGGACGTTGCGCCCGTTGAGCATGCCACCGTAGAGCATGGCGAGGCCCGGGAACATCAGTAGAACCAAGGCGAAAGCTGCCAGTATCCATGCTGTATCTGCGGGTTCCATGTGTTGCTCCCTTCCCAATGTGTTTGTGCGAGTAGGACAAACGTATCGGCGCGAGATTCCGTGGGGCTTTCTGTTTTGTTTCGCGGAGAATAATGAAAAAGGCGCTTTTGACCTGATGTTTCCGGCGCATGAAAACGCCGTGAAACCTGTGAAAGCAGTGACTTCTTCTTGACGCGAGCCGGTGCCTTGGTGGATTGTGGGCACGCTCGGTGGGAATTCCAGACCGCGACAATGGAGGTGCCGCTACGCCGTCGGCAGCTGGATTCTTATTGCGTAGCTGGCCGGCTTGCGGACTATTTGGGGCATAGACTCACAGCCCGGGAAACTGCGCCACGCTGGGCAGCCGAGGGGAGTGGGAAGCCCTTGGAACTGCAGCGTCCCAGAACTTTGATTGATCACACGGGGTGCCCAGGGGAATCGCGTTTCCGGGCTCTTTCCGGTGCAGAGGAGGAAGCCCGAGAAATAAGGGCCCAGTGGCACGGAGAATGCAGGAATCCAGGTCACACAGTGCAGAAGTTCTATATCACTCCCAGGAGTCCTTGAACCCCGGCGGCAGGCAGCTGGTGATTTCCGGGCCGTGCGAGTTCAGCAGCGCCACCAGATCGGCAATCCGCTCCTCGGTCATGTAGACGCTGGGTGCCGAGACCGAGATCGAGGCGATCGGCTCCCCGCTCAGGTCGGGGATCGGGATGGCCACGCAGATGATGCCGAGCTCGTTCTCCTGGTTGTCCAGGGAATAGCCGCGCTCGCGGATCGCCGTCAATTCCTTGTCGAAGTCCTCCACGGAGGTGATGGAGTGCTCCGTGATCGTTGCGGAGGGATCGAAGCGGGCCAGTGCCTCGGCTCGTGGCCGCAGGGCGAGCAGCATCTTGCCCATTGCCGTGTTCTGCGCGCGCAGCCGGCCGCCGGGCCGCGAGGCCATTTCGATGCCCCGGCTGCCGCGGGCCTTGGCAAGGTAGAGGACGTCATCCGCCTCGAGGATGCCCAGGTGAGTGGTGTCGCGGGTGGCCTCGGCGATCTCCGCTAGCCGGGCCTGTATTTCCTCGGGAAGGTTCAGGCTGCGTTGGGTCTGGGCGCCGAGTTCCATGAGCTTAAGTCCGAGCCGGTAGCGGTTGTCCGCACCCAGGGAGAGGTACCGCCCTGCAACCAGGGAGGTCAGCATCCGGTGGGTCGAGGAGCGGCTCAGGCCGGCCGCGGCGGCGATGTCGTCAAGCCGATCGACGCCGGCCGCCACGTGGTCCAGCAGCTCGAGACCGCGCTCGAGGGTCTTGGCTCCGGTCGGTTTTTCCATGCCATCAGTCTTGCATGACTTCGCCTGTCACCTGCGTCAACGTGGGATCGTGTGACGGGGGTTGCATTCGCGGGTGTGATGTGGCTTATAGTTGGACTATTGAAAGTGGGACGCTATCCCTATAATAGGTATGGCAAGAATCTTTGGATTGGTGACTATGAACGAGAACAACGGTGTTCCCGCCGGCGGAACAGTGACGGCCGGCGCGCAGCCCGCCGCCACGACGCTGCGGCATGACCAGAAGAACGTCCGACGCGCCGCCTGGGCGGGCCTGGTCGGCACGGCACTTGAACAGTACGACTTCGTGATCTACGGAACCGCGTCGGCGATCATCTTCAACACGATCTTCTTCCCCAACGTCAGCCCAGCGGTAGGCATCATCGCCTCCTTCGGCGCCTATGCCGTCGGCTTCGGCGCACGCCCCCTCGGCGGGTTGTTCTTCTCCCGCTACGGCGACCGCCTGGGACGCAAATGGGTGCTGGTCTGCACGCTGATGCTCATGGGCGTCGCCACCTTCGCGATCGGCCTGCTGCCGACCTACGCCCAGGCAGGTGTCTGGGCGCCGATCCTGCTGGTGGCCTGCCGCTTCCTGCAGGGATTCGGCGCCGGTGCCGAACAGGCCGGCGGCGTGGTGCTGCTGACCGAGCTCGCCGCCAAGGGCAAGCGCGGCCGCTTCGCCTCGCTGGTCTTCGTCGGTGCCGCCGCGGGCACCGCCATGGGCGCCGTCGTCTGGATGCTGGTGCAGCTCATGCCACGGGAAGCGCTGCTGTCCTACGGCTGGCGGCTGGTCTTCTTCTCCTCGATCTTCGTCACCATCGCGGCCTGGCTGATCCGCCGCAACCTCAAGGAATCCCCGGTCATGGCGGAGCTCAAGGCCGAGGTCGGCATGGCCGAACGCCAGAAGACCCCTGCCGCCGACGTATTCAAGAACGGCCGCCGCGGCCTGTTCAGCGTCTTCTTCATGAACGTGGGCGCCAACGCGCACTCCTACATCTTCCAGACCTTCATGGGCTCCTACCTGATCACCTACCTGGCCGTGGACTCCACCTTCATCCCGAAGGTGCTGTTCATCGGCGCCATGTTCGCCTGCGTCTCGGCCTGGGTCGCCGGCAACCTCTCGGACAAGTTCGGCCGCCGCCCGCTCTACCTGGGCATCACCGGTTTCCTGCTGCTCTTCCCGTTCCCCGCCTTCATGTTGCTGAACACCGGCAACCTCTTCTGGATCGGCGTGGTCATCGTGCTCGGGTTCATCTTCGCCGCGCAGGGCACCGTGGGCGTGCAGGCAGCCTACTTCCCGGAGCTCTTCGGCTCCCGCTACCGCTACGCCGGCGTGGCGCTCGGACGCGAGTTCTCCTCGGTCTTCGGCGGCGGCATCGCCCCGCTGATCTGCTCGGCGCTGGTCACCTGGGCCTCGGGCTCCTGGATCCCCGTGGCTATCTACATGATGTTGATGATGGCCATCACCTTCATCGCCGCACTCAAGGCCCCCGAAACCCGGGACCGCGACCTACTCACGGAAGAAGACGCCCACAAATGAGCATCCGCACCTTGATCACCGACTGCGACCACGACTCGATCGCCGTCGAGCAGGAAGTCGCAGCAGCGGCAGGGGTCGAACTGGTCCTGGCCCAGTGCCACACCGAGGACGAGGTCATCGCGGCAGCCGCAGATTTCGACGGCATCGTGGTGCAGTACGCGCCGATCACCGCACGCGTCATGGACGCCCTGCCCAGGCTCAAGGCCATTGGCCGCTACGGCGTGGGCGTTGACACCCTGGACGTGGAGGCAGCCACCGCACGCGGGATCGTGGTCTCCAATGTCCCGGACTACGGCACCGAGGACGTCTCGGATCACGCGATCTGCCTGGCCGCCACCCTGGCCCGCGGGATCACCCGCCTGGACCGCGAGCTGCGCGAAGGGTACTTCTCGCTCGAGTCGGTCAAGCCGCTGCGCCGCATCCGCGGCCGCGTCTTCGGCGTGATCGGGCTGGGCCTGATCGGCGCCGCCACCGGGCGGAAGGCCAAGGGCCTGGGCTATAAGGTTATCGGCTCGGACCCGGCCCGCGAGGTCGGCACCACCACCGAAGAGGGCATTGAGGTGCTCAGCATGGAGCAGGTCCTCGAACAGGCGGATGTCATCTCCCTGCACGTACCGCTCAATGCGCACACCCACCACCTGGTCAACGACGACTTCCTGGCCAAGGCCAAGGACGGGGCGGTGCTCATCAACACCTGCCGCGGCGGGGTCGTGGAATCCGCCGCCGTGGTGCGCGCCCTGCGCTCGGGCAAGCTCTACGGTGCCGGCCTGGACGTCTTCGAGGAAGAACCGCTTCCGGTGGATTCGGACCTGCTCACCGAGCCCAATGCGGTGTTGACCCCGCACGCGGCCTGGTACTCCGAGGAGTCCTACACCGAACTGAAGTCACGCGCCCTGGGCAACGTCATTGACGTGTGCCAGGGCAAGGAACCACGCAACATCTACAACCCGGCAGCACTCGCTGTTGCCCGCTAGGAGCTCTACCGTGTCCACCCACACGACCCAGACCGGGGGAGTCTTCGACATCTCCGGTCGCACCGCAGTGATCACGGGAGCCTCCCGCGGCATCGGACTGCACATAGCCTTGGGCCTCATGCGCCAGGGCGCGAACGTCATCACCCTGCAGCGCGGCGAGCTGGCGCCCGAGCTCGAGCAGCTGGCGAAGGAAACCGGGCGAACCGCCCACGCGATCGCCGTGGATTTGGGCGACGAGGCCTCGGTCGCCCAGGCCGCCACGCAGGCACTGGCCCTGGGCCAGGTGGACATCCTGGTGAACAACGCAGGAACCCAGATCCGCCACGACGCGGTCGAGTTCCCGCTGACCGACTTCGATACCGTGATGAACGTGAACGCCCGTGCCGTATTCCAGCTCTGCCAGCTCTTTGGCGCCCCGATGCTGGAACGCGGGAACGGCAAGATCATCAACCTCGCCTCGATGCTCACCTTCCAGGGCGGCTTCCGGGTTCCCGCCTACGCGGCCTCCAAGGGCGCGGTGGCGCAGCTGACCAAGGCCCTGTGCAACGAATGGGCGGGACGCGGAGTGAACGTGAACGCGGTGGCCCCCGGCTACATCGCCACCGACATGAACGAGGCGCTGCTGGCCGATGAGGCACGCAACGAACAGATCCTGGTGCGCATCCCGGCAGGGCGCTGGGGCAACCCGGATGACCTGGCCGGCGCTGTCCTCTTCCTGGCAAGCCCCGCGGCCGACTACATCCACGGCACGGTCCTTCCGGTGGACGGCGGGTGGCTGTCGCGATGAGCACCAACACGAATCGCCCGGCCCCCGGCGCGCTGCTGCGCGAAACCCCGATCGTGGCGGTCCTTAGGGCCAAGCATGCCAGCGAATACGCCCCGGTCATCGACGCGCTGGTGGCAGGAGGGATCACCAGCATCGAGCTGACGCTCAGCACCGCCGGCGTCTTCGAGGAACTGCCCGCGCTGCGCGCCCGCTACGGAACCGCGGCGGAGGTCGGGGTCGGCACCGTCACCACCGTGGAGGAAGCCGAGGCCGCCATTTCGGGTGGCGCCGGCTTCATTGTCACTCCGATCACCGACACAAGAATCGTTGCCGCTGCGGTGGCGGCGGGCATCCCTGTCTACCCGGGCGGCATGACGCCCACCGAGCTGTTCGCCGGCTGGAGGGCCGGGGCCACCGCGGTGAAGATCTTCCCCGCCTCCCAGGTGGGCCCCGGGTTCCTCAAGGACCTGCGCGGTCCCTTCCCGGATATCCAGGCCGTCCCCTCGGGTGGCGTCGGCGTTGCCGAGGCTGTTGAGTGGATCCGTGCCGGGGCGCTCGCTGTGAGCGTGGGCGGCCCGCTGCTCGGAGACGCCTTCAAGGGCGGGAACCCGGACGAGCTCACGGCCCGGGCCAAAGCCCTGGTCGCCGCCGTCGCGGCCGCCCGGGACGAGGAAAAGGCATGAGCCAGGACGAGTGCACCGACGTGGTGACCCTGGGGGAAACCATGGCGCTGATGCGCGGCACCAGTGCCGGCCCGCTGGCCCACGCCTCCACCCTGGGCCTGGGCATGGGAGGCTCGGAGTCGAACTTCGCCATCGCGCTGCGCCGCCTGGGCACCTCCGTGTCCTGGATCGGACGGCTGGGAGCAGACAGCCTGGGCGACCTGGTTCATCGAGAAATCCGCGCCGAGGACGTAAACACCGTGGTGGTGCGCGACGCGTCGGCTCCCACGGGCCTGATGATCAAGGAACGCCGCACCGAGACCCACCAAAAGGTCTGGTACTACCGATCCGGTTCCGCCGGTTCGAAGTTGTGCGCGGCGGACCTTCCGCAGTCCCTGATCTCGAACGCCAAGTTGCTGCACCTGACCGGGATCACCCCGGCCCTTTCGACCGAGGCCGCCGGCGCGGTGGATGCGGCCATCGAGATCGCCCACGCCGCCGGGCTGCTGGTTTCCTTCGACCTGAACTATCGGGCGGGGCTGTGGAGCGAGGAAGAAGCGGGGGAGGCCTACCGGGCCATCCTGCCCAAGGTCGACGTGGTCTTTGCCGGGGACGAGGAAGCCGCCATTGCCGTGGGTCCAAGCGATGACCCCATGGAGTTGGCCCGCCGGATCGCCGAGCTGGGCCCGCGCCAGGTCATCATCAAGCTGGGGGATGCGGGCGCCGTGGCGCTGATCGACGGCAATGAATACCGTCGCGAGGCGATCAAGGTGCCGGTGGTTGACACCGTCGGTGCCGGGGACGCGTTCGTCGCCGGCTACATTGCCGAGCTGTTGGCGGGTCTGGATCCGCTCCAGCGGCTGGAAACTGCGGTGCGCACCGGGGCCTTTGCCTGCATGGTTCCTGGCGACTGGGAGGGCATGCCGCGCCGCGACGAGCTCGGGATGCTTGAACAGAGCGAGCCTGTGGCCCGCTAGGAACGGCCCGAACCGGAGGGCATGCAAGACCAGAGAGAAACGAATTCAAGGAGTTGTAGTGAAGGCAGTAGTGGTGCACGGGCCCAAGCACCTGCGCGTGGAAGAAGTGCAGGAATCGCCGGTTGGTCCCGGGGAGGTGGCCGTGGATATCGCCTATGGCGGGATCTGCGGATCCGACCTGCACTATTGGCAACATGGCCGCAACGGCTCCTTCGAGGTCAAGGAGCCGCTGGTCTTGGGCCACGAAGTGGTCGGCCGGGTCCGTGAGCTGGGGGAGGGTGTCACCGGTTGGAGAGTCGGGGATGCCGTGGCGATTCACCCGGCAACTCCGTGCCCGGAACCCGGGGCAAAACCGACCGGCATGCACCTGGTCCAAGGAGGCACCTATTTGGGAAGCGCCAGCACCACCCCGCACACCCAGGGAGGCCTGGTCGAGGTGCTGCACGTCCAGGCGCGACAGCTGCGCCGGCTGCCGGCGAGCCTGGACCTGCGCACTGCGGCGTTGGCCGAACCGCTGGCCATTGCCTTGCACGGGATCGACCGGGCGGCGGGCCTCATTGAGGGTGCACGCTGCTTCGTCAGCGGTGCGGGGCCGATCGGCCTGCTGGCCGCGGCGGTGCTGAAGCTGCGCGGTGCGGCATATGTTGCAATCTCGGACCTGCAGCCCCGTGCGCTGGAAGTGGCCAGCTCCATGAGCGTTGACGAAACCTTCAACATCCTGCAAGGCGAAGGCCCTGAATCGCTCGACTATGACGTGAGTGTGGAAGCGGCCGGCGCTGCCGCGAGCCTGCAGACCGTGCTGGATGCGACCCGCCGCGGCGGAACGGTGGTGCAGCTGGGGATACTGCCCCGCGACGCCGTGTCGATCTCGCTCTCGGAACTCGGGCTGCGCGAGCTGACGGTTTTTGGTTCGCAGCGCTTCGAGACGGAGCTGGACGAGGCGGTGGAATTGTTGGCAGAGCACACGTTCCTGGCCCAGGTCATCAGCCACGACTACGCACTACACGAGGCCGCAGCGGCCTTCACCATGGCGCTGGACTCGGCAGCCTCTTCGAAAGTGTTGATCAAAGTAGCCGACCTCAGAGCATAAATGGCGAAGGGACCTCGATCGCACGTTGCGCGCAAGACGATTTTCTGCCGTTGGAAACCGACTCTTCAATTTCGGGGTACTGAACACCCGGTCACCAAACATAAAGCCGGAGAACCGAATTAAGCTACCGAAACAATTGGGGAAAAGATTTTCTTTATTTGATCCGCGGCCACATAATTAGACCATTAGTTCGCACGGTGTTAGGGAAAATGCACACCCACTAGGGGTGCTGCCGGTGGACAATGCGAGCGAAAGGTGGCGGGGGATAGTGCTCGAGGTTGTCGGAGGCGGCACCAGCGCTGTTGCTTCGTCGGCTCATGCGGCGTGCGAGCGGTTCCGGGGCACCGATCCACTAATTACGGGGATGACTCGCCGAAAGCTCGCGAAGGCAGTGGGGGTCGCGGAGACAGTGGGAACGATTCCGCAGGCGCGATGGATGCGAGCGATGACGTTCGAGCGGATGGTTCGCAACGAAAAATTCGCGGGGCAGATTGCCACACGCACCGTCGGTGCGCTGTCGCTTAGTCGTCCGACTGAGGTCGTCACTGTGGACGCACACTCGAATGTCGACCGGACGGCGCAAGTGCTCGAAGCGGCACACGATCGTGCAATCAATACGGGCGCAGCCACTCTCATTTTCCAGCTGGCGGTGCCATTCGTGGGCTTCGAGGGGACGCGCGCGACCGACGTGATGCCCGACTTCGCGATCGTGGCACCAGCCTTCGGTGACCAGCACTCGTCCTGGCTGGTGATGGGCGATGCAAAAGACTATGAACGCGTACGGTCTCGCATTGATGACGAACGGATGCTCAAGGGATTCTTGCAAGTTGCAGTTGGTGCGGAGTCGGCACGGACTTGGTCGCGCCTTCCCAAAGACATGGGAGTCCACACCTTCGGTGTTCTCGCCGTGCCCAAAAATGCCTTCTTCCAGCCTGAACCGGTAGTGGAAAACCTGCACGATTACCAAGAAGAAGTAAAATTGCGCATCGAAGAGCGTCGACGCGAGGCCAAAGAATCGGGTCACACACCAGGCCAAGACATAGAGTCTCTCGTTCAACATCTTGAAGCGACATTCGACCCTGCTGCCTGCGCAAGCTGCACGCTCTTCTCATACTGCCGCAGCGAATTGCGTCATTCGCAAACCCCTCTTGACCTCTTGATTGAACTTGGCGTAGGCCGTGACATGCGAGGCCAGGCGTTGGGCCTCGTTGACGGCGTCAACGATGTCGGTCGTGTACCGGCGTCTACGGCCGCGAACATCGCCGCGACCCTGACTGGCGTCGCGCAGTTGACGGGCCAACGACGTGTTGACCCGGCCGGGATGCCGGGGACGGTCAACGTTGTGATTGCCAAGTCGGATTCCGCACCGCTCGATGTCCACGGTATCGGCGTACAGCGCGTCACGATAGATGGACGAGCTGAGTGGGAATACACGACTTTTGACAACCCACAGTCGCTCGAAACGCGCCGCCTTATAGTGAGGCGTATCGGTACCGCGCTGAACCATGCCATGCGTGATCAACGCAAGTCCGCAGGGAACGGAATTCCCGATTCTGTGCACCTCGTGGTCCCTGACAGTGATACAGCGGACGTACTTGTTTCCATTGCCGACAACCTGGCGGGCATCGAACTGAGCCGATTGCGCTGGAAACGCGACAAGGATCAGGGGCGCCCGGTGCTGACCTACGATGGCGAGCCAGCAACAGTTCCGCGCGGTATTTCCGAAGCAGAGCGTACTGCCATCGCGTTACTGCTCGAGGACGACCGCGCCCGGGCTTTCCAGCTACGGTTGCCTGTCATCGACCTTCGTAAAGTGCTTGCGCGTCGAATCGTCGCTGGTGGGCCGAGCATTAACTCTGGTCGTCTCGACTATCTCGTTGGGTGGGCTGAGGCCCGCGAATCGGCACCGATTGATCATCGTGCATTCGCTGACCAGATCGAGGATTCTGTGCACACCTCCGGAGCCAGACTGACGAGCCTGGCGTCCGATGCGATCCATAACGCACTCGTGGGGCGTAGCGGAAAGGCGAACGACGCGCCAGTCGCCGACCCCGTGCTGTACAAGGACCTTGTAACCGAGGAACTGGAATACAAGGCGCAGATCCTCGAACGTGCCCTGGCTTCTCTCGATGGTTTTCAAGCTTCGACGTTGCGTGCGGTGTACCGCGCGATCGAGTCCGATGCGCAGGTGGTGTGGCGTCGGCGTCTCACGCTGCACGCTTCGGACCTAGTGCGCTTTGGCCGTACCTATCGTCCCTGGCGCAACTCTCTTGTGCCGATGATTGAGAGCGACGGAACCTGCGCCTCCCAGCTCTTCGCGCTGTCGAATCCGCAGGCGGCGCACGACCTTGCGTCCGACGCTGGCAACCGTTTTGTCAGCTTTGCGAAGGTTGTGTCCGTCAATCCGCTGGTGATCGACGTGGACTCACGCCGTATCACTGCAGATTCACGAGTGGTGCTCCTTGCCAACAATGGCGAGGCCTGCGCTGAAATGCCAGGTGTTTCAGTCGATTCAAGTGCGCGTGGGTCGTTTAAGATTGATGGTCTGGCGATCGGTCCGCTCGAATTATTCGACGAGGACTTCCCGAAGCGACTGCACTGGGATCCCCAAGTCGTTCCCCACGTAGCGGCCGGCGACGAATTGGTGATTGCCGACTTTGCATGGTTCTCCGCGCTCAAGGGCAACAAAATACTCTCAGTGCAAAAGCCGCAACAAGACTCGACCTCGGCGCCAAAGGACGGTTGCCAGCCCGAGTCTTACGGCGACGAGCCGCAGTTGCATCTGTGGTGCTGCCGTCCGCATGAGGATCGCGAGGCCGAGTTTTCGGATCTGTTGGCAGAGCGACGGGCGCGGGGCGAACTGAACCCCGAGACGTGGCCACCGGTACGCGACGGCGACGGGTTCGAGGTCGCCGCGGACGGCTCCGCGGAGGGCAACCCTTTCGAACTGGCACCGATGCCCGTGCCGGAGCACCTGACGTTGGATGATCTGGAGTGATGGTGGAGCACGGAGCGAGCAGCCACTTCGCTGACCCGTTGGTCGTCGCGACGAGCGGCGTTCACCACGAGGGCGCAGCGATCCTTAACGACCGCGTTGCCGATGAGGCCAGTATCGAGTTGGCTGACATGTTGTCGGGTACATCGCCGATGGAGCGCATGTTGCTCAAGGCTGCGGCAGGCGCTGGAAAGTCGTACGCGCTCAAGCGCCTCGTCGTCGAGGCAGCACAGCATCCGCGCGGCGAGCGCATCGCGATCACCGCGTTCACGAATAAGCAGGTGCGACCTCTCGCCGTCTCCCTGGGGGAATCACTAGGGAAGGACTCCGTTGCGCTGCTTGCGAGCAAGGCTGCATACGAGGAGATACCGACAGAGGTGCTCGATGCTGCGACGGTAGTGACCTCCACGAAGGATCTGCCTAGCACTGTGAAGGTTGTGATCGCTACTGTTGCGCGCTTCGGAGCGATGGGCGAGATTAAGCGTCTGCGCGACCACCTCGGCATGGCGGCGAACGGAACCACTCCCTTTGGCCTGCTGTTCGTCGACGAGGCCTGGCAGATCGCACACCACCTCTTCGACAAAGTTACGAAGCTCGCACCACTTTGGCTGGGTGTGGGCGACGTCGGGCAGCTGCCGCCACTCGAAATAGGCGAGAACCCGTGGCGCGGCGACCCTGGGTACAACCCCTACCGTGCGTGGCCGACCGACTACGACGAGGACCCGCGTACTTGGTCGAGGGAATTGCCGGCCGTGTGGCGCCCGGCGGCCGGGCACCTCGCGTTGTGGCGGGCTTTCTACCCGGAATGGACATCGCTCGACTGCGTTGCGGGGCCCGGCGATCGAGCTATCGACCTCGGATCGATGGATGAAGGCGCGGCCGAGATTTGGCGGCAGGTAGGTACAGGTGTGCCGACCTTGCTCGAAGTCGATGGGCTGCCGGAACCGGAGGCTGCCGACATCGACCTACCCTTGATGGAATTCGTAGAATCGCTGCTGGACGAGTTCTTCGAGGCGGAGGCATCGCTAGTCTCGGCGGTGTATGACAACGACGTACCGGGCCGACAGTCCGGACTAAGGGAAACTACGCGCCTTCGGGGGGATCAAGTAGACCCGGTGGTCACCATCCTCGCGACGCGGAACCAATCGGTTGACGATGCAATTGAGGCGGTGGAGCGTCTTCAGAAGAAGCACGATCTGACCGACCGCGACATTGTCGCGTCGACGGTCGACTCGTGGCAGGGCCAGACGAACGGCATCACGATCGCAGTCCACCCGCTCAACGGTGCGACCGATCTGGACGCGTTCAACTCGGCGTTTGGGCGTCTTGCCGTGGCTTGCACGCGGGCGACGCACGGGCTTTTGATGGTGGCACGGCCGGGTCTAGATGAGTTGCTGGCAGCGGCACCCGCCCGCCCGGGCACACCGTTCGGGGAGCCAGGCACCAGGCAGCTGCCGCGGCAGACGCACGCGCGCATCCTCGCGACATTTGCGCGCAGCACAATCGACGTGTCGGATGATGAGTGATCGTCGCCCGACTGGAAGAATTGAACTAAATCCCGTTCCCCATGAAGGAGTGCCGTGTCCCGGCTAAATGACCTGCTGAGGCGGCTTGAGAACAACGATCCCGCCCTGGCGAAAGACCTGAAGCGCGAGGTCGACGCACTCGCTGGACGCCGCGCGTTTGGTCTAAACTTTGAGCGCCACGCGCCAGAAGCCGTTGAAATTCCAGGTCGTCCCGTGAGGCGTGGCGACAAGGTGCGCATCCTCCCTCCGCGCGGAGCAAAAGCTAGCGCAAGCGACGACAGATTATGGCGAGTCGTCTCAATTCGGAAAGACGCTGAAGGCTTCCGCGCTGCATCTCTCGAGCTAATCGGTGAAGAAGATGACAGTGTCGATGCGTTCGTCGAAGATCTGGTTGTGGTTGCCGAATTCCGAGACCCGATCTATCCGGGATTGGTCTCGACGAGCAAGGTGGAACGTGGGGGGGACAAGCCCTATCATGCGGTCATCAACGCCGAGAACTACCATGCCCTCCAGACATTGCTCTTTACACATCGCTCGAAAATCGACGCGATCTACATCGATCCGCCATACAACACAGGTGCGAAGGACTGGAAGTATAACAACGACTACGTGGAGGGTGAGGATCTCTACCGCCACTCGAAGTGGCTCGCGTTCATGGAGCGGCGTCTCAAGCTCGCCAAGGAGCTGCTCAATCCGGACGACTCTGTACTCATCGTCACGATTGATGAGAAGGAGTACCTGAGGCTTGGGTTATTGCTCGAACAGGTCTTCCCCGAAACCCGAATTCAGATGATCAGCGATGTGATCAACCCCAGCGGTTCGTCGCGGCGCGACATGTTCTCGCGGAGTGATGAGTACATCTATTACGTGTTTCTCGGTTCAGCTGCGCTGGTTGAAACGTCCGATGACATGTTGAACGCAGCGCGCATCGAAGGGTCCGTCGAAGTGCGTTGGGACTCGCTCATGCGCCGTGGGGAGAACGGCCGCAGAGCACGGCGCCCGAACCTTTTCTATCCGCTTTACTTTCGGGAGTCGGACGGCGGATTTGAGGGGTTCGGCGGTGCGGTACCGCCTGGAACGACCGAAGCTCCTCATATTCCAGGCTGTGTAGCCGTACTTCCGGTTCGAGACGACGGTGCCGAAATGACTTGGGGTGTCCAAGGTGGGGTCTTCGAAAGCAGGCTTTCCAACGGATATGTCCGTCACTACCGTAATACTGCGGGGAAGATGGTCATTCGGGTACTTCAGTCGGGGACGATCGACGAGATCGAATCGGGTCTGATTCTCCGCGATGGAGTTGATGAACACGGATTCGACCGATTCATCTACTCCAAGTCAAAGACGGTTCGCCCGATGACGAACTGGAAACGTGCGTCTCATTCGGCCTCGGACTATGGCACGCCTATGCTGACCGCGTTGATCCCGGGGCGTCGCTTCCCCTTCCCCAAATCCCTTTACGGAGTTGAGGATGCCGTGCGATTCTGCGTTGCTGACAAGCCGGAAGCAGTTGTTCTCGACTTCTTTTCAGGTTCCGGTACGACCGCACATGCCGTCATGCGCCTCAACAAGCAGGATGGGGGGCTACGCCGGTCGATCAGCGTCACCAACAATGAGGTCGGCGTCGACGAGCAGAAGCGACTCCGCGCCGAGGGCCTCCGGCCAGGTGATCCCGAGTGGGAGAAGTGGGGGATCTGCAACTACATTACGAAACCACGGGTAGCCGCCGCGATCACGGGGAGGACGCCATCCGGCGACGCCATCAAGGGCGACTACAAGTTCACCGATGAGTTCCCGATATCCGATGGGTTCGAGGAGAATGTCGAATTCTTCACCCTCACTTACGAAGCTCCGCTGAGAGTCTCTTCTAATCGCGAGTTTGCAAAGATCGCGCCCCTGTTGTGGCTCCGAGCTGGATCGGAAGGGCGGCGGATCGAGGATATCGCGGTGGGCTGGGACGTAGCCGATACGTACGGTGTGCTCGGCGACTTGAACCAGACTGAGGCGTTCGTCGAGGCCATCGTGGCAAAAGACGGGATCCGGGCCGCGTTCATCGTGACTGATGAAGATCGTTTGTTCGAGGCTGTCGTGAGAGAGCTGCCTGACCACGTCGAGCCAGTACGGATGTACGAGGCCTACCTGCACAACTTCGAGATCGAAACAGGCCGGAGCGCGCTGTGAAATTTACTCTGAAGGACTATCAAGAAGACGCAGTCGAGGACGTCCTCAACGCACTCGAGCGCGCCCGTACGGCGTGGGAGCGCGACGGAGACGTCTCGTCGCTTGCGCTAACTGCGCCCACTGGCGCCGGCAAGACCGTGATGGCTGCTGCCGCGATCGAAGCGCTGTTCCATGGTTCTGAAAAGTTCGACATTGAACCCGATGAAGGAGCGGTAGTGATCTGGTTCTCGGATGACCCGAACCTCAATGATCAGACGCGCATGCGGCTTATGGATGCGTCGGAGAAGTTCACCTCTTCCGACCTCATCACCATCGAGCCGCCGTTCTCAAAGCCGAAGTTGGACCCTGGTCGCGTGTACTTCCTCAACACGCAGAAGCTGTCGAAAAACTCGAAGCTCACCCGTGGCCACGTCGCTGACGAGAACCAGATCGACTTTTCCACCCTCGCAACACCTGATATGCAGGGCTATACGCTCTGGGAAACGATCGCCAACACGATCCAAGACGAAGATCTCACTCTCTATCTCGTGCTCGATGAGGCGCACCGTGGCTTCAACACCACGACCAGTCGTGACAAAACGACGCTCGTGCGGCGCCTTGTACAGGGCCACGCTGGCTACCCTTCCATCCCGATCGTGTGGGGCATCTCGGCCACGATCGAGCGCTTCAACACAGCGATGAAGGAAGCAGACGCCTCCAAAGATAGGCGCGCGTTCCCTGCAGTCATGGTTGATCCGGCCCGTGTACAGGAGTCAGGTCTCGTCAAGGATGTTGTCATCCTTGACATACCCAACGAGGCCGGTAACTTCGATACGACACTCGTGAAGCTTGCTGCTCAGAAACTAGCTGCTTCATCAGAGCGCTGGGCTGAGTACGCGAAGACTCAGGGTCTTACCGAGCTGGTCGTCCCGTTGCTAGTCCTGCAGACACCGAATACGCCTGACCATGAGCAGATCGGTCGTGCGCTCGATACGATCGCTGAAGTCATGCCAGAGCTGTACAGCGGCAACGTGAGCCACGTATTCGGCGATCACACCCGCCAACACTTCGGCCGATGGGACGTTGAATGGATCGAGCCGCAGCGCGTGCAAGAGACCCCCTCCATCCGCGTGCTCATCGCGAAGGACGCGATTTCGACGGGGTGGGACTGCCCCCGCGCCGAAGTGATGGTCTCGTTTCGTCCGGCGAAGGACAGCACACACATCACGCAGCTCCTGGGTCGCATGGTCCGTAGCCCGCTGGCTCGTCGTGTGCCGGGAGACGAAGTCCTCAACTCGGTGGAGTGCATCCTGCCGTTCTTCGACCGCACCACCGCCGGCAAGGTCGTGCGATACCTGACCGGGCAGCTAGAGGAGATGCCGGGCGGTGATGGTGGCAAAAAGATCTTGCTTGACGGACGGGAGCTGCGGCCTAATCCGGCCATCCCCGAGGCTGTTTGGGCGGTCTGGGACAAACTTCCAACGCAAACCCTTCCGAAACGCGGGGCACGCCCAGTAAAGCGAATGGTCTCTCTCGCTCAGGCTCTCGCGATGGATGGCGTCCAACACCGCGCCTTGGCCAACGCAGAAACGGAGATGCACGCGGTACTCGACGGTTATTCAGCTCGCTACCTACAACTGCTCGACAAACAGATCGAAGATGTTTGGCGCGTCAACGTGCAGCAGGTCATGGGCAATTCGGGGACTAGCAAGCTCACCTACCGTGATTTCTCGATGCGCGCTGACGACCGGGCGATCCGTTCGGCATTCGAGGAGGCGAAGAAGGCGTTCGGCGCGGATATCGCCCAGTCATATGTAAACCACCTCGCGGGTTCCGACGACGAAGACGACGACGGATTGCGGGAAGCCTATGTCAAGACTGCGGCGCTCAGTATGATCAAGGAGATCCGCGAGAAGGTCGATATCGAGGCGAACGAACTGGTTGACCGATGGTTTGCACAACATCGCGTATCGATCAAATCACTGCCCGACGTTCGTCAGCAGGATTACGAAGAAATTCGGGCCATGACTATTGAGCCGCAGAAGGGCGAATTGGGAAGACCGCGTTCGCGGATGGAGGACTACCAGATTCTTGACGCTGACGACCAAATCGCGCTGGCACCGCTTGAGACGCTCCACCTTATGTCGGACGAAGCGGGGATGTTCCCGTTGTCATCTCTTAACACATGGGAGCGCAAGGTCGTGGACGTCGAGCTCAAGCGCTCCGGAGCCCTCGGCTGGTACCGAAATCCTCCGCGTTCGGCTGTCGATTCGCTCGGTATCGCCTACCGTGACGCTAAGGGTAACTGGCGCAGCATGCACCCTGACTTTGTGTTCTTCCATGAGGTCCGCGGCGAGGTGAAGGCCTCGATCGTTGACCCGCACGGCACACATCTCGACGATGCTGTAATCAAGTTAAAGGCTCTCGCGGAATTCGCGAAAGAATTCGGGGATGCTTTCCACCGGATCGAGGCCGTAGCCATGGCCGGGAGCTCGATGATGGTGCTCGACATGACGATTCCCGCCGTACGGGACGGCGTACTCTACGAGGACAAGCCGGCTGTCGAGTTCTACAGATCCGACTTTGCAGTCGAATTCGCGGACTTCTAAGTCCTGACGGGGCGGCGTAGCCGCCCCGTCAGGACTTAGTGGCAGCCGAGCAGATTCGCCGCACGTCGCACTCCCGGCACTTGCTGCGACCGGGCTTCGGCTCGAAATCCCTGCGGCGGAGGCTGTCGATCGTCGCGATGATCTGAGTCTCAGCCTTGCCGATCGCATTCTTGTCGATCTCTACGTCATAGCGCTGCTCCGCGCCGAGATCGTGGATGAACGCGGCTCCCACGTCGAGGCCTTCCCTGCGCCCTGCTTCCGTGTAGATCTGTAGTTGGAGCGGGTCGATTTGGCCGCCCGTCGACGTCTTGTAGTCCACGATTGCCAGGCGGCCTACTTGGCCTTCTTGGTTGTCGTAGATAACGTCGGCGCGGCCTGCGATCACTGCGCCGTCGAGATGGAGTTCGAACGGTCGCTCGGTAGCCCAGGTATTCAACAGGTCGGTCGAATTCTCGTTCACGTATCGCAGCACGAGCCTGCGGGCCTTCTCACGCATCTCCTTGTGACCGGCTTTGTTGGCATATGGAAGGAAGAACTCGGATTCGAGCAGCTGGTTGATTTCCTGAACCGTTGGAACGGCTCCCGCCGCTTGCGTACGTTCGGCGAGCACGCGCATCGTATGGTGCACGGCGTTGCCGTAACCGAGCTCTTGCTGGATAGCGGGCATGAACCCGAGCTCGTTTTTTAACAGATAACTTCGTGGGCACGTCTCGAACGCCGCAAGTTCGCTGTACGTTATCGCCAAATCTGCGTTTGCGGAGGATGCCTTGCTCGTAGCCGAGGTAGGTGCTCCCGCTTTCGTAAAGCATTTCACGACTTCGTCGTAGTAGGGCGACGCAGCACGGTTCTTTCCGCCGTTCAGCTGGGAGAAGCTCGACAGCAACACTGCTTCTCGCGCGCGTGTGATCGCGACGTAGAACAGGCGTCGCTCATCAGCATCGGTGCCCTCGTAGCGCTGCTTATCGAAGCGGCCCTGCAAATCCTCGGGCCAGTTCTGGGCTCGGCCGTTCATGCTCGAAGGGAAACGCGTCTTTACGAGCGAAGGTAAGAACACAACCGGCCACTCGAGGCCCTTTGAACCGTGAACGGTGCCAAGTGCGACGCCTTCGTCCAGGTGGCCGTCCTCACCTGAGAAGTCGTCATAGCTGCTAACGGCGTAATTCGACAGTAAGATCGCGAGGTTCTTGTAGAACCATTCGCCTCCGCTGCGGCCACCAACTTGCTCGCCTGGTGCATCTCGGTCCTTGCGCGATCGCCAACTGACACCTTCGTAGTCGGCGAGCACCTTCGTGAACCGTGCGATTGTTCCCAAACGGTTACGAACCAGGTCTTCCGACACGTCCCAGTGCTGGACTCCGAGCAACTCAATGAGTTGATAGAAGTCGCGCACGAGGCTCTCATTGAACTTGCTAACGAGCGCCTTCCTCTTCCAGGCTTCGAGATGTGACGACAACGTTTGCCGCATCACATCGGGGAGACTGAAAGCGGTGGTGTAATCGTCGAGAAGCTGATCGAGTGTTATTTGCTGCCCTGGAGCGTACTGTGCCGACTTCCAATCGATGTCGCCGATCCATGCGTATGTCGCTCCGAATACCAGCGGTTCAACCTGCGTGAACAGACCAGACCGTCCGCCTGCCTGCACGGGGATCTCGGCTTTCTCGAGCGCATGCATAAGCGAGGGGTACGCAGAGCGTCCGCGTACGAGGATTGCGATGTCGCGGTAGGGTAGTCCGTTCGCGTGGAGATCGAGGATCTGACGGGCGATGTCGTCGGCTGAGTCGTGTTCGTTGCCCGGGTCGCGGGAGAACGCAACACTTGGTCCGTCGACCGCGCGGAACGGCAGCATCTGCTTGTCGATGCGGCCTGGAATCGACTGGGCGAACAAGTTCGCGACCTCGACGATGCCGGGGCGCGAACGACGGTTCGTGAGCAGCTTGAACTGCGTGACCCCGCTGTAGCGGTCGGCAAACGTGACGATGTTTTTGACCGATGAACCACGCCATTGATAGATCGCTTGGTCGTCGTCACCCACGACTACGAGGTCGGCCGTGCCGTGCGGCTTCGCGAGCAGCCCGACGAGCCTCTCCTGCGCGGGGTTTACATCCTGATACTCATCCACGATGAGGTGACGCAGAGGAGCTGTCACCGCGGCATGCACAGAAGGGTCGTCCAGCGCTTCAACCGCCCGCACGATCTGCGTTCCAAACGACATGAACTGGTGGCGGTCCAGCGTGTCGTAGTACGCCTCGACCGCGGTCTTGAGGTTGCCCGCTGGCAGTGAATCGACGTCGATCAGTTCGTTCTCGATCACGTCGATGCCGCGCTGAAACGTTGCGATGCCCTTGAACGTACCGTTGGTCGGGGCTAGATCAGTGATGCCGATGATCCGGCTTTCCTTGTAGACGAAATTCGTCAGCTGGTTTGTGTCAAGCGGCGTGTAAGTTTCGTACTTCGGCACATATGTCTGCAACATGCGGAAGCAGTACGCGTGAATCGTGCCAACAAACAGCCGCCCCAACTGATCTGTCGCAGCGGTGCCCATACGCGCGGTCACCCGCTCACGGATACGCTCTTTTAGCTCGGACGCTGCCTTCTCGGTGAAGGTGAACGCCACGATCGACTCAGGCGCTTCGCCGCTGGCGAGCAATGACGCCACTCGTTGCGAGACAACCTCGGTCTTCCCCGACCCGGCCGCGGCGATGATCTGGATGTGGCTTCCGCGGTGGGCGACGGCCGCCGCAGCGTCTCCATCCAGGTGTGGGATGACAGCAGCCGTTGCTGCTGGTCCATGCGTAACAGGGCCAACAGCCGGGCCCGGAACTACTTGAACGGGCGGGAGAACGATGTCTGGTGCCGATTTCGGAGGTGCCGGCGTCGCTGCGAACGGTTTTGGAACCTGCTGCGTCGATTTCTTTGCTGGCGAGACCCACTTGAATTTCATCGCATTCCCCCTCGTTAGGCCGAAGCTGCGAATCGCCCCGGCTAACTTCATAATGCCAGATCTCTACCTCTCTGGGTGGGATGGAACTATTACGTCCTAACGGGTCCAGTTATTGATCGCATGACAACCTGTGAGGCCAGCCGTATGACTTCCTAATCGGAGCAACAAATACCAGTGGAATAGGGGCGACTGATCCTGATGAAATCTTGGACTGAAGCCTAATCTTGCCGCCCACAAGACGACGGTCAGGTCCTCGGAATGGGTCATCTTCCAGTACACACGGGCCCTGTGAAATTTGATTGTTTTAGAGCTTGTCGATCCAGGTGTCTTCTTCGCGATCATCCCAGGCCGAGTTCTGTGTCGTCTCGACCCGCCGCCCGGTTCTGTCGATGTGGCTGAGAATGGCCATCACCTCTCGAGAAAACAACTGGCGGATGTTCTCCACTTGTCGCCCGGTGCTCTCTTGGATGATTTGCTGCCGTTCGTCCATTGAGGTGATTGCGGCGCCTTCGAAGGCAGACCGAAGCTGCTCGATTTGGCGTGGACTGATTGGCGAATCCGGGCTCGCGGCGGTGGCGGGCTTGGCGCCGGGTAAATCGAAAAGTCCATCGTGCGGCAACGTGACCAGTCCTAGGATCGGGAATATGGCGTAAGGCAATATTCTAGCGGCGGATGCCGCCCTCGAGTTACTTACGCAAGATGGTGTAGATCCCATTGCTGACGTTGATCTGAAGGCGCTCGTTGCGCTCCCGCAGTCCACGCATGTAGTCAACGCCCACGCCTAGGGTCCCGGAACGAGAGCCGTTGGGTCGCCAGGGAGCATCGATCATGACACCACCGAGGACGACCTTGAGCTGGGCGGCCATATCAGGGAAGGCATGTTTGGACACAGCCGGGATGCGAAGGTAGCTCCGCGTCCGATCCTTGTCTGTCACTGGTTGCGATTGGACCCTCAACTCGGCGGCCGAGGAATCGGTGGTTCTTGGCACAGTGGTCGTTTGTTCGACGGGTTTCGTGGCAGATTGGTTTGCCACTGCCTGCGCGGGAACCTTGTAATTCGACAATCCGTGGCGCTTGTGGAGGCCTTTTGCCACGTCGACATTGGCAAAGGGAGCAACTCTTTCAGTATCAAACAACTGACGCCGGTGAGCAGGATCGATACTGGTCGCAAATGCAGAGATTATGGATTGTTCACGAGTCGAGACTTCGTCGCACGGCGCAAAGTGGACGTACAACCGATCAAGACCTTCAAGAGTCTTCAGCCACCAACCACCAGCATGCGGCGCGCGAGCGCCCAGCTTGGTGGAGTAGTACTGACCAACTCGGGTGCGAATCGACGTGCCCGCCATGCCGATGTAGAGGACTGGTTCGTTCGGGAGCCAAAAACTCCCAATCCGTTCGGCCAATGTGCTCGGAGTTGCGAGAGCGCCGTCGATGCATGTCGCTGGGCAGACTGACAGGAGTTCGGCGTAGGCCGAGGGCGAAGGTATATAGCTACCTTTGGTCACGTTTGTGGCCTCCGAGTCGGAGGACCAACTGACGCAGTAGATGCCTGGAACGTTTGGAAGAGTCCGTTCGCCCCATTTGACGACGCCGGTTGGAATTAGATCTGCGGCTGCAAATAGCTCGCGAATTGATAGTGGCACCGTGACAATTTATCGGAAAATTCCTGCCGCTAGGGGAATCTCGTTCTCATCTGTCGAGGTATCAAGCCCAATCGGCCGGAATAGCGCTAATGTGAAGATTCAATGTCTCGGAGAGCAAGAACCGTGGCAGGAGCCTAGATTTTTTGGGGGAATTTGTGGAGGCATTAAACAGGGATCTCAAGAATTGGTTTCAAGCGATTGAAGGTGGCCGCCTGCGATTGCCACGTTTTCAGCGCTTCGAGGCATGGTCCCACAACGAGGTGTCTAGCCTCGTTGAGACGGTGCTTCGTAAGTTGCCGGCGGGAGCACTACTGACGCTCAGCGTAGATAACGATGAACCTTTTCTGAGCCGCGGGCTGACAACGTCACCGCAAAGTAGTCCAGGAACCCGCGTCACGGAACACCTCTTGGACGGACAGCAGCGACTCACCGCCCTTTGGTGAGCACTGCATGACAATTATGAATCGCGTACATATTTCATCAAGCTGGATGAAGACGAGGACGAAGACGGTGTACTTGATGGTCCGCGTGTCCTGTCGCAGTACCGCTGGGATAAAAACGGTTCACGGTATCCACTCTGGTGCAACAACCCCACCGATGTTTTGGATCGAGGATACGTGCCTCTTCGACTCCTTAACCCGTTGACTACATCCGGACGAGATGAGTGGGTGCTTGCGGCAATGAACGATGACCACGCAAGGGCCTGGAAACTCAATTCACAGATCAGCGAGCTGGCCCACGAGGTAGCGATCTACAACATCCCGTATTTGAGCCTGCCGGTTACAACACCCAAAGATGTAGCACTGGACGTTTTCATCAAGATGAATACGTCGTCGGTTCGCCTGAGCGCCTACGACATCGTAGTGGCACAGTTGGAAGAAGCAACAGGGCAATCCCTGCACGATCTCGTTGAAGATTTGGAAACAGCGGTGCCTGCGGTGACGAGATACTTCGAAACCGGATCGCTCGTACTCGATGTTGCCGCTTTGCGTTCCGATCGACCCGCAACACAACGAAGTTACTCACTGCTCAACTACGAGACGCTTGCCGCTGAATGGTCACAGGTCGTAGACGGAATCAAGTGGGTCGTTGAGTTTTTGGAGTCAGAGCGTGTTTACGACAAGCAACGCCTTCCGTCTGTCACACCGATTCCCGTCCTCGCTGCCCTTGCCGAGTACATACCACTCTCATTGGATGAAGCAGGCAATGTAAGGCGGTTGCTGCGAGCCTATCTTTGGCGATCGTTCATCACCCGTCGTTATGACCAGTCAGCTTCGTCTCGTGCACTTCAGGATTTCAGAGGCCTGCGGAGACTACTGCTTGGAGAAGAAACCGACTGGACCTCGGTCCCGATTTTTGACGAAGATATGAACCCGCTGCCGACGTCGATGGATCTCGAGTCTGCCTCATGGCCGCGCAATAGGGACGTCATTGCGAGGGGGATCCTTGCGGCCACCCTGCGCGAGGGAGCACGGGACATAGCTGACGACCAAACGGTAAATAGCGGCAATCTTGTGCATCGTGAATACCATCATCTTTTTCCGGATTCTCTGCTGAACCAGATCGGAGCCGTTGGTCAGCAGTCTTCATATCGTGCGCTCAACTGTGCCCTCATAACGTGGTCCACCAACAGAAACATCTCCAACAAGGCACCTTTGCAATATCTGAATGACCGAGTCGACCGTTCTGATGTTGGCGAGAGTGCAATCCGGGACCGACTAGCATCCCACCTGATCCCGTATGACGAGCTGGCCTCGGCAGGGCCCTACACAGAAGATGACAAAGTCAGGCTCAGGGACGATTACCAGCGTTTCATTCATGCACGAGCTCAGCTCGTCCTGATGAGAGTGCTAAGTCTTTGTAACGGTCAGTGACGCCAGCAGTCGTGAAAAGGAACGGAATTAGCCACAGGGTCCCCTGCTGAGACCATATCGAACGAGGACTACGCAAGGATGCCCAGTCCATCCTGTTTCAGGGCGCGCAGCAGAGCATGCGGAATGAGGACTAACTGAGATCGACCGGCCCTCGATGTCCGGGTGGCCACTGCGGGGTTTGATCCAGATGGCGCGGGCGGGGACCACCGACACAATCATTCCCAGCGAAGAAGGTTTGCAGTAACTGCGGGCAGGCAACGGTACCGGAACTGTCAGGCGATGATCGTTCTGCCGGCCGCAGGAAGTCGCCGCGTCATCGTGAAGTCTCTATTCGGAATGAAACGAATCGTCCGGCCGGTCCAGTAACCTGGCAGGATGGACAACCGTGAAGCAAATAGCGCTTTCGACTTGGGTGAAGGAATTTTCGAGAGTCTGATTACGGATCATCTGGCTGGTCGGTTGCAATCCTTGACCGGATACACGCGCTTCGTGGAATCGGTCAACGCCGAAACTGCCCCGGGTGAATTGGCTCGATTTCTTGGCCATGCGATTGAGGCACGATTAAGCGCGCTTGAACCTGACCAGATGATTGCGTTGACCAACCAGCTTCTCGCCATTGTCGGGCACACCGAAGATGTGCTTCCAGGTCCCCAGAAACTTATGAAGCTGCAACGCGACGATGGTGTCCGTACTCGCTCGTTCAAACGACCGCAGACCTCATTGAGCTCGGCTGCCCTGCTCACAAACAGCCGCGAAGATCCGCAATTGGCCGCCGAACTGCGAGCCGAACTCTCCTCAGCGGATCGCGTTGATCTGTTGTGCGCTTTCATCAAATGGGAAGGCTTGCGACTCCTTTCAGAATCGCTCGAGGTACTCAAGGATTACGGCATCCCGATACGGGTCATCACCACGACCTATATGGGCGCAACCCAACGCCACGCCATTGACGAACTAGTTCGTCGATTCGGCGCAGAAGTCCGCATCAACTACGAGACCAATGCGACCCGGCTCCACGCCAAGGCCTGGATGTTCCACCGGAATTCCGGATTCGACACCGCTTACGTCGGGAGCTCCAACCTCAGCCGTCCGGCACTGCTTGACGGGCTCGAATGGAATGTCCGGCTCTCTGGCGTGGCGACTCCCGGTCTCCTGCAAAAGTTCTCGATGACATTCGACAGCTACTGGGAAGACGACGCCTTCGTTCCCTACGATCCGGAGAAGGATGCAGAGCGCCTGGACGCAGCATTGAAGCGGGCAGGTGGAACCACGGCAGAACGGATGCTCGGATCCACCGGGCTCGAAGTGCTTCCGTTATTGCACCAAAAGGAAATGCTGGAAGAACTCGAGGCTGCCCGTACCAACCGCAACGAACATCGGAACTTGGTGGTTGCCGCGACGGGGACCGGCAAGACCGTGCTCGCAGCGCTGGATTACAAACGCCTGTGCGAAGCCGCAGGCCGGGAACTTACGCTCTTGTTCGTGGCGCACCGCAAGGAGATCCTCGAGCAATCGCTCAAAACGTATCGCAAGGTCCTGGGTAAGGGCTCCTTCGGAGAACTGTTCGTGGATGGACAAAAACCGGAGGCCTGGAAACAGGTGTTCGCCAGTGTCCAGTCTCTGGCCGCCTTCGGGCGCTCCAAGGTCGAACCGCGAACCTTTGAAATTGTGGTGATCGACGAGTTCCACCATGCCGAGGCATCCTCGTACCGCCGGCTCATCGAGCATCTGAATCCTATCGAGCTCCTTGGACTTACGGCAACGCCCGAACGCGGCGACGGCATCAATGTTGCCGACACTTACTTTGACGGCAGGATTGCCTCGGAGCTGCGCCTCTGGGATGCCTTGGACGCCGACCTGTTGGTTCCCTTCCACTACTTCGGTGTGGCAGACGACGTCGACCTCACCGCTATCGAATGGAGGCGCGGCTCCTACGACCTGGAACAACTCAGCAATGTGTACACGGGTAATGACATTCGTGCACTGAAGATCATCAACGAACTTCGTGACAAGGTGCTCAGCACGTCCATGATGCGTGCACTTGGTTTCTGCGTCTCGGTCCAGCACGCGCACTACATGGCGAAGGTCTTCAACGAGGCGGGAATCCCATCGGTGGCCGTGTCGGGAATATCAACCACCGAGGAACGCGAGGGAGCGCTGGCCAAGCTGCGTGCCCGCGAACTGAACTGCATCTTTGCCGTTGACCTCTTCAACGAGGGTCTCGACGTACCGGAGATCGACACCATCCTCCTGCTGCGTCCCACGCAGAGCTCGACGATCTTCCTCCAACAACTCGGACGCGGACTGCGTCGCGCCGACGACAAGGCGGTGCTCACCGTGCTTGACTTCATTGGACAGCAACGCAGGGAATTCCGCTTCGACGTCAAGTACCGCGCTCTACTGGATGTGCCACGGAAGAAGCTCGAACGCATCATCGATGATGGTGCGCCCGGGTTGCCCTCGGGCTGCCAGCTGATGCTCGATCGGGTGGCGCGTAATATCGTGCTGGAAAATATTCGTTCGCAGCTCAAGCTGAACAAACGTGCGCTGATTCGTGACATCAAGTCCCATGGGCTGATCGGACTGGATGACTATCTCGAGGAGTCCGGCCGAGACGTCAAAGATGTCTACCGCAAGACGGGGGATTCGTGGACCGATCTGATCCGTGGAGCCGGCTTGATCTCATCGCGTTCTCCCTGGGAGGAAGGTCTTGTCGTATTCGGTGATGTCCAGCGTGATGAGGAACGCGATCTGCTCAAGCGGGTCACTCGCTTCCTCCATGTTGACGACGCCGAGCGTGCTGATGCTTATTCGGCGCTGCTTTCCAAAGATGCACCGCGTTACGCGGAGTCGGAGCCGCGGATCCAGATATTTGCGCGCATGTTGTTCTATACGTTTTGGGACGACGGCGGTGGATTCGACTCCTATGACCAAGGGCTGAATCAGATTCGTGCAAATGGGTATCTGGTTGAAGAGCTGCGTGCCGCGTTTGCACGCGGTGTGGACCGTAGCGCTCATGCGCCGAAGGGACTTCCTCTTGGGCTGCAACAGATTCCACTTTACTCGCATGCCACGTACTGGCGGTCTGAAGTCCTTGCGGCACTTGAGTACGGTTCTTTGGAACAGGGAAAGGGGGTCAACCACCGGGAGGGGGTGGCATGGTGTCCGGAGACGAGCACCGATGCGCTCTTCGTGACGCTGGACAAGGATGAAACGGTCCACAACCCAAACACGCTTTACAAGGATTATGCGATCAGTCCACGGCTCTTTCACTGGGAATCGCAGAACGCTACCAGTCCAACCAGCCCGACCGGCCAGCGCTACTTGAACCGTAAAGAGCACGCTTCACACATCTTGCTCTTTACCCGTGACGCTTCGAAGGACATTGATGGCCTCGTCTTGCCATTCACGTGCTTGGGCGCAGTCGACTACGTGAAGCACCAAGGCTCCAAGCCCATCGCCATCACTTGGAACCTGCATCGAGAGATGCCGGTCGGTGTATTCACGTCGGCGAACTCCGTGGCACGCTAATGACTATTCTTGCCCATTCGGGCAACCTAGGAAAGGGTTGGCAACCAAACCTGTAAGTCTATGTTTTGGTACCCATAAGTGGTTAGCATGATTCACCGAATGAACCTCGTTGAGCATTGAGTCCCCTTGAAGCCCAGATCAGTCAGCATGCTCTTGAATACTTTTAGTAAAAGTGATATAAGGAATTTTCATACGGAAAACTAAGTCAGGATTGATTTATGACTACGTTCCGCCGGCGCGGTCACTACCGAAGAGGACCAAATGGTCAACAAGTATGGGTATCTGAGCACTTCGTGACTAGAACTGGTTCGCTGACGACCGGACGCACCTATTCCAAATCGATGCGACAAGTGGCATCGCCTTCAAGAAGTCTGGCAGCGATGCCGAGGCCGATCGCAAGATCGAACGTGGTTAGGTCGTCAGGGCTTACCTGCTGGTTGAATCCGAATGCATTCTGTCCCGTGTGTGGAGCGAAGGTTTACTTCTATGCGAATGAATTTGGCAGTCGTGTCTACTTCGACGAAATTGGACCGCCCTGGCCCAAACATCCATGCACGGATACACGAGATGCGCGGGATGCAGGGTTTGATCGCGACAGGGCGTTGATGCTTAGGGCGACCCGGATAGAACCAGTGCGGTTTGCGGATTCTGTAGGTCGTAAGAAACTGGCGGAAGCGCGTCGGAGTTATGCCGAAAAAGGCGCGACTACCCCCAACTACTTCGACAGCCATATCGAGGCCCTTGCTTACGAAGTTGAATCTGTTGCTAGAAATGAGGGGACTGCTCAGATTTGCCTTCGGGAACTCTATAAAAGGTCTCCCTCCGAATTCTGGGGAACGGGTAGTCCGATCGTTCCTGACGTCGGACAAATCGTGTTTGTTTATGCCGGAGAACTTTCATATTTGGAAGTTGACAGGATGAGGGTTGTGCGCATTTCTGTCAAGTTCCTTTTCCTTGCCAACAAGAAGACCTTTTTGGAACGAATGCGTATTCGTTTTGATCGCTAACGATCTTGTGTCCTTCTTTCTGACCGGCTCAAGAAGTCTGCCAAAGCGAGCGAGTCGGTGAACAACGCGCTTCGGCGGTTGACCCTGCTGTAAAAGAACGAATGGGCACGCAACGGCACCGCTACGCACCATTGGCGTACCTGCAGGCAGGGCTCGCCACGTGATCCGGGGATGCGGGCCACAACTACTTCGGGATCTACACCATCGTGTTACTGCTGGTGGTGGGAGCTTTCACGGTGCTCACGGTGCGCGAGACTCGCGGCTTCGGGTTTTAGCCAGGACCTGCACACGATGCCAAGACGGGAGGGGGTGGATGAACCGGCCGGTTCCCCAAAGCAGCATTGGGCCTCCGGCGCGTAGGACCATGGAAGTAGGTGCCGAGCTATCCAGCTGGTCTACCGAGGCCTTGCGCTGCAGGATGAGCAGCATCGCTATTGCGCCGGACCGAACCTGTTGCCGGACACCCACAAAGCGCCGTGCGCAAACTCGTCGCGCAGGTACGCCCGCGTCTTAAGCAGTTGGCTGCCGCAGTGGGGGAGACCGTGAACCTGGTGGAGCGGGTGGGAACGAGCTCTCGGTTTCTGTTCAGTGTCGAAGGGCCGCAGCTGTTGCGGATCGGGAACCGTGCCGGAACGGTGCTGCCCACACATACGTCCTCTGGTGGCCAAGCGGCGTTGGCCCTGCTCTCCGCGTCTGCGGTGGCTCAGCTCTATCAGGGGAGGGTCACCCAACGCGCCGGCGGCACGCTTGGTGCCGAAGAGCTGGCCAGGCTGCAAGGCGAACTGGCGGGGGGGTGCAGGAACGCGGCTACGCCTTGAACATCGGCCTGACCGAACCGGACCTAGCCGCCGTCGGCGCGGCGGTAGGTCAAGCGAATCGTCCACGTGTTCTGGCCCTGTCATTGAGCGTCCCGATATCCCGCGCCGAGGCATTGCAACGCCCCTACGTGATTTCCAATTTGCTGGCTTCCTGCCGAGGAATTCGCAACGAGCTCAACTGCTAAAGGCCTCGCGGTGGACGCAATGCCCTCATGTGCAACCTGGGCCGCCGAGTCACCCAAGGGGCCAACCGTTCTATGTCTCGAATCAAAGTTGGGCAACTAATCACAAAATTGATGCGCGGTCAGGATTTTACGGTTACAGCTCGTGCCCGAGCGATGCCATCATGGTGTGGACGATCTTCATGGCCCCGGGTGAGGCGTCCTCGGGGAGATGCGCTGCAAGATCAAGCAATTTGTCCCTCAAGTGGCGGTCGGGGTCGCTGAGGGCGCCCTCGTATTTATGGGCCAGCAGGTATGTGTGGTTGGCAGCCAGACGAGCGCTGAGCATGTCCAAGAATATTTCGAGGGTTCTGCCCGCATCTTCAAGGGGCGTGTCGGCTGGGGACATGTGGACGATGTCTAAGTGCTTCTCCCAGAGGCCACGTTGCAAAGCGTCTTCCGTTAAGACCAATGCCGTTCCCAGTGCATGCGGGGTATTGGAAGTGTGGGGAATGGCGCGGCGGACGTCGTGGATGATCTCATGGAAGTGTTGATCGCTCAGGCCGAATCCGACGAACAACATATGGTGGGTCATCAAGTGTGCCTGCACCAAGCCGGTGAGGGCTTGCTTGTTCGCCTTGAAGCCCAGATAATCGTCCCGGGTCAAGACGATCGAATCCGGGAGACTGACTGTCCCGTGGAGCTTGAGCAGCCATCGCTGGTGGGTGTTTGAATCAGTGCTCGAAGGGATGATGGATCGGGGCTTGCCTTGGTCCGCGGAAGCTGTCTCAAATAGCTCGTCATAGTTGAGGGTGATTGCTCCGTCCGAGGGGATAGATGCCAAAAGTGCAGGTGCCAGACCGTATCGTTTTAGAGCAACCTTCGATGCAATGGCTGCTCGAAAATCTTGATTTGACCGAGCGGCGTCTTTTGATGCCCGTTCCGCGAATCGTTCCTGAATCAACGACGCCTGGTCTAGCGAACCGAGTTTTTGCAGAGCCTCCCTGTGCTCGCCGAGACCGATTTCGCTGGCAAGATCGTTAAGCAGAGTTGACCACTGCGGTCCACCGCCGCTCACGCTTGTGCCGGCTCCCATGAATGGCACGAGCTTGCCGAGACTTCCTATGTCCGTCAGGCGACGAACCTGCTCCTGTAAGCGCTCTTCCAAGGTTGGCCATGCATCGGCGGATGCGCGCCGCATTGACTGGGCAAGACCATAGGCAGCTGGATCCCAGAGCACCAAGACGGCGTCTACTCCGTGTCGCTCGGTGCCGGCGGCAAGACCCTCTAGCAACACCTTGATGATTTCGCCTCGTTGCATGTCCCCGCCGGCGCCGCCGGTTCCGAAGAATGGAACGGCAAGTAGTCGATTTGACCTACCTGACTTCAACGGGGTGTTGGCGGTCTCCAGCTGTTGGGCGGCAGCGTCGAAAAACGCATCTAATGGCGCCCTCAATTGCGATGGAGCATCCAACCCATAAAGGGGAACAGCCGTTGCGATGGGAAGGGGGCGATCTCCGTCCAGTAAGGGAAGAGGTTTAGCCAGCACGTCGCCAAGCTCGAATGCTGTGCCCCTTAGCTTATGAATACCCGCTACTAGATCTGAGTCGTCTTGCCACGAGGGGGAAACGTTCAGCATGCTATCCGTCGGCAACAGCCACGCATCGCAATTGATGTTCCGGATGTCGCCCATGATGACGAAAAGGTGGCCGGAAGGCCGAGAAAGATTGTTGGACATGAGGCTCCTGATAAGGGGTGCTAATGCGTTTTGGCCGCGCAAGGTCAGAATTCATTCTTGCGGGGTTATCTACTTTGATGGCGCAGCGCGAGGATGATCCGGGGTCACGACGGTCTGCCTCCGATCCCCGGAAATTCGAGGCAACTTCATGGAATGAAGCGGCTCGAGATATCCAGAGTGGGTATCGGATCCATCGGATCCATCGGATTCTCGAGACACGATTCCAACGAGGAACTCTCTCACCGAATCGACGTTTCATCGTGGCACATACTTAGTCTCATCTTGGGTCAACTGTCGTATTTAGGGCAATGACCGGTCTCCAAGATTCGGCACCGTCGAGGGCAGACTTCAATTCGTCACCACAAGCTTTTGCGATCAAGCTCTCGTCACCTACAACGACGAGCAGGGATCGGGCACGGGAGAAGCCGACATAGAGCAATTCCACGGCGCGGTCCAGATCCTTGAAACCGTTGACACACAGGATGATGACTGAGCGTTCCAGTCCTTTGAATCCAAGCACGTGCCCGTAGAATTCTGAGCTGTCTGCATGAAATTCTTGCCAATATTCAGTATCAATAGTCCCGCTGTCGTATGCGTCCTGATGGATGGGATGACGTCGATGAGTGGTCAGTAGTGCGATCTGGTTGTTGGCCCAGCCCTCATCAACTAGTGCATCAACGCAGTCTGAAGCCGTATCGATGGCGTCTTCCGTGGCGCATTGGACGAATCGAACTGGCATGCCTGTGCCACCGCGTGATTTGAAATGTTCGCCATTCAGCGATTTGAAAGTGTCTGCGATCCGACGTGTATTTCGAAGGTTTTCATCAACGTGGATTGGAATCATAGGTGATTCCTGCCCATAGCTCCCGCCCAGTGGTTCTCCGTCCCATCGTCGGTAGACGTCCTGCCGGTTATCCATAAAAGCGAAGACCTGGCCGTTCAGAGGGTCCTTGGTGCAGGCGAGGAGCGACGCCCACCAATCTGGTGCGAAATCCTGGGCCTCGTCGACAATGATCGCATCGAATTTCTCATGTTCGGCCATCTTGTCAGCGTGCTCTCGGAGCAGGTGAGGCATCTCCACATCAAAGTAGGTCTGGCCTTTGCCGTCGGGTATGCCGAGAGAACGTACATACTCATGAAACTCCCCGGTATGAACTGGTTTGTTTTGACGCCAACGAGCGACCTCAGACTTGAGGAATTGTCCGAGTCCTTTGTTGTAGCAGAAGAGCCCCACTCGCTTGTTTTGAGCGCATAGACCCTTCGCCTTTTCGACCGCCAACCAAGTTTTTCCGCTGCCGGCTCCACCCACAAACATGACGCGATCCAGCGACCGCGTTGCTGAAAGCAGAGTTGCTTGTCTTTGTGTAAGGGAATTTTGAACATCTTCGTTACCACGGGCTTCGGCTTCCGTTACGTGAATGGCTTCAAGATCGCCAGACAAATGCGGGAGCATGCGTTGCACAAATGTCGGAGCCAAACCGCTGAAGCCGCCGCCCTGAAGCTCAATTGCACTTCGAAGTCGATGCTCAATTGTTGACAGATCCTTCTGATCAATCACGAGTTCACGGGGGATCCCTGCCATTTCCCAGTTTTGGTTAACGGATGTATAGGGAAAACACACAATATGAGCGAACCGGCTGCTAATTCGAGTTCCCATGCGCTCGCTAATCCAATCCTGGAAGGCGTGCGCCGCTCCCTGGACCTGAGCCATGGGATTTTGGATCCTATGCGGACCTTGCCGATCCGATTGGTACCACTGAGCCTGATCGCAGCTAACCAGGCCGCCCTTGACCTCGATCGCGGCTAGGCCGACATTGGGCCACAGGACCAGTAGATCTATTTCGTGCTCAGACTTTCCGTGGCGAACCGAAACGGAGTGCAGTAGCACCACATCATCGGGTAGGGACTCGCGCAGCTTTTCCCAGACGACACGTTCTGCAGCCAATTTCTCGGGAAAGTCAGGCGCTTCGGGAATGCAATGGACCACGGAACCCTCGAGACTAGACATATTGATTAGGTTTCTTCGGATAGTAGCTACAAGCGAATCCTACGATCGCGTTGGCCTTGTGCGTCTCTTTCTGCCCATTGTTACCCACTCGAATGACGAAGGTGCGTCCGAATCTTGAGTAGTCATGGTCGATGGTCCGCGGCCATAGCGACTCGTTGACTGAACTGGAACGATCTTGCCGGCCCACACGTCATCTGGCGGGCAGCCGGCTTTGGCTCACTTTTACAAATCGGCGGTGGTTCAGGTTTACAAGGGCGGGCAACACAACGCGCCGGTGGCATGCTGCCGCCCGTGCCGGCGGCCAAGGTGCAAGGAAGATTGCTGCGGGATCGGGAACTGGGCTACGCCTTGAATTTCGGGCTGACTGAACCGGACCTTGGCGCCGTCGGCGCGGCGGTGGGTCAATTGAATCGTCCACGTGTTCTGGCCCTGTCCTTGAGCGCCCCGATATCCCGCGCCGAGGCATTGCAACGCCCCGACGTGATTTCCAATTTGCTGGCTACCTGCCGGGGAATTCGCAACGAGCTCAACTGCTAAAGGCCTCGCGGTGGACGCAGTGTCCTCATATGCGATTTGGCACGCCGGGGCACCCAATGGTCCAACCGTTCTAGGCTTCGATGGGCTCTTCCACCGGTGCCCAGTGAAGTTCGTTGGAGGTGGTGATGGAAGTAAGAAGTCCAAGCGATTCGATGCTTGCTGCATGAGCCTCGGGAGTGGCCGCGGAACACGCGTCTTCCACGACGACCACCCGATATCCGTGGTCCGAAGCCGCCCGCGCGGTGCTCTCCACGGATATGTTGGTCGCGACACCGGCGATGAGCAGCGTATCGATCCCACGGTCCTCAAGGATGCTGACCAGCTCCGGGGAGAATCCGCCGACCCGCTGATTGGTCACCACGAGGTCGCTGCCGGCCGGGGTCAGCGCTTCAATGATTTCGGTGAGATCGGATCCCTCCTGGAGACTTCCTTTTTGCTGGACGATCTGGAGTAGCGGCGAGTTGGTATTCAGGTCGCTGTAATCCGGTTTGAAGACGATTTTGGTGTAGATGACCGTTGCGTCGGCATCCCGTGCAACAGTCAGCAGGGCGGAAATCTTGTTGACGACACCACGGCGGACGATCTCCGCATGGAAGAAGTCGGCGAATGCTCCGTTTGCGCCGATGATGTCACCCTGGCCGTGGAGGGCGATCAAGGCAGTTCTGCGTGGATCAAGTTTCATTTTCGCGTTTCCTTCAATGTTGAGATGACGGATTTAGCTAGTTTGAAAACCGGGTAATACAACGACGAGCGGTGACTCTTCCTCGCGTTCTGTACTGCGTCGCGCTCATCTTGGTACTCCGCCGCGGTCTGGCTGATACGTTCAACTGCGATAACCGAACATGACCGTATCGCGCCCGGAGAGTCCATGTGGGACCAAGATTAGCGGGGTGTCATTCGGGAGCGCCAGCATTTCGGCGCATGGGTTCCGGAGTTTGTTCCTTAGTTCATTGCTTGCCTGTGGAACGCCCCGGCGACAACGTTCTCGGTGGCGTTCGTTGCCTTGGGGGAAACCGGGAACCCGTGCGGTAGAGTCGCATTTAACACTTGAAGCTACAAGCAATAAGTGTATGCTGGAACAGGAGAACTTTCCGCGACCGTCCCTGTGATCGGTGGCTGCCGTTCCATACCTCCCGCCGATGCGCTGGGTAACCGAGGCACAACTTGGCTCCCGGATCCCACAACCAAAGGAACCGATCCCCGAATGACCACCACACTGCGCGACGTACGCTCGACCGGATGGACCACCAACGACGTTCCCGACGGGGTCGTGCTCTTTCTGCACGGCTTCGGTTCCAACGAACAGGACCTCAGCGGACTGGCCCCGGCACTCGGGCTAGACCTTCCCTGGGCCTCCTTGCGTGCTCCGCTTGAGCTCGGCAACGGCGGGGCCGCTTGGTTCGAGATCACCACTCCGGGCGCCCCGGATGCTGCCCCGGTAGAGGCGGCAACCGCCGCCATCTGGGCCTGGATCGATGAAAACGTCGACCCGGCCACCCGCATCGTGCCGATCGGTTTCTCCCAGGGCGGGCTCATGGCCAGCCAACTGCTGCGCACCCGCCCCGAGCGCGTGATCGCCCCGGTGATCCTCGGTGGATTCGTCCTCGGTGCGACCCAGCCCGGCGACGAGGACCTGCGCGAAAACCTTCCGGCCGTGTTCTGGGGCCGCGGGTCCGAGGATCGGGTCATTGCCCCGGTCGCGATCACCCGCACCACCGAATTCCTTCCGGCCCACTCCGCTCTCGTTGAGAAGGTCTACCCGGGACTGGCCCACGGCATCAACGCCGCTGAGCTCGACGACGTCCGCGACTTCATCACCGCCCACATCGGCGCCGAGGTGGTCTCCGGCGCATGAGTTCCGCCAACCCGTTCGAGATCGGAATCTTCACCTTCGGCGAGCTCACCCGCGATGCGGCCGGCAAGCCGATCGACGCCGCCACGCGCATGCGCGACATTCTCGAATGGGCCCGGGTGGCTGACGAGGCCGGACTCGACGTCTTTGGCGTGGGGGAGCATCACCGCGAGGACTTTGCGGTCTCCTCCCCGCCGGTCGTGCTTGCCGCCGCCGCCGCGCAAACCAAGAACATCCGCCTGACCAGCACCGTCACGGTGCTCTCCAGTGCGGACCCGGTGCGCGTGTTCGAGGACTTCGCGACGCTGGATTTGATCAGCTCCGGACGGGCCGAGCTCACTGCGGGGCGCGGCGCCTACCTGGAGTCTTTTCCGCTCTTCGGCCAGGACCTGCAGCACTACGACGAGTACTTCGATGACCGGCTCGAGCTGCTGCTGAAAATCCGCGACGAAAACCCGGTCACGTGGAGCGGCAGCACCCGCCCGCCGCTGCACGATGCAGGTGTCTTCCCGCGCCCGGTCCAGGACTCCCTGCCGATCTGGGCTGCCGTGGGCGGGACGCCCGCCTCGGCGGTGCGTGCCGGAAAGCTGGGCATGCCGCTGTACCTGGCCATCCTGGGGGACCCGCCGCGCTTCGCGCCGCTGGCCGAACTGTACCGCCGCTCCGCCGCTGCCGCGGGACGCGAGCCCGGGCAGATCGGGGTGACCTCGCACTTCTATGTCGAGGAGACCTCGCAGGGAGCCAGAGACACGTTTTTCCCGCACTACAGCTCCTACATCGGACAGAACATGCCGCGGGCCGGCCGCCTGGACCGGGAGGCCTTCGAATCCTGGGCATCGCCGAGCCGGGCGCTCTTCGCCGGCAGCCCGGCGGAGATCGTGGAGAAGATCCTCTGGGAGCACGAGGTCCTGGGCCACACCCGATTCCTGGCCCAGGTCGGGCTCGGCGGCCTGTCCCAGGCGCAGACGCTGCGCTCCATCGAACTGCTGGCCACCGAGGTGCTCCCCGCCGTCCGGGCGGCGTTGAAGAACTAACGGCTCCACAGCAAAGGCTGGCCAGCGATCACGATCGCGGGCCAGCCTTTGTGGCAGTTACTCCACGGGCGACGATTCAACCTCGTCGGTGATGTGCTCAGGGGTCGGTTCAACGGCCTTGCGGGATCCGGGTAGTAGGAACAGGCTGGCGGCGGCGAGGAAGCAGAGGATCGCCGCGGTGATACAGGCGATCAGGTAGCTGCCCGACACGTCGCGGCCGATGCCCGCGGTCAGCGCGCCAACCCCGGCGCCGACCATGTGGAAGGCGAAGACCCAGCCGAAGACCACCGCGGCCCGCACCGGGCCGAAGTATTGCCGGCACAGCACGACGGTGGGCGGGACGGTTGCCACCCAGTCCAAGCCGTAGAAGAGAATGAAGATCCACAGCACCGGCTCCACCGTGGGGCCGAGCAGCGAGTGGACGGTCAGCAGCGATGCCCCGCGCAGGCCGTAGTAGAAGACCAGCAACAGCCACGGGCGCACCCGGTCGGTCAGCCAGCCCGAGGCAATGGTGCCGATGATGTCGAAGACGCCGATCAATGCCAGCAGCCCGGAGGCGGTGGTCGCCGGCATGCCGTGGTCGTGGGATGCGGGAATGAAGTGGGTCTGGATCAGCCCGTTGGTTGACCAGCCGCAGATCCAGAACGTGAACGCCAGGATCCAGAAGGCCCGGAACCTCATCGCATGGCGGAGCACCCCCAGGGTCTCGGCCACGGCGTTGCCGGCGGGGCGGGCTTTCGCCGGTGCCGCCTCGGCGTCCGCATCATCGTCGGCACCGTAGGCCGTGGTCTTCGCCTCGGCCGGGCTGTTGGCAAACGGCCAGAACAACAGGGGAACAATGGCCAGCGCAAAGCCCGCTACCAGCAGCGAGGCGGTGCGCCAGCCGTGGAGTCCGGTGAGATGCACGATGGTGGGCAGGAAGATCAGCTGGCCGCAGGCGTTGGCCGCGGAAAAGATTCCCATCACCAGCCCGCGCCGCGCGGAGAACCAGCGGTTGGCCACCACCGCCCCAAAGACCAGCGCAATGGCACCGGTGCCGATTCCCACCAGTCCGCCCCACAGGAGCCAGAGCTGCCACACCTCGGATACGAAGACCGCGAGCCCGGCGCCGCCCGAGACCAGACCCAAGGCCAGGGCGGCTACGAAGCGCATCGAGAACCGTTCCAGCAGCGTCGCCGCGAACGGCGCCACCAATCCGTAGACCACGAGATTGATCGTCACCGCGGTGGAGAGCTGGGAACGGGTCCACCCGAACTCGGATTCCAGCGGCTCAAAGAACGCGCCGGTGGTGGAGCGGAAGGCGGCGGCTGCCACGAGGGCGAGTACCGTCACCGCGGCCACAAGCCAGGCGCGGTGGATGCGAGGCGTTTTGCGCGGCACCGTGTTGTGGGCGGGATCGGCGGACGATGAAGGCAGTGTCAAGGGCTTGGCTTTCTGACAGGGGTGGGCGTCACCTAACGGTTGCACATCCGGCACTGTTGGTCGAAGTATGTCACGTGATTCCCGTGGAATCGGGTCTTCGGGCGGACTCCGGTCGGCAGGCCCTGAAGGAGAATCCCAGACCGAAAGCGGCGGGGAAATTTCGCGAGCGAACCACCGTGCCGCAGGTTACTAATGGCAAGCCTAGAAGGAAACCGGCGAAATGTACTTGCCGATTCTCGCCCGGTTCCCGGTCCGCAGGAAAGAAAATATATGTTTCCATTCGTTTCAGGGCGAGAATATAGCCGATCGTCCTGTGCCTGCACCTAATGTCCTTCCAAAGCCGACGCCGATTCTGGCGAAACCCATGTCAGTGCTGTGTTGGCGTCGCATTGTCGTCACGAACGGGCCTCGCGCGCCGCTTGTCTCGCCGCCGCGACCGCTTGGCGCTTGTGACGGCGGTCACCCATTGACCGGTGCGGGGCAGTCGGCAAGCGTGGGTCGTGCACTCGCACTGCACAAAACCAAAGAGGGTATAAACATGGACATCACACGTGATTTGGGCGAGGCCGCAAAGACGCCGCTGCGCCGCCGCACATTCCTGGGAGGCGTTGCCGCACTGGGTGCCGCCGGCGTTGTCGGCGGGGGAGTCTTCGCCTCGACAACCGGGGCCAACCCCGCAGCTGCCGCCTCGGCGGTGCCGGAATCGGACAAGGACGCACTCGACCTGCTCCAGCGAATGCTCCGCTTCGACACGCAGAACTTCGGGCAGGGCGCCGACACCCGGCCGCATGCCGAGATGCTCAAGGCCGTGTGGGAGAACGCGGGCATTCCCGTGGAAATCATCGACACCCCGCAGCCGAACAACGTCCACCTGATTGCGCGCATCCCCGGAACGGGCACCGAGAAACCATTGCTCATCCTCGGCCACTCCGACGTTGTGCCGGTGGAACGCGAGAACTGGACGGTGGACCCGTTCTCCGGAGAGGTGCGCGACGGCGAGGTCTACGGGCGTGGGGCCCTGGACATGAAGGGCGCCAACTCGGCCACGATCAGTGCCCTGCTGCGGCACATCTCCGAGGGCGCCACCTTCGACCGGGACATCATCGTTCTCACCGACTGCGACGAGGAAGCCGGGTCCTTCGGCTCGAGGTGGCTGGCCGCCAACCACTGGGACAAGCTGGACGCCGGCATGGTGCTGACCGAGGGCGGCTGGTTCCTGGCGCAGAAGGACAAGACCACCCCGATGCTCATCACCGCCACCCGGCAGGACAAGGTCTACTTCAACCTGGACCTGACCGCCGGCGGGACCGCGACCCACTCCTCCAAGCCCAACCCCGACTCCGCCATCGTGGCGCTCTCCCGCGCGGTTGCCGAACTCGGCGACTGGCAGGCGCCGGTGCACCTCACCGAGGTGACCCGCGAATACTTCTCCGCCCTTGCCAAGGCCTCGGAGGACGCCGGGTTCAAGCGGGCCGTCGAGTTGCTGCTCTCTGCCCGCAGCCAGAACGCCCGCGAGCGCGCCGCCCGCGTCATGGTCTCCAAATCAAGCTACCCGTGGCTGCACAGCGCCCTGCTGCGCACCACCCACGCCTTCGTCATCGAGGACGCGGGATACAAGGAGAACGTGATTCCCTCCTCGGCCCACGTGCGCATCAACTGCCGGGCGATCCCCGGCGGACAGAAGCCGCGCGAGTTCCTGGCGCAGGTGCGCGAGATGATGGCCGCGCGTGACGTCGAGGTGGCGCTGGCCGTGGCCGAGGGAGTGAGCGAGGAGGAAACGCTGGCCGAACTCGACAAGACCTGGGCCACCCCGCCGGCGGACATCGACACCCCGCTGTTCAAGGCGCTGGGCGCAGCCGCGGAGGAGACCTACCCGGACGCGGCCTTCGCCCCGGCGCTCTTCGAGGCCGGCACCTCCCTGGCCCCGTGGCGCGCCCGCGGCATCCCCGGCTACGGCGTCTACCCGTACGTGCTGGACAACGACCAGCTCATCGGAATGCACGGCAACGACGAGCGGATCTACGTCGAGGCGCTGCGCCAGGGCAGCGACTACATGTATAAGGTGTTCTCCCGCTTCCGCAACTGATCCGGCGCACCCCAAGAACGAGGCTGGCTTCCCGCTACGGGCTCATTCCGTGGCGGGAAGCCGCATTAGGCGCGGTCTGCGCTGCCAATGCCCTGAGCGGCGCCGCGGAAAGCCGCGCGTCGCTTCCAGTAACCGGAGGTTGCCACCAGCTCGAGCGGTCCCCAGAGAAGCATCGGTGCGTAGCAGGCAACCATGATTGCCAGCGGGATCCCGGAGACCAGGCCGTTGTCGGGCCGGCGGCCGGCAAGGACCTGTGTCGTCATCCAAATGGTGAATAGCCATGTCACGGCAAGACCGCCAAGCATGGCGACCACGAGAACCGGTGCGAGAAGTACCCGCCGGCCCAGGAATCTCTCGCCCCAGGGCCGAACAAGCCCGATCGTGAGAAAGCCCGCGGTGAGTTGGACCACGCTCAAGGCGAAGACGTATACGTAATTCGCGACAGGGTCGCCGGCCAGCTCAAATTGTCGGAGCGCCTCGGTCCCGGGCAGCAGTCCAAGGATCATGAGAATCCGCCACAGCGCGGAGGGGACTGTCGCGAGGAATGCTCCCCACGCCGCGATCACGGCCCAGCGCTGAACTCCTGGCATGTTGGAACCACCTTTCATCGTCGTACGCTAGCCATGAACTTCGCAGGTGGCAAGGGCTTCCTGCTCGGCATCAAACGGAGACTAGACGTGTCCGTCGTGGTGGTGGGGACGAGAGGCAGAGAGCTGCCGCGGGCGCGATCCAACGCGCAGGGAATCGCCGAAGGGATTGAAAGTCCGGGCGAGAAGGTTTCCAATCGGAGCGGTGAACAGAAGGCTCCCGGACTTCCGGAACCCGGGCCGCACACAACGGGAGCGCGTTGCCGGGGCATGTAGACCGCCCCGGCAACGCGCTCCCTGATTGTCGTTACGGGGCCTCGACCGGGTCCGCATCGCCAATGTGGCCTGCGGCATTGGCATCCAGGACGCGCTCGACAAACGCTGCGAACTCGCTCATGTAGTGGCCGAGGAAATCGGCAGTCCCGCTGTCGGAGACGTTGCCCTCGGCATCAAAGATCTCCGGCTTGAAGGCGATGTAGCCCTCGGGGGAGTTCAGCTGCGGGGCGTCCAGGAAGCTGAGGACGCTGCGCATGGATGACTGCATGACCGCGGTGCCGATGGCGCCAACGGAGGCACCGATGATGCCACTGGGCTTGCAGGCGAAGGAGTTGGCACCCCAGGGGCGTGAACCCCAGTCGATGGCGTTCTTCAGTGCGCCGGGAATCGATCGGTTGTATTCGGGGGAGACGAACAATATGCCGTCCGAAGACTCGACTGCCTGTTTGAATGCGGTGCCGTCGGGCGGGTAGTTGGCGTCGAAGTCGTAGTTGTACAACGGGAGGTCCTTGATGGGGATCTCGGTGAATTGAAGGTTGTCCGGGGCCAGCTTGATCAACGCCTTGGACAGGGTGCGGTTGATGGAGCTGGTGGACAAGGAAAGCGATACGTAGATTCGCGCCAGGAACCATGAATTTGAGAGCGCACTTTCACTGTGATTAACAGTGCGAACTACGAAGCATTGTGGGTGCGGCATCCGGCTTCGGATGACACACCCACAGTGAATCAAATTATTTGTGCGTCGATTGACGAAGCGCTGCAGGGAATAGCGCGAGTAGGCCTCGTCGAAGCTTCGCATAGGATTCTTCACCGATGTCGGCTGCCCATTCAGCTTCGACCTTTGACTGAGCCGATTCTACGATCTTCAATGCAGCAATGCCGCGTTCGGCAATCTGGAAGCTGCCCGAGTTGGTCTGTCTTGAGTTGTCAAGCGCGCTGACGTACTCGTTCTCGGCAAGTAGTCCTAGCAAGTTCGCAAGGATCTGGCGTGGGATTTGCAAGCGCTGCCAGAGTACATCGGCAGTGGTTGGCTGTGACCCCATGCGCACTAGAACATGTAATGCAGTCTTGGTCAGATCTTTGTGCCCGGCAGCAGACAGATCACCGAGAATACGTCCCATCATGAGGTGGTAGGAAGCCGAAAGTAGCGATCCGATGTTGGGGTTGCTTTCTGCTTCAGCTGGGATTGTCATAGAGGTCCTTCCGCCGATCTGAATACTACTAATAGGGACAGTCCACCATTGCAATGGGGGTTAGGCAAATCACATTTCGTGAGTTTCCTGGTCCTTGAGCGATGCCGCGAGTTTCGTGGCATAGTGTGCGGAAACGAAGGTGATCAGCCCCATCACCATGAGGTATGCCGCGATCGGCCACCACTGGCGTCCCGACCACGCGTAGAGTCCGGCTGCGATGAACGGAGAGAGCCCACCGGCGAACACGGACGCCACCTGGTAGCCGAGTGAAACGGCACTGGTGCGAACTTCTGCTGGGAAGAGCGAACTCATGATGGCAGGTTCGAGGGCGTACATCACCGCAGCAAGTGCGATGCAGATTGTCATCGCGCCGGCAATGACGAAGAAATTGCCCGTATTGAGAAGCATGAAGAATGGGAACGCAACAGCAACGGAGCCCATGGCCGCAACAAGGAACAACCGTCGATGTCCAAATCTTTCGGACATTCGACCGAAGAGAGGGATCAGGGCAAGTTCAATCGCAGAACACACCATCACTGCGCTGAGCATGGGGCCGCGTTCCAAGCCCAAGGCATCGACACCGTAAGTGATGGCGAATACGGTGACAACGTAAAACACCGAGTTTTCGGAGAAACGGATACCAGCTGCAATCAGGATGACTCGCCAGTGGTCGCGAACGGCGCTGATCATGGGGGTCTTTTCGATGCGCCCAGCCGCAGCGATTTTCTGGAATTCGGGTGATTCGGTCAGGGATATCCGAATGATCAGGCCGATGACAACGAGCGCGAGACTCGCAAGGAACGGAATGCGCCATCCCCACGCAAGGAAGTCCTCCTCGGGCAGCCTCGTCAACAGTGCAAACGAACCTGTTGCCATGAGAATTCCAACCGGAGCACCCATCTGCGGAATCGAACCGAAGAATCCCTTCTTGCTAGCGGGTGCGTGTTCTACGGCCATCAGAACAGCGGCCCCCCATTCGCCACCCACGCCAAAGCCCTGGACCAAACGCAGGAAAACCAGCAACAGGGGTGCTGCAACACCGATCTGGCCATGGGTGGGGAGCAAGCCAATACAGGCCGTGGCAATTCCCATGATCAACAGCGTGATCACCAAGGTGTTTTTGCGCCCCACTCGGTCTGCCAGATTTCCGAAGACTGCGCCACCTATGGGTCGGGCAGCGAATCCAACTCCAAACGAACCAAAGGCCAACAAGGTACCCATCAGTGGATCGTCGGTGGGGAAGAACAGCTTGCCGAAGACCAACGCCGAGGCTGTGCCGTAGAGGAAGAAATCGAACCATTCGATGCTTGTGCCAATAAAACTGGCAATCGCAACTTTGGTTGGTGATGAGTGTTTCGTGGGGGACGGCTGCTTTGTGATGGAACTCGAGGCTGTCATGGAATACCTTCCTGCAAAGGCTAGAAGTCCTGTGCGCTAATGATGTTCTTCTCGACCCTAGGTGAACGGACCGGAGCGTGGACTGGCCATGACGGACAATCCAAGCCGGTGTATGTCCACGATGGCTAGGGGCTACTTTTCCTCAGGCCAGCTAAAGAATCCCTGGCCACTCTTGCGGCCGAGTTTTCCTTGATCAACCATTTTTCGAAGCAATGCTGGTGGCTCGAAACGTGGACCCAGGGTGGCGGCGAGATGCTCACCGATCGCCAGCCGCGTGTCTAGGCCGACCATGTCCGTCATGCGAAGCGGCCCCACGCCATGTTGATAGCCGAGGATCATCCCATCGTCAATGTCGGAAGCAGATGCGATGTCTTCCTCAACCATGCGAATGGCTTCGAGGCCAATCGCGATGCCAAGCCGACTGGTGGCGAAACCCGGTGAATCGGCAACAACAATCGGTTTGCGTCCCAATTCTTCAGCGCATGCGCGCGCGAACTGAAGGGTTTCCGGTGAAGTCCTGGAGGTCGTGACGATTTCAATGAGCTTGGTCCGGGGAACTGGCTGAAAGAAGTGCAGTCCAATGAATCGATCGGGGTGTTCGAGCACAGACTGCAACTCCCCGACACTTAGGGAACTGGTGTTGGTACAGAGGAGTTCGGGCTTCAGCAAACGCTCGACGGCGCTCAGCACGGCCGTCTTTAAGCCTGGATTCTCCGGAACAGTTTCAATGACAAATCGAGCGCCGCCCAGTTCGGCAACGTCACATGCCGTGATGAGGGACCCGCTGCCACCTGCTGCAGCTATCCTTTCAGTCGCTCGTTCCAACGTTTCTGTGGAAGGGTCGACGAGCTTTACAGCCCAGCCGTGGCCCACGAAGGTTTCAGCGATGCCAGAACCCATCGTTCCCGCTCCGACGACGACAACTTCTTTTCCGAAGCGATCGGCAAAAATTCCCATGTTTTCCTACCTATAGCCTTGGTGCCAGTTGCAGTCCGCCGGCAACGTGGAGTACCTCGCCGGTGATAAATGACGAGTCTTGACCCGCGAAGAATGACGTGGCAGCGGCCACGTCGGCCGGTGTCGCGACCCGTTGAAGCGGCGTCTGCGCCGCATAGCGCTCAAAGTTGCTTTCGCGTGTTTCGCCCATGCCCATCCCGTCGACGAAGCCGGTGTTGACGGGGCCGGGAGCCACCACGTTGCATGTTCCGCCCGTTGCCGCGATTTCTTGGGCAACGGTTCTGCACAGACCCACGATGCCAGCCTTGGAAGCCGTGTATGCGGGGTTGCCACCGGATAACCAGGTCCTGGAACCGATCATGATGACCCGTCCTTCGGATCCACTGTGAGCCAACCATTCCATGGCCGCGGATGTCACCAGATAGGCGCCTCGGAGGTTGATGGACAAAGTGCGATCGAAGTCTTCGAGCTCGGTGGTCCTCATGCCACCGGGCGGTGCCACACCTGCATTGTTGACGACAGTGTCGATGCGTCCGGTTCGTTCGGCAATCCAGGCCATGGCCTCACCCACCGATTTGTCGTCCGTGACATCCAGCGTGCAAGCGAAGGCGCCAGGGATCAGTGCCGCTGCTTCGGCGGCCCGTGTCGGGTTCGCGTCAGTGACGGCGACCTTGAATCCATCGGACGACAAGCGGGCGGCGATAGCGCTGCCGAAGGCACCGCCGCCGCCGGTGACAACAGCTACCTTAGTGGGGGAGGGCATCGGTTCGTACTTCCTTTCGTGGGACAGGATCATTCAGACTACGCATTCTTCAGGTGTATAACTGCTTCTTGACGTCGGCCGATGATGACGCGACGTGGTCCGGCCAACGCAAGCGACAGCTCCGGATCCGGAGTGTCAATCCAAAACGGTCCGCCACCCAACGAACCCAGCTTCTCCGGCGTACACACGACTATCAGCCGCTCGCCGGTAAGCCGGGTCAGCAGGGTTTCGTCGAGTTGTTGGTTACCGCGACCCAACAGGAATCCCTGACCGCCAATGGGGGAGACGATGGCCTGAAGCGGGTACCCGCTTGTGACGGAACGCAACTCGGACGCCGAACAATTTGTCGAAATGACCTTCCCATCGTGAACGACATCGATTCCCAGAAGCGTTGATTTCAGACCCCAGGAGAGCGCCACAGCAGCAACTGTGGTGCCGGGGCCCAGCAGCACCATTGCCTTTGGATCCAGGCGCTGGCCGACTTCGAAAGCGATGCCGCCCAAGACCTCACGTGGTGCCGCCTGCGACCCGATCTTTCCGCCTTGCATTTGCTTCGAGGAGCCCAAGACGTTGACTCGGCCGAAGAGCCGCGAGCCCAGGATGCCTCGACGCCGTGCGTCCTCATCGATATCTACTACTTCCGCCACACTCGTTCGTCCTGAACCTCGAACCGCATCGGCCAGGATTCCCGCCGCGGCCTCGGGAGACCTGGCGAAAACACCGGAGTGCATCTTGACCCCGGCCGGGATCCCGAGGACCACGGTGTCCGGGCCGATTCCATCCATCACATCCCGGGCCGTTCCGTCTCCACCGGCGAAGACGATGACATTGACGTTGCTCTCGAGGAGCGCGGCGGCAACCGCGGTGGTGTCCGCGGCCGTGGTAGCCGTTGCTGGCGCGGCGATGACAATATCCGGAATCCAACCGGCGCGCCGGGCAGCGTCTTCGCCCATCGGTCCCGCAGGCACAACGAGCCGGATGGGAACCTCACGCCGGGACAATTCGCGAAGCATCCGCCCCACCCGATCTGCGGACCGGGGAAGGGATCCACGCCGAATTGCTTCTGCCTGGATCCCTTCCCCATCGCTGCCGCTCAGCCCGGCGGGACCGCCCAGACCTGCCACGGGGTTGACCACCAGCCCAACGGTCCACGAACCGAGGGTGCTCATCATCTGTGGTGGGCCTTGGGAGGACGGGGGCGCACCGGAAGCTCCCCGTCCGGTTCCCAGCGGGGAGCCAAGGCGAATTCAGCGCCTTGGTATTTGCGGCGGTAAGCCCTCCACGAGGTGGCCCATGTGTCCGGATCAGTCATGGCGTCAACGTCAACCGTGTGGATGCTGGAGCGGTGTGGCGCATCTTGGAGCACCTCGGGCTCCACACGGGCTTCCATAGCGGTGTTGCGCAGGGCGGCAATGTACTCATCGAGTTCGCGTTTTGAATAGGATTCCGTGGGTTCGAGCGTGACCGGCTCCGGGACAATATACGGATGGTGGCTTGTCCAGTAGTGCATCCCATAATCGGCCATTCGAGCGCCGATCTGCGCTGAGCCGATCCCGGTCTCATCGGTCAGCTCCGACCAGGAATATCGGACCTGTTCCACACGGTGTTGTCCGGCGGCGTAGGGGGCGCTGATGCCATCGATCTTGAGGATTTCGGCCAGCAGGTAGTTGTTGTTCAGCACCGCGATTTCTGAGACTTGCCGTAAGCCCTCGGCACCCAGAGACCGGATCCAACTGTAGGCACGGATCAAGTTGGGAATAACGCCGTGGAACGGACGGATATCGGCCGTTGCCAGTTCATCGGGCACTTGCCAGACGTAGCCGTTCGCACCTTTGACCACGCGCCGTCCGGGTAGGAACGGGGCGAGCTGAGCGCTTGAGCCGATGGCTCCGGCTGCCGGACCACCGCAGGCATGCGGGGTGGAGAAGGTCTTGTGTAGGTTGAAGTGGCAGAGGTCAAAGCCTGCTTCCCTGGCACGGGCGATGCCCAGCAGACCGTTGGCGTTCGCCTGGTCGTAGACGCACAGGCCGCCGACTTCATGGACTGCATCGACATATTCGGTGATACGCGGGTTGAAGATCCCGGTGTCCTCGGGGTTGGTGATGAATAGCGCCGCGGTGCGTTCGCTGGTGACGGACTTGAGCGCCTCCAGATCCGGGAATCCGTTCTCATCCGGGTACAGGGTAATGACCTTGTACCCCGCGGTCTTCGCGGTCGCGGCGTTGGAGGGGTGGGAGAAAATTGTGGTGATGATTTCATCGCGAACATCGCCCTCGCCGCGGGCCTCGTGGTACGCCTGGACGACCTTGACGTTTCCATAGATTGCCGCCGACCCGGAACCTGCCTGCAGGCTTACCGCGTCCATGCCCGAGACCTCGCCCAGATAGGATTCGAGCTCGTGGAGGATCTGTAGGGTCCCCTGCATCGTCGAGGCATCCTGCAGCGGGTGGGTATCGACCGACTGGCCCGAACCGGCGAACCGCTCGTTGACCTTGGGGCTGTACTTCATGGTGCAGGTGCCCTGGCCGATGTCGACGTTGAGGTCCGCGCCCAGTGTTTCCTGGGACAGACGCAGGTAATGGCGCAGCACTTGAGACTGGCCGATCTGCGGCAGGGAGGGAACATCCTTGCGGCGGAAGGAGTTCTCTGGAGTGTCCGCCAGCTGTGACTCATCGGAGCTTGGCACGGCGATACCGCGGTGTCCCTCGGCATCCAGCTGGAAGATCAGCGGCTCATCCCATCGCGCCGCGTGATAGCGACGCAACAGTGGCTTCTCAACCTGCAGGGGGGCTTCCCGAGCAGTCTTGGTGGCGGACGTTGGTTCGGTCTGGATGGTCGTCATGAAAGGATTTCCTTGAGTGCGTTGGCCAGCGCGTTGATGTCGTTCGAGGTATGGAGTTCGGTTGTGCAATACACGGCCGTGTCTGGGCTGCCGGCGGCGAAGACCGTTGTAGCATCTGCCCCGCCGTAGATGCCGCGGGCCAGCAGGGCCTCATTCACTTGGCTCGCCTTGCGGCCGGGGAAACGGACAGCGAATTCCCGCCAGTGGGCACTGCGTTGGTGCAAGACTTCGAGTCCGGGGATCTCGGCGAGAGCTCCCATGGCCTCTCGGGTGCGCACGGCGATGGTGTCACCCAATGTGCGCATCCCATGCGGCCCCATCAAGGCAAGGTAGGCGCCGGCGGTGATGCCCCAAAGCGCGGCGGCGGTGCCCACCCATTCGACTCCGTCCTCGCGCATTGCCAGTGAGGTGCGCTCATAGGCAACATCGCAGAAACCAAGTTCCCCCTCAACACGGGTGGGCGCCAGGCCGAAGAGCCGCGACGGGAATTCAAAGACGAATCGCTCGTCATCGTGCGTGGCAATAAACCCGCCGTTTGCCCCGCCGAAGTGCAGGCCAAGGCCGAGAGACTGGATGTCACCACAGACGATATCGGCACCCCACCTCGCCGGCGGCTCGGTGAAGCCAAGGCTAAGGGGATCGGTGGAGCAGACGAGCAGTGCGCCCTGGCGGTGGGCGAATTCGGCAATCTCTGCGGCATCGGCCTCGATGACTCCGATCATGTTGGGAGTTTCGAGGAATACAGCAGCGGTGTCGGGGCCCAACAATTCCACGACATCATCATGGTGGATTCGTCCTGTTTCGGGGCGAGGTGCAACGAAATCGATGGTCAGGACGCCGGAAAGGAAGGTTTCGAGCTTGGCTCGCTTGCCGGCCGCGAGAGTGTCCGCTACGATCACGCGCCGGCGGTTGGTAATGCGTCCGGCCATGCGGAGTGCCGTTGCGGCAGCTTGGTAACCGTCATATGTAGGGACGTTAACGACATCCATCTCGAGCAGTTCAGCCATCAGCGAGGTGTACTCGAACAAGGCCTGCCACTTTCCGTGGTCCTCGTAAGGCTCGCCTGCGTAGGCGGTGAGAAATTCTGCCCGTTGGTTGATTTCGTCGCATACCGCCGGGACATGGTGCGGGTAGCATCCGGACCCAAGGAACGAGAGCGCAGCAGTCGTGGGGCGGTTCCTGGAGAGCAGGCCGTTCATGTGGCGTTGCAGCTCCGCTTCGGCATCAAGCGCTGCCGGAATATCCAGCGGCCGCTTCATGCGCAACTCTTCGGGGATGACATTGAAGAACTCATCAATCGATTCAACCCCGATGGCTTCAAGCATCGCCTGTTTTGTCGCCGGGGCCGAATTCGGGACATATGGGTGAACCGGCGTCGTTCCTTGGGCCATGAGTACCTCCTGGGATACGCGAATGTGGTCTGGGCAACTTCCTCTTATATGAACCTAGGAGATTTTTGGGCGCCAGCGGATATCCGCGCTGGATAAGTTTTGGCCCTAGTTGTCCGCTACGGACATCAGATTGTAGTGACGGTCACCAATAGGGTTGAGTCATGAAACTAGACCTCATCATCAAGAACGCCAATGTCCTCACACTCGATGAGAACCGCCCCGCCGCCTCCGCCGTTGGCATCTGGCACGGGCGCATCGTGGGCGTAGATGGCGAGATCGAGGGCCTGAGTGCACGCCGAGTTGTTGATGCCGCGGGGGCAACGCTCATTCCCGGTTTCCACGACGTGCACAACCACATGGCAACCTATGGCCAGCAGCTCCAAGAGATCGACGCCAGCGGATTCACCGAAGCCGACCAGCTGTACGACGCGGTGGCTGCGGTAGCTGCGGCTGAACCGGGACGCGAGTGGATCACCGGTTCCGGGTATGACCAGACCCGATTGGGAGGACACCCCGAGCGCGAAAAGCTGGACATGGCCTCCGGTGGCCGCAAGGTCATGTTCATCCACCGCACCTGCCACATGCTGGCAGCTAGCACCGCGGTTTTTGAAAGAATCGGTGCGATGAGCCCCGACTTCCCCGTTGCTCCGGGCGGATTCATTGAACGGGATGGGCAGGGGGTCCCCACCGGTCTGGTGGCGGAACAGGCAATGACGCCGTTCAGGAACCTGCGCAAGCCATTCAGCGAAGCGGATCTGGTGACGGCGCTGGGCCTGGCCAGCGATCGCTTTCTCTCCGAGGGACTGACCTCTGTGGCGGAGGCGGGAATTGGTGACTCGCCGTTAGTTGGTTCTTCCCCCGTGGAACTGGCTGCCTACCAGCGCGGTCACGAAACGAACAAGATCCGCGTCAGAACGCAACTGATGGTGGCCATGGACAACTTCCACGAGATCACAACGGCCAGCGTGGATGATTATCATTTGGGATTGGACCTTGGAATGCGTTCGGGTTTCGGAAACGAACGCTTATCGCTAGGGCCGCTGAAGGTCTTTACCGACGGGGCGCTCATGAGTCGAACCGCATCCATGACGGAGAACTTCTGTGGCCATGACCATGCCGGGGTGATGCAATTCGGGGAAGCCGAATTGCGGGACATTGCAATTTCCGCGCACCGGGGCGGCTGGCAGCTGGCGGTGCACGCCATCGGAGACAACGCAGTGGACGTGGCTTTGGACATGATCCAGGCCGCGACTGAATCTAAGCCGCGAACCGACCCGCGGCATCGCATTGAACACGCTTCCGTGGTTCGACCCGACCAGATGAGCCGCTTCGTGGAACTGGGGATCATCCCGTCTCCGCAGGGGCGCTTTGTCTATGAAATCGGGGACGGCGTCGCCGAAGTCATCGGCGCGGGCAGGCTGCCGTGGACCTACCGGCACCGGTCGTTCCTCGAAGCCGGGTTGGTGGTACCCGGCGGGTCTGACCGTCCGGTGGTCCAAGGCGCGCCGCTGAAGGCGCTTCAGTCCATGGTGGAGCGCACGACTTCCAGCGGCGCGGAGTTCAATCTGCACGAGGGAGTCGGCGCTCTGGAGGCGCTCAAGAGCTACACCATGCACTCAGCCTATGCGTCCCGCGAGGAAGGATCAAAGGGGCGGATCAAGGAACGCTTCCTCGCGGATCTGGTGCTGCTTGATGCGGACCCGACGACCGTTGACGCGAAGGACATCGGGAAGATCTCGGTCTTAGCCACGCTGGTAGGCGGTACAGCGGAATACGATCCTCACGGATTGTTCGCCTGCTGAGTTAGCGACCCGGGGGTGCGGCAAGCCGTGCCCTCGGTCAATTGCCGTTCCGGGCAAGTTCGCGAAATTCGCAGGCCAGCCACAACTCAAGAAGATCCGCGGGATTGGCCAGGTTTCGCTGTGTTAGCTCGGTGATCTTTGCCAGTCGTGACCGCATCGTGTGTCTGTGGATTCCCAACGAGACAGCCGCGGACTCGATATTCGATGTGTTCTCCAAGTAGGCATGGAGCACCCGGCCGAGCTCGGAATTCGTTCGCTCGTCATACTCATCGAGGGCAGCGAGCACCGAGTCGGAAAATGTGGCACGCTCGGCCGGATCCCCGAGCATGAGCATAGCCCGGTATCCGGCACTATCCGGAAGCACCACGCAATCAAGCCCGCGGCGCTCGGCCAGCGAGCGGGCGCGCCGTGCTTGCTTGAGACTGAGTGCTGCGTGGTCCAAACCGACCTCGGTGCCGATTCCCGCGGGCCCCGGCTTGGCGCGGCGGACTAAATCCGCAATCACGTCCGCCGCCTGCTTGGACGGATCGCATAGCAGGAGGACCCACTCGTCCTCCCGTTCCTTGGCCAGGATGTCACTGCAATGTTCCTGCATTTGGGAGACTAACGTGGAGATGTGGGGTTCAGGGAGCCCTGCGGGTAGGACCACTGCCTGCAACGTCGTGCAATCAATTCCCGCCCGTGCGAGCCGAACGGTTGCCTCGAGGTCTGTGAGATCTCCCCCGAGTAGAGCTTCCATGGTGCGGCTTCGGACCTGGCGTTGCTGGTAGGAGCTGGAATGGCGCAATTCCAAGAGGACGCCCAGCAAAGAAAAAACCATGGTCAACAGCGCCCTATCGTAGGTGCTCAATTGGCCGGATTTGACGGCAATCATGACGCCGCGACTACGCCCCTGCGTGCCAAGAGGCGAGACCACGGTGGATCGATGCGACTCATCATCGGTGATGATCCAGCGAACCCCCTCCAGCATGCGGGTAGTGATTTCTTGCTTGCGGGCGGCGAATTGCCCCGCCGCTTCATCGCCGGAACTTGCGAGCAGCTGGTGCGTTGGATCGTAAACCGCAGCGACGATGGTGGTGTTTGCGTTGAGTGCTTGGAGGACGGCCATCACCCCGTTTGGCTCGGTTGCGGCTTCGCTGAGTTGGCGCTGCGCGAGCAGGGCGCGCCTTAGGGGTTCTGTCTGTTCCTCATTGAGGGCATCGCTGACTCGACGCACGACCATTTGCATTGGGGTACCCTCGGGTACGTGTACAAGTTGCAGCCCAGTTTCCTCCGCAGCCTGGAGAAGTTCCGGCGGGACATTGGAGTGCGGCAGGGAGGCCCCGGTACTCAGGCCCAGTGCCGCGACTCCGGCCGCGACGAGTCTTGCGCAGTATTCGTGTGTACTGGCGGAGTTCCTGAATAGCTTGAGTCCGGTAGTTAGAAGAAGTTCGTTGCCGGCGAGCCAAGGGGTTGGATCCGGCAGTTCACTGACATGGGCCCAGTGGACCTCGGGGTCGCTCGTCGCCTTGCCGATTCGAGTTAGGCCTAGCCCCGGAGCCAAAAGGGCCGTTGAAAGTCGAAGCACAGGATTGGTCCTTTTCAGTCTTGCCAAGGATGGTGCGTTAATTCCGGAGGATTCATTCAGCCTGCCCGTAACCGTGATCCAAGGCACTGTCCGCGCTGGACAGCGTTCGGCGTCAATTGTACGCAAGGGCGATGTTCCCGCGAGCGAAGAACTGAAATTGTCTTGTGATATGAGACATAGCCACGCCAAGTGGTTGTTCATTCGCAAGGAGACCAACAATGTCATCCACCACCACTTCACCAAGGGAACTGCGGCGCGTAGCTGCTTCGGCGTTCGCCGGCACAGCCATGGAATGGTACGACTACATTCTGTACGGCACAGCATCGGCAGTAGTTTTCACGCATTTATTCTTCCCCGCACATGATCTCGCCGTTGCAACGATGCTGTCCTTTGCGACCTTCGCCGCCGGATTCGTCGCTCGTCCCTTGGGCGCCGTCATTTTCGGCCACTTGGGTGATCGAATGGGGCGACGCGCAGCCGTCGTGGGGTCGATCATCTTGATGGGTGTTTCCACGGGAATCATCGGTTTGCTTCCGCCGTACGCGGCAGCCGGAATTCTGGCGCCCTTGTCACTCTTGCTGATGCGCCTGTTCCAGGGCATTTCCGCGGGCGGCGAATGGGGAGGTGCCATGACCCTTGTCATGGAGCACGCCCCGAAGCACAAGCACGGCATCTACGCGGCAATCCCTCAGCTGGGTTCGCCGGTGGCGACGTTGCTGTCCACCGGCGCCCTGGCCATCGTAGTCACGTTGCCGGAAGCCGACTTCCTGTCCTGGGGCTGGCGCATTCCATTCCTGATGGCCTTCCCGTTCCTCGCCGTCGGGTTGTACCTGCGGTACCGCGTCGAAGAATCGCCGGTGTTCAAGCAGCTTCAGGCAACGCAGACGATTTCAAAGGTGCCGCTGGTTTCTGCGGTTCGCCACACCGGCGGCCGCATGCTGCTCGGTGGCATGGCCGCACTCTTGGGTGGTTCGGGCTTTTTCATCATCACCACGTTCATGATCAGTTACGGAACCTCCGTGCTCGGACTGGAACGACAGACCATGCTCAACGCGACACTCTTTGGCGCACTCGGCCAGATCGTCGTGATCATCGTTTCAGGTCGCCTGGCTGATCGATTTGGAGCCTGGAAGGTCTGCGCCACGGGTGCCGCGATCTCTGCTGTCATGGCATTCCCGGTCTTCGCCCTGGTGGACACGGGCAATCCGGTGCTGGCAACCTTCGGCGTCGTCATCGGCATGGCCACCTTGACGATTCCGTACGGACCGATCGGCTCGCTGCTCACCAGCATTTTCCCCGCCCAGTACCGATACTCGGCAATGGCCGTTTCATACAACGTCTTCGGCATCATCGGCGGCTTCTTGCCGATGATCTCCCAGGCATTGCTCGTTGCGAATGGAAAAGCCTCTTGGGGCGTCGCACTGCTCTTGATGGGTGTGTCGCTGGTCAGCATGATCGGCGCAATTGGTGCAGGTTCCAAGCGGGTGGCTGCCAAGCGAGCCCAGGAAGACTTGGAACTGGAAGCGGCCACCGAAGGAAACTTGGCCAGTACCGGCAACTAACCCAGCTTTCCACAGCAACTCTCAGAAGGACTGAACGACCGTGACTGCAGTCATCAATTCCCCCGAAGTTTCACAAATGCTCGAGACGAGCGCTGGGCACCTCATTGTCCGGCAGCTCGAAAGCCACGGCATCCAGCGCGTCTATTGTGTGCCGGGCGAGAGCTACCTTGACACCATCGATGGACTATACGATTCCTCAATCAACACCGTGGTGTGCCGCCAAGAGGGAGGTGCAGGAATCATGGCGCTGGCCGAGGGACGTCTGACCGGACTTCCGGGCATCGCAATGGTGACACGTGGTCCCGGCGCGGCAAACTCGATGATTGCCGTTCACACCGCATGGCAGGATGGGACACCGATGATTCTATTCGTCGGGTTGATTCCCACGGTGCAGCGCGGCCATGAGGCGTTTCAGGAGTTCAGCCTCGAGGGGTGGTTCGGCACGACGTCCAAGCGGGTATACGTCCTTGACGACCCGGCGCAGGCCGGTGCCGTGGTCGCCGAGGCCATGCACCTCGCCGTCTCCGGCAGGCCCGGACCGGTGATCATCGGGCTGCCGGAGGAAGTCCTGCGCGAACGAGTTCCAAACGTAGTTGCGCCGGTGCGCGCGTTGGCCTCCATGGCCGTTGAGGAGTCCGATATCGCGTCGATCGACGCGCTGATTGATGCTTCTTCCCGCCCGCTGGTGATTGCCGGCGGCGAAGGGTGGAGCGTCGACTCGGCGCTGGCCCTCGCATCTTGGGCCGAGACCCGGGCACTGCCCGTGGCGACGGATTTCAGGTCCTACGATGTCCTAGACAACTCGAGTAGCGCCTACGTCGGCATGTTGGGCTACGGCCGCAGCCAGCAGTTGAGCGACTACGCCGGACGTGCTGACCTGATTATCTACCTTGGTGCCGTCCGCTCGGATGTTCTTAGTGACGCCTATTCACTGGGAGTCAACGCCACCACCGTGGTGGTCAGCGCCGATCCCCACCTGGTCGGTCACTACGGACGCTGCGATGTGCAACTTGTCGCGCCCCCGGCGCGCTTCGTCAAGCGAGCTTCCGAGATCTCCGAACCCCGCAAAGACAAGGGCGACTGGTTGGCTGAGGGTCGTGCTGCATGGGTCGAGTACTCGACACCGCTGCGGGATGGCGGAACCGGGGTCGACCTCTCGCAGGTCATGGAGCAACTGCAGGCATTGCTGCCGGCGGATGCCATCGTGACCTACGGTGCTGGAAACCACGCCATCTGGCCGCAGCGCTTCCTGCCGGCACGCATCTATCCGTCGGTGATAGGCCCCAAGAACGGCGCCATGGGTGTAGGCATACCCGCGGCCGTCGCTGCGGCGTTGGTCTTCCCCGCGCGACAGGTCCTATCGGTGGCTGGTGACGGTTGCTTCCTGATGAATGGCCAAGAGCTGTCAACCGCGGTCTCTCAGGGAACCAACATCGTCATCCTCATCGTGGATAACTCTTGCTATGGGACCATTCGCCAGCACCAGGAACGCGAATACCCGGGCCGGCCAAGCGCCACGGAACTCAACAACCCCGACTTTGCAGCGCTGGCACGGGCATATGGGGCATTCGGCGTCCGACTGGAGTCGGCCGAAGGCTTCGCCGATGCCTATATGCAGGCCACAGCATTCGAAGGACCTGCAGTCATCCACTTGATTGTCGATTCGTCGACGCGCGGTCCAGCTATTTCAAGGGAGAACGTGACCGAATGATTACTCTTGGCAATGTTATTGACGGGCAAGTCGTTTTTAGCGAAACGTCACTTGCCTTCCACGACCCCGCAACAGGGCAAACGGTGGGAACGGCTCCCGACAGCACACCGGCCGAGGTGGACGAAGCGGTGCAGGCAGCCAAGCGGGCGTTCGCCTCGTGGAAGTCGACGACTCCGGCAGTACGTCAGCGCATCCTGTTACGGTTGGCGGACATTATCGAGTCGAAAGCAGACTTGTTCACCGATGCCGAGGTCGCCTGCACCGGCAAGCCCCGAGAAGCAACGAAGGACATTGAGGTCTTGCGTTCGGCGGATCAGCTCCGTTTCTTCGCGGGCGCGGCTCGCACCCTGGTGGGTCTGGGGCAAACCGAGTACTTGCCGGGGTACTCGACACACACCCGGCGTGAGCCCATCGGAGTGGTCGGCCAGATTACTCCGTGGAACTACCCATTGATGATGGCCGTCTGGAAGATCGGTGCGGCGTTGTCCACGGGAAATACGCTGGTCATCAAGCCGGCCGAAACCACACCATATAGCACGGTGTTGTTGGCCCAGCTGGCGCAGGAGATTCTTCCTCCTGGCGTGCTGAACGTCGTGTGTGGCGGCCGCGAAACTGGAAAGGCGCTAGTTGCGCACCCGGTTCCCGAACTAGTTGCCATAACCGGTAGTACCCGCGCGGGGCGTCAGGTCATGGCTAGCGCCGCTGAGACGCTCAAGGAGGTGCACTTGGAGTTGGGTGGCAAGGCGCCGGCCTTGGTTTTCGACGATGCAGATATCGAACGAACGATTCAAGGGATTGTTTCGGCGGCTTTCTTCAACGCGGGACAGGACTGCACTGCCATTACGCGTGTCCTTGTCGACGAGAAGATCCACGACGATCTGTCCGAGCGTTTGGCAAGGGCCGCCGATGCCATCACCTACGGTGGTCCTGCTGATGGTTCCTATTTTATGGGGCCGTTAAATAGCGATGCCCAGCTCAAACGTGTTCGTGGGTACATTGAGCGCCTCCCCGAACACGCCAAGCTCCTTGCAGGTGGTACGAGTCGAGGGCCCGGAAACTTCTTTGCACCAACGGTTGTGGCAGGAGTACGTCAGGACGATGAAATTGTCAGAGACGAGCTCTTCGGTCCCGTGGTGACTATCCAAAAGTTTGTGTCTGAAGAAGAGGCGTTGGAACTGGCCAATGATTCTGAGTATGGATTGGCGGCCAGTGTTTGGACCAAAGACGTATCTCGAGCCACGCGGGTGATTAACGCGCTGGAGTACGGTGAGACGTGGGTCAATTGTCACCAAATTTGTCCCGCGGAGGCGCCTCACGGCGGGTTCAAGAATTCGGGCAATGCGAAGGACCTGTCGACCTACGCGCTTGAAAGCTACACCAGAGTGAAATCGGTGACGACTAGTCTGGACTAGTCTGCGGGCGGAATGGCTGACTCGGGAACGACAACTGTCTAGGGGTACGATTGCTGCACTTCGCAGACGGTTGTCGTTGTGCGCTTAGTAGGAGTGCCCCCTTGCGGGTGAAGTCCACTGAAAGTGATGGTTGTGTGTCGCTTGCCCAACGCAGCAGCCGTGCTTGACCAGATCTGGGCGATCCATTGGACAGGCCTTGACGACCGCGCAATCTCTGACCCAGGGCGGTTTCTCAAACAGTGAGCGAAGCCCGATGAGGCAACCGGTCAACGCCACGAGGGCTGGGATCGGAAAGCCGATCCCAGCCCTCGTGGTTAATGGCAAAGGCTACGGAGCCTCGACCGGGTCCGCATCGCCAATGTGGCCTGCGGCATTGGCATCCAGGACGCGCTCGACAAACGCTGCAAACTCGCTCATGTAGTGACCGAGGAAATCGGCAGTCCCGCTGTCGGAGACGTTGCCCTCGGCATCAAAGATCTCCGGCTTGAAGGCGATGTAGCCCTCCGGGGAGTTCAGCTGAGGGGCATCGAGGAAACTGAGGACGCTGCGCATGGATGACTGCATGACTGCGGTGCCGATGGCGCCGACGGAGGCGCCGATGATGCCGCTGGGCTTGCGGGCAAAGGAGTTGGCACCCCAGGGGCGTGAACCCCAGTCGATGGCGTTCTTCAGTGCGCCGGGAATCGATCGGTTGTATTCGGGGGAGACGAACAGCAGGCCGTCCGAAGACTCGACTGCCTGCTTGAATGCGGTGCCCTCGGGCGGGTAGTTGGCGTCGAAATCGTAGTTGTACAACGGGAGATCCTTGATGGAGATCTCGGTGAATTGAAGGTTGTCCGGTGCCAGCTTGATCAATGCCTTGGAAAGGGTGCGGTTGATGGAGTTGGTGGACAAGGAACCGACGAAATAACCAATGTTGTAGTTAGTCATGGGGACAGTCCAACATGTAGACGGCGGAGCCGTCCATAGGCCTGAACTGAATTATTTGTGAACGCTCAACCCGCACGGCCGGCGTTCGCCAAGTTTGTTTGTGCAATACCTGCTGATCAACGATGTGGCCAGGCAGATGGAGCGTTTGGCAAAACTAGGCCCGATCAAAGCTATTGCTCGGCGACAGTCCTTCCTTGAACTGGTTGATGTTCCGCGCGATTTCCGTCGCGCGACGGACGAAAGTCTGCCGCGCATGGCCCGAATGGTGTGGCGTCGCCATGACAGTGGGAAGTGCGGCGAAACGCGACACCGATTCGGGTGCGTCGGTACCGTTTGGAGCCTCCCACCAAACGTCCAGGGCAGCTCCTCCTATTTCGCCTCGCCCAAGCGCCGCATACAGTGCCTCCTCGTCAACGATCGCGCCGCGGGACACGTTGATCAGCAGGGCGTCGCTGCGCATCTGCTCGAACTGCGCGGTTCCCATGAGGCCGCGGGTTTCATCCGTCAGCGGCAGGCAAAGGGCCGCGACATCGCAGGCGGCCAGCAACTCGGGAAGGGCGTCCATGGACTTGACCCACTTCAGGTTGGCGGGGGCTTCCTCCGTCGATGCAGGGTTTCGGCGCACGGCAACGGCCGTCATTCCCAGTCCGGTGCACAGGCGCACCGCCTCGGTGCCGATTCCGCCAAGTCCCACGAACCCAATCGTGAGTTCATCGAGGCTCCGGTGCAGCGCAGTGCTTGTTTCCGTCGCCACCGAGCGCCAGACCCCGGAACGCATCTGGTCGGTCACTGAGAGCAGCCGGCGTTGGTGTGCCAGTACCGCCATCAGGATGTGTTCGGCGATTGAGCGCTCATGGTGCGCGGTCCGCGAAACCACGGTGCTGGCCGGAAGGTCGGCGACCGCGACGCGGTCGGCTCCGGAACCGGTGATGTGCACGAATCCGGCGGTGCACCGCGCCGCATCCTGGGGGCTGAGCGTTGCGCACACCAGTACCTCGGCGCGGGTGATGGCAGCGGATTGTTCTTCGGGGGAGAGGCCGGCCACGAACTCCCAGTTGTTGCCGGGTGCCGTTTCCTGCAGCAGGTCCGCAAACCTGGAGATGATGGGGTCGGTGACAACGATGCGCATGACACTCACCAGCGCGGGGTGGTCAGCTGGAATTCCGGATCGATGCTGCGCATGTATGTAGTGTCGTCGCGTTTGGTCAGCCCGCATTCCAGGTACTGCCGGTGCATCCGGGCCAGTGCCTCCTCGTCGAGTTCCACCCCGAGTCCGGGTTTGGTGGGGACCCGCACCGAGCCGCCTTCGATCTCCAAGGCGCCCGGCACGATGACGTCATCGGCGGCAAGCTTCCAAGGCCAATGGGTGTCGCAGGCATAGTCGATGTTCCTGGTGGCAGCGGCCAGCTGGATCATCGCGGCGAAGCTGATACCAAGGTGCGAATTTGAGTGCATGGACAGGCCAAGACCGAAGGTCTCGGCGATCCCGGCCAGGGCCTGCGAGCGCCGCAGCCCTCCCCAGAAATGGTGGTCCGAGAGGACGACGTCCACGGAGCCAGCGGCGATGGCCGGCGGGACGTCGTTGAAGGACACCACGCACATGTTGGTCGCGATGGGCAGGTTCACTGCGGCGCGAACCTTCGCGTTGTCCGCGATCGACAGACACGGATCCTCGAGGTACTCCAACACCGGCTCCAGCCGCTTCCCGATCTTGATGGCGGTCTCGACCGTCCATACCCCGTTGGGGTCGATGCGCAGCGGCATCCCGGGGAACGCGACGCGCAGCGCCTCGATCGTGGCGGCCTCGATCTCCGGTTCGAAGACACCGCCCTTGAGCTTGAGCGCGGTGAAGCCATACTCGTCCACCATCTTGCGTGCCTGTGCCACGATTCCCGACGGGTCCATGGCCTCGCCCCAGGCATCGGGTGCTTGGCCCGGGTGTCCCGCCCACTTGTAAAAGAGATAGCCGCTGAACGCGACCTCGTCCCGCACCGCTCCACCCAGCAGCGTGCTGACCGGAACACCCAGCGCTTTGCCCTGGATGTCCAGGCAGGCAACATCGAAGGCCGAGAGGACCCGGTCCTGCAACGATGTGGTGGTGACCATGCCGCCGGTGCCGTGCCCGCCGAGGCCCGAGTCCTCGAGCAGGGACTCGGAAACCAGGGCGGAGACCTGGTTGATGTTGAAGGCGTCGGCGCCGACCAGCAGGGTGGCCGCCCGGTTCAGCCGTGCCACGTGGGCCTCGTCGCCGTAGGTCTCGCCGAGTCCGTACAGTCCGTCGGCGGTGCGGATGACCACGATGGCGCGCAGGGCGAAGGGCTCGTGCACGCCGACGGAGTTCAGCAGCGGGGGATCGGCGAAGGCCACGGGGGTCACGGAAACCTCGGTGATGGTGCACCGGTTCGTGGCGGTGGCGGCGGACTCGAGGGTGGAGAACAGAAATTCTGGCTGGGCTTCCGACATGTGGGGCTCCGTATCAATGGTGTGGCTAGACTCACCCTAGGAGCTTGCATAGATGCGTGTCCAAGCTAAATATGACAACCAATCATCCAAGGAGTGAATCGATGTTTTCACTGATCCAGCTCGAATCATTCGTGGCGGTGGCCGAGGAACTGCACTTCGGTGCGGCGGCGGAACGGCTGAACATGACCCAGCCGCCGCTGAGCCGGCAGATCCAGCTCCTTGAACGCGAGCTCCAGGCCCAGCTCTTTATCCGCAACTCCCGGCGCGTGGAACTCACCGCGGCCGGACGGGTGCTGCTGCCCAATGCCAGGCGCATCCTGGACCTGAGCGCCAAGACCAGCCTGGAGGTCTCGCGGGTGGCCACCGGTGATGCGGGAACCGTGGTCATCGGCTACACGGCCGTTGCCGGCCAGGCCGTGCTGCCGGACCTCTTGGGCCAGGCCTCCAAGCACCTGCCGCACGTCACCCTGGTGCTGCGCGAGGCGGTCTCCGTCGAACAGCTCGAGGCGCTGAGCAAGGGCGCGATCGACATCGGGATCCTGCGACCGATCGTCACCCGCCCCGGCGTGGTCACCCAGCTCATCAAGAAGGACCGCCTGGTGGTGGCGCTTCCGGAGGGACACGACCTGGCCACGGGCAAGGGCGTGTTCATCAAGGAGCTGGTGGGCCTGCCATTGATGATGTACTCCACCGGGGAGGCCCGGTACTTCTACGACCTGGTCCTTCGGCTCTTCGACTCGGTCGGTGCCCGGCCGAACATTGCCCAGATCGCCAGCCAGATCCCGGCCCTGCTGGCCTTGGTTGCAGCGGGACTGGGCGTCACGCTGGTTCCGGCAACGGCCATGGAGTTCACCCCGCGCGGGGTGGTCTTCGAGGAAATAGCCGGGGCCAACGGCCTGTCGAAGCTGAACCACTCGGACATGTACCTGGCGTGGGACGAATCCTCCACCAACCCCGCGGCCGAGATGCTGCGCAAGATCTTCCTGGATTCCCTCACCCCGGAAGCCGAGGAACCAAACGCCCCGAACGACGCGTCCTGAACTCAGGCGGTGATCTTCAGCGAGCTGATCAGCCCGGTGCTGCTCCGCGTGAATTCATGGCGCAGGTCAACGGGGCTGCCGGGGAAATTGCCGGCCAGGCGAATCACGGCAACGGCGGTGTCGTCCTCCAGGCTGCCCGAGAGCCACGTCGAGGTGGCGGTGAATGCGCCGGCGGGTCCGGTAAGCCAGCCAAGGATCTCACCGTGCCCGGTGTAGGTGTGGCCATCGTCGACCACCTCGGCGTCGGCGGTGAACACCGCGACGACCCGGGTCTTGTCGGTTCCTTCCATGAGGTCGAAGTAGGTTGCCGCTGACGGGAAGAGGTTTTTGTCGGTCATGTTCCTATCGTGGCCCTTCCCCTCAGGGGAGAGTCAACACGGATGCGCAATGGGTTGGATTGGCCATCCGATCTCGGTGACCGCCCGGTGTTGCCCGCCAGGTATCCCCTCGAGGTACGTTTCCCGCAGAGGTCCCTCGACGCTGATGCCATGGCGGGCGACGTAGCGTCCCAGCGCACCGTAGACCTCCAGGACCGTGTCGTCGCTGCCCCGGTGCGTCGCCACGGCGAGGTCGATTGCCGGCAGGATCTCGGCCCGGGCCCGCCCCGGCAGTGCCGATTCAAGCACATGGGTTGGAAGGAAAAGCGCGGCACCGCCGCGCTCGTCCAGGAAGAGTTCGGTGTCCCACAGTCCGCCGCGCGGACCGCTGGGACGAACCTTCGTGGTGGCCACCAGGACATCCAGCTCTTCCATGGCGCCGGTGAACCAGCTGCCGAGATCCGGGAGGCTGATGGTTTCGCGGATGACCACCGCATTGAGGGGTGGCTGGCGGTGCAGCCGGATGTCGAAGGGGGCCTTCGACGGATCGAGCAGGCTCCGCAGGGAGGCCACCGCGGAGCGGGTCGCCTCGAGCCGGGCCTCCATGTGTGCCAGATGGCCCTCGATCATCTGCTCCCGCTGCGGGCCGCCCGGTGTCGAGAGGATGCCGCGAATCAGGTCAACCGGCATGTCCAGCGCGCGAAAGTCCCGGATCACCTGGGCATCGGAGATTTGTCCGGCCTCGTAGAAGCGGTAGCCATTGGACGGTTCCACCCGCGCCGGAAGGAGCAAGCCGACCTGATGATAGAAGCGCAGGGTCTTTGCACTCAATTTGGTGGCCCGCGAGAAATCGCCAATGGACATCGAAACACTCATGGAACCATCATCGGCCTTCCCGTCGGTGGAAGGTCCACCGATAGTGGGCGAGCCGCCGCCCGGTATTAGCCCGGTTGGCCGTTTGCCAGATAGGTGCGCACCACGCTGTAGCTGGTGCTCTCGATGAGCCCTTCCGCCTGCCCGCTCAATTCCTCCAGGGTGGCGGGCCCCGGGGAGATCGAATAGGCGGCAAGGATGCCAGCCTGTGCCAGTTCGTCGGGGCCGAGCTGGATGCTGCCGGCAATCACGATCACGTCGGCCTCGGGCCGGCTGGCCAGGCGCACCCCGTTGACCACCTTGCCGTGGAGGGACTGCGAGTCCAGGCGGCCTTCGCCGGTGAGCACCAGATCGGCGGTTCCCAGAATCTCGCGGGCGTCCAGGATCTGGGCCACCAGTTCCCATCCCGGAACCAGCTCGACCTCGCAGAACCCCGCGAGGCAGGCGGCCAATCCTCCTGCCGCACCCATGCCCGGGACTTCACCGAGTTGGCGTCCAGTGGCTTCGCCAATGACGACTGCCAGGCGCCGAAGCCCGGCATCCAGGACGTCGATCTCCGCCGTTCTCGCGCCCTTCTGCGGCCCGAAGACCGCCGCCGCTCCGCGCTCGCCGACCAGGGGATTGGTGACGTCGCAGGCGATTTTCCAGGATACGCCCAAGGCGCGCCGGTCCAGTGCGGAGACGTCAATGGAGGCAAGGTCCCGCAGCGAACCGCCGCCCGGTGGCAGCTCGTGTCCGTCCCGGTCCAGGAAGCGGGCGCCCAGCGCGCTGAGCAATCCGGTGCCGCCGTCGGTGGTGGCCGATCCGCCGATGCACAACACGATTTCCGTGGCCCCCGCATCGAGTGCCGCGTTGACCAGCGCACCGATGCCGAAGGTGGTGGCGTGCAGCGGCCGTAGCGGGACATCGCTGACGGCGGGCAGCCCGTTGGCCTCCGCGGCCTCGATGACGGCGGTGGAACCGTCGGGGGAGAGACCGTAGCGGGCGGCGACGTCGCGACCCAGCGCATCGGTGGTGGCCACGGACCGGGCGGGAATGTCCCAGGCGTCGAGAATGGCATCAAGGGTCCCTTCGCCGCCGTCGGCAAAGGGCAACGTGCTGATCGCCACCTCCCGTCCGGCGGCCCTTGCCGCGGTGCGGGCGCCGCGTGCCATGGCCTGGGCGACGGTTCCGGCCCCGGCGCTTCCCTTGAAGGAATCGGGGACTATTGCGATGGACAGCGTTCGAAGGTGCTTGGTTTCTGCAGGGGGCATCGGGCGCGCCTTTGGTCGTGGGGAGGGGAGGGCATCGGGCATGTCGCCATGTCCATGGTCCGGCAGGGGGCGTGGAGGTTACTGCCCGCCCAGTCCCGCGCGCTGTGGTGCGCCCAGCACCAGCCGGTCCACCAGATACTTTTCGAGAACTTCCGCGTCGGGGGTGAATCCAAGGCCCGGGGTGTCGGGAAGCTCCACGGTTGCCCGGGCCGCATGCAGGGGATGAAGTTGCTCGTCCCAAACTAGCAGCGGGAATTCCAGTTCGACCTCGCCGGGCATCGCGGCAATGAACTGCGCAGTGGCCACTTGGGCGGGACCGTAGTAGAAGCAATGCGGCACCACCACGGCCGCGTCGGTGCGGGGTCGCAGGTAGTGCAGCATGGAGCTGAACCCGCCGATCTTTCCGATGCTCGGTTGGCCAACCCCCAGCGCTCCCGCGGCAAGCGCGGCATCCAATGCCAGGGTGCCGGAGGCGTTCTCGCCGCCGGCCAGCGCGATCCCCCTGGCGTTCAACCGGCGATGGCCCTCGACGTCGTCCGGCGGCCACAGGGGTTCCTCCAGCCAGCGCAGGTTCAGCGGCAGGAACGAGTCGATGGCGTCCGCCGCGTCGGTTTCATTCCACCGGCAGTTGACGTCCACCATCAGCGGGGCGTCGGCTCCCGCCTGTGTGCGGGCCGCGGCAATGGCCGGGTAGCTGGACTCGTGCAGCTTGAAGGCCTCGAAGCCCAGCTGCTGCGCGCGGGAAATCTGCCGGGCCACCTCGGCCGGGTCTTCCCCGTAATGCACCAGGCTCGCGTAGGCCCGGATGCTGTTCCGGGCCTCGGGGTTGAGCACTTGCCGCAGCGGCTTGCCGGCGATCTGCGCCTTGATGTCCCACAACGCGATGTCGAGGGCGGAAATGGCATAGAGGACCGGGCCGGTGCGGCCGAAGGCATGGAAGGCCCGTTGCGCCTGGTCGTTGAGCGCTTCCGGATCCACGGGCTTGTTCAGATAGAACGGGGCGACGAGCGATTCGAGGGCGGCCCAGGTGACGTCGTTGACCTTGTGCCCGAAGGCCTCTCCCCAGCCAACCAACCCTTCAGTGGTGCCGACCTTCACCATGAGCGATTCCATGGACGAGAAGGTGCGCGAGGAGGCGTTGAATTCGTCGATGCTCTCGTTTCCGGGCTCTGCGCTGCGGGCCGCGTTGAAGGGCATGCGCACCCGGAGCAGCTCCACCGACTCAATGAATTGTTCCGGTCGTGGATCTGTCTCTGGCATGGGGAAGGCTCCAAGTGAAGGATGGGTTTTGCGGGGCAGATTGCCGGGCGGAGATGGGTGCATCCCACACCACCCGAATATAGGGTCGGGCCCCACTGCTGTCTAGGACCAAATGTGGATGGGTTGATGCCATAAAGGCATGGGCGACAATCCGGGCCCCGGATTGCTTTGTCCAGTAGGGGCAAAAGCGGGTTCGGGGCGGCCCCGCGGGCCGGAAAGGTGAATGTTCGCCCCGGGAATTCACCCTAGGGTGTTTGACGTCACATCGTGCTGCGTTTAGTGTTGATGCAACCCCGGAAACCGCTTTCCCAAATCAGGAGGCCGTGCATGTCGAACGTCCATCTTCCGCTCTGCAGGGCCGCTGTTCCTGCCCGCGGCACCAAAACAAAGGCAGGTTCATGAGTGCGCTCGGAGAACTCTCCCGGCTGAAGACGAGTCCCGGCCGGGGCAAGACCAAGATCAAGATCAAGCACAAGGACAACAAGGCCGCCTACTGGTTCCTGTTGCCCTGGTTGGTCGGGCTGGTGGCCATCACCATCGGACCCATGTTCATGTCGCTGTACCTCTCCTTCACCGACTACAACCTGCTGCAGGCCCCGGTGTGGAGCGGCTTCGAGAACATCGTGCGGATGATGGAGGACGCCCGGCTCCACAACTCGCTGAAGGTCACCTTCATCTACGTGCTGGTGGGCGTTCCGCTCCAGCTGGCGCTGGCCCTGGGCGTGGCAATGCTGCTGGACCGGGGGATGCGCGGCCTGGCCATCTACCGCTCGATCTTCTACCTGCCCTCGCTGCTCGGATCCTCCGTGGCCATCGCCGTGCTGTGGAAGCAGATCTTCGGCACCAGCGGCCTGGTCAACCAGTTCCTGGCCATGGTCGGGATCCAGGGACCGGGCTGGATCTCTGACCCCAACACCGCGTTGGGCACCCTGATCCTGCTCAACGTGTGGACCTTCGGCTCGCCCATGATCATCTTCCTGGCCGCCCTGCGCCAGGTGCCGGTGATGTACTACGAGGCCTCGTCGATCGACGGCGCGTCCAAGTTCCGCCAGTTCATCACCATCACGCTGCCGATGATCAGTCCGATCATCTTCTTCAACCTGGTCCTCCAGGTCATCGGGGCCTTCCAGTCCTTCACCCAGGCCTTCATCGTCTCCGGCGGCAAGGGCGGGCCCTCCGACTCCACCATGTTCTTCACGCTCTACCTCTACCAGCAGGGCTTCGGACGATTCGACATGGGCTACGCCTCGGCCATTGCCTGGCTGCTCGTGGTCATTGTCGGCGCGTTCACGGCCATCAACTTCCTAGCTTCAAAGTATTGGGTGTTCTACGATGACTGAGCAAATCAAATCCCCGGTCACCGATGACCGGAAGGCGGCCACCGGCACGGACGAGGAATTCGAACTGATCGCAGCCCAAGCCGCGCTGGATGAGGAACGGCTGCCGCGCGAACAGCGCAACCGGCTGCGCGCCCTGCGGCGCCGGGAGCGGAAAGCCAAGTGGTCGGTGGCCAGGTCGCTGCTCAAGCACCTGATGATCATCGCCGTTGCGGCGGTGATGATCTACCCGCTGCTGTGGATGGTGGTCAGCTCGCTGCGACCCACCGACGTGATCTTCCGCGAACCGGGCCTGTTCCTGCAAACCTTCCAGTGGGAGAACTACGCCGAGGGCTGGACCGCGCTCTCGCACCCCTTCGGGCACTTCATGCTCAACTCCGCGATCGTGGTGCTCGGCTCCATCATCGGCAACCTGGTCTCCTGCTCCATGGCCGCCTACGCCTTTGCCCGGCTCGAGTTCAGGTTCAAGGGCCTGTTCTTCGCGATCATGCTGATGACCATCATGCTGCCGATCCACGTGATCATCGTGCCGCAGTACATCATGTTCTCCCAGCTCGGCTGGGTGAACACCTTCCTGCCGCTGATCGTGCCCAAGCTCTTGGCCACCGACGCCTTCTTCATCTTCCTGATGGTGCAGTTCATCCGCGGCATCCCGCGGGACATCGACGAGGCGGCACGCATCGACGGCGCCGGCCACCCGCGGATCTTCCTGCAGGTCATCCTGCCGCTGATGGTCCCGGCGCTGGCCACCACCACCATCTTCACCTTCATCTGGACCTGGAGCGACTTCTTCTCCTCGCTGATCTACCTGACCGACCCCGACATGTTCACCGTCCCGGTGGCGCTGCGCGCCTTCGTCGACGCCACCAGCGAATCGAACTGGGGAGCGCTCTTCGCGATGTCGATCGTGACCCTGCTGCCGGTGTTCATCGCCTTCGTCCTGGGCCAGAAGTTCCTGGTCAAGGGCATCGCCACCACGGGCATGAAATAACCACCAGCATCCCTGAACCACCGAGCGAATCACTGAGGAAAGGCCAGCACGTGCAATTCGAGGACACCAGCCAGGCACGAAGCCGCTACGGAATCGTCGGCACCGGCAACCGGTGCGAGATGTACATCCACGCGATCCTGGGCGAGCACGCCGACGTGGCCGAACTCGTCGGCCTGTGCGACACCAATCCCGGGCGCCTGGAATACTTCGAGGACCTCATCGAGCAAAGCTACGGCGAAAAGGTCGAGGGCTTTGCCCCGGAGGAACTGGCGGAGTTCATCCGGGAGAAAAGCATCGACCGGCTGATCGTGACCAGCCCCGACTTCACCCACGCCCAGGTCATCTGCACCGCGCTCGAGGCGGGCGCCGACGTCGTGGTGGAAAAACCGCTGACGATCAATGCCGAGGATGCCCGCCGCATCACCGATACCGTCCGGGAAACCGGGCGCAGCGTGATCGTGACGTTCAACTACCGCTACTCGCCGCGGAACACCGCGCTGAAGAAGGCGCTGTTGGAGGGACGGATCGGGACGGTCACCTCGGTGGACTTCACCTGGATGCTGGATACCGTCCACGGGGCCGACTACTTCCGGCGCTGGCACCGGCAGAAGGCGAACTCCGGCGGCCTGCTCATCCACAAGTCCAGCCACCACTTCGACCTGGTCAACTGGTGGCTGGACGATGCGCCCGAGCGCGTCTACGCTGCAGGCTCCCTGGCCTTCTACGGACCGGGGAACGCCGAGGCGCGCGGGCAGCACCGCGAGCACTGGCGGGGGACCTTCGACGGCTCGGAGGCCGACCCATTCGCCCTTGACCTGCGCAGCGACCCACGACTGAAGGGCCTCTACCTGGACAACGAGCACCTCGACGGATACCGGCGCGACCAGGACGTTTTCAGCGGCGAGATCGACATCGAGGACAACCTGGCACTCACGGTGACCTATGCCCGCGGGGCGCTGCTGTCCTATTCGCTCAACGCCCACAGCCCCTGGGAGGGCTACCGGGTCTGCATCAACGGCACCGAGGGGCGGCTCGAGCTGGACGTTGTCGAGCGCGCCGCGGTGCTCCCGGCTGTAGGAGGATCCCCGGTTGACCCCTCGGTCTCGGTGGACGGCCAGGACTCGCTGGTGCGCCGCCGCGGGGAGCAGCTGGTGCTGCAGCGGCACTGGGAGGCAGCCCAGGAGCTGGAAATCGTCAACGGCGAGGGAAGCCACGGCGGCGGGGACAAGCTCCTGCTCGCCGACATCTTCCGCGGTGCCGTCCAGGACGAGTACGCCCGTCCCGCGGGCCTGGGTGACGGGGTCGCTGCCATCGCCGTGGGCATCGCCGGCAACGAGTCCCTGCGCCTCGGATTACCCATCCAGGTAGCGGACCTCGGGCTGGAGCTGGGCACGGCGGACGTCGCGCACGCGGTTCCGGCCGGGCGGTAGGCTGACGGACATGGGAAATACCGAACACATTCTGGTCACCGGCGGCTCGGGACGACTCGGACGCAGCGTTGTCCAAGGGCTGCTTGCAGCCGGCCACGCCGTCACCTCCGTAGACCAACGCCTGCCCGAGGCCCCGGAGCCCGGGGCAAACTACCTCTCGGTCGACCTGATGGACACCGAGCAGACCCTCGAGGCCTTCGCCTCGGTCCGCCCGGATGCCGTCATCTCGCTGGCCGCGATCGCCGTGCCGTTCAGTGCCCCGGAGGCGGTGATCCTGAAGACCAACGCGACCATCGCCCACAACGTAGCATCCGCCGCGCTGGAGGCGGGGTGCACCAGGATCGTGCTGGCCTCCAGCCCCACCGTCATTGGCTACGGGGCGCCCGCCGGCTGGCTGCCCGAACGCTTCCCGCTGGACGAGGACACCCCGACCCTGCCGTGGAACGCCTACGGGCTCTCCAAGCTGGTGGCCGAACAGGTCGCCGCGATGTTTGCCGCGGCCCGCGGCAACGAGGCACGGTTCGCCTCCTTCCGCCCCTGCTACGTGATTGCCCCCGAGGAATGGGAGGGCGCTCCCACCCAGCAGGGCCACACCGTCACCGAACGGCTTCAGGATCCGGACCTCGCTGCACCGTCGCTGTTCAACTACGTCGATGCGCGGGATGTCACAGACTTCCTGTTGCTGCTGCTGGGGAAGATGGACAAGATCGAGAACGGCTCGACCTTCTTCGTCGGCGCCGCGGACGCGCTGGCCACGCGCCCGTTGAGCGAGCTGGTGCCGCGCTATGTTCGGGGCAGCGAGGAGAAGGCCGCGGTGTTGTCGGGAACCTCCCCGGCGTTCAGCATCGAGCGTGCCCGCACAGTCCTAGGCTGGGAGCCCAAGCGCAGCTGGCGCACCGAACTGGTCAACCAGCCCGAACCGGTGCACGGAGCCTGAGAACCGGGAACGACAGGTAGGCACGTGGCTGCCGCCCCCAGCGGGCGGTGGCCACGTGCCTTTCCGTGTCCGGGGCGGAGGTGCCGGTCTGCAAGGGAGCGGGGTCTACCGGTAGCGAAAATTCATGCCAAGCGGTTCAGCGCTGACCGGAACGTTTGTCCAATGAACTGAACCGGTCCCGTATGGCGGAGCTCTGCGGGAGTGTCGACTCCGACTTGGAAGGCACCAAGACTGAGGTCCTCAGGATTCGGCAAGCTACCGGCCCTGATGGGGGCGGTTTATCCGATTAAGTGCGTTGAGAACTGCTGAAACCGAGGGCATCCAAGTGTTCATCACACGTGGCGGGTGGCTATTTGTAAACCTCGCGGCGGTGTGCCACTCGGACCACAGTGACGATCAGAATATCGTCAACAACGTCGTAGAGTACCCGGTAGTCTCCAACGCGAATCCGCCAAGCATTGGTTTCGCCGGCCAGTTTCTTGCATCCTGCGGGGCGGGGTTCCCGCTCAAGATCGGCAATGCCAGACAGGATGCGCCTTCGGATACCAGGGTCAAGCTTTCTGAGTTCCTTGGCTGCCGCGGTGGTAAATACAACGCGGTAAGAACTCACGCGTCCAGCTCAGCACGCAGTTCGTTCAAGCTGATGCGCCCGCCGTCGTCAGCCGACTTGGCTGCTCGGTATTCGGCGACGTCACGAAGCATTTCCAGTTGCTCCAGCAGCTCAAAATCCTCGGGTCCAATGAGCACAGCCGCCGGCTTGCCATTCTTGGTGATCTGCACACGTTCACGTCCATAGCTGGCACGGCCTACGGCATCGGCGAGTCCATCGCGAAGTTCTCGAATCGTGACGGATGAGGTGATCGAGTTCATGTAACCACAATAGCACTTGTGTACACATTCAACACAAAGTATCTTTCGTGCAAGGCAGCGCTCGTCCAGGGGTACTGGTATTTCGCAAGGCAGGCCGTCTGCGGGTCGAAAAATGACAGGCTCTCGAAGGGGATCATGTTGACTGCCGAGGCAGAACCGTCCGCATTCCCATGGACTTTCTTCACCGCTGCTGCCGGTTAGCGGACCCGAGCTGTTGCACCCCCGGGCAAGGGCGCAACAGCATTCAGCCGTGGTTCCTTGTTAATGCACCAGGACAGCAGGCCGCGGGCGTCCGGCAACGTTCACGGTCGGCCAGCGCTCGTCGATGCTGAGCACCTCGAGACCGTTTTCGACCAGCAGCATGGTGTCCTCGACCTTCACGCCAGGTGCCGAGGGATTCCAGGCAAAGGCCTGCCCGGCGACGATCACGTCCTCAACTCCCGGCACCAGGCGCGGGTCGCGTCCCGCGTATCCGGTGGGTCCTCCCTGGTGGTGGCGTGTCCATTCGTCAGCGGCGAAGCCGTGGCGCGGATATGCCTGTTGGATGACAGCCAGCAATGACTCCAGACTGATGCCGGGTCGGGTGGCGGCGAGAATGTCCGCCTCGACGGCAAGGATCGCCTCCTCGTCGCCACGCTGTCTGGCGGTGCTCGGGGTGAAGGAGACCCAGCGGGTCACGTTTGCTATCAATCCCGCGCGTCGGGCGCACAGCACCGCCATCATCCGATTGCCCACCGGGGAACCGGTCGGCAAGGGATGCCTGAAGCCCAGGCGCTGCTCGCCGGCGACCAAGACCACAAGCGGGTCGCTGCCATCGCCCACGATCCGCGCGGCGAGGCGTGCCGCGATCTCGCGCTCGGAGTCGTGTGGGGTTGCCGTCAGGAGCACGTCGGTCAATGCCCGAGCGGTGTCCGCGGACAATCGCCGATAGCGTTCCTGTTCCACGTCCAGCAGTGCCGCGCGTGCAGCGCGCAGCTCCAGTGCGACAGCATCCTCGGCCAAGACCTGGACGAAGCCGTGTTCCTTCGCTGCGCGTGCGCCGTACTCGGACAGCGACGCGTGCCAGGGCACGGACAGGATCTCCAGCCCCGGCGGGACCTCCTCGGCCACCAGGCGATCGGCCTCGTTCTCGAACACGACCAGGGCCGCCCCGTGCCGGTGAACCAGGACCTGGGCCACGGGGGCTCCGGCGAGCGAGACATGGCTGCGCGTCCCGGCCAGGAACCAGCCCAGCGCGGCGGGGGAGTCCAGCACCAGGGCGTCGGCGCCGCGCGCTTCGAGGATCGAGTGCACCCGGCGGTGCTTTTCCGCGAGCTCGGGATCGGCGAATGCCGCCGCAGTGCTCATGCGGGGATCCCTGCCTCGGCCAGCAGGCCAACGACTTGCTCGGCCCCGAGGCGGCCGTCGGCGAGGATAACCCGCACCGAGCGGGACACGGGGTGCTCGCGGGTGGTGGCCAGCGGCTGTTCCCAGGCCAGCGAGCGCCCGATGCCCGGGTATCCTGCGCAGCGCACGAACCACGGGTCCTCGTCGGTGGCGTGGAAGATAATCGTTGCCTCGGATCCGCCGAAGTCGGCGGTTAACGCGAGCCAGGGGGAAACGCTTCCGTGGACCGCGTCCTCGCCGCTTGCCTCTGCGGTGAAGATCTCCGCGTTCGCGACGACGGGCAGGCGCCAGAAGAATCCGCCGTAACCCCCTGCCAGGCGGCCGTTGGAGCCTGGGCTGCCCAGGTTCACCGCCGCGGCACCGTGGGGCGTGAGGGTGAAGTCGTAGCCCAGCTCCCAGCTTCCGTTCGTACCCGCGGTTGCGGTGATGGTGCGTTCCTCATCCAGGATGGTGCTTCCGTCCGGCCCGATCCAGGCCAGGGTGTCCTCGCGCCGCGTCTCGTCCCCGGTGGAGGAGAGCAGCTCGATGCGACCGTGGTCCTTGCGCCAGACGTAGCGGCCCGCTTCGCGGGTGTAGGTGCGGCCGCCCCAGAAATTCACGCCGTCGACGTCCTGGATGGCCACGCCAACCCCGAGGTGCCAGGTGTGGTCGAGCGGCTGCTGGTCGGTGAGCACCGTGTTGGCCAGGGTGCGCACCGGGTGAAGGAAGGGGCGAGGGGAGTTGGTGGGGGACAGCTCGGTGCCCAGGCGCACGCCCGCCACTTCGCGGCCTGCCACGCGCAGCGGTTCCCCGGTCGGTGCCGGGGCGGCCCAGGGTGCACCGAGGGAGGAGAACGTGGCGGGGGACTTCATGGCCCGCTTGGCCAGCTCCTCGATTCCCGGAACCACCACGTGCTGCGCGGGGCCCTCGCCCACGATGCGCAGGTGCTCGGCGGCGATGGGTGCGGGATCTTCCGCGGTGCGCACGGCCTCGAGCACCCGCATGAAGGAACCGGTGCGCTCCAAGGGGCTCAGCAACGCGGCGGCTTCGGGGCCGCGGGACTCGATCAGGTTCCGCAGCAGATCGGTGCGCCCGAACATCTGCACGGTTCTCTCGCCGTCCTGCGGGGTGATGGCCAGTTCGTCGCGGGTGTAGTGGAAGATCGCCTGCCCGTTGGTCCCGGAGATCGTGATGAACGGGTCTTTTTGTTCGGCGGCCGTGGTCGCCAGCACGGCGGTGATCGGTGTCCCGACCGCCGTCGTCACGCTGAGCGTGGAGGTGTCGTCGGCCTCGATGCCGTTGGCATGGAACAGCTCGGTGTGCAGTTCGGCAATGTCGCCGGTTTCCTGCGCCCCGGCGATGTGCAGGGCGGTCATGACGGCGTGGGCCAGGGGATTGGTGATGACCCCGTCGACCACCTGGACCCCGTCAAGAACCCGCTTGCCGGCCCAGGGGGAACGGGAATAGTAGGCTGCATCGCGCTGCCACATGCCCGTCGCGCCCACGGCGCGCAACTCGCCAATGGTGCCGGAGTCCAGCAGCTCGGCGATGGCCGGGAGTGCATGGGAACCCAGCGACTGGAAGCCGACCTGGATGCGGGTCCCGGCATCCTTCGAGGCCTGCAGGAGCTCTTCGAATTGGGCCAGGGTGGCCGTCGGCGGCTTTTCCAGCAACAGGTCCGCACCCATGGACACGGCGATCATTCCCTGCTCGAAGTGGGTGTCGATGGGGGTTGAAAGCACCACGATGTCGATGGGCTCACCGGCCTCCGCGGCCTGGGCCAGCGAGCTGTACATGGCCACGTCCGTGCCCAGCGGCTGCTCACCTGCCCGGTGGCTTCGGTCCACCGCGCTGGTCAGCACCGCGTGACCACCGGCCTCCAGCGCGCGGATGTTCTCCAGGTGGCGCAGGCCGAAGCCGCGAATGCCGACCAGGCAGATTCGTGCGGGTGGGGTGCTCATGCTCGCTCCTTCAGTTCTGTCGCGGAACAGGGCCGCGACGCTCGGCAATGCGGCGGGCACCGGCCGGTGGTGGCCGGTGCCCGCCAGGGGGTGCTACACCAGCGAGCCGGCCCCTTGCAGGGACGGCAGGACCAGCTGCGCGTAGCGTTCCTTCATCGTTTGAAGGGTGATCGCGGCGTCCTGGTTGTTGATGTCCTCATTGAAGATCTCCACCTCGACCGGCCCGGTGTATCCGGCCTCGGCAACCGCGCGGGAAATGGAGGCAAAATCGACGTAGCCATCGCCCATCATGCCACGGGATTTCAGGGCATCGTTGGCAATGGGCAGGTTGAAGTCACACACCTGGTAGCCGGCCAACCTGCCCTCGGTCCCGGCGCGGGCAATGGCCCGGGACAGGGACGGATCCCACCAGACGTGGAACGTGTCAACGACGACGCCCACAGCGGAGGCAGGGTGCGGGGCGGCCAGGTCAAGCGCCTGGTCCAGCGTGGAGAGCACGGCCCGGTCTGCCGCGTACATCGGGTGCAGGGCCTCGAGCACCAGGCGGACCCGGTGCTCGGCGGCGTAGGGGACCAGCTCGGCCAGCCGGTCAGCGACCCTGCCGCGGGCCGCGGTGACGTCCTTGTCGCCCCGATCGCCGGCACCGCCCAGGACGTGGGCCGCTGCCGGGAGCCCGCCGACGACCATGATCAATTCGCCGGTGCCCAGGGCCGCGGCCTCTTCGATGGCCCGGCGGTTTTCCGTCAGGGCCGCGGCCTGGCCGGCGGCGTCGGAGGCAGTGAGGAATCCGCCGCGGCACAGCGAGGAGACGCTGAGTCCCGCGGCGGAAACCGCCTTGGCTGCTGCCTCCGCGCCGTCCACCAGCAGGTGCCGCCAGAGCCCGATATGGCTCAGGCCCGCCTCGGCGGTGTGGCGGATTGCCTCCTCGAGGGTCAGATTTGGGGTGGTGCCGGTGTTCAGGGATAGTTCGAAGCTCAATTGAATCCTCCGGTGGTGAGCAGCGCGCCCATGCGGCGTGCGGCCAGGTCCGGGTCGCGCAGCAGCCCGGCCTCGTCCGCCAGGGCAAAGGTCTTGGCCAGGTGCGGGAGCGAGCGCCCGGAGTGCAGGCCGCCGACCAGCTGGAAGCCGGACTGGTGGCCGTTGAGCCAGGCCAGGAACGCGATGCCCGTCTTGTAGTAGAAGGTCGGGGTACTGAAGATGTGCCGGCCCAGCTTCTGGGTGGAGGCAAGGATCTGGTATCCGCGCTCCGCGTCCCCGGCATCAAAGGCCTGCAGCGCGGTGGAGGCCGCGGGGTAGATGGCGGCAAAGATCCCCAGCAGGGCATCTGAATGCCGCTGGCCGTCGCCGCGGATCAGCTCCGGGTAGTTGAAGTCGTCGCCCGTGTAGAGGCGCACTCCGGCCGGGAGGGCCGCGCGCAATTGGGTTTCGTGCCCGGCATCGAGCAGGGACACCTTGACCCCGTCGACCTTGGACGGGTTGGAGGCAATGAGTTCCAGGAAGGTCGCGGTGGCCACCGCGACGTCGGTGGAACCCCAGTAGCCTTCCAGCGCCGGATCGAACATAGTGCCCAGCCAGTGCAGGATGACCGGCCGGGAGGACTGCTCGAGCAGCTCGGTGTAGATGCCCAGGTAGTCCTCGGCGTTGCGGGCCACCCGGGCCAGGTCGCGGGAGCACATGATGATGGTCTTGGCGCCGGCGGCCTCGACGACCTCGAGCTGTTCGAGGTAGGCGGCCTTGACGGCGTCCAGTCCCGCAATGCCTGGCTGCAGGGAATCGGGCTGCAGCTGGTCGGTGCCCACGCCGCAGGAGATCAGGTCCCGCACGCTCTTGCCGCGCAAGGCGGCGGGTGCGGCGTGTACCACGGAGGTCGCCTCCGCGCAGGAGCGCGCGATCAGTTCCTGGGTGGCCGCCCAGTCCAGGCCCATGCCGCGCTGGGCGGTGTCCATGGCGTCGGCGACACCCAGTCCCCAGGACCAGAGCTCGTGGCGGTAGCCCAGGGTTGCCTCCCAGTCCAGCGTCGCCGGCGATCCCGGGGTGTTCTCGGCCGCCATCTGCGGGACCACGTGGGCCGCCGCGTAGACGTTGCGCGAGGTGATCGGCGCCGTCGGCCGGGTCCAGGCCCCGGGTGCGTTCATGGTGTGTTCGCGCAGCGTGCCGTCGGTTCCCGGCAGCAGCAGGGTGGTGCTGGTTGCCAGGCTCACAGCACGACCTCCGGGATGTCGATGGTGCGGCGTTCGGCGGCAGACTGCAGGCCGAGCTCTGCCAGCTGGACGCCGCGCGCGGCCGAAAGCAGGCCGAAGCGGTGTTCGCGGCCGTTGACCACGTCGCCCAGGAATTCCTCCCACTGGCGCTTGAAGCCGTTGTCGAGTTCGTCGTTGGCCGGGACCTCGAGCCACTGGTCGCGGAAGGACTCGGTGACCGGAAGGTCCGGGTTCCACACGGGCTTGGGGGTGTGGGCGCGCTGCTGGGCGACGCACTTGTTCAGGCCCGCGACGGCGGAGCCGTGGGTGCCGTCGATCTGGAATTCGACGAGCTCGTCGCGGTACACGCGCACCGCCCAGGAGGAGTTGATCTGGGCAACGACCGGATCGCCGGCAGGGGTTTCGAGTTCGAAGATGCCGTAGGCGGCGTCGTCCGCGGTGGCGGTGTATTCCTCGTTGCGCTCGTCCCAGCGGGAGGGGATGTGGGTGGCTGTCTTCGAGGTGACCGACTTGACCTTGCCGATGATGCCCTCGAGCACGTAGTTCCAGTGGCAGTACATGTCGGTGGTCATCGAGCCGCCGTCGGCCAGGCGGTAGTTCCAGCTGGGGCGCTGGGCGGACTGGATGTCGCCCTCGAAGACCCAGTAGCCGAATTCCCCGCGCAGCGAGAGGATCCTTCCGAAGAATCCCTCCTCGACCAGGCGGCGCAGCTTGACCAGTCCCGGGAGGTAGAGCTTGTCGTGCACCACGCCGGCGGTGATGCCCTTGGCCTTGGCGATCCTGGCCAGCTCGATGGCCTCGTCGAGGGTTTCGGCGGTGGGCTTCTCGGTGAAGATGTGCTTGCCTGCGTTGATGGCCTTGGTCAGCGTTTCGGCGCGCAGGGAGGTCATGGATGCGTCGAACACGATGTCGACGGTGGGGTCGTTGATGACCTCGTCGAGGTCGGTGGTCCAGTGCTCGATCTTGTGGATGCGGGCGAGTTCCCGGATCTTGTCCTCGTTGCGGCCGACCAGGATGGGCTGGACGGTGACCTTGCGCCCGTCGGCCAGGGTGATGCCGCCCTGGTCGCGGATGGGAAGGATCGAGCGCAGGAGGTGCTGGCGGTATCCCATGCGACCGGTGATACCGTTCATGGCGATGCGAAGTACTTGTGTTTCCGGCATGGTCTTCTGACTCCTGGAATCGGGTCGGTAAATCTCGGGAAAGTAAGTGGGAATGCGCTTTCCAAGATATATTCGTTTGGATCGACGTGTCAACTGTCACAATGGCTTGAGGGTTTCGGCGTGGCGCCGGAATCGATGAAAGGTGGTTTTCCAGATGGTCGTACGGCTGGCAGATGTGGCCCGGGAGGCAGGGGTCTCTCCGGCGACCGCGTCCCGGGTGCTCAACGGCTCCTCGCGGAGTCCGGCTGAGGCAATCGCGGAGAAGGTCCGCGGCGCCGCCGAGCGACTGGGCTACTTCCCCAATGCCCAGGCGCAGGCGCTGGCCCGTTCCTCGGCGGGGCTGGTCGGGCTGATCGTGCATGACATCGCCGACCCGTATTTCTCCTCCATCGCCCACGGGGTCCAGCACGGGCTGAAGGGCTCGGGGCTGCGCGTCATGCTCTCGAGCACCGACAGGGACGGCGAGACCGAAATGGAGGCCGTGCGCGCCTTCATGTCCTACCGCACGGAGGGCATCGTGCTGGCCGGGTCGCGCACCGTTGACGGCGACGAGCACCTTGCCGCGGCGGTGGAGACGTACCGGAAGAACGGCGGCAGGGTGGTCATGATCGGCCAGCCGCTGCCCGGAACGCTGGGCCTGCGCGTGGACAACCGCGGGTCCGCCGCCGAGCTGGTGCGCCAGCTGGTGGCACTGGGGCACCGGCGTTTCGTCATCCTGTCCGGGGACATGAACCTGGTGACGGTGGGGGACCGGCATGCCGGCATCTTGGAGGGCCTGGCGGAGGCCGGCCTTGAGCCGCTCGCCGTGCTGCCGGGCATCTTCACGCGCGACGGCGGGCTGGAGGCCATGACCGAATACCTCGAGTCCGCGAAGGGCGAGGTGGCCCGGGGGCAGGTCTGCGTCCTGGCCGCCAACGACGTGATGGCCCTGGGTGCCCTGACCGCCGTGCGGCGCGCCGGCCTGCGCGTGCCGCAGGATGTGGCGGTGGCCGGGTTTGATGACATTGCCACGCTGGAGGACATGGTTCCCTCGGTCACCACCGTGCGCCTGCCGCTGGATGCGATGGGGGAGCAGGCGGCCAGGATGCTCCTGGGCGAGGAGGGCGAGGAGGCCATCCAGGTGGTTGAGGGGGAGCCGGTCCTGCGCGAAAGCACCGCGTTTTGCCTGTGAGTTCGTTGATTGCCCTTTGGGTATCAATGGATGCGCAATTGACAAGATGAAGCTCGCCGGACCACTTGACGGGTGATTCCAATCACACATACGGTGTTGGAAACCGCTTTCCCAACGGCGGATGACCGTGCTCCACACCCAAGACTGAGGATTCGATGATGAGATTCGCTCGACTGGCCAAATTTACGGCGGTGGCTTCCATTGCCGCGCTTGCATTGACCGGATGCGGCGGCAGCGGAAGCGCCGCCGACGCCAACGGAGATGTGACCTTGCGCTTTTCCTGGTGGGGTTCGGAGTCGCGGTCCGCGGCCACCCAGAAGATCATCGAGGCATTCGAAGCCAAGAACCCGGGCATCAAGATCCAGGGCGAGTACGGCGACTGGGGCGGCTACTGGGACAAGCTGGCCACCCAGGTCGCCTCCAACGATGCGCCTGACATCATCCAGATGGACGACAAGTACCTGCGTGAATACGCGGACCGCGGAGCGCTGCTGGACCTTTCCGACATCGACGTTTCCAAGTTCGACGAGGCGGCGATCGCCAACGGCACCACCGAGGACGGCGTCGTCGGCATCACCACCGGCATCAACGCGATGGCCATGATGGCCAACCCGACGCTCTTCAAGGAAGCCGGCGTCGAGCTGCCGGATGACAAGACCTGGACCTGGGACGACTACAGCGACATCTCGGCCAAGATCACCAAGGGCACCGAGGCGTTCGGCGCCACCGGACCCAACGAGCCCGCGGGGTTCCAGTTCTGGCTGCGCCAGGACGGAAAGTCGCTGACCACCGCCGAGGGCACCCTCGGATTCGAGCCGGCGGATGCCGCCTCGTACTTCGAGATGCTCAAGGGGCTCATGGAGGCCGAGGCCATTCCGAGCGCCTCGGGCATCGCCGAGGACCAGAGCCCGGGCCCCGACAGGTCGCTGACCGGCACCAACGGGGCGGCCATGGGCATGTGGTGGACCAACCAGCTGGCAGCCCTTTCCGGTGCCTCCGGCGAGGACCTCGTGCCCCTGCGCATGCCGGGCCGCAGCGGGGAAGCCGGCGGATCGCAGACCTTCTTCAAGTCATCGATGTTCATGTCCGCCACCAAGGGCACCAAGCACCCCGAAGAGGTCAAGAAGTTCATCGACTTCATGGTGAACTCGCCGGAGGCCGGCCTGCTCAACCTGGCCGACCGCGGACTTCCCTCCAACCTCGAGGTCCGCAAGGCAGTGGTCGACAAGCTGGAGGGCCCGGACGCCCTCTCGGCCGAGTTCATCGCCGACATCGAGGACGAGGTCACCGCGGCCGAGCCGATTCCGCCGCGCGGATTCAGCGGGCTGCAGGACATCCTGTACCGCTACGGCCTCGAGGTGTTCTTCGGGCGCCTGGGCACCGACGATGCGGCACAGAAGATGTTTGAGGAAATGAAGGTCGAAATCGGCTAGCCCGGCCGATCCGGGAAACACGTGGTGGGGTGCGGCCGTGGGCCGGACCCCACCACTCCTGTTTAACGCAGGTGTTCCGGGGATGCGCAACTTCCGGTGGCTCGGCTAATCCTCGGCCAGATCAGGGCGTGGCCGGAGGAGGTGGGGGAGCAGGGAGCGTAGATGCCGTCGCGTCGTGCGGGCAGCGCCCGTGATCAGCCCAGCAGGAGCGTGATCACCAGCGTCACCGGCAGGGCCAGCAGGGTGCTGCAGAGCACCACCTCGCGGACCACGGTGGTGTCCAGCCTGAACTGCTGTGAAAAGAGCAGCACGTTCTGCGCCGTGGGAAGAGCCGCCATGATCACCACCCCGAGCAGCGCGGTGCCCTGCAGCCCGAACACGAAGGCGCCGAAGACCCACGCCACCAGCGGCATGAAGGCCATCTTGAAGAAGGTGGCCAGGAAGACCTCGCCGCGCAGCGACTTCTCCGCCAGCGGGCGCTGCCCGTAGAGCGACATGCCAAAGGCCATCAGCAGCAGCGGGATGGAGGCCTGGCCCAGCATGTCCAGCGGGATGTGGATGACCCGGGGCAGGTGCAGGTTGAAGGCGGCGAAGAGCGCTCCGATGAACGTGGCGATGGTGACCGGGTTGGCGATGGAGCGCAGGATGGTCTTGCCCAAGGGTGTCTGGTGCTGCCGGTTTCCGGCGGCGCGGGCGGCCAGGGCGAAGAAGCACAGGTAGACCGGGGCGATCAGCAGCAGCTGGGCGATGAGGACCGAGACCACCGGGTTGGTGCTTCCCACCGCGTAGAGCGCCAGCGGGACGCCGATGTTTCCGGCGTTGACGTAGCTGGTGGACATGGCGGCACCGGGAAGCCGGGTCGCCGGCACCTTGAGGAAAAGCCTGGCGCACAGCGCGTAGAGTCCGCCGGTCAGCGCTGCGGTGATGAGCGCTATCGGGGTGAACACCCCGATCACGGAGCGCAGGTCGGTGTCGGCCAGCAGGGTGAACATCAGCGCGGGATTGGTGATGTAGTAAATCAGCGGGGTCAGCCCGGTGGCGATGGATTCGCGCTTGCGCGGCAGGAACCGCGCGGTGGCCAGCCCGATGAAGATCAGGATCAGCACGATCGTGAAGCCCTGGAGCACTCCCTGCACATGGCCTCCTGAAACGGCGTCTAAAAAGCGGGCGCGATCCACGCCCGCGCTTAAGCATGGCAGGGACGCGGGGAACGTTCCGACGAACGTTTCCCGCGTCCCTGCTTTTTATGGGGCGTTTTGCAAGATCGGCGCTAGCGGACCAGCGCCGGGGACTTCGCGTTGAATTCCCATCCGGGAATCAGGTACTGCATGGATGCCGCGTCGTCGCGCGAGCCCAGCCCGTGTTCCAGGTAGAGCTCGTGCGCCTCGGCCAGCCGGGTGCGGTCCAGGGTGACGCCCAGGCCCGCACGCGCGGGGACCTTGATCTCGCCGTCGCGGATCAGCAACGGCTCCTCGGTCAGTCCCTGCCCGTCCTGCCAGATCCAGTGGGTGTCCAGTGCGGTGATCGTACCCGGGGCGGCGGCACCGACCTGGGTGAACATGGCAAGCGAGATGTCGAAGTGGTTGTTCGAGTGCGAACCCCACGTCAGCCCGAACTCGTTGCAGAGCTGGGCCACGCGCACGGACCCCGCCATGGTCCAGAAGTGCGGATCGGCCAGCGGGATGTCCACGGCGTTGGAGCGCACCGCGTGGGACATTTCGCGCCAGTCGGTGGCGATCATGTTGGTGGCCGTCTGCAGGCCGGTGGCCCGCCGGAACTCGGCCATCACCTCGCGCCCGGAGAACTTGCCCTCGGCGCCGCACGGGTCCTCGGCGTAGGCAACGACTCCGGCCATGCGCTTGCCCAGGCGGATGGCATCCTGCAGCAGCCAGCCGCCGTTGGGATCCAGGGTGATGCGGGCCTCGGGGAAGCGCTGCTTCAGCGCGATGACCGCGTCGACCTCCGCATCGCCTTCCTGCACGCCGCCCTTGAGCTTGAAGTCCTTGAACCCGTAGCGCTTTTGCGCGGCCTCGGCGAGCCTGACGATGGCCGCAGGCGTCATGGCCTCTTCGCGGCGGACCCGCTCCCAGTCATCGGTGCCGTTGGGCTCGCGCAGGTAGGGCAGGTCGGTGTCATCCGGGTTGCCCACATAGAAGAGGTAGCCGAGCATCGGCACCGCATCGCGCTGCTGCCCGTCGCCCAGCAGCTCCGCGACCGGAACGCCGAGGAACTGGCCGTGAAGGTCCAGCAGCGCCGACTCGATGGCGGTGACCGCGTGCACCGTGGTGCGCAAATCGAAGGTCTGTGCACCGCGGCCGCCCGCATCGCGGTCGGCAAACTTGGTGGCGACCTCGCGCAGCAGCGAGCGGTAGCGGGCCACCGGGGCGCCGATCAGCAGTTCGCCGGCCTCCTCGATGGTGCTGCGGATCGCCTCGCCGCCGGGCACCTCGCCCAGGCCGGTCCGGCCATCGGAGTCGGTGATGATGGTGATGTTGCGGGTGAAGAACGGGCCGTGGGCGCCGGAGAGGTTCAGCAGCATCGAGTCGTGCCCGGCGACCGGGACGACCTCGATGGCTGCAATGGTGGGTTGCGTGGTGCTCATGCGTTTTCTCCGGCGGTCTTCAGGGTGCCGTCGATGCGGCGGGTCAGCTTCCACGGGTTGCCCTGCCGCAGCGGGGCCGGCAGCAGCGAGTCGGGGATGTTCTGGTAGGCGACCGGGCGCAGGAAGCGCTCAATGGCCAGGGTGCCGACAGAGGTGGTGCGGGTGTCGGAGGTTGCCGGGAACGGTCCGCCGTGGACCATGGCATGCCCGACCTCGACCCCGGTGGGCCAGCCGTTGACCAGGATGCGTCCTGCCTTGCGCTCCAGGATGGGCAGCACCGCGGCGACCAGTTCGTGGTCGGCGTCGTTCAGTTGCAGGGTCGCGGTGAGCTGGCCCTCCAGCTTGGACAGGGCGCTGGCCAGGTCGACTGCGTTCTCGTAGCGGATGACCAGGGAGGCCGCGCCGAAGATCTCCTCGTGCAGCACCGGGTTCTCCAGCAGCTGCGCCACCCCGGTGGAGAAGATGGACGGGGCCGGGGCGTTTTCGCCTGTCCCCGGCTTGCCGCGGCCCAGGACCTCGACGCCGGGCTGGGCTCCCAGGTTGTGGACTCCCTGGACCCAGGAGTTGAAGATGCCTTCGGTGAGCATGGTCTGTCCGGCGGCGTTGGCCGTCTCGGTGCGCAGCGCCTCGGCGAACTTGTCGCCTTCTTCGCCTGCCGGGACAAAGACCAGTCCCGGTGCGGTGCAGAGCTGGCCGCTGGAACCGGTGACCGAACCCAGGTAGGCCCTGGCATGTCCTGCGGCATCCTCGGCCAGTGCCCCGGCGAAGAAGATGACCGGGTTGATGGAGCTCATCTCGGCGTAGACCGGGATCGGCTCCGGGCGTGCTGCGGCGGTGGCCATGAGCGCGGTGCCGCCGCCGCGGGAACCGGTGAAGCCCACGGCCTTGATGCGCGGGTCGGAGACCAGCGCCTGGCCGATGCTTGCGCCCGGTCCGTAGACCAGCGAGAAGATTCCCGGGTGCAGGTTGGCTTCGGCGATGGCCTGGGTGATGGCCCTGCCCACGATCTCGCTGGTGCCCGGGTGGGCGTTGTGTGCCTTGAAGACCACAGGGCAGCCGGCGGCCAGTGCCGAGGCGGTGTCCCCGCCGGCGGTGGAGAAGGCCAGGGGGAAGTTGGACGCACCGAACACCGCCACCGGACCCACCGGGATCTTGCGCTGGCGGATGTCCACCCGCGGCATCGGCGTGCGCTCCGGCAGTGCCGGGTCGATCCGCACCCCGTGGTGGTCGCCCGCCCGCACCACCTGGGCGAAGAGCCGCAGCTGGTTGCAGGTGCGACCGCGCTCGCCGACCAGCCGCGCCTCCGGAAGCCCGGTCTCCGCCATGGCGCGGGCCACCAGCTCCTCGCCCACGGCCTCGATGTTCGCGGCGATCGCCTCGAGGAAGGAGGCGTGGGTTTCCGGGTCAAGGGAACGGAAGGACTCGAAGGCGTCCTCGGCCGCGATTGTGGCCAGCGCCAGCTGGTCGGTGTCGATCAGCGAGTAGGCCGGGTCGAGGCCCTGGTTGGTGGCGGGGTTGAAGCCGCGCACCTCGCCGCCGTTTCCGTCGGTGTGGGCTCCGGCCAGGATGGACTGGCCGGTCAGTTGCTGGGTATCCGTGGACATTGCTGCTCCTGCGTCGGAAGTTGGGGTGTCGGTGAAGATGTCGGTGCGTCCTGCGGGGCCCGGCTAGACGGCCGCGGCGGCGGGCATCAGGCCCGCCTGCTTCAGCAGTGCGCCCAAATCGGCCAGGTCCGCCTCGGTGAGGTTCTGCAGCGGCGGGCGCACCGGGCCGGCGTCGCGGCCGATGGCCTTCAGGCCGCCCTTGACGATGGAGACGCCGTAGCCTGCCACGCGGTCGCGGATGTCCAGGTATGGCAGCACGAAGCGCTTGAGCTTTTCGGTCACGGCGGCGTGGTCCTGGTTGCGGACGTCCTGGTAGAAGTCCAGGGCGAACTCCGGAACGAAGTTGTACATGGCCGAGGAATAGGTGCTCATGCCCAGCTGCAGCAGCGGCAGGGCGAAGGTCTCGGCGGTGGGCAGGCCGCCGAGGTAGAAGAGGCGGTCGCCGTTCCTGGTGTAGACCCGGGTCAGGTGCTCGATGTCGCCGGTGGCGTCCTTGAACCCGATGAAGTTTTCGTGGGTGTCGGCCAGGCGTGCCACGGTGTCGGCCGAGTAGATGGCGTTGGCGCGGTTGTAGACGATGACGCCGGTGGAGGTGGCGGAGCAGACGGCCGAGGCGTGGTTGAACAGGCCCTCCTGGTCGCATTCGGTCAGGTACGGCGGCAGCAGCAGCACGCCCTGCGCGCCGGCGGCCTCGGAGTCCCGGGCGTTGAGGATGGCCTGCTTGGTGGAGCCTCCGGCCGAGCCGAGCACCGGAACGCGGTCGCCGGCTTCCTCGACGGCCATGCGCACCACGCGGGCCGATTCCTCGGGGGTGAGGGTGAAGCCCTCGCCGGTGCCGCCGGCGGCGAAGAGACCCGCCACGCCGAAGCTGGACTGCCAGTCGAGGTGGCTGCGGTAGCCGGCCTCGTCGATTTCCAGGTTCGCATCGAAGGCTGTCACCGGGAAGGAGAGCAGTCCGTCCTTGAGCTTGGCGGCAAGTTCGGCGGGGGTGTACGTGGCCATGGGGATACTCCTCAAGTCGGGGCGCCTCCACGATGGCGTGGATCAGTGGCGGGCGATGGTGTTGTTCGTTGACCCCAGCCTAGGGAGCACCATCGATGCATGTCCAAGCCCATATTTGTATTGTTTGATACCCGTCGGGTATCGCAGGATTCGTGGCCCCCGCCCGCCCCGCGAAAGCCATGGCCCTAGGCCTGCATCGAGCCGCGCACGATCTGTGCCAGTTTGGTCATCGCGGGATTCCGGGCATCGCGGTTCCAGATGGCATGCAGTTCCACCGCATCCTCCGCAATGTCCTCCAGCCGCAGGTAGCTCACGCCCTCGACGCCCAGCAGCTTGGCGCTTTCGGGCACAAAGGCGATGCCGCGCCCTGCCGCGACCAGCGTGATCATGGTCAGGACCTGGCTGACGGTGTGCACCACGTTCTGGTGCTCGATGTCGATCTGCCGCACCACCAGGTCATAGAAGTACCTGGCCTTCGTGGGGGAGTGCATGATTAAGGCCTCGCCCGCGAGGTCTTCGACAACGACCTCGCGCGGGAGCAGATCCAGCCGGTGCCCGGTGGGCACCGCAATGCAGAGCGACTCGGAGAAGAGCAGCTGAGATTCAAGCACCTTTTCGTCGAACGGCGGCCGGGCCAGGCCCAGGTCGATGTCCCCGTCGGCCAACCCGTTGACCTGTTCGCCCGTCACCATTTCGAAGAGCTCGAGGTGCACATTGGGCAGCTGCGTGGAGATCTCCGAAAGCAGGGGACCGAGCAGGCTGAAACCCGAGGCGGCGGTGAACCCGATGCGCAACTCGCCAAACTGCCCCGAGGCAATCCGCCGCGCGTTCAGCGGGGCGCGCTCGGCCGAAATCACCAGGCGCCGCGCGTCGACGAGGAACGCCTCCCCGGCCGCGGTGAGGCTGACCTTGCGGTTGTCGCGTTCGAGCAGCTCAACCCCGACGCTTCGTTCGAGTTTCTGGATTTGCCGGCTCAGCGGGGGTTGGGTCATATTCAGCCGTTCGGCGGCGCGCCCGAAATGCAGCTCCTCCGCGACGGCGACAAAACTTCGTGCTTGGTCCAAGGTGAACAATTGATACCTTTCGGGAATCACTCCATGCATAGATGGGGTTGGACAAGCATCATAACTATTTTCTAGGCTCAACCAGAAGTAGGCAACGTGTTGTGACTCACTCGCAGGTGGGGCCCGCCAGGCAACACGCATCGACAACCCAGGAGATCTCGCAATGAAGAAGCAATTCACACGACGTGCAATGCTGTCCCTGGCCGCGGCCACCGCGGCTCTTTCGCTGGCCGCCTGCGGCGGAAACGTCGGCGGCGGTGCCGCCGAGGGAGCGACCTTCCCCAGCGGCCCGGTGACCCTGACCGTCGGCCAGGCCCCGGGCGGTTCCACCGACCTGATCGCCCGAGCCGCCGCCGAAGGCATGGCGGAGAAGCTGGGCGTTGCCATGCCGGTCGTCAACAAGCCCGGCGCCAACGGCGCCCTGGCCACCGAGGAAGTGGCGGCCATGAAGGCCGACGGCCAAAACCTGATCCTGCTCAACGCCTCGTTGATCACCATCACCCCCTTGGCCGTCTCCGAGGCAGAGGCCGTTTCGCTGGAGGACCTGGACGTCATCGCCGGGCTGTCCCAGGACGACTACGTGATGGTTGCCAGCAAGGAATCGGGCGTCAAGTCGATCGAGGACCTGAAGAAGGGGGCTTCGAAGCTCTCCTTCGGCACCACCGGCGTGGGCACCGGTTCGCAGCTGGCCCAGGCGCTGCTGCTGGCGCAGGCCGAGATCGAGGGCACGACCGTTCCCTTCGACTCCGGCTCCCCGGCATTGACCGCGGTCATGGGCAACCAGGTCCAGGTCTCCACCATCCAGCTCGGCGAGGCCAAGCCGCAGATCGATGCCGGAACCGTGGTTCCGCTGGTGGTCTTCTCCTCCGAACGCAATGAATTCCTCCCGGACGTGCCGACCGCCATCGAGGCCGGCTACGACGTCCCGGTCTCGCAGTACCGCGCGATCGCCGCTCCCAAGGGCCTGAGCGCCGAGACCAAGACCGCACTCACCGACGCGGTCAAGGCAGCGGTCGCCAAGGACACCTACAAGTCCTTCAACGAATCCACCCTGCTGACCCCGAAGGAAATCACGGGCGAGGAAGTGGTGACCGAGTGGAACGAGCTGGCCGCCAAGTACAAGAAGCTGACCGAGGAGTACGACATCTCCCTGGCCTCGAAGTAGCCCCTCGCCCGTTCCGCATCCCGGCAGCCACCTGAGGTGGCGCCCGCCAGATCCAAAGGAAGCACGCCATGCGAGCAGACAAGCCGCCGCACCTCGAAGAAGCCCCGGCGCCGGACGAGGAAGAGATCCTGACGCCCGAGCAACTCGCGGAGGTCTGGGCAGCCGAGGCGCCCGAGCCCGCGGGGCCCGTGGCCAACCTGCTCTCCTCCCTGGTGGCGCTGGGCCTCGGCCTGGCGGGAATGCTGCTGTCGCTGAAGCTGGGATTGGGAACGCCGGCCGAACCGCGGCCGGGCATGTGGCCCTTCATCGTGAGCCTCGTCGTTGCCGTGCTGTCGGTGGTCCAGGTCGTCATCGGCCGCACCGGCGGCAAGGACGGGGAGAAGTTCTCCTCCTACTCCTGGTATGCGGCCATCGGCTTTGCCACGTTGATCGGCATGGTGCTGCTCATGCCGGTGGTGGGCTTCGAGATCCCCTCGCTGCTGCTCTGCTTCATCTGGATGAGGTGGCTCGGGGGCGAGCGCTGGCGCTCGGCAACCATGTACTCGATCCTGATTGTTGCCGCGTTCTACGCGATCTTCATTGCCGCACTCGGAACCACCATCCCCCGACTTTTCTAAGTCACAGACCTAAAGGTAAACGGCATGGATTTCTTCGGCCCGGTGTTGGACGGCTTTGGTGTTGTCCTGGACCCAACCAATCTTCTGTACTGCCTGCTCGGCGTCGCCATCGGCATGCTGATCGGCGTGCTGCCCGGCCTCGGCCCGGCGGCGACCATCGCCATCCTGCTTCCCCTGACCTACGGGGTGGAGCCGGTCACGGCGATCATCATGCTGGCGGGCATCTTCTACGGCGCCCAGTACGGCGGCACCATCACCTCGGTGCTGCTGCGCATTCCCGGCGAGGCAAGCTCCGTGGTCACAGTCTTTGACGGCTACGTGCTGGCCAAGCAGGGACGGGCGGGCACCGCCCTGGGCATCGCCGCCATCGGCTCCTTCGTCGGCGGCACCATCGGCATCATCGGGCTGACCTTCCTGGCTCCGCTGGTTGCAGGGTTCGCCCTGGACTTCGGTCCGCCCGAATACACCGCGCTGGCACTGCTGGGCATCCTGCTGGTGGCCACCATCTCCGGCGGCTCCAAGATCAAGGCCCTGATCGCCGCGGCCCTGGGCCTGTTCCTGGCCACGGTCGGCAGGGACATCTTCACCGGCGCCGAGCGCTTCACCTTCGGGAACCTGTCGCTGGCCGACGGCATCGACTTCGTGCCGATCGCCATGGGACTGTTCGGCGTGGGCGAGATCCTCTACAACCTGGAGGAGCGCCACCGCGCGGCGGCCGCCCCGGTCGCCGTGGCCAACGTCTGGCCCTCGCGCAAGGACCTGAAGCAGTCCTCGGGCGCCATCGGGCGCGGCTCGGTGCTGGGCTTCTTCCTGGGCATCCTGCCCGGCGGCGGGGCGACCATCGCCTCGCTGGCCGCCTATGCGGTGGAGAAGAAGCGCGCAAAGGATCCCTCGCGCTTCGGCAAGGGCGCCATCGAGGGCGTTGCCGGGCCGGAGTCTGCGAACAACGCGGCGGCCACCAGCTCCTTCATCCCGCTGCTCACCCTGGGCATCCCGGCCAACGCCACCATGGCAATCATCTTCGGGGCGCTGCTGATCCAGGGCTTGACCCCCGGCCCGCAGCTGATCACCGAGCAGCCCGAGCTGTTCTGGGGCGTGGTGAACTCCATGTACATCGGCAACATCCTGCTGCTGATCATGTCGATCCCGCTGGTGGGCCTGTTCGTGCGGATCCTGCGGATCCGCGCCGCGATCCTGGCGCCCATCACCGCGCTGATCACCATGCTGGGCGCCTACACGATCCGCAACTCGATGTTCGACGTCATGCTCGTGGTGCTCTTCGGGGCGGTCGGCTACCTGATGAAGAAGTTCGGCTTCGAACCCGGCCCGCTGGTGCTGGCATTCGTGCTCGGCAGCCTGCTCGAGTCCTCGCTGCGCCGCTCGTTGCTGGTGCTCGAGGGCGATCCGACCGGGTTCTTCAGCCGCCCGATCTCCGGCACCCTGCTGGTGATCTTCGTCTTCGTCGCGGTGTGGCCCATGGTCAAGACAGTGATCGAGAAGCGCAAGAAGGCAAACGCCCTCTTGTCCGAAACCAAGGTGAAGGAAAAGGTATGAGCATCCTAGTGGGATACGTTCCGACCAAGGTCGGCGAGGCGGCGGTGCGCGCCGCCATCCGCGAGGCAGGTCTTCGCAACGAGGAACTGCTGATCGTGAACTCCGTGCGCGAAGGCGCGCTGGTGGACAAGTCAGTGGCCAGCCCGGAGGATATCGAGCGCATCAGGCAGTCAACGGTGGATGCGGGCATCAAGGCCCGGATCCTGGAATCGGTGCACCGCGACGACCTGGCCGAGGAGATCCTTGACCTGGCCGAGAAGCACGACGTCTCGTTGATCGTGATCGGCCTGCGCCAGCGCTCCCAGGTCGGCAAGTTCATCATGGGCTCGCACGCCCAGCGCATCCTGCTCCAGGCCGAGCACCCGGTGCTCGCCGTGAAGGCCGACCAGGTCTAGAGATCCCTGCTTGGATCCGCGGGTCGGTCTCGTCATCCGTTTGGAGCCGTTGACCGGCCCGCTCTCTCGGCTTGATGCCGGATGGAGAGGCCGAGCTTGTCCTTCGTGGCGGTTGCCAGGCTGTGATCGTCACACCGGTCCCATGGTTCCACCTATGCTTCATCAGTGGTATCGAACCAGGCACGGCCGTGCAGGTAACGGACCGCATGCCCTCCTAGTCCTGCGGGTGCTAGATCGATCCGGTCCAGTACTCCGCCCAGAGGGCGCAGCGGTCGCTCCCACTCTGATTCATTTGTATGTGACTCGCGTTCTTCGACCAGGTCGTCCGCGCCGGGGTAGATTTCCGCCATGCCATTGGTGAAACGTGCAGGCAACCCAGTAAAGGCATTACCTGCATAGCCAATGAGCAATGTTCTGTCTGATTCCGCCTGCGTGGACATGGGCAACAGGGACTCTTCATCCCAGAGCCAGGTATTGGTGGCCTCGGAACGAAATTGTTCGACAGAAAGTGAATTGATCCGGTCGATCCCGTGAACCGGGCAGTAGGCGGATGCCAGAACACCGATGTCACCGTAAAGGTCCGCTTCATCGGGGTTTGCCCGTAATGATTCTTCGATACAAGAACACGAAGGCACCGAACTGGCACGGTTGAAGGGAACCGTCCCGGCGTCTTCGGAAAGCGAGGCCCACAGCCCTTGGACCGGACCGGCAACTATCGGAACATGCCACACCACGGTGCCTATGCGCCGTCTGGCTAGAAATCTCCAGCCGCAGCGATGCCATTGGACGAGTGCCAGAATACTCACGGTTGCAGCTGCCGTTCCCAGGCAATCGGGCAACGCCAGGTCTTCCAGTTCTTGATAGGTGCGTCCCACCGCAGCAGGCATAGCCATCATTGCGGCCAGCCAGCCGACGATGGCGAGCGCGCTCAAACCTGTTGCCCAAGACAGGCTGCGCCGCTTGAAGCGTCTCAAAGCCTCAATGGCACCTGACCCGAGCTCAATCGTCGTCCCCGTGTTTGATACCGACGCAAGAGTGCGGACTGCATGAATTTGCCGCAGAGTGAACCTCGCCTGGATAAGCCACCAAGTTGCCGCGGCTATCGTGCCTGCCCACCAAAAAGTGGCGCTTTCGCTTGTGTCGAGGGAATACGGTATGGCCGCATAGAGCAAAACGATGGGTGCCATCGCGACGGCCAAACGACCAAAAAGCCAGCCGGTGAATGAAACGATTAGGGCAACAAACGTCGCAGAAAGACCGTACATATCTAGGGCCTGGTAAGTGCCCTGCCAATATTCCGGTGGAAGATCTTCCCACCCCCGATCGGCGATGAAGGAGGCAACCGTAGTCACTAACACGATCAACCAAGCAACCACCGTTTGCCGCCGTGCGGGAGGGCACAACGGAAGGTCGGACCATTCCTTGGCATCGGGCTTGACCAACGAGTAGGTCTCGTTCATGTTGCAACCACGGCGATCATCCACTCATTCTCGCATTGGAACGCGGACAGGTCCTCCTCGTTTCGCCGGTCCCCACCGCACCCCGGCCTATGGTCAGCTGGCTGACATCGACGGATCTAAGTTGATTCTTTCAAGAGTGGTTGTGGAGTTAGACAGCTGATACCAACAGAATCGGTGAATCACCATTCCCTCGCCTCCCGGGTTCCAGAACGGCGGGCAAACGTGCCGCGGTCGACTCCGTGGTCCCGTCTCCGCGGATGAGAACGTTATGGTGCCTGATGCTGGGGGGAAGTCTGACGGTGCTGCCGCCTGCGCGTCTTGGCGGGTGCTGATCCTCTCAGAGGGTGGGTGGGGCAACCCCGGCCTCAATCTCGAGTCGATGCAGTGAGTTTGCCAAGTGCACGCGCATGGCCGCGGCGGCGGCCATGGCGTTGCCCGAGGCGATGGCGTTGCGGATGGTGAGGTGTTCCTCCGCGACTTGTTCCAGCCGTGGGACCAGCACCGAATCCGTGGAGTCCAGTCGCTGGCGCGGCATGGCGATCATGGCAGGGCCGAGGTGGCGCACCGCATCCAGGAAGTATGGGTTGCCGCTCCCGGCCGCCACGGCGGAGTGGAATTCGAAGTCGCAGCTCATGGAGCGCGAGGCGTTGGTACCGGCGTTCCGGAAGGCTTCCAATGCCGCGTCGAGGGCGGGCAGGGTCCCGGCGTTCGCCGTGACCGCGGCGGCGGCTGCCGCCTCTGATTCCAGGCCCATCCGGAACTCGAGCAAATGCCGGCGTTCGGCAAGGGTCCGCGGTACCCGGGCCTGCGCACCGGTTTCCGGTGGTGGCGGAGTCAGGGCAAAACTGCCGGCACCGCGGCGCGTGTGGACCAGTCCTTCGGCCTGCAGCCGGGTCAGCGCCTCGCGCACCACGGTGCGCGAGACGGCATGCTCGGCGATCAGGGCATTCTCGCTGGGGAGCTTGTCTCCCGGGGCGATTTCCCCGGAGCTGATCTGCCCGCGCAGGTGCTCAACCAGGCCGGTCGTCAGATTGGGTTTCATACTTCGAATGCTTTCACGAGCGCCGCGGCGGGGCGACTAGGCTCGGCCGAACTCGACGGTATCGGTCGTCCAGGCGCGGGCCTGGTCGCTGAAGGTGAAGCCGAGTCCCGGGCGGTTGGGGACCAGCATGCGCCCGTCCTTGGTCTCGAGGCGTTCGTTGAACAGCGGGTCCAGCCAGTCGAAGTGCTCCACCCAGGGCTCGCGCGGGTAAGCGGCGGCGAGGTGCAGGTGGATCTCCATGGCGAAGTGCGGTGCCAGGTCCAGGCCCGCCTGGTCCGCAAGCGTGGACAAGCGCAGGAACTGGGTGATGCCGCCGATGCGCGGGGCGTCGGGCTGGATGATGTCGCAGGCGCGGGTGGCAATGAGGCGTTCGTGCTCGGCCACGGAGGCCAGCATCTCGCCGGTGGCAATCGGGGTGTCCAGGGCTGCGGCGAGCGCCGCATGGCCCTCGGCGTCGTAGGCATCGAGGGGCTCCTCGATCCAGACCAGGTCGAACTCCTCGAGCTTGCGGCCCATGCGCAGCGCGGTGGCGCGATCCCACTGCTGGTTGGCGTCCACCATCATCGGCACGTTCGGGCCGATATGCTCGCGCACCGCGGCGACGCGGCGCAGGTCCTCGGAGGAATCCGGCAGGCCGACCTTGATCTTGATGCCGCCGATGCCCTCCTCGATGGACTGGCTGGCGCGGTCCTTGACCTCGGCGATGGAGGCGTTGAGGAAGCCCCCGGAGGTGTTGTAGGTGCGCACCGAGTCGCGGTGGGACCCGAGGAACTTGGCCAGCGGCAGGCCCGCGCGCTTGGACTTCAGGTCATAGAGGGCGATGTCGAGGGCGGCGAGCGCCTGGGTGGCGACGCCCGAGCGTCCCACCGAGGCGCCGGCCCACAGGAGCTTGGTGTAGAGCTTGGCAATGTCGTTGGGGTCCTCGCCGATCATGGTCTCGGCGACTTCCTTGGCGTGGGCGAACTGTGCCGGTCCGCCGGCGCGCTTCGAGTAGGAGAAGCCAAGGCCTTCGTGGCCCTGTTCGGTCTTGATCTCGGCGAAGAGGAAGACGACCTCGGTCATGGGCTTCTGGCGCCCGGTGAAGACCTTGGCGTCGGAGATCGGGGTGGCCAGGGGCAGCCGTGCGGTGGACAGCTTGACGTGGCGAATGGCATCGGGGGTGTAGCTCATGGCGGCTCTGTGCTCCTGGGGAGGGAATGGCGGGACTGTGCTGGTGAACACAACTTATCGTATAAGTTGAAAACTTATGGCACAAGTGGTTTCGGGGAAGTATTTCGGACCGCATTCACTCCGGATCCCCTCCACGCACGTAGGGAGAAAATGCCAGTGGCCCACCCGGAACACCGGGTGGGCCACACGTGGGAATGGGATGCCTATGAAACGGGAGTGACTAACTCTCCCGAGTGGATGTAGCTGCGCAGGTTGTCCAGTGTTAGCGCCGCCATGTCGGCGCGCGTCTCGTGCGTGCCGCTGCCCAGGTGCGGCAGCAGGACCACGTTGTCCAGGGCAAAGAGCTCCCCGGGAACGTGCGGCTCGTTGGCGAACACGTCCAGACCGGCGCCGGCGATGCCGCCGTTCTGCAGGGCCGAAACCAGGGCCCGCTCGTCCACGACGCTGCCGCGGGCAATGTTGATCAGGAAGCCATTCGTGCCAATCGCCTCCAGCACCGTCGCGTCGACGAGTCCGGCCGAGGCGGGGCCGCCGGCCGCCGCGACGATCAAGACGTCGGTGGCCTCGGCCAGGGCCGCGGCCGAGGGGTGGTACGTGTATGCGCTGCCGTTGACTTCCGAGCGGTTGTGATAGTGGATTTCGCAGCCGAAGGCTTCGAGCCGCTTGGCGATTGCCGCGCCGATGCGCCCCAGCCCCAGGATGCCCACGCGCTTGCCGCTGGCGCGGGTGGCAAGCGGGAAATTCGCGCCGCTGGCCCAGGTGCCGGCGCGCACGAAGCGCTCGGCGGCGCTCAGCGAGCGCAGGGTGTCAAGGTACAGGCCCAGGGCGGTGTCGGCGACGCAGTCGGTCAGGACGTCGGGGGTGTTGCTGATCGGGATGTTGCGTTCATTGGCCTGGGCGACATCGGTGGCGTCGTAGCCGACCCCGAAGTTCACTATGGCCTCGAGGCTTGGCAGGCGCTCCATGAGATCGGTGTCGACGCCGATTTTTCCAGAGCACACTGCGACGCGGATCGACTCGCCGTGTTCGGCGAGGAATTCCACTCGGCCGGCTCCGGGCTCGGGAAGCATCAGTGCGTCGTAGTCGTCAACGAGTGCCTTGGCGACCGTGGGGTTGACCGGGCCAACGCGCAAGATGGCGTTCCCGGTAATGGGGCTGGGGTCGCGCCGCGTGATGGCGCTGGTATCTGCTGACATACCTGAATCCTAGGGAGGCGCAAGCATGCGCGTCCAACACACAGAATGCATGGATCAATACCGTTGGGGCATTGGTTCCCCGTCAGCCGCGTGATGTAGCGGATGTCACAATGCGCATCGAATGCCGATCGGGACCAACCGTCCCGGAACCGCGAGTTCATGCGGAAGCAAGGCCTTGACGCGTCTCGGTTCCGACCTCAAGGCTATGGGAACACGACCGGCAAATCCCGATGCATTGGTCGTTCGCACTCGTCCACTTCGCTCACCGCAGAGGAAACACCGATGTTTTTTTCCAGCAAGGCAACGACCCCCGTGACCCGCACCCGCCGACTTTCCATGGCCGTGGCCGCCGGAGCCCTTTTGGGCACCACGATCCTCTCCGGCTGCTCCGTGGCAAACTCCTCGGGGGCCGGCGGTTCCTCCTCAGCCGGTGCCCCTGCCGCCGGCGACACCCTGCGCGTGGTGCTGCAGCAGGAACCGCCCACGCTCGAGGCCTGCGAATCGAACCTCACCAGCACCGGCGTCGTAGTGCGCTCGACCATCACCGAGCCGCTGATTGAGCGCAATCCGACCTCCGGGGAGCTCGAGCCCAAGCTCGCCACCGAATGGACCAGCAAGGACGACACCACCTGGACGCTGAAGCTGCGCGAGGGAGTGAAGTTCCACGACGGATCGGAATTCACCGCCGAGGACGCCGCGGCAACCATTGACCGCGCCGTCAACGGCAAGCTCGGCTGCAACGTCGAGGGCTACGTCTTTGGCGACGACGACCTGAAGGTCAAGGTCGTTGACGACACGACCCTGACGGTCACCTCGCCGAAGGCCGACCCCATCCTGCCGCTGCGTCTCTCCTTCCTGGAGGTCGTGCCCGCCGAGACCTCCACCACCGAAAAGGTGCGCGAACCGATCGGCACCGGACCCTACAGGCTCGAGAAGTGGGAGGCCGGCCAGAGCATCAGCGCCTCGGCCTTCGCCGACTACTGGGGCGAGGCCCCCGCCTTCCCGAAGGCCAACTACCAGTGGAGGAGCGAGGGCAGCGTCCGCGCCGCCATGGTCACCTCCGGCGAGGCAGACATCGCCACCGGCCTGAGCCCGGAAGACAACATCGGGGACCTGGGCGTTGCCTACCCCAACAACGAAACCGTGGCCCTGCGCATGCACGCCGACAAGGCACCCTTCACCGACATCAAGGTCCGCCAGGCCGTAAACTACGCCATCGACAAGGAAGCCATCGTCGCTTCCCTCTACGGCGGACGCGACAAGGCGGCCGCCCAGCTGGTGCCCGAGGGCGTCGTGGGGCACAGCGAGTCCCTGCCGGTCTGGCCCTACGACCCGGAAAAGGCCAAGAGCCTGGTCGAAGAGGCCAAGGCAGCCGGCGTTGACACCTCCGCCCAGATCAGCCTGGTGGTGCGCTCGGCACAGTTCCCCAAGATCGAGGAGCTGGGCCAGGTCATCCAGGAGCAGCTGACCCAGGCCGGGCTGAACGTGAAGCTGAAGATGCTCGAGACCAGCCAGCACCTGACCTACCAGGTCCGCCCGTTCCCCACTGACGACGAGGGCGCCATCATGCTGATGACCCAGCACGGCAACCAGGCCGGCGACGCAGCCTTCACCGTCGACCAGTACATGACAACCAAGGGCGCCCAGTCGGCCTTCGGCACCCCGGAGCTCGACAAGCTCATTGCCACCGCCGATGCAGCCACGGGCGATGACCGCCAGGGCGCCTTCGAGAAGGTCTTCTCCTACCAGAACGACAACGTGGTGCAGTTCGCCCACATCGCCCACCAGACCGGCATGCTCGGTGTGGCCGCGACCGTGGACTACGAGCCGAACTCCTCCTCGGGCGACGAACTGCGCCTGGCCGAGGTCACCAAGGGCCAGTAGCCCGTCTCCCGGCCTTCGCAAGGCATTGGCAATAAAGAATTCGACGGAAAGCAACTTAGATCATGCTCACCTATTTGCGTAAACGGATTATCTCCTCCGCACTGCCGCTGGTGGTCGTGGTGGTGGGTGTCTTCGCCCTGGCCCGGATGACCGGAAACCCGGCAAGCCTCTACCTGCCACTGAACGCCACCGACGCCATGCGCGCGGACTTCATTGCCAAGAACGGCCTGGACCAGCCCGTACTGGTCCAAATGGCCGACTACTTCGGTGGTCTCTTGCGACTGGATTTCGGCACCTCGCTGCGTACAGGGGAGGATGCAGCGGCCATGGCGCTGCGCGCCTTCCCGGCAACGCTGCAACTTGCCGCGATGACCATGGTGATCGCCATCGTGTTGGCGATCATCGTGGGCTCCGCGGCGGCCCTGAAGCCCAACGGGGTGCTTGACCGCTTCGCCTCCTTCGTCTCCATGGCGGCGGCCTCGATTCCCGACTTCTGGCTGGCCATCGTGGGCATCTGGGTCTTCGCGATCTACCTGGGATGGCTGCCCACCTCCGGCGTCATGGGCGCCGCCGCCTGGGTGCTGCCCGTGGCAACACTGGTGATGCGGCCCTTCGGGGCGCTGGTCCAGGTCATCCGCGGCGCCATGGTCACCTCCCTCTCCGAGCCCTACATCAAGCTCGCCCGCTCCAAGGGCGCCACCGAATACCGCGTGGTCACCGGCCACGCCCTGCGCAACGCCGCGGCCCCGGCCCTGACGGTTGCGGGCGACCTCACCGTCGGGCTGATCAACGGAGCGGTGGTCGTCGAGACGATCTTCGGCTGGCCGGGGATCGGCAAGTTGATGATCGACTCGATCCTGCAGCGCGACTTCGCCGTCCTCCAGGCCTGCGTGCTGCTCACGGCCCTGGCGATCTTCGTGCTGAACATCGTGATCGATGTGGGCTACGCGCTGCTTGACCCGCGGGTCCGTCCCACCGCCGGGGCCAGGGCGCGGAGCAAGGCGCGGGCCATTGCCCCCGGACCCGACTCCACCACGCCCGGTGGGCCCGCCGTCCCTGCCGCCGCCGGCGCGAACGCCTAGGAAAGACCATGACACAGACATTGAACGCGCCCAAGCTGCGCGACCGCGGGCCCCGGCCCCAGAAGGCACGGCTCGGGGGTCCGAGCATGTTCCGGATGCTGCTGCGCGACAAGTTCGCCTCCGTGGGGGCCCTGGTCCTGGGCCTCGTGGTCCTGGTGGCCATCTTCGGCCCCGCGCTCATGGGGGAACTGGCCACCAAGCAAAACCTGATGTTCATGAACAAGGCGCCCTTCGACCCCGCCAACGGGTGGGCCTACGTGCTGGGCTCCGACTCCCTGGGCCGCTCGGTGCTCGCCCGTCTGGTCGTTGCCACCCGCACGACCCTCATGGTCGCGGTCCCCGCGGTCCTCGTCGCCCTGCTCATCGGCTCCCTCTGGGGCGTTTGGGCCGGATACCACCGCGGGCGGCGCGAGAACATCTCGATGCGCATCGCCGACATCATCATGTCCTTCCCATCCCTGCTGCTGGCCGTCGTGGTCCTTTACGTCTTCAGCCCGTCGGTGGCCAACATCGTGCTGATCCTGGCCGTGACCCGCATCCCGATCTACATGCGCACCGCTCGCGCCGAATCGGCCGAGCTGCAGTCGCGCACCTTCGTGGACGCCGCACGCACCTTCGGCACCAGGCCCAACTCCATCATCGCCATGCACGTGATCCCGGTGGTCACCCCGACGCTGCTGACCCTGGCCACGCTGGAATTCTGCTACGTCATGCTCGCCGAGTCCTCGCTGTCCTTCCTGGGCATCGGCATCCAGCCGCCGGACGTGAGCTGGGGGCTGATGGTGGCCCAGGGCCGCCAATACCTGCAGACCGCCTGGTGGCTCTCGATCCTTCCGGGCCTGGCCATCGTCATCACCGCGATCGCCGCGAACCTGTTGGCTGCCTGGCTGCGCATCGCCACCGACCCGGCCCAGCGCTGGCGCCTGACCCTGGAACGTCCCGCCAAGAAGGCCCTGAAGACCGCAGCCAAGGAGGCAAAGTGATGATGGAAGTACTTGATCCCCAAACCCGCGAGGCGGCCACCGCCGAGGCCGTCCTGGCCGTGACCGGCCTCGACGTGGACATCCGCACCCCCACGGGCACCGTGCGCGTGGTGGGCAACGTTTCCTTCACCGCCTACCAGGGCCAGACTCTGGCGCTGCTGGGCGAATCCGGCTGCGGCAAGTCAATGACGGCCAAGGCCATCGCCGGCCTGCTTGACCCGGTGGCCTCCGTGGCAGGGGGAACCGTTCGGCTCGAGGGCAGGGACCTGAACGCGATGACTCCGCGCCAGCGCCGCGAGGTCGCCGGTCCCGGCCTGGGCATCGTCTTCCAGGACGCGCTGACGGCGCTGAACCCCGTCTACACCGTGGGTTCGCAGCTCGGCGAGGCCTTTAGGATCCACCGCGGCATGAACAAGAAGCAGGCCCGGGCCCAGGCCATCGAGCTGATGCGCCGGGTCGGCATCCCGGAGCCCGAGGTGCGGGTTTCGGCCTACCCCCACCAGTTCTCCGGCGGCATGCGCCAGCGCATCCTCATCGCCATGGCCGTGGCGCTGGGCCCGCGGCTGCTGATCGCCGACGAGCCCACCACCGCACTGGATGTCACGGTGCAGGCGCAGATCATGGCGCTGCTGCGCCGGTTGCGCGAGGAGGAGGACATGGCTGTCGTGCTGATCACCCACGACCTGGCCGTGGTGGCCGAGGAGGCAGATGACGTGTGCATCATGTACGCCGGCAACGTGGTCGAAAGCGGTCCGGTGGCCACGGTGTTTTCCAGCCCCACCCACCCGTACACCAAGGGCCTGCTGGAGTCGGTGCCAACGCACGCCCGGCGCGGGGATGACCTGTCCTCGATCCCGGGCAGCCCGCCGGAGCTCAAGTCGATCCCGTCCGGCTGCGTCTACCAGGACCGCTGCCCGATGGCGGCGGCGATCTGCCGCCAGGAGCGCCCCGAATTGCGCCCCACCGGCGCGAACCAGTTCTCCGCCTGCCACTTCTCCGAATCCCTGCGCGCCGGTGCCACCGCGACTCCGGCCGCCGATTCCGTCGCCTCGCCGGAAACCCCGTCGACCCTGCAGGAGGAAACCCGATGAGCACCAACGAGACCCAGGCACCCAGGCAAAACGTCCTCGAGGTCCAGGAGCTGAGCAAATCCTTCACCGTCTCCGCCGGCGGCGGATCGCGCCAGCTCAAGGCGCTGGACGGGATCAGCCTGTCGGTGGGCAAGGGGGAGACCCTGGGCCTGGTGGGGGAGTCCGGCTGCGGAAAGTCCACGCTGGCCCGCACGCTGATGATGCTCGAGACGCCAGATGACGGCACCGTGCGCTTTGACGGGCAGGACCCGTTCGCGCTCAAGGGCAAGGAGCTGCTGGCCTGGCGCCGGCGGGTGCAGATGGTCTTCCAGGACCCCTTTGCCTCGCTGAACGCGCGCATGAGCGCCGGGCAGATCATCTCCGAGCCCTTCGCCACGCACAAGGACCTGTACCGGGGTTCCGCGGCCCGCTCCAAGCGGCTCAACGTGCTGCTGGATTTGGTGGGGCTGCGCAGCACCGACGCGTACAAGACGCCGCAGGAGTTCTCCGGCGGCCAGCGCCAGCGCATCGGCATCGCCCGCGCCCTGGCCCTTGACCCGGATCTGCTCATCCTCGACGAGCCGGTCTCCGCACTGGACCTCTCGGTGCAGGCGCAGGTGCTGAACCTGCTCAACGAGCTGCAGCAGCAGCTGGGGGTCAGCTACATCTTCATCTCCCACGACCTCTCGGTGGTCCGCCACGTGACCGACCGGGTCGCGGTGATGTACCTGGGACGGATCATCGAAACCGGAGTGACCGAGGACGTCTTTGACCGGCCGCTGCACCCGTACACCGCCGCATTGATGTCTGCATCGCCGAAGCTGGACCCGGCAATGCGCCCGGCCAAGCGGATCGTGTTGGCCGGCGAACTGCCCTCGCCGCTGGATCCGCCCAGCGGCTGCAGGTTCCGTACCCGCTGCTGGAAGGCCGAAGACATCTGCGCCTCGCGCCGACCCGACGCCGCGGGTCCGGCCGCGGACGGGTCGATCTCGCTGGGGATGCCCGCCATTGGACCGGCCGAGCGTGCCCACATGGCCGAATGCCACTTCCCGATCTCCAGCCCGGCCGAGGCCGGGCTGGTTCCCGCGGGCTAACTGCGCGGGTATCAGGGCAGGGGGTGCCTAGCGTTGCCAGGTCAGCTCGCTGGAGGTGGTGATCGACGCCAGCAGCCCCAACGACTCGATGCTTGCGGCGTGGGTCTCGCGGGTGGCCGCGGAGCAGGCATCCTCCACGATGGCCACGGAGTAGCCGTGGTCCGAAGCGGCCCGGGCGGAGCTTTCCACCGAGATGTTCGTGGCGACCCCGGCGAAGAGCGCCGTCTGGATCCCGCGATCCGCAAGGATCCCCGCCAGCTCCGGGGTGAATCCGCCGACCCGCTGGTTGGTTACCACCAGGTCGGTGGCCTGCGGGGTGAGCGGTTCGATGAAATCGGTGTGTTTGGCGCCCCGTTTGAGGGATTCGCGTTGCCGGGCGAGCTGCAGCAGCGGCGAATTGGCATTCAGGTCGCTGTAGTCGGGTCGATAGGCGATCTGGGTGTAGATCACCGTTGCCCCTGCCGACCGGGCGCCATCGAGCAGGCCCCAGAGCTTTTCGACGATGTCGCGGTTCACGACCTCCCGGTGGAAGAAATCGGCGAAGGCGCCCTCGGCGCCGATGATGTCGCCCTGGCAATGGATGGCGATCAGTGCGGTTGTTTCCGGATCAAGATTCATCTCAGCACTTCCTTCGGCACGTGGGTGTACAGCGGCGGTTGCGGCCGGGCCGTAAATGGGCGATCCTCCATCGGTGTCACGCACCTCGTTGTCCCGGATGAAGCCCACGGTAGCCGCTCCCGTGCGAGAAGGGCCAGCATTTCCGTGGCTCCGTTCTTGGCGCGGGTCGGGGTGCCTCGGCGAGGGACGGCGCTGTCGGGACGGGGGAAACCTGCGATCAGGGTGCGGCCGGGTCCATGGCTGCACCGGTGCCTTTGCGCGAGGCCTCCAACAATGCGTGGGTGCGCCGCGCGGCATCCGCGTCGCGGATGCCCAGCGTGGCCACCAGGTCGTCGAGGACGTCGATTTGCCGCAGGTAGTCGGCGCCGAGTCGTTGGGACAGCGGGCGGGTGCCGAGCTCGTCGGCCATGCGCCAGGCCATGGCCAGGGCCCGCTCAAAGATGCGTTGGCCGGCCTCGGCGCCGTTGGTGGCCGAACCTGCACCGAGCAGTGCCACGGTGTTGAGTCGCGAGTCATCCAGGCCCAGGGCCTGGGCTTCGAGCCGGCGCCGGATCCGCCGCACCCTGGAGGCGTTCCGGCCAAACTTGCCCAGGCGCATTGACACGCTGCCGGCATACATGAGCAGCTGTGCGAGGGTCACCAGCGCCAGGGCAAAGGCGGAGGCCAGCAACCAAAAGAGCAGGGTCTCGTTGACGTCCGGTTTCATGTAGCCGTTGCCCTGCAGTCCCCGGGACAGCCGCTCGATTTCGGTGGCCACGGTGCTGGCCCGGAACGAGGAGGCGTAGAAGCTGCCGTATTCCCACGTGCTGTCCCCGAGCCTGCTGATGTCACCGCTCCCGATGGCGCTGGTGATCGGCATGGGGCTGGTCGCGGTGTCATCGGCGAAGACCCACACGGGGATGATGGCCTTCCCGGGCAGCAGTTCGCCGGTGGCCGCGTCGACGAGCTCGGGCAGCTCGGACTTGACGCGCCACAGGGCGTCAACGAAGGCGACGGGGTCGAGGTCCGGGTCGGAGGGCCGGCCCTCGGGAACCCGGGTGTCGGCCATTTTCAGATACGCCCCGGCGTCGCGCACCGCCACCGTCACATTGAGTGCCTCGGTGAACTTGTCATCCAGATAGCGGCGGATGTCTGCCTCGGTCAGTCCCCGGGTGTCTCCGTCAAGGGTGAGGGACCGCAAGGTCTGGGTGCCCGTGAGGTTCCAGCGGGGGCGGTCCATGACGGACTCGGTCACCAGCGCCGCGGCAATGAGGGACACCAGCGCACTGACGATGCCCGCGGTGACACATACGGCCGGGCGGCCGGGTCGCCGGAGGCGCAATTTCCAGCGGTGGCGGGGTGCGGGCGGTTCCTGGCCGTCTGCCGTTCCGGGCAGCGGGTCGTGGAGCGCGCGGGCCGCGGCATTGGCGCTGTCCAGTATGTGGAGGATCCTTTGCGAGCCATGGGCCGGAAGCCCCAGTCCCACCCGCAGCGAGGAGTAGTCTTCCCCGGTGCGTGGGCGCGCCTTGACCCGGCCCCGGCGTTGCCTGCGCAACGTCCGATTGACCGAGGTGGCGCTGCGTTCGAGTTCTTGTTCGGCCTTCTTCCATGCCTCCACGGCCGCCGTCGAGCGATGGTTCTTGGCCCCCGTGCCCAGCAGGGCAGTGAGGGCCTTTTCCAGGCGCCGGATGCGTTTGGACGCAACCGCGCCCGCCGGTGCCGCATCCAGCCGGGCCAGCAACTCGCGCGTGGCAAACGCCAGGGGCGCCGCCAGCTTGTCGAAGGTCCTTTCGCTTCCCTCCAGGCCGCCGAGCACCGAGCCGGCACCCATCAAGGCATCCGCGGAGGCCACCAGGCGCCGCGCCTTGATTTCGAAGGCGGCCACCATCGCTGCGGTGCGCGGTTTCAGCGACGTCCTGGGGTTGTACACGGCATCGATCACCGCTTCCTCGCTTCGCGCCATGGCCAGCGACGATTCGCGGATCTGTCTCCACGTGGCGCCGAACGCGGGCGGCCTTTGGTCCGGATCGGTGCTCCGGTACGTCACCTCGAGGGCTTCGAGGTCCAGCACGACCCCGGCCAGTTGCAACTGTGCGGCCGCCAGCCGGCGATGGAGGGCTTCGCGGCGCCTGCGCCGGGGCAGCGAAAAACTGAAGGCGAGCACCGTCAGCAGCAGGCCGAGCGCGGTACCGGCGACCCAAAATTCGGGTGTGCGGATGCTGCCGCCATCCAGGACCTCGGCCGCCCGCTGCGCCGCGGCCGCAACCGCCGCCGGCCCATGCCCCAGGCCCACGTTGTTCATGTAGGCGTTGTGGATGTCGAACCGGTTCGAGGTGTTCAGGTCGCGGTCCGCATCGGCGGGGTGGATGCCGGCCCCGTTGAAGCGTTCCCTGCGCTCGGAGTTCAGGGCGTCGTCGACGATGGCGGTGCTGATGATGACGTCGGCCCCCGGATCCACGCGTCCCTGCAGCTCGTCGTAGCTCAGCAGGCGGTGCGTGACCAGGATCTTGAGCGGTTTCCACGCAAGGATCGGCTCGGTGACGACGGCGTCGACGGTCTCCTGCGAGATGTTCAGCCGGTGTTCGCCCTGGACGACGATCTGGACCGGTGCCGTCGGACGGGCCGTGACGGCGTTGAATCCGGTTGCCGCGAAGACGAGGGTGCCGAGGCCCAGAAGGAGGGCAATCCAGGGGACGCCGAACGACGGCTTGCGTCGGGCTGTGATCAGTGGCTTGCTCATCGGCTCATTCGAAGGTCGAGGGGGCTTGGCCCCACGATTCTAACGTCTCTTGAATAACCATGGTGCCGTGGGTCGGCAGTGGGTAACATTGCGCGCTGGTCGTGCGGGGACGGCCAGCCGGGACACGGTGGGACCATAATGCAGTCATGAGCAAATCCTTCACCCTGGTACAGCTGCGCTACTTCGGGGCGGTGGCCCGGCTGGAGAACATGACAGCGGCGGCGGCCGAGCTGAATGTCACCCAGTCCACGCTTTCCTCGGCCATCGCCCGGCTCGAGGAGGAGTTCGGCGCGTCCCTGTTCACCCGGCTCTCCAGCAAGGGGCTGCGGCTGACCCCGTCGGGGAAGCGCCTGTTGCTGGGATCCCAGGCCTTTCTGGAGGAGGCCGACCTGCTCTACCAAGCCGTCCTCGACGAGGGGGAAGCGCTCGCCGGGGAACTGGTGGTGGGCATGTACTCGCCATTGGCCCCGTTCAAGGCGCCCATAATCCTGCAGGAATTCGAGTCGGCGCACCCCAACGTGAAGGTCAGTTTCCACGAGGGGGACCAGGAGTCGCTGCGCCAGGCGCTGCTCGACGGGGTCTGCGAGTTGGCGCTGATGTACGACCAGGGGGTGGGCGCCGAGTTCGACCGGCGGGTCCTGGAGCGGATCCCGCCGCACGTTCTGGTCCCGGCCGACCATCCGCGGGCCGCCACCCCGAACACGCCTGTCAGCCTGCGGGACTTCGCCGACGAGCCGTTGATCCTGCTGGATGCCAAACACACCCGCGAGTACTACCTGGACATGTTCAGCCAGCTCGGAATCCGTCCATCCATCCGCCATGTGGTCTCCGGCTACGAGACGGTGCGCTCCTATGTGGCCCGCGGCCACGGATATTCGTTGCTGAACCAGCGGCTGACCAACGAACTCACCTATGCCGGCGGCTCCGTGGTTCCGCTGGACATCATCGAGGACCTGCCGCCGATCGAGATGTCGCTGGTCCGCCCCGTCGGAGCCAAACCGACCCGAAAATCGCTCGCGTTCGAGCAGGTCTGCATCGGGCTCTACGGGTCTGGCTCCGATCAGGCGGCCTCCGCCTGACCGATTTCCAATCGATTCACTCGATGGACCTAACCGAAATAATCCGTTAGACCTATGTGATGGCGATCACCACAATGGTTCCAAGGGTAAACATCAAAAGCCGCCGCTTGAGCCAATGGGTCGAGCGGACCGCACACTCAGGAGCGTCGATGAAGACCGAGATCCATTCACAAGAGCCCCAGGCAGTGCTTCAACGAGAGCGCAGGGCCGCCAGCGGCATGCAAAAGCGGGTGCTCGCCGGCGGCAGCATCGGCCAGTTCATCGAGTTCTACGACTTCACCCTGTACGGTCTCTCCGCGGTGGTGCTCTCCCAGCTCTTCTTCCCCGGCACCAGTGCACTGGCCGGGCTCTTGGCCACCTTCGCAACCTTCGGCGTCGCCTTCCTGGTCCGCCCGCTGGGCGGACTGTTCTTCGGTGCCCTGGGAGACAAGATCGGGCGACGCAAGGTCCTGTTCATTACGCTCCTGTCCATCGGCGCAGCCACCGCGATGATCGGCCTGCTGCCCACCCACGCGGCAATCGGCGCTGCTGCCCCCATCTTGCTCGTGCTCTGCCGCATGATCCAGGGGTTCTCCGCCGGCGGTGAATCGGTCGGGGCCCCGGCCTTCGTCTTCGAACACGCACCGATCAACAAGCGCGGCTTCTGGCTGAACATCACCCTGGCAGCCACCGCCCTGCCCTCGGTCTTCGGCGGCACGCTGATCCTGGTGCTCTCCAGCTCCATGTCCTCCGAGTCATTCATGTCCTGGGGCTGGCGCATCCCCTTCCTCCTGGCCCTGCCCATGGCCTTCTTCGGCCTGTGGATCCGCGCCAAGACCGAGGAATCCGAGGCCTTCAAGGCCGTGCTGGCCAAGGAAAAATCCAAGGAATACAGCCCCATCCGCGAGGCCTTCGCCGAGAACAAGGTCCGCATGCTGCAGGTCATCTTCGTGATGGGGCTGACCGCCATGGGCTTCTACTTCCTCTCCGGCTACTTCGTGTCCTACGTCCAGGTCACCGGAAACCTCAGCCGCGACCAGTCGCTGCTGGCCAACGCCACGGCCATGCTCTTCTACGCGCTGCTGCTGCCCGTCGGCGGAATCATCGGGGACCGCGTGGGCCGCAAGCCGATGTTGATTGCGGGCTCCGCGGCACTGGCACTGCTGTCCATCCCGTGCTTCATGCTCGTCACCTCCGGCTCGCTGCCGCTGGCCATTGCCGGCCAGCTGCTCTTCGTGGTCCCGATGTGCATCTACGGCGGAGGCTGCTACACGTTCTTCGTGGAAATCTTCACCACCCGCACGCGCTTCACCTCGGCCGCCATCAGCTACAACGTCGGCTACGCGATCTTCGGTGGATCCGCCCCCTTCGTCGGAACCTTCCTGGTTTCCCAGACCGGGCTGAGCGCCGCACCGGGCTACTACATGGCCGGCGCAGCGGTGATCGTGTTCCTGCTGCTGACCCTCACCAAGGTCCCGGAGACCCACCACCGCGTCGGCTGACCACTTCCCGACCCACCACGCGAACCACCGAACCACTGCAAGGAGCACCCACCCCCATGAGCGATGCAACATTCCTCACCGACTTCCACCACGTCGCCGGAATCGGTGCCACCGAGAACAACGGCGTCGAGCGCCAGGCCGCCACCGAGGCGGACAAATCCACCCGCGACTGGTTTGCCGGCTTCGCCCGGGAACGGAACTGGGAGGTGCGCGTCGACGGGATCGGGAACATGTTCGCCCTGATCGAGCTGCTCCCCGGGGCCCCGTACATCCTGCTCGGATCCCACCTGGATTCCCAGCCGCTGGGCGGGCGCTTCGACGGGGCCTACGGGGTGCTGGCGGGCCTGCACGCCGCCGAACGCGTGGCCGAATCCCTGGCAACGACGGGCACCACCCCGGTTTTCAACCTGGCCGTGGTCAACTGGTTCAACGAGGAGGGCGGGCGCTTCGCCCCCTCCATCATGGGTTCCTCGGTCTTCGCCGGGCTCATGGACCAGGAGAAGATGCTCGCGGTCAAGGACCTGGCCGGCACCACCGTCGCGCAGGCGCTGGAAGCCATCGGATACCTGGGCACCGACGAACGCCCGGACCTTGCCGGCTATGCGGAGATCCACATCGAGCAGGGCAGGATCCTGGAGCGCGAGGGCATCACCCTGGGAGCCGTCGACTACTCCTGGCACACCCAGAAACTGGACATCGAGGTGCTCGGCGAACAGTCGCACACCGGGGCCACGGCCATGGCCGACCGCCACGACGCACTGGTTGCCGCCTCCAAGGTGGTGCTGCTGGTCCACGACGTCACGCAGAAATTCGCCCCGGAGGCGCTGGTGTCCTCGGTCGGGCAGCTGACCCTGGAACCTAACTCACCGATCGTGGTGGCCCGCCGGGTGCACCTGGTCGCCGACCTGCGTTCGGCAAGCTCGGAAATCGTCGCCGAGGCCAGGGCAAGCCTCTTGGCCGACATTGCGCAGATCGCCAAGGACCACGACATCCGCATCAACGTCAACGACTTCGATGTCCGCGGGATCCAGTACTACCCCGAGGGCGGGTTGGAGCTGACCGAGAAGGTCGCAGCGAACCTGGGCCTTTCGGTGCGCCGGATCCGCACCATGGCCGGGCACGATTCGGTGGCCATGAACCGGATTGTCCCCACCGTGATGATGTTCATTCCCTCGGTGGACGGGGTCAGCCACTGCGAACGCGAGTTCACCACCGACGCCGACATGGTGGCCGGTGTGAAGGCGCTGGAATCCGTGGCCTGGGAAATGGTCAACGGTGCGCTGGCGGCAAGGAACCCAACCGACCGCGAGCTCTCGAAGGCCGGTTCCTGATGACCTCCACGGCGGCAAATCCCAAGCCGGAGACCTCGCTGGCCCATCTTTCGGCCACCGACGCGCTGGCAGGATTCAGGTCGTTGGACCTCTCGCCCGTGGAGGTCCTCGAGGCCCAGATCCAGCGGATTGAGGAGCACAACGGGGACCGGGCGACCGGCATCAATGCCTTCACCGAGACGCTCTTCGACTCCGCCCGCGCGCAGGCACGCGTCGCGGCAGATGAATACGTGCGACTGGCGCGCGATGGCGGGGGAGCCCCCGCGCTGCTCGGGCTGAGCGTGGCCACCAAGGAAAAGCACGGGATCGCCGGGCTCAAGCTCGAACAGGGCCTGGCCGCCCACCGTGGACGCGTTGCCCCTGTCGACCACCCGGTGGTGGAACGGCTGAGAGCTGCGGGCGGGATCATCCACGCCCGCACCACGAGTCCCGAATTCAGCTGTGCCACCACCACGCATTCGCCCATGTGGGGGATCACCAGGAACCCGTGGAACAAACAGGCCACACCCGGGGGATCCTCCGGCGGCTCCGGGGCCGCGCTGGCCGCCGGGTTCACCACGCTTGCCACCGCCTCGGACATCGCCGGGTCCACCCGCATTCCGGCAGGGTTCACCGGAACCGTGGGCTACAAGGCACCCTATGGCCGGATCCCGGGGGCCGGCGCGCTGGCCGCCGACTGGTACCGCGGCGACGGGCCGATGGGCCGCACCGTTGCCGACACCGCGCTGCTGGCCGGCGTCATGTCCGGACGCCACCACACCGACCACGGCTCGTGGGGCGAAAACGGCATCAACCCGCTCGCCGCAGCTGACGTTGCGGGGTTGCGCATCGGGCTCTCGCTCACGCTGGGCAACTATCCCGTGGCCCCGGAGATCGTCGAAAACACTCTTAAGGTCGCCCGGGCACTGGAAGCCGCGGGAGCCGTTGTCGTGCCGGTTGACTTGCCTTGGACCACCGCGCGGATCACCGAAACGACCTTCGCCCACTTCGGGCACATCCTGGGCCCGGCCATGGCCACGGAAACCGCAGGGACGGAGTCGGAGCTGGCGGCCTACACGGCCCGGTTCATCAAGGACGCCGCGGCCGCCGCAAGCCGGCACACCCTGGTGGAATCCCTGGCCATGGACCAAGCGCTTCAGACGGAGCTGGCCGCGGCGATGGCAGGGCTGGATGCTCTGCTGTGCCCTACCTCGGCGGTGGCCTCGCTGGCCGCCGACGGGGACTACCTGGACGGGATCGAGACCGCAGAGGGGCACTTGGGCCACTATTGGGAGGCGCACCTGACCAGCCCGTTCAATGTCGCCAACCGCTGCCCGGTCGTTTCGGTTCCCAGCGGGCTGTCCCGCGAGTCGGTGCCCACCGGCGTGCAGGTCGTCGGCCACCCCTTCGACGAGGCCATGGCCTTCCGCATCGCCGCTGCCGTGGAGAACCTCGTCCCCGGACCCGGATTCCCGCTGCTGGGGTAGCCCCTACGCCTGCTCGGTTCCGAAGGCGTCGTCGGGATCGGGGTCTTCAATGGCCTTGATCCCGACCAGCCACCGGATGACAACTGCACGCATGGCCTCGTCCTTGAACCTGTACCAGGCTTCGCGTTCTTCCGGGAAGGTGCCCAGCACGTCCCTGAAATGTCGGAACGGCTTGCTGCGGATCAGTGTCTGCTCGAGTTTTGTGCGGGCCTCGCCCTCGGGCAGCGCGTAGGCGAAGTCCTCCATGTGGCGGAACGACTCGTAGGACTCGACGTGGTCGATCGAGGCAAAATTTCCCTCCTCGATGTCCGACTGGTCAAGGTCCTCCTCGAAGCCGGGCAGCACCACGTCCCCGGTATCCAGGTTCAGGTAGAACTCGGCGCCCATGGAACCGTCGTCCTGCATGGCCCAGGCGATCCGTTCCAGGGCGAGGTCCTCGAGCTTCAACATCATGCTTCCTTGCAGCGGTCGGTGCAGTGTCACCACCAGCCTTGCGCCAGCTGACCCATCGCGCAAGGCCATCCGGGCATGGGCGACGATTCCGCCGTTATGGTCCCCACTTCATCCTTGACCATCCCCGTGCCGCGGGGTTAGCTGAAAGCGGTGACCTTCGCGCCGTTGCGCCTTACGTGCGGATCACCACAGTTGTGCGGGATATGGAGCCCACGCTTCCACCGGGCACGTACCCTCCGTCATTCTCCTAGACCCGAAGGGAAAAACCATGAAGACGAGAGCAGCAGTGGCCATTGCCCCCGAAACCGACCTGGAAATTCGCGAAATCGAGGTTGACGACCCGCGCGCCGACGAACTGCGGGTGAGGATGGTTGCCTCCGGGGTTTGCCATACCGATGCCATCATCCGCGACCAGTGGTACCCGGTTCCGCTGCCGGTGGTCCTGGGCCACGAGGGTGCCGGGATCGTCGAGGCCGTTGGCTCGGACGTGCAGGGATTCGCCGAGGGTGACAAGGTCGTCATCGGCCCGGCCTTCTGCGGTCGCTGCGAGCAATGCCTCGCCGGGCATCCAATGTATTGCGTGAACTTCTACGACCGGAACTTCGGAGTCCAGCGCCCGGATGGCTCGAAGTCCTTTTCCGACTCGCAGGGACCGATCGGATCGCACTTCTTCGGCCAGTCGTCCTTTGCCGAGCACACCAACGTGGTGGCCCACGGGGCGGTCAAGGTCCCCGATGGCGTGCCGCTGGAGATCCTTGGTCCCCTGGGCTGCGGCATCATGACCGGTTCCGGGGCCGTGCTCAATGTCCTGCAACCACAGCCCGGTTCCTCCATCGCGGTGTTCGGCACCGGAGCGGTGGGCATGGCCGGAATGCTGGCGGCCAAGGCCGCCGGCGCGACGACGATCATCATGGTGGACATCGTCCCCGAACGCCTGGACTTCGCCAAGGAGCTGGGAGCCACCCACACCGTGAACTCCAAGGAGACCGACCCGGTCGAGGCGATCAAGGAAATCACCGGTGGAGGCGCCAACTTCGCGCTGGACACCACCGGGGTGCCCCCGGTGTTCTCCCAGATGACCCAGGCCTTGGCCACCCGGGGCCACGGTGCCCTGGTCGGCGCCGCCAAGCTGGGGACCGAGGCGCCGTTCGCCATCGGCAACCTGCTGCTGACCGGGATCAAGGTTTCCATGGTCATCGAGGGCGACGCGGTGCCCAAGGAATTCATTCCCCGGCTGGTCAGCCTGCACACCAGGGGCCTGTTCCCGTTCGACAAACTGATCAAGAAGTACCCGTTCGAGGACATCAACCGGGCCTTCGCCGATTCCGCGGACGGCTCGACGCTGAAGCCGGTCATCGTGTTCTAACGCCATCGGATCCGGAGTAATGGGTGGGCGGACATTTCGCGTGGCGTATGTCCGCCCACCGTTCCCGCGAGGCAACGGCTTCGGGCTCAGCCGCCCCAGGTGAAGCGCGGCCTTTCGCCTTCCAGGAACGCGCGTTGGCCGACGGCGAAGTCCTCGCTGGCCGGCAGCTTCGCCCATTCCTCGCGCCATAGCTCGTCCTCCGTATCGCTTCCGGAGACCATCGAATCGATCAGCGACTTCATGGTGTGGATCGAATATTGCGAGCGCGTTGCCATGCGTGAGACCAGTCTCTGGCTCAGGACCTCGAACTCGTCCTCCGGGACCACGTCCGTCAACAGCCCCCAGGCCGCTGCCTTGTCCGCCGGAATCAGGTCCGCGCTGAACAGCACGTACTTCGCCTTGTCCGCGCCCAGACGCTGAACCAGCCGTTCAATGCCGGAACGCGGATAGATGATGCCCAATTTGGACGGGGTGACCGCAAGCCTGACGGAATCGGCGGCAATGCTCATGTCGCAGGCCGAGGCAATTTGCCAGCCGCCACCCATGCAGGTCCCGCGCACCAGCGCGACGGTCGGCTTGCGCGCCGCACCGATCGCTGCATCGGCGGCACTGAGGTGGTCGATGGATTCCCCGTCCGGGCCCGCATCGAACAAGATGTGGTCAAGTTCGTTGATGGCGGCACCGGCCGAAAAGTCGTCTCCGCTGCCACGCAGCGTGATGACCTTGACCTGGGGGTCGGCATCGAGCCGGCGCACCTGTGCGGCAAGTTCGATGCACATGTCCCGGGTCAGGGCATTGCGCTGGTTCGGGTTCTCAATCACGATCTCGCCGATGTCGCCCTTGATTTCACTGGAGATGCGACCTGCCAGCGTTTGGGCCGCTGCCCCCGTGGTTGCGCTCATGCCGTCGCTCCGCTCGGGGCCAGGACGGCCGGCTCCCGCACGATGCCCTCTGCCATCAGTCGGTCGATTTGTTCGTTGTCGAGTCCCATGCCGGAGAGGATCTCGCGGCTGTGTTCGCCCAGGGCGGGCGGTGCCTGGCGCACCGGCGTGGGTGCCTGGTCGATGCTCACGGGTCCGCGCAGCACGCGCAACTCCGATCCGTCGGAGCGCCGGGTTTCGGCGATCAGTCCCAGCGCGCGGGCCTGGTCGCTGTTGACCGCCTGCAAATAGTCGAACACCGGACCGCTGGGGATCCCCACGCCATTGAGCTCCTCGATCCATGCGGCGGCCGGGCGGGTCGACAGCTCCCGGGTGATCAGCTCGTTGAGCTCCTCGCGGTGCAACGCACGGTCCCGGCCGGTGGTGAATCGCGGCTCTTTGGGCAGGTCGGTTCGCCCGATGACCGAGCAGAACGCGGCCCACTGTGACTCGGTGGCAACAGCCACCACGATGTCGTCGCTGGCCGTGGCATAGGCACCGTATGGGGCAATGGTTGGATGGTTGTTTCCCTGGGGCTGCGGTGCTCGATCCAGCGTCAAGGCGGTCTGGCCCTGGAAGGCGGAGAGCCCCAGCGCGGTCTCGAAGAGCGAGGTGGAGACACTCTGTGCTGTCCCGCCCGTTGCCCGCGCATAGAGCGCGCTAACCAGCGCAAAGGCGGAAACCATGCCAGTGGTGATGTCGACGATCGGGATTCCCACGCGGTAGGTCTCCTCCGCGCTTCTGCCGGTGACCGAGGTCAGTCCGGAGGCGGCCTGGATGACCTGGTCCAGTCCGGCACGGTCCTTCCAGGGTCCGGCCGTGCCGTAGCCGGTAATGGAGGACACGATGAGCCGCGGATTGACGGCCCGCAGCCGTTCGGCCCCGAGTCCCATCTTTTCCATGGTTCCCGGCTTGAAATTCTCCACCAGTGCATCGGCATCGGCCAGCAATCCGGTGAGCAGTTCCCGTCCGGCGTCGCTGTAGAGATCCAGCGAGATCGACTTCTTGTTTCGATTGGTGGAATCGAAATACAGGCTGTGGTCCCCGTCGAACGGCGGCCAGGCCCGCGAGGAGTCCCCGCCGGTGACGGTCTCGATCTTGATGACGTCCGCACCCAGGTCCGCGAGCAATGCGGTGCAGTAGGGGCCGGCCAGCGCGCGGCTGAGGTCGATGACGCGAATACCGCTCAAGGGAAGCAAGGTGTCCTCTTTCTGGGGAAATGAATCTGACATGGCTGCCTAGAACATGGTGGGAAGAACGAGGGTGCCCACCAGTCCCAGCGGGCCGATCACGACCATGGACATGCCCCACCTGGTCAAGAGCCTGTTGATGCGCGGGCGCTCGTCTTCCTCGACGGTGGCCACCAGCGTGGCCCCCACGGTGGAAAACGGGGAGACATCCACGATCGAGAAACAGACACCGAGCGCGGCGATCAGGGCCCAACCTGCAATGTCGCCCGAGGCCACCAGCGGGATGGCCAGCGGCACCAGGGCCGCGAGCATTCCGGTGGTGGAGGCGAAGGCCGACACCAGGCCGCCGATCAGGCAAATGACCAGGGCCGCGACAAGCGGGGCGCCGATTTGGCTGGCCGCCTCGCCCAGCAGCTCGACGGCTCCCATTTTCTGCAGCACGCCGACGAAGGTGATGATGCCGCCGACCATCAGGACGGTGGACCAGTCGATCTTGCCCACGGCGGTCTTGCCGGTCTTGGGGTCGACCAAGGTCATGACCGAAGCGAAGGCGAAACACAGGATGCCGATGTCCGGGTCCAGGCCGCACACGGCCAGGACGATGACGCTGGTGAGCAGTCCGAGCATGCACAGGACGGTGACCAGCTGGGTGCCGTTCATCCTGGGGCGCGCGGTCGGCGCGGCATCGGCCCGCTCGAGGGTCTGCAGGCCGCTGCGGGCCGCCTCGGCGCTGCGGCGCATCAGCCCCTCGCGCTCGAACGGGTGGGCCGGAAGCGGGCCGCGGCCCGCGAAACGCGGCGCGTCGGAGGGCTTGAGGGTCCCGGTTGCCCGCGACCTGAGCAGCGCGAAACCGCCGAACATGGCGTAGGCGGCGATCATCAACACGAGGTTGGCGCCGAGTGCGACGCCGAAGAGCAGCAGCGGGTTCAGCGGGATTCCGACCGAGTGGGCGGTCCCATAGGTCACGATGCCAAAGAGGCTGGTCGGGGCGAACCCGCCGGCGCTCAGGCCGCACCCGATGGCAAGTCCCATCAGCATCCGGTCGATCCCGTATTTCTTGGCGAGCGGCATGCCGATGGGTGTCAGGACGAGGCCCGCCAGCGGGGAGCCCATGGCCGAGATGCCGACGGACAGTGCAAAGAAGACGATGGGGAGAACAAAGGCGTTGTCGCCGACCTTCGCAATCGCGGATTCGATGATCTTGTCAACGGTCCCGTTCTCCTGGGCGATGGCGAAGAAATAGGTCACCCCCACGAGCAGCACCAGGATGGAGACGGGGAAGCCCCCGATCACCTGCTTCATTTCCAGGTCAGCCAGCCAAATGCCGACACCTGCGGCCGCGGCGAACATGATGACGCCGAGGTGGACCTTTCGAAGCGTGGCCACGGCAAAGATCCCCACGAAGATCAACAAGGCAATGATTTGAGAACTCACGCTCGTCCTTTCACTTGCACATCTTGCGGTTCACTGGTTGAACCGACGGTTCATTTTCGGAATTCGGATGTAAGCTATATCACAACAAGGCGTTGGTCAAGGGAAGAAACGGGTACATCCACGGTGAGTACGCAAAGCGTGAAGACGGCAATCCAGGTCATTGAGACAATCTCGCTGCACCAGCCCATCGGGCTTTCCGACATTGCCAAGCGGACCGGAGGGTCAAAGGCCACGGTCCTGCGCATGCTCGCGACACTCAAGGAGATGAATTGGGTGCAGCAAAGCGATACGCGGGACGCGGCCTGGTCGCTCTCGTTTCACGCGTATGCCGTGACCGCGCGTGCCGGTCTGGGCGTTGACCTGCGGGACATCGCCATCGGCCCGATGAACGGACTGCAACTGGACACCCGGGAAACGGTGCACCTGTGTGTCCCGGACGGAAAGTCGCTGGTTGTCATCGAGCGGCTGGACACCCCGCATGTGCTGCGCGCGTTCCTGGCGCTGGGAACCCCCATTCCCCTGCACGCGTCGGCAACGGGATTGGCCTTCCTGGGAGCCTCCACCGACGAGTTTGTCCGCGACGTCCTTGCAGGTCCGCTGGAGGGCGTCAGCGAGCAAACCGTCACCGACCCCGAGGGCGTGTGGAAACTGGTGCGGGAAACTCGGGAGCGCGGCTACGCCATCAACGAGGAGGGGTTGAGCAGCGGTATCACGTCGCTGGGGGCGCCCATCGTGAATTCCGCGGGAGTGCCGGTCGGCAGCGTATCGATTTCCGGGCCCTCGAGCCGCATCGAGCCCGCAAAGTATGAGGAGTACGGCACCGCCGTGGTGCGGACCGCTGGCGAAATCGGCGCGCTGTTGCGCGGTAGCCGCTAAGGACCCTGCACGCGCGCGATGCCGTCCAAAGTCCATATATATGCCTCCGGCCAGGCCTTCAGCAAGAAGACCTGGCCGGAGGATTGAAGGTCTACGCTACTTGCCGACCTTCGAGTACAGGGCGCGGACCGCTGCCTCGACGCCGGTGCTCAGCGTCGGTTCCATGACCGGGGCGAAGAAGGGCGAGTGGTTTGCCGGCGGGTGGCCGGCGGCCAGGGTCTTGGCGTCGTTGCCGCCGAAGAACCAGAACACCGAGGGCACGCCGATCGCCGCGGCGAGCGCACCGAAGTCCTCGCTGCCCATAACCGGCGAGCCCTGCAGGACGCGCTCCTCGCCGAACTCATCGCGGAATTCCTCGGCCAGCTTTTCGGTTTCGGCCGGGTCGTTGTAGAGCGGCGGGAAGTTGGAGATGTCCTCGATCAGTGGCTCGGATGCGCCGGAGGCCTCGGCCTCGGCGGCAATGATGCGCCGGATCGAGGTGAGGACGATGTCCCTGACCTCGGGTTCGAAGGTGCGCACGTTGATGGTGAACACGGCGCGGTCGGGGATGACGTTTTCCTTGAGCCCGGCGTGGAACGACCCGATGGTCAGCACGGCCGCGGACTGCGGGGCGACCTGGCGCGAGACAATGGTCTGCAGTCGCAGCACCATGGACGCGCCCAGCACGATCGGGTCAATGGAGTGCTCGGGCATCGAGCCGTGCGAGCCCTGGCCGAAGACGGTGACCTTGAAGGAGTCGGCGGTGGTCATAGCCGCTCCGCCCATCAGCGAGACGGTGCCGGTGAGCCCGTTCATCACGTGCTGGCCGAACATGATCTCCGGCTTCGGCGCCTTGTCCCAGAGCCCGTCCTCAACCATGGCGCGGGCGCCGGCGGCGGTTTCCTCGCCGGGCTGCAGCACGAAGACGATGGTCCCGGCCCAGGCGTCGGTGGCACCGGCGTAGAGCTCGGCAGTCTTCAGCGCGGTGGCCATGTGGGTGTCGTGGCCGCAGGCGTGCATGGTCGGGACCTCGGTGCCGTCATCCAGGAAACCGGTCGCGGTGCTGGCGTAGTCGAGGCCGGTGTCCTCGAGCACCGGCAGCCCGTCGGTGTCGGCGCGCAGGCCGATGACCGGTCCCTCGCCGTTGCGCAGCACGCCGACCACGCCGGTGCCGCCGCAGCGGAACACCTCAAGCCCCAAGTCCTCGAGCCGCTTGGCCAGGTAGTCTGCGGTCTTGTGTTCCTGCATGGACAGCTCGGGGGTGGCATGCAAGTGCTTGTAGGTATCGCCCATTTCGGCCGCCGAAGCCGCGGACATTTTCAGGGACTGGGGAATCGTGGTGCTGGCCATGGGGCTGGGGGTTCCTTGCTTTGGGGTGGCGGCGGCACCGCAGGGTGCCGCCGCCGGTCAGTATTTTTACAGTGCGTGTTTCAGTGGGGTCGGTACGGTCGCCGGGGGTGCCGGTCAGTACACCGGACCCTCGGGGGTGGCGTCCACCGGGACGTCTTCCGGGGTGCCCAGGGTCTTGCGGTCGCGGAACACCCAGGCGAGGACAGCCGTGGCAATCACGGCAACGGCGGTGGAGAACAGTCCGAAGGGCTTGTAAAGCTGGGCGAAGAAGACCACGATGACCGAGACCACCAGCGCGATTACTGCCGAGCGCGGGGCCTTCTGGCTCACGATGGCCTGGACAACCACCGCGCCCATGACGGTCGGCAGGATGTAGAACTGAACTGTTTGGATGATGTCGACCGGGATCACACTGACCAGCCACGTGCCCAGCAGGCCCACAAAGATGAACAGCGAGGCCAGGTGGACCGTGGCCGCGCCGCAAATGGCGGCGACCGAGGCCAGCTCGCCCTTGCGGGTGCCGGGCTTCACCCCGATGGTCGACTGGGCAATCATGGCCGCCGGCAGCAGCTTGTTGGAGATGTTGCCGATCATGAACGCCTGGTACATGGAGGAGGCGCCAAGGATCGGGAAGTAGGTCAACGGCTCGACAATCCAGATGACGCCGAAGACCGCGGCCAGGGCGGCGAAGGCCGTGATGATGCCGGAGAGTTCGATGTCGAGGCCGGCGAAGAAGACCAGGTAGGCAGGGGCGGCCAGGGAAAAGAACAGGCCAATGATCATGGTGATCCGGCCCCAGCGGGAAGTGGTCTTGTCAAAGGCGCCGAGCGCCTGGTGGATTTCTGTTGCATTGCTCATGATGTGCTCCTGGAAATCTTGGCGGCGGCTAGAGGCGGGTGGCGGCGTAGGTGATGGCCAAGGCCAGGATGATGGCAATGCCCAGCGCCCATTCCTTGATCCACGGCTTGTTGACCCGTTTGGCGACCACCATCAGGATGGTCATGATCGCGGCCGAGGAGACGAAGGCAACCACATGGAGCCACGACTTGGGCAGTTCGCCGATGCCCAGCACCATGAATGCGGCAACCATGGCAGCACCCGGGACGACCAGCATGATGGCCGGGTTGACCTTGCGCAACGCGGAATCGCCGCGCTTGAGCAACGGGGTGAGGATGAGGGTGGCGATCATCCACATGGCACCGCCGAGGCTCATGGCGGCCAAGGCCAGGCCGAAGACCGCCTGCGTGTATGTCGGGCCGCCGAGTTCCGCGCCCGCGGTTTTGGCGGCAATGGCGGCGGCGGCGGTTTCATAGGACACCGAACCGATCAGTCCGATGCGCACCAAGACAGCGGGGGTGCCGAAAATCGTCAGCAGTGCGACGGCGACAAGGACCACGGCAAGCGAGGGACCCAAAGCGGAAATGGCTCCGGCGCGGAAGCTTGTCTTCAGCTCGGCCTGGGACATCCCGATGTGAGGTGCGGCGACCCTGGCTGCCTTCATGTAGATGACGGACTGGACGATGATGACCAGGAATACACCGATGGCGCACGCCCAGAGGACCGGCGAATTGGCGAGGGCGAGGATGTCCGTGGAGTTGCTGTCCGCAACGGCGGGCAATATGGCAGGTATTTGCATGGGGGAGTTCTACCGTTCATCGAAGGGTTCAGTGCGGTGGGAGCGGGCCTCTGTTGTTGCCAGGTGCCACCGTGCCCGCTCTGTCCTGAACCTGAAAGTGAAACCGGTGCCCCATGGCACCGGCGTGCTTCGTCGGTGAGCCACCTGTCCCGGCGGCTGCTCTCCAGAGTTTCCTCACGCGGCTGTTCCTGGTACCTGAGAGATTGCGGGTGCTTGCCCCTTCGGTGCCCGAGTGGTGTCCGGGACTCTCCAGCCGCGCGTGATCGGAAGACTATTCAGTTGTCGGCGGCTGCTTGTCCGCTGGAAGCCAACAATACTTGACGTGGGTCACAGCGGCACTCTTTATTTCAGCCGACCGAACGGTCATGAATTTCTTTTTCCGATCCGGCAAGGAATGGCCTAGGGAGCGAGGGTGATTCCAGGTCGAAGTGAGGCTTTACAGCCACTTGGTTATTATCTGAGCGAGTATTCCCATCCGTCCGTGCCAGTGGATAGCCTTGGGAAAACGGCAGGACTGCGCCCTTGGACCGAGCTGCTGGGCAGCGGGTGTCCGCTCCCGCTGCTGCCGCCCATCATCACGCCACACAAGAGTCCCGGAGGTTTCATCCATGTCAGCAAACAAGGACACCGTCAGGAAGTACATCGACGGATTCAACAAGTCGGACCACGCCCAGATCCTTTCCTGCCTCACCGAGGACATCGAATGGACGGTCTTCGGCCACTTTCGGCTCAGCGGCAAGGAAGCCTACAACGAGGCGATCGAAAGCCCGGACTTCACTGGGCCGCCGGTGCTGGACATCGTGCGCCTGGTCGAGGAAGACGACGTGGTGATGGCCGAACTGTCCGGCGAGGCACGCCGGGCCGACGGCGAGACCATGCGCATGAGCATGGCAGAGGTCTTCGTGATGCGCGATGCGTTGATCACCGAACGCCGTGCCTTCGTCATCGAGCTGACCGAGAACGACTACAAATAGGCGCCCGCTGAGCCTGCTGTCAGCTTCCACGGCACGATATTTCCTAAGTCTCACACCGCATAAGTTCGCCTGGATGGGTAGTCAAGCGTCGCTTTCCGTAACGTGGCCCTTCAATAGTGTTGAAGCCATGGGACTGCCGAGCTTTTCGCTTCAACCAGTGGGCGATTCGGGCTGATGTCCAGGTGATAATCAATTTCTCAGCCGGATCTACCCCTCTCAATAGGCTTAGCCACGCAACTGTTGCCTACGTTCATTCGTGTTGCATGTCTCACTGAGTAAGACGCATAATAGTTCGCATGATTGCCCCTTTTCCCCAGGTACCGGTCTCGATGGTCGACCGCATTGGTGTCATCCTCGAGACGTTTAATGTCGAAGACCCGGTGTTGACGGGCGCGGAAATTGCGCGTCGTACGGGCCTGCCCAAGGCGACAGTTGCGCGGATACTCGTGGACCTTGATCGGCACGATTTTGTTGCCCACACTGAGTCCGGTTACCAGATTGGCATGAAGTGTTTTGAATTGGGGGAACGGGCGCAGCAGCCAAAGAACCTGCGCCGACTGGCACTGGCCACCATGTCCGATCTTCGGCAGGCAACGGGTTTGACGGTGCAACTTGGCGTGCTTGATGGCATGGATGTCGTCTATATCGAGATCCTCCGCGGAAAGCACCGAGAGCTTCGTATTCCCTCACGAATCGGCGGGAGGGTCCCCAGTTATGCCACGGCTGGGGGCAAGGCGTTGTTGGCCCACTCGGCCGTGGAAGTCCAGGAACTGGTCCTCGGCAGTCCCCTCACAAAAATCGGGCCTCGGACCATCGTTGATCCGAAGGAATTGGCCGCGCAATTGGAGCGTACGCGCCGAGATGGCATTGCCTACGAGGTTGAAGAGTCCTATGTCGGTTTATCATGTGCCGCGAGCCCAATCCTTCGAAACGATGGAACGGCGCTCGCAGTAATCTCAATCACTGCACCGGTAGGTAGCGTAGATATGCGCATAGTCGGGCCGGCTGTTCATGCCGCGACGCTCGGCTTGAACCGTCAGGTGCGGGCTACGCCATACTGGGCAAGCCTCTAGTGTTGACTGTCCCACTGAGTGGGACGATCTTTTGACTTCAAAGACACGCGCTCGCAGGCTGTCTCCTAGTCGCCGTGACAAACGTCACGAGCGACAGCATCTTTACGAGGAGTCGTTTGTGAAAGCCGCAGTTATGATAGCGCCCAATGTGCCACTGAGCGTGACCGAGTTGGTCATTAGCGCACCGCGCCCTGGGGAAGTCCGCGTACGGATAGAGGCAGCAGGCGTGTGCCACAGCGACCTTCACTATATGAAGAACGATCTGGCCTGCAAGACGCCGATAGTCATGGGACATGAAGGGGCTGGGATTGTCGAAGAAGTTGGTGACGGGGTCCGAAGCGTGGCAGCTGGTGACAAGGTAATCATGACGTGGCGACCTCGATGCGGCTCCTGCGAATACTGCTCTTCTGGTCGTCCGGCACTTTGCACTCTGGGCAAGATCCACGCCGTCACTAATGGCTTGCTGCGCGGCGGTTCTCGCTTGGATCACGATGGCACGACTGTCCACCACCTCATGGGTGTTTCCTGCTTCGCGCAAGAGTGCATTGTTTCCGAAGAATCCCTTATTAAAGTTCCTAAGGAAGTTCCTTCAGCCATTGCGGCAATCGTAGGATGCGCCGTCGTAACTGGTATGGGTACGGTTCTCAACGGCATGCCGCATGCTGCCGGTGAATCCGTGCTCATTGTCGGTGCAGGCGGAGTCGGACTTTCCGCAGTTATTGGGGCAGCGGCCGTCGGCGCCTACCCCATCATCGTGGCCGATATCGACGACCAGAAACTCGATAAAGCCCGGGAGCTGGGTGCCACCCACACGATCAACAGCAAACTAGTGGACTTAGTTACTCAAGTTCTCGAGATCACCGAAACGGGAGTTCACTGGGCCATCGAAGCGATCGGGCGTGAAGAAACCATTACAGCGACAGTTGCCGCACTGCGTCCACGAGGCACCGCCTTCGTAATTGGACTGGGCAACCCGAATACCGACATCCGTTTCCCCCTAAATCAAGCGGTCCAACAGGAAAAGACCATCCGAGGAAGCTTGTACGGTTCCTCAAATCTTTCGGTTCAAATTCCACAAATCCTGCGGATGTACTTGGCAGGAAAGCTGCCTCTGGACGCAATGCTGGGCAACAGCTTCGCTCTCGATGAGATTAACGAGGCTTTCGACGACTTGTCGGGCGGCGGCGCAGGCCGAACCGTCATCCTCATGACCTAGTCAACTCGACCTAAATCGAAATAGGAAAGCCACAGCAGCGTAGCTAGGGCATTCCCTGATCACTCACACAGGAGTTTTAAATGTCAGCCCAAACGTCTGCGGTGACCATTCACGTCACCAATCAAGACCGCAAGCGCGCTCTCTGGGGTAGCGCGGTCGGAAGCACAATCGAGTGGTACGACTATTTCCTCTACGGGACAATGTCGGGCCTCGTTTTCGGTCCGCTCTTCTTCCCCTCGGATAATCCAACCGCCAGCCAGATGCTCTCCCTTGCATCGTTTGCTCTTGCCTTCTTCGTACGACCCATTGGCGGCATATTGTTTAGCCACATCGGTGACCGTATCGGCCGGAAGAAGACGCTGCTAGTCACCCTGACTATGATGGGCGTTGCTACTGTTGCTATCGGTCTGATGCCTACTTATGCCGCCATTGGTGTAGGTGCCCCCATCCTCCTGACAATTTTGCGCCTCATTCAGGGTCTGGCGTTGGGCGGTGAATGGGGCGGGGGGCTGTTGCTGGCCGTCGAATATTCTCCGAAGGAACGCCGAGGATTCTTCGGCGCAGTTCCGCAAACTGGTGCCCTCCTGGGACTGGCTTTGGGAAACATTGCCACGCTTGGCGCCGACGCACTTTTCCCCAAGGAAGCGTTCCTCACGTACGGATGGCGAATTCCGTTCCTGCTTTCTGCGGTTCTGCTCTTGGTGGGTTTGTGGATCCGACATCGAGTCGATGAAACCCCTTCCTTCCGTCAGATGAAACTTGCCGGCAACGAAAAGCGTATTCCGATCGTAGAGACGCTCAAGTACCACTGGCGATCGGTCCTCATCGCAACCGGTGCCAAGATTGTCGAGACATCTACGTTCTTCATTTTCGCGACGTTCACCGTCTCATACGCAATTTCGCTGGGTTACGAACGGACCCCCGTACTAGCGATAATTCTGATCTGTTCGATTCTCGGCGTCTTCTCCATGGTTAAATTTGGCGCGCTGTCCGACAAGATTGGTCGCAAACCAGTATTCATTGGTGGGTCCATCGCTGTTATGGCCTTCATCCTGCCTTACCTGTGGCTTCTGAACCAGAAATCGCTCATTCATTTGGCTATCGGTTGCTTCATTGGATTCGCGATCATATGGCCGAGTTATGGATCGCTCATCGGAACGCTCATTGCCGAGAGCTTCACTCCAGATATCCGCTACACGGGCGCTTCTTTGGGGTACCAGCTTGGTGCAGCGATCGCTGGTGGCCCCGCTCCACTCATTGCAACGGCACTGCTGACCGCGTTTGCCGGGAGCTACGTCCCGGTCGGCCTGTTCGTTATGCTGTGTGGCGCCATTTCGGTCGTAGCAGTTTCATTCGCTAAGGAAAAGCGAAATCAAGAGATCGACTAATTTCTGCTGCAACCTTGGTTGAGGCCTAGTTGACACTCCTAAGAAAGGTAATCATGGCGCTCACACTTGAGACCATAAATGAAACATCGGTAGCCGCGCTGGAAATCATTCTGGCAAAGGCAGAATCGGCATTCGGAACCTGGGCAGGCACCACCCTGATTGCGCGTTCAGAAGCACTGGAACTCATTGCCGATCGGCTGGACGAAGCCTCCGATGAACTCATCCAGTTGGCAATGGCGGAAACACACTTGGCTGAACCCCGACTAATGGGTGAACTGAAACGGACGATGTTCCAGTTGAGGTTCTTTGCCAAGCAGGTCCTCGGGGGAGAATTCCTGAATGTGCGAATTGACCATAAGGACGACGAGTGGCCCATGGGTGCCCCTCGTCCCGATCTACGCCGAACCATGCAGCCACTCGGCCCGGTACTCGTGTTTGCCGCTAGCAATTTCCCATTTGCGTTCTCTGTCGCAGGCGGTGACACCGCATCTGCACTGGCCGCTGGTTGCCCCGTAGTGCTCAAAGGTCACCCCGGACACCCTGCATTATCACGTAAGACCGCGGATGTGGTTCTAACCGCGCTCGCGGATGCCGGAGCGCCGGAGGGAACCTTTGACATCATTTTTGGGACCCGAAATGGCGCTGAGGCGCTGGCGGATTGTCGCATCAAAGCTGGTGCGTTTACTGGAGGAATTCCAGGTGGGCGAACCTTGTTCGACATCGCCTCGGGACGCGCGGAACCGATCCCCTTCTACGGCGAATTGGGCAGCAACAACCCCGTATTCGTTACACCAGCGGCCGAAGCGGAGCGTGGCGAATCCATAGCCCGTGAGTTCGTGACTTCCTTTACTCAGAGCGCGGGGCAGCTTTGTACAAAGCCAGGAACTTTGTTTGTGCCGAGCGAGAGCGCAATTCTTGACGAGCTCCGCAATATGGAACTTCCATCGGAAGCACCCCTGCTCAATGAAGGAATTTTGGCTGCTTTCTCCGATGGAAAAGGGAGGCTCGAGAGCCACGACGGGGTACGAGTACTGAACGATTCCACCTCACGAACGACTGGCGATGCTAGCCCAATACTCTTTCACAGCACCTTGGGGCAAATTCGCAGGGCCCCAGAGTCGTTGCTTGCAGAATGTTTCGGTCCGGCGGCGTTGGTCGTCACCTATGAGAACGTTGCGGAGCTCAGCGAAGTGGCAAAGCTTTATGAAGGCCAATTGACGGCTTCGATCCATGGCACTAATTCATGTGACGTGGGATCCCTTATGCATGTACTCTCACAGAAGGCCGGACGCGTCCTCTGGAATCAGTGGCCAACGGGTGTTTCTGTAACTTACGCCCAGCAGCACGGTGGCCCCTACCCGGCAAGCACCGCAGTGCAAAGCACCTCCGTAGGCACGGCAGCTATGGATCGTTTCCTCCGCCCTCTGGCTTTCCAAGGATTCCCTGACCATCTCTTGCCAGCGCCGGTGAGGGATTCGAATCCCTTAGGAATTCCGCGTCAAGTCAATGGCGAGTGTGTTTGAAAAATGCTTGTCGCATTAAGAGTTTCTGACCGCGTGTTCCTGACGAGAACGCATTCCCGAGCAGTATCGCATTTGCTATGAGTCCGGGGTACTAGCTGGTCATTTCCGCTCCCATCGGTGTAAATCGCGGTTGTACATGCGCTGGTGGCGATGCAGCGATTCTTTAACTGACAACAATCTAATGAGACACGACGATGCCGCCTGAGGAAACTCAACACTTTCCACAGGCGGCTTCGCTGTGAGGCGGCATAGGGAAGCACCCCCCCGCTCGGACCAGGAAATTTCCAAACCCGCTTGGGATAGGTTTGAGGGAACGAATCTGAAATCCCGCGACACGCAATGCAATCGATTACGAATTAGGATGGCGATCTTGACGATCCACCGTGACTATGTTGGAACGGCACTGGAAATCGTCGCGAATGCCCTAGCAACTTTCTTGTTTGATCACCGCGCAACCAGGACCGCGGTAACGGGCTGGACGGGCTTGGTGGACCAACTCGACCGAGCAGTGGGCAGGACCGGACCATCCGCAAGCGCCATGGAATTACCCGCGCAACTGCATGCGATTCTGGCCAGCGATGGTGAAGCCTCGAGTGGATTTGACCTATCGTCGCAGCAACGAGAATGGGCAATTGCGTTGCGCGAAGTCCACCAAGCTTGGGCGAACGGTTCAGGCTTCGGTCGGGGAGAAGAACAACGCGTACTCGACATCAGCCTCAAATTATTGGGATCAATGAAGCTGGAATATTCGACGGGTCAAGTGGCAGAACTAATCCGGGTTTCAACGGCGGACGACCAATCATCGGACTCCGAACGTGGGTTAAGCAACGGACGCGTCCGGATCGACATCGCGCACGGTCCTTCCATTAACTACGCCTCGGCCCACACCCATGCCCGCATCCTTGAACGCGTAGTACTCGAGAACCCCGGCCGGGAACCACTGCCGATCCTGGTGACGGCCGTGGTGATGGCAGGAAACCTGCCGGTCTCCGCGGTGGCCGAGAGCCGCTTGGAACTCCCGCCTGGTGTGAGCACGCTCCATGACTTGGACGTAGTGCTGGACCCGGCGGCTTTCGCCTTGATCGATACCCGCCGCCCGGGCAGGCTCATTGTCAGGGCGGCAGCGAACGGAAAACTTGTCGCCGAGGAATCTGGCGCGATCGAGCTGCTTCCGGCCGGTTACTGGCCGGGTGCGGGCACCCAGTCCAATGCCGAGCTTTTGGCCGCGTTCGTGCAGCCGCAGGATCCGCTGCTCACCGGAATTCTCTCCGAGGCCGGGGACCTGTTCCGTGCGCGCACCGGGGCCGATTCACTGGACGCCCGCCAGGGCGGCGCCCAGCGGGTCGACCAGTCCGTGGAATGCATCTTTGAGGTGTTGCGCGCCCGTGGCATCCGGCTTGGCAATCCGCCCGCGGATTGGGACCTTGCCGATCTCGGGGGACAACACATTCGCGCGGCCCAGGAAGTCCTCACCGGGCGGCTCGCAACCGCCTTGGACACCACGCTGCTGATGTCCGCGCTGCTCGAGCGCGTGGCCATCAACTCGGTCATCTGGCTGGTGCGCGGCCATTCGTTCCTGGCCTATTGGCGCATCCCGGACGGGGCGCTGCCCAGCAGCAGCCTCGATGCCGAGGGAGCCCGGTCGCTGGCGAACCTTGTCGACGCCGACCACCTGCGCATCGTGGAGACCACCGCGATCACCACCGACGGGCGCGCGCCCCTGGCTGAAGCCGCCGCCGAGACCAAACTGGCCCACACACAGCTTCCGTCGGCAGCCGCGTCACTGCTCTACGCCATCGACATCCGGCAAGCGCGGCGCAGCGGCATCAGCCCGCTGCCGGCCCGCGGCATCTCGGAGTTCGGCAGGCCCGTCGTGGTCGAGTACCGGGCGGCCGCACCGGACACCCTCGAGCGTTTTTTCCGGGAACGTACCGAACGCCGCCAGGCTGCCCCGGCCCCCACCGGCCAGACGGCGCCGCCGCGCATCGCCGCATGGAAGAACGGGCTGCTGGATCTCTCCCTGCGCAACCGCCTGCTGAACTTCACCGAGCGTTCCCGACTCCCGCTGGCAATCCCCGACTCCGTTCTCGCCGGACTTGAGGACCTGGTCAACAACGGGCGGAGCATCGAGTTGCTGCCCGCCGACGAGATCGGCGCGCTCGAGAAGGAGAGATACACTTCGGGGCCTTTGCTTCCGGTCGAACGCCGGATCGAGCTGCTGCTGACCCGCGGCCGGGCCTACACGAAGCTCGATTCAGGACCCTACCTCACCCGGCTGCGCCGCCTGGCCAGCCAGGCCAGCCAGGCCAAGCGGATCATAGACGAGAGCGGCGCCAACAACCTCTATTTGGCCCTGGGCTCACTGAACTGGTCGATGGACGGACGCGCCCTGCGCTCGCCGCTGTTCCTGGTGCCCGTCACCCTCCGGCCTGCGGGGCGCGGCAAGCACTTCCGCCTGGAAATCGACGAGACCGGTGCCTCCGCCCCGAACTATTGCCTGAGCGAGAAGCTGCACGAGCAATTCAACCTGCGCATCCCGGGATTCGAGGATCCGGTGCGCGACGGCTCGGGAATCGACCTCGAATCCGCATTGGGCGCGCTGCGCGCCGCCCTGGCAGACGCCGACCTGCCCTTCCACGTGGAAGGCACGGTTGATTTGGCGATCCTGCAATTCGCCAAGTTCCGGATGTGGCGGGACCTGGACGAAAACTGGGAAACCTTCATGTCCGCGCCGCTGGTGCGTCACCTGGTGGACACCCCGACCAGCGAATTCAACGATCCCGCCGGAACCGGCGCCGGGCAGGACGTTGACCTGGACCAGCTCGCGGCCAGGCTCCCTGTCCCGGCGGATGCCTCCCAGCTGGAGGCGGTCGCCGCCGCGCACGCCGGGCACACCTTCGTCCTGGAGGGCCCGCCGGGCACCGGCAAGTCGCAAACCATCACCAACCTGCTGGCCCATGCCATGGCCAGGGGGCAGCGGGTGCTGTTCGTGGCGGAGAAGCGGGCGGCGCTCGAGGTGGTGAGCAAGCGCCTGAACGAGGTGGGTCTGGGCGAGTTCGCCCTGGACCTGCATGACAAGGGCTCTTCGCCAAACGCTGTGCGCGCCCAGATCAAGGCCTCACTGGACCACCTGGTCTTCGCCGACACGGCGGGAATGGAACTGGCCTCCACCGACCTGTCCTCTTCCGTCCACCGATTGGCCGGGTATGCGCGCGACCTCCACGAGGAAAACCCCGCCGGCTACTCCGCCTATGCGGCGTACAACACCGCACTGTCCATGGACCCGGCCATTGCCGCACTGCCCATCCCCGAACGCTTTGCCGCGCAGGCAGACCCCGCCGCCGTTGACGAGGTGCGCCAGGCGCTGGTGCGGCTCCCGGACACCGCCGGTCCGACCAGGCCGCGGGAAGAACATCCCTGGGGATTCATTGGCGGACCGCTGGGTGGTGAACGGCAACAGGCCATACTCGCTGCGGCGCAGGCCCTCGACCTGGCCCTGCACGGTGCAGGTACCCTGACGCGCGATCCGGGCGTGGCCTCCCTGGTGGAACATGCCCCGGAACCCGGGGACCTGCTCTCCCTGGCCCGTCTGCTGGAAGCCGGGGTCCCGCTGCCGGTCCTCGATGCCGCCGCGACGGAGGAGTGGCGCTCGCGCAGCGAGGCGCTGCTGACCGAAGCCACCTCCCTGGTCCAGGACATGGCCTGGCTGCCGGAGGTCGTGGAGCCGTCGGTGCTTCGGATGGATCTTGCCCCGGTTCACGAGGCAGCCACCCTTGCCAACAGGTTCGGTTTCCTGGGGATCGGCCGAAAGAGGCGCCGCCTGCAGGTCATCGCCGAGCACTTCGGCCAGCGCTGGATCGGCGGCGAGGACACGGCGCAACATCTCGTGGCCAGCGTGGAGGGCATGATCGAGGCGCGGGCGCAGTGCGCCAAACTCGTCGCGGGCCTGGGCTCCCTGACCGGAATCACCCTGTCCGGGAACTGGAACCCCTTTGTCGACGGCGACATCGAATTGCTCGCGCAACAGCGGGAAAACCTGGTCCGGCTCTCTGACCTGTTCGCACATGCCGGAGGGGACCGGGAGTACGCGGCGTTGTTGCGCGAGGTGCTGGAAGGAAGCGCCCCCGCCGATCCGGCGCGTTCCGGGGAACTGGAACGGATCGGCGCAGCGTGGGACGCGCTGCGGAATTCAATTCCGTCCGAATTGCGCGCCGGACACGCCTGGCCCGACACCGCCGGTTTCCTGGGCAGGTACCGGCGCACCGGCCTGGACCGGGGCACCGGGCGCACCGCCGAGCGCGGGCTCGGACGCTGGGTCGCCTTTGTCGAGGCGCTTGAACCGCTGAAGGCCCACGGCCTCGGTGCGGCCTGGGCGCAACTTGCCACCGGCGGGATCCCGGCCGAAGATGCGTTGCGCGGGTTCTTGCGCGGCACCGCCGAGTCGGCCCTGGCCGAACGGCTTGCCACCCACGGATTCGATGAATTCAGCACCGATGCCCAGGCGCGCGCCATCCAGCGATTCACCGACTCGTCGCGTCAGCTGCGCCGGCACGTGGCCAAGTCCCTGCCCGAGGCGATCACTCGACAGCGTGCCCAGAAGCTGAAGCAGGCCGAGAGCCGCGTGGGGGAGCTGGCCCGCCAGCTCGAACGCCGGCGCGGAGGGCTCAGCGTGCGCCAGCTCATGGACTCCTACGGGGACCTGGTCACCACCATCCTGCCCTGCGTGCTGGTCAGCCCCGATTCCGCCGCCCGGTTCTTCCCGCCGCGGGCCGGCGAGTTCGACATCGTGGTCTTCGACGAGGCCTCGCAGATCCGCGTGGCCGACGCCATTGGCACCCTGGGCCGGGCCAGGTCCGCTGTCATCGTCGGGGATTCGAAGCAGATGCCGCCGGGCTCCTTCGCCGAGGTCTCGGTCGAGCCGGACGAGGATCCGGAATCGGGGCTGCTGGTCGCCGACGAGGAATCGATCCTGTCCGAGGCGGTCATGGCCCGGGTGGCCCGCCGCTGGCTGTCCTGGCACTACCGCAGCCAGGACGAATCGCTGATCGCCTTCAGCAACCGGCACTACTATGACGGCAAGCTCTCATCCTTCCCGTCCCCGCGCCACGGCGCCGCGCACGCGGGCCCCGACGGCTACGGCATTTCCCTGGTGCGGGTCGAGGGGACCTTCCACCGCACGGGGCCCGGCGAGGTGCTGCGCACCAACCCGGTGGAGGCCGGGCGCATCGTCGCGGAGATCAAGGAACGGTTCGATGCCTCCCCGGTGTCCACGCCGTCCATCGGGGTGGTCACCTTCAACGCCCCGCAACGCGATTTGATCGAGGGCCTGCTGCGCGATGACCCGGACGAGCGCCTGGGTGCCGCGCTGGAAACGGACGACGAGGGATTGTTCGTGAAGAACCTGGAGAACGTGCAGGGAGACGAACGCGACGTGATCCTGTTTTCCACCGCCTTCAGCGCCAACGCACGCGGGCGGCTGCCGCTGAACTTCGGCCCGCTGAACAATGTCGGCGGCGAGCGCCGGCTGAACGTGGCCATCACCCGTGCCCGGCGCCAGGTCGTGGTGTTCTCCAGCTTCGACCCCGCTGACCTGCGGGCCGAGGACTCCTCGGCCCTGGGCATCAAGCACCTGCGCGCCTACCTTGACCTTGCCGCCGAGGGCACCCGCACGCTGGACAACGGGTCGGATTCGGCCGTGGCGCGGGACCGGCACCGCGAGCAGGTGGCGGCGGCGCTGGAGGAACGCGGCCACCTGGTGGCGACGAACGTGGGACTCTCGGACTTCAGGATCGATCTGACCGTTGCGGATCCCGCCCGCCCGACCGAGCCGTTGCAGGCGATCCTGTTGGACAACGAGCCGTGGGCGCGGCGCCGGACCGTGGGCGACCGCGACGGCCTGCCGCAGGAAATCCTGCGCGGACTGCTGGGCTGGGAATCGGTCGCGCGGATCTGGCTTCCGGCCTGGCTGCAGGATGCCGGGGCCGTGCTGGACTCCCTCGATGCCGAGGTGGAGAAGGCGGGCAAGGCGCGTGCGGCGCGGGAAGCGGCTCCGGCCGCCGTGAAGTCCCCGGGCGAAGGCCCGGCATTGCGTGGCGGCCAGGACGGGGCGGCGGATGGGCGGCCGGAAGCCTATCCGGGCAAGGCCACCGCGTACAAGCCGTGGGACGTGCGCACGGTGGGGACACTTGGCGACCTTGACGAACTCAGGAGCACGGCCGGCAAGAAGAAGGCAGCCGCGCTGCTGGGCGACATCGCGGGGGCGGAATGGCCGATCCACGAAACGCGGCTGGCACGATTGGCCATCGGCGCCCACGCATCCGGCAGGGTGTCCGCGGCACGTGAAAAATCGATGCTGGCGGCACTGCCCCGGAAGTCCTACACGGTTGATGCGGAGGGATTCATTTGGCCTTCCAGGCAGGAACCGGCCCGGTGGGTCGATTACCGCACGAATTTCGCGGCACATAATCTGGACATTGAGGACATCAGCCTTCGGGAGATTGCCAACGTCATCTGTGCGCGGGCGTCGCTGGCCGGGGAGTCCGGGGTCGACGAGCTCAAGCGGGAGGCCATGGGTGTCCTGGGATACGGGCGCATGACCCAGAAGGTTTCATCGCGCCTGCAACAGGGGCTGGAACTGGCGGTCCGCGACCAGCGCCTGGAATCCGTCGCCGGCAGGATCCGCATGGCTGGCTAGTGCGCGCGCTTGTGCCGGACGCGAGAGATTATCCCGGGCCGAATCGATAGTTTCAGTGCCTGCGCCCGCGGCGTTTTTGGCGTCTCCCGCGATTTCCGCACGTCGCCCTGCTCCCGCGGCCTGCGCGGGCCTCGTCGAGGCACCTTGTGCAGATGGGCCTTTATCCTGAAATCGAACATAATCGATGACCAAATTAGTTATGGACAGTACATAGATTCCGGTCTCATAATGAACGGAGACTACGAGCCAGTGACGCACAGCACCTGTGCCTTGAAGGAGAGCCATGAACCAGAACCCGGTAAAGCAATGGGACCAGGAAGTGGATCTTTTGGTCCTCGGAACCGGAGCGGCAGGTCTGTCGGCGACGTTGACGGCAGCGGCACAGGGCCTCAGCGTTCTGGCATTGGAAAAGACCGAGTACCTCGGCGGAACCACGGCCTATTCGGCCGGCACCTGCTGGGTGCCCAATAACCGGTACCAGCGCGAAGACGGAAACCTGGACGACCACGCCCGTGCCGCGCGCTATCTCGATGCCGTGGTGGGGGACAAGGCCCCACGCGAGAGTCGCATGGCCTATTTGGACACTGCCCCGAAGATGCTCGATGAAATGCACGACCTTGGGGTCAGGTTCCTGCGCTCGCCGGCCGTGGTTGACTACCACTCGGAATTGCCCGAAACCGGCCAGACAGGCCGGGCTCTGGAACCGGAGCCGTTCGATGGACGCCAGCTGACCGCCTCGGATTTCCGCCGCGTACGTCCGCCGGTGCCGGAATTTGCGCTCATGGGCGGGTCCCTGATGCTGCGTCGCCCCGACGTCGCGGTGCTGCTCAAGCTTTACACCGGTTCGCTGGCCGAACGGGGAAAGGCCGTGGCGCTGGCCGCCACGCTCGGGCTCCAATGGGCGCTCGATCGGCTGACCCGGCCCCGGGGGACCCGGCTGGTCATGGGGAACGGCCTGGTGGCACGACTCTTCCACGAATCCCGGAACCGAGGTGCGCAATTCCGCTTCGGGGCCCACACCACTGAGTTGCTCACCGAGGCCGGATGCGTGGTCGGCGCCGTGGTCGTGCACAACGGCAAGACGCTGCGCATCCGCGCCCGCCGGGGTGTGGTGCTGGCCGCGGGAGGCTTCTCCCATAACCCGGCACTGCGCGAAAAGCTCATGCCCAGGCCCACTCCGCGCTACTCGAGGGCGGGGGAAGGTGCCACCGGCGATACCCTCGCCCTTGCCGAGGGGGCGGGTGCCGCACTTGGACGGGACGACGGGGAAAACGCCCTTTGGTTCCCGAGTTCCGTCGGCCGGCGTGCCGACGGCTCCGAGGTGGTCTTCCCGCACATCTGGGACCGGGCCAAGCCAGGCGTCATCGCCGTTGGGGCCAGCGGCACGCGCTTCGTGGACGAGTCGGTCTCGTACCACCGCTTCGTCCGGGCCATGTTCAATTCCCCGGAGGCCGAAGCCGTGCCGGCCTGGCTGATCGTCGACTCGCGCACGTTGGCCAAGTATGGGCTGGGAATGATCACCATGCCCCATCTGCCCCGGGTTGCCCTACGGCGCTACATCGAGGACGGCTACCTCTACGAAGCCGACAACCTGGGGGATCTGGCCCGTCAGATCGGCGTGCACGCCGCGGGCCTTGAGGCAACGGTGGAACGCTATAACGGCTTTGCCATGACCGGTGTGGACGAGGACTTCCACAAGGGCGAGCTGCTCTTTGGAAAGGTGGCGGGGGATGCTGCCCATGGGCCAAACCCGAACATCGGCCCGGTGTCCACAGGCCCGTTCTATGCCATGGCCGTGGTGCCGACACCATTGGCCACTTCCTATGGGATCCAAACCGATGCAAACGGGCAGGCGCTGAATGCCGAGGGCGAGCCGGTTGCCGGCCTCTACGCCGTCGGAAACGACGCCGCCTCGGTCATGGGTTCGGAATACCCCGGGGCTGGGGTCCAAGTGGGGGCCGGCATGACCTTCGGCTGGGCCGCCGCACGCCACGCAGCAGCCGGCAGCCCTGCTGCGGGTAGTCTGGAGAAGCTCAAGACCAGGTAGCGACGTGCGGAGGTCGACATGGAAATTAGGTGGTTGGAAGCCTTTATCGCGGTTGCCGAGGAATTGCATTTTGGCAATGCGGCGGTAAAGCTCCGCATGGCCCAGTCGCCTCTGAGCCAGACCATCCGCAAGCTGGAGCGCTCGCTGGGTGCCGAGCTCTTTGTGCGCAGCACCCGCTCGGTGGAACTCACCACGGCGGGGCATGCGCTGCTTCCGCATGCCCGCGAGGTCCTTGAGCAGTTGAGGATCGCCGCCCAGGCCGTGAAGGTGCCCGAGGGACGGGTCTATGGGACCCTGGCCCTCGGGTTTACCGGCGTGCTCAACCATCTTTCGCTTCCGCCCCTCACCAGGGCCCTGCGCAAGACGTACCCGGACATCGAACTCACCTTGGTGGGGCGGGTGATGACCCAGGATGCCATGCACCAACTGGATTCCGGCGTCCTTGACCTGGCCTTTGTCGGGCTACCGGTGGACTCGACCCGCATCAATGCAAGGCTGTTGGCCCAGGAGGCCTTCGGCGTGGTGCTTCCAACGGAGCATCCGCTTGCTTCAAAGTCGGCAGTTGACCTGGCGGATCTGGCGGACGACCCCTTTATTACGCCTCCCCTGGCCGCGGGCTCCGCCCTGTACGAGTCGACGATGCGGGCTTGTGCCGACGCTGGTTTTTATCCCCACGTGGCTCAGGAGATCACCGACCCCTATATGACGATGATGCTGGTGGCTGCCGGTATCGGGGTCACGTTGCTGCCCGAGGGCATCGCCGCCTTCGTGCCGCCCGGGGCCGTGTATGTGCCGCTCAGTGGCAAGCCCCATTTTATGAACCATGGCTTGGCTTGGTCCGTTCGACCCGGGTCACTTGCCCGCGAGGCTTTTCTCGAACTGAGTGAAACGGTGCTGCCAACACCGAAAATTACTATGTAGATTCTGCACATTGTCTATGTGTAATTAGGTCGTGGACATAATAAGTGCGCGGGGTCACACTTGATGATGTTCCTCCAACGGGGGAGAGAAAGGATCATCATGAACACCACGACATCAACCACCCCAGCGGTTCGCGCCAGGGCCACGCCGCAGGCTCGCCGAGCGGCCGTCTCGGGTTTCCTGGGCAGCACGCTCGAGTATTACGACTTCTTCATCTATGGTTCCGCCGCGGCTCTGGTCTTCTCCCATGTTTTCTTCCCCGGGGGCGGCGCAAACTCGGTTCTGCTCTCCATTTCCACCCTCGGCGTCGCTTACGTGGCACGCCCGCTGGGTGCAGTCATCTGGGGCCATTTGGGCGACAGGTTCGGCCGCAGGAACACGCTGATGGCGGTGCTGGTACTGATGGGCCTGTCCACCTTCCTGATCGGCTGCCTGCCAAGCTACAACCAGATCGGTATCTTCTCCCCGATTTTGCTGGTGGTCCTGCGCCTCTTCCAGGGCCTGTCCGCCGGCGGCGAGTCCCCGGGTGCCGCGTCTCTTTCCATGGAACACGCGCCGGATGACCGCCGCTCCTTCTTTGCCAGTTTCACCATGAGCGGGATCATGTTCGGCATCGTGTTGGCGACACTGGTCTTCATCCCGGTTGCCTCTATGCCTGACGAGCAGCTCTGGAGCTGGGGCTGGCGCATTCCGTTCTGGATCAGCATCTTCCTGACATTCTTCGCCTTCTGGATCCGTCGCCACCTCGAAGAGCCGGAAGTCTTCGAGGAAGCCAAGGAATCCAACGAGGTTGCCAAGATCCCCGTGATCGAACTTTTCAGGCACCACTGGACCGCTGTTGTCAGGGTCATGCTCTCCTCGACCTTCGCGATGATCAACACCATCGTCAACGTCTTCGCCCTGGCCTTCGCCGTGGAACACAACGGCATCGAACGCACCACCATGCTCGCCGCAATCGCCGCAGCAAACTTCGCCGCCGTGCTGACCCAGCCGCTCTACGGACACCTGGCCGACAAGATCGGGCGCAAGCCCGTCTTCATCGGCGGCGTCCTGGGTGCCGGGGCCATGATCTTTGTCTTCTTCAACGCCATCGGCACCGGCAACGTGGCACTGATCTTCATCTCCTCGATCATCCTCATGGGCGGGCTGTATGCCGCGCCGAACGGTTCCTACATGGCATCCTTCCCGGAGCAGTTCCCGGCCACGGTCCGCTACTCCGGCATGGCGATCGGCCTGATGCTGGGTCTGCTGGTCTCCGGCTTCACCCCGGCCATCGGAACCATGATGACCGCGGGCGACACGTCCAACTGGATGCCGGTGGCCATCATGTGCGCGGGATTCACGGTGATCTCGGCCGTTGCCTTCGCCACCGGTCCGGAAACCTACAAGACCCCCACCGCGCAGCTGGGCATGACTCGTGCCGAACGTCAGGCCCTGGGAAACAAATGACCACCCATATGCGCCGCATCGGGTTAATTGGCAACGACCTGGGATCCTCGCTTTCCCCTGCGATACATGAGGCGGAGGCCTCTGCGCTGGGCCTGACCGGATTCAGCTACGAGGCCATCGACCTGGCCGGGATCCCGGAGCCCAACCTCGGCCAGGTGTTGGCAACCGCCATTACCGACGGGTTTACCGGCTTCAACGTCACCCACCCGCACAAGCAGGCGATTATCCCGTTCCTGGACGCCGTTGCACCGGACGCCGCAGCCCTGGGGGCGGTCAACACCGTGGTGGTCGAAAACGGCAGGACGGTCGGCCACAACACCGACAGGACAGGATTCCTGGCCGGATTGCGCCGCAGCCTGCCCGAAGGCACCGGGCACCACACGGTGGTGCTCTTCGGGGCTGGCGGCGCCGGTTCGGCAGTCGCCTCGGCGTTGCTCGACCATGGCGTGGTCCGCCTGCGGATCATCGACACCGACCAGGGTCGGCGGGAGGACTTGCGCCGGCTGCTGGTGCGAAGTCTTCCGGATCGCAGCGACAGGACCATTGACGTTGCGGGCACCGACATGGCCGAGGCCTGGGTGGGCGAGGCGCAGGGCGTCGTGAACGCAACGCCGATCGGGATGGAACACATTCCCGGGACCCCGTTCGATGTCTCGTGGCTGACCGCATCGCATTGGGTTGCCGACGTCATCTACCGGCCCGTGGTGACAGAGCTTCTTGCAGCGGCGGAGGTACTCGGGTCCCCGGTGGTCAAGGGCACCGCCATGCTCATCGAGCAGGCGGCGGACACCTTCCTTCTGGTCACCGGCCTGTCGCCGGAACGCGGGAGGATGCGCGAGCAGCTTGCGGGCCTGTTGGTCTCGGTGCGTCCGTAGGGATCAGGCTCCGGGCAAGGAGGCGCGCAAGGGCGCCTCCGGTGAGCTTGTCGCAAGTTTGTAGACTGGAAACCGGTGGTCAAAGGCGAGGTAGGAGGCGAGCATGGCAAATTCCCGCTCCGGAGAATCCGTTGTGGACCGGATCGTAAAGCTGCTCAGTGCCTTCGAACGCTCCACTCCGGCGCTGACGATGAGCGAGCTCTCCCGGGCCACCGACCTGCCCACCAGCACCACACACCGGCTGGCGGGCGAGTTGTTGGCCGCCGGTTTCCTGGAGCGCGACGACGAGGGCCGCTTCGGCATCGGAGTGAAGATGTGGGAACTTGCCGCACGTTCCAACCCCGTGGAGGAATTCCGCCGCCGCGGCCTTCCGGTCCTGGAGGGCATCCACGAGGCGGTGCGCCAACACGTCTCGTTGGCCATCCCCAGCTTCGAGGACTTCACCGTCCTTTACCTGGAGCGGCTAGACAAGCTGGGTGCCGCGGTCAATCTCGCCGAGGTCGCCGGGCGGCTGGATATGCACTCGACTTCCGCCGGGTTGTGCATGGCGGCGCATGCACCGCACCGTATCCAGGCGGAGCTTCTGGCCCGCCCGCTGGTGCAATCGACCAGCAACACCGAGACTAACCCCGGACGCATCCGGGCCCATCTGGCACAGATCCGTGAGCGCGGTTTTTCCCGCCTGGCCGGGGTCTTGGTCAAGGAAAATGTCGCCTACTCGGTGCCCGTGTTCGGGATGGGCAACGAGGTCATCGGGGCGATAACTGTTGTCACCCCGCTGGTCGAGGAAGACCCCCAGTTGATCATCCCGGTGCTCGTGGCCGCCGGCCGTTCGCTCTCGCGTTCCATGGGTGCCGAACAACGCCCGTACGGGTCGCGGACCTGGCTTTCCCGCGGCAAATAGCGCCACAAGACCTGACCGCTGGGGCGCTTCTCCCGCGTCCTTAGCTCCGCGCTTCCCATTGGACGGGAAAGTTCGACACCCGCATCCGGAACCTTTCTAGAGTGGTAATCCATTGCACGAGATGGACGTCACAAGCACCTTCCTCGGGCAAGGCAACACCCGCGATCCACACCCCGGCCATCGCCGCTCTTGCCCACCGGGCAGAATCCCATGTTTCCTACGTTTTCCCAGGAGGGCCACGATGCCCCGTACACCCATCGACGCCGCCGCGGAAGTGCCGGATCGCGCACCCAGCGAGGTCTTGACGCCGGAACCGGTACGCAGCCCGCGCAAGGCCGCGCTGGCATCCTTCTTGGGCTCGACCCTTGAGTACTACGACTTCTTCATCTACGGCACCGCCGCGGCGCTGGTCTTCAACAAACTGTTCTTCCCCGACGCCGATCCGGCCGTCGCCCTGCTGGGGTCGATGGCCACCTTCGGCGTCGGCTACCTGGCCCGACCGCTGGGCGGCATTGTGATGAGCCACGTGGGGGACCGCGTGGGGCGCAAGCAAGCACTGATGATTACGCTGCTGATCATGGGCGTCGCCTCCCTGGGCATCGGCCTGCTGCCCACCTACGACCAGCTGGGCTGGTGGGCCACGGGCCTGCTGATCTTGGGCCGTCTGGCCCAGGGCTTCTCGGCCGGAGCCGAGGCGGCAGGTGCCTCCACGCTGACCGTGGAACACTCCCCGGAAGGCAAGCGCGGTTTCTACACCTCGTTCGTGATGACCGGCTACGCCTCCGGGATGGTGCTCTCCACGCTGGTTTTCATACCCATCGCCGCACTTCCCGAGGACCAGTTGATGAGCTGGGGCTGGCGGATCCCGTTCCTGCTTTCGGTCGTCGTGTTGGCGGTAGCCTACTGGGTCCGGACGCACCTGGATGAGACTCCGGTCTTCGAGGAAGAGGTCAAGGCGGAAGACACCGGCACCAAGCGGAAGGCGCCGGCCTTCATCGTGCTGCGCACCCAGTGGCGCGATGTGCTGCGCATCGTGTTCATCACCATGTACGCCGTCATGCAAACCATCTTCACCGTCTATGCCCTGGCTTACGCCACGGGGCCGCTGGTCGGCATCGACCGCACCACCATGCTGGTCATCAACGCGGTGACGGTCGGCCTGTCCATCTTCACCATCCCGTTGGCCGGCCACCTTTCAGACCGTTTCGGGCGCAAGCCGGTGCTCCTCATTGGCATGCTGGGCTGTTCGGTGACCATCTTTGGATATTTCTGGGCCATCGGCGAGCAGAACATCGTCTTGGTCTTCGTCTTCGGACTGCTGAACATGTCAGTGTTTTACTCTGCCTGGAACGGCGTGTGGACGGTCTTCTTCCCGGAGATGTTCGCCGCGCCCGTGCGCTACTCGGGCATGGCGATTGGCAACCAGTTCGGCCTGGTCCTCACCGGCTTCGCCCCGGCCGTGGCCACCTTGCTGACCGGCCCGGGTGTCTACGGGTGGCTGCCGGTGGCGATCTTCGCCGTCAGTTGCGCGCTCATCTCCGCGATCTTCGTGTTGACCGCCCGGGAAACCGCGTTCACCCCGATCGAGAAGCTGGGCAACGGAAGCTGGACGCGCGCCAACTAGCGTCTCACCTGGCCCGCCAACCCCTCGACGGACGACGGAATAATCAGTAAATGCTCAAGTGGAACAAGTGTTTGCGAACGCGACTCCCGTTCAACGGGCAACCCGCCCACGTGTCCTGCGCCACTTCCTAGAGTTGAATCCACACACGGCGGGCAACCGCGCAGCACCCGACAGACCCCAACAGAAAGGCCTGGACCATGTCCGGATCCACCACCGTATCCACTCCGCGCTTGCGTGTGGGAATCGTGGGATGCGGCAACATCAGCCGCAACCACCTCGAAGCCTTCACCTCCCTCGGGAATGTGGACGTCATCGGGGTCTGCGACGTCGACATCACCCGCGCGCAGGCCACCGCCAAGTCCTGGAACCTCACCCACGCGGTGGACTCGGTCGACGCCCTGCTGGCGCTGGGTCTGGACATCGTCTCGGTCTGCACCCCGCACCCGACCCACGAGGAAGTGGTCCTGGCCGCTGCGGCTGCGGGCGTGAACGTCTTGTGCGAAAAGCCGATCGCCGTGGATGCTGCCTCGGCAGAACGCATGGCCAATGCCTGCGCCGCCGCCGGGGTCAAGCTCGGGGTGCTCTTCCAGCGCCGCTTCTGGCCCGCGGCCCGCGCCCTGCGCGCGGCCATCGACGACGGCACGCTCGGCGCACCGGTCATGGGCCAGGTCTCGGTGCTGCTGCACCGCGAACCGGAGTACTACTCCGCCGATGCCTGGCGCGGCACCTGGGCCAATGACGGCGGCGGGGTGCTGATGACCCAGGCCATCCACTACATCGACCTGCTGCAGTGGTACATGGGTCCGGTGTCCGAGGTCTACGGCGCGATCAACACCTTCAAGCACGCAGCCCACATCGAGGTCGAGGACTCGGCCTCAGCGGTGTTGAAATTCACCAGCGGAGCCATCGCCACGCTGACCGCCTCCACCGCCGCAAACCCGGCACTCGGGGTGCAGATCCGCATCACCGGTGCCACCGGCGCCACCGCGGAGCTGAGTGAATTCCCCGAGGGCAGCGACGGGCGCCTGACCATCATGGCCACGGGGGACACGGTGGCCAGCACCCCAGCGCACCCGTCCGACGCCGTCGCCAATGTCGAACTGGCCGGCATCAACGCCGCGCTGATCCCGCACCACCGCGAACAGATCGCCGAGTTCGTCCACGCACTGGCCCAGGGGCACGACCCGGCAGTCACCGGGCAGGACGCCACCAACGCGCTGCGCATCCTGCTGGCGATCTACAAGTCGGCCCGCACCGGGGAGCCCGTGCGCTTCGCGGCGTTCCCGAGCGGCGTCCCCACGGCCCCCGACGCGGTGACCGCCGGGCTCGAACCCGCCCTTCCGGTCGCCTAGGCACCGGCCCCCATCCGTTTCCCACCCCATGATGTGAGCGAGAACATGACAAGCACAACCCAGCAGATCGGCCTGGCCCAGCTTTCCCTGGTGGGCACCGCCCCGCCGCAATTGGTGCGCATCGCCGCCGAGGCCGGCTTTGACTTCATCGGCGCCCGCGTCCGCCCGGTCACCGCCACCGAACGGGCCTACGACCTGCAGCCGGGATCGGCGATGCTCGCCGAAACGCTCCGCGCCGTGAAGGACACCGGGGTCGGGATCATGGACATCGAATTCCTGCTGCTCGACGGCACCGACCAACGCGCGGCCTGGCGCCAGATGATGGAAGCCGGCCAGGCGCTGGGCGCCAGCAGCCTCACGGTCGCCGCCGCGCTCACCGACCACGACAAGCTGGCCGAAATCCTGCGACAGATGGTCCGCGACGGAGCCGAATTCGGCATCGTCCCGACCCTGGAGGTCATCTCCTACCAAAGCGTCAACTCGCTGTCCCTGGCCGCGGACCTGGCCCGCGACACCGGCTGCAAGCTCGTGGGGGACACCCTGCACTTGAGCCGGGTCGGCACCACCGACGAGCAGCTGCGCGAACACGCGCACCTGATCCCGATGCTGCAGCTCTGCGACGGACCGGCCATGGCCCCGGCGGACCGTAACGGGCTGGTCCATGAGTCGCGCTCCGAGCGCGGGGTCCCGGGCGACGGGGACTTCCGCCTGGCCGAAATGGTCGCCGCCCTCCCCGCCGATCTCCCATTGAGCGTCGAGGCCCCCTCGGACTCCACGCTCGCACGCATCGGCGAACAGGCCTGGGCCAACACACTCAAGGCCGGAGCCGATTCCGTCGTGGCGGCCGCCAACGCGCTGCGGGCCGCGGCCCTGCTCCCGCAGTCCAAGTGAAGTCTCGAGAGGCCAACACCATGAACACCACCAACACCACAACGCGGGAACTGGAGATCGCTCCCGGCGTGTGCACTCCAATGCTCGGCCTGGGGACCTGGCCGCTGGTGGGCGAGGAAGCTGCCGACAGCGTCGCCCGCGGCATCGCCAACGGCTACCGTCATATCGACACCGCCGAGAAATACGGCAACGAGGACGCCATCGGCGAGGGGATCCGCCGCAGCGGCATTGCCCGTGACGACCTGTGGGTCACCAGCAAACTCAGCCTGCCCGGCCACTCCCGCGCCGGTGCCATCCACAGCTACGATGCGGCCCTTGGGCGCATGGGCCTGGAATGCCTGGACCTATACCTGATCCACTGGCCCAACCCGCAACTCGGCGGCTACGTCGAGGCCTGCCGCGGCCTGCAGGACTTGGTGGACGCCGGACGCCTGCGCGCCTGGGGCGTATCCAACTTCAAGGCCACACACCTGGACGAGGTTCTGGCCGCGGGGCTGAAACCGGCGGTCAACCAGATCCAGGTCGACCCGCAGCACCCGCAGTCTTCCCTGCTGGAAGCCAATGCCGCCCGCGGCATCGCCACCGGGGCCTACAGCCCGCTGGGCCGCGCCGGGGAGTTCCTCTCCGACCCCGCCATCACCGGCCCGGCAACCGCCCACGCCAAGACCCCCGCCCAAATCGTCCTGCGCTGGCACCTTGACGCCGGCCGCCTCGCGGTGCCGAAGTCGGCCAGCGACGCACGCCAGCGCGAGAACCTCGACGTCTTCGATTTCACCCTCACGGCCGCCGAGCGCGCGGGCATCGACGCCCTGGACACCGGGGCGGGCCCGCGGCTGGACTCCGACGCGTACGGCCACTAGGCCCGAGCCTTCGCTTTTCCTCCCTCTCCATTTGAACTGAACGGAAACACCCACGATGAGCACCACCCCCATCCAAGCATCCGAGGTCGATGTCGTTGTCGTCGGATCCGGCGCCGGCGGCCTGTCCGCCGCGGTGACCGCCGCCTACCACGGGCTGAAGGTGGTTGTCGTGGAAAAGGCCGAGGTTTGCGGCGGAGCCACCTCCTGGTCCGGCGGCTGGGCCTGGACCCCGGGCAACCCGCTGGCCAAGGCCGCGGGGGTCAACGAGGACCGGGAGGAATTCCGCACCTACCTGCGACACCGACTGGGGGATCGCTACAACGCCGCACGCGTGGACGCCTTCCTCGAAGCGGTGCCGCACATGGTCGGCTTCTTCCACCAACGCACCTCCCTGCAGTTCACCCCCGGCGCGAAGATCAACGACATCTACGGGGACACCCCCGGAGCCGGAACCGGCCACCGCTCGGTGGGCCCCGCCCCGTACAACGCGCGGAACATCAAGCCCGCACTTCGCGCCAAGATGCGCCACCAGCTCTACGCCACCAGCTTCCTGGGCATGGGCATCATGGCCGGGGAAGACCTGTCCAAGTTCCTTTCTGCGTCCCAGGGAAGCCTCCCCGGCATCCTGCATGCGGCCAGGCGCGTCACCACCCACCTGTTCGACCTGGCCGTGCACCGCCGGAACATGCAGCTGGTCAACGGCACGGCGCTGACCGCACGATTGATGAAGTCCGCCGACGACCTGGGCGTGGACATCCGCGTGTCCACCGCCGCACGCCAACTGCTCACCGACGACGCGGGCCGGGTCACCGGCGTTAAGCTCAGCGGCCCGAACGGCGACTACACCCTGACCGCCCGCCGTGGCGTGGTGCTGGCCACCGGCGGCTTCCCGCAGAACACCGCACTGCGCGCCCAGCTCTTCCCCGGGACCACCACGGGCAACGAACACTGGTCCCTGGCTCCGGCCGAGGCCAACGGCGCGGGCCTGGACATGGCGCGGGCCGTGGGCGCACGGTTCAACACCGATGTGGCCTCCCCTGCCGCCTGGTGCCCGGTCTCGCTGATCAAGTACCCCAACGGGAAAACCGGCACCTTCCCGCACATCATGGACCGCGCCAAGCCCGGCAGCATCGGGGTGCTGGCCAACGGCAAGCGCTTCGTGAACGAGGCCAATGGCTACTACGACTACGTCGAGGCCATGATCAAGGCGACCGGCGAGGGCCAGGCGGTCCAATCCTGGCAGATCGCCGACTCCCGCTACGTCCGCCGCTTCCCGCTGGGCATGGCCAAGCCGTTGCCGGTGCCGCTGGCCCCGTACCTGCGCAGCGGCTACCTGGTCAAGGGCAACACCTTGGAGGAGCTGGCGGCGAAATGCGGGATCGACCCGGAGCAGCTGGCCGCGACGGTCGCCGACTTCAACGCCCATGCGGCCCAGGGCATCGACCCCGAGTTCGGGCGCGGTGAAAGTGCCTTCAACCGCTACGGCGGGGACGCGAAGAACACCCCCAACCCCTCACTCGGCGCGATCGAAAAGGGCCCGTTCTACGCGGTCAGGGTCGTGCCTGGTTCCTTCGGAACCTTCGCCGGCATCGACGCGGACGCTGCGGCCCGCGTGCTCAATGAATCCGGGAACGTGATCCCGGGGCTATACGCGGCGGGCAACGACCAGGCCAGCGTCATGGGCGGGCACTACCCGGCCGGCGGCATCAACCTCGGACCGGCCCTGGCCTTCGGCTACGTCGCCGCGCGCGACATGGCCGGGGCCACCGCCTATGAGGACGACGGGACCGCGGCCCCCGCATTCGAGGACCGCACCAACTAACCCGCGCCACCCACCGATTTTCAAAAACAACACCCAAGGAGCACCACGCCATGAACACCTACGCCATCAGCTACACCTACTCGACCGATACCGCCTCCCGGCGCGACGAGGTCCGCCCGAGCCACGTCGAGTTCCTGAAGGACCGCTTCGAGGCAGGCCGGCTGCTGGTCAGTGGCCCCGTCGACGCCGGCGCCGGCGCCCTGCTGATCATCAGCGCCGCCGACGAGGCGGACGCGCTGGCCATGATGGATTCCGACCCGTTCGCCCAGGCCGGGCTGATCACCGAGCGCGGCATCCGCCGCTGGGACATCTTCTTCGGCAAGGACAAGCTCTAGGCCCCGCGGCCGGGACCAGAAAGGACAAGACCATGCTCAGAGCACACACCACCAAGCGTCGAACCATCGAGTTCCGCGACGACGACATGCCCGCCCTGCGTCCCGGGCACGCCCTGGTGCGCGTCCAGCACGTCGCCTTGTGCGGCACCGACCTGCACATCTGGGACGACGACTACCCCACCGACCTGCCGCTGGTCCAGGGCCACGAGTTCGTGGGCATCATCGAGGCCATCGACCATGGCCCCGAGGCAAGTCCGGGACAGGCACAACTGCCGCCGGGAACGCCGGTGGCGGTCAGCCCCATGGTCTATTGCAACGTGTGCGGGCCCTGCAAGGCGGGGCGCTACAACGTCTGCCAATCAATTTCCTGCCTGGGTTGCTACGAGGACGGTGCGCTGGCCGAGGTGGTGAGCGTTCCGGTAGGCAAGCTACATGCCCTGCCGGAGGGCATGCCTGTCCGGCTTGCCGCGCTCGGGGAACCCGGCTCGATTGCCATGCAGGCAGTCAACCGGGGAACCCCGGTGGAAGGCGAAACCGCGCTGGTGCTTGGCTGTGGGCCGATCGGGCTGCTGGCCACCTTGTTCCTGACCGAGCGCGGGGTCAAGGTCATCGCCTCGGATCTTTCGGAATCGCGTCTTGACCTCGCCCGTTCCTTCGGGGCCGTGGCCACGCTGAAGGCCGGTTCCGGGGAATTCCCGAATCCCGGGCAGCAAGCCGAACTTGAGAGCTGGTGCCCGCTTTCGGGCCCGTCCCTGGTCCTTGAGGCCACCGGCGTTCCGGTGTCGTTCGAAAACGCTGTCCGGCTGGCCGCACCGACTGCGCGCATCGTTCAGGTCGGCATCTCCACGGCCACCGCTGCCCTGTCCATGAGGGACGTGCCCTTCAAGGAACTAGACATCAGGGGGAGCCGCAACAGCCTGAACCTGATCCCCGAGGCACTTGAGGTGCTCAACCGGCACCACGACCTCGCCTACAAGTTGATCACCCACAGCTTCGATTTGAGACAGCTCGGCGAGGCCTTCGAAACCATGCTGGATCCGGGGCAGAACGTCGGGAAGATCGTCATCGACATGCCAGCCAGCATCCTGGCGTCCTAAAAACTCCGCACCCGAGCCCCACCGAACGAAAGCACTGAATCATGAACACCCCCATTCCTTCCCCGGCCACGCCGATCACCGAGCTGGAATCCGCATACGACGTGGTGGTCATCGGGTCGGGGGCCGCCGGCCTGACCACGGCGGTGCGGGCGGCCCATCAAGGGGCCCGCGTCCTGGTGCTGGAAAAGGCAGCGCTGCTGGGCGGAACGAGTTCCGCCGGCGGCGGCGTGATCTGGGCGCCGAACAACCACCTCGCCAAGGAGGCGGGCTTTGCCGACTCGAAGTCGGCCGGGGCCGCCTACCTGAACGCCGCAGCAGGCCACGCCATGGAGGAGGTCGACATCAAGTGGTTCATCGATACGGCAGCCCAGGCCATCGAGTTCCTCGACACTGAGACCAGGGTGAACCTCGTGCCGCTGGCACGGCCGGATTACCACATGGAGTGGGCAGGGGCCGCCCACGGCGGGCGAAGCCTGGACAACCTGCCGTTCTCCGGGGAAGGGCACCCCGGGCTCAGCGCAATGCTACGCCCGCCTACCTATTTCCCGCTGCTGAGCATGATCGAGCGCGACAACCTCAACGGGAGGGCTCCCGATGCTGGACTGCTCGCCGAACGCGCCGCCTCGGGGGTGCGCACCATGGGCGGTGCCCTGGTGGGCTCCCTGGCAGCGAGTGCACTTGACCTCGGAGTGGTCTTGGCGGTCGAGGCGCCGGTGACCGACCTCGTTCGCAGTGAAACGGGTTGGGCTCTGGAGATCGCGGGAAGCTCGGAGGTGCGTGCTGATGCGGTGGTCATTGCCTCCGGCGGGTTCGAATGGAACGAGCGGCTGCGCCGGGCGTTCCTGCCGTTGCCGGTCACTCCCATCGGAGCCCCGTCGAACGAGGGCGACGGGCTGGAACTCGGATTGGCCGTCGGGGCAAGCGTGCGGGACATGACCGCGGTCTGGGGCGTGCCGGTAATCACCCCGCCGGCGCAGCAATATGACTCCAAGCCCTCAGGCCGCATGGGCAACGTGGAAATGACGTTGCCGGGATCCATCACCGTCAACGCCTCCGGGCGCCGCTTTGTGAACGAGGCTCTGAACTACCACGACGCCGCTCGGGTCTTCGCCAACATCGATCCGATCACCTCCGGGCAGGCCAACAACCCGGCATGGCTGGTCTTCGATGCCAATTACCTGGAAAAGTACCCAGTGGCGGGTTCCACTCCCGGGGTGCCCGAGGAATGGATGGCCAGTGCCGGGTCCCTGGCGGAGCTGGGCAGCGCCCTGGGTATCGACGCCGCGGCCCTGGCCGAAACGGTGCGCACCTTCAACCTGGACGCCGAAAAAGGCGTGGACAGCGAATTTGGGCGCGGGGCCAGCGAGCAGGACCGGCATCTGGGCGATGCCTCAAACCTGCCCAACCCCTGCCTGGCGCCGCTGGTGCGCGCACCGTTTTACGCGGTGCCGTTGCATGCCGGTGTGCTCGGCACCTCGGGCGGGTTGGCCACCAACCACGACGGGCAGGTCCTGGACCGGCACGGCAAGCCGATCGAGGGGCTCTACGCGGCGGGGAATGTTGCCGCGAGCGTGTTCCGCAATAACTACCCCGGTGGCGGGGCAACCCTCGGCTCGGCGGTGACCCGTGCCTTTGCGGCGGGCCGGCACATCGCCGCCGAAGGTGCACGAAAGCGGGCCGCCGCAGGCGTCGTTCCCGCATGATTCCGCAGATGTCCGGGGGCGCCGAGGTGCTCCGCCGAACGCATACCTGCTGCATGGATGGTCTGGGCCCAAGGCCCACAAGCTTTGAGCGAAGCTGTAGGCCCGGATATCTTCCGGGACTCCACACTCGTATCGCACACCAAGGAGAACCTCATGGATGATCCCATACTGGCGCCCCCGCCAGATTTTAGTCCGTGGCCGGGCCGCTTCGCTCAGCGGGTGGTCCTGGTGACCGGGGCCAGCGGGGGACTGGGCGCCACCGCCGTGGAACGGCTGCGCCGGGAGGGCGCAGTGGTGGTGGCCACCGACGTGGTCGCGCCCGTCGAGGCTCCGGGGGATGACGGGCTGTCGCAGAGCCTGGACGTCACGGATCCGGGGCAATGGTCGCAGGTGCTGGAGGGGATACTGAGGCGTTTCGGCCGGCTCGACGGGGCCCTGTTTTGCCACGGGCTCCAGGGGCCGGAAACGCCGGTGGACCAGATGCCCCACGACGGATGGAACCGGACCCTGGAAATCAACCTCACCGGGTGCCTCCACGGGTTGCAGGCCGTCTTGCCGGTGATGCGTGAGGCCCGTTACGGACGGATCGTCATGCTCGCCTCGATCGCGGGGCGGGAAGGCAACCCGAACATGGCTGCCTACTCGGTTTCCAAGGCGGGGCTGATTGCGCTGGGCAAGACCGCGGCCAAGGAGAATGCCCGCCATGGCATCTCCATCAACTGCGTCGCTCCGTCCATGTTCCAGACGCCGCTGCTTGCGGCACTCAGTCCGGAACGCAATGCCGAACTGCTCTCACGCGTGCCGATGGGGCGGGTAGGTGATCCCACCGAGTTTGCGGCGCTGGCCGCCTGGCTGCTCTCGTCCGAAGCCAGTTACATGACCGGTCAGACCCTGGATCTCAGCGGGGGCCGCAACAGTGCCTGAACTCCACCCGTGGACCACGGGAGCGTGGGGTTGCATTCCTGTGGCGGCGTGCCAGTGGTCCTGCCGCCGAGTAGATTCACGCGGCCAAATGGCATCACGGGCGATCGGGCGCATGTTGATTGGCTGAAGCAGCTGACCCCGACGTGCGCAAAGCGCGGAAGTGCTACGGTCGTCCGTCCACTGACCGGACCCTGGAAGGGCTCCGCACGGAGCCCTTGTCGAGCCGTTCGGATGCCTGGTGAAGGGATTTGAAAGACCTTGTCATCGAGGTTTTTTGAGGCACGTTGAACAGGCGCCGGACGTGTTGGCGGTGCGAGAGTGCCGTCGAACGTCTGTCTGTGAAGTTCGGATTTTTACAGTGGCTTGCATCACAGCATGCAGTACGCTACGTTACAGATTGTTCGCATTAAGTACATATGTGCGCATTACGCACAGTTGCTGATCGAACAGGCACTGCGAGGAAGCCTTGGCGAAACCCGTCCGGCCCCACCAGCCCACCCAGCTAGGACATATCCATTCGCACCGCGTCGGGCACCTGCCCGGCCACCAAAATTCCAGGGGAACCATCATGAAGAAGACCATCCTCCGTTCCGTGGCACTGATTGCCGCAGGCCTGCTGGCAGTCACCGGTTGTTCGGCCAACGCCAAGTCCGGTGGCGCGGCCGACGGGGACTTCCCGTCCAAGGACGTCCGCCTCATCGTGCCGTGGGCCGCCGGCGGCTCCGGCGACCTGACCGCACGCACCATCGCTCCGCTGCTGGAAAAAGACCTCGGCGTCAACGTGATCGTGGAAAACAAGCCCGGCGCCAACGGATCGGTGGCCTACAACTGGCTGGCCGAGCAGGCACCGGACGGCTACAACCTGGCCATGATGGGTGTCGAGGTCGCCACCTTGCAGTTCATGGACTACGACATCAAGCCGGAAAACTACGCGCCGATCGGCCAAGGATCCTCCGGACCCGGGGCCATTGCCGTCCCCGTGGATTCGCCGTTCAAGACCCTTGACGACCTGATCGAGGCAGCAAAGGCCAAGCCGGGGGAAGTGACGTTCTCCTCCCCGGGCATCGGCTCGGTCTGGGATTCCCCGGCGGCCGGACTGCAGCAGCTGGCAGGCATCAAGCTGACCTCGGTCCCGTTCGACGGTTCGGCCCCCTCCATCGCAGCCGCCGCGTCGGGCAAGGTCGACTTCTCCATCGACGCCATCGGCTCGCAGAAGATCCAGGTCGACGGCGGGCACCTGCGCTACCTGGCGACGCTGACCGAGGAACGCGACCCGAACAACCCGGACGTACCCACCACCAAGGAACTGGGCATCGATCTTCAGAACGCCTCGTGGGTCGGGATCATGGCGCCGAAGGGTACCCCCGAGGACACCGTGAAGAAGCTCTCCGATGCCATGGAGAAGGCCACCGCGGACGCCGGCTACCAGGATGTCATCAAGTCCTCGAACCTCGTGCCGACCTTCAAGAACTCCGCCGAGATGGCTACCTTCATCCAGGACGAAGCCAAGCGCTATGGCCCGTGGATCGACTACGCCAAGAACAACACCAAGTAGTTCCCGGAACCGGACAAGTCCACCGACGTCAGTGAGGACGGCATGACTGACCAACCACCGATTGAAGAAATCGACCAAGACGCGGCCATTGAGGCCGCGCACCACCACGAGGAACCGTTGGTCCGCGACCTTCCGGTGCGCCTGCGAGAGCTGGTCGCCGTGGTCGCCTGCTTAGGGCTGGGAACCTGGATCCTCATCGCCGGCAAGGACATCATCGTGCGCGGCAGCGCGGAGCTGGGCCCGGTCTTCTGGCCGAACATGCTCGGGGCCGGACTGATCCTCTTCGGCGCGGTGATCGTGCTGAACAACGTCTTGCGCGGGGTCCGCAAGGCCGACGTCCCGGAACGGATCACCGCCTCAGGGCTGGCGATGTTCGGGGTGACGATGGCGGTATGCATCGGCTACCTGCTGCTGTGGAACGTCCTGCAGTTCTGGATCATCACCTTTGTGGCGCTTGCCCTGTTCACCCTGGTCCTGGGCGGGCGCTCTTGGAAAGCCGTGCTGGCCTTCCCCGCGGTGACCACCGCGGTCCTCCATTTCCTGTTCATCGTTGCATTGCGAGTCCCGCTATGATCCCCGTTTTCGCTTCACCCGTCGCCGAGGGCATCGCCGCGGTGATGGCCCCCGACACGCTGCTCGTCATCGGCATCGGCATCCTGATCGGTATGCTCGTCGGGGCCTTCCCCGGGGTCACCGCCACCATGGCCGTGGCCCTGGCCTCCGGGTTCACCCTCACCATGGAACCCACCCAGGGCCTGGCCATGCTCCTGACCATCTACGTCGCGGCGCAGTTCGGGGACAGGATCCCCGCGATCCTGATCAACACCCCTGGCACGCCGGCCTCGATCGCCACCACCTTCGACGGCTATCCGCTGGCCCGACAAGGCAAGGCCGGCCTGGCGCTGACCACCTCGGCGCTGGGCTCGGCGGTCGGCATGATCTGCGGCATCGTGATCCTTGCGGTCGCCGCCGTCCCGCTTTCAGCCTTCGCCATGCAATTCGGTCCGGCTGAGATGTTTGCCCTGGTGGTCTTCGGCCTGACCATGATGGTCGGCGTGTCCTCGGGACGGATCTTCAAGGGCCTGGCCGCCGGTGCGTTCGGGTTGTTCCTGGCCACCGTCGGACGCGACCCCATTACCGGGGACCAGCGCTTCACCATGGGCATCCTGGAGCTCAACGGCGGAATCCCGTTCATCCCGGTGATCATCGGCTTCTTCGGCCTGGCCGAGGTCATCAACCAGATCCTCACCCACCGCAAGGGCAAGGGCATCAAACCCATCAGCCAGATGGGCCAGTGGATGCCCGACAGCAAGCTGCTCAAGCGTCTGGCCAAGCCAACAGCCATCGGTGCCGCCACCGGTTCGGTGATCGGCCTGGTTCCCGCCGTGGGCGGAGACATCGCCGGGATCATTGGCTGGGACAACGCCCGCAAGGCCTCGAAGAAGAACCACGAGTTCGGCAAGGGCTCGCTCGAGGGCCTGACAGCGGGGGACACCTCGTCGACCGCGACGCTGGGCGGATCGATCACCACCACCATGGCCCTGGGCGTGCCTGGGGACTCGGTGATGGCCGTGATGATCGGCTCGATGATGATCTGGGGCATCCAGCCCGGGCCCGGCCTGTTCAACAGCCACCCGGATTTGATCGCCTCCCTGGTGACCATCCTGCTGATCGCCACGGTGCTCACGCTGATCCTGAGCCTGCTGCGCATGAAGGGCGTCATCAAGCTGCTCGAGCTGCCGGACCACTTCCTGTGGGTCGTCATCCTGGTGTTCTGCATGGTCGGCACCTACTCGATCAACAACTCGGTGTTCGATGTCTTCATGATGCTGATCTTCGGCATGGTGGGTCTGTTCATGCTGCGCTTCGGGTTCCCCCCGGGCCCGGCGGTGCTGGGGCTGATCCTTGGCCCGTTGGCCGAATCGAACCTGCGCCGGGCGTTGCTGACTGACGGCTGGGGCGCCATCTTCACCAGCCCGATCGCCGTGGTGCTGCTGGTCATCGCGGTGTTGGCCGTGACGCTTCCGCCGTTGCGCCAGCTGGTGCGCCGCCGCAAGGCTGCGAATGTCGGCAAGAACGTGCCGACGTTACAGCCCTAAAACGCCGACCAACCTCGCAACCCGGCCGTAACCCAGGGCCGGACCAGGGATACGCCGCACCCGCCCGTCACCCGAGTGTTGCGCATCGGTGGGCGCGGTCCCGAGCGGACCTCCATACAGAGAAACGTCCCGGTGGGGGCTTCGAGATGAAGCCCCCGCCGGGACGTTCTATGTATAGGGAGCAACGATCCCTAGGCGTCGTGGTCCGTTTCCAGGATCGCGGCCAGGGTCTCGAGCACCGATTCGGCGCCTTCGCCGTCGGCGCGCAGCACGACCTTGGTGCCGTGCTCGGCACCCAGGCCCATCAGCGAGAGGATGCTCGAGGCGTCCATCGCTTCATCGGCAGGCTCGCCCTCGCGGGCGATGGTGACCTCGAGGTCTTCGTTGCCGGCGGCCTCGGCGAAGATGGCTGCCGGACGGGCGTGCAGGCCGACGCGGCTGGCGATGGTTGCAATACGTTCTGCCATGGGGTTCTCCTTGGTGGTGTTTGGTTCAGTCGTTGATCCGGGACGGGCGGGGGTGTTTAGGCCGCGACGGGGGCTGCCTCTTCGACGGCAACCGCCTGCGGTGCGGCCTTGCGGACGAACTTCTTCAGCACGATCACCAGGATGGCCGAAACCAGCGTTCCGACGATCGTGGACACCAGGAACATCGGCCAGGTGTTGTTCATGGCGAAGAAGACGAAGATGCCGCCGTGCGGTGCCTGGGACAGGACGTGGAAGCCCATGATCATGGCGCCGGTGATGCCGCCGCCGACCATGGAGGCCGGGATGACGCGCAGCGGGTCCGAGGCGGCGAACGGGATCGCGCCCTCGGAGATGAAGGATGCGCCCAGCAGCCAGGCGGCCTTGCCGTTCTCGCGTTCGGCACCGGTGAAGAGCTTCGGCGAAATGACGGTGGCCAGGGCCATGGCCAGCGGAGGCACCATGCCGGCGGCCATGACGGCCGCCATGATCATCAGCGGGGCGGGGTTCTCGGCGATGGATGCGGCGCCCAGGCCGGCAACGGCGAAGGAGTAGGCGACCTTGTTCACCGGACCGCCCAGGTCCACGGCCATCATGAGTCCCAGGATCAGGCCCAGTGCCACGGCGGCGGTCCCGGTCATGCCCGAGAGCCAAGTGTTCAGTGCCTCGGTCAGCTTGGCGATGGGTCCGCCCAGCAGCAGGAACATCAGGCCGGAGGCGATGATCGAGCCCAGCAGCGGCACGATGACCACCGGCATCAGCCCGCGCAGCCAGCGCGGGACCTTCCACGAGGTGATCCAGCGGGCCGCCAGGCCGGCGAGCACGCCGCCGACGATGCCGCCGAGGAAGCCTGCGTCCATGAACACGGCGACGGCACCGGCGGTGAAGCCCGGGGCGATGCCCGGTCGGTCGGCGTAGGCGTAGGCGATGTAGCCCGCCAGCGCCGGGACCAGGAAGGCCATCGACAGGTTGCCGATCTTGAATGCCGCGGCGCCCAGGTAGGCCGCCAGGCCGGCATCGGGGAGGTTGAAGAGCGTGTTTTCGGCCAGGTAGGTGTCGGCGACCTCGGTGATCGCGTAGCCGCCGAGCAGGAAGCCGAGCGCCATGAGCAGGCCGCCGCCGGCGACGAACGGGATCATGTAGGACACGCCGGTGAGCAGGGCGCGCTTGAGCCCACGGCCGAAGGATTCCTTGGACGTGGACTCGCTCGTCTCCTCGGCGCCCGTGCCGGCCGGGACGCGGCGGGCCTTCGGGTCCTTCGAAGCGGCGATGGCATCGTTGATGAGTTTGGCCGGCTCGTCGATGCCGCGCTTGACCGGGACCTGGATCAGCGGCTTGCCGGCGAAGCGGGAACGGTCGCGGACGTCCACGTCCACCGCGAAGATCACGGCGTCGGCCGCGTCAATGATGGACTTGGACAGCGGGGTGGAACCCGAGGAGCCTTGGGTTTCCACGGCGAACTCGACGCCGAGTTCCTCGGCGGTCTGGGCCAGGGAATCGGCTGCCATATAGGTGTGGGCGATGCCGGTGGGGCAGGCGGTGACCGCGACGATCCGGGGCTTGCGTTCCGGGGCGGCTGCCTCGGCGGCCGGAGCAGCAGCTGGTGCCGCGGGTGCGCTCGAGGCAACGGCCGCAGCGGCGACCGCCGGGTCATCGGAGAGCACTGCGGAAACCAGCTCCACGATTTCGTCTTCGCTGGTGGCGGCGCGCAAGGCAGCGGTGAAGGGCTTCTTGACCAGCGCGCGGGCCAGCTTGGAGAGCAGCTTCAGGTGCGTCTGGTCGGCGCCTTCCGGGGCGGCGATGAAGAAGACCAGGTCGGCCGGGCCGTCCTTGGCGCCGAAGTCCACTGCGGGGGCCAGCCGGGCCATGGCGAGGGTTGGCTCGAGCACCGCGGCGGAACGGCAATGCGGGATCGCGATGCCGCCGGGCACACCGGTGGCGGTCTTGGCCTCGCGGGTCTTGGCGTCGGCCGCCAGTGCGTAGGAGTCCGAGGTGCGGCCCTCGGCGGCGACCAGCGCGACCAGGTGCTCGATGACCTCGGTGGTGCTGGCGCCCAGATTGGCGTCGAGGCTGACAAGACCGCGATTAATGAGTTCGATCATGACATCGTCCTTGGGATCAGGGTCAGCTCTTCGACGCTCACGGCGTCGGGAGCCAGTTGGATGGGGGTGGGGATGGCGGAGCCCGGAAGGGATGCCGCGGCCGAGCCGTAGGCCACGGCGCGGGCCAGCCGCCCGGGGGCGGTTTCTCCTGCTTCATCTGCCAGCAGGTATCCGGCCAGGGCCGAATCTCCCGCGCCAACGGTGGAGCGCGGGGTGATCGGGGTGTGCGTGGCGTGCCAGGCGCCGTCGGCGTTGACCAGCACCGCGCCGTTGGCGCCCAGGGTGGCCAGCACGGTGCCGACCCCCCGGTCCAGCAGCGCCCGGGCCGCCGCGGCGGTGGCCGCGGGCGAATCCTCGAAGTCCTCGCCCGATCCCTGGCCGGCAAGCTCGGCCAGTTCCTCGGCATTGGGCTTGATGAGGTCCGGGAGCTGTTGCACATGCTCGGCGAACAACGCCCGAAGCGGTGCCTCGGAGGTGTCGACGGCGATCTTCGGGGCTGCCTCGCCCAGGGCCTCGCGGACCGTGGCGACCAATTCCGCGTAGAAACCGGGTGCCGCGCCCGGCGGCAGCGAACCTGCCAGCACCAGCCACGAGGCGGAGCGGGAGGCGTCCACGACCACGCGCACGATCTCCGCGAGCACCGCGGTGTTCAGCACCGGGCCCTGTTCGTTGATTTTGGTGGTGGTGCCGTCCGGATCGGTGAGCGTGATGTTGGTGCGCAGCAGCGCGCCGATGTGCACCGAGCGGTGCTCCAGGTCATCGGCGACCAGCCGGCGCAACAGCGGATCTGTTTCCGCTCCGGGCAGCACCGCGAGGGTCTTGACGCCCGCGGATGCAACGGCGCGTGAGACGTTCACGCCCTTGCCGGCGGCCTGGGTGTGGCTGCCCAGGGAGCGTTGGACACCGCCGTGGGCCAGCGGGGCACCGAGCTCGATGGTCGTGTCCAGCGCCGGATTCATGGTCAGGGTGACGATCATGCCAGCACCACCTCCACGTCGGCGGCCTCCAGGGCCGCAGCCAACTCTCCGGTCGGGGCGGCATCGGTGACCAAGGTGTCGATCGCATCGAGCTTCGCGAATTGCACGAGGGTGAGCCTTTCGAATTTGGAGGAGTCGGCGAGCACGATGACGCGTTGGGCGCTGGAGACCATGGCGGTCTTGACCGTGGCTTCCATGGGATCAGGGGTGCTCAGTCCGAAGTTCGAGTGCAGGGCGTTGGTGCCGATGAACGCAATGTCGGCGCTGAGACGGGAGAACTGCTCGACGGTTCCGGCTCCGGTGGCGGCGCTGGTCAGCCCGCGCACCCGGCCCCCGATGAGTTCCAGGGGGATCTGCGGGTTGGCCGCGATGCGGGCGGCGATCGGAAGCGCGTGGGTGATCACCAAGGAGGGGCTGTTGGCGGGGTTCTGGGCGATCAGCCCGGCCAGGATCTCGGTGCTGGTTCCCGCGTCCAGCATGACCGAGACGCCGTCGCCTGGCAGCAGCAGGTGCGCCGCCCGGGCAATGCGGCCCTTGGCGTCCGCGTGGATGGTGGTCCGCTCGCTGTGGCTTTCCTCCCGCGTGCTGGCGGCAAGCGTGGAAACCGCGCCGCCGTGGACCCGGCGCAGCGTGCCCTCGGACTCGAGCTGGGCCAAATCCCGTCGCACGGTCTCTCGGGTGATCTCGAAGCGTGCCGAAAGCTCGGCGACGGTGACCTTCCCGTTTCCGGCGATCTTCTCGGTGATCAGGCGGTGCCGCTCTTCGGCAAACATTGCTTCCTCGCATCCAGTGACGTGCCACACATGAATCTGTGTTTGAATGACTTTATGCCCGTTTGTGTGGCAACGTCAAGTGGATTGCCGGGGAAGAATTGGTATTGCCTGTCTTTGTCTGCGCTTCGTAGCCAAGCGGGCGATCGGAGCGCGGGAGCGACCCCGGTGCCTAGGGGCGATAATCTCGTGCGGCAAGGTTGCCCTGAACGGTGCGAGATTCCACGTGCTAGGTATCAAATCCGTCTTCGCGGTGCGCTCCGCGCCGGGTCGCAACGACGGTGCCAAACGACATGCATGTCGTGGAGCAATCCCTCGACGATATTCGCGGGTATCGGGGCCAAGCCGTTACATCCCCCTATCGATCAGCGGCCCTCCGGCCGATGATGGAGGGCCCAGGAAATTGATGAGGGCTTCAAGCGTGGACTTCGGGTCGCGCAGCTCGCACTCCCACAACACGATCGTCTCCCAACCCAGCGCTCGCAGGGCCGCAGTGTTTTGCTGGTCCCGTTCGTGGGTGCGGCTGCGCTTGTCCGCCCAGAACTGCGCGTTGGTCGCAGGCGCGTGCTGCCCGGCGGGGCAATCGTGCAGGTGCCAGAAGCATCCGTTGACAAACACGACCTGGCGACGCGCGGGAAAGACGATGTCCGGGGCGCCGGGGAGCCTGCCGCCGCGCAGCGGTGTCTCGGGATTCTCTCGCTTCAGCTTCTCGAGTGTTCCACGTGGAATGCGGCCGTGTAGCCGGTAGCGGTATCCGGCTGCGTGGAGCAGCTTTCGCACGGATAGCTCGGGCTTCGTATCCTTTCCGCGGATCTTGCCCATGAGTTGCGAGCGCGCTTGTTCGGACATGCTGTCCATGTCTTGATTGTGCACCCGCTGCTCCTGAAAGGGCACGATCAGGCGTCAGCGGAAATTTTTTTCTTGCTGCCGCCGCCATCGTTGCCGCCGTTTTCCTTCACATTCCAAGGACGGTCTCCTTGGCCGTTGTGGATTCGCAACTTTGGCCAAACAGGAACCCGGACATGCCCTACATTCTGTTGCGCCAGCCCGAAGACGCATGGTTTTGGACAAAAGCTGTCAATTTCGACAGCTAACCTACTCGTGGGTATTCCTCGAATTTTGGGTTCGGTTTCCTTTCATAAATTTTTGGGGTCCAGAATATTCGGCCTCGAAAATGTTAGCCAAAAGTCTCTAGGCGCTGTTTGAAGCATGTGTTTGACTGTTCTCCTCCAGTGCCTCGGCACACACTTTTGAAGGTGGCAATGACGCCACCGGACAGGAAAAAACGTGCAAGCATCGTACGTAAGTCAGAATCCCAAGGGCCGATCCATGAGCAGGACGGTAGCCGCGCTTCTTCTCGCGGGCGCCCTGATCGGTGGAACAGCATCCACGGCAACCTCTGCCCCGCTGTCCGAAACCGATTCGGTCGACATGAAGAAGATCTCTTCGACTCAGGCCGAAGCGGCAATGAACTACTGGACACCCCAGCGAATGAAGGACGCCAAGCCCGCCGATAGCCTTACCCGCGGCAAATCGGCGTCGAACGCCCTGCTTGATATCGGTGAATCAACCAAGATCGCCGGGCGAAGCGCAAGCAAGGCAAAAACGACTGCAAGCAAACCGGTCAAGAACGTGGCCGAGACACCCGTGTCACACATAGGCAAGGTGTTCTTCACCTTGGGTGGAGCGAACTACGTATGTTCCGGAAACGCCGTTGTCGCCGCAAACGAGGCGACCGTCTCGACCGCGGGCCACTGTGTCAACGAGGGTCCGGGCGCATTCGCAACGCGTTGGGTCTTTGTTCCTGCCTATGAAAACGGTAGCGCTCCCTACGGGTCTTTCGCGGCAACTGAGCTTGTCGCTCCGACGCAATGGACGCAAGGCGGGGACATCACCTACGACACGGCCTTCGCAGTGGTCTCGGACCAGAGCGGCGTGAGCCTGGCAGACCAAGTCGGTGCCTCCGGCGTCGCCTTCAACCAGGCCAGGGGACTGACCTACACCGCCTTTGGCTATCCGGCCGCACGGCCATTTGACGGGGAGACCCTGCAGTCATGCAGTGGAGCCGCGAGCGACGATCCGTACGGGCAGACGCAGTCGCAGGGAATTCCGTGCAACATGACCGGCGGTTCTTCCGGCGGGCCATGGTTCCTGGGTGGATCGGATGGGTTCCAGAACTCCGTGAACAGCTTCGGCTACGGAGGAATCCGCAATACGATGTTCGGCCCATACTGGGGCTCGGTCATCGAGCAGGCATACCAGAGCGCACAAAACTAGTAGTCCAAACGGTGGGTGGAATGCCATGATGGCATTCCACCCACCGTCGTTTGAGGACGTGCAACATGGAATCCAGCGATAACACGAAAAACGAATCGCAGGGCATTGAACCTTCCGTCTCCAAACTGAATGCGACGCCTGAAGAGCAATTGGCATATTTCACGGAGGAACGACGAAAAACTGCTGTGCCCCGGGAAATCGAATTGCCGGATCCGGAAAAATTGAACGACGAGGATTGACCTGGTTGGTGGATCCGCACGTGCAGATGCATGAAATCCGTCGTTAAAGGTTTGAGCACCGGCCGGAAGATTCGGGGGACAAATCGTGTTTCCAACCGGTGCTCGCATCACTCGCACCTACATGAGGTAATACCGACTCTATGGTTCGAGCCTATGAATCTCTTGTGTCGGGCCATGGTGTTGGGTGTGAGAAGTCAGCGCGAGCTGTTCACACGCCGGGTCAGTCCTCAACTCGCACGATGATTCGGCTGCCCCAGGGGTCGTTGGTGGCCAGAGACAGGTTGCCGAGCTCGTGCGGGATCTGGTTCGCGGTAAGACGGGCGGCGATGGCGTCCAGTTCGGCATCATCGGCCACCTGGAGAGAGACGACGCGCAGGCCGAGGCTTTCCGGGCGTTTGCCCGCTCCGGATGAGGACCAGGTGTTGACGGCAAGGTGGTGGTGGTACCCATTGGCCGCCAGGAAGATGGCGCCTTCCGAACGGGCCGTCACGGCGAATCCGAGCCCGTCTTCGTAGAATTCCTCGGCCTGCCGCAGGTCGCCGCCGCGCAGGTGCACATGCCCCATCGACACAGTCGTGGCGCGGGCAGCGGGAGCACGGTTTCCAAGGTGCTCGGCGATGAAGGCATTCGGCTCCAGCGCCGCCGAACCCATCGTGACGAGTCCGTCGTTCCATTCCCAAGTGTTCTCGGGAGTATCGACATAGAGCTCGACGCCGTTTCCCTCGGGGTCGGCGAAGTAGAAGGCCTTGCTCACCTTGTGGTCGCTGGAACCTTGGAACGAGGCAGGCGCCTGTTTCGCGGTGCGCAGCACGGAAGCGGCCAGCTCGGCCTCGTCCGGGAAAAGGAATGCGGAGTGGTAGAGCCCGGCCTGGGTGTAGTCATCCGGCGCAGCATCGGGGGAATCGGCCGCGATCAGGCGGAAGAGCTCGGTGTCCTCGGTGCCCAGGACAACGTCATCCTCGTCGCTGCTGATGGTGGTGAGGCCCACTCCTTCGGTGTAGAAGCGGTGGAGCCCGTCGAGGTCGGACGTCACCAATTCGACGGGACCCATCCGCAGTCCGGGGCCCAGTGCGCTGGGCGAGGGACCGTCTTCGGCCGCGGCGGTTGTTCCGCAGGCCGCGAGCACGAATGCAAGGGCCGCCAGAATCGCAGCGATCACCCACCGCGTGGGTCGAATGCGGTCGGCGCGGCGCGTTGAGGTGTTGCCCATGAAGAGGTCCCCGTCGTTGTCGAAAAGAATTGAAGTTGACGCTTCAACTAAATTCTAGCCCATGGGGGTGAAGTCGTGGTTGGCCCGGCGTCCTGGACGCTTAAACGGCGACGCTATGCGCCACGGGGCGGGGCTTCCGAAGAGGGGCGGCCGATCCGGAAACCTTCGGCTGATCCCGTGCCCCGATTCCGCGTCCGACCGGGGCGGAACCCGGTTTCGCGATCAGGTCGTGGCGGCGGCCCGGCGGATGCGCTTGGTGCGCGATCGAAGCAGGAGTGCGAGCGCCACCAGTGAGAGGACTATGGCCAATGCCGCATACCCGTTGACGAGGTTCTGCAGGCCGAGCGTGGGAATGAGCAGTCCGGCGACCAGCGTCGGCACACCGAACGCCATATAGGTGACCTGATAGAGCGACGAGAGTGTACCGCCGCGTTGAAGGGGCGGGAGCAATTCGAGCACCGAGAGAAGTCCACCCTGAAACCCCGCACCGAAGTCGATTCCGCCGATGGCGCTGGCGGCGAAGAAGAGCCACGCACTTTCCAGCGCCACCGCTGCGGCAATTGCTGCAACCCCAAGGATGAGTGCAGATGCTCCGATGGCCATGATCTCGCTGTTGACCCTGAAGCTGAGCACCCGCATTTGGAGAGTAAGGGTAAGTCGACCGGAGGGAATTCGTTATGCGGCCGCGGAGAATCGGCATCGACAGGGCGTTGTCCCAACGGCGACGTCGCCGTTAAAGGTTTGAGCACCGGCCGGAAGATTCGGGGGAATGAATCGTTGATCCAGCCGGTGCTCGCATCACTCGCACCTTCATGAGGTAGTTATGACTCTATGGTCCGACCCTATGGATCCGATGTGCCTGGCCATGACGTTGGGTGTGAAGAACGTTGTCAGTCAATGCATTGTCGCCGGGTACACGAATTCTTGACACGCCCCGCGGCTTGCCGTCCTCAGCGGCGGTGAATCGACTTGTAGCTCAAATAGGCTGCCAGGCCCTCGGGACCGTATTCGGTGCCCAGCCCCGAGTCATTGCGGCCGCCGAAGGGCGCGGCATGGTTGGACGCGAAGAAGTTGATGCCGACGCTTCCGGTGTCCATGCGCTCTGCCGCGGTCTGCGCGGCCACGGTGTCGGCGCCAAAGACGATGCCGCCCAAACCGAACTCGGTGTTGTTCGCCAGTGCAATGCCTTCATCGATTCCGTTGTAGCGCAGGATCGAAACCACCGGTCCGAAGATTTCCTCGCGGGAAATCCGCATCCCGGGCAACACGTCTGCAAACACGGTGGGGGCGACAAAATATCCGGCGTCCAGGTCCCCGCCCAGCCGGGCCTTGCTGCCGCCGGTGGTGGCGCGGGCTCCTTCGGCGCGACCCGACTCGATGTACTCGAGCACGGTCCGGTACTGGCTGGCGGTTGCTGACGGGCCAAACACCGTGGCCGGATCCAGCGGGTCACCCTGGGGTGCGGCGGCAATGGTGGACGTGACCAGGTCCACGACCTCGTCGTAGCGTTGGGAAGGGGCCAGGATGCGCGTGGAAATGTAGCAGGTCTGCCCGGTGTTGCGCATGCAGGAACGAATGAGAGTGTCGCCCATGGCGCCCAGATCCGCATCCGGCAGCACCAACGCGCTGGACTTGCCTCCCAATTCGAGGGTGACCGGGCGCAGCAGCTCACCGCAGGCCGCGGCGATCTTGCGGCCCACCGGCGTGGAGCCGGTAAAGGCGACCTTGTTGATCTTGGGATGACGCACCAGCGCGTCTCCCAGGCGGCCGGACCCGGTGACCAGATTGGCCACGCCTGCCGGAACACCGGCGGCAGCCAACCCATCCATGATGATCCTGAAGGACAACGGCGTGGGGGAGGCCGGCTTCATCACCACGGTGCACCCGGCCAGCAGCGCGGGCGCCAGCTTGATGACCATCAGGTTGATCGGGAAGTTCCACGGGGCAATCAACCCGCAAACGCCCACAGGGTCCCGGCGCACCAGGGACTCGCCCAGGCCGTTGGGGAAGGGACGGACGTCCTCGGATTCCAGCAGCGGGGCCAGCGAGGCAAAGTATCGGAAGATGCTGGCGGCATTTGCCGCCGCGCCCTTGGTCTCGGAGACCGGCGAGCCATTTTCCAACGTGTTGGTCAGCGAAAGCTCGGTGGAGCGCGCCTCGATCTGATCGGCAACGCGCAGCAGCACGGCCGCCCGCTGGGAGGGCGACAGCCGCGGCCAGGGGCCCGAGTCGAAGGCAGTTCGCGCCGCGTCCACCGCCTTCTCAAGGTCCTCGGTGGTGCCGTCGGCGACCGAACCCCACACCAACCCGGTGGCCGGGTCGGTGACGTCGTTTCGGGCGCTACCCGTTGAGGCAACCCACTGGCCGTCAATGAAATGGGTGTCAACGTAGCGGTAGGGCAGGGCCAGGGCCGCGCGCGCGGCAGCGGCGCCTGGCTGATGCTGGAGGTGTTGCTGTTGCGTGCTCATCGCAGCACCGCCGTCTGCAACAGGGCGCGGGAGCGGTCCAGGTCGGTGGTTGCCATGTCCACCGCGGCGTGGGTGATGAGCTCGGGGATGATCTCGGTCTCCAGCCGGTCCGTGTACACGGCCGGGTTCTGCGAGAACCAGCCGGCGGCCAGCGCGATGCCAGCGTGGTCGAAACGCCAGAGCCGGTCGGCGTCACGCATCAGCGCGTCCTCCAGGGAGTGTGCCACCGGGCGGGTGTCGTGCCCGTCGATGATGGCGCAGACCGCCTCGATGAACCCGGGCTCGTAGCCCAGCGGGGGCAGCACGCGGCGGGCCACGTCACAGCCCAGGCGTTCGTGCTCAAAGCGGATGCCGGCCTTGCGCCAGTCGCCGCGGAAGCCCTCGGAGATGATCTTGGTTTCATCCACGTGCGCCCACCCGGTGTCGTGCAACAGGGTGGCCACGAGCACCAGCTCGCGGTTCGCTTCCGGGTAGGCGTCGCACAGGCGGCGGGCGAAGGCCAGGGAAATTGGCAGGTGGATGTCGTTGCCGCGGGCACGGGACTCGGGAACCACCGCGGCCCAGAGCGGGAGCAGGTCCGCCTCGATCCCCGGGGTGAGGCAAATCGGGCTGGTGTCCACCTTCCCGGGAGCGGGAATGGGACGTTGCGGATAGGCAGCGGCGAAGGCGGCGCCGGGATCGGTGTCGGTCAGGGTGTTCATGGCGCGTGCGGCTCCTTGCATCAGGGCAGAGTAGGTGGGGGAGGGCGGCTAGGCGATGAGGGACTTGAGCATGGTGGCCGGATCGGCGGCCCGTTCCGGGTCGATGGACTTGCCGGCGGCCAGGGCCTGCTTGACGGCCATGAAATCCAGCGGGGCGTTGACGGCGTCGGCGGCAATGATGCGCCCGCCGCGGTAGTAGAGGACGGTGAACTTCCCCTTGTCGGGGTCGCGGCGGATGACAGTGGATTCGAAGCCGGTGGACAGCCCGGCGATCTGCAGTTTCATGTCGGCCTGGTTGGACCAGAACCACGGGATGCCGGCGTATTCCTCGCTGCGTCCCATGAGCGAGTAGGCGGCGACCTTGGCGTGCTCAATGGCGTTGTTCACCGACTCGAGGCGGATGCGCTCACCGGCCGGTGCGCCGGGAACGGGGTTGGGCATGTTGGCCACGTCGCCGACGACGATGGTGGTGCCGTCGGAGGCGAGCGCCCCGGCGTCCACGACGATGCCGTTGTTGATTTCCAGTCCCAGGGCCTCGCCGAGCTCGGTGTTGGGGATGACCCCGATGCCGACCAGGACGATCTGGGCCGTGAGCTCGGACCCGTCTTCGAGTCGTACCCCGCCCACGGTGCGGTCGCCGTCGTCGAGGATCTGCTCGATGCGCGCCCCGATGCGGATGTCCAGGCCGCGCTTGCGGTGTTCGGTGAGGAAGTACTCGCTGGTTTCGGTGCCCACGGCCCGGCCCACGAGGCGCTGCCCGTATTCCAGGACGGTGACGCGCTTGCCCATGGCGGCCAGCGAGCTGGCGGCCTCCAGGCCGATGAACCCGCCGCCGACCACGACCACGTCGGTGGTGGCGGGGGCAAGTTCCTTCAGCCGCAGCGCGTCGTCCGCATTGCGCAGGTAGACCACCCCGTCCAGCTCGGCGCCGGGGGCCTCGAGGTGCCGCGGTCGGGCGCCGACCGTCAAGGCCAGACGCTGATAGGGGTAGGTCGTGCCGGAGGTGCCGCGGGCGATTCCGCTGCCGTCGGTGTTTGAGTCCACGGACTCGATCCGCTCGCCCTTGATCAGGGTGATGTTGTGTTCGATCCAGTAGTCGTTGGTGCGGAAGATCAGGGATTCGGAACCGACCTTGTCCTGCAGGAATTCCTTGGACAGGGCCGGGCGCTGGTAGGGGCGGTGGTCCTCGTCGCCCAGCAGCGTGATGTGCTCGGTGTAGCCCAGGGCGCGCAGCGAGATGGCCAGCTGCACCCCGGACTGCGAAGCGCCGATGATCAGCAGGCCGGTGGCGGTTCCCGCCTCCGGTGCGTCGGCCCCGGCACGGGAGGGAACGGTGGCGGTGTCCATGTCCTAGACCTGCGTTTCGGGGGTGGTGACGTGGAGTTCCTGGTCCTCGCAGAGCCGTATCTGGCAGGAGAGCCGGGAGTTGTCCTCGCGGTCAACGGCGGTGCCGTAGAGCATCTCGTCCTCCATCTCGCCCATGGGTTCCAGGCTCGGCAGGTCGGTTTCGGCAACGAAGACGTGGCAGGTGGCGCAGGAGAGCGAACCGCCGCATTCGGCGACGATGGCGGTGACGCCGTTGCGCACCGCGGTCTCCATGACCGAGTCGCCGGTGTTGGCGTTGATGGTGGTGGTGGCACCGGCTGCATCGGTGAAGTGGACTGTAGGCATGAGGTTCAATCGACCTTTCTAGATGAACTGGCGGCCACCGTCGACGACGAGCGTCTGACCGGTGATGAAGGAGGAATCGGGACCGGCGAGGAAGAGCGCAGCCCCCACGATGTCTTCGGGCTGGCTTGCCCGCTTGAGCGCACCGCGGTCTACCCCGTAGTTTTCGGCGTTGTCCATCAGCCCATAACTGGCCTCCGTAAGGGTGAAGCCCGGGGCGATGGTGTTGACGGTGATTTCGCGCCGGCCCAGTTCCTTGGCCATGACCCGGCTCAGGGCGATGACCCCGCCCTTGGATGCCACGTAGTGGGCCCACTGCTCGGAACCGGAGTAGACGGTGGCCGAGGCCAGGTTGATGATGCGCGAGCCGGCTCCCAGGTGCGGGCTCAGCGCCCGGGCCATCATCCAGGGACCCTTGAGGTTCACCGCCATGACCCGGTCCCATTCCTCGAAGTCGATGTCCTCGAAGGGCGAGCGGGTGACGGTGGCGTAGATGGCTGCATTGTTGATGAGCACCTGGACCTGGCCGCCGGCGAAGCCGGCAACCTTTGCCGCGAGCGCGTCGGTGGAGGCGGGGCTGGTGACATCGACGGTGAAGGCCTCGGCCCGGCCGCCGGCGGCCCGGACCATTTCTGCTGTCTCGGCGGTTCCGGCAGGATCGATGTCCGCCGCGGCGACCGCATAGCCGCGCCGTGCGAATCCGAGGGCGAAGGCCCGGCCGAGGCCTCCGGCGGCGCCGGTGACCAACACCGTGCCCGGCGGGGTGTGTGCTTCGGTGCTCATTGTCTGTACCGGGGGCCTTTCACTGGGGCGAATGCTGTGGGGTGGGGAATCGGGGGTAGGCGGTGGGCGGGGCCTTGGGGTGCCCCGCCCACCTTTGGATGTCCGGAACCGCTATGGGGGGAAGCGGTCCTAGACGTGTGCGTGGGAGTGCGCCCCGGGGCCGGTGACCACGGGCGCCTCCTCGAGGATTTCGACGGTGCCCTTGGTTCCGTCCACGCGCAGCATCTGGCCGGTGCGGATGGTGGTGGAGGCGCTGCCGGTTCCGGTGACGGCCGGCAGGCCGTACTCGCGGCAGACGATGGCAGCGTGGCTCATCATCCCGCCGATGTCGGTGACCGTGGCCTTGATCTTGCCGAAGATCGGGCCCCAGCTCGGGGCGGTGATCGGGGCGACCAGGATCTCGCCGGCCTGCACGTCCGAGAGGTCGTCCGCATGCATGACCACGCGGGCCACGCCCTCGACCAGGCCGGGGGAGGCGGCCATGCCCTTGAGCACGCCCGACTCGGAATCCTCGTCCCCGCCCAGCCACTGCTGGACCTGTTCGGTGGTGATGCCCCAGAGCATCCGGGTGAACGGCTCGGTGATGGCCGAGGGCGGGGTGTTCAGCGCCGGGGCCGGCCGGGCGGTCTTCAGTGCGTCGACGATGCCGCGGCGGCGCTCGATCTCCTGTGGCCACACCACGTTGCCGATCGGGTCGCCGGCGCCGATGCCCCAGGAAGTGACCAGGTCGAAGAGCACGTCGCGGACCTCGTTGCGGCCGAGGTAGAGCATGTCCTCGGGTTCGTTCCAGAGGCCCTGGGCATGCAGCATGCGGGACAGTTCGCGCACCTTGCGCCAGAACACGCCCATGGTCCAGTGCTCGATGTAGAAGTTGTGGTTTTCCACGTACGGGTAGGCGGTGGCGGCAAGGGTGCGCTTGGCGTCGAAGACCTCGCGGATTTCCGGATCCAGCAGGTCCCGGTACTCCTCGACGATGCGGTCCTTCTCGGCGATCAGCTTGTCGGTGGGGCGCAGGATGTTCGCCCCGCCCTGCAGGCGGTGGATGTAGTCGGCGATGAAGCCGAGCGGGATCTCCTGGTGTTCGATCCAGTACTTGTCGTGCCCGTAGAAGCCGTTGCCGATGGTGAAGTTGAACCACGGGTCCTTGGCCTCCTCCCAGCGAGCCAGCCAGCGCTCGCCGGCGGGGGAGTCCGCGATCGCGGCCAGCGTGGCCGCCGGGTCGTCGGTGTTGGAGAACGCGCCGGACAGGTCCAGTTCCACGGCCAGTGCCGCGAGTTCCTTCAGTTCGTCGTCGGGCTTGAACAGTTCCATGTCCACGCCCTGGACCATGGTGGCGATCGACTGGTCGGGGATGTTGGGGAAGACCTCCTTGCAGAAGTTGAAGAAGTCCAGGTAGGCGATGTAGCCCAGGTTCAGGAACTCGAAGTGGTACTGCCAGTTCTGGTAGCAGAGCTGGATCAGCCGGTCGTAGTTCTCCAGCAGCACCTCCGAGCCGTCCTTGGCCTTGCCGGAAAGGATGTCCGCCATCGGAACCTGCTCGGGCAGGGCCTCGAAGCTGAGGGTTTCCATCTCGCTGATGGTGCCCTTGACCTTGACGTGCCAGGCCTTCAGCAGCTCTTCCCAATTGGCGAAGTAGTGGCCGATGCGGGCCTCGAAGTCAGGGACGCGGGCGGCGATCTGCTCGCTGGGCACCGGAAGCGGGGACATGTAGAGGTAGCCGAGGTGGATGCGGAAGTCGATGCCGTTGGCGTTGGGGATCATCAGGTGTCGGGCGTTGTACTGGCCCAGGCACTTGACGGCGAATTCCCCGCCGATGGTCTCGAACGGCTTGAAGACGGTGGGCCAGTGCTGGGAATCGCAGAACCAGAACTTCTCGTCTTCCTCGGCCTTCAGTGCGTCCTGGAAGACCAGGTAGTACGGGTAGAGCTCCTCCCAGCCCTCGGCGCCCGGGGGAACCTGGAGATCGGAAGGCTTGGGAAAGGATTTCATGCTCATGGTGGTGGATGCCTTTCAAAAGATGCTGCTGCGGAGTTGGGGGAAAAGCGGCGAACGGTGGTGGGTGGAGCAACGCTAGGAAGCGGTGTTCATCAGCGAGGACGTGATCGAGGAGAAATTGAAGCCCGAACCCACCCCGAGGGAGGCGGCATAGCCGCCGCCGGTCGGCTTCACCGTGGACTTGGACGAGTGCACGGTCTCCGGGCGGGACTGGAGCAGGAGCAGGTTCTCGCCTTCGGGCAGATCCGCATCCAGCGCCCACTCGATGTCCTGCGGGCAGCCGTAGTGCTTCTCGGCGCGCTTGGCCAGCTGCGCCACCAGGGCCAGGTCCGCATCCGAGAGGCAGCGCACCGCGCGGCGCTCTTCGCTGACCTCGACCTCCACCAGGGAGTTGGTGGCCGGGTCGGGAATGAGTTCGGCGTGCTTGGCCCCGATGTGCTCGGTGATGATGGCCAGGGTGACTTTGTCCAGCTGGATGTTGTCGGGTGTGACCGTGCCCGAGACGACCATTTCGCCGACCCCGTAGGAGGCGTCGATGGTGATCTTGGAGCGGTCCCCGTTGGTGGGGTCCAGGGTCATTGCCACGCCGGCTGCGGCGGAGTTGACCATCTTCTGCACGACGACCGCCATGGACAGTCCCTCGTCGGGGATGTTGTTTTTCAGCCGATACAGGATGGCCCTAGAGGTGTAGAGCGAGGCCCAGCAGGCACGGATGTGCTCGGTGACCGCAGCGTAGCCGTTGAGCCAGAGGTAGGTGTCCTGCTGCCCGGCGAAGGAGGCATCGGGCAGGTCCTCGGCGGTGGCCGAGGAACGCACCGCCAGCGGCACCTCCGCGGCGAAGTTCGCCTGCAAGGTGGCGTAGGCGTCCTGGGTGACTTGGCGCAGGGCGGTGGGCACCGGGCGCTGGGTGATCATGGAGCGGATCGTGGCGCTGGCGGCGTCCACCGCGCTCACGTCCTCCGGGTCGACGCCGGCCAGCAGGGCGTTGATTTCGGCGGTGATGCCGCCTTCCATGAAGGCGTCGAACGCCGCGGTGGTGACGACGAATCCGGGAGGCACCGGCATGCCTGCTGCCGTCATGGTGATGAGCGAGGCGCCCTTGCCGCCGAGGTTTTCCAGCTTCGGTTCGGCACCGCCGTCGAAGAATTCGATGAAGTCGTTGTTGCTCATGCCTGGGATTCCTTCCAGCTCACGTTGACGTATTCGGGGACGCGGAAGGACAGGTTCTTGCGGAACTCGATGCCCTCGCCGTCGATCAGCTCAAGGCCCGGGATCCTGGCGGTCAGTTCCTCCAGGGCGATCTTGGCCTGCAGCTTGGCGAGCATGTTGCCCAGGCAATAGTGGATGCCGAAGCCGAAGGAGAGGTGTTCGCGGGCGTTGGTCCGGGTGATGTCGAAGGCTTCGGGGTCCTCGAAGCGGCCTTCGTCGCGGTTGGCCGCACCCATTAACAACAACAGCTCGGCGCCTTCGGGGATCTTGACGCCGGCGACCTCGGTGTCCTTCAGGGCCTTGCGGCGCCAGCCGACGATGGAGCCGGCGTAGCGCAGGACCTCGTCGATGGCAGCGGGGATGGCCTTGGGATTTTGGACCACTTGCTCCCAGGCCTCGCGGTGGGCCAGAAGCACGCGCACGCAATTGGAGATCAGCGTGGTGGTGGTTTCGTGGCCGGCGAAAAGCAGGGAGTAGAGCAGTGAGGCGATCTCGTGGTCGGTGATTTCCGCGCCCTCGGACTGGGCCTTGACCAGGTCGGCGGTGAGGTTGTCCCCGCCGTGCTCGTGGGCGTGGGCCACGAGGCGCATGCACTCGGCCCAGTACTCCACGAGGTTGTGGGCGTGCGGGATTTGCTCCTCGTCGCTCAGGTCGCCCCAGGTCATGGCGGCCCGCGAATCGCTCCAGCGCTTGTAGGTGTCGACCTGGGAGACATCGGCGCCGATGAGGGTGAGGATGGTGATGGTCGGGATGGCGTAGGCCAGGTCCTTGACGATGTCGCCGGTGCCCGCATCGCGGGCAAGCATGACCTCGATCGATTCGATGACGTTGGCGCGGATGGAGGGTTCCAGGGCCTTGAAGCGGCGCGGGGTGAAGGCTTTCTGGGCGATGGCCCGGATACGCGTGTGCTCCGGCGGGCGGCGGGCCGAGAGCCCGGAGTAGGTGGTGAAGCCGCCGTCGTTCATGATTTTGGTGGCCTGCGGGCCGCGCTTGCGCACCGGGGCCTGGGCGTTTTCCGAGGAGAAGGTTTCCCAGTCCTCAAAGACGGCCTTGACGTCGTCGTAGCGGGTGACCACGTAGAGCCCGACACGGTCATCGAACATCACGGGTTGTTCGTTGCGGAGGTTCGTGTAGGAGGGAAACGGGTCTTCCATGGTGAACGGTTCAAAACCGTGGTGGTCGGCCGGTGCCGTGGCGCCGTGCCCCATGGGGCAAACCCCGGCTGCAACATTGCTGCTGGACATGGAACGGACTCCTTGAGGAAAGAAGATCGGGGTTGCGCTGACCGATTGTGGGCTGCGCAACATTCATTGCCTCAAGTGTTACCCATGACACACGCCAGGGGTGCTGAACGTTTCCCACTCAGTGGAAACTAGTTCAGGGCTGGGGTTCGGCGGGAGGTCGCGGGGCGCTTCCGGTGACGCTGCCCAGCAGGGTTTCCAGCGGAATATGTGCCGTGGCCGCCTCGATGCGCTGGGAAATGCCCCTGAGCACGGGCAGGTGCCGGGTCATGGTGCCGGCGTTGGCGGAGGGGACCACGAGTCCGATCGAGCAGCCCAGGCGGCCGGTGTGGAAGACCGGCACGGCAATGGAGCACGAGCCGATGATGACCTCCTCCTGGGTCGTGGCGTAGCCCTGTTCCCGAACCTGGGCGAGCTCGGCCCGCAGTCTGGTCGGGTTGACGTGGGTGTGGCCGGTGACGGTGGCTAGCGGGCGGTTGAGGTAGGCGTCGGCGACCCAGTCCTCGGAATACGCGAGGATCACCTTGCCCACCGCGGTGGCATGCAAGGGCAATCGGCCGCCGACACGTGACGCGCGCGGAACCCGCTTGGAACCGTAGACCCGGTCGATGTACAGGGCCATGTTGCCGTCCCGTACGGCAAGCTGGCTGGTTTCCCCGGTCAGGGAGAACATGTCCTGGACGAAGGGGCGGGCGGTGTCGCGCAATTGGCGCCCCGCATTCTGGGCGATGGCCCACAACCGCAAGCCAAGCTGGACCCCTCCGTTGGGTCCGCGGCTGAGCATGCCCCACTCGACCAGCTCGCCCACCAGCCGATGGGTGGTGCTCAGCGGCACGCCCGAGGCCTCGGCGATTTCGGTCAGGCTCAGTGCCCGGCGCGATGTTTCAAACACTTCCATGATGGCAAGGACCTTGGAAGTCACGGTGCTTCCGGGCACTCGGTTTCCACCTGCCATCTACGGTGTCCTTTCCATCTGCCGCGTCTATTTTGCTCGCACCTTTGAGTGTAGGCGAGGACCCGCGGAAGCGGCCGGCGGAGACGGAGACATAGAGCCCTTAGTGCACCGCGTGAAGTTCCCGGCTCCGCGGCCAGAGGTTGGCCTGCTCCAGGGCGATGAGTCCGTTTGCCATGGTGATTGCCTCGGGAGTGAAAAGCCTGCCCAGCACCCGCGAGGCACACAGGCGTAGGGCCTGGCCGCGGTGCAACCCGAACCAGTCCATGACGGTGTCCAGTCCGTGCGGGGTCAGCCGCCACAACTTGTCGGCGTCCTTGACGATTTCGTCGTCGGGGTTTAGCGCATGGGAGCGGGAGTCATGCCCATCGATGATAGCGGCGACCTGTTTGATCACCACCGTATCCACGCGGAGGGAATCCAGGATCTCGGTTGCCAGTCGCGCGCCCTCCTTTTCGTGCTGCAACACCAGCTCCGGTCGTCCGCCGCCGGGGGCGATGGCGGCGAGGACGAGCCCGGGCTCCACCTGCGACCAGCCGATGTCGTGCAGCATCATCGCGGGCAACACCACTCCGGGATCGGCCTGAGGGCGCTGATGGAGGAGGGCGGCGGCCAGGGAAAGGGAATAGAGGGTATGTGCGTCGTTGTCGCGCACCGCCAGCAGATCCCGTGCCCGGCCCCAGATTTCGCCCAGCAACGGATGGGTCTCAAAGAGATCGGGCAGCGGCGGCGGAATGTGCTCCGAGCTGTCGAGCCCAAAGTGGTTGGCCTGGGGGTGAATTTTAACCATGGGCACATGCTTGCACCAACGCACAGCAAACCCAAGGGGTGGTTTCCGGGCAGTGGAAACCTCTCCGGCAACAACCGGCCGGGATCGGGCCATGATGTGCTTTGCCCGCCGGCATTGCTGGATTAAATGGTTGAGCACCGGCCGGAAGATTATGGGGGATTCTTCCGACCGGTGCTCTCATCACTCGCACCTCCAAGAGGTAGATACGACTCTAGGGAATGATTCTGGACATTTCATGGACAACGGCATCGCGTTTCATGTGATTATCTGCGCGCGTGCCTACTGGGTATGGGAGAAATGCATGCTGCCGCGCCGGCCGACCAAGACCGCGGACAGGATGATGCCCAGGACCGCGAAGGCACCGGTCATCCACCAGGTGGAGGACCATCCGCCGGTGCCCATGGCCAGCCAGGCCACGATCATCGGGCCGGTGAAATTGCCGACGTTGTAGATCTGCTGCATCAATCCCATGGCAGCCGGGGCCGAACCTCCCTCGGGGGCCAGGTCCACCGCCATGCGCGTCATGGTTGCCGGGATCATGGCTCCGGAGAAGGAGAAGAACCCGACGCAGGCGACCTGCCAGGCCAGGCCGCCGGGAACCGGCGACCAGTCAATGGCGAAGGTCAGCAGGCTCGCTGCCGCCATCAACACGAAGGAAACAAACAACAGGGCGCGGGCCGGGGCGCCACGCTGGAGCAGTATGCCGGTGATGATGGCGCCGACCCCGTTGAGCCCGCCGACGATGGCCGACAAGACCCCTGCATGGGTGCCGCTCAGGCCGCTTTCCCCGTATAGCGTGGGCAGGAAACCCACCACCGCCATCCACTGGACCGTGTAGCAACCGAAGACAACCCCTGCGAGCCACACCTTGGGCGATCGGGCGGTGATGCCGATGCGCCCGGCCGCGGCCTTGGCCCCTCCGGCGCCGGCGGGTTGGTCCCTCGGCACCAGGCGCAGCACCAGCGGGATCGGCGCCAGGCTGACGGCCGCCATGACCCACCACCACAGCTGCCAGGTGCCAACCTGCAGGAAGAAGGCACTGGCGATCAAACCCACGAAGGTCGCGGTGCCCTGGTAGGCGCTCCAGCAGCCGACGGCCAGGTTGACACGGCGAAACGGTGCATGGCGGCGGATCAACCCGGGCCCCACCACGGTGGCCACAATGAACCCGACGCCCTCAATCGCCCGGGAAGCCAACAAGGTGTTCGCGCCGATCGACAAGGCGCCAAAGACCGAACCGGCGCTGAGGAAGAGCAACCCCAGGATCAGGGTCCGGCGCTCGCCGATGACCTCGGCCAGCAGCGACACCGCCAGGCCGCCGACCATGCCGGCCACCTGCACCACACCCAGCAACACCCCGGCGGCCAGCAGGGACAGACCCAGGTCCTCCTGGATCAGGGGAAGGGCCGCGGGAAGCTTCCAGATATGAAGCGCAGCGGTGATGCCCGCAACCACCACCACAATCCAGGCGGCATTGCCGCTGGCGGTGCGTCGGAGGCTGGGTTGGGTCATGGTCAATGGAAGAGGTCCTTCGTTGGGCAGTTGATCGGATTCTTCCATGTCGGTGATCCGGAACACGAAGATGTGTCGTCCGCGACCGGATGCGGGACTGCCCGCGGCCCCCGGTTTCCTCCAAGACCTTGACCACCCGTCCGGCGTCCGATGGAATGGCAAGCAGGAATCCAGACCAGCGAAGGGTATTCGATCATGTCCCCGGAACCAGGCACCACGGCAGCAACCGGCAAACACACGACCAACGGGGTGCCGCACGGTTACACGGCACTGACTCCGTTCATCGTGGTTGACCCGGCACACGAGGCCATCGAGTTCTACCGCGACGTCTTCGGTGCCACGGTGCTCTCGGTGATGCCCGGCGCCCCGCGGGAGGATGGCAGCGGCACCATCGCCCATGCGGAACTCGATTTCGGCAATGGCTTCCTGCAGCTCTCGGACCCGCAGCCGGGCTACGGGCTGGTCGCGGCCGATGCACAGCACACCAACAATTCCATCGGCCTGTACGTCGAGGATGTCGATGCGGTCTTTGCCCGGGCAGTGGAGCGCGGCGCCACCGCGGTGGAACAGCCCGCGAACTTCGTCTCCGGGGACCGCTTTGCCACCCTGGCCGATCCATTCGGACGGCGCTGGAACGTCATGACGCGGGTGGAGGACCTGTCCCGGGAGGAATCCGAACGCCGGGTCGCCACCTGGCTTGAATCGTTCAACGCCACGGGCACGGAATAGAGGTAATTTCCGCGTCAGCCGATGGAGCGGCCGGCATGGACCTGCCGCACGTAAGCGCCAAGGTTCATCCCGGTGACGGTGGCGAAATCCCGGGTGAAATGCGCCTGACTTTCATGGCCCGGCGCATGGGCCGGACGCACTCGTGCCCCGGTGCCTCCCGTTGCGGGGAGTGGCCGGGGTACGGGTGCGGGGCGTGCGGGGCGTGCGGGGCGCTACTGCACGTGGGCGCCGGAGGCGTTCTCCACCTTGTGCGCGGTGCGACCCAAGAGGTGCGTGGGCACCTTGTACGTTTCCTTGGCCGTCAGCGCGGAGACCGAGGCGATCAGCGCGATGGCAACGGTGAAGAGGCTGATGACCACCCAGCCGCCGGGCTCCAGGCCGCCCAGGGCCGCGACGATGGACGGGGCGAAGCCAGCCATCAGGAAGCCGAGCTGGGTGCCGATGGCCAGGCCGGAGAAGCGGACCTGGGAGGAGAACATCTCCGCGTAGAAGGAAGGCCAGACGGCGTTGGCCGCCGCGTACGCGCAGGAGAAGACCAGCAGCGAGAGCGCGAACTGCAACAGGGTGTTGCCGGTTTCCATCGAGCGCAGGTAGAACGGCATGAACGCCGCCGAGGCCAGGGCGCCGTAGATGAACACCGGCTTGCGGCCGATCTTGTCCGCCAGCTTGCCGAAGAACGGCTGGGTGAACAGCGCGCCGATGTTGCCGGCAACCACCAGCCACAGCGTGACTGACTCGTCCATGTTGCCGATCGACTTGCCGTAGGAGATGGCCAGCGTGCCGTAGACGGTTGACACCGCGGCGATGAAGGCGCAGAAGACCACGCGCAGCACGTCGCGCCAGTGGAAGCGGATCAGCACGCCCAGGGGCAGCTTGGCGATCTCGTTGTTCTTCTTGGCTTCCTCGAATTCCGGGGTCTCGTGCAGCGAGCGGCGGATGAAGAAGGTGACGATGACGACCACGGCCGAGAGCCAGAATGGAATGCGCCAGCCGATGCCGAACTTGAATTCGTCGGGCATGGCCACCACGGGAATGAAGATCAGCGCGGCGAGGATCTGCCCGCCCTGGGTGCCGGTGAGCGTCCAGGAGGTGAAGAAGGAGCGGCGGTCATCGGGCGCGTGTTCCAGAGTCAGCGAGGAGGCGCCGGCCTGCTCTCCGGCGGCGGAGAGTCCCTGCAGCAGGCGAGCGAGCACCAGCAGTGCCGGGGCCAGCCAGCCGACCTGGTCGAAGGTGGGCAGGCAGCCGATCATGAAGGTCGCCGCGCCCATCAGCACCAGGGTGAACATCAGGACCTTTTGCCGCCCGATCCGGTCCCCGAAGTGGCCCAGGATGACCGCGCCGATGGGGCGGGCGACATAGGCGAAGCCGAAAGTCGCCAGGGACATGACAGCGGCATTGGCGCCGGCGTCGGGGAAGAACACGTGCGGGAAGATCAGCGCGGCCGCGGAGCCGAAGATGAAGAAGTCGTAGTATTCCACGGCGCTGCCCATGAAGCTGGCCAAGGCGGCCTTGACCGGCGTCCTGCCCCCGGTGCCGGGCGCGTCCTGCGCCGGTGGTTGGGTCGTGTTTGGCATCGGGCACTCCTAGGTGTGACGGGAAAATTGAGGGGGAGCTCAACGTGTCTGCGAGATCGTTGTGCGCATAGCGTACAGTTGTACGAATTGCGTACAACCATTAGAGTAGAGCTAAATCACACCCAAGACAATCCTCCCGCGAAAAATCTCAAGGACTGGAACACTCATGAGCACCACCACGCAGTCGTACCTTGTAGGCCTGATCGGGGACGGGGTCATGCCATCGCTGACCCCGCCGATGCACGAGACCGAGGCGGACGCCCACGGATTGCGCTACCTCTACCGCCCGATCGACCTGGCCGGGATCGGCAAGGACGCCAACGAGGTGGGCGACCTGTTGCGGGCAGGCGCCATGCTGGGATTCAACGCCTTCAACATCACCCACCCCTGCAAGCAACTGGTGCTCGAACACCTGGATGAGATCAGCGACGAGGCCCGCGCCATCGGCGCGGTCAACACCGTCGCCATCCGCGACGGCAGGTTCCACGGCTACAACACCGACGCCTCGGGCTTCTCCTGGGCCCTGGCCAACGGCCTGCCCGGGGCGAGGCTGGACACCGTGCTGCAGCTGGGTGTTGGAGGAGCCGGCTCCGCGGTCGCCTACGCGCTGCTGGACTCCGGGACCAGGGAACTGCTGCTGGTGGATCCCGAGGCGGCCCGCGCCGCCGAGCGCGCGGCGACGCTGGCCATGCAATTCCCGGACCGCACCATCCTGGCCTGCACCCCCGACCAGGTCCCGGCGCTGCTGGGGCGCGTGGACGGTGTGCTCAATGCCAGCCCCGTGGGCATGCACCACCACCCGGGGGTGCCCCTCGACGTCGGCGGGCTCACGCCCGAACACTGGGTGGCCGACGTGGTCTACCGCCCGGTGGACACCGAACTGATCCGCGCGGCCCGCGCCCTGGGCTGCCGTACCCTGGACGGCGGGCACATGGCCGTGGGTCAGGCAGTCGATGCCTTTTCCATCATCACCGGCACCACCCCCGACACCGCCCGGATGCGCAACCACCTGCTTGCGATGCTGGAGGCGGGACTCTAATGCGCACCTCCATCGCCACCGTCTGCATCTCCGGCACGCTCGAGCAGAAGATGCTCGCCTGCGCCAAGGCCGGCTTCGACGGCATCGAGATCTTCGAACAGGACCTCACCGTCTCGCCGATGTCCCCCGAGGAGGTCCGTGCCCTGGCCGACCGCCTGGGCCTGACCCTGGATCTCTTCCAGCCCTTCCGCGACTTCGAGGGCGTGGACGCGCAGACGCTGGCCGCGAACCTCGCCCGGGCCGCGGCCAAGTTCCGGCTGATGAACCGCCTGGGCATCGACACCATGCTGCTGTGCTCCAACGTGGGCACCGCAACCATTGACGACGACGAACTCTTCGCCACGCAGATCCGCGCCCTGGCCGAACTCGCCGCCGAACACGGGGTGAAGATCGCCTACGAGGCGCTGGCCTGGGGCAAGTACGTGAACACCTACGCGCACTCCTGGCGCATCGTGGAAATGGTGGACCACCCCAACGTGGGTCTCTGCCTTGACTCCTTCCACATCCTCTCGCGCGGGGACGACCCGGCGGGCATCGCGGACATCCCGGCCCAGAAGATCTTCTTCGTGCAGCTGGCCGACGCCCCGGTGCTGTCCATGGACGTGCTGTCCTGGTCCCGCCACTACCGGGTGTTCCCCGGCGAGGGCGGCTTCGAGCTCGATGCCTTCATGGGCCACCTGGTGCGCTCGGGCTACGACGGGATCGTCTCGCTGGAGATCTTCAACGACGTCTTCCGCCAGTCCAACGTGGAGCGCACCGCGGTGGACGGGATGCGCTCGCTGATCTGGCTGCAGGACCGGACCGCGGCCCACCTGGGATCCGGTGCCGCCGGCTACCCGCTGGGCCTGGCCGCGCTGCCCGGGGCGCAGGAGCCCACCGGCTTCGACTACGCGGAGATCCGCACCGAGGACCCGGAGGTCGTCGCCGGGATGCTGGCCCAGCTGGGCTTCACCTTCCGCGGCCAGCACCGCCGCAAGCCGGTCACGCTCTGGAGCGCCGGGGACGCACGGTTCATCATCAACACCCAGCGCAGCCGCGGCATCACCGCGGAGGTCTCCGGCTTCGGCATCCAGGTGCCCGACGCGGCCCTGGGCACCAAGCGCGCCACCGCGCTGAAGGCCCCGGCCGTCCCGCGCCACCACACCGTGGGCGAGCAGCCGCTGCACGGCTTCACCGCGCCCGACGCCACCGAGGTGTTCTTCGGGACCACCGCCGACGAGCCCGCCTGGGCCGCCGAGTTCGGCGACGGGACCAAGCCCGCAGATCCCGGGGGCATCACCGGGATCGACCACATCAACCTGGCCCAGCCCTGGCAGGCCTTCGACGAATCGGTCCTCTTCTACACCTCCACCCTCGACCTCACCGCCCGCCCGGGCACCGAGGTGCCCAGCCCCATGGGCCTGGTCCGTTCCCAGGTGCTGCGCACCGAGGACGGCGCCGTGCGCCTGGCGCTGAACATCGTGCCGCACGGGTTGGAGGACACCCGCGAGAGCGCCCCGCGCTATCCCGAGCACATTGCGGTGCACACCGATGACATCATCTCCCTGGCCCGCCGCGCGGTGGCCGCCGGCATGGAGTTTTTGGCCGTGCCGAACAACTATTATGAGGACCTGGCGGCACGCTTCGGCCTCGACGGGGAAACCCTGGCGCAATTGCAGGAACTGAACCTGCTCTACGACCGGGACGAGCACGGCGAGTTCCTGCATTTCTACACCGAAACCGTGGGCTCGATGTTCCTGGAGGTCGTTGAGCGCCGCGGCGGCTACGACGGCTACGGGGCACCGAACGCACCGGTGCGGCTGGCCGCGCAATTCGAGCGCAACCGCCTGATGGCGTACTAGGGAAGAACAAGGGGAAGTGGTGAGCCATGGCCGAGCAGCCTGACTACTATGTGAAGTCTGCGGAGAAGACGCTGGCGGTGTTGCTGGCCTTCGACGCCGCGCACCCGCTGCTGACGGTGACCCAGGTGGCCGAGGCCATTTCCGTCTCGCGTGCCGCGGCCCGCCGCTTCCTGCTCACCCTGGTGGACCTGGGGTACCTGGAGGCCGACGGGAACGCCTTCCGGCAGACCCCGCGGGTGCTGGACATCGGCGCCTCCTACCTTTCCGGGCTGACCCTGCCCCAGGTGGCCCGCCCTCACCTGCAGGCCCTGGCCGCCGAGCTCTCGGAGACCACGGCGCTGTGCGTGCTCGATGACCAGGACATCCTGTACGTGGAACGCGTCTCCGCGCCGCGCATGCATTCGATGAACGTGTCAATCGGCAACCGGCTCCCGGCCTGGGCCACCTCCATGGGCAGGGTGCTGGTCGCCGAGCTGCCGGCGGCGGCGCGCGAGGAGTTCCTCTCCAACGCCAGGCTCACCCACTACACCGCCAAGACCGTGGCGAGCATCGACGAGCTGCGCGCGGAGCTCGACACCGTGCGCGCCCAGGGCTGGTCGCTGGTCGCCCAGGAACTGGACGAGGGGCTGCGCGGGCTGGCGGTTCCCGTCTATCGGGGCGCGCAGCTGCTCGGTGCGCTGAACGTCTCGGTGCAGCCAGGACGCATCGGCTCGACCTCTATCACCGATGAGATGGTGCCGCTGATGCGCCGGGTCGCCCAGGACATCGCCGACGACTTCGGCGGGCGCACCGCGGCGGGAAACTGATTCCCCGGCCCTAGGGCGATTCCGTGAAGTCGATGCGCATCACCAGCCGGCGCGGGGTCGGGTGGCTGACCTCGCCGAATCCGGCCTCCTCGAAGATCGACCGGCTGCCCACGAACATCTCGCCCCACATGGGCTTCCTGCCCTCGGGCAGGAGCATCGGATAGCCCTCCACGGCGCGGGCCCCGCGCCCGCGGGCGAAGTCCACCGCCGCGGCGGCCATGGCCCGGCCGACGCCCAGGCGCCGGTACCCGGTGCGCGTGACGAAGCAGACCGCGGCCCAGATGTCGGGGTCCTCCTTGTCCTCCTCGCGCCCTGCCCAGGGGACCTTCGAGGCGAGCAGCCGCGGGTAGGCGGTGCGCGGCTCGATGGCGCACCAGCCGACCGGCTCCTCGTCGAGGTAGCCGACCAGCCCGCTCGTTTGGGCGGCCCGCGGTTTTCCGCATGCCGTCTGGGCGCGCAGCCGCTCGGCCCGTTCTTCGTCGGTGAGCGCGCCGAAGGCCTTGCCGGGATTCTGGAACCACTGGCAGCGGCAATGCCCGGGATCGCCGCGGGTGCCAAAGATCTTCTCCAGGTCCTCGCTGCTGGCCTGGTTTGCGGGCACCACGCGCAGGTCCGCGGTCTTCGTGGAGTCCTGGTGAGTTTCCATCTGCGCGCTCTCCCGCGATTGGTGGCATGGGCCTGCCGCGGTTCGGCCGGCTCCCTGCTTTCGAGACTGCCAGCGTCGCAATCCCGGGTCAAGGTCAGGGGCCGGACACGGAAAAGGGGATGGAAGGTCGTGCCCTTCCATCCCCTTGCCCAGGTCGTGCCCTCCGGGCTACTTGGCCTTCTTGGCCGCGCCCTTCTCGGTGCGGGCCTCAGCGTTGGACAACTCGCCCTCGCTGTTTTCCAGGTGCGAGCGCATGAACCACTGGAACTGCTCCAGTTCGCCGGTCTGGCCGATGAGGATGTCCTCGGTGATCGGGTCCAGCTTGCCGACCTCCTCGATGGTCTTGCGCATCGAGGTGATGACCCCGGTGTAGACCAGGTCAAGGGCGGCAAGGTGCTCGGTGGTGCTGGCCCGGCCGATCTCGTAGTCGTCCCAGCTGCGTGCCGCAACCAGGGCACCGGGCAAGCCGTTGGGGGCCACGCCCATGGTGGCCATGCGTTCGGCCAGGGCGTCGATCATGGCCCGGACCAACTCGATCTGCGGGTCAAGCATTTCGTGGACGCCGATGAAGTCGCGTCCCACCACATTCCAGTGCGCGTGCTTGAGGGTTAGCTGCAGGTCGTTGAATGCGTGGATCCGCATCTGCAGGGCGCCCGCGACCTTGTGGCCATTGGCCAGGCTCATTCCCGGAACCGTGAATCCTGCGTTGCTCGATGTCTTTGCTGCCATTGATGCCTCCTCGATAACTGACTGCTGGGCAGTCTTCCGTGGATATCCATGTGATGTAGCGGTACTTAGGAACGTATCACGCACCCGGAGCGAAACGCCCGGGGATTTCGCGAATAGAAAACAATGGTGGGTTAATTCCTGCGTCGCTGTCGTTCATTCCGCCGGGAGCTTCGAGCGCGGGGTAACGACCCGCGGCAGGACGAGCAACAGGAAGAGCGCGGCAGCCATCAGGATTCCGCCCACGAGCAGGCCCGCTTGCCAGCCATGCAGGACCTGGACGACAAACCAGACGCACCCGGCCACCAGCACCCCCACGCCCACGACCACAAGCCGGGAAATGATGTGGCCCAGGTGGACGGTGGTGGCCTTCAGCTGCTGGCCGAAGAAATGGCGGTGCACGGCCACGGGGGTGACCAGCAGGAGGATCACCAGGGCCGAGGCGACCAGCAACACCAAATAGAACCTCTCATCGGGCACCTCCAGGGTGTCGAAGCGGGATTGGAAGGGCAGGACCACCAGGAAGGCCGCGAGGATCTGCGCACCGGTCTGCATCACGCGCATCTCCTGAAGCAACTCATTCCATTTGCGGTGCAGCTCCTCGTCGCTGTCCTCGGACTGATTGGCGGTGTCGGTGTGCTTGGCCATGGCGAACTCCTCTGCGGGGGACGGTTTGTGAAAAACATTATGCGACGCATCGCGGCAGGAGAGGGCAACACGACAGGTTCAGCCCCGAAACCGTGGCACGGCTGGAGATCGGGCGGGTGCCGGCCCTAGGGTGGGGAAGGTGAACAGCAATGGGCAGGACACCGAGTACACCCCGGCACCAAGCACGCACGACGGTTTCGTCCACGTGCGCGGCGCCAACGAGAACAACCTGCAGGACGTCGAGGTGCGCATCCCGCGCGACGCCATCGTGGCCTTCACCGGGGTGTCCGGCTCCGGGAAATCCTCGCTGGCCTTTGGCACGATCTTCGCCGAGGCACAGCGACGGTTTCTTGAATCCGTGGCACCCTATGCGCGCCGGCTCATCGCCCAGGGCCACACGCCGAGGGTCGAATTCATCTCCGGCCTGCCCCCGGCCGTGGCCCTGCAGCAGCGCCGCGGAACCGCCAGTTCCCGATCCACCGTGGGCACGCTGACCACACTGTCGAACTCGGTGCGGATGCTGTACTCCCGGGCCGGGGACTACCCGGAGCATGCCCCGCGCCTGGACTCGGATTCCTTCTCGCCGAACACCGCGGTGGGAGCGTGCCCCGAATGCCACGGGCTGGGCGTTGCCCACACCGTCACCGAGGGCTCCCTGGTTCCGGACCCGTCCCTGAGCATCCGCGAGGGCGCCATCGCCGCCTGGCCCGGCGCCTGGCAGGGCAAGAACCTGCGCGACATCACCACCCACCTGGGTTATGACGTGGACGTGCCCTTCAAGGACCTGCCCCGCACGGTGCGCGACTGGCTGTTGTTCACCGATGAACAGCCCGTGGTGGAGGTGGTGCCGCAGCGCGACAGGGTGGCAAAGCCCTACAAGGGCCGTTTCTGGAGCGCCCGGCGCTATGTGCTGCACACCGTGGCGGATTCCAAGTCCGAATCGATGCGCGCCAAGGCCCTGCAGTTCATGGAAACCGGTCCCTGCCCGGCCTGCTCGGGCACCGGCTTCCGCCCCGAGGCCCTGGCCGTGGGATTCGCCGGGCTGGATATCGCGGCCTTCAACGCGACCCCGCTCGATGCGCTGGCCGCCGTGCTGCGTCCGGTCGCCGGGAACCGGCCGGGTCCCGGCGGGGAGCCCGCCCTCGAGGTCGCTGCCTCGATCGCCGCCGACCTGTTGGGGCGCATCGAGGTGCTGACCAGCCTGGGCCTGGGCTACCTGAGCCTGGACCGCGGGACCCCGACGCTGTCGCCCGGGGAAATGCAGCGCCTGCGCATCGCCACGCAGCTGCGCTCGGGCCTCTTCGGGGTCATCTACGTGCTTGACGAGCCGTCCGCGGGCCTGCACCCGGCCGACACCCGGCCGCTGCTGGAGGTGCTCGAGGCATTGAAGGCCGGCGGGAACTCCGTCTTCGTGGTGGAACACAACATGGAAGTGGTTTCCCGGGCCGACTGGATCGTTGACGTGGGTCCCGGCGCGGGTGCAGGGGGCGGCCGCGTGCTCTACAGCGGCCCGGTGGCCGGACTGTCGCAGGTGGAGGCATCGGTGACCCGGCGTTTCCTGGGGCCGGACACCGGTGCCGAACCGGCGCGGACGCCGCGCACGGCCGGGCACTGGCTGGAACTGGACGGGATTTCACTGCACAACCTGGCAGATCTTGACGCGCGCTTCCCGCTGGGCGTGCTCAGCGCCGTCACCGGGGTTTCCGGATCCGGCAAGTCCTCGCTGGTCAGCCAGGCATTGGCGCACGGGTTGTCGGATGTGCTGCGCGGCAGCGGCCCCCACGGAGCGGTCGGTGCCCCGGAGCCCGGGGACCTCGAGCCGGAAACCTCCGACTTCAGGGCAACGGTGCGCGAAGTGCGCGGAGCCGGGCGGATCGACAGGATCGTGGCGATGGACCAGAAACCCATCGGCCGCACCCCGCGCTCGAACCTTGCCACCTATACGGGCCTCTTCGACGCCGTGCGCAAGGCCTTTGCCGACACGCCGCTGGCCAGGCAGCGCGGCTACGGGGCCGGACGCTTTTCCTTCAACGTTGCCGGCGGGCGCTGCGAGAACTGCCTGGGCGAGGGCTACCTGGAAGTCGAACTGCTTTTCCTGCCCGGCAGCTATGGGCCCTGCCCGGTGTGCCACGGCTCGCGCTACAACACCGAGACCCTTGAGGTCACCTACGAGGGCAGGAACATCGCCGAGGTCCTTGCCCTGGACGTGGATGCCGCCGCGGAATTCCTGGCCGGGATCCCCGCCGCCGCCCGGTCGCTGCAGACGCTGCGCGACGTGGGACTGGGCTACCTGTCCCTGGGCCAGCCGGCCCCCGAACTCTCCGGGGGCGAGGCCCAGCGCATCAAGCTGGCCACCGAGCTGCAGCGCGCCCGGCGCGGGCACACGCTCTACCTGCTGGACGAGCCCACGACCGGACTGCACCCGGCGGACGTGCAATTGCTGCTGGGCCAGCTGCACCGGCTGGTCGAGGAGGAGAACACCGTGGTCGTGGTCGAACACCACATGGACGTTGTGGCAGCCGCCGACTGGGTCATTGACCTGGGCCCGGAGGGCGGAAACGCCGGAGGGAAGATCGTCGCGACGGGGACCCCGGCACAGCTGGCGGTGCATCCGGGCTCCCGGACCGCGCCCTACCTGGCCAAGCGCCTGGGCATGGCGGCGTCGAACGCGCCGTGAGCGGCGAGCGCCGCACCGCGCGCTCGCCGGTTGGCCGCGGGGGCTCAGGCGGAGAAGCCCAGGTCTCGCCGGTGGTTCTGGCGCATCACGTGGCGGATGCGCCCCACGGTGCTGGGCGTGAGGACCTCATCGATGTGCTTCTGCAGTGCCCGCGCCTGCCGCCGGGGGTCGGCCGGGCGGCCACCCTTGCGCAGCTGCCGGGCCACGTGCGCCGCGAGCGCGTCTTGCGCGTAGGCGATGAAGGCCTGCGGGCGGGCGGCGCGGATCATGTCGAATGCCTCGATGGGGGAGTGGCCGCGGTCCAGCAGGATCGCGAACCCCATGGACGGGCCGCGGTTGATGCCCATGTGGCAGTGGGCCAGCACCTTTCCTCCGTTGCGCACCGCGAGGCGGGCGAAGCGGACCCCCTTGTCGAAGACCTCCGGTGCCACGACGTGGCCGGCGGCGTCGGTGGTGCCGACCGAGAGGTACGAGATTTGGGCGGCTTCCCAGATCTGGGTGTCGTCATCCTCGATGCGCAGGTCCACCACGTGGGTGATGCCGAGGTCGATGATCTCGAGCACCTGGGCGACCATGACGCTGTCGTTGCCATCCAGGTCCCCGCCCACGGCCAGGTCGTTGGTGACCCAGTTCAGGTTGGCGCGCATGTCACTTGCCCGTGTCCCTGCGCTGGCGCTCGGTGAAGACGGACTCGGCCAGGACCTCGTCCCAGTCCGCGCCGCGGCGGGTGGCTCCGCGGACCGAAGTGGTCATCAGGCTGTAGGTGTCCATGGCTTCCGCGGCGGTTTCCCGGGTATAGGTCAGCGCGCGGTCGGGGGAAATCCCCAGGCTCGCTCCGACCTCGACGGCGTCCTGGTCACATCCCATGTAGGAGATCACCCACTTGTCGACCTTTTCCTGGGTCTGGATCAACTCGCGGATGGCCCTGCGGGTGTACTTCGTCGATGCATTCTCGAGCCCGTCGGAGGCGATGTTGAAGTGGACCGTTCCGGGGCGCTTGTCAGCGGGCAGTTTCGCGATCTGCAAGCGGACATCGGTGATGGTCCGGCCGATGGCGTCATATAGTGCGGTCGTGCCGCGGGGCTCGAGATTGAAGTGGGGAACCTCGGCCAGCGGCGTGTTCCGGTAGGCGGCCTCGAAGCGGTCGTCGAACAGGTAAAGCGAGGCCGTGGCGCTGCCGGGCTCGGCCTTCTGCTTGGCAATGTAGGCGTTCAGGCCGCCCTCGATGTCGTGCTTGATGTCGAACATGGAGCCGGAGCGGTCAAGCAGGAAGACGAGCAGGGCGGTGTCTTTGTTGGACATGATCAAGTCCTTTCGGGAAGTGGCGCGAGTTCTAGGTGGAGCGCCGGGGTTTGAAGGTCATGGGCTCGGTGGGCGCGGGGCGCCCGGTTTCCGAGTCGTAGCGGGCCCGCTCGATGGAGGAGCTTGACACCTTGCCGCCCGCGTCCGTGTAGCTGGAGAGCTGCGAGGTGCGGGCCAGCCGCGGGGGGACCGCGTTGGGCGAGAGCCCGGCGCGGACGGCCACCGAACGGATCGATGCGCCCTCGAGGGCGGCCTTGGCCATCTCCTCGTTCAACGCGGCATCGATCAATTCGCGGACCTCTCCCAATCGTTCGACGGCCGCCAGCGGGTCGGAGGGGACATCCCCCAGGAGCTGGCGGGCTTCGTCGATCGGGGTACGCTTCTTCTTGTTCATAAACTCATCATGCGCAGTTTATGAGCATGTGTCAATAGTGCGAATCAAACATTTTTGCCCATTCCCGGAAATGGCGGGGACCAAGGGCCTACAGGTGGGCAGCCGAAAAATGAAAGAATCGTCGGTGTGGATATTGAACGTGGCCCCCAAAGGCGCAGGGAGACGGCCGACCTGCAGTTCCGCGGCGAGAGCTGGGCGCTCTGGCTCGGCTTTGGCGGAACGGTCCTGGGCGTCCTCGTCGGGCTTGTCGCCTTCGCCGACTACCGCCCGGATCTGGCCGGCTACCGTTCGGTGGGCGTCCTCTCCTCAATCCTGGCGGCGCTGACCGCCTCGGCCGGAAGCATCATCGGCTACCTGAGGGTGCTGAGCAAGACCCAGGGCTGGCTGCTCGACTTTCCGCTCTACCGGCAGGTCATCAACGCCGGGGCCCTGGTGATCATCCACGCGGCAATCTCCGCCATGGCCGCGCTTGTCACCTTCCGGATCGTCCAGGATGCATTTCTGGGGCTGACGGTGGACAGGTTTGCTGGCAGCCTCATGATCGGCATCACCGCCGGGATCGCCGGCTACGTGGCCCTGCTGTCCTCGGCACGGGTCACGGCGCAAAGCCTCTCAACGCTGCTGGCCGCGTTCATGACCACCGGCGTGTTCATCAGCATGCTGGCCGCGGAAAATCCCTTCTGGTGGCGTTCCATGTTCTCCGCCCTGGGCACCCGCGACTCCGGGCTGATGTCCTTTTGGACGTTCAACGTGACCCTGGTCGTCTCCGGGCTGGTGCTCAGCACGCTGACGGCCTTCATCGTGCGCGACGTGATCCGGATGGCGCGCATCCACGACAAGCTGGCGATCGCCCAGGGCAGGCCGCTGCCCCGATTCATCCGCCCGCGCCCGGCCGTGGTGCGCACCTGCCTACTGGGCCTGGGGGCGTGCGTGATCGGCATCGGGCTGATCCCGTTCAACGTCTCGGCGCCCGTGCACTCGGCCATCGTGCGCATCGCCGCCCTGTTCATCGTGGTGCTGCTGCTGGGCGCCGCGCTCTGGCTGCCGGGATTCCCCTGGGTCTTCCACCTGCTCTCCTTCGCCTGCTTCCTGGGGCTGGTGGGCGCCGCGCTGCTCTGGCAGCCGCTGGCCTACTACAACCTCACGGCCTTCGAGCTGGCGGTGGTGGGCATCGTCTTTGGCTGGTTGAGCGTGTTCATCCGCACCACCGACGCGGCGCTCGCCGTCAAGCGCAAGGAGCTGGCCGAGGTGCTCGCCGTCAACGGCCGGGCCTAGGCGTGTACCTGCTCGAAGTGGGCCACGAACATGTCCGGGCGCACCAGCACCACCGACCCGTCGGGTAGACGGCGCTTGGGAGCCGCGGCAAATTCATGCAGCGGCACCTCGTACTCGGCGGCCAGCTGCTCCCCGCGGTCCCGGCCCGCCGGGCCATAGATGTGCACCTGCCAGCAGGCGTCGTTGAGCACCTCGAAGTTGTCCGCGTGCTCGCCGGTGCGGTTGGGAACCCACGGCAGCCGGCGTCCCAGCACCTTCCCGCGGCGCCGGGTCCGGGCAAAGCCGGTGGCCAGGGTCGCGCGGTCCATCGCGCTGTCATCCATCCAGTAGTGGACGCGGATCTGCGAGAGGTAACCGAAGAAGCGGCGGCCGGCAGGGATCCTGCCCACCAGGCGCACCGCGGCGGGCCAGAGGACCGGCAGCACGCGCGTGCGCACCGTGCGGGCCAGCGGGGACCGGGAGGTGGCTAGTCCGAAGAGCCGGTCCGTGGTGGCCACCAGGCGCAGCGCCACCGGGCGGCGCTCGAGTTCGTAGCGCTGGAGGTAGGTCTCGGGCATGCGCCCGGAAAAGACGTCGGCCAGCTTGCATACCAGGTTGTGCGCATCCTGCAGCCCGGTGTTCATGCCCTGGGCGCCGACCGGGGAGTGGATGTGGGCGGCGTCCCCGGCCAGGAAGACCCGGCCGCGGGCGAAGTGCTGCGCAACCCGGTGGTGCACCCGGTAGGTGGTGAACCAGCTGGCCTCCTGGTACCTGACGCCGAATTCGCTGCGCAGGCTGGCCCGCGCGCGGCCCTCGTCGATGTCGGGTTTGTTCGAGGCGGGGTGCTGCGGCTCGTGCAGGATGCCCAGCAGCCGGCGGCGCTCGCCCCCGTTTTCGTCCTTGCCCATCGGGAAGCCGAGCATGAAGTTCTCATCCGAAAAGCGCAGGTTGATTCCCGAGCCCATGCCGGTGACGCCCCGGGCGTCGAGCACGTAGAAGACCTCGTCGTCCGTTTTCCCCTCGAAGGCAATGCCCAGGGCCTCGCGGATGGGGGAGGAGGCGCCGTCCGCGGCGATCACGTAGCGCGCCGAGATGTGCACGGGCCCCTGCGGCCCGGTGCACTTCACGAGCGTCCGGTCCCCGGTGTCGGCGAAGGATTCGTAGCCGTGTTCCCACAGCACCGGGTTGCCCGCCTTGCGGAGGTATTCGGCCAAAAGCTCCTCGTTGGCGCTTTGCTCGAGCATGGTCAGCCCCGCATAGTGCGTCTGGGCGTAGCCGAGCCGGTTGAGCTTGATGCTCTTGAAGCTACGGGCGCCGATCCCCGGGCGCATCTCCCCGGTGGGCACCGCGCGTGCCTTGACCTCGTCGGCAAGCCCCAGCTGGCGGTAGATCTCCATGCTGCGCGCCTGCAGCGCCAAGGCGCGCGATTCGCGGGTCGGCCCGGATTTCAGGTCCACGACCTTCGAGTCGATTCCGAACTTCTCCAGCCATGCCCCGGCCATCAGGCCCGTGGGCCCGGCGCCGATGACCAAAACGTCTGTGTGCAATAGCGTCGCGTCCATGAAACCCACGCTACGCCCCAAGGCCGGGCAAAGCACTGGTGCCGGCGCCGTGGCGGGCAATCACCACATCGGGTCCGGGCGCATGCCTTCCTTCATGCGCGCGTGGGCGGCCAGCGCGTCGGCGCGCGAGGCCATGAGGTCCACAATCGGCCCGCCGGGGGACAGCGGGGCGAAGCCTGCAATGTAGGAGCCGCGCGGATCGAACTTCCGCGCCTGCAGCAGCGGGTTGAAGACCCTGAAGAACGGGGAGGCGTCGGCGCCGCACCCGGCGACCCACTGCCAATTGGCCGGGTTGGAGGCGGCGTCCGCGTCCACCAGCGTGTCCCAGAACCATTCCTCGCCCACCCGCCAGTGGATGCCCAGGTTCTTGACCAGGAAGCTCGCTGTGACCATGCGGACCCGGTTGTGCATCCACCCGGTCTCCCACAGCTGCCGCATGCCGGCGTCCACCAGGCCGAAGCCCGTCATCCCGGTGCGCCAGGCCTCGAGATGGCGCACGATCTCCGCGTCCTGCCCTCCGCTTGCCTCACCGGTGGGCGGCCAGGCCCACTCGAACGCGTCGAATTCCGCACGCAGGTTCGCCGTGGGCAGCTCCGGGTGGTGGTAGAGCAGGTTCCAGCAGAAGTCGCGCCACGCCAGTTGCCGCATCATGGCCCGCGCCCCCGCCGCCCGTTCGGGGTGTTCGGCCAGGGTGGAAGCCAGTGCCTCCCAGACCTCGACCGGACTCAGGTGTCCCCAGCGCAGGGCGGCCGACAGCCGCGAGGTGCCGTCGGTGTCGGGCCTGTCGCGGGTCTCTGCGTAGTCCCCGGCGATGTCCTCCAGCACCGTGCCGAGGCGTTCGCGGGCAGCTGCCTCGCCGGGGACCCAGGTGGCCGCCAGCCCGTGCGACCAGTCCGGATGTACCGGCAGCAGGTCCCACGCGGCAAGCTCCTCCGCGGGCAGGGAGATCGCCGGGGCGTGTTGTGCGTGGGGCCGGGGCAGCGCCCGGCGCAGCGGCAGGGCCTGCAGCGCGTTGTGGAACGGCGTGAACACCTTGAAGTTCGTGCCGCCTTGCGTTGCCACGGTCCATGGCTCGTGCAGCAGGGTGCCGGCATGGCTGTGGACATCGATTCCCGCGGCGGCCGCCAACGCCTTGGCTGCGGTGTCCACCGCGCGTTCGGGCCCGCCGTAGCGGCGGTTGAAGTGCAGCGCGTTGAAGGAACCGGTGGCCAGCAGCCCCGGGAGGATGTTCGTCGCGGCCCCACGGTAGAGCAGCAGCGGCACTCCGAGACCCGCCAGGGAATCGCGCAGTTCGTTCAGCCCGTGGTGTAGCCACCACTTGGCCGCGCCGCCCAGCGGCCGGATCCCGGGGGACTGCTCGTCGAGGATGAACAGGGCAACGGCCGGCCCCGCGGCCATGGCCGCGGAGAGTGCCGGGTTGTCGGCGACGCGCAAGTCGTCGCGAAACCACATCAGGGAGGATGGTTCTTTCATGGTCCGGCCTTTCACGCTTTCGGGGTAGGAGCAAGGGCCGGTCTAGCGGCCCAGGACATGCCAGATCAGCAGCATGGTGACGATGAAACCGGTGGCGTAGTTCAGCCAGAGGAAGCGCCGCCACCCGGCGTTGGCCGCGGCGGAGTCCTCGTCCCGCAGCCGCGCGTACGGCAGCACGTTGGCCAGGTAGGGCAGCGCCAGCAACGCGGCCAGCGGACCGGGCCAGTCGGTGGTCAGCAGCAGAGCGCCGGCTCCGAGATAGGCGGCCGCGGCGAAGCGGACCGTCCACCTGGCCCCCAGCACAGTGCCGATGGAGCCCAGGGATGCGGCGCGGTCGGGCACTATGTCCTGCACGGCGCCAAAGGCATGCGAGGCCATGCCCCAGAGGAAGAAGGCCACCAGGATCGCCACCAAGGCGTAGTCGAAGTGCGCCCCGGCCAGCACCAGGCCGTAGAGCGCGGGGGAGACGAAGTGCGTGCTGGAGGTCAAGGAATCAAGGAAGGGACGCTCCTTGAAGCGCAGTCCCGGGGCACTGTAGGCGAGGAGCGCCGCCATCGAGAGCAGCAGCACCAAGTTCGACCGCCAGGAACCAACGATTCCCAGCACCGCCAGGAACGGCACGCAGGCCACCGCGCAGGCCACCAGGATTCCGCGGTGCCGGCTGCGGTCCACCACCGCACCCTCCGCCCCGCCCTTGCGCGGGTTCAGCAGGTCAGATTCGTGGTCGAAGACGTCGTTGATGCCGTACATGGCCAGGTTGTACGGGATGAGGAAGAAGAGCGTTCCCACCACCGCGATCCAGTCGATCTGCCCGGCGGCCAGCAGGTAGGCGGCGGCAAAGGGGTAGGCGGTGTTGACCCAGGAGACGGGCCTGGAGGTCACCGTCAGTTCGCGCAGCATCGCTAGCATTCCCTTCCGGTGCCGGGCAGCGTACCGGGCTCCGGCGTGCCGCCGGCGGGAGCGCCCCCGGCCAGCCACCACAGGGCCGGGACGACAAGCGCCGCGCAGAACGGGTAGCTGAAGTCCTCCAGCGGGGCCAGGCCCACGCGGATGCCCAGCAGGGCCTGGTTGTTGTAGTCGAAGAGGCCGGAGCCGATCATCACGTTGTCGAACACCGCGGTCAGCACCAGCAGCACCGCCAGGGTGAGCCCGGCCGCCGGGGCGATGTCGCGCAGCCTCACACGGCGCACGCGCAGTGCCACGGCGAAGAGCGCCAGGGAGCCAAGCATGAAATACAGGGACAGGTGGGCGAAGCTCATGGTCGTTCCTCCAGGGTCGCCGCGGGCGTGGTGGGGCGGGCCGCCACGGCGCGCCGTGCCCGCAGGGCCAGGGCACCGGTGAACAGGACCATCGCGTTGTAGCAGAGGAAGAACAGGAAGAAGGCCTCTTCCAGCGGCAGTTGGGGACCGAGCATCACCCCTGTCATCAGGGCGGACTCGCGGTGCAGGAAGATTCCCAGGTCGATGGCGATCACGTCCCACAGCAGGAACATCGCGGTGCCGCCGGCCAGTGCCAGTGCGGCGGGCAGGGGCCGGGCGAAAACGAACAGCCGGTACCTGGCATCCAGGGCGGCCATGCAGGCGATCAGCGTCAGCAGGATCAGCAGGTAGGTCACTGGTGTGCCTCCCGGGCCGATGCGGTGCGCGGGGCCGGCCCAGCCCACGCCGGGTGGCCGGGGCCGATGGGTCCCTTGTCGGTGATCCCGTTGATTTTCTTGGCAATGATTTCGGCACTGATCAGACACATGGGGATGCCGATGCCCGGACGCACCGAGCTGCCCGCATAGTGCAGCCCGCTGACCTTCGAGCTGTGGTTCGAGGGGCGGAAAAAGGCCGACTGCCCCAGCGTGTGGGCCAGCCCCAGGGCTCCTCCCTGCCAGGCATTGACGTTCTGCGCGAAGTCGCCGGGGCCAAAGCTCTGGCGCACCACGACGCGCTCGCGCAGGTCCTCGATCCCGACCCAGGCGGCCAACTGGTCGAGCGCGGCATCCGCCACGGCCTCCACCTGATGCGATCCGGTGCCGTCCGGGCCGCCGGTGCCCCACGCGGGCAGAGCGGGGGCGGGAACCAAGATGAACAGGTTCTCGTGGTCCGCCGGCGCCACGGAGGGATCGGTCGCGCTGGGCATGCAGACATACAGGCTGGTTTCCTCCGCGAGGTCCTCCCCGCGGTGGATGCGCCCGAAGTTGTCGTCCCAATCGGAAGTGAACAGCAGATTATGGTGGCTGAGCTCCGGTAGCTTGCCGGCGATTCCCAGGCAAAGCAGCACGGCGCTGGGCCCCGGATCGCGCCGCCTCCAACTGGCCTCGGAGGAGGAACGAAGTTTCGCCGGGAGCAGCTCGGTCTCCAGGTGGTGCAGGTCCGCGGCTCCCACCACGGTCTCCGCCTCCAGATGCCGTTCCGTGCCCTTCTGGATCCAGCGCACGCCCCGGGCACGGGCGTTCGCGCCGGTGCCGGAGACCTCGATTCCGGTGACCTCGGCCCCGGTGATGATCTGCACCCCGGCATCGATGCAGAGCGAGGCCATGGCATCGACCAGCTGCGCGAAGCCGCCCATCGGGTACTTCACCCCCTGGGTCAGGTCCAGGTGGCTCATCAGGTGGTAGAGCGCCGGGGTGCGCTTGGGGCTCGAGCCCAGGAACACCGCGGGATAACCCAGGATCTGGCGCAGCCGCGGATCACTGAAGCGCTTGGCCACGAAGGAGTCCAAGGATCCGGCCAGCAGCGGCGCGAGCTTGGGCAGCAGCGGCAGCAGCCGGGGATCAAGCAAGGAAGAGGCGGAGGAGAGATCGGCGTAGAGGAAATGCTCCAGGGCCAGGTCGTGGCTCTCGGCGGCCTTTTCCAGGTAGCTGTCCAAGGCGGCGCCGGCACCGGGCTGCAGGGATTCAAAGGCTTCCCGGGCCCCGGACCCGGATGGCATGTCCAGTGGGGTGTAGTCGCCCTGGAACCAGGTGCGGTAGCCGGTCGGCAGGTCCACCAAGTCCAGCTCGCGGTCCGTGGAGGTTCCCATGAGCTCGAACCAATGTTCAATGACCTCGGGCATCAGGTACCAGGAAGGGCCGGTGTCGAAGCTGAATCCTCCGCGCCGAAACCGCCCGGCGCGGCCGCCGAGCTCGTGCTGCTTTTCCAGCAGGGTGACCCGGTGCCCGGAGGCGGCAAGCAGGCCGGCGGTGGCCAATCCGGAGAATCCTCCGCCGATGACAGCGACCCGGCGTTGGCCCGGCAGGGATGCATTTTTCATGGTTGTCCTTTGGTCGCCGGGGCGGTGGTGGCAATCGCGGGGCGCCCGCCCAGGACGGTGCGCAGCGCGATCAGGGTCTTGCGTCCGGGCGGCACCGAGATCCGCCGGGTCATCAGCTCGGCGGCGGGGGTGCGTTCGAGCCGGTGGTTCAGCTCGCTGAACAGCCCGTGGGCCATTGCCACGGCGCGGGCGGCGCGTGGGGCAAGGTGCGGGACGCCCAGCGCGGCTGCGTGAAGGTCCGCACGGATCTCCCGCACGAGGGCGTTTTTGTGTTCGTCGGAGAAAGCCAGTGGATCCAGCCCCGGGAAGTAGCTGCGGCCCAGCTCCGAGGTGTCGGCGGCCAGGTCGCGCAGGAAATTGACCTTCTGGAATGCCGCTCCCAGGTGCCGGGCGGCGGCCTCGGTTTCCGCCTCGTGCCCGGCCGGGGCGTCGGGCATGGAGCGGAACACCCGCAGGCACATGAGTCCCACGACTTCCGCCGATCCGTAGATGTAGCCCTTCAGGGTGGCCGCGTCGTGGCTGGCGACCTGCAGGTCGCTGCGCATTGAGGCGAAGAACGGGCGGGTCAGCTCGGTGTCGATGCCCTGGGAACGGGCGGTGCAGGCGAAGGCGTGCACGATCATGTTCGTGCTGTAGCCGCTGGCCAGCGCCGCCTCGGTTTCGGCCTCGAGTTGTTCCAGGGCCGCGGCGACCTCCCGGACCTCGAGGCCCGCCTCGCGGGCGACCCCGTCGACGACCTCGTCGGCCAGGCGTACCAGGGCGTAGATGTTGGAGATGTGTTCGCGGGCCGGGCTGCCCAGCAGGCGGCAGGCCAGCGAGAACGAGGTGGAATACCGGGTGATGACCACCCGGGCGCTGCTGCTGGCCGTGGCCGAATAGCGTTGCAGGGCGGTGGGCCCGCCGGTTCCGGTTATGGTGTGCGCGTTCATGTCCTAGGCACCCCGGTTCAGGATCAGGTCGGCGAAGCCCTCGAGCTCGGAGCTGACGCGGGCGGGCAGGTTGAGCGTGCGCGAGGCCGAGGTGGCGCCGGTGCACAGGTCCTGCGCCAGTTGCCGGGCGAAGCGCTCGGCACCGGTGGATTCCAGGGCCAAGCGCATGGCCGGAACGTCCGCGTCCCGGTCCCGGAAAAGCTGCAGGTCGTCAGTGAATCCGGGAGTTGCCGCGGCCATTGCCGTGAGGATGGTGCTTTTGCCTTCACGCAGGTCCGATTCGATGGACTTCCCGGTCTGCTCAGGGTCCCCGAAGGTCCCCAGGATGTCGTCGATGAGCTGGTAGGCGACGCCCAGCTGGCTGCCGATGTTGGCCAGGGCCGAGGCCCCGGCGGCATCGGCACCGGCCAGAAGCGCCCCGGTGTGCAGCGGCACCGAGAAGGAGTAGGCGGCGGTCTTGAGCTTTTCCATCCGCAGCACCTCGTGCACCTGGGCCGGAACAGGGTCCAGGGAGAAAAGCAGGTCCTCGAGCTCCCCGGCACCGGCATGGTGGATGGCCTGGTGGAAGGAATTTTCGATGGCCTCGGCCGCCGGCAGTGAATCCGCGGCGCGCCGGGCGAGCCTGATCGCGGCCGCCAGCAGCAGGTCGCCGGCGATGATCGCCGCCGCGTGTCCGGCATGCTCGGCGTCCTGCGCGGACTTGCCCCGGTCCAGCGCATCGTCGCGGTACAGGGCCGAGAGGGTGGGGCGCCCGCGGCGGGTGAAATCGCGGTCAATGACATCGTCGTGCATCAGCAACGAGCAGTGGAGCAATTCGAAGGCGGAGCCCAACTGGATGACGCGTTCTAGGCCATCCCCGGACTCGGTTCCGTCCGCGGCGGGAGACGCGAAAGCCTGGTAGCCCAGCAAGACCAGCCGTGGTCGGGTGAGCTTGCCGCCCTCCAGCGCCAGCTCGATGCGGGACCAGAGCGTTTGGGTGGCCTTCGAATACTCGCCTGCAGCATCCCGGTGCTCCTGGATGACTGCGGCCAGGTGGCATCTGACCCGCTGCTGGAGCGCGTCGGATCCCATGGCAGCTCGTGGTCTGCAAGTCTGCGCGGGAATTTGGCTGGGCAGGCTCATGATCGTTCGTTCCGTTTCTTGGTGGCGATGGGAGGAGTGAGGGCGTCGATCCGGGATTGCATGGCGGCGAGGATGTGTTCCAGATAGCGCACCACCGCGAGTTGTCCTTCGGGATCGAGCCCTAGGATGCCCAGTTCCGCATCGGCGAACAGTGGCCGCAGGGCCGTCATCGTTCGGGTCACGGCCTCGGGGCTGGGATGCAGCAGCAGGCTGCGCCGGTCGGTGGGGTGGGCCGAGCGGATCACGAACCCGCGCCCGCTCATCCGGTCGATCAGGGTGGTGGTGGCGGCGCTGGAGATGTTCAAATTCGCGGCCAGGTCACCGGGAGTCATCGGATGATCAAGCATCAGGTGCTGGAGGGCTTGGAAATCGGTCTCGTTGATTCCCAAGTGGCGGCACAGGGCATGTTCCAGGGCATCGTTTCTCCTGAGCACCGAGTGCAGCAGTGCGGAGGCCGCGTGTGGGCCCGACGTCTCGCCCGCGTGAACTTGGATCATAAATCCCTCGAATGGTTGATTACTAGCTTAGCTAGATACATCATGTGTTAACAAGATAGGGTTTGTCGAGTAGGGCTGATGAATTCCGTGCATATTTCCCCCACAGCAAAGGAGACCCATCCCATGCAATCGACACCACCGGCGTCCGCAACGAGCCGGATCATGTGCGCAGCGGCGGTATTTGCTGCCATCGCCGGCGCCTTCATCGGAAGCGGCGCGCTGGGAGGCACCCCGATTGCCGAGGCCGCCGACGGACGCCTCGGGGCCGATTCGACGCTGCTGGCCCCGGGCACCGGAGCGTTCTCGATCTGGAGCGTGGTCTACATCGGGTTGGTTATCTACGCTCTCTGGCAGCTGACACCCGGGGCGGCCCGCAGTGCCACGCAGCGACGCATCCGACCGTGGGCAGCCGGCTCCGCGATCCTCAACGCGCTGTGGATCGGCGTGGTGCAGCTCGGCTGGCTCGGCGCCAGCGTCGTGGTGATGCTGCTTCTGCTGGCGGTGTTGGCCAGGATCTTTGTGCTGATGAAGCCGCGGATCGAGAAGCGCACCGAGCGCTGGATCATGGCGTTGACCTTCGGCCCGTATCTGGGCTGGGTCAGTGTGGCAACAGTAGCCAACATCGCCGCCTGGCTCTCCGAGCTCGGCGTGGGTGCCGGGGCGACCTGGACCGTTGCGCTGGCCTGTGTCCTGGTGGGGGTCGCTGCCCTCATCGGAGCCCTGACGGTGGCGTATTCCGGGGGCCGCATCGCGGCCGCCCTGGCCATGGTGTGGGGCATTGCCTGGATCGGCGTGGGACGCAGCGACGGCGGACTGGAATCCGGCACCGTCGCGGCCGCCGCCTATTGCGCGGCCGGGGCCCTGCTGCTCTTCGCCCTCGTGTCCGCCGCAAGGCGACGGGTTCGCGGGGACGCACCGGCCGCGACGGGGGTGGCGAGATGAGCGTCATTGCCGTCACCGGGGCCACCGGCTACATCGGCGGGAGACTGGTTCCGCTGCTGCTGGAACAGGGCCACAGCGTGCGGGTGCTCACCCGCCGCAGCAACGCCCTGCGCGATGTTCCCTGGGGGTCGCGGGTACAGATCGTGGAGGGGGACCTGACCGATCCGCAGGCCGCTGCCCAATTGTGCGAGGGAGCCGCGGTCCTCTACTACCTGGTCCACTCGATGGGCGGCACCAGCAATTTTGCCCCCGTCGAGGAACGCTGTGCCAACACCATCGTGGAAGCGGCCAGGGCCGCAGGCCTCGGGCGTCTGGTCTATCTCTCGGGACTGCATCCCGAGGGCGAGCTGAGTCGCCACCTGGCCTCTCGGGTCAAGGTCGGGCGGATTCTGGAATCCAGCGGCATTCCCACCATTACGTTGCAGGCCGGGCTGATCATCGGCTCCGGGTCCGCAAGCTTCGAGATGGTCCGCCACCTCACCGACGTGCTTCCGGTGATGCCCGCCCCGCGATGGGTGCTGAACCGGGTCCAGCCCATCGCCGTGCGCGATGCCCTGCACTACCTGGGTGCATGCGCGGGCCTGCCGCCGGAGGTGTCCGGCACCTACGACATCGGCGGGCCGGAGGCGCACAGCTACGGGGATATGATGCGCCTGTACGCCGATGCCGCGGGCATCCGCCGCCCGGTCATCCTGGCGCTGCCGGTGCTGACCCCGTGGCTGGCGGCCCAATGGGTCAACCTTGTCACCCCGATCCCGCGCTCGCTGGCCATTCCGCTGGTCGAGTCCCTGCAGCACGACTGCGTGATGCGAAACCGCGACATCGATGCGGTCATCGACCGCCCCGCCGAGGGGCTGACCGGATACCGGCGCTCCGTCGAGCTGGCGCTGGCCAAGATGCGCGACGACACCGTGGAAACCACGTGGACGACCGCCCACGCCCTGGAAGCTCCCGCCGAGCCGCTGCCCTCGGATCCGCAATGGGCCGGGCACACCGTCTTCACCGATGTCCGGGAGCGGGAAACCAGCGCGAGTCCCGCTGCGTTGTTCCGGGTCATCGCGTCACTCGGCGGGGAAACCGGCTACTACTCGCTGCCCGGCGCGTGGGCGCTGCGCGGGATCCTGGACAAGCTCGCCGGGGGAGTGGGCCTGCGCCGCGGTCGGCGCAACCGCACCTCCCTCGCGTTGGGGGACGCGGTGGACTGGTGGCGCGTGGAAGAGCTGGTGCCGGATCGCCTGCTGCGCCTGCGCGCGGAAATGCGGGTCCCCGGGCGGGCATGGCTGGAGCTCTCGGTGGAACCGACCGAATCGGGGAGTCATTACAGGCAGCGTGCGGTGTTCTTCCCCGAGGGCTTGGCGGGCCGGCTGTACTGGCTGGCGATCCTGCCCTTCCACGGGGTGATTTTCTCCTCCATGGCCCGTCGCATCACCACTGCCGCCGAGGGGCTCGAGGCCAAGGACGAGGCCTAGTCTTCGGAGGGCTTGCGCTCGCCGACCGATCCGATGCTGTCCTCGAGGTCCATGGCCGTTTCGGCGAGGAACCGGATGACCACCTCGCGTTCGGCGGAGCTCAGCCGCGCGGCCGCGCCGAAGCGCGCGGCGTGGTGCCGACCGACCTGCTGGCGGGCGGCAAGATGCGTCTCGGGGGTCACGGTGATGCACAGGGATCGGCGGTCGGTGGGGTGTGCCGCGCGCACCACGTGGCCCGCCTTCTCCAGCCTGTCCACCATCTTGGTCACCGAAGCGGTGGTGATGCCCAGGTGCTTGGCCAGCATTCCCGGGGTCACCGCGGTGTCGGTGTTCTTGGCGGAGATCAGGAATCTGATAGCCCGCATGTCGGTCTCGTTCAGGTGCATGTAGCTTTGCGAGGCGCGGGAGATCTTGCGCTCAACGGCCCGCAGCCGACCCATTTCGGACATGATCCGATCGATCTGCAGCAGCGTTTCCTCGCTGAGCTGCGACCTGTCGATCAATTCGCTGCGGGGATCGCTCGAGGCAAGGTTGAAGATCGTGGGAAGTTCCTCGCGGTCCACTGGAATCCACTCCCTTTCCCTTGCGCAGGCTGATAAGTTCGACGTCCCCATGATACGACCCGGTCAGGCCACGGCCGGTATCGGCCGGGTTCTGCGACCGGGATGCTTTGCCTGGCCGTCTTAGTCGCCCCCTGTTAGCCCGGAGACCCGCGCGGCGGCCCCGGGGGGGTGCCCAATCTCACCGCCCACACTCTGGACATGCATGGGAGAATGGAATGGATGACTTCCCCCGAAAAAACCCCAGTGACCGTGCCTGCCACTACTGCGCCCGCCGCAGAGGACGCCGCGGCCCGCCGCGCCGCCCAGGCCGCGGCCCAGGGTGCCCAGCAAATGCGCATCTCCGAATCCCGTGCCAAGGCCGAGGGCCGTCCACAGGTGCGCCCCACCGCCGAGGGGTGGAAGCAGGCCATGGGCGAGGACGGCCGCCCGCAGCTCCAGTTCACCGCCAAGGCCCGCGTCAGCCAGCCCCCGGTGCACCTGGCCGACCTCACGCTGGCCGAGCGCGCCGCCAAGCTCAAGGAGATGGGCCTGCCCGGCTTCCGCGCCAAGCAGCTCTCGGTGCACTACTTCCAGCACTACACCACCGATCCCGAGCTGATGAGCGACCTGCCCAAGGACCGCCGCGCCGAGATCGCCGAGGTCATGTTCCCGAAGCTGCTCACCGAGGTGAAGCGACTGGCCACCGATGACGGCAAAACCATCAAGTTCCTCTGGCGTCTCTTCGACGGCTCGCTGGTCGAGTCGGTGCTGATGCGCTACAGCAACCGCATCACCCTGTGCATCTCCTCGCAGTGCGGCTGCGGCATGAACTGCCCGTTCTGCGCCACCGGCCAGGCCGGCCTGACCCGCAACATGTCCACCGCCGAGATCCTGGACCAGATCGTCCAGGCCAACCGCGTGATTGCCGAGGGCGGACTGGGCGGCCAGAAGCACCCGGAAGAGCGCGTGGGCAACATCGTCTTCATGGGCATGGGCGAACCGCTGGCCAACTACAAGCGCGTCATGAACGCCGTGCACCGCATGGTCGCCGAGGCCCCCGAGGGCCTCGGCATGAGCGCCCGCGGCATCACGGTCTCCACCGTGGGCCTGGTCCCTGCCATCAACAAGCTCTCCGAGGAGGGCGTGCCCGTCACCTTCGCGCTCTCGCTGCACGCGCCGGACGACGAGCTGCGCGACGAGATGATCCCGGTGAACTCGCGCTGGAAGGTCGACGAGGCACTGGATGCCGCGTTCAACTACTACGTGAAGACCGGTCGCCGCGTTTCCATTGAGTACGCGCTGATCAAGGACATGAACGACCACGGCTGGCGCGCGGACCTGTTGGCCCGCAAGCTCAACGCCCGTGGCCGCGGCTGGGTGCACGTGAACCCGATCCCGCTGAACCCGACCCCGGGCTCGGTCTGGACCGCTTCCGAACCCGACGTGACCGCGGAGTTCATCGACCGCCTGGAGTCCGCCGGCGTGCCCACCACGCTGCGCGACACCCGCGGCAAGGAAATCGACGGCGCATGCGGCCAGCTCGCCGCGGCTGAGTAGGCTGTAAGCACCACGTTGGGGCGCGATGCGCCATTGATGAGAAGAGTTCTTTGATGTCGTTGGCAGCACCGTTTTTCCTTGACAAGTCCGACACCGCCAGCTGGAAGGCCCTGAACGGCCTTTCGCTCAAGGTCAAGGAAGCAGCGGATGCCGCCGGACTGGGCACCCGGCTTATCGAACTGCTCAACGTGCGCATTTCCCAGATCAACGGCTGCTCGTTCTGCCTGGACATGCACTCGCGGATGGCGCTCGAGGCCGGCGAGACCTCCCAGCGCCTGGCGGTGCTCTCCACCTGGCGGGAAACCTCGCTGTTCGACGACCTGGAGTCGGCCGCCCTGTCGGTAGCCGAGGCAGCCACCTCCCTGCCTGACTCGGAATCCCGGATTGCCGAGCTCGCGGCCTCCCGGCTGGTGCTTGATGACGCGCAGTTCTCCGCGGTCCAGTGGGCTGCCATCGCCATGAACGCCTTCAACCGCGTTTCCATCCTGTCCCAGCACCCGGTGCGCCCGAGCAAGAAGTAGCGGCGCCATGGCGAGGGGCACGAACACCATCCGGGGCGCGAAGGCGCACCCCGAATCCGTGCTCTCCCGCTTTGCCCCCGAAGCCGTGTATCTGCTGGGCGGCGGCCGGGCGATCCTGTTGCAGCTCGCGTTGCCCGGCGTTGGCCACGGCGTGGCCAGGCATTCTAATTTTGCATCCAACCCGTTGGGCCGGCTCAACGGCACCTTGACCTATATCTACGCCCTGAGCAACGGAACCGACGAACAGCGGGCCAAGGTTCGAGGCATCGTCCATGCAGCCCACGCACCGGTCAAGGCGGCCGCCGCCAAGGACGGCTCGCACCCCGCGTACTCCGCGCGCGACCCGAAGCTGCAATTGTGGGTCGCGGCCACACTCTACGACTCCGCCGTGCAGATCCAGCGCGCGGTGTTCCCACCACTGGACGAGGACACCGCCGAGGCGCTGTACAGGGACTACGCGCAGCTGGGTACCGAGCTGGGCATGCCGGCGCACCTCTGGCCGGCCACCCGGGCGGACTTCGCCGAATACTGGGCCCGGACCCTGGGACAGATGCGGGTCGATGGCCCGGTTCGCGCGGTGGCCCATGAGCTGCTGGCCGCCAAGCATGCTCCCTGGTGGATGCGCGCGGCGATGCCTCTGGTCCGGCTCATGTCCATCGGGCTGCTGCCCGAGCCGGTGCGCGCCATGTTTGGCTTCGAATTCGGCGCGCGTCAACAACGGGGAGTGGATCTGGTGTTTCGCTGCGCTCGCATTTCGATGCGCATCCTGCCGCGGGCCATCCGGCACTTTCCCATGCGTTTCTACTTGCGCCGTTTGGGTAGCTGAACGGCCTGATTCGTTAGCCACCTGGCTGCCGGTATTGCCTTGTCTTGGGGCTTGCGGCTAGTCGTTAGGGGCATCCTTCCAATCTTGCCCGGCAATTGGCCATCCTTTCGCCAAACCCCCGCAACCGTACTGTATTGGCTCCCGGGCGCTGTTAGCTTGTGGAAGAGGAAGAGACTCCGCGTATGACTGTCTCACGCGCTTGATCCATCAGCGTTCCGGCAGCGACAAGGTATTTGTAGCAAGGGGGAGCTAATGGCTCAGAAGGACAAGAACCGCAAGATCCGGGCGATACTGGCCGGCGGATTGGTGCTGGGCGTCGGTGCAGCGGTAACGCTTGCCGCATGGAACGACTCCGAGTTCGCGCAGGGCGTCTTCGGCGCCGGACATTTCAACATCCAGGGAAGCACCGACGGCACGACCTTCAGCGACCATGCCTCCGTCGGCGCGGCCGCTCCGCTTGGATTCTCGGCCGGCTTCGACAACCTCAGCCCCGCCGACACGGCCGCAGCACCCTTCGTGCTGCACCTGGACGCGGCCACCACCAACGACGCCACGGTCTCCGTTGATGCGGCCAGCGCCACGGGCACCGCAGCGGCCGAACTCACCTACGGGATCGTCCAGGTCGACTCGCTCGCGGCATGCACCCCCACAGCAACCGGCTCGCAAACCATCGTCCCGTCCGGCACGGCCATGGACTCCGTCGCCGGTGCCAGCACGTTCACCCTGGCACAGAGCACGGTGGACGGCGCCCCCGGCGCCGACGTGTTCCTGTGCGTGCAGGTAACCGCCGGCCCAACCATCGCCCAAGACACCGCGGCCAACGGAAACTGGGCATTCCTCGGCAGCTCGACTTCCTAAAACCGCCGGATGCGACACACCAAGACGACGGTTTCCAGGCGGCGTTTCACCCGTCTCAGAGCCGTCCTGGCCGGTGGCCTGGTGCTCGGAATCGGCACCACGGCCACGCTTGCCGCGTGGACCGATGAGGAACACGCCTCCGGATCCTTTCAGGCCGGCACCTTCTCGATCGTCGGCAGCACCAACGGCACCGAGTTCAGCGATCACCCGACCGCTCCGGGCGCCCCGCTTGTTTTCAGCGTGACACCGGACGCCATGGTGCCGGGCACGACGGTGTTCGCCCTGTACTCCGTGAAAACCGCGAATTCCAGCGTCGCCGGCTCCGTGCAATTGGCGGCGGACCCGGGAAACGGCACCGGGCTCGGGGAATACCTGCGCTATGGCGTCAGCGGGGTCCCGGGAACGACCTGCAACGCCGCCACGTTCGCGGCGGGCACCTCCGTCGTCTCCGCGGGTACCGGGCTGACCTCGGGGTCCGCCGCCAAGATCGCGCTGGGGGCCAAGGGGTCCTCCACCGTAAACTACTGCTTCGCCGTCACCCTGCCCACGACAGCACCCAACGCCGCCCAGGGAACGGTCCTCACCGGACGCTGGGCCTTCGCCGCGACGGCCGAGTAGCCGGGCCTGACATGGATAGGCGGATGCGGGGCGCGGGGAGGTTCCTGGGCGATGCCATGTTGAGCCTGGCGGCGTTCGGGGGATTTGTCTGTGTCTTGCTGGTCATTCTCGCTTTTGTATTCAACGTTTCCCTGATCATGTTCAAGACCGGTTCCATGGGCCCGACGATCCCTGCCGGGTCGCTGGCGGTGGTGCGCGAGATACCCGCGACTAAGATCCGGGTCGGGGATGTCGTGACCGTTGAGCGCCTGGCGGCCCTCCCGATCACGCACCGCGTGACCTCCGTGGGCGACGGTCCGTCGGATGCAGAACGAGTCATCACGATGAAGGGGGACGCCAACGAGGCGGCGGACCCGGCCCCATACACCGTCAGCGACGTCCGGATCGTCATGGGATCCGTGCCGAACCTGGCCTACGGCGTGGTGTGGCTGTCCAGTCCATGGGTGCTTGCCCTCCTGACCCTCGGCGCGTCGGCGTTGGTCACGTGGGCGTTCTGGCCGCGCGAATCCCGGGAAGAAGATGATGCCGCCGAGGAAGATCAGATTCGCATTCCCGGGCAACCCGGGACCGGCACGCATCCTGCGCTGGTCTTCCTCGTCGCACCCCTGGCCCTTGGGTTTGCCGTGGCAGCCCCCTCCCAGGCCGCCACGGAGGAGATCGTATCCAGTGGGCATCTGAGGTTGACCACGATCGGGGACAAAGCTGCAATGGCCCATCTGGTCCCCGGGGAACCCGTGCATTGGCAGGTCGGCGTTGCCGTCGAGGACTCGCCGCCGGGCGAAGTGAGCATCGAACGGCTGGGCAGCGGGAACGCGGGACTGGGACTGCACGCGGCCATCCGCTCCTGTGACCGGCGATGGGTCGCGGGGACCTGCCCCGGGGACACCGACAAGCTGCAGGGCGCGACTCCGGTTGCCGTTGACGGGATCACGCGGCAGCTGACGACCATCTCCTCGGCGGAGCAGCGTTGGCTGCTGTTCGATCTCTGGCTGCCGGCGGGCGGCCGCCCCGATGCCGCGGGCGGGCCCGTCAACTTAGAGGTGCACGCCGCCGGATCCGGCGATGGCCTCATGGTTTCACCCGGACCGGCCGGCCCGCTCGCCCCCACCGGAACCAACCCGCTGTTGGCCTTGTTCGCCGCCGTGGCCTCCGTTGGTCTCGGGCTCGCACTGGCCGGGGCGGCAAAAGTGTCAAGGAAGTGGAAGCGATGAAAAATGCCGCGCCGCAGGACTTGAACACGCGAAGGCAGCGCCGCAGCCGAAGGCGCCTTGGCGCTGCCGCGGCGATGTGTGCCGGGCTTCTGGTTGCGTTGGTCCCGCCCGCTGCGACGACGGCCGCCTGGACGGATGCCGAACACTCCTCGGCAGGCTTCGCGGCGCTGGTGGTTCCGGCCCCGGTCATCGACAGTTGCACGGCGGAGAGTGTTTTGGTCAATTTGAGTCTCAGACCCAGGGTCATTCTCACCTGGCACTATCCATCGGTCGGATACACCCGTGCCGGGGCGCAATACTGGTCGGGAACCAGTGTGGCCAACCTGGCCCAGGTGTCAGAAGGAAACGGGCTTTCGACGACAGGCGCGGATCCCGGCCCCTACACCAGCACGTTCCAGGGTGGCTTGCTGGCCGGGCTTCTCGGGGGAACGGCACACGTCGGAATATCTGCCGGGCACGCCTCCGGCTGGTCTTCGAAGATTTCGACCGCCCGTGCGACCTTCCCCCTGCTCGTGGGTTCGGGCTCCTGTGTGATCACCAACGCCTCCTGAGGGAGGCCGACTGATGCGATCTCGATGTAATCCGCGGGCCGGCGCGTCACGGCATCAAGGACGCAGCCGGGGGAAAATGAAACGACCTGTGTCCAGGACGTCCGGCTTAGGCGCAGTGGCAGCGATCTGCCACGGCCACGTCGCCGAGGGCATCCTCGATGTGTTCACCGCAGCCTGCCCAGGTCGGCTTGGCACAGCTGTCGCAGGTGATCTTCTTGCACATGTGGTGGCTCCCTTGGAGAATTTTGAACGAACTACCTAGGAATATTACCGTTGCCCGTGCGGTTGACCTATTTGCGGATCCGCTCGTGATCCGCGGAAATCAAACCTCCCGAAGGGATGAAGCACGCATGGCTTCCGTTGTACTCAACTCCGCAAATTTTGAATCCACCATTACCGAACCGGGCACCGTGTTCGTGGACTTCTGGGCCGCGTGGTGCGGCCCGTGCCGCAACTTCGCACCGGTGTTCGAGGCCGCCAGCGAGAAGTACCCGGACATCACCTTCGGCAAGATCGACACCGAGGCCGAGCAGCAGCTGGCCGCCGCCGCCAACATCACCTCCATCCCGACGTTGATGGCTTTCCGCAACGGAATCCTGGTCTTCTCCCAGCCCGGCGCACTGCCCGCCGAAGCGCTTGAAGACTTGATCGGCCAGGTCCAGGGACTGGACATGGAAGCAATCAAGAAGGATATCGCGGCAGGCGTCAAGGCGTAATTCCCCTGCACGCTAGCGATTCGAAGGCCCCACCGCGTGGGGCCTTCGCGCTTCCACGCTCCGGTATGTGACAGGCTGGGTGAATCAGATCGGCACCAGTTACCGGAGGAAAAGTGCAGCCCAGATTGAAGGTCGCGGAGCGGGCGAAGGTTCCGGCGTTTGAGGTCATGAACATCCTCGACCGGGTCGCCCAGTTACGGGCAGCGGGACGCAATGTCATTTCGCTGTGCGCCGGCGAACCCGGCGACGGGGCCCCGTCCGCGGTGTCCAAGCGGGCCGCCGAGATCCATGCGGCGGGAACGCCGCTGACCTACACGCCGGCACTGGGCATCCGGGACCTGCGGGAAGCCATCGCGGGACACTACAAGCGTTGGTACAACATCAGTGTCTCTGCGGACAACGTCGCCATCACCACCGGCAGCTCCGGTGCCTTCATGCTGACCTTCCTTTCCGCGTTCAACACCGGAGACAAGGTGGCGTTGGCACGCCCCGGCTACCCCGCCTATGCCAATATCCTGCGCACGTTGGGCATCGATGTGATTGAGCTGGATGCCGGGCAGGAATCGCGCTACCAACCCACCGTGCAATTGCTGGAAGCGGCATGGCGGGAACATGGACGGCTCGATGGCCTAATGCTGGCCTCGCCGGCGAACCCCACCGGCACGATGGTCTCCGGAAGCGAGCTCGCGGAGCTCGCCGGGTGGTGCAAGGAACGCGGCGTCAGGTTGATCAGCGACGAAATCTACCACGGCATCGACTATCCGGAGCAGGGATCGGAGGCCCGACGCTCGGTCAGTGCCTGGGAATTGGACACCGACACCGTGGTGATCTCCAGCTTCTCCAAGTACTGGGGCATGACCGGGTGGCGTTTGGGGTGGGCGCTGGTTCCCGACGACATGCTGCCCACCGTGGACGCATTGGCCGGCAACGTGGCGTTGTGCCCGCCGGCACCCGCTCAGTATGCCGCGCTGGCCGCGTTTACCGAGGAATCCTATGACGAAGCTGAGGCCAGGGTTGCCGAGTTTGCGAGAACCCGCGCCGCGGTGCTGGACTCGATGGGTCGGCTCGGCTGGGGCGAGAGCGCGCCGGCCGATGGTGCCTTCTATCTGTATGCAGACCTGGGCGACCAGCTCGGTTCACATGAAAATGCCGCCGCATATTGTGCCGCGTTGCTCGAAGCCGAGGGAGTGGCCATTGTTCCCGGCAACGACTTCGACCATGTCAATGGGCACAGTCACGTGCGTCTGAGCTTCGCAGCCGGATACGAGGCCGTCACCGCAGCCCTTGAACGGATCGTGCACTTCCAAGCCAACGCCTGACATCCACGGGAAGTCGCTTCTCCTCACAGCCTTTCGGCTGCCGGGACGCTTTCGCGGATCCACAGGCTGGAGGCCCGAGGTCCCCTTGCCGGCATCCAGAACCCAAGCTGAAGACTCCATTCATACAAGGAGTCCACCATGGAGCAATACACCGTCTCGGAACTTGAGGACGCGCTCAAGGTCGTCAAGCGGCTGCTGCCGCCGCGCTACGAATGCCTGGCCTGCTACGTCAACCGCATGCTCGACCACGGGTGCAGCGGACTGAAATGGTGCACCACCTACCGGGACCTTCGTGCACCGCGGGCCACCTCGCTGGAGCGAAAATTTCCGGAGCTGGGCGGCTATTGCGATTGCGAGGTCATGGCTAACGTGTTCAGGGTCAACGACGAGTTCTGGACACGGGGTGAAGACGGGAACGTCAACGAAAGCTACGGTCCTCCATGTCACAAGGTCCGCTTGGGCACCATCCGGCCCTGCGAATTGTGGCTGATGCGCAGCGGCGTCCAGTGGGGCGGGGGAGTCTTTCGTGCCGCAACCAAGGCCTCGTAACCGGGTTTGAGCGGCGGACCCGGCGCTGCTGCCCGCTACGGCTTCAGATCGTCGGGCTGCTTGATCTTTAGGTGTTCGCCCGGGATCCGGTCGCGGTCGTAGGTGATCTCCGAGTAGCCGTGCGGGGCGGGGATGCCGTCCGGGCCCATGTTCACGAACACGATCTTCTCGATGGTCAGGATGGATTGGCGGGTGATCATGTTGCGGACTTCGGCACGCATGGTCAAGGAGGTGCGGCCAAAATGGGTGGCGGTCAGGCCCATTTCAATGAGGTCGCCTTGCTGCGCCGAGGATACGAAGTTGATTTCGGACATGTACTTGGTGACAGCAAATCCGTTGCCCAACTGGACGATGGCGTAGATTGCCGCTTCCTCGTCGATCCAGCGCAACAGGCTTCCTCCGAAGAGTGTGCCATTGGCATTGAGGTCTTCGGGGCGGACCCATTTGCGGGTGTGGAATGTAATGTCGCCGGCGTTCATGGCACGAGTCTATGGTGTTTGCACGTGTCGGATCGCCGTTGGCGACCCAAACCATCGGGCTGTGTCGTTTCCGCTTGGAGGAGCCCAGCGGCCAGGGGACTAACCCAGGTGGTCCATGGCTTCGCAGGGGTTGGCTCCGGGCTGGGCGCGATGGATTGCCATGGAGAGCTTGGAAACCAAGCGTGCGAGTTGCGCGCTCTCGATTGAATCGAGCTCGGTGAGCAGGGCTTGCTCGGCCGCCGCAACGCGGGCCTCGAGCCTTTTCAGCAGGGCTGCGCCCTGCTTCGTGGCAACGATCTTCCGGGCTCGCCGGTCCGTGGGGGCCGGCACGCGCTCAACCAGTCCGGCGGCCACGAGATCGTCGAGGAGATAGGTCAGCACCGTGCGGTCGATGCCGAGGTGCGCACCCAGGGCCTGTTGGTTCGCCGGGTCGTGGTGAACCACGGTGGAAAGCATTTGGTAGCCGCGTACTGAACAGGGCATCTCCTCCACTGCCTCGGCAAAGCGCGTTTGGTGTCCGCGCAGGATCATTCCCAGGTGCCAAGCGAGATCGCCGGGAATGAGCCCCGGCAGCGGCTTGTCCGGTGCGAGGGGTGAATGCTGTAGGGAGGCCATGGCACCCATCATACCCGAATCAACGGTGTTGCGCAGATGATCTGTTCGGAATATAGTCTGTAATACAACATAAGTTTTGGAAGGCGGGACGCATGGACATCGGCGAACAAGGGGAAGCGGCTTCCCGGGGGACCATTGGCATTCTGGGAGCCGGGCGTGTGGGCACGGCGATGGCCCGTCTGGCCATTGCCGCCGGATACCGGGTCAAGGTCGCCACCTCGAAGCCGGCGGCCGACAACGAGCTGATCATCGAGATCGTCACGCCGGGCGCGGTGGCCGTAGATGCGGGCGAGGCCGCGGCCTCGGACCTGGTGGTCGTCGCCATCCCGCTGCACAAGTACAGGTCCTTGGACGCCGGCGCCCTCGCCGGTCGTGTCGTCGTCGACGCCATGAACTATTGGGCCGCCACCGACGGCGACATTGCCGACTTCGAGAAGACCCACCTGTCCTCCAGCGAGGTCGTGTCCGCCTACCTCGTCGGATCGCGCGTCGTGAAGTCCTTCAACCACATCGGATACCACGAGATGGAACCGGATGCCGCCGAGCAGGGATCGCCGAACCGCCGGGCCCTGGCCGTTGCCGGCGATGACGAAGCCGCCAAGGCAATGGTGGCCGGGTTTATCGACACGCTGGGCTTCGACTCGGTGGACGCGGGCGACCTGGCTGCGGGAAAAGCGTTTGAACCCGGAACCGACATTTTCAACGGGCGCTTCAACGCGGCCGAACTGGCGCAGGCGCTGCAGCACAGCCTGGCCACAGCCTGACCACCGTCCGCCCCCACAACGAAGGAGGATTGACCACATGGAAATCGGTGCCTACAGCTTCGGCGACACCCAGCGCAATACCAACGGATCCCTGCAGCCAACCGGCGAGGCCATCCGCAACCTGTTCGAGGCAATCAAGCACGCGGATGCCGTCGGCCTGGACTACTTCGGCGTGGGGGAGCACCATACCACCAGCATGCCGGCGTCATCGCCCGGCGCCCTGATCGCCGCCGCGGCGGCAGCGACGAGCCGCATCAAGCTGGGCAGCGCCGCAAGCATCATCAGCACCGACGACCCGGTGCGGATCTTCCAGCAATTCGCCACGGCCGACGCGGTCTCCGGCGGCGGGCGGATCGAGATCACCGCCGGCCGCGGTTCCTCCGTGGAGACGTTCCCGCTCTTCGGCTATGACCTGGGCGAGTACGACGAGCTCTATGCGGAAAAGCTTGACTTGCTGATGGCCATCAACAATGCCGGCGGCAACCACGTCACCTGGTCGGGTACCAAGCGCCCGGCAATCGAGGACCTGGCCGTGGTGCCGCGTCCGCTCGGTGGCCACCTGCCGATCTGGGTCGCCACCGGCGGCAACGCAAGCTCTTCGGCCCGCGCCGGCCAGCTGGGACTGCCCGTGTCCTATGGCATCATCGGCGGGGAACCGCACCGCTTTGCCCCGCTGGCCGAGCTGTACCGGCGCGCCGGTGCCCAGGCCGGGCATCCGGCAGATTCGCTGAAGATCTCGGTGGCTGCATTGGGTCTGGTCGCCCCGACCAAGCAGGAAGCGCTCGAGCGTTTCTATCCGGGCTGGTACAACCTCAACGTGGAAATGGGCCGGCTCAGGGGCTGGCCGGCACCGGACAAGCGCGCCTACGACGCGCAGGCGGAGGCCCCGGGCGCATACTATGTGGGTTCCCCCGACGAGGTGGCCGAGCGCATTGTCCACCTGCATGGCTACATGGGCCACATGCGCCACTTCCTCCAAACGGACATCGGCGGGCTCCCGCAGGAGCACCTGCTGGAGTCGATCACGCTGCTGGCCACCGAGGTCAAGCCTCGCGTCCAACGACTGCTCGCGCGGAAGTAGGGGCGCCGCCGTTTCGACGAAGACCTTCGCTCGCTGCGGGCATTGAGACGCGATGGGACCCAGTTGGGTGGACCCAGCCAGGTCAACCCACGTGAGGGTAGAACTTGTGACCGTATCTTTGCTTGGATTGGACCTGTGGTTCCAAACCCGTCGGGTAGGTCGACTTGGGAGTCATTGGGCGGGGCTTGGGGGGAGCCGAACCGGGACTGGTGAAGCGGTCCCGTCCGATGCGCCAAGACGTGTGGGTACTCGCGGGGGTCTGGAACACCTGCGTGTTGGCGTGGGGATCGGGGCACATCGAATACTTCGGCGCCAGCATGTTGTCGCCGAAGGCACAGGGGCTGACCCTGCGGAAGGACGTCGATGTGGTCCGTTGCCGAGGACGACCAATGGCGCGTTTGGGGCGGGGGCGCCGGGCTGCTTGGGGGTATCCGGCCCCCCGTTCCCCTTGATGCGCGCGGGGGCGCCGGCCAACCGCAAGACTATTTGGTGCGCCGCTGTCCCATCGCGGCTTCCGCCGCCTGCTCGAGGGTGAGGCCGTCACCCGGATCCACCAATGACAGAAACAGTGACAACGCGGCGGTGCCCAACAGCGAAGTCCGTTTTTCGTGGTCAAGCAGTGATTCGTCCACGCCCGAAATCAATCGCAGGCCAAGGCCCTCGGCCATGGCCTGCAGGAGGATGTTGAAATCCTCCATGGTCACGCCCGGCCTGAAGGACAGGCCGAAATGGTCGAATACGCTGGTGTAGAGCGTCATCCACACCTGGGACAGATTGGTGTACATGCGTGCCAGCGCTTGTGCGGAGGCGGAATCCGCCTGGGCCGTGGCCACGGCCAGCAACTGAAAACGGAAGGCAGGCAGCTCCAGTACGAGTTTGAGGTCTTCGTAGGCGACGCGGTGAACCGCCTGCGGAAAATTTCCGTCCGTGGTCAACAAGTCCTTGGCGTGCTGCGAGAGCGCCACCTGGAGACTCCAGTGCTTGTCGGCCAGCGCGTAGGAAACGAAGTCGGCCAGAAAATCCCCGTGCGAAGTCCATCGGTGACGCATCATGTTTTCACTGAGGGGAAAGTCGTCGCCGCAATTCTTCCGGGCCTTGGCCAGTACCTTTCGGCGGGATAAATACGACATGACCGGACGGGCGTCTTCTTCGTCGGCATCCAGCAACTGTTCAGACAATGCCGGTGTGAAGAGTTCGGTCGTAAGGTCGAGTGCGGCGTCAAGAAAAGCGCGGGTTTCACGGCCGTTGGCCAGGCGCTTGCGCGTCATAGAGGTGCGTCCGGATATGTTCGTGACAATCTTGGCATCGTAGAGATCCAAGGTCTGGCCGGGATTCACCTCGTCGGGTCGGCGTAGTGGGTGTTTCTTTGGTGAGATCATAAGTTGCCTGACCGATGCAAGTTTAATGAAAGGGAATTTCCTAATTTCAACGTACCGCACGGATGGCTCTTCGACGACGCGGTTGTCGAAAAAATCGGAACCTGCTGCCGGTGCACCGGACAGGGACGCTTCGGGGGGGTGCCCATCAGGGCCGGAAGTGGTGAATTGTTCCCTTGGCTGTTTTTCGGGCGCTGCACCTGGCGTACCCTCGAGGCGTGAGGGGCAACGGGGCGGTCGTTGAATACGGTTACAGTGCCCGGGCCGACCATGGTTGCCAGGGAGTGGTTCCGGGGAGGATTGCAGGCGATGCGCAAGCTCAATGTTTTGAACAATGTGACCCTGGATGGTGTCATGCAGGCGCCGGGGCGGCCCGATGAAGATACCCGCGGCGGATTCGCCCATGGCGGGTGGGCGGCGAAATACAGTGATCCCGTTCTGGGGGAATTCCTCGGCAGGGGCATGGCAACAGAAACCGAGCTCGTCTTGGGGCGGCGGACCTACGAAGACTTTGCCTCGTTCTGGCCTGGGCAGAGGGGGAACCCGTTTACCGAGAGATTGAACAACCTGACCAAGCACGTTGCCTCCCGCACGCTCACCGAGCCGCTTGCCTGGGTCAATTCGCGGCTATTGGACCCCGATGCGGTGACGGCTGTCGCATCGCTGAAGGATGAGCCCGGACCCGACCTGTTGGTCATGGGCAGTGGAAACCTGCTGCGGTCGTTGATCGCCGGCGGGCTGGTGGACGAGTACACCTTGTTGATCCACCCGCTGATCCTGGGTGCCGGTACCCGACTCTTTTCCGGTGACCTGCCCAGTGTCGGGCTGGAGCTGGTGGAGTCGCTCACCACAACGACGGGTGTCATCATTGCGGTGTATCGGCCGGGAGCACAGGGTGCAGATCCGGCCTGAGGCATGGGCTTGTGCGGCGCTTCGGGAGGGCGCTGGCGTTAATGCCGCAGGGGCGCCATCCATGACCATGGATGGCGCCCCTGCGGTCGGTGAAGGTGCTTAGTTGCTCGACGCGAGCACGAAGGCGGAGTCGATGTTGATGGTGACCTTGTCGCCCACCAACACGCCGCCGGCCTCGAGGGCGGCGTTCCAGGTGATGCCGAATTCCTTGCGGGAGATCTGGGTGGTGGCGGAGAAGCCGGCGCGGGTGGCACCGAACGGGTCAACTGCCACGCCACCGAACTCGACCTTGAAGGTCACCGGCTTGGTGGTGTCCTTGATGGTCAATTCACCCTGCAGCTCGAACTCTTCCGGGGAACCTGCAACGCCGGTGGACACGAAGGTCATTTCCGGGAACTGCTCAACGTTGAAGAAGTCGGCGCCCTTGACGTGGGCGTCGCGGTTGTTGTCGTTCGAGTCGAAGGACTCGGTCTTGACGACTGCTTCGACCTTGGACGAGGCGATCGAGTCGCCCACGGTCAGGGTTCCGGTGACGTCGGTGAATGCGCCGCGGACCTTGGAGATGCCTGCGTGGCGAACGGTGAAGCCAACTTCGCTGTGCGAGGTGTCGAGGGTCCAGGTGCCGGGAATGATTTCAATGCTCATGTGGAAAGCTCCTTGTGTTGGAAGCCGGCGCGTTCACCGGTTTGCATGCTTATGTATATAAATATGACACAGGGTGATTGACGTGTCAACTATTATTTTTGCTGTTGCAACACTTCTTAACCTGCCACGGGTTCCGTTCCGCGCGGCGGCGTTGCAATTAACGCCGGGTGAACATTTGCGCGGAACCATCCTCGCGGGCCCGCGGGGGAAGGTCCCGCGTGGGGCGAGGTGGGTCGTTCCGGCCCGGGTCACCGCGGGCCGCGCCGGGGTTTGTGGGTGGCGTGGCGCCTTGGGTGCAGGGGGTGGCTCCTTGGGTGGCTGGGCGGTCCCGTCGGGCGGACTTTTCGTGCTCCCGGGTGGCGCGGTCAAGGTCGGCGCGTGGTGGCCGATTCTGCTTGACTGCCAAGTCAAGGCTAGGCTGTCCATAGGATTGGGCGGGTGATCCGCATCACGATGAGGTGCGAGCGGAAGTCAAGAGGCAGGCAGTATATGAACGACATTGTTTTAGAGGCATTGAATATTCTTGGTGACACCGACACCGATGACTCGGGTCCGGAGGCGCGGGGGCGCCGTGCCCATGCGCGCGTCCTGGCCATGATCGAGTTGGCACGCGAGAGCGGACGAAGCCGCCGCGAGCAGCGAATCGCCAACCTGCTTACGCTGGCCCAGCTAGACAAGAAGGACTCCTCCGATGCCCTGCGGGAGGCCCGGCGGCTGATGTCGCTCGGCGACGATGCGACAGACTGGGCGCTGAAAGCGGCCTAGTTGCCCGGTGTGGGCCGGTTCAGTCCACCTCGAGGTGCCGGACGGCCGGTGAACGTCGACGAATTCGTCTCCACTTCATTAGGGCGGCAACGGCTCTAAGTAACCGGTGCGCAACCTGCGCGGCATAGGCTGGCCCCGAGCCATACAGAGATTGCAACGAGAAAAGTGAGATCAAATGACCCAGATCGTTCCGGTTCGCCACCTCTTCGGCCCCGGCCCCTGCAACCCCTACCCTGAAGCCACCGCGGCGCTCGGACTGCCGCTGCTGGGCCACCTGGATCCCTTGTTCATAGCCCGCATGGATCGCACCGCCGAGGGTCTGCGCACCCTGTGGGGGACCAAGAACACGCGAACGCTGCCTTTGAGCGCCACCGGCTCGGCCGGCATGGAGGCATCATTCGTCAATACCGTGAAGGCCGGCGACGTGGCGGTCATCGCCGTCAACGGACTCTTTGGTGAGCGGATGTGCGAGGTCGCTTCGCGGGCGGGTGCCGAGGTTGTTCGCGTTGACCACGATTACGGAACTCCGGTCGATGCCCAGCGCGTGGCCGATGCGCACCCGAACCCCACGGTTATTGCCGCAGTGCACGCCGAAACGAGCACCGGCGTCGTTTCAGACATTGCCGCACTCGGCGCCATCAAGAAGGATGCGCTGCTCATCGTCGACGCCGTCACTTCGATCGGCGGCATGCCTGTAATGGCCGACGAATGGGGAATCGACGTGGGTTACGCCGGAACGCAGAAGTGCATCGGGGTGGCCCCGGGCTTGGCGCCGTTCACGATTTCCGACCGCGCGTTCGAGCGACGCGTGCAGAAGCCGCAGTCCTGGTATCTGGATCTTGGATTGCTTGGCGGGTACGCCACCGGGTCGGCGGGCGGCGGACGCACCTATCACCACACCGCCCCGGTCGGGATGGTGGCTTCGCTTGAGGCCGGCATCGACAGGATCCTGGCCGAAGGGCTTGATGCGGTCACCATCCGCCACCAGGCCGCGGGCAAGGCCCTGCAGGACGGGCTCGAGGAGATGGGGCTGACCCTCTTCGCCGCCGAGGGCCACCGGCTGCCGCAGCTGACCACCGTGTACGTTCCGGAAGGCGTGGATTCGGCCAAGGTCCGGTCCTACCTGCTGGAGCGCTTCAACATCGAGATCGGCGGCGGCGTGGGCAAATATGCCAGCACCGTGTGGCGCATCGGCCTGATGGGTCCGAATGCCAACCCGACCTCGGTTGCGCTGATCCTGACGGCGCTGAAGGAAGCCATTGCCAAGGCCTAATGCGCAAGCACCTGTCCGTCCGGCCGGGTGCGGAACGTAGGCCCGGTTCGGACGGTCCCATTTAGGTTCGCGGGCCCGCGGAAGTGCGGCGATTAGTCCAGGCCGAGCCGACGCACTGTATGCAGGATGTGGTTGGACATTTCGATACGTGCCATGGATGCGTCTCCGTGCGCCAGGGCTTGCACGATCCGTTCGTGGTCCGTGTGGCGCTCGGCCGTATGTGCGCTGAAGCTCCCCCCTTCGGGGAAGGTGTTCACAAGATAGTCGCTGAGGTCCCACATGCGCCTGGAGACGGAATCGATGACCCGGGAGGCCGCCATCTCCTGGATCCGCGTATGGAATCGCCGGTTCGCCAGCCGATAGAGGCGCCCCCGGATTTTCGGATCGGGCTCCTGGTCGAGGTCGGCGGTTTCCCGAAGCGCGGTGCGCAGCCCGGCGATCTGCTCCGGCGTGCAGCGAGTCGCCGCGGCCGCGGCCACGGCACCCTCGGACGCCGCGAAGACGCGGAAGAAATCGGCTACCTCCTCGATGCTGTAATCCATCGGCCGGCATCCGACCTGGGGCACGATTTCCACGATGCCGTCGGAGGCCAGAAGGCGGAAGGCTTCCATGACCGGCTGTTTTGAAACACCGTACTCTTGCCGCAGGGCCTCGATGCCGATGCGTTTCCCGGCCGGGAAGTCCCCTTCCACCAGGCGCGTCTTGAGCGCAGAGTAAACCCGCCCGGAGAGCCTGCCGGCCACTACCTCGTGCCCGGGCCCCTCGGTCATCAGCAAACCATTCATGCGTCCATCTTCCCACCCCTCGGGGCGTGCCGTCCCTCGGCACGCTTGTTGGTAACTGGCATGCTAGCCGCTTAGTCTGAATGTGATCCACCTAATACCTCATTGGGAGCTGCTTCACATGACAGAAAACTTCACGCACGGTGCCGGTGCGGCCGACAAACTCGACGCGGCCACCGGGACCGGGCACTTCGATACCGATGTCTTCATCGTCGGCACGGGCCCCATGGGAGCCACCACCGCCCTCGCCTTGGCGACGTATGGCGTGCGCACGATGATGGTTTCGCAGTGGTCCTGGCTGGCGAACACGCCACGGGCACACATCACCAACCAGCGGGCGGTGGAGATCCTGCGCGACCTGGAGCTCGAAAACGAGGTGACGAAGTATGCCGTGCCCTGGGACCAGATGGGCGACACGCTCTTCACCACCTCCCTGGTCGGACCCGAGATCGCCCGGCTTCAAACGTGGGGAAGCGGAGACCTCCGCTCCGGCGACTACCTGAAGAACAGCCCGTGCACCATGCTCGATGTTCCGCAGACCGTGATGGAGCCGCTACTGGTCAAGAATGCCGCCGAGCGCGGTGCCAAGGTTGCGTTTTCCACCCGGTACCTGGGGCACACCCAAGATGCCGACGGTGTCACCGTTCGCCTGCTTAACCGCATGTCGGACCAGGAGTACAGCATCCGCGCCCGCTACCTCGTCGGAGCCGACGGCGCCAAGAGCCAGGTTGCCGAGGAAACCGGCCTGGAATTGGTCGGGCACACGGCGCGTGCCGGCACCGCCTACGTGCGCTTCTCGGCCGATTTGTCGCGGCATGTGGCACACCGACCCTCGATCCTGCACTGGATCATGAACCCGGCCGCCGATTTCGGTGAGATCGGCATGGGTCTGCTGCGCGCGGTCAGCCCCTGGGACGAGTGGATCGCCGGCTGGGGCTTCGACATCGCCGACGGCGAACCGGATCTCAGCGACGAACGCGTGGTGGCGCAGATCCGCACCCTGGTCGGCGATCCGGACCTGCAGATCGACCTGCAAGGATCCAGCACCTGGTACGTGAACCAGCAGTACGCGACCACCATGTCCAAGGGCCGCGTCTTCTGCGGCGGCGACGCCACCCACCGCCACCCGCCAAGCAGCGGGCTGGGATCGAATACCTGCATGCAGGACGCCTACAACCTCGCATGGAAGCTTGCCTTCGTGCTCAAGGGCCACGCCGGGGAGGGGTTGCTCGAATCCTACTCGGCGGAACGCGCACCGATCGGTGCCCAGATAGTCGCCCGCGCCAACCAGTCCCGGCTGGACTACGCGCCCTTCCGCGAGTGCTTTGACACCCGCGGCCCCAACGGGACCCGCGACATTCGCTACGGTTTGGAGCGGCTTAACGCTCCCACCGAGGAAGGTGAACGTCTTCGAGTGAAACTCCAAGCGGCACTCGAACTCAAGAATGACGAGTTCAATGCACTGGGGACCGAAACCAACCAGCGCTACACCAGCTCGGCGGTCGTGCCGGATCCGGCGGAGGGCGACGAGGTCCTTGGCGGGGATTCGGACCTGCACGCCCGTCCCACGACCCGGCCCGGAGCCAAGCTCCGCCATGCATGGCTTGTCGGCCGCGACGGGAAAAGGATTTCCACCTTGGACGTCGTCGGGCGCGGAAAATTCACGCTGCTCACCGGGATTTCCGGAACCGCATGGAAGCAGGCGGCGAGCGATCTTGAACTGCCGTGGCTCCGAACCGTGGTTGTCGGGGAACCCGGCGCGTCCGACCCGTACATGTATTGGGCCACCGTCCGCGAGGTCGCCGAGGCCGGCGCCATTCTGGTGCGCCCCGACGGAGTCGTTGCCTGGCGCCACATGGCACCCGTCCGTGACGCTGCCGAGGCCTTGATCTTGCTGCGCTCGGCATGTGAATCAGTCCTGTCCATCTCCTCATCGACCCTCCAGGAAGCATCATGAGCATCAGTCGCACCGCCCCCAAGCGCACGTCCCCCTTCAAGGTGGCGATGGCCAGCTTCATCGGAACCACCATCGAGTACTACGACTTCTTCATATACGGAACGGCCGCAGCCCTGGTCTTCCCCCAGTTGTTCTTCCCTGACGCCACCCCGCTGATGGGGACCCTGCTCTCCTTCGCAACCTTCGGAGTGGGATTCCTGGCCCGCCCGGTGGGCGGGATCATCTTCGGGCATTTCGGAGACCGGGTCGGTCGCAAGCAGATGCTGATCATTTCCCTGGTCGGCATGGGCTTGTGCACACTGCTCATGGGGATGCTTCCGGGATATGCGCAAATCGGCATCGCTGCACCGATCCTGCTCACCATCCTCCGCCTGGTCCAGGGCGTCATGGTCGGCGGCGAATGGGGCGGCGCCACACTCATGGCGGTCGAGCACGCGCCCAAGGGCAAGAAAGGTTTCTATGGAGCCTTCCCGCAGACCGGCGCCCCGGCCGGTACGGCCCTGGCCACGGTGGCCTTCCTCGCGGTGGCCCAAATGCCGGACGAAGCGTTCCTGTCTTGGGGATGGCGCCTGCCATTCCTGGCCAGTGCGGTGTTGGTCGTCGTCGGGCTTGTCATTCGGCTCAGTATTTCCGAGTCACCGGTATTCGCTGCGGCACGCGAGCAGCAGGAACTGGTCAAGGTGCCACTCGTCGAAGCCTTCAAGCGCCACCCGAAGGAAATCTTCCTCATCGCCGGTACCTACTTATCCCAAGGCGTGCTCGCCTACATCACCATGAGCTACCTGGTGAACTATGCCTCGAAAATTGTGGGGCTCGACCGAAGCATGGCCCTGCTGGGCGTGTTGATCGCCGCGTTGGTGGCCGTGGTTCTCTACCCGGTCTTCGGGGCACTCTCCGATACCTGGGGACGAAAGACCATGTACTTCATCGGGGCGGTGGCCATGTTGCTGTCCATCGGGCCGGCGTTCGCGATGATCAACACCGGCACGGTTGCCGGCTTCATCGCCGCAGTGGTCTTGATCTTCGGCATCGCAATGCCACCGGCGGCCGGAGTGACCGGTTCGCTATTCTCTATGGTGTTCAGTCGCGAGGTCCGCTACACCGGGGCCTCCGTCGGATACACGATTTCCCAGATAGCGGGCCCCGCATTTGCACCAACCATCGCCACTGCACTGTTCGCCGCCTATGGGACCTCGGATGCCATCGTGGTCTATCTGGTCATCGTTGCAGTGATTTCCTGCGTCTCCGTCGCCCTGCTCCCGGGAGGCTGGGGTCGCAAGGAAGCCGAACACAATAATCTGACCCAGGAGATCGTCGTCGAAACTAAGGTATAGACGGGCTGGATTTGGCGGCGGTCGGGGCCAGCGCGGTTCCGACCGCCGCATTTGGCCTCTGGAATGCGGGCGCCGGAGTCTCGCCTCTGTCGTGAATTTTTGGCGGTCTCGCCCTGATGCTCAGAGGGCACCGTCGACAAAGGTCCGGACGAAATTGAAAAAGATTCCAAGAGCCCTTGCCTCGTGTGCGAGGCCGCAGTAATCTACAACCAAATGGTTGTACATGTATTGAGTGAACTCGAGATCGATCGCATCTTCCAGGCCATGGCGGATGCAACCCGGCGCGACATCATCAAGCAGGCAATGCTCCGGGAGCAGTCGGTCTCCGATTTGGCGAAGCGCTATGACATGAGCTTCGCGGCCGTGCAGAAGCACGTGGCGGTGCTCGAGAGGGCATCGCTGATCACCAAGGAGCGACGCGGAAGGGAGCAAATCGTGCATGGGAACCCCGAATCCCTGCGCCGGGCTGCCCGGCTGCTGGAAGCCTACGAGGGCATCTGGCGGCAACGCGTCGGAAGGATCGGAGACATCCTCTCCGATGGACTCGAAGGAGCAAAACCATGAGCGTCATCAGCGTTCAAACCGACCCGGAAAACCTCACCCTGACGCTGGTTGCGGAGTTCGCGGCCAAGAAGGAACGCGTCTGGCAGGTGTGGGAGGATCCCCGCCAACTCGAGCGGTGGTGGGGTCCGCCGACCTGGCCCGCCACCTTCGTCCGCCACGAGTTCGTCGAGGGCGGTGACTGTAGGTACTACATGAGCGGACCCGACGGCGAGAAGGCCCGTGGCTGGTGGAAGATCCTGTCAGTCAACCAGCCCGACGGATTTGAGTTCCAGGACGGATTCGCAGGGGATGACGGGGAGCCGAGCGGTTTCCTGGGAACCACGACGTGCGTGGTGAAACTCGAGGAGCAGGACGGGAAGACCCGCATGACCTCGGTGTCCTCTTTCGAGAGTGCCGAGCAGCTCGAGGAAATGATCAAGATGGGCATGGAGGAGGGCATGCGCGAGGCCGCCGGGCAGATCGACGCGATCCTCGCGGAGACGTCGGTTAGATAGGTGTCGCAGCGACAGTGCATTGCATGAAACAGGGGACAGGGCCGATCGGGTCCTGTCCCCTGTTTCATGCCGGGCATGGGCGTCGCTCAGGTAGAAGGCTGGCCCACGCAGCTTGTCCGATCTATCGTTTAACGATATATTCAAATTGTTAATCGATATTAGGAGCCCTGATGGGAAAGCTTACCGTCCTCGCATTGCGCATCGTTCTCACCTTGGGTCTTGCCGGATCGCTGTTCGTCCAGGTAGTGATGGTCCCGCTGCTGGCCATCGACCTGAATGAGGCAGGCCCCGACGTCATTGCCGTTCGGACCCCGCTGATCGTGATCGTGCTGCTGGGCATTGTCACCGTCCAGGTCTCCATGGTCTGCGTGTGGCGGCTGCTGAGCATGGTGCGCAGGGGAACCGTCTTTTCCCACGGTGCCTTCCGCTATGTCGACATCGTGGTCGGTGCCGTCGGGGCGGCCGCATTGCTCACCTTCGCAATGGCCGTGGTCCTCGCGCCCGGGGAGCCCGTTGCCCCGGGGATTGTGCTGCTCCTCTGCGGCGGAGCACTGCTGGTCGGTGGCGTCGCCCTCATCGTCATTGTGTTGCGCATGCTGCTGGCCCAGGCACTGGACATGCGCGCCGAGCTGGATGAGGTCATTTGATGCCGATCATCGTGGACATCGACGTCATGCTGGCCAAGCGCAAGATGCCGGTCGGGATGCTCGCCGAAAAAATCGGCATCACCCCTGCCAACCTGGCGGTGCTCAAGAACGGACGGGCCAAGGCTGTGCGTTTTACGACGCTTGAAGCCTTGTGCGAGGTTCTCCAATGCCAGCCGGGGGACCTGCTGCGGTGGGAGCCGGAACCGTCCGCCACCGGTGGTTCCGCTTCGGGAGCCTGAGGGCACGGCGGTCCGCGCCGGGTGCGCCCGCCGGGCATCGCCAACGCTGCCGCACCGGCGTACGGTGGAGATACCGAGATGCTTGATGGGGATTGATGGCTGTGAAACCTGCTGTGCTCAAGAAATGGATACCCGCCGTGCTGGCACCGGCAGTCATTGCGGCCTTCGCCGTGGGTGCCTCGTTCTCCGCCAACGCACAGGTGGAGCTCGAGCCCAAGACGCCGCAGCAGGTCCTGCAGATGATAGCCGGATCCAGCGTCGTCGACTTCTCCGGCACCGCCCGGGCAACGCTGGACCTGGGGATCCCGCAGCTGCCGGATCCGGGAAGCTCCGGCATGATGCAGCAACCCGGGTCCCCGGGGTCCGAAGGCGACACCGACACCGACGGTGCCCCGGAAACGGCCGGCGCAAACCTGCTGGGAATGCTCTCGGCCCTGTCTGGAACCCACGAGGCCCGCGTCTACGTTGACGGACCGGAGAAGGCCCGGATCCAGGTCATGGATGGAATGGACGAACAGAACTTCATCCGCAACGGCTCCTCCCTGTGGCACTACGACTCGGCCGAGAACACCGCCGTCCACCTGGTCCTTCCCAAGGTGCCCCGGCATGCCGGGCCGCCACGGCACACGATGCAGCCGCCAACCCCCGGCGTGGTGGCGGACCGCCTCATCGAGGCGATGGGGCCGAACACCGAGATGAGCGTGCAGGACGACACCCGCGTGGCGGGCCGCGACGCCTACATCCTCGAATTGGTCCCGCGCAGCGACGGATCACTGATTGCCAAGGTGAGCATCGGGGTCGATGCCGCCACCGGCGCTCCACTGGAGGTCGTGGTGGACGCAGTGGGGCAAGAGGATCCGGCCATCGCCGTCGGATTCACGACCTTCACCCCCGAGACACCGGCTGCGGACCTCTTTGAATTCACTCCGCCGCCGGGGGCCGAGGTGACCGAGCACAAGATCGCGAAGAAGTTCCTCGACCACAAGCCCGACCACGGCCCGCGTGCCAAGGCCAAGGCCAACGGGCACAAGATCCCGAAGCCCTTCCTTGAGCACAAGACCGGAGCCAAGGACAAGAACGCAAAGCCCGGGCCCAAGAACCCGGCAGGTCATCCCGCGACGATCAACGGCACGGGCTGGGACACCGTGGTGGTGGTTCCCGCCAAGGAGGTCCCCAAGGACCTGGCCAACAACGAACTGCTGAACCAGCTGGCCACGCCTGTCGAGGGCGGGAAGCTGCTGCATACCTCACTGCTCAACATCCTGGTCACCGACGACGGACGCATGGTCATCGGCGCCGTGACTGTCGACAGGCTGCAGGCCGCGGCCAACAACCAATGACGGCCTTGCCGGAACCCGGAGACCTGGCCATCCACACGACGGGGCTGGGCAAGAGCTTCGGAAAGCGCCGCGCGGTCAACGACCTGGACCTGGCGGTGCCGCGCGGGTCGATCTTCGGATTCCTCGGACCCAACGGTGCGGGCAAGACCACCACTATCCGGATGCTGCTGGGCCTGGCGACCCCGGACAGCGGCAGCATCTCCCTGCTCTCCGAACCCATGCCCGCCGCGGCCTCCCGCGTGCTGCCAAGGGTGGGCTCGCTGATCGAGGGGCCGGCGTTCTACCCGTTCCTCTCCGGGCGCTCCAACCTGATCCGCCTTGACTCCGCCAACCACGAATCCGACGCGTCCACCCGCGGTCGCCGCGTGGACGCCGCCCTGGACAAGGTCGGGTTGGGCAAGGCAGCACGGCTGGCGGTGCACGCTTACTCGCTGGGCATGAAGCAGCGGCTGGGGATCGCCAACGCGCTGGTCAATGTGCGCGAGTTGCTGGTCCTTGACGAGCCGACCAACGGGCTGGACCCGCAGGGAACCCGCGAGGTCAGGCACCTGATCCGGGTGCTGGCCACCGAAGGCACCACGGTCGTCGTCTCCAGCCACCTCCTCAGCGAGATCGAGCAGACCTGCAGCCATGTGGCGGTGATGAGCGTCGGAAACCTTGTCGCCCAGGGGACGCTGGAGGAATTTCGGGCCGATGGACGACGCGTGGTTTCCCTGCGCACCCCCGACACCGGCGTGGCCCTGGCCGTGCTGGCCCGACTGGGCCTTGAGGCACGACAGGATCCGGTGCCCGGCGGGCAGGACGGTGTCCTTGACGCGGCGCTGGGCCCGGAGGCACCCGAGCCCGAGCGGCTGGTGGAGGAACTCGTTGCCGCCGGTGTTCGCGTGCGCGGTTTCACGGTCCAGGCGGCAAGCCTCGAAGAGCGGTTCGTGGCGCTGACGGGGGAGGGATTCGACCTTGTCCAGTAGCGGACTGCTGGCCAACGAAGTGGCGCTGCTTTTTCGGCGCCGCCGCACCTGGGCCATGCTCCTGGCACTGGGAGCCGTGCCGGTGCTCATCGCCGTCGCGGTGCGCCTGACCTCCGGCCCGCCCACCGGGCGAGGACCGGCGTTCCTGGACCGGGTGGCGGGAAACGGCTTGTTCGTGGCGATCACAGGGCTCCTGGTGTGCATCCCGCTCTTCCTGCCGCTGACCATCGCCGTGGTTTCCGGAGACACGATCGCCGGGGAGGCGGGGACCGGGACGCTGCGCTACCTCCTCACCGCGCCGGTCTCGCGCCCGCGCCTGCTGCTGGTCAAGTTCGCCGTGGCGGCGCTTTTCGCCCTGGCCGCCGCGGCCATGGTGGCCCTGTGCGGACTGGGCATCGGGGCGTTGCTCTTTCCCACGGGACCGGTGACCCTGCTGTCGGGAACAACCATCTCCGCGCCGGCCGCGGTGCTGCGCGTGGGGTTGGTGGCCCTCTATGTTGCTGTGTCGCTGCTGGGGCTGACCATGCTGGGCCTGTTCATCTCCACGCTGACCGATGTGCCCGTGGGCGCCATGGCAGCCACCGCGGTACTCGCGGTGACCGCGCAGATCCTGGGCCAGCTGCCGCAGCTGGACTGGCTTCATCCGTGGCTGTTCACCCAACATTGGCTGGGCTTCGCCGACCTGTTGCGCGACCCGATCCGCTGGAGCGAATTCGGGCAGAACGCGCTGCTGCAGGGCGGGTACCTGCTGGTCTTCGGTGCCCTGGCCTACGGCAGGTTCGCCAGCAAGGACGTTCTCTCCTGACACTGGCGACCCGGCCTCGGGGACGCAACAATGGGGAAATGGACATTGTGGCCTGGTTGCTTGACTCCGATCCATCCATCCGCTGGCAGGTCCAGCGCGACCTGCTCGATGCCCCGGAGGCCGAGTCGGCAGCGGAACGGGACCGCGTTGCCCTCGAGGGCTTCGGCGCGCAGCTGCTGGCGCTCCAGGATGCGGGCGGGTACTGGGACAACGAGGAATACGGCGAGGACCATAGCCGCAGGTCGGTCTTCTGGACGCTGGCGCTGCTGCGCCGGCTGGGTGCCCGCCCCTCGGCCCCGGATGTGCTCGCCGCGGTGGACAAGGTCCACGATTCGGTCACCTGGAAGTACTGGGACAACCTCCCCTATTTCCATGGCGAGGTCGAACCGTGCATCAACGGAGGGGTGCTAGCCCAGGCGGCATACTTTGGGAAGCTCGGTGAGGGCAGCGAAAGGATTCTCGCACGCCTGCTGGGCGAGCAGTTGCCCGACGGCGGGTGGAACTGCGAGGCCCCCGAAAACTCCAAGGTTTCCTCCTTCGACACGACCCTCTGCATGCTGGAGGGACTGCTCGAACATGAACGGGCTGTGGGGGAGGCCCCCGCCGCGCTCGCCGAGGCCCGGACACGCGGCGAGGAATACCTGCTCAAACGCTCGGGCTTCAAGCGGCTGGGCACCGGGGACGTGGCCGAGGGCCGCTACCTGAACTTTTCCTTCCCGCCGTATTGGTTCTACGACGTGCTGCGTTCCCTGGACTATTTCCGGGACTCGGGAGGACCGGTCGACATGCGGCTGGAGCCGGCCGTTGAGGCGCTGCTGGCCAAGCGCGCCGAGGACGGACGCTGGGATTCCGGCGTCACCTGGCCCGGCCGGACGTATCTGGATGTCGATGTGCCGCAGGGCAAGCCGAGCCGCTGGAACACCCTGCGTGCGTTGCGGGTGCTGAGCTGGGCAGGCGTGGAGGCCGAAGACCTGATCCGGGACTAAGCGCCACGGGGCCGGAGAGGAGAAGTTCTCGAAGAGTTAATGCCCATCCGGCCAAGTGTTGGTTTCGGTGCGGCAACGTGGGGGAAGTGCGGGTGTTGGGGTGCCCGGACCACGTCTGCCCCATCGCACCCAAGGACATCCACACCATGCCCAAAAAACCCTGGCTCGCCACCGCGGCCCTCTCACTTTCCCTCGTCCTGCTCGCCGGAGCCGGCATCCCCGGCGCGGCGCTGGCCGCCGGCGCCCCGGATCCGCAGGGCCCTCCCGTGCACGCGGCACCCGAGAAAGCCATCGACGGATACCCGCAAATCATCGAATCCGGCTCATGGGACGCCGGGCACATCCAGGGCGTCGCCATCGATGAAAAGGGCGGCTTCGTCTACCACTCGTTCACCAACATGCTGGTGAAGACCGACCTGTCCGGCCACGTCATTGGCACCGTCGAGGGCTTCACCGGGCACCTGGGTGACCTTGACTTCAACGCGCACGACGGCCGGGTCTACGGCTCGCTCGAGTACAAGGCGGCCGAGTCCTTCTACATTGCGATCTTCGACGTCGAGAAGATCACCGGGGTAGGCATGGATGCCGAGGACTCCGGCATCGTCACCGCCGTCCACCTGGAGGAAGTGGCCAAGGACTTCACCGCCGACCTGGACGGGAACGGGGTCTTTGACGGCGACACCGCCAACACCGCCGACCACCGCTACGGTTCCAGCGGGATCGACGGCGTTTCCTTCGGCCCGGCCTTCGGTTCCGCCAACGGCAAGCAGCAACTGATGGTGGCCTATGGGGTCTACCGCAACCTCAATCGTGAGGACAACAACCACCAGGTCATCCTCCAATACGACGTATCCACGTGGGGTGAATTCGCCCGCCCGCTGACCCAGGACGATCCGCACGTCTCCGGCCCCGCCACCGTGGGTGCGAAGTACTTTATCCACACCGGCAACACCAACTTCGGGGTCCAGAACCTGGCCTACGACGAACACAGCAAGAACTGGTACCTCGGGGTCTACCGCGGTTCCAAGCCGGGTTACCCGAACCGCACCCTCTACGTCGTGGATGGCACAGTGGCCCCTGCCAAGGGCGTTCTTGAGGGCCAGCCCGGTAACGAAACCGGGCTTCTGGTGCCGTTGCTTCAGGCCGGGATCCCGGACGAGACCACCGGGATCTTCGGCTGGGAGTTCAAGTCCGATGTCGGCATCGAGCCGGTCGGCCATGGCTACTTCTATGTAGCCCGCGACTTCGACGACTACTCCAGCGGGCACAAACAGGAAGCCGCGACGCTGGAGCTATATCGGTGGACCGGCTCCGGCAGCGCCGGATTCGAGCGGGTGGTCCGCTAACAAAGTTGGCCAAGACATCCGGAGGCGGGTCAGCGCAACTTGTGCTGTCCCGCCTCCGGCGCGTTAATGAACGGGGTTCACAATCGACGTACCCCCGAGTGCATATATGTAGGTCAGTCGATGGTTACGACGATTCAAGGCATCGTTCGCCAGGGTAAGAAATGACCAATTGGGAAATAGTGGCTATGGTTTGGCCTATTGGTTGGATTAGTTGAAGCTATGGGGAAATCATGACTTGGGGTAGAGAACCAGCGCCGTCAAACAGACGCACAAATAAGAGATGGATATGGTTGGGGATCGCCGTGCTGACCCTCATCCTGCTGGCAACCTCCGGCGCTCTGCCGGGGCTGATGATTCTTGTAGGTCTGATTGCCCTGGTCCTGGGCATCGTGGCGTTGATGGCCAACGGCATCAAATGGGCAAGGATCCCGAACCGGAAGATCGGCGCCGGCGTCGCCGGCGCGGCATTGATACTCACATTTGCCGGAGGGGCGCTGAGCGGAACCGACGGAAACATGAGCCCGGAGGCTTTGGTCGAGGAGCCTGCGGCGGCCGAAACACTTCCGACCGATCTCGCGAGCCATGTCGGCAAGCCCTGTGAATTCGACTATCAGGTCATGACCCAGGGAGCCGCGAGCAATTACTGCGATGCGGATTCGGCAGGTGTCCTGGTCTGGGTCGACCAGGAGACCCATGAGCGAGCCGAAGCCGATCTGGCACTGGCACGCGAAGCCGAAGCCAAGAAGGCCGCCGAAGCGAAAAAGCAGGCGGAAGAAGCCGCCGCTGACAAGGCGAAGGCGGATGCCGACGCCAAGGAAGCGAAGGCGGTCGCCGCCGCGAAGGCGGAGAAGGCTGCCGAGGCCAAGGCCGCCAAGAAGGCTGCGGATGCCCAGGCAGCAAAGGTCCGTGAACAGGAAGCCCGGGCCGCCCGGGTCGCCGAAGAAGCCCGCGAGGAGCAGCAGGCGGCCGAGACCAAGATGCAGACATTCACCGGCAGCACGTCCTACGCGAACTGCTCAGCGGTAAAGGCTGCGGGAGCGGCACCGATCTATAGGGGCGATCCGGGCTACAGCAAAAAACTTGACCGGGACGGCGATGGTGTCGCCTGTGAGTAGTAGCGCCAGATCGACACTCTTCGGTGCCGGGGCGAAGGAACCCCAGCTGCCCCGAAATGGGTTTGGATCTGCCGTCCCGCTGTCGGCCGTGCTGCTGGCACTGGGCCTGGTCCTGACGTCCTGCGCGGGGACCGGCGCCGAAACGCCCGCCGTTGCCGCTCCCGTCATCTGGTCCGAGGCGCCCTCCGCCGAACCACTTGTGATTTGGTCGGAGGCGCCCGAGCCCACCCCAATCGTTGCCGAACCAGCGCCTGAACCTGCGTTGGAAGAAACACGTCCGACGGTCGAATCCTCGAAGTCTCCTTCGCCTGAATCCGCGGCCCCGACTGCATCTTCCGGGACGGGAAGTGGCGCGAAGGGCAAGCCGGGAACGACGCTGCACCAGCTCGCCGGCATTCCCGTCAAGGGGAGGGCGCCGAAGACGGGCTACGAGCGAAGCCTGTTCGGCAGCGGCTGGAAGGATCCGGACCGCAACGGCTGCGACGCCCGCAACGACATGCTGCGCCGGGACCTGGGCGGGATCGCCGTGAAACCGGGAACAAATGGCTGCGTCGTCACCAGCGGGGTCCTCTCCGACCCATTCACCGGAAAGCGGATTGATTTTGTGCGTGGCCAGGGGACCAGCACCCAGGTCCAGATCGACCACGTGGTCGCCCTGTCCGATGCCTGGCAAAAAGGTGCGCAAAAGATGTCCGAGCAGCAGCGGGTGTCCTTTGCCAACGATCCACTGAACCTTCTGGCGGTCGACGGTCCGTCCAATGCCTCAAAAGGAGATTCGGATGCGGCAAGCTGGCTTCCGCCCAACAAGTCGTTCCGCTGCTCCTACGTTGCCCGTCAGACTGCCGTTAAAGCCAAGCACGGATTGTGGATGACCAAGGCCGAACATGAAGGCATCAAGCGGATCCTCACCACGCAGTGCCCGAACCAGACGGTCCCGGCCGGCTAAGGCACCGGGCGCCGGTCAGGGTCGGATTTCGCAGTCACCTGGCTTGAATTCCTCGGCCCGGGCTTAGTCGCATCCTCTGGCGGGAGACTGTTGCCAAGAGCCTGAACTGGTGCCACGGTTGGGGTATCCGAACCCTTTCCCGGGAGGCACGCCATGGGCAACAACCATCACGAGGACGAACGCTACAAGAAGTTCTACGACCGTCCGCCGCACGGCGAGGTGCCCAAGGACCCCCGGCTCAAGGAAGCCATGGAAGCCGGAACCGAGCCCGTCGAACACGGTGCGGCCGAGGGTACGGATTCAGATTCTTCCAAGCGTTGAGAAAAATGCTGATAACACCGTCGGTCCAGGAATCACCGTCCTGGCCATCGCCCATGACGAGAAGAACCGATGCTAAATGGCGGCATTCTGTCAGTCAGCGCGATACGCATCAACGGGCAGCAAAATGCTTGCTTGACCACTATTGAGGTCCCTGCGCCGGGTGTTGATTGTCCGCCGGGGGATCGATTGGGCTGGCTGCAGGGGACGCCGGCAACACATTGGGCAAATGGAAGCCCCGGGCAATGTTCGGTTACCGCTTGGATGAGCCGGGGCTGACCGGCACAAACTCGACAATTTTGTTCCGGGCCACCGGCTTGCCCTTGTTGCGGTCAAAGCCCTTGGCATCCAGGGCGTTGGCCAGCCGGAACGCGGCATTGGCGGCTTCACGCAGTTCATTCAGGCGCTGGCCCGTGAATTCTTCCTGTGTGCCGTCGGTAAAGATGACATTAACCCGTGCGCCCTTGGGGTAGATGGCACGCATGCGAACGTTGCCGTCTGCATCTTGCTTGAGAGTAATCATGTGGGACTCGCCTTCGTGAATGTGAAGGCCCATTCTTTCGCATTTCGGGCGTAAACGCATGCAACGCCGCGTTGGCGCGCGGATCCTCGGGGAAGCGATGCGGGCGGCGAAGGTGCTGGGCGGGTGCATGGCGATGTGGGATGAAAACGCGATGGCCTCGGTTCCACGTATTGACGCCGTCAGGTTGTCCCCGATACGGCGCCGCCGGTCCGGAAGGGAAACCTCGCCTCAGCAGCGGTAGCTGCTCCAGAAGCGGGATTCAGCCATGTCCCGGGCGGCCAGGCTGGCCCCGGTCAAGGGAGCGTCCTCGCCCAGGGAGCCGGACAACACCTCCAAGCCGGAATTGAGCAGCAGCGGTTGCAGGGCCACTTCGAGCAGCCGCATGAAGGCGGCGCTTTCGGCGATCGGGCCGCTGAGCACTACTGCCTGCGGATCGGTGATGGCGGCGATGTTGCTGATCTGCCGGGCAATGGCCTCGACAAAAAGTCGCGCGTTCTCCGGGGTGGGGGTGGAGGCTAAGAGGGACAGGCACCCGGCGACGTCCAGCCGGTCCCTGCCCGGGGTCGCCACTCCGTATTCCAGCAACTGGCTGATCAAGGTTCGGCCTCCGGAGCGCAGGTAGCTCAGCTCGCCGGCAGCACCGTGTCGGCCGCGCTGCACGGTTCCGGTCATCACCAATCCGGCGCCGATGCCAGGACCCAGATAGACCAGGATGAGTTCGTCGATGCCGCGGGCAACGCCGATGCGCTGTTCTGCCAGGGTCGCCCAGTTGACGTCGTTGTCCATGCGGACGGGCCCGCTGCAGACTTCGCGCAACAGCGCGGCAACGTCGCCCCGCCCTTCCGGAAACGCCGAGGCCGGAAGGACCATGGCCCGCTGGGAAACCGGATCCACGGGATTTCCCTGCGAGGCGGTGGCGGCCAGGCACGGCGAGCCGGTGGCGGTGACTGCGGTGGTGACAAGTTCGCGCAGGGTTGCCTCGAATTCCGCCGGCGTCGTCGAATCGGGCAGGTCGCGGGCGGCATCGTGGAGCAATTCGCCGCGCAGGTCGTGGGTTTGCACCCGGGTCCGCCCCGCAGCCGCAGCGAGCGAGAGCGTGTGTCCGTAGGCGGGATCCAGGTCGTAGATCTCCGGTATCCGGCCCCGCTTTTTCGCCGGCGGCGTTTGGATTGTTCTCAGCAGGCCGGTTGCCGAGAGGCGCATGGCCGCCTCCGACGCGGTGGGGCGCGAGAGCCCCGTGGACGAGGCGATGTCGGCGCGCGAGCTGGGGCCGTGGACCAGCAGGTGCTCCAGGAAACGTCGGTCGGTCGCGGCGGCCAGCGTCCGCGGCAGGGGCCCGGCGGCGGCTCCGGAGGGGGCTCCGGTGGTCATGGAATGGTCCTTTGGTTAGGCAGTCTTTCCAAATACTATCGCAGTGCCCTATGCTGGACATCACAATATTTAGGCTCCCTTACTAATTGAGTCTTACTAATGGATCCGAGGAGATTTCAACGTGGACCAATCTCATGGGCTGCCGCAGGCACAGCTGGACGCAACGGGCGGATTCGAGGGCACCGATGCCTAAGGCGACGCGCGTAGCGGCCCCGGACCAGAACGACGGACGGGTGACTGCCAGGCTGGTGGGCATGGCATCGGCCGCCGCACTGGGCGGATTCCTCTTTGGCTACGACAGCGCGATCATCAACGGAACCGTTGACGCGGTGCGCGAGCAGTTCTCGCTGGGTTCGGGCCTGCTGGGCTTCACTGTTTCCTGCGCCCTGCTGGGTGCCGCACTGGGGGCCTGGTATGCCGGGGTGTGTTCGCAACGCTTCGGCCGGGTCCGCACGATGCTGGTCGCCAGTGCCCTGCTTTCGGTCAGCGCGGTCGGCTGCGGGTTCGCCTTCGGCGTGTGGGACCTGATCTGGTGGCGTTTTGTCGGCGGCATCGGCGTGGGCTTTGCCTCGGTGATTGCACCGGCATACATTGCCGAAATCGCACCCTCGAGGCAACGCGGACGCCTGGCCACGTTGCAGCAACTCGCGCTGGTCAGCGGCATCTTCCTCGCGTTCCTGGCTTCAGCGATGATCGCCCGGCTGGCCGGGGGAGCGGCGCAAAGCGCGTGGCTGGGACTGGAAGCCTGGCGCTGGATGTTCCTGACCCTGCTGGTGCCATCGCTGGTCTACGGGATCCTGGCATCGCGGCTGCCCGAGTCCCCGCGTTACCTCGTGGAGAAAAACGACGACGAGGGTGCCCGGCGGGTGCTCATCGGCGTGGTGGGAATGGAAGCGGGAGCGGCGACCGAAAGCAAGATCGCCGAGATCAAGTCGACGGTGAACCTCGAGAGGCGACAGCGCTTCGCTGATCTCTTTGGCGGCAGGTTCGGATTCAAGACCCTGGTGTGGATCGGCATCCTGCTCTCGGTCTTCCAGCAGCTCGTGGGCATCAACGTGATCTTCTACTACTCCACCACGATGTGGAAGTCCGTCGGGTTCCAGGAATCCGACTCGTTCACGATCTCCGTGATCACCTCGGTCACCAACATCGTGGCAACCATTGTGGCGATCTCGCTCGTGGACAAGGTGGGCCGCAAGCTGCTGCTGCTGGTCGGCTCCGCCCTGATGACCCTCTCGCTGGGAACCATGGCGGTGGCCTTCGCCCAGGCTGTCACCCTGAATGGGGAGCTCAGCCTCCCAGGCTCCTGGGGCATGGTCGCGCTGGTGGCGGCGAACCTGTTCGTCGTCGGATTCGGCGCCAGCTGGGGACCGGTGGTGTGGGTGCTGCTGGGGGAGATGTTCCCCAACAACATCCGGGCGCTGGCCCTGGGCATCGGTGCCGCGGCGCAGTGGCTGGCGAACTTCGCGGTCAGCACGACCTTCCCGACGCTCGCCGACCAGGGTCTGCAGGTCGCCTATGGCCTCTACGCGGGATTCGCGTTGCTCTCGTTCATCTTCGTCTGGCGCCTGGTGCGCGAGACCAACGGTCGCCAGCTCGAGCACATGACGCTCTGATTCCCCGGAGCATCGCGGGTCCTGGGGACCTCGCGGGAATCGCCCCATGCCCACTTGCCCGCCAGGGCAGGGGGCGTGGGGCGATGTCGTTGTCCCCGGGCACCGGCCGGCGGGGAAGTGCTACCCGTGCAGTTCGCGGTAGGCCGCGGCGGCGGCCGGGTGCAGCGGAACGTCGGCGGTGTTGATGAGGGAATTCGGGCTCAGGAACTGCACCCCGACGCTCGAGCGCGGAATCAGCTCGTCGGCGTGCCCCACCAGCAGGTCCACGGTGCGCCGCACCGTCTCGGCATCCAGGTCCATGCGGCACAGCAGCAGGTTGGCCACCCCGACCGTCCAGACCTCGTCGATCCCGGCATAGCTGTCGGCCGGTACCAACACCTTGTCGTAGAACGGGCCGTAGCGTTGGCGCAATCCCGGGAGCAGCGCCGAGAGATCCAGCAGCGCGAACCCGGAGGCCGCGTGGGCCTGGGCAATGGCGGCGGTGGGCACCCCGCCGGACCAGAAGAGCGCGTCCACCTCCCCGCCGGACAACGCGGCGACCCCGTCGTTGAGCCCCAGGGGCTTGACTGTCACGTGCCTGCCCCCGGCCGGGGGATTCGATTCCAGACCGGCGACCTCAAACAGCCGCGGGGTGATCAACGAGGTCCCGGAACCCGGCATGCCCACCGCCACGGTGCGCCCGGCGAGATCATCCAGGGTCCTGATGCCGCCGTCGCGACGCACCACGGCGTGGACGTAGTTCTGGTAGACCTTGCCCAGCGCCGCGATCTGTCCGCGGTTCACCCCGGAGGTCCCGCCCTGGAGCGAAGCGGCGTCGGCCAGCGCGACGGCCAGGTCCGCCCGCCCGGAAACCAGTTGGGCGACGTTGTCCAGGCTCCCGCCGGTGGGGTTCACCGTGGCGGTGTCGGCCACTCGGTGCCGTTGCAGGGAGGCGGCCAGCAGGGTGGCGAACTCCAGGTAGAAACCGCCCGGTTCGCCGCCGGCAACGACGATGGACGCGCGGCGGGAATCCGGGACGCAGGAGGCGAGCGCCGGGGCCAGCAGGGCAGCCGCGCCGGTGGCCAGGGCCGCGCGCAGCACCTGGCGCCGGGCCGGTAAAAGTGTGGGGGAAAAGTTGGTCATGCGGTGCCCTGCCCGGGGCCGGGTGCGGTGTCCACTGCGCCGAACTCGATGCGGGCGCGCAGCCCGTGGGGTTCGCGGGGCGAGAGCACCAGCCGTCCGCCGTTCGCGGTGGCAAGCTTGTCAACGATCGTCATGCCCATGCCGCTGCCGCGGATCGCGGAATGCTCGGGCGCACGCCAGAAGCGGGTGGTGGCAGCGGCCAGCTGCTCCGTGCCCAGGCCCGGGCCGGTGTCGGCGACCTCGAGGATCGTGCGCGAACCTTCGCGGCGCACCGAGGCGGTGATCTCCGCCCCCGGCGCGTACTTGACGGCGTTGTTCAGCAGCTCGCCGATCATTTGCGACAGTTCGATCCGGCTGCAGGAAAGTTCAGCGCCGGGGTCCTCGGCCGTGGCCAGGACCAGGCTTGACCCGGCAGCCAGGGCGGCGGGCCGCGCTCGGTCCACCTCTTCGGTGAGCACCACGAAGGCGTTGACCCTTCCGGATCCGGGGCCCTCGGGCACCTCGGCGGAAACACCGGCCGAGTCCTCGAGTGCCCGGTGTTCGGCAACGGCCAGCTTGAGCACCGAGTCAAGGATCTCCTCGACGCGCTCAAGTTCCGCCAGCACCCCGGCCCCGGCGGCCCGGGCCTTCTCCTCGCGCAATTCAAGGAGCAGCAGATCCACGCGCAGGCGCAGTGCCCCGATCGGGTTGCGCAAGTGGTGGGAGGTGTCCGCAATGAGCTGGCGCTGGGAGGCAATGAGTTCGCCCAAGGTGGAGGCCATGTCGGTGAAGGACCGGGAGAGTTCGCGCAGCTCCGGGGGACCGGCCTCCGGCAGCGCAGGAGTGTGGCCCGTGTCCTTGAACTCCCGCACCGCCGCGCCGAGCCGCTGCACCGGGCGCAGCACCCAACCGGTGACCCGGCCCGCCAGCAGCAGCAATACCGCGGCCAGAGCGATGGCGGCGATGGCGGTGACCAGCCAGCGGTAGCGCAGCTTGTCGCGGGCGGCATCGAGGTTGACCTCCATGACCGCCTCGCCGAGGACCTGGCTGGCGCTGCCGAAGGACCGGGAAATCACCTCGGTGCCCGTGCCGAAGGGCCTGACGGGATCCAGCGCGGTGTCGGCCAGGTTCAGCGAGGCCCGGGCCAGGGCATCGCGCACGTCGGCCCGCTCGGGGTCCAGCCCTCCGGAGACCAGGGTGTCCCGTTGCAGGCGCACCACCAGGCCCTCGTCGTAGAGGCCGGAGTAGGTGTCCATGTCCCGCTGCAGCACCGTGGTGTCCCCGTCGGTTGCCGCGTCGTAGGCCACCTGGGCGATCCGGTTCAGCGCGGCGACCCGGTTGATCTGCAGCTGCTGGGTCAGCTCGCGGCCCGCGGACGTGAGGATCACGTTGGACACCAACAACACCAGCAGCAGCACCAGCACGCTGAGCACGCCCAGGACGCGGAGCTTCACTGCGGGTCTGCCTCGATGCGGTAGCCGACGCCGCGGACGTTGACGATGAAGCCGGGCAGTGAAAGCTTGGAGCGCAGCCCGGTCAGGTGCACATCCAGCGAGCGGGAGGAGGCCAGGAAGGCGTCTCCCCACAGGGCATCGAGGATTTGCTCGCGGGTCACCACCGAGCCGGCGTTGCGGGCCAGCAGGGAGAGCAGGTCGAATTCGGTGGGGGTCAGGGCCAGCTCGGTCCCGGCGATCTCGGCCACGCGGCGGTCCAGGTCGATGGCCAACTCGCCGAGGCGGATGTGGGGGGTGCGGCGTCCGCCCGAAACCTTGGTCCGCCGGGTGACGGCCTCGATGCGGGCGAGCAGTTCCACGAGCTTGACCGGCTTGATCAGGTAGTCGTCGGCGCCCGAGCGCAGGCCCAGCACGACGGAGCGCTCGTCGTCGCGGGCGGTGAGGATCAGGATGGGCGAATCGGAGACCTGGCGCAGCTTGCGCAGCACCTCGAGTCCGTCCATGTCGGGCAATCCCAGATCCAGCAGGATCACGTCGAAGTCGCGGTGCCTGAGCAGGGCATCGGTGCCGCGGGCGACCCGGGTGGCGCCGTGTCCGGTGGACTTCACCGCGGCGGTGAGTGCCGCGGCCATGGAGTCGTCATCCTCTACGATGAGTACGTCCATGGCCCGGGTTCCTTGCTTCGTGGAGTGTGTCGTAAAAAAGTCGTGGTTTACGGGGGCAAATACGCGGTGCGCCCGTCTTGGAGAGTATCATTTCTTCGCGTTTCCCGCCCCCGCCCGCAGCCTTCCCGGGCGCCGCCGGGACGCGGGATGGACTCCTAAGGAAGTGTTAGGAATTCGCTTTCACGTTGGTTGTAACGTGTCTCACGATTACCTTGGTTGAGGCCCCGGTTGATTGTGGGAGCCACCAACGCAAGAGGAGGAACCCATGGGCCAAGCTGCCGTGGAGAACATGAAGAAGGCACCGCGATCCGGTGCCGGCACCAAAGATGCAAGCGAGGCGGCGGCAACCCGCAGGGCCGTCAGCAACATCCTCAAGGGCTCTGCCGGAAACCTCGTGGAGTGGTTTGACCTCTACGTTTACACGGTGTTTGCCGCGTACTTCCAGTCCCACTTCTTCAACTCGACCAACGAGCTGCAGGCGGGCCTCGAGGCCATGGCCGTCTTCGCCACCTCGTTCCTGATGCGTCCGGTGGGTGCCTGGTTCTTCGGCCGCTACGCCGACCGCCACGGCCGCAAGGCCGCGCTGACCCTCTCGGTCACCCTGATGAGCGGCGGTTCCTTCGCCATCGCGCTGTTGCCGACCCAGCAGGCCATCGGCATGTGGGCCATGGTCCTGCTGGTCTTCGTGCGCCTGCTGCAGGGCTTCTCGGTGGGTGGCGAGTACGGAACCAGCGCCACCTACATGTCCGAGGCCGCGACCTCCAGGCGCCGCGGGTTCTTCTCCTCCTTCCAGTACGTGACCCTGATCGGCGGCCAGATGATGGCCCTGCTGGTGCTGGTCATCCTGCAGAACACCATGAGCCACGAGACGCTCACCGCGTGGGGCTGGCGCATTCCGTTTGCCATTGGCGGCGTCGCGGCCCTCGTCGTGTTGTGGCTGCGCCGCACCATGGAGGAAACCGTCTCCGCCGAGCAGGTTGCCGCGGCCAACAAGCCAGGCGTTGCCGGCGAGGCCCAGCCGGGCACCATGAAGCTGCTCTTCACCCAGTACTGGAAGCCGCTGCTGGTCTGCATCGGCATCACCCTGGGCGGCACCGTTGCCTTCTACACCTACACAAACTTCATCCTGAAGTTCATGAACGACACCTCGGGCATCGAAAAGACCCAGACCTCGGTCATCAACTTCTGGGCGCTGTTCATCTTCATGCTGCTGCAGCCGGTCTACGGCATGATCTCCGACAAGGTCGGACGCAAGCCGCTGCTGCTCTGGTTCGGCATCACCGGCGTGCTGTTCACCTGGCCGCTGCTCTCGATGCTGTCCAAGACGCAGAACCCGGTCTTCGCCTTCCTGCTGATGATGGGCGGACTGGTCATCGTCGGCGGCTACACCTCGATCAACGCGCTGGTGAAGGCCGAGCTGTTCCCCGCCTCGATCCGCGCCCTGGGCGTGGGACTGGGCTACGCCATCGCGAACTCGCTCTTCGGCGGAACCGTCCCGCTGATCGGCGCTGCCCTGCAGAAGGCCGACCGCGTTGACCTGTTCTTCACCTACGTCACCGTGGCCATCGCGATCTCGCTGCTGGTCTACATCTTCGCGCTGAAGAACAAGAAGACCACGCACCTGGACAACGAGCAGGGCCACGCCTGGAACGGCAAGGCCGTCGAGGCCGACGGCCAGGGTGCCAAGGACCAGGACGGCGACAAGAAGGATCTCGTCGACGCCTAGTTCCACCGTTTCGCCGGGGTCGTCCCCGGAAAGGAAGCCACCCGTCATCACGCGTCCCAACGTGAAGGCGGGTGGCTTTCTGTGTGTGGCGCCGGGAGTGCCGGGGATTGGTTAGGCTGCTGACCCGGGGGAGGCCTGCGATGCCCGGATGGCACGGCGCAGGTCCTCCAGGTCCGGCTGGCCAGCGAAACCACTCGGGGTTCGGTAGACACGACATGACACCGCCGGTTCCGTCCCGGATTCAAAGAGGTCGGCGCCGTTGAGGCTGAAGCTCGGAGATCCGTGGAAATCGTGGAGGGCTGCCTCCTGATCCGTGCGGATTTCACGCACGAAGGCCGGAACCGCGATGCCCTCCAGTTCAAGCGCGGTGGCAAAGAGTTCCCGGGCGGATTCGGAATTCGGGCATCCGGGGATCACCTGCAAGATCGGTTCCACGTCTTGAGTATCGCGCGTTTGGGTCGCGGCCGTAAAGCGGGCAGGCGGCCCAAAGTCCGGTGGCCGTCCCTCGAGAACGGGGATGCGGCCACCGGGCGCCATGCGTTGGGTTCCTAGCCGTTGAAGGTGCCGGGGAACGGACCGGTGCGCCCGTCCCGTTCCAGCCCGTCGAGCGCTGCGACCTGGCCGGCGTCCAGATGGAACCCGAAAACGTCCAGGTTCGAGGCCATGCGCGAGGCGGTGACTGACTTCGGAATCACCACGTTGCCCTGCTGCAGGTGCCAGCGAAGGACGACCTGGGCCGGGGTGACCCCGTGGACCCGCGCGGCGGCCAACACGGAGGGGTCATCCAACACGGCCCCCTGGGCCAAGGGGCTCCAGGCCTCGGTCGCGATGCCGTGTGCGCGGTTCATGGCCGCGGTTTCCCGGTTTTGCAGGAAGGGATGCAGTTCCACCTGGTTAACGGCCGGAACCGTGCCGCCGAGCTCGAAGATGCGTTCGAGCTGTCCGGGGAGGAAATTAGAGACGCCAATGGACCGGGTCAGGCCCTCGGCGCGCAATTCCTCCATTGCCTGCCAGGACTCGAGGTAGGCATTGGTGTCGGTGCCCGGCCAGTGGATCAGGTAAAGGTCCACATGGTCCAGGCCGAGCCTCTCAAGGCTTGCGGACAAGGCGTCACGCGCAGACGCCCGGCCCAGGTCAGCCAGCCAGAGCTTGGTGGTCACGAAGAGTTCGTCGCGCTGGATGCCGGATTCGGCCAGTGCACGTCCCACTCCTGACTCATTGCCGTAAATGGCGGCGGTGTCGATGCTGCGGTATCCGGTTTCAAGGGCCGTGGCCACCGCCTCGGTGGTCTGGTCGTCCGGGACCTGGAAGACGCCGTATCCAAGTTGCGGCATGGTGGTGCCGTCGTTGAGGGTGACGGTCGGGATGGTGGTCGTTGAGCTGGTCATGGGAATACTCCTTGGATTGACGGGAAAGGTGTTGATGGTGGCGTGCCCGTCGTCCTAGACGGTGATCGGCACGGAAGCGGAAGTCCGCGACTTGGCGTATTCGCCGCCCCGGACGCGGGTGGCGATAAGCATGACCGCGAGTCCGGCAACGGTGATGGCGGCTCCGGCCCACAGAGGGGAGGTGTAGCCCAAGCCCGCGGCGATGGTCAGTCCGCCGGCCCATGCGCCCAGTGCGTTGCCCACGTTGAAGGCGGCGATGTTGGCCCCCGAGGCGAGGGTTGGTGCGTGGGCGGCATGGTTCATGATGCGCATTTGCAGGCCCGGGACGGTGGCGAAGCCGATTCCGCCCATGAGGACGAGCGCAATGATGGTGGCGACCTTGTTGTCGGCGGTGAGCGCGAAGGCCACCAGGACGACGGTGAGGATCGAAAGCACGGTGATCAGCGTTGCCGCCAGGTTGCGGTCGGCGGCCTTGCCACCGAGGATGTTGCCCGCGAAGAGGCCGAGGCCGAAGAGGACCAACAACCACGGGACCGAGCTGGCGGCAAAGCCGCTGACACCGGTGAGCGTGAAGGCGATGTAGGTGAAGGCGCCGAACATGCCGCCGTAGCCCAGGATGGTCACGATCATGGACAGCCAGACCTGGGGGCTGCGGAAAATGCCGAATTCGCCGAAGATTCCCTTGTTGCCCGACCGGGCAAGGTTTCCTGGAACCAGGAGCATGATGCCAACGAGGGCGACGACGCCGATGGCAGTAATGGCCCAGAAGGCGGAACGCCACCCGGTGGCCTGGCCCAGCAGGGTGCCGAAAGGCACGCCCAAGACGTTGGCGATGGTCAGGCCCGCAAACATGAATGAAATGGCGCCGGCCCGCTTGTTGTCTGCCACCAGGTCTGCGGCAACGACAGAGCCAATTCCGAAGAATGCTCCGTGGCAGAGGGCCGCAACGATCCTGCCGACCATGACGATTTCATAGGTGGGACCCGTGGCGCTGAGCAGGTTTCCGATAATGAACAGGAGCATCAGGAACAGCAATGACTTCTTGCGGTCCAGCCTGCTGAGCACCGCGGTGAAGATGATGGCGCCGATGGCCACGGCGAGTGCGTATCCGGAAATGAGGTAGCCGGCGACGGTTTCGGTAACGCCGAAATCTGCGGCAACCTCGGGCAGGAGGCCCATGATGACGAATTCCGTCAATCCGATTCCAAAGCCGCCGAGGGCGAGGGCGTAGAGAGCTACGGGCATGGTGAACCTTCGGTGTGTGAGGGTTGGAAGAAGATGCGAAGGGTGTCCCCGCATCAATCGTTGCGTATGCAACTAACTGCTAACGCAATGATTGCACACGCGTTATATCGGCGCAAGGTGATATGCTGAGGGGGACGAAAACACAAGGAGAATCACCCATGGGGATCAAGGACGACGCTGTACAGATCCGCGCGCAGGGATGGCGCACGCTCGCCGCACTGCACAACCTCATCGAGGGGGAGCTGGAGCGCGCGCTGCAGGCCAAGCACGGGCTGTCCGTTGTGGAATTCACCGTGCTTGACGCCCTGAGCCGGCAGGACGGTTGGCACATGCGCATGGCCCAGCTCGCCCGCGCCGCGGCCCTGTCCAGCAGTGCCACCACCCGGCTGGTGACCCGGCTCGAGGATCGCGCCCTGCTGACCCGCATCCTGTGCACGGATGACCGCCGCGGCATCTACACCGAACTGACAGCCGCGGGGGAGAAACTTCTGGCCGAGGCCCACCCGACGCACGACGCCGTGCTCCGCTCGGCACTGGAAAGTGCGGCGCGGGTGCCCGAACTCCAGGACCTGGTCACCGCGGTGGCTCCCGAGGGCGAAAACTAGCGATTCGTCCCACTATTCACGATGCCGCGACTCCACCGCGGGGCGCGTACGATGGGCGACCGGCCGTTCGCGGTGCCCCGGCCCCGCGCGGGATCAGTCAGTCGCCGGCGCCCAGGTAGCTGGGATCGTCCGCGTCCAGGGGGTCCGCATAGTTGACCTCAAGCCCGGCCGGCTCGGCGACGGCATAGGCAACCATTTTCTTGAGCACCGGAGGAATCCGATAGTGCGAATCGCGGAGCACCAGGCCCTCGTCGCACAACAAATCCAAAGTCATTTGCGCGATCATCAGGTCAAGTTGGTCGTCGCCGGCTGTTGCGTCAAGGGCGGTTTCCAGGTGCTCCACCGAGTACCCGTCCTCGGTCGCGGCGTCCAGGAGCATCGACGTCATGATGATGCCTTCAATGTCTTCGTTGGACAGATCTTCCGTGGTGCCCTGGTGGGCCTCGCGATCCCCATCGACGGCCGTGAACCGGAGATAAAGGCACAATGCGACATCGCGGATGATGTGCATCAGTAATTCTTCGCGATCGAGTCCGGTGGCTGCGGCCAACGGGCGGTGCATCGTTGCCCGGCGTGCGCCCAGCTCGATGATGCCTATTCGCACCAGCGCCTCCCAATACAGGTCCAGGCGTGGAACGTCCCGGGCCGTGGTCACCCGCAGTGGTTCGCCTTCACGGGCGGTGAACATCGTCGGATCCGTGTTCACGCCCACGGCCGCAACACCCAGGGCCGCGGCGGCACCTTGGATGTCCTTTCGCGTCAACACGCCCTTGGACGTAACGTCGCGTTTTTCGCCGAACCACTCCAGGAATGATTGGAGGCGACCTGACAAGGGCAGTGCGAGCAGGCTGTCTCGGGTTTGTTTGCGGGTCAGGGCGGGAACCTCAAGGACCCGGCCGTCGAAGGTCGCGTCGGACTGTTCGTCGATGATTTCCAGTATCGCTTCCTGGGCTGCCTCGAACTGGGCGTCGCTGCCACTCCAAAGGTCCGAGTCGTCCAGGAACAGCAGGTATCCCATGACCACGTGCAGGACGAAGTCGAGATCGTCGTCAGAGTCTTCGGTGAGATACCAGACCAAGGTCGCTACGGTGGGGGAGAGCTGCAAGGTAGTCGTGTCCGCGCCACCGCCAAGTCGCACGTAGTGCCCGAGGAATTCATGAAGAACCGGCAGCGGATCGCCAATGGCAGTCAGGGACGTGTTCGCGCGAACCCACTTCATGAAGCGTGCCGAGACGTCGTCCCCGGTGCTGCGGGCGCGGAACTCGTCAATGCTGACGATCTGTCCGGCGGCCGCGGACCGCGCGGGGTGTCCCTGCTTGGTCTTGTTGGATGTCGACGGCTTCTTCTTGGTCATGGGATCTCACAATCGATAAGGCGCAGTCGGACGACTCCCCATCACAGTACAACAGGCGCGCGCCCCGGGGCTTGGTGCATTGCCCGGATCGAGGCGACCGCTTGGGGCCACGTGTGAAGGGTGGCCGGGCCGACCGCGAATGGACTTCCCCCGGGCTCCGGCCCTCGCGCGGCCGGCAACAATGTCCGCTGAGCCCAAGCATGAACGGGGTCCCGAGGGTGACGATACGAGGATTTGATCGCCCGGACGTCGGAACCGCTGGCGGAGACGTAGCACGACGCGCGCTTCTGCGCCGAGGAGTTCGATTCCACTCCTTGCTCGGCCGCTTCTGCCGCAGGAGGGCACCCCTCGAGCGATATAGGTAAAACCGGTGAATTGGATCGATAAAAACAGTTTTACGTCTGTGCCGTAAGGCTACATCCTTGTGTGAAGGACATCTCATTCTTCTCGCATAAGGAGCAGAACACGTGCAAGGCACTTCCCTGAAACCACACGTCGTCACGTTGGGGACGGCCGGCGGACCGCGCTGGTGGACCGGCGAAAACGCCGGCAAGCGCGCGGGCATCGCCACCGCCGTGGTCGTCGGCGACGCCGTGTACCTGGTGGACGCCGGGACCGGCGTCGGCAACCAGCTCATGAAGGCCGGGTTCAGCACCGCGAACCTGCGCGGCATCTTCCTGACCCACCTGCACTCCGACCACACCATCGACCTGGCGTCGCTGGCGATCTTCGGACTGTTCACCATCACCCCCGGCCAGGCACCGATCCACATCATCGGCCCCGGCGACCGCGGCGCCCTGCCGCCGGCCTCCCCGCGCGCCCAGGTCCCGCCGACCCCGCTGTACCCGGAAAATCCGACCCCGGGCACGGCGGACATGTTCAGCCACCTCATGCAGGCCTACGGCACCGACCTGAACGACCGTGTGATCGATGCCCTGCGTCCCTCCCCGCTGGACCACTTCATAGCTTCTGACATCGCGATCCCCGCGGGCACCGGATACCACCCGAATGGGAATCCGACGCCCGAGGACTTCGAGCCCTTCGAGATCTACCGGGACGAGCTGGTCACCGTGACAGCCACCCTGGTCAAGCACCCGCCGATCGCCCCGGCCTTTGCCTTCCGCTTCGACACCGCCGAAGGCTCCGTGACGATCTCCGGGGACACCGCGCCCTGCGACAACCTCGTGCGGCTCGCCCGCGACACCGACCTGCTGCTGCACGAGGCCATCGACTTCGACTGGGTCCAGCGCAGCTACGGAAGCATCGGCACCGAGGCCGCCCAGGCCTCCATGGACCACCACCGGCTCTCGCACACCTCGGCCGCCCAGGCCATCGAGCTCGCCGAACGCGCCGGGGCCCGGACCCTGGCCCTGCACCACCTGGTGCCCGGGACCACGCCACTGTCCACGTGGCTCTCCCACTCCAAGGATTTCTCCGGAACCTTCCTGGTGCCCGAGGATCTCGATACCATTTCCTTTAGCCGCATTCGAACAGAAATGATGGTTGCACGATGAGCCACACCCAAACACCCGCCGGGAACTCCGCCGACATTGTCGTCCCGTCGCTGAACTCACCGCACATGCGCAGGATCCTGGCCTCCAGCTTCATCGGCAGCGCCATCGAGTTCTACGACTTCATTCTTTACGCAACCGCCGCCTCGCTGGTGTTCAACAAGGTCTTCTTCGTCAACCAGTCACCTGCCGTGGCCCTCTTCGCCTCCTTCGCCACGCTCGCGGTTGGCTACCTGGCCCGCCCGCTGGGCGGCATCATCTTCGGGCACTACGGGGACAAGCTCGGGCGCAAGGGCGTGCTGATCACGTCCATGGTGATGATGGGCGTCGCCTCGACCATCATCGGCCTGTTGCCGCCGACCGCGCAGGTCGGCATCATTGCCCCGATCGCACTGATCACCCTTCGCATCATCCAGGGACTGGCCGTGGGCGGGGAATGGGGCGGGGCCATGCTCATGGCCCTGGAACACGCGCCCAAGGAGCGCCGCGGTTTCGCGGCGAGCTTCGCGAACATGGGCGGCCCGGCCGGCGCGGTGCTGGCAACCCTGGCTGTCTCCGCGGTCTCCACGCTGCCCACCGAGCAATTCCTGGCCTGGGGCTGGCGCATCCCGTTCATCGCCAGCCTGGGTCTGGTCGCCATCGGCCTGGTCATCCGCCTGAAGGTCGCCGAGTCCCCGCTTTTCCTGGCCCTGGAGGGCAAGGCCGAGGAGCGCAAGATCCCGCTGCTGCAGGTGCTGACCAAGTACCCGAAGTCGGTGCTCATGGGCACGCTGGTGGGCATGAGCTCCTACACCGTGCAGGGCCTGATGACGGTCTGGGCCATCTCCTACGTCGTGGAGGAAGCCGGCATGGACCGCACCGCGGTGCTCAACATCAAGGCCGTGGGCGCCACCCTGACCATCGTCGCGGTGTGGTTTGCCGCCCGCTACTCGGACAAGCTGGGCCGCCGCCCGGTGATGATGTTCGGCATCCTGGCCGGCGCGGTGCTTGCCCTGCCGATCATGTGGATGCTGCAGCTCGGCGAGCTCTGGCTCTTCGCGATTGCGCTCTTCCTGGCCAACGGCGTCATCCAGGGCACCATCTTCGGCCCGTTCGGCGCCTTCACCGCGGAGCTGTTCCCCACCCGCATCCGCTACACCGGGGCCTCCCTGGTCTACCAGCTGTCCTCCACGCTGGGTGCCGGCTTCACCCCGATGATCGTCACCGGCCTGGTGCTGGCCGGCGGTGGCTCGCTCTGGCTCGCCGGGGCCGTGTGGGCAGCGGTCTTCATCATTGCCGCGCTGGCCATGCGCAGCATCAAGGAAGGCAAGGACGCGGACCTGGGCGCCGAGGAGATGTAGCACCAGCCGCCTCGCTCCGCCGTGCGGGGGCCGGAAGCGTCCGTTCAGGGCGCCTCCGGCCCCCGCTCGCGTTCGGCCCCGACCCGTTCGCAGAATTCGATGAAGGCGCGCAGCCGCAGGCTCGGACGCTCGGCGGCCGTGTAGGCGACGCAGATGTCGCTGTGCCCCACCTGCCCCTCGATCTCCAGCACTGCAAGCGGCAGCCCGTCGTAGCTCACATCCGCCGGCGGGCGCTGCACCAGCACCGTGTAGCCCAGCCCGCGGGCGACCATGCCGCGCACCGCCTCGAAGTTTGAGCTGCTCCAGGCGATCTTCGGGTCCAGGCCCGACATGCGCAGGTTGACCAGCTGGTTGTCGCGCACCGTGGGGATGTCCAGGGACACGAAGTCCTCGTCCGCCAGGTCGGCCAGCCGCACGGTCCCGTTCCCCGCGAGCCGGTGTCCGGCCGGAAGCAGCACGTAGGGGCGCCCGCTCATCACCGTGGTGTGCTGCACGTGGGGCAGCAGGTGGCGGGTGTGGGTGATCACCGCATCGAGGTAGCCCTCCAACAGGCGCTCCTGCAGCTCGGCGCCGTCGCCCTCGGTGATGCGCACCTCGAGCCCCGGATGCGGCTTGGTGAACTGCTCGCAGACCACCGGCAGCCAAAAGGCCGAAAGCCCCGAATACATCCCGATGTTCAGCGGCCCCACCAGGCCGCTCTGGCGCTCGCCGATCAGGCCCTGGACCTCTTCGGCGTGCCTGACCAGATCCTTGGCATCGCGCAGGAAGTGTGTTCCCACCGCGGTCAGCACGACGCCGCGGGCCCGGTGGCGCACCAGCAGCTGGGAGCCGACGATGCGCTCGAGTTCCCCGATGGACTGGGACATCGCTGCCTGCGAGATGTGGCAGGCCGCCGCGGCACCGGAGATCGTGCCGGCATCGGCCACGGCGATGAAGTACTGCAATTGCTTGAAGGTGTAGTTGACCACTTCTCCAGCGTAGGTGATGTGCGTGCGGTCACGAGGCGCCGGGCGTTGCGTTGCGGTCACCCGGCTGTGCCATGATTTCAGCATGGAGAACAAATCCTCGCCCGTCGAGTCGGTGGACCGCGCCCTGCTGTTGGTGCTTGCCATGCGCGATGACGGCCCGCTCTCGGTCAAGGCCGCGGCGCAGCTGTTGGACGTGGCACCCTCGACGGCTCACCGGCTGTTGACCGCTCTGGCTTTCCGCGGCTTCGCCGCCCAGGGCCACGACCGGACCTACCGGCAGGGGCCCGAGCTTTCCGGGAACGCCCCGCAGGCGATTTCCACCCAGAAGCTGCGCCAACACGCGCAGTCGGCACTGGTCCGGCTGCAGGGCACGGTGGGGGAGACGGTGCAGGTCATGGTCCTGAACGGAGGAAACATCCAGTTCGTCGAGGGCGTCGAGTCGGCGCGGACCCTGCGCGTGGCCAAGCGCGTCGGGGACATGATGCCGGCCTTCGTGTCCTCCGGCGGCAAGGCGATGCTGGCGCGGCTGACCAACGCCGAGCTGGAGGAGCTGTACCGTTCCGGGCTGCCGCCCTGGGCCACCGGCAAGACCACCACCGTGGCTTCGCTCAAGCGACTCATGACCAAGGTCCGCCGGGACGGCTACGGCACCAGTTTCGAGGAAACCGAGCAAGGCGTGGTGGGCCTGGGAGTCAGCATCAACGACGCCGACGGTCGCCCGGTTGCCGCGGTGACCACCGCAACTCCGAGCATTCGCTTCAATCGCTCCGCGATGCCGCAGCATATAGAGGCACTGCAGCTGGCCGCCACGGAGATCATGGAGAAACTGCGCGGAGGCTGAGGTCCCGCGTCGAACGGGGCTGGACACTCGGTGCCGCCGGCGCCTCCCCGCGGGGAGACGCCGGCGGCACCTGTCGATTAGGCGGCGGCCAGGATGCGGGAGACGGACTGCACCGTCTCGTCCAGGTCCTGCGGATTGACCAGCACGCCGGTGTCCAGCACGCCGCCGGATCCGCCCTGCACCAGGCGCTTGAGCGGGATTTCCATGCGCTTGCCGGTGCGCGTGCGCGGGATGCTGCGCACGAACAACACGTGGTCCGGGACGTGGCGCGGGGAGAGCTGGGTGCGCAGCGCGGTGCGGATCGAGCGCTCCAGTGCCACGGTGTCGGCGTCCTCCTCGGCCTCCACCAGCAGGACCAGCTGGCCCATCGCGCCACCCTGCTCAAAGTGCATCACCATGGCGTCGTTGACGCCGGGGTGGCCATCGAGCAGTGCATAGAACTCGGCGGTGCCCAGGCGCACGCCGCCGCGGTTCAGCGTGGCGTCCGAGCGGCCGGTGATGACCCAGGTGTCGCGTTCGGTGCGCACCAGCCAGTCGCCGTGGCGCCAGACGCCCTCAAAGACATCGAAGTAGCTGGCGTTGTAGCGCTCATTGTCCGGATCGTTCCAGAAGAACACCGGCATCGAGGGCATGGGCAGCGTGGCGACCAGCTCGCCGGGTTCCCCGTGCAACGAATTGCGGTCATGGTCCCAGGAATCCACGGCAACGCCCAGTGGGCGGCAGGCCATTTCCCCGGCATGGACGGCGGACAGCGGGCTGGCGCCCAGGAAGGCGGCGCAGATGTCGGTGCCGCCGGAGGTCGGCGCCATTACCAGATCGGGATTGATCGAGTCATACGCCCAGCCTGCAACGTCTGCGGCCAACGGGGAACCGGAGCACTGGATCTCGCGCAGCCGGCCCAGGTCCCACTTCTTTCCCGGTTCCACACCCGCGTGGGCGCAGGCGGCCAGGTAGGCCGATCCGGTGCCCATGTAGGTCGATTCGGTTTCGGCCATGACCGCCCACTGCGACCATTCGCCGTCAAGGGTCGGCCAGTTGGGGTCCCCGTCCTGCAGGACCACGGTGGCGCCCACCAGCAGCGAGGAGGCGCCCATGTTCCAGACCATCCACCCGGTGGTGGAGAACCAGTAGGCGGTGTCGGCCTCGGAGATGTCGAAGTGCAGGCCCATGGCCTTGTAGTGCTCCAGCAGCAGGCCGCCGTGGGAGTGCACGATGGCCTTGGGGGTGCCGGTGGTGCCGGAGGAAAAGAGCACCGTCATGGGGTGGTTGAAGGGCACCGGCTCAATGACGGCCGTGGCGCGTTCGGCGGTGAAGTCGGCCCAGGACAGGGCACCGGGTGCCGCGGTTTCGGTGTCCAGGTCTTCGTCGAGGTAGGGCAGCAGCACGGTGGGGATGCCCGGCAGCTCGGCGCGGACGGCTGCCAGGTCGTTGAGCTTGGAGATCGGCCTCTCGCCCCAGCGGTAGCCGTCGATGGAGATCAGCAGGCTTGGCTCGAGTTGGCCGATGCGGCCCAGGACGCCCTTGACACCCATTTCCGGCGGGACGCAGCACCAGATGGCGCCCAGGCCGATGACGGCGAAGTAGGCGGCGAGGGTTTGCGGGATGTTGGGCAGGTATCCGGCGACCCGGTCCCCGGGCTTGATCCCCTGGCGGATCAGGCCCTGCTGGATGCGTTCGATTTCCTCGGTGAGCCGGGCGCCGGTCCAGTCGACGCTGCCGTTGGTCTGGCTGCGGGACTTGACCATGGTGTCCTCCGGGCGCCGTGCGAGGGAGCGCAGGATGTGCTCGGTGAAGTTGATCCTGGCCCCGGTGAACCATTGCGCCCCGGGCATGGTTCGTTCGGTGAGCACCGAGGTGTGCGGGGCGTGGCTGATGATCTCGAAGTGGTCCCAGACCTCGCCCCAGAAGTCCTCGAGGTTCTGAACCGACCAGGCCCAGGCGTCCTCGTAGTCGGCGAAGTGCCTGCCGGTCTTGGCCTCGATCTTTTCCAGGAAGCGGCCCATTTGGCTGTTTGACCAGTCTGCGCGGGCAGGTGCGGGCCGCAGCAGGGTGCCGGGTTCGGTGTTCTTCATGGTTCTTTCCTTTAATGGTGTTCGTATATCCGGGGTGCCCGACGACGGGACTGCGGTGCGTTAGGAGGCGATGGTGCCGGAATCGAGTCCGAGCAACTTCACGGCGTTGTCCTTGGTGATCTTTTGCCGCGGTCCGTCGCGCAGCTCCAGCTTGGCGAAGTCGGCCATCCAGCGGTCAGGCGGCAACAGCGGGTAGTCGGACCCGAAGAGGACCTTGTCCTGGAGCATGGTGTTGGCATACTGCACCAAATTGGCCGGGAAGTACTTGGGGGACCAGCCGGAGAGGTCGATATACACGTGGTTGTGGCGGACCGCCACGGCCAGGGCCTCGTCCTGCCAGGGGAAGGACGGGTGGGCCATGATGATGCGGAGTTCGGGGAAGTCCACCGCCACGTCGTCCAGGGCCAGCGGGTTGGAGTATTTCAACCGGATCCCGCCGGAGCCGGGCATGCCGGCTCCGATGCCGCTCTGGCCGGTGTGGAAGAGGGCGGGAACGCCCAGGGACTGGATTTCCTCGTACAGCGGGTAGACGGCGTGGTCGTTGGGGAAGAAGGACTGCAGGTTCGGGTGGAACTTGAATCCCTTGATCCCGTAGTCCTGGACCAGGATGCGGGCCTCGTTGATGGCCGCCTTCCCGCGGGCGGGATCGATGCTGGCGAAGGGGATCAGCACGTCTGCGTGCTTGGCGGCCTCCTCGGCGATGTAGCGGTTGGAGATCGGCGGGTGGCCTGTGGTGGCCTCGTGGTCCACGGTGAAGACGACTGCCGCCATGTTGCGTTCGCGGTAGTGCGCCGCGACGGCCTCGATCCCCAGGGGGTCGTGGGCAGCGCCGAAATGCGCCTGGGCCGCCTCGCGGAAATCGTCGGGCATGTCGGTGTGGCCGTGGTCATCGGATTCAATGTGGACGTGCATGTCGATGGCGACGAGGTCCGCGACGTTGATCTTGCTCATGGGTGGAGTCTTTTCCTTGCCGGTGGCGGACGGGTCCGCCACCGTTGGCGGGGCTGTGGTGGAGGAGTGGGTCGAATCAGGAGACGGTGGCGGCAACGGGTTGCGCCGTGCGGGCCTGGCGCTTGAGCGAGTGCCCCAGGGCCAGGATGCACAGGGCGGATGCGGCCAGCGGGGCGGCGAAGAGCACGAAGATGTTCTCCGGCTTCCAGCCTCCGGACAGCAGGTAGCCGACCAGGATCGGGGCAACGATGGAAACCAAGCGGCCCAGGCCAATCATCCAGCCGACACCGGTTGCCCGGGCACGGGCGCTGTAGATCTCGGGGGAGACCGTGTAGAAGCCGGCGATGCCCGCGGTGGTGAGCATTCCCAGGAAGAGGGCGAGCACCATGGCCAAGGTGATCTGGCTGAAGAGCATGGAGAAGACGATGTAGGCGGCGGCCGATCCGAGAAGCGCGATGACCAGCAGCGGGCGTGCGCGGTAGCGGACGGCCAGGGCGCTGAAGACGAAGCAGCCCAGGATGCCGCCGGCGTTGGCGATGGTTCCGGTGGTGACGCCTGCCGAGTTGTCGCCGGTGACGCCGGCAATGATCTTAGGGGTCCAGGTGTTGGCGAAGTAGTAGGCGGCCACAAGGCAGCCGTAGCCGGCCCAGAGCATGAAGGTGCGGAAGCGGATCGGGCCGGTGAGGATCTCACGGATCGCCGACTGTTCCTTGCCGGTGGCCGTGGAGGCAGGCAGGGTGTCGAGCGCGGGGCGCCCGATCTTGGCAAGGATGTTGTTCACGCGACCGAGTGCGCCTGCCGGGCGGCGGGTGAACAGGTAGTCGAGGGATTCAGGCAGCCAGACCCAGGAAACGACGAGCATGATGATGGTCAGGACCGCGCCCACGGCGAAAAGGGACTGCCAGCCGAGGCTGGGGATCAACGGTCCGGCCACGATGCCGCCGATGGTGGCGCCGATCGGGTAGCCGGCGGTGTAGATTCCCATGATCGAGCCGCGGCGCTTGTCCGAAGAGTATTCGGAGACCAGGACGTTGAGGTTGGCCATCATGCCGCCGACACCCAGGCCGGTGACGATCCGGAAGACCAGGAGCTGGGTGGCATCGGTGGCGAAGACCGAGGCAACCATGCCGATGCTGATGACCACCAGCGAGATCAACGTGAGGCGGCGGCGACCAATCTTGTCGGCGAGCGGAGTCAGGAAGATGGAACCGGCAGCCATGCCGAACAGGCTTGCGCTCAGCAGGAATCCGAGGGCGGCCGGTGCGATGCCCCACTCGCGGGAAAGTACCGGCGCGGCGTAGGCCATGGCGGCCACGTCGAACCCATCGATGAGAATCAAGGTCAAGGCGATGACGACGGCCATCACCTGGAACCGGCTCATGGCCGAACTGCGTATTTCCGCGAGAGTTTCCATGGGGGCTTCCTGGTTGGGTGAGAGGGAATCGGGGGGAACGCCGCCCGACAGTGTGAGCTTAGTCATGAAATCGAAGCTCATCCACATTTTGAACGCAGATTCCTTATTGCGGAATCGCGGTTCTAACAGGAATCGCCAAATTGCCGTAATTTTAGGCTTTTCAGGTGGATTTGGGCATTTGTTCGAGCGGAAAGTAGTTGACGAGTCGTTCCGTATGAAGGAATTCTTGACCGAGGATGAGGGGCGGGCGGGCTTGCGCCGGGGAGTGGCGAGGGTTGCGCCTCGGCCACTTCCGATGCAGGCGTGCCGGCCGGTGTCGTGGGATGCTTGAGCCATGACCAACTCCACGCCCGATGCGGCCGCGGGCGACGTCGAGTCCTGGACCGATGGCGTGGCCCACCCGCCCATCGAGTCCGTTGACCGCGCGCTGCAGCTGGCGCTCATGCTCCGCTTCGGCGGTGCCCTGACGGTCACCGAGGCCGCTGCGCGACTCGGGGTGGCGGTCTCCACGGCACACCGCCTGCTGGCGGCCCTTTCCTATCGGGGGTTTGCGAGTCAGGACCGGGAGCGGCGCTATGTTGCGGGACCTGTTCTTGCCGCCCAGGCGGTCGGGGCCATAGCCCGAAGTTCACTGCGCGACCTGGCTCGCCCTGCGCTTGAGCGGCTCCATGTCCGGCTCCATGAAAGTGTGGGCTTCATGGTGCTGGAAATGGGTTCAGTTCGTTTCCTGGACGGCATAGATGAAATGGAGCAAAACCTGCGGGTGGTGATTCGCATCGGCGACAAGCTGCCGGCATTTGAATCGGCCGGGGGCAAGGCCATGCTGGCGCAACTGCGAAATGACGACCTGGCCGCCGTTGCATCCGCTTCGGGGGCTCCGGTGCCGCTGGATGAGCGGGCCGGGGCGGAAGGCGGATCGCTCGCAACGTTGAAGCGGCATCTGGCCGTGGTTCGCCGCAACGGCTACGGGGTGAATCTGGAGGAAACGTCGCCGGGCATCTGCGGAGTGGGTGTTGCGATCCCCACGACAGGACAGCCACTCGGGGCCTTTACGACTGTTCTGCCCACTGCCCGCTTCCATCGGGACGAGCTCAAGGGCTACGTCGATGCCCTCGTCCAGGCGGCGGAAGAGACCGGTCGTCGCATCGCGGATCTGACGCGCGCGCTCTGAGGCCGGAGCGTCCCTGGCAGGGCATCGATCCGCGATCCGTGTGACCAAGGGAATGTTGTGTTCGGCTTTCCTCTGGACGGAAAAGTTGACGAGAATTCCCGACCAGAATCCCTGATTGCATGTATTTGCATATAATTTCTACGAGGGTGAGAACTCGACATTCCGGCAGTGGGAAAACCGTAATATCGGTGTGATCAGCGCCGTTGACGCTCGGTTCGGGCGAGCCTACTGTATGAAATGCATCAACACCGGAAGCGGAATTCCTTTCCGCACCGTGAGAAGCAAACAAGCACGGACCGTCACCCGCCGGACCACCTGGCCCGAGAGTCCCGGCCCTCACCGTACATAGGAATGCGAACCGAAGCCGTGGGAACCACGGCGTCGTGTAGAAGGAGTCGAAATCATGTCACAGCGTGTACTCATCACCGCCGGAGCCGGCGGAATCGGACTGGCCATCGCCAAGGCATTCGTTGCCAACGGTGCCCGCGTCCACATCGCCGACGTCAACGCCGAGGCCGTCGCGGCCATCGTCGCGGAAAACGAAAACATCACCGGATCGGTGGGCGACATCAGCAAGTCCGAGGATCTTGATGTGCTCTTCAAGGACGTTGAGGAACAGCTCGGCGGACTGGACGTGCTGATCAACAACGCCGGCATCGCCGGTGCCACCGCACCCGCCTCCGACTACCCCGTCGACACCTGGGCCGCGGTCGTGAACATCAACCTCACCGGCACCCTCATGGTCACCCAGCGCGCCATCCCGCTGCTGAAGGAATCGGACGCGGGATCCATCCTCGTGATGTCCTCGCTCGCTGGCCGCTTCGGCTACCCGAACCGCATCGCCTATTCCACCACCAAGTGGGGACTCGTCGGCTTCACCAAGACGCTCGCCCTGGAACTGGGTGAAGACGGCATCACCGCCAACACCATCCACCCCGGTGCCGTCGACGGCCCGCGCATGGGCAGCGTGCTGGCCGGTCGCGCCGAGGTCAACGGCACCACCATCGAGGAAGAAACCAACAAGGCGCTGGACAACCAGTCGATCCGCAAGTTCATCGACCCCAACGACATCGCCCAACTGGCCCTTTTCCTGGCCGGCCCACACGCCCGCACCATCTCGGGACAGATGTTCCCGATCGACGGCGACTCGAAGCACACCTAAAAAGCGAAACCCCTAGCTGAATCGAAGACCGGACATGTCCACCACGAGTTACACTTCCGGCGGAAACCTGACACAGGCCGACGCGGGCAACCCCCGCGTCGGCCTCTGGAGGGGCCGCATCCCTATCATCGTTGGCCTGCTCCTCTTGGGCATCGGCCTGCGCTACGCGGTCACCGGGCTCTCGCCGCTGCTGACCACCGTCACCGGCGAACTGGGCATCGGCACCGCCGGCGCCACCTTCATCGGCATGCTTCCCACGCTGAGCTTCGGCATCGGCGGCTTCCTGGCCCCGGTCATCGTGCGCAGGATCGGGCTCGAGGCAACCGCCCTGGTTGCCGTGATCCTGGCCGCCGCCGGAACGCTGGTGCGTCCCTTCAGCGACAGCCCCGCGATGTTCATGGCGCTGACGTTCGTTGCCCTGCTGGGCATGGGCTTCGGCAACGTGGCGGGTGCCCCGTTGGTCAAGAAGCACTTCCCCGACCGCCAGGCCTCCATGGTCACCGTGTTTGCCCTGCTCATGCAGGCCGGGGCGACGCTGCCTGCCATGACGGCGCTGCCGCTGGCCAATGCCGGCGGCTGGCAGCTCTCGCTCGCCTCCTGGGGCGTGCTCTCACTGGTGGCCGTCCTGCCCTGGACGCTGGTGCTGCTCAAGGAGCGCCGCAGCGGTGCTCCCGCCGCCCAGGCCGCCACGGCAGGCGCCGCGGCCGGATCGAACCTTTCACTGGGCCGGCTGGTCGCCAGCCCCGTCGCGGTCGGCACCGCGCTGTTCTACGCGATGGCGTCGCTGAACATCTACGCCATGCTGGCCTGGCTGCCCACGATCATGCAGCAGGGCTTCGGGCTGGACAAGGGAGCGGCAGCGACCGCGTTCTCCATCTACACGTTCATGACCCTGCCGATGGCCGTGATCACCCCGCTGATCGCCAACAAGATGCGCAACCCCGCGATCCTCGCGGTCGTCCTGGCCGCGGCCGGCCCGCTGGGCTACCTGCTCATGGTCCTGGGCATCGGCCCGCTCTGGCTCGCCGCACTGGTGGCAGGCCTGGCGGGAGGCGCCTTCCCGCTGGCCATCGCGATGTTCAACCTGCGCAGCCGCACCACGGCGGGGTCCGCGGCCATGGCGGGCTTCGCCATGGGCGTCGGCTACCTCTTCGGCACCCTCGGCCCGTTGCTGGGCGGCTGGCTGTTCTCCACCACCGGCGGCTGGACCGTCCCGCTGTGGGTGTACGTGGCAACGTTCATCCCGATGGCCCTGGGAGGAATGATGATGGCCCGCACCGGACGCTACGTCGAGGACACGGCAGGGACCGCCGCCAAGGCGTAATCCCCGCCGCTCGCGGCGGCACGACCCACCATCAGGGAATGTGAAAGGCCCGGTCAGCGACCGGGCCTTTCGCGCGCCATGCGGCGCAAGCCGTCCGGGCCAGGGCAACCGTCATTCCAAGGCATGACATTTTGCACTTCTGCCCCCGGCGCGCGCCGAGCAGACTTGGAACATGAAAACCACGACCGCACGGCAATCGGCATCGTCAGGGGCGGCGCAGCCCCACGCCACGGCCCTGGAACTGCAGGGCGTGCGCAAGTCCTTCCACACCCACGAGGGCAGGTTCGAGGCCGTCGCGGGAATCGACCTGCGCGTGGGCACCGGTGAGATCGTGGCGTTCCTGGGCCCGAACGGCGCAGGCAAGACCACCACCATCGACATGATGCTCGGACTGACCGCGCCCACCTCGGGCACCATCTCCGTGTTCGGCAAGGCCCCGCGCGAGGCCATCGAGGCGGGAGAGATCTCGGCGGTCCTGCAGACCGGCGGGCTGCTGCGCGACCTCACGGTGCGCGAGACCGTCACCGCGATCGCCGCGCTGCACGGGGCAAGGGACCGCATCGACACCGTCATGGAGCGCACCGACATCCTCTCCCTGGCCAAGCGCAAGGTCTCCAAGTGCTCGGGCGGCGAGCAGCAGCGGCTCAAGTTCGCCCTGGCCCTGCTGCCGGATCCGCGCCTGCTGATCCTCGACGAGCCCACCGCGGGGATGGATGTCTCGGCGCGCCGCTCCTTCTGGGACACCATGCGCCAGGACGCACTGGCCGGGCGCACCGTCCTGTTCGCCACCCACTACCTGGAAGAGGCCCAGGACTTCGCCGAACGCACCGTGCTCATCGGGGCCGGGCGGGTGCTGGCCGACGGTCCCACCGCGCAGCTGCGCGAGATGACCGGGGGACGCGTGGTCGGCGCAACGCTGCCGAGAGGTCGTCCCACGGAACCCGCGGTGGCTGCCCTGCAGGCCCTCGAGCGTGTCGCCGCGGTGCAGCTGAACGGGAACCGGGTCACGGTGACCGGCCCCGATTCCGACGCGGCGGCGCGGATGCTGCTGAACGAGCTGGGCGCCACCGACCTGGAAATCACCTCCCCGACCCTCGAGGCGGCCTTCATGGCACTGACCGGAGAAGACTCATGAACCCGACCTATGTACGCATCGAACTTTTCCGCCAATCCCGGGACGTCGGGAACCTGATGTTCACGGTGCTGATGCCCGTGGTCATGTACCTGCTCTTCGGGAACATGTTCGGCGGCGGCGGGGAACCCGCCGGCAACGGGAACGTGAAGTTCTACGTCATGTCCTCGATGGCGGCCTACGGCGCGGCGCTTGCCACCACCTCGATTGCCGGGACGGCCTCCACCGAGGCAATGCTGGGATGGGGGCGACAGATCGCCCTGACACGCATCAAACCCTCGGGTTTCGTCGCCTCCAAGCTCGCCGTGGCCATGATCGTTGCCACCGGCTGTGCCGGGTTGGTCTTCGCCGTCGGGGCGGGCACCGGTGCGCGGGCCGATGCACCCTGGGTCTGGACCGCCAGCTTCCTGCTAACCGTGCTCGGATGCGGGATCTTCGCCCTCTACGGGATGGGCATCGGCATGGCCTTCAAGTCGGAGACTGCGCTGGGGGTGGCAAGCGGCGGCATGGTGTTCTTCGCCTTCTTCGGCAACGTCTTCATGCCGCTGAGCGGGACCATGCTGGAGATCGCCCGCTTCACCCCCATGTACGGCTACGCGGGGCTGGTGCGCTACCCGTTGACCGAGGGATTCGGCGCCGGCGAGGGGGCTGGCACGGATTCGCCGGGCCTGCTTGTCGCTAACCTAGTGGCATGGACCCTTCTCTTCGCGCTGTTCGCCCTCTGGGCGGTTCGCCGGTCCCGGGCGCGGCGGTGAGCGCGGATCCCGGGGAGCCGGACGCCTTCTGGTCCCGCTTCGGCTGGCTGCTGGCAGCGGTCTGGGTCGTCTTCCTCATCTTCCCGGTCCTTTCCATCGCCGAGTCCACGCTCCCGCTGCCGGCGCGCGTGGTTGGCTACGGGTTGGTGGCGGCCTTCGCCGCCGTTTACCTGTGGGGCTTTTTCACCTACAGCTCGGAGCTCGGGGTCAGCGTCAGCGGCCACGCCCGCGCCTGGATCCCCTTCGGTGCCCTGTTGGCGATCACCGCTGCCACCCTTCCGCTCCTCGGGGCCGATGCCATCAGCTTCGGCCCGTTCCTGATCAGCTTCGCCGCCTACCTGCTCTCTGTGCGCAGCATGTGGATCGTCAACGCCGCGGTGCTTGCCGCCGCCCTCTCGGTCGCCATTCCCGCCGGGCTGGGCGACTACGTCTTCCTGCTCGGTCTGCTGGTGGTGCTCATCGTCGTCAACGCGGTCAACACCACGCTGATCCGGCGCAGCATCGCGGACGACGACTTGCGCCTTGACTACGCCCTGTTGGCCGAACAGGAGCGGATGGCCCGGGACGTGCACGACGTGCTGGGCCACTCGCTCACCGCGATCGGGCTGAAGGCCGAGCTCGCCGAGCGGCTGCTGGATTCCGACATGGAGGCGGCCCGCGCCGAGCTGCGGCAGATCCGCGCGCTGAACACCGAGGCGCTGGAGTCCATCCGCGCCACTGTCGGCGGTCTGCGCCGCACCAGCCTGGCACAGGAACTCGCCTCCGTTCGTGCAGCCCTCGACGACGCGCGGATCAGGGCGGTGCTGACCGGCAACGCGCAGGAGATCGACCCGGTTCGTTCCACCGCCCTGTCCTGGATCCTGCGCGAGGCAGCCACCAACGTGCTGCGCCACGCGCACGCCACCACCTGCTGGATCCACATCGCCCCGGGGGTGCTGGGCATCGAGGACGACGGGGATTCACTGGCGGGAAGCGCCGAGGGACACGGCATCCGCGGGATGCGGGAGCGGGCGCGGCTGGCCGGGGCGCACTGCGAGATCGGGGCATCGGCACACGGGGGAACCAGGGTCGCGGTGAGCTGGGCATGAGCGCTCCGGAACCGGCCGGAGCCGCCCCCATCCGGGTGTTGCTGGCGGATGACCAGGCACTGGTGCGCGGGGCGCTTGCCGCCCTGCTCAACCTCGAACCCGACATCGAGGTCGTGGCCCAGGCCGGGGACGGCGCGCAAGTGGTGGCGCTCGCCGAGGAACATCGGGTGGACGTTGCCCTGCTGGATATCCAGATGCCCGTGGTGGACGGGCTCGTGGCCGCCGGCCTGCTGCGGGCGCGGCTGCCGCGGTGCAAGGTGCTGATGGTGACGACCTTCGACCGTCCCGGATACCTGCGTGCCGCCCTCGAGGCCGGTGCCAGCGGCTTCCTGGTCAAGGACACCCCGTCGGCCGAGCTCGCCGCGGCGGTGCGCCGCGTGCATTCCGGTCACCGGGTGGTTGACCCGTCGCTGGCGGCCCGGTCGCTGCTGCACGGGGCCAACCCGCTGACCGAGCGCGAGCGCGAGGTCCTGGCCCTGGCCCGGTCCGGAACGCCGGTGGCGCAGATCGCCGCGGCGCTTCACCTGGGTGCCGGCACCGTGCGCAACCACCTCTCCAGCGCCATCGGCAAGACCGGGGCCGCCAACCGCATCGAGGCCGCGCACCTGGCCAGCGAACAGGGCTGGATCTAGCCGATGTCACACCCGCGGGGGAAACCCCCGTGCGGGCGTCCTCTGTAGACTCGTAGACATGTCGGTTTCGGAACTTTCCATCAGCACGCAAAACTATCTGAAGGTCATCTGGGGTCTGTCCGAATGGTCGGACGACCCCGTCACCGCAACGGACATTGCCCAGAAATCCGGGCTCAGGGTTTCCTCGGTCTCCGACGCGGTGCGCAAGCTGACCGCGCAGGGGCTGGTCAGCCACGCGCGCTACGGCGCCGTCGAGCTGACAGCGCTGGGCCGCAAGTATGCCCTGGACATGGTGCGCCGGCACCGGCTGCTGGAAACCTTCCTGGTCCAGACCCTGTCCTATGACTGGGACCAGGTCCACGACGAGGCCGAAAACCTCGAGCACGCGATGAGCGACTTCATGGTCGAGCGCCTCGACGCCTTCCTGGGACACCCCGACCGGGACCCGCACGGGGACCCGATCCCGAGCGCCGAGGGCGTGCTGACGCTGCCCGACGCGGTGCTGCTGAGCACCGTGGAACCCGGGGTGCCGGTGACCGTGGAGCGGATCAACGACGAGGACCCGGCACTGCTGCAGTACCTCAGTGCGCAGGGCGTCGTGCCGGGTGCGGGCCTGGTCATCACCGAGGCGGCCCCGTTCTCCGACGCGGTGCTGCTGTCCGTCACCGGGGTCCCCGGCACCATCAGCCTGGGCCGGCAGGCCACGGCGGCCCTGCACGTCTCCCTCGGCTAGCGCCGAAACGGGTCGGGCCAAGTCACCGGCCGGAGGCCGCCGGCCACCGGTCCGCGCGCCCAATGCGGGGGGCCGTGGCTGGCGCTTGCCCTGATTTCGGAGAACGGCGCGCACCGTCTACTATGGCTGAGGCGTGGGCTGCGCCACAACCAGCGTGCCCGTGCCCGATCGCACCGATCCCGTCGACCTGAGGACCCCCATGAAGCTGCTGAAATCGATACCCCTGCTTGGCTGGATTCTCCTGGCCATCGTCCTGGGCATCCTGACCGGCCCGGTGATGCCCGCGTGGCTCGGCGGGGCGTTCCTGACCTACAACTCGATCTTCTCGGGGTTCCTTGGCTTCATCGTGCCGCTGATCATCCTGGGCCTCGTCATGCCCGCCATCGCCGAGCTCGGCAAGGGTGCCGGAAAATGGCTCGGGATCACTGCCCTGATCGCGTACGGCTCCACGATCCTGGCGGGACTGCTCGCCTACTTCGTGAGCCGGTGGCTGTTCACCCCGACGCTTTCAGGAGGAGGGCTTGAGGAGCTCGGCGAGGAAGGCGGCTCGGGCTTCACCCCGTACCTGACCGTGGTGGGAAGCGCAGGCGACTCGGCAACCGAGATCGTGCTGGAGCCGGTGATCGGCGTCATGAGCGCCCTCGTGCTCGCCTTCGTGATCGGGGTAGGCCTCACTGCCTTCCACTCCAGAGTGATCTTCCGCGGGGCCGTCGAGTTCCGCACGATCATCGAATCCGTGATCCGGCGCATCATCGTGCCGGCGCTGCCGCTGTTCATCTTCGGCATCTTCATGGACCTCGCCGCGAGTGGCGCGGCCGTCACGGTCGTGACCAAGTTCCTGCTCGTGGCCCTGGTGTCCTTCGCCCTGACGCTCGTCGTGCTGTTGGTGCAGTACTCGGTGGCCGGCTCGATGACCGGGCAAAATCCGCTCAAGGCATTGTGGCGGATGCGCGATGCCTACTTCACCGCGCTGGGCACCTCGTCCTCCGCCGCGACGATTCCCGTCACGCTCGCCTCGACCAAGAAGAACGGCGTCTCCGACTCGGTTGCGGGCTTCGTGGTGCCGCTGTGCGCGACGATCCATCTCTCTGGCTCCATGGTCAAGATCACCTGCTTCTCCATTGCGGTTCTGCTGCTCTCCGGCGGCGATGTATCGTTCGGGGCGTACTTCCCGTTCATCCTGATGCTCGGCGTCATGATGATCGCGGCCCCCGGCGTACCGGGCGGCGCGATCGCCGCCGCGGCCGGCCTGCTGGCGCAGATGCTCGGCTTCGGCGAGGTCGAGGTGGGCCTCATGTTCGCCGCCTACATCGCCCTTGACAGCTTCGGCACGGCCACCAACGTGACCGGCGACGGCGCCATCGCGCTGATCATGAACAAGCTCACCCGCGGCCACCTCGGCGCGCAGGCACAGGATCCTGCCGACGAGACGGTCGAGACCGCGGCCGGCGGCAAGGCCGAACCGCACGCCCTGGCGGAGTAGGGAACACCCCGCAGCACCAACGCCTGATGCCGATGTTTCGAAGCGAAACATCGGCATCAGGCGTATCCGGGACCGGGGCGGGGATGCTTCCTAGCGCTCCCCGCCGGCCCGCCGGAGCACGGGGGCTCCGCGACCGGCACGCGCCCGGCGCACCGAGGCAGCGAGGCGGCGACCCAGCAGCCCCTGGCCGGGGCTGAAGAGGTAGACCAGGGCGAACACCGCCCCCTGCGTCAGCACGACCATCCCGCCCGAGGCGGTGTCCAGGTAGTAGCTGACGTACAGCCCGATGACCGCGCAGGCCACCGAGATCGCCGGGGCGATGACCAGCATCCGCCCGAACCTGTCGGTGAGCAGGTGCGCGGTGGCGCCGGGGATGATCAGCATCGCCACCACCAGGATCACGCCCACCGCCTGCAGCGCCACCACGGAAGTCAGCGCCAGCAGGCCCAGCAGCGCCGCCCCGAGCAGCCGCGGGTTCAGCCCGATGGCGTGCGCGTGGGTGGAGTCGAAGGCAAAGAGTGTGAAGTCCTTGCGCTTGAGCAGCAGGGCGCCCAGGGCCAGCACGCCCAGGATGACGATCTGGATGAGCTCGGGCTTGGAGACCCCCAAGAGGTTCCCGAAGATGATGTGGCCCAGGTCGGTCTGCGACGGGGTGACCGAGATCAGCACCAGGCCCAGGGCAAAGAGCGTGGAGAAGACGATGCCGATGGCCGCGTCCTCCTTGATGCGGCTGGTGTCGCGCACCGCCCCGATCAGCGCCACGGCCAGGAAGCCGAAGAGCAGCGCGCCGATCGCAAAGGGCACCGAGAACACGTAGGCCAGCACGACTCCCGGGAGCACCGCGTGGGAGACCGCGTCCCCCATCAGCGACCAGCCGATGAGCACCAGCCAGCAGGAGAGCACCGCGCAGACGGCGGCCGCGGTCACCGCGGTGGCCAGCGCGTTGATCATGAATCCATATCCCAGCGGCTCGAGGAGCAGGTCGATGGGGTTCATGCCGCATCCCCCCGGCCCAGGACGTCCAGGCCGAAGGCCAGGGCCAGGTTCTCGGGGCGCAGCACCGTCTCCGGGTCCCCGTGCATGAGCACCTTCTGCATCAGCAGCACCGCCTCGTCGGCCAGGTTCGGCAGGGCGTGCAGGTCGTGGGTCGAGACCAGGATCGCGGCCCCGGCGGCGGCCTGCTCGCGCAGCAACCGGGTGATGGTGGCCTCGGATCTCTTGTCGACGCCCGCGAACGGCTCGTCGAGCAGCAGGATCGTGGCGTCCTGGGCGATGCCGCGGGCCACGAAGGCCCGCTTCTTCTGGCCCCCGGAGAGCTGCCCGATCTGCCGGCGTGCGTAGTCGGTGAGTTCCACGCGTTCCAGCGCCTCGTCCACCGCCAGCTTGTCGGCCTTGGAGGGGCGGCGGGTGAATCCCATGTGGCCGTAGCGGCCCATCATGACCACGTCGTGCACCGAGACCGGGAACGCCCAGTCGACGTCCTCGCTCTGCGGCACATAGCCGATGGCCGCCGACTTGCGGGCCTGGGCAGGGGTGCCGCCGTTGATGCGCACGGTTCCGGAATCGGGCTTGACCAGGCCCATGATGGCCTTGAAGAGCGTCGATTTCCCCGACCCGTTCATGCCCACCAGGCCGCAGATGCGCGAGTTGTTCAACTGGAGGGAGGCCGATTTCAGGGCCAGGACATCCCCGTAGCTAACGGTGAGGTCGGTGACGGTGACCGCAGGGGTGCTCACGGCTTCTCCCCGGTCAGTGCCTCGAGGATCACGTCGGTGTCGTGCCGGATGAGGTCCAGGTAGGTGGGGACCGGGCCGTCGGCCTCGGAGAGGGAGTCGACGAACAGGGTGCCTCCGTAGCTGGTGCCGGAGCCCTGCACGACCTGCTGCATCGGGGCGTCGGAGACGGTGGATTCGCAGAACACCGCCGGCACCTCGTTCTCCTTGACGAATTCGATGGCCGAGGCGATCTGCCGCGGGGTGGCCTGCTGCTCGGCGTTCACTGCCCAGATGTACTTTTCGGTCAGGCCGGCGTCGCGGGCCAGGTAGGAGAAGGCCCCCTCGCAGGTCACCAGCGCCCGCTCGTTCTCCTTGAGCCCGGAGAGCCCGTCGATGAGGTTCTTCTCCAGCGTTTCCAGCTCGGCGGTGTAGGCGCGGGCGTTCTCGGTGTAGTACGCGCCGTTTTCCGGATCGAGCTCGATCAAGGCGTCGCGGATGTTGGCCACGTAGCGCTGCACGTTGACCGGGCTCATCCAGGCGTGCGGGTTCGGCAGCCCGGTGTAGGCGTCCTCGGAGATGTCGATGACCTCGATGCCCTCGCTGACCACCACGTGCGGCACGTCGAGCTCGGTGATGAACTGCTCGAACCAGGCCTCGAGGTTCAGCCCGTTGTCGAGGATGAGCTGCGCGCGCGAGGCCTTGGCGATGTCCTGGGGCGTGGGCTCGTAGCCGTGGATCTCGGCACCGGCCTTGGTGATGGATTCGACGGCGATCTTGTCGCCCGCAACGTTTTGGGCAATGTCGGCCAGCACGGTGAAGGTGGTCAGCACGACCGGGCGGTCGGTGGGACCCTGGCCGGAGACGGCCCCGGGGGAATCGCACCCGGCAAGCGTGGCGGCCAGCGCGATGCAGGCCAGGGTGGCCGAGAGGCGGCGGCGCCAGGAGGAGGCGCGGGCGCGGGAAGGATTCGTCATTGAGGTCCTATGCGGTGCGGTGTGTCGAGCGGTGAAAGAAGCGCGTAATTCATAGTACGGCATGACGTAGATCAATGTACGCCTTGGCGTAACTTTGGTGGATCTGGCTGTCCGGCACGCGATGGCGGCGGCGGGTGTGGGCCGGCGGGCAGCAGGGTGCGGGCAAAGCACGGGCTACTGCCGGGTATCGGGCCCCGGGCCATTGATGTGCCGCGTCCACGGGCATAGACTCGCGCCTGAACCCACCTTCACACAATACGTTCGATAGTTGGAGACGCCATGCCCAAGCCAGACCTGACCGTTGGATCGCCCTGCTGGATCGACCTGCTGACCTCGGATCCCCAGAAATCACAGGATTTCTACAACACGCTCTTTGGCTGGACCTACGAGGCAGGGGACCAGGAGAAATACGGCGGCTATATCACCGCGTCGAAGGACGGGAAGATGGTTGCCGGGATCATGCACAACGACGGCACCTCCGGTTCCCCGGACGTGTGGACCACGTACCTTCGCGTGGATGACATTGACGCGGCGGCCAAGTCCGCGACCGAGCACGGAGGCCAGGTGTACATGCCGCCGATGGAGGTACCGGAGCAGGGCAAGATGGCGATGTTCGGTGACGCCGGTGGAGCTGCCGTGGGAATCTGGGAGTTTGGCGGTCACACCGGATACGAGGTGGCGGCCGAAAACGGCGCACCGGCCTGGCACGAACTCTTTACCCGGGACTTCGCCCCGACAGTGAAGTTTTACGAGGACGTCTTCGGCTGGGAGACCGCCGTGGTCGGGGACACCGACGAGTTCCGCTACACCACGCTGGGGGCCGGGGACGACTCCAAGGCCGGGATCATGGACGCCAGTTCGTTCCTGCCGGAGGGCGCACCGGCCAGCTGGCACGTCTACTTCTCGGTCGAGGACGCCGACGCGGTCATCGAAAAGACGCTGGCACTGGGCGGCGCTGTCGTCCAGCCCGCGGAGGACACGCCCTTTGGGCGCAATGCCGCGTTGAAGGATCCCACCGGCGCGGAGTTCTGGATCACCCAGGAAATCGCGCAGGGCTGAGAGTGCCGGAACCGGACATCCGGGTTTCCGGCGACTAGGGGGAAACATTGACGCCGGCGCCTTGTCGCTGGGGGTGCGAGGTGCCGGCGCCAATGTCCGCCGTGGGTTCTCCACGGCGGTCGGGTTGCATGCCGCCACCCGGCGGAGACCGGAAGCAGGTCGACACCGGCATCCACGCCTAGGCCGGGACCGAAACCCGAAGCATGGCCTCGATCGTCGCGCGGCACCCGCCGCAGCCGGTGCCGGCCCGGCAGGCGGCACCGATCTCGGCCACGGTGGTGCAACCTTCCTGAACGGCTTCTGCCACCTGGCCATGGGTGGCTCCGGTGCAGCGGCACAACTGGTCATCGGCGCCTGCCGCGACGAGCGACTCGGGCAGGCCCGGGTCATCGAGCCGCAGCAGCGTGGAACGGTCCCGGGGCAGCGTGCTGCCCCGCTCAAAGGCCAGCACCAACTCGGCGCCGGTGCGCGGCAACCCGATCGCCAGGAAGCCGGTCAGCACCTCCCGCTCGGTGACAAGCTTCAGGTACTGGCCCGCCGTCGGATCGGCAAACACGCTCACCCGCGCCCTGCCCTCGTCCCACGGGCCTGCCGTCACGTTTCCGGCAACGACCAGCTCCAGCCCCTGGCCCTTGAGCATCAACACGTTGGAGGTCTCGTGGCGCGGGGCGGCGGTCGGGGCATCCAGCGGCCCGCTCGCCGTGTCCGGGGCCGGGGCCCGGTGCGTGAGCAGGAAGTCGGCCAGCCATGCGGCCTGCGCCCAGCCCGGGGCCAAGAGCCCGGCCGGCGCCGTCCCTGCCACCTCGGCGCAATCTCCCAGCGCGAAGACCCGGTTCTCGGTGTCGGCCACCAGGTATTCATTGGTTTGGATGCCCTTGCCCACTTTCAACCCGCACCCTGCGGCCAGTTCGGTGCGTGCCCGGACCCCGCAGGAGAGCAACAGGGCATCCCCGGTGATCTCCCCGTGGTCTTCGGTCGCCAGCGCGGTGAACCCGTGGGCGTCCCGCCGCACGGCGGTGGCCCTGACCCCGGAAACGACCTCGACGCCCGCGGCGCGCAGGGACCGTGCCAGCAGCATTCCGCCATCTGCGTCCACGGAACGACCCAGCGGGGCGGGACCGTGGTGCACCAGCACGGGTCGGTGCCCGGCCTCGGCCATGGCCAGCGCAGCCTCGATGCCCAGGATGCCGCCGCCGAGCACCAGCACCCGACCGCCGGATTCCAGTACCCGGTTCAGCGCCGCCGCATCCTCGAGGGTGCGCAGCGCCATGACTCCGGCAGGCAGGTTTGCCTCCGCATGCGGGGCGAAGTCCAGCCCGTTCAGCGTCGGGACCACCGGGCGGGCGCCGGTGGCGAACACCAACCTGTCATAGCCCAGCACGCGGCCCGACCCCAGGCGCACCTGGCGCCGCGAGCGGTCCACCCGCGTCACGGTTTCCCCCAGGTGCAGCCCGACGCCCGCCGCCACCAGGCGATGCGGATCGATCATGGCCAGATGCTCCGGGGAGGTCGCGCCGCTGGCCACCTCGGCCAGCAACACGCGGTTGTAGGCTGCGTGTTCCTCGGCGGAAACGACATCGAGGGTGAACAGCCCCGCGGCGAGGCCCGGAAGCAGGCCCTCCAGCAGCGAGGCGGCGACCGGGCCGAAGCCGATGACGAGGATGCGTTCGCGGATCGTCTCACTCATGATTCATCTCCCAAGGGGTGCAGGGACACCGGTGCGTTCTTGAATTCGGGCATGGAGCTGACCGGGTCCACCCGGGATCCGGTGAGCAGGTTGGCGTTCTGGGTCCCGGCAAAGTGGAAGGGCAGGAACACTGCGTCAAGGCGCACCGCGGTGGTGAGACTGGCTCGGGCCACGACTTCGCCGCGCCCGTTGCGCACCGCGACGCGTTGGCCCTCCGCGATGCCGTGGGCAAGCGCCGTTCCGGGGTGGATTTCCAGGCGTGCCTCGGGGGCGGCGCCGGCCAGCTCGGGGACCCGGCGGGTTTGCGTCCCGGATTGGTAGTGCTCCAGCAGGCGCCCGGTGAGAAGCGCCAGCTGCCCCTCGCCGTGCAGTGCCTCGCCGCCGGCATCCGGGTACACCGGGATGAGCCGCGCCCGCGCATCGGGGTGCGCGAAGCCGTCCAGGAAGAGCCGGGGCGTGCCCGAGCGCCGCCCCGGCACCCGCGACACCGGGTGTTCGGTGGAGCAGGGCCAGTACACGGCCGCCCCGGCGTCAAGGTCCTCCCAGTCGATGCCCGAGTAGTCGGCCAGCCCGCCGGCCGAGGCCAGGCGCAGCTCCTCGAACACCTCGCGGGCGTCGGCCGAGAACGTTCCGGGGGAGTCCAGCCGCTTGGCGAGTTCGGCCATGATCCACAATTCGCCGCGTGCCCCCTCCGGTGCCTCCAGGGCCTTGCGCCGGCGCAGCACCCTGCCCTCCAGATTGGTCATGGTGCCTTCCTCCTCGGCCCACTGCAAGACCGGAAGCACCAGGTCCGCCTCGGCGGCGGTCTCGGAGAGAAAGAAGTCGCAGACCACCAGGAAGTCCAGGCGGCGCAGCCCGGCCAGGACCTTGGAGGCATCCGGGGAGGAGATGACGGGGTTGGACCCGTGGACCATCAGCATGCGGGACCCGGATTCGGTGCCCAGGGTGTGCAAAAGCTCGGTGGCGGGGATGCCGGGGCCGGGAATCATTCCGGGGTCCACGCCCCACACCTTGGCTACGTGCGCCCGGTGGGCGGGATCGGTGATCTTGCGGTAGCCGGGCAGCTGGTCGGACTTCTGCCCGTGCTCGCGCCCGCCCTGGCCGTTGCCCTGCCCGGTGATGGTGCCGAAACCGCCGCCGGTGGTGCCGGGCAGCCCGAGCAGCAGGGCGAGGTTGATGGCGGCGGTGGTGGTGTCGGTGCCGTTGGCGTGCTGTTCGACCCCGCGCCCGGTCAGGATAAACACGCCCCCGCCGCCGGCCCTGGCGGCTGCTGCTGCGGCGGCCAGGGCCCGGGCGGTGCGCCGGATCTCGGCGGCCGGGACGCCGGTGGTTGAGGCAACGCGCTCGGGCCACCAGGCGCCGAGCGAGGCGCGCAGCCCGGCCAGCCCGTTGGTGCGCTTCGCGACGTAGTCGTCGTCTGCCAGGTTCTCGGCCAGCAGCACGTGCGCCAGGCCCAGTAGCAACTCCAGGTCCGTGCCGGGGGTGGGCTGCAGGTGCCAGCCGGAGCCATCGCTGCACAACCCGGCCGTGGGGGAGCGCCGGGGGTCCACCACGATCAGCCCGCCGCAGGTGCGGGCGTTTTCCAGGTGCCGCACAAACGGCGGCATGGTTTCCGCCACGTTGGATCCCAGCATCAGGATCATCGAGGCGGCATCAAGGTCCACCAGCGGGAAGGGCAGTCCCCGGTCCAGGCCGAAGGCCCGGTTGCCGGCGGCTGCGGCCGATGACATGCAGAAGCGCCCGTTGTAGTCGATGCGCGAGGTGCCCAGGGCCAGCCTGGCGAACTTGCCTAGCTGGTAGGCCTTCTCATTGGTCAGCCCGCCGGCGCCGAAGACTGCCACCGCATCGGCCCCGTGCTCCTTGCGGATCGATGCAGCGCGCCGCGCCAGCTCGTCCAGCGCCTCGTCCCAGCCCACCGGCTCGAAGCCGCCGTCCTCCCGGCGGCGCAGCGGGGTGCGCAGGCGTTCGGGATGGTTGAGCAGGTTTCCCGCGCTGTATCCCTTGCGGCACAAGGCGCCGCCGTTGGTCTCGAAGTCGCGTCCGGCCAGCAGCACCGGATCGCGCGCCTCGGCGCCCGGGCTCGGGTCCAGGCTGATGCCGCATTGCAGGGCGCAATAGGGGCAGTGCGTGGGCGTGGTCTTGGGGTCAACGGCGGTGGCTGTCATTTAGATGCTCCGCCCGGCCAAGGCCGTGCCGCGGCGGATGTAGCAGAACCAGACCAGGAACATCAGGGCCGCATAGAACGCCACGAAGAGGACGAAGGCAGCGCTGTAGGAGCCGCTCTTGGACAGCGAGAGCCCAAGGGCCTGCGGGATCAGGAATCCGCCGTAGGCACCGATGGCCGAGATCAGCCCGAGGGCCGCGGCTCCCTTGCGGGCAGCCGAGACGTTGCCGGTGCCGTTCGCTGCGCGCAGCGCGAAGACGACGGGGATCATCCGGTAGGTCGAGCCGTTGCCGATGCCGCTGGCGGCAAAGAGGATGAGGAACAGGGCCAGGAAGACCCAGAAGTTCGCGGCGGGAAGGATGAGGACCACGGCCATGGTCACCAGGCCCATGACGCCCAGTGCGCCCAGGGTGATGCGCGCGCCGCCGTGCCTGTCGGCGAGCCTGCCGCCGGCGGGCCGGGCGAGGGATCCGACCAGCGGGCCGAGGAAGGCCAGCGAGAGCGCCGCGGTTCCCAGGGTGAAGGAGGAATAGTCGGGGAAGGTGTCGCGGATCAGCTTGGGGAAGACCGCGGAGAACCCGATGAAGGATCCGAAGGTTCCGATGTACAGGGCGGCAATGATCCACAGGTGTGGTTCCCTCAGGCAGGCCAGGGCGCCGCGAACATCGGAGCGGGCGTTGGACAGGTTGTGCATGTGGCGCTTGGCGCCCCAGGCGGCCAGCAGGATCAGCGGGATCCAGATCAGTCCGGCCAGCGGCAGCTGCAGGGAGCCTGCGGCGAAGACGGTGACGGCGATGGGCACCAGCAGCTGGGCCACCGCGGCGCCCAGGTTCCCGCCGGCGGCGTTCAGGCCCAGCGCCCAGCCCTTTTGCGATGCGGGGAAGAAGTAGGTGATGTTGGCCATCGAGGAGGCGAAGTTGCCGCCGCCGAACCCGGCGAGCCCGGCCAGCGTCAGCAGCATCCAGAAGGGCGTTGCGGGGTTGGAGACGGCCACGGCCAGGCCGCCGGCGGGAATCAAGAGCAGCAGCGCCGAGACGATGGTCCAGTTGCGTCCGCCGAAGCGGGCGACCATGAAGGTGTAGGGGATCCGCAGCGTGGCTCCGACCAGGCTGGGCATCGAGATCAGCCAGAAGAGCTGGCCGTTGTCCAGGTCGAATCCGGCGGCCGGCAGGTAGACGGCGACGACGGCAAACAGTTGCCACACCACGAAGCCCAGGAATTCGGCGAAGATCGACCAGTAAAGGTTGGTGCGGGCGGTTTTCTTGCCGATGCCTTCCCAGAATGCAGGGTTTTCGGCGTCCCAGTTGTGTACCCAGCGTCCCGGCCCCATGTCGAGACGGACCTGCGTGGTCGGCGTTCCGGTGCGATGTTGTTCCTGCTCTAGCTGTGCGCTCAAGGCGTATCGTCCCCTCGTCCCTGGTGGTTGATGCCTTAAGCATTCCCGAGGGAGGTTTCGCCGGGCCGCACTTGATGTTGCGGGAAGCGAACATGTAGATCACCGCGGAGCCTGGGAGGGGAAGGAAACGGAAACCTGTCCGAAACATGGGCACCCATGCCGCCCGGCACCCGCCGGATCCCGCGTTAAAGGCCGGTGGCCTGCCCGGATCCATGCGGATCCCGGCAGGCCACCGGCCTTGGGGTGCCATGCGGCACCCCGCCAACACTTGTGCGGGCTACTTCTTGAGGTGGTCGACCAGCTTCGAGGCGATGCCGTTGTAGGACCCCGGGGTCAGCGCCAGCAGGCGTGCCTCGGCCTCGGCCGAGAGTCCCAGCGAGGAGACGAACTCCTGCATGCGGGCCGCGTCGACGCGCTGGCCGCGGGTCAGGTCCTTGAGGCGCTCGTACGGGTTTTCCATGCCCTCGACCCCGGCGATGGCTTCGGCGCGCATGACCATCTGGATGGCCTCGCCGAGCACCTCCCAGTTGTGCTCCAGGTCGTTGGCCAGCACGGCCTCGGCAACGTCAAGGCGGTCAAGGCCCTTGGCGACGTTGGAGATTGCCAGCAGCGAGTGGCCGAAGGCGGTGCCGATGTTGCGCTGCGAGGAGGAATCGGTGAGGTCGCGCTGCCAGCGGCTGGTCACCAGGGTGGAGCCCAGGGTATCGAGCAGGCCGTTGGAGATCTCCAGGTTCGCCTCGGCGTTCTCGAAGCGGATCGGGTTGACCTTGTGCGGCATGGTCGAGGAGCCGGTGGCACCGGCAACCGGGATCTGCGCGAAGTAGCCGATGGAGATGTAGCTCCACACGTCGGTGCACAGGTTGTGCAGGATCCGGTTGAAGCGTGCCACGTCGGCATACAGCTCGGCCTGCCAGTCGTGCGACTCGATCTGGGTGGTCAGCGGGTTCCAGCTCAATCCCAGGCCCTCGACGAAGGAGCGCGAGACTTCCTGCCAGTCGGCGGAGGGGACCGAGGCGTAGTGGGCGGCGTAGGTGCCGGTGGCGCCGTTGATCTTGCCCAGGAACTCGGTCTTTTCGACGCGGTCAAGCTGGCGGGTCAGGCGCCAGGCCAGCACGGCAAGTTCCTTGCCCAGGGTGGTGGGGGTGGCGGGCTGTCCGTGGGTGCGCGAGAGCATCGGCACGTCGCGGGAATCCTCGGCCATCGTGGTGATCTGGGCGACCAGCGTGCGGGCCGCAGGCAGCCAGACGTTCAGGACGGCGTCCTTGATGCCCAGGGCGTAGGAGAGGTTGTTGATGTCCTCGGAGGTGCAGCCGAAGTGGACCAGCGCGGTGAGGTCCTCGATGCCGATGTTCCCCAGTCGGCGGCCGATGTAGTACTCCACGGCCTTCACGTCGTGCACCGTGACGGCCTCGATCTCGGCCAGTTCGGCAACGGAGGCGGCGTTGAAGTCGGCGACGATCTTGCGCAGTGCGGTGCGCTGGGCCTCGGTGAGCGGGGAGGTGCCCGGAAGCACGGAGTTGTCCGTCAGGTGGATCAGCCATTCGACCTCCACGTGGACACGGTCCCGGTTAAGGGCCGCCTCGGAAAGGTGGTCGACCAGCGGGGCCACGGCGGCACGGTAACGACCGTCCAGGGCACCAAGGGCGAGGGGTTCGGATGCAAGTGAAATGCGCGCGGAATCAGCCATGGTGCCCATTCTTTCACGATTCATCCCGCACACGCCCAGAGCGTGACGCCGCCCACTTCATGCTTATCCACACGCAGTGGCCTCCCGACGGCCGGAGCGGCCGGCCGCTGTCACTGTTGGTTTCAGGACGACGGTTCCGGGAAACCGGTGCGGATACGGAAAGGACGTGGTGGGAAAGACCATGTTGGAAGCAATTGCCGATGAAATGCTGATGCGGGTGGTTGCCGCCCAGGCCGCGGTGTACCGGGCCCGTGAACAACTTGGGCAGGTGCTGAACCTGGAATGGGAGTCACCTGCCGGCAGGGCGTTTCGCGACCGGGCGGCGGAGCTTGCCGGCAAGGTCGCGGACCTCGACACCAGATTGGAGGCGGCTCGCGGGGAAATCTGGGCCGCCCGCGCCGACCTGGCCGAGCTGGAGTCGGTGATCCTCTCCACGATGGGCCCGATGGGTCCAGTCGTTGCACCGTGGGGTCCGCCGCGAGGGCTGCTCGGGGCACTGTAGGTGAAAGGAGGCCGCCATGGGATACGAGGTCCGCGGGGGACCGGGATCGATTCGGTACTCCATCACGGAGCTTGAACGCACCGGGTCCATGCTGGGCAGCGCCAAGGAACACCTGATCGAGGCCGCCGGTCTCCTGGCACGGGCCCCGGATTTCCCCGCCGTGACGATGGCGCACGGCAACGCGGGACTGCGCCGGCAAACAACCGACGTGGAGAACGGCATCCGCGAGGCCACCTCGCTGTGCTACCTGCGTGCGGCCGAAAGCGGGATACTTGCCCTGAAGGTCGTCACGGCGCGTGCCCGTTATGAGCAGGCCGAGGCGGAGGCGCAGCGCCTGGTGACAAGGTCACGCGTCGACCGGCTGCCGCTGACGCTGCTCTGGGACCTGTTGGGAAACAAGGGACGGCCGCGTACGCAGACCACCGAGGATCTGCTCAACGAGTTGCCGGGATTCATGGGGGTGCCGCTGGGATTCCTGCGGGGCAAGGAGCACGGCGGACTGTTCCAGACTCCCTATCCCGACCGGCTTTACCGGTGGCTCACCGACTTGTTGCGGGACCAAAACCTCGTTGACCTGTCGCCCATCGAAGTGCTCGGCCGCGGACGGGACCAGACCGTGGATATCGACGGATCCGTGGAGTCCCTCGTGCGGTTGCAGAAACTGGCCGAAAAGGAGCCCCCGGGAAGCCTGCTGGTCACCCGGGTCGAGCGGCCGGAAGGCCCCGTGTACGTGTTGACGCTTCCCGGGACCCAGTCCGATCCATCCCTGGGCGCCAAGAGCAGGGTCTGCCGGCCCGACGGAACGGATTCCGGGCAGGAGTTGGGCAATCCCTGGGACGGCCTCGGCCTTGTTGAGGGGATGGGCAATGAATCGCGAAACCTGATCCCGTCCATCGAGGACGCGCTGAGGCAGTCCGGGGCACGCAACGGCGACCGCGTGGTGGTGAGTGGCTACAGCCAGGGCGGAATCCACGCGACCAACATCGTCAACGACGATCACCTCAACACTCTCTTCAGCTTCTCCCTGCTTTCAACCTTCGGGTCCCCGACGGGACGGATTCCGGTCCCGAAGGACACCCAGGCGTTGCATCTGGAGGACAGGAATGACCTGGTGCCGGGCACCGATGGCAGCCCGAATCCCGATGAGCGAAACCGGCTGACGGTGGTCTTCGACGGTCCCGACGAAACAAAGGAGTTGGGAAACGATGGATTCGGGGAGGCGCACAAGCTCGAAAACTACGAGGCGCACGCCAAGGAGCTGCGCAGTGCTACGGATCCCGGGGTCGTGGAATCGATGGGACTGCTGGGCGCCCTTTTCGGCAGTTCGGGCCGGGGCCGGGTCCGGTCCTTCCAATTGGCCCGCCGGCCCAGGTCCGCGGTGAAATTGCCCGGCAGGGACCGAAAGCAGGATCGGCTGAAGGAGATCGCCCCGCCGCACTAGGGCCCGGCAACGCGGCGCGACGCCGGGAAGCAGCGTGGTGCTAGCGCTGCTTCGGTGCGATCCAGCCCATGACGGCCGAAACGAGGGAAATGATGAGGGCACCGAGGATGGCATCCCAGAAGAACTTGTCAACGTGCAACCCGAAGGGCAGGTACTGGGTCAGCCAAGACGTCAGCATCAACATGGCCGCATTGATGACCAGGGTAAACAGGCCCAGGGTCAGGCACGTGATCGGCATCGACAACAGGCTCACGATCGGCCGGACCACGGCATTGACCAACCCGAAGACCAGGCCGACCACGAGGTAGGCCAGGACAATGCCCAGGGTCGCGTCGGAGGACTCAACGGCGGTGACGGTGATGCCGGGGAGGACCCACGCGGCGGCGGCAAGGGCCAGCGCGTTGATCACCACCCGGAGGATGAACGCAATCATGGACCCAATACTGGCATACCTTTCTGTGTCCCGGCGCAGTGGGTCCGCCGTTTTCAGTGGAGCCAAGTCAGTGAAACACATGGCGCCTGCCGGCATCGCAACGGCTAAGCTTTGGGGCATGACCACCGAAAACCCAGCGCCCCTCGATCCGGTCCAGCCCCGCACCGTCATCGGCCGGATGCCGAAGTACGTTGCCGGCAAGCCGCCTCGGGAGATCCCGGGCCTGAACGCCTACAAGCTATCCTCGAACGAAACCCCGATGCCGCCGATCCCGGAGGTCATGGACGCGATTCGGGCCCAGCTCGATATCAATCGCTACCCCGATCCGCTGTCGACCAAGCTGCGCTCCGCGCTGGCGGAATTCCTTTCGGTCCCGGCCGAGGACATCGTTACCGGCGCCGGATCGCTCGGTGCCCTGACCCAGATCCTGGCCACCTTTGCGGGCCAGGACGACGACGGGGTCCAGGACGAAGTGATCTTCGCCTGGCGCTCCTTCGAGGCCTACCCGATCGTCGTTGAAACCTCCGGTGCACTGCCGGTGCAGATTCCGCTGCTCGAGGACGGGCGCCACGACCTGGACGCCATGGCCGCAGCGGTCAACGAACGCACCTCGGTGATCCTGCTCTGCACCCCGAACAATCCCACCGGTCCGGCACTGAGACGAGACGAGGTCGAAGCCTTCATCGCCAAGGTTCCCTCCAACGTGTTGATCGTCATCGACGAGGCCTACCAGGAATTCGTGCGCGACCCCCAGGCCGTCGACGGGATCGACACCTACCGCAACCACCCCAACGTGATGGTGCTTCGAACCTTCTCCAAGGCGCACGGGCTGGCAAACCTTCGCGTGGGGTACTCGGTATCGCACCCGGAAGTCACCAACAACATCCGCGTTGCCGCCACGATGTTCGCCGTTTCGTCCGTTGCCGAGGATGCAGCCGTGGCCTCGCTGGCCCACTACGACAAGGTTGTGGAAAGGGTACAAAAGATTGTCGATGAGCGTACCCGCGTGGTGGCCGGGCTCGAGGAGCTCAGATGGAAGATTCCGGCGGCCGAGGGCAACTTCGTTTGGCTGCCGTTGGGGGCCGATACCGCCGAATTCGTCGAGCTGGCTTCCGAACAAGCCTTGGCCGTGCGTGGGTTCGCCAGCGAGGGTGTCCGGGTGAGCATCGGCGAGGACGAGGCCAACACCCGCTTCCTCGAGCTTTGTCGGAACTATCCAAAAGGCTCGACGCTTTCCTAGGGACGGATAAGTCGTGATTTGCGGCTTTCCACCGCTAGGCTAGAACAGACAAAACCGCTATATGCCCCATGCGGAATCTATTCCGTGCGGGGCATATTTCATGTACGTAAGGACGCCCTCGGTATGACGAACACCGTGCACGAGCCCTCGGAGCAGGCGCTGATCCAGCTACTTACCCCCGAGGGGGAACGTCGATCGCACGCCGAGTACGACAGTTACATCCAGGACATCGACGCGGAAATGTTGCGTGGGTTCTACCGCGACATGGCACTTACCCGCCGTTTTGACCAGGAAGCCACCGCGCTGCAGCGCCAGGGCCAGCTGGCTCTGTGGGTTCCGCTTCGCGGGCAGGAAGCGGCTCAGATCGGTTCGGGCCGGGCCACCCGACCCAACGACTACATCTTCCCGACCTACCGCGAACACGGCGTCGCGCTGACCCGCAACGTCGACTTTCCGCAGATGCTGCGGATCTTCCGCGGCATCTCCAATGGCGGGTGGGACCCGCGGGAAAACAACTTCCACATGTACACCATGGTGCTCGCGGCCCAGATGCCGCATGCCACCGGCTACGCCATGGGAGTGCAGCGCGACCAGGCAGGCTGGGATGCCGAGCGCCTGGAGAAGGACGGCACCGCCGTCGTCGCGTACTTCGGGGACGGCTCCTCCACCGAGGGCGAGGTCCACGAATCCATGGTCTTTGCCGCCAGCTTCAATTCGCCGGTGGTCTTCTTCTGCCAGAACAACCAGTGGGCCATCTCCGTCCCGTTCCACGTGCAGTCCAAGGTTCCGCTGGCCGAGCGCGCCGCCGGCTACGGGTTCCCCGGGATCCGCGTTGACGGCAATGACGTCCTGGCCGTCCTGGCCGTGACCCGTTGGGCCCTGGAACGTGCCCGCCGCGGCGAGGGCCCGGTCTTGATTGAGGCCGTTACCTACCGCATGAGCGCACACACCACGGCGGATGACCCGACCAAGTACCGGATGAGCGCCGACGAGGAAGCCTGGCTCGAACGCGACCCGCTGCTGCGCCTGGAAAAGCACCTGAAGGACAACCAGCTCGCCGACGAGGTGTTCTTCAAGCAGGTTGCCGTCGACGGCGATGAGATGGCCACCCGCGTCCGCGAGGAAGCCTTGGCGTTCCCCGATCCGTCACTCGCCCAGTCCTTTGCCAATGTCTACGCCGAGGCGCACCCCTTGATCCAGGAAGAGCTCAAGTGGCACCTGGAATACGAGGCAGGATTCGCCGACACCACCGAGGAAGGGGCCACCCGATGAGCACCACCACGATGACCCTGGCCAAGGCCATCACCGCCGGACTCGACGCAGTCCTGGCCAATGATCCCAAGTCCCTGCTCATCGGCGAGGACATCGGACGCCTGGGCGGGGTCTACCGCGTCACCGACGGGCTGATCGACACCTATGGAGCCGACCGCGTGATCGACTCCCCGCTGGGCGAGGCCGGAATCATCGGCACGTCCATCGGCATGGCGATCCGCGGCTACTCGCCGATCGCCGAGATCCAGTTCGACGGCTTCGTCTTTCCGGCCTTCAACCAGATCACCACGCAGCTGGCCAAGATGCGCGCCCGCTCCGAGGGCCGCTTCGGCGCCCCGGTGGTCATCCGCATCCCCTACGGCGGTGGCATCGGCTCCATCGAGCACCACTCCGAATCCCCGGAGGCGCTCTTCGCGCACACCGCGGGCCTGCGCATCATGGCCCCGTCCAACGCGCACGACGCCTACTGGATGATCCAGCAGGCCGCAGCCTGCCAGGACCCGGTGATCTTCTTCGAACCCAAGCGCCGCTACTGGCTCAAGGGCGAGGTCGACACCGAGAACCCTGCCGCCGACGCCTTCAAGGCCCAGGTCATCCGTCCCGGCGAGGACGCCACCATCGTCACCTACGGCCCGCTGGTGCCGGTCGCGCTTGCGGCCGCCGAGGCGGCGCGCGAGGACGGCCGCTCGGTCGAGGTCATCGACCTGCGCTCGGTCTCGCCGATCGACTTCGACACCATCACCGAATCGGTGGAAAAGACCGGCAGGCTCATCGTCACCCACGAGGCGCCGACCTTCGGCGGCATCGGCGGGGAAATCGCCGCCCGAGTGGCCGAGCGCGCCTTCCTGTCGCTGGAGGCCCCGGTCATCCGCGTCGGCGGATTCCACATGCCCTACCCGGTGGCCAAGGTCGAGGAACAGTACCTGCCCGACATCGACAAGGTCCTCGAAGCACTCGATCGGTCCTTCGCCTACTAATTCAGTGGTGCGCACGCGCGCCACCGCACCGCTGCAGCATTGTTTCTTAAAGGAGTCAGACGATGAGCACCTTCAACCTTCCCGATGTCGGCGAAGGCCTCACCGAGGCCGAAATCGTCGGTTGGAAAGTCAAGCCCGGGGACACCGTGGTCGTCAACCAGGTCTTCGTGGAAATCGAGACCGCGAAGTCCCTGGTCGAGCTGCCCAGCCCCTATGCCGGAGTGGTCAAGGAACTGCATGCGGCCGAGGGCGAGACCCTGGCCGTGGGCTCGCCGCTGTTCAGCGTTGACGAGGTCGGTTCCCGGCCCGCCCCGATGGCCAATGTGCCCGAGGTGGCAGACATCGCCGAGGCCGACACCCCCGTCGCCAGCGAGGAACCGGGCCCACTGGTCGGCTCGGGCCCCAAGGCCGATGCCGTCAAGCGCCGCGCCCGCACCAACCGCCCCGCACCGACCCGGCCCGCCAAGGCCCCCGGGGTTCAGGGAAGCGCCCCGGCGATCCCGGCGGCGCTTGCCGACACGATTTCCCGCCGCGCCGCGGAACTCGGCCACGCCTCGACGCGCCTGACGGCCGCGGCCAAGCCCGCGGTGGCGGCTTTCGTGGACCGCGTCCTGGCCAAGCCGCCGGTGCGCAAGGTCGCCAAGGAACTCGGCGTGGACCTGGCCCAGGTCACCGGAACCGGCGGCCAGGGCGAAATCACCCGCGACGACGTCTTCTCCTATAAGGCCCAGCGCGAGGCCGAACGCGACGCGGCCCCGATGTTCTGGTCGGCCAAGGGCCAGGAAGTTGACGGCCGGGTGGTCCGCACCCCGGTGCGCGGCATCCGCAAGGCCACCGCCAAGGCCATGGTCGAGTCGGCCTTCACCGCCCCGCACGTGTCGATCTTCGTCGACGTGGATGCCTCGCGCACCATGGAATACGTGGCCCGGTTGAAGAAGAGCCGCGACTTCGAGGGCATCAAGGTCTCCCCGCTGCTGGTGCTGGCCAAGGCAGTCATCTGGGCCGCCGCGCGCAACCCCTCCGTCAACGCCTCCTGGGTGGAGACCGAGAACGGCGCGGAGATCCAGGTCAAGCACTTCATGAACCTGGGCATCGCCGCGGCCACCCCGCGCGGCCTGCTGGTCCCGAACATCAAGGAAGCGCAGGACCTGTCCATGCGCGAGCTGGCCATTGCCCTGAACGACCTGGCCGAGACGGCCCGCGCGGGCAAGACCTCCCCGGCGGACATGACCGGCGGGACGCTGACGGTGACCAACATCGGCGTGCTGGGGATCGACACCGGCACCCCGATCATCAACCCCGGCGAGGTGGCGATCGTTGCCTTCGGCACCATTCGGCAGAAGCCGTGGGTTGTCGACGGCCAGGTGGTCCCGCGCTGGATCACCACCCTGGGTGGCTCCTTCGACCACCGCGTGGTCGACGGCGACCTGTCGGCGCGCTTCATGGCGGATGTCGCCTCGATCATGCAGGAGCCGGCGCTGCTGCTGGATTGATCGTTATCCTTTCGTGATGCCCGGAGGGTAACCGGGCATCACGGGGCGGACATAAGACGGGTACTGGTACCTTCCGGCAAACCGCCGGAGTCAGAGCCCAAGGAGCACACCGTGAGGAACGCACCGAAACCGTCCACCATCTCCGCCCACCCACCCTTTCGCCGACGGCGCCTTTTGTTGGCCGCCATGGCCTGCGCCCTGCTGATCGGCGGCCCGGGGACCACCCCCGCATTCACCGCGCCCGGCCTTGCCGCTGCCCCCGGGACGTCGGCACCCATTGACACGTCGGATTGGCAGACCTTCGACAAGTACGGGATCGCCTTCGACTATCCTGCCGACTGGGAAATCCTGCCCTACACCTGCGACGGCTGCGAGGTCGATGACCCGCCGCTGCCGGAGGACGAGTACACGCCGTGGAACATCGTGGACGAGAACGGGGTGCGGGTGGCCCACGTGTTCCCGAACTTCGTGGGTGACACTGACGGGGACACCGGTTTGTACAAACGCACCGACCTGGACACGGCCGCGGTGGAAGGGATCGGCTATGAGCCGACCAGTATGGTCTTCGAACACGTGCGGATCGATTATTCGCAGGCACCCGTGGCGGGAACCGACCGGAGGGCGCAGCAGGCAAGGCTGATGCTTTCCTCGGATGCGAACCTGGCAACGCGTGACAAGCACCCCTTCCTTCCCGTCTTCCAGCCGCGGTCCGGGGCAACGACCTGGATCCAAACCACGCCGGAGTTCATGGAAACCGGCGGCATGGACAAGAACCATGTCACCAAGGGCAAAGCCAGGCAGTTCATGGACAGCGAGAACTACCGGACGATGAGGCAGGTCATGCTCTCAGTCCGGGCCAGCACCTTCTGAGTCCCGTCCCGCGTGTGCCTTCCGTCCGGGATCGTTGGGATTCCGGACGGAATCCGCCTAGCGCCGTCCGGGTTCGGCCCGGGGTCCGGTCTGGTGGACATGTCGGCGCGGTTCGCGGCCGGTGCCGCCTCGATTAGGCAGGATCCGGCACTGCTGATTAACTGGCATGCGTGTTGGTACTTCCGGGAAAAGTGGCCGGTGCCGGTGCCGGTGCCGCCCGTGACGCAACCGCCGCACCGGGCCCCGCATGCCTTGGCAAGCGCGCGCGGGATGGGGCACAGTGGGGAAGGTATCGATGTCCAAATTGGCACTCGCGCCCAGGAGATCACCGATGAGCAGTTACCCTGACGCAACCACGAGCGGCAAGCCGACGGCAATGGCCAGGGCGTTGGGCGTTGCGGCGCTGTCGGCAGTGCTGCTGCTGTCAGGCTGCGCCGACATCGCGCCCTGGGCGGCGGAAGAATCCAGCACCATCGAAACGACTCCCTTCGGCCCCCCGCAGGACCCCTCGAAGCTGCCCGCCGCGGGGGACAACGGCCGGTCGCCCGCGACCCCGTCCCCCGAACCTGCCCGCGAGATCGACACGGCGGGATGGAAGACCTTCGCCACCCAGTGGCTGAGCTTCAAGTACCCTCCCGACTGGCATATCGAGGAAGACGACTGCACCAACTGCAATGCCACGGCCAGGCCGCTGGCCGACCCGTTCACCAAATGGGACATCGAGAACGCGGACGGCAACGAGATCGCCGAGTTCCGTGCCGACTCGGCCACCGACACCGACGTGGACACTAGCACCTACAAGCGCACCGTGCTGGAATCCACGCCCGTGGAAGGAGGCTTCCTCGCCCCTGCCAAGGTGGTCTTCGAACACTTCGTCCTGGACACCCCGGGAAAGGCCCGGGAGCAGAAGGTGATGCTGATGCTCAACGACGCGGCAGCCACCGGGGCGAGAGACAAAAATCCCGCGTCGAGCTTCTTCCGGCCGAAGAAGGGCTTCGAGGCCCAGATGACAAGTTCCGATGACTTGGCAGAGGAACTGGGATTCCATGACGACCACGTGAGCCTCGCGGATGCCCGGAAGATCATGCAGAGCCGCGACTACCGCCTGCTGCGTGCAGTGATGCTCAGCATGCGCGTTCAGAAGTAGCATGGAGGGAAACGCCACCAACGAGCCGATGCGGAAGAACCGAGTGAATCACGAGCTGTACGTAAAGATCTGTGGACTTCGCACACCGGAGACCGTCGCGGCGGCCGTTGCCGCGGGCGCCAACGCGGTGGGCTTCGTTTTTGCCCCCGGCAGTCCGCGAACCGTCGAACCGGAACTCGTGAAGACGCTCGTCGCGCAGGTGCCGGAGCATGTCGAATCCGTCGGGGTCTTCCGCAACCAGCGGGTCGAGGACGTCATCGACCTCGCCCGCCGGGCGGGTGTCGGCACGGTGCAGCTGCACGGCGATGAACCGTACGCGGATCTCGAGGCGCTGACCGCACAGGGGTTTGCGACGCTGCGGGCCTTCTCAATCGACGGCTATCGCGCGCTGGACGACGCCGAACGAAAGCGCTGGGAAACCGGGCGGATCCTGCTTGACGCGGTCGAGCCGGGAGCAGGAGTCACCTTCGACGCCTCGGAGCTCGTGGCAGCGCCGCCTCCAGGACCCTGGATATTGGCCGGGGGACTGAACCCGGGGAATGTCGCGCACCTGGTGGGCACGCTGCGCCCGGCCGGGGTGGACGTCTCCTCGGGCGTCGAATCCAGCCGCGGAACGAAGGATGTCGGACTGATCGAGGCATTTGTCGCGGCTGCCCGTTCCCCCGAGACACCGACCACCTAGGCACCGCACTCCGTGTCCCGCGCCCCATCCGGGGGCCTTCGCGTCGAGCACCGATACTTATTAGGTCTGAATCCAGCTAGAACATGTATTTCCCATAAGTAATCTTTGCGTCCTAATCTGGCTGTGGAGCACATCGGTGCCCCATGACCGGAGGTGGACGACGTGGAAGTACGTCAGATGCGTTACTTCATTGCCGTGGCCGAGGAAAGACACTTCGGTCGTGCGGCCCAACGCCTGCACATGGCCCAGCCTCCGCTGTCCCAACAGATCAAGGCGCTCGAGGAGCAGCTGGGCACGCAGCTGTTGGTGCGCACCACGCGCAAGGTCGACCTCACCGCCGCCGGGGAATTGCTCCTGACCCGGTCGCGGCTCCTGCTGGCCGAGATCGACAAACTCGAACAAGACGTCAAGCTCGTGGGGCAGGGAGCCAGCGGCGTGCTGCGGGTCGGCGTCTCCGGCACGGCCACCTACCGGCTAATGCCCATGATCGTTCAGGCCGCCCGGGTCCACATGCCCGGCCTGCGTCTGAGCGTGCAGGGCGAGATGCTCACCCCCGAAATGGAAATCGCCCTGGAAGAGCAGCGGGTGGATGTTGCAGTGCTGCGCCCGCCCGTCCGGTCGAACCAACTGAGCCTGAAGTTCCTGGAGAAGGACGAACTGGTTGTGGCACTGCCCGAGGACCATGAGCTGGCCTCGCGCGGGCTGCTTGACCTCTCGGACCTGGCCGAGGAACCCTTTATCGCCTACCCGCTTTCCTCGGCGGTGAATGCCATTTCCACCGAGGCCTGCCGCGAGGCAGGCTTCAGTCCGCACATCGTCCAGGAAACCCAGGAAACCTCGACCCTGCTCTCGTTCGTCGCCGCCGGGATGGGCGTGGCCCTGGTTCCCACCGCCCGGCGCATGTTCGCGTTGCAGGGCATCGTCTTCCGCCAGCTGCGCAATGCGCCTGCGGTCGACCTTGCCGTTGCCTGGAAGACCGATAACGACTCAGCCCTGCTTAAAAAGTTCTTGGACCTCTTTGAAAGTCCAGCCCCCACGGAAGGAAACCCGGCGTGAAGATCCTGCGCATCGAAGCGATCCCCTACTCGATTCCCTATACCCACCCGCTCAAGTTCGCCAGCGGTCAGGTCACCGACGCCGAGCACGTGCTGGTGCGCATCCACTCGGACGAGGGACTGGTCGGCGAGGCCGACGCCCCGCCGCGCCCCTACACCTACGGCGAGACCCAGGCATCGATCATCACCATCATCGAGAACGTCTTCGCCCCGCAACTGATCGGGCTCGATCCATTCGACCGCGGCAAGGTCCACGAGGTGATGGCCCGGACCATCCACAACCAGGTGGCCAAGGGCGCTGTCGACATCGCGCTGTGGGACCTGATGGGCAAGGCGCTGGGGACCCCGGTGCACAAGCTGCTGGGCGGCTACACCGATTCGATGCGCGTCTCGCACATGCTCGGGTTCCGCCCGGCGCAGGAACTGCTCGACGAGGCGCTGCGCTTTGGCGAGGAGTACGGGATCACCACCTTCAAGCTGAAGGTCGGACGCCGCCCGCTGGCCCTGGACATCGAGGCCTGCCACGTGTTGCGCGCCGGACTCGGCGACGACGTGGAGCTCTACCTGGACGCCAACCGCGGCTGGACCGCCAACGAGGCAATGGAAGTCCTGCGCCGCACCGAGGGCCTGGGGCTGACGGCGCTGGAAGAACCCTGCGATGCGAAGGAAGCCATGAGCCGCCGCAGGCTCGTGGAGAAGTCCCCGATTCCCATCGTGGGCGACGAATCGGTGCCCACCGCCGGAGACGTCTCCCGCGAACTGCTCTCCGGGGGTTCGAACGCGATCTGCATCAAGACCGCCCGCAGCGGATTCACCGAGGCCACCGAGATCCTGGGCCTGTGCACCGGACTGGGCGTCGATGTGACCATGGGCAACCAGATCGACACGCAGGTCGGTTCGTTGGCCACCGTGACCTTCGGCGCCGCCCACGAGGCCACTACGCGCCGCGCCGGCGAGCTGTCCAACTTCCTGGACATGGCCGATGACCTGCTTGCCGAACCCATCCGCATCAACGGCGGCCTCATCTCGGTGCGCAACGTCCCCGGCGTCGGCGCTGGAATCGACGAAGACAAGCTCGCCCGCTACCGCCAGAACTAGCACCCACCAACCACGCCAAATCCAGGAGAAGACATGATATTCCTCGCCCGCATGGACGTAACCTTCCCGGCCCACCTGACCGAAGCACAGATCGCCGATTTCCAGGTTCGTGAGAAGGAATACTCGGGCCAGCTGCAGAGCAGCGGCAAGATGGCAGGTATCTGGCGCATCGTCGGCGAATACGCCAACCACTCGCTGTTCGACGTCGAGTCCAATGACGAGCTGCACCAGATCCTCAGCGGTTTCCCGATGTACCCGTACATGAAGATCAAGGTCACTCCGCTGGCCAAGCACCCGAACTCGATCCGCTAGGCGGATCGGCGGCAAGTTCGCCGCAAGAGCACGGCAAAGGTGGGTCGCGTCTTTCGACGCGGCCCACCTTTGGCATCGGGGGACTTATTGGCCAGTTAGCGGTCGAGCCGGCGAATTTGCCCGCCCAACGGAAACGTGGGTCCCGAACAACCAGGTACTTATATGCAGAAGCTCTGAATTGAAGCAAAAGAAGTATTTCCCTCTTCTCAATAACCGGCATAGATTGAGTGCATAGAAAGTCGCTGTGACAACAGTCACCGCATCATGTGATGTCGGACCAGCGCATCAACACCCCCTCCAACTGGAGATAGAAGGAGCAACTCGTGAGCACCGAAACCACCGCCAGCGCAGCCGCCTCAGGCAACGCAGCCACCGACCGTTTCCGTCAGTCCGGCAAGACTTCCGCCATCCAGGCAGACGTCGAGCGCGTCAACCTGCTGGCCAGTAAGCTGATCAAGGCCGCCAACGACATCGTCCTCGAAGAGCGCGTGAGCTACGACGAGTTCAATGCCCTGAAGGCTTGGCTGATCAAGGTCGGCGAAGACGGCGAATGGCCGCTGTTCCTGGACGTGTGGCTCGAGCACTCGGTCGAGGAAGTCGCCACCGATCACCGCGAGGGCAACAAGGGCTCCATCGAGGGCCCGTACTACATCCCGGAAGCGCCGGAGCAGAAGACCCCGGCAACCATCTCCATGCGTGAAGACGAGCAGGGCACCCCGCTGCTCTTCCAGGGCCAGGTCCGTTCCACCGACGGCAGCGCGCTGTCCAACGCCAAGATCGAACTGTGGCACGCCGACGAAGAGGGCTTCTACTCGCAGTTCGCCCCCAACATCCCGGAATGGAACCTGCGCGGTACCTTCATCGCGGACGAGGAGGGCAACTTCCAGATCAACACCATGCAGCCGGCCCCCTACCAGATCCCGACCGACGGCGCCTGCGGCCAGCTGATCGCCGCCGCCGGCTGGCACGCCTGGCGTCCGGCCCACCTGCACCTGAAGGTTTCGGCCCCGGGCCACGAACTGCTCACCGCCCAGCTGTACTTCCCGGGCGACGCACACAACGACGACGACATCGCGACCGCGGTGAAGCCGGAGCTGCTGCTCGAGATCCAGCCGGCCGCCGAGGGTGCCGGAGTGCAGACCACCTACGACTTCGTGCTTGACCCCGAAGCCAAGTAGGTCCTCACAAACCTCGTCACGGCGGGGCTCCCGATAGGCATGCGGGGGACCCCGCCGTTGTCGTACCACCGTACTTTCCGGGATGCCGCTCGCGGCGTCGCCCTCGGGTACCAAGACAACACCAAGGCCGCGTTCGCATCCCGGCAATTCCATGTGAAAGAGAAGCAGCAATGACCCAGGAAACCATGTTGAACTCGGTGGATGCGAGCCAACTGCGCAGCGCATTTGGCCAATTCACCACCGGCGTCACTGTGGTCACCACACAGGGGACAGACGGCAATCCCTACGGCGCCATGGTGACGGCGTTCGCCGCGGTGTCGTTGGACCCTCCACTGGCCCAAATCACCCTGACTCGCAGCTCCAGGGCCGCCAAGCACCTGGACGGGTCGTCCTTCGCCATCAACATCCTCTCTTCAGACCAGAAGGAGGTCGCCAAGCACTTCGCCGGCGAACCGATGGACAGCGAACCGGAATGGGTCCTCAACGGAAACGTCCCGGTGCTGCTGGGCAACGCAGCCACGCTGGAATGCCGGGCGTGGAACAACTACGACGGCGGCGACCACATCATCGTGGTTGGTGAGGTCAGCTCGCTGACGGTGGGGGACGCGGACCCGCTGCTCTTCCACGAGGGCGCGTTCCACCACATCGGTGAGCGGCTCGAGGACGGGCAGGATGACAGCTGGTTCGCCGGCGCCAAGTCCTTCCAGCCGTTTGTCCCGCAGCAACACTGAGCCTCGCCACCCACCGGCGCGGATCACCCACCCGTCAATCGATCAATCCATGCATTACTTGGCCACAAAGGAGCACACCATGTTTGTCCCAACACGGCGAAAGACCGCAGGAGAACGCCTGTCCGCGAACAGCTTGCGGGCCACCACCGACACCGTCCAGGAGCTGAACCACTGGGCCTGGACCGGCTGGATGCCCGAAGCCGAACACGACCTGTTCCAGCCCGGAGTGCAGTCCACCGAACACCACATTTCGCTGCTCGCCGCCTAGGCTTTCATCCCAAGCAGCACCGCCACACCCGAGGGGCCCATGACAGCAACGACGCTGACATGGGCCCCTCGAGGTTTCTGTTGCCGGCTCCCGCCGCACGCAGGGGCAAGGCAGGCGGGCCGAACGGGCATGCGGCGGAAAGGCCGAACCGGAGCCCACCACATGCCGCACCGCCGCAGCTCAACCGAGGCCGTGCAGAAACTCCACTGTGTCCGCAGCCACCCGCTCAGGGCATTCCCACAGGACGAGATGACCCGCGTCCGGATAGACCTTCAGGACCGAACCCGCGATGCGTGCGGCCAGCTCTTCCTCGTCCGCCAGTGAAAGCAGGTGGTCGCGCCCGCCCCAGAGGATCAGCGTGGGCGCATCAATGGTTCCCGATTCGGTGGGCGGCGTGGCCTCATACAGGCCAGCAAGGATGGCCCGCCATACGTGTGCGGGCATCCTGGTTCCGTCGTCCACGCGGTCGTCGATGAACCATGCCGGAACCTCGTGCAGCAGCGGAAACCAGGTGAGCGATTCCCGGACCCACGCCGCGCTGACCGGATCCACCAGGGCCTCGACCTCGTCCGCGAAGGCCGGCCGGCCGCGCAGGCTCAGCGGCGCCCCGACCAAGACCAGGGCCGCGACCCGCTCCGGGTGGCCCGCGGCCAGCGCCTGCGCCACATAGCCGCCGCTCGATGAACCCAGGACAAAAGCCCGGGGAACCTCGAGGGACTCGAGGACCGCGGCAACATCCGCGGACTGCTCCGCCAGCGTGTAGCCGTCCGCCGGCTTATCGGCATCGCCCTGGCCGCGCAGGTCGGGCGCATAGACCCTGAAGCCGGCAAGCAGGGGTGCCAGGCGGTCGAAGCATTCGAAGGATTCTCCCCACGCATGCAATAGCAGCAGCGGCCTGGCTTCCGCCGCGCCGTCGATGAAGCACGGCACCTCGATGCCCGTGGAGAGCCTGAGCTTCCTGACCTCGGATCCCATGGTTTCAGGTTACTCCCGGGACACAGGCCTGCCTATGCTCAGCGTTCGTTGTCCCGGTATCGTGCGGCGAGCTCGGTGCGGGACGTCACGCCGAGCTTCGCGTAGATCCGGGTCAGGTGGTACTGGACCGTCTTGGCCCCGATGAACAGCTCCTCGCCGGCCTTCTTGTTGCTGGCACCCGCGCAGACCAGGGAGGCCACCGCCTTTTCCTGGGAGGTGAGCGAGGACCAGTCGGCCGCGTCCCGGCGCGGGACACTGATGCCGGTGGCCTGCAGCTCGCGGTTGCACCGCTCGATGTAGATCGTTGCCCCCAGCTGGGTGTAGCCGGCCAGGGCACGGGTCAGGGGACCGGCGGATTCGCCGCGTTTCCCGGCGCGCCGCAGCGATTGCCCGTAGGCGTACTCGATGTTTGCCCGCAGCACCGGCAGCGTGAGTCCCTGCAACAGGGACAGTGCCTCCTCGAAGGCGTCTCGCGATCCCTCCAGGTCACCGTGCGAACCGAGCACCTGCCCGCGCACCACCAGGAAGCGTGCGATGGTCGAGCGGTGCTTCCGCCTGCGGGCAGCCGCCATGAGCGGATCCATGAATTCCAGGGCCTCGGCGAAGCGTTCCTTGCGCACCAAGGCATCGGCGTACATGTCGTGCCACGGCCAGAATCCCGGCTCGTCGATCCCGCGCGAGCGGTCCAGCCGCAACAGCGGCTCCAACGCCAGGAGGACCTCGTCGTAGTCGGAACGCGCCCGGGCCGCAGCCGCCCTGGCCATCCGATAGGGCACCTGCATCACCTCGTAGCTGCCGGTCCGGGCCCAGGCCTTGGCCAGATGGGCGTCGACATCTTCCTGTTCGCCGCGCATGGCGTGGATCTGCACCGCGGTGTAGTGCAGCAGCGGGCGAACCAGCTCGATGTCGGATCGTTCCTGAAGTGCGACGCCTGCCCGCACGGTTTCCAGTGCCTGGTCCCAGTCACCTGCCGAGTACTCTGCCCGTGCCAGCCAGGCCCTGGCCCACAGGGCGATCCGGTGGGAACCCTCGGTGTAGTCGGTGGAACTGGAAATCATGAGTTCGTGCCGGGCGAGCTCGACCTGGTCCCCGGCCACGTGCAGCCACCCCATGGCCATTTCGGCGCGTTGGCGCTGGGCGCCGGTGGGCAGGGTGGCGAGCATCCGGGCCAGGATCTTCTCGCCCTCGGGGCCTCGACCGAGCATGCCAAGCCCCAGCCCCTGGATGGCCGAGGATTCCACGGCGACGGGGCTTCCCTCGTCCGCCAGCTCCAGGGTCCGTTCCGCCCATTCAACGAGCTTGAAGCCATCCAGCCGGCCCAGCGAATCAAGGACCCGGCGCTGGGAAACGGTGGCCATGATCTCGGTCTGCCGGGCCTCCTCGGCACCGGTCCACGCCCGGGTTAGCCAACGGTCTGCGGTCAGCGCCTGTCCCTGGAGAATGGCAATGTATCCGGAGAGCAGGTCGCTTTCGGGGCTGGCGGCCAGGGAAGCCAATTCCTCGGAATAGGCCAGGGCGCGGGGCAGCTCGCCGGCCGCCACCGTCGCGTCGACGGCCTTGAGCAAGAGCGGCTCGCGGTCCGCCGCATTCGTGGCGAGGTGGGCCGCCCGGTGAAGGGCTGCCGCGGCGGAGGACCACTCTCCCTTGCCCGCCTGATTCTCGGCGAAGAGTTCCAACTGGTGCGACAGCGCGGGGTCGGAAAGCAGCGTGGCATCGGCGCGGTGGGCCAGGGAATCCCCCGCACAGTCGCCCAGAGAGGCGGCGGCGGCGTGTAGCGCCAGGCGCCGCGACAAGGGGACCAGATGGTAGACGGCCATGTGCTTGATATGCCCGGTGAACTGCAGTGAGAGGTTTCCGCCGCTGCCGGCCACCTCCACCAGGCCGGAGGTCACGCACTCTTCCACCAGGGGAAGGGGTTCGTCGACCTCGGCCAGGGCGACGACCATGTCCAATCTTGGCCCGGGGCCCAGGATGGCGGCGGCCTCAAGGAGGGACCGGGCAGGGATCGAGAGGGCGTCCAATCGCTCGGCAACTTCTGCGGTCACGGCCCGGGGCGCCGGGAACCGGCTGTTGAAGTGGTTCCAGGATTCCTCGGGGTTTTCCCGGATCAGTTCCAGGGCAGTGTGGATGTTGCCCTCGGTGTAGGCGGCCAACTGGTCAGCCGCGGCCGCGGAAAGTTCCACGCCAAGCCTGGAAACGGATATTTCCTTCAAGGCCGCGGCGGTTGGCGGGTCCAGTTCGATCGTGGTGCTGTGTGGCGCCTCCAGGAGTTCGCGGGCCCCCGGCGGCAGGAAGGCGGCTTCCTCCCGGCGGAGGGTGAGAATGATCAGCAGCTTCTCGGTGCGCAGCCGGCGCCAGGCAAACAGGAGTGCGGCCAGTGACTGAGCGTCGGTCCACTGCAGGTTTTCCAGCAGAAGGATTCCGCTCTGCTTGCCGGCGTTGCGGATGAAGGCGAGCAGGCGTTCGGGCAGTGCCACCTCGCCTGCGGCATCGGCTGGACCGAGCAATTCCTGCAGGGCGGATCCGGCCAAGTCCTTTTCCCACCTCGCCCCGGCGGAGGTCCACGAGGCGAGGTGCTTGTTGTTGTCCATGAAGCGCCGAACCAGGGTGCTTTTTCCACAGCCGGCCGGGCCGCTGACAACCACCAGCTGGGCGCTGCCGGACTCGGCCTGATGCAGCAGCCGTGTCAGGAGTGCCAATGTTCGTTGTTGATGCATGGATCCGCCGCAGCCAACCTTTCCGTGTATAAAGCGGGGGCCGCGCGAACATCGTTGTCCACGCGGCCCCCAGTGACCGGTTATGCACCGGGCCTATGGTTATTTAGCGATCTTGACCGGGGCCGAGGAGCTGGCAAGCAGCTGGGTCTCGGAGTTGCGCAGTGGTACAAAGGCGGTTACCAATGCACCAACGATAGCAACTGCGGCGAAGACGTAGAAGGCGACTTGGTTCTCCACGCCCGCGGCCATGAGCAGCCCGCCGATCAAGGGGCCGAAGATTCCGCCCAGACGGCCGAACCCGGCACACCAGGCAACCCCGGCGCCGCGGGCGGCGCTGTTGTAATAGTTGGAAACGAACCCGTAGATCAGCACCTGGGTGCCGATGGTTCCCACGCCTGCCACCGCAACCAGTGCGAGCAGGATGCCGAAGGGCAGCTGCATGGTCAGCAACACCATCGCCACCGCGGCGAGGAAGAACGTCGTGGAAACCACGCGCTTGGCGCCGATGCGGTCGGCACCGACGGAGGCGATCAACCCGCCGAAGACGGCTCCGGCATTGAGCACCAGCAGGAAGGCCAGCGAGTAGGACTTGCCGTAGCCGAACTGGGACATGATCTGCGGCAGCCAGGTATTCAGGCCGTAGGTCAGCATCAGGCCGGCGAAGCTCATCAGGCCCAGCAACAAGGTGGGCAGCGCGTACTTCCTGGAGGCCAGGGCGCGGAAACCGATCTTGGTGTCAACCGGTTCGGAGACCAGCACGTGGGCGCCCTGGGGTGCCGGAGCGGAGATCGGGACGCCGGTGCGGATCGAGACGCGCTGGGCTTCCTCGGTGCGGCCGCGGGCCATCAGCCACTCGGGGGACTCGGGCAGCTTTGCCAGCGCCATGGGCAGCAGGAAGAGCATGGGGGTTGCACCGATGAGGAAGAGTCCGCGCCAGCCCACGAGGTCCAGCAGGACGATGGCCAGCAGGGACGCCAGGACGCCGCCGACGGGCACTCCGGAGTAGACGATGGCGTTGTAGTAGTTGCGCTTGCCCTTGGGGGCGAACTCGGCCACGACAGCACCGGCGGTGGCCACCAGTGCGCCGACGCCGAGCCCGGTGAAGAAGCGAAGGGCGCCGAAGGCGATGACGTTCGGGGCCAGGGCGGTCAGGCCCATGCCGATGGAGAACCAGAGGATGCCGGTGATCATGATCTTCCGGCGGCCGAGGTAGTCCCCGACGGCGCCGGTGACCAGTGCACCGACCATGACCCCGAACAGGGCCCAGCTGCCCAGCACGCCGGCGGTGGCGGGGCCGATTTCGCCCAGCTGGGTGGGGTCGTTGAGCAGGGTGGAAACGACGGTTCCGTAGACGACCAGGTCGTATCCGTCGAAGATCAGGGCGATGGCGGCGATGGCCACCACCCAGCGGACGGTGCTTTGTTGTTTCTTGGTGGCGCTTGCTTCCGGTGATTTCACGATTTGCTCCATATGCTTATGGGCCCCGGGCGCACGTCGATGTGCGGGTATTCGGGGCACGGACTAGTACCGCTGCCTGTGGCCGCGGGGTGGAAGCCGTGACCCGAGGGGTACTCGGGCGGCGGGCCGTGGAGAGCACGCAGGCGGCGGGGATACCGCCGCCTGCATGCAATTTGAAGGTACTTCTCTAGCCGAGGTCCCCTCCGGCCACTGCAAGGGTGCTGCCGGTGATGTAGGACGCCTCGTCGGAAGCCAGGAACACAATGGGTCCGGCCTGCTCGTCGAGGGTGCCGTAGCGTTTCATCAGGGTGGAATCGATGGTCTGGTCAACAATTTGCTGGTACCAGGCCTTCTCCTGCTCGCCCTCGGGGGCAGGGCCCCGCTTGACTTGGCGTTCGGGGGCCTCGGTTCCGCCCGGGGCGGTGGCCACCACGCGGATTCCGTGGGCAGCCCCTTCCATGGCGAGGGCCGAGGTGATGGCCTTGACCCCGCCCTTGGCTCCGGCGTACGGGACGCGGTTGAGTCCGCGGGTGGCGACCGAGGAAACGTTCACGATGGTTCCGGATCCGGCCTTGACCATTTCCGGGAACGCCGCGCGGCACATCCACAGGGTCGGGAAGAGCGAACGCTGGATTTCCTTCTGGATTTCTTCCGGCGCGTAGTGCTCGAACGGCTTGGCCCAGATGGTCCCGCCGACATTGTTGATGAGCACATCGATCCGGCCGTATTCGGCGACCGCGGCAGTGACCGCCGACAGCGCGCCCTCGAAGGTCTCGAGGTCGGCGGTGACGCTCAGGGTCTTGACACCCTGGGCCCGCAGGCCCCCGGCGACGTCATGCACCAGCGGCGAGCGGTCGACCAGAACCAGTTCCGCGCCCTCGGCGGCAATGCGCCGGGCCACTGCCCAGCCAATGCCCTGGGCGGCACCGGTGATGAGCACGACCTTGGAGGCGAAACGGCCCGCGTGGAAGGACTCGGGCAGTGGTGCCGCGGCGGCCTCGTTCACCGCCTGGTTGTCGGCGCTCATTTGGACGCGCGCGACGCGGCGGCCATGGTGGCCTTGGCGTGCTCGTTGTGGGCCATGATGGCCGTGCGGGCGGCTGCCAGGTCCTGGTTCTCAAAGGCGGCGACGATTGCCAGGTGGTCGGCGTCGACGGCGCCGTCGATCCAGTGCTCCTGGCGCAGTACCTTGGCCATGGTCGCGGGGACCTCCAGGCGGTTGTACGCCTGCAGCAGGTGTTCGTTGCCGACGCAGCTGAACAGGAACTGGTGGAAGGCCTCGTTGGTGACGGTGAATTCCGCGGCGTCCACGAACTTCTCTCCCGACAGGGTCTTGCCGGCAAGCTCGGCCAGGACCTTGAATTCGGCCAACTGCTCGGGGGTCAGCTTGCCCATGGTCAGTTCAACGATGGCCAGTTCCAGGGCCATGCGCGCGTCGAACTGCGCCTGAAAGGTTGCGTGCTCTTCGCCGATTTCGTACGCCGGCTGGGCAACCGGGGTCTCTGCGGCTTCCTTCGCCGGTGCTTCGGCAACCGGTGCCTCCGGCGCTGCTGCTGCATCGGGGGTGACGGCCAGTGCGAACTTCTCGAAGTAGAAGTTCTGCGGCTTGATGCCCTCGGCCTCCAGGTGGCGGCGGACGCCCTCGACCATCGGCGGGGGGCCGCAGAGGTAGATGTCGACGTCGCCCTCGACCAGGTGGTGCGGCTCGAAGTGGTTGGTGACGTAGCCCTTCTTTTCCGAGCTGCTGGCCGGGTCGCCCACGACGGTGTCGAAGGTGAAGCCGTCGATGCGCGACTTGTAGTCCTCGAGCACGTCGATCTCGACCAGGTCGGTGTCGGTGTTGACGCCGTAGATCAGGTGGACGGGGTGGGGGTTCTGCATGCCGGAAAGCTTTTCAAGGATGGCCAGCAGCGGCGCCAGGCCGGTGCCGCCGGCCAGCAGCAGCGAGGTGCGCTTGGGGTCGCGCAGGAAGAAGCTGCCCATCGGGCCGGTGAAGTTGAGCTGGTCCCCGACCTGCGCCACGTCGCGCATGTAGGTGGACATCAATCCACCATCGGTGATGCGGATCAGGAAGGAAAGGGTGGAGACCTCCGGGCCGGAGCTGAAGGAGTACGAACGCGTCTGGCCGCCCGAGCCGGGAACCTCGATGTTCACGTACTGGCCGGGCAGGAAGGAGAGGTCGTCGCGGTTCTCGATCTCGAGGCTGAAGGCGTAGGTGCTCTCGGAGATGCGGCGGATCTCTGTCAGCGTCGAGGAGTAGGTGGTGGCCGCGGTCTTGGCGACATCCGAGGTCGTGGGGATCTGCAGCACGAGGTCGGATTCGGGGACCATCTGGCAGGGGAGGCAGAAACCCTTTTCCGCCTCGTCGTCGGTCAGGGCCTCCTCGATGTAGTCGCCGCCGTCGAACTTGCCGGACTCACAGAACGCCTTGCAGGTGCCGCAAGCGCCATCGCGGCAGTCCAGCGGGATATTGATCCGTGCCTTGTAGGAGGCATCGGCGACGGTTTCGCGGGGTCCAACTTTAATAAACCGGGTAATACCGTCCTCGAAGGCGAGGGCAACCTGATAGGTCATGAGGGGACTCTTTTCAAAATAGTGCAGGGTGGTGCGGCAAGAGGTGCAAGGTGGTGGTGCGGGGGCGAGTCAACGCCCCCGCACGCCAGTCTCCGGGGCCGGGAGGGGGCCCGTGCGGGACTAGATGTGGTAGATGTCGACCACGTGGTGGATGTAGTCGTTCTTCAGGACTACCTTCTTGGCCATGATGACCGGCTGGGTGCCGGAGTAGTCGATGGTGTAGTACGAGGTGCCGAAGTAGGTGTCGACGTTCTGGTAGCGGTAGTAGAGCGTGAACCAGTTGAAGCGCACGTCGACCTTGTCGCCATCGACGGACACGATCTCCACGTTGGTGATGTTGTGACCGGTGCGCGGCTCCGGCAGGCTGGTGGCGCTGGAGCGGTCGGTCTTGATGCGGAAGACGCGGTCTTCCAGGCCACCGCGGTTTCCGTAGAAGATCAGCGAGATCTCGCGCTGCGGATCCTCGGTGAGCTTGTCATCGTCGGCCCAGGCCGGCATCCAGAAGGTGGCCTCGGGGTGGTAGCAGTCGATCCAGCGATCGAAGTCGCGGTCGTCGAGGAAACGGGCTTCGCGGTAGAGGAACTGCGCGATGTCCTCCAGCTTGACCTCACCGGCGCCGGTCTGGATCTTGGTAATGATGGCGTTAGTGGTTGCAGTCATGGTGGTTCCCCTGTTCGGTGGTGCCGGTGGTGGTGGAGGCGGCCTCGGCGGCGACGGCCTTGCGCATCGTGTCGAGCCAGTAGCCGTGCTGGATCGGGTACAGGCCCTCGTCCTCGGTGCGGGCGCCGGAGGAAATCGGCTCCAGGCCGATCTTCTTGGCGTTCTCGTCGGCACCGGTGATCTGGTGCGCCTGTCCGCGGGAGAGGTCGTTCCACTTGGCGGCGGTGGCCAGGTAGGTCTTCTGGCAGGAACGGAATTCCTCCAGGTCATCCGGGGTGGCCATGCCCGAGGCGTTGAAGAAGTCCTCGTACTGGCGGATGCGGTTGGCGCGGGCCTCGTCGGATTCGCCGACCGGGGCGATGCAGTAGATGGTGACCTCGGTCTTGTCCACTGCCACCGGGCGGAAGACGCGGATCTGCGAGGAGAACTGGTCCATCAGGTACACGTTCGGGTACAGGCACAGGTTGCGCGAGACACCGATCATCCAGTCGGCCTTGGCCTCGCCGTGGGCGGCAACGAGTTCGTCGCGCTTCTCGGCCAGCGGGCGGTTGGCCGGGTCCAGCCACTCGGTCCACAGCAGCAGGTGGCCGTTCTCGAAGGAGTAGTAGCCGCCTTCCTGCTTGTCCCAGCCGCCGGCATCCATGGTCTTGGTGTCGTTGGTGGACTCGCCGGCGCTGCGGCGGGCCTGGGTGGCGGCGTAGTTCCAGTGGGTGGCAGAGACGTGGTAGCCGTCGGCGCCGTTTTCCGCCTGGAGCTTCCAGTTGCCGTCGTAGGTGTAGGTCGAGGAGCCGCGCAGGACCTCGAGGCCCTCGGGGGACTGGTCCACGATCATGTCGATGATCTTGGTGGATTCACCCAGGTGCTCGGTCAGCGGCTTGACGTCCGCGTTCAGCGAGCCGAAGAGGAAGCCGCGGTAGGACTCGAAGCGGGCGACCTTGGTCAGGTCGTGCGAGCCGTCCTTGTTGAAGCCCTCCGGGTAGCCGGCGCCGCGGGAGTCCTTGACCTTGAGCAGCTTGCCGGAGTTGTTGAAGGTCCAGCCGTGGAACGGGCAGGTGAACGTGGTCCGGTTATCGGTCTTGCGGCGGCAGAGCATGGCACCGCGGTGGCTGCACGCGTTGATGAGGGCGTTGAGCACGCCTTCCTTGTTGCGCGAGATCACGATCGGCTGGCGGCCGATGTTCGTGGTGAAGTAGTCGCCGATGTTCGGGATCTGGGATTCGTGGGCCAGGTAGATCCAGTTGCCCTCCCAGATGTGCTTCATCTCGAGCTCGAAGGTCTCTTCGTCGGTGAAGATATTTCGGTTGGCGCGGAATTCGCCGGTCTCCGGGCTGTCGACGAGTGCATCATCAAGCAGGGCCGAGACGGTGTTAAGTGTTTCTGTCATGGAGTGCTCCATCCTTCGTAGCGGGCGCTGGCGCCCTGGTCCACCCGGTGGGTGGCGAAACCATGAGATACACCGTGTCAGTATGTGCGTGACCTCACACTGGGCATATGCCTAGGCTTGACCAAGGGTGGTGCCTATTGAGTGGATTGCGATATCAATCACAAAGATCTTGATATTTGTCTACGGCGCGCCCGCGCCGTAGCGTTGGGCCCCAAATGGTTCTCCCCGGTCCTGGCCGTCTGCCGCCCGCGGAATCCGTGCCGTTACCCTCCATCCGAAAGGCGGCACCATCGTGCCCGTGAGCAATCAAGCCGGAGCGGGGGGCAGGGGTCCTCGCACCAGACTTCCGGGGGTCCTGGGCGATGTCTCGGTCAGCGCCGTGTGCGCCGGATTCATCGCCGTGGCGGTGTCCTACGCCGGTCCCATGCTGGTCATCCTCCAGGCCGCCGAAAGGGCGGGGCTTGACCCGGCCCGAACGGCCTCCTGGGTGTGGGCGGTGTCCGTCGGCAGCGGGATCGTGGGCCTGCTCCTGAGCCTGTTCACGCGCCAGCCCGTGGTGGTGGCCTGGTCGGTGCCCGGCGCGGCGCTGCTGCTCACGGTGCTGGGCGACTACGGGTTTTCCGAGGCCATCGGCGCGTACATCGTGGCCGGGCTGCTGGGCCTGGTGCTGAGCCTTAGCGGCCTCTTTGGCAAGCTGCTTGCGGCAGTCCCGCGCCCGATCCTGGCCGCCGTCCTGGCAGGGGTGCTGCTGCCCTTCGTCCTGAACGTCACCCAGGCCGTGCTGGTCTCGCCGGTGGTTGCCGGGGGACTGGTTGTGGCCTACTTCGTCGGCCGGCGCCTATTCCCCAAGTACGCGGTGCCTGCCGCCCTGGTGGCCGGAGTCCTGCTGTCGGTGATTGCCGGCCAGGCCCAGAGCCCCGATCTCTCCCTCGCGCTGACCGTTCCGGTGTTCACCGTGCCCACCTTCTCGATCCAGGCCATCATGGGCATCTCCGTCCCGCTGCTGATCGTGACCATGGCCGGGCAGAACGGCCCGGGGCTGGTCATGATGCGCACCAGCGGCTACGAGCCCAACGACAGGTTGCTGCTCAGTGGCACGTGCGTCGCCAGCGTGCTCTTCGCCCCGTTCGGTTCGCACGCCATCAACCTCGCGGCCATCACCGCCGGCATCTGCTGCGGCCGCGAGGCCCACGAGGACCCGGCCAAGCGCTACATCGCCGGGGCCGCCGGCGGCGTGTTCTTCATTGGCTTCGGGCTGTTCAGCGCCACGATCCTTGACCTGTTCGCGGCGGTTCCCGGCGAGCTGATCACGGCCATGGCCGGGGTTGCACTGCTCGGTGCGCTGCAGGGCTCGCTGCTGGACATGCTCGATGCGGGCAGGCACGGCCCCTCGGCCATCGAGGCGGCGGTTGTCACCCTGATCGTCACTGCCTCGGGCATTGCGCCGCTGGGCATCGTTTCCCCGTTCTGGGGCGTGCTGGCCGGCGCCGCGGTGTACCTGTTGCTCACCGTGGCCCGGGGCCGGCGGCGCGCGAGGCCCGCCGCCGGCCGCTCCCTGCCGGCGGTCATTCCGGCCGGCGAGGCCAGGAAGTAGTAGCCCGCTCCTGCGGCTATTGCCGCATGGGGCGCGCACCGCGAAGCGCAGCACCAGCGCCACCACGAGCACGTCGTCGGCGTAGCCGATCACCCGTATGAAATCCGGGGACCAGGTCGATCGGCGAGGCCGGGTAGGCGCAAGGCGTCGCCTCCGTCCGACCGTGCCCGGGTTCCTGCATGCGCTGCCCTTGATGCCGCCGCCACGCTGTGCAACTATGTGCGTATGAATGCAGATAGCAAGGGATGCTCCCTGAACGCCGACAGCCAGTACGTCGAGCTCGCGGTGGAGGTCTTCTCCATGCTTGCCGATGCATCCCGCGTGCGGATCATCCTGGCCCTGCGGGACGGGGAGCTGGCCGTCGGTGCACTGGCCGAGCTGCTGGGCAAGAGTCCGGCATCGGTTTCGCAGCACCTCGCCAAGATGCGCCTGGCCCGCATGGTGGCCACCCGGCAGGAGGGCACCAAGGTGCTGTACCGGCTCGAAAACGAGCACGCCCGCCAGCTGGTCGTCGACGCGATCCACCAGGCAGAGCATGCGCTGGGCGGCACCCCCGCGCACCACGCACGCAGGCGGGAAGCCTCATGAGCGCCGGCGTGGAACCCGGGCCGCACGGACACGACCACGTCCACGAGGCGCGAGCGCACGACGACGGGCCCGAAGTCCACGACCACCCCCACGACCACGGAGACGGCCATGGCCCCGGCGGGCACGGGGACCACCAGCACCACTCCGGGTTCAAGGGATGGCTTGTGGAACTGTTCGTCCCGCACACCCACGATTCCGCCGACTCCATCGACGACGCCATGGAATCAAGCGTGCAGGGCATTCGCGCGCTGAAGATCAGCCTGTTCATCCTGCTCGGCACGACCATCGCGCAATTCGCCGTGGTGGCCATCAGCGGGTCGGTCGCCCTGCTCGCGGACACCATCCACAACTTCTCCGATGCGCTCACCGCCGTGCCGCTGTGGATCGCCTTCGTGCTCGGGCGCCGCGCCGCCAACCGCCGCTACACCTTCGGCTACGGGCGGGCCGAGGACCTGGCCGGGCTGTTCATCGTCATGGTCGTCGCGCTCTCGGCAGTCGTCGCAGCCTGGCAATCCATCGACCGGCTGATCCACCCCCAGCCGCTGGCGCACCTGGGCTGGGTGCTGGCCGCCGGGATCATTGGCTTCATCGGCAACGAGGCCGTGGCCATGTACCGCATCAGGATCGGGCGCAAGATCGGCTCGGCCGCCCTGGTGGCGGACGGGGTGCATGCCCGCACCGACGGGTTCACCTCGCTGGCCGTGGTCCTGGGCGCGATCGGCGCCATGCTCGGGTTCCCGCTGGCCGACCCCATCGTCGGCCTGCTGATCTCCGCCGCCATCATGGTGCTGCTCTTCGGCACGGTGCGCAGCATCGGGCGCCGGCTCATGGACGGCATCGAACCCGATCTGCTGGCCAGGGCGGAGGAGGCTTTCGCCTCCGTGCCCGGGATCCTGCAGACCCCGCGGATCCAGCTGCGCTGGGTGGGCCACCGCCTGCACTGCACGGCGACGGTCGTGGTGAACGACGCCGCGCTCACCGCGGTTCAGGACACCGTCCGGGAGGCGAAGCTGTGCGTGGCCCGCGCGCTGCCCAAGCTCGATGACATCCTCATCCAGGCAGTCGCGGGCCAGCCGGCCCCGGCCGCGGAATCCGCCGACCCCGTCCTGGCGCGCGAAACCGGGTCCTGAAGCCGCGCCTCCGGCTCAGCGCCCGGGCGTCGGCGCCGGGGAGGCGGCCAGCAGGGCGCGCGTGTAGGGGTGTTGCGGGGCGGTGAACACCGACTCGGTGTCACCGGACTCGACGACCTCCCCGGCGCGCATCACCAGCACCGCATCGCTCATGTGCCGGATGACCGACAGGTCGTGGGAGATGAAGAGATAGGCCAGCCCGAGGCGCCGCTGCAGCTCGTCGAGCAAATCCAGCACCTGCGCCTGGATGGAGACATCCAGGGCGGAGACCGGCTCGTCGCAAATCAGCACCCGCGGGTTCGGCGCCAGGGCCCGGGCAATGGCCAGGCGCTGGCGCTGCCCGCCCGAGAGCGTGGCGGGGTTCCGCGCCGCCACCTCCGGTGCCAGGCCCACCAGCGAGAGCAGCTCCGCGATCCTCCCGGCGTGTTTGCGCGGATTGCGGGTGGCCCCGAAACTCAGCGCGTCCGCCAGCACCTGCCCCGCCGAATGGCGCGGATCAAAGGAGGAAAGCGGGTCCTGGTAGATGGCGCCCAGGGATGGGCGGCGGGTGCGCCGTTGTGCCTCGGGCACCGCGCTCCAGGGCTCGCCGAACAGGTGGACGGAGCCGGCATCGGGTGCCAGCAGCCCCAGGGCCATGCGGGCCGTGGTGGTCTTGCCCGACCCGGATTCGCCCACCACCCCCAGCGTGCGGCCCGGCAGCAGCTCGAAGCCCACGTCCTTCACCGCCGGGAAGTCGGCTGCCCCGGGCACCTTGAAGGAGCGGGAGAGCGAGCGGGCGCTGAGCGCCGGCGGCTGCCCGGATTCGCCGGGCGCTGCCGACGGCGCCTCCGGGGCCGGGGCCGCAACCGCGGCGGGGGAGGCGGTCGCGGGGGAGAGCCGCGCAAAGCGCGGCTTGCCCGCCGGCACCGCCGCCAGCAGGGCCTTGGTGTAGGGATGCTGCGGGTCGCCCAGGATGGCCTCGGTGGAACCGGTTTCCACGATGCGCCCGGCCTGCATCACCGCGATGGTGTCCGCGACCTTGGCCACCGTGGACAGGTCGTGGCTGATCAGCAGCATGCCGGACCCTGCCGCCCGCAGCCCGGCCAGCAGGTCAAGCACCGCGGCGGCCACGGTGGCATCCAGCGCCGTGGTGGGCTCGTCGGCGATGACCAGGGCGGGATCCAGGGCGATGGCCGAGGCAATGAGGGCGCGCTGGCGCATGCCGCCGGAGAGCTCGCCCGAAAGCTGCGAGGCCCGGCGCACCGGATCGTCCAGGCCCACCGCTGCGAGCAGCTCGACGACGCGTGCGGCGCGCGCGGCCCCGGAGCCGGAGCCGTGCAGGCGCAGCGCATCGTCGATTTCCTTGCCGATCCGGCGCAGCGGATCCAGCGAGGTGAGCGCGTCCTGCAGGATGAGGCCGACCTTGTTGCCGCGGATCGAGCGCCAGGCACGCTGGGACAGGCCCCGGGCGTCCACGCCCGCCACCTCCAGTGCGTCGGCGCGCACGGTGGATCCTGGTCCGGCCAAACCGATCAGCGAGCGCGCCGTCACGGACTTTCCGGAGCCCGATTCGCCGACCAGCGCCAGGCATTCACCGGGGTCGACGGTGAGGGAAACGTCCAAGACAACTGGGGTTTCGCCGAAGGAGACGCCGAGGTTTTCGACGCGCAGGATCGGTGCCGGGGCGTTCATCGGGCACCCGCCGCCTTCAGCGCCCGGGACAGCACCGTGGAGGCAGCAGCCACCAACACGATGGCCAGGCCGGGGAAGAAGGTCATCCACCAGGCCAGGGCCAGGTAGGTGCGCCCGGCCGAGAGCATGGCGCCCCATTCGGGGGCCGGCGGCGGGGCGCCCAGGCCCAGGAAGCTCAGCGACGCCGCCCAGACCACCGCCTGGCCCAGGCCCAGGGTGCCGAGCACCGCGATCGGGGCCAGCGCGTTGGGCAGGATGTGGATGCCCAGGATCTTCGCGCGCGAGCGCCCCAGCACCGTGGCGGCCTCGACCATGGGCGAGGTGCGCAGGGCAATGACCTGGGCGCGGATCATCCGCGCGTAGCCGGGGGCGGTGGTCAGCCCCACTGCCACCACCGTGGTCCCGACGCCCGGTCCGGCCAGGGCAATGAAGACCAAGGCCAGCAGCAGTCCGGGCAGCGCAAAGAGCACCTCCAGGATCCGCCCGACCCCGAAGTCAAGCCAGCGCCCGCCGAATCCGGCAACGGTGCCCAGCACCAACGCCAGGCCCAGGCCGATCGCGGTGGCCGCGGCCCCGATCAGCAGCGAGGGCCGGGCACCGTGGATGATCCGGGAGTAGATGTCGCGGCCGGACTCGTCGGTGCCCAGCAGGTGCCCGCCCCCGGGCGCCGAGAACGCGTCGGCGGGGTTGATGGCCAGCGGGTCGTAGGGCGCCAAGAGACCGGGCAGCATGGCCGCGAGCACAAAGAACGCCAGCACGGCGGAGGCGAGCAGCAGCGGCAGGCGTGCCGCCAGTGCCCGCAGGCCGCCGGTGCCCGGTGCCGGACGCCGGGCCGGGTGCGGGGCCAGCACCGGGTCGCCCGGGCTCAGATCCTGCTTGTCGATGCTCATGATCCACCCATCCGCGGGTCGGCAAGGCGTTCGGCGAGGTCGGAGAACGCCATAATCACCACGTAGGCGGCGGCCGAGAGCAGGGCCACGCCGGTGACCATGGGAATGTCGCGGGCGGTGACGGCCGAGAGCAGCGAGCGGCCCAGGCCCGGCCGGGCGAAAATGGATTCCACGACCACCGCTCCGGAGAGCAGCGAGCCGAAGGCCCAGCCGGAGAGGGCGATGCCCGGCAGGGCGGCGTGGCGCAGGGAGTGGCGCAGCAGCACGCCGGTCTCCGATTCGCCGCGTGCCCTGGCCGAAAGCGCAAAGGGCGAGCGGTGCGCGGCGTCCAGGGTGTCGCGCATGACCTGGCCCAGGAACCCGGCCAGCGGCAGGGCCAGGGTGGCAACTGGCAGCACAAGCCCTGCCGGGGAGTTGGTGCTCACCGGCGGCAGCCAGCCCAGCGCGGTGGCGAAGAGCATGATCAGCACGCTGGCGAGCCAGAAGTGCGGGACGGCGGCTGAGACGATCTCCAGCCCCGAGGCCAGGGCAGTGCCCAGTCTTCCGCTGCGGGTGGAGAGCACCGCGACCACCAGGGCGAGTGCCCAGGCCACGGCCAGGGCAAGCACCGCCAGCACCAGGGTCGGCGGGACCAGCTCGCCGAGCACCTCGGCGACGGGCAGCTTCAACGAGTAGGAGGTGCCCAGGTCGCCGGTGGCCAGGCGCCACAGCTGGCCGAAGTACTGCACGTACAGCGGCTCATCCAGGCCGTAGTCGGCGCGTGCCTGGGCCAGCGCCTCGGCGGATGCCTGCGATCCCGGCCCGCCCATGATGGCCTCGGCCGGGTCGCCCGGGATCATCCGGATGCCGAAGAAAATGGCCGTCGCCACGGCCCACAGCACGAAGAGCCCGCCGCCGATCTTGCCCAGCACCCAGCGGGCGGCCGTCCCGGCGATCCGGGCCGACCGCCCGCCGGCAAGGGTGCGCGGGTGCATGGCAGGAGGGTGGTTCTTCGGTGTTCGGCTACTTGGCCAGCCAGGCGTCGAAGAACGTCGGGGTGGCCACGGCGGTGGTGGCGCCGACGTTCTGCAGCTTCCCCGCGTACAGGAAGTGGTTCTGCTGGTTGTACAGCGGCAGCAGATAGTGGCCCTCGAGCACCAGTTTCTGCGCCTGCGCGTAGAGCTCCTTGCGCTCGGCCTCGTCCTGGGTGGACCCCGCGGAGTCCAGCAGCTCGTCGAGCTTCGGGTCCTTGACCTGCGACAGGTTGGCGAAGTAGCCCGACGGTGCCGGGATGGTGGAATCCGAGTGGAAGAGCACGGCCAGCACGCTTGGGCCCACCTTGGTGTACGGGGCGGAGACCAGGTTGTAGTCGTTGGTGAACAACTCGCCGTACCAGCTGGAGAGATCCAGCAGGTTGATCTTGATCTCGAAGCCCGATTCCTTGGCCGTGGCCTGCATCTGCTCGAAGAGCGACTGCTCGGCGGGGATCGACTGGCTGGTGCTCACCGGGAAGGTCAGGGACAGGCGCTCGCCGTCCTTGGTCCGGTAGCCCTCGGAGTCGCGTTCGCTCCAGCCGGCGGCGTCGAGCAGTTCGCCCGCCTTGGCCGGGTCGTAGGCGAAGAGCGATTCGGCGGAGTAGGCCAGCGGCTCTGCGCTGGAGAGCGGGGAGTAGGAGCGCGGCGCGGTGCCGAAGAACAGGGAGTCGACGCTCGCGTTGACGTTCACCGCGTGGATGAAGGCCTCGCGCACGGCCGCGTCGTTGAAGGGGGCCTTGGAGGAATTGAGCTCGATGCGGTTGGAGGCACCGGGGCGCGGGGCATCGAGGTGCTTGATGGTCTGGAGCTTGGTTGCCGCGGCAATGGTGTCGGGCTGGGCGTTGTCGATGACGTGCACCTCGCCGGCCTGCAGCGCGGCGTACCGGGTGGCCGCCTCGGGGATGAAGCGCCAGGTGATGCCGTCCAGGTAGGCCGCCCCCTCGTGGCCGGGCGTGGCGACGGGCTGCACGTAGTCCTCGTTGCGGACCAGGTTCACCGCGTCCTGCTTCTTCCAGGAAGCGACCTTGAACGGGCCGGTGCCCACGGGCGCGGCGCAGTTCTCCGCCTGGCTGCGCTTGAGTGCGAGCGGGGACTGGATGGCCACCCAGGGCATCGCGAAGGATTCGAGCAGGGCGTTGTCCGGGGTCTTGAGCTTGAGTTCCAGCGTGGCGTCATCCAGCGCCTTCATCGACTTGATCTTGCCCAGGGCCAGGTACCCGGTGGAGGAGGCGGTCGCCGGATCGAGCAGGTGCTCGAAGTTCGCCTTGACGGCCTCGGCGTCCAGCGGTGTGCCGTCGGTGAAGGTGATGCCGGGCCGGATCTTCACGGTGCGGGTCAGCCCGTCCGCGGAGACCGTGGAGTCCTCGGCGAGCCAGGGGACCAGTGTGCCCGCGGCGTCCTTGGTGTACAGGGTCTCCAGGTACTGGGAGGCGACCAGGGCCTGGGGGTAGTTGCCGCCCACGTGCGGATCCAGGCAGCTTGGTTCGGCGTCGCCCGAGGCGTAGACCAGGGTGCCGCCGGCGACCGGGGGACCGGCGTCGTTGCCGGACTCGGGTGCCGTGGTGGCCGGGGCGCAGCCGGCGAGCACCAATGCCGCGGCCAGGGCCGCGGCGGCCGGGAATAGGCGGGTTGCCAAGGGGCGAACATGTCTCATGATGCTGCTTCCTGCGAAACGGTGAAGTGCGTGGGCGGGTGGGTACCGCCATCCACCTTAGTCCGCATGGTCTGCCCCGCGCAGGCGTGTGTGCCCGAGTTCATAGACGGGACGCACCGTGCCCAGCGGGACGGTTAATGGCGAACGGGTGTGGGGGAACCGGTATTGCCGGTCCCACCACACCCGTTGTGCATCCTACGACCGTCCTGCGCGACGCAGTGGGTGTGTGGCGCTCGATCACTGGCATCGCGGGAGGTTTTTGCGGTCCACGACCAGGAGAGATGCATCCCCAGGGCTGTTGTGGACACCGAACATGTGCCAGCATGAGGACCATGCAGACTCCTCTGCGGCCCGAAGACCTGCGCTCCTGTCTTTCCCATCCCCGGACCACGGTAGCCACCGCTGCGGGTCCCGTGGAATATGCCGACCGAGGCCATGGTGAGCCGCTTCTTGCGGTGCACGGCACCCTCGGGGGCTGTGACCAAGGACTGGTGGCCACGGAATTCTTCCGAGTCAATGGATTCCGCGTCGTCGCGCCCAGCCGACCGGGCTATTTGGGGACGCCGCTGGCAACGGGACGCACACCCGCGGAGCAGGCGGATGCCCTCGCGGCATTATTGGATGACATCGGCATCGACAGAATGGCGGTGCTTGGCGGCTCGGGAGGCGGCCCGGCCGCGTACTCCCTGGCCGCCAGACACCCGGACCGGGTCGCCAGTCTGGTCCAAATCGACTCGGTCTGTCTGCCGGTCCCGCCCTTCCCGTTCGCCAGGCTGGGCTCCAGGGATCCTGCCATCAAGCTGCAGCTGTTGTTTCTCAGCCATGCCGCCACCCCGATGCTGAAGATGCTGTTCCGGCGATTCGGCCAGGCATCCCCGGCCGAGGCAGCGGTCCGGGCGGCCGCCGTCGCCGCGGACCCGGTCCGCATGGCGCACCTCGAGGCCATCTTCATGGCTTCCGCCGGATGGGCTGGCCGCCGTGCTGGGTTTGACAATGACTCCGCGACGATCAAGACGCTGGCACCGCTGGACCTCGAGGCCATTACCTGTCCCACGCTGATCATGCATGCGGCCGGGGACGCGAGCGTGCCGCCGGAAAATGCCCTGCACGCCCACCAGCGTATCCGTGGCTCCGAGCTCTACTGGATGCAGGGCTCCCATGTTGCATTCTTCCTTGAGGAAGGCGACACCGCCCCCCTCTACGCGCTTGAGTGGCTACGGGGCAACAGTTCGGCGGGCCCGCCTCCCGAGTCATCGCCATGATCAAGGCGTCCTTGGGGCAGTGGTGTTAATGAAAACGCCAGGATCCCCATGACGCGGGGATCCTGGCGATCTGTCCAAGGGAACTTCGGGCAAGCTAGGCGCTGGCTACCGTGAAGCGGCGGTGCTGGTGCTTGGGATCCTCGAGCTCGTCCAGCGCCGCGACGGCGAAGTCGCCGGTGCTGACGTGGTCGCCTGCTGGGGAGTCGTTGCCCAGGACGATCGCGCCGGAGGCTTCGCCCGGTGCGATGACCGGTGCCGGTGCAAGCATCGTCCAGTCCAGGCCGGAGGCCGAGGTGTAGAAGTCCAGGACCTCGCCCATGGTCCGGGCCTCGGGCATGTATGCCTCGGGGAAGCCCGGGGTGTCGACCAGGCGCACGCCGTCAACCTCGGTTGCGCCGGCTCCGCCGACGATGAACACGCGGGACGGGACGAGGGTCTCGGAGATTTCCTCGTGGGCGTCGATGAAGGGCTGGTGGGATTCGCCGGTGCGCGACGGCGGAATCGAGAAGACGACCACGTCGTGCTCGGTGGCCAGGGCGCGGTATGAGGACATGTCGCCCAACTCGGCGGTGGCCACGTTGGCGGCTCCCTGGACTTCGCGTCCACTGCGCGACACGGCGGTGACGTCATGTCCACGCTTGGCGGCCTCGGCAACGATCTGGCTGCCGACCATTCCGGTGGCTCCGTAAACGGCAATCTTCATGGGCTGTTCCCTTCTCTCTGGTTGTGCGGGCCATGCCGGCCCGTACAGGGGCATGACGTCAATGGTATCCAATTGATATTGAGTACCTCAACGTAATATGGTTACCTAATGGATACTGAACGGCGTGCCTTCGATGTGATGAGCCCCGACTGCCCCTCGCGCTCGATCATGCAGCGCATGGGGGACAAATGGACGCCATTGGTCTTCCTGGCCCTGGAATCCGGGCCGCGGCGTTTCTCGCAGCTGCGGCAGGACATCGGCGGGGTCACACCCAAGGTTCTCACCCAAACCCTGCGCTCCCTAGAACGTGACGGGTTGTTGACCCGGACCATTTACCCCGAGGTGCCGCCGCGGGTGGAATACGAGCTCACCGAGCTCGGTGCAACCTTGCTGGGCCCGCTGGAAATCATCCGTGAATGGTCGCAGGACCACGCGGAGAAAATCCTCCGGGCGCGCAACGACTACGACGAGCTCAACGAGGTATAGGGTCCTCCTAAATTTTTCCGCGCCGGGGCAATCCGTCCGAGCCGGGGTTCCGAATACCTGGTGTCAGCAACGCAAACGCGTTGAAAATCGACAGGAACCCAAGGAGCCCATCATGGCCTCGACACACACCACCACCAGCCATTCCCTGGTGCAATACGCGGCACTGGCAGTTGGCGCTGTCTTCCTGCTGGTCGGCATCCTGGGGTTCATCCCCGGAATTACCAGCAACACCGAACACCTCGGAATGGCGGGACACCACTCCGAGTCCATGCTGCTGGGCATCTTCCAGGTCTCGGTCCTGCACAACGTGGTCCACCTGCTCTTCGGCGTCCTGGGACTCACGCTCTGGCGCAGTGCGGCCAAGGCGAAGGCCTTCCTGGTCGTAGGAGGGATCGTGTACCTGGTCCTGGGCTTCTATGGAGTCTTCATTGATCAGTCCAGCGCCGCCAACTTCGTGCCGGTCAACACGGCGGACAACATCCTGCACTTCGCACTGGGCGTTGGCATGGCCGGACTCGGCCTGGCCCTGGGCCGGAACCTGGCCCCGGCCCGCCGCACCGCCTAGGCACCGCCCCTTCCACAAACAGAAACAGATCCCGGGACCCGCCGTACGTTCACCTGGTGAAACGTGCGGCGGTTCTCGGCCGTCGCCGTCCCGGGCCAAGCCGCCGCAACCAAGTCGTTGTTCCGTCGCCGGAGAGGTATCGTCGATCGCAGCAGAACATGCCGCGTGAGCCTTCCGTGTGCGGCACCCCGAACAAAGGACCCGCCGCATGCTGGCACTGGCTGCCGCCTCCCCGATAATGGTGGCCATGGCCTTGTTCCTGGCCCGGACGAAGGCCACCACCATGGCCGTCTATTCATTGCTCACCGGTGTACTCGCGGCCATCTTTTTCTTCCCCACCCCCCTTGTCGAGCTCCTGCGGGCCGGGGCCATGTTCGGCCCCACCATCCTCGAGGTGCTGCTGATCCTCTTCGGCGGCGTGCTGCTCTCGCGCATCACCTCCGAAACCGGTGCCATGGACAGGATTTCCGGTTGGCTGCGCCAAAGCGCCTCCAACCAGCAGGCCGGAACCGTGCTGGTGATCTTCGGGCTGGTGCCCTTCGCCGAGTCGGTGACGGGATTCGGCATCGGCGTCACCGTGGGTGTTCCGCTGCTGCTGCAGCTGGGGCATTCGGTGAAGAACTCGGCGATCCTGAGCCTGCTCGGGCTCGTGGCGGTCCCGTGGGGAGCCCTGGGCCCGGGCACCCTGGTGGCCGCGGACCTGGCCGGCCTTACCCTCTTTGACGTGGGCGTCCGTTCGGCGCTCATGACCCTGCCGGTGGTGCTCGGCGCCGGAGTCACCGCGTGGCTCGTGCTGCGCGGCGAGTCGCCCCGGCCCGGGCGCCTGCTGGCGCACCTGCTGGGTGCCGCGGTGCTGCTCAACGCCGGCATCCTGGCCGCCAACCTGCTCATGGGCACCCCGCCGGCGGGCATCGTCGGCTCGCTGCTCGTGTTGGCGGCGCACCTGGTGGCCTTCAGGATCGGCGGTTCGCTGGTGCCCGCGGGGCGCGAGGTCTGGGTGGCCTTGCTGCCCTACGCCGTGCTCACCCTCGGATTGCTGGCTGCCCGCGCGCTTAGTTCGCCGATGGAGGCCTCCCTGCTCAAGCGGACCATCACCAGCGGCGGGGTTTGGCTCGTCGTGGCCTGCCTCGTCGCGCAATACGGTTCCGCTTCCCTCGGCGGCGGGACGGCCGGCCTGCGTGCCCGCGCCGCCCTTGCCTACCGCAGCTGGATACCCGTGGGAATCGCCACCGGGGGTTTCACCGTTCTGGGCGCTTTGCTTGCAGCCACCGGCATGGGCAGGGAACTGGGTGCCGCGCTCGCCGGAATCGGTGCCGGGTACCTGGTGCTGGGTCCGGTGCTCAACGGGCTGGCCGGGTTCATTTCCGGATCCAACACCGCGGCAAACTCGATGCTGGCGGCGACCCAGGCGCAGGCGGCGGCAAGCATGGGCTCATCCGTGCTGCAGATCGTCGCGGTTTCCAATGTCACCGCGTCCATGGCCACCATGCTGGCACCCTCGCGGATCCTGCTGGCCTACGAGATGGCGGTGGTTCCCGTCGCCGCGGTCCCCGGACCTGCCGCGCTGGCGGGGCCGCCGAGCGAGGCCGAGGTCACCGCATGGATCGCCCCGCGGCTCGGCATTCTCCTGGCCGTTGTCTGCACCCTGCTGGGCCTGGTCACCTGGGTGATCCGCTAGCGCCCGGCTGGCTACTCGTCCCCGGAAGATCCCAGGCGGCGCCGCGCGCTGAGCAGTTCCACCTCCGGGCGGGCGGCGACCAGGCGCTCGATGCCGTCCAGCACTTCGATGACATGCGCGGCATCGGCCGCGACGAGCCCCGCCGCCACCCCGGCGCGCCGATGCAGGTCTTGCCCGCCGGTCTCCGAGACCGAGACCTCGAACCGGCGCCTGATCTCGGCCAGGATCGGCCGCACGATGGCGCGCTTCTCTTTGAGCGAGCGGACATCGCCCAGCAGGATGTCGAATTCGATCCATCCAAACCACATGGTTACATCATGCGCCGGCGATCGTCTGCGCGGGAGGGCCGACAAGGGAACCGTTCTGCGCCGAAGAGATCCTAGCGGACGCCGTTTGCGGCGATGGCCTCGGCGAGCACCGGGGCAAGGCGCTTGACGCCCTCGCGGATCTTCTCCTCGGGCACCGCGCTGAAGGCCAGACGCAGTCGGTGGCCGGCGCCTTCGAGGGGGCTGAAAGCGGCGCCGGGAATGAAGACCACCCCTGCCTCGATGCCCTTGGACAGCAGCCCGTAGGTATCGATTCCCTCGGGCAGCGTGACCCAGATGAAGAAGCCGCCTTCCGGCCGGGTGTAGTGCACGCCCTCGGGCATGTACTCATCCAGCGCCTGCAGCATCGCCTCACAGCGGGAAGCATAGAGCTCCCGGTAGGTCTGGATCTGCCCGCGCCAGTCATGTTCCGCGAGGTACTTGCTGATCAGCATCTGGTTGAAGGTCGCCGGGCAGAGCGTGACGGCCTCGGCGGCCAGATAGAAGCGGCGGAAGAGATGGGTCGGAACCACCGCCCAGCCGATGCGCAGGCCGGGGGCCAGGATCTTGGAAAACGAGCCCATGTAGATCACGTGATCGGGGTTTTCGGCGCGCAGCGGCTTGATCGCTTCCCCGGTGTAGCGCAGCATGCCGTAGGGGTTGTCTTCAAGGATGAGGATGTTCTCGGCGATGCAGATCTCGGCGATCTCGGCCCGGCGCTCGGCGGCCAGGGTGATGCCCGAGGGATTGTTGAAGTTGGGGATCGTGTAGAGGAACTTGATCCGTGCGCCGGCCTCGCGCAGTTCGGCGATCCGTTGGCGCAGGGCAGCGGGAACGAGGCCGTGCTCGTCCGTGGCGACAGGTTCGGCGCGCACCTGGTAGGCCTCGAAGGTGTTCAGCGCGCCCACGTAGGTGGGGTCCTCGCACAGCACGGTGTCCCCGGGGTTGCAGAAGACCTTGCAGGCAACGTCCTGTGCGGCCTGTGACCCGGTGGTGACCACAATGTTATTTGGATCGACCCCGGTGATCCCTTCCTCGGCCATGACCTCGCAGATCTGGTTGCGCAGCTCCTCGGTGCCCTGGCCGCTTCCGTACTGCAGCGCGGTCATTCCCTGGGTCGCGATGAGCTCGGAGGCCATGGCCCCGAGCTTTTCCAGAGGCAGCGACTGCAGATAGGGGTTGCCACCGGCCAGCGAGACCAGCGAGGGGTCGAGGGAGAGCTCAAAAACGTCACGGACCGCGGACTGCTTGATGTGCGATGCCCGCTCGGATAAGAGTGATTCATGCGCGGCGGCACGAATCATGGCTATTTCGGTTTCACTGCCCATGCCGGGTTCTGTTGTTGAGGTCACACCGGCACTTTATCAACACTTGTTGCCTATAAGTCAACATCTGGCTATTTCTGGCTCAGTTTGTCGCCAATGTCGATGCCGTCGATGAGGATCCTCGCTTCCCCGGCCCCGGCGGCAACCATGGCGGTGTAGGTGAGCTGGGCAATGATGCGCGGATCGTCGCAAATGCCTCCGGAGCTGAGGTCCCCGGTGAGTTCGACGGTCACGGTGTTACCCGACACCGAAGAAGATACGTATCTCAAATTCGACCCCGCGAGCGCATTCATGAGACCCGATTCGCCGTGCACGGTGTCCTTGTTCTCCAGCAGGTCACTCATTGCGGCCTCCACCTGGCTGGCGTAGATCACGGGACCGGTTTCGGTGGCGACGATGCTGTCGCCACAACCGATCATGGGACCGGCCTGGCCTTGGTCACCGAGCGCCACATAGAAAACCGTCAAGGAGGAGGTCGAGGTCGCCGGAAGCGTGTCGGAGGGCGGAGCGGAGGGTGGGGGAGCGGGAGCGGGAGCTGGAGTGGCAGTTGGCGACGGTGGGGCGCTGCTTGCTGCGGTGCTGGCCGCAGTGGCGGTGGCGGTGGGAGTCTCTGTCGCGGGGGTGGACGCCGACGGTACTGACGTTGGCGACGCCGGGGCGCTGCTCGCCCGGGTGGCAGCGTCGCTCGCCGATGCCGCGGCGGAGGGAGAATGATCCGGTGCAGGCGTACTTGACTGCACGGTGGTGGCCGAGGGGGCGACGGTTGGATGGGGCTCGGACGCTGTCGGTGCCTGTGCCGGCCCGCCGGCGCAGCCCGAGAGGGCCAAGACCAATCCGGCACCCGTCAGCCCGCCCAGCCCGAGTCGAATCAAATGATTGCGGAACATCTGTCCCTCACCTTCAAGCACCTACGCCGGCCACTGCGGCCACTTCCAACATACGAAGGTCTTGCCGTCCCAAACCAGCACGGTGGAGTTGCGTTTGGGCCTATTCCGGGGTGTCGGTCGGCGCCTCGGTGCGGTCATCGAGCCAAGCCTGGACGGAAGCCGGCCGGATCCTGCGGTGCGTGCCACGGTATTCGACAGGGATGATCCCGGAGTCGGTGAGCTTGCGCAGGTAACTGGCCGAGACACCCGCCATTTTCGCCGCCTGAGAGGTGTTCAGCAACGACTCGACGGTGCTCACGCTCACCTCGTCGCCACGCGCCATGCGCTGCAGGACGTCGATCAAGGCCGCGTGGGCGACATCCGGCAATTGCAGGGTGGTGCCGTTGACAAAGATGGTGGTGTCCGCGGACTCTTCGAGGGCTGCCGCGAGCCGTGCCGCGGCCTTCTTTTCGAGGGCGGGAAAGGCCGTGGCTTTGCTCAATGACGGTGTTGGGGAGGACATGATTCCATCATGCCCGATGCCGCACAAAAGTGCCGCCCAGCCGCGTCGATGACGCGTGCCTGCATATCGAAACCGGCAGTCCCCGGCCTTCGTCCAGTAGCGAATGTATCGACATGGTTGCGTCAAGTGGTGGCACAAGCGCGGTGAATTGCAGTAGTGTGAGGACCACGGTCTAAAGAAAGTACTGACCAGTGCGCATCGTCTGAGCCCCCACCCCGGGCCGGCAGACGCACAGCGAGGCTAAGCAGTAGGTGGTCACCACGTCGACGTGGGATCGGCTGAAACTTACGACATCTACGATCATCGAATCGATTCCTCGCTCCGACACATTTCAGAACTTTCAAGGAGTCCCCCCATGTCCATTGACACCTCTCTTAACGCCGCCGCCGCCATTACCGAAGCCGATATCTTCGACGCCCACATCGGCGGCAAGCTCACCGTCCAGTCCAAGATGCCGCTGGCAACCAAGCGGGACCTCTCCATTGCCTACACCCCGGGCGTCGCCCAGGTTTCGCGCGCCATTGCCGCGGACCCGGCCATGCACGCCACCCACACCTGGGCCTCGCGCCTGGTCGTGGTGGTCTCCGACGGAACCGCCGTGCTGGGCCTTGGCGACATCGGCGCCGCCGCCTCGCTGCCGGTCATGGAAGGCAAGAGCGCGCTCTTCAAGGAATTCGGCGGCCTGGATTCCATCCCGCTGGTGCTGAACACCACCAACGTCGACGAGATTATCGAGACCCTGGTCCGCCTGCGCCCGAGCTTCGGTGCCGTGAACCTCGAAGACATCTCCGCCCCGCGCTGCTTCGAACTCGAGGAGCGCCTCATCGAGGCCCTTGACTGCCCGGTCATGCACGATGACCAGCACGGCACCGCCGTGGTCGTCCTGGCATCGCTGCTCAACGCCGCAAAGGTTGCCGGCAAGGAACTGGGCCAGATGCGAGCAGTCATTTCCGGTGCGGGCGCCGCAGGCATTGCCATTGCCGAGATCCTCATCAACGTCGGCCTGGGCGACGTGGTGCTGGTTGATTCCAAGGGAATCATTCACCGCGACCGCGACGACCTGAACGCCATCAAGGCCAAGTACGCCGCCATCACCAACAAGGATGGCCTGATCGGCGGCATCCGCGAGGCCCTCGACGGGGCCGATGTCGTCGTTGGCGTGTCCTCGTCGAAGTTCGTGGAAGAGGACCTGGCGAAGATGAACGAGAACGCCATCATCTTCGCGCTGTCCAACCCGGACCCGGAGGTCATGCCTGATGTTGCCCGCAAGTACGCTGCGGTCGTGGCCACGGGTCGTTCGGACTTCCCGAACCAGATCAACAACGTGCTGGCCTTCCCGGGCATCTTCCGCGGCGCGCTGGATGCCGGCGCCCGCCGCATCACCGCCGAAATGAAGGTTGCGGCCGCGCACGCCATCGCCGAGCTCGCCCAGGACAAGCTCTCCGCCGAATACATCGTGCCCTCGCCGCTTGACCCGCGCGTCATGCCGGCAGTCTCCGCCGCCGTCGGAAAGGCCGCGCAGGGCCAGTAGCGCGCCAGCTTCCCGAACGGCTCCGGCCCGGATCTCCCCTGGGGGTCCGGGCCGGAGCCGTGTGCGGGCCAACGGCGATTTCCGCGTCGGTGGCGTGCACCCAAATGTCACCGAAATGCGGCCGTTCCGGCCTTGTTTGCGTTCGGGGCACGTTGTTACGGTGCTCCCATGAACGAAAACCCGGCGCCGTCCGACCGCGGCCGGAAAACCGCCATCGTCGTGCTTGTCTTGGCCCTTGTGGCGGCCGCCGTCTGGATCACGATCCTGCTGATGCAACAAACCGGGGGCCCCGGCCAAAACGGCCCGGGAACGACCCCTGCACCGGAAACCACCACGGCGCCCGGCCCCTCCGCCACGCCCGCGACCCCGTCGCCGACGCAGAGCGCCTCGGATTTGCCCGGCACCCCGTCGCTGCCCGCCGCCGAGGCGGCGACCGTCGTGTGGCCTGATCCCGGCGGCACCCTGCGCTACGCGAACCCGGAAGACGCCGCGCGCGGATTCGCCGAGGACTTCGCCGGGTTCACCGACCCGGTCTATGGCGAATTCATGCAGGGGGATGCCCGCTCCGGTGAGCTGGAGGTCCGCCCCGCCGCGGACGGGCCGGTGACCACCGTCCTGCTCCGGCAGCTTTCCGACGGCCGGTGGTACGCCATCGGGGCGACCAGCAGCGAGATCCAGCTCGAGGTCCCGGTGGCCGGTGAACGGATCGCCTCCCCGGTGGAGCTATCCGGATCGTCGCGCGCCTTCGAGGCAACAGTGAACGTCGAGGTCCGTTCCCACGGGAGTGCAGAGCCGCTTGGAAGCGGGATAGTCATGGGCGGATCCGGGCCCGATCTGGGGCCGTTCAGCGGAAACGTCCAGTGGGACAACCCCGGCACCGGCGGGGGCGCGCTGCTGCTGTTCGTTTCCAGCGCCAAGGACGGAAGCGTGTGGACTGCCGCCGCGGTGCCGGTCGGGTTCGCCGCGCAATCCTAGCCAACGCCGGTGTGGTGTTTCTTCGGCGGCTTCGGCGGGAGGCATGCCGGCAGCCATGGGGCTGGATTCCGACTTGGGGCTGAGGAGGTTCCTCAGGGTCGACGGATAAGGACAGACCCCACACCCTTGTCCACCCACCGGCGGTGCGCCGGGATCAGGAATCCACGCCGATGCGCGGAGCATCGAGGCTGCGCTTGGCCTCGGCCTCTTCCCAACTGGTCGGGCCCGCTGCGAAGGCGCCGCGGTAGCCGGACGCCGGGTGGCGGTCGTTGAGCAGGGGACCGCCGCCAAACAGCTTTTCACGCAGGGTCCCGGGCGAGTATTCGCTCTGGGCCAGGCCGCGTTCGCGCAGCACGGGCAGCACCTTGTCGGCGAATTCCTCGAAGGAGCCGGGGATCACCCAGTTGATGACGTTGATTCCGTCGACACCGGCGGCCTGCCATTCGGCGATCTTGTCGGCGATCTGCTCCGGAGTTCCCACCACGCGGGTGTTGCGGGCCTGCAGCCACGCTATGTCGGCAACGACCGGCTCGCGATCGGTGATGTGCTTGGACACCCATTCGGAGAAGCCCTTGCCGGTGTTGGTGTCCAGGTCGGCAATCGGTGTTTCAGGTGGGTAGACGCGCCCGGTCTTGTCCACGATGGCCGAATGGGCCAGGTAGCCGTCGACGCTGACGAACTGGTCGTAGTACGCCTCCTTTTCCCTGGCTTCCTCCTCGGTGTCGCCGATGATGAAGGACAGGCCCTGGAAGAACTTGATGTCCTCCGGGTTGCGTCCGTAGTCAGCGGCCAACCGGCGGGTGTCGCTGATCAGCTCCTTCGCGATGGCCGGGGACGGGGCAATGATGAAGGTGGCCTCGGCATTTCGTGCGGCGAAGGCACGCCCCGAGGTGGAAGAACCGGCCTGAAACAGCAGTGGCGTGCGCTGCGGGGAGGGGGATGGCAGGTGCGGACCCTCAACCCGGTAGCGCAGGCCCTCGTGGTAGATCTTGTGGATCTTGGACGGATCGGAGTAGACCCCGTTTTCCTTGTCCTTCCTCAAGGCACCGGAATCCCAGGAACCCTCCCAGAGCTTGTAGGCGACGTCAACGTATTCGTCGGCCCAGGCATATCGCTCTGCGTGGTCGGTCAGTTGGGGCAGGCCGTAGTTGCGTGAGGCATTGTCATTGATGCCGGTCACGATGTTCCAGGCGATGCGGCCACCGGAAATGTGATCGAGCGTGGAGATCTGCCGGGCAAAGTTGTAGGGATGGTTCTGCACGACGTTCGACGTGGTGGCCAGGCCAATGTGCTTGGTGCTCACAGCGAGGGCACCAAGGAGCACCGTTGGATCATTCGAAGGGATCTGCAGCCCTTCGTTCGCGTAGACGTCGAAGTCGGCGTCCGAATCCCCATAGAGCCCCGAGACATCGGCGAAGAACATCGCGTCGAACTTCGCTGCCTCAAGCGTTTGAGCGAGCTCGATCCACGTGTTGACGTCGTTGAACTCGGTCTGGCCGGCATCCGGCCGGCGCCACTGTCCGTGGTGGATGTGGCTGGTCGTATTCATGACGAATGCGTTGAAATGTAGCGGCTTGCTCACGATGCGTCTCCTGATTGTTTTAAGGTAGAAATCCCTGCCTCCGAACCTGGATCTCCCGGTGGGGCTTGTCTTCCTCGATGCTGGCACTCGCGATCCGGGGGCCGGAAGATTACGAACCAACGGGTCGTCACATGACCTCTTGTGATGTTATGACGGGTTTGCGACCCGTCCTTGAGGTCGGGTAATGACGCCATGTTGCGTGCCGAGAACCCATGCAAAGCATCCGGCGCTCGGTGTTGGCGCTAGCTGTCGGACCACGGATAGAACTGTCTCAGACATCGCGCCAATCCGCTCCCGTGCTCCGGGAACGGGAGCTGCGCACCCCACGACAAGTCCAGGAGTACCACCGTGAAAAACCGCCAGCCGGCGTACCGGGATGAGACAGCAAGTTCCTCCCGTTCCGCAGACAGCCCACTCGCCACAAGCACAAGGAACCTCAAGAAGCGCGTGCCGTTTGCATTCGCCGCACTTGGCGCCGTGCTGGCGTTGTCCGCCTGCGGCGGTGCGGTCCACGCAGATTCGGCCAGTGGCCCCACCGGGGAACCGGTCTCCGGCGGCACCCTGGTGTACGCCACGGGCGACACCGAGCCGGCCTGCCTTGACCCGATCGTCTCGGGCAACGTCCCGCAGGCACTGGTCTCCACCCAATATCTGGAGCCGCTGTTCTTCCAGGACGAGAAGGGCGAAATCGGACCTTGGCTGGCAAAAGACTGGAAATGGTCCAAGGACAGGCTGGCCCTGGACATCACGGTCCGCCAGGACGTCCACTTCACCGACGGCCAGCAGCTCAATGCCGAAACCATCGTCGAGAACGTCGCCTACATCAAGGATCCCCAGACGCTCTCGAGCACCGGAATCCTGGCCGTGGAGAAGGTGGCCTCCGTCGAGAAGATCGGCGAGTTCACCGCCCGGCTGCACCTCTCGGAACCCGACAACGCGCTGCTTGAGCACTTCGCCCAGGTCTGGGTGCCGATCCAGTCCCAGAAGGCGCTGGCCCGCGGGGCCGAGGCAAACTGCCTCTCCCCGGTGGGCACCGGGCCGTTCAAGGTCGAAAGCTGGTCCAAGCAGCAGGAAGTCGTGCTCACCCGCAACGACGAGTACCACACGCCCTCACCCGCTGCCGGGCATGCGGGACCCGCCTACCTGGAAAAGATCGTCTGGCGCTTCCTGCCGGACCACGCGGCGCGCTTTGCCGCCCTGCAGTCCCGCGAGGTCGACGTCATCGATGTGCTGCAGCCGCAGAACGCCGTGGCGGCGGACGCCGACCCGGCGTTGGACACGCTAATCGGATCCAGGCCCGGACACGTCGTGAACCTGACCTTCAATACCACCACCGGACCGCTGACAGACGTGCGGGTGCGTGAGGCGTTTGTGCGTTCGGTGGACGTGAACGCGGCGCTCAAGAGCATCTTCATGAGCACCGTCCCGCGCTCGAATTCGGTGCTCAGCAGCATCACGAAGTTCAACCGGCAAAACCCCGAGGCCTATTCCACCGATGTGGACAAGGCCAACCGGTTGCTGGATGAAGCAGGCTGGACGGAAAGGGATTCCGAGGGGTACCGGACCAAGGACGGGCAACGGCTTTCCACCACCGTCATCCAGAATGACAGCATCCTTGTTCCGGTTTCTGTACTTGAGCAGTTTCAGAACAGTGCCAAGGCCGTGGGATTCGAATTGATAATCAGCCAGGAGGAGCCGGCAAGCTTCAACGCCCGGCGCTACGCCTGGGAATACGGACTCTCGCCGTTGTACTACACCAAGAACTCACCGTCGGTGTTGAACATCGTTTACGATTCCTCGCACATCCCCTCGGTCATCAAGGGTGGCTACCACGCCAATAACAATGGCCTGATCGGGTCGTCGGCCAATGACATCGACAAGGCCCTGCGCCTGGCCGCCACCACCGGGAACGAAAAGCAGCGTGGTCAGCAATATGCCAAGGCCCAGCAACTCGTCGACGCACAGTATCTCTCGCTGCCGATCTTCGACCAGCAGACGCGCCTTGGCTTCCGCTCGGATGTCGAAGGTGTCGCGCTTCTTTCCCCGCTGGGCATGCCCACCTTCTACGACACCTGGTTGGACCGATCATGAGCCTCGAAACCTTGAACCACACACCATCGACCTCGGCAGCAATTTCCGCGACCACAGATTCGACGGCAGGCAGTTCACGGCTGCGGTCGGTACTTCGGCTGAGCGGTCTCCGTATCCTCGGAGCCGCTGGCGTCCTGTGGGCGGTTGCCACGCTGGCCTTCTTCGCGATGCGCTTGGTGCCGGGGGATCCGGTGGATGCGCTGCTGGGCGGACCGGGCAACAACGCCACCGAAGAGGTACGTGAGCTGACGCGGGAACTGAACGGCTTGAATGAACCGATCCTTATCCAATACGGCGCATACCTCGGCAAGCTCGTGACCGGGGATCTCGGCAATTCCTACCAGCTGCGAGAACCTGTCGTGCAGGTCCTGGGCGACCAGCTTGGCAACACCCTGGTGCTCGCGGTTCTGGCGCTTGCCTCGGCCTGGGTGCTTGCCCTCGGGCTGGCGCTCTGGTCGGCACGCGGCGGCAGGGGCGCCACGTTCGTGGGAAACCTGCTGGAAGTCGTTTCGGCCGCGGTACCCCATTTCTGGCTGGGCAGCCTGCTCATCCTGGTCTTCAGCGTCAGCCTGCAGTGGCTTCCGGCCACCAGTGGTGCCCCGGGAATTGAAGGCCTGATCTTGCCCGTGCTCACCCTGGCGATCCCGCTGGCCGGGTTCCTTGGCCAGGTCATGCGCGAATCCATGCTCACGGCCATGAACTCGCCGTTCGCCATCTCCGCCCGGGCCCGCGGCGAATCCGAGGTCTCGCTGAGCCTGCGCCACGCGCTGCGCCATGCCGCGCTTCCCGGGATCGGACTTTCGGGCTGGGCCATGGGCTCGCTGATCAGCGGGGCCGTGGTTGTCGAGACGGTCTTTGCGCGCCCCGGCATCGGCCGCACGCTGCTGCAGTCAGTGCTGGTCCGGGACGTTCCGGTGGTGCTCGGCGTGGTCGTGCTGGTTGCCGCCATCTACATCCTCGTCACCCTCCTCAGCGACCTGGCCGAACGCCTGGCCGACCCCCGGTTGCGTGCGGCATGAACACGCACGAGGACCTGCCCACGATCATCACCGACCTGGAGGAAGCCATGACCCAAGGCACCCAAACCGCCGTCATCGAATCACCGTCCGGCCAGGTCCCGCCGGCTCTCCCAGGGAATCGTCCGGGGACCATCGTCGCGGGTGGCATACGTCGGCTCGGACGCGGACTGGGACCCGGCATCATCGTTCCGCTGGTGTTCCTGCTGGGCCTGATCGCCGCGGCCGTCATCCCCTCGGTGCTCGCCCCCAGCGGACCGCTGGACATGAACCCGGCGGAGGCATTCACCGCACCCGGTGCCGCCCATTGGTTCGGCACCGACGAATCCGGGCGCGACGTCTTCTCCCGCGTCATCCACGGGGCACGCAGTTCACTGCTTATCGGCGTGCTCGCCACGGCCATCGGCCTCGGCCTGGCGGTGGTGCTCGGAGCGGTCGCAGGACTCGGCACCCGCGCGGTGGACTTCGGGGTTTCCCGCTTCCTGGAGGTCCTCTTCGCATTCCCCGGCCTGCTGCTCGCGCTGCTGGTCATCACCATTCTTGGTCCGGGGGTCGTGACTACCACCATTGCGGTGGGACTGTCGGCCGCACCCGGATATGCGCGCATGATCCGCTCGCAGGTGCGTTCGGTGCGCGGCTCCGGCTACGTGGAGGCGTCGATCGTGCAGGGGCGCTCCCGCGCCTTCATCATCCGCCACCACATCCTGCCCAACGTCGCCGCCCCGCTGTTCGTACTGGGAACCCTCGGGGTCGGGCAAGCCATCGTGTGGGCATCCTCGCTGAGCTTCCTGGGGCTGGGGGCCACCCCGCCGGATCCCGAATGGGGCTCAATGCTCTCCCTGGGACGTCTCTACATCGGCAACGCCTGGTGGTTGACGGTCTTTCCCGGCCTGTTCATCGTGCTCAGCGCCGCAACCACCACGCTGCTGGGACACGGCATCCAACGCAAGCTCAAGGACAAGTAATGTCGCAAACAATTACGAACCCGAACCCCGGTTCCGAACCCGTCATCAAGGTCCGGGACCTGAAGATTGCCTTCGGACCCAAGAACGGCGCAACACCCACCGTTCACGGTGTGGACTTCGAGATCCATGCCGGGGAATGCCTGGCCATCGTCGGTGAATCGGGTTCCGGCAAATCCGTCACCGCCCGCACGCTCATCGGCTTGACCGGCGCCAACGCGGTGATCCGGGCGCAGACCCTGCAACTGCAGGGCAAGGACCTGCGCCGCCACGGCGAACGCGCCTGGCGCAAGGTGCGCGGCGCGGACATCGGCTACGTCCTGCAGGACGCGCTGGTTTCCCTGGATCCGCTGCGTCCCATCGGCCGGGAGATCGCCGACTCGCTGCGCATCCACACCAACCTTTCCCCCGCGGCACGCACCGCCAAGGTGCTGGATCTGCTCGAGGCGGTCGGCATCCCGGAACCCGAGCAGCGCATCAACCAGCGCTCCGGGGAACTTTCCGGCGGGCTGCGCCAGCGTGCACTCATCGCCGCGGCCATCGCCCTGGACCCGGCGCTGCTGATCGCCGACGAGCCGACCACGGCCCTGGACGCCACCGTCCAGCAACAGATCCTTGACCTGCTGGCCGAACGCAAGGCGGCGGGGACCTCGCTGCTGCTGATCAGCCACGACCTGGCGGTGGTGGGCCACCTGGCCGACCGCATTGCAGTGATGCGCCGGGGAGAAATCGTCGAGACCGGGCCAACGGCCCAGGTGCTGGGGAACCCGCAGCACGAATACACGCGGCGGCTGCTGCGGGCGGTGCCCACCGACAAACCGCGCGGTACCAGGCTCGCGCCCGCCGGGGCCGGGATTTCGGTGCGCCAGCATGCGCTGATCGGCGCCGGCCGCGCGGCCGACACCACGAAGGACCGGACGGGTCCCGTTCTGGTGGCCGAATCCCTGCGCAAGACCTACCGCAACCCCGACGGAACCGAACGCGTTGCCGTCCACGATGTCTCCTTTGCCCTGAATCGCGGGCAGACCCTGGGGATCGTCGGGGAATCCGGATCGGGCAAGAGCACGGTGGCGCGCATGGCACTGGGTCTCGCGATTCCGGAAGCCGGGGAGGTGCGGCTGCTGGGCAACCCATGGAGCTCCCTGCCCGAGAAGCAGCGCCGACCGCAGCGCAAGCACATCACCTCCATCTACCAGGACCCGCTGGGCTCCTTCGACCCGCAATGGGACGTTGCCCGGATCCTCTCCGATGCCCTGCCCGATGCGAGTCGGCTTTCCCGCGCCGAACGCCGGGTTGAGGTCATCCGGCTGCTGGAAACCGTGGGCCTCGATGCGTCCGTGGAATCCCGGCTTCCGCTGCGCCTCTCCGGCGGGCAGCGCCAGCGCATCGCCATTGCCCGCGCCCTGGCCCCGGGGCCGGACGTGATCATCTGCGACGAACCGGTCTCGGCGCTCGATGTCTCCATCCAAGCCCAGGTGCTGGATCTGCTCGATGAACTGCAACGCGAATTCAAGCTCAGCTACCTGTTCATCTCCCACGACCTGGGCGTGGTGCAACACGTCAGCGACGAGATCGTCGTGATGGAGGCCGGACGGGTCGTGGAGGCCGGACGCACCACCGAGGTCTTCGCCAACCCCGCCAAGGAATACACCCGCAAGCTATTGGCCGCCGCCCCGCGCCTGGCCACGACCACCGGAGGAAGAGAATGACCATCAGCCTTGAACGCCAACCCGAAGCACGCCAGGATTCGGCGAGGACACCGGTGACCAACGACCTGCTGGAGCGTTTCGCCCCCGTTTTCGCAACGATCGCCGCCACCACCGTGGAAAGCGAAGCCACCCGCACCCTGGCCCACGACGCGGTGTCCCTGCTCAAGAGCTCCGGATTCACCGCGATCCGGGTCCCGCAGGAATTCGGCGGTTCGGGAGCCACGCTGGCGCAGTCGCTGCTGCTGCTGCGCGAACTCGGCGCCGCGGACTCGAACCTCGGCCAGGCCCTGCGCGCGCACTTCACCACCGTGGAAACCCTGGTCTCCGGCACCGACGCCGCGGCCAAGGAACGCTGGCTGCCGCGCGTGGTGGCAGGGGACGTGTTTGGCAACGCCACCACCGAGAAGGGCAATAAGCCGGGAACCAACTCCACGGTGCTGACCGAGGAAGCGGGCCGCACGGTGCTCAACGGTACCAAGTTCTACAGCACCGGCAGCCTCTACGCCGACTGGATCAAGGTCAGCGCCGACACCGCCACCGGCGAATCGGTGCGCGTGAACGTGCACCGCACCGCTCCCGGCGTGGAATTGGTGGATGACTGGGACGGGTTCGGCCAACGGCTGACCGCCTCGGGCACCACCGTATTCACCAACGTCGAGGTTGAGGCCGAAAATATCGAAGCCTCCGGAGGCATCGAGGGCGTTGGCTTCGGTGCCGCCTATGTCCAGGGCATCTTGCTGGTGGCCCTGGGCGGGATCGCCCGCGCCGTGCGCCGCGACGCGGTTGACTATGTCCGCGGGCGCGAACGCGCGTTTTCCCATGGGGTCGGAGATTCCCCGCAGCGCGACCCGCTGGTGCAAGAAGTTGTCGGTCGGATCAGTTCCACGGTGTTCGCGATCGATGCTGTCCTCGACACCGTGGGCGCCCGCATCGAAGCCGCGGCAGTCTTATCGGCTGCCGGAAAGCTTGACGCCGAAGCCACTGCCGAGCTGGACACCAATCTCTCCGAGGCCCAGATCTTCGTGGTTGAGCAGACCCTGGATGTGGCGAATCGACTCTTTGAGGTTGGCGGCGCTTCCGCCGCCTCCGAGACCCGGAGGCTGGACCGGCACTGGCGCAATGCCCGGGTGCTGGGACAGCACAACCCCGTGATCTACCGGGCCCGCGCCGTGGGACAGCAACGGCTGACCGGGGACCAGCTCACCACCCCCATCTATGTCGGAACCAGCGCCTCGAACGGAGCCACCGCATGAGCAAGCCACTGCTGTTCAACGCCTTCCTGATGAACACCGCCAGCCACATCCACCACGGCCAGTGGCGCCACCCCGAGGCCCGGCAGCACGAATTCAACGACGTGAACCTATGGATCGAACTGGCCAAGACCCTGGAGGACGGTCTCTTTGACGCGATGTTCTTCGCGGATGTCACGGGGCTCTACGGCCCGGCCGACGGTCAATACGTGGACAACGTTCACGAGGGGCTGCAGATTCCGTCCAACGACCCCGCGGTGTTACTCGGCGCCCTGGCGGTGGCCACCAAGAACATCGGGCTGGCCTATACCTCCAACGTCATGCAGAACCATCCATTCAACTTCGCCCGCCAGGTTTCCACTCTTGACCACATTTCCAAGGGCCGCATCGCGTGGAACATCGTGACCAGCACGCAGGAAAACTCGGCGCGGAACTTCGGCTACGACGCCCTGGCCGAGCACGACGCCCGCTACGACTGGGCCGATGAATACCTGGATGTCGCCTACAAGCTCTGGGAGGGATCCTGGGACGAGGGCGCGCTGCTGGTGGACAAGGCGGGCGGGCGCTATTCGGACCCGTCCAAGATCCACAAGATCAACCACGTCGGCGCGCGCTACAAGGTCGAGGGACCGCATCTGCCGTCCCCTTCGCCGCAGCGCACCCCGCTGCTCTTCCAGGCAGGCGGTTCGCCGCGCGGCATTGAATTTGCCGCCAAGCATGCCGAGGCCGTGTTCATCGGACCGCCCAACCCGGCGGGGGCCAGGCTGCATACCGAAAGTGCCCGCGCCGCTGCGGTGCGTGCGGGCCGTGGTGAGGACGATATCAAGTTCTTCCAGGGAATCAGCTTCGTGGTCGGTTCCACGAACAAGGAGCTGGATGCGAAACGGGCCGAGCACGCACAATACTCATCGGTGGTGGGCTACCTGACCCACGCATCGCTGGGGATCCTGCCCGACGGCACACGCCTGCCCGTGGACACCGAGTTGCGCAGCATCCCCAACAATGGGGGACAAGGGTTCGTCGATTGGCTGCGCGCCGCCACCCCGGATCGCGAACCCACCCTGGCCGATCTGGCACATTCTCGCATCGAGCGCGGAATCGTTGCGGGTTCCCCCGAAGAAATCGCCGACCAGCTTGTCGCCTGGCAGGACGCGGGGATCGATGGCATCAACGTGATCAACTGGCGCCTGCCCGGCACCTACCTGGAATTCAACGAACGCATCCTGCCCACCCTGCAGGAACGTGGTCTGGCAAAGACCGCCTACGAGCCGGGCACCTTACGCCAGAAGATCTTCGGGCAGGATCGATTGCCCGATAACCACCCGGGTGCGGCCTACCGTGGAGCCTTCGGGCCCAACGGAAGTGCGCGCAAGGAGCAGACTGTCGCGGCCGGGGCCTAACCAGCCCCCGCAGGTTTCGGCGAGAGCGACATGCGGCGGATGGAAATACCCATGTTTCGGGTTTTCCCATCCGCCGCTTTCGTGTCCGCGGGAAGTTATCCACAATTTTCAATGAGGGCCCAAAATGCCCTTGGATCGGCGAACACTTGGTGATGTCAAGGAAACATCAAGGCTAACCAAGGAGCGGGAACCATGTGCGACATGTGCGACGGGATGAGCAAGACCGAGCAGCTCCGGCATGTCCAAGAAATCATTGATGAACACGGGGTCGCCGTGTGCTACGTCGAAGACAATGATCCACAGAAGTGTTTTGGGTACACCGTTGGGCTCACGCCCCACAATGCCCAAGAGTTCCTGGTTCGGGGGATGAACCACGAGGACACAAGCTTGATGCTCAACGGGTTTGCCGACAGCGTGTTGGAGCGCGGAGAGCACTTTGACCACGGCCACACCGCAAATTGGCGGGACGGCCGAATCCTGCATTTTAACCACATGAGGGGAGCCCGGGAATTCGCCTGCGATGCCTTCAACTTATATGGACCCCGGGCCCGCGTGCTGGAAATCCACTTCGCGCAGCCGGGCATGCCTGCCGGGGCCGGGTCGGTCGAATACCGGAACCTGGCCCTTGTCCTTGCGGACGCCCGGCTTCTCCCGCAACAACTTCACTGAAGATTCGAGGGGCCAGAGAGGAAGCGAAGATGTATTACCTGCCGTGCACGGATCCGGAAATCATCCAGATGCTGCAGCCCTATCGCCAGCAAATCGATATCAACGGATTCTGTCTGATCCACGACAGCGACCCGTGCAAACTGCAAGAGCTTTGCTACACGGCGGGCCTGACCGACAGGGGACTGCCCGAGCTGATCGCCCGGATGGAAGACTTCGCCGGTTTCCCGCAGGGCACCCCGATGTTGATGGCCCAGCTGGTGGTGAAGCTCAGGGACCTTGAAGGCGGCTATGCCGGCGATGAAGCCTACGAAGTCCAGGGAACCTGGGTACGGCTGACCGACCAGAGCCTACATATCCCGCTCTGCGGCATCACCTTGGCCATGTACGGCAGCGACTATCGCCTATTGCAGGTAAGGCCTTGCGCCGCGGAGCCCAGCACATGGAAACGGGGCCACCAGATCGGCCTTAACTGATGTGCCAGGCACTGACAAGGAACTCGGTCGTGGGCGGGGGTGCCGAACTTGGCGGCGGACAACTGCGGGTGGACCGTGCCGTCCTGCCCACCCGCGCTCGGTCCAAGCGGTCGGCGCCACGAACTGCTCGCGTTAAGCAACCGACGGAGGTTGGGACCACCCGTGAATGGGGTAATCCCAACCGCCGCCTTGGCTTGGTTCGGTGGTGCTAGGCGCGCAGGCGTGCCTTGCGTGCGGCGTGTTCGGCGGCGACCTTGGCATCGTGCTCGGCGCGGATGGCCGCGTGCTCCGGGTTGCGGCGAACCATCAGGTAGCCGATGCCCAGGGCAACGAACCAGATCGGGGTGAAGACCAGGGCCATCAGCGTGTCCGGCTGGGTGGTCAGGGCCCAGATGATGAAGCCGAAGAAGGCAAGCACCACATAGGGCATGAACGATCCGCCGGGCATCTTGAACTTGCTGGCCTCATTTAGTTCCGGACGGCGGCGGCGGTAGACGATGTAGCTGATCAGGATGATCGACCAGACGAACATGAAGCACAGCGCCGAGATCGTGGTGACCAGGGTGAATGCCTCGGCGACTGAGCCCTCCGCATAGAGCAGGGCCACGCCGGCGAGCAGGAACATGCAGGAGAAGATCAGCGCGTTCTTCGGGACCTTGCGGCTCGAGAGCTTTCCAAAGGCCTTGGGTGCATCGCCCTCGCGGGCCAGCCCGTAAACCATGCGCGAAGTGGAATATATGCCGGAGTTCGCGCTGGAAGTCGCCGAGGTGAGCACAACGAAGTTGATCACGCCCGCGGCACCGACCAGGCCGGCCAGGGCAAACATGCCAACGAACGGGGACTCGTCTGCGGAGTAACTGGTCCACGGGCGGACGGCCATGAGAATGACCAGGGCTCCGACGTAGAAGAGCAGCACGCGGATCGGGATGGAGTTCACTGCGCGGGGCAGGTTCTTTTCCGGGTCCTTGGTCTCGGCGGCGGCGGTGCCGACCAATTCAATGCCGACGAAGGCGAACACTGCGATCTGGAAGCCTGCAACAAAGCCCATGAAGCCGGTCGGGAACATCCCGCCGTGTTCCCACAGGTTCGTGAAGGAGGCGCGTGCGCCGTCGGTTTCGAAGCTCATGATGATCATGACCAGGCCGACGACGATCAGCGCCATGATGGCGATGATCTTGATCAGCGCGAACCAGAACTCGGTCTCGCCAAAGGCGCGGACCGTGGGAAGATTCAATGCCAGCAAGACCAGGATGCAGAGGATGGCCGGGATCCACAGTGCCAGGTCGGGCCACCAGAATGCGACATAGTGGGCAATGGCCACCACGTCGGCGATGCCCGTGACAATCCAGCAGAACCAGTAGGTCCACCCGGTGAAGAAGGAAGCCCACGGCCCCAGGAGGTCACCGGCGAAGTCGCCGAAGTTCTTGTACTGCAGGTTGCTCAGCAACAATTCGCCCATGGCGCGCATGACGAAGAAAAGCATGAAGCCGATGATCATGTAAACGAAAATGACCGACGGGCCCGCAACCGAGATGGTCTTGCCCGAACCCATGAACAGACCCGTGCCGATGGCACCGCCGATGGCCATGAGCTGGATGTGGCGGTTGGATAGTGCCCGTTCGAGTGGCGGATTGCCGTCGGCGGGCTCACCTCCCGATGCTTTTTTGAGCGTTTGTTCTGTCATGGTGCTGACTATCCTTGGGGAGTGGTGGTGCCTTGTTGTGACGGCCGATACAGAGCCTCAAAAACCATACTGCAATTTAGGTGGCGTGCGAAAATGTGCGTCGAGTTGGTCACACCGAAGGCGCATTTGTCGGGCATTCGCGGCTTTGTGTACCCGCCGCACCTTCCGCGTTGGTACCTTGGTGCGCGAAGTCGGTAGGCTGGAGGCATGGCATTCCGTAACCGTCGCGCAGCTAACCTTCCAGCAAAACTTTCCCGCTCTTGGCTGCTAGTCAACGCCTCGAAGCCCGAGGACTTCGCCCCGGCGCTCGCGTCCGAGGCCGACTCGGTCATCTTTGACATGGAAGCCGCAGTTCCGGATGACAAGAAGGATGCCGCACGCGCGGCCGTGGTCGAGGCACTGTCCACCGGAATGACCGCCTGGGTGCGCGTCAACGGAATCGACACCGACTTCTGGGCCAAGGACCTGGCCGACCTGTCCAAGGCCCCCGGCCTGCGCGGGGTCATGCTGGCCATGACCGAAAAGCCCGAGCAGGTCACCTACACGGCCATGCGACTGCAGGCAGGCACCCCGGTGCTCGCCTTGGTCGAATCCGCGCTCGGCATCGAGAACGCCACCGCCATTGCCTCCGCCCCCGGCACCTTCCGCCTGGCCTTCGGAGTGAACGACTTCCGCAAGGACACCGGCGTCTCCGGCGACCCGCTCGCCCTGGCCTACGCCCGCGGCAAGCTCGTGGTGGCATCGCGCGTGGGCAAGCTCCCGGGCGCCATCGACGGCCCGCCGGCTCCCGGCGCCGACGCCGCCGAGGTCCTGGCTGACTCCGCGATCACCGCCTCGATGGGCATGACCGGCAAGCTGGCGCTTTCGCGTACCCAGGTCGATGAGATCAACCTTGGTCTTTCACCGAGCACCGACGAGCTGTCCTGGGCCCACGACATGCTTGACGCCCACGCGGCAGGTGCCACGGTGGGCGACGGGTCCTACCTGCCGCGTCTGGCCCGTGCCCAGAAGATCGCGGACCTGGCCGATTCCTACGGATTGTGGAACGCCTAAGACCTCAGGTTGCTCCAGAGCGACCAGGGCCCGGCAGATGCGCGTCACGGCGCATCCGCCGGGCCCTTGCCTTTTGTGGCACGAGATGTGGCGGATCTCCGTTCGCTTGCTTGCACGGCGCAGGGGGCAGAGACTGTTGACATGGGCGAAAAAGGATCCAACCACTCCGAGGCCTGCGCCTGATGGCCGGCCTCTATGGGAAGTACGTGCTGCCGCGTCTCGTCGCGTTCGCCTGCGACAACCGGTCCCTGGACCCGTTGCGCGCCAAGGTGTGTGCGGGGCTTGGCGGGCGCGTGCTGGAACTGGGTTTCGGTTCGGGCAGCAACGTGGCCCACTACCCGGCCGCCACCGCCGAAGTGGTGGCCGTTGAACCCTCAGACACCGCCTGGCGGCTTTCGGACGGGGTTCGTGCTTCCTCGGGCACGCGGATCGTTCGCGGGTCGCCGGACGGCCAGGAGCTGGGGGAGCCCGACGGCTCCTTCGATGCCGCGCTGAGCACCTTTACGCTGTGCACCATCCCGGATGCCGCGGCGGCCCTGACCGAGGTCCGCCGGGTGCTCAAGCCCGGCGGGGCGCTGCACTTCCTGGAACACGGGCTGGCGCCCGATGAAAAGGTCCAACGCTTCCAGCGACGGGTCGAACCCATCCAGAAGGCGCTGGCCGGCGGCTGCCACCTCACCCGCTCCACCACGCAAATGATTCGCGATGCCGGGTTTGAGATCACCGAGCTGGACACGTTCTACTTTCCCGGTGCCCCGCGCTTCGAAAGCGCCTACAGCCTGGGGGTGGCAACCCGTTCCCGATGACGCCGGCTACTCCTTGCCGTACCGGGTGACCAGTTCGCGCTTGAGCACCTTGCCGCTGGGACCCAGCGGGAACTCGGCCACGATCTCCACCAGCCGCGGATACTTGTACGCTGCAAGCCGCTCCCTGGCGTAGTCGCCGATGGCCGTGGCATCCAGCAGGCTTCCGGCCACCAGGGTCACCGCCGCCACGATCTCCTGGCCGTGCTTTTCGTCGGGAACCCCGAAGACCGCCGCATTGGTGATCTCCGGATGGGCCACCAGCACTTCCTCGACCTCGCGCGGGTAGACGTTGTAGCCGTTGCGCAGGATCATGTCCTTTTTGCGGTCCACGATGGTGATGTAGCCGTCCGCGTCCTTGGTGCCCAGGTCCCCGGTGCGGAACCAGCCGTCAACCATGGCCTCCGCGGTGGCCTGTGGCCGGTTCAGGTACCCGGAAAAGAGGTTGTGCCCACGGATCACCAGCTCGCCCAATTCGCCGGAGCCCAGCAGCTCGATGGCGTCGGCGACCTCGGGACGGGCGATCTCGATCTCAACGCCCCAGACAGGCTGGCCCACGGTCCCTGGCCTCGGCTCGATCCCCACGTGGTTGAAGGATGCCACGGGGGAGGTTTCGGTCAGCCCGTAGCCCTCGTAAATGGCGGCGCCGAATTGCTCGCGGAAGCCCTCGAGGATGGCCAGCGGCAGGGCCGAGCCACCGGAGACCGCATAGCGCAGTGCGGGGGCGGGTTCGGGGCGCGCCTTGGCCGCGGCCAGCAACCCCACGTACATGGTGGGCACCCCAATGAAGACGTTCACGCCCTCATCCAGAACCATGGCCAGCGCTGCCTCCCCGGTGAACTTGGGCAGCAGTAGGATCTCCGCCCCGGCGCGCAAGCCGGCGTTCAGCGCCACGGTCTGCCCGAAGGTGTGGAAGAGCGGCAGTCCGCCGAAGAGCTTGTCGCCACGGCGCATGTCGAAGGTGTTCAGCAGCAGCACGTTGACCTGCTCGACCAGCGCGAAGTGGGTGCCCAAGGCCCCTTTGGGCTTGCCGGTGGTGCCCGAGGTGTAGAGGATCGTGGCGATATCCAGCGGCCCGCGCGGGACGTAGGTGCCGATGGGGGTTGCGGCCTGGGCCAGGTCCTCGAGCCGGGGGAATTCCCCTGGCACCGTGGACAGTACGGTCAGCACCTGCGCGCCGGCGGAGAGCGCGCCCGGTGCACCCTCGCCCAGCAGCGGGGCGGCGCACACCATCAGCTTCACCTCGGCGTCGGTGAGCACGTACTCGATTTCGTGGCGCTTGAGCAGGGCATGGACGGGCACCGCCACGGCGCCCAGCGACAGCACGGCGTAGTAGACGCGGGCGAAGTCGGTGACGTTGGGGATCAGGATCGCCACCTTGTCGCCGTCCTTCACCCCGGCCCCACGCAGCGCCCCGGCGTAGGCGCGGGTCTGGTCCCACAGGTCCCGGTAGTTGGTGCTTGAGCCGTTCAGCGTGATGGCGGGCAGGTCGCCGTGGCGCCTGGCGCCCTCGGCCAGGATCGCTGCGACGGACAGGGTGGCGTTTGGAACTGCTTCGTTCACGGCGATACTCCCAAGGCTGGTGTGGGTGGCGTATGCCCAATCCTGCGTGGGGCATTCGCACCTGTCAATGAAGCCTTCGCTTCGGATTACTGCCGGGTGCCCGCCACGACCTGGGGGAGCGGGGTGTCGCCGTCGCAGAAATTGATGGTGCGGCCGATGCTTGCCGGCTCGTCAAGTGCCGCCACGATGGCCAGCGCGGTGTTGGCCCGGGACGTCGAGGTGTCGGCTGCCGGGTCGGGGTTCGGGGTCAGCAAACCGGTGGGTTCGGCCAGCGTCAGCGCGCCGGGTCCCAGGATGGTGTAGTCAAGGGTGCTGGCGCGGAGGTGCTCGTCGGCGGCGATCTTGGCCGCCATGTATGGGTAGAACGGGTCATCCAGGGGCACCAGGTGCTCGGTGTCGGCGGTCAGGAACGAGACCATGACGTAGCGCCTGGCTCCGGCGATCTCCGCCGCGTTCATGGAACGGATGGCGGCGTCGCGGTCAACGGCATAGGTGCGGTCGGGATTTCCGCCGCCGGCACCGGCCGACCAGACAATCGCGTCGACCCCCGTGAAGGCCTCGGCCATTTCGGTGGCCGTCGCGTTTTCGACGTCCAGCACCAGGGCCGTGGCACCGGTGGCGGCGATATCCGCGATGTGGTCGGGGTTGCGGATGATCGAGGTGACCGAGTCGCCGCGCTTGGACAATTCGGCGGCTGCCAGCAGGGCGACCTTGCCGTGGCCGCCAATGATCGTGACTTTCATGATGCTCCTTGAGTCGTGTTCAACATGCGCCCGGCGCGTGGGTCCGGCGGGGTCCTTCCCGACAGTCTTTCAGTTTTCGCCCGGAGGTGCCGAACACACCGGGGCGGGCGGGGGCCTAGGAGGCCACCAGGATCCCGTCTTCGTCCGAATAGAGCATCGCACCTGGGACGAAGGTGACGCCGCCAAAGGCCACGACCAGGTCCACCGCGCCCACCGAGTCTTTGGCGCTCTTGCGCGGGTTCGATCCCAGGGCCTTGATCCCCAGCGGGGTGTCGGCCAACGCCACGCGGTCGCGGATCGCGCCGTTGACCACGACACCCGCCCATCCGTTTTCCACTGCGGCGGCGGCAATCATGTCGCCCATCAGTGCGGATTCCAGCGACCCGGCACCGTCGATGACCAACACCGCTCCCTCACCGGGGGAGTTGAGCAGGGACTTGACCAGGCCGTTGTCCCGGTAGCAGCGCACCGTGCGCACCAGACCGCTGAAACGGGGGTGGGCACCGAGGTTCTCAAATTGCAGGGAAACCGATTGCAGGGTTTCGTCGTTGTCGAAGAGGTCACAGGTGGTAAACGTCATGTGCCCCAGCCTACGAGTTGTGGCGGCAAGATCCATGCGCTGTTACGTCCGAACCGATTTTTGGCCCGGGCCCCTGGATTGGCGTGACTTGTTCGTGCCGTCACGGGGACGGGCCGAGAGGCAACGGCAGGTCTCTCCGGCTGGCACCGGGCCTCAGGAGGTGGCAGCCGGCTTGTCGAAGCGGGTGCGGTTGTCCTGGATCTCGTCGTGGTGGGTGCCGGCCCAGTCGATCAGCGTGGTGACGGCGACGAGCAGGGTAGTGCCCAGATCCGTCAGCGCATACTCCACCCGTGGGGGTACCTCTGGATGGGAAGTCCTGGTGATCAGGCCGTCACGCTGCAGTTGGCGGAGGGTGTGGGTGAGCATCCGCTGGGAGATCCCTTGGATGGAGTGCAGCAGGTCGGTGTAGCGAAGAGGCCCGCAATTCAGTGAACTAACGATGAGCACGGCCCACTTGTTGCCCGCCCGCTCGATGATCTGCCGGATGGTTTCGCCGTGTTCCGCCGGCCAACGGGAGCATGGCCCGGTCAGGGCCCCGACCGGTGCCGTGCGTGGGATGTGTTCCACAGCGCACCTGTCCTTCCTCTTGCGCACACGAATGTGCCTTTTGTAGCGATATCCATACTGTCCCAGTATGGAGGTACACACCACGCATAAGTAGCCGAACCAGGGCACCGGGCCGCGACCATCGCCTCGGGCCGTCACCACTGGAGTTCTGCTTCGCCCGCCCCAACCCCTAAGGAATGCCATGTTCATGCGCGCCGCAACCGTTTCACGCTTCGGTGGACCCGAGGCAGTACAGATCACCGAGGTTCCGGTGCCAGTTCCCGGAGCCGGTCAGGTCAGGATCAAAGTCGGCGCGGCGGCGCTGAACCCGGTGGACGTTGCCATGCGTTCGGGGGTCTTCGGCGGAGCCGGCGAACGAATCGGCTTGGGCTGGGATGTTGCCGGCTCGATTGATGCCCTGGGCCCCGGGGTCGCCTGGGCTGTAGGAGACCGGGTCATCGGCCTGGCGGAGGGCCACCATGAACCGCTGGGCACACATGCTGATTATGTCGTCCTCGATGTGGAAGCGGTCGCCCCTGCCCCGGCCTCTCTCGACGATGTCCATGCCGCGGTGCTGCCACTGAACACGATGTCCGCGGCGCAGGCCCTGGGCCTGCTGGCGCTGCGACCGGGGCAACGCCTGCTCGTCACGGGCGCGGCCGGCGGGGTCGGGGGATACGCCGTGGAGCTGGCCCACTGGCAGGGCCTGGAGGTCACCGCGCTGGCCTCGGCCGTCGACGAGGCGTCCCTCCGATCTCGCGGAGCCAGCCATTTCCTGTCCCGGGGGACGACTCTTGAGTCTTCCGGCTTCGACGGCGTGCTCGACGCCGCGGCTCTGGGGTCGGCCGCGATCGCTGCCGTCCGGGACGGTGGATCCTACGTCGGCTTGTGGCCGGGACGGGAACCCGAGGCGGAGCGCGGCGTCCGGGTCGACGCGCTCGCGGTGCGGGCCGACGGCGCCCAGCTCGCCGAGCTCTCCCGACTCGCAGACCAAGGCAAGATCGGCACCCGCGTCGCACGGACCTACCCGCTGGGGGAGGCGGCGGCGGCCCACGCCCGGTTGGCCGCGGGCGGCCTGCGCGGGCGGCTCGTACTCATCCCCTGAGGCGGATGGACCAGCTCCGGGCCGGCGGCCATGGACGACCGCCGGCACCCGGGGCGTGGCGCGGGGAGGCGGATGCCTAGACGAAGGTGTTGCTGCTGGTGCCCAGGGACTCGATGGAGGTTTCCAGCACGTCGCCGGCCTTCAGCCAGGGGTGGCGTCCGGCCTCGTTTCGCCGTCCCAGCGCCACGCCAGCGGGGGTCCCGGTGAGGATCACGTCGCCCGGGCGCAGCTCGTTGAACACCGACAGGTAGGCCACCAGCGCGGCGGGGGAAAAGACCAAATCGGCGGTGGAGTCCTCCTGGACGACCTCGCCGTTCACGCGCGTGGTGATCCTCGCTCCCTTCGCGAAGTCCTCGGGGCTGACCAGCCAGGGACCCAGCGGGGAGGCGGCATCCCAGCACTTGCCTTGGGTCCACTCGGTGGTGCGGCCCTGGTAGCCGCGCATCGACACGTCGTTGGAGACCGCATAGCCGGCAATGTGCTTGTGGGCGTCGGACTCGGCAATGCGGCGCCCGGGTTCGCCGATGATGACTGCCAGCTCGCCCTCCCAGTCGATGCGGTGGTCCTCGGCCGGGATCTGGATCTCGTCGTTGGCACCGGCGAGCGAAGACGCGAACTTGGTGAAGACCGTCGGGAACTCGGGTTCTTCCTTGCCGACCTCGGCAATGTGGTTGCGGTAGTTCAAGCCGATGCAATAGACCTTGGCCGGGTTGGTGATCAGCGGGGCATAGTCCGCCTCGGCGAGGTCGGTGGCTGTGCCGGTCGCGGCGTTGCCCAGGGCCGCGGTGCGGGCCTCGGGGTCGGCGGCCAGGAAGGCACCCACGTCGGCGAAGCCCTCGAGCTCGGTGAAGTGCTTCTCGGTGATCAGGGCGGCGAAAGTGTTATCGGAGGCACCGGCTCGGCGCAGCGTGGCAAGTTTCATGCCCTTATCCCATCACATGCGCAACCCCGCCCGGGCACCGGTGACGGAGTTTGTCTTCCCCGGCCCGGAGGTCCCGCTAGTGCAGGGCCGCGGTGAATTCGGCGGCGAGCCTGGCAATGGCGTCGTGTTCCCCGGCGGCAACCAGCGCCGCCGGGACCACCGAGGAGTCGACGCAGACCGCCAGCGCCCCGGCCTCCAGGAACTCCTTGGCGTTGGAGAGGGTGACGCCGCCGGTGGGCAGCAGGCGCACGCCCGGGTAGGGTCCCTGCAGCTCGGTGAGGTATTGCGACCCCATGATGGCCGCGGGGAAGATCTTGACCATGGCACTGCCCAGGTCAAGGGCCATGGCCACCTCGGTGGGGCTCATGGCGCCCAGGCAGAAGGGCACCCCTGCCTGCGCTGCGACCTCGGCGACCTCCGGGCGGATCCCCGGGGCGATGATGAATTGCGCCCCGGCGTCGATGGCGGCACGCGCCTGGTCGGCGTGCAGCACGGTTCCGGCCCCGACCACCGCGCCGTGCGTCTGCGCGGTTTCGGCGGCGCGGGCCAGGTGGGTGAGCATCCCGGGGGTGGTGAACGTCAGTTCCACCGCGTTGATGCCTCCGGAGACCAGTGCGCCGCACAATTCCGCGGCGTCGGTGATCGCCTCGGTACGGACCACCGCCAGTGCCTTGTCCCGGTGGAGCATCTGAATCATTTCCGGCGTGTTCATGTGGATTGCGTTTTTCCTTCCGCGCTGCGACGCAGCGCCCGGCCGGCAAGGGCCGAAGTGGGTAGGTGCCCGGAAACGGCGGCAACGCCGTTGACGAACACATGCTTGATTCCTGCCGCCGGTTGCCGTGGATCGGCAAAGGTGGCCACATCAATAATGGCATCCGGGTCGAAGACCACCACATCGGCGGCGTTTCCCGTGGCAAGAATCCCGCGGCCGGCAAGCCGCAACCGGGCCGCGGGACGGCCGGTGAGTTGGTGGATCATGGCCGGCAGGTCCATCACCCGGTCTCCCTGACGTAGCGGCCCAGCAGGCGGGGAAAGGCTCCCCACGTGCCGGGGTGGGCGGCGGCATCGGGGAACCCGACGCCGGCACCGGTGTGGCTGCGGTGCCCCATGATCGCCCGCAGGTTTTCCTCGGTGCCCGTGCGCCGCAGGATTTCGGTGGCCAGCGAATCCGCGGCCAGGATCCGCACGAAGGCGGTGAGGGCGTCGGTTGACTGGATCGCGGCAATGCGGGCGATGTCCTGGCCCACCAGCATCTCCAAGTGCCCGGAACCAACCGCGCAGACGCGCACAGTGTTCCAGTCAATGCCTACGTCGGCCTCAAGTTCGGCACGGATCCGGGCGAGCGCATCGGCATCGTTGAGCCGGTCCAGGACTTCGGCGGCCGGGCCGTCCCGGGCCCACTGCGGTAGCAGCGAGGACAGCAACCCGGGGCTCTCCAGATACGGGTGGGAATCGCAGCTCAGGTCGACCCCGGCATCCATTGCAGAGTCAAGCATGGCCAGTAATTCCGCGACCATTCCGGGTTCCTCCCCGGCACCGAGGCGAAGGTGGGCAAGGTGCAGGCAGACCCCGGTCTTGGCGGCCAGCCCGATGCTGCGGGCGACTGAGTCCAGCACCGTGTCGCCGCTTGGGTCGTGGACGCGAGACCAGTAGCCCCCGTGGGCGGCAACCGCGGCGCCCAGGGCCTCAAGCTCCGCCGGGGTGGCGTATGCCCCGGGTGCATGTTCGGGCCCGGAGCACAGCCCCACCGCGCCCTGCTTCATGGCGCCCGCCAGGGCCTTGGCCTGGGCAACAAGCCGTTCGGCCATCGGTGCACCCTCCACGCTCCCCGTGGCCCGTGGGTCGCCCTGCTGCAGCAGGATTCCGACATTGGTGCCGCGGCCCCGATCGAGCCGGTCGAGGCATTGGGCCACGGTCTCCCGGGAGTGCAGGTCCTGCCCCTGGACCTCCGTGGTCACGCCCTGGGTGAGCGCGGCCAGGCGTTCCGGATCCGCCGACAGGGCCGTGCCCGAACGCGCGTGAAGGTCGATGAACCCCGGGCAGGTCACCATGCCGGAACCGTCTATGACCAGGGTTGCCCCGTCATCGACGAAGCTACCTTCCGGAAGGATCGCGGCGATGAGGCCGCCGGCCAGCAGGACGTCGCCGGGGTAGGGTGCACCGCCGGTGCCGTCAACGACGAGGGTGCGGGTGATGGCCGTGCGCACCGGGACCGGGCGCACGGCATCGATCCGCATTAGAAGAAGGTGTGAACTAGGGAGACGACGCGTTGGTCCTCGGTGGCGTCCTCCAGGACCGGGATCAGCGTCCACTTGTCGAAGGCGGTGCACGGGTGGGACAGGCCCAGCCTGACCACGTCGCCGACCTTCACCGTGGTGGTGGCCGGATCGAAGCGCAGGAACGAATGCTGGTCGTATTGCGTCACGATGCTCGCACCGACTAGTTCGGCCATTTCACTGCCCAGGTCGGGCCCGATCATCTGGGGTTCGGGCAGGCCCTCGTCGAAGGGGAAGTCGCGCTTGCCGCCGTCAAGCAGGGCCAGCCCTTCCTCCGGCTGGGAAACCACGCGCGCCCAGCCGTGCATGGCGGCGCGGAACGGGGCGAGGCCCCGGCGGGCGAAGTGCGAGATGCCGCGGTGGAACCGGTCATCGTGCACCAGGTAGTCCCCGGAACGGATCAGCACATCGATTCGACGGCCCCCTGCATCGGAATCGATGGCAGTGGAGAGCATCGAGGCAACGTCTTCGAAGCTGGCCCGGCCGCCGGTGCTCAGGATCAGGTTAGACCCCTCGGAGTAGTGTCCCGAGGCCAGAATGAGCTTGTGTGCCTTGAGCATTTCCACCAGGTAATCGCGCACCGTTTGCAGGGCGGCTTCGTCGGCGCTGTGCGCCGGTGCCCCCTCATAGCCGCCGATGCCGACCAGGACGAGGTGGGTGGCCGCTGCCACGGCGCGGGAAATGTCCAGCACCGCGTCGATGGAACGGGCGCCGGTACGGCCGACGGCACCTCCCAGCTCCACCATCAAGCGCAGGGGCGTGGGCACGCTTCCCGTGGTTGCCGCCAGCTTCGTGAGCGTGGCTTCAAGCATCTCCACGCTCTGCAACGAGTCGACCCACGAAACGACCTCGAAGTCGTCCCCCGTCACCGAGGCCACCCAAGCGATGGCTGCCGGATCGGAAAGAGTGTTGGGGAGAAGCACCTTGGCGATGCCATGGGCGTGTGCCACACGCATTTGGGCGTAGTTGGCCAGCGTGATTCCCCAAGCGCCGCGTTCCAATTGCTCGGCCCACAGCTGCGGTGCCATGGTGGTCGTGCCATGCGGGGACAGCAGCACCCCGCGCGCACTGCCCCAGGCGGAGATCTGCTTGAGGTTGTGGGTCATGGCCATGAGGTCCAGGGTCAACAGCGGCGTCTGAAGCTGGGAAAGGTCAACGCCACGCGAGACAAATTCGGCGGCGCTTTGCCCATGGAAGGTGGCTGGGATCGATTTGTGTCGCCAGTCAAGGGTGACCTGGCCCAGGCTGGCCATCATGTCGACAGCGTAGGCGGGGGATGCCAGAGTCATACGTTCCGATTGTGCAAGATCATCCACGGCTAATTCCTTATTAATTCGGCCAGAGGCACTGTGCTGGATGGTCATGGGGAGTTACGGACACACAGACTCCATGTCTAACACGGTGAGGAAAAATTCGTCAATAATTTCCGGAATGGGGCAGGGTGCCCGTCTGCAGCCAATGCGGAATGCGGGAACGGCGCGTCAGGCCGGGGCTCAAAAAGGCGTTGCCAACTGAATGAACACAGGAGCAGCAGGTTGGCTGACCAATATGAGGATCCGTGGAACGCCGAGGGAGTTCACCTGCCCGAATCCGGAAGTACAGGGAACATTCAGATAAGGTTCATGAACTCTTTGGCTGGTTCCGTGGAAACATCCCGAATTTTGTCGAGCGACGGAATAGGAATACTTATTCAGGCCTCGAAAGAGGCGTAATCATTGTCCCATTCGGATAGCTGGAAAGCGCCGGCGATGCCCCGTGCGCCGAGCTTCGTGCCGCCACTACTCCGGCGAAATCGAAAACAACGCCCGAGACACGTCCCGCAGGCGTGAAAATGCCTGACGCGGGAAGAACGAATACTGACGCGAATCCGGTCCCTTGGTGTGAGGGTCAATACTTTTTTCAGCCACGACGAGGTCCGACGAAGCGTTCGCCAGGCGGCTCGACTGCGGACGTGCGCAGAAGGACATGGGCGTTCCCGCCAGCGTCGGCCGAATCGATTATCCGCCCTTTGAATACAAGGATTTTCCAGTGTTTGATGTTGCTATCCGCGGGCTCTGCAAATGGTGAGTTGAACGGATAATTTTTGGATAAATCCATCAATTACGAACCAATCACGATGCGATGTCCGGGGCGCTCTCAGGTAGATACGAGGCGTCTATTCACGTATGTTTACTCGGTATCCAAGGTCTTTCGGGCCGACGAGAGCAGGCTACGTAACCAAAGTGAAGCAGGTTTTGATGTGTTTGAATTTATTGGCGAAAGAATCCGCCAAATACTGTTTGCCTCATGGCAGCATTTCTCGCTAGTTGCGCAGTGTCTGATCCTCGCAACGGTCATCGCCGTGGTGATCGCTGCGCTGGTTTACCGCAATAAGTCCCTATCTTCCCTGGCCAACGGGGTCTCGGCCATCGGCTTGACCATCCCTTCGTTCGCCGCCATTGGCTTGCTCATCGCACCCTTCGGTTTCGGCGTCACCCCGGCAGTCATCGTGGTCTCGTTCTTTGCGGCACTGCCAATCATCCGCAACGCCATCGTCGGTCTGGCAGGCATTTCCCCGTCCGTCGTGGAGTCCGCACGCGGTATCGGCATGAGCCGGATGCGGACACTCGCCACCGTGGAGCTTCCCATGGCCTGGCCCGTCATTCTTTCCGGCATCCGCGTATCGGCCCAGATGGTCATGGGCGTTGCCGCAATTGCCGCCTACGCCCTGGGCCCCGGCCTCGGCGGATTCATTTTCTCCGGCCTTTCACGCCTGGGTGGAGCCAAGGCCTTTGACTCCGTGCTCGTTGGCGTCATCGGCGTGGTCATCCTGGCCTTCATTCTTGATCTCATTCTGCTCGGCATCGGCCGACTTACCACCCCGCGAGGTATCCGTGTCTGAATCCTCTGACGCCATCACTGGCGCATCCATCTTGCTTGACGTAGTCACCAAGCAATACCCCGGCCAAATCAAGCCGGCCGTCGGCGGACTCACCCTCGAAATCCCCGCCGGAAGCATCGTCATGTTCGTCGGCCCCTCCGGCTGCGGCAAGACGACCACCCTGAAAATGATCAACCGCCTCATCGAACCCACCGGCGGAAAGATCGTCATCAACGGCGAAGACGTCACCAAGATGGACGGTGACACCCTGCGCCGCCGCATCGGCTACGTCATCCAGGCCGGCGGGCTCTTCCCGCACATGACAGTGGCAGCGAACATTGCCATCGTTCCCAAGATGCTGGGCTGGAAGAAAGACAAGATCGCCGCCCGCGTCGACGAACTGCTCGAGCTGGTCTCGCTGGATCCGGCCATCTACCGCGACAGGTACCCGAAGGAACTCTCCGGCGGCCAGCAGCAGCGCGTGGGCGTGGCCCGGGCGCTGGCGGCCGATCCGCCCGTGCTGCTCATGGACGAGCCCTTCGGCGCGGTGGACCCGATCACCCGCCAGCGCCTGCAGGACGAACTGCTGAACATCCAGTCCGAGGTGCAGAAGACCATCGTCATGGTCACCCACGACTTCGACGAGGCCGTGAAGCTCGGGGACTGGATCGCCGTCTTCGACGAGGGCGCCCAGCTCGTCCAATACGACTCGCCCGAACGCGTCCTGGCCAACCCGGCCAATGAGTTTGTGGAGAACTTCATCGGATCCGGTGCCGGCCTCAAACAGCTGACCCTCACCCGGGTGAACGAGGTCGATCTCATGGATACGATCACCGCACTGCCCGGCGAGCTGGCCAGCGACGTGCTCTCCCGGCTCCAGGGCGATGGCTCCTCGTATGCAGTGGTGCTGGACAAGCGCCGCCGCCCCATTCGCCGCCTTACCCGTCGCCAGCTCTCCCGCCTGCAGCTGATCGATGACACCGTCGATGAATCGATGCCCTTGGTCAGCGACCAGTCGACCCTGAACGACGCCTTGGACACCATGCTGGTTTCGAGCTCCGAAACCGCCGTGGTCACCGGACGGCGCGACGTCTTCCGGGGCCTAATCAACGTGCAGACCATCATGGAGGCCATTTCCCAGGCCAACGCCGCGTCCGCCGACGGATCCGATGCCCCCGTCGGATTGAACTCCGGTGCCATCCCTGCACTTTCCGTGGAGGACGCCGTGGCGGCGGAGCCGCGCAGCGCGGAGGACCCACATAGCGCGGAGGAACCACGATGAGCACCCTTGCCGCCGGCTCCAACCTGGCGCAGATCACCGAGCCCAGCAGACCCGTCGAGCACCCGTGGCGGGTGCTGGGGCTGCAGCTGCTGGGAATCATTGTGGCACTTGCCGCCGTCGCGATCTGGCTGGCCAACGCAGAGCTGACCGACACCGAACGCACCACGCTGGACCCGGCAACCCTCTGGGGATACACCGTCGAGCACCTGAACCTCACGGTGGTTGCCGCGCTGATCGTGCTGGTCATCGCCATCCCGCTGGGAATCGTGCTCACCCGGCCCTCGATGCGCCGGTTCACCAACCCGGTGATGGCAGTGGCCAACATCGGACAGGCCGCCCCGGCCATTGGCCTGGTCGTCATCCTGGCTTTCTGGATGGGCTTCGGATATTGGGCCGCCGTGGTTTCCCTGGTGCTGTACGCAATCCTGCCGGTGCTGACCAACACCATGGTGGGGCTCAAGCAGGTTGACGAACGCCTCGTCGAGGCCGGCCGCGGCATGGGCATGAGCTCCATGGCCGTGCTGTTCAAGGTCGAGTTGCCGCTGGCGGTCCCGGTGATGCTTTCGGGCATCCGCACCGCCCTGGTGCTGCTGGTCGGCACCGCGACCCTCGCCGCCTTCATCAACGGCGGCGGGCTCGGCATCCTGATCACCACCGGGGTGAACCTGAACCTTACGGTCGTCCTGATTGCGGGATCGCTGCTGGTGGCCTTGCTGGCGCTGCTCATCGACTGGCTTGGCCGTGTCGTGGAACAGCTCGCCCGGCCGAAAGGACTTTAGAGATGAATGCAGCAAAATGGATTAAATCAACCGCGCTCGTTGCGGCGGCCGGCGTGCTGCTGACCGGGTGTGGACTGTCCTCGGCCGGTTCGTACGTGCCGCCGGCCGGACCGGGCAGCATCAGCCCGTTGCCGGACCTGCCCGAGAACCCGACCATGACGGTGACCAGCAAGGCGTTCACCGAACAACTGATCCTGGGCAAGATCGCCGTGCTGGCCGGCCAGGCCGCCGGGTTCAAGGTCAAGGACCTGACCAATGTTCCCGGCAGCCAGCCTGCCCGCGAACTGATTCATTCCGGCCAGGCCACCATGATGTGGGACTACACCGGCACGGCGTGGATGACCTACCTGGGGCACGAGGAAGGCATTGCCGACCAGGCCAAGATGTGGCGGTCGGTGCATGACCAGGACCTGGGCAACGGGATCATCTGGGGCAGGCCGGCACCGATGAACAACACCTATGCGATGGCCGTGCGCAGCGAGGCGGTCGAGGACCTGGGCGGGATTTCCAAGCTTTCCGAGCTCAAGGACCTGGATCCCAAGGACCTGACGTTCTGCGTCGATGCCGAATTCAACTCCCGCTCCGACGGACTGAACCCGATGCTGGAGCTCTACGGGCTCGAGCGCGGCAATCCCAAGTCGGTGCCGGACTCGAACGTCGGGATCTACGACACCGGGGCGATCTACAGCGCCACCGACAGCGGCGACTGCAACTTCGGCGAGGTCTTCACCACCGATGGCCGCATCAAGGCCCTGGACCTGACGGTCCTGGAAGACGACCTGGGATACTTCCCCGCCTACAACGTGGCCCCGGTGCTCTTCGGGAAGTTTGCCGACAAGTACCCGGGCGTCGAGGAAGTCTTTGCCCAGATTTCCCCGAAGCTCACCGACGAGGCGCTGCAGGCCATGAACCTGGAGGTCGACGTCAAGGGCCGGGAGCCCGCTGACGTGGCCTTCGAGTGGATGGTCGCCGAAGGCTTCATTTCCAAGCCGTAGACGTCAAGCGAAAAGCACGGGCCCGCCAGGAACAGAATGTCAACGTTTCCGGCGGGCCTTGGCATGTGCGGGACCCATAGGAATTCCACCCCCATTGGTCGGGCAAAGGGGCTGGACGCATGACCCGATGACTCGCCCCCAACGTGCGGTCCCGGGCAACCGGGCGCTGTTTGGTCCTACGATGGGCAGATGACCAACCCGAGCGAACGCCCTCCCGTGGTGGGGGTGCTGCTGGCCGCCGGTTCGGGATCGCGCCTGGGCCGTGGTCCCAAGGCCCTGCTGCGCAAGCCGGACGGACGGAGCCTGCTGGAATCCGCCCTTGCTGCACTGCTGGGCGGAGGCTGCACCCGCGTCGTGGTGGTCCTGGGGGCCGAGGCCGAGCGGGTAGCGGCCGAGCTGAAAGACAAGGGACGCACCACCGTGCTGGTGAACGAGCACTGGGCCAGCGGAATGGGCTCGTCCCTGGCGCTGGGCCTGGAGACAGTCCCCGACGGCGCAAGTGCCCTGGTGGCCTTGGTGGACCAACCCGGCCTGAATGCGAAACTGGTCCGCCGGATCCTGGCCGAACACCGTCCGGCACGGATCACCGCCGCCGCCTACGGCCCGGACATCGCCCACCTGAGGCGCGGACACCCGGTGCTCTTCGCCCCGGAACACGTCGCCCCGGCGGCGGCCGCCGCCACCGGCGATAATGGCGCGCGGGCCTACCTGGCCGGGCACCGGGAGCTGGTCGACCTCGTTGACTGCTCGGACCTGGACACCGGACAGGACATCGACACCGTCGCCGACCTACACCTGCTCGAACGGCACTAGCGGCGGGACCTTGCCGGCTGCCTCCAGGGCCAGGTAGACGTCGTCGCGGCGGAACGGGGTCCGCGTGAAGCGGATCCCCGTGGCATCGCGCAGGGCGTTGGCGAGCGCCGGGGCCACCGGATTGACGGGGCTCTCGCTCATGGACTTGGCACCGCGCGGCCCCAGGTCATCGGCGGTCTTGGCGAAGTAGACCTCGCTGCGCGGGACATCGGCAAAGGTGGGAATGTGGTACCGGCGCAACACGTCGGTTTCCACCTTCCCCGTGCCGTCGATGAGCAGCTCCTCAAAGAGCGTTGCGCCCAGCGCCTGGGCGATGCCTCCCTCGATCTGCCCGCGGCACTGGCGCGGGTTCACCACGACGCCCGCGTCGGCGGCCTGCACGCTTTGCAGGATGCGGATCTCGCCGGTGCGGGGATCCACCGCCACCCGGAACCCGTGCACGTTGAAGGCCACGGACCGCGGCGTGCCGCCCCACCTGCCCTCGGCCCGGTGCCGACCGCTGGGCAGCGCGGCCCGGCGCAGCTGCCGGTGGGTGAAAAACTGGCCGGCGAAGGAAACGCCCGCGGGATGCAGCACGCAGTCCTCCACCTGCCCGGCACCGAGTTCGGCGGCCACCTCGCACAGCTGCAGGGCCAGGGCCCGGGCGGCGGCCTCGGTGGCCTTGCCCGCCACCACCGTTCCGGAGGATCCGTAGGCGCCGGTGTCGTGTTCGGTCAGCGAGGTGTCCGACCGCAGCAACACCACCGACTGCGCACCCGTTCCCAGCGCATCGGCGGCCAGCTGCGTGTGGACGGTCGAGGTGCCGTTGCCGAATTCAGCCGTCCCCACCTTCAGCACGAAGGTGCCGTCGCCGGCGGACTCGATGATCGAATGCGCGTGGTGCCCGCGCGGGGGCACCGTGGCGATCATGGACAGGGCGGTGCCCTCGCCGATCAGCCAATGCCCGTCCAGCTCGTGCCCGTCGGCGCCCCGGGCCGCTCCGCGCTGCAGGGCGTTGCGTGTCAGCTCCACGCACTGGTCCAGTCCGTAGGATCCGATGAGCAGGTCCGGTTCGGGGTCGGGGTGAAGCGAAAGCATGGCGTCGTTTTCGCGCAGCATGGCGTTGGCCCTGAACTCCAGCGGGTCGGCCCCGAGCTTCCGGGCCAGTTCATCGAGGGCCGATTCGATGGCGAAGATGATCTGGCTCAACCCGTAGCCGCGGAACCCGCCGGAGGGCACGGTGTTGGTGTACACGGCGACCGCGTCCACGCGCTTGTTGGCCGCGTTGTAGACGGCCATGGACTCGGAACAACCGTGGAACATCACGCCCGGGGCATGGTTGCCGTAGGCCCCGGTGTCGGTGACCACGTCGATGGCCAGGGCCGTCAGTCTGCCGCCGGTGGTGCCCCCGACGCTGACCTTGACCGCGAAGGGATGGCGCGTGGTGGTGGCGGCGAACACCTCGCTGCGGGTGAGCTCGAGCCGGACCGGGCGCCGGAAGCGCAGTGCGGCAAGCGCCAGCACGTCCTCCACCAACACCTCCTGTTTCCCGCCAAAGCCGCCGCCGACGCGCCCGGCAACCACCCGCACCGAGCCGGCGGGCAGCGAAAAGACCCTTTCGAGTGTCCTCTTCACCAGGAAGGGGACCTGCGTGGAGGAACGCAGGTTCAGCACCCCCGCCTCGTCGAACCACGCCGTGGCGCCGTGGGTCTCCAGGGCCACGTGCTGCACCCGCTGCGTGTTGAAGGTTTCGGTGTAGGTGGCGTCGCTTGCCGCAAGCGCCGCCTCCACGTCGCCGATCTCGTGGTGCACCTCCGCCGCTATGTTGCGTTGCGCATTGGCGATGCGCGAGGCGGCGCCCTTGTCCCCGTGGAGGTGCGGGGCGCCGGGCCGCAGGGAGTCGGCGGGGCAATGGCTTGCCGGAAGCAGCTCGTAGTCGATGACCAGGGCCCTGGCCCCGGCCTCGGCCTGGGCCACGGAATCGGCAACCACCGCCGCGACCCGCTGGCCCACGAAGCGGACCACCGAATCGAAGACGAGCGAGTCGGCCGGATCGTCCTCCAGGACCTCGTGCTGGGCCGTGGAATACAGCACCCCCGGATCGTCCTGGTGGGTCAGCACCCCGCGGACCCCGGGCAGGGCCAGGGCCGCGGCTGCATCGATGGACAGGATGCGGGCATGGGCGTGCGGGGAGCGAGCCAGCACCAGGTGCAGCAGGCCGGGGAAGTCGGCCTCGGGGACATCCATGGCGAATCGGGCGGTGCCGGTCACGACGGCGCGTGCCCCTGGGTCCCCGACGTTGCTGCCCACCTCGCCGTCCCGGGCCGCCGCCGCTTCGTCCAGCGCGCAACTTTCCCCGGGCGGGTGCGAACAGCCCTCGCCGTCGCGTCCCAGCACCGCATCCTCGATGGACCTGTAGCCGGTGCAGCGGCACAGGTTTCCCTTCAGGTTCCGGGGCAGGTCTTGCAGTTGCCCGTCGTCGAAGGTGGATGCCGTCATGATCAGTCCGGCGGTGCAGAAGCCGCATTGGAATCCCTGGGCCCTGGCCAGCTGTTCCTGCATGGGTGCCAGCCCGCCGTCGCTGCCCTGCACCGCGGCAAGTCCCTCGATGGTGGTGATGCTCCGGCCCTCGGCGCGGGCAGCGGGGTAGAGACAGGAATGCACCGGGATCCCGTCGACGTGCACGGTGCAGGCCCCGCAGTCGCCGGCGTCGCAGCCCTTCTTCACGCCCAGGGCCCCTTCGGCGCGCAGGAAGGTGCGCAGGCACTGGCCCGGTGCCGGGACGCCGGCTGCGGGGGATCCGTTGACCTGGATGGACATGGGCGCTACCTTTCGCTTCCGGGGCCGGGGGAGGACAGCAGTTCGCCGAGCACTTCCACACCGAGCCGCCGGGTCATGGCCTGGCGCCAGGGGCGGCGCCCGTGGATGTCGTCGTGGTAGTCGGCAGGTGCAATGGCATCATCGAGCCGGGCCAGCAGCCGGTATGGCGTGGGATGGTCCCCGGGGCCAAAGCGCAGCTGCATCGGCCGGGTCGTGGAACCGGAGACGGTCAGTACCAGGAGCCCGTCCTGGTCCAGGCGCCCGATGACCATGGCGCCGGTCCTGCCCAGGTTGGTCAGCGACAGCCGGCGGAATGCAGTCCTGGCGCGCAACGCGTGGTCCGGAACGAAGATCGAGCGAATCAATTCTCCCGGGCGCAGGGTATTGGCGGCATCGCCCACCACGAAGTCGGCCACCATTTCGCGGCGAGTGCTTCCGTCCGGCGCGTGGATTTCGAGGCTCCCGTCCAGCGCGGCGCACAGCGAGATGACGGGGCCGGCCGGCAGCGAGGTGGCGATGTTCCCTCCCATGGTGGAGAGGTTCCAGATCTTGAAGGATGCGACGAACGAGTCGCAGGCGGGGCGGATGAGGTCGATGGCTCTCCACTGAGGTGGCACCGCGGGGTCTTCCGGCACGGCGTAGAGCTCGGCGATGGTGCAGGTGGAGGCGAACTCGATGCCGTCGGTGCGCACGGTGACGGGCGTCCAGCCCGCACTGGTCAGATCCAGCAGCCGGGTGAGGTTTGGGGACCCCTCGGAGAAGAGCACGGTTCCGCCGGCCAGCCAGGCATCGCCGGTGCGGAACTCGCGGGGATCGGCCGTGGGGACCATTGCCTCTATGGTGTTCAGGTCCATGACGGGACCTCCCGCTTCAGTTGGTGGCCGGATGCCGTTTCCGTGGAGCATTGGCCCGGGGGCTGCCCATGGATGGGGCCCGAAGTGGAGCTCAGGGAGGAACCCGTTGCGCGCGGGGACCTGGCGGCGATGATCTCCGCGGCGATGCCGATGGCGACCTCGCCGGGGGTGCCGGCCTGCAGGTCGAGGCCGATGGGGGAGTGCAGCGCGGCCAGGGCCTCCTCGGGGACGGACGCCGCCCGCAACGCGCGCAGGCGGGATTCGTGGCTGGTCCGCGACCCCATGGCGCCGACGTAGGCGACGGGTTGGCCCAGTGCCAGGGCCAGCAGCGGGATGTCGAATTTCGGGTCGTGGGTCAGCACGCACAGCACCGTGCGTTCATCGACGCGGCCGGCGGCGATTTCGGCGGCCAGGTAGTCGTGCGGCCAGCGCGTGGAAATCTCGTCAGCCATGGTGAAGCGTGGCTGCAGGGTGAATGCGGAGCGGGCATCGCAGAGCGTGGTGGCGTATCCGAGGAGCGGGGCCAGCTTGAGCAGTTCCCCGGCGAAGCTGTTGGCCCCGAAGACGATCATGCGCGGCGGGGCGAGCCGCGACTCGACAAGCAACTCCAGGAGCTCGGTGCCGGGGAACCCTGCCTCCCGGTCGAGGCGGATGGTTCCGGTGCGACCGGCGGCAACCAAGGGAAGGCAGAACCCGGCGGCGAGTGCACCGGCCGGTGCCCCCACCAGCGGGGCCAGCAATGTGGCCAGGGACGGCACCGTCTGGGTGGCGGGTGCCGAAACCAGGGTTGCGCCGCAGGATCCGGCATCGATCCGGCGCACCAGCGCCACCGGATCCGCGGCGGGAAGCATCGCGAAGTCGCTCAGCAGCCCGTGCATGGGCGAGTCCGCGCCAAAGGGCCCAATGTGGACGTCCACTTCCCCTCCACACGTCAGCCCGGCGGCGAAGGGATCGTCGGGCGAATATCCGAAGTGTTCCCGGCGGGATGTCCCTTGAGCCAGGGCTTCGAGGGCCGCGGCGTGCACTGCGGCATCGATGCAGCCGCCGGAAAGCGCACCGGTGATCCGGCCACCTTCATGGATGAGCATCGAGGTGCCGATGGGATGCGGGGCCGACCCCCGCGTGCCCACGATGGTGGCCACCGCGAAGGATTCTCCGGCAGCCACCGTCGTGGCGTTCAACGAGGAATGGAGATTGAGCATGGCGGGCATCCCTGACGATGCAGACGGGGGTGGGCGTTGGGCGGGCGCGCCTTGGCCGGCTCCCGGTTCGTGTGGGTCGTGGTCATCGGGCTCGCCGGGCCTAATACTCGATGCGGGTCTCGAGCGCCGCCCAGAGGGCGAATGGCTCGTGGCGGTCGAAACCGGCCTCGGGGACGCGTTCGACAGGCATCAGCGCCGAACGCTCCGCCTCACCGCCGTCAAAGTACTCGTAGAAGGCGGCGTCGTCGAATCCGGCAGCAGCAGCCTCGTACCTGTCCGAGGCATAGACCACCCGAGAGACCCGTGCCCACAGTGCGGAGGCCAGGCACATCGGGCAGGGCTCGCAGCTGGAGTACAACACCGCGCCGGTGAGATCGAAGGTGCCAAGCGCCGTACATGCGGCACGGATGGCGGTGACTTCGGCGTGGGCGGTGGGGTCGTTGTTGGCCGTGACCCGGTTGACTCCCTCGAAGCGGGATCCGTCGGCGGCCACGATCAAGGCTCCGAAGGGACCGCCCGCGTTGCGGACGTTGTCCGCGGCAATGGCAACGGCCGCCGCGAGGTTCTTTGCTGAAACGGTGGTGTCGGTCATGGTGGCGACTTCCTTACCCATCAGGCGAAACGCCGGAGAAAGGATGCCTTCCCCCTGCAGGGAAGCCGGCGTCGGTAATCATCAACATAGCAAGTGAAGATGTACTAAGCCACCATCCGGGCAAGGCTAGGAGCGGGACCCGGCGATGGCGCGCAACCTCCGGATCACGGACACCGCATGCCACACGACGGCATAGGCCGCCAAGGCCACAACCAGGGCGGCGCCGCCGCGCGTAATGACGATCCACAGGAACGACCCGGCAGTGGCTGCGTCTTCCATGGCCGGTGTCGAACCCAGGCCGAGGACCGCGGCAGCCGCGGCGGGAACCACAAGGAACAGCGCCAGCAGCACGGTGCGCACCTTCCGGCCCACCCGTTCGCTTCTCTTCCCCCGATGCCCGGAGGCTTTCTGCCGTTTCAGGTACCAGATCACGATGAACGCCAGCCCGGCCAGGGTGCTGCCGTGCTGCAGGAGCCGGTAGACGGCGATCCCGGCAAAAGGCTCGCTGGCCAGCAACGGCACTCGTTCAACGACCCAACCGTAGGAATGCGTGAAGGAATCCCATGCAAGGTGCGTGAGAAGCCCGAGCATCAGCGAATAGAAGGTCCACAACGCAACCCGGGCACTCGTGGGCGGACGCCCCTTGAGCGCCGGCTTGTCCGGGACCCACGAGTCGGGAAGCGCCCACCGCAGCGGTTTCACCACGAGCCACAGGAACCCTGCCAGCACCAGCGCCAGCGGCAAGCCGACGGTCAGGATCTGGGAAAAATCGTGCGAGTTGGCGCCGTTGAGCATCGGTGCGTACCAAGCGCCGCTCGTGGAAGACACCATGGCGAAGTAGGGGACATCCGGGGCCATGGCTCCGGCGACCAAGGCAATCGGGACGAAGGGTTGCCGCAGGAAGGGCAGGACGGCAGCCGGGTGGGCCAGGGTGAAAGGCAAGGGATTCCTCGAAAAGTTGTTTCAGGGCCCACGGAGCAGCCAATGACTGGTGCGAATGGGCCTACCGTCAAGCCTAATCCTCCATGGACGCGTTCCGGGCTGAATCCGCTGTTGGCACCGCCACGTTGGCTGCAGTCTGGGACACGGCGCCCAAGTGCCGCCAGTCCGTTTCCTAGTGTTTGGGTGCCGGCGTGATCAGGCCGTCCGGGGTGGTGCCGGCCGATGAAAAGGTGTGGGCGGTCTGAAGGATCATCTCCTGCATGGCCTGGGCGGCACGGGTCGGGGCCACGTCATTGCGGTGGACCAAGGCGACCGAACGGATCAGGCTCGGCTCCTTCAGCCTGACCGAGCGCAATTCCGGGCGATCCACCATAACCATGGCGGGAACCACAGCGACGCCGAGGCCGCGTTCCACGCAGCGGAGCACCGCGTCCATTTCCGACCCCTCGAGAACAATCTTCGGGCTGAGTCCCGCTTCCCGGAAGGCCTGCATCGTTGCCGCCCGCAGGTCGTAGCTTTCGTGAAACGTGATCTGCGGAAGGCGCGCGAGCTCGGCCAATGTGAGCGATTCCCGGTTCTTGAACAAGGGGCTGTGGGCCGCGGCCGCGACCACCAGTTCCTCGGTGAGCAGCGGGATCCTCCGGAAACTTGCCGAAGCCGCCTGGGCATCCTCCGAGGTGGTGATGAGCGCCAGGTCCAAGGTGCCGCCGGCCAGCTCATCCAACAGACCATGCGAGCCGCTTTCGCTCAGGTGCAAGTCGATGCCCGGGTAGGCCGCATGGAACGAGGCCAGTACCTCGGCGACCATGCTGATGCACAGCGTCGGCGGAGCGCCGAGGCGGACCCGGCCCTTTCGCAGCCCGGCCAGCTCCTGCATCTCGTGGCGGACGGTTTCCGCGTCGGCGAGCATCCGCCTGGCCAGGGGGAGCAGTGCTTCCCCGGCGTCGGTGAGTGTGATGTTGCCCCGGGCCCGGTGGAAAAGCTCGGCCCCGAGATCCGCTTCCAGGGTGGAGATCTGCCTGCTCAAGGAGGGCTGGGCAAGGTGCAGATGCGCGGCGGCACGCGTGAAATGGCCGATGCGGGCCACCTCCACGAAACTTTGGAGCTGTTCCAGGTTCATGCTTGATAGCGTATCCGCATTGAAACGACTCAAACAATTCATTGGACGAATCAAGGGCATGTTCCTAGCGTTGAATACATGAGAGCAACGAATGCGAACGAGCAACAGATTTCCACCACTGTCCTGGTCATCGGCACGGGCGGATCCGGCCTGCGGGCCGCCATCGAGCTGGCCGAAATGGGGGTGGACGTGCTCGCCCTGGGCAAGCGCCCGCGCAACGACGCCCACACCTCCCTTGCCGCCGGCGGCATCAACGCGGCCCTTGGCACCATGGACAAGGACGACAGCTGGCAGCAACACGCCGCCGACACCATCAAGGAAAGCTACTTCCTGGCCAATCCCCGCACCGTGGAGATCGTTGCCCGCGGTGCGGCGCAGGGAATCGGCGACCTGGAACGCTACGGCATGGGTTTCGCGCGGGAAGAGGACGGCCGCATCTCGCAGCGCTTCTTCGGCGCACACACCTTCCGCCGCACCGCCTTCGCCGGTGACTACACGGGGCTGGAAATCCAGCGCAGCCTGGTGAACCGGGCCGAGCAACTGAAGATCCCGATCCTTGACTCGGTGTACGTCACCCGGCTGCTGGTGAAGGACAACCAGGTCTTTGGCGCCTACGGCTTCGACATCAACACCGGCAAGCGCTACCTCATCCATGCAGACTCGGTCATCCTGGCCGCCGGGGGCCACACCCGCATCTGGCGCCGCACCTCCTCGCGCCGGGACGAGAACACCGGGGATGCCTTCCGCCTGGCCGTGGACGCCGGCGCCCGGTTGCGCGACCCCGAGCTGGTGCAGTTCCACCCCTCCGGCATCATCGAACCGGAAAGCGCGGCGGGCACGCTGATTTCCGAGGCAGCCCGCGGGGAGGGCGGCATCCTGCGCAACGCGCTGGGGGAGCGGTTCATGGAACGCTACGACCCGATCCGCAAGGAGCTCTCCACCCGGGACCGCGTGGCACTGGCCGCCTACACCGAAATCAAGGAAGGCCGCGGCACCAAGAACGGCGGTGTCTGGCTGGATGTCTCGCACCTGCCTCGCGAAACCATCATGGAGCGCCTGCCGCGCGTCTACCAGACCATGATGGAGGAACAGATGCTCGACATCACCGCCGAGCCCATCGAGATCGCCCCCACCGCCCACTACTCCATGGGCGGGGTCTGGGTCCGCCCGGAGGACCACGGCACCGACGTCTCCGGGCTTTACGCCATCGGCGAGGCCTCCAGCGGACTGCACGGGGCCAACCGGCTGGGCGGCAACTCCCTGATCGAGCTGCTGGTCTTCGGACGCATCGTCGCACGCGCCGCGGCCAAGTATTCGGCCTCCCTGGAATCCCAACCGCGTTCGGCCGACGCCATCGCCGGCGCCCGGGCGGAGATCGAGGACCTGCTGGCGGCAGACGGGACGGAAAACGTCCGGGAACTGCAGCGCGCCATCCGGAACATGATGACCGACCATGCGGGCGTGGTGCGGGACGAGGAGGGCCTGTTGGCCGGCCTGGCGAAGCTGGACTCGATTGAGGAGCGCATGGAGGCCGTGGGGATCCACCCCGACATTGCCGGCTACCAGGACCTCGCCCATGCATTCGACCTGAAGGGATCCGCGCTGGCCGCCAGGGCCACCCTCGTGGCGGCGCTCGAGCGCCGGGAGACCCGTGGCTGCCACAACCGCAGCGACTACCCCCGGATGGACGAATCCCTGCGGGTCAACCTGGTGTGGTCGCCGACGGCAGGGATTGTTCGTGAGGAGATCCCGGACGTTTCCATGGAAGTCGCCGAGCTCATCAAGGAGGTCTCAAGCGTCGGAAAGCTCGTGGAGTAGCGGGCAGGACGGTGCTGCCTGCGGCCCCGGCGGCCATTCCCGACGCAGGGGAAGGCCGCCCGGGCCGCAGGCATTTCGCGGCGGCTAGTGCTGTTCGGCCGGGTCGGCCACGGGCTTGACGCGGAAGGTGATGACGGCGAACAGGACTGCGGCCAGGCCCGCTCCCAAGGCGAAGACGAGGAAGTTCGAGTTGACGCCGAGCCCGGCGGCCAGCAGCAGCCCGCCCACCTGCGGGGCGGCGACGGCGCCGATGCGGCCCATGCCCATTGCCCAGCCCAGCGCGGTGCCGCGCAGGCGCTCCGGGTAGTGGTTGGCGACGGCGGCGATGAGCAGCGCAGCGGTGCCGTGGGTGCCCACGCCGGCGAGGATCAACATTGCGTAGACGACCCCGACCGGGGGAGTGGTCATGATGACGGCCAGGCCGATCCCGGCCACCAGGGCCGCAGCGGCCGCGGCCGGGGCGGCGCCAAAGCGGTCACCGGCCCAGGCCGTGACGACGGACCCTGCCACGGCGCCCAGGTTCAGGGCCAGCGCGAAGGTCAGGGCCGAACCCAGGTCGTACCCGGCCTGTTCCATCAGGCTGGGCAGCCAGGTGCCCAGGCCGTACCAGGCGAAGAGGATGGCCAGCGAGGCCACCGCGAAGAGCACCGAGGCACGGGCATAGGGAGCACGGAGCAGTTGGCCAAAACCCGACCCGCGGCGCGCGCCCGGCCCGCTGCGGTGCTTGAAGGAGAGGGTTTCGGGCAGGTAGCGGAAGCCCATCGGCACCACCACGACCAGCGCGATGACGGCAATCAGGAACATTGCCTCCCAGCCGAAGGCCGGGATGACCCAGATGCCGGTGACAGCGGCGATCGAACCGCCGATGGGCACACCCGACATCATCAACGTGGCCATGGTCGAGCGCCAGCGGTCCGGCACCAATTCGGCCACCATCGCATTGGCGGAGGGAACGAGGCCACCCAGGCCGATTCCGGCCAGCAGGCGAAGGGCACCGAAGACCAACGGGTTCGGGGCGAAGGCGCACAGGATGGTGAGGGTGGAGAAGAGGATCGAGCAGGCCAGGATGGTCCGGCGCCGACCCAGCACGTCGGCCAGCCGTCCGGCCCCGAGCGCACCGATCATCATGCCCACGAAGGCCAGCGAGCCGATGGTGCCCATGGTCGTCGGGGTCAGGCCCCAGTCATCGATCGCGAGCAGGGATGACTGCACGGTGCCGTACACGATGAGGTCGTATCCGTCGAAAACCACCAACAGCCAACAGGTCACAATGGCCAGCACGGCCTTGCGGTTTGAGAGGTTCTTGGGCTGTGACGGCTGCGCCGAATCGCCGGTGTTCTGTCCGGTAGGACCCGCAACGGCGCCCGTTGTGGAAAAAGTCATAGGTACAAGTGTTGCCGGTCTCAGTGTGACGGCACATATAATTCTGATGTGCAGAAATTACGGGTAAGCCGCGAGATCCCCCGCTACCCCATCGAGGCGGTCGACAACGCCCTGAAGCTCATTGAGCTGTTGCGCGACCATGGTTCCGTCCGGCTCAAGAACGCGGCCGCCGAGCTCGGCGTCTCGCCCTCCACCGTCCATCGCCTGCTGGCCATGCTCATCTATCGCGGCTTTGCCGAACGCGCGAGGGGCCGCGGCTACGTACCCGGTCCCGCACTCGGGGCCGGGCCGGCCGGCCACGGCCGGGTCAGCGAGCTGCGTGCCCTGGCGCAGCCGCTGCTGGAGGAGCTGGCTGCCACGGTGCGGGAAACCGTGAACCTGATGGTGCGCGTGGGCGGGGAAGTCCGCTTCCTGTCCACCGTCGAGGGATCCCGGCCGGTGCGTGTCGGCGACCGCCAGGGGACGGTGCTGCCCGCCCACCGGGCCTCGGCCGGAAAGGCCATGCTGGCCCGGCTCGACCCGAACGAGCTCGAGCAGCTCTACCGCGGGGAAACGGCCACCGCACGCCGACTCAATGAGGAGGACTACGCCGCCCTGGTGCGCGAACTCGGAATCGTCCGGGAACGCGGGTTTGCCGCCAACTTCGAGGGGACCGAAGAGGGGGTCAGCGCGCTGGGAATGGCCATAACCAACGAAGATGGCGAGGTGGTCTGCGGCATCAGCGTGGCCATCCCGCAATCCCGTTTCCGGGAGGTGTTCGACGCGGGCCTGCTCGGGCAGACGGCGCGCACCGCCAAATTGCTGGAAGAGCGGCTGGGCGCGGTTTCCGGCGGCTCTGGGCCGGACCGGGACCAGCCGCCCTCGGCCGGGTAGTTCCGGCGCGGGCGCCGGATTGGAACCCGTTCGATGGCGCCGGGCCGCGGGCAACACCGGCCCCTGGAGTGCGGGGCTCTGGTGTGGATCCCCTTCGGGAACGACAATGAAGCGTGGGGGCCGAAGCGGGAACCCCGGGAAGGGAAGTGGCATGGAGAACGCCATCTCGGTGCAGGGCCTTGCCAAGCGCTTCGCCCACCGCGAGGCGTTGCGCGGCATCGACTTCGAGATCCCGCGCGGCAGCGTCTTCGGGGTGATCGGGCCCAACGGGGCCGGCAAGACCACCGCCATGCGCTGCCTGCTGGACATCATCAGGCCCACCGCCGGGAGTGTGCGGGTGCTGGGCACCGATCCGCGCCGGGCAGGCCCGGAGATCCGCCGCCGCATCGGATACCTGCCGGGCGAACTCGCCCTGGAGCGGAGGATCACCGGGCGGAGGATGATGGACCACTTTGCCGCCATCAGCGGACCCGTGGCACCCGGCCGGGTCGAGGAACTCGCCTCACGGCTGGGACTCGAGCTGGACCGGCAGTCGCGCAAGCTCTCCAAGGGCAACAAGCAGAAGCTCGGACTGGTGCAGGCGTTCATGCACGATCCGGAGCTGCTGATCCTCGACGAACCCACCTCCGGCCTGGACCCGCTGATGCAGCGGGAGTTCCTCGGCATGGTCGAGGATGCCCGCGGGCGCGGGCAGACACTCTTTCTGTCCTCCCACTTGATCGGGGAGATCGAACAGGCGGCGGACCGCGTGGCGATCCTGCGCGACGGATTGATCGTGCGCACCGCCACCGTCGAAGAGCTGCGGGCAGGTGCCCGTCGCCGGCTGCGTGTTCTGGCCGCCACCGACCCCGTAACACTGGCCGCGGCACTTAAACCGCTCCCCGGCCTTCAGCTGCTGGACGCCGAACGGCTCGGCGAAGGGGCCGGCGCGCTCGAGGCGAGATTCTCCGGCGAGGTCGGTGCGCTCCTGCACGCCCTGGCCGGGATCGAGGTGCTCGACCTGGTCCTTGAGGAGCCGGACCTGGAGGAAGCGGTGCTCGAGCTCTACGGCTCACCTCCCGGGAACGGACGCCATCGCGCGGGGGAGCCGCGGCCATGACGCCCGCCGCCCGCCGCCCGTTCCTTCCGCTGACGGGCAAGGCGCTGTTGGACACCTGGCGTTCCACGCTCGTCTGGGCCCTGGTGCTCCTGTCCGTGCTGGCGCTCTACCTTCCGCTCTACCCGTCCATGGCCGGCCCGGAAATGGAGAAACTGCTCGCCTCCCTGCCCGAGGAGCTGATCCGGGCGCTGAACTACGACCAGATCGCGACGGGCGCCGGCTACGCCCAGGCGACCTTCTTCGGCCTGCTGGGATTCATGCTCTCCTCGGCCGTGGCCATCGGCACCGGGGCGGCGGCCATCGGCGAGGACGAGGACGCTGGCCTGCTCGAACTCACGCTTGCCCACGGGGTGACGCGCACCCAGGTGGTTCTGGAACGGTCCCTGGCGCTGTTGCTGCGCATGGCCTTCCTGATGGTGGTGATCTATGCGGGGGTGCTGGCGCTGAACGGGCCCTCGGAGCTGGGCCTTGACGCCGGAACGCTCTTCCAGGCGGTGGCGCAGTTCCTGCTGCTGGTCCTGCTTGGCGGCACCGCGGCGCTGCTGGGCGGGGCCGTGGGCGGGCATCGGACGCACGGAACCGCTGCCGGTGCCCTGGTGGCGGTCGGGGGTTACGTGCTCAACGCGCTGGGCAACCAAGGCGAGGACCTGCAATGGATGCACGCCTTCTCCCCGTACCACTGGGCGCTCGGCGGGCAGCCCGTGGCCAACGGCGTGGACTGGAGCGCGTTTTGGGGACTGGCGGGCCTGAACGTCCTTTTCGTTGCGCTCGCCGTCCTCGCGCTGCGCCACCGCGATGTCGGGGGAGCATAGCGGCGGGATCCGGACCTGCGACTGACTCAGTCCGTTGACAACATCCCGACAGATCCGGCTCGTCGGCGGCGCATTGTTGGAAGAAACCGGCCGTGCATGCCGGAGCACCACCAGGTTCAGCTGCAGGCGGCCGCTGAGGGGAACGCCCACGGCAACGAAGAGGACAATTGCGCTGGCGTCGGTTGCATCCGCGGCCGACGCGACGGGAGCCGCCTCCGACCCGACCGCCGGCACCACGCAGTCGGCGCCCTCCGGAGGCGGTGGTCACGGACGGGACACCCACCCGGGACCACTCAGACGCGGTGGTCGGGCGCCGGGGCGTCGACTCGGGACCGCGTGGCCGGCGACATCCTCGAAGCGCTCGGCAGCTGTCAACACAACATGGATTCTTGTGCGGGGGCGCTGATCTCAAAAAGTTGAACCAGGGTCGAGAAAAGCATTGTTTCCTGAAAATGTGACATGTACCATTGCATAGATCGGTGATGCAGGGCACATGGGTGACGAAGCCCACCTTCTCAAGGAGACCAAATGAGTAGCAACGAAACACTCGACAGAACGGCCCGAAACGGGAGCGGCGGCGACGGATCAAAATCTACGAGCCCAGGAGGGTTGAAACGTGTCGTGGCTGCCGCAATGGCTGGAACCGTCGCGGAGTGGTATGAATTCTTTCTTTATGGAACTGCGTCGGCCCTGGTCTTCGGAACGCACTTCTTCCGGCAGACAGGCAATCCGGTCGATGGTGTGATTGCTGCATTTGCGCTCTATGCCGTGGGCTTCGCCGCCCGGCCGATCGGCGGACTGGTCTTCGGTCACTTCGGCGACCGCATCGGCCGAAAGGCGTTGCTCCAGCTGAGCCTTGTCGTCGTTGGCATCACGACGTTTCTCATGGGCTGCCTTCCCACCTTTGATGTCATTGGGTACTGGGCGCCCGCACTTCTGGTGACCCTGCGCCTGATCCAGGGCTTTGCCTTCGGAGGCGAGTGGGGAGGTGCAATCATCCTGGTGAGCGAGCACAGCCCCGACAACAGGCGCGGCTTCTGGGCAAGCTGGCCGCAGGCGGGTGTCCCGATGGGCAACCTGGTTGCCACGCTCGTCCTCCTTGGACTGTCCAGTGCCTTGCCCGAAGAGGCATTCCTTTCATGGGGCTGGCGCGTGGCGTTCTGGTTCTCCGCCGTGGTGGTCCTGATCGGCTACTGGATTCGCACGAAGGTCGATGACGCGCCGATTTTCAAGGAGGCCCAGGCCCGCCAGGCTGCTTCGCAGGAGGTCCAGCCCGGCGTCCTCCACGTCTTGCGTTACCACTGGCGCGCAGTGTTGATCGGCGTTGGCGCCAGGTTCGCGGAAAACATCCTCTACTACCTCGTGGTCACCTTTTCGATCACGTACCTCAAGCTGGTCGTCGAGATGGATACCTCGCGGATCCTCCTGCTGATGTTTGGCGCGCACTTCCTGCATTTCTGCATGATCCCGCTCGTCGGCCTGCTCTCGGACATCGTCGGCCGCAAGCCCGTCTACCTGACCGGAGCCGTGCTGACCGCATTCTGGGGATTCGTCGGATTCCCGATGATGGACACCGGCAACGACTGGATTGTCATGGCCGCAATCACATTGGGCCTGGCCATAGAGTCGTTGACCTACGCGCCGTACTCGGCGCTGATGACCGAAATGTTCCCCACCAACGTGCGTTACACGGCGCTTTCGCTTTGCTACCAGTTTGCGCCGATCCTTGCCGGGTCCCTGGCCCCGCTCATCGCGCTCTCGCTGCTGCAGAAGTTCGATTCGTCGACGCCGATTGCCCTCTACCTTGTCGGTGCAGCGGTCATTTCCATTGTCGCCGTTTCGTTCGCCAAGGAGACCAAGGGCAAGTCGCTACGCGATGTTGACGACGAGTCGGCGTTGCGTACCAACGTCCCGGCCTAGGCGCTCCCTCCTGTAGCCGCCCGAAAGACTTAAGGAATAACTATGGACATGCTCACCAGCATCAACGATGCGATCTGGAACCCCATGGCGTACTTCGCCCTGGCCGTCGGATTGTTCTTCACCGTACTAACCGGTTTCGTCCAGTTCCGGCGATTCCCTGACATGATCCGCCAGATCATGAGCAAGAAGAACAGCTCGGACGGCATCTCGCCGGTCCAGGCGTTGCTCCTGACCCTGGCAAGCCGCGTGGGCGTGGGCAACATCGCCGGTGTTGCAACGGCGATCGCTGCCGGCGGCCCCGGCGCGCTGTTCTGGATGGTGGTCTGCGCACTGCTCGGATCGGCCAGCTCCTTCGCCGAATCCATCCTGGCCCAGGTCTACAAGCGCCGCATCAACGGCGAACACCGCGGCGGCATGCCGTTCTACATAGAGCACGGACTGAAGCTTAAGTGGCTGGCCGTCACGGTGTCGTTCGTGGCCATGGTCGGCTACGGGTTCGTGTTCCCGGGCGTCCAGTCCAACAACATCGCCTCCAGCGTCGAGACCGCGTTCAGCGTTCCCACCTGGGTCAGCGCCGTTGGCATCACCGCACTCATGGCATTCGTCATCATCGGCGGGACCAAGCGCATCGTCGGTGCCGCACAGTTGATGGTCCCGGTGATGGCCGTGGGTTACATCCTTGCCGCACTGGTGATCGTCGCCGTGAACTTCGAGCAGATCATTCCAACCATCGGCCTGATCCTGTCCTCGGCCTTCGGCGCCCACCAGGTCTTCGGCGGCATCGTCGGTGCGGCCGTGGCCTGGGGCGTGCGACGCGCGGTGTTCTCCAATGTCGCCGGTGTGGGGGAGGGGACCTACGGCGCCGCAGCCGCATCGGTGTCCCACCCTGCCAAGCAGGGCCTGGTCCAGGCCTTCTCGATCTACATCGATACCGTTGTAGTCTGCTCCGCCACCGGCCTCATGATTATCATGACCGGCTCCTACAACGTCACGGCCCCCGATGGCACGGTCCTCATCCAAGGCGTGCCAGACCTTAAGGCCGGCGCCGCATACACCCAGCAGGCCATCAGTACCGTGTTGCCGGGCGTTGGCCCGGGGTTCGTGGCCGTCGCGCTCTTCTTCTTCGCCTTCACCACGCTCGTTGCGTTCTTCTACATCGCCAAGACCAATCTCGTCTACCTCACCGGTCGCGACGACAGCCCGGTGCTGGACTGGGCCTTGAAACTGGGCATGCTCGGTATCACATTCTTCGGCGGCATCGTCAGCGCCGATGCGATGTGGGCGATCGGCGACATCGGTTACGGGACCCTGGGCTGGATCAATATGCTCTGCCTGTTGGCGCTCACGTCGGTGGTCTACAAGGTCAGCCGCGACTACGACAGGCAGTGCAAGGCCGGCCTGGACCCCGTCTTCGACCCCATTTCCCTGTCCATTCGAGGCGCCGACTTCTGGGTCGAGGAGGCGGCGGAAATCGCCAAGAACCAGGCGTCTTTGGCTGCTGGCGGGTCCCGGAAGAACTAATTTGATCCGCCCCTTCCTTCTGTGCAATGTCACATGATACTATCGAAATGTGATGTACGGCATGGAGCCGAAAGCATCGCCCCCAACTTTGCAAAACACTGAAAAGTCCGCTTGAAAGGAACACAACATGAGCACCACCAAGAAGCCCTGGCACGGAGTCATCGTCGCATCGGCGCTGCAGTTCAAGGATGACCACTCGGTCGACTACGAAGCATTTGCCGACCACGTTCGCTTCCTTGCCAGCAGCGGCTGCGACGGCATCGCCCCGAATGGCTCGCTGGGTGAGTACCAGACCCTGTCCGACGAAGAACGCGCGAAGGTCATCGAGACCGCTGTTGCCGCCGCACCCGAGGGCTTCGTAGTCATGGCCGGCGTTGGCGCCTACGGCGGACTGCAGACCCAGAAGTGGGCACAGCATGCCAAAGATGCCGGCGCTCACGCCATCATGTGCCTGCCACCGAACACCTACCGTGCAACCGACGACGAGGTAGTCGAGCACTTCCGCCTCGCCGCCTCCGCAGGCCTGCCGGTAGTGGCCTACAACAACCCGATCGACACCAAGGTCGACCTCACCCCGGCGCTGGTGGCACGCCTGTTCCACGAAGGCCTGATCGTCGGCATCAAGGAATTCACCGGCGATCCGCGTCGTGCCTACGAAATCAAGGAACTGGCACCGGGCATGGACATCCTCATCGGCACCGATGACACCGTCCTGGAAATGGGCCTCGCCGGCGCCGTTGGATGGGTTGCCGGATACCCGAACGCCATCCCACATGCCACCGTCGAGCTCTACCGCCTGGCCACCTCCGGCAACCTTGCCGACATGGAGCGCGCCCGGGAAATCTACCGCGACCTGCACTCGCTGCTGCGCTGGGACACCAAGACCGAGTTCGTCCAGTCGATCAAGCTGTCGATGGATGTCGTCGGTCTCAACGGCGGCCCCTGCCGCCCGCCGCGCGGCCCGCTCACCGACGCCGTCCGGGCCGCCGTCATCGCAGACACCGAGGCAGCTGTCGCCAAGGGTTACAAGTAACCTCAAAGCTCCGGTGCTGTTGGCCGACCCCACGGGGCCGGCCAACAGCGCCACCTCACCAACAACGATTTACCGGAGAACTTGAACCATGCGCACCAACAGGATCTTCCACGCAGTGGATTCCCACACCGAAGGCATGCCGACCCGCGTCATTACCGGGGGCATCGGCACCATTCCCGGTGACACCATGGCAGAGCGTCGCCTCTGGTTCATGGAGCACAGCGATTGGATCCGCACCCTGTTGATGTGCGAACCGCGCGGACACGCCTCGATGAGCGGCGCGATCCTGCAACCCCCCACGCGCCCCGACGCCGACTACGGCGTCCTGTACATCGAGGTCTCCGGACTGCTGCCCATGTGCGGACACGGAACCATCGGAGTGGCCACCGTGCTGGTGGAAACCGGCATGGTCGAGGTCCAGGAACCCGTGACCACCGTGCGCCTGGACACCCCGGCCGGCCTGGTCATCGCCGAGGTCGCCGTCAAGGACGGCCAGGCCGAATCCGTGACCATCCGCAACGTGCCCTCCTACAGTGACCGCCTGGACGCATCGGTCGAGGTCCCGGGCTACGGCACCGTGAACTACGATCTCGCCTTCGGCGGCAACTTCTACGCCGTCGTCGAGCTCGATGACCTGGACCTGCCGTTCGAACGCGAACGCAAGGACGACCTGATCACCGCCGGCCTGGCCATCATGGACGCCATCAATGTGGCCGACGAGCCCGTGCACCGCGAACGCGACGACATCCGCGGCGTCCACCACGTCTACCTCAAGGCTCCGGGCTCCACCGCCGAGCACTCCCGCCACGCCATGGCCATCTACCCGGGCTGGTTCGACCGCTCGCCGTGCGGCACCGGCACCAGCGCCCGCATGGCCCAACTCCATGCCCGCGGCGAACTGGCGCTGGACACAGACTTCATCAACGAGTCCTACATCGGCTCGCAATTCACTGGCCGTTTGGTCGAGGAAACCACCGTCGGAGGCCTGCCCGCCGTCATCCCCACCGTGACCGGACGGGCCTGGATCACCGGCACCGCCCAATATTTCCTTGACCCGAGTGACCCATTCCCGGAGGGATTCCTGCTGTGAACCTGCCATATTTCGACGCTGCCGAGGTTCGCGCCTCGCTTCCCTTTGACCGCGCCATCGCCGCCATCGAGGATGCGCTTCGCGGCCAGACGGATCCGGAAATCGACGGCCCGCGCATCTTTGCGCCGGCACCCGATGGCGAATTTCTGCTGATGCCGGCGATCGGCCAGGGCTACACCGGGCTCAAGGTCGCAACCATCGCCCCGCTGAACCCGGCCAAGGGTGAAGAGAAAATCCAGGGCGTCTACCTGCTCTTTGGCTCCTCGAACCTCACGCCGATCGCTTCAATGGACGGCGCGGAACTCACTGCCATCCGCACCCCGGCGGCGACACTGACAGCGGTCAAGAACATCGCAGAAGCGCCGGGCGGCACTCCGTTCACACGAACGCCGAAGGTGCTGGTCTTCGGGGCAGGAGTACAAGCGCTCAACCACATCCGGGCCGCCAAGTCGGTCTTCCCCGAGGGCACCTTCGCCGTGGTGGGCCAGCGGATCGAGCGGATCCAGGCACTGGTCGAACAGCTGGCGACCGAAGACATCACCGTCACCCGCGGCACGGTGGAGGATGTGCCGAACGCGGATGTGATCCTGTGCGTCACCTCCTCGCCAACACCGCTCTTTGACGGATCGCTGCCGGCCGACCACGCCATCATCGCCTCGGTGGGGCAGCACGGGCTCGACGCCCGCGAGGTCGACGAGACGCTCGTCAAGCGCTCAGAGGTCGTCGTCGAGGGACGTGCTTCCTCTTGGCGCGAAAGCGGGGATTTGATCCCCGCACGTAGCGTCGAAGAGTGGAAAGAGATCAACCCGGCAAACCTCAAGGACCTGGTGAACGGCAAATTCAGCCGCGTCGGGGGCAAGCCGACGCTTTACACGGGTGTGGGCATGGCCTGGGAAGACTTGGTTTCCGCCGCAGTGGTGTATGAAGATCACAGGAGTAACAACGCATGAGCGCACCTGTAAAAATCGGAGAACAAACCATGACCGGCAATTCAAAATTCACCATCGAAAAGCTCGACCGCCAGATGAGCCTGCGTGAGACGGTCACCGAGCGGCTCCGCACCTCGATCATCTCGGGTGACCTGGTGGAAGGAGAGCTGTACTCTGCACCCAGTTTGGGCGCGGCCTTCGGCGTCTCGGCAACTCCGGTACGCGAAGCCATGATGGACCTTGTCCGTGAGGGGCTGGTTGAGACAGTCAAGAACAAGGGCTTCAGGATCACCGGCATGACGGACGCAGAACTCGAGGAAATCGCCGAGATCCGGCTGCTGGTGGAACCGGCAGCGACCAAACGTGCCCTGGAAGCGGTTCCAAGTGACAGCATTTCCGACCTCCGTTCGCTGGCAGACGTCATCGTTCGCACAGCCCGGGACAAGGACCCGGAAGCGTACCTTGCCGCAGACCGTGAGTTTCACGCACGACTGCTGAGCTTTGCGGGAAACAAGCAACTTGTTGAACTGGCAACGTCGCTGCGCCTGCGCACGCGAATGTATGGCCTCAAGACGCTCATGGACAACGACCAGCTTGACGGCTCGGCCCAGGAACACCACGAAATGATCGATTGTGTGGAACGGGGCGACGGAGAGGCGATCTACGAATTGATGATCCGCCACATCAACCATGCTCGGGGCATGTGGAACACCGGCACCCCGGACCAAGATGCACCAGAGCAGAACACCCAGTAACCAGGAGTACACATGAATGCGCCCAGCGACGTGATCGTCATCGGTGCCGGAGTCATTGGTTCGGCGATTGCATATTTCGCCACCATGCAGGGACTCTCCGTGACCGTGCTGGAGCGCGGCCTTCCGGCAAGCGGAACCAGCTCCGCCTGCGAGGGCAACATCCTGGTGTCGGACAAGGAACTAGGCCCGGAACTCGAGCTGACAAAGTTCTCGCTTGACACCTGGCGCGGCGACCTGGCCGAGCACGCAGCCCACTGGGAATTCGAGTCCAAGGGTGGCATCATCGTCGCCTCCCGGGAATCCTCCCTTGCCTCGCTGGACCGCCTGACCAAGGCGCAGGCCGACTACGGGATCGACGTCGAACGGGTCGACATCCCGCGGCTGCGCGAATTCGAGCCCAACATTTCCCCCGACGCGCTGGGTGCTGCATGGTACCCGGACGACTGCCAGGTCCAGCCGATGCTGGTTGCAGGGCACCTGCTCAAGTTGGCCCGGGCCGCCGGCACCACGGTCATCACCAACACCATGGTCACCGGGTTTGTGCGCAACGGCGACACCGTCACCGGGGTGAAGACCGACCGCGGGCAATTCCACGCCCCGGCAGTCGTCAACGCCGCGGGCAGCTGGTCCGAGGACATCGCGGCACTGGCAGGGGTCAACGTGCCGGTCAAGCCCCGCAAGGGCTTTGTCATGGTCACCGAACCGTTGCCGCCGATGGTGCACCACAAGGTGTACGCGGCCGAGTACGTGGACAACGTTGGCAGCTCCGACGCCGGACTGCAGTCCTCGCCGGTGGTCGAGGGAACCCCAGCCGGGTCAATCTTGATCGGCTCCTCCCGAGAGCGCGTCGGATTCGACCGCAGCGTCAACACCGACGCCCTGCGCCAGATGGCCGCCAACGCCATCGCGCTCTTCCCGTTCCTGGAGAAGACGCGGATCATCCGCCACTACCACGGCTTCCGCCCCTACTGCCCGGACCACCTGCCGGTCATCGGCCACGACCCGCGCGCGCCTGGCCTCTGGCACGCCAGCGGCTACGAAGGCGCGGGCATCGGCCTGTCCGCCGGCACAGGAAAGCTCGTGGCCCAGGCCCTGGCCGGATTGGTCCCCGACATGTCACTGGCGCCCTTCGCCCCCGAACGCTTCGGCGCATTCACCCCGACCGGCAACGTCCCACAGGAGTCAGCAGCATGAGCACCACACCGCGGCGGATCACCGTGACACTCAACGACGCCCGGGTGACGGCCGATGCCGGCCAGAGCGTCGGCGCCGTCCTGATGGGCCAAGGAATCAAGGCCTGGCGCACCACCCGCAACGAGGGCAAGCCGCGCGGCCTGTTCTGCGGCATCGGCGCTTGCTACGACTGCCTGGTCACCATCGACGGACAAGCCAACCAGCGGGCCTGCCTGGTCGAAGCGACCGAATCCATGACCATTGAAGGGGACTTCAACGCATGAGCCCCCACGAGGAAATTGCCTTCTCCGTAGCAGTCATTGGTGCAGGCCCGGCGGGCCTGGCCGCCGCGGTTGCCGCGGCCGAACGAGGCGCCAGGGTCGTCGTCCTCGACGCCGGCGCCCAGCCCGGCGGCCAGTTTTGGCGCCACCGCCCCGAGTCCGTCGTTACCGAATCCGATGGCCACGGCCACCACGGCTGGAAGACCTACCTGGATTTGCGCGCACGCTTCGACGCGGCCATCTCCCGCGGCTTGCTGCGCTACTTGCCCAACACCCAGGTGTGGATGATCGAACGCGAGGATGCCGGCCGCTTTGTGTTGCGGCTGACCCCGGCCACCGGCACCGCAATCGACACTGCAACGGTGCGCGCCGACAAACTGGTTTCCTGCAGCGGCGGCTACGACCGCCAGCTGCCGGTACCCGGATGGGACCTGCCCGGGGTCATGGCCGCCGGCGGGATCCAGGCGTTCATCAAGGCCAACGGCGCCCTGCCGGGCAAGCGCTTTGTGGTGGCCGGGACCGGGCCCTTCCTGCTGCCGGTGGCCGCAAACATTGCCGAGGCCGGCGGCAAGGTCGTGGCAGTGTGCGAATCCGCCTCGCTGGCCAACTGGCTCCCGCACCTGGGCGCCGCAAGCGGCGTACCGGGCAAGGCCCTCGAGGGTGCGGAGTACGCTGCCGCCTTTGCCAGGCACCGCATCCGCTACCGCACGCGCACGGTGGTCACCGAGGTGCTGGGGGAGTCCAGCGCATCCTCGGTGCGCATCGCCAAAGTCGACGCCGAGGGGGCCGTGATTGCGGGAACTGACCTGCTGCTTGAGGACGTGGACGTCGTTGGTTTCGGCTGGGGGTTCACCCCTCAGATCGAACTTACCGTCGCCTTGGGGGCAGCGACGCGCATCGATGCCGACGGCTCGCTGGTCTGCGTGGTCGACGGCCGGCAGGCATCCAACGTGCCCGGTCTTTACCTCGCCGGCGAGGTGACGGGCGTTGGCGGTGCCGTGCTGGCCGTGGCCGAGGGGCTCGTTGCCGGGGCCGCGGCAGCCAACGGCGAGGCACCGGGAGCCGGCACCGCGCGGCAGATCCGGCGCCACCGCCGGTTCGCCGGGGCCATGCACCGGGCGCACCCGGTCCCCGAAAAGTGGGACGAGATGCTGACCGACGACACCCTGGTGTGCAGGTGCGAGGAGGTACGCCATGCCGAGGTCGCACACGCCCGCGACACACTTGGCGCCACGGATGCACGCACCATGAAGTCCTTCACCCGCGCCGGGATGGGCTGGTGCCAGGGCAGGGTCTGCGGCTTCGCTGTCTCCTGCCTTTCCGCCAAGGGCACCGAGGATGCAGGGGCCGAAGCCGCATCGCTGGCGGCCATCGCCAAGCGCCCCGTCGCCGCCCCGCTGACCCTGGGCGAGATCAGCACCATGGACTCCCGGCAACCCCGGGACGCATGACCGCCCACCCAAGTTTTCGACCCGCGGATTGCCTCCGCATCTCCATCTACTTCCCCGTGAAAGGACCACGCCAATCATGACGACCACCATCACCGTCACCCCGACGACAGCCACCGAGCTCGAGGAAATCCTCGTTGCCGCCCAGCAGGCGGCGGCCCCTTGGGCCGCACTGCGCCCCTCCGAGCGCGCCGCCGTACTGGATGCGGTTGCAGACGCCCTCGATGCCGCGGCAGGCACCCTCGTCCCGATAGCCATGGCGGAGACCAACCTGCCGCAGGCCCGCCTGACGGGAGAGCTCAAGCGCACCACCTTCCAGCTGCGCCTCTTTGGAGAGGTGCTGCGCGACGGCGCCTACCTCGACGCACGCATCGACCACGCCGATGCTCAGTGGCCGATGGGCGCACCGCGCCCCGACCTGCGCCGCGTGCTCGAGCCGATGGGCCCGGTCGTTGTCTTCGCCGCCAGCAACTTCCCGTTCGCCTTCTCCGTGGCAGGCGGCGACACCGCCTCCGCGTGGGCCGCCGGCAACCCCGTCATCCTCAAGGCCCACTCGGGCCACCCGGAACTCTCGAAGGCCACGGCCAACACCATCGCCGAGGCATTGGGGGCGGCCGGCGTTCCGGCCGGCGTCTTCGCCCTGGTCATGGGCACCGAGGCGGGCGCCACCGCGTTGAAGGATCCACGCGTCAAGGCGGCTGGCTTCACCGGATCCATCCCCGGCGGCCGCGCCCTCTTCGACATGGCCAACGCCCGCCCGGAACCGATCCCGTTCTACGGCGAGCTCGGTTCCAACAACCCCGTCTTCGTCACCGCCGCCGCTGCGGCCGAGCGCGGCGTCGCGATCGCCGACGAATTCGTCGCATCCTTCACCATGGGCGCCGGACAGTTCTGCACCAAGCCGGGAACGCTCTTCGTCCCGCGCGGTTCGGGCATCGTCTCAACCCTGCGCGCCACGCAAATGCCCGCCGCAGCTGCCCTGCTCAACGGCCGCATCCAGGCTGGCTACGTCGAGGTGCTTGGGGCCCTGCAGGGCCACGAAAAGGTCCAGGTCCTGGCCCAGGGCTCGGACCCGCTGGCCGATCCGCCGAGCCCGACCCTGCTGCTCACCAGCGCCGAGGACCTGTTGGCACACCCGGAGTCCCTGCAGACCGAGTGCTTCGGCCCGACCGCACTGGTCGTCGAGTACACCGACGAGTCGGAACTCGTTGCCCTGGCTGAAAGCTTCGAGGGCCAGCTGACCGCCACCCTTGTGGGCACCGAAAACTGCGAGGTCGCCGACCTGATCGAGGTGCTCTCCCGCAAGGCGGGCCGCGTGTTGTGGAACCAGTGGCCGACCGGCGTCTCGGTGACCTATGCGCAGCAGCATGGCGGCCCGTACCCGGCAACCACCTCCGTGGGCAGCACTTCCGTGGGCACCGCAGCGATCTCCCGCTTCCTGCGTCCTGTGGCATATCAGGGCTTTCCGCAGGGACTGCTTCCCGAGGCGTTGCAGGATGCCAATCCGCTGAACGTGCCGCAGATGGTCAACGGCAAGCGATAGCCCTCTGCCTGTCGGATTCCCCGAGGAACGAGCCGGCCAGCGGTTCGATTCTCGGGGCCGGTGCAAATCGCGGGATGAACCTCATAAGCGGTGCAGGAAGAACGTGACTTATGGTCGGCATACGGTCACGGGATCGCAATCCAGCGGCCTTAACGCAGGTAGCGGTTCCGCGGTGCACGAATGCGTGCGGGCCGCGGAACCGCTTTCGTGGTTGGGCGCCTAGAGCCCCTTGGCGATGATGACGTCCAGCTGGCGCGGGCCATGCACGCCCTCGACGCGCTCGAGCTCGATGTCACTCGTGGCGCTGGGCCCGGAGATCCAGGTCAGCGGGCGGGTGATGTCCATCCGCTGCATCGCCTCGGGCAGCAGGCGCACAATGCTGGAGACCGGGACCACGCACACGTGGTGGTCGGGCACCAGGGAAATCGCGCGGCGGCCCTGATCGCCGCTGCCGTCGAGCACGATGGTGCCGGACTCGGCGATGGAGACGGCCGAGGAGGTCAGCACCGCGTCGGTGCCGTCCAGCTCGGCCACGCCCAGCACGGCGCCGGGGGCATCGATGCGTCGGCGTGCATCGCCGGCCGGCGCGGCATCGGCCAACCAGGTCCCGTCGATGCCGTGCGGCACCACAAAGCTGGAGGCGTCCTTGAGGCGCTCGGCAATCGTTGCCGAAAGATCCGCGGCTTCCACGACGTCGACGTGGGCCTTGTAGTCCTCGAGGCGGTCCACCAGCAGTTCGATGAGTTCGGCCTCCGGCATGTCCGAGACGGTGCGGTACTCGCGGGGAACCGGCCCCGGTGTCGGGGCATCGCGCAGGGCGGAGGTGATGCGGGAGAGGATTTCTTCCTTGGCGCTCATTTGGTCAGCTTCTCCTGCTCATTGATGGGTGCAACCGGCTCGTGGTCCTTCTTCCACCAGTCGCGGAAGGACTGCGACGGGGGAGCGGGGATGTCGCGGGACTGTGTCCAGCCGGCCGCGATGCCCGGAAGGCGCTTGATCTTCTTGTCGCGCCCGCCAGCGAGCTTGCCCAGCGGCAGGCCCTTCTCCAGCAGCCCCAGGTGCTTGCCCGAGGAGAACGCCCAGGCCCCGCCCTTCATCATCAGGTCCATTTGGCTGGGCAGCTTCTTTTCCCCGCGCTTGGAGTCCACGTCCTCCCCGCGCAGGTGCACGAGGATCTCGGGGATGTTGATCTTCACCGGGCAGGCGTCGTAGCAGGCGCCGCAGAGCGAGGAGGCGTAGGGCAGGGTGCTGTTTTCCTCGGACTTGATGCCGGTGAGCAGCGGGGTGAGGATCGCCCCGATCGGGCCCGGGTAGGTGGAGCCGTAGGCGTGGCCGCCGGTGCGTTCGTAGACCGGGCACACGTTCATGCAAGCCGAGCAGCGGATGCAGTTCAGTGCGGTGCGCCCGTATTTGTCGGCCAGTGCCGCGGTCCGTCCGTTGTCCAACAGCACCAGGTGCACGTTCTGCGGTCCGTCGCCCTCGGTGACCCCGGTCCACAGGGAGGTGTAGGGATTCATGCGCTCGCCGGTGGAGGAACGCGGCAGCAGCTGCATGAAGACCTCGAGGTCGTCCTTGGTGGGGAGCAGCTTTTCGATGCCCATGACGGTGATCAGGGTTTCGGGCAGGGTCAGGCACATCCGGCCGTTGCCCTCGGACTCGACTACGGCCAACGTGCCGGAGTCGGCCAGCGCAAAGTTGGCCCCGGAGACGGCGACCTTGGCGGAGAGGAACTTGCGGCGCAGGTGCTCGCGGGCGGCCATGGCCAGCAGTCGGGGTTCGTCGGTGAGGTTCGGGTCGACGTTCGGCATTTCGGCCAGGAAGATGTCGCGCACCTCGGTGCGGTTCTTGTGGATGGCCGGGACCAGGATGTGGCTGGGCTTGTCGTGTCCCAGCTGGACGATCAGCTCGGCCAGGTCGGTCTCGAAGGCGGAGATGCCCTGTTCCTCGAGGTACTCGTTGAGCCCGATTTCCTGGGTGGCCATGGACTTGACCTTGACGACCTCGGTGGTGTCCTGCTCGCGGATCAGGTCCGCGACGATTTGGTTGGCCTCCTGGGCGTCGCGGGCCCAGTGGATGATGCCGCCGCGGGCGGTGAAGTTCGTTTCGAACTCCTCCAGCAGTGCCGGGAGGTTGGCCATGACGTGGTTCTTGGTGGCCGAACCCGCATCGCGCAGTTGTTCCCAGTCGGGAAGCTCGGCCACGACCTTCAGGCGCTTGTCGCGGATGGTGTGGGTGGCGTGGCGCAGGTTGGCGCGCATCTGGGTGTTGCCCAGTTCCCGGTGTGCCGCGGCCGGGAAGGGTTCTTCGATGTGGAGGTTGCCGTCGCCGAAGACCGGGAGGGTCGGCATCCCCATGAAGACGTTGCTCATCGCACGCCCGCCTTTCCTACGAGGATTTCGCCGGTCACCGAGACCGGCTCGTCAAGGGTGCTGGCCAGGATCTCGGCAAAGTGCAGCGTCGTAGCATCCGACTTGGTGCGCGAGAGGCCGCCGCCGATGTGCATGAGGCAGGAGGCGTCGCCGCCCGCGCACAGCGAGGCGCCGGTGGACTCGATGTTCTTGGTCTTGTCCTGGAGCATGGCGGAGGAAACGTCCGCGTTCTTCAGGGAGAAGGTGCCGCCGAAGCCGCAGCACTGGTCGGCCTCGGGCAGGTCGGCGACCTGGATGCCGGCCACGGACTTGAGCAGGTCAAGCTGCCGGTCGCCGAGTTTCAGCGAGCGCATGCCGTGGCAGGAAGGGTGGTAGGTGACCTTGTGCGGGAAGTGCGAGCCAAGCTGTTCGGCGGCGTTGGTGACACCCAGGACGTCGACCAGAAGCTGGGACAGCTCGTACGTCTTGGCGCCCACGGCCTCGGCCCGCGCCTTGAGCGCGGAGTCCCCGCAGCGTTCGGCCAGGACCGGGTGCTGGTGCTTGACGGAGGCGACGCAGGATCCCGACGGCGCAACGGCCACGTCGTAGCTCTCCGCCTCGAAGGCCTTCACGTGGTTGGTCACCACGGGGAGTGCCTCGTCCATGTAGCCGGAGTTGATGTGCATCTGGCCGCAGCATGCCTGCCCCGAGGGGAAGACCACCTCGTGGCCCAGTCGTTCGAGGATCTTGACCGTGGCGCGAGCAGTCTGCGGGTACATGGCGTCAACGATGCAGGTGGCGAAGAGTGCGATTTTCATTCAGTGATCCTTCCGGCGTGCTCAGCCGAGGAATTGATGTGGTCTGACCATACTAGGACGTGATCGGGCCCACGTCCACCCGGCGGGCGAAGTAAAAAAATTCTGTGACCCCACTCACCATGGAGTTGAATTTTGGGTTATGCTGGTGTGGTCGGACCATAGTGGTCCGACCACGGATGTCTACCGGCGTCCACCAAGACCCACCCCTTATCCGCGCTCCACTCCCAACGCGAAGGACGCCCAGTGGACACCTTTACACCCACCACCGATCCGCTGGCAGGAAGCATTGCGCTTTCCGCCATCATTTCCCTGCTGCCCCTGCTGACGTTCTTCGTCATGCTGGCGGTCGTCAAGGCCAAGGCGTACGTCTCGGGCCTTACCTCCCTGCTTGTTGCCATCCTGGTCGCAATCTTTGTCTTCAAGATGCCTCTGGGCATGGCCTTGATGTCGGGGGTGCTTGGCGCGGTCTTCGGGGCCTTCCCGGTGGTCTGGATCGTCATCATGGCGATCTGGCTCTACCAGGTCACCGTCGTCTCGGGCCGGTTCGAGGACCTGCGTCGCGTCTTCGACGTGATCGGCGGCGGCGATATCCGCATCCAGTCCATCCTGATCGCCTTCTGCTTCGGCGGCCTGCTTGAGGCGCTGGCAGGATTCGGCGCACCGGTGGCCATCACCGCGACAATGCTGCTGGCCCTCGGCATGGCCCCACTGCGTGCGGCCGCCGCGGTACTGGTCGCCAACACCGCCCCGGTGGCCTTCGGCGCCGTGGCCATCCCCATCACCACCGCCGCCGGCCTGACCGGATTGGACGCCAACCACATCGGCGCCGTCGTCGGCCACCAGGCACCGCTGCTGGCCATCTTCGTCCCGACCCTGCTGCTGTTCATCCTTGACGGCAAGCGCGGCGTCAAGGAAGTCTGGCCCGCGGCGCTGGTCATCGGCGGTTCCTTCGCCGTGGCCCAGTTCCTCTGTGCCACCTACTTCTCCTACGAGCTCACCGACATCGTCGCCTCGCTCGCCGGCTTGGGCGCCGCAGTGATCTTCCTGCGGTTCTGGACCCCGAAGGGCCGCGACGAGGCACGCGCCCGCGTCCTGGTGGGCGAGGCAGCGCAGGGCGCACATGCCGGCCAGGGCGGCAACGCCCGCACCGGTTCGGCCGCCGCCTACCGCGGGCACGAACAGAAGCTGGAGGCCGGCCCGACCTTCCTTGCGCTCTTCCCCTACCTGCTGGTCATCGTCGTCTTCGGCATTGCAAAGCTCTGGAAGCTGGGCGTGAACGTCCCGGGAGCGCTGGCCGCGACCGACGTCAAGATCAAGTGGCCCATGCTCTACGGCCACGTGCTTGACGGCGAAGGAAACCCGGTTTCGTCGACGATCTACAATTTCCAGTGGCTTTCCAATCCCGGCACCCTACTGCTCTTCACCGGCCTGATCGTCGCGATCGTCTATTCGCTGAACGACGCAGGCGGCAAGTACAAGATCAAGGTGTCGGATGCCGTCCTGGAAATCGGGCGCACGATCTACAACATGCGGTGGGCCGCCACCACGATCCTCTCGGTCCTGGCCCTGGCCTACGTCATGAACCTCTCGGGGCAGACGATCACCATCGGCACCTGGCTCGCGGGAACCGGCGCCTTCTTCGCGTTCCTGTCCCCGATCCTGGGCTGGATCGGCACGGCTGTCACCGGTTCCGACACCTCGGCAAACGCCCTGTTCGCGAAGCTGCAGCAGACCGCCGGCATCAACGCCGGAATCGATCCGAACCTGCTGGTCGCGGCCAACACCTCGGGCGGTGTCGTCGGCAAGCTGATTTCCCCGCAGAACCTGGCCATCGCCGCCACCGCGGTGGGCATGGAAGGCAAGGAATCGGTCATTCTGAAGAAGGTCGCCGGCTGGTCGGTGGGCATGCTTCTGGTGCTGTGCGTGCTGGTGTACCTGCAGTCCACGCCGATCCTGGGCTGGATGCTGCCGACCCCGTAAGGCGGGCCCGGCAACACCGGCCGCGACGGCCGACAAGCGGCCCTGTGCATCGGCGAGGCGTATCGCCGATCCACGGGGCCGTCGCCGGCTCCGCAACCCATTAGGCTTGAATGATTCTTTGTGTGGTCAAGGGACCAAACATGAGCAATGACCATGGGGGCAAGAAAGCAGTGAAAAGCACAGCCAGGAATTCGCCGCAGCCGGCCCGGGCCTACGAGACGGTCCTGACCACCATCGAGGCCGACCTTCGCGCGGGAAAGCTCAAGATTGGCGACCAGTTGCCCGGCGAGCGATCCTTGGCCGAGACCCACGGGATCTCCCGGGCATCGGTCAGGGACGCCATCCGCATCCTCGATGCCATGGGCATGGTGCGCACCTCCACCGGGTCCGGGCCAAACTCCGGCGCCGTCGTCATTTCCGATCCCGCGGTGGGACTGTCGGCGACGCTGCGGCTTCACGTTGCCTCGCGCCAGCTTTCCGTTGCCGACATCGTCGAATCCCGAATCCTGCTGGAAACCTGGGCCGCCGAGTCCGCCGACCTGGGCAGCGACCCCGAGCGCAGCGCCGCGGTGTTGCGGCGGACGGCCGAGCTGCTCGAGGCCATGGACGAGCCGGGCCTTGACCGCGAGGAATTCCACGACCTCGACTCCCAATTCCATGTCCTGCTCTCATCGCTTGCCGGCAACGCCGTCATCGAGGCCATGATGGAATCGCTGCGCCTGTCGATCAGCGACTACGTCAGTGAGTCCGTGGCCAGCGACGCTGCCTGGCAGAAGATCGCCAAGGTCCTTCGGGCCCAACACCACGGCATCCACCAGGCGGTTGCGGACGGTGACGGCCCGCTGGCCGCCAGGCTCCTGCGCGAGCACATCGAGTGGTTCTACACGGAATCCAGGCAGCTCTGAGCGGCGCCGGGGGCGTTTAGAGTTTGATGACCATTTTGCCGGTGTTGGCGCCGCGCATCAGGTCCAGGAACCCCTGCACCGCGTTGTCCAGGCCCTCGACGACGGTCTCGTCGAAGACGATCTTCCCCTGCGCAATCCATTCGGACATGTCGGCCATGAACGCCGGGTAGTGTTCGGCGTAGTTCCCCACGGTGAACCCCTTGAGGGTTAGCCCCCGGGTGACCATGTTGCTCATGTTTCGCGGACCCACGGGGGCCTCTGTCGAGTTGTAGACGGAGATGGCCCCGCACAAGGCGCCCCGGCCACCGGGGTTGAATGCATCCAGTGCAGCCTCCAGGTGTTCACCACCCACGTTGTCGAAATACACGTCGATGCCTTCGGGCGCCGCTTCGTGCAACTGCCCGCGGACCGGCCCGTTCTTGTAGTTGAAGGCGGCGTCGTAGCCGTACTTTTCGGTCAGCAGATCGACCTTGGCCGCGCTGCCGGCGGAGCCGATGACACGCTTGGCGCCCTTGAGGCGGGCAATCTGGCCTGCCGCGCTGCCGACGGCCCCGGCCGCGCCGGAAATGAAGACGGTGTCGCCGCCCTTGAGGCCGGCAATTTCGGTCAACCCGACATAGGCGGTGAAGGCCGTCATGCCCAAAATGCCGAGGTAGGCCGACAGCGGCAGGCCTGGAATGTCCTGGACCACGCGGAAGTTGCCTGCCGCGGCCTGGGAGCGGTCCCGCCATCCCAGTTGGTGAAGCACCGGATCGCCGACGCTAAATCCCTCGGCGCGTGATTCAACCACGCGGCCCACCGCTCCACCCGTCATGACCTCGTCGAGGGCATACGGCGCAGCGTAGGACTTGGTGTCGTTCATGCGCCCGCGCATATAGGGGTCAACGGAAATGAACTCGTTGGCCACCCGGATCTCGCCCTCGGCGAGGTCGGGCAGTTCCACCGCGACGGTGGAAAAATTCGCGTCCGTTGGCCACCCGGTGGGGCGGCTGGCGAGGTGGATCTGGGTGCTGGTGAAAGTGGACATGAAGTCGAGGCTCCTTTTCAGAGAGGAAATTTGGGGGGCTTTAGCGGGTGAAGGCAAACAGGCCAAAAATGATGGCCAGGGCCGGAGCCGTGAGCTGGAGGATGGCCGCGCGGGCAAGCTTGGGCGAGGACAAGAGCAGGACCATCCCCGCCGCCGCCATCGAGCCGGTGCCTGCAAAGATCAACGTTGCTCCGGCAGTCGTGGACGAAGCAAGCGCCAGGACCATGCCCAGAACCGTGAGAACGGCCAGGAACAAGTTGTAGAACCCCTGGTTGAAGGCCAGCGGCTTGGTCGCGCTTGCCTCGGCGTCAGTCTTGATGCCGAACGCCTTGCGGGTGGAGGGGAGGTCCCAGCGCAGCGACTCCAGCACAAATATGTACACATGGATTGCCGCGGCCAGTCCGGAGAAAATCATGGTTGTCAGCAGCATCTGGTGCGCCCCTAGATTGAACGAGTGATTGTGTAACGCTCGTTCCAATATATACTGGAATGACCGTTACACAAAACAGGGGGATCCGGGTCTCATGGCCAGAACGCAAGAATTCGATACCGGCAAGGCGCTTGGCGATGCCCGGCGCGTCTTTTGGGACAAAGGATTCGATGCCACATCGATCGCGGATCTTGAGGCCGCCACGGGACTGGGCCGTTCAAGCATCTATCACGGCTTTGGCTCCAAGCGGGGACTCTTTGATGCAGTGATCCAGGACTACATGGATACGATCCTGCGACCTCGCCTGACCCTGTTGCACAACCCGGCACACCCTGCCGAGGGCATCTCGACCTACCTGACCTCGTTGTCCGATGCCTTGGTGAAGACGGCGGACCAGACCACAAACCGAGGATGCCTATTGCTGAACACTGCGGCGGGCATCGCGGGAAACGACGAGGCGCTGAGGCTGTTGGTCGATGGGTACCAGGTCGAATTGCGGGACGGCGTTGCCGGCGCCCTGCGCGCAGCCGACCCAACGCAAACCGACGCGGTGGTTCTCGCCCGGGCCCGTATCCTAGCGGGGCTGACCATGGGCGCACTGCTCATGGCGCGCGTGAATTTGGGCGAGGCACTGTCCACCCTCGAAGCGGCCGGGGAACAGGCGCGGCTGTGGCTTCCGGCGGGATCGCAAGCCCGGTAGGCCAGCTCCACGGGCCTGTTTCCGCGCGATTTCCCTTCGGGTCGAAACCCAAAGTAGGGAGCGCCGGGCCGATGTGAGCAACCTTGCCCCCGGTTCGCCGTCTCCCGCAAGGGCTTGCCCAGTAATCTGTGAGCATGTCCAAGATGGAAAACCCGGCAGCCGACAATCCGCACACGGTTCCGCGGCCGGCGTCCCGTGGATTCATGTTGCTGTCGCTACTCGCCGTGATTCTCGTCGGGCTGAACCTGCGTGCGGGCATCACCAGTGCTTCACCGCTATTCCTGGACCTGCAGGAATTCCTGGGCTATGGCCCGTTCGTCACGGCGCTGCTGCCCTCGATCCCCACCCTGGTTTTTGCCGTGGCCGGCATGGCGACGGCGTGGCTGGCCCGGCGCCTTGGCCTCTCCGGAACAATGCTGCTCGCACTGGGCGTGCTGGCCGCCGGGCTGGCGTTCAGAGCATTGCCGACCACGTGGGCATTGCTGGCCGGAACGGTGGCGGCCATGTGCGGCATCGCGCTGTGCAATGTTGCCATGCCGTCGTTTATCCGCGAGAACTTTGCCCAGAAGACCTCGATGATGACCGGTCTGTACACGATCACCATGTCGGTGGGCGCCACCGCCGCCTCGGCCCTGAGCGTCCCCCTGGCGTTGGCCGCCGGCTCGCCGACCATGGGGCTTGCCACCTGGAGCTTCCTGGCGGTAGTCGCCGTGCTGGCGTTCCTGCCGTTCATGGTCATGGCCCGCTCGGACCGCGCCGCCACGCCGTCGCCGTCGGGCGTCAGCCCGCTCTCGCTCATCCGCACCCGGCGCGGAATGGTCATCACCGGGCTCTTCACCGTCCAGGCACTCATGGCCTACGCCATGATGAGCTGGCTGCCCAGCATCCTGATCTCGCGGTCCATGTCGCCCGCCGATGCCGGGATCATCCTGGGGGCGCTGCAGGCCATGACGATCCCCGCAACCATGCTTTCCCTCTGGCTCGTCAACAAGCACGGCAAGCTGCGCGGCGCCTTCATCATGTGTTCGGTCATGGTCGCCGCAGGACTGGCTGGCCTCGTGTGGCTGCCACTTTCGCTCGCCTGGCTATGCGCGGTCGCCATGGGAATCGGGTTCTCCGTGTTCCCGCTGGTGCTGCTGGTGATCTCCCATAGCGGGGACACCTCCGAGGAAACCACCGCGATGAGCACCCTGGCCCAGTCGGTCGGGTATCTGGTGGCCACCAGCGGACCGTTCGGCATGGGCCTGTTGTACTCGCTCAGCGGCGACTGGACCCTGCCGTTGCTGCTGCTGATTCTCGTTGCCGGAATCCAGCTCTGGCTCGGTGTCGTGGCCAGCGGCTATCGCCGGGGAACCCCGCAACGCGTGCAGTAGGTTCCCCGGCCGACGGGACCGGTTACGCCTTGGAGGCTAGCTCGTCTTCGACATCCTGCGGCGCGGCCAGGTCCATTTCGAGCAATGGCACCACCTTGGACTTGGTGACAAGACGGTGGACGAGCCACAGTCCCAGGAAGATCGGCAGGCCGATGTAGGAGGAGAGCACCTCCATGCCGCGCCCCGCCACCACCGCCTCGTAGTTCTGCCCGGCGATCACCAGGATCAACACGGCGAATGCCAGCAGCGGCCCGATGGGGAAGAACGACGCCCGGTAGGGCAGGTCGCTGACCTTGTTGCCCTGGGCCAGGAAGCCGCGCCTGAACCGGTAGTGCGAAATTGCGATGCCCGCCCACACGATGAATCCGCACAGGCCCGAAACATTCAGGAGCCAAGCGTAGGCGGCACCCTGGCCGACGATCGCGGACAGGAACCCAAAGAGTCCAACCGCGGCGGTGGCCAGCAGCGCCGGAATGGGCACGCCGCGCGAGTTGGTGCGGCCAAAGACCTTGGGGGCCTTGCCGTCATGGGCCATGGAGTAAAGCATGCGGGTCGAGGCATACAGCCCGGAGTTGCCCGCCGACAGGATCGCGGTGAGGATGACCGCGTTCATGAGCGACGCTGCAAAGGCGATGCCCGCACGCTCAAAGACCATGGTGAACGGGGAGGCTGCGACGTCGGCCTCGCCGGATGCCAGCAGGCTCGGATCGGCGAAGGGGATCAGGCAACCGATGATGAAAATGGCGCCAATATAGAAAATCATGATCCGCCAAAAGACGTTGCGGATTGCCCGGGGCACCTCGCGCCGGGGATTCCTTGCCTCACCGGCGGCCACGCCGACCAGTTCGGTGCCCTGGAAGGAGAAGCCGGCGATCATGAAGACTGAAATGATCGATACCCATCCACCGTGGAAGACGTCCTCGCGGTTTTGCCAGTTGCTGAGCCCGGGGGAGCTGTCACCAAGAATGCCGACGATCATCAGGACACCGGCGATCAGGAACAGCACCACGGCGGACACCTTGATCAGCGAAAGCCAGAATTCGCTTTCGCCAAATGACCTGGCCGAGAGCGCATTGAGCCCCGTCAACACGACGAGGAAGATCCCGGCCCAGATCCAGCCGGGGACGCCCGGCAGCCAGAAGTCCATGATGATCCCGGCGGCGACCAGCTCCGCGGCCACGGTGATGGCCCAGTTGAACCAGTAGTTCCAGCCGATCGCGAACCCGAAGGAAGGAGAGACGAAGCGCGTGGCGAAGGTTTGGAAGGAACCGGCGACGGGGATCTTGGCCGCCATCTCGCCCAGGGACTGCATCAGCAGGAACACCATCAGGCCAACCAGGGCGTAGGCAACCAGTGCGCCGCCGGGGCCGGCCTGTGAAATCGTGCCGCCCGAGGCGACGAAGAGTCCCGTGCCGATCGCGCCACCGATGGCGATCATCTGCAGGTGCCGGCTGCTCAGCCCGCGCTTGAGTTCGTTGTGATGGCTGGCAGGACCGGTGCCGGACGTGTTCGCGGTTTCCCGCGGTTCCGCCGCTTCGGGTTCGAGTGCTACAGAAATTCTGCTCATGGGTGTCATGCAACACCACCAAGGGGCCTTGATGCGAGCTGGCTCACATTCGCCGGGCGGCGCCCCGAACGTCCCTGGCACGGGGTCGACGCTGCGGCGCCCCCGCGTTCGGGTGCAGGGTGGACCCGACGCGGCGCTTCCAGGGGCGGCTCACCGTACCCCAGGTCGTTCCGTGCTCCGAATTCGCCGTCGTGAGCCGTAGGGAATTGAATGTGTGACCTTACCCTTGCGTGTCCCAAGACACAGCGTTTCTGATGCACGGATTGCTTCCCGGTTGATGAGCTGGCTGGATCAAGACCCTGCCGCGGTCGTTGGTCCGGGGTCTGGTGGACCCCCGGGCGTCGGATCTGGCCCCGGCTTGAAGGCCCCGGTTCCCAGAACAACACAGCTTATTATGACGTGAAAATGTCACAAAGAATGAATCCTGGCCCGCGGGGAAGCTGCATCGTCTGGCCGCGGCAACGATACCCCGCGATCGGACCCGGACGACCCGGGGACAGGGAAAGCGGGTTCGGTCCTCTCTCGTGGCTCGTTGTTCCAGGGGCTCGCATGACGTGCGGATTGCGGATGCTTGATCGCAAGCTGCGACAGCGAACTTCCGCCTTGGGGGCGGAAGATCGCTGTCGCCGTGCCGACTACTGCGCTATTTGGGCCCGGCCCAAGGGGGCCGGATCCACCAACGGGTGGGCCTGGAAATAGCCGATGCAGGCCACCAGGTCGATTTGGCCGGAATCCGCCATGTTGCTTCCCTGGGCAAAAGTGGAGAAGTTGTCTCCGCCCGCGGCCAGGAACGAGTTGGTGACGATGCGGAAAACCTGGTCGTTGGCGACCGGCTCTCCCTGGTAGGTCATCGACAGGATGTGCTGGCCCCGGGCGGCGTTGGGGTCATAGGCGTAGCCGAAGCCGTCGGAAATCCCCAAGTGCAGCTTGGGCCGGCTGGACCCTTCGGGCTGCCACTGTTCCTCGAGCACCGCCTTGATCTGCGCGCCGGTGAGGTCCATCGTGAACAGCGTGTTGCCGAAGGGCTGGACCGACGCGGCGTCCTTGTAAGTGACCGTTCCGTCGGCCCCATAAATGAGGTCGGCGCGCAGCCCGCCGGGATTCATGAAGGCGATCTGGGCGGGAATGCCGCCGAAAGAGTCGTTGGAAGTGGCCCACAGGTGCATGTCGGCCACCAGGTTGCCCAACGAGGATTCGACGCCCCGGTCCGAGCCAGCGGTTCCGCCGCGCGTGATGCTCGCGCTGATCGCCCCGATCTTCTGGGCGCCGATGACCTCCGCCTGGGCGGTCGCGGCCGCGACGATCTCGGCGACCTTTGGCACCGCCTCGAAGCGCGGGATGACCTGTCCGTTCTCGGCGATGGTGGTCAGCGAGACCAGTCCCGCGTCGAGTCCCACGACCTGTTTTTGCTGCTTCGACACCGTGATCTGCAGGTTGTCCAGGGTGGTGCCGTATTGGTGCGCCTGCAGCACGGGGCGCTGCAGCCCCTTGGCCCAGCCGTCCACCGGGTAGGAACAGGAGTAGCCCCCGTGGGTGTGGCCGGAGAGGATGGCGTCGATTTCCGGCGACGCGCCGCGAACCAGCTCCCCGTAGGAGGTTTCCTCGGAGCCGATGGCGGCGCAATCGGTACTCGCCGACCCCTCGTGGGTCAACAGCACCAGCACATCGGCCTCGCCGTTGGAGCGCTTTCCGTCGCTCAATTGCGCGGCCACCCGGTTGGCGGCCTCCAGCTGGTTGCCGAAGTCGAGTCCGGCGACGCCCGCGGGGGTCACGAGGGTGCCCGTCTGGTCGGTGACGGTGCCAATGATGCCCACGGTGACACCGTTGAGGGTCCGCAGCGCGTATTCCTTCAGGGCCGGCTTCTTGGTCCCTTTTTCATAGACGTTGGCGCCCAGCGCGTAGTCGGCGCCCGCGGCGGAATCCCCGGCGCCGTAGCGCGGGATCACGCGTTCAACCAGGTCGGTGAAGCCCTGGTCGAATTCGTGGTTTCCCACCGCGGAGACGTCCAGGCCGGCGGCGACCAGCGCGTCGATGGTGGGGTTGTCCTGCTGTGAGAACGAGGTAAACGTGGAGGCGCCGATGTTGTCCCCGGCCGAGACGAAGAGCGTGTTGCGGTTCCTGCTCTTGTAGTCCTTGACGGCACCTGCCAGCACCGCGGCCCCGGCCTCGGCACTGTTGGCCTCGATGCGGCCGTGGAAGTCGTTGATGCCCACCAGCCCAATGGTCGTGGTGGGCGTGTTCTCCTCCTTGTTGGCCTGGCCCTGCGAATTCGGGTCGGCGGGCCGGGCCTGCGCGGGGGCGGCGACGGCAGCGGATGCAAGGAGCGTGAATGCTGCGGCGGCGGCCAATGCATGGCGCCGCAAGGGATGTTTCTCGGACACGTTGGTTCTTCTCCCTCATGAAAGGTGACGAGTTGATGTGGTCCCATCCCTGTGAACCGGTGGGGACACATGCGGCTGATCCTACCCAGCGCCACGGCAGAGTCCAAGGGTTGTTGGGGCACCGGCATCCCGCGGGCGCAAGCGGGGCAGCCTGGCCCGCGGCATGCCTGTGGCACCATGGGTCCATGGCCAGTCGCGATGCAGAAAAGGCCTCCGGCCTGGAACCCTTCGAGAAGCTCCACAATGACGGCAGCTTGTGGGCGCGCGGGTTCACCCTGGGCGGGGAGATCCACGGGGACTGGGAATGGTTCAGGATCGACGGCACGATCATGCGCTCCGGTCGCCTGGACCGCGGGCGGCAGGTGGGAACCTGGACCACCTATGACAAATCCGGGATCCCGTACAAGGACACCGACTACGGCGAGTAAATGTTGGCGGGCGGCCGTTCCGCGGGCCCCGATCTTGCGGATGCCGTTGCCGGGCACCTGCTCCACTGCGACACCAACCATCCAATCTAGATGAGAAATGTTCTCAATAGCAAGGCTAGCGTTACGCGCCTTGGTCATTGTTGTGAATGATTCTCATTTAATTTACGGTGATTCCCATGTCACACGAAAAATCACTCACCAAGCGCCATGGCCAAGCCGACGCCACCCGCCGGTTGCGCATGGGCGCCGGAGCCCTGGCGCTCATGGCCGCCGGAGCCCTGCTGGCGGGCTGCGCCGCCAGCGCGCCAGGCCAGGCCGCACCGATCTCGGGAGCTCAGGCGGCGAGCCCGAGCGCGAAGATCGCCGAGGCCGGATCCGCCACTCCGCGGCTCGTGCTCACCTATGACGGGGGACTGCTGGTGGCGGACGCGCGTGACGGCGCAGTCCTCTCGAACCACAAGCTTGCGGGCTTCAACCGCGTCAACCCAGCGGGCGATGGCCGCCGGGTGCTCGTCTCCACCGCCGGGGGATTCCAGGTCCTGGACTCCGGTGTCTGGTCCGAAAAGCATGGTGAACATGCCCATCACTACACCTCAGATCCCTCGCTGACCGAGCTGGTGTTCCCGGCCGCCAAGCCCGGGCACGCAGTGGTCCACGCCGGGCACACCGCCCTCTTCGACGACGCCACCGGCAAAATCAACATCTTCGAATCCACCCAGCTGGACAACAGGGCCCTGCCCCGCACCGAGGACGTGGCACTGCCCGAAGCGCACCACGGGGTGGCCGTGCGGCTCGCGGACGGGACCCTGCTGGTCACCGACGGCAATGCCGAGGCCGTCAACGCGGTGAAGCTGCTCTCCGCGCCGGATGCCGAGCACCGGCGAACCACCGTGGCCGAATCCCGGCAGTGCCCCGGCGTCCACGGCGAGGCGGTCGCCAAGGACGAGGCCATGGTGGTCGGCTGCGAGGACGGCATCCTGGTCATCAAGGACAAGAAGATCGCCAAGCTCGAGGCGCCTGATGCTTACGGACGGATCGGAAACCAGGCAGGATCCGAGGTCTCGTCCGTGGTGCTCGGGGACTATAAGAAGGACAAGGACGCCGAGCTCGAACGCCCGCAAACCTTTTCGTTGACGGATACCGCGACCAACACCCTCAAGCTCATCGACATCAACTACAGCTATTCGTTCCGCTCCCTGGCCCGCAGTGCCGGAGGGGACGCGCTGCTGCTGGGAACCGACGGCAAGCTGCATGTCTACGACGTGAAGAACGGGAAGGAAAAGAAGGCCATTGCCGTGGTCGGCGCATGGGAAGAACTGATCGATTGGCAGCAGCCGCGCCCGACTGTGCACGTCTCCGGGGGTACCGCCTATGTCACCGAACCGGCCACCAAGGAGTTGCACTTCGTGGACCTGAAGACCGGCAAGGTCTCACGGAGCGTGACCCTGCCGGAAGTTCCCAACGAGATCACCTCGATCAAGGGATAGCGGGAACCCGCGCCCCAAGGGAAACAAAAAAATCGTGGGTCGGTGCCGTTCCCCTCGAACGGCACCGACCCACGATCGGTTCATGGTGGCGCTAGCCGGCGGTAACCAGCTCGACGCTGACAGGGGTCGGGTTGCTGAAGATGTCCAGCACCGGGCAGCGTGCATCGACGGTTGCCTGCAGCTCCTCGTAGCGCTCGCGCGTCTCCGGGCCATCGATCTTGACCGTCAGGCGCACCTCGCCGAAGCCCGGGCGGATGGTTTCCTCGATGCCGAAGAGACCGCGGACATCCAGGTCGGCCTCCGCGCTGATTTCCAGTGAGTCGATCTTGAGACCCAGCTGGTGTGCGTACAGGCGGTAGACCACGACCTGGCAGGAAATGAGGGCGCCGAGGGCAAATTCCACCGGGCTGGCCGCCACGTCGTCCCCGGCCAGTGCCTCCGGCTCGTCGACGATGAAGCGGTGCTTTCCCGCGGTGATTTCGCTGGACACCGAACCGGTGGACACTCCGCTGGCCTTGAAGGTCAGCGCCGCGCTGGCCGTGTTGGCGGCAATGCGCTCGCCCCAGGCGGTGCCTGCCGCGGTGAGCTTTTCTGCGCGAATCTCATCAAGGGTGCTGTCGATCAGGGTTTCGGACATGGAAGTTCGATCCTTTCGTGGTTGGCGCATGCCTTGCACAACGCCATACTTACGCCGATCCGGTTGGGTGGCGTCGAATCTTCACCTGGCGCACCCCGCTATGACGAAGAGGGTTGCGGTCCAATCGACCAGGGCCGTGAATGATTGGAGCTCGTGATTCTGTCTACGAGTGTTGCCGATTCCGTGGCGCCCGCGCAAAGCGCAGCCTTAACAAATCTTCACGATGAAACGCTCTTTCGTCGAACAAGTGCCCGTTCTTTTGCCGATTCGGGCCAATGCGGCGAATGGATCAAGGCGTTGGAGGCAGCATGGCGAAGAAACCACGCCGCGTGCCGGGGCCGATTTCACTGCCGGGAAACGCCATGGGAGCCCGTGCTATCCGGCAATCGGCCGGGTTCGGAACGGGCGGTCGTCCCGGGGGCGAACAGGCGACATGGATGCGCCCAGACTCGCCGACGCCGTCGGCCCCGACCCTTCCAGGTGGAGGGCCGGGGCCGGGGAACGGTTTCGCGCCAGTCAGCTTTCGCGTGCCGGGGCGTCGTTGGCGTTGAGCTTGGAGAGCAGGTCGGCGAAGCGCTTGATTTCCTCGGGGTCCCAGGAAACGAGCCGGTTCCTCAGCAATTGGCGCGACGCCGCGCTGGAGGCAAGATAGCCCGCACGCGCGGGTTCGGTGATGCTGACCAGCATGGCCCTGCCGTCGCGCGGATCCGGAACGCGGGTGACCAGGTCCTTGGCCTCGAGCCATTTGATCATCCGGCTCATGGTCGCCTTGTCCACCTGGAGTTCCTCGGCAAGGATGATCTGCTGCTGGGCGTGCTCGCGCGCCAGGATGGAGAGCACCTTGTAGCCCAGCGGCTGAAGTTCAGGATGGATCGCGGCGGCGCGCTTGCGGATGGCCTGGCGCGCCTTGACGACCATGATTGAAAACTCTTTTTCCACGTCCTCGATCAATGGATCAAGGGTTTCGTGATCAGTTGCCGATCCCGGGTCGGGTCGGGATTCGGAGAACGGTGAAGTCATGGGAATCATTTTAGTGGCGATCCGCCGATTCGAATCCTTCGCGACGGCGCGTTTGCCATTTCCGCGCGCCGGCGTTTTGCCTGCGTGGCGCCGCGCCGGCCCGGGCCTGTCCGCGGTGTTGACCTCGGCTGTTGCCCACGAACCCGATGCGGCAGTTCCCGCCGGGTTGGACGCCCAGCGAATTCACGGCAAACTATCGGTCCGAAGGCTTCACGGATCCGGTTGCGGCGGGCACAATTGCTAATTGTTGAACACCGCCAAACGATGGAGAACACCATGGGCACGATTCTCAACCCCTACATCAGCTTCCGCGATACGGCGCGTCCCGCGCTCGAGTTCTACCAGTCGGTATTTGGCGGTGAACTGGATTTGCGCCCCTTCGCGGACTACGACTTCGCCAAGACCGGCAATCCGGAGGATGACAACAAGATCATGCACGGTCACCTGCGTGCACCCAACGGCCTGAACCTGATGGCGGCCGACACCCCTGCCTCCATGGAGTGGAAGGGCGGCACCGCCATCTCCGTCACGCTCAGCGGCGACGACAAGGACGAAATGACCGCGTATTGGAAGAAGCTCAGCGAGGGTGCCACGATCGGCGAGGAGCTGGCCGAGGCCCCGTGGGGAGACTCGTTCGGCATGCTCACGGACAAGTTCGGGGTTGACTGGATGGTCAACATTGCCGGGCCCGGGAACGCGGGGCAGTAAACGCCCGTTCCGCAGGCGAGGGGGCCAACGTCACCAAGCCAGCATGAAAAATGCGTGGGTTAGACCCTGGGCGGTCCAACCCACGCATTTTTGCGTCAATGGCGTGAGGGCGACAGCCAGCGAGCACGGGTGCGTCCTGGCTGCGGCCGCTTCGCCTGGACCACGCCCACCCTGCCTTTGTCAGGATCCGGTTTCCTTGGCCCTTCGACGGCGCTGCCCATATGTTTCCATGTCGTAGTCGTTGCCGAAGGCTGCACGAAATGGGTGTTCAATCCGGTCAAGGATGTGCGGCCTTCGGCCCGTTCGGCGCGGGCTTCCTTGACCTCCAATCCGCAGCGAACCAGACTCAACCGTAGTCAACACCGTATTTCCAGGAACAGAGGATGCCCCGATGGAACACGAACTCGATCTCATAGTCATCGGCTGGGGCAAGGGCGGAAAGACGCTTGCCGGAACCATGGCCCGTGCCGGGCAGCGGGTGGCAATCATCGAGGCATCGCCTGATATGTATGGCGGCACCTGCATCAACATCGGCTGTGTTCCCACCAAGGCGCTGATCCATGACGCGGACATCCGCCCCGGTAACGGATTCGACCCCGACTACTTCGATGCGGCGGTGCTGCGCCGGGACAAGCTGACCGCCGCGATGCGTGCCAAGAACTTTTCCATGCTGGACGGGCTGGATTCGGTCATCACCATCACGGGCAGGGCCAGCTTCATCTCGCCGCGCCGCATCAGGGTCGAGGCCGGGGAAGAAACCCTCGAACTTGAGGCCAAGCGGATCATCATCAACACCGGCGCCGTGCCCACGATCCCGGACCTTGACGGCGCGCGCATCGGCGGGCGCATCCACGACTCCACCACGCTGCAACACGCGCCGCTGCCCAAGACCCTGGTGGTGGTCGGCGGCGGATACGTCGGGACCGAGTTCGCCTCCATGTTCGCGCACTTCGGCTCGAAGGTCACCGTGCTGGACCGCGGGGCACGGGCACTGAAGAAGGAGGACGAAGACGTTGCCGCCGAGGTCCTCGAGGCGCTGAACGACGTGGGGGTGGAGGTGCGGGTGGGAGCCAGCGTGAAGCGCATCGGCCAAGACACCGACTCCGCCCTGGTGCACTACGATCAAGACGGCCAAGTGCGATCAATCGAGGCCGACGCGGTGCTCATTGCACTCGGGCGAACCCCGGCCACCGGCGGGCTGAACCTGGAATCCGCAGGCATCGAGCTCACCGCATCGGGGGCCATCAAGGTCGATGGACGCATGGCCACGACGGCCGAGGGCGTATACGCGCTGGGGGATGTGAACGGCGGGCCCCAATTCACCTACGTGTCCCTTGACGACAACCGCGTCGTCGCCGATGCAATCCTGGGAACCGGCAAGCGCACCACGGCCGACCGCGTTGCGGTTCCCCACACGATCTTCACCACCCCGCCATTGGCCCGCGTCGGGCTCAGCGAGGACCAAGCTCGGGCGCAGGGCCTGGAGATCAAGGTCGCCGTCAAGAAGGTAGCCGAGATTGCCGCGATGCCCCGACCCAAGATCGTGGGAGATGCACGCGGCATCGTCAAAATCGTGGTCGATGCCGACTCCGACCGGATCCTCGGCGCGGCCCTGATGCACGTGGATTCCCAGGAAGTCATCAACCTTGTCGCGCTGGCCATGCGCCAGGGAGTCACTTCATCCACGCTGCGCGATTCGATCTTCACCCACCCCTCGTCGACGGAGGCGTTGAACGAGGTGCCCGGTTCGTTCGCCCGCTGATTCCTCCTCGGTCACGCGGGGACCCGGATGCGGTGACTGAAAGCCGCAGACCATAAGATAAAAGCGTGCAAGACCTGCTGACCAGCCTGGGCCCCGCACTCGACCTCATAGGGTGGGTGGCGCTCATTGCCGCGGCCGGATTCTATGCCTTTGCCGTGGCCGAACGTCGCCGGGATGCGGAATGGAAGACCGCCGATTATGAGATCGCCGTGCTCGAGGGGCAGGAATGCCTGGTTTTCCACACCGCGGACGGCACCATCCGCAGCGAGCTTCTGGTGCTCGAACACCCCCGCGCTCCCGAGGGCAAGGCGCTGGTGTACTACCGGGAAGACAAGTCCGGATCCTGGCAACTGGAAAAGCCGCGCTCAAACGTGCGCTTCCTGTATTGGACGGCGGCGGCCCTGGCGGCCGTCTTTGCACTCAGCAAGGTCCTGGGCATTATTGCCCACTGGGACTAGCCAGCCCGGGAATTCACGCCAAAGCGCGATGATCCGGGAACCGGATTCCTCATTGGCCGCCATCCACAGGTCGATTCCCACCACCGGCGCATGGAGGTTCCGTTGCGCGCAGGAATACGCCGGCGAACCGACAAAGGGGTTTTGGATTCCGGGATGTCGACGTCTCGGCTGACCCGCAGGAGCTTCCCGTCGAGGCCCGCCGTGCGCCGGTGCATCTTTACGGCACGCGCGTGGTCCGCGCCGGCCCAAGACCACAAAAGCGGCCCGTTTCTTCGGGGACACCGCAGGAGATGCCGGTGACCCCGGAAGAACCGGGCCGCTTGATGATGGTGTGCGACTACTTCGCGGCGGTCAAGGAATCGACCCATTCCTGGTTTTCGGAGATCCACTGGTCCACGATCGGGGCGTAGTCCTGGGTGTCGGCACCGTTGAACATCGCGTTTTCAAGGGAGAAGAGCTTCTCGTCATCGATCTTGAAGTCCTTCATCCAACCGGTGAGGGTCGGGAAGTCTTCCTTGAAGGTCAGGCTGCCGTAGGTGCTGATGTGCTCGGCGGTGCCCAGCGTGCCCTTGGGATCCTTGAGATCCTTGATCGGGAACGCATCATAGGCCCAGTGCGGACGCCACAGTGTCACCAGGACGTCGTCGCCGGCATCCGTGGCCTTCTTCAACTCGGTCAGCATGGCGGGGGTGGAGGAGGTCACGTAGTCCATCTTCTCCAGACCGTACTGCGGGATCACTCGCTCCTTCGTGGCCTTGGTCAGCCCGGCTCCCGGGTCGATGCCCACGATTCGATTGCCGAACATGTCGGCCTTGCCGGCGAGCTCATCCAGGGACTCGATGTCCGCGTCCTTGTTCACGGCCACGGTGAGCTTGGCGTCCTCGTACCAGGTGCCCAGCTCCTGGATCTTGTCACCATACTTTTCGGCCTGGGTCGCGTGGGTTTCCGGAAGCCAGACGTCCATGGCCATGTCGAAGTCGCCGGTGGAAATGCCGGAGAAGACCGGGGCCACGTCGGCGCTGGTCAGCGTGACGTCGTAGCCCTTCTTGGCCAGGATGCGCTCCCACAGGTGGGACACGGCAAGGCCTTCGTCCCATCCGGCGAAGACACCGATGGTGACGTCCTTCTTGTCACCGTTTTCCGGGCCGGCGGCCGCGCCGCTGCCGGAACCGCACGCGGTCAGCGCCAGGGTCGAGGCCGCGGCCACTGCTATCAAAGATGCGAGTTTCTTCCTCATGATTCGTGCCTTTCTCGACGGCCCCGGTGTTGCGGGGCCGCTAATGGGGGGTGATTACGCTGCAACGTGTTGCTTGGACCTGCTCAGCGAAGCGGTGACGCGATCAAGGAAGATCGCGAGGATGACGACGGAGAGACCCGATTCCACACCCAATGGGGTGTTGAGGCCGGTCAACGCCGCGTAGACGGCGCCGCCGAGCCCTCCGGCGCCGACCATTCCGGCAATGACAACCATGGATAGCGAGAGCATGATGATCTGGTTGATGCCGGCCATGATGGTGGGCATGGCCAGGGGGATCTGGATCTGGCGCAGGATGCGCATCGGTGAGGCACCGAAGGCCTGGCCTGCCTCGACGACTTCGCTGTCCACGGAGCGGATGCCCAGTTCGGTGAAGCGGGCACCCGGTGCCAGGGCAAAGATGATGGTCGCCACGATGCCCGGGACCGGTCCAATGCCCAGCAAAAGCAGCACCGGGATCAGGTACACGAATGCGGGCATGGTCTGCAGGAAGTCCATGACGGGTTTCACGACGCCCGAGACAGCGCCGGACTTTGCCGCAGCGATGCCCAGCGGGACGCTGATGATCACCGCGACCACGGAGGCCACGAGCACCAAGGCCAGGGAGTGCATGGCGTTTTCCCATTGGTTCATGCCGTAGATCAGCAGGAACCCGACGATGCTGCCCAGTGCCAGCTTCCAGCCCTTGAGCCAGAACGCCAAAGCCGCGAGCACGACGATGACTGCCCAGAACGGCGGTGCCGTCAGGACCCAGTCGAGTCCTTCGTAAAACTGTGCGAAAAAGGCCTTGACGCCGTCGAAGAAAACTCCAAGGTTGTCAATGACCCAGTCAAGGGCGCTTTCGGCCCATTTGCCGACGGGAATCCTGAATAAGTCGTTGGCCATTAGAGAGTGCCTCCCGCTTCACCGGATGGCTCCTGGGTGAAAATTTCTGGTCGTTGGCTGCCATCGTCGCTTCCGGCGGTTTGGCCCGGGACGACGATCTGGATCGCGTCGGTCGAAGAGGGAACATTGCCCAGCGCGGCCAGCAGCGTCGCACGCGCGACCGCGCCGACCAGCCTGCCCTTCTCATCGACGACCGGCAAGGGCGTGTTGCTTTCCACGGAACGGCCGAACAAGTCGTTGAGCGCGGTTTCGGTGGAAACCGCGTCGTCCGCCCGTGTCAGGATCTCGGTCAGGTCGGACCCTGCGCCGTCGACCAGGGCCATGACCTCGCGGTCGGTGACGATGCCGCGGAAGTTGCGGTGCCTGTCGATGACGAAGGCCCCGGAGGTTTGCTGCTGGCGCATCGTCAGCAGGGCGGCTCGCGCGCCTCCGCTGATGCTGACCACCGCACGAGGGTTCTCCATGACGCTGCCTGCGGTCAGCACGCGGGTGCGGTCCACGTCGCGTACGAATGATGCCACGTACTCGGTGGCCGGATTCGTGAGGATTTCATCCGGGGTCCCGATCTGAACGATTTCGCCGTCACGCATCACCGCAATGCGGTCCCCGAGGAACATGGCCTCGTTGAGGTCGTGGGTGATGAAGATGATCGTCTTGCCCAGATCCGCTTGCAGGGAGGCGAGCTGTTCCTGCATATCGCGGCGGATCAACGGGTCAAGTGCAGAGAAGGCCTCGTCCATGAGCAAGATGTCTGTTTCCGAGCACAATGCCCGGGCCAGCCCGACTCGCTGCTGCATGCCGCCGGAGAGCTGCCCGGGGTACTTGTCACCCCATCCGGTCAACCCGACGGTTTCGAGCATTTTTGTGGCCTGCTCGGTGCGCTTCTTCTTGCCTACGCCCTGGATCTCCAGGGCGTAGGCGGCGTTTTCCAGCACGGTGCGGTGCGGCAGCAGGGCAAAGTGCTGGAAGACCATCGAAACACTCTTCTGCCGTACCTGGCGCAGGCGCTTGCCGGAGATCTTGCTGATGTCGGTGTCCCCGACATGAACCGATCCGCTGGTCATGGGCAGCAACCCGTTGAGCATGCGGATCAATGTCGACTTGCCGGAACCCGACAAGCCCATGACAACGAAGATCTCGCCCGGCTTGACCTCAAACGAGGCATCAATGACGGCGGCGGTGCCCATGGGGGCGACATCCTTGCGGGATTTCCCGTCCTTGAGGGCCCTCACGGCTTCCTGCGGTTTGCGCCCAAATACCTTGAAGGCATTGGTGACACGCAGGGCCGGCGAAGGCGGTCCTGTTATTGAATTCATGCGTCATTCCATCCACGTGCTGCGCGGGATATCCGGCAACACGATTTGTGCATTCTTGTTTCACTTTGCCGTTGCATTCGGCTGGTGAGCCTCGTGCAAACGGATGAGACTTAGGCCATCCACGCTAACAGCCCGGCGACGAAAGGCAACAATTCCTCGGTGATTACCGGTTGATCCTGGACGCTTTCTCGGTGCGTTTGGCCCGTGATTTAGCCTCAGAATCGGAGTTGCGACATCGTTATATTGGTGACCGGACAAAAATCAATTTTGGATCGTTTTGCGCCGGATGCTCCAGCCATCATCGATCGATGAATCCTGTGTTTTGTAAATATTATTTGGATGCTATTCGGTGATATTTACAGAATTAATCACGTCGGTCCAGGGTGTGGAACGGGGGGAGTGTCTGGACCTTGGAATGTTCACCGGTTGGGTCGGAAGCGGAAAGCACGCGATGATGGGATTACACGATTCTTTTACTTCCACCTCCGACGCCAAAGGTGCGGCGGCGGTGAAACCCCAGGAGGCACACTCATGAGCGAGGCCATCAACATCGGTTCCGTCGACAGCATCGACGAAGGAGAAGCCATCGTCATTCCGTCCGAGGACAACGGGACCAAGGAAGACATAGCCGTGTTCCATGCCGAGGACGGCAACTTCTACGCCATCAACGACGAATGCACGCATGAGACCGCCTCACTGGCCGACGGCTGGATCGAAGGCACCGAGGTGGAGTGCCCGGTCCACGCGGCCAAGTTCTGCCTCAAGTCCGGGGAGGCCCTCTGCCTGCCGGCCACCGTGGGAGCCCGGACCCACAAAATCGAGGTCAAGGACGGGGAGCTGTTGCTCTACCCCGAAACCCCTGCAGTCTGACTGATGCTGCAACCCCGCTGATCGAGCGGTGCACCAGAGGATCACGCGACATTCGTTCCCTGAGAACGGCCGTTGGATCTAGGTGATGCCGCTGCTGTTCGACGTCGAGACCGGTCTGACATCCGAAGTGACGCCGAGGTCGGGTTTGATTCGCCCGTGGGTGGACCGTCGCGCCACATGGGAGCCAATGCCTGATGCTGAAGCCTTGTCTTCTAGTCCGACCGGCCCATTGCAGTTGCCCACGACGCGATTTGGGAGCGGGTTCTAAAACTAAGCTTGGCCAGGATGCGCTCGACGTGGCCGTCCACCGTGCGCGGGGAAATTACCAACTGCTGGGCGATGAGCCGGTTGGTCAATCCTTGGGCAACAAGACCGGCGACTTGCATCTCTTTCTTGGTTAGCGGGTTATTCCCGGAGGAGTGCTTCGCTGGGCTAGTGGTCACGCCCAGGGCACAGTCGATTGCTTGGGTCTTGGACATCCTGTGTTCGTCCTTGGTTTTCGAGACATAGCGACGGCCAAGGGCCTCGCGCATGCGACGGTTGCTAGTCAACGAAGCTTTGTGCATGTGCGGACCAAAGGCCGCGACCGTGATGCCCAATTCGGACCAGACCGAGGCTACGGCATGTGCCAGTTCTGCGGCCCGATCGTAGTCGCCCATCGACACTGTGATCCAGTGCAACGTCTCAAGGCTTAGCGCCACGCATACGCCGTCTTGGAAAGTGTATTGCTGAATGCGTAGCGCCTCGGTGACGGCGGTGACGGCCGAGGCATACTCGCCAAGCTGCCAGTAGCTGATCCCGCGGATCCAGTATGCATATGCCCGGTTCCATAGCTCACCGTGGGAGGTGGCGATTTCGATGACCTGGCGGCACGTTTCCAGCGCCGCCTCGAGACGGTTGTCCAACGCCTGGGCCATGCCAAGCTGGAAGAGAGCTGTCAGCTTGGCCGCTGTATCACCATGGGCGTCATGTGCCTTGCTGACCTTCCGGTACAGCTCGATGGCTCCAACCAAATCGCCGCTGAACATTCGATGCAGGGCAAGCCAATGTTCGGCATGTGCCTCTAGCGCGGGATCCTCAAGTTTCTGGGCGCTTGTGAGGCACCGGCGGGCGTAGTCTGCTCCGGTGTCGTGATCTCCCTGGATGAGGCTGACCCAGGCGGCGACCCACATGGCCGAGGCATAGCTGAGTGGATCGGCTTCCGAGGGCTTCGACAAGACCCTGTCGAGCAGCGCACGGCCTTCGGTGATGAAATTCCCGGAGACCCATTGGTAGCGCAGCAGAGAAGCCAGCCGGGCAGCAGTTGCGTGCTCGCCTGGAGCTTCCAGAGCCCAATCCATGGCCGAGGTCAGATTTGCCCTGTCGCCTCGTGCAGCTTGAAGGAATCGGCTTTGGTGCGGACTGCACCAGTTTCGAACCATGGTGTCGCATCGTTCCACATAGTGGTGCAAGTGTCTGGTGCGCAAGGTCTTCACCTCGTCCGGATTGGCCAGCAGCTCCTGGCCGTATTCGCGGATGGTCACGAGCTGGTGGTAGCGCAGCACTTCGCCGTCGCGGCGAACCGAGAGAATTGACTTTGCGACGAGGGAATCCAGGAGGTCGACAATGTCGTCCGATGGCAGTTCGCCAAACCCGCAGACCGCTTCTGCCGCCTCCATGTCGAAGCTGCCGGGGAACACCGACAGCCTCCGCCAAAGCATCTGCTCGGAATCGGAGCATAACTCGTAGCTCCAGTCGATGAGGGCCCGCAGCGTCTGCTGCCGAGGCAGGGCTGAGCGGTCACCACGGTTAAGCAACTGGAAACGTCGATCCAGGCGATCGAGCAGCTGGGTTGCCGACAAGGAGCGCAGGCGGGTGGTGGCTAGCTCGATGGCCAGGGGCATGCCATCCAATTGGGTGCACAACTGCGCCACGACCGGGGCGTTGTCCACGTCCAGGGCAAAGCCCGGCACCACATTGCGCGCCCGGGCCACAAACAACGCGACGGCCTCGAAACTTTCCAGCTGCTCGACCCGCACGGGATCATCGATTGGAGGGGTCGACATCGGGGGAATGGCATAAAGGGTTTCTCCCGTAATGCCCACCGGTTCGCGGCTGGTGGCTAGAATGCGCACGTCGGGAGCCTGGCCAAGTATCCTGTGCACCAGCACGCTGACCTCGTCGAGCAGGTGCTCGCAGTTGTCCAGAACCAGCAACAGCTCCTTGTCCTGCAGGAAATCGGCCAGTCGGTCAAGGGCAGGGCGCTGCGACTGGTCCGAGACTTCCAACGCCGCTGCCACGACCGCGGCGACAGACGCTGTCTTGGTCAGTGGTGCCAACTCGACGATCCTGACCCCGTCGCGGTAGGCCCGGCGCGCCTGCTGGGTAATCTCCCCCGCCATCCGGGTCTTGCCCACGCCTCCCGCGCCCGTCAGTGTGACCAGTCGGGAAGTGGACATCAAGGCCTTGGCCTCCGCCATTTCGTGCCGCCGACCGATGAAGGAAGTCATTGAAAGTCGGCCCGCGGTGAATTGATGATCGATTGGTTGCCTAGTCATCGGTTGTTTTTCTCCAGTCTGCTGCCGCGGACTTCTGCCGTGCGCGGTGGGTCCTGGGGCGGTGCCGTGCACGCCCGAAACCCTATAGTTCGGATCCAAGTCTCTCACCCGGGGCTGGACGTTTTATGGCGCAGGCCACAAAGCAGGTAGCTGAGGGGGTGGTTCTACGCATGTGGCCGGGAGAAGTTCGGTCCAAGCTGGTGTGCATCCACCAAACCGAGACCACGGAACCAGGGAGCGAACCATGAGCCAGCAACCAGCCCCGACCGGCCAGCTGCCGGATATCGATCCGCGCCAGCTGCGTAATGCCTTCGGCAAGTTTGCCACCGGTGTCACCGTGGTCACCTGCCGCACCCCGGACGGCGTGCCGCACGGAGCCACGGTCAACGCATTCACTGCGGTGTCCCTGGATCCGCCGCTGGCCCAGGTCACCCTGATCCGCGGCAACAAGATCTCCGGGCTCCTCGAGGACTCCCCGTTCGCCATCAACATCATGTCCTCCGGACAAATGGATACCTGCCTGAACTTCGCCGGCAAGCCGATGAAAGGCGAGGTGGCGTGGCGCCCGGATGCCGAGGGCATCCCGGTGCTTCAAGGCAACAGCGCAACTCTGGAATGTGAGCCCTGGGCCATCTATGACGGCGGAGACCACCTTATCGTCGTCGGCAGGGTCATCGCACTGCACAGCAATGACGAACTGGACCCCCTGTGCTTCTTCGCGGGCAAATTCCGGGAGATCGGCGACCACGTGGGAGGTGCTCCCTGGGCCTCGTGCGGTGACAGCATGGCCACCGGATGGTTCGAGGGCAGCACCGACTTCAACGCCTTCTGAAAATTTCGTCCCACCACCATTTCAACCCCCAGCAAAGGAGCTGAACACCATGACACAAGCACCAGAAGCCGAAAAGAACCTTGCGGACATGTCCGAACGGACCACGCCTGCCAATCCCAAGCTGCCGATGACCGGCGACGAATACATCGAATCGCTGCGCGACGGCCGCGAGGTCTACATACATGGCGAGCGCGTCGAGGACGTGACCACCCACCCTGCATTCCGCAACTCGGTTCGGATGGCCGCACGCCTGTACGACGGTTTCCACGACCCGGCCACCTCAGGCAAGCTGCTTTCCCCGACCGACACCGGTTCCGGCGGCATGACCCACCCGTTCTTCAAGGTCCCCAAATCCGTTGAGGACCTGAAAGAATCCCGCACCGCCATCGAGACCTGGGCCCGGATGAGCTACGGCTGGCTGGGCCGCTCACCGGACTACAAGGCTGCATTCCTGGGAACCCTCGGATCCATGCCGGAGTTCTACTCGCCATACCAGGAGAACGCGTTGCGCTGGTACAAGGAATCGCAGGAGAAGGTCCTGTACTGGAACCACGCGATCATCAACCCGCCTGTGGACCGCCATCTGCCGCCGGACGAAGTGTCGGACGTTTTCATGAAGGTGGAAAAGGAGACCGACAACGGAGTGATCGTCTCGGGCGCCAAGGTCGTGGCCACCGGTTCGGCGATCACCAACTTCAACTTCATCTCCCACTACGGATTGCCGATCAAGAAGAAGGAATACGCGCTGATCTGCACCGTGCCGATGGACGCCCCGGGAGTGAAGCTGATTTCCCGCACCTCCTACGCGCAGAACGCCGCGGTGACCGGTACCCCGTTTGACTACCCGCTTTCCTCACGCATGGACGAGAACGACGCGGTGTTCGTCTTCGACAAGGTGCTGGTGCCGTGGGAGAACATCTTCGCCTATGGGGACCCCGACCAGATCAACGGTTTCATGCCACAGACCGGCTTTATCCAGCGCTTCACCTTCCAGGGCTGCATCCGCCTGGCCGTGAAGCTGGACTTCATTGCCGGGCTGCTGCTCAAGGCCCTGGAAATCACCGGCACCCAGGACTTCCGCGGCGTGCAGGCCCGGGCCGGCGAGGTCATCGGCTGGCGCAATCTGTTCTGGGGCCTAGTGGACGGGATGATGCTCAACCCGGACAAGGGACCGAACGGCTCGGTGCTGCCGAAGATGGAATATGGCCTGGCCTACCGCATGTTCATGGCCCAGGGCTACTCGCGCATCAAGGAGATCATCGAGCAGGACGTGGCCTCGGGCCTCATCTATCTACCCAGCGGCGCCTTGGATTTCCAGAACATGGAAATCCGCCCGTACCTGGACAAGTACGTGCGAGGTTCGAACGGCGTGCAGGCCGTGGACCGCGTCAAATTGATGAAGCTGCTGTGGGACGCGATCGGCTCCGAGTTCGGCGGCCGTCATGAGTTGTACGAACGCAACTATTCGGGCAACCACGAGAACGTGCGCGTCGAAATGTTGATGCACGCCAAGCAGACCGGCACCGCAGGCATGATGAACGGCATGGTCGAACAGTGCATGGGCGAGTACAACCTGGACGGCTGGACCGTGCCGGACCTTTTCAACAGCGACGATGTCAACGCATATATGAAGCGCGGACGCTAGCAGGGGCAGCCGATCGGCACCACCACGTGGTCGACCGGCTCGGGGAATGAAGATCTCCGGGCGGGATGGAAATCATCCAGATATTCATCCCGCCCGGAGATCTGTGGTTGCAACCATTGGAATGCGCAAGCATTCCATGACCCAGCCGCGTGATGTGAAACCTTTTCACAGGCGGCGACATCGATTGGAAGGATCGCCATGTGCGAGATTATGGGCCGGGCTGCTGCTGCGGGAGTTGCCCGACGGACGATGCTGGCAAGTTTTGGTCTCGGGGCCGCCGCCTTGGGAGTGGGCGCGTTTTCAGGCAAGGCGCAGGCCGCCGGGCCTCGCCCCGATCAGGTCCGAGATTTTGGGCCGGCACCACTGGGAAACCACCGGACACGACTGGTGTTGCTGGGGACCTCCGGCGGACCTCCGTACTGGCCGGGCGGTACGCGCGAGGGGATTTCCTCAGCACTCGTCGTGGGCGACAGATACTACTTGATCGATGCCGGCCACGGGGTCATGGGCCAACTAAGAAAGGCAAGGCTCGGTCCCAATTTCGAGTCCGATATGGACGGCCCCTTGGATGTGCTGGCCGGGATCTTCCTGACCCACCTACACTCCGATCACGTGGTGGACCTGAACAACATCCTCAGCGAGGGAATTTTCAACGGACTGCAGCATGTGCAAGGGAAGGTGCCGATCTGGGGGCCCGGCAACCGCGGCGAGTTGCCCGAGCTCTTTGGTGATGGGAAAGCGCCGAAGCCGGTTAGTCCCAAAAACCCCACCCCGGGCACGAAGGAAATGACCGACCTGCTAGTTCAGGCCTTCGCCACGGACTTCAACGACCGCCTCTTTGACAACCGCAAACCGCGCCCGGAGGAACTTTGGGAGGCTTTCGATGTTCCAGTGCCCAAGAAGTACATGAAGAATCCGAACACCGATCCGTGCCCGGTCATGGAGCCATTCGTGTTCTTCGAGGACGACCGGGTCAAGGTCTCGGCCATTCTCGTCAACCACGCGCCGGTGTTCCCAGCCCTGGCCTACCGGTTCGACACCGAAGACGGTTCCGTGGTCTTCTCCGGCGACACGGGACTGACACCGAACATCATTACCCTGGCCAAGGGTGCAGACGTGCTGGTGCACGAGGTCATCGACAAGTCCTGGCCTGAATCCCTCTTCCCGCAGCCACGAACCGACGCGCAGGAAGGCCTGTACCAGCACTTGATCCGATCCCACACCCTGATCGAGGACGTGGGAAGGGTCGCCCAGGAGGCAGGAGTGGGGACCTTGGTGCTTTCGCACATGGTTCCCGGCAATCGTCCGGACGAAGTCTGGGTGCCCTGCGGCGACGGCTTTGACGGGCGGCTGGTCATCGGACATGATCTGGACGTCATTGGCGTGGGTCAGCCGGGGTAGTCGGCAATCGGTGTGGGAGCGGGGCGGAATCGAGGGCCGATTCCGCCCCGCTTCGATGTGTCCGGCCGAATGCACTGTGCAAAGCGGCCTCACGGTGGCCGGGCGCGGAATCGGCTCACAGTTTCGATGGGCCCGCGGCGCGAAAGGTTGAGGCGGAGTGGCGGGCGAATTAGGCGTATGCCGGTCGGCCCGCCACGCAGCCGGGAGTGAAGAGGCAGTTCCGAAGGAACACGGCCTGCATCAGTCTTTTCTCCCCGCATCGGGCGCACCCGAGCCGGGCGTTTATGGCCCATGCCTTCAGGCAGCGCGTTGAACGGTGTTCAAGATTGGGTGTACGGTGAATCCAGAATCTATTGAACGGTGTTCAGTTTCTCGTTGTGAGGCGCCTGGCACCGCTCCACCTCGGAAGGCCATCGATACCCATGACCACGATCAACACCGTTCCTACAGTTGCGACTTCTCCGGGCAGGCACGTTTCACCCGCCGGGATCCCGGATGCCGCAAACCTTGCGGCGCGCATCGATTCCGGCCACCGTCTCACCGCCGCCGAGGCCCTCGCGGTTCTCGGCACCGAGGATGAGGCGACCCTGGCGCTGGTCGCCGCGGCCGGAACGCTGCGCCGCAAGCACTTCGGCAACACGGTCAAGGTCAACTACCTGGTGAACCTCAAGTCGGGGCTCTGCCCCGAGGACTGCACCTACTGCTCCCAGCGGCTGGGATCCAAGGCAGAGATCCTCAAGTACACGTGGCTGAAACCGGAGGAAGCCGTGCGCCAGGCGGGGCTGGGAGTCGCCGGTGGTGCGTCGCGCGTGTGCATGGTCGCATCTGGCAAGGGTCCCACGGACCGGGACGTGGACCGGGTGGCCACGATGGTCGAGCAGCTCAAGGACGAGCATCCGCACGTCGAGGTCTGCGCCTGCCTGGGCATCCTCAAGGACGGGCAGGCGGACCGGCTCAAGGCCGCCGGAGCCGATGCCTACAACCACAACCTGAACACCGCCGAGTCGCTCTACCCGGAGATTTGCTCGACCCACACCTTCGCCGAGCGCGTTGACACCGTCGGGAAGGCCAAGGGTGCCGGGCTCTCACCGTGCTCCGGACTCATCGTGGGCATGGGGGAAACCCCCGAACAGCTCGTCGAGGCTGTTTTCGCCCTGCGCGACCTGGCCGCCGACTCGATCCCCGTGAATTTCCTGATGCCCTTCGACGGGACCCCGCTGGCCGGAACCTGGCATCTGACCCCGATGGCATGCCTGCGCATCCTCGCGCTGGTCCGCCTGGCCTGCCCAGCCACCGAGCTGCGCATGGCCGGCGGCCGGGAAATGCACCTGCGCTCCCTGCAGTCCACGGCGCTCGCCGTGGCCAATTCCCTGTTCCTTGGCGACTACCTCACCAGTGAGGGCCAGGACGCGCGGCGGGACCTGGAGATGATTTCGGATGCCGGGTACGTGGTGCTGGGCCAAGAGGACATCGACCCCGCGGAATTGGCGGCACGGCTGCGGCACCGGGCCGACGAGGCCCCGGCGCAGCCCGGGGCCACGGGGTGCGGCAGTGCGTGCGGCAGTGCCTGCGGCAGCGCCACCCAGGGCTGCGGGCCGGCCGGCGGGCAGGGCGAACCGGTGCTGCGCCGCCGCGGCGCCGGCACCCCGGAAAGCCCCAACGCATGAGTTCCGCACCCCTCGGCCTGCTCGCCCGGGACTCGGGCCTGCTCTGGCACCCCTACGCGACGCTGGATGCCGGGGCGCACTATGCGGTGGAAGCGGCCCAGGGTGTCCGGCTATCGCTGAGGAATGAAGCGGGCACCCACGGGGTCATCGACGGAATGTCCTCCTGGTGGTCAATGGTGCACGGGTACCGCCACCCGGTGCTGGATGCCGCAGCGCACGAGCAGATCGACACGTTTAGCCACGTGATGTTCGGCGGGCTGACTCACTCGCCGGCGGTGGAATTGGCCGAACGCCTGGTGGCCATGGCCCCCGGGGACCTGCAACACGTGTTCCTGGCCGACTCCGGTTCCATCTCCGTGGAGGTGGCGCTCAAGCTCGCACTGCAATACCAGCACGCCCGCGGGCACGGCACGCGGCAGCGCTTCCTGGCCCTGCGCGGCGGCTACCACGGGGACACCTTTGCGGCGATGGGCGTGTGCGATCCGGTGGACGGCATGCACGCGGCCTTCGCCCCGCCGGGCCGCGAACAGGTTTTCCTGCCGCGCCCGCCGGCGGCCCGGCTCACCGCGAAGGGGCAGTGGGAGTCCGACGCCACGGAGCTGGCCGCGTGGGAAGCAGCGGCCAGAAACATCGCCGCCGCCCACGCCCCGGAGCTTGCGGGCATCATCTGCGAACCCGTCCTGCAGGGTGCAGGAGGCATGTACGTCTACGCGCCGCGCGCGCTGGCGATCCTCCGCGAGATCGCGGATGAACACGGGCTGTTGCTGATAGTTGACGAGATCGCCACCGGATTCGGGCGCACCGGCGCGCTCTTTGCCACCGAATGGGCACAGGTCGAACCCGACGTGATGTGCGTGGGCAAGGCGTTGACCGGCGGCTACCTCTCCCTGGCGGCCATGCTGTGCACCGCCGAGGTGGCCGAAGTGCTGGGCGATGCAGGCGAGGCCTTGCTGCACGGGCCCACCTTCATGGGCAACCCGCTGGCCTGCGCCGTGGCCAATGCATCGCTGGAGCTGCTCACCGGTGGTGGTGACCCGCGCTCGGCCTCCGCACCCTGGCGCGTCCAGGTTTCGGCGCTGGAATCCGGGCTGCGCGAAGCCCTGGCGCCGGCGCGTGCCCTGTCGTGCGTGAGGGAGATCCGCGTTCTCGGAGGCGTCGGCGTCATCCAGCTTTCCGAACCCGTGCGCGTGGCCGAGCTGACCCAGGCCGCGGTGCGCCGCGGGGCCTGGGTGCGGCCCTTCCGCGACCTGGTCTACGTCATGCCGCCCTATATTGCCACGGCCGGGGACCTGTCGGTCCTGGGCGCTGCCCTGGTCGCGGCGGTGGGTGAAGTCCATGGAGACTAGCCAGAGGCTCGCCGCCCCAACGCCGGGCGCGGCTGCGGCGGCACCGTGGGAACGGTGGCTGGGGGATCGGGCCCGGGTGCGCGCCGCCCGCGGACTGCACCGCGTGGAGAGCTCCCGCGAGAAGCTCATGGACCTGGCCTCCAACGACTACCTGGGGCTCAGCGGCCACCCGGAGGTGCGGGCGGCGGCCGCTGACGCCGCGCACCGGTACGGGGCAGGGGCCGCTGCCAGCCGCGTGGCAACCGGCACCCTTGAGGTGCATCGCGAGCTCGAAGCCGCGCTGTGCCGCTACACCGGTCGAAGCGCTGCCCTGGTTTATTCCAGCGGATACACCGCGAACCTGGGTCTGCTGCAGGCGCTTGGCGGACCGGGCAGCCTCTTCATCCTCGACGCCCACGCGCACGCCAGCCTGATCGACGGCGCCCGCCTCTCCGGGGCCAAGGTTGCCACCGCCGCGCACAACGACCTCGCGGATCTCCAGCGGCTGCTGGAGGAAAACCGGGATTCGGCCACCCCGGCCCCGCGCGCGGCGGTGGTCCTCGAATCGGTCTATTCGGTGCTTGGCGATGCCGCCGATCTGGCCGCCGCAGCCGAACTTTGCGCCCGCCACCGGGCATTGCTGGTCATCGACGAGGCCCACTCGCTGGCTGCGACGGCACAAGGCTCGGCGCTGCGTGCCGCGGGGCTGGCGGACTGCTCCCACGTGGTGGCCACCGCCACGCTCTCCAAGGCCCTGGGTGCCCAGGGCGGCGCGGTGCTGCTGGGCGGCGGGCAGGCGGGCGCGCTGCGCGAGCACCTGGTCAACACCTCGCGGACCTTCCTCTTTGACACCGCGCTTGCCCCTGCCGCCGCGGGAGCCGCCCTGGCCGCGCTGGGACTGGCCGACGCCGAGCGCCTGGCCAGGCTGGGGCGCAACGCGACGCTGGTCCACGACACCCTGGCCGCCGAACCGCGGCTGCTCCCGCGCATCGAGCAAGGGGCAGGCGCGGTGCATTCGGTCATGATGCCGGACGCGGCCTCGGCAGTCCGGGCGGCCGCATCCCTGCGCGCCCGCGGCATTGCCGTTGCATGTTTCCGGCCGCCGAGCGTGCCCGACGGGGTGTCGCGGTTGCGGATCACCGCGCACGCCGACCACGACCCCGCTGACTTGCTTGCCGCCCTGCACGCCATTGCCCGGATCATCCTGGAGGAAGAATCTTGAGTTGTCCCTTTGGCGCCACGCGCGCACCGCTCGCCGAGCTGGCGCCGCTGTCCGGGCCGCTGCCCGAGGCCTATCCCGAAGCGGTCAACCGCCGCTACCGCAACATCGAGGATCCCGGCTTGGTGCGCGCGATCCTGCTGCGCCCCGAGGACTTCACCCCGGCCAACGCCCTGGACACCGCCGTCGACCTGGAACCTGCCGCCCTGCGCATCCTGGCCGCCGGGCGGTTCTCCCTTCCTCCGGTGCTTGCAAGCGCCAGTGGATCCGAGCACCTGGCGGTGCGCCGGGTGGTGGCCAGGTTCTTCAGCCCCGCGAAGGTGGCAGCGCAGGCCGGGCCCATCCGGGCGCGGGTGGAAGGGATCTGCGCGGAGCTTGCGGAGCAATACCGCAGCGGAGAGCACATCGATCTGGCACACCATCTGGCTGCGGTGATCCCGCCTGAGGTCATGCAGCGGCTCACCGGGGTCCCGATTCCGCCGGCCGCGGAGCTCAAGCGCTGGAGCCAGGACTCGCTGGAACTCTTCTGGGGCTGGCCCGACGCACAGCGCCAGGTGGAACTTGCTGCAAGCGCCGCGCAATTCCATGCCTGGCTCGATGGCAGCGTGGCCGAGGCCGTGGCCCGCGACGATTCGAACCTCTATGCCGCGTTGCACCACTCCGGGGTGGACTCGGCGAGGATCCGCTCGCTGGGTTACTTCCTGATGATTGCCGGGCAGGAAACCACCGCCATGCTCATCGCCACCGCGCTGCGCACCGCCCTGCGCGAAGGCAGCTGGGAGAAGTGCGCCGACGGTGAATCCACGGCGGAGCTGGTGCGCCAGGTGCTGGCGCAGGCCTCCTCGGTGCCGACCTGGCGCCGAGAGGTCGCCGCGGACATCGAGCTGGACGGGGAACACTTTGCCAAGGGGGAGCAATTGGTGCTCAAGCTCTCCGGCGGGGTCCTGGGGGAGGAGGAGGACGACTCGCTGGCCTTCGGCTTCGGGATCCACCGCTGCCTGGGCGCGGGGTTGGCGCGGATGGAAACCGAGGTGGTCCTTGCCGCTGCGGCCCGCACCCTGCCGGGCCTCGAGCCGGCCGGCGAGGAACCTGACTGGATGCACCTCTTGTCATTCCAGGCACCCCGGACGGTGTGGGCCTCCCTGGCCATGGCGGGGGAAGCGGCATGATCCTGGTGGTCACCGGGACCGACACGGACGTCGGCAAGACCGTTGTCACCGGCGCCCTGGCCGCCTGCGCCCTGGGGACGGGCGCGCGGGTTGCCGTGTACAAGCCGACCCAAACCGGCGTGGAACCCGGGCAGGGCGGGGACGTGCACTCGATCGGCGACTGGCTCGGGAATCCGCCGGCACTGACCCTGGAAGAAGGCGCCCGGCTGGCCGATCCCATGGCGCCGGTGGACGCTGCCCTGCACGCCGGCGGGATCGCCGCGGCCGAGGCACTGCCCACCCTGGCGGACCACGTGCTGCGCGTGCGGGAACTTGCACTGGAGCACGGGGTTGTCATCGTCGAGGGCGCCGGCGGCCTGCTGGTGTCCCTGACGCTTGCCGGGGAAACCATCGCCGACATGGCCCGCGTGCTCGATGGCCGGTTGGTGGTGGTCACCCGTCCGGACCTGGGCACGCTGAACCACACGGCGCTGACCCTGGAAGCCGCCGTCTCCCGCGGCTTTGCCGACGGCGTCTTGGCGCTCGGCAGCTTCCCGGCCGAGCCCACCGCCCTGAATGAACGGAACCGGGGCAACCTGCGCGAACTGGCGGAGCGGAACAGGTGGACCTGGGCACCCGGCCCGCCGGCGGCAGCCGTCGCGGCGGACGTAGAAACAACCCGGCGGATCCTGCACGCGGCGGGCCGGAAGCTGGCCCCGGTGTTCGAAGCTCCGCAGCAGGCTCTTGCCCATGCTGCATCCAGCCCGGGCACACCGGGCTAGGTTCGGCACGCAGGGCGGGGCGGGGCCGGGTGAGATGAAAGCAGGCACGGTCCCCGCATCCGGATTGCCAGGTGCAGGGACCGTGCCTGTCGTGGGTGTTTGCTTGGGTGCCGCAGCTACACTGCCAGGGCCGAGTCCTGCGGCTTGGCCGGGGAATGGTCGGCGGCGCTGCCCATGGAATCAAGGATCGCCTGCAGCGTGGCCGGCCCGTGCTGGTGCAGGCAGGCCCCTGCGACGAAGCGGTCGGGGCGCAGGAAGATCATCGGCGTCGGGCGCTCGTTGAACCACCTCTTCACCGTGCCGGTGTGGTCGCCGAGCACCAGGACGTCCTTGTCCATGTGTTCGGTGGCCCAGGCGCGCTGGGTTTCGGGGACGATGGCCACGAGCTTGGCACCGAGGGCCTCGAGCGCCTTGATGGAGTGGGCGGGGAGCACGTCCTTGGGGTCGTTGCCCCAGACCAGCACGGTCCACCAGTTGCCGATGACGTCATCGAGCAGCCGGTTCTCCCCGAGCTGCGAGTTCACCCGTGGCTGCGGGAACTGCACGCCCACCGGAGAGACCTTGTTGTTGGCGGTGAGCACCGGGATCAACTTGCTGGTGAGCTTCGCGGCGGCGTTGCCGGATGCCTGCGTGGTCGGGTCGGCCAGCACTCCGGCGGTGTAGCGCGGCATCGGCTTGAAGCGCATGTCGGAGAAGTAGCTCTTGGCAGAGGGGAAGAGGTTGAGCACCGAGGAGGCGGCGTCGCGGGCGGCGACCGCCAGCGGGTTGGTGAGCTTGATGACCGAGCCCAGCGTCATGGACAAATCGACCATGGCCTTGGCGTGGTCCTTGCGCTCGGAGGTGTAGGTGTCCAGGATGTCCTCGCCGGCGGTGCCGGTCAGCACGCTGGTCAGCTTCCAGCCCAGGTTGGTGGCATCCCGCATGCCCGAGTTCCAGCCCTGGCCCATCCACACCGGCATCAGGTGCGCGGCGTCCCCGGCGATTAGCTGGCGGCCCTTGCGGAAGGATCCCGCCACGCGGCCGTGGTGGGTGAAGACGCGGCGGCGGATGTAGGAAAGGTTGTGCGGGTCCGGGACGTGGTCCTTGAGCATCTCGGCGACCCACTCCTTGGAGGTGACCACCGATTCGTCCTCGTGGTCGTGGAGCATGAACTCCCAGCGGCGCACAGCGTGGGGCAGGCCGATGGAGACGTACGGGCGCTTGGGATCCGCTCCCAAAAAGACGTTGGGGGTGCCCAGCGGGTCGTTGTCGACGTCGACGACCAGCCAGCGGGTGGAGGGGGAGTCCCCCTCGAAGCTCACGCCCATGCGCTTGCGGGTCGGGGACTTGCCGCCCTCGCAGCCCACCAGGTACTGCGCCGAAAAGCGGGTCTCGGTTTCGGTGCCGTCGGCGTTGGTGACGCGGGCGATGGCGGTGACGCCGTTGGCGTCCTCGGTGACGTCCTCCACCAGGTGGCCGAAGTGCACGTTGATGTTGGGATACTGGGCCAGGCCCTCGTAGAGTGCCTTGTCGACCTCGGGCTGGATGAAGGCGTGCTTGCGGTCCCAGCCGAATTCCTGGGTCTGCGGGTTGTTGATCATGATGGTCTTGCCCGAGCCGTTGACCAGGCGCATGATGTGCTGCGGTGCGGTGTGCGGCAGCACGGTGTCCACCAGGCCGACGGTCTGGATGGTGCGCAGCGACTCGTCGTCGAGGCCCACGCCGCGCGGGTAGTCGATGAGTTCGTCGCGGGCCTCGAGCACCGTGACGCTGCGGCCGTACATCCCCAGGATATTGGCGAGCATGAGGCCGGCGGGACCGGCTCCGATGATCAGGACTTCACTGCTGGGGATGCTGTTCATGGCCACATCAAACTTTCCGTGTGTAAATAGTGCACGAACTATTCGTTATATGCACAACTGCTGAGTCCCAGTTCACCAGCACTTGTGACTCACGTCAAAGTCGGTGTGCCGTCAGTTGGCACGAATTCCATCCTGCGTTCACGTGGAATGGGGGATCAGGCAAGCGATGCCTCGAGGGCTCGGGCGGCCTGCTGCAACACCGTGGTGGCGGAGGTGGCCTGTTCCCGGCGCACGGTGATCAGGTTCAGGCAGGCGGGGACGCCGCAGATGCCGCGGTCAAGCGGCACGGCCAGGCCATGCATGCCCGGTTCGACCTCGCCGAAGGTCTGCGCGTATCCCTTGGCGCGGGCGGTGGTGACGCGGGGGTCCTCCCCGGTGCGTGCCGCCTCGCTGGCCAGGATCGCGTGGCCCGCGGCGCCGAGATCCAGCGGATGCCGCGAGGCCTCGGCGAACGACACGTGGTAGGTGCCGGAGGTCGGTGCTGTGACCCGCAGGGCGATGGCCTCGCCGCCCTCGCGCACGATCAGGGCCAGGGTGGCGCCGAGCTCGTCGGCGTAGCGGCGCAGCACCGGCTCGGCGGCGGCAAGCAGCGAATGGTAGGCCGAGGCCGAGAGGGCGAGCAGCCCCGCGGCACCGCGGTAGCGCCCGTCCGCCCCGCGATGCAGCAGCTGGGCGTCGCAGAGCGTGTTGAGCAGCCGGTAGGCTCCGGTGCGGTGGATGCCGGCATGCTCGGCGACCTCGTTGATGCCCAGCCCCGCAGGGGTGCCTGCCACCAGGCGCAACACTTCGAGTCCGCGGGCCAAGGTCTGGGACCCTGCGGTCCGGGACGTGGAGGGGGAGGCGGTGGTTGTTGGCTCGTTCACGCTCTTGATCATGGCACAGTCACCGCCTCGGCACCGTCCGATGACGGGTCCCGGGGACGGGGGTCTGCGGGCACCAAGGATCGTTCATGTGCCCTCCCGAGACTGGCCCGGACCGGACGGCAGCGCGGGGCCCAAGGCAATCCCCTGGACGGCACCGGGGCGGGTTTCGGGGAGTGCATCCGGGGCGCGGCCCGGGGTCTTGGGCTGGTGATCATTGTCGACCCGGTTAGAAAGCGCTGAAATTCTCCCGGCCGAAGGCCAGCAGTTCATTGATTTTCCGGGTGGGTCCGAGGCCCGCCGGGTAGGCCAGGCCGAAGGCATTTTCCGGCACGGGTTCGGCAATGTCCTTGAGCACGAGGGGGAGTCCTTCCTGGCTGGTCGGTCCGGGCCAGATGCTCAACAGGACCGAGTAGGCCAAGCCCCGGCCGACCATGGAGCGGATGGTTTCGGTGCTTGAGGAACGCCAGCGCACGTCCGGCTGAAAACCCATGGAACGGATCATTGCCTCGACCAATGTCCCGGCAGGCTTGACGTCGGAGAGCACGGCCGGAAACCCTGCCAGATCCTTGAAGGACACCGTCCCCTGGGAGGCCAGCGGATGATGCGCGGAGAGCAGGACCTTGGGAACGACGGCGGCGATCGGTTCGAAGGAGCTGTGTGACAGGACGTGTCCGCGGAGAATGAAGCAGGCATCCAGGGTCCCGTCCACCATCTGCGCCTGCAGTTCCGTGGAGGAGCCCTCCTCGAAGGCGAGATCCACGTTTGGGTGGTTCTCGGCAAAATATTGGACCATTTCCGGAATGATGCGCGATGAGTAGGCGCGGTAACAGCCCACGCGGAAGGTGCCGCTCAGCTCGCCCTGAAGGTCACCGGCAACACTGCCCAGTTCGGAGGCCTCGCGCAAGATCCCGCGGGCCCGGGCCGCCACCGTCGCTCCGGCGGGGGTGAGGACCGATCCCTTCGACTTGCGCCGGATGGCCAGCTGGACGCCGAGTGCGGCCTCGAGCTGGGTCAACGCGAGGGAGACCGCCGTTTGTGAGACGAATAGCTCGTCGGCCGCGGCTGCGAGCGATCCGGTTTCGGCAACGGAGACCAAGTACCGCAATTGTTTGAGGGTCACATCATTCACAAGTTTTCCTTGGGTAGTTTGCACGAAACATGTGTTTTACAAAGGATATGGCGCGGCGCACAGTTGAGGGAAGCAAGTGAGCACCCTCACGCATGATTTATTCCAAAGGACTTCAGACATGAGCAAGCATTCGGGCCCCTACGTGGTGGCCCTCGGCACGGCGGGCGGACCCCGCTGGTGGACCGGGGCGGGCGCCGGTGAGCGCCAAGGCATCGCCACCGCCGTCGTGGTCAATGGATCCGCTTACCTGGTCGATTGCGGCCACGGGGTGGGCCGACAACTCATGCTTGCCGGCATCGAACTCGGTTCGCTCAAGGGCATCTTCATCACCCACATGCACTCCGACCACACCGTGGATCTCGCATCCATGACCGTATTCGGGACGCTGGCCCTGGCTGCGCAGGACGCGAAACCGGTCAAGGTCTTTGGACCTGGCGACCGCGGCATGTTGCCGCCGGTCTCCACCCATGTTTCGGGCCGTGAACCCCAGGCCGTGGGCGGGAACGATCCGACCCCCGGGGTGGAAGGCATGTTCAGGTACCTGGTCAGTGCCTACGCCACCGACCTGAACGACCGGATATTCGACACGCTGCGTCCACCTCCGCACGAGAAGTACACCGTGCAGGACATCGAACTGCCCGCGGATGTCGGCTACCACCCGAACTCCAACCCGACTCCCGACATGGAACCGTTCCTCGTCCACGAAGACGAAAACGTGACGGTCACGGCCATCCTCGTCGAGCATCCCCCGGTGGCTCCCGCCTTCGCATTCCGCTTCGACACCGCCGAGGGCTCGGTCACGATTTCCGGTGACACCGCGCCCACCCGGAACCTGGTTCGCCTCGCGAGGGGCACCGACCTGCTCATGCACGAGGCCATCGACTTCGACTGGGTGCGCCGGGGCTACGCCCACGAAACCGAGCAGGCGGCCGAGGCCGGGATGGAACACCATCGCAAGTCCCACACCTCGGCCCGGCAAGCAGGAGAACTGGCCACGCGCGCCGGAGCCGCCCGCCTGGCACTGCACCACCTGGTGCCAGGCACCGCGGACCCGGATGTCTGGCACCGGGCGAGGGAAACCTTCGCCGGGGAACTGTTCGTCCCCGACGACCTGGACATCATCCCGTTCCAACGTCCGTCCACCGAAGTTCCCCCGGTGATGGAAAAAAACTCACTACAACCCCTGAGCCGCTAGGCGTTCTCAACCCCTCCTCCTGAGAGAAGCAGCAATCATGACCAAGCATTCGTCGGTCTCCCAGCCCGCGTCCCATGATCCGCGGCAAATGCGCCGCGTCCTGTTTTCCAGCTACCTCGGCAGCGTCGTCGAGTTCTACGACTTCCTGCTCTATGGCATTGCAGCATCGCTGGTCTTCGGCCAGGTGTTCTTTGCCAACCTTGACCCGATGGTGGGCACCATCGCATCCTTCGGAACCCTGGCCGCGGGCTACATCGCCCGACCGCTGGGCGGAGTCATCTTCGGCCACTTTGGGGACCGGGTGGGCCGCAAGTCCATGCTGGTGATCACCATGACGCTCATGGGCGTGGCCTCCACCCTCATTGGCCTGATTCCCACCTACAACCAGATCGGCGTCGCCGCGCCGATCATCCTGGTCTTCCTGCGCGTGATCCAAGGCATTGCCGTGGGCGGCGAATGGGGCGGCGCCGCGCTGATGAGCCTGGAGCACTCCACCAAGCGCCGCCGCGGATTCTCCGCCAGCGTCACCAACATGGGCGGCCCCTCCGGCGCGCTGTTGGCCACGCTCATCATGACCGCCTGCTCCACCATGCCGGAGGAAAGCTTCCTGGCGTGGGGTTGGCGCATCCCGTTCCTGCTCAGCGCCGTCCTGGTCGGGCTGGGAATGTTCATCCGCCTGCGCATCCAGGAATCCCCGGTCTTCGCCGCGGCCCAGGCCGCCGCGGCCGCGGAGCGGAAGTCGGCAACCGGGGCCAAGAAGCCATCGGTGCCGCTCTTCGAGGTGCTGCGCCACTACCCCAAGAACGTCCTGTTGGCCGCCTTCGGCGGGGCCGGGGCATTCGTCATCCAAGGCCTGCTTGCCACCTTCGCCATCACCCTCGCGGTGGGCGGCGGCGCCGACCGCACCTCCGTACTCATGGTCCACGGCATTGGCTCGTTCCTGCACATCTTCACCATCCCGTTCTTCGCCGCTCTCTCGGATCGGGTGGGCCGCCGCCCCGTCATGATCAGCGGTGCACTGGCCGCCGCGCTGATGGCCTACCCGCTCTTCCAGATGCTGGCTACCGGGGACATGGGATGGGTCCTTGCCGCCTTCCTGATCGGCAACCCGCTGATCCAGGCCTCGATGTACGGGCCGCTGGCGGCCTTCATTTCCGAGATGTTCGGAACGACCTCCCGCTACACCGGCGCCTCGCTGGGCTACCAGCTGGCCTCGACGCTGGGAGCCGGGCTGGCGCCGCTGCTGGCCGCGACGCTGTTGACCGTGGGTAACGGGAACCCCGTGTGGGTCTCCGTCATGGTCACCGTGATCTGCGTGATCAGCGCGCTGGCCATCTTCCTCACCAAGGAATCGCACAAGCTCGACTTGGACGGGGACCGGCCGGAGCCCGCGGCACTGCCGGCGGGATCCGAAGCGGCAAACGCCGCATAGCCCTTCCGGCACCGAAGTAGGACAGGTGTCCTCGGCACACGCCACAAGCGTGTGCCGAGGACACCTGCTTTTCGCGTCAACGACCGCTCCCTTCCGTGGAATCAGGAGCCGCTTGCGCCAGGTCCCCGGAGCCGTGGCGGGACTCGGCGGGCCGGACACAGAGGAGGGGACCCGCCACACATCCCCCAAGGACTGTGTGGCGGGTCCCCGTCCGGCCCGGGGGTGCCGGGTCAGCGCACGACGATCGTGATCGCCTTGCTTGCCCTATCGACGGTGATCCGGTCCCCGTCGGCGCCGTTGGGGGCATCCATCGGCGTGGTGCCTGTGCCCGGCCCGGCCTCCGGTGAGGCGTCGCCTCCGGAGTCCGCGCCTTCGATCGTCTGCGCAGTCTCGTTGAGTCCGCGGGCCTCGTCGAGCGCTCCGGCGTTGGCCGGTTCCTCGGCCCCGAGCGGATGCACGGGAGTGCCCGGCCGCCAGAACGTATAGCCCCAGTTCACCGACCAGTTGTACGACCAACGCGACCGATTCCCATTCGCCCTCAACAGCACGTTCGTGAAGCGCACGTCGTGACCGCTGCGGGCCAGCATCACCGGACCCGGGTTTCCCGCGAAGGTGAACTGGTCAAGCACGGATCCGTCCGGTGCATGCGAGCGGAACACCAACCCGTTGAGCCGCACCGTGTTGATGCCGGAGTTGTAGATCCGGATATTGGCGCGGATGAACGTGTCGCCGCCGGATCCGAGGAAGACCGGGGAGACCTGGATCGAGTACCAGATCCGGGAGGCCGCCTCGAGCGCCGCCCGGGCGTCGATCCGGCCGAACCCGAAGTGCTGGTCCCTGCCCCCGGCACCCAGATCCCGCGCCGTCAGCTTGATGATGTCCTCGACCTCCCACGAGCGCAGCCCCGGATCGACGGCAAGGACCAATGCCATGAGGCCAGCGACATGCGGAGTCGCCGAGGACGTGCCGTTGAACGTGTTGACGTAGTTGCCGCCGGAGTAGCCGCCCGAACCCATCATGTCGGTGGTCGGGATCTTGACCCCCGGCGCCACCACGTCGACCTCCGGGCCGTAGTTCGAGCCCCACCAGGTCTCGCCGTCGAGGCTGGTCCTGCTCTTGCGCTGGTCCCATTGGTTGCTGGCACCGACGGCGAGGAATCCCGGGATCGAGGGGGAGAGGCGGGCGGGGTAGCCGACACCGAGGCTGTCGCCGTTGCCCGTGGCCGCCGCGATCGGGGTGCCCCTCCCGCCGCGCCCGTTGGTCTGGGCGTAGCGGAACGCGTTGGCCACCACGGTGCTGGCGCCGCTGCCCCACGAATTGGAGAGCACGTCGGCCCCGAGGTCGACGGCCTTGCGCACGCCTGCGGCGATGATGGCGTCGGTGGTTGACCAGTAGCCGCCGCCGATGCCGTAGGCGATGCGGATGTGCCGCACCCGGCTGTTCGGTGCGACCCCCGCAACGCCCCGCCCGTTGTGGGCCGTCGCCGCGACGATCCCGGCGCAGGCAACGCCGTGGCCGTCGGCCGGGTTGGGGGTCGGGTCCGGGTCGTTGAAGCGGGCGTCGAAGCCGGGGGCCAGGACATAGTCCTCGTGGGCGTTGCCGCCCTCGTCGATGACCGCAACCGAGATCGCGGAGCTGCCGCGGGAGATGTCCCAGGCCTCGGGGCAGCGGATCTTGGCGATTCCCCACTGCGCGGACAGCAGCGGGTCGTTGGGCGTGAACGCCGGTCCGGTGCCGTCCGGCGCTGCCGTTTCAACGAGCTCCTCGAGGGTGCTGGTGAGGCGCGGGGAGATGCGCACGAAGTTCGGCACCGCGTACTCGACGCCTGCCTGCTCGTGCAGTTCGTTGGCGATGGCCAGCGCGGAGTCCTGCCCGCGCGCGGTGCGGACAAGGCTCGCTCCCGGCTCCGGGTAGTCCTCCTGGACGGTCTCGAGGTGGTGCTTCTTGAGCAGCCGCGCCGCGGCGTCGGTGCCGGGTTCGAACTTGACGATGAGCTCGCCCTGGTCAATGAGTGCGCTCGGCACGTCCTCGCCCTCCCCGGCCGTGGGCTCGTAGACGTCGGGGCCCCCGGCGTCCCCGGCGGCCCGTGCCCCGGCGGGCAGGGCGGTTGCCGCTGCCGCGTCATCGACCCGGAAGACCACGAGGTCCTGGTCGGTGACCCTGAGCACTTGGACCGGGTGCTGCGGGTCGGGTGAGGCCGCCGCGGATCGCGATGACAGCTCTTCGGCCTCCTCGGGGGTCGCCCGGACGGCGACGAAGTGGGTCGATGGGGCCAGCGGGACGCGCTCGCCGTCGGCGTAGTAGTAGGCCGTGGCCTCGGTGGTCTCTGACATGGGACTGCTCCTCTAGCGGGGATGGGTGCGGCGCCCCTTTGCGCCGCACACCCTAGGAGCGCCCGCGGTGGCCGGTGATACACCTCCGGCCAAAAAAGTTTCCCCTCAGCGGTTCGGACCCGCCCGCCAGTTTGAGCCGAACCAGGCGAAGCTGCGCTCCAGCAGCCCGTCGCCGGCCGCGGCGAGTGCCTCCGGTCCGTCCTGTCCGGCCGCGAGCCGCCGGTGCATCTCGCCCATGGTCCGCGACGCGAGGGCGTCGGGGACGTCGGTCAGCGGCGCCACCACGGCACCCACGCCCATGGCGAGCAGGCTCGAGGTCAGGCCCAGCGCCTCGTCCCCGGGCCTCAGCCGCCCCCGCCCGGCGCCGCAGGCGGAGAGCACCACCAGCGAGGCGCGGATCGGGACATGTTCCAGCTCGTGGGCGAACAGCGAGCCGCCGTGCAGCCGCAGGGAGGAGAAGAGCGGGCTGTCCTCCCGGTGCTGCCCGTGGGCGGCGATGTGGACGACGTCGTACGCGGCCAGCGCCTCCTTGACGGCGGCAGGTTCGGCGGGGACGCGCCGGGCGCCTGCCCAGCACCCGGCCACCGCGGTGCATTCCGCCTCGGCCAGGGCCAGCCCCGGACCGGAGGCCACCGCCACGCGGGGCGGTCCCGCCAGCCGCACGGCGCCGGCAGCCCAGGCGCCCACCGAGCGGCTGAGCGCGAGTCCGCGGTGCCGCAGCCTAGGCAGCATGCCCCAGGGCAGCCTGGCCAGTTCGCCGCTGGGGATGACCACCAGCGGCCCGGTGCCGAGCTCGACGGGCAGGATCAACTCCTCGAGCCGTTCCAGCGATGCGGCCAGGGAGGAGAGCACCGCCGCGGCCAGCGGGCCGGGCGGCGCGTGGCTGGCTGCCGACGCGTCGGCGAGCGCGCCGGCGACCAGGTCGGACACCTCCGCCCTGTCTCCCACGCGCAGCAGCCGCGCGGGAAATCCCGGCTCGACGTGCACCAGGTGCAGCGTGTCCCCGGACCAGAAGTAGCTCAGCACGCTTGCCGCCCCGAGATCGGCGCGGAGCAGCCGCCCGGGCAAGCGCACCGGGCCGCGCTCGCGCCGGGCCCAGTGGTGTTCGCGCAGCTCCCTCTCGATCCCGCCGATCTCCACCCGCAACGCACCCGCGCGCCCGGGGTCGGCCGTGCGCAGCTCCTCGTGGTGCCGGCGCAGGGTGGAAAAACGTGTGGCCGCCCATGCATCGGCCGGCGGGACGACCGAGGGCACCTCGGCGAGCGCCGCCCGCCAGCGTTCGGTCGCCAGCAGCGCCGCCCAGCCGTCCCCGCTCCCGGCCACCCGTTCCAGGTCCGAGCGCACGATGGGGGCCAGATGGATGGCCACGGCGGTGCGCAGGTCCAGGCTGGCCATGCCGGACCGGGCGGCGGCCGTGTCCCGCGCCGCGGCGCGCAGCAGCCTGCCGCGGCCCTGCTGGTCCGTGGTCGTGGACAGCTGCGCGAGGATGGCCAGCATCCGCGTGGACAGATAGGGGGACGCGCGCATCCGCCGCAGGCAGCGCACGGCCTCGACGTCGGGAACCGCCGTTCCGTGCCCGGCGGCGGCGATCAGGTGCAGGGCGGTGGCCCGGTCCGCGAGCCAGGGCCTGCGTGCCGCACGCGCCGCGGAGGCGAGCTCCGCGGCCTCCGCTCCGAGCCGGACATCCGGCATCCCGGGACCCAGGAGCAGCGCCTCGAGCCGCATCGACCGGGCCTCGTGCGCGCGTGCCGGCTCCCCGCGTGCCGTGGCGTCGCCCATGACCTCCGTGGCCAGGCGGACGGCGTCGGGCGTGTGGCCGGTGAGCGCGGCGCAGCGGGCCTGGTCCAGCCGGGCCTCGGCCCATTCCTCGGCCAGGCCAGCCAGGCGCAGTTCCTTCACGGCCGTGTCGAAGAGCTCGGCGGCCTCCTCGATCAGGCCCGCCTCCAGCAGCACGCGGGCGCGGTCGTGCCGGGCGACGGAGCGGTCCACGTCGGCCTCGAGCTCGTCGGCCTGCGCCATGAGGCGCAGGGCCGCCGGCAGGTCCCCGCGCAGGTACTGGACGAATCCGAGGTTGTGCAGCGCCATGAACCGGTACGCGGGCAGTCCGCTCCCCAGGTGCGCCGCGGCCCGCAGGTCCCCGGCGGCCTCGTCCAGTGATCCGGTCCGTGAACCGATCGTGCCCTTGTTCAGCAGCAGCCGGACGCGGTCATCGAGCGGGAACGCAGCCGAGTACTTCACGGCGGGCCGCAGCTGTTCCAGCGCCTCGTCGAAGTTCCCGGCGCGGGCGCCGAGCACCCCGGCCTGGATGTGGGCGAGCGCCCGGATGTCATCCCGTCCCGCCGCGACGGCTTCGCGCAGCACCGCGTCGATCTGGGCCAGGGCCGCGGGCAACCCGTGGTCATCGCAGGTCAACCACGACTCGGTGAGCCGGATCCTCAGGCCGAGCTCGAACCCCTCATCCCGGGGCAGCTGGCCCAGGTGGTGCCGGGCCGTCTCGATCTTCCGGCGTGCCTCGGCCAGCCGGTACGCGGCGATGGCCGCCCGGGCGTCGCTGTACGCGCCGGCTGCTGCCGTGAGATGGTCCGGTGCGGGCATCCCTAGAACTCGACCACCGGAGTCAGGACGGGCTTGGCCTCCGGGTCGTCGGGCTGGAGGAGGAAACGGATCGGGCCGTGGGGGATCGAGCGCCAGAGCAGGCGCCCGTGCGCATCCGAGGTGGCCCAGTGGGCGGTCCTGTCCGCGTAGAGGGCGACACGGAGGCCGCCGCCGGTGACCCAGCCGTCCACGCGCAGCCCGCCGTCCTGGTCCTCAGTGCTGCGCACCATCAGCTGCAGGGCCGAGCTGGTGAAGGTGATCGAGTCGGTGGGGCTGGCATCCACGGCGCGCAGCGCCGGCAGGTTTTCCTCCAGCGCCGTGGCGAGCTCCGCATCCAGGGCGGCGAGGGAGAGCGCGAACAGGACGCCGTCGTCCAGCGTGGGCGGCGGCGGGTCCATCGCGTCAAAGAGCTCGGCGACACTCTCCAGGATGGCGGCGTCCAGCCCGTCCAGGGGTTGCTCGTGGTTCTCGTTCATGGTGTGCTCCAGGTGGGGTCGGAGGCGAGGAAAGTGCGCAGCGCGTCCAGGCAGCGGCCGCGGGTGGGGCCGATGGACCCGACCGGGATGCCCAGCGCCGCGGAGAGGGCGGCGTAGTCGGGCGGTCCGCCGCGGCTGACGACGCGCAGGATGGCCTGGCAGCGGGGGTTTAGCCGGGAAACGTGGTTCCAGAGCGTGCGCTGGGCCTCGTCGCGCAGCAGGGCCTCGGCCGGTCCGGGTCCGGGATCGCGGGGTCCGGTTCCGGGGTCCGGCTCCTCCCACGGCAGGGTGCGCCCGCGCTCGCGGGCCACGCGCCATGCCTCGCGCCTGACGGTGGTGCCCAGCCAGGCGAGCACCGTCTGCGGGTCCCGGATCGTGTCCGCCCGGTCCACCAGCCTCAGCCAGGCGGTCTGGACGACGTCCTCGGCATCGGTGGGCTCGAGCCGGCAGGCGCGGGCCAGGTGCCACAGGGTGGGGTTCAGCAGCCTCACGAGGGGTTCAATCCGGCCGCGCCCGCCGTTGCGGAACTCCTCGAACAGCGTTGCGGCCTCCTCGACGAGGCCCGTGGCCCCGGTCATGGCCGCTTCCATCCCAGCGTGCTCCCCAGCGCCGCCCAGGCGCTCTCGAGGCGTTCGGCAAGATCCGGTGCGGCGGATCCGGCCAGGGCGCGTGCGAGTTCGGCCGCGAGGACCGGGGCCGAGAAGGACGTGCCGCTCCAGACCCCGAAGCCGCCGGAGAAGTCGTCGGGGTCAAGCGTGGCACGCGGCAGCCCGGAATTCTCCAGCGCGGCGATCATCTGCCTGTCCCCGCGCAAGTGCGTGGGCATCGTGGAGACCAGTGCCGCTCCTGGCCGGTGGCAGCTCACCCACGGCCCGGCATTGCTGAAGTAGGCGACAGTGCCGTCCGGGTTCAGCGCACCGACGCCGGCGATCGGCAGCAGCCCGGCGGCCGCAGGTCCGGCGGCGAACCCGGCAGGGTACATCGGGGCGGTCGTGGAGTTGTTGCCGGCCGAGGCGACGACCAGGACGCCGAAGCGGCCAAAGTCCTCGAGCAGCGCGCGCAGCGGGGCGTCGGCGAGCCGGTCGGCCGGGGTCTCGTGGTAGTAGCCGAGCGAGAGGCTGAGCACGTCGATGGGGCTTTCCTGGTCGCCTGTTGCAAGGGCGGAGAGCTGGCGCGTGCGCAGCGACTGGAGCGTTGCAATCAGGCACGATTCGGAAACCACGCCGTCGTCTGCCATGACGGGGATGCCGAGGATGCGGGCCTCGGGGCAGCGTTGGCGGATGATCCCGGCGATGAACGTCCCGTGGCCGGCGAAGGGCGGCAGCGTGCCGTCCAGCGGGTTGCGCACCGGTTCGGGGACCGCGGATCCGGGGACCGTCCCGTGGCGCCCGAGCAGGTGCCCGTCGACGTGGACCTCGGCGGTCGCGGTCGCCGGGTCCTGGAACCACGGGTGCTGCTCCAGGCCGGTGTCGGGCACGACCACCACGGGCGCCCGTTTGGTGCGCGGGCGGCCCACGAGCGGGTCCGGCAGCACCACCGACACCGGGGTCCGGCCGCCCATGCCGGGCGATCCGTAGCTGGTGGCCGGGGCACCGGCGACGCCTGCGTAGTAGGGAACGCCCGCGTAGTAGGGCACCCCTGCGTAGTACGGGGTGGCGACCATCGCGTGGTCCAGGGCCACGCCGGCCTCTGCCCCTGCCCGGCGCAGCCTCCCGAGCACCTGCCAGGCGTCGACGTCCTCCGGTTCGCCGTGCAGGACGAGCCGGCCGATCGGCGGCGCGAGCTTCACCGGGGCCCGCTCATCCCCGGGCGCGATGCCCAGCGGCGTGGCCTCCACCTTGATCCCCAGCTCCCCTGCCACCTTGTTGATGGTGTCGAGACGGCCGGCGAGCTCGCCCGGCTCCGCGGAGATCAACAGGGAATCCGCCACGTAAGCGCTCGCCCCACCTCCGGGCGGGACCACCGCGCGAAGGTTCCAGGCCGCTGCGACCAGCGGGTCGATCTGCGGGAAGGGATTGCTGGCGACAGCCATGGGCTCGGTCATGGTGGTCCTCTCAAGATCGTGTTCCTGAGACTTAGGAGGGGCTTGGCTCGGCGGTGATACATCCATGGTGGAAGGGAACATCTCGGCGCCATTCCAACATGGTCGAATCCTACGCCCGATCCGGGCACCTTGCGCCGGTGAACCGGCGGGGAAAGACCTCGTTGCCGGCATTGCGGGAGGCCGGCCCCTTGCCGGGCAGAGGCCCGGCGAGAGTCGGGCAGCAAAAAGGTCCGCCCTGCGGGGTGCCACCAATGATGGCATCCCACAGGGCGGACCCGTGCGTGTCGGTGGTGCTTAGCGGGCGCCGGCCAGCTGCACGGCGACGTCCACGATCATGTCTTCCTGGCCGCCGACGTAGCCAGCCTTGCCGATTTCCTCGAGGATGCGGTAGGCCGGGACGCCATAGCGTTCTGCCGCGCGCTCGGCGTGGATCAGGAAGGAGGAGTAGACCCCTGCATAGCCCTGCATGATGGAGGCGCGGTCCATGACCGGCATGCGGGTGATGAACGGCTTGACGACGTCCTCGGCCGCGGCCATGACGCCCTGGATGTCGACGCCGGTCTTGATGTCCAGGCGGTCGAACGCTGCGGCGAGGACCTCGGTGGGGGAGTTGCCCGCACCGGCGCCCAGCGCCATCAGGGTGCCGTCGATCTGCTTGGCACCTGCACGTACGGCGAACACCGAGTTGGCCACGCCGAAGCTCATGTTCTGGTGGCCGTGGAAGCCGACCTGCGCGTCGTCGCCGAGCTCGGCGACCAATGCTGCAACGCGGTCCGAGACATCGTCAAGGATCAGTGCGCCGGCGGAGTCGACCACGTAGACGCACTGGCAGCCGGCGTCGGCCATGATGCGTGCCTGCTTGGCGAGCTCCGCCGGGGTGACCCGGTGGCTGAGCATCAGGAAGCCGACGGTTTCCATGCCGAGCTTGCGGGCGTGCTGGAAGTGCTGGATGGAGACATCCGCCTCGGTGCAGTGGGTGGCGATGCGGGCCACGGAGGCTCCGGCGTCGTACGCCTGGTTGAGGTCGTGGATGGTGCCCAGGCCCGGGAGCATCAGCACGGCGATCTTGGCCTGCTTGGCCTCGTCAACCGCTGCCTTGATCAGGTCAAGTTCCGGGGTCTTGGAGAATCCGTAGTTGAAGGAGGATCCGCCCAGGCCGTCGCCGTGGGTGACCTCGATGACCTCGACGCGGGAGTCGTCCAGCGCGCGGACCACGGAGCGGACGTGTTCCTCGGTGAACTGGTGGCTCATGGCGTGCGAACCGTCGCGCAGCGTGGTGTCGGTGAGGCGGATGTCGAAGGTGGTGTTCATGGGTGCAGTCATGATGTGCTTCCCCGTTCCTACTAGTTGGCCAGCGCGTTGGTGCGCGCGGCGTCGATTTTGTCGGAGAGCAGGTCCGCGGTGCGCGTGGCTGCTGCGGTGATGATGTCCAGGTTGCCGGCGTATTCGGGCAGGTAGTCGGCGGCGCCCGCCACCTGGACCCAGATGCCGACGCGGCCAAAGCCGCCCCAGTCCTCGCGGGCTTCGTCGAATTGCGGTTCCAGGCGCAGCTCGTAGCCGGGGACGTAGTCGCGGATGGAGGCGGCTGCCTCATCGATGGCCGCGCGGATGGCGTCCTGCGTGGCGCCGGGTGCTGCTGCTTCGGCGGGGATCATGCAGTAGATGGTGTTGCGCATCATCATCGGTGGTTCCACCGGGTTGATGATGATGATGGCCTTGCCGCGCTTGGCACCTCCCACGACCTCCAGGGCCTTGGCGGTGGTCTCGGTGAATTCGTCCACGTTGGCGCGGGTGCCCGGGCCTGCCGACTTCGAGGCGATGGACGCGACGATCTCGGCGTACTCAACGGGAACCACGGAGGAAACGGCGGCGACGATCGGGGTGGTGGCCTGGCCGGCACAGGTAATCATGTTCACGTTCATGGTGTCGGTGAGCGTTTCCAGGTTCACCACCGGGGCGAGGTACGGACCCACTGCGGCGGGGGTCAGGTCGATGGCGTGGATGCCGGCGGCCTTGTATTTCGGGGCGTTGGCCTCGTGGGCCTTGGCGGAGGTGCATTCGAAGACGAAGTCGGGCAGCTCGTCCTGGGCCAGCAGCCAGTCCACGCCCTCGGCGGAGGTGGTGATGCCCAGGCGCTTGGCGCGGGCCAGCCCGTCGGAGTTGGGGTCGACGCCGATCATGTACTTGACCTCGACGTTGGTGGAGCGGCGCATGATCTTGAACATCAAGTCGGAGCCGATGTTGCCGGAGCCGACGATGGCGGCTGTTTTCTTGGCCATGGGGTTGCTACTTCCTGAGAAAAGGTATCGAAGAAAAAAGGGTGGGGGTTAGACGAAGTTGATGCTCAGCGAGCCCAGGGGCCCGAAATCGGCGGTGGCCGACTGTCCGGCGATCACCGGCAGGGCGCCGGTGAAGGAACCGGGTAGGACGAGCTGTCCGGCTTCCAGGGAGACGCCCTGCTCTCCCAGCACGTTGGCCAGCCACGCCAGCGGGGCCACCGGATCGCCCATGACGTCGGTGCCGGTGCCGGTGGAACGCACTTCGCCGTCGATGAGCAGCGAGCACTCGATCGAGCCGAGGTCCTCGACCTTCACATCCAACGGGGTGGTGCCCACGGCGATTGCGCCGCAGGAGGCGTTGTCCGCGACGGTGTCGACCAATCGGATGTCCCAGTTGGCGACGCGCGAATCGATGATCTCGATGGCCGCGTAGACCTCGCCGATCGCGGCGGCCGCCTGCTCGCGGGTCACGCCCGGGCCGGTCAGGGTTTCCTTCAGGACGAAGCCGAATTCGGGTTCAACCTTGGGGGAGATGAAGGTGTTGGCGGCGATCTGCGCGCCCTCGTGGTGCACCATGTCGGTGAAGAAGAAGCCGAAGTCCGGGGAGTCCACGCCGAGCTGCTTCTGCATGGCCAGCGAGGTCAGCCCGACCTTGCGCCCTGCCAGCACGCGGCCGGCGGCGAGGTGGGCGCGCAGCTGGGAGTCCTGGATGCGGTAGGCATCGGTGACGTCCATGTTTTCCACGCGGTCGCGCAGCGGGGCGATGGGTTCAAGCGTTTGGGTGGCGGTCAGCAGGTCCGCGGCCAGGGATTCGAGGAGTTGGGTGCGTTCGGTGCCCATGGTGGTTTCGCTCATTTCTTCAGTACCGCGGTGGTGACGCCAAAGCCGGCAATGTATTCCTTGATCGGCTTGTAGAACTCGTAGTTGACCTCGTATTCGCCGCAGGCGCGCAGCGCCGAGTAGGCGGCGACCCAGGTGCGGACCTCGTGCGAGGAGTGCCCGGCGACCGCGTCCATCTCGTCGGCGGTGTAGGCGTCGAAGCCCTCGACGTTCCCCGACTTGCAGACCTCGAGGAAGGCGCGGTCCCATTCGGGGTTCAGATCCATGATGTCTGCCTCGCCAGCGGCGAACTTGATGGCCGTGTTGATGGTGTTGGCCTGGCGGGCGGCGCGGGCCTCCGGGGTGGGGTTGCGGCCGTTGGTCAGCATGGCGCGCTGTGCCTCGGTGGCGGTGGCGATCTGCGGGACCGGCGGGTCGTGGGACAGGCCGCCGGAACCGATGAACAGGACCTTCTTGTCGGAGTCCTTGAAGTATTCGCCCACGGCCTGCCCGAACTTGCGCACGCGGGAGACCTTGGTGAAGGGGCGGGCCACGGAATTGACGAAGATCGGGATCACCGGGACGGTGTCCAGCCCGCCGAAGATGATTTCCATGGGCTGCACGGCCCCGTGGTCGACCTCCATCTTGCGGGAGATTGCGGTGTCGATGTCCTGGTCGATGATGTACTGGGCCAGCTTCTCGGCCTCGTTCGTCGGGACGTTGATCGGCCCGGCCCAGGAGTCGTAGTCGCCGGTGCCCAGCGCTTCGTAGCCCACGCAGAACGGCGGCATCAGGTCGTAGAAGAAGCCGTTGTAGTGGTCCGGGCCGAAATTGACGACCAGATCCGGGTTGAAGTCCTTGGCAAAGGCACGGACCTGCTCGAAGGCCGCGTTGACCGCTGCCTTGACGTCTTCGGGCGGATTCGTGTGCCCCAGCAGGGGCGAGTGCGACATGGCGATCAGTGCTTGTTGCATTCCTGGCGCTCCATTCGATCGGCGGCTAGAAGATCTTGCTTGCATTCATTCCATCCCATGCGCCGCACGAAGGCACGCCGATGTTCCATTCAGCGGCACGAAACATTTGTTGTCTTGCGGGCAGCGCCATTGAATCCCGCGAAAATTGCGCTCTGGTTCATCGAGCAAAAGCGTGCACTAGTGCATAATTTAGGCATGGAACAGATCAACGAGGGCGTCCGCTCCGCCCGGCGCGGCCGTCAGTGGACGCAAATCCACGAGGCGGCGGTGGCATTGGTGCTGGAAAAGGGCCTGGCGGCGACGACCATTGATGCCGTGGCCGCGGCGGCCGGTGTTTCGCGGCGCAGCTTCTTCAACTACTTCCCCACCAAGGAGGATGCGGTGCTGGGCACCCGCGATCCGTGGCTCCCGGAGGCCGACTGGGAGGATTTTGTTTCCTCGAGTTTGGCGGTGTTGCCGCGCACCGCCAAACTGCTGGCGGCCGTGCTGAACACCAGCACGCAGGCGGGGGAGGGATTTAGGCGCCGGCGCGAAATGGTGCGCGCCTTTCCCGAGCTGCGCCGGCGCACCCACGTCCACGTGCAGGCGGCCGAGCAGCTGGTTTCCACCGCGCTGATCGAGCGGCTCAAGCCCCACCAGGCGGCGCTGCTGGCCCACGAACTGCCGAACGATCCCGGCGCGCAGCACGCCCTGGTGCTGCTGGCCGGGACCATCACCCGCTATGCGTTCACCGAGGACCCGGAGGAATTCGCGCGCGACTGGCAATCGGCAGTGATCCGGGCCAGTGCGATTTTCGGCGCCTTGCTGCATCCTGTATCGCGCTAATCCGCCGGAAATGAGTCCATGTGCAGAAGCGGCGGCCCCCCGAGAACGAATCGTCGTGTCGGGATGCCGCCGCCTGGAGCCTGGAGCGCCTAGTCGCTCGCGGCCCTGCTTCGGGTCTCCTTGGACAGGTAAACGCACACTGCGGCAACAACGATCAGGAAGATGAAGTACCACGCGATGTTGTTGGTGCCTCCGCCGTTGTCCAGGGCGATCAGCCACTGGGCCATCAGAGGCGCGGTGCCCGCCCCGAGGACCGATCCGACCTGGTAGGTCAGGGAGACGCCGGTATAGCGGGCGTTGGTGTCGAACTTCTCCGCCAGGAACGCGCCGACCGGTCCATACATCGAGGCCTGGATGATCGGGTTGCCGACCATGAAGCCCAGGGCGATCAGCCAGAAGCTGCCCGAATTGAACAGGGCAAACATCGGGAATACCAAGACCACCGAGATCACGGCCCCGGCGAGCATCACCGGGCGGCGGCCGAACCGGTCCGAGAGCCAGGCGAAGAACGGGATGGCGAAGATGTGCAGGAAGTTCGAGGCGGTCAACATCATCAGGGCCTGTTGCTGGGTCATGGCACCGGTGGCAACCACGTGCGGGACCATGAAGACACCCATCAAGGCCTGCATGAACAGCGGACCGGCGATGCCGAGAATCCCCAGGACCGTTTCCCGCGGGTACTCGCGCAGCACGCGGAGGATCGGGGCGCCGGTTGGCGCGGCGTTCTCGCCCTGGGCCTTGAGGAAGTCCGGGGACTCTGTCACGCGGTAGCGCATGTACAGGCCGATGATGACCAGCACCACGGAGAAGAGGAACGGGATCCTCCAGCCCCAGGCCAGGAACTCCTCGCGCGGCAAACCGGCAAAAAGTCCAAGCACGAGGGTGGCGAGCACCGCGCCGGCCGGACCGCCGGAGACTGCGACGGAGGCGGCAATGCCGCGGTTCTTTTCCCCGACGTGCTCGGCTGCCATCAGGGTGGCGCCGGCCCATTCACCGCCCACGGCCAGGCCCTGGATGATGCGCAGCAGCACCAGGGCGACCGGGGCGGCCATGCCGATGGTCTGGTAGGTGGGCATCAACCCGATGCAGACCGACACCAGGCCCATCATCATCAGCGTGATGAAAAGGATGTTCTTCCGACCGAAGCGGTCACCAAAATGACCAAAAATGATGCCGCCCACTGGCCTGGCGACGTAGCCGGCCAGCAGGATCACGAAGGAAAGGGCGGTTCCCACGGCGGGGTCCATGGTCTCGGGGAAGAACAGGTAGGGGAATACCAGTCCGGCGGCCGAGCCGTAGAGGAGGAAGTCGTAGTACTCCACTGACGAGCCCAGAAAACTGGAGACCAGGGCACGGCGGGAGTCCTTGCCGGAAGTGCCTGCTGCGGCCGGTGAATGAACGGGATGCGTGGTCTGGGTCAACGTGTCTCCGAAAAAAGAAAAATTGCTGAGGGGGATGACACAACCATGGCCGCTGTGATCGGGCGCACCAAAACGGCGTTCCGTCAGGCGGAACGTTATTCAGAACACATGCAATCGAAGGCTGGCGGCAGAAGCGATTCGTTCGCGGGGAACGGCAGGAGCCGGAGTCGACCGTCTAGGCCGTTTGCGCGTGGCGCAGTTGCTGGCGCTGGCGCGCGCTGACGGCGGCGACGGCACGCGAGGCCGCGTAGCAAACCTTGCGCAAGACCTCGGATTGGGAATCGGGCACGAACTTTCCGGTGGGGCCGGAGATTGACAGCGCCGCCACCGGTTTGCCTGCCGGGCCCATCACGGGCGCGGCGATGCAGTTCAGGCCGGTCAGTATTTCTTCCCTGTCGAAGCCCACATGCTCCTGGCGGATCGTGGACAGTTCCCGGCGGAGCACCTCCGGGTCGGTGATGGTGTGCGGTGTCCAGGCCGGCAGTTCGCCGCGCAGCACCTCGTCGGCGCTCGTGGGGTCGAAGGCGAGCAGGACCTTGCCCACCGCGGTGCAGTAGGCAGGCGCCTTCCCGCCGATCCGGGAGGGGCTGCGGACTTGGAGGTGCCCGTAGAGCTTGTTCAGGTAAATGACGTCGGTGCCCTGCAGCACCGCCAGGTGCACGGTTTGCTTGGTCAATTCATACAGATCGGCGAGATAGGGGGTCAGCACGTCGCGCATCCGTCCGTGCGTGGCCGATTCCTGGGTATCGCCGAGGCTTAGGATCATCTTGCCCAGGCGGTAGGCGTTGCCCGCCCGCTCCACGGCGCCGTTGCGCTGAAGCATCCCCAGCAGGCGGAACGCCGTGGACTTGGAAAGATCTGCACGCCGGGCTAGCTCGCTGACACCAACACCGCTCACCGAATCCGACCCGAAGGCATTGAGCAGTGACATGGCCTTGTCCACGGCGGTGCGTTCATCTCGCTGCGGTGCTGTGCTCAATGACATGTTTGGGAACCTCCAACGTTTCCGCCCGGATGAATTGCCACGAGTTTGGGCGTGTTACAAGTGTCCCGGGGAAGTTCGGGTGGGTCAAACACCGGGGATGCGCACCCTGGCGGGTCTGCTTCCCCACGGGCGCCGCGATGTGGGCCCCGTTTCGGGCGGGTGCCGGGCAGGCGGAAGCCCCGCCGGTCCTGGTATGGACGGGCGGGGCTTGCGGGCGGCTGCCTGGGGAAACTACTTGGCCATGTGCAGTGCGAGGTACTGCTTGATGACCAGGTTGAACTCGTGGGCGCGCTCGACCTGGGACCAGTGGCCGCACTGGTTGAAGATGTGGGCATCGGCGGTGGGGATGACGGCCTGCAGTTCGTGGGTGCGGCTCACGGGGATGACGACGTCCTGCATGCCGTGGACCAGGAGCACCGGGATCTCGAGCTTGCCCAGGACCTCGAAGTCCAGCGGCAGGGCGTCGCGGTCGCGGTCGCGGGCGGTGACGACCTCGACGAGGCGGTCGGAGGCGGTGTCGTTCAGCGCCGAGGCGTAGCGCAGGGAGACGAGTTCGTCGGTGACCAGGGACTTGTCCACGACGAACTGCTCCAGGGTGCGGCGGATGCCGGCCTCGGAGAGCTCGGGCTTGGCGTGGCCGGAGAGCGCCGCGGTCTTCTTGGCGCCGCCGGTGCCCATGGAGACGATGCCGAGCAGGCGCTCGGGGAAGTCGATGGCAAATTGCATGGCGACCCAGCCGCCGATCGAGTTGCCGACGATCCAGGTCTTGTCGATGCCCAGGGCGTCCAGGACACGGACGGAGTGGCGGACCCATTCCTTGATGCCGTATTCGATGCCCTCGGGCACGACGGTCTGGCCGTAGCCGACGGAGTCGATGGCGATGCAGCGGCCGGACTCGGCCAGTTCGGGGAGGTTCAGCCACCAGTTGGCGGCGGCGGTGACGCCGGTGCCGGAGCCGTGGAGGAAGAGGATCGGGGTGCCCTCGCCGAGCTCGTGGTAGTGGGTGATTTCGCCCGGGGCCGTTTCCAGCCACTTGTCTTCGAGGCCGAAGAAGGCGTCGGTCGTGTAGTCGGGGATCTGGGTGACGGTCATCGTGGAACTCCTGAGTCAGTCGGTGAGCCTTAAGGCGGTTTAGCTCCACCCTAGACGCGGGCCCGGGGACCGCGGGATGGCCTGTGCCGACCAGCGGCACGAAATCGGAGGTCGCGGGAACCGTAGTCTCCACAAAACTTGACCATCGTCCACCAAGACTTGCATTGGTGCAACTATTTTCCACTGGCCGGTGGGGCTTCCCCGCGGCGAAAGCGCGTGGGAAACGGTGCGAATGCCGCAAGGGCCGCGGGAGGACTCCGGGGTGGTGGAGCGTCGGGCGGCTACGCTGTTTCGGTTGCCGGACCAATCGTGGCAGATTACGAGGAAACTCCGCGCATCACCCGCCCACGTCGGATGGCGGATTCTCCGCCGGAGAATTGCGCTGGTACTTCGGCAGGAAGCCAGCCGTTGCACCGGTCCCAGACATTGCCGCCCATTGCGTGGAGCCAGTACCCGTTGGCCGGTCTTAGCGGGCGGCCGAATCGCTGGCCCCGCGCCGCGGTGTGGCTTTGTGTCCCGCGGTGCCCGCGCGGGATGATGGGAGGGTGAAGCGGCGCTCCGGGAGACCTGCGGCTTCCCTGGCCACTGACCTCCGACCGAACGGCAGCACCCATGAGCATTGAATCCATCCTGATCGTTGGAGGCGGCCTGGCCGGGTTCACCGTGGCACAGAACCTGCGCGCCCGCGGCTACGCGGGGAGCCTGCAGATCATCGACCCGGCCGGGATCCCGTATGACCGCCCGCCGCTGAGCAAGGGCTACCTGCTGGGGGACAAGGACGCCGCGGCCATCGAGTTGGCCCCCGCTTCCTGGTTCGCCGAACACCGCATTGGGCTCGTCCCGGCCACGGTCCGTGCCCTGGCGCTCGAGCCCCTGGGGGTGGAGCTGGAGGACGGCGCAGTGTTGCAAGCGGACCGCCTGGTGCTGGCCACCGGCGGCTCCGCACGCCCGCTGCCGATCCCGGGCGGTGAGCTTGACTCGGTGCTGGTGCTGCGCGACCGCCAGGACGCGGACCGGCTGCGGGCAAGCATCGCCCCGGGGACGCGGTTGGCCATCGTCGGGGCGGGTCTCATCGGCGCGGAGGTCGCCTCCTCGGCGCTCGCGCTGGGTGCCGAGGTCACGCTGATCGACCCCGTCGAGACGCCGCTGGTCCCCGCCGTGGGCCCGGAGCTGGCCCGGCGCCTGCACGCCATGCACGCCGGCGCCGGCATCACCGTCATCCACGGCACGCCCGCGGGCATCACGCGGACCGGGACGGGCCACCGGATCGAGCTGGCCGATGGCCGGGTGATCGAGTGCGACGAGGTGCTGGTGGGCATCGGCATCACCCCCAACACCGCCCTGGCCGAGGCGGCAGGGCTGCAGACCGACAACGGGGTGCTGGTGGATGAAAACCAGCGCACCTCCCGCCCCGGCGTCTACGCGGTGGGGGACATGGCCCGCACCCGAAGGCCCGACGGGACGCTGGCCCGGCGCGGCGAGCACTGGGAACACGCCATGAACACCGGGGCAACCGCGGCTGCCGCGATACTCGCCCAGGAGCCGCCGGTGCACGGCGCCTCCTGGTTCTGGTCGGATCGGCACGGCACCCACGTCGAGGGCGTGGGGGACATGAACGCGGACGGCACCACGATCCTGCGGATCCACGACGGCGAGCCGGTGGCCGCCTTCCGCGTGGCCGCCGACGGGACGATGCTGGGGGCCGCGGCCCTCGACGGCGGGCTGACCATCAAGGCGGCGCGGCGCATCATCGACCGGGGCATCATCGTCCCGGCCGAGGCGCTCGCCGATCCCGGGGTGCCGCTGCGCAAGCTCGCCCGCTAGCGGCCTCTGCCCCTTGCCCCGCCGCCCCGGGCAGGGCCAGACTGGAGAAGCACGCAACCGGACAGGGCGGGGGAAGGCATGGATTCCACGGGCGGCGCAGCTGCAACGGGCCGGCGCGCGGTGGACCTGGGGGACACGGAGATGCTCGAACCGGGCACCGCGCTGCTTATCGGGAGCGAAACCAGCGGGCACCCCGATGACATCGGCCTCTTTCGCACCGAGAACGGGGACTACTTCGCGCTTGACGACGAATGCCCGCACGAGGTTGCTTCGCTGTCCGAGGGGTGGATCGAGGGGGAGGAGATCGAGTGCCCGCTGCATTCCTCCCGCTTTGGACTACGCGACGGCAAGGTGCTGTGCCTCCCGGCGACCAGTGACGCCCGCACCCACCGGGTCGAGGTGGCAAACGGCCGGGTGCTCCTCTACCCGGGAACCCCTGCCTGAGGAATCCGCGACCGCGGAATGCCCGCCGCCGCCATCCCGCGGTCAGGAACCCGGACGGAACTTCGCCACGCGCACCAGGGCCTCATCGGTGCCCAGCTCGGCCCGGTCCGCGGCGTGGGTCCAATAGTGTTCGAGGGTGTGCAGCAGCAGATCCGGGTTGGCCGTGAGCTCGTGGACCAGGATCACCATCCGCCCGGCCTTTTCCCGCCCGGGGTTCGGGGCCGTCCGGGGGTGCACCACGATCCAGGCCGGTCCGCGCCTGCCCAGGGGCCGGCGCCGCGCCGGATCGGTCGCCTCGATGCCCGCGACATCGTTCCAGTAGATCTCCCGCGGGCCGCGCGAGGAGTGGAGCACAATGCGGCTGCGGGTGAGGTAGACGCCGGGTTCCTGGGCGGTCGCGGCAATGCGCGCCAGCCGGATCCCGCGGTTGAGCACGTAGACGCCCACGCCCAGCAGGAAGATCGTCAGCAGGACGATGAGCACCATCGGGTCGTAGTTGTGCATGATCAGCAGCCTGGCGCCCAGCGCCACGGTGGCCACCAGGATCACCACCGCCAGCCCCATCACCACCGCAGCCCACTGCGCCGAGGTCCGGAATATCGGGAACAGGGTCGCGGCGCGCTGCCCCGTGGAGGTCAGCACCGCCTCGGTGGCCGCGGCACGATCCGCCGCGGGGCGGCGGAAGGCCGCGGCGACTCCCAGCAGCACCGCCAGTGCGCTGGCCACCAGGGCGGTGGCCAGCACCGGGCTGGCATGCAGCGCCGCATAGACCCCCGTGCCGGCCAGGAAGGCAAACAACACAAATGACGGCAGGAGGTGGTGCGCCAGCTTCCAGCCGCTGTGGCGCGGCGCCCACAGTGCTGCCCTGGAACCGGTTTCGCTCATGCTCCCAGCCTAAGCCGCGCGCAGGGTGAAAGCCGCTACACACCGCGGCAAGCCGCCTTCTTCAAGGGGGCACCGCGGCCAATTCTGGCCTACGATAAACGCATCATGGAATCGATTCGCAAACGTGTAAAACTGATCACCTGGCTGCTTATTGCCTCCCTGGTCGTCGGCACCGGTGCCGGCATGCTGTCGGGCGTGCTCTAGATGGCCGCCGACTCACAGGACCCCACGGCCGTGGCCGGCGGCGGCGAGGCCGGGCTTCCCGAGGCCCTGCGCGCGCCGAGCGTCGACGTCAAGCGCGGCTGGGTCGCCTCGGTTGTCGCCATCAACATCGGCATCAACATTGTCTTCTTTGCCCCCATCAACGTGCTGCTCGGGCTGCAGGCAACGTCCATCGACCCCGGGTCGAAGGAAGCCATCCTGTCGCTGGTCACCGCCTGCGGCGCGTCGGTGGCGCTGGTGGCCAACCCGCTCTTCGGGGCGCTCTCCGACCGCACTGTCTCGAAGATGGGGCGCCGCTCGCCGTGGATCCTGGCCGGGGCCATCCTGGGCGCCGCCTCGCTGCTGATGCTCTCCGGGGCCACGACCGTCGCGCTGATGCTGCTGGGCTGGTGCGGCCTGCAGGCCGGCGCCAACGCCGCCTATTCGGCCGTCACCGCCACCATCCCGGACCGCGTGCCGGAGCGCCGGCGCGGGGGCATCGGCGGGCTGGCCGCCATGGGCCAGACCGTGGGCATCCTGCTGGGCGCGGTGGTCGGCTTCGCCATCACCGGCAACATCGCCGTCGGCTACATCATCTGCGCCGCGGCCCTGCTGGTTTCCGTGATCCCCTACCTGCTGCGGTCCAACGACCCGCAGTTGCCGCGCGAGTTCCGCCCCGCCTTCAACCTGCTGGAGTTCGCGAAGGGGTTCTGGATCAACCCGCTGACCCACCGCGACTTCGGGTGGGCCTGGCTGACCCGGTTCATGATGAACACCGGCAACCAGATGACGATCGTGTATCTGCTCTTCTTCCTTACCGACGTGGTCAAGCACCCCGACCCCGCCGGCGGGGTGTTGGTGCTGACCGGCATCTACGCGGTCATGGTCATCATCAGCGCCGTCATCCTGGGGCCGATCAGCGACAGGTCCGGGAAGCGGAAGATCTTCGTGATCGTCTCCTCCATCGTCGTCGCCTGCTCCGCATTGATCATCGCGGTGTCGCAAAACTTCACCGGCGCGATCATTGGCGCCGGTGTGCTGGGGCTGGGCTTCGGCGCCTACCTGGCAGTGGACTTCGCGCTGTTGACCCAGGTGCTGCCCTCGGCCAAGTCCCGCGGCAAGGACATGGGCGTGATCAACGTGGCCAACTCGCTGCCGCAGGTCATCGCCCCGGCGCTGGCCTTCTTCGCGGTGAAGGTGCTCGGCGGCTACACGGCACTGTTCGTCGTTGCCGCGATCATCGGCATCTTCGGGGCGATGCTCGTGCGGAACATCCGCTCCGTGCCCTAGCCGAAAATCTGTGACGGTGCCGGGTCCTGTCTGCTGGCTCACCAATGCCCTGGCGGCCGGGCCCGCGCGGCTAGGCTGTTTCCCATGGATTGGTTACGCGACGCTTCGTTTGGATGGGCCTTTGCGTTCCTTTTCCTGCTGGCCATGGCACGGGCAAACATCACCTACTGGATCGGGCGGGGCATTGCCGCCGGGGTGGAACACACCCGCTTCCAGCACCTACTCAGGGGCCCGATCTACCAACGCGCCGAGCGCTTCATCCAGCGCTGGGGCGTGTTTGCCGTTCCGCTCTCGTTCATGACCGTGGGCATCCAGACGGCCGTCAACGCCAGCGCCGGCGTCGCCCGGATGCCGCTGCTGCGCTACCTTCCGGCGGTGGTGGCCGGGTGCCTGATCTGGGCGACCATCTATTCCACCGTGGGCATGGCCGTGATCTATGCCTGGCTGGCCCTGGGCTGGCAATGGATTGCCGCCGGGGCACTGCTGCTTCTCGTCGCGACCCTGGCGTGGATCCGCCACCGCCGCAAGGACTCCTGAAAACCGGCCCCGGGCAGCGGGACCGCCGTGCCGCTGGCAATTCCGACGGGGCTCCGGGCTTCGACTCTGCCCTTCCTGCAGCGCGTCGGGAAGCGGGGCAAATATTCATCGGTAGGATTCAGGAAACCAATGAATTATTGCGAAAGACGGGTATCGACGTGGCCATCACGACCAGGACTCCTCGCCAGGGCGGCCCCGTGGAGCTCGATGACATCGACCGCGGGTTGCTGCGCATGCTCACGGAGAACGCCCGCCGCACCAACAACTCGCTGGCCGAGGAACTGGGCATCGCCCCCTCGACCTGCCTGGCGCGGCTCAACGCCCTGCGCTCGGCCGGGGTCATCCGCCGCTTCACCCTGGAAATCGACCCCGAGGTCCTGGGCCATGCACTCGAGGCCCTGATCTTCGTGAAGATCCGCCCGGGCGCCCGCCACCTCATGTCGAGCTTTGCCGAGGAAATGCGCGCCAAGCCCGGGGTCACCCAGCTCTTCTTCCTGGGCGGCGCCGACGACTTCCTGATCCACGTCGCGGTGCGCGACTCCAAGGACGTGCGCCAGTTCGTGCTCGACAACCTCTCGGCAAACCCCGCGGTGGCCACCACCCAGACGTCGCTGGTCTTCGAGCACAGCCAGGGCGCGGTGCCCTGGCTGTAGCCCGGATTTACCAGGAGACCTCGCGCGGACGCCCCTCCTCGTAGCCGGCGGCGGACTGCACCCCGACGATGGCGCGATCGCGGAATTCGGCAATCGAGTCGGCCCCGGCGTAGCTGAAGGCCGAGCGGACCCCGGAGACGATCGAATCGATCAGGTCCTCCACGCCCGGCCGATGCGGATCCAGGTACATGCGGGAGTGCGAGATCCCCTCCTCGAAGAGTGCGGCGCGGGCGCGTTCGAAGGCCGACTGGTGCCGGGTGCGCTGCTGCACCGCGCGGGCCGAGGCCATGCCGAAGCTTTCCTTGTAGAGCCGGCCCTCGCCGTCGGATGCCAGGTCCCCGGCCGATTCGTAGGTCCCGGCGAACCAGGATCCAACCATCACGCTGGCGGCGCCGGCGGCCAGTGCCAGGGCCACGTCGCGCGGGTACTTGACCCCGCCGTCGGCCCACACCTCGACGCCGGCCTCGCGCGCCGCGGCCGCGCATTCCAGGACGGCGGAGAATTGCGGGCGTCCCACCCCGGTCATCATCCGGGTGGTGCACATGGCCCCCGGCCCCACCCCGACTTTGAGGATGTCGGCCCCGGCTGCGGCCAGATCGAGGGTGCCGGCGGCCGAGACCACGTTTCCCGCGGCGATCTGGATCCGCCGTCCGGTGCGCTGGGCAAAATCGTCGCGGGCCGCGACCGCCAGCGGCAGCGCCTCGATCATCCGCTCCTGGTGGCCGTGGGCGGTGTCCAGCACGATCACGTCCACGCCCGCCTCGAGCAGTTCGCGGGTCTTGGTTCCGACGTCGCCGTTGATGCCCACGGCGGCCCCGACCATCAGTTTGCCGGCGGGGTCAACCGCCGGGGTGTAGAGTCCCGAGCGCAGCACGCCCTTGCGGGTCAGCACCCCGGCGAGGTGTTCGCCGTCGAGCACAGGGACCATGCCCAGGTGCCGGGTGCTGAGCGTCTCGAACACCGAGTCAAGGTGCGTGTCCTTGTCCACGGTGACGATTTCGGAGGTCATGACCTGGTGGATCGGGGTGAAGCGGTCGACTTCCAGGCAGTCCTTTTCCGCGACGATGCCCACCGGGCGGTGTCCCTCGAGCACCACCGCCGCACCGTGCGAGCGCTTGCCCAGCAGCGCCAGGGCGGTGGAGACCGAGTCGTTGACGTCCACGACAATGGGGGTCTCGAAGACCGGGTGGGCGCGCTTGACCTTCTCGACCATGTCCTGCAGGGCGGCCAGGGAGATGTCCTGGGGCAGGATCGTGATCCCGCCGCGGCGGGCCACCGTTTCGGCCATGCGCTTGCCGGCCACAGCTGTCATGTTGGAGATGACCAGCGGGATGGAGGTGCCCACGGAATCCGGCGTGGTGAGGTCCACCCCGGACCGGGACACCACCGCCGAGCGCGAGGGAACCATGAAGATGTCGTTGTAGGTCAGGTCGTGTGCGGGCTGCAGATCATTGAGAAACTTCACCCTGTCAGGCTACAGCCGCGCGGACATCGCGCGCGTGAGGCACGTCACCGCGGGCGGGGTGCGCGACCGGGATTCGGGCATGTTCAGCGCACGGAATTGCGCCCCCGCAATCGTGTACCCGTGGGTAGCAAGCCTCCCGATTAGGGCCCATAAACAGCACTAATTTCCGGGTGGGGTTTGGGGTTACCGTGGTACCCAGAGCGGTTCGAAATCCGCGAGACCGCCGGTTCGAGGAGTGCATCATGACAGTCACCGTGCCCGTTACCGAATGTTCCGTATCCAATTGCTCATTCAATGACCACACCCATTGCGGGGCCTCCGGCATCACCATTGGCGGAAATGCCGACCACGCGCAATGCGCGACGTTCATCGACACCGGCGTGCACGGCGGCCTGCCCAAGATCCTGGCCTCGGTGGGTGCCTGCCAGCGCATGGAATGCACCCACAATGACCACCTGATGTGTGCCGCGGACTCGGTGCGCGTGGGGCCCGGCGCAGACAATGCGGACTGTCTCACGTACGAACACGGCGCCTGAGCCGCGACTGTTTGGGCCCTTCCCGGCGCTGGCGAACCACGGCGCCGGGGAGGGCCTTGTCGTGCCCGGGTCCGGGGGCAATCCGCGGGTTTCCTTCGGCGTCGGGGGAGGAGGCGCCCGAAATAAATTGTTGAACAACCTCTTGTCAAGATTGTTCAACAACCTGTAGTGTACTTCTCATCGCTCCCACTTGTGACAGCAGTCACCCGCAACCCGATGGATGGAATCATGGCCACTCCTAGCACGAAACCGAAGCTCAGCACTTCAGCCAGGCGCACCGCAATGCTGGGCGCCATGTTCCTCATGGCAACCAGCGCCATCGGGCCCGGCTTCATCACCCAGACCACCGAATTCACGGTCCAGATCGGCGCCTCGTTCGCCTTTGCGATCGTCGTCTCCATCCTGGTGGACATCGCCGTCCAGCTGAACGTGTGGCGCATCATCGGCGTTTCGGGCCTGCGTGCCCAGGAACTCGGCAACAAGGTGCTCCCAGGCATCGGCTGGGTCCTGGCGGGGCTGGTCTTCATCGGCGGCATGGTCTTCAACATCGGCAACATCGCCGGTACCGGTCTGGGCTTCAACGCCATGATGGGGCTCGACCCCAAGGTCGGCGGCATCATTTCCGCCGTCGTGGCGATCCTGATCTTCCTCTCCAAGCGCGCGGGCATGGCCCTGGACAAGATCGTGGTCCTGCTCGGCGCGATCATGATCCTGCTGATGCTCTACGTGGCCATCGTCGCCGCACCTCCGGTGGGCGAGGCCCTGAAGAATGCGGTGCTTCCGGAGAACATCAACTTCCTGATCATCACCACGCTGATCGGCGGCACCGTCGGCGGCTACATCACGTATGCCGGTGCCCACCGCATGCTCGACTCCGGCGCCGCCGGCATCGAGAACGTCGGCGACATCACCAAGACCTCCATCTTGAGCATTATCGTCACCGGCATCATGCGCGTTCTCCTCTTCCTGGCCATCCTCGGCGTCGTCGCCGGCGGAGCCGTGCTGACCACGAACAACAAGGCGGCCGAGGCCTTTGGCATCGCCGCCGGCGACATCGGCATGCGGTCCTTCGGCGTGATCCTCTGGGCCGCCGCCCTGACCAGCGTCATCGGTGCCGCTTACACCTCGGTTTCCTTCATCACGAAGTCCACCACCCCGGAACGCACCCGCAACCTGCTCACCGTCGCGTTCATCGGCGTATGCGCGGTCATCTACATGTTCCTGGGCCAGGCGCCGCAGACGCTGCTGATCTTCGCCGGCGCCTTCAACGGTCTGATCCTGCCCGTCGGCTTCGCGGTCCTGCTCTATGCCGCCTGGCGCCGCCGCGACCTGCTGCAGGGCTACGTGTACCCCAAGTGGCTGCTGATCATCGGTGTCGTGACCTGGCTGCTGACGCTCTTCCTCGGCTGGAACTCCCTGGCCGGCCTGTCCAAGCTCTGGGCCTGACCCGCGTACCCCACCCTCCCCGGCAACACCTTGCCCTTCAATCCGCCCTTCGAAAGGACGCCAGCAGCCATGACACCCGCCAATTCGCCATCGACCGGGGCAGGGGAGCGCGCAACGCTGTCACCGGCCCAGGCACGTGAACTGTTCCGCAACGGATTGGCGGTTCCGACCGCCGGCTTCTCCCTCGGCTACGCCCAGGCCAACCTGATCATCGTGCCCAGGGACCAGGCCTTTGACGTGTTGCTCTTCGCCCAGCGCAACCCCAAGTCCTGCCCGATCCTGGGCGTGCTGGACGCGGGGGAGACCAGCGGGGACCTGCTGAAGGGCGGGGACATCCGCACCGACGTGCCGAAGTACATGGTCTACGAAAACGGCGTGAAGGTCGCCGAACCCACGGACCTGTCCGAGTACTGGCGCGATGACCTGGTGACGTTCATCGTCGGCTGCTCGTTCACCTTCGAGACCGCCCTGATGGAGGGCGGCATCAAAATCGCCCACATCGACCAGGGCGTGAATGTGCCGATGTTCAAGACGAACATCCGCAGCGCCTCGGCCGGCTCCATGTCAGGGCCCATGGTGGTGTCGATGCGCCCCATCCCCGCCTCGCAGGTCGCCGACGCCGTGCGCATCACCTCGCGCTACCCGGCGGTGCACGGGGCACCGGTGCACATCGGCAACCCCGGGGAGCTGGGCATCACCGACCTCTCCGCACCGGACTTCGGGGACGCCGTGGAAATCCCGGCCGGGCACATCCCGGTGTTCTGGGCCTGCGGGGTCACGCCGCAGGCGGCGGTCATGGAGTCCAGGCCCGCGCTGGCCATCGGCCACGCGCCGGGGCACATGCTCATCACCGACGCCCGCGACAGCAACTACCTGGTTCCCTAGGAACCCCCATCCCCTCCACGAGCCTGGTCCCGCGGGACCGGTTCGTGGACCTCGATCCGCCTGGGAATATCCTCCTCCCCCATGCAGGGACTTCCCTGGCGCCCAAAAGGGCCGTTGCCGGGAGTACCATCCCATCGTCGACGCCCGTGAGAATCGCGTCCTGGTTCGCCCCCCGAACCCCGGCGTGATCCTCCGCCAAGGAAGTGCCCGTTCCCCCCAAAACGGGCGCTTCCTTGGCTCCTCTAACGGTTGCCTACAGGTCCCGTCCCTCGGCCGACAGCCAGAGGTCCACCTCGGCGCACAAGCGCGACTTGGCCGGCTCCTCCAGGAAGGACGACTCGATCGAGTTCCGCGCCAGCACCGCCTGCTCCTCTCGGCTCAGCTCGAACTGCCCGATGACGGCGGCGAAATTCGCGTCCAGGTACCCGCCGAAGTAGGCGGGGTCATCCGAGTGGATCGATACCTTCAGGCCCGCCTCCAGCATCTGCCGCAGCGGATGGTCGGCCATGGTGTCCACGGTGCGCAGCCGCACATTTGAGAGCGGGCAGACGGTCAGCGGCATCTGCTCCGCCACCAGCCGTTCGACCAGGGTAGGGTCCTCCAGACAGCGGATACCGTGGTCGATGCGTTCAACCTTGAGCAGGTCAAGGGCCTGGACGATGTATTCCGGCGGTCCCTCCTCCCCGGCGTGGGCCACCACATGCAGTCCGTGGTCGCGCGCATAGTCAAAGACCTCCCGGAACAGGGCGGGCGGATAGCCCAGTTCCGAGGAATCCAGCCCGATGCCGTCGACATCGTGTCCCTCGGCGATAAGCGTGCGCAGGATCTCCATGGCCGAGGCGGCCGGCGCGTGGCGCCAGAAGCAGGCGATGAGCTTGTGCGTGATGCCGAAGCGTTTCTCGCCCTCGTGCAGTGCCTCGCGGATGCCACCGACGACCTCGCCCAGACCGATCCCGCGTTCCAGGTGTGCCTGCGGGTCGAAGAACAACTCGACATGCCGCACTCCGGCGGCCTCGGCCCGGCGCAGGTAGGCGAGCGTGATCTCGTGGAAATCGGCCCGGGTCCGCAGCACCGCAAGGTTGGTGTAGAACAGGTCGAGGAACGACTGGAGATTGCTGAAGTCGTACTGCTCCCTCAGCTGTTCCAGGGATGGCCACGGCAGCGTGACGCCGTTCTGCGCGGCCAGGCGCAGGATGGCCTCGGGCTCCAGCGTCCCTTCGAGGTGGATGTGCAATTCGGCAACGGGCAACTTCATGGTCTTGGCTCCTGTCGGTGGTCGATCAAGAATAGTCTCCCGGGCCCCTGCCTCCCCGCGTGCACGCCGGGGCGGTTGCCGCGTTGAGTGGCAAGTCACGGATCGGTCACCGCCTCCGGAGCCGTGGCAGACTGGTCGTTGAAGCGCTCGCGATCGAGTGCCGGAGGCCCGCGCGAGACGCAGCCAATGAATGATCAGAAGGACAGGAACGTGAGCGTCACAACCGACCAGCGGAAGCATTGGTTCCCCGCTGCCCTGAGCCTGATGATGGTGGGCTGGGGCGCCAACCAATTCGTTTCCCTGCTGGTGTTCTACCGTCAGGAACACGGCTTCTCCGAGGTCATGGTCACCTCGATGCTCGGCATCTATGTCGTGGGACTGGTTCCGGCGCTGCTCTGGGGCGGCCGGCACTCGGACAGGATCGGCCGCAAGCCCGTCACGCTCTTTGCCGTCGCCCTGTCCATGACCGCCAACGTGGCCATGATGGGGTCGGTCATCGGCACCGCGCCGCTGTTCGCCGGAAGGTTCATGGCAGGCATTGCCACGGGGCTGGCCATGGCGGCGGCCACCAGCTGGGTCAAGGAACTCTCCCAGGCGCCGTGGGACCTGCACTCCGCTGCGGGATCGGGTGCCCGACGCGCCTCGCTGCTCACCAGCGCCGGCTTCTGGCTTGGGCCGGTCGCCGGCGGGTTGCTGGCCGGACATGCCCCCGCCCCGGCGATCCTGCCCTACGCGCTGCATATTCTCTTGTGCATCCCGCTGCTCGTCGTGGTGTCCAGACTGCCCGAGACCCGCCCCGGGGCCCCTGCCCAGGGTATGCCCGTTGCCTCACCGCCTCCGCGTCCGGAGGCAGGCAAGCGCTTCCGGAGGGTGGTAGCCCCGGCAGCCCTGTGGGTTTTTGCCGCGGGCACCACCGGCTTTGCCGTCGTCCCGGCGGTCATCCCCGGCTTGGGGGAGGGGCGGCTCGCGTACGCCACCGCGGCCGTCGCCGTCACCCTGGGCTGCAGCGTGCTGATCCAGCCGCTGGCCCGCAGGCTGGACACCGTCCGCAATGCGCGCTCGCTGCTGACCGGAACGATCACCGCGTTTCTGGGGCTGGCGACCGTGCTCGTTGCGATCCTCGCGGCCAGCCCCGCGCTGGGCCTGGTCGCCTCCGCAATCCTGGGCTCGGCCAATGGATTGCTCATGGTCGGAGGGCTCCTGGAAATCCAGCGCCTGGCCGCGGCACACGAACTGGGCAAGCTCACGGGGTTCTTCTACACCCTGGCCTACGTGGGATTCCTGGCCCCCACGGTGGTGGCCGTCGCCGCGCAGTGGATCCAGACCGCCTGGATCATGGCAGGGATGCTGGCCTTGTGTCTGGCGTCGTTGGCCTTCATCGTGGTGAACTCACGCAAGTACCTGCCGCCGTTGCTCGAGCGGGTCGAATCGGATCCGGCCGTGAAGGTTCGCGGGCACAAGACCAGCTAGCCTCGGCGGGCAGCTCCGGCCACAGGTCAGCCCAGCCATCGCCTTGGGGTGCGTGTGCCGGCCATATCGCCGCACGCACCCCAAGGGGATGTCCAGCGGCCGCCCGGTTTCGCCTGTTAGGGTTCCAAGGGTTGTTTCAATCGCTGGGAGTTTATGTTGCAGAAGAAGTGGATCGTTTCCATGTCCCTGATCGCCTCGCTGGCGCTCATGACCGGCTGTAGTGCAGCGGACGAACCCGGGGCCCCGGCCGAAGCCAGCGCCCCTGCCGCCGAAGGGGCACCTTCGGAAGCCGCGGACCCGACGCCGGATGTCTCCGGGATCCCGGAGATCATTGCCGAGGTCAACGGCGAGAAGATCACCAAGGCCGATTTCATCCGGATCTATGAGGGCCAGTTCCCCCAGATGGTGCAGCAGGCGCAACTTTCCGGCCAGGAACTGGACCAGGCGCAGCTGCGCGCGCAGACGGCCGAAGGCCTGGTGAACACCGAGCTGCTGATTCAGCAGGCGAAGAAGAAAAAGATCTTCGCCACGGCCAAGGACCTCGACCAGGCACTGGCCGACGTGGCCAAGACCAATGGCATGAATTCCAAGGAATTCCTGGCCTCCATGGACAAGCAGGGCCTGAACGAGGATGCGGTGCGCATCCAACTGAAGACCCAGCTTGAGGTGGGGCGGCTGATCTCCCGGGAAGTCGGGGACTTCAAGCCCACAGACAAGGAACTCAAGGACGCCTACCAAGTCGTGCTTGAGCAGTACAAGGGCCAGGGAACCGCCGAAGCCAAGGCGCCGGAGGCTCCCACCTTCAAGAAGATCAAGCCCGAGCTCGAACAGCAGCTCAAGCTCCAAAAGGAAGGCGCCGCCGTGAAGGACTACGTCGCGGTGCTGCGCAAGGACGCCAAGGTCACCACGAACATGTAGCTCCGCCCGGCCGGCGGAGTGGCTTGGCTTTACTCGTCGTCGGCCAGGTGGGCCAGCAATTCGGCCTCGGCCCGGTCAAGGTAGCCGCGCAGGGACTCCGCAGCCTCCTCGCGCTTGCCCTCGGCCAGGAGCCGGACTAGGCCGGCATTCAGTTCCACATAGTGCGAGTGGAAATCCGGCGCATCGCCCATGGCGTGGAAGACCAGGCGCATCTGCGCCAGGACCTTGGTCATGAGTTCCTGCAGGTGCTGGCTGCCGGTGGCGCGGACCAGTTGCTCATGGAAGCACTGGTTGGCATCGGCCATCCGGGCAATGTCGCCGGCCGCCAGGGCCTTGCGCGCGTCCACGATGACCGCGGCCAGGGCCTCGACGTCCAGATCGGGGCCCCACAGGACGGCCGCGGGCTCGATCATGCGCCGCACCCCGTAAATCTCCCGCACGCCCTCGGGCCCGGGGGAGGTGACGAAGACGCCGCGGTTGGGGATCCGGGTGATAACCAGCTCGTGGTCAAGGACCGCGAAGGCCTCGCGCAGGGTGTTGCGCGAAACCCCCAGCGCATCGGAGAGGGCCTGCTCGGAGAGCTTCGCGCCGGGGAGCAACTGCCCCTCGGCAATGCGTGAGCGGAGCACTGCGGCAACCCACGCGCCGGTGTGTGCGTGGGTTGACCCCTCGGCCAGGGGAAGTGCGGACATCATGGCGTTCACTGGCATCCTTTCAATCTAATCCAAGGCAGTCCCGACAGCCCCAAGCATTAAGCGATGGCCCCGAGTGCTTCGCCGCGGCCAATGGCGGTTCCCGGCTCCTGGGAGCCGCGGGTGAACGTCCCGGCACGGTGGGCGGTGATGTTCGATTCCATCTTCATGGCCTCCAGCACCGCCACGGTGTCGCCCTCGGCCACGGCGGCACCGTCGTCGAGCACCCACTTGACCAGGTTTCCGTTCATCGGCGCCAACAGCGAAGCGGCGTCCGAGGCTGCCGCGACGTTTTCGGCAGCGACATCCATGGCCACGCCGTTTCGGCCGTGTCGGATGGCCTCGACCAGGGATGCCGGCAGGCCGATGTCCATGGCCTTGCCGTCGACCTCGATGGTCAGGGTCTCACGCTCGGCGTTTGGCTCGGCCGCGGCGATCTCCGGGCTGGAGGCCAGTGCCTCGGCGAACTCGGATTCGATCCAGGTGGTGTACACCCCGTAGCGCTCATTGTTGGTGAAGTCGGCGTTGCGCACCACCGCGCGGTGGAACGGCAGCACGGAAGGCACCCCGGCGATGACCATTTCGTCCAGGGCCACCTTGGCGCGGCGCAGCGCCTGGGCGCGGGTGGCGCCGGTGACGATCAGCTTGGCCATCAGCGAGTCGTAGTGCGAGGGGATCACCGAGTTGGTGCGCACCCCCGAGTCCACGCGGATGCCGGCACCGGTCGGGGCCTCGAAGGCGGTGATGCGGCCGGGGCCGGGCAGGAAACCGCGGGCAGGGTCCTCGGCGTTGAGCCGGAACTCGAAGGAGTGGCCAATCGGGGCAGGATCCTCGGTGAGGCTGATGGGCTCCCCGGCGGCGATCCGGAACTGTTCGGCGACCAGGTCCACGCCGGTGGTTTCCTCGGTGATGGGGTGCTCGACCTGCAACCGGGTGTTGACCTCGAGGAAGGAAATCAGTCCGTCGGGGGCGACGAGGTATTCGACGGTTCCGGCGCCATGGTAGCCGGCCTCGCGGCAGATGGCCTTGGCCGAGGCATGGATGGAGGCGCGTTGCGCATCGGTCAGGAACGGGGCAGGGGCCTCCTCGACCAGCTTCTGGTGGCGGCGCTGCAGCGAGCAGTCGCGGGTGCCCACCACCACGACGTTGCCGTGGGTGTCGGCGAGGACCTGGGCCTCGACGTGGCGGGGCTTGTCCAGGAAGCGCTCGACGAAGCACTCGCCGCGGCCGAAGGCCACGGTGGCCTCGCGTACGGCCGATTCGAAGGCGTCGTCGATTTCCTCGAAGTTGCGCACGATCTTGATGCCGCGCCCGCCGCCGCCGAAGGCCGCCTTGATGGCCACCGGCAGGCCGAATTCCTGGGCGAAGGCGCGCACCTCGGCACCCGAGGCAACTGGGCCGTCGGTGCCCGGCACCAGCGGGGCGTTGGCCCGCACCGCGATTTCGCGGGCGGTGACCTTGTTGCCCAGCGCGCGGATGGACTCGGGGGAAGGGCCGATCCAGGTGAGCCCGGCGTCCATGACGGCCTGGGCGAAGTTGGCGTTCTCGGAAAGGAAGCCATAGCCGGGGTGCACCGCATCGGCGCCGGAGCGGGCGGCGATGTCAAGGATCTTGGCCATGTCCAGGTAGGTCTCGGAACCGCTGGATCCGTGCAGGGCCCATGCCTCGTCGGCGCGGCGCACGTGCAGCGCATCCGCGTCCGGGTCGGAGTACACGGCCACGGACACCAGCGAGGCATCCGCGCAGGCGCGGGCGATGCGGACGGCGATTTCCCCGCGGTTGGCGATCAGGACTTTCTTCATGGGGTGTTTCCTTCGTGGCTTGGGGCGCCGGCGGCCCGGGGAGCATGTGGGTTTTGGGTGAGCGGGTCGACCAGTTCAAAGCGAAGCTGCGAGCCCGGGGGCAGCTGGGCCGCGGCCGGCAGGTCCTCGGCGATGACCCCGGCAATGACCGGGTAGCCGCCGGTGACCGGGTGGTCGGCCAGGAAGAGCACGGGCAGGCCGGAGGGGGGAACCTGCAGCGCGCCGATCGCAACCCCTTCGGAAGACAGTTCCCCGGTGCGGATGCGTGTCAGCGGCGAGGAGCCCTCGGGCAGGGCCAGGCGGACGCCGACGCGGTTGGACTCGGCCGAGACGCTCCAGGTTTGGCCGGTCAGCTGCCGCAGCCCGGCCTCGCCGAACCAGTCCTCGCGGGGGCCGGAGCTGATGCGCAGCGTGTAGATGCCGTGTGCGTCGGGAACCGGCAGCGTGGAGGGCTCGGGGTTTCCGACCACGTGGGATCCGGTGACGGTGCCGACCGGCAGCAGGGTCCCGGGTGCGAGCGGGGCGGGGCCGATGCCCGACATGGAGTCGGTGGAGCGCGAGCCGAGCACGGGGTCGACGTCGATGCCGCCGCGCACGCCCAGGTAGCTGCGCAGCCCGGCGCCCGAGGGGAGAAGCGTGAGCGTTTCCCCGTCGAGCAGGGCAAAGGGCGCGTTCATCTGAGGCGCGCGCTCCTCGTCGTGGAAGTTGTCCTCCTCCACGGGGGTGATCAACAGCCGCGCGTGCGCGCCGGTGACGGACAGGACCGCGTCGCCACGGGCGCGCAGGACCAGCGAGCCCAGGAGGTTTTCGATGACCGCCGCCTCCGCGGCGTTGCCCACCAGGCGGTTGGCGGCACGGGCGGAGGAGCTGTCGGCGGCCCCGGCGGCGGAGACCCCGAGGTTGCCCAGGCCCGGGCGGCCCAGGTCCTGGATGAGGGATTGCAACCCGGGATCCAGGATTTCCAGGTGCCCGGCAGCGGCCTTGGGTGCCGCGTGCGCGGGGGCGGCGGCGGTGCGGGAGGAAAGCTTCAGCGCGGTGTGCGAGGCGGTGAATTGCACGCGGTCCTGCGGGCGGATCAGCGCGGGGTTCTCCCGATCCAGGTCCCAGAGCACCGCGTCGGTGTGCCCGATCAGCTGCCAGCCGCCGGGGGATTGGCGGGGGTAGACGGCCGAATAGTCCCCGGCCAGGGCCACGGCGCCCGAGGGCACGACCTTGCGCGGGGTGTCGCGCCGCGGCACGTTCAGGGTACGGTTCTCGCCGAGCAGGTAGGCGAAGCCAGGGGCGAAGCCGCCAAAGGCCGCGCGCCAGGTCTGCGAGGTGTGGGCATTGATGACCGACTCGATGCTCAGGCCGGTGAGCTTGGCGACCTCTGCCAGGTCCTCGCCGTCGTAGTGCACGTCGACGGTGACCAGGGAACCGGCGTTTTCCGGCGCCGTGCCCAGCTCGAGGGCGGGAATGGCGGCGGCGATCCTCCGGGCGCTGGCCCAGGAATCGGCCTTGATGAAGACGGTGGAGGCCGCTGCAAGCACGTCAAGTTGTCCGGGCAGCGGAGAAGCCTCCAGCAGGGCGTCGAGGGCCAGCACGGAGTCGAGGTCGGAGAGCTCGACAAGCACCGACCGGGTTCCGGCAAAGCGCGTCGCTGTCACGCTCATGCGAAGCTCTTGATCGACACGCCGGCGGATTCCAGCCCTGCACGCACTGCCGCGGCCATGGCAACCGCACCGGCGGTGTCGCCGTGCACGCAGATGCTCTCGGCGTCCATCGGGATCACGGAGCCGTCGACCGCAACGATGGTGCCTTCGGTGGCCAGGCGGATCATGTTCGCGGTGACCTGTGCGGGGTCGTGCAGCACGGCGTTCGCCTCGCGGCGCGAAACCAGGGTCCCGTCGGGGTTGTAGTTCCTGTCGGCAAAGGCCTCGGCAACCGGGCGCAGGCCCGCGGCCTGCGCCTTGGCCAGGGCGACGGAACCGGGCAGCAGCAGCACGGGCAGGTCCGAGCCGAAGGCGCGGATGGCGTCGACGACTGCCTGGGCGTGGGCCTCGTGGTGCACGATGGTGTTGTAGAGGGCGCCGTGCGGCTTGACGTATTTGATGCCCGAGCCTGCAGCGCGGGCCAGGGCCTCGAGGGCACCGAGCTGGTAGAGCACGTCGTCGGCCAGTTCGGTGGGGGAGCAGTCCAGGAAGCGGCGGCCAAAGCCGGCCAGGTCCCGGTAGCCCACGTGCGCACCGATGGTGACGTTCGCGGCGACGGCGTCGCGGCAGGTCTGGGCTATGACGCTGGGGTCCCCCGCGTGGAATCCACAGGCAACGTTTGCCGAGGATACGGAGGTGAAGATTGCGGCGTCGTCGCCCATCACCCAGTTGCCGAAGGATTCCCCGACGTCGGAATTCAGGTCGATGTAAGGCATTTGTGACCCCCGTCTCGTGTTGTTGTCCCTTAAGAATGCACTATGAACGCAGATTGTTCAACAATCTTTCGCAACGGGTTTTCCCGCGCGTTGTTTCCCGGCCGCGCGGTTCGCCGTGGCACATCGGATCGCCGCGAGCCTAGGATGGGAAAACTACAGGGCGTGGCGCCACGGGATGGCGTCGCACTGAGCAAGGGATGTGGGACATGAGATTCATTTTCGAAGTCGACATGAACACCGAGGCGATGAAGCTGGACCCCGAGGCCGAGCTCGGACGGGCGTTGCGCTACTGGGCCGGAAACCTCAAGAACTACCCCATGGAACCCGGCGCCGGGGAAGACATCTTCGACAGCGAATACAAACCCGCCGGCAGCTGGGCCATTGTCGACGACTGAGCCGGCCGCGCACGCTTGACCGGCGCGCCCCGCCCGACGGGGCCAAACGGATGTCAGACTTGCACTCGTGGATATCCAAATCATCACCACCGTCGTCGCCGGCCTGTTGTTGGCCGTTGCCGTCGTGGGAACCATCGTCCCCGTGCTCCCTGGAAGCCTGCTTGCCATCGGCACGCTGCTGGCCTGGGGCTGGATCCTGGGCGGCCCTGCCGCCTGGTGGTGCGCCGCCATCGGGATGGCCCTTGCGCTTGCCGGCTGGGGCGCCTCGACGGTGCTGACCGGCAGGAACCTCAAGCAGCAGAAGATCCCGCGCGGCTCCATTGCCCTTGCCATCGCGCTGGCGGTCGTGGGCATGTTCCTGATCCCCGTGCTCGGGCTCTTCATCGGCTTTGCCGTGGGGTTGGTGCTGGGTGAATATGGGCGTCGCAAGGATTTCCGGGCGGCGCTGCGCTCCTCGGGTTCCGCACTCAAGGCCATGGGTCTGGGCGTCCTCGTCGAATTCGGCTGCGCGGCCATGGCCTCGTCGGTCTGGATGATCGGCGTGATCGTGCACTTCGCCACGCGCTGAGCGGCGGATGTGCGCGGCGCCACGGGAATAGGGCGGCCCAGGCCACAGACCCCTGTGAGCTTGCCAACCGAAAGTGCTTATTAGCGCTTTCGTCGATAATTCGCACGTAATCTCAATGTTGTAACGATTGAGATGATTGCGGGTGTCGGCTTCCCCGCTGGAAGATTATAAAGGGGTAGGCAATGCGGTTGGCGCGTCGAACAATGCCACTTGGCGAAGACATCCTGTTGGCCCGCCATGGGTCCAACATTGCTGAAATGACCCAGGACCGCAAGAACAACCTGACCCGCGCCCGCCTGATCGACGGCAGCATCGACACCGCCTCCAACTTCCTGGTGAGCCTGAACGCCATGGCGGCGATCACCCCGGCTGAGCGCTTCAGCAAGGTCGCCGGCGACTACTCGGCCGACCGCCTGCCCGTCAGCCGTTCGGAAATCCGCTTCATGGCCAAGCTCTCGGCCGCATGGGGCGTCGCTTCCCTCGCCTTCATCGGCGGAATGAGCTGGGTCGTCTACAACTACGGCGATCCGGAAATGCTCATGCAGGTCATGGGCACCTCGCTCTAGGGCCACTCCAACTTTTCCCCTGCCGCCCGTCGGGCCGCACCCCACTCTTGGGTGCTTCCGGCGGGGCGGTTTTGCGCTCTGCGGGGCACGCAGGCTCAGCGCTTGCGGAACGAGAAGCGTCCCACGACCCAGCCAATGAGCAGCACCGCGCCAAGGGAGATCCGCAGCGGGGCGTTAAGGTCGAGGAACAAGAATTCTATGCGGACCCGCTGGCGGTTTTGCAGGATGAAGATGACCGCCAGGGCCGCGCCGAGGATGGCGATCCAGTTCTTGGCCGAGAGCCGCGCGAAGAATTGAAGGACGGGGTTCTTGGTGCTGCCGGGGGTTTCGCTCATGTCAACAGGTTAGTCGAATTCCGCGGCCCGACGCGTGGGCCATTGCGTTGGCTCCTTGCAGCCACCGGAGTGATTCGACGGTGCTGCAGCCGGCTGGAAATCCATTCCGGTGCGGGAACGTGATGCCTAGGTGCCCTTCACCTGCCAGGAATCGACGGCCGGATGACGAGGGATCCTGCTTCCCCGCAATCCGGCCGTCGCCTGGGGCACCTACAGCTGGTTCCTGCTAATTCTTGACGGCCAGCTGTGGGTAGACCGATTCCAAGGGGGCACTGAGGGCCGCCTTGAGCTGAACCGACGTCTGGTCCGCGAGGACCTCGTGCTCGCCGCCTTCGAGTGCATCAAAGACCGTAGCCACCAGGTCTGCCGGGTCCACCTTCGGATCGGTGGCGTGTGCGGCCATTGCGGTGTCCACGTATCCGACGTGCACGCCCAGGACCTGGACTCCCGCCGGAGCAAGCTCCAGGCGCAGGGAGTTCGTGGCCGACCACAGGGCAGCCTTCGTCGCGGAGTAGATTCCCGCCACTGCCCACCAGGCCAAGGCCGAGTGGATGTCGATGATCGCCGCGTTGTCCTTGGCTGACAAGACCGGGGCGAAGGCGCGGGCGAGAAAGAGCGGGCCCAGGAAGTTGGTCTCAACGTTCCGGCGAATCTCCTCGTCGGTGTGGGCAAGGATGCCCGGGGTGGAGATCGAAGCGCCGGCGTTGTTGATCAGTACCGTCACGTCCCCGGCGGCCGCCAGTGCGGCCCGGATCGATGAAGGATCGGTGACATCCAGGGTGAGCGGCACAATCCGATCGTCGTCCCATTGCCGTGGGGTGCGGGCGGTGGCGTGGACCTTCGCCGCTCCACGGGCGAGGGCTTCGCGTACGAAGTGGGTGCCGATACCGCCGTTCGCCCCGGTGACGAGGACCACGGCTCCGTTCAATGAGGTCATGGGGAGGTTCCTTCTCTTGTTGCGTCAGGATTGCGCAGTCGCGCTTTCCCAGGGGTGGTGGGGTCAGGATTGGCTGAGTGCTGGATAGTCGGTGTACCCGGCGGCGCCACCGCCATAAATGGTCGTTGGCACGATCTCGTTCAGCGTTGCGTCGGAGCGCAGGCGCTCAACGATGTCGGGGTTGGCCAGGGCGAGCCGGCCCAGCGGGGCCACATCGGAGAGCCCTGCGTCGATGTCGGAGGCGATCTGTTCCCGCTCGCGCCCGTAGCGGAGGACCAGCAGGGCGCTTGGCCACAGCTCGCGGAACGAGCGCAGCAATTCGTCGTCGCCGAGATGATGCACTTGCAGGTACGCCAGGTTCAGCTTCGCAAGTTCACCGACGAGGTACCGGTACTGGGCACGCACCGCCTCGGTGCCACCCTCGTTGAGCCCGCCCAGCGGGAAGGCGGGGGAGATGCGGATGCCCGTGCGGTCGGCTCCGATCTCCTTGGCCACGGCGGCGGCCACCTCGATGACAAAGCGAGCGCGGTTTTCCACCGACCCGCCGTAGGCGTCGGTGCGCTGGTTGGCGTTCGGGGAGAGGAATTGGTGCAGGAGATAGCCATTGGCGCCATGGATCTCCACGCCGTCTGCCCCGGCTGCGATCGCCGAGGCCGCCGCGTGGCGGAACTCCTCGATGACCCCGCCGATCTCCCCGCTGCCCAGCTCGCGCGGGACCGGGACCTGCTGGCGGCCGGTGGGGGTGAAGATCTCATCGTCCGGGGCAATCGCCGACGGAGCCACAGCCTTCCGACGGTGCGCGGTGTTGTCCGGATGCGATATCCGGCCCACGTGCATCAGCTGGATGAAGATGTGCCCGCCGCGTCCGTGCACCTCATCGGTGACCTTGCGCCACCCTTCAACCTGCGCGGGGGTGTGGATGCCCGGAGTGTTGAAATACCCTTGTCCGTCCTCCGACGGCTGGGTTCCCTCGGTGATCAGCAGTCCCAGGGAGGCGCGCTGTCCGTAGTACTCGGCAGCCAGATCACCCGGGGTGCCGTCGGCATTTGCGCGATTTCGGGTCATGGGGGCCAGGGCAAGGCGGTGATGTAACTGGATGCGGCCCAGGGAGAAGGGCTGCCACAAGGATGAAGTTGTAATGGGGTAAGTGTTTCCTTTACTGGGAGGGCCGGAAGCGGCGGTCGTGCCTGGTTGCCATCCGATAGAACCGATTCATCGTGGGATAATGATTGCCTGATCGGGATGCCGATCCCGATCACTAACGACTATACTCATAACTGAGTGCGGTCATAATTTATTTCGAGAGGATCACCACATGTCATCGCCGTCCCAACAGCTCGGTCGGCGCGAACGCAACAAGCTGGAAAAGCTCGAGCGCATCACCGCCGCAGCCAGTGAATTGTTCGCCAAGCACGGGATCGAGGACGTCACTACCCAGCAGATTGCCGAGAGTGCAGACATCGGCACCGGAACGTTGTTCCTGTACGCGAAATCCAAGGGCGAATTGCTGCTGCTAGTCCAGAACGCGCACTATGCCCTCGCGCTGGAGCGCGGGCAGGCAGCGGCCGCGAAAACGCCAGATGTGCTTGAGGCGGTGCTGGCAATATTGACGCCAGTAGTTGAATGCAACCGCGTGCAGGTCGAGAACGGGCGCACCTACCTGCGTGAGATGGTCTTCGGTGACCCCGCCGAACCGCGCCATGCCGAGGCCCTGGAAATTGTCGCCCAAACCCAGGAGGCACTCGCAGCGGTCCTTGGTCGGCATGAGCGCATCGGTGAAAGCGAAGCGACCACACTTGCAGGCGTTGTCTCCGCGGTCATGTTCCTCGCGATGGCCGCGAGCATTAATGCGCAACGGAGCACCGTTGAGGTCATCGATGCCATCAGGACGCAGGTTTCTGCCATACTTCCGCGCTAGGCGGTAGCCGAGTCGCCGAGCCCGAGCAACCATTACCCGTATCGAGCATGTGGAGATCCAACGATGTCAGCAAGGCCCACGCCACCGGCGAACCGTTCGCGGACGATCCATTACCAGGTCCCCGAAGCGGATAAGACAAGGCTGTTCGAGCGGACCGGGCTCGAGCAGCTGCGCGCCATGGCCGAAGGGCGCATCGCGGCACCGCCGATCAGCAGCCACATCGGTTTGGAGTTCGTGGACGTCACCGACGGGGACGTCGTGATGACAGCGCAGCCGGACGAATCGCACTACAACCCGATCGGATCGGTTCACGGCGGTTTCTTCGCCACGGTGCTGGACTCCGTGTGCGGATGTGCCGTGCACAGCACCCTTCCGGCCGGAGTGGGATACACCAGCCTGGAAATCAAGGTCTCTTTCCTGCGTCCGATCACTGCCGAAACAGGCGCCGTCACCGCGCATGGCTGGGTCACCCGACGCGGTCAGGCGGTCGCCTTCGCCGATGCCGAGATTCGGGACGCGGAAGGCCGGGTACTGGCCACCGCCTCGAGCACCTGCCTGATCATCTACCCGGACGGTGCCGTCCCGGACTCCCGGCCCGGTCCGGCGATTCAATAGCGTCTACGCATCGCCGGATGGGCCGCACTGCAGAAGAAGTTTGCGGTGCGGCCCATCCGTTTCGAGGGGAAGCACCGCCATTTAGGCGGCCAAGAATTTCGCGGCGATGGGAGCGAAATCCTGGTGAAACTGGAAGATGCCGCCGTGCCCGGAGTTCGGATAAATGATCAGCTCGCTTCCGGCGATGCGACGGTTTAGTTCCTCGGACAGAACCGTGGGGACCATCCGGTCGTTGTCGCCGTTGGCGATCAGCGTGGGCCGGGTGATCACCGAGAGATCCGATGGCTCTGAACGCCCGTACTTTTGGATGGCCTTCAACTGGGTTTGGAGTGCCTTGGTGGAGATGGCGGCATCGCGGTTGCCTGTGCGTTCCTTGAGACGACCAATGAACGCCTTCCCTGCCCGTTTCCCTGCAGCGTCGCGGTTGAAGAAAAGGAACTCCTTCGGGTCCGAACGCGCGAGTGCAGCGCGCAGGATGTCGCGGTAGGTCACCCCCGCGACCTTGTCGATGTCCTTGCCGCCGCGTGGTCCGGTGCCGGTCAGCACCAGCCTGCGCACCAGATCGGGGTGCTTGACGATCAGGTCCTGGGCGATGAATCCACCCATCGAGAAGGAAAAGACATCGATCGTCTCGAACCCGAGGGCGGTGATGAATTCATAGGCGTCGTCGGCGGCTTCCTCGAGTGTTTTGCGCACTCGCCCGGAGGACGCGCCGACGCCGAGCTGGTCGAAAGTGATTACATGCCGACTCCGAGCAATGGGATCAACGATGCGTGGATCCCAGTTATCCAAGTTGGCGGCCAAATGCACGAAGAAGACGACCGGGATCCCGCCCTTGGGGCCCAGCTCCCGGTAGGCGAATGTTTCCCGGCCAACGGTGATGCTCTTGGTCGGCGCCATGGCATAGGACTCGATGACCGGTTCCACCTCGTTGCTGGTGGTCATGGTGGTTCTCCTTGTTGAAGATGCTGATGGAGGTGGAGATGGTTGCCGGTACCGGATCCGGGCCGGTGGCACTCAGTCGTTGACGACGACGACTTTTCCGCGCATTCCGCCCTTGGACAGCGACTGAACCGCCTGCGGCGTCTGGGTGAAGGGGAAGGTCGCACCCACGATTGGGCGCAGGGCGCCGTCATCGATGAGCGCGGAAATCTTGCGCAGCTGTTCACCGCTGGGGTGCATGAACAAGAATTCATAGGATACGCCGAGCTTCCTGGCCTGTCGGCGGATCTTGCTGCTCAGTCCCGTGGTGACCAGTCGCAGCAGGGGGTTTAGTCCCGCCTCCTTCGCAAACGCCGGATCCGGTGGACCGGAAATCCCGATCGCCTTTCCTCCGGGCCTCAGGATCCGCAGCGACTTTTCCAGGTTCTCGCCACCCAGGGAATCAAGGACCAGATCGTAGCCGGAAAGCTCCTTCTCGAAGTCCTGGCTGCGGTAATCAATCACTTCGTCGGCACCCAGGGAGCGAACGAAGTCTGCATTGGCGGCCGAGGCCGTGGTGGCAACATGGGCGCCGAGGTGCTTGGCCAGCTGGATCGTCAATGACCCGACACCTCCGGCGCCTGCGTGAATCAGCACCTTCTGGCCAGCCTTTAGCTTCCCCTTGACTACCAGGGCCTGCCAGGCGGTCAACGCCACCAGCGGGAGGGACGCTGCTTCTGCCACGGTAATGGAGGTGGGTCGCAACGCCAGATCCGCCTCGGCGACTGCCACCCGTTCGGCGAACGTCCCCACCTGGTCCTTGGCCACCCGGGCGTAGACTTCGTCGCCAATCTTGAATCCGGTGACATTCGCGCCGATGCCGATGACGCTACCCGCCATGTCGTGCCCGATCCCATGAGGCAACGAGTAGGGCAGGATCGCCTTGAACTCGCCCTCTATGATCTTCGCATCGAGCTGGTTCACGCCGGCGGCGGCTACCCGCACCAGAACATCGTGGTCACCCACGGCGGGTTCTGGGACATCTACTTGCTGGAGAGGTTGCTTGTACTGGCTGAACACGAACGCTTTCATGGCGCATGGGCTCCTGTCTGGGTTGGGTCTTTGGATGGTGTTGATGTTGTTCGGCGTTCGGGGAACGTGAGGACCTCGTGGGTGAGGATCATGTGCTTTTGAACCACGGCGCCGTGCCCGGAGCCGAGAAGCATTCGCACCGAGCAAGTTCGCAAATGTCTTGCCGCTGCGTCGATAACGGAGGTAGGGGCCCTAACGTCATTCTCTCCAGGAGCGATCCTTGGCTCATCTGGGAGGCGACGGCCAGCGGGCCTTGCCGTCGAGCCTCGGGCAGTTGTGCGGGGGAGTGCCCCGGGGATTGCCGTTGATCGAGCTGGCCGCCATGTTTCCTCACACCTTGTGTTACCCGAAATCGGACAATACGATCATACTCAATTATGAGTGCACTCATTTATTAAGTCAAGAGCGAGAAACTGTCGGGCCCGGGCCGCGGTTCTAGGTGATCTCCGCCTGGTCCATGAGCCCGGCGATGATGGCCCTGAGTCCGGTCATGAAGGCGGTGTCGGCGCTGTTTCGGCCCGTCGCCCGTTGCGCCTCCAGGGCGCTTTCGAAGCTTGGCATTTTTCCGGCATTTTCGCCCGCATCGAAGATGTCCAGGGGCGCGGTGGCGTCGAGTGCCGATCCGAAAATAAACGATTCGAGCGCCACGATGGCCGGGACGATCTCGGCCTGCTTCCAGCCGGCGCGGGTGAATCCCGCGGCGACCTTTTCATACATTTCCTGCGTACGCGGGGAGCCGGAGACCGGCAGGACCGCGATCAGTGGAATCAGCGGCGCGTGTCCGGCGAAGATGTCCCGGTAGGTCACCGCCCATTCCGCCAGGGCCTCGTCCAATGGCAGTGTTTCAAAGACCGAGGAATCGACCCCGTCCATCACGATTTCCTGGATCCACTGCATGAGTTCCTGCTTGGATTCCACGTGGTTGTACAAGGCTGACGGGGAGACGCCCAGCGACTTTGCCACCGAGGACATGGTCAGGGTGGAATAGCCCCCCGCCACAACGAGCTTCAGGGCGGCCCGGGCAATGAGGTCCCGGTCGAGCACCACCGACCGCGGACGGCCGGCGCGGCGACGGGGCGCCCCGGCCTGTGCTGCTGCTTCCTGGTTCAAAGTCCGCTCCTGACGTGGCCTACTTCACAATACTGCACTTTATGGCCTACCATGGAACCAGTCTAGTAAATGAATGCCATTCATTTAAAAACCGAAAGAAGTGGAAACCATGACAACCCTGGATCGCGACGTCGTCATCATCGGAGCGGGTCCCTCAGGCCTGACCGCAGCCTACGAACTGCGTAAGGCCGGCAAGACCGTCGCAGTGCTTGAGGCACGCGACCGCGTCGGCGGCCGCACCTGGAGCCAGAACATGGACGGTGCCACCATCGAGATCGGCGGCCAGTGGATCTCCCCGGACCAGACCGGCCTGTACTCGCTGATCGAGGAACTGGGCATCGAGACCTTCGAACGCCACAAGGAAGGCGCCTCCGTCTACCTGGCCGAAGACGGCACCCGCACCGTCTATTCCGGGGAAGACTTTCCGGTGGCCGAGTCCACCGTGGCCGAGATGAACAGGCTCATTGCCGAAATGGATCGCCTCACCACCGAGGTCGACCCGGACGCCCCGTGGGAACACCCGCAGGCCGAAGAACTCGACAAGATCTCCTTCCACCACTGGCTGCGCAACATTTCCGGCGACGAGGTTGCCTGCAACAACGTCGGGCTGTTCATCGCCGGCGGCATGCTCACCAAGCCCGCCCACACATTCTCCGCGCTGCAGGCGTTGCTGATGTCCGCCTCCGCCGGATCCTTCTCCAACCTCGTCGACGAGGACTTCATCCTCGACCGCCGCATCGTCGGCACCATGCAGGGCGTCTCGATCGCCGTGGCCGAACGGCTGGGCGAAGACGTCTTCCTGAACAACCCGGTGCTCAAGCTCGACTGGTCCGATTCGGGCGTGACCGCCCACGGCGCGGACGTGAGCGTCAACGCCAAGAAGGTCATCGTTGCCGTTCCGCCGAACCTGTACTCGCGCATTTCCTACAACCCGCCGCTGCCGCGCCGCCAGCACGTGACCCACCAGCACCAGTCCATGGGCCTGGTCATCAAGGTCCATGCCGTATATGAGACTCCGTTTTGGCGCGAGGAGGGGCTCTCGGGCACCTGCTTCGGTCCGTCCTCGATCGTGCAGGAGGTCTACGACAACACCTACCACGGGGAATCCACCGGCACCCTGGTCGGGTTCATCTCCGACACCCAGGCCGACGCCATGTTTGCCCTGGACGAGGCCGCGCGCAGGGAAGCCATTCTCCAGGGCATCGCCGGGTTCCTGGGGGACAAGGCGCTGGATCCGGAAGTGTTCTACCTTTCCGACTTCGCTGCCGAGGAATGGACCCGCGGGGCGTACGCCACCAGCTACGACCTGGGCGGCCTGTTCCGCTTCGGACCGGACCAGAACAAGAACGTCGGCCCGATCTACTTCTCCTCCTCGGATTTGGCCGGCGAGGGGTACCAGCACGTCGACGGCGCGGTGCGCATGGGGCGGCGAACTGCCGCGCGCATCGTCGCCGCGGTGGACGGCACGGAGTGCGACAAGGACTACGACGGTGTCGTCTCCAAGTTCGGCACCCTCGCGGCATTGGACGCCTAAGCACCATGCGCCTCCTTGTTGGATACACCGCGGATGCCCGAGGCGCCGAGGCGATTGCCCTGGCCGCCGCGCTGGGCGGCCCCGCTGCCCACCTTGACCTTGCCATCGTCCTGCCCGAAAGCACGCCGTTCTCCGCGGTGTACCCGGGCGGCGACCACGGGTATTGCTCCATCCTGGCCGAGAAGGTCGACCTGTGGGCGAAGGAAGCGCTCGCCCTGGTCCCTCCGGGCATCAGCGCCCGCGTGATTGCCCGGGCGGTAGGCTCCCCAGCCCAGGGCCTGATTTCCATGGCCACGGAGACCGGCGCACGGGCCATCGTGCTGGGCGGCCGCAAGCGCCACATGGCAGGGTTCTTTGCCCCGGGATCGGTGGCCAGCGCGCTGCTGCACGCCTCGCCGATCCCCGTGGCCATGGGTTCCCCCGAGGCCGTTGACTCGTTGGAGAGGGCCAACGGCCAGCTGCGCCGGGTCACCGCCCTGGTGGGCACCCGCCCCGGGGCCAAGGGGGTGGTGCAGGCGGCCGCTGCCGCCGCGCACCACCAGGACCTGCAGCTTCGGGTCGTGTCCCTTGTGGCCCAGGACGACAATAACGAACGCGGCGCGGACCTGGACGAGTCCATCTCCCGGGCCCGGGCAAGCGTCGCCGAGGTCGTGGCGGAACTGGGCGTCGCAGCCGAGATCTCCATTGCCTCCGGCACCGGCATCGACGATGCCATTGCCGAATTGGGATGGGAAGACGGGGAAATTGCCGTCGTCGGTTCGAGCCGGCTGGCGCGCAAGCGCCGGCTCTTCCTGGGCTCCACTGCCCAACGCATGTTGCGGACCCTGCCGGTTCCGCTGGTGGTGGTTCCCAAGAACTACAAAACGGGGCCGGCACGGTCCTAGCACCAATCACCGCATGATGGTGCGGCGCGTTCCCCTTCGGGGTCGTTTGCCGCACCGCCTGGATGAAGGAAACCAATCATGAGTCGTGAAACAACGACCGAAACCCGCCCCGCGCAGGATGCCGCATCGGGCCTGGGCGCCAAGGGACTGTCAAAGGGCACCGTCGGGGTGCTCGGCGCCGTCGTCATCGGGATTTCGTCCATTGCCCCCGCCTACACGTTGACCGCGGCGCTGGGGCCAACGGTCGCAGAGGTGGGCACCCAGCTCCCGGCGATCTTCATCGCCGGGTTCCTGCCCATGCTCCTGGTGGCCCTGGGGTACCGCGAGCTCAACAGCGCCATGCCCGACTCCGGCACCTCGTTCACCTGGGCGACCCGCGCGTTCGGGCCCTGGATCGGCTGGATGGGTGGCTGGGGCCTGGTCGCCGCCACCATCATCGTGCTCTCCAACCTGGCGGCGGTCGCGGTCGACTTCTTCTACATTCTGCTCGCCCAGCTCACCGGCAACGACGCCATCGCCGAGCTGACGACGAACCTATGGGTCAACATCCCCACGACCCTGGTGTTCATCGCCGCCGCGTGCTGGATTTCCTATCGCGGCATGCAGACCACCAAGGCCTTCCAGTACTGGCTCGTCGCCTTCCAGCTCATCGTGTTGGCCTGGTTCGCAATCGCGGCCTTCGGCCACGTGAAAAACGGCACGGCCTTCGACCCGACACCCATCTCGCTGGACTGGTTCAACCCCCTCGCGGTGGAATCCTTCGGCGCCTTCGCCGCCGGCATCTCCCTGTCGATCTTCATCTTCTGGGGCTGGGACGTCACCCTGACCATGAACGAGGAGACCAAGAATCCGGCCAAGGTGCCGGGCCGCGCCGCGACGATCACGGTGCTTGTCATCATGGGCATCTACATGGTCATTTCCCTTGCGGTGATCGCCTATGCGGGGGTCGGCGAGACCGGGCTCGGCGCCGGCAACCCGGAGAACCAGGAATCGATCTTCGCCGTCCTGGCCGGACCCGTCATGGGCCCGTTTGCGATCCTGATGTCCCTGGCCATCCTTTCCTCCTCGGCCGCCTCGCTGCAATCGACCCTGGTGTCCCCGGCCCGCACCTTGCTGGCCATGGGCTACTACAAGGCACTGCCGGAGACCTTCGGCAGGATCTCCCCGCGCTTTATGTCCCCGTCGGTGGCGACGATCACCGCCGGCGCGGCCGCCGCGGGCTTCTACGTCATCACCCGACTGCTCAGCGAAAACGCGTTGTGGGACACCATCACCGCCCTGGGCCTGATGATCTGCTTCTACTACGGCGTCACGGCGCTTGCCTGCGTCTGGTACTTCCGCCGCGAGGCCTTCGACTCGGTGCGCAACTTCTTCTTCAGGTTCCTGGCCCCCCTGCTGGGCGGGCTGATCCTGTTGGTGATGTTCGTGAGCACCGCGCGCGACTCGATGGACCCGGACTACGGTTCGGGCTCCAACATCGGCGGCTTGGGCATGGTGTTCATCCTGGGGGTGGGCGTGCTGCTGCTGGGCGTGGCAATCATGTTCTGGATGCGCGTGCGCAGCCCCGGATTCTTCAGGGGGGAAACGCTCAAGCGCCTGAGGTGACCCGTGACCCCCGGGACCAGGCAAGACGGCTGCCCGCCGGATCGCGACTTCACGTCGCGGGCGGGCAGCCGCCTTCATTAAGCCCCCAAGGAATCCCCTCACCCGCCCCCCCAACGGCATGGGAGAATTGGGGGTGGCGGCAGGGAAGTCTCCCGCCCCGAACCCATTCTTTGATGAAAGAGAGTCATGAGCGAGGAACTTGTGGTGCTGTTGGCGGCCGACGGCACCCGCATCGGCACCGAGCCCAAGGCGAGCGTGCACACCGCGAACACCCCGTTGCACCTGGCGTTTTCCTGCTACCTCTATGACCCGGAGGGCAGGATCCTGATGACCCGGCGCGCCCTGGGCAAGAAGACCTGGCCGGGTGTGTGGACCAATTCGTTTTGCGGGCACCCCGGTGCGGACGAATCCTTCGAGGATGCAATGGTCCGCCGTGCCGGTCAGGAACTGGGCACCGCCATCGGCGGGATCCGACCGCTGCTCCCTGACTTTGCCTACCGGGCAGTTGACGCCTCGGGCATTGTGGAAAACGAGGTCTGCCCCGTTTTCGCGGCCCGGATAGTCGGGGACCTCGAGCCCAATCCGGAGGAGGTTGCCGAATACGCGTGGGTTGCCCCCGCTGACCTGTTGGCGGCAGCCAGGGCAACGCCCTTCGCATTCTCCCCGTGGCTGCTCGAACAAATCGCCCAGGGCTCGCTGGATGTACCCCTGCCATAGGACGGGTTGCGGGCCGAAGCCTCCCTGCCCGGTTCACGGGCAGGGAGGCTTCGGCATTCCCGGAGCCCTTGGGGTCGGCACAGCCTTGCACGATGGCAGAAGCGGGATCCCACACGGGTGTTTCATGGGCAAAATTTAGTAGGAAGACCTAGTAAATTTCGATGCTTCCTAGTAGTCTCGCGAATGAGTGCAAAGCCCAGCATCACAAGGAGAACTCGGATGAAGATCGTGGTTTTGATCAAGCAGGTTCCGGACACCGCGGAGGAACGCAGGCTGTCTCCCGACACCGGGAAGGTCGACCGCGAGGCCGCCGACCCGGTAATTGACGAAATCACCGAACGCGCCCTGGAACTTGCCCTCACGGTCAAGGACAGGGACAAATCCACCGAGGTCGTGGTCGCCACCATGGGACCGACAGAGGCCTCCAAGTCCATCCGCAAGGCACTGTCCATGGGCGCCGATTCCGGCATCCACATCCTGGACGACTCCCTGGCCGGGGCCGACACGGTCCTCACCGGCGCGGCGCTGGCAGGTGCGCTGCGCGGGACCGGGGCAGACCTGGTCATCGCCGGCAACGAGTCCACCGACGGCCGCGCCGGAATGATCCCGGCGATGATCGCCGAACACCTGGACCTGCCGTTGCTCGGTTCACTGGTGTCCGCCGACATCGGAAGCGACGCCGTCACCGGGGTGCGGGTCTCCGAGCTCGGCACCCAGGAGGTCGTCGCGTCCTATCCCGCGATCCTCACCGTCACCGAACGCTTCGAGGAGGCGCGCTTCCCCAACTTCAAGGGCATCATGGGCGCCAAGCGCAAGCCGGTGGCAACGATCTCCGCCTCCGAGCTCGGCATCGCTGCCGAGGTGCGCAGCACCGTGCTGGACCTTGCGCAGCGACCCCCGCGCAACGCCGGCCGCAAGATCGTCGATGACGGGAATGCCGCCGCCGAACTCGTCGACTTCCTCGCCGCCCGGCGCCTGATCTAGCAAAGGTTCCCACCATGCCCAGCATCCTTGCCCTCATTGAACTGACCCACGCCGGACACGCCACCGCCTCGGCGCGCGGCCTGCTGGCAGTCGCCGCCCGGCTCGGCACCCCCGTCGCCGTCACCGTTTCCGCGACCGCGCTGCCGCCGGAAACCGTGGCCAGGCTCGGCGAGCTCGGCGCCGCGAAGATCCACGCCGTGGAAATGGCCGACGCTGACACCACCCTGCTCACCCCGCTGGTCGACGCGCTTGCCGACGCCGTGGCGGCCCATGCACCGGCGGCAGTGCTTGCCGCTGCATCCGTCGATGGCCGGGAAGCGGCGGCGCGCCTGGCCGTGCGCACCGGAGGGGGAGTGCTGGTGGACGTCGTGGACGCCACCTTGTCCGACTCCGGGATCGTCACCGAGCACTCGGTCTTTGGCGGCAGCTACACCGTGCACGCTGCGGTGCCCGACTCCCTGCCGATCATCACCCTGCGCTCGGGCGCCATCGACGAGCAGGCCGCGCCCGCCACCCCCGAGCTCATTGCGGTGAAGCTCGAGCCGGGAACCGCCCGCACGGCGAGCATCACCTCCCATGCCGACGTTCCGGAAAACTCGTCCCGGCCCGAACTGCGCGGGGCCGCCACCGTGGTCTCCGGCGGCCGCGGACTGGGCTCCGCCGAGAACTTTGAGCTGGTCGAACAGCTGGCCGACGCCCTCGGCGGGGCCGTCGGAGCCTCCCGCGCCGCGGTCGACGCCGGATACATTGCCCAGGGGGCGCAGGTCGGGCAAACCGGCGTGAGCGTCTCCCCACAGCTCTACCTCGCCCTGGGCATCTCCGGTGCCATCCAGCACCGCGCCGGCATGCAAACGGCCAAGACCATCGTGGCAATCAACCGTGACGAAGACGCACCGATCTTCGAGATCGCCGACTTGGGTATCGTGGGGGATGTGTTCACGGTGGTTCCGCAGGTGGTCGAACTGCTCAAGTCCCGCTCCTGAGCCACACCCCCCATGCACCAACCAACCACTAGCACGAGGTACCAGAGATGACCGCACGGTCCACCCCCAAGAAACAATCCGCCAACAAGTGGGTGCGCGCCGGCATCATCGCGGGATCGCTGATCGTCCTGCTGCTCATCGCGGTCTTCGTCGCCCGCTGGCTGGTCACCCTTGAGGGCGTCAAGACCTGGATGGCGACCTACCCCGGGCACTCCGAGCTGCCAGCCGGCACACCCGTCGGATTCCCCGCCTGGCTGGGCTGGCAGCACTTCCTGAACGTGTTCTTCCTGGTGCTGATCGTGCGCACCGGCTGGCAGGTGCGCACAGTCACCCGCCCGGCAGCACACTGGGTGCGCAACAACAAGGGCCTGATCCGCACCAAGGGCGCCCCCAACCGCATCAGCCTGGACCTCTGGTTCCACCTCACCCTCGATGCCCTGTGGGTGCTCAACGGCATCATCTTCGTCATCGTGCTCTTTGCCACCGGCCAGTGGGCGCGCATCGTGCCCACCAGCTGGGACATCATCCCCAACGCCCTGTCCGCAGGGCTCCAGTACCTCTCGCTGAACTGGCCGACCGAGCACGGCTGGGTCAACTACAACGCCCTGCAGGTGCTGACCTACTTCGTGACCGTCTTCATCGCGGCCCCGCTGGCGATCATCACCGGCCTGCGGATGTCCGGGGCCTGGCCCAAGAAGGCTGTTGCGCTCAACAAGGCCTACCCCATGGAACTCGCCCGGGCGCTGCACTTCCCGGTCATGATCTACTTTGTCGCCTTCACCGTGGTGCACGTGGCCCTGGTGCTGGCCACCGGCGTGCTGCGCAACCTGAACCACATGTACGCGGCCAACGATTCGGCCGGTCCCGCCGGGCTCATCATCTTCGCGGTGTCCATCGTGGTGATCGTGGGCGTTTGGTTCCTGGCCCAGCCGGTCTTCCTGCGCCCCCTGGCCTCGCTGACCGGGAAGGTCGGCAAGTAGCCGAGCCCCCGGTCCGGCCCCCACTCCGTGAACCCGACATCCGCCCACCGCACAGACCCAGGAGCCGAGCATGTTTGAACCCACCGAGGACCAGTTGGCCATCATCGAGATGGTGGCCGACTTCGCCACCGAACAAATCGCGCCCCATGCGGCGGCCTGGGACCGGGACCACCATTTCCCCGTCGACGTCCTGGCCGAGGCAGGGGCCCTGGGCATGGGCGGGATCTACGTGCGGGAGGACTTCGGGGGCTCGGGGATGAGCCGGCTGGATGCTGCCCTGATCTTCGAGGAGCTGGCCAAGGCCGACCCGACCATCGCCGCCTACATCTCCATCCACAACATGGTGGTGTGGATGATCGACAAGTTCGGCAACGACGAGCAGCGCGCGGCCTGGGTTCCGCAGCTGTGCACCATGGAGATGCTGGGCAGCTATTGCCTCACCGAGCCCGGAGTCGGATCCGACGCCGCTGCGCTGAGCACCCGGGCGGTGCTGGACGGGGACTCCTACGTGCTCAACGGGACCAAGCAATTCATTTCCGGCGCCGGGTCCTCGGGCGTCTACCTCGTGATGGCCCGGACCGCTGACACCGGCAGCGCCGGCATCACCGCCTTCCTTGTGCCGGACGGGACCCCGGGACTGTCCTTCGGGGCGCTGGAGGCGAAGATGGGCTGGAACGCCCAGCCCACCCGCCAGGTGGTCATGGACAACGTCAGGATTCCCGCGGGCAACCGCCTGGGGGAGGAGGGGACAGGGTTCGGGATCGCCATGAAGGGCCTGAACGGCGGCCGCGTGAACATCGGCGCCTGCTCGGTCGGTGGCGGCCAGGCGGCGCTGGAGAAGTCCATTGCCTACCTGAAGGAACGCGAGGCCTTCGGAAAGCCGCTCATCGGCCAGCAGGCCCTGCTCTTCGAGATCGCCGACATGGAGACCGAACTGGAAACGGCGCGGACCATGATCTGGCGTGCCGCCGACGCCCTGGAACGGGGGACGGCGGACGCCGTGCGCCTGTGCGCCATGGCCAAGCGCGTGGCCACGGATGCCGGGTTCAACGCCGCCAACACGGCATTACAGCTGCACGGCGGCTACGGCTACCTCTCCGAATACGGGATCGAGAAGATCGTGCGCGACCTGCGGGTGCACCAGATCCTGGAGGGCAGCAACGAGATCATGCGCCTGGTCATCGGCCGCTTGGCCGTGGAGCGCTAATGCCGGGTTGCCCCGTGGCGGGGCACCGCCGGATCGGCTAGTTTCCGGCCCAGGCGGTGGCCTGGACCTCAACCAGAAGCTCTGGCGCCAGCAGTGGTGCGACGATGGTTGCACGCGAGGGGCGGTGGCCACCGAAGGTGTCGACCCAGGCGCGGTTGTATTCGCCGGCCATGGAAGCGTCGTTGATGTAAACGGTGGTGGTGGCCACGGCATCGAGCCCCAGATCGAAGCCGGCCAGGACGGTCTGCAGGTTCTTGAGGGTCTGGACAGTTTGCGCGTAGATGTCGCCCTCGCCGACCAGGACCTTGTTTTCGTCCTTGGAGACCATGCCCGAAACGAAGACGAAGTCGCCGGCGCGGGTGGCGCTGGGGAACGGGCTTGCCTCGGTGGTGATGCCCGCAACGTCGATATTGGTAAGTCCTGTGGTGCCCATGGTGCTCCTCAAATGGAAGTGGTCCGGTGGCAAGTCGCCGCCCAGAACAGACTAGGGCATCTGGCGGGCAGGCACCGGGACATGGGGCACGGGTGCGGGACTCTTAGCCCAGGTGATTGAGCAGGGCCGTGGTGCGGTACGGGATCACGTCGCGCAGGATCATCGACGTGGAGGTCCGGGTGATGCCCGGGCAGAGGCGGATCTCCTCGCTGACCCGGTACAGGTCATCCGGGTCCTTGGCGACGGCGCGAATCAGCAGGTCGGTGTCTCCGGCCGGGGCGACACATTCGAGGACCTCCGGAATGAGACTCAACGCCGCGATGGCTTCTTCCAAATGTGACTGGTCGAGCTCCGCGCTGACAACGGCCGAGACCCCGCGGCCAACCGATGCAGGCTTCACGCGGCTGGAGTTCGGGCGCAAGGCGCCGGAGTTCGCGAGCCGCTCCATGCGGGTCTGGACGGTGCCGCGGGCCAGGCCCAAGCGTTGCGCCAGCATCATGGTGGGAACCCGGGGATCCTCGTCCAGGGCCAAGAGAATGCGCCTATCCGTATCATCCAGTTGGTACGATTCCGGCGTCATTCTGGCTCCTTCGCCTAGGTTCGGTCAGACTGACCAAGTTGTTCGGTAGCTACCGCTCCATGTTAGTCAAAATGATCAGTGATTCCCAACTGTGTTGCACGGTATGCCCGGTTGTTGCTTTAGTAGTTGTTAGAAGCTCATCCAAGGTCACAAGCTACGGCGAGCAGACCCCCGTAGCGGGACCGGATCCAGGCCGCGCTACGGGCCGGCCCACAAGGCCGCAGGTCGAACATTAAGAGTGGTCCGCAAAGATTCCAAGCATCTGGAGTCATCGCGGACCACTCTTGTTTTCGCCGCTCCTCCCCGCGTCGCCGCCCTCGTGACGCGTAGCAGTTATCCACAAAAGTGCTTCGGAGAGTTTCGCCGGATCGGGAAACGGGTAGCCTTCAATGCATGAGGTTCATGCGCCTAGAAGATGTCGCCGACGAGTTGAACGTAAACCTGCCGCAGGTGCGGTCCCTGGTGCGCAGCGGGGACTTGCCGGCAATCAAGATCGGCGGACGCGGCGTCTGGCGCGTGGAGCGCAGCGAACTTGAGGCTTACATCCAGCGCCAATACACGGCGGCGCGGGAATCCATCGAAGCCGGGGCCGCCGACGGCGACGAAGACTAGATACTCGGTGGTGCGCCGATTTTGCGTGTGGCCCACCACGGGTTTAGGCTAACAACATTGCGGCTCCAAGCCGCAAAACGGGGCATTAGCTCAGTTGGTAGAGCGCTTCGTTCGCATCGAAGAGGTCAGCGGTTCGATTCCGCTATGCTCCACAAATGGCACCCGCAGGAACCTTACGGTTTCGGGCGGGTGCTCTTGTTTGGACCGGCTGGTTCCGGGACGGGCTCCCATGCGGTGACCGATACGGCACCGCCGTCAATGATGTCCAGGTCCACCGGCGAACTGTGGCGCAACGATCCTGCATAGGGTGCAACCAGCATGGTTCCGGTGCGGATATCCCCGGCCGCCGCCATCGCGTTCCAGCCCAGATATGCCCGTGCGCTCTTGCCGGGCGGTAGGGTGATGGCCGAGACCCCGGGGTCGTCGGTCATGAAGGATCCGCCATGGACCACCAACACCTCTATGGCCCATCCGTCGGCGTTGTTGAAGGCGATGTCGGGGTAGGACTCCACGACGCAAGGCCCGGTCCCGGTATTCGTCAGGTCAAAACCCATGCCTCGGTGCCCCGTCGCACCCTCGGGTTCGTGCCAAGAGATCGACACGTCTTCGCCCCGGCACCAGTTGTCCTTGGCCGGCTGAAAGGCGTCCGACCGGTTCGGCCAGCCGTATGGTGTCGGCGAGGGAGTGGCCTGCGGCGGCGGCGCAGCCTGCGGGGCCTGGGTTTCTTCGGTGTAGGTGTAGGCGGCGGGGATCGTGACGACCAGTATCACCGCGAGGAGCCCTGCGATCAGCAGCGGCATGGCATCGGCGGGTCGCCGCACGGTCTTCGGGTCGGCTAGCGGCTTGGCGGATTTCATGGCGAGGGCTCCCGCCAAAGCCGGCAGCCAGCCCCAGACGATTCCCCAGTAACCGGCCGCCAGCAAAGCGGGCTGGATACCGTCCAGCAACCAGGCAAGGCGCGCCGGAGGCCAAGAGGCAACGACGTAGCCAAGGGAGGACACGGTCGCCGTGGCGAAGCCGGCAAGGACGATGGCCATCCACGTGGCAAGGAATCCGAGAGGTTGCCGACCGGCACGCAAGCCAGCTCCCCGCAGCAGCAGGAGCGTAAACGCCATCACTGCCAGGACTGAAAAGAGGGAAAGCAGGATCGGCCACGGCTGGGCCGATTGCCAGGTTCGCATTGAAATTGTCTCGGGAAACAACATGCGGGTGAATTGGGTCGGGAGGCGGACCTGGTGGGCGAGCGTCAAGCCGCTCAGCGCGCCGCTGAACAGCCAGCCAATTCCTGCCCCGGCGACGATCCAAGCGGTGCCGATCGTTGTTTTTTCGTGTCGTCCCATGCCATGGAGCCTATCCGAGCCGACTCGCGGTTCGGATGCCCCCTCGACGCTGACACGTGTGGATCTGTCACCAATGAACTACCGATCTGCCGAAGGATACTCGTGCGACGTGCGGGCAGGCGGAGCCCATCATCTTCGACCTCGACTGGCGCCGACGGGCTTCATGTCGCCGGACATGGCCACGCGCCTTGCCGAGTCACATAGGGACGTGGCGGGGCGCCGACGGCAGGAACCCGGCAGTCCACTCACGGCCATGTCGGCCGCGGGAATTTCCCCCTCATCGATGGAGACGACGCCCAACGATGCGGAGGCGCAGGGGCCCGGTGCAAGGACTTTTCGGACTGCGGAGAAGCCATCCCGTGTACCGTGAGCCCTATGGGGCGGGCCATTTTGGCCTGCTCCACCTAGGAAGAGAACAAGACGCATGGGCTTTACGAACGAACTTACACTTGGTGTCATTGCCACTTCCAACAAGGTTGACGAGCGGCGTTTGCCGATCCATCCTTCGCACTTTGAACGTATTGACGAGCGCTTCCGCAGCCGTATCACGGTCGAATCCGGCTATGGGCGTGCCTGCGGAATTGACGATGAAGAGCTTGCGCCCTTCGTCTCAAAATTTGCCACCCGCCAGGAAGTAATCGCCGGTAGTGACATCGTACTTTTGCCCAAGCCCCAGGTCTCGGATCTGATGGAAATGCATGAGGGGCAGACGCTGTGGGGCTGGCCGCACTGTGTCCAGGACACTGCGCTGACGCAGCTGGCCATTGACAAGAAACTGAACGTGATTGCCTTCGAGGCCATGAACCACTGGGGCACGGACGGCAGCTTCGGGCTTCATGTGTTCCACAAGAACAATGAGCTGGCAGGCTACTCGTCCGTCATCCACGCCCTACAGCTCTGCGGCATGACGGGTGACTATGGGCGCAGGCTATCGGCAACCGTCATTGGGTTTGGAGCCACCGCCCGTGGAGCGGTCACGGCCTTGCGCGCCCACGGGATCCACGACGTGCGTGTCCTCACGGGTCGCTCCGTCGCCGCGGTCGCTTCACCCATCCACTCGGTCCAGATGGTGCAGTTCGACCACGACGGCGGACCGAATCTGAGCGAGGTCATCACTGACGAGGGACGATTGCCGCTGGCGCCGTTCCTGGCCGAAAGCGACATCGTGGTGAACTGCACGCTGCAGGACCCGAACGCCCCGTTGATGTATCTGCAGACCGAGGACCTTGCGGCGTTTTATCCGGGCAGCCTGATCATCGATGTTTCGTGTGACGAGGGAATGGGTTTTGAATGGGCCAAGCCCACGACCTTCGCCCAGCCGATGTTCACCGTTGGCCGGAACATCAACTACTACGCGGTTGATCACAGCCCCTCTTATTTGTGGAATTCCGCAAGCTGGGAAATAAGCGAAGGCCTGTTGCCGTTCCTGAATTCGGTCATGGACGGACCGACGGCCTGGGAAAAAAACGAAACGATTGCCCGGGCCATCGAGATACGTGACGGCGTCATCCAGAACCCGGCCATCCTGGAGTTCCAAAACAGGTCTGCGGAATACCCGCATAAGATGGCATAGAGCTGATTCCCGGAGCAGGTTCGGGAACGCGGCAGCAGCGGTAACCATGCGGCGGGAAGTTCCCGCACCGCCGCCATGGCAACGGGAGGCGATGACATGGGCACCCTCTTCTCCGAGAGCTTTCTGGGCCGGCCCAGACGGGAACTTGCGCCCGGTGCCCATTGGGTTCCCGACTGGCTGGACCCGGAGGAACAACGCTGGTTGGTTGCGCGGTTCCGAGAATGGGGACGGGGCCCGGTGCCACCACGTGCGGCGAAGATTGGCGGCCACGAAATGTCGGTCCAGACCGTCTGCCTGGGGTGGCACTGGCGTCCCTACGCCTATTCGCGCGCGGCCATCGATGTCAACGGCAACCGCGTCCTGGACTTCCCCGAGTGGATGGTGCGGCTTGGCCGCAAGGCACTCTTCGCCGCCACCCAGGACGCGGCAGCCGCCGAAAGCTACACCCCGGACACGGCCCTGGTGAACTACTACGGGGCGGAATCCAGGATGGGCATGCACCAAGACCGCGACGAACGGTCGGTCGCCCCGGTGGTCTCGATCTCCATCGGGGACACCTGCCAATTCCGGTTCGGCAATACGCAGAACCGCAACAAGCCCTACGAGGACATCCTGCTGGCCTCGGGGGACCTGTTCGTGTTCGGGGGACCTGCTCGTCTTGCCTTCCACGGGGTCACCAAGGTCCTTCCCGGAACGGCACCCGCCGATTGCGGGCTCGAAACGGGACGAATCAACATCACCATGCGTGTTACGGGCCTGGCCGACTGAGCGGGCCCGTCAACATCCTGCCTATTTCCCGGGAAGGTTCAACTCTGCCCGAACGGCAAAATGGTCGCTGATCCCGGCTTCGACATTGGTGTTCGAGGTGACCTCCAGGCCGCGCACCAAAACATGGTCAAGGCGCATCATGGTAAAAGGCGACCGCGGCCAGGTGAAGCCAAGTAAGCCGCCATCCTGGTTGGGTTCTTCAAGGATCGTTGAGATCTTCTTGAAGGCGCGGTCGGTGCTGGTTGCATTGAAGTCACCCACGGCAACCATGTTTTCATGGGGATCGGTTCGCACCGCGGCTGCCAACTGGGCCAGCATTTCGTCACGATCGACGTGGTCGTTCGGACGGGCCGAGGCAGCATGGATGACATAAAGCCGGACACGTCCGGAGTCTGTGTCGACGTCCGTGGACAGTGCACGCTTCCAGCCGAGTCCGAGCTCGAGCGGCTGGGAATTCATGAGTGGATACTTGCTCCAAACCCCCACCGTGCCCACCACGAAATGATGGGGATAACGCTCCTCCAGGGCGGCGGTGACGCGCTGGGCGCTGCCGGCGTCGAGTTCCTGCAGGGCAATGACGTCGCTTCCGCCGGCGGCCAGCTCAAGCGCCGATTGCGCGGCGGCCCCGGTACCCGCCTTGATGTTCTGGCTGCTGAGCACCATCGTGTGGGCACTGCGTTGGGGCGCCGACCAAGACAACGGGACAATGGCCGGGCCGAAGATGAAAAGCCACGTCAACGTCGGGACCAGCAGCACCACCAAGGAGGTTCGGCTCCGCGACGCCAAGGCCAGCAGGAGCAGCGCCGGAACCACCAAACCCAGCCACGGCGCGGCATTGTCCAGGAGCAAGCCAAGACCCAGGACATCGGGAACCCTTGAGTGGAATGCCATCAGAAGGGCACCGGCCAGAGACCCGATAAGCACCAGGAAACGCAGGAAGCGGTGGGCGCGCGCTCGCCGGCGCGGCGGATTTTTCGCAGCGTGAGACCGGGCAGAATATACAGACATCGCTACCTAGGGTCGCACACTGTCCTGAGCGGCACATGAACCGCGGCTGTGATTCCGCCATGGATTGCCAGTGTGCAACCCGGAAGGGTTTGGAATCGGCCGGCGCGTGCCGGTGGGCGGCTGCCCATCTTCCCTCGACTCTGGCGGTGCAAGGTGAGATTCTAAAACTAGGAATATTAACCGCTACAAGGACTCTCCGGACCTGGCCGGATTGTTCGGTGGCACCATTCTGACGGGAAACGAACACCATGAGCGAATCGGCGACGAAGGAACCGGCAGCCCAAGAAGAATTGGGGACCGTGGTGATTGGCGGCGGACTTGCCGCGGCCCACTGCGTCCACGCACTGCGTGAGGGCGGCTATGCCAAGCCCATTACGCTCATCGCCTCCGAGAACGAAGTCCCCTATGAGCGGCCCCCGTTGTCCAAGGAGTTCCTCCAGGGCAACAAGCCCGCGCAGGAACTCGAACCCTTCCCCGCCGGCTGGTATGCCGACGCCGGTGTCGAGCTGCGCTTGGGCACAACGGCCGAATCCATCGACGTCGCCGCCCGGCAGGTCACGCTGCGCGGCTCGGCAACCGTGGGCTACGAAAATCTCGTCATCGCCACCGGTTGCCGTTCGCGGCTGGGCGGTCGCAACGCCAACATGGACGGATGGGACCTGCCCGGCGTCTACACGTTGAGGTCGCTGGAGGACTCCAGGAAGCTCAAGGAGCAATTGGTTTCCGGCAAGAATCTGGTCATCATCGGCGCAGGGTGGATTGGCATGGAGGTCGCCGCCTCGGCGCGCGCGGCCGGAGTGGAAGTCACCGTTATCACCCCCGACGGGGTCCCACTCGCGACTGCCATGGGCACCGAATTCGGTGCCCACGTAGCGCAGCTGCACGTTGCCAACGGAGTCAAGTGCCGCTTCGGGACCGCAGTCAGCGGGATCGGCTCGGACCCCCGGAAGGGTTTGGTGGTGCAGACGCCAACCGGGGACGTCCCCGCGGATTTCGTCTTGTTGGCCATCGGTGCGGTGCCCAACAACGAACTGGCCGAAGCCGCCGGACTTGAAATCGGCACCGGCGTCGTTGTCGATGAACACCTGCGCAGCAGCGACCCGAATATCCTGGCCATCGGCGACATCGCAGAGGCATACAACACCACCTTGGGCCGGGCCATGCGCGTCGAACACTGGGACAACGCCATCCGACAGGGCAAGCTCGCCGCGGCCACCATCCTGGGACGCGACGAATCCTACGACTGGTTGCCATACTTCTTTACCGACCAATTTGATTTGGGCATGGAATACGTGGGTGACCGGGCCGCAGACGACGAAGTGGTCGTGCGCGGCGACATGTCCGCGGGGGAGTTCATCATCTTCTGGCTGCGCCATGGCGTGATCACCGCAGCCATGAACGTGAACATCTGGGACGTCAACGACCACCTGCGCAGCATGATCGGCAAGAACATCCCCGTCTCCACGCTGCAGGACTCCGACAACGAATTGACGGCGCTGTAGCGCCATGCGAGGGCGTGCCGGGTCCGGCATTCAGGAAGCCGGCCTGCTCGGCATGGCCAGTGCCGGATTCGATGTGACGGTCGGGGCCGTGGGCGTGCTCACGATCGTTCCTGCCAACACCGGTGGCCACGTAGGCTTGAGGTGGCGGCGACGAGGCCAGATGCACTTCACCCTGCCGCCTACCCACCGCTGAACCATTGAAAAGGTACCCGTGAATTCCGACGCAACTGTCCTGGGCAACAGCAAGCAGGCCCACAGCACCCAACTATCCGGAAGGGCACTGTTCCTGGCGGTGGTGGCACTTGCCATGGGCGGGTTCGGGATTGGCACCACGGAATTCTCCATCATGGGACTGCTCCAGGAAGGTGCCGCGGACCTGGGCGTCAGCAATGCCCGGATGGGCCTGCTGATCTCCGCCTACGCGCTTGGCGTGGTCGTCGGCGCCCCGATCCTGACCGCGTTGGGTGCCAAGGTCGCCCGCAAGACCATGGTGCTGTGGCTCATGGCGTTCTTCACGCTTGCCAACCTCAGTTCGCTCTTCGCCGCGAACTATGAATGGATGCTCGTCTCCCGGTTCCTGGCGGGTCTCCCGCACGGAGCGTACTTCGGCATCGCGGCCATCCTGGCGGGCACCCTGGTGCCGGCATCGATGCGCGGCCGTGCCATCGCGTGGGTGATGCTGGGCCTCGCAGTCGCCAACGTCATTGGCGTACCACTGGTGACCTTCCTGGGCCAGAGCCTTGGCTGGCGCTGGATGTTCGCGGTGGTCGGGATAGTGGGTGCGTTGACCTGGGTCGCCATCCGCGTGTTTGTGCCGTTTTCCCCTGCTCACGCCGGCGCAAGCATCCGCAGGGAACTTTCGGCCCTGCGCAGCGGACAGGTCTGGATGGCCATGCTGACCGGCATTGTCGGCTTTGGCGGGTTCTTCGCCGTGTATTCCTACATCAGCCCAATCCTGACCGACGTCACGGGGCTGCCAATCTCGGCCGTGCCGCTGGTGTTGGGACTTTACGGAATCGGCATGGTCGTCGGTTCATTGATCGGCGGGCGCCTGGCCGACTGGTCGGTCCTCGGTGCCATTTACGTTGCGACCACCGCCATGGTCGTCTTCATGACCTTGTTCGGCCTGGTCTCCACCCACGCGGTCCCCGCTCTCATCCTGGTCTTCATCCTCGGTGGCACCGGGTCGCTTCTGGTGCCCGCCCTCCAGGCGCTGCTCATGGACTCCGCGCCGCACGCCCAATCCCTGGCCGCGTCGCTGAACCACTCTGCACTGAACGTGGCAAACGCCCTGGGTGCCGGGCTGGGTGCCGCCGTGATCACCGCCGGCTTGGGGTATCGGGCACCCTCGTTCCTGGGCGCCGGCCTCGCCTTGGTCGGCCTGCTGCTGGCCCTGGCCACGGGCTGGCGTGCCAAGCGACTTGCGGCGGCAGGGAAGTAGCCTCGCAGTAGTTGCCGGGCTATGCGTTGCCCGGCGTGGCCCGGATGGACGCCAGCTTGCGATCCATCGCTTCGTGGGTCTGTTCCATCAGCAGCTTCATGGTGCCAACGACATCGAGGGATCGATCCACCAGCCACTGCTGCTGCAGCCCGTCCGCCGTCGCCAGGACCATCCGGGTCATCGCACGGAAGTACTCGAGCTCTTCTTCCGAGGGCCGCGGCTTGTCGCGGTAGTAGGACTCCTCGGAAATCTGCATCAGCCGGGCATTTCGCTCCTGGAAGTATGCAGCGGCGGGATGCTCCGGGTCCGCGGCGGCGGCGGCCATGGTGACAAAGAGTGCAATCAGGCCGGGCTCGCTGTGCCCCTGCCCCAGGACATCGGCCAGGCGCCCCTCCTGCTCCTCGATGGTGCCGTCGATCTCGTTGCGGGCGTCGCGCTCGCGCAGGATCTGTACGAGAAGGTCTTCCTTGGATTCGAAGTAGTGCATCACCCCGGCCAGGGACAGGTCGCAAAGGCTTGCGACCTTGCGCAGCGATGTTCCCCGGTAACCCTCGACGGCGAACACCTCCAGTGCGACGTCTAGAATCTCGGCGCGCTTAGCGATGCCCTTTGCGTATGATCCACGTATTGCCATGTTGCTAGAGTAGCGAGATTCTGGGCCATTTCTTACTAACCTGTCATGCGTCGGTATTTGGTGCGGGGCCTGACCTGTAAAGACTCGGCGAAATCCATTCCCCGGCACTCGGGGTGGGGCACCCGGAAATCGTCCTCGTTCCGGAGGCACAGGACGACGCGGCAGGCATCGCCCCGCCGCCCTCGCCTCACCGAGATGTCGGCATATCCGCGGCTCCAGGCACTGCGCGGCGGGCTGTGATTGACGTCATGTTACGATGGCGGGCGGGTGATTTTTCCGCGCGTTTTAGCCCTTCGGGTACGTTCCCGGATGGGATTTCGGCCGTGAGAAATGCCAGCGGCCCGCGATCGATTGGCGTTGGGGTGCCATCGTGCTGTAGATTATTATCTCGGTTCGGCAGCCCTTCGGGAAAGCCTGAAACCAATCCTTTTCGGGGGTATGGCGCAGTTGGTAGCGCGTCTGCATGGCATGCAGAAGGTCAGGGGTTCGAATCCCCTTACCTCCACGAAATACAAAAGGTCCCAGACATTGCGTCTGGGACTTTTTGCGTTGTCCGAGTCGGGCGGCTCAGCCGACCGCCCGGTATCCGGAGTAGCCAATCATGGCCCGGAGCCACGTCACCAGGGGATCGATCCCGGTGTGCGGACGGCCATCATCCCCGACGGTAAAGACCGGGACCTCGCCGCGCATGCGCCTGGGCAGCTGGCGAAGAATGCGGTCGGTGTCGCCGGTTCCGGTCAGAAGCAGTGCAACGGGCCGGAATCCGAAGACGGCATTGGCCAACGCCAGCCCATGCATGCGGGAAAAGCGCAGCGGACCGACCAGGACCGTTGCGTCAAAGTACACCAGCTCGTGGGCAGAGGAGCTGGCGACCTCGAGAATTTCGCTGTGCAGCTCGTGGGTGTGCAGTTTTTCCGCCAGTTCGGCGGCCCGCTGCCTGGCCAGTGCATCACGCTGGTAATAGACGATTGCAACGCGATCCATGTGAATCCCTCATCCCTGCGACAAATGCATGCTCCGGGTCGAATGCCCGCGGACCATCCCACTTCACGCTAGGCCCAAAAGCCGTGAAATGGCTGGGAAACCATTGCCTGCACGCATGGCCAAGCCGTAACCGTTCGTCGGTGCAGACGCGGCGTTCTGCACGATTTGGGAACGAATTGGCACATCGATTGCGCGGGCGGCCCGCTGGCCGCATACTTGCCGCAAGAGTCTTCTTGGGGAAGCAAATTGAGGGTGAATAGAGATGCTGTGGCATTGGGGACAAAGCAATCTTGCTTGGGGCGCCTGCGGAATTTTCTTGGCAGCAGGACTGGTCATTTCAGCGGGGTCGATAGCGGAAACCGGAGCGCCTCATGCGCCCGGATCCCCGGGCGTGATTCAGGTACAGGGCGCAGCTTCGACTTCGGTGATGGTGGCTACCGCGTTGCCGTCCAAGGTCAAGACCACCGCGAACCTGAACCTGCGGACGGGGCCGAGCACGGCGTATCGGATCCTGGTGACCATCCCGCAGGGGACCACGGTCAACGTATTGGCCCAGGCGTCCACCGGTTGGTACAAGGTCAGCTACGCCGGATACATCGGCTGGGTCAGCAACAGCTACGTGAGCATCGTGAGTTCATCGACACCGAGCACGCTGCCTGCCACGGTGAGAACAACCGCCAACCTCAACCTGCGCACGGGCCCAAGCACCGCCTACTGGATCCTGGCGACCATTCCACAGGGCACCACCGTGAAGGTGTTGGCCCGCGCAGCCAATGGCTGGTACAAAGTCAGCTATGCGGGACTCACCGGATGGGTCAGCAACGCCTACGTCACCACCAGTACCGGTACATCGGCACCCTCGGCGCCGCAGTCCACGGGCCCAAACCGCACCTCGCGGGTGGTATTGACCTTTGACGACTGTCCGCGCACGCTCAGCTCCTTCACCTCCACGATCAAGTACGCCGCGGACCACAACATGGGCCTGGTGCTCGCCCCCACGGGCAATTGCCTCTCATCCTTCCGGTCACGTTATGGCGTGGATCTGGCTTCACTGGCCCGCGCCAAGGGGCAATGGGTCATCAACCATTCGGTGAGCCATCCCGACTTGCGTCCGCTGAGCTGCTCGGCCGCCGCCGCCGAACTTGGCGGATCCGGGGTGCACACCAACTTCGGACGCCCGCCCTATGGCGCCATTGATGCGAGTGTGCGGTGCGCCTACGACCGGGTCGGCATGGCGATCTGGACTTGGTCGCGCGACACCCTGGACTGGAGCACGAAGTCCAAGTCCATCACGGTGGCCCGCGCATCGGCGGCCAGGCCGGGGGACACCGTCCTGATGCACATGCAGTGGCAGGGCTTTGCGCCGGACTCGCTCCGGCAGATCAAGGCCAACCTGGCCAACCGCGGCGTCGGGGTCTGCCGCGCCTACCACGGGTCCGACGGAGCCGGGGCGGTGGCCAGGACCCCGGTCCTGCTGCCCTCCTCGCTGCCTTGCTAGAGCGGGCACCCGGAGCCTGATGCGGGGTGCGGCATCACAGGCGCCGTGCCCCGGGGCCGGGGACCACGGAGAAGATTTCCGGGGTGATGTATCCGGCCTCGGCAAAGGCGCGCCGCACCGCTGCCGAAACGCCCTCCGCATGCGATGCCTCGATCAGCGCGATCGCGGATCCGCCGAATCCGCCGCCGGTCATGCGTGCGCCGATGGCGCCCGCGGCCATGGACGTGTCAACGGCCAGGTCCAATTCGACGCAGGAGATTCCGAAGTCGTCGCGCATCGAGGCGTGGCTGGCCAGCAGGAGCCCGCCGATGGCGGCAGGTCCACGGCTCTCGAGCAGTTCGACGGTGTCCAGCACCCGCTGGTTCTCGGTGACGATGTGCTTGACCCTGCGATAGATCTCCGGTGCCAGCGTTTCCCGGGCCTCGTCCAGGCGCTCGGTCCCGACATCGCGCAGGGCGGCGACGCCCAGTTCCCGGGCACCCCGCGTGCAGGCGAGCACCAGTTCCCGGTAGCCGCCCGAATCGTGTGAATGGCTGACCCTGGTGTCAATGACCAAGACCTGGAGGCCGCTGGCCGCCAGCGGCAGATCGACCTGGCGGGCATCCCGGGTGCGGCAGTCCAGGAACAGGGCATGGTCGGGGGTGCTCAGCAGCGACGCCGACTGGTCAAGGATGCCGGTGGGCGCCCCGACGAACTCGTTTTCCGCCAACTGGCAGATCAGCACGAGTTCCTCGCGCGACAGGCCCAACCCCAGGTGTTCGTTCAGGCCCAACGCCACTGCGCATTCGATGGCGGCCGAGGACGAGAGGCCGGCACCGACCGGCACCGTCGAATCCAGCAGGATGTCGGCGCCGGGCAGCGCGAAGCCGCGCTGTTCCATCGCCCAGAAGACCCCGGCGACGTAGCGGGCCCAGGGGGCCACCATCGAGGGAACCAACCCGTTGGCCTGGGCCTCGACCACCTGTCCGCCGCGGGTCGAGGCGATGCGCAGCAGCCGCCCGGACTCCCTGGGACGGATCCTCAGCCCGATGCCTGCCACCTTGTCGATGGCGAAGGGCAACACGAACCCCTCGTTGTAGTCGGTGTGCTCGCCAATGAGGTTCACCCGTCCCGGCGCGGCGAAGCAGGCCTCGGGGGCGTTTCCGTAAAGGGCGGTGAATGCGTCGGCCAAGGTGGTCATTGCGCGGTCCTTCACAGGGCTGGGGCGTGGGATTCGAGGCGGGCGGCGGCCTCGCGCAGGGACTCGGCGGTGGCTTCGGGCGTGACGTCCCCGATGAAGGCCCCCATGGCGGCCTCGGACCCGGCCAGGTACTTGAGCTTGTTTTCGGCCCGCCGCGGGGAGGTCAACTGCAGGTGCAGCCACGCCTCGGCCCGCTGCTCGTGGTGCCTCGGTGCCTGGAACCAGCCGGCGATGTAGGGCGTGGGTGTGGGGTAGAGAGCATCCACGCTGGAGAGCAGCCGGTGGTACATCGATGCGAGTTCGTCGCGTTCGGCCCCGGTGAGCTCCCCGAGGTCGGCCACCTGGCGGTGCGGCACCAGATGGATCTCGACCGGCATGCGGGAGGCATAGGGGACGAAGGTGGTGAAATGGGTGCCGCGTTCAAGGACGCGACGGCCGTCGGCGACCTCGAAGTCCAGGACGTCGGCCATGAGGTTGCGCCCCGTGCGTGTTCGGTGTGCGGCAGCCCGCGCCAGGTGGTTTTCGGTGCGCGGGGTGACGTAGGGGTAGGCGTAGAGCTGCCCGTGCGGATGGTGCAGGGTCACGCCGATGTCGGCACCGCGGTTTTCAAAGGGGAAGACCTGTGCGACACCCTCGAGCCGGCCCAGCTCCCGCGTGCGGTGGGCCCATGCCTCGATCACGGTGCGGATGCGCTGGGCTCCGAGGGAGGCCAGCGAATCGGTGTGCCCGGGCCCGAAGGAGATGACCTCGCAGCGGCCGTGGGAGGGGCGCGCCGCGCCGAGCTCGACCGGGGCGTCCACTGCATGCTGTTCGGGCCCGAAGGACGGGAATCGGTTTTCAAAGACCACGACGTCGTAGGAGCCGGCCGGGATTTCACTGGCCATTTCCGGGCGCGTGGGACACAGCGGGCATTGGCTCGCCGCGGGCAGGTGAGTGCGGGTTTGGCGGTGTGCGGCAAAGGAAATCCATTCACCGCTCAGGGCGTCGTAGCGCAGCTGCGATGTCGCCGGGCGGTCCGGCAGCTCACGGGTGTCCAGGGGGGCCAGGAAGCCGGCGGGAGCGTGACCGCCGTCGAAGAAGTAGAGGAGCTCACGCCCGTCGGCAAGCTCGGCGCGTACGGGGCTCGCAGGACTAGTCTTCTGTTCCACGGCGTCTCCTGGGTGATGTGCGAAAAGAGTCAAATTCAAACAAATTCGATCACATTCTATCGGAGAGTGGCGTCGCGCGAAAGGCCCGATCGTTCCGCCGTTGGCGATCCGTGCTGGTCAGCCTTCAACTCAACCGTCGGTCGCCAGGGAAGCCCGCGGACGGTCGGCGGGACATATTTCGCGCAACTTCGAACAAATCTCCCCGAAATGTGTTCGTTTTTCGCTACCATGGAGGGCGAACAGACGCCCGAACGAACGGATCGCCATGACAGAGATGCTGGCCGGTGCCCGGCAGCAGCGCATCCTTGATGCCCTGCGCGAACGCGAGCAGGTTCGCGTCACCTCCCTGGCATCGGAGCTGGGCGTCTCGGAAATGACGGTGCGCCGCGACCTCAATGCCCTGGCCGCCCGCGGCGCGCTGGTCAAGGTGCACGGAGGTGCCACGCTGGATGCCGCCCCGACGAGCAACGAGCCGGGATTCACGCACAAGTTGTCGCTGGAGTCAGGGGAAAAACAGGCCATTGCCCGCGCCGCGGCCGGCCTCATCAAGCCCGGCATGTCCATTGCGCTGAACTCCGGCACCACCACCTTTGCGCTGGCCGCCCAATGCACCGGCATCAAGGACCTGACCGTGGTGACCAATTCGCCGCGGATCGCCGAGGTCTTCCACGCCGCGGCGAACCCGACCCAAAACATCATCCTGACCGGCGGGACCCGGACAGTTTCCGATGCCCTGGTGGGACCGCTGGCCCTCTCTGCCCTGGGCCAACTGCACGTGGACCTGCTCTTTCTGGGCGTTCACGGCATGACTGTCGAGGACGGGTTCACCACGCCGAACATGCTCGAGGCGCAGACCAACCAGGCCTTCATCAAGGCTGCGGCACGGCAGGTCATCGTGGCCGACCACACCAAGTGGGGAGTGACGGGGCTGTGCCAGATCGTCCCGCTCTCCCAGGTCGATGCGCTGATCACCGGACCCCGGCTGGATGCCGAGGCCCAGGAAATCCTGCGCCAGTCCCTGGACACGCTGATCCTCGCCTGAGCCGGGCCTGCGGGTCCCTCCTTAGAAGAGGGTTGCCTCGGCCTCTGGCAGGATGCCCTCGTGGCGCAGCAGGAATTCCTTGGCGCCCAGCCCTCCGGCGTAGCCGGTCAAAGCGCCGTCCGCGCCAATGACCCGGTGGCACGGAACCACGATCGCAATCGGGTTGCGCCCGTTGGCCGTGCCCACGGCCCGGGTCAGCTTTTCGTCTCCCAGCTCCAGGGCCAGCTGGCCGTAGCTGCGGGATTCACCAAAGGGGATCCGGGCCAGTTGGGCCCACACCCGCTGCTGGAACGCGGTTCCCTGCGCGTCGCACGGCACACCAAATGACGTCCTGGTCCCGGCAAAGTACTCGGCAAGCTCGGCGGCGCATTGGGCAATGAACGGGTCGGCCTCCACCGCGGCCAGAGGCTCGCCCAGGACCTCGGGGGCCAGCGGGTGGGCGTGGTTTTCCATGTAGATCCCGGCGATCCCGTGCCCTGAGGCCACGATTCGCAGCTGGCCGACGGGGGAGTCCATCACTGCATGGCGCAACACGCGCCCGCTAGCCAAGGATCCGCCCCAATGCGTCCTCGAAGTCGGGGAACTCGAACTCGAACCCGGCCTCCGCCAGCACCTTGGAGGTCACGTGCCGGCCGGAGGTGCCCAGCGCCGGGTCGGTGTGCAGCACCACGGCACCGGCGGCCAGCACGGGCCTGGGTGTCGGCAAGGAAAATCTGCGCAGGGGACCCGGTGCGATCTTCTCCCGCAATGCCGCCATCATCTCCCGGTTGCGCACCGGGTGCGGTGCCGCCAGGTGGATCACGCCGCCGGGGAGGGACAATTCCCCCTCCAGGCCCAGGGCCGCGCGGACGATGCGCAGCCAGTCTGCGAGGTGGATCCAGCTGACCCACTGTTCCCCGCCGGCCACAGGGCCGCCCAGACCGACGCCGGCCAGCAGTGACAGCCGGTCAACCAGGGGGCTTTCCTGTTCGAAGACCAGTGAGGTGCGCAGGATGTTCAGCCGTTCGGTGTTGGCGCCCGCGGCTGCCTCCTCCCATGGCCTGGCCACGCCCGTCATCTGGGGCAGTGCCGCGGCGCCGGTTGGCAGCGCGGAATCCTCGGTGATCCGGCGTTCCCCGGCATCGGCGAAAATCGCGGTGGTGCTGGCCTGCAGAAATGCCGCCAGCGGGGCGGGCGCGGCACGGGAGGCATCCACCAGCGCGCGCGTGGAATCGACGCGGGAGCTGCGCAGGCGGGCGATGTTGGCCGCGGTGGGAGGCAGGTCCACCAATTCCCCGGCCAGGTTTCAGCACCGCGGTCTCGCGCCCGGCGCGGTACAGGGTCGTGGACCAGGGGCCCTGGTTCTTCCCGTCCCACAGGACCTGGGTGAACGGGCTGCCGGCGCGAATGCCCCGGGTGAGGACCACGACCTCGTGCCCGCGGCACACCAGGTCCGCCGCTGCCCGGGAACCCAGGAACCCGTGGCCCCCGGTTATCACGACGCGCAACTGCCGGGTGACGCCGCCGCCCGCCAGCGCATAGAGCCGGACGCAATTTTCGGCGAAGTTCTCGGCGATCGGCCGGCCGCCGAAGCGCGCGAAAACCGCGGATGCCGATCCGGCGACAGACACCCGTTGGGTGAGCTCGGTTCCGCCCTCCACCTCGCGCAGCGACCAGCGAACCTCCAGGTGGCCGCCGGGCTGGGGCTGGCGCCAGCCGATGGCGGTGCCTTCCTCGACGTCCGTGACCACGGCGGGAGGCGCGGTGGCACCGTGGATCCTGCCCATGATGTTCCCGGCGGGCAGCAGGTCCAGCAAGGTCCCTGCGCGTGCGGGCACCGCGTGGGGGCGCAGGCGTGCGATGGAACCGTGCCACTCGGGAGCCCGGGCCGGATCGCGCAACACCTCCCACACGGTCGCGGGGGGAAGTGCGAGGAAATGGGTTTGCGTGCGCTGCCATGCCATGGTCCCAGCTTAGCCACCCCGCGCGGTGCGGCCCATTGTCCCGCCACGCACGCCTCGTGGCCACCGGGGTGCTGCGCCCGGGCGGGGCGGGAAGCTATGCGCCCGGTGCCCCGGCCATCAGCTTGCGCATCCGTTCCCGGGTCGGGGTGTCGGCCACCGGCGCGTACATCACCAGGTGAAGCTCCGGGGCATCCGAGGGCACCAGCCGGTGCTGCTCAAAGACCAGTTCGCCGGCGAGCGGGTGCAGGAAGACGCGCTGCCGGGAGGCGAACCGCTCCACGCCGCGGTCCGCCCAGAGCTTGGCGAATTGCCCGCTGGCCTCGCCCAGCCGCTGCAGGAGCGTCGTGTGGGCGGCGGAGCCCAGCCGGGCGCCGGCCTCGGCGCGGAACTCGGCCACGAAGTGCCGCGAGGTCTCTTCCCAGTCGGGCAGCATCTGGCGCAGGTGGGGGTCGGTGAAGATCAGCCAAAGCAGGTTCCGCTCGGCCGGGTCGACGTCCGCGATCCGCGCGTAGAGGCCCGCGTAGGCGCGGTTCCAGCCCGCAATGCCCCAGTCGGGGGCGACGGCGAAGGCCGGGAAGTCGAAGGTGTCGAGCAGGCGCTGCAGGTGGTCCGGCGCCTGTTCGATGCGGGTGACCTCGGTCGCCGGCACGGGGGTGTAGCCGCCCATGGCCAGCAGGTAGGACTTCTCCGCCGTGGTCAGGCCGAGCACGCGGGCGATGGATTCAAGCACCTGCCGGGAGGCGTTGATGTCCCTGCCCTGCTCAAGCCAGGTGTACCAGGTGATGCTCACCGCGGCGAAGGCCGCGATCTCCTCCCGGCGCAGTCCCAGCGTGCGGTTGCGTCCGATCGGCGGCAGCCCGAGTTCCGCGCGGACCAGGTTGCCGCGCCGATCGCGCAGGAACTGCCCCAATTCCCGTCTGCGTTCATCGCTCATTGTCATAAATCTATCACTGCCACTACTAGTATTGGCACCGTCTTCCGCCCCGCCCGGGTTGCTGGTTGACTGGTCCAATGCCTGAATTACGTTCACGAACAGTCACCCACGGCCGCAACATGGTCGGCGCCCGCGCCCTGCTCCGCGCCGCCGGAGTCAAGGGCTCCGACTTCGGCAAGCCGATCATTGCCGTCGCCAACAGCTTCACCGAATTCGTCCCCGGCCACACCCACCTGCAGCCGGTGGGGCGCATCGTCTCCGACGCGATCATCGAGGCCGGCGGAATCCCGCGCGAGTTCAACACCATCGCCGTGGACGACGGGATCGCCATGGGCCACGGCGGCATGCTCTACTCGCTGCCCTCGCGCGACCTCATCGCCGACTCCGTCGAATACATGGTCAACGCGCACTGCGCCGACGCGCTGATCTGCATCTCCAACTGCGACAAGATCACCCCCGGCATGATGATGGCCGCGATGCGCCTGAACATCCCCGTCGTGTTTGTTTCCGGCGGGCCCATGGAGGGCGGCACCGCGGTGCTGGTCGACGGCACCGTGCGCAAGCGCCTGAACCTGATTTCCGCCATCGCGGACGCCGTGAACGACTCGGTCTCCGACGAGGACCTGCTGAGCATCGAGGAGGCCGCGTGCCCCACCTGTGGTTCCTGCTCGGGGATGTTCACCGCCAACTCGATGAACTGCCTCACCGAGGCCCTGGGCCTGGCGCTGCCGGGCAACGGCACCACGCTGGCCACGCACACCGCCCGCAAGGACCTGTACGAGGACGCCGGCCGCGCCATCGTGGAGATCACGAAGGCCTACTACTTCGACGGCGACGAGTCGGTGCTGCCGCGCGCCATCGCCGGCCGCGAGGCGTTCGAGAACGCCATGACCATGGACATCGCCATGGGCGGGTCCTCCAACACGATCCTGCACCTGCTGGCCGCTGCGCAGGAGGCGGAGCTGGACTTCACCCTCGATGACATCGACGAGATCTCCCGCCGCACCCCCTGCCTGACCAAGGTCGCTCCCAACGGCGAATACCTGGTGGAGGACGTCCACCGCGCCGGCGGCATCCCCGCCATCCTGGGCGAGCTGGACCGCGGCGGGCGGCTGAACCACAACGTCCGCTCCGTGCACAGCACCGACCTGCGCTCCTGGCTCGACGACTGGGACATCCGCGGAGGCAAGGCCACCGAGACCGCCACCGAGCTCTTCCACGCGGCCCCCGGCTGCGTGCGCTCCGCCGAGGCCTTCTCCCAGTCCGAGCGCTGGGACACCCTTGACCTGGACGCCAAGAACGGCTGCATCCACTCGATGGAGCACGCCCACTCCGTCGAGGGCGGCCTGGCCGTGCTGCGCGGGAACATCTCGCTGGACGGGTGCGTGGTGAAGACCGCCGGCGTGGACGAGTCGATCTTCAAGTTCACCGGCCCCGCGGTGGTCTTCGAATCCCAGGACGATGCCGTCACCGCGATCCTGAGCAAGACCGTGGTCGCCGGCGATGTCGTGGTGATCCGCTACGAGGGTCCGCGCGGGGGACCGGGCATGCAGGAAATGCTCTACCCCACCTCGTTCCTCAAGGGCCTGGGCCTCGGCGCCAAGTGCGCGCTGATCACCGACGGGCGCTTCTCCGGCGGCACCTCGGGACTCTCGATCGGGCACGTTTCGCCCGAGGCCGCCGCGGGCGGCGCGATCGCGCTGGTGGAGAACGGCGACACCATCTCCATCGACATCCCGGCCCGCTCCATCACCCTGGAGGTCACCGAGGACGAGCTGGCCCGGCGCCGCGCGGTGCTGGAATCCACCATCGGCTACCAGCCGCGGGACCGCGACCGCGTGGTCTCCCCGGCGCTGCGGGCCTACGCGGCCTTCGCGCAGTCGGCGGACAAGGGCGCGGTGCGCCACGTGCCGCAGATCGTGCAGCAGCAGGCAGTCCTGTCCTAGAAGGTCGGCGCGGCCCGAGGCCCCCTTGCGGGGCCGCGGGCCGCTCGGCTAGGCCTTGGCGACGAACTCGGCCAGGGCTGCGAGCTGGGTGGAACGCACGGCCGGGTCCAGGTACATCATGTGCCCGGCCGCGTGGTAGTGGTGCGTGAAGCGGGTCCGGGCCGCGGCCGGGACCTCCAGGTGCGCCCACACGTACTCGGCGGCGAAGTGCGGGGTGGCCCCGTCGTGGTAGCCGTAGTCGACGTGCACGCGCAGGTCGGGGATGTCGATGAGCAGGCGCTCCAGGTCCCGGGTCACGTCGATCGGCCTGCCCTCGAACCCGCCGTAGCTCCAGGGGTGCACCCGGCCGGTGAGCACCTCGTAGGGCAGGTCGGATTCGTAGCCCAGCTCCGCGCGCACATAGTGGTTGATGGCCGCGGCGTAGGCCGGGGTGATGGCGCGCAGCGACGGGTCGTCCCAGGTGTGCGATTCCTGCAGGCGCGGCGGGACGCCGGTGAAGCGCCCGTCGATGCGCCCGACCATCAGGCCGTTTTCGCGCAGCAGCTCGGTGGCGAATTCCATGTACTCCCAGCGCAGGTTGGTGCGCCGGATGAAGGACTCGGAGAGCGTGGTGAGCTCGGCCAGGTGCTTGACCACGGAGTCGAACTTGCGCTTGGAGAGCCGGTTGCCCAGGTGCAGCGCCACCACGTAGTCGCCCGAGGCGTAGTCCTCGGCGTCGCGCACGACCTCCTCAAGCGGGCGGTTGCCGTGGCGCCCGTGGTAGTGCGCGATCGCCGCATAGGTGGGCAGGTGCAGCGCGTAGGGGGTGTCGTTGCCCGGGGCGAAATCCAGGGTGGAGAGGTTCAGCACCGTGGAAATCAGGCCCAGCCCGTTCACGGCCAGCCCGTGTGCCTCCTGCAGGCGCCTGGCCACCGCCACCGCGCGCATGGTCCCGTAGGACTCGCCGACGAGGTACTTGGGGGAGAGCCAGCGCTGGTTGCGGGTGATCCAGAGCCGGATGACCTCGGCGACCAGGTCGCGGTCGGCCTCGAAGGCGTGGAACTCGTCGGTGGTGCCGCCTGCCACCACGCGGGAGAACCCGGTGTTCACCGGGTCGATCATCACGACGTCAGCGTGTTCGAGCAGCGACTCGGGGTTGTCGATGACGCCGTAGGGCGCCGCGGCCATGTTTCCCACGTCCCCGGAATCGACAATGCGCGGACCGAGCAACCCCATGTGCAGCCACAGGCTGGCGGAGCCGGGGCCGCCGTTGAAGGCGAACACCACCGGGCGGCGGTTGGCCGCGACGGGGCCGGCAGGCTTCTTGGCGCGTGACTTGGCGACCTGCCCGGCGGCGGGGGCCTCCTCGGTGTCGGCGGTGTAGGAGACCAGGAAGATCTCGGCCTTGGCGTTGAATCCGTTGGTCTTCCCCTCGGCGTCCTCTTCCCGGCGCAGCACCATGCGGCCGGTGGTGCTGGTGTAGCGCAGGCCGGAGGCGGTGCGGTGGCTCCGGGTGACAAAGTCGTCCACCACCTCGGGCTTGGGCGTGGTTTCGGGCGCGGCAGGGGAGGTTGCGGAAGCTTCAGGCATGCCAAGATCCTACCGCCGAAGGACCGTCGTTTTGCAGTGTGTCCCGGGCGGCCGTGGCCGGGATGGGCGTTGGTGCACGGGGCAAGACAAGGGCGGTGGATCGGCCGGCGCCTGAGCGCCCTCCCGATCCACCGCCCCTGGGCGAGGTGGTTTGCCCGAATCTAGGCCTGCGGGCCGTTCCCGTACGGGTTTGCCGGGGGAGCGGCCGGGCCGCCCGGGTAGGCGCCGCCGGCCTGCGGTGCGGCCCCCGGTGCGTTGCCGCCGGAGAGGCGGACCAGTTCACCGGTGTTTTCGGCGGTGCGGATCGTGGCGATCAGCGATTCCAGGCCCATGCGTGCCAGGGCCAGGTAGATCAGGACCACCAGCGGGCCCACGATGATCATCACGAAGAAGCCCGCGGCAAGCTGCTCGGTGGCGAAGGCGGCGATCACGAAGCCCAGGTACATGATGCCCAGGCCGATGGTGATCAGGATGTAGACGATCTTGACGAGCTTCGGGGTGACAAAGCTGTTGAAGTTGAAATCAAAAAGTGCCTTCACGGGTTGAGGCTCCCTCTCTTTGTACATGCGATTGATGATCTGTCGTTCCCAGTCAAACACAAGGAACCCCCCGCACCGAAACAGGTGAAGGGGGTCCGTGTCGCAGTTTGGCGATGGCTAGGAAACGACGTAGGGAGCGTTTTCCTCAATTTCATTTTCCATTGCGGTGAACTCTTCCTCGATGGTCGCGTTGTGCTTGTAGGTGGCACGCGAAACCAGCACGGCGACGACGAGGTTCAGCACGAAGCCCGGAACGATTTCGTACATTGCCGAGGAGAGCACATCGATGTTGCCCCAGACGAAGACCGTGACGGCACCGGTGAGCATGCCCGCAAGCGCGCCGGTGGAGGTGAGCTTGCGCCAGTAGAGGCTCAGCAGCACGATCGGGCCGAAGGCGGCGCCGAAGCCTGCCCAGGCGAAGGACACCAGATCCAGGATGCTGGAGTCCCGGTTCAGGGCCAGCGCCGCGGCGACGATTGCCACGACGAGCACGCCGGAGCGGCCGAGCATGACCTCGCGCTGGGGGCTCAGCTTCTTGCCCGCAATGTTGTACAGGTCCTCGACCAGGGCCGAGGAGCACACGATCAGCTGCGAGGACATGGTGGACATGATGGCAGCGAGCACCGCCGCCAGCACCAGGCCGGCGACGAAGGGGTGGAAGAAGATCTGGCTCAGCAGCAGGAAGACGGTCTCCGGGTCGGTGATTTCCTTCTCCGGGCTGTCTGCGAAGTAGGCGATGCCGACCAGTGCGGTGACGATGGCGCCGATCGCGGTGAGCACCATCCAGCCGATGCCGATGCGGCGGGCGGTCTTGGCCTCGGACGGGGAGCGCAGGGCCATGAAGCGCACGATGATGTGCGGCTGGCCGAAGTAGCCCAGGCCCCAGGCCGCGGTGGAGAAGATGGCCACTGCCGCCAGGAACCCGTTGGTGGTGTTGAAGCTGGAGAACAGGTTCAGCGCCTCGGGGTTCACGTCCTTGATCTTGGAGCCGAGGTCCCCGATGTTGCCCATCTGGAAGATTGCGACAATCGGGACGGCTATCAGTGCCGCGAACATCAGCAGGCCCTGGGCGACGTCGGTGAGGGTTGCGCCGAGGAATCCGCCGAAGAGCGTGTAGAGCAGGGTGACGCCGGCGACCACGAACAGGCCGGTGAAGTAGTTCCAGCCGAAGGAGGACTCGAAGAACTTGCCCGCCGCCACCATGCCGGAGGAGACGTAGAAGGTGAAGAACGCCAGGATGATGACCGATGCGGCGATGCGCAGGAAGTGGCTGTTGTCCTTCAGCCGCTTTTCAAAGAAGCTCGGGATGGTGATCGCGTTCTGCGCCACGGCCGTGTAGGAGCGCAGCCGCGGGGCGACGAACTTCCAGTTCAACCACGCGCCGATGGTCAGGCCGATGGCGATCCAGGCCTCGATGAGCCCGTTGAGGTAGATCGCGCCGGGCAGGCCCATCAGGAGCCAGCCGGACATGTCCGAGGCACCGGCAGACAATGCCGCGACCCCCGGCTTGAGCCCGCGGCCGGCGAGCATGTAATCGTCGATGTCGTTGGTTCGCTTGAAGGCAAAGTAGCCGATGGCCAGCATTGCTGCGAGATACACCGCAATGGCTATCAGCTGGAATGTTGAGTCGGACATGGTGTGGACCTCATGAAGGTTGGGCGAGCCGGGGAAGGGTGATCCTCGGCGTATTTTGCTGCCAGGGGCATGGTTGCACTGCCCCGTGGCACGTGCCGTTCGTTCGCAACCGACCTCGAGTATGACAGGAAAATTCGATGCCGTGTGGCCGCTCTCACCACGGCGTTACCTGTTTGTGACCTAACTTACAGCCTCCGGGTCGACGTCCGTCGGCGCCGGAAGAGTGGCAGCCTGCGCGTGCAGGGCGCTGCGGACCGCGACCAGCCCGGGGTGTTGGGTCGAGGAGTGGCGCACGGAGGTGAAGATGGTGCGCCGCGGCGCCCCGGGCAGATCGACGATGCGCAGCTCGCGCTTGCGGGCGGCCCAGACCAGGTCCGGCAGCAGGGCCACGGCGTTGCCGGATTCGACCAGCCTGACGTGGGCCTGCAGGTCGGCTGTTTCGTAGCGCACATCGGGTTCGAACCCGGCCATGCGGCAGGCCTGTTCGGCCCAGTGCCGCGAGGCCGCGCCACGCGGTTCCATGACCCAGGGCAGGCCGGCGGCGGCCTCGATGGCAGTGACATGGTGGAACTCGGCCGGCATCGCCTCGTCCCGGGCCGGCAGCGCCAGGCGGATCGCGTCGTGGGCCAGGATCTTGCGGTCCAGGGTGGCATAGTGCGGGGCCGCATGGCCGGGGTACTGCTCCGCCACGACCAGGTCGAAATCCCGCGCCCACGTCTCATGAAGCGCGGTTTCCGGTTCGTGCTGCACCATTTCCACGCGCAGGTGGGGGAAGTCCTGGCGCAGCTCGCGCAGCACCGAGGGGATCAGTGAAAGCACCGCGGTCTGGAACACTGCCAGGCGCACCGTGCCGGCCACGGCCTGCTGGGTGGAGGCGAGGTCCGCCTCGGCCCGTTCCATGGAATCAAGCAATTCGTCGGTGTGTGCCACCAGCACCTCGGCCTGCGGGGTCAGTTGCAGGCGCCGCCCGACCTTGCGCAGCAGTTTCACGCCGGTCTCCTTTTCGAGCAGCGAAAGCTGCTGGGAGATCGAGGAGGGGCTGTAGCTAAGCGCGTCGGAGACCTCGGCGATGGTGCCGCGGATGCTCAGTTCGCGCAGCAGCCGCAGGCGTCGGATTTCCAGCATGGTCGGCTCCCTGGTGGGCCGGGTGATCCCTGCGGATCACGGTGGTTGGTGACACCCCAGGATACATTGGGAAAACCGAAGGAAAACATTCGGCTTTGTTCACTTTTGCTGAAGGGATGAAAAGGGTCATACTGTCTGGTGAACCCCGCCTATCAATGCGACACCATACGTGTGCAAGATGGGTAGTGGTAGCTCCCCAGCCACCCTTTCTTCCTAGGAGAAGCAGCCGTGTCCCAATCGACTTCGCACGTGCGTGTAGTCCCACCGGCCCAAGCCGCCGATGGCACCCCCCTGGTCCGCCCCCAGGACCTGGCCGACGAGACCATCAAGCTGGTGCGCCATTGGCTCACCGAGGGCTCGAAGGTCCCGGTTGACGCCTCCGCCGCACAGCTCGCCGGCGTGTTGAAGGACCCCAACGGCCTGGACTTCACCGTTGGCTTCGTCGACGGCGTGATCCGCCCCGAGGACCTGAAGGTCGCGGCCCGCAACCTCAAGTCGCTGGCCCCGAAGGTTCCCTCCTTCCTGCCCTGGTACATGAAGTCCGCGGTGGCACTCGGCGGCACCATGGCCCCGATCCTGCCCGGCATCGTCGTGCCGATCGCCCGCAAGGTGCTGCGCGAGATGGTCGGCCACCTGATCATCGACGCGACCGACGCGAAGCTCGGTGCCTCGATCTCCAAGATCCGCAAGGAAGGCATCGACCTCAACGTCAACCTCCTGGGCGAGGCCATCCTCGGCGAGGGCGAGGCCGCCCGCCGCCTCGAAGGCACCCACAAGCTGCTGGCCCGCGACGATGTCGACTACGTGTCCATCAAGGTGTCCTCCACCGTGGCCCCGCACAACCACTGGGCCTTCGACGAGGCCGTCGGGCACATCATCGAGAAGCTCGTCCCGCTGTACCGCCTGGCCGCCACCTCCGCGCCCAAGAAGAAGTTCATCAACCTGGACATGGAGGAGTACAAGGACCTGGACCTGACCATCGCGGTCTTCACCCAGATCCTTGACCGCGAAGAATTCCGCGACCTCGAGGCCGGCATCGTGCTGCAGGCCTACCTGCCCGACGCCCTCTCGGCGATGATCCACCTGCAGGAATGGTCCGCCAAGCGCGTGGGCGCCGGCGGGGCCCCGATCAAGGTGCGCGTCGTGAAGGGCGCCAACCTGCCGATGGAGCAGGTCGAAGCGAACCTGCACGGCTGGCCGGTCGCCACCTGGAACACCAAGCAGGACTCGGACACCTCCTACAAGTCGGTGCTGGACTACGCGCTGCGCCCGGGACACGTGGAGAACGTGCGCATCGGCATCGCCGGCCACAACCTCTTCGACGTCGCCCTGGCCTGGCTGCTGGCCCAGGGCCGCGGCGTCACCGCCGGCATCGAATTCGAGATGCTGCTGGGCATGGCCACCGGCCAGGCCGAGGCCGTGCGCAAGGACGTCGGACGCCTGCTGCTCTACACGCCGGTCGTGCACCCGGGTGAATTCGACGTGGCCATCGCCTACCTGATCCGCCGCCTCGAAGAAGGCGCCAGCCAGGAAAACTTCATGTCCGCCGTCTTCGAGCTGGACAAGAACGAGGCCCTGTTCGAACGCGAAAAGAACCGCTTCCTGGCTTCCCTGGCTGACCTGGATGACAGCATCCCGGCCCCGCACCGCATCCAGGACCGCAACGTGGTCGACGCCGCCGCCATCGAGGCCAAGCTGGCCGGCCTGGCCGACGGCACGCTCGACTTCGAGAACACCCCCGACACCGACCCCGACCTGCCGGGCAACCGCGCCTGGGGCCGGGAGATCGTGAACAAGATGGTCGGCTCGACCCTCGGAAACGACTCCGTCGCCCAGTCCATGATCCACACCGAGGACGAGCTGGAAAAGGTCGTCCAGACCGCGGTCGCCGCCTCCGACTCGTGGGTTGCAATGGGTGCCAAGGCCCGCGCCGCCATTCTGCACCGCGCCGGTGCCGCCCTCGAGGCCCGCCGCGCGGACCTCCTCGAGGTCATGGGTTCCGAATGCGGCAAGACCCTGGACCAGGGCGACCCCGAGGTCTCCGAGGCCATCGACTTCGCCCACTACTACGCCCAGCGCGGCCTGGACCTGGAAAACGTCGACGGCGCCACCTTCGTTCCCTCGAAGCTGACCGTTGTCACCCCGCCGTGGAACTTCCCCGTTGCCATCCCGGCAGGCTCCACCCTGTCGGCGCTGGCAGCCGGTTCCTCGGTCATCATCAAGCCCGCGGGCCAGGCGGCACGCTCCGGCGCCGTCATGGTCGAGGCCCTGTGGGAAGCCGGCGTGCCGCGCGATGTCCTGCAGCTGGTCCAGCTCTCCGAGCGCGACCTGGGCACCGAGCTCGTCTCGCACCCGGCCGTTGACCGCCTGATCCTCACCGGCGGCTACGAGACCGCCCAGCTCTTCCGCTCCTTCCGCAAGGACCTGCCGCTGCTGGCCGAGACCAGCGGCAAGAACGCCGTGATCGTCACCCCGAACGCCGACCTGGACCTGGCGGCCAAGGACGTCGCCGCCTCGGCCTTCGGCCACGCCGGCCAGAAGTGCTCGGCCGCATCGCTGGTGATCCTGGTGGGTTCGGCAGCGGACTCCAAGCGCTTCCACAACCAGCTGATCGATGACATCCGCTCGCTGAAGGTCGGCTACCCGCAGGACCCGCAGACGCAGATGGGCCCGGTCATCGAGCCGGCCCAGGGCAAGCTGCTGCGCGGCCTGACCACCCTGGGCGAGGGCGAGAAGTGGGTCCTCGAGCCCCGGAAGCTGGACAACTCGGGAAAGCTGTGGAGCCCGGGCGTGCGCTCCGGCGTCAAGCGCGGTTCCGAGTACCACCTGACCGAGTACTTTGGCCCGATCCTCGGCGTCATGACGGCCGAGACCCTCGAAGAGGCCGTCTCCATCGTCAACGACATCGACTACGGGCTGACCTCGGGCCTGCACTCGCTGGATTCGGGCGAGATGGCCTACTGGCTGGAGAACATCCAGGCCGGCAACCTCTACATCAACCGCGGCATCACCGGTGCCATCGTGCAGCGCCAGCCCTTCGGCGGCTGGAAGAAGTCGGCCATCGGTGCGGGCACCAAGGCCGGCGGACCGAACTACCTGGTGGGCATGGGCTCCTGGGAAGACGCCCCGGTGGCACAGGCCGGCCAGCTTTCGGCCACCTCGACCGCACTGCTGAACGCCGCACGCGGAACCGACATCGCCGAGGCCGACCTTTCCTGGCTCGAGGGCGCACTTGCCTCCGATGCGACCGCCTGGACCAACGAGTTCAACACCGCCAAGGACGTCTCCGGCCTGCACGCCGAGCGCAACGTGTTCCGCTACCGCGCCCTGCCGGTGACGGTCCGCTTCGAGAACGAGACCTCGGGCCACGGCATCGCCGAACTGCTGCGCGTCGTTGCCGCTGGCATCGCCGCAGGATCCCGCGTCACGGTGTCCTCCGCGGTCGAGATTCCCTCGGCAATCCGCACCGTGCTCGCCGAATCCTCCGCCACCGTCGTGGTTGAGGATGCCCAGGCCTTCGGCGCCCGCGCCGCACGCCTGGCCGCCAAGACCGGCCCGGATTCCGCGGCCCGCATCCGCCTGATCGGCGGCTCGCTCCTGGACGTGGCCGAGGCCACCGGTGGCAAGCCCGATGTTGCCATCTACGGCAACAACGTGGTTTCCGCGGGACGAGTGGAAATGCTGACCTTCCTGCACGAGCAGGCAGTCTCCATTACCGCGCACCGCTTCGGCACCCCGAACCACCTGAGCGATTCGGTCATCTAGTTACCTCAAGCTCCAACGACGGAGGCCCGTGGCATTCCCCGCAAGGGGGAAAGTCGCGGGCCTCTTGCGTGCTCCCGGACAGTGCTTGACGGCTGTCGTCCCGGCCGATAGGTTAACGATTATCGTTGTTATCGCAAATCGTTAAGGTGGGTATTGTGAGCAGAGACCTGGATCCCCCGGCCCAAAGACTTGGCCACATCGGCGGACGGACATTCCTCCTGACAGTTTCGGGAGTTGCGGCCGTAGCCGGCTTGCTGGCAGTTTTTTACTTGGTGTGGTTCACCGAGGAAACCTTCACGCGGTCATTCTTTTTCGAAGCGTCCCTGGCGACGCCACCGGGTGATGTTCCGGACCTACGCGGGGTCTCCGGGACATCCTTCGCCACGTACGGTACTGCAATCGTTGAGAGCGACGAAGGCCTCTTGGGGCCCCGATTGGCACTGGCTGCTGCCCAGGCCTTGTACTTCATTCTGTTCATTGCCGGCTGCGCGGCCGTCATCCTGATCTGTCGCCGCCTGTGGAAGAACGAACCGTTCACCACGATGGCCCACTGGGTCCTGCTTGCCTTGGGGACCCAGGCCGGCATCACTGCATTGATTGCCCCCTGGCTCGAAACGCTCTCGACGCACCTGGCTGTCACCGAGCTTGGATTCCCCGGTTCAGGATCGGAAATCCCGGGCGCTTCCGGCGACGGCTATTGGCTGGCGACCTCGGCGGAGTTCAGTTTCCAGGACGCGAACCACTCATTGCTGGCGCTCGGCGTCGTCTTGATCCTGCTGTCGCTTGTCCTGCGGCGCGGGCGCAGTATGCAGCTAGACACCGCCGGGTTGGTTTGATGGGCCGCAAGAACGAGGAAATTGATTTGACGAGCGGAGTCCATTGCCGGCTTGACGAGCTGTTGCGTGAGAGCTCCATGACGTTGACCCGCCTGGGCGAGCTGGCGGGCGTGAGCATCGTGAATCTTTCGGTGCTGAAGAATGACCGGGCCAAGGCCATCAGGTTCAGCACACTCGTCGCCATCTGCCGGGCTCTGGAATGCGAGATTGGCGAGCTACTGGTACTGGAGAAGCAGGTTTTGAATCGAGTCGCCAACGCTTGAGGCGTGCGACACCATCGTGGGATCGCACGCCTCGAGCGCACCTAGTGCACCCTTCGGTTTAGTCCTCGAGCTTCAGCGCCTTGCGCCAAGACAGCGCCGATCCGGTTTGCATGATGGCCCGGCGGTAGATCCGTTCGCCGAGCAACACCATGGCCCAGGCCGCCGCGATGGCAACCGCCAGCGATGCGATGGGCTCCCAGAGCGGCACGTCGCTGCTCAGCAGGCGGATGGGCATGGCCACCGAGGAAACCACTGGAATGTACGAGGCGACGACCAGCAGGGAGCCCTTGGCATACATGCCGGTGAACAACACTGCCACCAACACCATGATCACCGGGCCGGTGGACTGCTGCAGGTCCTCGGTCCGCGAAGCCATCGCGCCCAGCGCCGCCCAGACTGCGGCAAGGATCAGGAAGCCTGCCAGGAAGAAGGCCAGGAACCAGCCGGAGGTGGCAATGACCACCGAGATGAACGGGATTTCCGTGGGCATCATGGTCAGTGCCAACAGACCGATGCCCACAAAGAGACACAGCTGGCCCATGGCAAGGACCAAATTGCCGAGGATCTTGCCGGCGAGCAGCTGGCGGATGGGAATTGCCGTGGCGAGGATCTCGACCACCCGGTTCTGCTTTTCCTCGACCACGGAGTTGGCGATCGGCATTCCGAAGATCATTGCGGACATGTAGAAGAGGAACGAGAAGATGAAGCCCATGACCATGGCCATCGAATTGCGTTCCTGGTTCCCCTCGAGCAGGACCTGGCTGACTTCCGACCCCGCTTTCAGTTCGTCAGGGGTGACTCCCAGTTGGCCTGCATTGAAGTCCAACGCCTGGGCCTCGGCAGCGTCGGCGAGCAGCGACTGGATGTCGGCCGGTACATCGGAGATCCCGGTGAGGCTGTAGCCGTCCGGGGTGGGCGCGAGCACCAGATCGGCATCCTTGGCGCGCAGCGTTTCGAGGGCCGCGTCCCCGGAAGACACCGGATGGGCGGTCAACTCGATCTTCTGGTCCTTGGAGCCGGCCAACTCGTTGGCCGAGGCCAGAAGGTTGGCGGTCCTGCCGTTTTCGGCGAATGCAACCGTGGCGGTGGTGGTCCGCTCTCCCATGATCCCGGCGAACACCACGGAGCCCACGATGAGGGCGACGGTGATCAGCGTGGTGATTATGAACGACTTGTCGCGGACCTTCACCGTGACCTCGCGCAGGGTCACGATCAGCCACGGAGCGCCCCGCTGTTCGGCAACGGGGGAAATGGCGGTGGCGGTGAACGGCTTGGTGTTTAGATCGGTGCTCATCGGATGACCTCCCGGTAGATTTCTGCCAACGAGGGACGTTGCGGTGCGAATTCGGTGACGGCCCCGCGCTGGACGGCGGCGCGCAGGACGCGCTGGGCGGTCGCGTCGTCGGCGAACTCGACCAGCGCCCGCGGGCCTGCGACATCAAGGACGCCCACTCCTGGCTGTTCGCGCAGCCACCCGGCATCGGGCGGGGTCACCACGACGTGTTTGGCGCTGGCGCGCGCCCTCAGTTCCGCAGCCGTGCCGGAGGCCACGATCTTGCCTCCTGCCAGCACCACCAGGTTGTCGCAGAGCTGGTCGATCAAATCCAGCTGGTGGCTGGAGAACAGGATTGGCACCCCGGTGGCCGCGCGCTCGGCCAGCAAGGAGGTCATGGAATCCACGGCCAGCGGGTCCAGCCCGGAGAACGGTTCGTCCAGGACCAGTGCGGTGGGGTGGTGCATCAGCGATGCGGCGACCTGGACGCGTTGCTGGTTGCCCAGCGAGAGGGATTCGAGTTTGTCCTTGGTCCGGTCGGCAATGCCAAAGCGGTCCAGCAGGTCCAGGGCCTCGGTGCGGGCATCCCCGCGGCTCATGCCGTGCAGTTGTCCCAGGTATTGGAGCTGGTCCAGCACCTGCTGCTTGGGGTAGAGCCCGCGTTCCTCGGGCATGTAGCCGAAGCGCGCCCGGTCGGCATCGGCGATCTGCGTGCCGTTGAAGTACACCGACCCGGAGTGGGACTTCAGCACGCCCATGATGATGCGCATGGTGGTGGTCTTCCCGGCGCCGTTGGCCCCGACGAATCCCGTCATGCCGTTGGCCGGGACGGAGAACGAGACCTCATCAAGCACCGTCCGGTCCCCGAAACGCCGGGTGAGACCTTTTACCTCTAACATGATTCTTGATTCCTCCGGTATGCATGGCGCCGGCCCGCGGCGGGCCCGATCCTGTCTTCCAATCTATGCCGCGGCATGGGCGTCAAGGATCGTTCAAAGGAATGAAATTCGGGCCCGGACGTGGGTCAGGGCCGGGCCCAGGGCTCCATCGAAGGGATGAGCCCGGCGCGGTAGGCAAAGACCACGGCCTGGACCCGGTCCCGCAGTCCCGCCTTGGCCAGGATGTTGGACAGGTGGGTCTTGACCGTGGCCTCGGAGACGTAGAGCGAGGTCGCGATTTCCGCATTGGACAGACCGCCGGCCAACTTGACGAGCACTTCGCGTTCCCGCGCGGTCAGTTCGTCGAGGATCCGCTGGTCGTGGGGGTCCGCCACTCCCGCCGGGGACGGGGTCCGCGCGGACTGCGGTTGCGCCGCCGCGGTGCCCCGCCGGATGATGCGCATCGTGACCTCGGGGGAAAGCAGCGCGTGCCCGCCGGCCGCCGCGTGTACGGCACTGATGATGACTTCGGGTTCGGTGTTCTTCAGCAGGAACCCGCTGGCCCCGGCGTCGATCGCGGCAAAGAGGTAGTCGTCGCGGTCGAAGGTGGTCAGGACGACGACCTTGGCGTCGGTGCCTGCGGTGATCTGCGCGGTGGCGCCGACCCCGTCGAGCTCCGGCATCTGGATGTCCATGAGCACCACGTCGGGCTGCAGCTCCAGCGCCGCAGCCACCGCTGCCCGTCCGTCGGCCGCGGTGCCGACCACCTCAAGGTCCTCGTCGGTGCCGAGGATCAATTCCAGGGAGGAACGGATCAGCGGCTGGTCGTCGCACACCAGGATGCGGATCCTGCTCATGGTGTTGCTCCTTCGGCGGCCTCGGCCACGGTGTTGGTGTTCAGGGATCGGAGCCGCGCGCGGGTCCGCCACCCGGTGGGGGAACGCGGGCCGATGTCCACCTGCCCGTGGTGCAATTCGGCGCGTTCCCTGATGCCGCGCAGGCCAAAGCCGCTGCCGGCGGTCCCGGGCCGCGGGCTGCCGTCGTCGGTGACCTCGACCTCTGCCCATTCGCCGGTGTCATCGCGGCCGCTGCGCAGGGACAGGACAGCGGTGCGGGCCGTGGAATGCTCGCGCACATTGGCCAGTGATTCGGCGGCGATCCGGTAGAGCGCCAGCCCGAGCCCGGCGCCGGCCTGATCGAAAAACCCCTCGCGGTGCTCGACCTTGATCAGCTCGACCTTCACCCCGGCGCGGGCCGACTGCTCGGCCAGGACGGGAAGCTCCGCGAGCGAGGGCTCGGGGGAACGCTGGGCGGAATCCTCGGGATCCGTTTCCCCGTGCCGCAAGACCCGCAGCAGCGAGCGGGTTTCGCCCACCGCCTGTCGGGCCGAATCCTCGATGCCATGCATCAGCTCCGCGGCACGCCCCGGGTCCCGGGGCTGGACCATGCGGGCGGCCGCCGCCTGCACGCCGACCGCCGAGATGTGGTGGGCAACCACGTCGTGAAGTTCGCGGGCAATGCGCAGGCGCTCGTCGATGACCGCGCGGCGCGCCAGCTCCACGGCCTGCTCCTCGAGCTTCGCGGCCTGGTCCACGACGATCTCGTGCTGCCAGGCGCTGCGCCAAGACATGAGTCCCAGGAACGTGGCCCCGCCGAAGTAGAACAGGTTGATCAGGAACGAGTAACCGGCATAGGCAATGACCGGGTCGATGAAGCCCGAGGTCTCGATGGCCATCGGCAGGTCCAGCTCCTCGCCGAACACCAGCTTGGCGTTGGTGATCCCCACGACCAGCCAGACAAACATGGCAAGGATGACCCCGGTCAGCGCGAGGCGCAGGGCGCGCCTGTCCCGCGCCCAGGTGACGGCCGAATAGAGTCCGACGAAGTAGGCGATCTGCGGTGCGAGCTGCATCATGACGGCCGGCATCCAGATCCCGAACCCCAGGAACATTGCCGAAAGCACCAGCATGGAACCAATCGGAAAACGCCGGCGAAACGCCAAGGGGGCCGTCAGCGCACACATGGCCAGATAGCTGGGAATCCGGTCCGGGGCATCCTCGGCCGGGGCAAAGCTGAGCATCATTTCCATGCCGAGCAGCGCGGCTGCCATGACCAGAAGCGTGACCCAGACATCGCGCCGCAGCAGCTCGCGGGAAGGCAGGGGGCGTTCGAATTCCTCGGGCGGAAAGTCGCCGGGCAGGAAGCGTTGGCGCAAGGCCAGGAATTTCATGGTTCGTCCTCGGGGCACATAGCCGGTCATCATCCCACCCATGAACCTATCGCATGGCCCACCCGGCGCGGGCTCCCGATGCGGCGTGGCAGCCAGAATCCCTTGTCTGGAGGAGACAAATGCGATTGGGTGGGGCCATGGCCACATTGATCGAAGACTACGCCCTGCTCTCGGACCAGCGCACCGCGGCGTTGGTCTCCCTCCGCGGTTCGGTGGACTGGTTGTGTTTTCCCCGATTCGACTCAGGATCGGTCTTCGCCGCCTTGCTGGGCACCAAGGAGAACGGCCGCTGGCTGCTGGCCCCGACCGCGGGCGAGGTTCTCAGCCGCAACTACCTTGACTCCTCCTTTGTCCTGCGGACCCTGTGGGGCAGCAAGACCGGGCAGGTCCTGGTCACCGACTTCATGCCCATGGGCGACGGCGGTTCAAGCATCATGCGCCGCGTGGAGGGGCTCTCGGGGTCCATGACCTTTGAGCACGAGCTGGTCATCAGGTACGACTACGGCCAGGTCCTGCCCTGGGTCCGGCGCAACTTCGATCCGGAGCGCGGCACCGAGTCGCTGGTCGCCGTAGCCGGCCCGCATGCCGCGGTGCTTCACGGCACCCGGCTCCCCAAGCCCAAGCACCATACCCACCGCGACGAGTTCGAGGTCCGGGCGGGAGAATCCTACGATTTCGAATTTGCCTGCTACGCGGGCCACGTGGAGATTCCCGCGCCGAACGACATTGGCATGGCCATGACGCAGACGGCGCGCCAGTGGCGCGACTGGGCGGCGGACATCCCTCCGCACGGAGACCACGAGGCGCTGGTGCGCCGCTCGCTGCTGGTGCTCAAGGCGCTGACCCACCGCGATACCGGTGGCATCGTCGCGGCGCCGACGACCTCGCTTCCCGAGTTCTTCGGCGGCGAGCGGAACTGGGACTACCGCTTCTGCTGGTTGCGCGATGCCGCACTGACCCTTCAGGTGATGATGACCCACGGGTACGAGCGGGAGGCCCTGCAATGGCGCGCCTGGCTGCTGCGGGCCATCGCCGGTGACCACCACACCGTGCAGGTGATGTACGGGGTCGGCGGAGAGCGCGAACTGCCCGAGCGCATCCTGCAGCACCTTCCCGGCTACGGCGGTGCGAAGCCGGTGCGCATCGGAAATGCGGCGGTGCGCCAGTACCAGGGGGACGTGGTCGGCGAGGTCATGGTGGCACTGGATGAGTTGCGCACCATGGGCGGGCGCGAGGACCACTTCTCCTGGCCGCTGCAAAAGGCGATGATCGCGGACGTGATCGCCAAGCTCGAGCGCAGGGACCACGGCGTGTGGGAAATGCGCGGGGAACCCCAGTACTTCACGCATTCGCGCGTCATGATGTGGGCCGCCCTGGAAGCCGGGGTCCGGGCGGTGAGGCATCACGGGCAAACCGGTGACCTGAAGAAGTGGGAGGCCGCCCGCGATGCACTGCGCGCCGAGATCCAGGAGAAGGGATACAACGAGGAACTGAGTTCGTTCACGCAGACCTACGACAACACCGAGGTCGATGCGTCCTTGCTGGTCCTCGCGCAGGTCGGGTTCGTTGACTACGCGGACCCGCGGATGCTCGGCACCGTGGCCCGGATCGAGAGCGACTTGCTGGGCCGGCAGGGCTTCGTCCGGCGTTACCGGACCGAGGTCGGAACCGACGGGCTGCCGCCCGGGGAATACACGTTCATGGTCTGTACCTGCTGGCTCATCGAGCAATACGCCCATTCCGGGCGCCTCGACGACGCCCGGCGGCTTCTGGCGAAGCTCGCCGGGATCGTCAACGACGTGGGGCTGGTGGCCGAGGAATTCGACCCGGAAACCGGCCACATGGCCGGAAACTTCCCGCAGGCACTTTCGCACCTGGGGCTCATCCGCGCCGCCGATGCCATCGAGGAAGCCGCCGGGGCCCGACCGGCCCGGCCGCGCCGCGGCCCCAAGTAGGATCGCGGCGCGGCCGTCCGCCGTTAGCGCTCGGGCAGGGGCAGCGGCTCGGCGAGCGGCTGGCGCTTGGGGTCCATGTCGATTCCGTAGTCCTTGGCGAAGAGGGTGCGGGTGCCGGTGTAGACGCCCTCGTGCTTTTCGTCGAGTTCGAAGACCCGGGCGCCGCGCAGCTCGTGCTCCTTCGTGCCGCCCAGGCCGTAGGTTCCGAAGCCCGTGCCCGGGCCGTAGCCCAGCTCGATGCCGTAGTAGTCACCCATGAAGGTGTTGATGTGGTCGTGCCCGCAATAGGCACCGCGCACGTCGCCGCGTTCCTGCATGGCGGCGAACAGGCCCGAGTTGAACGCCCCGACGTAGACGTCCTCGTTCTTCACGCCCACGATTCCGTGCTTCTTCACGGCCTTGGCATGGTCAGCGTCGTTGGAGGTGAACTGGGATCCGTACCACATGTGGTGGTGCTCCCAGAGCGGGATGTGGAAGAACATCAGCGACTGGACCTTGCCGTGTCGAACCTCGGTGGCACGGGAGGTCTCGCGGTACCAGTCGATCTGTTCCGGACGGATCCAGTCGTAGGACTTCAGGCCCTCAAAGTCCTGGCCGCCGATCTTTTCCGGAGCGTAGCGCCCCGAGTCGAGCAGCCAAATCCCGAAGGCCGGCTTGTTGCCCTGCGAGGAATTGATCAGCAGCTGGGAATTCGAGGAGCCAAAGGTCTCGTCGTCCTTGGTGTTGACGTTGTAGTCATAGCCGTGCAGGAACTCGAGGATTTTCGCCTCATCCATCTTGGTGCCGTTCGACAGGGAATCCTCGTCATGGTTTCCGAAGGTCAGTGCCCACGGGATCTTCCGGGATTCCATGGGCTGGACCACGTTGTTGATGGCCTGCTTGACTTCCGTCGCGTTGGTGGGCGAGCCGTTGATGACATCGCCGTTGATCACCACGAAGCCCGGCTTCTCGGAGTCCAGCACGGCATCCATGAGCTCGAGGGTGCGGCGGTCGGTCCGCGGCCCGTCCTGGGTGTCGTTGAACTGGACGATCTTGAACTTGCCGTCCCGGCCGAACTTCAGCTTTGCGCTCGCCGGGGATCCTTGCTTCTGGGGGGCGACGGCTGCGGCAGGACGGGCGCCGACGGCAAGGATGCCGGTGACGGCTGCGGCCGTGCCGCCGAGCAGGATGCCACGGCGGGGGACGGAAGAGGAGGTTTTCATGGAGCGCCTTTCAAACGGATTTCGACCAGAGGTGATTATCGAACGCGATGGTTCGAGGTCGTGAACAAGACCTTAGAAAGGTTTGGTGTCCGGATGGTTAAGCCCTGGTGACGCCAGGGTTCCGCCAGGTTCGAGACGGGCGTGGTTGCAACGAATGCTTGCGTTCAGTTCGGGGTTTGCGCGCCGGAGGCGCCCTTGAACACCCGATCCCGGGCGTGGAAGAATGCGTGATGTGCCCCAGACGGGCCGAACTTCCAGCAGGACAAGGCAACCCGCGTTCTTGCCACGATGTGGTGTTTCGAGGCCTTGCCTCGATCGTTCCGCGGCGGCAATCTTGCGCATTGCAGGGTCCCTCCGCACCCGGCACACACGCGCTATTGTTCCTATGCCTGGCAACCGGGCCATGGGCTGCCTGAGTCCTTCGGAATTACCGAATCGGGAAGTTGGAAAACATCATGGGCATTTCCTTCAACCACACCATCATTGCCGCCAAGGACCGCGAGGCCTCGGCGCAGTTCTACATCGAGATAGCAGAGGCCCGCGCCGTCAATGGCTGGGGGCCGTTCACCAACGTCCAGCTGGACGACGGTGTCATGCTGCAGTTCGCCCAACCGCCCATCGACTTCCCTCCGCAGCACTACGCCTTCCTGGTCGACGACGACCACTTCGACCGCGCCTGCGCGCGGATCCAGGAACGCGGCATCGAGCATTGGGCGGACCCGCAGCGAACCCTCCCGAGCCAGACCAACACGGAACACGGCGGGCGTGGCGTGTACCTCCTTGACCCGGCGGGCCACTACATCGAGTTCATCACCCGCCCCTACCTGTAGCGACGGGCTGCCCGGGACGGTGGGAGGGTTCGGTGAATGCCCCGGAAGGGGCGGGAAGCCGCGTTGCGCCTTCGGCTTGCCGGCACCCGTGGGCCCGGCAAGCCGATGCTGGTCAGGCATCCGTCGGTTGCGGTGCTGCCTCACGGTCGAGGGGATGCTCGATCTCATCCCGGTACATTCGTCCGGCGAACCATGCGACGACGCCGATCACCGGGGATGCCACGCCCGCCACCACGAAGATCATCCACAGGGGAATGACCTCGGCGAGCGGTCCGGCCAGCGCCATGGACACCGGCATGAGCGCCAGCGAGACGAAGAAGTCCAGGGAGGAGATCCGGCCGAGCATATGGTGCGGCACGCGGCGCTGCAGCAGCGTGCCCCAGATGACCTGTCCGAGTCCGCCGGTGATGCCCGGGATGACCATGATGATGGCCAGTGCCAGCGGGGTGCTGGTCAGCCCGATCAGCGCCAGCGGCAGCGTGCCGAATCCCCAGAACATGATCATGAAGGTGAGGTAGCGCCGCGGGAGCGGGAAGGAGGAGGTCACCATCGAGCCGATGGCGCTGCCGATGCCGTAGGCGGCGAGCATGAACCCGAAGGTCTTGGCATCCCCGCCCAGCTGGTCCTCCACGACGAAGGGCAGCAACACCTCAATGGGGCCAATGAAGCTCAGCACCGAGATCACGGCAAAGAGCAGGGTCCAGAGCAACCAGGGAGTGCCCACGGTGTAACCCACTGCCTCGCGCAAATCGGCCAGGACGCTCGGGCGCTTCTGGTTGGGTTCCAGGTGCGCGTCGTAGGCCTTGTGGTGCCCCAGCATGTTCAGGACCAGGAACGCGACAAGATGGCAGGCCGCGATGCCGATGACCGCCATGGCCGGATTGAACGAGGCGACGAGCACGCCGGCAATGGCGGGGCCGGCGGCCTGCTGCAGAACCGGCCGGAACATGCCTTCCATGCCGTTGGCGGCCAGCAGGTCCTCTGCCGGCAGGATGCGAGGCAATAGCGCGGAATATGCGGGGAAGAAGAACGCTGCACCGGCACCCTGGATGAAACCGGCCACGGCAAGATGCCAGAGTTCCATGGCCCCGGTGAGGGCCAGGACCGCCACGGTGGTCATGACCGCCAGCGAGACGGCCTCAACAAGGATGATGATCTTCCGGCAGCTGACCCGGTCGGCGGTGATGCCGCCAATGAGCACGAAGCCCAGTAGCCCCAACGATGTTGCCGTGGCCACCACCGAAAGCTGGGCGGGGCCGCCGCCCAGGTGCTTGACCTGGTAGACCATGGCCACGGCCCACATGCCATGGGCAAACACGCTGATGGCCATCGCGATGAGCAGGATGCGGTAGTCGCGGTGGGCGAAGGGGCGGAGTGCGCGCGGGGCCATGGGTGGGGTCCTGGAAGTGGGTGCGGAAAGTGGAAACACGGTGGTGCCCGTGTTCAATCTTGGGGTAACCCATTGAAGAATGTCAATCACTGTTTGGCGTGAGCTGGGTGACAGTCAAGTTACTCGCGAGTAGGATGAGCTCCATGCATGTACTCTTTCGCCTCCTGCTCCTCCTTGCCACGGCCCGCAAGCGTCCGAAGCTCTCCATGTTCGAGACTTCCTCCGTGCCGATGCGTGCACTGCTCACGGACATCGACATTGCCGGCCACATCAACAACGGGATGTACTTTTCCCTCTTCGACCTGGGGCGCTTCGACCTGATGGTGCGTGCCGGGGTCTGGGACGAGATGAAGAGAAACAAGTGGACACCCGTGGTGCAGTCCGAGACCATCACCTTCCGCAAGTCGGTGGTGTTCAACCAGAAGTTCACCCAGGAAACCAGGATCCTCGGCATGGACGAAAAATGCATCTACTTCGAGCAGCGGATGGTCGCCGGCGGCGAAATCTATGTGCAGGCCACCATCGCCACACGCCTGCTGTCCAAGATGGGGCCGGTGGCCAACGAGGAGATCCTCGCCAGCATGGGACTTGCCGTTCCCGAGGACCTGGTTCTTCCCGAATGGGTGGCACGCTGGCGCGAGGACACGGCGTTGCCCGGTGCGCGCAAGCCGGCCCCGCACCTGTGGGGCTAGGGCCGTCCCCGACGGCATCCTCCCCTGACCTCAGCGCCTCGGGGTGTGGGTCACCAGGGTCTCGGCCGCGTTGACGACCTGCTGCGCATGCATCTTCGCGATGAAGTCCAGCGGCCGGTCATCATCGAGCAAGGGATTGGCGGCCTGCAGCCACGCGGCGGCCGCGCCGGGATCCTCCAGGCTCTGCAGGGTCAGCCACACCCGGTAGCCCAGGCGCAGGCGTTGTTCGGTCACAGCGTCCAGCTCGGTGCCCTCCGGGTGGGCCCAGCGATGCGGGGCCGTGCGGTCGGTGGTGCCGGAAAGCACCTGGACCCGGGGTGCGCCGATCGCGTCGATGAGGGTGCGCACCAGGTCGTGGATGTCGGCCCGGGCCGCCTCCACGTACACGGCGCTGTGGTTCAGCGGTTTCATGCTTCCAGCATCGCCCCGCCGCGCCCGGAAATCCATGCCCGGAAGCACACCGAATGCCCGCAAGGTGCCCGGCAGGCCGGGGAAGTTGCCACCCGCGGCCGGGCCTGCTCCTATGCCGGGAACCGTGTTCGGTGGTGGAATGTAACCATGAACCTTATTCCGCCGCCGCTGGCCGTGACCGGGTCCACCGGGGAACTCGGTGGCAGGGTCGCCGCGCTGCTCAGCGCCGCCGGCGTCAGGCAGCGCCTGCTGGCCAGGACCCCGCGCAAGGCGCCCCCGCTTGACGGGGCCACCGTGCTGCAGGCCGCCTACGAAAACACCTCGGCCACGCGCACCGCACTCACCGGGGCCGAAACCGTGTTCATGGTTTCCGCCTCGGAAAGCCGGGATCGCCTGGACCAGCATTGCGACTTCGTCGATGCCGCCGTGGAGGCCGGGGTTCGGCACCTGATCTACGTCTCGTTCATCGGTGCCGCCCAGGACGCCGTTTTCACCCTGGCCCGGGACCACTACGCCACCGAGGAGTACATCCGTGCTTCCGGACTCCAGTACACGTTCCTGCGCGACAACTTCTATGCCGACTTCCTGCCGGACCTGGTGGGCCAGGACGGGGCCATCCGCGGGCCGGCCGGGGACGGACGGGTGGCGGTGGTGGCACGGGCCGACGTGGCCCGGACGGCCGCGGCCATCTTGCGTGCACCGGAACTGCATGTCGGCGCGACCTATGAGCTGACCGGACCCGAGGCCCTGTCGCTGGCCGAGGTCGCGCGGCTGCTCAGCGACATCGGGCCGCGCCGCGTCTCCTATGTGGACGAGACGGTGCAGGAGGCCTACGCGTCGCGGGCCTCCTACGGCGCCCCGCCGTGGCAACTCGATGCCTGGGTCTCCACCTACCTGGCCATCGCCTCCGGGGCGCTTCAAGGGGTCAGCGGCGACATCGAGCGGATCACCGGCGAGCCGCCGATGTCCCTGGAGCAGTTGCTGCGCCCCTAGCCCACCCCGCCGCACCCCGCGGGGTCAGGAAACCAGCGACCGCGAGGCCCCTGCATCCCGTGCGCCGCCGGAAGCGGAAACAAATTCGCCGCGCACCACGCGCAACAGCACCTCTGCCAAGAGGTCGACCCCGGCAAGCATGTCCTCATCGCCCGTGAGCTCCCGCTCGTTGTGGCTGATGCCCTCGACGCTGGGGACGAAGAGCATGATGGTCGGGACGATGTCCTTCATGTTCGTCGAGTCGTGTCCGGCCAGGGTGCGCACCACCCCGTGGCTCAGTCCCAGCGACTCGGCGGCCCGGGCCGCCAGTTCCAGCCCGGCCTTGTCGTAGGCCTTGGCGCCCCACACGTGTTCGGCGCCGCGCTCGATCCGCACGTTGGCCATCTTCTCGATCTTCGCCACGCGCGCATGCAGGTCGGCATCCGCTGCCGCCAGCACGTCGGGATCCGTGGAGCGCACATCCACCAGCAGGTTCACGCGGCTTGCCACCACCACGGGGGAGTTGGGGAAGACGTTGAACTCGCCGCAGGAGGTGATGACCATGTGCTCGTCCGTGGAGTGTTCCAGCGCGATCTCGCGGGCGGCGACGACCAGCGCGGAGGCGCCCAGCAGTGCGTCCCGGCGGTCGGCGATGACCGTGGCGCCGGTGTGTGCCTGGTCGCCGTGCACCGTGAACTCGTACTTGTTCGCGCCCCAGGTCGACTCGACCAGCCCGATGGTCAGGTCCCGGTCCTCCAGCGAGCGGCCCTGCTCGATGTGGATCTCCACGTAGGCGGACACTGGCAGTTCGAAGTCTCCAATGGTCCCGATGGCCTCGAGCGCCTCGCGCACCGTGACGCCGGCCGGGTCGGTGGTTTCCAGCACCTGCGCGGCCGGGAGCTTGCCGGTGTAGACGGAGCTGCCCATCATCGAGGGCTTGAACCTGCAGCCCTCCTCGTTGAACCAGTTGATGACCACGATGTTGAACCTGGCGGTGCCGGCGTCCCCGGCCAGCGATTCCCTCACGCGCAGGGCCGCGTGCGCCCCGGCCAGCACGCCGTAGGCGCCGTCGAAGCGGCCGCCCAGCGGCTGGGAATCAAGGTGCGAGCCCACCGCGATCCACGGGGCGCCGGGGACCAGCTCGAGCATCGCGTATTGGTTGCCGACGGCGTCGTAGCGCACAGTGAAGCCGTGGCCCTCCACCAGTCCGCGGAACCAGTTGCGGGTCTGTCCGTCGGCCACGGTGGCCGCCTGGCGGTCCACGCCGCCGCCGGCGGTCGCGCCGTGGCTGCTCATCGAGGTGAAGTCGGCAAGGAAGGGGTTGTTGTGGGTGGTCATGATGTCTCCTGCAAGGTGTTCGGCGGACGGGGGGGTCTCAGGCGGTGGCCGGAACGGCGGCGGAGCGTGCGTAGCTGGACGTGCCGCCGACGAAGGTGCCCAGGACCTGCAGCGCGGAAATGTCCGCGGCCTGCAGCGGGGATTCGGAAAGCACCGTGAAGTCCGCGAGCTTGCCGCGGGCCAGGGACCCGCGGTCGGCGAACAGGCCGGTGGCCCTGGCCGCGTTCACCGTGTAGAGCCGCAGGGCCTCCAGCGGCGAGAGGCACTCGGCCGCTCCGCCCAGGACCAAGCCGTTTTCGGTCCTGCGGTCCACGGCCGAGGCCATGGCGCGGCGCACGTTGTTGTCTGCCACCGGCAAATCGGAACTGCCGGCGGCCAGGACCCCGGCGGCCAACAGCGAGGCGCCCCGGTAGAGCCAGCCCTCGCGCCCGGGGCCCACGAGCTTGGCGAACTGGTCGCCCAGCGGGCCGATGAAGGAGGCCTGCGGGGTCACCGCGATCCCGTGCCTGGCCACCGCCTCGACCTGGTCGGGGCGGGCGATGCCGAAGTGCTCGATGCGGTTGGGCAGCGCATTGCGGCCGTGCTTCTCCTGCAGCCCGGAGATGATCTCGATCGCCAAGTCGATGGCCGCATCCCCGATGGCGTGCAGGGCCACGGGCCAGCCGGAGCGGTAGGCGGCGGCGATCCGGTCGCGGTAGGCCTGGGCGTCGTCGAGCAGGTAGCCGGTGTTGTGCAGGTGTCCGCAGTAGTCCTCAGTCACCGCGGCGGTGGCGCCCAAAAGCGAGCCGTCCATGAACACCTTCACCGGGCCCAGCGAGAGGTGCTCGTTGCCGAACCCGGCCACGACACCCAGGTCCACCCCCAGCCCGGTGCCGGTGCCGTGGGCGTCGGAGGCATGGGATTCCTGCGCGCGCAGCGCGTCGAGCGTCGGCATCAGCTGGGCCCGGGCGTGCAGCCTTCCGGCGGCCAGCGCTCGCTGGTAGGCGGTGACCTCCACGGGGGAGTGGCCGATCCAGCCGCCGCCGATGCCTGCCTCGGTGAAGGAGGTGATGCCCTCGGCGGCGTAGCGGGCGGTTGCGGCATCCAGCGCCCCGACGATCTGGTCCACCGAGTAGGGCAGCAGCATCTTCTGGATGATGCCCTGGGCCGATTCCTCGACCAGCCCGGTCGGGGAACCCTGCGCATCGCGCACCACGGCGCCGCCCACGGGATCGGCGAAGCCGGGTTCCAGCGCCCCGGCCAGGGCCAGCGTGGCCGTGTTGGTGATCGAGGCGTGCCCCGAGACGTGGCGCAGGTACAGCGGGCGGTCCCCGGTGATCGCGTCGAGCCGCTTGATGTCGGGGAAGTGCCCGCCGTGGTTCTTGTGGTTGAAGCCGGTGCCGTTGAGCCACACGCCGGGGGCGGCGGCAAGCCGCTGCATCTCGGCCTCGAGCAGGGCGTAGAGCTCCTCCAGCCCGCGGGCCTCGGAGAGGTCCAGGGCGGCGAGCCCCAGCCCCCACCACGTGGTGTGGCAGTGCGCGTCGATGAAGCCGGGGGTGATGGCCGCGTCGCCGAAGTCCTCGGTGCGATCCGCGGTGCATCCGGCCAGCTCCTCGTCGAAGCCCACGATGCGCCCGCCGATGATGCCCATGTCGCGTGCCGTCGGACGGTCCTCGTCCATGGTCAGGATGGTGCCGGCGCGCACCAGCGCATCGAGCCTCATGCGTTGGCCTCCGCGCGGTGCGCCACGGTGCCCGGGCCCATGGTGGACGGATCGGTCTTCAGGTGGAGCACCGCCGGCAGGCCGCTGGCCAGGGCCCGTTCCAGCGCCGGGGCGAAGTCCGCGGTGTTTTCCACAAACTCCCCGTGCCCGCCGAAGGATTCGATCCACCGGGCGAAGTTCGGGTTCTCCATCGCCGTGCCCGAGGGCCGCTGCGGGTAGTGCTGCTGCTGGTGGGCCACGATGGTGCCGAAGATGCCGTTGTCGGCCACGACGATGAGCGGTGTGCCGCCGTGGGCGAAGGAGACGGCAAGTTCCTGGGCGTTCATGAAGAAGTCCCCGTCCCCGCAGACGGCCACGACATGGCGTCCCGGGTGCATGATGCTTGCCGCCACCGCGGCCGGGACCGAGAGTCCCATGGCGCCGTTGCGCGGGCCCACCAGGGATTTCGGTCCGTGGTGGGAGAGGTAGCGGTGGCCCCACAGCGTGGCGTTGCCCGCGCCGTAGGTGATGATCCGGTCATCGTCCAGGGCCGCCTCGAGGGCCGCGAAGGCCAGCCCCAGGTCCACCCCGGTGCCGCCGTCCGGGCCGGGGGCAGCGAAGGCCAGCTGTTCGGCGCGCAGCGTGTCCATCCATTGCGCGCCGCGGGAGCCACGCAGCGTGTGGCCCGCCGGCAGGGCGGCGACGCACTCTGCGGGGGACACTGCCAGGTGGGCATCGATCCGCCCGGCGTGGCCGATGAGCTCCGCGTCTTTGGAGATCACGATGGTTGGGGTGTCCAATGCCGCCTTGTAGCCCTCGGAGAGCACGTCTGAGCGGGTGCAGCCGATGAACACCAGCAGGTCGGCGTCGTTCAGCGCGGCAACGGCGCGCTCGGCGCGGCCGTAGCCCAGCCAGCCGGCGTAGGCGGGGGAATCGTGGTCGATCGCGTCGTAGGCCCGCCAGTCGGCGAGCACCGGGACGTGGGCGGCGGCGGCGAAGCCGGCCAGCGCCGCAGAGGTGGCGGCATCCCAGCCGTCCCCGCCGACGATGATGGCCGGACGCTCGGCTGCACCCAGCATGGTGGCAAGCATTCCCATGCCGGAGGCTCCCGGGGCGGCGTCGGGCAGCGGGAGGATGGCGGGCAGGGGCGAATCGGTCAGGCGCACCAGCACGTCCTCGGGCAGGCCCACCACCACGGGCCCCGGGCGGCCGGTGGAGGCCAGGCGCATGGCGCGCGCCACGAGGTCCCCGGCCTGGTGCTCGTCGTCGAGCACGTACACGGCCTTGGCGGTGGTGGAGAACCAGCCTTCCAAGCTGAACTCCTGGAAGGAGTCGCGCCCGCGGTCGGCCAGCGGGATCAGCCCGACGAACAGGACCATGGCCGTGGCGTCCTGCCAGGCGGTGTGGATCGCGATCATGGCGTTGGCGGCGCCGGGACCGCGGGTGACCATGGCGATCCCGGGCACCGTGCCGAGGCGTCCCTCGGCCAGGGCCATGAAGCCGGCGCCGCCCTCGTGGCGGGTGACCACGGTGTGGATGGAGGAGTCGTGCAGGCCGTCGAGGACGTCGAGGTAGCTTTCCCCCGGGACTGCGTAGATGCGCGAGACGCCGTGGGCCTCGAGGGTCTTGACGATGAGGTGTCCGGCTGACATGGTCATGGGCTGTGCTGGTCCTTTGTGGTGGAGCGTGAAGAAGTCGGGTTGCCGTGTGGGCCCGGCACCGGATGCGGGGCCCACACGGCGGGAGGGGGTGTGGCTAGTGCTTGAATCCGGGCAGCTCGACGCTGAGGCGCGGGGCGATGACCCCCGCCACGGCGGTGAACAGTGAAAGGAAGATGAGCATCGCGGCGGCCGGCCACCAGTGGTTTGACGCCGCGGCGACCAGGGCGGTGGCGGCCAGCGGGATGAACCCGGAGATCATGCCGGCGGTGTTCTGTGCGAAGCCCACCCCGGTGTAGCGGGTCTTGGCCGGGAACAGCCCGGTGAGCACCGTGCCGGAGGCGGCGTAGGGCAGCGAGAGCGCAGCGACCGCCAGGGTCATGCCGGTGATGACCAGCACGTCGTTTCCGGATTCAATGAGCAGGAATGCGGGCCAGGCGATGACGGCGGAGAAGATGCCGCCGTAGGTGATGACCTTGGAGGAGCCGAAGCGCTCGCCGAGGCGCCCGCCGAGGATCAGCACGGGGATTTCCACGACCGCGGCAATGATGCCGCCGGCAAGCATCAGCGAACGCTCGTAGTCCAGCACGTTGACGCCGTACCAGACCACGAATGCGGTGACCAGGTAGAACCCGCCGATGCCGAGCATGCCCGCGGCCATGCCGATGATGATCTGCTTCCAGGATTCCCTCAGCGTGGTGCGGATCGGGGCCTTTTCGGTCTCGCCCTTCTCCATGAGTTCCTTGAAGACCGGGGACTCGTCGAGGCGGCTGCGGATGTACAGGGCCACGAGCAGCATCGGGATCGCTGCAAGGAACGGGATGCGCCAGCCCCAGGCGTCGAAGCTTTCCTGGGAGAAGAACACGGTCATCAGGAAGAAGCCACCGGAGGAGAGGATGGTGCCGATCGGGGAGCCGATCTGCGGCAGCGCCGCGTAGCGGGCGCGGCGGTGCAGGGGTGCGTTCTCCACGACGATGGTCATGGCGCCGGACCACTCGCCGCCGACGAACAACCCCTGCATGATGCGCAGGAGCACCAGCAGGATCGGGGCCGCGATGCCGATGGCGGCGTAGGTGGGCAGCAGGCCGATCAGGCCGGTGATCACGCCGATGCCGACAATGGTGACCATGAGCGTCTTGCGGCGCCCGATCTTGTCGCCCATCACCCCGAAGATCATGCCGCCGAGAGGGCGGGCGACCAGCCCCACGCCGAAGGTGGCGAAGGCCGCCATGGCGGCGGCGGTGGCGTTCTGGCTGGCGAAGAACTGGACGTTGAAGACCAGTGCCGCGGCGGCGCTGAAGAGGAAGAAGTCGTACCACTCCATGGCCGTGCCAATGAGGGCACCGACCGCTACCTTGGTGGCCTCCTTGTCGGAGATCTGTCGAGTTGCACCCGCTTCGAGTGTTCCAGTGTGGGTCATGGGATTATCTGCCTGAATCTCAAGGGGAGGGCCGTTGCGTTTCTGCTCGCCATCCGGATGGTGGGGACATGTTTCATCTTGCCAAGGATCCGCGGTGACATGGCGCACGTTTCGCAACGAGTTCCACGCCACAAACGGTGCAAATGCACATAATATGGGGGGATGTTAACGCCAGATTTCCCGGGAATCACGCAAAGCGACAAAAACCACGACACCCTGCGCTGGGAGTCGCTGCTGGACCGCCTGGATGTCGGGGAACTGACGGACGAGTTCATCCGGCGCCTCGGCACCGTTCCCAGCTACGCCGTGTCCCCGCTGCCGGCCAGCGAGATCAGGCGCACGGGCAGCGCGTCGTTTGAGGCGTTGATCCTGGCGATGAAGGCCGAGGACGACGAGCCGGACTACCTGCGCGAACGAGATGCCATCGCGCTGGACGTGGGGGTCTCCCGGGCCCGGGCCGGGGTCCCGATCGAGGCGCTGATGACGGCGATCCGCCTGGACTTCTCGGTGATCTGGGAGGCCATCACCGGCATTGCCGAGCCGGGGGACGCGCAATTGCTGGTCGGGCACACCGCCCGGGTCTGGGAAGTTGTTGACGGCTACGCCGGGGAAACGCAGCGTGCCTACGTCGCGGAGTTGGCCAGGATCCAGGCGGAGGCGGCCAGCATGAGGCAGGGCTACCTGGCGACGCTGTTCAGCCAGAAGAACCTCACCCCTGCCGCACTGGAACGGATTGCCGAGGAACTGGGCCAGGACCTGGACACAGAATATGTGGTGGCGGTGGCCTCGTGGGACCACATCCCCGCCTTGCGACTGGCACTGGCCAATGCGCCGGCCGGCCGGCAGGTGTTTACCTACTCTCGGGCCGATGCCCTGGTGGTCTTCTTTCCGCTGGGAATCCGTGCGGGCTCCGAGGGGCAGCGGCTCTACGCGAGCCTGGAGCGGCTCACCTGCGGATTGCTCGGCGAGGGCTGCACCCTGGAACGGGTTCCGCATGCCGCGGCAGTGGCCGCCTCGCTGGCCAAGCTGCTCGAGCCGGCGGAAGAGGGGGCCATGACCTGGGCGCGGGGCTGGGCGCGCATGGCCAGGCTCGAGCTCGACCGGGCGGGTGCCCCGGGACTCGGCGAGGTCGAGCGGGCCCTGCACGGTTGCGGGACGACCGAACGCCGCCGGCTGCGCGAGGCGGTGGAGGCGTACCTGCAAACCGGCAGTATTGCCCAGGCCGCGGACCGGCTGTATTGCCACCGCAACACCCTGCTGAACCGGCTGAAGCGCTTTGCCGGGCTCACCGGCGTGGACCCGATGGTGCCCCTCCAGGCGGCGCGGCTGGTGGTGGGTTGGTCGTAGGCGGGCAGGGGCACTAGATTGTGAAAATGCCACAAGCTACCCCCATCACCGTATCGATAACCCGGACGGTACTTCCCGAACACCACCGACGCTTCAACGCCTGGGTCCAGGCCGGCCAGGAACTGGCCCGCGAATGGGACGGCTACCTCGGATCCGGATGGATCCGCACCGCCCCTGACTCCAACGAATGGCATGTGCTCTACCGGTTCGCCTCCGCCAAGGCGCTTGCCGCCTGGGACGGATCCGCCGAGCGCCGCTGGTGGATTGACAGCGCCGCGGAACTGGTGGAAATCACCAAGGTGGAACACCGCACGGGAATCGAGGGCTGGTTCGAGCAGCCCGGGGACACCACCGTCACGATTCCCGAGACAGTGGTGCCCCCGCGGTGGAAGCAGGCGGTGAGCATCTTCCTGCCGTTCTTCCCGCTGAGCCTGCTCTCCAACCTCCTGCTGATGCCGCTGCTGCATGACTGGCCGCTGGTGCTGGCCGTGCTGCTGAACATCTGCATCCTCACCCCGCTGATGACCTACATCTTCCTGCCGGTGACCACGCGGTTGCTGCGGCCCTGGCTGCAGAAGCCGCGCGGCGGGAAAAGCCGGGCGTAGGGACCGCAAACAGCCCCGGCGTGCCGGAGGAGACCGGGTTGGCCCCCTCCCGCACGGCGTGGCGTTGCGGCGATAGGGCTAGAGCAATTCGGCGCGCAGCTGCTCCGCGGACTTCGGGGAGAGCAGGCCCGGGGCCACGTCGAACACGGTCTTGGCACCGACCTGGCCGGCCTGGTTCATCCGGTGCACCGCGCGGGCGTAGGCCACCAGCACGCTGGAGGTGAATTCCGGGTTGGACTGCAGCGTCAGCGAGTATTCGATGACCTGGGCATGCTCGTCGCTGGTGTTGCCGCTGCGGAAGACGAACCCGCCGTGCGGCATCGAGGAGTGCTCGGCGGCCAGGGTGGCGGCGTCGATGAAATTCACCGTGGTGTCGTACGCATCGAAGTAGTGCTCCATGGTCACGATGGACTCGCGAACCGCCGCGGCGTCAGCGCCGTCCTCGAGCACCACGAAGCATTCGCGCACGTGCTTCTGTCGGGTCTCCAGGCTCGGGCGCTCGCCCGCACGGACCTGGGCGATCGCCTGGGTGCTGGGAATCGTGTACTGGACGCCGCCGGCGACGCCGGGCACGCGGCGGATGGCATCCGAATGGCCCTGGCTGAGCCCGCGTCCCCAGAAGGTGTAGGTTTCGCCGTCGGGCAGCAGCGCCTCGCCGTAGACCCGGTTGATGGAGAACATGCCCGGATCCCAGCCGGCCGAGATCAGCGCGGTCTTGCCCGCCGCGGCGGCCGGGGCATCGACGGCGGCGAAGTGCTCGGGGATCCGTGCATGGGTGTCGAAGCTGTCAACGGTATTGAACAGGGCTGCCAGTGCAGGTCCCTGTTCTGGGAGGTCGGACTTGGAACCGCCGCACAGGACCAGCACGTCGATGTCCTCGGTGTGCCCGGGCAGCTGGTCCATGTGGAAGGCGGGGGCGCCGCCGGGAAGCGACAGGGCCGCGGGGTCCCGGCGGGTGTAGACGCCCACGAGCTCCATGTCGGGGTTCTTGGCGACGGCCGCCTGCACTCCTCGCCCCAGGTTTCCATAACCGGCAATGCCAATGCGGATTGTTGCTCCCACGAATTTCCTCACGTCAAAGTGTTTTTAATATTCCTTCCACGGTAGTGCCTGCGACGCCGGAACACCTAGACGGTTGCGGTCCGGGCCAAGACGGCGATGCCCGGCGGCCCCATGCCGTCGATTTGGGCTGAAACGGTACAAGGCGCGGCCGGTGCGCCCGCCCCGAGGGGAAGTCGCACCGGCCGCGCCGGTGGTGTCCACGGCCCGGGGACCGCGAAGGGTGGAAACTAGCCGCGCAGGTGCCGGCGGTTCCGGATCATGATGAGCGCCGGGATCAGCAGCAAGGCCACCGGGATCAGGAGCAGCAGCGCGCTGGGGCCGCTGCCGATCTTGGATGCCGAGACCGCCCGCGTGCTGGCCTCCAAGCGCGAGGTGCCGCTGGCCAGCTGGGTCGAACCCTCGGAGAGGGTGGACAGGCCGGTGGCCAGTTGCGAGTTGCCGTCGGCGAGCCGGTTGGCACCGTCATCGAGCTTGGTGGCACCGGCGGACAAATCACCGGAGCCCTTGCGCAACGCCTCCAGGCCCATGCCCAGGGTTTCGCTGCCGCCGGCGAGCTTGGCCGCCCCGGCGTCAAGCTCCTCGGCACCGCGGGCGATCTTGGCGTTGCCGGCAGCCAGTTTCGTGGCACCGGCCTCGAGCTTTTCGGCACCGGCCGCCGCGGAGTCAGCTCCCTGTGCCAGCGCGGGGGTCTTGGACGCCAGCTCGGAGGTTCCGTCCTTGAGCGCCCCGGTGCCCGCTGCCAGCCTGTCGGTGCCGGCCGCAAGCTTCTTGCCGCCGGCCGCAAGCTCATGGGCACCCGAGCTGAGCTTGGTGGCTCCGGCGTCCAAGGCCGAAGTGCCGTCCGCGAGCTTGCTGCCGCCCGCGGCCAGGGCATCCGCCCCGGTCGTGAGCCTGCCCGCCCCGTCCTGGAGGGTGGCGGTGCCCTGGGCCAGGGTTCCGGCCCCGGTGCTGAGCTTGGTGCTGCCGGCGGCCAGCGCGTCGGTGCCCTCGGCCAGCCGGGAGGCCCCGTTGCCCAGGGTGCCGAGTCCGGCCAGCAGGCCCTTGGAGGAGTCGTTGAAGCCGGCGTCGAGCTGTCCGAGCCCCGAATTGAGGTCCTGCGCCCCGGCATTGAGCGCGGTGGCTCCGGTCTTCAATGCGCCGATGCCCGCACCCAGGGCCTTGGACCCCTCGCTGAGCTGGCCCAGCCCGCCGTCGAGCTTGGCGGCTCCGGTCTTGACTGCCTGTGCGCCGTCGTTCAGGGCGTCGGTTTGGCCAACGAGGTCCTTGGTCCCCAGCTTCAGGGAATCCATGCCCTCGGCCAGTTGGCCGCTTCCGGTGGCCAGCTTCCTGGCGCCGGCCGAAAGATTGGTGGTACCGGCGTGCAGCTTCTCCATGCCGGCATTCAGGTCCTGTGAACCGTCATGAAGTGCGTTGATCTGCTCCAGCAAAAGGCCCGAGGGCACCGTGGGATTCGCCTTCACGAACGCGGCAAGGTCGCCCAGGCCTTTCGACAGCCGACCGGAACCATCCGTCAGTTCACCTGCTTTTCCGTCGGCGGTGACCAGGCCGTCGGCCAGGCCCTTGGCGCCCGTTTCGACGCCCACGGAACCCTCCTGGGCGGCCATGATGCCTCCGCGGAGTTTCGGCGCAGCGTCGGCCAGCTTCTGGGTGCCCGCCGCCAGCCTGGTGCTGCCGTCCGCGAGCTGTCCCGAGCCGTCCTTGAGTGCCGCCACTCCTTCAAGCAGGGCCGGGGCCTTGCTGGCCAGCTCCTCGACGCCGCCGAGCAACTTGTCGCTGCCGGCCGCCAGGGCATCGGACCCCGCGGCCGCACTTGAGGTGCCGGCGGCCAGCTTCTGCGCACCGGCATTTGCCGCCTGCGTTCCGGCGGCAAGCTTCTGCGCACCGTCGTTGGCGGCCCCGGCTCCCGCGGAGAGTTGCTGCGCGCCCGCCGAGAGATCGTGGGCTCCGGTGTTGACCTTGCCCGTGCCAATGCCCAGCTGGGACATGCCGGCCGAGAGCTTCTGGGAACCGTCCCTGAGCGACTGCGCCCCGGCGTCCAGGGTGCCGGTGCCCGCGGCGAGGGAACCGGCACCGGTGGCCAGCTTGGATGAACCTTCACTGAGTGCACCTGCACCCACTGTCGCGTCCTTGGCGCCCGCGGCCAGCTTGCCCGCGCCGGCGTTGAGCTTGCCCGCGGCGGCATCGACCGCATCGGTGCCGGCGGCGATCTTCTTCGCGCCGGTGGACAGGTCCGCTGCCCCGTTGCCGAGCCTGGTTGCACCGGCCTCGGCGTCCCCGGCGCCGACCGAAAGCTTGGTCGTTCCTGCGTGCAGCGTGCCCGCACCGTCCGTCAATTTGCCGGCGCCGGTTGCTGCCTTTTCCGCGCCCTTGGCAAGTTTCTGCGCGCCCTCGGACAACGCGCCGGTGCCGGTGGCCAGTTCGGCGGCGCCGGCGGCGGCACCGGAGGATCCGTCGGCCAGCTTGGCGACTCCGTCGTTTGCCTTGCCCATCCCGCTGTTGAGGTCCGAGGCGCCGCTTGCCACCTGGGATGAGAACATCGCGTAGAAGGCCACGAAGGCGATCAGGAACAGGCCGAGCAAAACCGTGATGATTGCATGCAGCAGCGTGTGCCGCTTGGCCGCAATATGTGCATTCAACTGGACTCCTGGGGGATCGATGGGGATTGGTGGGGAAGCGGTGCCGCGGGGATTTTGGGCGCACAAAGGTACGCCACGAGCCGTGGCACGATGGAGCGGGAGGGTCCTGCGGCCGGATTCCGGCCGAGCCCAAGGTGTAGCTGTGATGTGGATTACAAAGGGACTAGGACCATTGAACTTACTGATGGGTAGCTTTGCAAGTGTTTTGGGAAAATAACTTACCCGGCGGTAGGTTGTGACGTCTTCTCCGCGCCCCGGCGGACGGGGTGTGAAACCCGGACAGCGGTGGCCGCAGGCGCCCGGCGCCGGGCGATCGGCGCAAAGCCCGCCGGGAAGTTGTAGGCTCGCACTCATGGTGAGATTTCTGATTTTGGCGCTGCTGTCCCTGCTCGGTTTCATCACCATCGTGGCCGCCGCGCTGGGGCCCGGCGGCTGGTGGGTGGTCGCCGTGCTCGTGGTTCTCCTGCTGGCGCTCGGGATCCACGACGTCGTGCAGACCAAGCACGCCATCCTGCGCAATTTTCCCGTGCTGGGACGCATGCGCTTCCTGCTCGAGTCGATCCGCCCCGAGATCCAGCAGTACTTCATCGAGCGCAACACCGACGGGCGGCCCTTCGACCGGGACACCCGTTCGCTGGTCTACGCGCGGGCCAAGGGCGCCGACAGCCACAAGGCCTTCGGCACCGAACGCGACGTCAACGAGGTCGGCTACGAGTACCTGTTGCATTCCACCGCCCCGGTCGAGGTCGCGAAGGACCAGCACCGCGTGCGCATCGGCGGCCCTGACTGCACGCAGCCCTACGACATGTCGCTGATGAACATCTCCTCGATGAGCTTCGGCTCGCTGTCCAAAAACGCCGTGCTGGCCATGAACAAGGGCGCGGCAATGGGCGGATTCGTCCACGAGACCGGCGAGGGCGGGCTGGCCCCCTACCACCTGGAACACGGTGCCGACCTGTTCTGGGAAATCGGCTCCGGCTACTTCGGCTGCCGAGACGACGCGGGAAACTTCGATCCCGACCTCTTCGCCCTCAAGGCATCAAACGAACATGTCAAGGGCATCACCATCAAGCTCTCCCAGGGCGCCAAGCCCGGACTGGGTGGCGTATTGCCGGCGGCGAAGATCACCGCGGAGATCGCCGCGACCCGCGGGGTGCCCATGGGTGTCGACTGCATTTCACCCGCCTCGCATGCGAGCTTCTCCACGCCACGTGAGCTGATGCAATTCGTGGGCAGGCTGCGGAAACTGGCCGGGGGCAAACCCGTGGGCTATAAGTTCTGCGTGGGATCGCGCACCGACGTGCTGGCGATGTGCAAGGCCATGCTTGAAACGGGGATCACCCCCGACTTCATCACCATCGACGGGTCCGAGGGCGGAACCGGGGCGGCGCCGCTGGAATATGAGGACCATGTGGGAACGCCGCTGACCGAGGGGCTGATGCTGGTGCACAACGCGCTGGTCGGGACCGGGCTGCGCAGCAGGATCCGGCTCGGGGCCGCGGGCAAGGTCGCCACCGGATCCGATGTGGTGAAGCGGCTGATCCAGGGCGCCGACTTCACTTTCAGCGCCCGGGCCATGATGATGGCCACCGGCTGCATCCAGGCGCAGAAATGCCACACCAACGAGTGTCCGGTCGGGGTCGCCACCCAGGACCCGCGGCTGATGCGCGCGCTGGATGTCACCGACAAGGGCAACCGCGTCTACAACTACCACAAGCTCACCGTGCAGGAAGCCGCGCAACTGATGGCCTCGATGGGCGTTGCGACGCCGTCGCAGCTGAACACCAGGATGCTGCGCCGTCGCGTCGACCACCTGACAACGCGCAGCTACGCCGCCCTGCACAACTGGCTGGAGCCCGGTGAGCTGATGCGCGAACCGCCCCGGGGCTGGGCCCCGGACTGGCTGGAGGCCGACGCCGACACCTTCGGGGAGCACGCCCCGATGCCGTGGCCGACCCCGCGCGAACCCGTCCCCGCGGAGATGACCGTTGCGCCCAAACGGGTGGAACCCAAGGACTCCACCCACCGAGCCGTGGAACCCGTGCACCCCAACGCCGAGCGACCCGAGGGCAGGCCGGCCCCGAAGGCCACGCCACATGGGGGTTAACAACCGTCATCAATGCCGGGCGGTGTTTGGCGGCTCGGAATAATGGCAGCCATGGCTCCCTCCAGCACCGCGCCGGGCATCGGTTTCCCCTCCGTGCTCGCACACGCCTTCTTCCTGCAGGCCGCGGTGTACCTGGTCCGGCCCGCCACCTCCTACAAGGCGCTGGAACTCGGCGTCGACCCCGGGCTGCTGGGCCTGGTGGTGGCGAGCTTCTCGATCCTGCCTGTCTTCCTGGCCGTGTTCATCGGCCGTGCCGCGGACCGGGGCAAGGAGAAACACATCCTGCTGGCGGGCGCCGCCCTGCTGATCATCGCCGGGGCCGGGCTGCTTTTTGCCGCCCCCTCGCTGCCGGCACTGCTGGGCTGGAACCTGATCCTGGGCGTGGGCCACCTGATGAGCCTGATCGGGGAACACAGCCGCCTGGCCTCGGCCACCAATCGCAACATGGACAGGGTCTTCGGCTTCTACACCATGGTCACCGCCGTGGCGCAGGCAGTGGCCCCGCTGCTGCTCGGGGTGCTGGGCGGGCCGGCCGTCACCCCCGACACCTCGATGCTGCTGCTGGCCTACCTGGTGGGCGCCGCCGGGGTGCTGGCCACTTCCGTCCTGATGGCCCGCCACCGCGGTGCGGGGCGCTCGTCCGGCCCCGCGAAGGCCCAGGTGAAACTGCGCACCGCGCTGCACGTTCCGCCGGCGGCCCGCAACACCCTCATCGCGTCCATCGGGCTGAGCATGATGGTGCTGTGCACCATCGACCTGCTGCAGGTCTACCTCCCGGCGCTGGCCGTGGAGCGGGGGATTTCCACCCAGGCGGTCGGGGTGCTGCTGGCGCTGCGGGCAGTCGCCACAGTGCTGTCGCGGCTGGCGATGGACCGCCTGGTCCGCGCCGTGGGCAGGGCCCGGCTGCTGCTCGTGTCCACCGGTGCCTCCGCGGTGCTGGTCGCCCTGCTGATGCTGCCGCTGCCCACCTCCGCGATGGCGGTGCTGCTGGTGCTGGCGGGCCTGGGACTGGGCATCGGGCAGCCGCTGAGCATGACGGTGGTGTCGATGACCGCCACCGAGGGCACCCGTGGCACCTGGATGTCGATCCGGCTGCTGGGCAACCGCCTGGGGCAGGCGGTGATCCCGGTGGGCGTGGGCGTCTTCGCCACCTCCATGGGTGCCGGGGGAGTGTTCCTCGCCCTGGGCGTCACGACGGCCGCGGCGACGCTGGGGGCGATCGTGCCGCTGCGGTCCATGGAGGACTGAAGCCGGCTTGCTGAAGGCCCGAATTATGGACTTTGGGGCAGCGGCAGTTCCTCGTCGGTTGGCTCCTGCCCGTGCAGCAGGCAAATTCCGGTTCCGCCTTCATAGTTGTACTCGACCCAGATCACTGCCCGGCGGCCATTGCTGTTGGCTTCGGCCCACGCAAGAACGTCGTCAACGCACGCCGCATTCTCGAGCCGATGCTCGGTGCTGTCGCGATTCTCGTTCCAGAAATCCACGCGGTATACCGGAGTGAGTACCTCTTCGCTGACATAACGCGGATCAACGAGGGATGCCTTGATGCCATCTACGCCCATGGCCACAATCTATCCCGCAGAGGGATGGAACTCGCGGGATTTCCCGAACCATTCCGATCGAGTGTCCTTGAAAGCGCATGTGCCACCGAACTTCCGCGGAAAAAATGGCCAGTTCGATAAAATCTCCAGTCAACCTTCGGTCGCCAACCGGCGCAAGCGCCAAGACCAGCGCCCTTCGGCGTGAGCTCCCCTGCGGGTCATCGTGACCCTATTCGGAGTCGGCGATCACCGCGGCAATTTTTTCGCGATCCACCTGTCCCAACTCCGCGGGGTTCCACGCCGGGCTGCGGTCCTTGTCGATGACCTGGGCGCGGATCCCCTCGGCCAAATCGTCGCGGTGCATCAGGTAGTCGGCCACGCGCAGCTCCCGTGCCAGGGCCGAGGGCAGGTGGTCCTCTGCACGGGCCGCGCGCACCGCCAGCAGCGCGCATTCCAGGGAGGTGGGGCTGTTGGCGCGCATCCGGGCCGCCGCCGCCCGGGCGGCGGGATGGACCATGGCATCGAGCCGCTCGAGGATCTCCGCGAGCGTCGGCGCACCGAAGGCGGCATCGATCCAGGGCTGCGCGCTCGCCAGCGGGGAGGCGTCAAAGGATCCGAAAAGCACTTCCAGGCCGGCCGCGATGTCCGCCGCCGGCATCGACTCGAAGTCGGGCAGGGCCTCGATGACCTCCTCGAAGCGTTCCGCATCCACCAGCATGTCGGCAAAGCCGAGCTCCACGGCGTCGGCCCCGGTGAAGGTGTCGGCGGTCAGCACCAGGTATTCGCCCAGGTGCCCCGGCGCCCTCGCCATCAGATGAGTGGCGCCCACGTCGGGGCTGTAGCCGATGCGGGCCTCGGGCATGGCGTATTGCGCATCGGGGGTCGCGATGCGGATGGCGGCGTGGGAGGCCAGCCCGATCCCGCCGCCCATGCAGAGCCCGTGGACAAGGGTGACCACCGGCTTGGGATAGTTCGCGATCATCTCATCGAGCCTGAACTCCAGGGCGAGGAGCTCCAGGAAGCGGGCATGCCCGCCGTTTGTCACCGCGTGGTGAAAGTCCTTGATGTCGCCGCCGGCGCAAAATCCGCGCGCTCCCTCGCCGCGCAGCACCACCATTGACACCCGCGCATCGTCCCGCCACGTCGTGAGGACATCGGTCAGCTCCTGCAGCATGGCGCCGGTGAGGGCGTTGATTTGCTCGGGCCGGCGCAGCGCCACCAGGCCCAGTGTTCCCAGGACCGTGGAGTCGATAAGGGTCGTGATGGTTCTTGTCCTGTTCATTGCGGCGTGCGGGTCCCAGCCAAGATATCTCTCCGGTGGCTCCCAAGGGAAACGCCGGCGGTGCGCAACAGAGCTCCCGGGAGGCGGGACACCTGCATTTCACCGGTATCCTGAAGAGGATTTTCCGGCGGTGGATGGTGCCTCCGGATTCGAGACTCAACACAGGGGAGCACGCCGGCACATGGCATCGACCGATGGGAACGACGAACGCGGGAGAATCGCCAGGCGCGTGCTGCCCGGGGGCCAGGAGCCGGACCCGCGCTTCACCCTGGCCAACGAGCGCACCTTTCTGGCCTGGATCCGGACGGCGCTGGCCTTCCTCGCCGGCGGCATCGCGCTGGAGGCATTCGCCGCAGCAGCCTTCCCCGGCCCGCTGCGCACCGGCATCTCGGTGCTGCTGATCGTCATCGGCATGCTGATCAGCGCCGGGGCGGCCTTGCGCTGGCGCAGCATCGAAATGTCGATGCGCCATTCCAGGCCGCTGCCGCTGCCGCTGATCATCCCCATCCTGGGCCTGGGCGGTGCGCTGGCCGCCGCGGTGGTGGCCGTGCTGATCGCGCTGGGCACGTGAGTTCGGCAGCCCGCCCGCCCCTGCACCGCGACCCCGGGCTGCAGCCGGAACGCACGGTGATGTCCTGGGGCAGGACCACGCTTTCGCTCTGCGTAGCCGCCCTGGTCTTCCTGCGCTGGCTGCCGCACTACGGGGCCGTCGTGCTGGCCATGGTCGTGGTGTCCCTCCTGGTCGCCGGCTGCATCTATGCCACGCAGCGGCGGCGCTATTCCGTTGCCTCCCGCGGGATCACCGCGGAGCGGCTGCGCGCCGACGTGGTTGCCGTCCTGGCGACGAGTGGTGCAGTCCTCGGGCTGGGAGTCCTCGGCATCCTGGTGGTGCTGGGCCAGTAGGCCCCGAGGCCACCCGTGCCGGCGGGAACCAACGACGCGCCCCGTTAATCCAGCTGACGTATCATCAAGGTTGATTGACGCGGGCCGGTCCGGCCCTCCAGGGGAAAGCTGTCCAGGAAAAACCATGAGAAAAACCGCCATGGCCGTTGCGGCCGCACTCGTCTGCGCACTCCTGTTTCCCGGAACCGCGGCAACGGCCGAGGTGCCGGTTCAGGCCTCCGTGGCCGCAGCGAGCATCCAGGACACCAACAAGGCGTACCTGGCCAAGGCCGCCAAGACGCTGGGCGGCGCCGATGCCGGAACGGGCAAGCTCAAGGACGGAACGCTGTGGCGTTCGCACCGCGACGGGATCGTGGTGCACTCGGCCAAGCGCAGGGCATTGACGGTGCGCAATGCGGTGGCCCAGGCCTGGGCCGACACCGGATGGGAGAACGGCCGCTTCGGCTACCCGACCGGTGAACAATACAAGTCCGGGGCCGACACCCGGCAAAACTTCAGCGGCGGCGTCATCGGGGTCCGCCCGAACGGGACCTCCTACTGGCTGCCCAAGGCACCCAAGCTGCCCGACTTCACCGTCACCGGTGCGGGCTGGGGACACGGCGTGGGCATGAGCCAGTACGGCGCCCGGGCCATGGCCGCCGAGGGCAAGAGCGCCACCAGCATCCTGGAGTACTACTACAACCCCGCCAAGGTCACCGCCAGCAAGACCGCGGCATCCGGTGACATCCGGGTGCAGGTGCTCAAATCCGGAACCAGCACATTGACCGTTGCCGGCGGACGCATGCGCGTCACCGATCCCACGGCCGGAAAAACGTATACCGCCGTGTCCGGATCCACGCTCACCCTGAACCGGAGCGGCTCGCAGCTCACCTACGTGCTGAAGACCCCGGCCGGGTTCGACGTGGTGCCGCGGGACAGGAACAAGGACGGGGTGCGCGACGTGAATCCGGCACCCGGGGCCAACAAGGCCAGCGGCAAGCTGCGCATCACGTGGGAGGGGACGCGCGCGTGGCCCTCCTCCAACCGCGCCACGATCTCCGTCCCCCAGGCGAACGCCGAATCATCGGCGCCGGGGCTCTACCGGCACGGCGCCCTGGAAGCAGGGCTGCTCGATGACCAGGTGAACCTCGTTGCCTCGCTGCGGCTGAACGACGAATACCTCTATGGCCTGGCCGAGGTCCCGTCCTCATGGCCCTCCGCTGTGCTGCAGGCCCAGGCCATTGCGGGCCGGACCTATGCCATGCGCAAGGTCAACAGGCTCAAGGCATCCTGCGACTGCAACGTCACCGACGAGGTCCAGGACCAGAAGTTCACCGGCTGGAAGAAGGAAAACGAGCAGCCCGGTTACGGGGCCAAGTGGAAGGCGGCCGTCGACGCCACCGTCTCCCGCAACGCCGCGGGCGTGCCCACCGCAGGAAAAGTCGTGATGTACGCCGGGCGACTTGCAGAGACCGTGTACTCCTCCTCGACCGGCGGGGCCACGCGCAACAGCGAGGACGTCTGGGGCGGCGCGGGCCAGCCCTACCTGCGGTCGCGGGCCGACTCCTGGTCGTTGAAGAAAAGCGCCAATAACCCGTACAAGTCATGGACCCAGCGCACCAGCCAGCGGGAGATGGCGAAGGTCTTTGGGCTCAGCGATGTGGTCAGCGTGAAGTTCACCCGCGCCAAGGACCTGACCATCACCTCTGCCACCGCCAAGTCTTCCTCCGGAACCAGCAAGACCCTGAAGGGAAACACCTTCCGCGGATCCACCTCCGGCATCGGCGCACTCTCGGCCTGGATCAGCGGCATCAAGCCAAGCGTGGTCGCCCCGAGCGCAACCACCATCAATGCCCGGAACTTCTGCACCACCGCGGTCAAGCCCGGGGCCAGCATTTCCACCGCCGCGGCCAAGGCGCGCGACGGGGCCGTCATCTGCCTGAAGCCCGGAACCCACAAGCCCAGCAACGTGGTGCTCAAGCCGCGGCAAACGCTGGTCGGGCAGGGAATGTCGAGCACCCGGTTCGACGGGACCATCGCCGTGAACACGAAGAAGTCAGGCAAGCTGCACCGCATCGGCACGGCAAGGATCCCGGCCAAGGCACCCAAGACGCTCGCGTGCACCACCGGGAGCCAGTGCAACAGCGCCCAGGTCCTCTTCGCCAACGGCGCCCAGCTGACCCGGGTGTCGTCCAAGGCCAAGGTGAAGTCCGGAACCTACTGGATCGACCACAAGAACCGTGCCATCTTCACGGGCAAGGCCAGCAGCTCAAAGAACAAATACACCATGTCCTCCCTGACCCGTGCCGTGACGTTGGGAACCTGGTCCCGGATGGGCAATGTCAATGTGGTCGGCTACGCGAATCCCTCCAACACCGGGGCGGTGTGGCTGCGCGGAGCGCACTCGACGCTCTTTTCCTCCCGGGTTGCGGTGAACCACGGCATCGGCGTGCAAAGCAACGGCCATGCCACCGGGATCATCAACTCCATCGTCAGGCTCAACGGCCAGGCGGGCATCAGCGCCTCGGGCGGGAAGAACTCGGTGGTGCGGGGGAGCGAAATCAGCAAGAACGGGTGGGCCGGGTTCAGGCCGGCGACCTTCACCGGCGGCATCGCCGCATCGAACAAGGCCACATTGAAGGTCTCGTCCTCCAGGATCCTGGACAACCGCGGCGCCGGGACGCGCGGCGTGCGTTCCAAGAGCGATGCCAAGATCTCCGTGGGCACCAGCACGGTGCGCGGAAACAAGTAGGCGCGCGGCCTGCCAGTGCCGGTGTTGCCGGGTGCCCGGCGAGGCGAGGACGATTTCGAAGACGAACGATGAATGTAGTTCCCTTGACCCAACCTGTTTCCGGCCGGGCGGTCTACAGCCTGGGGGACCAGGCCTTTGACTTCGTCCCCACCGATCCCGGGGACGTGGCGGCGCGCAGGGGTTCGCCTGCCTCGCTGGCACTGGACACCGTGCTTATCGAGGTAGGTATGCCCAACGGCATCCTCCTTTACGTTTGGGGATACTCGCCGCGGTCCTCGTGGCTCAGTGTCCCTGGTAGGCCCGAGGGTGCCGTCGACGGGGTGGTGAGGGGCGACGAGCCGGCCTTGGGTCCGAGCGGAAGTGTCTCCATTCGCCGCGACCGCAGTGATCCCGCAGAGGTGTGGCGGACGCAATTCGACGCGGAAAGCGGCTGGTGCCGGATCACCTGTGGCGGCGCCGATGGGCGCCTGGCGAGGATTGCGACCGACACGGTCATTGGAACCGACGACACCGGCATTACGTCGTTGTGGCTGAAGCCAACATTCGTGGAATGAGCGCAACGGTCCGCGGCAACAAATAGGCGCGTCCGTCTAGCGCCGCTTGGGTCCGATGCTCAGCTCGGCCAGGACCCTGGTGAGCCGGTCCATGAACACCCCGACCTTGGGGTTGTCCCGGTTTTCCGGGCGAAGGGCAAAGATGCTGCGGACCAGGCTGATCTCGGGTGCATCAATCACCTGAATGCCATCGGGTGCCCGCAGCATGGCCAGTTCAGGGACCACGGCGGCGCCCAGCCCGGCGGCGGCCATGTGCAGCGATGCATTGAAGTCATCCGAATGGGCCACGACCCGCGGGTGGATGTTGAATGCGGCGAAGAGCCGGGAGATCACGGTGGCGTCGGAGGTCCCCGGATGGTGCATGATCCAGGGCATGTCGGCCAGCTGCGCGGCGCTGAAGACCGAGGAGCCGTCGAGCTTCCAGGAAGCCGGGACCACCACGCGGAACGGGTCGTCACCCAGCCACTGGCGCTCCAGCTGCGCCGGCCAGGCCAGCCCGCCCTGGCCCACCTGGAAGATCAGCGCGAGGTCCAGCTCGCCGTCCTGGCGCAGCCCGGTGATCGTCTGGTGGGGTTCGCCCACGTTCACCCGCAGAGCGATGCCTAGCTGGTCCCAGTCCGGCGAGCCCAGGAGCTTGGGCAGGGCGTAGGTGGCCAGCGACGGAAAGATCCCGATGCGCAGTTCCTGCAGCGGCTTGCCGCTGGGGTCAAGGTCCGGTGTGGAGGTCGCTGCCATGAGCGCGTCGATGTCGGTGAGCACGCGGCGGGCATGCCTGGCCATGGTCAGTGCGGCGGGAGTGGGCTCGATGCTCTTGGCCCCCCGGGTGAAAAGGGTGGTGCCTGTGTCGCGTTCCAGCGCCGACATCTGCTGCGAGACCGCCGAGGGCGTGTACCCCAGGCGGAGGGCGGAGGCGGCGAACGACTTTTGCGTCACGACTTCCAGCAGCGTGCGCAAGTGAACCGGATTGACCACTGAAACTCCTGTGCCTCGGGCGGGGTGAGAGCGCGAACCACTGATGGAGCGCGCCCGTCCCATCCTAGACGGGCGAGGGTCCTACGTGGATTCCTCCTCGAGGAGCTCGTCCTCGGACCACTCCTCCTCGACGGATTCCTCGTCTTCCTCCTCGTCCTCGGCGGCGAGGTCGTCATCGAGGAGATACAGGTGCTTGCGCAGCGGATCGAGGGCCGTCATGGTTTCGGGGCTGTCGGAGGAACCATCGTAGGGCTGGCCGTCCCGGCCGTCGTCCGGTTCGTACATGTCGTCGTCAATCGGCTCATCGAAGACGGTGTCATCAAAGCTGTTGCTCATCGTGTCCCTCTTTTCTTCAAACGCCGGGATCTGCGACCGAACCCCGATTGATTACAGCCTATGTTGCATCCGGGCGTATGGGAATGGGCACTTTTTCGTGCGCGGAATCGGGCCGTCAGGCGGAGTATGGTCGGTATATGGACAGCGATATTTCCCCACGGTTCCTCACGCCCGCCGTCAGCGGCCGCGCCTTGCTTGCCGCCGCCGGGCGGATCCTGGCACCGGCACTGTGGCTGGGATTGCTCATCGGGATTTCGTTCATCGAGACGCCGCTGAAGTTCATGGCCCCGGGCATGACCCTGGCGCTGGGCCTGGGCATCGGGCAGCTGGTCTTCGCCGCCATGAACATCGTGGAAGTGGTGTTCTTCATCGTGCTCGCCGCCTCCTGCCTCCGGCGGGGCCTGGACCGGGCGTACCTGTGGGTGGTTGGGTTGCTGGGCACCGTGCTGCTGGCCAAGGTCGCGCTCATCAGGCCGTTCCTGTCCGGGCGCACCGAGGCGGTGCTGGCGGGAGCCGAGGCGGGCGGCTCGGCCTGGCACTACTTCTACATTGCCGCTGACGGCCTGCTTGTGGTCCTGCTCGTCACGGTTCTGGTCATGGGCGTGCGCCGTTGGGTGCTTCCCGGGCGGTAGGGGCACCAAATGAAATGGATTCGGCCAGCGGGATTTCCCGGTGGCCGAATCCATGAATGCGGTGTCTGGCTAACCGGCCGCCGCCATGGACATGGCCTGGGCGGTGATCTTCACCGATTCCAGGCGCTGCGCCGGATCACCGGCGTTGTGCACGGTGATCAGTTCATCTGCCCCCGCGGTGCGCGCGAACTCGCGCAGGTACTGGGCCACGGCCGTACCGTCGCCCACCGCCGTGTACTGGAGCATCTTCATGATCGAATCCCCATGCGGGGTGTCCAGAAGCATTTCCACTTCGGCATCGGTGAACTCCGTGGAACGGTTGCGGCCCAGCATCATCCGGATGCGGTCGCGGCGGACCTGTTCCATGATGGTCTGCGCCTCGGCGTTGGTCCCGGCCGCGACCACGCCCACGCCTGCGATGACGTACGGCTCGGCGAGGAACTCCGAGGGGCGGAACTCGTTGCGGTACGCGGTGGTGGCCTGCACCAGGGCGTCCGGGGCAAAATGCGAGGCAAAGGAGTAGGGCAGGCCCAGCTGCGCGGCAAGCCGGGCGCCGAACAGGCTGGAGCCAAGGATGTAAAGCGGGACGTTGGTGCCGTGTCCCGGGTAGGCGTTGACGCCCTCGATGCGGGAGGTTTCGCCGAGGTAGGCCTGAAGTTCCAGCACGTCATGCGGGAACGCGTCGGCGGCGGCGGGGTCGCGGCGCAAGGCCCGGAACGTCGCCTGATCGGTGCCCGGCGCCCGGCCCAGGCCCAGGTCGATGCGGCCCGGGAAGAGGGTTTCGAGGGTGCCGAATTGTTCGGCAATCACCAGCGGTGAGTGGTTGGGCAGCATGACGCCGCCGGAACCCAGGCGAATGCTGCTGGTGTGGTGGGCGACGTGGCCGATGAGCACAGAGGTCGCCGACGACGCGATGGAACTCATGTTGTGGTGCTCGGCGTACCAGACACGCTTGTAGCCGGTCGCCTCGGCGGTTTGCGCCAATTCGACGCTCTCGGCGAAGGTCTGGGCGGCGGTACCGCCGCGGCGAATGGGGGCAAGATCAAGGATCGACAAAGGAATGCTCACATAGGCGGCAACTAGCGCCCCTCGGGTTTCATTCCCGCGGTGTCCGGGCACACACCCCAAACGCCCGAAAGCGTAGGATTTGGGTCATGAAGCGGAAGGCTTTGCCGATAGCCGGCGGCCTGCTGGCCTGCCTGCTGGGCGCGTGCACGGTGTTGGTCCCTGACCCCGATCCCGTTGAGTCCACGCTGCCGACACCCGATCGCCTGGCCGAGCTCCCCGCCGACTGCCCGCGTTCCGGGGGTGTGGCGGAGCCCGAGGGGATTGGCCCGGGGACCGAGGCGCAGATAGCCGCCGATTTGTTGGCCGCCGTCGGCGATTGGGTCAATGCAGGAACCGCAATGGTCGCCAATGAGCCGGACTGGATCGGGCCCGGTTTGCCCGGGCACTGCCTGGCGGACTTGGCCGAGCTGCTGGGGCGGATCCACGGCCCGGCACTCCTGGCCCAGGGCGGCGATGAGACGTTGTCCGCCTTTCAGGCGGAATTGGTCAAGGAGAACCTGGAAAATCTGGAAGCCGCCCGTGCCCAGGGCGGGGCCACGAACGCAAGGCGGGAATTGGCGCTCTTGCAGCAATCGTCCCAATCGGAAAGCGGCGCATTCTTGAATCTCATCGTGCGCAAGCTGGAGAACCGGTCGATACAACCGGCGGGTACGGAGGAATGGATGGCCATTGTGGTTCCGCAGGGGTCGCGAAACCTGGTGTTCCACTTGGAAACGAAGGAAGCGGCGCACGGCTACTTCAGTTGGTGAGTCCGGCGCGGCACCCGGTGGGATAAAACAGTATGGGCGCCACTCCCGGGGGAGTGGCGCCCATACTAATCAGCTAAATGCCGAAGGTGATGATCCGAAGCTTAGACAGCGCGGATATCGGTGGCCTGAAGGCCCTTCTGGCCCTGAGTAACTTCAAACTCAACGCGCTGGCCCTCTTCGAGCGAACGGAAGCCGTTCGACTGGATGGCGGAGTAGTGTGCGAAAACATCATCCGAGTTGTCGTCCGGAGCGATGAAGCCGAAGCCCTTTTCGGCGTTGAACCACTTAACGGTACCTGTTGCCATGATGGGTGTGTCCTTTCGAGACTGTCCTGAAATGGGACGTAGGGGAGTCAATTCCACTGTGGAATCCACTTGCAGCTACGTGATTCAACGCGGTTCAGAAAGGTACTCGCCCCGGCAACGGGGTGTTTGCACTGAAATTACTGCGAGAAAAACTAGAACTACAAGCTCAACGGTACGCTACTTGGCGACCAGTTGCTAGCACGGGGGTCATTCCGGGCAAAAGTTTCCCGGAATGACCCCTGCCGTTTACCAGGCGATGGACTGCCGGTAACGCTCGATGACGAGGTCCACGAGCTCCCGCGGCGGAGCCTGGCCCGGGTGCAGCAACGGTGCGCTCAGCACGTCCGGGGAGCTCGCGGCAGCCACCCCTGCAAAGTATCCGGGGGCCAGGAGATAGCTGGAAACCACCGTGCGCCGCCCGGGGTTGAGGGCGCGGGCCGCCGCCAGGACATCGGGCAGGCGAGGTTCTGCGGCCGAAATAAAGGCGGGAGTCACGGGAACCTGCAGCCGGCCGGCCAGCAACTGGGCCATGGCCCGGCAATCCGCCAAGCCGCGCGGATCCGCGGACCCCGCACAGGCAAGGACCACCGCCTCGCCGGGAATCCAACCGGCCTCCAAAAGCCGGCGATGGAGGACCGCGGCAAGCGAGGCATCGGGACCCAGGGGAGCGGCCACCTCCGTGCCGGGGTGCCCGCCGGCGGCGGCGGCAAGATCGCCCGAGGCATGGGTTCCCGCCGACAACAGCAACGGCACCAGGGCCGCCGCCTGCCCGGGCTCGATGGCACCGGAGTGCAGGAAGGGACCGACCCGCGGTTCCTGCACGTCGACGAAGGCCGCGTGCACGGAGACATCGGAAAGTGCGACATCCACCACATCAACCAGCGCCCGGATGGCCGCACGTCCCGCCGGGCTGTCCGTGCCGTGGGAGACGGCCACCAGATCGGGGGACGGGGCGGTTTCCAGCCAGCCAAGCCAGGGCGGGTGTTCGACGGTTCCGGCCACCCGGGCGCCGGTGCGCGTGAGCGTGGCGCTGCTCATTGGGCGGAGTCCAGCCACAACATGCCCTGGTGCAGGCGCACCGGGTGGACCTGCAGCGCCGGCGCCGCCCCGCTGAGGCAGTCGCCGGTGTCCAGGCGGTACACCTCCTTGTGCAGCGGGCAGGCAATCGTGGGAACACGGGCGCCGGCAATGGACTTGTCACCCAGGATGCCGCGGGCCATGACCTTGGCGCCGCTGCCGGGGCAGTGGTGCGAGGCGGCGAAGAACTCATCGCCCTCGGTGCGGTACACGGCAACCTGCGTGCCCCCAAGCCACGCGGCTTCGCCCCAGCCGGGCTCGAGGTCCCCGGTCTTGCACACCGCAACCAGTCCCTGCACGGTTTCGAGCGTGGTTTCTTCGAGCGTTTCACTCATCGCTTCGGTCCTCTCGTCGTTGCTGCTTCGATGGCCCGAGCCTAGAAGTCCCTTGTTTCACGTGTGGCGATGCCACGTTGCGTGCCGGTAAACCCCATCTCACGCAGCCGCATCCAGTTGGTGAACCGGACCCGAGGCGGGGGTGGTCGGCCTTGGGCGACCCCGGCGAACCACCTCGGCCGGAGACTTCGACGGCCTCGCGTTAACTGCATGTTTCGACAACCTCACGTCGTGCCTTTTGTCCGGGACGCAGAGTTGTCCTGCCCGAAACAAAGAGGAAATTGGTCGGCAAAACCCGTTCCCTAGGCTGGAAGGCAATCAACGACGCGTCATGGGCGCAAGAGTGAAAGTCGGGTAACAGACATGGGTACAGGACACGGCGCACGCCGCATCGTAGTCATCGGTGGCGGTCCGGCCGCACATCGCTTCACCGAGGCCATGGCGGCCCGCGAACCAAGCAACCTCGAGATCACCGTGTTGACCGAGGAAGCGCACGTTCCCTACGACAGGGTTGCCCTGACCAAGGCACTGACCGATACCGCCGTGGACCTCACCCTGGGGGACCCGGCACTCTGGGCCCGTGACAACGTCACCCTTGCAACAGGCGCCGGCGTGAAGACACTGGACAGCGTCAACCAGGTGGTCCACACCCACGATGGCCGCAGCTTCGGCTATGACGAACTGGTGCTGGCCACCGGCTCGAATGCGGCAACGCTGCCGATCCCGGGCAATGAACACACCCACGTCTACCGCACCCTCGAGGATGTCTGGGCGATCAACGCCGGCATTCAGGCGCTCACCGCCCAGCTGGGCCGCAAGCCGGTTGTCGCCACCATCGGTGGCGGGCTGCTGGGACTCGAGGCGGCAGCAGGCTCCCAGTCCCTGGGCGCCGAGGCGGTGGTCATCGACGGCGGCAAGTGGCTCATGGGCACCCAGCTGGACGAGGGCGCGGGCCAGGCCATGGGCAGGCTGATCGCGCAGACCGGGTTCAGGGTCCACGGCGGGGTGTTCCCGCAGGAAGTCACCACCGAGATCGTTGGCGGAACCGAGAAGGTCACCGGTGTGCTGATGGCCGACGGCAACCGCATCCCCGCGGACATGGTCATCGTCTCCATCGGCGTGCGCCCCCGCGACGAGCTGGCCCGCAACCACAACCAGGCACTCGAGGACACCGGCGCGCAGGCCCCGGCCTTCGGCATCGGCCCGCGCGGCGGCATCGAGATCGACGGGCACTGCGCCACCGCGGTGCCCCATGTCTGGGCCATCGGCGAGGTCGCGAACTTCGCAGGCATGTGCATCGGCCTGGTGGCCCCGGCCAACGCCATGGCCGAGGTGCTCGCTTCCCACCTGCAGGGCGGGGACGCCGAATTCACCGGCTTCGACACCGCCACCAAGCTCAAGCTCTCCGGTGTCGACGTGGCAAGCTTCGGCGACGGCTTCGCCCGCACCGAGGGCGCGCTCGAGGTCGTCTACGCCGACGCCGCCCGCGGCCTGTACCAAAAGATCGTCGTCTCCGCCGACGCCAAGGTCCTGCTCGGCGGGATCTTCGTGGGAGACGCGAGCCCGTACCAGTCACTGCGCCCGCTGCTGGGCCGCGAGCTGCCCGCCGAGGCCGGCGCCTACCTCAGCGCACTGGGCGGCGAGGTGCCAGACGGGGACCTGCCCGATGACGCGGTGCTCTGTTCCTGCAACGGCGTGTCGGTCGGTTCCATCAAGGACGCGGTCGGGGGCTGCGGCAGCTGTGCGGGCAGCGAACCGGTCAACGACCTTGCCACGCTGAAGACCTGCACCCGCGCCGGAACCCAATGCGGCTCCTGTGTCCCGATGCTCAAGAAGCTCATGGAATCGGAGATGACCAAGAACGGCGTCGTCGTCTCCACCGCCATGTGCGAGCACTTCGAGCTTTCCCGCTCCGAGCTCTTCGAGGCCGTCCAGGTTGCCGGGCTGCACAGCTACCCGCAGATCATGGAGCGCTTCGGCACCGGATCCGGCTGCGATATCTGCAAGCCGGTCATCGCCTCGGTGCTCGCTTCGCAGACCTCGGGGCACCCGATGGAGGCGGGCCTGGCCGGCGCACAGGACACCAACGACCGGGTCATGGCCAACATGCAGAAGGACGGCACCTACTCGGTGGTCCCGCGCATTCCCGGCGGGGAAATCACCCCGGAAAAGCTCGGCGTGATCGCCGCGGTGGCGGCAAAGTACAAGCTCTACACCAAGCTCACCGGCGGGCTGCGCATCGACATGTTCGGCGCCCGGCTCGAGCAGCTGCCGGAGATCTGGAAGGAACTGGTGGACGCCGGCTTCGAGTCCGGGCAGGCCTACGGCAAGTCGCTGCGCAATGTGAAGACCTGCGTCGGTTCCTCCTGGTGCCGCTACGGCATGCTGGACTCGGTGGCCATGGGCATCGAAATGGAGCTGCGCTACCGCGGGCTGCGCGCCCCGCACAAGTTCAAGATGGGTGTCTCCGGCTGCGCCCGCGAGTGCGCCGAGGCCCGCGCCAAGGACGTGGGGGTCATCGCCACCGCCGAGGGCTGGAACCTCTACGTGGGCGGCAACGGCGGGGCGAACCCCGCCCACGCCCAGCTGCTGGCCGGCGGCATCGACAATGCCACGCTGCTGCGCTACATCGACAGGTACCTGATGTACTACATCCGCACCGCGGACAAGCTCCAGCGCACCGCACGCTGGATGGAGGATTTGGACGGCGGCATCGAGCACGTGAAGTCGGTCGTCGTTGAGGACTCGCTGGGCCTGGGCGCGGAACTCGAGGCGGCCATGGAAACCCACGTGGGCAACTACCAGGACGAATGGGCCGCAACGCTCGCGGACCCGGAAAAGCTGCGCCGCTTCCGCTCCTTCGTCAACGCCCCGGAGCAGAAGGACGAGGACCTCGCCTACGTCCCCGAGCGCGGGCAGCACCGCCCCGCCGAGCCGGTGCGCCTCGGCGCCACCATCTCCGTCGGCGCCCCCAATCCCACCCAGGAGCCCTCATGATCGCCACCGGACTGCAACTGCAAGGCCAATTCGTGCTGGTTGCCGGCGCCCGCTGGGCGGCACGGCACGTCGTGGCACGCTATGTCTCGGCCGGCGCCCAGGTATTGCGGGCCCACCACCCGCACGAGCTCGAGGGCCACGGCCACCTGCTGTCCGAGGTCAGGTTGCTGGTTGCCGTCGACGACGAAGCCGCGGGCTGGGAGGCGCTGGAAGAGATCGCCCGCCGCGAATCGATCCTGCTCTCCCGCGAACAGGCTGCCCGGCGCGACGGCGGGATCACCCTGCTGGGCGGCGGTCCGGGCAGTTCCGACCTGCTGACGGTGCGCGGCGCCGCGGCGCTGGCGAACGCCGACGTGGTCTTCCACGACCGCCTGGGCCCGGGACACGACCTGGCCGCGCTGGCACCGGGCGCGCAGCTCGTCGACGTGGGCAAGGCCCCGGGGAACCACAAGGTGCCCCAGGAGCGCATCAACGAGCTGCTCATTGCCGAGGCCCGCGCCGGGAGGGACGTGGTGCGGCTCAAGGGCGGGGATCCATTCGTCTTTGGCCGCGGCTCCGAGGAACGCGACGCCGCCCTGGCCGCCGGCCTGAAGGTCCAGGTGATACCCGGGATCAGCAGCGCGATCTCGGTGCCCGGCGCCGCCGGGATCCCGGTGACTGCCCGCGGCGTGTCCAAGGCCTTCACCGTGGTCTCGGGCCACGACCCCTTCACCGAGACCGAGCTGGGGCACCTTGCGGGCATCGGCGGGACGCTGGTGCTGCTCATGGGCGTGGCGACCCTGCAGCAAAACGCCGCCGGCCTGCTGCGCAACGGACTGGCGGCCGACACCCCGGCGGCCATCATCGAACGCGGCTTCTGCGACACCCAGCGCAGCACCCGCGCCACCCTGGGCACGCTGGCGGCCGCGGCCCGGCTGGCAGGCTGCTCGAATCCCGCGGTCATCGTCATCGGCGGTGTCGCGGCCCTGGGCGCGGGCGCCGACGATGTGGCCGCCCTGCTTCCGGCGGCCGTGCGATGAGCGCGACGGCAACCGCCGGCACCGGCACGCGAAGCGCCGGGGCGCTGGCGGGATTCCGCATCGCGGTGACCTCCCAGCGGCGTTCGGCAGAACTCATCGAGGCACTCGAGCGCCGCGGCGCCCAGGTGCTGCACGCCCCGACGCTGCGCCTGGCCCCGCTGGCCGAGGATTCGGAAGTGCTGGAAGGCACCCGCCGGATGCTGGGGCTGCGGCCCGAGTACGTGCTGGTGAGCACCGCCTACGGGTTCCGCCGCTGGTTCGAGACCGCCGAGGCCGCGGGGCTTGGCGACGAGCTGGCGGAGGTGCTGCGCGCCGCAAGGATCCACGTGCGCGGTCCCAAGGCGCTGGGCGCCGTGCGGGCCCTGGGCTTCGATGCGGAGGCGATGGCAGGGGACGAACTGACCTCCTCGATGGTGGCCCGGCTGGCCCCGCAGCTGCGGGGCCAGGCGGTGGTGCTGCAGCACCACGGGCTCGGGGACGACGAGGCAGCCGCCGCGCTCCTGGAGGCGGGGGCCTCCGAACTGGTGCGGATCAGCCCCTACCGCTGGGTGCCGCCGGAGGACGCCGGGAGGCTGGAGGTGCTGCTGCGTGCGCTGTGTTCGGGCGCGCTGGACGCGCTGACCTTCACCAGTGCCCCCGCGGTGGTGGCGCTGCTGGAGGCCGCGCGGGAACACGACTGCCATGCCCAGCTGCTGTACGCGCTGCAGACCACCGTCAGCACGGTTGCCGTGGGGCCGGTGACCGCCGCGCCGCTGCGCGAGGCGGGCATCGAGCCGCTGGTGCCCGCCCGGCACCGAATGGGCGCGATGATCCACGTCCTGGTCGAGCACCTGGGTGAGCGCGGGGCGCTGGAATGCGCCACCGTGCTGGGCCCGTGCCTATTGCGCGGGGACACCGTGCACCTGGCCGGGGCCGGGACGGAGCTGGGCGCCAGCCAGTTGCGGCTTTTCAAGGCCCTGCTCGAGGCCCGCGGGAACGTCGTCTCGCGCGGGGCCCTGGCGGCGCTGCTGCCGGACGGTTCCTCGGACCACGCGCTGGACATGGCGGTGAGCCGGCTGCGCGGCGCGCTGCCCGATGCCCGGCTGGTGTCCACCGTGGTGAAGCGCGGCTACCGGCTCAACGCCTAGGCGCCGGTGCCCGCCGTCCCCGGCGGCAGCGGTGAGCCCTCGACCTCGGACGGCACCCGGCGCAGCGCGAACGCGACGATCGCGGCGGAGGCCAGGGCCAGCACCATGGCAATCGCGGAGGTGTACACCACGCCCTTGTCGAAGGCCGCGGCGGCGGATTCCAGCAAGCGGTCCGCGGCCGGGGCGCCCAGGCCCCGGGCGACCTCGTGCGCTCCGCCCAGGGTCTGGCGCGCGGTCTCGGCCGCGTCCGGGCCCAGCTGTGCGGGGATCGCCACGTTGCGGCTGTACGCGGCGTTGAGGATCGAGCCGAGCACCGCGGTGCCCAGCACCGAGCCGACCTCGTAGGCGGTCTCGGAGATCGCCGAGGCGGCACCGGCCTGGGCCGGGGGCACCGCGGAAAGCGCCATGTCGTTGGACAGCGTCTCGCTCAGGCCCACGCCGGCACCCAGGACCGCGAAGGCGAGCATGAGCATCGGCACCGAGCCGGACTGCCCGGTGAGCATCACGATGCCGTAGGCCAGGGCGTTGAGCCCCAGCCCCCACACCATCACGTGCTTGACCGCGAAGCGCCGGGTCATCCGCACCGCCAGCAGCCCGAAGCCAACGGTTAGGCCCAGGCCCGGGAGCATCAGCACGCCCGCCATCATGGGGGTGTAGCCGGCGACCAATTGCAGGTGCTGGGAGATGAAGTAGATGAAGCCGACCAGCGCGAAGATGCTCAGCAGGTTCACCGCCAGCGCGGAGGAGAAGGACGGGTTGGCGAACAGCCGAACATCGAGCATCGGGTGGGTGCGCCGCAGCTGGCGCCGCGTGAAGGTCACCCCGGCGGCCAGCCCCACGGCGATTGCTGCCAGCGGCAGCAGCGGCGAATCCCCGTGGGTCATCTCCTTGACGCCGTACACAATGGGCAGCAGGGTCATGATGACCAGGCCAATGGAGATCGGGTCGATGGCCCCGGGATTCGGGTCCTTGGACTCGGGGACCAGCGCGGGGGCGAGGATCAGCAGCGGCACCAGCATCGGCACGGCGAGCAGGAACACCGAGCCCCACCAGAAGTGCTCCAGCAGGAATCCGCCGACGACGGGTCCCAGCGCCGCGCCGCCGGAGAACCCCGCGGCCCAGATGGCGATGGCCTTGCGGCGCTCGAGCGGGTCGGTGAAGATGTTGCGGATCAGCGAGAGGGTCGCGGGCATCAGCATGGCGCCGAAGATGCCCAGCAGGGCGCGGGCTGCAATGAGCTGCTCGGCATTGCCGGCAAACGCGGCGGCGGCGGAGACCGCGGCGAAGCCGGTGGACCCGATCAGCAGCAGGCGGCGTCGGCCGAACCTGTCGCCGAGCGAGCCCATGGGCACCAGCAGGCCTGCCAGCACCAGCGGATAGATGTCAATGATCCACAGCAGCTGGTTCCCGCTGGGGGACAGCGCTGCCGACAGCGCGGGGACCGCGAAGCTGAGCACCGTGTTGTCGACTGAAACCAACAGGACCGGGAACATGAGGACAACGAGGGCGGCCCAGCGTCGGCGATGGATCGTGCCGATGCCCTGGTTCGTGGGAGTGCTCGTGGCGCGTTGGGTGCTCATGATGCTCGGTTTCCTGGGGATGCCGTGGAGGGTTGACAAGCATAACTGTACCGTCCGGACGGTACAGTTACAATGTGACGATGCCTACTGGAAAGGGATAGGGTTCACTACATGTCTCGACCGCCATTAGCCAAGGAAAAGATCGTCGACGCCTACGCCGCGTTGCTTTGCGACGAAGGCGAGCGGGCGGCGACCATCGAGGCCACCGCAGCACGCGCAGGGGTTTCCAAGGGCGGGCTGCTTTACCACTTTGCCTCCAAGGAGGCCCTGGCCCAGGGCGTCATCGACGGGCTGCTCCAGGTGCAGGCCGAGGACCTGGAACGCATGGGGTCGGCCCCGGAAGGTGCATCGCGGTACTTCGTGCGCACATCCACCCTCATCGGCACCGAGCTGGACCGTTTCTTCCTGGCCGTGCTGCGCCTGGCCCAGTCCGGCCACGAACCCTCCATCAAGACGCTCGATGCCGTGCACTCCGGGTGGCTCGACCTGATCCGCGCCGAGGTCCAGGACCGGTACGTCGCCGAAACCATCATGTTGATCGGCGAGGGCCTCTACTACCAGACTTCAATGCCCGGGCCCTGGTCCCAGGGGACCTTCGCCAAGGACCTGGAGCACCTGCTGGACCAGGTCGAACGACTCAAGAACGGCGGCTGACCCCATGCCCCTGACACCGCCACGGCAAAAGCTGGCCGGCCGCATTGGCGCGCTGCTGGGCATCATCCTGATGGCCCTCTCCCTGCGCGCCGCGGTCGTCTCCGTACCGCCGTTGCTGGGAAGCATCGGTCCGGAACTGGGGTTCAACTCCTTTTCCACCGGCCTGTTGGCCATGTTGGCGCCGGTCGTCTTCGCCGCGTTCGGGCTGCTCACCCCGCGCCTGATCCGGTGGTGGGGGCTGGAGAAGGTGCTGGTGGCAGCGGTCCTGCTGGCCGTGGCCGGGCAGCTGCTGCGGGCCGTGGTGGGGGATGTGGCCAGCTTCCTGCTGCTCTCGGCCATCACCCTGGCCGGGTACGGCATGGGCAACGTGGTGCTGCCGCCACTGGTGAAGAAGTACTTCCCCGACCGCCTGGCGATAGTCACCTCGGGATATGTCACGATGCTGGCCGTGGGCACCTGGATGGCCCCGCAATTCTCCGTGCCGCTGGCCGACGCGGCCGGCAACTGGCGTCCCTCCATCGCCGCCTGGGCACTGCTTTCGGCCCTGGTGCTGTTGCCCTGGGCCATCCAGCTGTTCAGGGACCGCAGGAACCCGCGCCCCGACACCCCGCTGGTCAATGGGCTGGTCGCCGCACCCCCGGCGCGAATCAACCCGTGGAAATCCCCCGTGGCCTGGGGCCTGGCCATCTTCCTGGCCGGGAACTCGGCGCAAACCTATGTGTATTTCACCTGGCTGCCCCCGTATCTCTCCCAGCAGGGCCTGGACACGCAAACCGCCGGATCCATGCTGGCGCTCTTCGCCATTCTGGGCCTGCCAGTGAGCCTGCTGGTTCCGTTGTGGGTTCCGCGCCTGCGCCACCCGATCGTGGCCGTGCTGGTCTTCACCGCCTTCTGGATCGCCGGCCACCTGGGCATGTACCTTTCGCCGACCGAGCACACGGCCCTGTGGGTGGTGTTTGCCGGCCTGGGCCAGGGGACCTTCGCCATTGCCCTGTTGATGATGAACCTCCGCTCGCGCAGCACCTACGGATCCGGCGTCCTGGCAGGCTTCAGCCAGGGCCTGGGGTATGCCGGGGCGGCGGTCGCGCCGCTGCTCTTTGGCATTGTCAAGGACGCCACCGGCGGCTGGACCGCCTCGTTTGCGATGCTGGGGATCTGCCTGGCCGTGATGCTCGCCGGCGCGGTGATGATCAACGGGCCGCGGAAGATCGAGGACGGCCAGGGCGGGGCCGAGAGGCTCGGCACACTCGAGCGAGTCAGCTAGCCCGGTCCGTGGCTTCCTAGTGAAGTTCGGCGTCGCGGTGCCAGGGCCCAACCGCCTTGGGGACGTGCCAGCGGAACTTCAGTGAGAGCAGTCGGAGCGAGAACACAACCGCCGCCACGCCCAGTTCCCAGGCCCATCCTCCGATGCCCGCCACCCACAGGGCGGCGATGAGCCCGGCACCCAACATGGCAGGGACCGCATACATGTCGCGCGGGTCGAAGATCGCGGGGGTCTGGTTGGCGACCACGTCACGCAGCAGGCCCCCGCCCACGGCCGTGGTGGCCCCCAGCAGCGCCGCGGCAAAGGGATTCATCCCGGCCTCCAGCGCCTTGATCGTGCCGGCGGTGCAGAACAGGGCCAGGCCTGCGGCGTCAAAGACCAACAGCGGCCGCTTCAGGCGCTGCACCCCGGGTGCCACGAAGTAGACCAGCAGGGCGGCGAGCGTCGGCGGAACGAAGTAGTACGGATTGGCGAACGCGGTGGGGACCTGTCCCAGGATGACGTCGCGAACGATGCCGCCGCCGATTCCCGTCAGGCTCGCCAGCATCAACGACCCGATGATGTCGAAACCGCGGCGGGCGGCCAACAGCGATCCGGAGACGCCGAAGAAGAAGACCCCCAGCAAGTCGAAGAACAAGGGCATGGTCACCGGTTTTCATCCTCTGGTTGGGGCTCGGCCGCGGCCTGGCGCTAGGGAATCATTACAACATGGACCGGCGACGTCTCACGGTGTCGGTGACCGCACGGCCTGGTGGATCTTCCCGATGGTGTTCATGTTCCTGGTCGTCACCAGCGTTCGGGACGCTACCTTGGCGAAGTGCTTGGCCAGCGGCGTCCGCAGGCTTTCGCCGCGCGGCACTTCCCAGCAGATGGCGTGGCCCAGGCGGGCCACGCGCTCGGAGGCCGCTGGTTCCGGGGCGCTGTCCAGGACGTCCGCCGCATCCCGGTCGCTGCCCGTGAGCACCAGGTATTCGTGCCGTTGGATCCCGTCCCGGGGTGCTTCAAAGGGATACTGCGCCACGATTCGCTCGAGTTGTTCCCGGTCCTGCACGATGACAGGGATGTCCCTGCCATAGCGGTTCCGCAGGATCTGCTCAACGGTTTCCTTGACGCGTGCAGGGTCGGCTTCATCGCTGCCCAGGACCACATTGCCGCTGGCCAGCAGCGTGCGGACCTGCGTGAATCCGGCCTCGCGCAGCAGCGCGGAGAGGTCCTTCATGAGGACCTTGACGCCGCCGACGTTCACCCCGCGCAGGAAGATTGCATAGAGATTCATGTGGCCAAGTCTGCTCCGCGGGCGCTTGCGGTGTCCATTCGCGCCCGAAACGCAGCACGGTGCCGCACCCGCGATCAGCGGATACGGCACCGTGCTGCGTTTTTTATTGCCCCGGCGGGGTGGCTAGCCGGCCCAGAGCGGCGAGATGGCCTTGTAAAGCTGCTGGACACCCAGGGAAATGAAGAGCAGGGCGGTGATGCCCAGCAGGATGTTGGTGTGCAGCTTGTTGGACCAGACCTTGGGGATCCGCTTGCCGTTGAGCAGGCCCAGCAGCGTCAGTGCCAGGAACGGCATGAACAGCGAGCCGAGCACGCCGTAGGCCAGGATCAGGCCGATCGGCTGGTCAAGCAGGAACAGGACCATCGGCGGGAAGGTGAGCCACAGGACGTAGAACTTGAAGTACTTGCCGCCCACGCGGGTGTCCTCGTGCCCGGATTCCTTGCCGCGGATGTTGCCCCAGAAGTCGGCGAACATCAGCGAGACGCCGTTCCATACCCCGATGATCGAGGAGAAGGATGCTGCCCAGAAGCCCACCAGGAACCCGGTGCCAACCACGTCGCCGTACTTCTCGTTGAGCACATTGGTCAGGTCGAGCAGGCCGGCATCGCCGGCACTCAGCGAGACGCCCGCGGCACGCACCACCTCGGCGCCGACAATCAGCATGGCAATGACGAAGATGCCGGTGATCACGTACGCCATGGTGTTGTCGATGCGCATGACCTTCATCCACTTGGGCGTGTACCAGCCCTTCTCACGCAGCCAGTACCCGTAGGCCGCCAGGGTGATGGTGCCGCCGACGCCGCCGGCCAGTGCCAGGGTGTAGACCAGGCCGCCGGAGGGGATGATGGGGATCAGGCCCTTGAACATCTCGGGGATGTTCGGCACGGCGATGATCGCCAGGCCGACCACGGTGACGAACATGATGCCCACCAGCACCGCGGTGATCTTCTCGAAGATCGCGTAGCGGCCGAACCAGACCATGGCGAAGCCGGCCAGTCCCATCAGGACCGCCCAGATCTTCAGGTCGATGGCCGGGAAAAGCGCTGCCAGCGGCATGGCCGCGGAGCTCATCGCGGTGGCGCCGTAGACGAAGCCCCAGATGATGATGTACGGGCCGAAGTACCAGGTGGTCCACCTGCCCAGGGACTTCCAGCCTTCGAAGATGGTCTTTCCGGTGGCCAGTGTGAAGCGTCCGGCGCCTTCGACCAGGATGATCTTCAGGATGACGCCGATGATCACCGCCCAGAGCAGGCCGTAGCCGTAGCGGGAGCCGGCCACCAGGGTGGCGACCATGTCGGCGGCGCCGACGCCGGTGGCCGCAACGACCAGGCCGGGGCCGACGATTTTCCATTTGGCGGGCTTGCCGCCGTCATCGTCGATGCGGTCGGCATGCGACACCTTGACCGGCGGGACATTGTCTTGTGTTGGCATCAGCCTATTTTTCCTAACCCTTGTGGTTGCCGTATGTGCCTGGGATGTCTCCCGCGGGGCGGCACATCCGGCACGATCCTGCGCATCCTCCGGGCCGGCACACTGCCCGTGGGACGCCCTGCGGCGGAAGACGTCCGCCGGTGGCGCAGGGGACCGGCCCGGTACGAGATCGCAGCGTTGCGGATCGATGTGGGCCAAGTCCCGTGCGAGAGTCTTGTCACAGACTAAGGTATAGGTGATCGTGCGCACACCCACGCTCATTTGCCTTTTCCTAACACTTTCTTAAGGAACCGTCCGGTGCGCCGTTTTGGCATTTTCTGCATCGACCTGCTTCGCGGCCGCATCGGCGGGCAGCACGCGGCGGGGGTTCATCCGCACGAACGGGGCGGCTAGGATCGCATCATGGATACGCATTTGCCCTATGGCTCCTGGCCCTCGCCCATTACCGCCGGCCATGTTGCCGCCGGCACCACCCCGGTGGGCGGCGGGGCCTTTGTGGGGGAGGAGCTCTGGTGGCTTGAGGGCCGCCCGGCCGAGGGCGGGCGGCTGACGGTGCTGGCGCGGAATGCCGCTTCCGGCGGGGAGACGCGCGAACTTCTCGCCGCCCCGTTCAATGTCCGCAGCCGCGTCAATGAATACGGCGGGGCGTCCTGGGCCGCCATTGAGGCCGGAGGGGGGCACCGCCTGGTGTTTGCCAACTTCGCCGACCAGCGCCTCTACGCCGTGGGCGCGCCCGGCGATACACCGGTACCGCTGACCCCCGCCAGCGCCGTGGCCGACGGGGATCCGCAATTGCGCTTCGCCGAGATCATCCCCGGCCCGACCGCGGAGTCGGTGCTGGCGATTTGCGAGGACCACCGCTCCGAACTGCGCCGCTACATCGTCTCCATTCCGCTGGACGGCTCGGCGGCCGAGGACCCGTCTGCACTGGGGGAGGTCACGCCCTCCTCGCGCTTCGTGGCGGCGCCGCGGCTGAATCCCGCAGGCACCCGGATCAGCTGGATCTCGTGGGAGCACCCGCAGATGCCCTGGGACGGCACCGAGCTGCACGTGGCCGACCTCGAATCCCTGGCCGCGCGCAACGACACCGTGCTTGCCGGCTCGACCACCGAATCGGTGCTGCAGCCCGAGTGGCTCGGCGACGACGAGCTGGTCTTCGTCTCGGACCGCAGCGGCTGGTGGAACCCGTACCTGCACAGCCTGGCCAGCGGAACCCAGCGGCGGCTGTGCGAACTCGCCGAGGAATTCGCCGGACCCCTGTGGACGGTGGGGCAGACCTGGTACAAGGTGATCGACGCGGACACGCTGCTTGTCACCCACGGAACCCACGGCACCTCGCTGGCCCGGCTGGATGTGCCAAGCGGGAAGCTCGCGCAGCTGGTGCTTCCCTTCACCCGCATCTCGCCCTCGGCGCTGGAGGGAAACCGGCTGCTGGCCACCGCCACCTCGCTGGTGGAGGGGGACGGGCTGCGGCTCATCGACCTGGACACCCTCAAGACCCAAAACATCTCGCTGGCCCTGAAGGAACTTCCCGATCCCGAGGCGCTGCCCGGGGCCGAGGCCATGGAATTCAGCACGGACGACGGCTCGCGCGTCTACGCCCACGTGTATGAGCCGAAGCTGGGAAACCTTGCCGGACCGGAGGGGCAGCTGCCGCCCTACGTGGCCTTTGTCCACGGCGGGCCCACCGCCCAGGCCTTTGCCCAACTCTCGCTGTCCATCGCCTACTACACCTCCCGCGGGATCGGGGTGGTGGACGTGAACTACGGCGGCTCCACCGGATTCGGCCGGGCCTACCGCGAGCGCCTGCGCGGTGCATGGGGCGTGGTCGACGTGCAGGACACCGTCGCGGTGCTCGAGGGCCTGGTCGCCGCCGGCATGGCCGATCCCCAGCGCCTTGCCATCGAGGGCGGGTCCGCCGGCGGCTGGACGGTGCTCAGCGCGCTGACCACCACCAAGACCTTTTCCGCCGGGATCTCCCGGTACGGGGTCTCGGACCTGGTGGGCCTGGTGCAGGACACCCACGACTTCGAATCCCGCTACATGGACTCGCTGGTCGGCCCCTACCCCGAGGCCGCCGAGCTCTACGCCCAACGTGCGCCCATCAACCACGTGGATGCGATCAGCTGCCCGGTGCTGCTGCTGCAGGGCGACCAGGACAAGGTTGTGCCCCCGGCCCAGTCCCAGGTGGTGGCCGACGCGCTGGCGGCCAACGGCATCCCGCACGCCTACGTGCTCTTCAAGGGCGAGCAGCATGGCTTCCGCCGAGCCGAAAACATCGCCACGGCGCTGGAGACCTCGCTGGCATTCTATGCCGCGGTCTTCGGCTTCGAGGCAGACGTTCCGGTGCTCCACCTGAGCTAACCGCAGACAAGTCCCCGCCGCCGATGTTCCCCCAGGGCAGGAATGAACCAGGAGAGCAGATGACCACCAACGGAAACGTGTCGTTTTGGCATGCCGCCGACGGGCTGCCCGCGCCGCGCCCGGCGCTCGCCGGGGACCTGGACGTCGATGTGGCGATCGTGGGTGCCGGGTACACGGGGCTGTGGACCGCCTACTACCTGGCGAAGGCCGACCCGGCGCTGCGCATCGCGGTGCTGGAGGCGCGCTTCGCCGGCTTCGGGGCCTCCGGGCGCAACGGCGGCTGGCTGGCCAACACCATCACCGGCGGCCGCGATGGCTACGTGAAGTCGCACGGCCGGGCCGTGGTGGGGGAATTCCAACGCATGCTCAACGAGTCCATCGACGAGGTCATTGCCGTTGCCGCCGCCGAGGGCATCGATGCGCACATCGTCAAGGGCGGGGAACTGCTGGTTGCCCGCAACCCCGCCCAACTGGCCCGGCTCGAGCTCCTGGCCGCCGGGGAAGCGAAATGGCCGGAGGACGACGCGGTGCGCCTGGGCGCGGCCGAGACCCGGGACCGAATCAACGTCGCCGGTGCCCTGGGTGCCCTGCACATCCCGCATTGCGCGCGGATCCACCCGGCCAGGCTGGTGCGCGGACTGGCGCTGGCGGTGGAACGCCTCGGCGTGGCGATCCACGAAAACACGCTGGTCACCGAGATCCGGGCCGGCGGGCAGGGAATACCCGCAACCGCGGTGACCGAACGCGGAACCGTCAGCGCCGCCCACGTCCTGCGGGCCACCGAGGGGTTCACCGCGAACCTTCCGGCGTCTCACCGCGACTGGCTGCCGATGAACTCCTCCATGATCGTCACCGAGCCGCTGGAAGCGGCAACCTGGGCGGGGATCGGCTGGGACGGATGCGAGACCCTCGAGGACCTGGCCCACGCCTACGTCTACCTGCAGCGCACACACGACGGCCGCATTGCCCTCGGCGGCCGCGGGGTGCCCTACCGCTACGGGTCGCGCACCGACATGGACGGGGCAACGCAGCGAAAGACCATCAAGACCCTGACGGGCATCCTGCACTCGATGTTCCCCGCCGCCGCGGGCGGCAAAATCGACCACGCATGGTCCGGGGTGCTGGGGGTGCCGCGCGACTGGAAGGCAACCGTCAACCACGACCCGGCCACCGGGCTCGGCTTTGCCGGGGGATATGTGGGCACCGGGGTCACCGCCGCCAACCTGGCCGGCCGGACCCTCACCGACCTGGTCCTGGGCCGCGAGTCCCGGGCCACCGCCATGCCGTGGGTCAACCGCAGGGTGCGCCGCTGGGAACCCGAGCCGCTGCGCTGGATCGCCGTCCAGGCGATGTACGCGATGTACCACCGCGCCGACCGGCAGGAAGCCGGCGGCCGGGCCACCACCTCGCCGCTGGCCGTGATCGCGGACAGGATCTCCGGGCGATAGCCCGGCACCGGAACCCAGGACAGCACAGGGCGGGAGCCCGCGAGCCGGGGAACCTACGTGTTCCGATCCGTCCGCGAGCGTCCCGCCCGGTTCATTGAAGGAGGGGCGTGGGGTTAGTCCCGGGCCGCCTCGCGCTCCACGTCGAGCGCGACTGCCGGGGTCTCGGCGATCCGCTTCGGGATCAGCGACACCGCAACCGCTGCGATGACCCCGACGATGGCGAAGAAGACGAAGTTGAACTCGAAGCTCAACCCGGTCGAGGCGATCCAGCCGCCGATGATCGGGCCGGAGATGGCGCCGATGCGGGCGAACGACAGCGCCCACCCGGTGGCGGTGCCGCGCTGGGCCGGCGGGTAGTAGTCGGCGATGTAGCCGGTGAGCACCAGCGAGGTGGAGATCGATCCGATGCCGGCAAACGCCACGAAGCAGAGGTTGACGAACATGGTGTTCGGGAACATCAGCAACAGGATGCCGCCGGCGCCGAGCAGGTAGAAGAGCACCAGGATGGTCTTCTGCCCGTACTTGTCTGCCAGGTAGCCCAGGACCAGGCCGCCGATGGCCGAGGCCAGGGAGAACACGAGCAGGAAGGCCAGGGAGGATCCCAGGTCGTAGCCGGCCTTGCGCATGATCTGCGGCAACCAGGTGTTCAGCCCGTAGACCAGCACCATCCCGCAGAACAACGAGATCCAGAAGAACACCGTGGAGCGCAGGTATTTCCCGGAGAACATGGCACCCATGACCTCGCGCCAGGGGATGCGCCGGCCCGGGTTGGCAGGTGCCACCGGGCGGTAGTCGCGCACGTTCAGCTTCGCGGCCAGGGCCTTGGCCTCGGGAATCCGGCCCTTGGCCACGAGGTATTCAAGGGACTCGGGAACGAGCCAGGCGACCACGGGAAGAATCAGCACCGGAAGCGTGCCCACGGCGATCACCCAGCGCCAGCCGAGGGTCGGCAACAGTGCCATGGCCACCATGGCCGCCGCCACGATGCCCAGCGAATAGCCGGAATACATGATGCCGTAGTTCAGCGAGCGCTTCTTGGGGGCCGAGTATTCAATGGTCAGTGCCGCGGCAACCGGGATGATCCCGCCCATGCCCAGGCCGCCCAGGAAACGGAAGAAGCCAAACATCTCCGGCGTCGGAGCCAGGGCGGCGCCGGCCTGGGTAATGGTGAAGATCGCCATCGAGAGCAGGAGCATCCTGCGCCGGCCGATGATGTCGCTGAGGGTGCCGATGAACAGGGCCCCGAAAAGCATCCCGACCAAGGCGTAGGCACCCAACCCGCCAAGCTGAAGTGGGGTCAGCGACCATTCCTGGTATTCCGCCAACGCAGGGAGGACCGCGCCGAGCACGCCCACGTCGTACCCTTCGGCCAAGATGGCCAGCCAACAGGCAAAGAGGACCACCGAGGTGGTGCGTTTGGGGATGTTCCAGTCGGTGCTGGCTTGTGTTGACGCCATGCTTGGGGCTCCTCGTCAATAAGGGTGCGAGTGGTGCAGGTGGTGGATCAACGAATGCTTGTATTATGTCGTTAAGGTGACGTGCGTAACAATAGTTGAATGGAGAATTCTTAGCGATGGTCAACGAAATTGAGGAACGTGTCGATGCCGGAGCGGCCGACGTCGCTCGACTGGTGGAGGATTTCCTGGCAGGGAAAATCCGGGGCGCCTCCCTGGAGCGCACCATCGAGTGGGTTGACACCGACGCCGCCGGGCATCAGCACAACTCCGCGATCATGCGCTTCGTCGAGGCCGCCGAGGCCAGGCTCTTCCGGTTGCTCGGGGCCACCTCGTACTTTGGCATTGCACCCCGGGTCCGCCACGAAATCGATTACCGCGCAAAACTCTACTTCGGGCAGCAAGTCAGCGCCGCAATCGCGATCGAACATGTCGGCACGAGCTCCATGGCGTTCGTGTTCAAGGTCTGGGGACACCCGCACGAGGGGCGGGAACCCGTGTTGGCGGCCGAGGGCCGCTTCGTCACCGTCTGCGTGCCGCAGGGTGCCGAGGAATCCGCTCCCTGGCCCGAAACGATCCTCACCGCGATCGCGTCAAAATCCACCATCTGAGCAGGACTTATACGCGGGACAAGTTCGCTGGTAGCCTGACCGCAATCAACCACCCCCCAACCGCTTGGAGCCCCGCCTTGAGTCCCGTACAGAACATGCTTTCCTCGCTTGCCGCGGGATCGACGGAGGTCTTCGACCTGACCGCGCCGCTTTCTTCCCGCACGCCGACGCTGGTGCTGCCCGAACCGTTCTCCAACCTCATCGACTTCAGCATCGAGGAAGTGTCGGCCTACAACGAGAGCGGCCCGCTGTGGAAGCACCACAACATCCACACCGGCGAACACATCGGCACGCACCTTGATGCACCCATCCACTGGGTGTCGGGGCGCGGTGGCAAGGACGTTTCCCAGCTGGATCCCGCCCGGCTGGTCGGCCCGGCCGTGGTTTTGGACTTCAGCGCCGAGGCGGAGGCGGACCCGAATTTCCTCATCGACGTTGCGCACCTGGTCGCCTGGCAAGAGGAGCACGGACCCTTCCCGGCCAATGCGTGGCTGCTCTTCCGCACCGGATGGGACCGGTACGACCACGACCCACAGGCCTTCCTGAACCTCGACGACAACGGATCGAACACCCCCGGATTCACCGCCGCATGCGCCCGGTGGCTCGCCGAGGAACTGGATATCTCCGGCGTCGGGGTCGAGACGGTCGGCATCGATGCCGGCAACGCGGCAGCTCAGGATCCGCCCTTCCCCATGCACCACTTCCTGCTCGGGGCCGACAAGTACGGCATCACCTCGCTGAAGAACCTCGACAAGCTGCCCCCGCACGGGGCCATGGTCGTGGTCGCCCCGCTGCCGATCGTCGGCGGTACCGGCGCACCGACCCGCGTGCTGGCCATTGCGGCGGGAGTCGGGGCATGAACGTCGCGCAGCTGGTGGGCAAGACCCTGGCCGAACTCGGCGTCGGACACTGCTTCGGCGTGGTCGGCTCCGGAAACTTCACCATCACCAACGCCCTCATCGAACACGGGGTGCCCTTCACCGCCGCCCGGCACGAGGGCGGGGCCGCGACCATGGCCGACGCCTTTGCGCGCTCCAGCGGCCAGGTGGCGCTGCTCTCGGTGCACCAGGGCTGCGGGCTGAGCAATGCGGCAACCGGGATCGGGGAGGCGGCCAAGTCCCGCACCCCGATGATCGTGCTGGCCGCCGAGGCCGCGCCGAGCGCCGTGTATTCGAACTTCGCCATGGACCAGGACGGTTTCGCCGCCTCGCTCTACGCGATCCCCGAGCGCGTCCACGGCGCCGCCAGCGCCGTGGACGACACCGTGCGGGCCTACAAGCGCGCGGTCAACGACCGCCGCACCGTGGTGCTGAACCTGCCGCTGAACGTCCAGGCGCAGGAGGTCACCGAGGAGCAGTCTGCCGCACCGGTCGGCATCGCGGCGGCGGAACCGATCCGCCCCTCGCGCGCCTCGGTCGCCGCGCTGGCAGGGCTGATCGAGAAGGCCGAGCGCCCGGTGTTCGTCGCCGGCCGCGGAGGCCGCGGCGCCCGGGACGAAATCCTGTCCCTGGCCCAACACGCCGGAGCCCTGGTGGCCACCTCGGCGGTGGCCAAGGGCCTGTTCAACGGGGACGACTTCAACCTGGGCATTTCCGGGGGCTTTTCCTCCCCGCTGGCGGCCGAGCTGATCACGGGGGCGGACCTGATTGTCTCCTTCGGCTGCGCCCTGAACATGTGGACCATGCGCCACGGGCATTTGATCGGCGAGGCAACCAAGGTGGTGCAGGTCGACGTGGAGGACCAGGCGCTGGGCGCCAACCGGCCAATCGACCTGGGCGTGGTGGGGGACTCGGCACAGTGCGCCGCTGATGTCCTGGAAGCGCTGACCGGCCGAAATTTTGCCGCCCGGGAAGGCTACCGCTGTGCCGGGATTCGCGGGCGCATCAAGGAATCCATCCACTGGAACCAGATCGACTACGAGGACCTCTCCGACGGCCGGCGCATCGACCCGCGCACGCTGACCAAGGCCCTGGACGGGCTGCTGCCCGCCGAGCGGATCGTCAGCGTCGATTCGGGGAACTTCATGGGCTACCCCAGCCAGTTCCTCTCGGTGCCCGACGAGTTCGGCTTCTGCTTCACTCAGGCCTTCCAATCCATCGGCCTGGGCCTGTACACCGCGATCGGCGCGGCCCTGGCGCAACCCGGGCGGATCCCGGTGCTGGGCACCGGGGACGGCGGCTTCCACATGGCCATCGCGGAGCTGGACACCGCCGTGCGCCTGGCCCTGCCGCTGGTCTGCATCGTCTACAACGACGCCGCCTACTCGGCCGAGGTACACCACTTCGGTGCCGTTGCCCCGGAGTCCGACATGGGCACCGTGCAATTCCCCGACACCGACTTCGCCGCCATCGGCCGCGGCTTCGGGGCCGAGGGTATCACCGTGCGCACGCCCGAGGACCTGGACGCCGTGGGTCACTGGCTGGCCTCGAACCCGTCCGGGCCACTGGTCATCGACGCGAAGATCGCCTCGGACTCGGGCTCCTGGTGGCTTGCCGAGGCCTTCAAGGGGCACTGAGGATTAATCCTTCGTGCCCGGAAGCGGGCCATCGGATTCGTTGGCCGAAGGGTTCTAGCCCTTCGCCGGGCATCGCGGGCTCTTCGCCGCAGGGGCGCCCGGAGGAAGCGGAAAGGCAGTGGCCGGTTCCGCCCTGCGGCGGAGCCGGCCACTGCCTTGGCTGCGTGGCGCCGGGTTTAGGCGCTGGGAACCAGGCCCTTGGCATACCCGGCCGGCGCCGCCTGGGCAGGGGTCCAGCGCAGGTGGACCTGCTCGTCGATTGCGTTTTCCTTCAGCAGCGACAGGCGCGGGCGGACCGCGTCGGTGCGGGAGCTTGGCGGCTTGCGGCGGCCTGCCTTGAACGGCAGCGGCCAGCTGGCGCCCTCGCCCGCGTAGTCCTGCTCGGCGGCGGCCTGCAGCGTCCAGGCCGGGTTGTACAGGTGCGTGCGGCCCAAGGCCACCAGGTCGGCGCGGCCCGCCAGCAGGATCGAGTTCACGTCGTCGTAGGAGGAGATCGCGCCCACCGCGATGACCGCGACGCCGGCCGCGGCAGCGACCTGGTTGCGGATCTTGTCCGCGAACGGCGTCTGGTAGCTGCGCCCGAAGGCGGGGCGCTCGTTGCGCACGATCTGCCCGGAGGAAACGTCAATGGACTTGACCCCGTGGTCGATGAATGCCCGGGCGATGGCCAACGCGTCGTCTTCGGTGTTCCCGCCCTCGGTCCAGTCGGTGGCGGAGATGCGCACGCCGATCGGCTTGTGCGCCGGCCACGCCTCGCGCACCGCGTCGAGAATCTCGAGCGGGTAGCGCAGGCGGTTTTCCAGCGACCCGCCGTACTCGTCGGTGCGCTCATTTGAAAGCGGGGACAGGAAGGAGGAGAGCAGGTAGCCGTGGGCGGCGTGCAGCTCGAGCAGGTCAAAGCCCGCTTCGTCGGCGCGGCGGGCCGCGGCGACGAACTGCCCGCGGACCTCATCCATCATGGCCCTGTCCATTTCCACCGGCACGTGGCAGCCCTCGCCGTAGGGAATCGCGCTGGGGGCCAGCACCTCCCAGTTTCCCGATTCCAGCGGCTCGTCGATGCCCTCCCACATGAGCTTCGTGGAGCCCTTGCGGCCGGAGTGGCCGATCTGCGCGCCGATCTTGGCCTGCGAGTTGGCGTGCACGTAGTCGGTGACGCGCTTCCAGGCGCTTGCCTGCTCGTCGTTGTACAGGCCGGTGCAGCCGGGGGTGATCCGGCCGATGTCCGAGACGCAGACCATTTCGGTCATGACCAGCCCGGCACCGCCCATGGCCTTGGATCCCAGGTGCACCAGGTGGAAGTCCCCGGGGACGCCGTCGGTGGCCGAGTACATGTCCATGGGGGAGACGACCACGCGGTTGACCAGGTCCAGCTCGCCGATCCTGTAGGGCTGGAACATGGCCGGGGCAACCTGGTCCGACCCCGCCAGGCGGGCGAAGTCCCCGTCGACCTTGCCGGCGAAGGAGGTGTCGCGCAGCTTCAGGTTCTCGTAGGTGATGCGGCGCGAGCGGGTGAGCAGGTTGAAGCAGAACTGCACCGGATCCTGGTCCTTGTACTGCCCGATGTTCTCGAACCACTCCAGCGAGGCCTGCGCGGCGCGCTGGGTCGAGGCCACCACCGGACGGCGCTCGGTCTCGTAGGCGGTCAGCGCGTCCTCGACGGAGGGGTGTTCGTGCAGGCAGGCGGCCAGGGCCAGGGAATCCTCCATGGCCAGCTTGGTGCCGGAGCCGATGGAGAAGTGCGCGGTGTGCGCGGCGTCGCCCAGCAGCACGATGTTCCCGTGGCGCCAGTTTTCGTTGCGCACCGTGGTGAAGTTGATCCACTTGGAGTTGTTGGTCAGCACGTTGTAGCCGGCAAGTTCCTCGGCGAAGATCTCCTTGACCTTGGCGACGGCCTTCTCGTCGCTCACGCCGGGGGCGAAGACCTCGTCCTGGGTCTCGTCGAAGCCGGCGGCGCGCCACACGTCCTCGTGCATTTCCACGATGAAGGTCGAGCCCTCGTCCGAGTACGGGTAGCCGTGGATCTGCATGGTCCCGGCGTCGGTTTCCTTGACGAAGAACTTGAAGGCCTCGAAGACCTGGTCGGTGCCCAGCCACATGTACTTGGAGGTGCGCGCGTCCAGGGACGGCTTGAAGTTCTCCGCGTAGCGGGTGCGGATGGCCGAGTTCAGGCCGTCCGCCGCCAGCACCAGGTCGTAGTTTGCCGAAAGCTCTTCGACGTCCGGGGCCATGGTGGAGAAGCGCACGTCGACGCCGAGCTCGATGCAGCGCCGCTGCAGCAGCTCGAGCAGTTCCTTGCGGCTCATGGCCGCGAAGCCCTGCCCGCCGACGGTGTGCATCTCGCCGCGGAAGTGGATGTCGATGTCACTCCAGCGGGCAAAGCGGCGGGACATGTAGTCGGCGATGACGGTGTCGGCATTGCCGATGCCGCCGAGGGTCTCATCCGAGAAGACCACGCCGAAGCCGAAGGTGTCCGAGGCCGCGTTGCGTTCCCAGATCGTGAGCTCGTGTGCGGGGTCCAGCTGCTTCATCAGGGCCGCAAAGTACAGGCCGCCGGGGCCGCCGCCAACAACTGCAATTTTCATGGTGGATCCTTTCAATGACACGGTGCGGCCGAGGGGGCCGAGCGGTGCTGGCTAAGTGTGGGGAAAAGCTAGGATGCGCGGGATTCGGACAGCGTTTCGCGCAACTTGAAGTGCTGGAGCTTGCCGCTGGGGTTCCGGGGGAGGTCCTCGACGAAGCGGATGTCGCGCGGGTACTTGTAGGGGGCGATGACGGACTTGACGAAGTCCTGGAGTTCCCTGGCCTTGGCCTCCGAGCCCTCCACGCCGTTGACGAGGACCACGAAGGCGCAGACCACCGAGCCGCGCTGCTCGTCGGGCCGTGCCACCACCGCCGTCTCCAGCACGTCGGGGTGCTGCATGATGGCCTCTTCGACCTCCGGCCCGCCGATGTTGTATCCGGAGGAGATGATCATGTTGTCGCTGCGGGCCTGGTAGGTGAAGTAGCCGTCGGCGTCGCGGACGAAGGTGTCTCCTGTGACGTTCCAGCCATTGGACACATAGGCGTGCTGGCGCTCGTCGTCGAGGTACCTGCAGCCGGTGGGGCCGATGACCGCGAGCCGGCCGACCTCGCCGGGGCCCAGCTCGTTGCCTTCCTCATCGAGGATGGTGGCGCGGAAGCCGGGGACGGGACGTCCCGTGGAACCCGGGCGGATGTCCGCCCCGGCGGCGGAAATGAAGACATGCAGCAGTTCGGTGGACCCGATGCCGTCGATCAGCGACAGGCCCGTGGCGTCGTGGACCTGCTGCCAGGTCGCCGCCGGAAGGTGTTCCCCGGCCGAGACGGCCAGGCGCAGCGGGCGCAGCAGGTCGGCCTTGCCCTCCTTGAGGATGGCACGGTAGGCGGTCGGGGCGGTGAAGAGGATCGTCGCCCCCGCGTCGTGCGAGTACTGTGCCAGTTCCACCGGGGTGGTGCGCTCGGTGAGCAGGGTGCTGGCGCCAAAGCGCAGCGGGAAGACGACCAACCCGCCCAGCCCGAAGGTGAAGGCCAGCGGAGGGGACCCGGCGAAGACGTCCTCGGGCGTCGGGGCAAGGATGTGCCGGGCGAAGGTGTCCGCATTGGCCAGGATGTCCCGGTGGAAGTGCATGGTGATCTTCGGGACTCCGGTGGTGCCCGAGGTGGGGCCCAGCAGCGCCACGTCGTCCGCGGCGGTCTCGACGTTGGCGAATTCGCCGGACTTGCCTGCGGCGCGGGCCACCAGGTCCAGGGAATCCGCGGACCCGACGGCCACGACCGGGAAGGCGGTGCCGGCCGCGTCGCGGGCATCGTTGAGGAAGCGGTGGTCGCAGAGCAGTAGCGCGGGCTTGGTGAGCTCGGCCAGCTTGGCGATCTCCGGGGCGCGCAAGGCCGGCATGGTGGTGACCACGACGGCGCCGGCCTTCAGCACGCCGAGCCAGCAGGCCACGAGCCAGGCGTTGTTGGGTGCCCGCAGCATGACCCGGTTTCCGGGCACGATCCCGAAGTCCTCGGTGAGGACCTGGGCAACCTGGTTGGCGCGCGCGAGCAGTTCCCCGTAGCTCTGCCGCGACCCGTCGGGTGCCAGCAGCGCCGGGCGGTCGGCCCCGAAGGCGGCGACGGCATCGTCGATCAGGGCGGTGGCGGCGTTGAGCCGGTCGGGGTACTGCAGCTCGGGCAGCGTGAATTCCAGGGTCGGCCACAACTCGTGCGGCGGCAGGTGGTCGCGCGCGAACGTGTCGTGGTGGGCCGAAAGCGATAATTCCATGAACTTGCCGTCTCTTTCCAGGAGTCGATTTCCAAGGTTGCGTTGGTGCAGTGGTGCCTTATCCGCGGGGTCCGCGGATCATGCCCTCCTGGGCGACGGTGGCCAGCAACTGGCCGTCACGGGTGTAGAAGCGGCCCAGGGCCAGGCCGCGGTTGTTTTGGCTGGAGATGGCTTCCTGGACGTACAGCACCCAGTCGTCCACCCGCCCGGCCCGGTGGAACCACATCGAGTGGTCAAGGCTCGCCGTCACCAGTCCCTCGGTGCTCCAGGACAGGTTCTGCGTGCGCAGCAGCGGCTCCAGGATGGTGTAGTCGCAGACGTAGGCCAGGGCCGCACGCTGGGTGATGCCGTCATCGGGAAGTTCGGTGAAGGCCTTGACCCAGACTGCCTGGTGGGCGGTGGGCGCGCCGTCGACCTCGAGGTAGAGGGCGCCCGGGACATGGCGCATGTCGAAGGACCGGCCGGCAGACCAATAGTCGGCTGCCGCTCCCTCGGCCGCGGTGAGCACGGTGGCGGCGCTGGCCAGGGTCTCGGGATCCAGGTCCAGGTACTCGGCCGGGGCAGCGGAGGACTGTTCTGGGCCGGATTCGGGAACGTGGAACGACCCGAGTGCGGTGTAGACGGGCTTGCCGTTTTGGAAGCCCCGCACCTGGCGGGTGGAGTATCCGCGACCGTCGCGCAGGAGCTCCACCTCGTAGCGGACGGGCACATGCATGTCCACGGGTCGCAGGAAGTAGGAGTGCATGGAGTGCAGTTCCCTGTCCTCGCCCACCGAGCGCATCATGGCAGAGGCGCCCTGGGCCACCATGTCCCCGCCGTAGGCCTTGGGCCACGGAACGTATTGGGGGATGGCGGTGTAGGCCTGGTCAAAGACCTCGGCCTCGCAGGACGTCAGGTCGATGGCGTCGAGAAAGATTTGTGAGCTCATGCCCGGCGGTATCCTTCCAGGGTCTCGTCGGCGACATCCTCGAGGTTCACCACGATGTTTTCCGGGGTGCGCGCGGTCAGCCAGACCAACTCCTCCGTCACCGACATGTTGGCCTCGACGTGTGGCATGAAGGGTGGGACAAAGACCCAGTCGCCTGCGGTCATGTCCAGGAACTGCTCGTAGTTTTCGCCGAAGTAGATCCGTCCGTGGCCGCGCAGCACGTAGCCGCCGGTCTCCGCCTCGCCGTGGTGGTGCGGCAGCGAGCGGTATCCCGGGGTGTTGGAGACCTGGCCGAACCAGATCTTGGTGGCCGGGGTGTGCTGGATGCTGACCCCGGAAACCCTGATGCAGTCGCCGGATTGTGCCGTATTGGTGTCTTCCTCGCCCTTGCGGGTGACCACCGGGACGACGACTCCGTCGCTGCCGGCGTAGATCGAGTTGTCACCCTCGGTGCGGTAGATCGTGGGGGCGGTGTTGCTCATGGGCTTGGCTCCTTGGCTCGGTTGGCGGGTTGTTCTGCTGCTGGAAAAGGTATCTAGAGTGTTGCGTTGACGCGCAGGCTGATGCGGTTGGTCAATGTCCCGATGCCGGGAATCTCGGTGGTCAATTCGTCCCCGTCCTTCAGGAAGCGCGGCGGGACCATGCCCATGCCGACCCCGCCGGGGGTGCCGGTGAGCACGACGTCGCCGGGGCGAAGCACGGTGAAGGTGGAGATGTAGGCCAAGAGTTTGGCGGCGGAGAAGACCAGCGTCTTGGTGTTTCCGCGCTGTAGAACCTCGCCGTTGACGGCGCAGATGACTTCGAGCCCGGCCTCGGGGTCGATCGAGTCGGCGGTGACCATGACCGGACCCAGCGGGGTGGTGGCGTCAAAGGCCTTGCCCTGGAACCACTGCAGCGTGCGGCGTTGCCAGTCGCGCATGGAGACATCGTTGGCCACGGTGTAGCCGGCGATGGCTGCGGCGGCCTCATCCTCGGAAGCGTTCTTCAGGGTGGTGCCGACGACGACCGCCAGTTCGGCCTCCCAGTCGAGGTCCACCGACTCGTCGGCCATGATTTGTGCGTCCGGGTCGGTGAGGGTGTCGGCGAACTTGGCGAAGAGCGTCGGGTACTCGGGCAGCTCGCGGCCCATCTCACGGATGTGGTCGGAGTAGTTTAGTCCGCAGCAGATGACCTTTGCCGGCGCAGGCACCGGATTGAGCAATGTGGCGCCGGCCGCCGGAATGATGGCCGGCCCGCCCTGCACTGACGCGGCCTCGCGGACGATTCGCTTCCACTCGGGCATGGCCAGCAGATCGCTGAGGTTCTGCGCCGGCAGCGGCCCGTAGCCGCCGTCCACGACCAGAGCAGCGGTGGTGATTCCATCGTGTCGAATCGTTGCGAGTTTCATTCCTTGGCCCCTTGCCATTCATCAATTTTGCGTGTGTCGACTTTTTGACCGCCGTCACGTATCCTCAATGTAACACGCATCACTAGTCCGGCGCCAGAGCGGAACTGCCGCAATCGCCACGGGAACCCATAGGAGAGCACGATGACCGAAACCACCCTCTTCCAGAACCTCACGATCAACCCGGATTCACTGGGCAAGCCCTCCGGATTCGCCCATGGCGTGCTCGCGGGAAGCACCGTGTACCTGGGCGGGCAGACCGCGCTGGACAAAGACATGAAGATTGTTCCCGGCAACATCGTGGACCAGTTCAAGCAGGCGTTTTCCAATGTCCTCGCGACCCTTGCCGAGGCAGGAGGCCAGCCCGACGACTTGGTTTCCGTGACCATCTACCTCACGGACGTCGATGACTACATGGCCAACGGACGCGAGATCGGCCGACTCTGGCGTGAAATGGCAGGCAGCAACTATCCGGCGCTGGCAGGCATCGGAGTCAGCCGCCTGTGGCAGAAGGAAGCGCTCATCGAGATCCAGGGTGTGGCGGTGATCCAGGACCGCGCCTAGAGCCTGGTCGGGCGGGCCCGGGGCCCGAAGGAGTTAACTACGAAGCCGTGCCGTGCAACCGATTCCCGTCAAGGGAAAGGCTGCACGGCACGGCTGTTTCATGGACCGAACGGATTGATCAGCGGTCCACCATGTTGTCGTCAATGGCTCGATCGGCATGACGCTGGGCACGTGGCGACAGCAACGCGTGGAGCTCCTGGAAAAGGCGTTCGGCTTCCAGCGCATTCCAGTTCTCGGGGAGGAACTCGATGGGAAGCCCTGGATCGAGATAGGGCAAACGTCGCCACTGGGTGATCAGCACCAGGTAGTCGGCAAAGGCGCGGGCATCGGATTCGAGATTGCTGCGATACCCGTCCCGCTGGGCCCACGTGGTCAAGAGCCCACGGTTGCGCTCCAGGAAGTCGGAATACAAGGAGTCAAGCGCTGGTAAATCCCACCACGCCCCGATGTTTTTGTGCGGGTCTGTCCCGCCAATATGATCTGCCATGAAAAATTCGAGATATTCGTTCAATCCTCGCGTGGCAAAGTAGGCCAGGACAGACTTGCGAAGATGGCCCGGCGCAATCCAGAGTCCGGGAGTGACCGAGCCAAAGCCCATGCGGACCAGCGATGAACGGATCTTGTGCCGGATGTTGCGCTGCGATTCCGGAACCGTGAACGTCGCCAAGAGCCACTGGTCATCTTTTTTCGCCCTCCGGGGGTGGAAGATGCGTTCGTCGCCCTCGATGAATGTCTCGATGACCGAGGGGGCTAGAGCGTACCCGTTGCGGCCATTGACCTGCACGCTGTCGATGACGCCGCGCTTCTTCAGGCGGGATATCGATGACCGGGTCCCCGTGGACTCCACACCGATATCCTGCATCAGGGAAATAATGGTGGCCACGGCCAAGGCTCCGCCGTGTTGGCGCGCGTACAGGCCAAAAAGCGAGACGATGAGCTGGTGGTGACGAGGAACCGGGGCCTCACTGGGGCCCTTTCGGTCGCCTACGTGTGTAGTCATGCGCTCACTTTATCCAATCGGCCGGGATAGCCTGTCCGAAGGGGCGGGAGTCTCAGGCGTGTCGTTGTGGTGACGCCGGTGACGGCATCCCGATGAATCTGCCCGCCCTGAGTCGCCATCCGTCGAAAGGGGTTTAAGAGATTCATGCGCCCACAGGTATTGATCTGCTCTTATCTGCAGGAAGAACTGGTCCGCAAGCTGATTGACGACGTGCCCGAGGTCGACGTCGTCTACCGGCCCGACCTGCTGCCGGTCCCGCAGTTCGGGGCGGATCATTGGGGTACGCCCCGCGATCTGTCCGACCGCCAAATTGCCGAGTGGCAGGCACACTTGGGCGACGCCACCGTCATGTTTGACTTCGACTGGTGGCAGCCGAGAGCGTGGCAGGAAAACAGCCCTAACCTCGCGTGGATCCAGGCGACACAGGCAGGTGTCGGCGCGCGGGCCGAGGCCATGGGGCACTCCAGTAATAGGGTTCGCATTACTACTGCCGCAGGCGTCCATGCCAAGCCGCTGGCCGAGTTCGCCTTGGCCGGCTTGCTCTATTTTGTGCGGGAACTGCCGCGTCTCGGATCCCAAAAGGAGTCGCAGCGGTGGGAAAACGGGGCGTCGAACACGCTCCATGGACAACGCGCCTTGATCGTTGGCGCCGGCAGCATTGGTAGCGAAGTGGCCAGGACGCTGAGCTTTATGGGTGTCAGCTGCGATGGAACCACCCGGGGCTCGAGGGCCCTTGAGCAGCCATTTGAGCATTCGGTCAGCCTGCGTGACTGTGATCTGGGGGCGTACCACATCGTGGTTTTGGCGTGCCCTTTGACCGCGGAAACCACGGGCCTCCTTAACAAGCAGAGGATTTCCGCGATGAGGGAAGGTGCATTGCTCGTGAACTTGGCCCGGGGTCCGGTGATCGACCAGGAAGCACTTATAGATTCCTTGAAAACAGGTCACCTTGGTGGAGCCGTCCTTGATGTGGCGGAACCAGAGCCGTTGCCGGCCGGCCATTCCTTGTGGGATGCCCCGAACTTAGTGCTGTCGCCACACACGGCCGCCAACGTGGACGCCGAAAACGCACGTCTTGTGGAACTCTTCACCAAGAATCTTCGCCGTTATCTGACGGGGGAAAAGTTGCTCAATTCCTATGACCCGTTTCTGGGATACTGAAGTTTGCCGAGGGTTTAGGCCCGGGGTGTCGCGTGGCGCAACGGACCTGAACTCAGCGGCTTCGTGGGCCGAACTTCATCGACAAGTCCGGCCTGCACGACTAGCACTGCGAGCTGAACACGATTGTTGACATCGAGCGGTTCCATGATCTTAGCCAGTTGCGCCTTGACGGTTCCTTCACTGACATGGAGCAGAGAGGCTATCTGGGTCGATGCAGCGCGACGAAAGCGAGGTATCGAGAAGGGCAACGTCCTGACCCGTTTATGGCACGGGGCCCCCGTTTTTCCACAAGCATTGGTAAATATGGCACATAACTTGGTCGTCGTAACGCTGACATGCCAAGTAGTTTTTATTTACGTGTCGGGAGCGCTTTACAAGGCCGGCGGAAAGCCCTGGCAAGACGGAACGGCCGTCTATGCGCCGCTACATGTCACTCGTTTTGCCCCATGGCCGGAGTTGAGCGAAATAGCGACCGCGTGGGCCCCTGCGGTTGCAGCTATGAGCATCGGGTCAGTGCTGATCCAGCTGTTTTTCCCGGGAGCCTTGCTCTTCCGATGGACGCGAATCCCGATTCTATTTGCCATGATCGGATTTCACGCGGGCATTGGCCTGTTAATGGGACTTCCGTGGTTCTCACTTTCCATGGTTGCGATTGACTCAATTTTCGTGCGCGACGTCACCTGGCAGCGCATTGAAAACTGGTTCAAAAAAGCCATGCGTGAGCAACCCGAGGCATTGCCTGAGTTCGTTGACATGGTTCATCCCACGGAGAAATCGAGCGAGTTACGAGAATCCACCCATTCCGAATCGACAAGCTTGCTGGATGCGGGACGACGCTAAAGTTGTCGGTCTTCGACGACTTCTACGGAATGGTGGGCTACTTCTTTTTGGAACGGCCAAATGCAAGGTACGCAAGCGGCCCAAGGAAATTGATGAACGAAGCGGCAGCCCAAGCGCTCTTCGGGCCATTGACCTCAGCCGCGGGACGCTTGACCAGATCGCGCAGGGCAACAAATTGGAGTGCCAGCTGGGCAAGCCCCATGATGGCGATGCGCCACCGGGCAACGACAGATAGTTCGTTCCAGCTCTTATTCCGGGCCATGGTTCTCCTCATTAGTGATTGCAGGTGCAAAGACGAACTTGCCGCGCATCCGGCTACCCATAGTCATCGTAGCCCGCGGATTAATGGAATTGGTCGCGAAGCCGTTCCATCTCGCGCCGGTCCTTTTTGGTCGGACGGCCCGCACCTCTGTCCCTGACGGGAACCTGCGGGATGACTTCCTTGGGGCGGATCGGGGTGTGGTCGACATAGCAGCGTGTCGCGATGTCTGCTCCCACCCTCTTGGCAATCACAGCGGTCACTTCGAGGATACGGTCAAACCCAGACTGCCTGACCCTTATCGTGTCCCCTGGAACGACAATTTGAGCGGCCTTGGCGGGCTTGTCGTTCAGGCGCACATGGCCTGCCCGGCACGCTGTCGTCGCCGCCGAGCGGGTCTTATAGATTCGAATCGACCATAGCCAGGCATCGATTCTGACGGCCTTGGATTCCTGCTTCACCCCGCCAGTCTAGCCATTGCGGCGCCACGGGACTGGCTATGTTGCGCTGGATCGGATTCACCCTCGGCCATGGGCTCCATTCAACCGGGGACCGGCTGCTAATGTCTGCACCCGTTGGCGGGATCAAACATTCCCGCATGGCGTTGTTCTGCCTGCGCCTGCGCGGCCCGCAGCTGCTTGTAGAACTTAACATTTGGCTCGACCTTCATCGCCGTTGCGTGTCCAGATGCAACAAGTGATTCGTTGATGAGTTCGCCCCCAAGGCTCACTGCGGCCAGGCTGCGTCCGTACTGATCCAGAGGTTCTACATCGAATTCGAGCTCGACCTTCGAACCCTTGGGCAATTTCTTGGCCAGGAAGTTGGCAGCCTGCGGGCCAAAGCATTCCCCGGGCTGCTCAGGGTGTGGAATCTCGGGTGCGTCGACATTCAGGAGCCGAACCTTGGTGCGTTCCCCGGCCAGCATGAGGTAGACGGTGTCACCGTCAACCACATGCTGGACTGTCGCACTTTCATGCTGAACCGGAGCGCCTGATGTGCCCTCGCGACTGTTGTCGTCGTTGGGCACCAACAGCCATAAGCCGCCGAGGACCACGGCGCACATAACGAGCACAGGTGCGGTACGGCGGCGGCGGGAACCCCTCATGGCCGTTGGGCGTCTAGACCAGCGCGTTGTCGCAGGCGGTGACGAGCCGGGCCTGCGTATCGGCCGGCACCTTGTCGCCGGAGGCGGCCACATCGTCGAGGGCGTCGACGATCTCCTGGGGCAGTCCACCTTCCCGGACCGCGTCGACCATGGAGGAAACGACCTTGAGGTCGGCGGCGTTGATGGTGCCGTCCTTGATGGGGGCACACACCTTCTTGATGAGTTCCTTTTTGGCACCGTCGGCCAGCTGCGTGGCTGCCGACGAAGCGGCGGAGCTGGCGGTGTCGGCAATGGTTGCGCAACCGGTGACCGAGAGCAGCAAGACTGCGCCGGAAACCAGCAGTACACTTTTGGAGCGTAAAAATGTCATGGGTTCAATCGTAGTTGTTCCCGGGTGGGAGAACGCTGGGAAACTCTTGCGCGCTCCCGCCCGCTGGGCGTGAGGTGCTAGCCGGGTAGAGGCACGGATTCCAGTCGCGCGGGCTTGGCCAGACCCAATGTTTCACGCAATGTGGTTCCCGGGTACGACGTGCGGAACAGACCGCGCTCTTGGAGGACCGGCACCACGAGTTCCACGAAGTCGTCCAATCCCGCGGGGAAGCTTGGGCACATGAGGTTGAAGCCGTCGCAGGCGCCCGTGGCGAACCATTCCTCGATCTCGTCCGCGACCTGCGAGGGAGTGCCGATCATGGTTGCATGCCCTCCCCCCGCGGCCAGGAATCCCAGCAGTTCCCGAAGCGTGGGCTGCTTCGTTTCAATGATGCGTTGCACCGTGAGGTAGCGGCCCTGCGGGCCGGAGAATTCCCCGGCGGGAGGCAGCCCGGCCACGGCCCCGTCCAGCGGATGGGCGGTGTAGTCCTGGCCCGTGAACATGTTGAGCTGGGCGATGGCCGAGTCGATGTCCAGATAGGCATCCAGCGCGGCCTTCTTGGCCCGTGCTTCCTCCGGCGTGGCACCGATATACGTGACCAGCCCGGGAAGGACCGGAACCGTGTCCCCGGGGCGTCCGGCCAGGACCAGCCGTCGGCGGATGTCCGCGGCGTATTCCAGCGCCGATTCCCTGTCCCAGGAAACGGAGTAGATGGCCTCGGCATGCCGGGCGGCAAACGAGCGCCCGGATTCCGAGGAGCCAGCCTGGAAAAGCACCGGCCGCCCTTGTGGGCAGCGGGGGACGGTCAGCGGGCCGGCGACCGAGAAGTGGGTGCCGCGGTGATTGACCGGGCGGATCTGGGACGGATCAAGGTATTGACCGGCCCCGCGGTCCACAGGCAGCGCCGAATCGGACCACGAATCCCACAACCCCTGTACGGCATCCACGAACTCCTCGGCGCGCTCATAGCGTTGGGCATGGCCAGGCAGGGCGTCCATCCCGTGATTGCGGGCCTCTGCATCGAACATGGAGGTCACGACGTTGATCCCGGCGCGTCCGCCACTGATGTGGTCCAGCGAGGCCAGCAGGCGCGCGGCATGGAACGGCGTGTAGAAGCTGGCCGAGATCGTGCTGACCAGCCCGATGTTTCTGGTGGCCCGGGCCATGGCGCTAAGGGCGGTCACCGGCTCCAGGAACCAGGGGATCCCTGCCGCGTATTCGTGGTTCACGCTCTGCCCGTCGGCAAAGAAGACAGCGTCCAGGCACCCGCGCTCGGCGAGACGGGCCAGCTCCTCGTAGTAGGCGATGTCCCCGACACGGTCGGCGCTCGAGTCGGGGTGGCGCCAGCCCATGGTGTGGTGGCCCGCTCCGTAGATGAAGGCGTTCAAGTGCAATTGGCGAGTAGTGCCCATGGCAGGTGCCTGCCCTTCCTAGTTCATCACCAGTCCGCCGTCGACAACCAGGTTCTGCCCGGTCACCGCCCGGGACCACGGGGAGGCAAACAACAGTGCGGCGTCGGCGAATTCGGCCGGGGAAGTGACCCGGCGCAGGGGAGTGGAGTCGGCGATCAGGTCGAAGACGGCCTCGGGGGTGGCGGCCGACGCGTCGGTGGTGCGCAGCAGGCCCCCGGAAATCATGTTCACGCGGATGTTTTCCGGACCAAGGTCCGAAGCGAACGTGCGGGTCAGGGACAGCAGTGCCGCCTTGGCCGCGGTGTAGTCGTGGTACGGGACCACGGGGTTCTGGAAGAGGTTGGTCCCGATATTGATGATGTTGCCGAAGCCCGCAGTTCTCATGCCCGGCAGCGTTGCCTGGATGGTGTTCAGCGCGCCTCCGATGACGCCGGTGAATTGCGCGCCGAATTCCGAGTACCCAATTCCGTCGGCCTTCGCGCGTGCGTCTCCGTTGAAGGAAAAATTAGGCAGGGCATTGTTGATGAGCGTGGTGATGGGAGCGCCAAAGTGCCCGCGCGCGGTGGCCACCAGTTGTGCGACCTGATCCGGCTCCGCCACGTCGGCGTGGACTGCGATTGCTCGACTGGCCCCGAATTCCGCGGCCAGTTCATGAGCGGCGGATTCGCTGGAGCGGTAATTCAGCACGAGCCGAGCGCCCTCGCGGGCAAAGGCACGGGCCAGGTCCGTGCCGAGCCCTCGTCCAGCGCCGGTGATCAACACGGTTTGGTCCTTGATAAGCATCTTCTTGCACCCTTCGGTTGGGCGAAAGGATGCCATGGAACCAGCCGCCGGGTGCCCAAAAATCGGGTGCAAGCGCAGTTCATGCCGGACCGGCATCCCTTCGCTCGGATTATCGAGATCAGGTTCAACGGGTCTATCTCTCAGCCGCCAGGCGGCACCCCGTGTCGAGTCCTGTGGCCAACCTAGCACCGGTCCGAGGCAATTCTCGAATCACGGGCAACGCAGCGGAGGCGACACACGCCTGGCGCGATCCGTCCCTGTCAGCGGGCTGGGGCACCGATGCGGCAAACTAGTGTGGGTGAGCCAGATGCGAATAATCCAGACCATTGCCGCCGAGCTAGCTTCAGGGGGTGCCTCGGTTGCCGACTGGCAGGTGAAGGCCGCCGTCGAATTGCTCGACGCCGGATCCACCGTTCCCTTCATTGCCCGATACCGCAAGGAAGTCACCGGCACCCTGGACGACACCCAGCTACGGCTGCTCGAGGAGCGGCTGCGCTACCTGCGTGAATTGGAGGACCGCCGGGAAGCGATCCTCAAGGCGATCGAGGAGCAAGGCAAACTCACCGATGAGTTGCGGGCCGCCATCTTGGCCGCCGGGACCAAGGCTGAGCTCGAGGACCTGTACCTGCCCTACAAGTCCAAGCGCCGCACCCGCGCCCAGATCGCGCGCGAGGCGGGGCTAGAGCCGCTGGCCGACTCCCTGATCTCCGACCCGGCGCAGGACCCCGAGGCCCTGGCTGCCACGTTCCTGAACCCCGAACACGACATCAATGCCGCAACCGACGCGCTGGCAGGTGCCCGGGCCATCCTCACCGAACGTGCCTCGCAGGATGCGGTGCTGGTCTCCGAACTGCGTGAACGGCTCTGGACAGGAGGCAAGATTGCCTCCAAGATCGCCCCCGGCGCCCCGGCCTCGGACGCCGCAAAGTTCTCCGACTACGAGGACTTCGTCCAGCCCGTAGCTTCCCAGCCCTCGCACCGCATCCTGGCGCTGTTGCGCGGCGAGCGCGAGGGAGCGCTGAACCTCGAGCTCGCCGAGGCGGATCCGCGCGACGACGCAGCGCTCTCCAAGGCACGCGCAGGATACGAGGCCGCCGTCGCCCGCTCGCTGGGCATCAGGGCCGGCGCGGATGCCCCGGCCGGCAAGTGGCTGGCGCAAACCGTGCGCCTGGCCTGGCGCGGACGGCTGCTGGCACGGCTGGAGGCGGACCTGCGTACGCGGCTCTTTGAGGCCGCGGAGGAAGCCAGCGTCAAGGTGTTCGCAGCCAACCTGCGCGACGTTCTGCTCGCAGCTCCCGCCGGGAACCGGGCGGTGCTGGGCCTGGACCCCGGGCTGCGCACCGGGGTGAAGGTCGCGGTCGTGGACGCCACCGGCAAGGTTGTGGACACCGCCACGATCTACCCGCACGCGCCGGCCAACAAGTGGGGCCAGTCCGTTGACACCCTGGTGGGATTGGCCGCGAAGCACGGTGCCGAACTGATCGCAGTGGGCAATGGAACGGCCAGCCGGGAGACCGACAAGCTGGCCGGGGACGTGATTGCCAAGCTGACCAACAAGCCGGCCAAGGTGATTGTCTCGGAGGCAGGAGCCTCCGTGTACTCGGCCTCGGCGCTGGCAAGCGCCGAACTGCCGGAGCTGGATGTCTCCATCCGCGGTGCTGTGTCCATTGCCCGCCGGCTGCAGGACCCGCTGGCCGAACTGGTGAAGATCGAGCCCAAATCCATCGGTGTGGGACAGTACCAGCACGACCTGACCCCGGCCAAGCTGGACCGCTCCCTGGACGCGGTGGTCGAGGACTGCGTAAACGCCGTCGGGGTGGACGTGAATACCGCCTCCCCGGCACTGCTGGCCCGCGTCGCGGGCGTCGGGACGCTGTTGAGCCGCAACATCGTCGAGCACCGCAACGCCAACGGCCCCTTCACTACCCGCAGATCCCTGCTGAAGGTCCCGCGACTGGGCGCCAAGGCCTTCGAACAGTGCGCCGGATTCCTGCGGATCACCGGAGGCAAGCAGGTTCTGGATGCCTCCGCCGTGCACCCCGAGGCCTACGGGCTGGCCGAAACGCTGTTGGCGGCGGCCACCGCGCAGAACCAGTCTGTGGCCACGCTGAATGCGGCGGACTTCGTCACCGAGCAATTCGGCCTGCCCACGGTCAAGGACGTCATGGCCGAGCTGGTGCGCCCTGCCCGCGACCCGCGCCCCGACTTCAAGACCGCGAACCTCAAGGAGGGCGTGGAAAAGATCTCCGACCTGCAGGTCGGAATGGTCCTGGAAGGCACGGTTTCCAACGTGGCCGCCTTCGGTGCATTCGTTGACGTGGGCGTCCACCAAGACGGCCTGGTCCACGTCTCGGCCATGAGCAACAAGTTCATCTCCGACCCGCGCGAGGTTGTCACCTCCGGCCAAGTCGTCAAGGTCAAGGTCCTTGAGGTGGACCCGGCGCGCAAGCGCATCTCATTGACCCTGCGTCTGGACGACGAACCGGGTGCCAAGACCGAGCGGTCTGAACGGGCGCCGCGTGGCACCCGGGGACCGGAGGCGCGGGCCCCACGAGAGTCCCATGGGGCACCCCGCGCCAACAGGGGCGCACAGCAGGGGAGCCCCAAGGCCGCAGGCGGCAACACGGCCATGGCCGAAGCCCTGCGTCGTGCGGGACTGAGCGGCTAGCGTCTGCCGAGAGCACCACCGAATCGGTGGCGGCCCCAATGGGCCGCCACCGGAAATGCAACGTTTCCCGGAACTCGCGTAGCGTTGCAGGCACTGCCCACGTGAACCTGCACCGGCGTGCCGGCCACAAACCGCAAGGAGAGAAGCGCGCCATGGACGGCGAATCACTGACCGAATTGATCGCGACTGCATTCATGGTGCTGCTCATGGCCGCGATGGCATGGATGATGAGGGCCGCGGCCTCCGGGCGGATCAAGCGCAATCCCTGGGTCGGGATCCGCACCGCTGCCCTGATGCACTGCGATACGTGCTGGCTCCTGGGCCACCACGCGGCGGCGAACAAGGGCATCTTGGGCTGCTGGCTTGCCGCGTTGCTGATGGCAGCCAGCGGCATCGTTTCCATGCTGGTGGCACTTCCTGCTTTTGTCCTCCCCGCAGCCACGATGGCGGGCGTGGCAATAATGCTGGGCGGCGTGTTGCTTGGGCTGCGCGACGCCAACCGGGCGGTTGCCAAGATCCACGCCGGGGAACGCATTATTTCCTCCTGACCGGGCCCAGCCCGGGAGTCCGAACCAAGGTGAGCATCACCTTGGTAGCACCTCCCCGGGACCCAAAGCATGCCATATTTACCCCAAGGTAAGTACGGCCATACTTCGGTGACAAGGCCCAAAGGAGTGCGTAGCGTGGGTGCCATGGAACTTACCGGAAAGCTTGCAGACGCATTCAACGACCAAATCACCCTGGAACTCCAGGCCTCGACGGTGTACCGCCAGCTGGCCATCGAAATGGATGTCCTGAGCCTGCCGGGCATCGCTGCCTGGTTCCGGGCCCAGTCCGCCGAGGAACTGGAGCACGCGGAAAAGTTCATCGCCCACATGACCAATCGCGGGGCGCACCCCTCGATCGGTGCCATTGGGGCCCCGGAATTGAACGTGGCTACGGTGGACGGTGCCTTCCAGGCATCCCTTGACCACGAGAAGAAGGTCTCCGAATCGATTCGCGACCTCTATCGCCTTGCCCACAATGAGGGCGACATTGACTCGGTGCCACTGCTGACCTGGTTCATCGAGGAGCAGGTCGAAGAGGAAGCCACCGTCGGTGAAATCCTTGACCGCGTGAAGATGATCAACAACGACGGCAACGGCCTGCTTCGCCTGGACGGCGAACTGGCTGCACGCTAGGAACGACCGTCGCGGGTCACCCGTGACGATGATGTGACCAAGGCCCCCGGCTCGCGACTGGGGGCCTTGGTCGTGTGTGCAATAACATGGGGTAGGGCATGTCCAGGTGCCGCGCCCCGATACGTGGTTTTACGTGAACGATCCGGGCGGATAGTGACGCCCTGCAGGGCGTTGCTCCACACATGCCAGTTCCAGGTCAACCACTTGTTCAGTGAGGTCATCAAAACGTGTTTCACATCCGTGCACGCATGGCTTTGACCAACCCCGGTGCGGTCGCGCCCCGGTACGGAATGGCCGCATGAAGAAGTTCGACTTCGCACGCACGGCGCCGATGCCGGCCCCGGTGCAAACCGCGGGACCCACGCACCGCACCACGGCGGAACTCAAGCTGCGCAAGGGTGCCGGCAGGCACTACTCGGTCCAATATTTGATTCCCCAGAGCACCCCGGTGTATCTGCTGCGTGTCAGCGGCTTGTGGGCAAGCGTGCAGCACGGCCAAACCTTTGGATGGCTTCCGGCCCAGTGCCTTGAGCGCCTCGAGGCGCCCCGACGCATGCCCCAGGTTCCGGTGCGCCCGGTCGCCAGCCAGTCGCCGGTGGGCTCGGCCGCAGTCGGCGGCGCCGCCAGCGCGCCGGAAGTGCCAGACGAAGACTTCATCCCCACGCACCGCAGCACCGCCGACCTGAACTTGCGCAAGGGCTCGGGCACCAACTATCCGGTGCTGCGCGTGCTGGCGGCAAATATCCAGGTCCGCAAGTTGGACGAGCTGGGCACTTGGGCAAAGATCTCCACCGGCAAGGACATTGGCTGGGTTCCCAGCGCCTATCTGGCTCGCATCAACGTGAGTCGCCCCTCCACCGGGATACAGCCCATGGCCCCGACCGAGTTCACCACCACCGTGCGCTTGAATGTCCGCAAGGATGTAGGCGACCACTTCCCGGTACTGCGTATCATTCAGGCTGGGACCCTCGTCAAGGTCAACGGGAAACTGGGGCCGTGGCGCCGGATTTTGCTGGATCAGGAAACCGGCTGGGTCCCGGCGAGCCAGCTGCAATTGCGGTACGTCGCCTCCACTGCTCCGGTCACCACCACCGCGACCACCCTGTACCGGGGAGCCTCCGCCAATTACCGTGCCCTGGCCGAGCTGGGCGCCGGCGAGCAACTTGAGGTCATTGCAAGTCGCGGACAGTGGACCAAGGTCCGTGCTGGAAATCTTGAAGGTTGGGTCCACAGCTCCCACTTGGGCTGACAAAACCAAAACATTGCCGAAACTCCCTGCCATTTGTTGTACTTAGTGCATAAAGTATGGGATTGGGGGCAGAACTTTGTGGCGCTCCCGCACACTCACACCTACTTGTGGATTCCTTCCGGGGCCACAAACCTTTCTTGAGGGAGACCACCGACGATGGCCATGCCGAAATGCTTCCGCGCCCTTTTCTCGGGGGTGTTGGTTGCGGGTTTGGTTTTTACCGCCCTGCCCGCCGTCTCCCAAATACGGGTGGATGCCGAAACCTCCAGCAAGATCCGCGCCGGCATGTTCGCCTTGCCGCTGGATTCGAAAACCTACCGGATGACCTCTCCTATGGGGCCGCGCTGCATGCCGGTGGTGGGAGGATCCACCCACCACCTGGGCCAGGACATGGGCACGGCAAACGATTCCCCGATCTATGCGGTGGCAGCGGGAACCGTGCGCAAGATCGTTCGGGGCACCAATTCGACCTCGGGCCAAGTCGTGGTCACCCACCGGATCGACGGGACGACATATGAATCGGCCTACATGCATATGTGGCCCAATGACGTCCTGGTCAAGGAAGGCCAAAAGGTAGAGGCAGGGCAGAAGATTGCCTTGGTGGGATCCTCCGGTCCTTCCACGGGCCCGCACCTGCACCTGGAAATATGGAAAGACCGTTTCTACTCCAGCGACGGAAACGTGCGCAATCCGGCCACCTTCCTCAAATCCCGTGGGCTCGACCTGAATTCATACGCCACGAAAAGTTATTCCGAATCGCTGAAGACCTGCACGTACTATGCGCGAGGCAAGGCGGAACTCTTCGCCTCCCCCTCGGCCACCTCGAAGGTCTTGGACCGGCCGAGCCGCAACGCACAGGTCAGTAGCCAACCAGGTGCCATCAACGGACTGCTCAACGGATCCTTCGTCAAGGTCATGTACGGCTCACGCACCGGTTGGATGAATCGTTTCGCTGTCACGCCCAATAAGTTGGCGGCAGCACCCGAGTGGTCAATGACCTCCACGGGAACCGTGACCAATGGCGTCCGGGTGCCCTTCGCCAAATACAGCAATCCCAATGGCCTGAACATGCGGTCCGGGGCGGCCACCTGGTACTCGAAGCTTCTGACGATTCCCGCAGGATCCACCTTTGAAGCCTTTGAGAGTTCCGGCGGCTGGGTCCGGGTGAAGTACAACGGAACCGAAGGCTGGGTATCGGAGGGACTAGCGCGCAAGACCGCCACGATCGACCCGGCGAAGCTTGCCGCGACCCACGAGACCGTTCGCGATCTCAAGCTGCGTTCGGGAGCCGGAACCACGTACAACGAAACCCAGTCGATCAAGCGGGGAACCAAGGTCGCCGTACGCCAGGTCCGTGGCACCTGGTCCGAGATCCAGGCCGGGAAATATTCCGGCTGGATCAGTTCGGCGGACATGAAGAAGATCGGTGCCGTAACGCCCCAGACGGCAAAACCGCCGGTAGCGAAGCCCGCACCGACCAAGCCAACGCATGAGACGACCACGAAGCTGAACCTGCGTACCGGTGCCGGCACCAACACCAAGATCGTCAAGGTCCTGGACCGTGGCACCGATGTCATCGAGCTCCAGCGTCAGGGAACCTGGAGCCAGGTGAAGGCGGGGAACGCCACTGGTTGGGCCAGCAACACCTACCTCCGCGCCCTCAAGCCCCTGGCAACGCCGCCGAAACAACCGGCGAAGCCGAAGCCTCCGTTGGTCCAGCCGGTGAGGAAGGCGACCTATACGACCAAGGCCAAGGTCGTTGCCCGCAAGTCGGCGGATGCGAAGGCTGTCGCTGTGGTCGGGATCCCGGCCAAGAAGAACGTGACGGTGGACGCGAAGAGCGGTTCGTGGCTGCGGGTGAAGTATGCGGGCAAGACGGGCTGGGTTCCGTTGAGCCAGTTGGCCGTGTACAGGGCCCCGGCGAAGCCGAAGCTTCCGGTGGTCCAGCCGGTGAAGAGGGCGACCTATATGACCAAGGCCAAGGTTGTTGCCCGCAAGTCGGCGGATGCGAAGGCTGTCGCTGTGGTCGGGATCCCGGCCAAGAAGAACGTGACGGTGGACGCGAAGAGCGGTTCGTGGCTGCGGGTGAAGTATGCGGGCAAGACGGGCTGGGTTCCGTTGAGCCAGTTGGCCGTGTTCAAGGCCCCGGCAAAGACAAGGACAACCACCGACCGTCTTAACCTTCGTGCCGGAACGAGCACGTCGACACGGTCGCTGCTGGTGATCCCAAAGGGCAAGAAGCTCACCGTCAAGGCAACCCGAGGAAGTTGGACGCAAACCAGCTATTCAGGGAAAACCGGGTGGGTTAGCTCCAGGTACCTTCGCTAGGAAAAGCCCGAGCAGAGTCGGCAGTACCGCATGAAAATAGGCCGTGGAACCAACCCAGGAGGTAGGTTCCACGGCCTTTTTCATGGACGGTTTCTAGGAACCTTTTGGACGATCCAGCGTGGACTCGGAGGCTGCCGCGCGCGCCGCGTTGGCGTCCTGCGCCTTGGCCGCCGCAGCGGCCTCTGCATGCGCCAAGAGCTGTTCCGGGGTGACGTCCTCGGGCGTTTCCTTTTTCTCCGAAGCAGCACCAGGGTCGAGCCCCGGCAAGTCCCTGTCGGACCAGATCTTCACGATCGCCCAGGCAACGGCGGTCAGGGGGACTGCCAGCACTGCGCCGACCAAGCCGCCAAGCACCGTCCCGGCGGCGAGCGACAGCAGGATAACCAGGGCGTGCAGGTTCAACGCGTGGGCCATGACAACGGGCTGCAGGAAGTTTCCCTCAAGCTGGTTCACCACGATCACCGCACCCAAGACAATCAGTGCAACCACGGGGCCGTTGGTCACCAAAGCGATCAACGTGGCCAGGATTCCGGCAAAGGTGGCACCCACCAACGGGATGAAGGAGCTCATGAAGACCACGACACCCAGAGGGATGGCCAACGGGACCCTCAGGACGAGCAGGGCGACGGTAATGCCGATGGCATCCACTGCGGCCACGGTAGCCGTGCCGCGCATGTAGCCGCCCAGGGTCTCCACGGTGCGCGCACCGGTGGACAGCCAACGGTGCATCTGGTGGTCAGGCATCCAAGAGAGGTAGAAGCCCCAGATCTTGTCTCCGTCCTTCAGGAAGAAGAACAGGATCACCAACAACAGAGCCAGGCCTGTGAAGAAATTGCCGGCGGCGGAGAGCCCGCTCAGGGCCCCGGCGCCAAACTGGGAGCTTGTCAGGAAGCCTGTAACTTGGTTGACGGCGTCGTCGATTTGCTCCTCGGAAATGTTCCAGGGCAACTGGTTCAGCATCCCCTGGAGCTTGTTGAAGCCTTCGACGCCCTTGTCCACCAAGGTTTGCCATTCGGCCAGCACCGAATACACCAGAGCGGTTCCGATGCCGCCGAGCACAAGCAGCGACCCGAGGAATACCGACCATGCCGCCAGCAGGGGAGACATGACCTTGCGCAGGAGCCGGACCAGCGGCCACAGTGCGCAGGAAAGAATCAAGGCAATCAGGATCGGCAGGGCAATGACGCTCAACTTCAGGAGGCTGTAGACGACCGCCGAGGCCAGGATCAGAACCACCAGCAATTGGATCGAGCGCGTGGCAATGCGGCCCAAGGGATCGATCCATATTCCGGACACCGTGTGTGCCGGGTGTGCGACGGCGGGAGACGCTGCCTGCGGCGGCGCGGGCGGATCCTGGCGTGACCTTTTCTTGAAACTGAGCTTCGCTGACATCCAGTGACTCCTCGCAATTGGCAACAGGTCTACTCTATGCACTGTGGGCACAGAGCAGATCTCCGAAATAACCTCTTAGCAAAAAGGTTAGTCTAATAATGTACTAGTGGGCGTCGAGTGCCAGGCATCCGACATGAAGCGAAAATCTAGTGGTCGGGGGAGCAATGCAACGGAGATCAAAAGGAGCCGGTTCAACATCGGCTAATCGGGCAGGGACGGCGCTGTTTCTTGGTACGGCATTGGTCCTTGCCGGGCTGGTTCCGGTGCCGGCACTAGCGGCACCGATGGCGGCTCTGCAGCACCCTGCTGCATCGGCCGAACTTGCCACAAGCATCCTGCAGCCGCCGGAGGTGGTTCGCGTCGGCACCCCAAGGATCGTGCAGACCACCGCAAACCTGAACCTGCGTTCGGCCCCCTCAACCTCGGGCCAGAAGCTGGCAACCATGCCCAAGGGCACTCGGCTGAGTGTGACCGCCACCAGGTCGGGCTGGAGCCAGGTGCGCTACTCCGGAAAAACCGGCTGGGCTTCCAGCACCTACCTGCGCACGGTGTCCAGGGCCATCAAGACCGGGGAGCTTGGCAAGACCACGGCCCGGCTGACGTTGCGGCAAAAGGCAAGCAGCACATCCACGGCCCTGGCCACGGTGCCCAAGAGCGGCATCTACACGGTCAAGAAGATCTCCGGCGGATATGCCCGGATCACCAGTCGCGGCAAGACCGGATGGGTTCAGGGAAAATACCTTTCGATCGTCGCCAAGAAGCCCGGCCGGGAAATCTACATCGACCAAAAGTACACCTCCAACCGCGCAGGCCTAACCGACCGGTACTGGACCAAGGTTTCCGGTGGCGACCTGTATGAAAGCGTGAACGGTAAGAAGCGCATCGCGGACATCCCGCGGAATTCCGTCGTGTACCGGGATGCGAAGATGGAAAAAACGGCCGGGTCGGTCAAGGGCTGGATCTTCGTGCGGACGCAGGGCATGAGCGGGTGGATGAAAACCAGCCAGCTGTCCCGCACCTCGAGGGCGCACACCACTCCGGGGAAATATTCGGCGAAGCAGGTACGGGCACAGAAGAACGGCAAGATCCCGGAACGGATGCTGGTGGCGATCTCCTGGGACAAGGAAAAGACGCTCATTGCTGCCCCGGCGCTCAAGGACCTGAACCGGCTCAACACCGCGTTCAAGAAGAAGTTCGGCCACAACCTCGACATCGACCTGGCATACCGGACCCGTGCCACCCAGGAGGCGTACTGGGAAGAACTGGGCCCGTATGTCGCAGCGCGCCCGGGAACTTCAAACCACGGCTGGGGAACGGCCATCGACGTGCCCGAGACCTACGGCTATTCCTTTAGGGGCAAGTACTACAAGTGGCTGAAGGCCAATTCCAAGAAGTACAACTGGGTGCACCGCAAGATCCTTGAAGAGGGTTCGCCCTACGCCGAGGCCTGGCACTTCGAGTACACCGGGCGCTGACATTCCGCAGGGCCGGGCAGACTGACGCATCGGCGGGGCATTAACGGCGCTGGCCGCGGTTGGCATCCATCGAAGGGGATGCCAACCGCGGCCAGCGCGATCAGGTGATGGCCTGGAATCAGCCCGCCACGTAGAAGAGGCGCTTGTTGACGAACTCCTCCATGCCCAGCGGGCCCAGCTCGCGGCCGAAGCCCGAGCGCTTCACGCCGCCGAAGGGCATATCCGCTCCTTCGGCCGCCGGCGCGTTGACGTTGGCCATGCCGACCTGCAGGCCCGCGGCAACCTTGGCAGCACGCTCGGGGTCGGTGGAGAAGACCGCGCCGCCCAGGCCGTACTGGGTGTCGTTGGCCAGCGCCAGGGCTTCCTCGTCGGAAGAAACCTTGTAGACCACGGCCACCGGGCCGAAGAGCTCCTCGTAGTACGCGCGCATCTCCTTGGTGATCCCTGAGAGCACGGTCGGGGCCAGGTAAGCGCCCGGACCCTCGTGCAGGGTGCCGCCGGCGTGCAGGGTTGCGCCCTTGTCGACGGCGTCCTGGACCTGTGCGGCCAGCGCCTCGGCGGCACCACGGGTGGAGAGCGGACCGAAGGTGCCCTCGAGCTCGGCGGCCGGGTCGCCCGGGGTCAGGCCGCCGGCCAGCTTGGTCAGCTCGCCGACGAAGTCATCGAAGATGTCCTCCATGACGATCATGCGCTTGTTGGAGTTGCAGGCCTGGCCGGTGTTCTCCATGCGGGTCGCCCACGCGGTGGCTGCGTCCCCGGCAATATCCGCCGAGTCGAGGATGACGTACGGGTCCGAACCGCCCAGTTCCAGCACGGCCTTCTTCAGGTTCCGTCCCGCCTGCTCGCCGATGATGGCCCCTGCGCGCTCGGAGCCGGTCAGCGAGACGCCCTGGATGCGCGGATCCTCGATGATCGTGGAAATCTGGTCGTGGGAGGCGAAGACGTTGTTGTACACGCCTGCCGGCACGCCGGCGTCGTCCATGATCTGCTGGATTGCCAGGGCCGAACGCGGGCAGGTCTCGGCGTGCTTGAGCACGATGGTGTTGCCGAGCATCAGGTTCGGGGCAGCGAAGCGGGCGACCTGGTAGTACGGGTAGTTCCACGGCATGATGCCCAGCAGCGGGCCGACGGGCAGGCGCTGAATGATGGCCTTGCCGCCGCCGATGGTCTTGATCTCGGTGTCCGCGGCCAGGGTCGGGCCCTCGGTTGCGAAGTACTCGAAGATGTCCTTGCAGAACTCCGCCTCTCCCTTGGACTCGGAGAGGGGCTTGCCCATTTCCTGGGTGATGATCGCGGCAAGCTCGTCGGCGCGTTCGGCGAAAAGCTCGCCCACGCGGGCCACGATCTTTGCACGCTCGTTGATGTCGACGTCCTTCCATGCCTGGTAGCCGGATTCGGCCGCGGCAATGGCGTCCTGGACCTCGGCGTCGGTGGCGGTGGCGAATTCCTCGACCACGTCACCGGTGGCGGGGTTGAGGACTCGGTAGCCGGTGGAAGTCGGCGTCTGGGCGTTGGCGGTCACAGCCATGCTCCTTCTGGTAGTCACTGGGCGGCGGGAATCTTCGTTGCGCCCCACGTACCCGTCCATCATGTCGTGAAAACGACGATTTGTGAAGCCCGTCACGCATCAGGCGTGGTCATATCCGCCGTGGGTGAACCCGGAAGCTTCGGTATTCGTCGTTAACGAAGCAAAACCCTGCGAAATTCGAATGCCGCAGGGTTTTGCCGAGGATTGTTCCGAGGACTTAGCTAGTGGAAGCCTTGCGCCGGGCATCGATGTCGGCCTCGCCGGCAACGATCCTGTCGATCATGTCGAGCTCCTCCGCGCTGAACGCGGTGTTGCCCAGGGCCCCGAGATTCTCGTCAAGTTGCGCGGTCGAGGACGCGCCGAGCAGGACCGAAGTCACCCCGCCGTCGCGCAGCAGCCAGGCGATGGCCAGCTGGGCCAGGGACTGGCCGCGTGACTCGGCGACCCTGGCCAGGCCGCGGGCCTTGGACAGGTTTTCCCCGGTCAGGTGCCCGGCAAGGGAATTGCGTCCGCCGGAGGGGGTGGCCGAATCGTCCTTGAGGTACTTGCCGGTCAGCAACCCCTGGGCCAGCGGGGAGAAGGCGATTGAACCCATGCCGTGTTCCACCAGGGTGTCCAGCAGTCCGTCCTCGACCCAGCGGTTGAGCATCGAGTATGAGGGCTGGTGGATCACCAGCGGGGTGCCCATCTCCTTGGCAACGCGTGCTGCCTGTGCGGTGCGTTCGGGGGAGTATGAAGAGATGCCGACGTAGAGCGCCTTGCCCTGGCGGACCAGGGTGTCCAGCGCGCCGATGGTTTCCTCGATAGGGGTGTCAGGATCCGGGCGGTGTGAGTAGAAGATGTCCACGTAGTCCAGGCCCATGCGGGCCAGCGACTCGTCGGCCGAGGACATGATGTACTTGCGCGACCCCAGGTTGCCATACGGGCCCGGCCACATGTCCCAGCCGGCCTTCGAGGAGATGACCAACTCGTTGCGGTAGGCCTTGAAATCTGTCCGGAGCATGCGGCCGAAGTTCTCTTCGGCCGAGCCGTAGGGCGGACCGTAGTTGTTGGCCAGGTCGAAGTGCGTGATCCCGTGGTCGAAGGCGTGGCGCAGCACCTCGCGCTGGGTGTCAAAGGGGCGGTTGTCGCCAAAGTTCCACCACAGCCCCAGCGAAATCGGGGGGAGGACCAAGCCCGAGTTGCCCACTCGGCGGTAGCCGGTGGATTCGTAGCGGTCCGAGGCGGCCACATAGGGTGCGTGGGTTTCGGGAACGGGGGCATACCGGAGTTCGTCGGCCATGGTGGTGGTGTTCTCCTGGAAATTGTGGATGAAAACTCACGGAAGCGGGTTCGGCTCCCTATTCCCATTCTTGTCCCCAGGAGCCCCCAACGTCCACGACATCGGGCCCCGGGGCGCGGCGCGGCCGACATTGCGACGGGGTGTGGCCCGGCGTGGGCCGGTGGATGGCGATTAAAAGCGAAGAACCGGTCGTGGCGGCTAAGGAGGTGAAACTCCGCCGCGACCGGTTCTTCTGATCACTCGCACCTTGAGAAGGTAGCTTCAGCCTATTTTGGCTATCTGGGTGGTTGCTGAAGATTCGTTGTTAGTCAGCCGTGAGTCAGTAGTTTGACGGCGGGTCAGAGGCCGGGAAGGATTCGTCTTCCCATTCCTCGACCAGCGCCTCGTCGTGCTCGCTGGCCACATGTTCCGGTTCTGCGGCAGTTTCTTCTTCGTCGCCGATTGGTTGTTCACTCATCTCGCGTACTCCTTGGTCCGTAGAACGTGCCGCCCCGTACTCGCGGGGTGCGGTACCTTCAGTTTGGTCCGAAGTGCCGTAGTTGTCGAGGGGCCGGAAAATCGTGGTGCCGGACCCGGACGAAACCGGGGTTAAGAGGTTGAGCACCGGTCGGAAGGCTAGGGGGATTTGCCTTGTGCCCGACCGGCGCTCTCATCACTCGCACCTTCATGAGGTAACAAAAACTCTAGTGAACCAACCTTTGCACGACCTGTATACCGCCGGGTAACAACGTGTGAAATCAGCGGCGCAGGATCAGAGCATCGCCCTGTCCGCCGCCGCCACACAGGGATACCACCCCGGTGCCGGAACCGCGCCTGGCCAATTCCATGGCCTGGTGCAGGACCAGTCGCGCGCCGGAGGCACCCACCGGGTGGCCCATCGCAATGGCCCCGCCCTCGGTGTTGATCCTGGCCGGATCCACGCCGAGGTCCTTGGCGGATTGCAGGACCACCGAGGCGAAGGCCTCGTTGATCTCAATCAGGTCCAGGTCAGCGACGTTCATTCCATCCTTGGCCAGGGCGGCGCGGATCGACGTGCTTGGTTGGGAGTGCAGCTGGCCGTCGGGCCCCGCGGTCTGGCCATGGGCACCGATCTCACAGAGCCAATCCAGCCCTGCCCGGCGGGCTGCGCCCTTGGAGGCAACCACAACGGCTGCGGCACCGTCCGAAAGCGGCGAGGATGAACCGGCGGTAATGGTTGCTCCGGGATCCGAGGAAAAGGCGGGGCGCAGCGTGGCGAGCTGTTCTTCCGTGGCATCGGGGCGGATTCCCTCGTCCGCGGAAACGACTACTTCGCCCCCGCGTCGCTGCGGGATGGTGATTGGTGCGATCTCGGCGTCGAGATGCGCCTTGGCCGCCGCCGCGCGTTGGTGCGAAGCCGCGGCAAAGGCGTCCTGGGCAGCACGCCCAATGCCCAGCTTGGCATTTCCGCTCTCGGTGGCCGAGCCCATGAGCTCTCCGCTGAACGGGTCGGCCAACGCGTCGTGGTTCAGCGAGTCCTCCAGCGGTCGGTCGCCAATGGCCACGGGTGTTCGCATGCCGCGGACCAGGTGCGGGGCGTTGGACATGGATTCCTGGCCGGCGGCGACGATGAATTCGGCCTCGCCGGCCCGGATCATCCGGGCGGCATCGATGACGGCGGTCAGCCCCGAAAGGCAGAGCTTGTTGATGGTCACCGTGGGGACGTTCCAGCCGATGCCCGCCTTCAGGGCAGCCTGGCGGGCCGGTCCCTGCCCGGTTCCGGCCAGAATGACCTGGCCCATGATGACGTGGTTGATATCGTCCGCCGCCACCCCGCTGCGTTCCAGGGCGGCGGAGATCGCATGCGCTCCGAGATCGGTGGCGGGCAGGGAGGAGATGGCCCCGCGGAACTTTCCAAAGGGAGTTCGCGCACCGCCAATAAGCACGGGGGTCAGGTCGTCATTCATGGATGTTTCCTTCGCTTGGGAAAAGACCGGTTCGGTGCCATAAGCTCATTCTCATGCCCCATGCAGTGAACCCGGTTGATGCCCAGACTATCTACTTTGACGCCAGCGACACAGGGGCCCCTCCGGTCCTGTTGCTGCACGGCTCGGCGCTCTCCCGCTCGATCTGGCGCGGCCTGGGCTACGTAAGGGCGCTGGAACCGGAATTCGACACCATCCGCATGGACCTGCGCGGGCACGGACGGTCGGGTAAGCCGCACGATCCTGCCGCCTACGCCATGGACCTGGTCCTCGAGGATGTCAAGGCGGTGCTGGCGGCGACCGGGCACGAATCGATCCACATCGTGGGCTACTCCTTTGGCTCGCGCGCGGGCCTGTCGCTGGCCATCAAGCATCCTTCCATGGTCCGTTCCCTGACGATGCTCGGGGGCACCCACGCCATCGAGGCCCAGCACATCAGCACGCTCTTCTTCGACGGCTACCTCGAGGCCTTGAAGACGGGCGACATGGACGCGTTCATCGCCGGCATGGAGGCCGGCGGCGGGAAGCTTGACCCTGCAACCCGGCTGGCCTTCGCTTCCAACGACGCCCTGGCGCTGGCTGCATACTTCGAATCCACCGAGGCCGGAAGCGCAGTCAGCGAGACATTGCTCCACCAGCTGGCCACCCCGACGCTGCTGATGACCGGAACCAGGGATGTGCCGCGCATCGATCATTCCCGCGTCATGGCCTCGGTGATGCCCAACGCCCGGCTGGTGGAACTCGCCGGGCGCACCCACGGCGGGACGCTGTTTCCGCCGCAGCCGATCCTGGACGAACTGCTGCCCTTCCTGCGCGCAAATTCCTGACGAGTGCCCGACTGCCGCCGGAGCCCGGGCGAGGGTTCAGGGCAGGTACGGGGCCGGCGGCGGGGACCGCAACACCAACGGTGGGACCACCAGCACGGGAATCTGCCGACGGGACAGGACGCGGATCAGCGTCGAGGCACGGAGCCTTGGGGCGGCGAAGGGAAAGCGTTTTCGCCGCGGGGAACCCACGACCAGAAACGACGTGCCCAGCTCCACACCGTATTCGCCCAGGGCCCTGGCCGGCTCGCCCACCAGGATGCGCAGCTTCCACGGCACCGGATAGGCCGCCAGGACCTCGCCAAGCCGTAGTCGCAGGCCTTCGATGGCCACCGAACCGAGTTCCTCGCGCTCGTCGCGGTGCAGGGAATCAAAGTCGATTCGCGTCTTGACGTTCCATTCGGTCAGGTCAAGCCCCGTGAGGGCATAGGCACACACCAGGTCCTGACGCAAGAGCGAGGCAAGGCGGGCCGCGGTTTCCAGGACCTCGGGATGCTGTCCCGGGAAGACGCCCACAAGCACCGGGGCGGCCGAACGAAGGGTGCGGGATTCCTCTGGCTCGCGCATCGTTTACTCCTGGAAATCAACCGGGGCGGGGGTTGATGCTTGTCTTGCCTCCAGTATGCCCGGGAGACCGGGAACATCGGTAGGTGCGGCACCGCACCCGGGTAGGCAACCACACCTTGACCGGGGACGGAACAGGGGCAAGACTCAAGAAATGGACGCACAGGCGGCGGCAATCTCGATCACAGGTTTGAAGGTCTTGCGCGGGAAGCGACTCGTGCTGCCCGGCCTTGACCTGCTGGTCCCGCGCGGCGAGGTCGTCGGGCTGCTGGGCCCCAGCGGCTGCGGGAAATCCACTCTGATGCGCGCGATCGTGGGCACCCAGGTCATTTCCGCCGGAACGGTGACCGTGCTGGGGGACACCGCCGGGTCCGCGGCGCTGCGCCACCGTGTGGGCTACATGACCCAGGAAGCAAGCGTCTACGAGGACCTGCCGGTCGCGGACAACCTGTCCTACTTCGCCAAGATCGTCGGCGCCCCGCCCGCCCAGGTTGCCCGGGTCATTGAACGCACCGACCTGGGCTCGGAGGCCAAGTCCATGGCCGCGGACCTCTCCGGCGGCCAGCGCAGCCGGCTCTCGCTGGCCATAGCGCTGCTCGGGGACCCCGAACTGCTCGTCCTGGATGAGCCAACGGTCGGGCTGGACCCGGTGCTCCGGGTGGCGCTGTGGGAGCTGTTCGCCGAACTCGCCGCCGAAGGCACCACGCTGCTGGTCTCCAGCCACGTGATGGACGAGGCCACCCGCTGCGACAGCTTGTTGCTCATGCGCGAGGGCGAGATCATCGCCAGGGAAACCCCGGAATCGCTGCTGGCGCGCACCGGCACCGACAATGCCGAGGACGCCTTCCTCGCGCTGATCCGCGATGCGGGGCAGCCGGGAACATCGGTGGCCGAGCCGCACGTTCCCAAGCACCGCGCCACGGGGGGGACCCCATGAACATCCCGCGCATCCTTGCCACCGCCGCGCGCGTGCTGAACCAGGTGCGCCACGACCACCGCACCCTTGCCCTGTTGCTGCTGGTCCCCGCGCTGCTGGTGGGCCTGGTCGCCTGGATCTTCACCGACACCCCGGTCTTCCCACGCATCGGCCCGGCCATGATCGCGCTCTTCCCCTTCATCGTGATGTTTCTGGTCACCTCCATCGCCACGCTGCGCGAACGGCGCAGTGGCACCCTGGAACGCCTGCTCTCCCTGCCGCTGGGCAAGGCCGACTTCATCATGGGCTACGCGCTGGCCTTCGGGCTGCTGTCGGTTCTGCAGACCGCGATCGCCGTCGGCTTCGCCGTGTGGGTCTGCGGGCTGGAGGTCGCCGGGAACCTGGGCCTGCTCTTCGCCGTGGCCATCGCCGACGCGCTGCTGGGGACCTCGCTGGGCCTGCTGGCCAGCGCCTTTGCGCGCAGCGAGTTCCAGGTGGTGCAGTTCATGCCGGCATTCGTCTTCCCGCAGATCCTGCTGGGCGGGATCTTCCTGCCCCGCGGCGAGCTGCCGCAGGTGCTGGAGGACATCGGGGACTGGCTGCCGCTGAGCCACGCCATCGATGCGCTGAACGCGGTGGCCCGCGACGACCAGGACGCGGGCTACATCTGGCTGCGGATCGGGTTCGTGGCCGCGTGGATCCTGGCGGCCATCGCGGTGGGGTCGATGACGCTGCGCCGCCGCACCCCCTGACAATCAGTCCCCGGTCCGGACACTGGATCCGGACACTGGATAATGGGGCGGGTGAGCACGCAGCAGATCCGGCAGGAAAATCCCCCACCCGACCACGGCTTCGACCTGGCAGCCATCGGGCGGGGCCTGGTCTTTGCCCAGTCCCTGCCCGAGCTCGCCGCCGCGCTGGAATCGGGCAGGGCCGGCGCCACCGCCGTCATCCAGGCCCCGCCGGGCACCGGCAAGACCACGCTGGTCCCGCCGCTGGTCGCCAACGTCGTGGCCGCGCGCACCGGGGCACCTGCCCGCATCGTGGTCACGCAGCCGCGCCGCGTCGCCGCCCGCTCCGCGGCCCGCCGGCTGGCCTCCCTGGATGCGGGCGCAGCCGCGAAGCGCGTGGGCTTCACGGTGCGCGGGGAAAGCACCGCCGGACCGGGCACGGTCGTCGAGTTCGTGACGCCGGGCATCCTGCTGCGCCGGCTGCTGGCGGACCCGGGGCTGGAAGCCGTCGATGCGGTCATCGTCGACGAGGTGCACGAACGCGGGCTGGAAACCGACCTGCTGTTGGGCATGCTGCGCGAGGTCCACGAATTGCGCGGGGACCTGGTGCTGGTGGCCATGTCGGCGACCCTCGACGCCCCGCGCTTCGCCCGGCTGCTGGGGGACGCGACCGGGACCGGGGCCGCCCCGGTCATCGACTGCCCCGCCGCGCTGCACGCGCTGGAAACCCGGTGGGTGCCGGCCGCCGCACCGCGGCTGACCGACCGCGGGGTCTCGCGCACCTTCCTCACCCACGTGGCCGCCACCGCCGCCGCGGCGCACACCGAGGCGCTGGGCCGGGACGGGACCATCGACGCGCTGGTGTTCGTCCCCGGCGCCTGGGAGGTCGCCGATGTCGCCGCGCAGCTGCGCACCCGGGTGCCGGGCACCGAGGTGCTGGAGCTGCACGGGCAGGTGCCCCCGGCACTGCAGGACCGGGCGGTCTCCGGGCGCGAACCGGGCGGGGCGCCGCGCATCATCGTCTCCACCTCGCTGGCCGAATCCTCGCTCACCGTCCCCGGGGTCAGGCTGGTCATCGACTCCGGGCTGGCCCGGGAACCCCGCCGCGACGCGGCCCGGGGGATGAGCGGGCTGGTCACGGTCTCGGCCTCGCGGGCCTCGAGCATCCAGCGGGCCGGACGCGCAGCACGCCAGGGCCCGGGCACCGTGGTGCGCTGCTTCGAGGAGAAGACCTTCGCCGCGGCACCGGCGCACCCGCGGGCCGAGATCACCGTTGCGGACCTCACCTCCGCCGCCCTCATCCTGGCCTGCTGGGGCGCGCCGGGAGGTGCCGGCCTGCACCTGCCCGAGGCCCCTCCTGCCTCGAGCCTCCAGGCGGCCACCACAGTGCTCGAACAGCTGGGGGCGATCGAGGAACACGGGCACGCCACGGCGCTGGGCCGGACGCTGGCCGGCATCCCGGCGGACCCGCGGCTCGGGCGCGCCCTGCTTGACGGCACCGCGCTGGCCGGGGCCGCCGCCACCGCACGCATCGTCGCGCTGCTGGCCGGGGACCACCGTGCCCAGGGCGCCGACCTTGCGGCGCTGCTGGTGTCCCTGCGCAACGGAGGGCACCCGGGCTCCGGCCCCTGGAAGCGCGAATCCGCCCGGCTGGAACGGATTGCCAGGCAAACGCCGGGCACCGGCGACTCTTCCCGGGGCACCCTCACCGGGGACCCTCTGGGCCTGGTCGTCGCCCTGGCCTTCCCGGGGCAGGTGGCCCGACGCGTGGAGAACGCCTCCGGCACCACCTACCTGTTGGCCTCGGGCACCCGGGCGGGACTGCCGGCCGGAAGCCCGCTGGGGCACCACGCCTGGATCGCCGTGGCCGAGGTGGCACGGGCCGCGGGACGCGACGCTGCGGGCACCGGCGCACTGATCCGCGCCGCGGCGCCGCTGGACGAAGAAACCGCGCTGCTGGCCGCCGCCCACCTGGAAACCGAGGCCGTCAACACCGTCTTCGCCCACGGGAAGCTCACCGCCCGGGCCGAACACCGGCTGGGGGCCATCGAACTTTCCAGCACGCCCATGACCCCCACCCGTGAGCAGGGCCGCGCCGCGGTGCTCGAGTCCTTGCGGACCAACGGGCTGGGCATGCTGCGGTTCTCCTCCACCGCCACGGCATTGCGCAACCGGCTGGCCATGGTCCACCGCGAGCTCGGCGACCCGTGGCCGGGGATGGACGACGCCTCGCTGCTGGAAACCGCCGAGGCCTGGCTGGCCCCTGAACTCGAGGCGCTCGCCGCGGGCAAGTCCCCGGGATCCCTGCACCTGGCCGATGCGCTGCGCCGCCTGCTGCCCTGGCCCGAGGCCACGGCCCTGGACGAGTTGGTCCCCGAACGCCTGGCGGTGCCCAGCGGATCGAAGATCCGCATCGACTATCCTCACGCCGCCGACCCGGCCGCGCCTCCGGTGGTCGCGGTGAAGCTGCAGGAATGCTTCGGGCTGGCGACCTCGCCGGCGCTGGTGCGCGGGCGGGTCCCGGTGCTCTTCCACCTGCTCTCCCCGGCCGGACGCCCGCTGGCGGTCACCGACGACCTGGCGTCGTTCTGGTCGGGGCCCTATGCCCAGGTGCGCGCGGAAAACCGGGGACGCTATCCCAAGCACCCGTGGCCCGAGGACCCGTGGACCGCCCCGGCCACCAAGCACGTCAAGAAGCGGATGGCCGGCGCCTAGCCAACGCACGACGGCCACGGCGGCTCTCAGAGGTCGGTCAGTCCCGTGCCGATGTCGTCCAGGCACGTGGCGCGCTTGCCGGACGGTTTGCCCATGGACCGCCGGCAGGTGCACAGGGGGCCCTTGGCGGCGGGCATGGCCGCCCAGATGAAGCGCTGCATGCGGTTGTGGTTGCCGAAGTCCAGCACCGCACCCTCGAGCCGTGCGGCCAGCTCATGGCTCACGGTGATCGAGATGCCCTGGTCCACCGCCGCCGGAGCGTCAAGGGTGGCGGCGAGGAATTTCTTGGGCCGGGTCCGCGAGAAATACAGCCCCTGGGCGTGGCAGCCGCCCGCCCCCTGGTAGCAATGCAGGGAACCGCCGAACACGCCGACCATCTCAAGGGCCGCGTCGGTGATGGAGAATGTAGCCTGTCCGGGAATTGACACCGTGCTCTGTCTGTCCGTGGAACCGGGGGCCATGCACGGTCCTAACTGTTTATGCTGGTTGCTGGCTGGCCTCACCATCCTTCCCCAACGAACGCCGTCCGGCAGCCGCGACACGGCGGTCGGGGCATTACCGGGCCCCCGCCGGATGGCCGGACGCCAGACCCACGGCGCCGTTCGGCTGCTTCCGGCCGGGCCGCGGCTGCGGGAGGAATCCGCTGGAGAACCACGGTTCGGCGAGGCCGCGTCTCAAGGAATCCGCAGCATGTCCTCGGACCGGTTCCAGAGCGCCTCGGCAAGCCGCCGGTCCTTGGCCTGGGGATTGGCCCGGGCCGCCCTCCGCCGGGTGAAGTATTCTCCCGACGGCCACGTTCCGTCCCTCGCCGTCGAAGCCAGCCAGATGAGGGTGTCGGCTCCCTTCCGGGGTGTTGCGAGAAGCTTGGAGATCAGCCGGTTTCCGTAGACGCCTTCCATGGAGCTTCCGGGGGCACGGGAGAACCCGGTGCCGACGATCCCCGGGTGGAACGCCGCGGTGGCCAGGCCTTGGCCGCCCTGGCGCCGGTGCAGTTCCCGGGTGAACAGGATTTGTGCCAGTTTGGCGTTTCCGTAGGCGCGCGTGGGGTCGTAATGGCCCTCCGCGTTCAGGTCGGAGAGGTCAATCCTGCCGTACAGGCGGTTGGCCAGGCTGGAGGTGTTGATGACCGCACCCCGGCACGAGGTCAGCCGGTCGAGAAGCAGGTGCGTGAGGAGAAACGGGGCGAGGTAGTTGACCTGAAAGGTCATCTCGAACCCGTCGTCGGTCACCTGCCGGGCGGGCGTGAAGATCCCTCCCGCGTTGTTCGCCAGGACATCGATTCGGGGGTGTCTCTCGAGCAGCAGTGCGGCGAGGGACCTGACCTCGTCCAGCTCGGCAAAGTCGACGAGGTAGTGGCGTGCGTTCAGCTCGCGCGCAACGGCGGCGGTTTTTTCGCGGTTTCTTCCCACCACGACCACCTCGTGGCCCAGCCGGGCCAGTGCCCGCGCTGCCTCGGCCCCGATCCCGTCGCTCGCACCGGTGATGACGATGGTTTGCCGGTCCATGCGGTTCCTTTCGAGGGAGGTGGAGCAGGGCCTCCACCGTGAAGCCTACGCTGGCAAGCCAGATGCAAATCAACCACAATCCGCGGGACGCCGGGCAGCTTTGCGCGCGGACGGCGGACGGACAACCACGCGGCAACACGTTCCGCCCGGCCGGTCATGGCCCTGCCAGGGCGTCGCCACAGCACCGTCAAAGTGCCGATGCCCAGGGCGGGAAGCCAAAGCGCAAACCGGCAGCCACCAGCGAACGCTGACCTGACATGGCCCGGGTGTCCCTGGGAAGCGACAAGGCGTTCGGCGCCGGCCCCGCCCGCAGGTGGATCCGGCAGGCAGGGCCGCACGCGGCGTTGGCCCGGGGCCCCGGGGCGACGGATCTAGGCGAAGGCGGAGATCCCGGTGATGGAGCGGCCGATGATCAGCGCCTGGACGGTCTCGGTGCCCTCGTAGGTGTGGATCGCCTCGATGTCCGCAATGTGCCGCGCCACCCGGTGCTTCAGCAGGATGCCGTTGCCGCCGAGCAGGTCGCGCGCGTTGGACGCGATGCCGCGGGCCAGCCGGGTGCAGGTGAACTTGGCCAGCGAGGCCTGCACCGGGCTCAGCGTTCCGGCCTCCTCGCGCCGCGTCGCCTGCATGACCGTGAGCTGCATGGTGGCCAGCTCGGAGTGCATGCGCGCCAGGCGCTCCTGCACGATCTGGCTGGCTGCCAGCGGGCGGCCGAACTGGATGCGCTGGGCCGCGTACTGCACCGCGGTTTCGTAGCAGGCTGTCGCGTGCCCCACCGCGGACCAGGCGACGCCCAGCCGGGTGGCGAAGAGGACCTTGGAGGTATCCTTGAAGCTGTTGGCCCCGGGCAGCACGTGGGAATCGGGGACGAAGACGTTCTCCAGGCGGATGTGCGCCTGCCAGATGGCGCGCAAGGACAGCTTGCCCTCGATGGTGGTGCCGGTGTAGCCCTCCCACTCCTGCTGCACGATGAAGCCGCGGACCTTGTCCTGCTCGTCGCGCGCCCACACGATGGTGATCCCGCCGACCGACCCGTTGCCGATCCACTTCTTCTCGCCGCTGATCCGGTAGCCGCCCTCGACCCGGACGGCGCGGGTCTCCAGGGACACCGAGTCCGATCCGTGGGTCGGTTCGGTCAGCGCGAAGGCGCCGAGCACCTCGGCGTTGGCCAGCTTCGGGCCCCACTCGGCGATCTGCCCGGGGGAGCCGCACTCGGTGATGGAGCGCAGTGCAAGCCCGGCCTGGACGGCGGCGATGGTGCCCACCGAGCCGTCGGCACGCGAGAGCTCCATGTTCACCAGCCCGGCGGCCAGGACGCTCATTTCCGGGTAGCCCTCGAGGCCCAGCCCGTCGCGCAGCAGGTCGAGCTCGCCCAGGCGCTTGGCCAGGCCCAGCGGGTAGTCGGAGTTGTTCCAGTATTCGTCGATGACCGGGCGGACCTCGTCCAGCCCGAAGGCGCGCGCCCTGTCCCAGTAGGCACGGTCTGCCGCGTCGATGTCCTCGAAGAGACCGGCCGGATCGACGTCCACCTCGCCCCAGAGTTCGTACTCGGGTTCAACGACACCGGCGGGAAAATCGGTGCTCAGGCTGGCTTCAGTGCTCATGGCGCGGTGGTGCCCTTTCGTCGGCAGCGGAAAAGTCGCTAGGGCATCAGCATACTGGAACTCAGTGTCAGGTCAAGAAACTGCGGTTCAGTAGTTTTGTGCGGCGCGCCACTGGTCCGCAAGCAGCGCGTAGGCGTATCCGTCCCTCCAGGTGCCGTCGCGGTGCAGGTCGCCGGCGACCAGGTGGCTCTCCCGGCGCATCCCCACGCGTTCCATGAGCCGCCACGAGGGCTCGTTGGCGGCAAAGCAGCGGGCGTGGACCCGGCGCAGGCCCAGGTCGACGAAGCAGAGGCGCAGCAGGAGGGAAACCGCCTCGGTGGCAAGCCCGCGCCCGCCGGCCGCCGGGTCCAGGGACCACCCGAGCTCCGCCTCGGTGCCCGCTGCCAGGTGCGCGACCTCGCGCTGGGACCATGCGTCCCCGAGGCGAACCACCGCCTCCCCGACCACGCTGCCGGCGGATTCCAAGACGAGCCTGTCGCGCAGGTGTGCCGGGTCGGTAAAGGAGCGGCGGTAGTCCGGAAGGTCGTTCCACGCGGAGGTGACCCAGCGGGAGGACTCCGGCAGCCGGCGGTAGGCCCAGGTGGCCTCGGCATCCGATGCGGCGGCGGGGCGCAGCACGAGCCGTTCTGTCGCCCGCGGCCAGCCGGGGAGGGAGTGAAGCCTTGAGCGTGGGGATTCCACCGTGGGGTGCCTCGCGTCCGGCTCAGCCGTGGGGGCGGTCCAGGGCCTCGCGCACGCGGGCCAGCACCGTCTCGGTGTCGGGGGCGCCGCCGGCGATGGTGATGACCACCGTGGTCGGCTCGGGCGCCGGCGCCGCGGCCTGCGGCTCGAGGGCCGGGGTGAACACGGCGCCCAGGGCCAGCAGCTCGCGTTCCAGCTCGGGGCGTCGGGTGTCCTCGGGGTGGCGCAGCCAGCGGCGCAGGTGGTCGTTGTGCACCGAGACCACCCCGGCGGCGAACGCGATGGACATCGCCCGGCCGTTGGGCAGCGAGTACAGCCCGCGGTCGCGCAGGTGGTTGCGGAACACCCGCTCATAGCGGTGGATCGAGACCAGCTCGCGGTCGCGCAGCGAGGGCACGTCCAGCAGCAGCCGGTGGCGCAGGCCGGCGGCCTCGGGCCTGGCGGTGTGCTGGTCGAAGACCGTCAACCCCGCGTGCACCAGCGAGGCCACCGGGCCGGCCGAGGAGGTGGCAAGCACGGTTTCGAGGTGGTGGATGATCGTCTCCATGTCGGCGAAGACCATCTCTTCCTTGGAGCCGAAGCGGCGGAAGAAGGTGGAGCGCGAGATGCCCGCCGCCTGGGCCAGCGCATCGACGCTCGTGGCGTCGAAGCCCTTTTCGACGAGCAGGCGCAGTGCGGCATCGGGCACCGCGGAGGAGGTGATCATGCACGAGAATCTAGCACGCCGCCGGTTTTCGGCGCCCCCTTGGCGACACCCGATTCCAGGAATGTGCTCCAAGCCACATCTGCCGCCGGTGCCAGTAGTTGTCCTGCGCCACACCGGGGGAGCTCTAGCCGTAGCGGAGGGCCTAACCATAGGGTGGGAAGAGAAGTAGCAGAACCGCGACCACGACCAGGAGAAACCACATGGGCTTCAACATTGCCAACGCCGCACTACGACTCGTCTCGGGGGCCTACATCCTCAACAGCGGCATCGGGAAGCTGCGGATGCCCGCCGAGTCGGCCGAGGGCCTGCAGTCCATGGCGTCCAACGCCATCCCGCAGGTCGAAAAGGTCGAACCAGCCGTCTTCGCCAAGGCGCTTGCCTTCGGGGAAATCGCCGTGGGCTCGGCCCTGCTGACCCCGTTCATCCCCTCGCGCCTGGCCGGCCTGGGACTGGGTGCCTTCGCGGCCGGCCTGGTCGCCACGTACCTGAAGACCCCGGGGCTGACCGAGTCCGACGGCATCCGCCCGACGCCCAACGGCGTGCCGATGGCCAAGGACTTCTGGCTGGCCGGCATCGCCGCCGCCCTGGTCTTCGGCCGCGGCAAGGCCAAGACCAAGATCAAGGAAGTCGCCGCCAAGAAGTAGCGCCGGCGCAGGCGCGCGCGCGGCTCAGTTGCCGCGCGCGCCCCTGCGGAACATCGCGGCCACCAGGGCCGCGGCCATGGCCACGATGCCCGGCAGCAGCAGGGACTGGCCCAGGGCCAGGGAGAAGGCCTGGTGCAGGAATTCGGGCACCGCTGCCCCGGTTCCCGGCTCGGCCAGGGGCCCGGTAGCCACGGCTGCGGGACCCTGCGCCTCAAGCGCGGCAACCGCCTTCTCCGATTCCACGGCGATGCGCGATTCCATCATCAGCGCGATCAACGCCGAACCCAGCACCGCACCGACCTGCCGGGTGGTGTTATAGATCCCCGACCCGGCACCGGCCTCGGCCTGTCCCAGGTCGCGGGTGGCGGTCAGCGAGACCGCGGGCCAGATCATGGCCGAGCCCAGCCCCATGACCACCGGCGGCAGCAGCAGCACCCAGAACGGGGTGTCGGCGCGCAGGATCAGCCCGTAGGCGGTGATCGAGGCGCCAAAGAGGAAGAACCCGGGGATCGCGAAGTACTTGGCCTCCACCCTGCCCACGTTCTTGCCGATCACCGGGGCCAGACCGCCGGCGACCAGGGCCATCGGCGCGAGCATCAGCGCCGAAAGCGTCGGGGTGAGTCCGCGCACCGACTGCAGGTAGAGGATCATCGGGAAGCTCATGGCGGTGATGGACAGCCCCATGAAGGCGATGGCGATGTTGGCGAGCGAGAAGTTCCTGTCCCTGAACAACCCCAGCGGCACCAGCGGTTCGGCGCGGTTGGCCGCCTGCCACCAGATGAACAGCCCCAGCAGCACCAGCCCGCCGATGATCAGGTGCCAGGAGCCGACGGGTCCCAGGAACGGGCCCCAATCATGGGTGTTGCCCTCCTGGATGCCGAAGACCAGCGCAAACATGGCCACGGCGCTGAGCCCCACGCCCAGCCAGTCGAAGGAGTGTGCGTGGCGCGGCAGCTCGGGCACCTTCAGCAGCACCCGCCAGATCGCCAGCACGCCCACGGGCACGTTGACGAAGAAGATCCATTCCCAGCCCAGGGTGTCGACGAAGACGCCGCCGGCGATGGGGCCCACCAGCGTGGCGATGCCCGCCACCGCGCCCCACACGCCCATGGCCGCGCCGCGGCGGGCATAGGGGAACATCCGGGTTATGAACGTCATGGTCTGCGGGCTCATCATGGAGGCGCCCAGCCCCTGCACCACGCGCGCAACGATCAGCGTGGTGATGTCGCCGGAGAGCCCGCACCACAGCGAGGAGAGCGTGAAGATGACCAGGCCGATGAGGTAGATGGTGCGCGGGCCGAACCTGTCCCCGAGGCGCCCGGTGATCAGCAGCGGCACCGCGAACGCCAGCAGATAGGCGCTGTTGACCCAGATGACCCCGTTGATGTCGGTGTCCAGCCCGTTCATGATCGCCGGCATGGCGGTGGAGACGATGGTCGAGTCGACCAGGATCATGAAGAAGCCGATCACCAGAGCCCACAGGGCGCCCCAGGCAAGCTTGTCGGTCTGGGCATCCGTCACGCGCTGGTTCACATTCACCGCCCGAGTGTACGCCCGGGCGCCGGCCCGCAACAGGGATTTGAGCCGCACCTCACAGTGAACTGTTTCTTCGGGCCTACGGCAGGTTGACGACGCCGTCGATGCAGGTCACCGAATGCCCGGCAATCCACACGCCCTGCGCGTCGGAATCCACGTGCAGGATCGCCGAGCGGCCCAGCCGGGTACCCTGGCGCACGGTGTAGGTGGCCGGGGCCAGCCCGGAGCCGGTCAGCCACGCCCCGAAGCCCGCGTTCAGCGACCCGGTGGCCGGGTCCTCCTGCAGGCCCTCGCCCGGGCAGAAGGCGCGCACCTCGTAGTCGGCCGGCGCGCCGGTGACCACGTTGCGGAAGCGCTGGGAGCCGCGCCGCTCGTCGGCGGCGGACACGGGGCGCAGTTCCTCGCGCGCCCCGGCCGGCCGGGCCTCGGGCACATTCGGGTCGTAGGAACGGGCGGGGACCCCGCCGACGGTGTGTGCGCCGATGACGCCGATCTCCAGCCCTTCCAGGGCCGAATAGTCCGGTTCCAGCGACAGCACCAGGTCCGCGTCGCGCAGCAACAGGCCGGCCCAGTTCGGGCCGTTGACCAGCCACTGGTGCGCCAGCACGTCCTCGCGTGCCAGCCCGAGTCCGCCCAGCGCCCATTCGAGCACGTCCTCCTCGAGCTCGCCGGTGCGCACCATGGGCGGGGCCTTGAACGCCAGGGACTCCGGGTCCTCGGGGTGCTCGCCGGGGACGCGGCGGACCTCGATGAGCCCGGCCCCGCATTCCTGGATCAGCCCGGCGGGGTTCTTGGGCTCCCCTCCGGCCTCGAGCCACGCGTGCGCAGCGCCCAGGGTGGGGTGGCCCGCGAAGGGGAGCTCGGTGGTGGTGGTGAAGATCCGCGCCCGGTAGTCGGCATCCGGATGCGTTGCCGGAAGCAGGAACACGGTCTCGGCGAGGTTGGTCCAATTGGCGAAGCCCAGCATCTGGGCATCGCTGAGCCCCTCGCCGTCAAGCACCACGGCCAGGCCGTTGCCGGTGTAGGGGGAGGATGAGAAGACGTCTACTTGCTTGTACGGGCGGGCGATACTCATGGATGAATCGTGTCACATCTGCCTGCGCCGCGTCCCGGATGACGTCATTTTGTCATCCAGCACCCGCACGCGGCGTCCCCGGCCCCCCTTGCCCGTGGCCGGGCCGGGCTGCGGCGGCACGCGAAAGGCACCGGCCCCGCACCACGAAACCGTGGTGCGGGACCGGTGCCCGCAGGATGCCCGCGCCGCTACCAACGATGGGCCACGTCGATCACCAGGCGGCTGGTGGACCCGTCGGCGGCGGTGAGCACGAAGGTGCGGAACGGCAGCCGGGCGCGGACGCCCAGGCCGAAGGAGGTCTGTCCCTCGTAGCTGCCCAGGAACGCGACCTGCCGGAAGGTGGTGTAGCCGGAAACGTCCTTGGCGTTGGTCCGGTTGGCCGGGTTGTAGGTAGGGACCCCGGAACTGGTGTAGGCAGGTGCCTTCACGATGATGCGCAGGTCGGCGGCGCCCGCCAGCGGGACGTGCCGGCCCTCGCCCTCGGTGTAGACGGCGTTGACGTAGCGCACGTCGTAGCCCTTCACCCTGCCCTTGAGGTCGATGACCATCCGGTCGTAGCAGGTGTGGCGGCCGGTGCGGACGTTGGTGATGGTGGCGGACGAGTATCCGGCTACGGAGTCGGCCAGCGATCCCCAGGTGATGCCGCAATACGGCGCGGTGACAGCGGTGGCGGTCGCGGCCGGGGAAACCGGGGAGATGCCCAGTCCCGCAATGAGTAGTGCGCCGGCCAGTCCGGCGGCGATCCGGGATTTCATGATGTTCCTCGCTAGGGGCGAAATTCGGGTGGAGGGGGGTGGTGAAATCAGCATGCGCGCCGGGAAATGGCGCCGCAAGAGGGGTTATGCACAATCCATGGCATTGCAACACGCAGGAGATGTGACGGAGGAATGGCGGGGACATCCAGCCGACACCCAACGGCGTATGACAACCTTGTTGATATGCAGATCTTTGCCACCGGAACATTGGACGATGCCCTGAACGAGGCCGTGGAGAACACGAACGCATTACCTGAGACCATCCGACCGTGGGTTGTTGTTGCAATCGGATTACTGGCCGCCGTGCTCATCACAGTGGTCGTGTCCTTCATCCTCAAGCGCATGCTCCGGCGGATCCAGGGAATGCCCCCCGAGCGCACCCTGCGCCGGATGCCGCTGCTGCTGGCCCTGGCCTTCGCGTTCACCAAGGGCACCGTGGGTGTCTCGTTTGCCCCCAACCAGTGGGTGACGATCTGGCAGTTCCTGCTGTTTCTCGGGCTGATCAGCTCCATCGCCTGGCTGCTGATCGCCGCGATCGGGATCCTCGAGGACATCCTGCTGGCCAGGTACGGGCAGGACGACGGCAACCCGCGGCGGCTGGCCAAGATGCAGACCCAGGTCGGCTTGCTGCGCCGGGTGGTCACCGCGCTGATCATCACCCTGGCCGTGGCCGGCGCCCTGCTCACGATTCCCGAGGTCAGGGCGCTGGGAGCCGGCCTGCTGGCCTCCGCCGGCCTGATCTCGGTGGTCGCGGCGCTCGCCGTCCAGTCCTCGCTGGCCAACGTCTTCGCCGGCCTGCAGATCGCCTTCACCGACGCGATCCGGGTCAACGACACCGTGGTGGTGGAAACCGAGCGCGGCACCATCGAGGAAATCACCCTCACCTATGTGGTGGTGCTGTTGCTTGACGGACGGCGGATGATCATCCCCTCGACCCACTTCACCACGACGCCCTTTGAGAACTGGTCCCGCCGCAGCACCGAGATCAGCGGCTTCGTGCTGCTGGACCTGAACTGGAACGCGCCCATCGAGCACCTGCGCACCCGCACCCGGCAATTGCTGGAATCCACCGACCTGTGGGACGGGCGGACCGGGGACCTGAACGTGACAGATGCCGTCGGCGGCATCCTCAAGGTCACGATTGCGCTCAGCGCCAGGAACCCCGGGGACCTCTACGACCTGCGCAACTACGTGCGCGAGCACCTGATTGCCGAATTGGGCAGGGACTACCCCGACGCCCTTCCCAAGCCGCTGATGCCCGGCGCGGCCCCGGCCTGAGTCGAGGGGCTCCCCGGTCCGCCGACTCCGCGCCCGGGCAGCCTAGAGGTACAGTGCTGCGGGCCCGTAGTCGGCGCGCGCCCGGGCCGCGGCGGTGCGTTCGCGCAGGACCGCCACCATCTCATCGGCCTTGGAAATCAGGTCCCTGATCGCCGCGTCGTCACGGTCGACCCAGCGGGTCAGCGGTTCGGCATGCGTCGGGACGAAGTCCTTGTGCGGCTCCCACACAAAAAGCGTGCGTTCGGCGCCGAGCACGTATTGCTGCCAGAACACCTGGCGCAGGTAGTTCCGCGGGATCGTCTTGAACGGCTTGTTGGTGGTCTTGATCTCCGCCAGCTCCACCCGGCCCGTCTCGCGGATTCCCAACCCGTCGGGGGTGGCGAGGTGGATGTGGTTCTCCGCGGCGTGGAAGAGCTGGCTGGAGGGAAGGATCCCGAAGTTCTCCTGCACCCACGCGGCGATGACCGGTTCGCGGGCCCGCCCGTGGTCGGTGTACGGGTTCCCGCCGAAGCCCGATCCGTGCAGCTTGTCCCAGGCCGCCGACTGGATGGACTTCGGGGTGGAAAGCTTGGCCACGTCGGTGGCCGTGATGCCCTGGGAACGGGCCCGCAGCCATGCGATCCGGTCCGAGGAATCGGCGACGATCCGTTGCAGGCAGGCGGCGGGGGCGGGTTCAACAGGCGAGGGGATCACCGACCCATTCTTCACAATAAAACCCCGCACCGCGAACCGGCGGCGCGCCGCGCACCGGCGGGCAGGGTCCCGGCCGCTGCGCACCGCCCCGCACTGGCAGGGGCAACCGGCCGGACGTAGCATGGGCACCAAGGGCATCGGCGCACGTTCCGCGCGCGCCCGGGGCAACGGATACGCAGGCCGACGGCAGGGGAGCAGGAACCATGGAACGCAAGCTGGGCGTGAGCACCCGGGTGTGGACCCGGCGGCTGGACGATGCCTCCCTCGCGGAACTGGCCGCCCATGCCGCGGGCCTGGGATTCGGGGCCATCGAGTTGCCGCTGGAAAACCCCGGCGACTGGGATCCGGCCGCCGCCCGGGAGATCCTCGCCGGCCACGGGCTGGCCCCGGTGGTGATCGGGGTGATGACCCCGTTGCGCAACCTGGTCTCCGCGCCGGCAGCGGAAATCGCCGCCACCGGGCATTACCTGGCGCAGTGCATCGACGTGGCCGCCGAGCTCGGCGCCGACATCGTGGCCGGGCCGCTCCATGCCTCCACCGGGCGCACCTGGGCGATGACCGGGCCAGAACGCGAGCACGCCTACCTCCAGCTGCGCACCAACCTCGCCCCGTTGGTCGACCGTGCGGTGGAGCGCGGAGTCACCCTGGCCATCGAGCCGCTGAACCGCTACGAAACCAGTTTCATCAACACGGTCGATCAGGCCTTCGACGCCCTCGAGCCACTGCTGGGACCGGGCCTCGGCATGCTCCTTGACACCTACCACCTGAACATCGAGGAAGGGAACATCGCCGCCTCGGTGGCCCGCGCCATGGGGCACATCGCCCATGTGCAGGTCAGCGGGAACAACCGGGGAGCCGTCGGGGCAGACCACTTCGACTTCAACGCCTTCATCCACGCCCTGGACCTGGCCGGCTACACCGGGCCGCTCTGCGTGGAGTCCTTCGTGCCCGGCAGTGCACACACCTGGCGTCCGCTGGCCAGCAGCCAGGATGCGCTCGCCTCTGACTCCCTCGGATACCTGCGGAACCTACAGCTCGGCGGGCTGCGCTAGCGCCCTGCGCCCGCATCCGGGCGCGGGCGGAGCCGACCCGGGCGCCGGCGCAGAGCCGGTG
>NZ_JAHRED010000010.1 GCF_019084045.1 Paeniglutamicibacter quisquiliarum
TCGTCTTCCAGAGCACAAGAACCACCAGCAAGAGGATTGCCACCCTTTCGAACAACACGAGGATCCAGTGGTTGCGGACCTCGGGTTCGTGGCAGCAGGTGCGCACGAGCGCAGGCATCGGCTGGATCCAGTCCAGCAAGCTTTCCACCAAGATGGTGCAGTCTTTACCGCCCAAGCCCACTGTGACATTCAGCGCCCCGCGCTGGACCACGGCGAATCTGAACCTCCGCTCGGGTCCCGGCACCAGCAACGGCTCCATTGGTGTCGTTCCGGAGGGCGAGCGGGTCCTGCTCGGACGATCCTCCGGTGGCTGGGCCAACGTCAAGACCAGCAAGGGCACGGGCTGGGTGAGCGACGACTATCTTTCTACCGTGGCTCCAAAGCCGCCGGTTGTGAAGCCGACCCCATCGAAGCCCAATGAAATCGTGTTCAGTGCCCCGCGCTGGACGACGGCGCATCTAAACCTCCGCTCGGGTCCCGGAACCAGCCATGGCTCAATTGGCGTTGTTCCGCAGGGCGAGCGAATCCTGCTCGGGCGTACCTCGGGTGGCTGGGCCAACGTCAAGACCAGCAAGGGGACCGGCTGGGTGAGCGTTGTTTACCTCTCCACCGTGGCGCCACCGCCGCCGGTAACCACCCAGTACCGTTGGGCAAAGGGCAACGTAAACCTCCGCACGGGAAATTCGATTGTGCACCCGATCTTGGGCGTGGTCCAGGCCGGCGACCGAGTCACTTACCTGCAATCAAGCAACGGATGGGCCCGCGTGGTCACCAGCCTTGGCATCGGATGGATGAGCGAGGACTACCTCTCCAAGGATGTCGTTGCCACGCTCCAACCCGACACCGTGGCAGTCAATAATGCAGTGAGAGCAAGGTATGCGGGCTACGTTTCAGCCTATGGCGGCGTTCGGCCGGGCTCGGTGGGACACAGTAGCGGCCGGGCGACGGACCTCATGATCAAGAACTACAAGAGCGCCCAGGGAATCAGCAATGGCAACGAAATTGCACGGTTCCTGATTGCCAACCGCAAGTCGCTGGGGGTCAACTACTTGATTTGGGATGACAAAATCTGGTTGGGACCTACAAAGGGATGGGAAGAGTATTCTAAATCCGGCAAGTATGGCCAACAGTTCGTCAACATGTGGAACGATACGACGCTGCACCTGGACCATATCCATGTGGAGACGTACGGAGATTCAGGGACCGGCGCGCCGCTGGTCAAGTAGGCCCCATGTTGGGTTCCCCGAAGCAGGGGAATCCACTGGTGTCAACCTGCGCGGATGTTCAGTTCACGCTGGATCGCAGACTGGATCAGCCGTTTACGGATCTTAAGGTCAAGGGGCCGTCCGGCCATCAGCATGCCGTAGGCGATTTTCTCCACCTTGCGCTCGGCGCGACCGATGATGTTGTCGATCTCACTCGTTGGCAGTGATTCGATGTAGTCCCAGACAAGTTGTTCGTGGGCAGAACTGTCGCGTGAACCGGTGAATTCATTTGCAGACACGGCACGCCTCCTCCCACCAGTCTGGCATTCGAACAGGAATCGCGCCACCATGCTCGGCCGTGCTGGCCGATCCGGCGGGAGGGTTTGTACCCGGCCTTGTAGAATCAGTGATGGTGCTTCGCGGTATTGGCTCGTGTCCATTTCACCGAGCGGACCCCTTAGGCGGAACGTGCCCGACTTTCCACCACCAACACTCTTGATAGGACCACACCACCATGAGCTTGATCCGGCTAAACGACGTCAGCGTGCGATTCGAAAACAACCAGATCCTGCGCGAGGCATTCTTCAAGCTTGAAGCGGGGGACCGGGTCGGTCTTATTGGAAGGAACGGTTCGGGCAAGTCAACCTTGCTGAAACTGATCCTCGATCAAGTTGAACCGGACGCCGGCACGGTCGCGGTTGAGCTGGGAACCAAGATTGGCTACTTCTCCCAGTTCTCAGAACTCAACGGGGCCTCCACCATCACCGAGGTGCTTGATGCACTTTTTGTGGAGGTCAAGACCATCGAAGCGGAGTTAGCCGAGATTGATTCGGCCATCGCCGCTGATCCCCAGGCCGATGAAATGGATCGGTTGATTCACCGCCAGTCCGAGCTCTTTGAATCCATGGATCGGCTGGATGGCTGGGATTACCCCCGTTCCATTGACACTGTTCTCACTAAATTGGGCTTTGACGAAGCCCATAGGATTTGCCCCATTGATTCTCTCTCCGGTGGCTGGCGCAACCGTGCAGCGCTGGCGAAGATCCTGCTCGAGGACCCGGATGTGCTCTTGCTGGATGAGCCGACCAACTTCCTTGATATTGCAGGTGTTGAATGGCTGGAAAACTGGTTCAAGTCATTCAAGGGTGCGGCGATCATTGTTTCGCACGACCGCAAGTTCCTGGACTCGGTGGTTACACGAATCATCGAGGTGGAGAATTTCCACCTTCACGAATACCCGGGAAACTTCGCCGAGTACGTGGTGGCGAAGCAGTTCAAGCTCAAGTCCCTCGAATCGCAGTTCCTCCACGAGTCCGAACTCCTGGCCTTTGAAGCCGAAGGAATCTCTGACCGAAGAGAAGCAGCCAAGGCCGCTAGCAAGGGCCTGGATAACAAGCTTTCCAAGATCAAGAAGTCGCGTGCCCCTCGCCCCGTGGACAAGATCATCACGGAAATCTACGGCGGCCTGCACATCAAGGACACCCTCTGCCGGGTCGAGGGCCTGTCGAAGGCCTATGGCGAGAAAACACTCTTCACCGAGCTCAGCTTCGAGGTGCGCCGCGGGAACCGCATGGTGATTCTCGGTGCCAACGGCAGCGGCAAGTCCACACTGCTTCGTGTTCTGACCGAACAGGAAAAGCAGGATTCGGGATACGTGACCTGGACCAAGGGCGCGGCGGTGGTCTCCTACAACGAGATCCTTGAGGAGCTGGATCCGGACGACACCGTGACCCACGCGGTCAATGCCATGCCGAATTCATTGGCCTTTAATGCAACGAAGAAGTCGGTAAATCGGTTCCTGGCCATGTTCCAGTTCTCCGAGGCCGACTTGAAGAACCGCATTGGAAACCTATCCGGCGGCCAGCGTGCCAGGGTGGCAATGGCCATGTGCCTTCTCTCGGGTGCCTCGGTACTGATCCTGGATGAGCCCACGAATCACTTGGACATGTCCAGTACGCAGGTGATGGAGCGCGCGCTTCTTCACTTCCCCGGGGCCGTGGTGGTGGTCAGCCACGACCGGTTCTTCACCGAGAAGATCGCCAACCGCTACCTGGTGTTCGGGACGGAGCACGCCAAGGTGGGCGAGGTTGTTGTCCGCGGGGCCTGAACACAATCCGAAGGTCATTGGGAGCAAGATAGGTGGGCGGTTTTCTGGCGGCAGCCGAAAAATACGTTCCACCCTTTCACCCCACATTCCGGTTATGGATCTTGCCGCTCATGGACAATGCACCCGGTTGGTCTGCCACCTGCGATTCCACAATCGGCAGCTAAGTGGGCGGCCCGACACCCACACTCGGCGATGCGCCATACTTTTTTGGCGAATCCAACCGCATGTGAAGATGCTCACAATATGGCGGCGTGATCCCGTAACATCCCGCCGTGGAACCGGGCATATGACGGGGCGGGCGATATTCTGGCCTTTCTGGTCCGGACGATCCCGAACCATGCATCCAGCCCACTGAAATAGCAAAGGTGCCACCCCCGTGTCTGTAAACAAGCCAGTCGTCCTATTGGCCGAAGAACTCTCGCCCGCAACCATTGCGGCCTTGGGTCCCGATTTCGAGATTCGCCAGACCGACGGTGCGGACCGCTCCCAGCTGCTGGCTGCCATTGCCGACGTTGATGCCATCCTCGTGCGTTCCGCCACCCAGGTCGATGCCGAAGCCATCGCCGCAGCCAAGAACCTGAAGGTTATTGCCCGCGCGGGCGTTGGCCTGGACAACGTGGACATCAAGGCCGCCACCCAGGCCGGCGTCATGGTCGTGAACGCCCCGACCTCCAACATCATTTCGGCCGCCGAATTGACCGTGGGCCACATTGTTTCCCTGGCCCGCCGTATCCCGGCCGCCAACGCCTCGCTCAAGGGCGGCGCCTGGAAGCGCAGCTCCTACACCGGAGTTGAGCTGTTCGAAAAGAAGGCAGGCATCATCGGCCTGGGACGTATCGGTGCGCTCGTGGCAGCGCGCCTGCAGGGCTTCGGCATGGAAATCCTTGCCTACGACCCGTACATCACCCCGGCCCGCGCACAGCAGCTCGGCGTCAACCTCGTGGACCTGGACGAATTGTTGGCACAGTCCGACTTCGTCACCATCCACATGCCCAAGACCCCGGAGACCGTGGGCATGCTTGGCAAGGACGCCTTTGCCAAGATGAAAAACTCCGCATACGTCATCAACGTGGCCCGCGGCGGTCTGGTTGACCAGGACGCTCTCTACACGGCGCTGAAGAACGAGGAAATCGCCGGGGCCGGCATCGACGTCTTCGTCCAGGAACCGAGCACCGACCTGCCCTTCTTTGAATTCGAAAACGTCACTGTCACCCCGCACCTGGGTGCCTCAACCGACGAAGCCCAGGAAAAGGCCGGCGTCTCCGTGGCAAAATCCGTTCGCCTAGCACTGGCCGGGGAACTTGTCCCGGACGCGGTCAATGTTGCCGGCGGTGTCATCGATGAAAACGTTCGCCCGGGTATCCCGCTGATCGAGAAGTTGGGGCGCATCTTCAACGCTTTGACCGTTGGTTCCTTGACGAGCATCGACGTGGTCGTTGCCGGCGAGATCGCTTCCCTGGACGTGAAGGCGCTGGAGCTTTCCGCCCTCAAGGGTGTCTTCATGGACGTTGTCTCCGACCAGGTTTCCTACGTCAACGCCCCGGTGCTCGCCGAACAGCGTGGCGTGGCCACTCGTTTGGTCACCACCCCGGATTCGCCGGAATACCGCAACCTGCTCACGGTCAAGGGCGCTTCCACCGAGGGCACGCAGCTTTCGGTTGCCGGCACACTGACCGGTCCGAAGCAGATCGAAAAGCTCGTTGGCATCAACGGTTACGAAATCGAAATCCCGATCACCGATCACATGATCGTTCTTCGCTATGCCGACCGCCCGGGCGTCATTGGCACCTTGGGCAACGTGCTGGGAGAGCAAGGCGTGAACATTGGCGGCATGCAGGTGGCCCGCAAGGAAGAGCGCGGCGAGGCAGTTGCTGTGCTGGCCATTGACTCTGCCCTGCCGGCCGGAGTGCTGGACATCGTTCGTGCCGCCATTGGCGCCACCGTCGCCCGAGAGATCAACCTCGAGGACTAAATACCCGCCAGATCGGAATAGTTAGCGTGCTCCGCACGCCTCCGGTGTACTTCTTAGATCTTTGCTGAAGAGGACACGGGATGGCGTGCGGGCACGCTTCAATATTTTTAGACCCGCTATGCCTGACGTTCTGGGATATTGAATGCCACAGCGGGTGTTGGGCACTCATCCAGTGATCTTGCCTTCTGTAACTTCTCCGGGCCGTGCCGGTCTGGGAAGTCACTAGAAATAGCTCAGGTGCTCAGCGCGTTTCTCAAACGCTTGCTTTGAACGGCATAGGATTGAGTGATGATGTCTCAGAGCGCTATTTTCGTGGATGCCAGTTTTTTGCTAGCCGTTGGAGGACATCGTGCCTCCGGAACTACGTTGCGTGCAGCCTTTACCGTCAACTATGAAGCTCTGATCGAAGGGATCCTCAATACTGCCAAGGACTTCAGCGGCTTGGAAAACCTAAGGATCTACTGGTACGACGCAGCCAAGGATGCAATCTTTACAGATCAGCATAAGCGCATTGGCCTAATTCCCGGTGTGAAGGTAAGACTGGGTCGAATTTCCTTCAACGGTGAGCAAAAGGGCGTTGACCTGAAGCTAGGCCTTGACCTAGTCGGCATCGCCCGTAACCGCGCTGCCTCGGTTGCCTTCCTCGTTTCTGGTGATGATGATCTCGCCGAGGCCGTCGAAGAGGCACAGGATCTGGGCATGAAAGTCGTTCTTATCGGTGTGGAGAAGGCTGACCACCGACTTGGTGTAGCCTCCGTTGCCGAGCACCTTGCCTTGCGCGTGGATAGCATCATTACATTGCCTGAGGAGCTCATAAAGTCGTCCTTTGTGAAGGCGGTATCGTGGGATGCCGAACATGCGACTCAAACTGCCAATATCGCTAGCGCGGGCGCCACAGCCAAGGAAGTAGTGGCGCTGTCGGTGCCGGATCCGACGATACCGAAGCCCGGTGCACCGAAGCCTCCTACTCCCGCGTTGCTGAACCAGCGCACCAAGTTTCAATCGCCTGTGCAAGCGCCGGCACCTGCTGACTACCAACTGGTCTATAGCTCGACCCACCACTCATCCGGATTTACGGGAGGAGCAACCAAGGACCCAAGCGCCATGGAAGTGGCCACGGAAGTGGGTAGCAGCGTGGCAACAAATTGGTACGCAAGCACGACTGAAACCGAACTGAAAGAACTACTCGCCGACCGCCCACTTCTACCGCCGGAGATCGATCGGGTGCTACTTAAAGATTGCGCCCAACGACTTGGTGAATGGAAGACCGATCTGCAAGATATTCGCCGCGCACTTCGCGTTGCTTTTTGGGACGAGCTCGATCAGCTCACATAACTGTCTCCGATGGGCATATTGGAGCCAATCTACGATAGATTTCTATGGTGACTTCTGAGCAGACTCCGTTTTACATCACCACGGCCATCTCCTACCCGAACGGCGTTCCCCACATTGGGCACGCCTATGAGGTGATCGCTACCGACGCCATGGCGCGCTTCAAACGCCTAGATGGCTACGACGTATTCTTCATGACCGGTACGGATGAACACGGGCAGAAAATGCTGCAGACGGCAGAAAGCGAGGGCATCACCCCGCGCCAGCTCGCGCAACGAAATTCGGATGCCTTCCAGGCCATGAACGACGAGCTGGGCATTAGCTATGACCGATTCATCCGCACCACGGATTCGGACCACTATGCAGCCGCCCAGGCCATCTGGAAGCGCATGGAGGCCAACGGTGACATCTACCTCGATAAGTATGCCGGTTGGTATTCGGTCCGTGATGAGGCCTTCCACGCCGAGGTAGACACGGAGGTCCGAGCAGACGGTCTTCGCTATTCCAAGGAAACTGACACCGAAGTTACCTGGACCGAAGAAGAGTCTTACTTCTTCCGCCTCTCGGCGTATCAGGACAGGCTGCTCGAGCTTTATAAGTCCGTGCCTGACTTTGGCGCACCCCATACCCGGTTCAACGAGGTGATTCGCTTCGTTGAGCGAGGGCTGGAGGACCTGTCAATTTCACGCACCACCTTCGACTGGGGGGTTCCGGTACCGGGCAACAAGGACCACGTCATGTACGTGTGGGTCGATGCGTTGACCAACTACCTGACGGGCACTGGCTTCCCTGATGTTGAATCAGAGTCTTTCAAGAGGTATTGGCCGGCTGACGTCCACGTCATTGGCAAGGATATCTCGCGCTTCCACGCGATCTACTGGCCGGCCTTCCTGATGTCTGCGAAATTGCCGTTGCCAAAGCGCGTCATGATCCATGGTTTCCTTCACAATAACGGCGTGAAGATGTCCAAGTCCTTGGGCAACGTTGTAGCTCCTACAGATTTCGTGTCACAGTACGGTCTGGACCAGGTCCGCTACTTCTTCCTGCGAGAGGTACCTTTTGGTGCCGATGGCAGTTACAGCCACGACACCATCGTCGGCCGTATGAACTCGGACCTTGCTAACAACCTAGGCAACCTTGCGCAACGTTCTCTATCCATGGTGGCCAATAACTGTGGGGGTTTGGTTCCCACTCCTGGAGAATTCACCGTAGCTGATCAAGAAATCTTGGCCTATGCGAGCAAGTTGCTCGAGATCTGTCGCGACGCATTCTCGCGTCAAGAATTCAGCAAGGCTTTGGAAGCGATCTGGACGGTCTTGGGAGATACCAACGCCTACTTCGCAGATCAGGCGCCGTGGGTGCTGCGGAAAACCGACGTTGCAAGGATGGAAACCGTTCTTTACGTAACCCTTGAGGTACTTCGCCGTGTCGCGCTCTTGATTCAGCCTGTCATGCCAACTGCCGCCGCTCAGCTTCTTACCCTTTTGGGACAGGCCGACGGCTCGGCACGCGAACTGACAGAGTTCGATGTCTCATTGGCGCCTACCGCCGTTCTTCCGGCGCCTTTCCCCATCTTTCCGAAATATTACGAAAATGTAAACTAACAAAAATATTAGTTATTTAATTCTGATAGCAAAGAATTGAGGCGAAGATGTGTTCATTTGGGCGCAAACAATATTAAGTGCAGTGCAGTGCACTTCACTGATCTCGAGGCGCCGACGGATGCCACGATCAAGATAACTTATTCGCCATGGAGTTCTTACGATTCATTGTCAAGATTTGATGAACATATTAAATGTTGATAAAAACTAATGCAATAGGACTAGGAGATTAAAATGGTGTCTGATTTTGGAGCAATTTCCGGTTATGAAGCCAGAAAATATTCATTTAAGGTTCCTTCCGGCGCCTCGCCGCAGCGACTAATTGTCGCTGCTCCGGGAAGTGGAGAGAGGGATTTCGTTCTGCTCCCTGCGAAGGGATTGGTCCCCCTCTATCCGAGCCTGGCGACGATGAGTTTCTCTGCGGGCCTCGATGCCAGATTTTCCTATGTCGGTGGCGACTTAGCCTACGTTGAACTGAATCAAGAATTCAACAATCGAGGTATCGCATCGACGATGGATTTCGTCATCGTTCGCTGGGCGCGTAAGAGTGTTGTTAACTTTCCTAATAATATTAAATGTCTCGCAAAAGTCCGTGCTTCAACTCACGGTCCTGCTAGGCATTTTAATGAAATTCTAACGGCCTCAGCCGTGTCGACGCACTAAGGACGCCACTTGCCAATGGATCAGGAACAACTACCGCTAATCAGTGTTGTCATGGCCACTCGAAATCGAGCCGGCTTACTTAAACAAAGCATGCATTCAGTTCTCAACCAGACATTTCGGAATCTCGAACTCGTTGTCGTCGATGACGGATCAACCGATGACACCCGTGACGTGGTTGAGTCGGTGATCGACTCTCGCGTCAAGTACGTTCGGGGGCATGGCCGCGGAATTTCCGCGGCACGTAATACGGGAGCGGACCACTCCAGGGGACTATGGACGGCAGTTCACGACGACGACGACATTATGTTGCCAACGCGCCTTGAAGAACAATTGAAGTACGCCGATGACTCAGTCGATTTCATTTACGGCGCCTTCATCAATTTTGACGACGCATCAGGCAAGCTTCAGTTACACCATGGGCGAAACTACGGTTTTGGCCCTGCGCTGATGACTGGCTTCGCCCCTGGACACTCAACCTGGTTAGTTCGTACCGATTTGATCAGGAAGTTCCGTTATGACGAGGGCATCGAGAGCGCGGTCGATAACAACTTGACATTCAGGATGTTGCGATCAGGGGTTCGATTCAAGCATAGTGGGGTTATATGCCTTCTGCGGAGAGTTCATAGCGGCCGTATCACTGACCAAGGCGGAAAAGGGCAGAAATACGTCGCTCAGATGAACCTTGCCTTTATCAAACGCGGATTCAGCGAAGATGAAATCGATACTTTGAGTAAAGAAGCTCGTCGTGATTGGGGTGCCGTGGACAAAAAGAAGTGGGAAACTAAATTCTTAGGATTCATTCCGGATCATCTTGTAAAGCGATCGGGCTTCCTATTATCAACGAACTATGTTGAGGATCAACTCGGCACCCTTCAAAGGCTGGCCCTTGACGATGCAAGCGCGATGGATTGGTTTGACTTCGTTCAGCGATGTGGCAGTGGTGCATCTCAGGACAACGTTACTGTCCGGGTCCGCGAGCGTCCAGAAATCGAATCCTTGCTTCAAGGTATCGAGCTTGAACCGAAGATCAGAAGGAAGGACAACCGGACACTGCTCACCGAATTTGCTCTTGGTTGGCTCGACAGTAATCCGGAAGATAATTTTGGCACCTCGCCATATATTGCGTTGGTAATCGGTGAATCACGTATGTGGACGGATCAGCAGAAAAAGCTAGCGGTGAACCGTTTTGTTACAGGTCGTGGCAGAGATGAGTTTATGGCCGGAATAATCGAGTTTAACTCTCTTGAAGCTGCAGTGAGGCTCAATGCCGTTATCTTCACAGCTTCTGATTTCGATTATCGGATCCTTGCAAGCGGTGGAATCGACGCAGTGCAAGACAGGGTCTCGATGGAATTGGTGCCTGGCACCGACAGCAAGTCTGTCTGAAAGGTAGCGTAAGAATGCATATCATTTTCCAGCAGGCAGATGGTGCCGCACGAACAGCACTGTCTGTTGAAGTTGAGACGGGTGAAGTAAACCCGGAACTTGCAAGTTTGTTGTTTGACGTTTCACCCTCAAGCGTGAGCGCGACACAAACGGCCGTGGCCGGTGCCTTACTTTATGGCTCGGGGTCTCTGAAGCGTCTTAAAGTTAATGGTGAGATGCCTGATACGGCAGTAGCGGAAATTTCTCAGGTAATCGGATTTCCTGTTGAATCTGATTCCGTCGAGTTAATTGAAAACTCATCTGTGGGCCAGCTGGATTCGCTCTTAAAGGTAACGTCGTTACGGGTGTCGTTGGGGCTGGATTTGGCTCGTGAAACTCCTGGGCGCGACGAGACTCGCCTTACACTATTTCCTAGTGAACGTTATTACGGCGGTCTACTTGGCATAAAAGAAGCGGTAGTTGCCTCTAACGCGTGGCTGCATGCGACTTACGTTGATCCAGCACGAGTATTGGCCGCTGCTGGAGTCTTGTTTGCAAATGATTTTTTGGCCGAAGGTCTAACCTTACCTGACGTTTCGGGCGAGGAGAGAGATATCATCTCTCGTCTCTGTCGTATTGCTGGGCTTGAAACAACATTCGAGGCCATTGGATGATTGAAAATGACCAATTGCCAACGGCCGTTATTGTTAGCGACGTTAAGCAGGGTCAGCGATCTGGCCTGCTCGGGATGAGATATGCCCTTGTACGAGCGCTCAGCGATAATAGTGTTCCAACTGTGTTGACACACACCCATGCTCTGCAAAACATCACTGAATCTCTAAAAGACAACACTCGCATTGTTGTTTTTTGCGAGAGCATCAGGGCACTAAAATCTGGGAGAAAGATATTTGATGGGCAAATGGGTTGCTCATTCGTGCTTATCGTAATTCCGACTTCCTACGCTGGATGGCGTGAAAAGACGTTGGCTTGGTCCGACGGTCTAAGCGAGGAATGCGATAGAGATACTGTTATCTTCACGGATAGTTCGCTGTCGCAAAGAATAATTGAGCAGGAACTCGCAAGCTATCGAGCTGATGTCAGGATCTTAGTTCCAGAGTGGCACATCATCGATCCTGATCAGCTTGATTTGACCGACGAGTGGGATAACGATCTATTCAATGCCCAAAAGGGTGTCAGCGGCGGCCTCGAAACCAATCATTGGAGTTTTGGTTCTGCTAAGACAGTCGAAAGAGACAAAGGCCTGCACTTTTCTGGTACGGATTGGGGTTTTGAGCCACGAAGGGAGCCAAGCCCAGCATCTACAGTTGTAACAACGCCAGATCACTGTCTCGATGATCCGGCCCGAACAAGCCAAGTTGCTAACGCGGGACTTGTAGGCCAAATTATGCAGGGGACTTCACTCGTTGGTAAGGCGCTAAATATCCTTGTCCAAGGTACCAAACTAACTTTCATCGATGAGTTGGGTCGGGATCTGGCGCGTCATTCTGGATCGAATGTAACCTTTGACGAGTGGATACACCTCGGCGCACCATCTGACTCGAACCGATCTCAAGCACTGCTTGATAGATCGGAAGTCGTCATTGGAGAGTGGGCGCGACCAAATAACGTGTGGATACAAGAGCGTGCCAGGAAGAACCAAAAGCTGATTGTTAGGGCTCATCGATACGAAGTTACAACTGATTTTCCACACAAAATCGATATGCAACGATACTATGCTGGTGTGGTGATTGTTCCTTGGGTAGGTAGGGCCCTAGTTCAACAATTTGACTGGCCCGCTGACAAGATGGTCTATATCCCGAACTACGTTAACTCGCGATACTTTCACAGGGAAAAACTCGTCGGCGCGGAGTTCACATTGGGCATTGTTGGGATCACACCGGATCTGAAACGACTGGATTTGGCTTTAGATTTGTTGGAAGAATTGCGATCTGAGGACCTGCGCTACACTCTACGGGTCCGTGGAGACCTGCCCCCCGCGCATATCAACTGGGAAAAGCAGCCTCTACAGGCCGAACAATGGGGCAGTGTACTTCGCCGCTTGGAGTTGAATCCGCTCCTTCGCAATTCAGTTCACTTCGATGCGCCGGGCCGCGACATGGCTACGTGGTATCAGCAAATCGGTGTAATTCTTTCGACGTCCGACATTGAAGGGTCTCATGTGGCGTTGGCGGAAGGCATTGCTTCAGGCGCTCTGCCAGTTGCGCGAAATTGGCCTGGCATAGGGACCCTTTGGCCAGACGACTTTGTTTTTCAGGATCTTGAACGAGCAGCGCAGTGGGTATTGCAATCGAGGGATGCGCACTGGCGACGTATTCAAATGGAACGCTTTCGTGCCCTGAATTGCTTGGACCAAGATCGCGTTTTGGGCGCATGGTGGGATCTAGTTAATGGTCGATTCGAGTTGGCGCAGAATGCTTTTGGCCCCATCGACTGGACAGCTCCACTGTTCGAGACCGTCGAAGCATGAATAAGGCGAACATGAATGCCAACACAGAATAGCAAGGATGGGAAAAATGAACGAGCAATTAGAAAGCGTCTCGTTTGATGCTTACGCGGAAATCGACTACTTGAAAAGTAGGCTCATAGAGCTTGAGCGCACAGTTCGATATTTGTCGGACTCCCGAGCGAAACAGGATCCAGCAGGCCGACCAGCTTTTAAACGTCCCCCGTACGTAACTGTTGGTGAAGGATGCAATATAGGTAACGGGGTGACTTTTTCGGCCACTGAAAGAACGCCGATCCTTGTGGGTGACCGAACTAAGATCCTTCGAGGAGGTGAATTGCTGGGTCCCTTGACCATCGGTTCACGAGTCTTCATCAACCGTGACGCGTATATACGTTCTGGCGTGACGATTGAGGACGGCGTTTCCCTTGGCCCATTCGTGCGACTCATCACCGACTCGCACCACATTGGACAGGCAAGTCACCGGGCTGGACCGGGTAAAACTGAGGCTATCCTGATAGGTGAAGGTGCTTGGCTCGGAGCCGGAGTGACGGTCCTGGGTGGCGTAACTATTGGGGCGGGATCAATCGTGGCTGCAGGTGCACTAGTTAGGGACAACGTTCCCCCGAATTCGGTCGCAGCTGGAGTGCCAGCGAGAGTTATTCGCCAGCTGGAGGAACCGCAGTAGTGTTAGGCAATCTTCCTTGCGCCACAACAATGAATTTCGAACTGCCAGCTGACTGTGATAGTGCTGTGATCGTAGCTTCCTTTGACCGCACCCTTGCGGACCAAGAATACATAATCACATTGGGTTTTGCAACTAAAGAAACTTACTCGTCGATCCAGATATCTGAGCTCTCATGGTCTGCGAGCCTTGAATCGGCATTTGTTTATGTTTCTGCATTGCCTTTAAAGACACCTTATAGAAGCCCGCGTTTTGAGATTCCTGCCGGTGCGCGGAGAATGCAAGTGCACTGTCGGAATTGGAAGCCTCAGGGCTCCGGCCCGGAGCAATCTCTTAGGGGACTTGCGGTTGAGGCATTTGTGATAGGGCCTGCCCTATCCACTAGTCTGAGCCGGGTCATTCTTCCTGGAAAGAAGATCTGACATGGATGTATGCGAAGTATCCGTTGTTATTGGCTTTCGAAACTGGGGCCAAGAGCGATTACGTCTAGCGCTTGGTTCGCTTCAAGCAGCCTTTGGTACGTGTAATGGCGAGGTAATTTTAGTTGACTATGGTTCGACGGATCCCGAGCCGGCACGTGCGGCCGCGGAAATCACTGGTTCCAGGCTCGTGAGGATTGACAATGTGACTGTTTGGTCGCGTTCAGAAGCCTTAAACGCTGGGTTTGCCCAAGCCCGAGGGAGGCTGTTCATTTCAACGGACGCGGACATGTTGTTTGCCCCGGGCACTTTGGAGACAATTCATACTTGGTGGCAGGCTTCAGGATCTAGCGCTCTCTACCTACAATGTCGTGATCTTCCGCCGTCACTTACAGTCCAAAGTCTATCCACTGGTCACGTTAATTGGAAAGAACTTGAGGCGGTGTCACGACTAAGGCCCAGGTGGGGCGTCGGAGGCATGATGGCAATTGATCGCCATTCATACGGTGTTCTTCGAGGTTTCGACGAGAGAATGCACACCTATGGCCGGGAAGATATGGACTTTGCCGCACGTGCACGCCGTGCCGGCCTGCGAATGGTTTGGGTAGAGGATCAAAAGGCGCGCATGTATCACATGTGGCATCCATCCTCGGCTGATGCACTACAAGATTCTCCAGCGGCTATCGCCGCACTAAAGCAAAACCGGAGTATTTTCGATAATGATGGAACAGTGGCCCGAAATCGAACAATTTGGAACAATTCGTTACCTGAAGCGCCGCCTCTAATCAGCATCTGTCTCCTCAGTGGCTATGAATCAATTAAGGATGGCAGGCTAGCAGACACCATAGCTTTGCAAAACATCCGTGACGTTGAGGTATTGGTTTCGGCAACGGGAGGACAGGTTCAGGCGGCAACGATTGAGTCGTTGGTGCGAGAAGTGGACTGCCAAGTTGGCGATCTAGATTCCATGTTGGAGGTTGCCGCGGGGAAATACACTATTGTTCTGGACTCTAGCTACTGCCTCCCCGAAACGTTTTTAGAGGAGCTATTGGTCGATGCGCAGGGTTCAGTGCGAGCGGTCGTACCACGTCAGCTAGCCTTCGACCCTGAAACGAACGGGTTCGGATTCATGCCAATCGGGGATGAAAATCGAACAAATACACTTCTCGGTGTTCTCGCACAAACGGACATACTCCGTTCCTTGTCTCGCGAACAGAATATCTCAACCATTAATCCAGGATTCTTGGAAATATTGAATAGTCTCGGTGCTGAAGTTTTATTCAGCGAGAATGCCATTTGTTTGGTCGAGGCAAAGGAGTCAGTTCAATCTTCGATTCGCCGATACGAAATTCCTTCGGAAATAAGACGGATACTATGGCCCTTGTTCTCCGATAGCGATACCAGCAGAATTGCTAAAATCACCGGGGGACCCGTCGAAACACTTGCGAGCGAGAAATTTGACGGTTCTTTAGAATTTTCTGTGGTCAAGCGAGACGATGAAATCACTTCCAGGCTAGGCGTCCTCGGAAACGCTTCGCTGACTGATCTTGCCAGATTGCGAAACTTGGGATGTGATTTTACCGTTGATCTGGAACCGATCGATCAGGCGGAAAACTCGGGACGTGGAATCCGGTGGATAATTTCTGAGGCAATGTTCGCTATTGGGCAATCGGATGTGATTCCGCACGCAGTAATTGTCGTTGAAGGTGAACATGATGGGCGTGGGTTCGCAACTCCTGATGCACGTCCTTTGTGCATCAAAGTTGAGCGATTGGGATTAGATGACCATGAAAAGGCGACGCTTTTCTTTTCCAATAATGCACTGGAAACCAGTAATATTTTGGAGTTCGCAGACGGAAGAGTCCGATTTATATTAAGTCAACCGGATTGGGAAATTGGATCATGAGGATAATTTCAGAAACAGAATCTTCTGGTCGATTTTCATTGCTTACTGAAGTCGAAGCATATGATGCAGTCACGCCGATTAGTCGATTCTTTGTCGACTACGTTCCGTCAGAGTTGAATCCGGAGCGGGTTGCACTTGCTGGATATCTGGCCTTTGGTTCTTGGATCAGCGGTGGCGTAAAATTTCCTGAAGCGATTTGTCCCGAGCTCGCTTCCGCTATTGAGGACGACGCTTTCCCGGCGCGTGTACGCCCGGAGAAAATTGACTACACGCCAAAGCGTTTGGCTGGCGGAGAGTATGAAGCGCAGGTTCTTGTTGGCCCTGCGGCTACTGAATCCGAGACGAGTCGATCCTTGAGAATTCTTCCCCACGGAAAGTATGTAGGAGCACTTCGGCAGGAGGGTCATTTCCAAGTGTCTTCGAACGCATATGTATTGGCCGGTTGCGTCCCTAAAGAAGCAGAGCATCGACCAATGCTCGCAGTTGCTGTTTTGGCAGCGGAGGAATTTGGGATAGACAAATTGCGATTTCAGGCAATTATTAGCGAGAATGAACGAAGGCACTTGCAGTCACTCTTGGGTGCCGTTGGACTCGGTCTTACGATTTCGTTGACTTGAGTGCCTCACGCTTGGCCTAATTCAAATAGTTTTTTGAGGACTTCAAGAAACCAAAAATGATCATTTTTTCGATCAGTCCAAACAGTAAGAAAAGAGATTTGATGAAAATTTCAGTAGTCGGATGCGGCTATCTTGGCGCCGTTCATGCAGCTGCCATGGCGAAACTTGGCCACGATGTAATCGGCATTGATGTGGACGCTAGTAAGATTGCAGACCTTCAAGCCTCGAAGGCGCCTTTCTTTGAGCCCGGCCTGCCGGAATTACTCAGTGAAGCGCAGAAATCTGGATCACTTTCATTCTCCACGAACATGGCTGATGCAGCTGATGCGGATGTTCATTTTCTGTGTGTAGGGACGCCGCAGCGGAAAGGTGAAAACGCAGCTGATCTTAAGTACGTAGATGCGGGATTTGCATCAATCACGCAGCATATCAAGCCTGGGGCGCTCATTGCGGGAAAATCCACTGTTCCCGTTGGAACGGCCGAGCGTCTTGCCGATAAGTTGAGGGATATTCAGCCTGAAGCAATCCTTGCATGGAATCCTGAGTTCCTCCGCGAGGGTCACGCTGTAAAAGACACTCTGGCGCCGGACAGACTGATATATGGTGTTTCCGATGATTCACAGGGAGCTCGTGCGATCGAACTATTGGACGAGGTGTATCGGCAGATTTTGGATGCCGACACGCCACGGCTGACAATGGGATATGCGACCGCCGAACTCGTGAAAACGTCAGCGAATTCATTCCTGGCAACGAAGATTAGTTTCATAAATGCAATGGCGGAGATTTGTGAAGCCACAGGAGCTGATGTCAAAGTTCTGGCCGACTCCATAGGTCTCGACGACCGAATTGGAAGAAAGTTCTTGAATGCGGGTGTTGGATTTGGCGGTGGGTGCCTGCCGAAGGATATTCGTGCCTTTATGGCCCGTGCAGGGGAACTTGGCGCTGATCAAGCTTTAACTTTTCTAAGGGAAGTCGATGCAATTAACATGCGTCGACGAGAACGAGTCGTCGAGCTCGTGCGAGAAGAACTTGGCGGCTCACTATTAGGCCAGCGCATTACGGTGCTGGGAGCGGCATTCAAACCCAATTCTGACGATGTAAGAGACTCGCCAGCACTGTCGGTTAGCGCCCAGCTGCAGTTGCTCGGTGCAATCGTAACTGTGACAGATCCAGAAGCGCTGTCCAATGCACGTAAACGTTTCCCAGAATTACAGTATGAGCAAGATCTAACGGAGGCAATCAAGGGTGCGGAAGCACTAATTTTGTTGACCGAGTGGGAGGATTACACGGAAGCTGATCCTGTTGCTTGGTCTCAAATCGTCAGTCGACCTTTGATTTTGGACGGTCGAAATGTACTTGATATTGATAAATGGCGAGCGGCCGGTTGGCATGTGAAGGCAATGGGCCGACCGTAGAGGAGTTCGCTTAGCCTGTATGAACAGATCCGCCTCCGACCACCTTTTCGTAATTGGAGGTCGGAGGCGGTTTCGTTCTGCCGCGCAAATGTTGCTGGCCATGCTAACGGAGAGTCTTTTCTGGTATTTCCCGACTGGCAAGTATGCATGTGCTGAACCGTGGTCCACGAATCCGGCTTGAAGGTAATCGCCACAAGTATCCAGATGGAGCCGCCTGCCAAATAGCCTTTGCTGGTACCGGTGTTCTGGCGATCTGGTGTGTAACCTCGCAACATGGACACCAAATCGCGTCACTTCGTAGACACCTTTTCATGGCCCTTGACAGACAACCGATCTCATGACTTCGTGTTGCCGGAACGGGAGTACCAATAAGCCGGAACAGGAGTGCCCTCTGGCGCTATGTAGCAGCCGCCGGCATCTGATGACAGAGGACCCGCTGGCAAATATGCCTAGTGCTGAATAGCGTCTGTTGGTACCTATGTTCTGACGACTTGGTGTGTAATCTCGCAGCATCGTGGACACCGGATCTTGTTACTTCGTAGACAACCGATCTCATGGCTTTGTGTTCCCAGAACAGCAGTACCAACAAGCCAGAACAGACGTACCTTCTGACGCTATTCAGCACCCTGGCCGGCAACATGGCCATCAGTGGCATGCAGCAAACGCGGTCGGGCCCCCGATTCCGGAAAATTCACGGAATCAGCGGCCCGTCTGCACACGATGAAAAATCGGTGTTAGTGGAGTAAGGTTTAAGGGTAAATCAGAATAGGACATGTCAGCACAGGACTTATGGCACTTAAATCGTGTTGATGGACTTCAATGTGTGGCCCCATGCGGACGCAAGAACACGGATGCCCAACCCGACAAATCATGTGAGTGACCTGCGTGCGAAGCAAAACATCTATGTGTTAGGTGATCGACTCGAGCCTAACAGCCTCAATCCTAGTCAATTCGGCGCGCTCGCTCCACTGCTCTATTAGCGCGAGTGCCTCCAGCTGTGCCAAAGCGGCATGGCCGGATACATGGTTGGTCAGCAGCATTCTCTGCTGACCAACCCTAGGCAAAGCAGCCATAGCAACATCCGCCATGAAATCCTGCTGAATGGCGATACTCATATCGGTCTCGTTCGAAACCAGCAAGAACGGCGGAATGAGATTCGACTTCTTAAACCGGTCACGCACATCTACCATTTCGGGGTGGTCGATCCTATGTTCAGAAAACGTCTTTCCTAGCACCCTATTCTCCATCGCCTTGATAGATCCCGGTGAAGGCCATTGGGAGACATCAATTTGTGGAATTTCGGCGATGGCACTCGATCCAGGAAGCAAAGAAGCCATCCCGAGCGCCCCAAACCCACCTAGGGACGAGCCATAGAACAAGATTTGATCATTCGAAAGCCCCAGACGAATAACTTGCTCTTGTACCATGACAGCCATCTCTTCGAGCAGATCGTCGGTCGGGTGCAAGTACCACGCCCCGCGAATTTCGTCGTCAAGGCCCAAAGCAGGATCAGAGAGCGCGAGGACGTGTTGATTCGGCATGACTGTGTGCCAGTTCCACCGAGAAAGCAGTTTCCAACGACGGATGCCAGTACCAGTTTGTGCGGCCGGCATGAAACACACTAGTCTTTCGGCAGAATCCCGGCGAGCGAGAGCACCATGAATGGATAAACCAGTATTGGATTTCTTTTCGAGTGTCTCTACGACGGTCCCCAATGCATGCATTCGTAAATCCTATCAGCAGCAACTAAACCTCTCGAAAGGTCACCATGCCCCATCCAGATGTACCGGAATTCGCCGCCCAAGAGTAAATGGCGAGTCACACTTGGATCGTTGGTCACTTCGAAAAGCAAGGCGAACCGAGCAATGGCAAGTGGTAGGGATCTTGATGATGAGACTCGCGCCCGTGCGATGCGGTATTCCATTAGCGGCGTGATGACGCACCCGGGGTGTTTGCGTCCAGTCCGCACGTGGTCGATTTGATTGCGGTTTCCCCGGATATCATGCACACGTGGTTCAGAATGTGTTTCGTCAGCAGAATGTAGGCCATCTCAGCGCTAAGAAGCAGGACATTTCAGCAGATTGTCAAGCCATTTCGGCAGTCGCGGGTGCATGCGCTGGCATTCTTCGCCTGACTCACCGAAATCTCCGCTTCGTGTTGGCCGCCCCGAGGTGTGCGACTCTGTCCGCGATGGCGGTAAGTGTTCTACCAGCAATGATCTCTAATAATGATCTGACTTGATATTTTATACCTTTGTAGCGATGACGGGTATCGTCGTTTCCCAGGCTCATTCACGAGATTCGCCCGCGGATGGCCCGTAAAGTGCAACGCCAAGTCTTCTATGCGCCACGGCGATTAAACGGGCGAAGGTGGGGTTCACGTGTCGCTTCCGGAGCACCGGATGAGGCGCGAAGCCTATGTTTCGCCCCCACCGATCCCACCCGGCGGCCTATTCCGGCGAGTTCGGTGGCCAGCCCCGCTGTGGCGAGAGGGGCGTCCGGGACAGAGAGCGATTCGGAGTCCCATCGGCGGATGGGTTCCACCAGTGCCTGGACCAATCCGGGGCCCTTCTCGGTCAGGGCTTTGCTGTCCGCCCCGTGCTTGCGAATGCCCCGAAACGGTGCGGCGCCAGCCGCCAGCTCGTTGACGCCTAGCTGGGTCCTGGAGCGGGGCGGCGCCCGAGGCCCGGGCCGCGGGCGTTGATCCCGCCATGGCCCCAGAAATCGGGTCCTGGCCACCAGTAGCAGGCTCGTGCCCGTTCATCGAAAGTGGGGTAGGATCGTTGCGAACTTCGCACGCAACGAGTGAACAACTACAGCGGAATCTAGCCTACATCATTGTCCAACCCAAAAGTCGATTGGTCGTGCTTATCTATGAGCGTTTCCTAATTGGCTGCTGAAAGGCAAAGAGCGAACATTTACGTTTCTCGCACCCTTCATGGTTACTATGTTTTCATGGACATAACAGCGGGCCGATACACCTACGGTCAAGAAAAGATTCGCCTTCACGCCACATGGCCGAACTCCAAAGGCGTGAAGATCGGTTCATTTTGCAGCATCGCCGGCGGTGTGCAGATCATAGCGGGCGGAAACCACAGGACAGATTGGGTTACCACTTGGCCGTTCGGGAAGCTCAGCACGGACAAGTTCCCGTTTGACGACAAGGGTCAGCAGCCGACCTCCAAGGGTGACGTGATCATCCAAAATGACGTTTGGCTTGGGCAAAGCTGCACAATCCTTTCTGGCGTTACAATCGGACACGGTGCCGTCGTTGCCACACAGGCCGTCGTTACGAAGGACGTCCCGCCCTACGCGATCGTAGGCGGCAACCCCGCCAAAGTCCTCAAATACCGATTTGATGGAGAAGCAATCGCAAAGTTGCTCGAACTGAAGTGGTGGGATCTGACGGACGAACAGATATCGCCGCTCGTCCCTTTTCTCTGCCAACCGGACGTGAACCTTCTCATCGAGAAGCTGCAGGCAACCCGGTCTGATGAGGTAATTACCGCAACGAAATAGCCCACCGCGCCCTTCTGGCGTGCGATACGGGCGGAATTGCAAAATCTGTAAGCGACGGTGGGTCGCCGTAGAATGGGGCATCCCCAATAAATGACGGCCGCCCACTGATCATCCTGATGAAGGCCGACGACGTGTCCGGAGAGACCTGCACGGCATCGTCGACACCGTTCGTGCCGCATGGGGTTATGCCCGCTGGCCACGACCTCATAATTAGGGAAGTCGAAGCCACCTTAGCCGCATGGGAAGCCGCCGCTGGCACAACCCTAGGATCAGCTTGAGAGTAAGCTCCCACCTGGGTGCGGTTTGACTCTCTGGGCATCACCTTCAACGGCTGATAAGCGTCTCCCCTGCGGGTGGGAGAGGCCGTGTGATCTACTTAGAGTAGTTACGATAGGGATTTGCCTCGGAACCGCATCGTTCCGGGGCTTTTCCGTGTCCAAAAGATTGTTCGCATTAAAAATGTCACAGAAAGTATTCCATTGCACGCTCCACAGGCGTAATCCGGGGACACGAAACGGGGTGTATCGGCTATGCATGTCGCCATCAGCACCTTTCGCCGGGTGAACTGGTCCGGCGTCGAGGTCATCGATGAGTCGGCGCTGGTGCGTCGTGCCTACGGCGAGGACGGGAAGGTCAAGCTCGAGACCCTGGCAACGTATCGTTCCTGCCGCGGCACTCGATCATAGACCTGAAGGCCGACCTGAATGACAGGACCATGGTGGACGCCAACGCCCGGATGCAGAATCTGCGCAGCCTGCCCAAGGGCACCCCGACGCGATCTACACCGTAGCTGGCGGCCTGTGCTTCAAAGGCTTATACTTGCCGGAACCGCGACGTGGTCATGGGCCTCTTGGCCGCACGGATCTGCAGGCTCACCTCCAAGATCGCCACCCTGAATTAGTTCGCCGGCACCACCCTGGGTACCGACCTGCAACCCGTCACCACGGATGAGTTCGGCGGCGCCATTGATGAGCTCCTCAAACAACAACCCATCACCAGCTACAAAGACCTCCTGGCCTATCGCGCGCGGGACTCCACCAAACTCGTCACGCCACGGACCTCGGAGCAGGACAGCGACATTGGCCCGCAGGAGCCCGCCGGCGACCTGATCTTCGAACTGCTCACGGTCCCCACGATCTGCCAATGCGGGCCATGGACCTCATCCACCAACACCTCCGAAACCGCGGATAGTAGTCAGAAGCCCCGGATCCGAAACTCAGATACCCCGATAAACCGGGGTTCCTTGTGTTCTGCCCAGAGTAACTTCTCTGGCTACTTACGACCTATCCAGGTCCTGCCTGGCCACTGCGGAAATCTGCGGCGTCACGCACAACACCGTGCGCGCCTTCGTCAAGACCGAACAGCTCATGACACAGATCGAGTAGTTAGTGAAAACCGGCAGGGGTAAGATCCGCGGGGAAAATGGGAAGTGCCGATCCCAGCCTCACATTCGTCAGGACAACCAATCAGGGCTTCTAGCCGATCAGCTCACCAAGCATACGTTCCGTCTCAGAAATGCTTCTTCTGTCGCCATCAGCGATGAAGGGGACGTATCCAGATTGCCTTCCTATGGCGTCGTCAATGACTCTCTGGTTAGGGAGGGCGCGGTAGGATGACCTCGGATCACCAATCTCCAAGACCTTGGCATGGGGATGTGCGAACGCAGACAAGTGCAGGGCTGAGCCGGAAACTCCGGACAGGATTCCCGCATCGGCAACCGTAGCCAGTTGCTCGTTTAGGGACAACTCTTGAGGGTGAACGATGTCGAACCCCTTCGACGCCATAAGGTCGTCCAAACGGTTGTCACCATCGACGCGTCGGGGGTCCTTCAATAGCTTGGACCTTGAGAGGAAAACATTGCGCGAATGGTTTCCCTGCGACGCTACTCGATTCCAGACGCCTACCGCTTGAGGGGAAACAGAATCGTTAAGTATAAATGGGCGTTGAGCCACCACGAGCTCGTCAACAACGCATCCTTGCCTCGCGACCATGATCGGGACATCGAATCCGAGCCTCCGGACCAATTCAACCTGCCAGGGTTCGATGGCGCTTCCGAAAATGAACGGATGGCAGATGATGCCGTCAAACGGTAGACGTGGCCACATAGTGGTCAGAGTCTCCGTGATGAAGTGCCCGAACTGCCCCATCCAGTTGCCAGCATACAGCCACCGTCCGGAAAGCCTGTTGAATCCGGCGGTTCCGGCGATGGTCTCTGGATCGGCAGAAGTAACTAGGTCTCCGCCACGGCCTCCGACGCGCTGAGAGCTCGGAATCAGTTTTCCTTCGACGTACACAGCACCGGAAACGGTGCTATGTCGCGCATCGAGCTTGTTTACTTGGAAGGTCGTGAGCACAGCGTGATCTACAGTCACCGCCGACGACGCTGGAGCAAGGGACGGCACCGCAGGACGGCTCCATGGAAGGGAAGTTGCTGGGATCATGCGCCCAGCCTAACCGAGGTCAGCCATCAAAGGGTAAACGGCGATGAGACTCACGAGACGTGCTCGCAGTATGGGGAATACGGCACCCAACGTGGTTGTTTAGTCCTTACCCGCATTTTTTGTGTTGCGGTCGGCGAGGTAGGAACGTAGGGCCTCATGCATGTCCTGGGGGGTGAAACCCGTCGCGCTGATCTTGGCTAGGTCTAGCACCGAGTTCAGCGGGCGTGGTGCTGCTTGTTTTCCGGCGAAGTACTCTGCGGTACTAATCCCGGTGACTGCCCGACGCTCTCTACCGGCAGCGGCGAAAGTTTCCTCTGCGATGTCGGCCCAGCTGGCAGGTTCCCCGGCGTTGGTCAGGTTGTAGGTACCTGCCGGTGCATCCGTGGCCAACAGGTGGTCGATGCCTGCCGCGATCGTGTCAGTGAATGACAGCCGGCCAAACTGGTCGTTGACGACGTTGGGCTCGATGCCCCTAGTGGCCAGATTAAGCATGGTGGCCACGAAGTTCCCACCATCGCCGATAACCCAGCTGGTGCGGATCAAGTAGTGGTTCGGAACGGTGGCCGCGGCCAAGTCTCCGGCTGCCTTGGACTGACCATAGACCCCCAGAGGGGATAGCGCAGCCTGCTCGGTGTACGGGAGAGTGGAAGTTCCGTCAAACACGTAATCGCTGGAGACATGGACCAAGGTTAGGCCGTGCCCGATGCATACACGAGCCAGTGCCGCCACGCCCGTGGCGTTGGCCGCCCAGGCGGCGGCCCGCCCGTCCGAGGTCTCGGCCGCGTCGACCTGGGTGTAGGCGCCAGCATTGATGACGGCGCTGTACCCGGACCAGTCGTAGGCGACTAGGTCGGAGGTGTTGGTGAGATCCAGATCGGCGCGCGTGGCGAAGTCGACGTCTTCGCGTCCGGCGAAGCGGCGCCGCAGTGCAGTACCGAGCTGACCGCCAGCGCCTAGCACCAATGTGCGCAGCGGTGGCACGGGTGCCACGTCGGCTAGGCGTGGATGCTGGCGGTCCTTGTCCGAGAGCTCGGCCTCTTCCAAAGGAATAGGCCAGTCGATGGCCGCGGTCTCGTCGGCAAGGTTCAGGAAGGCGTATTGGCCAGTAGCCTCAGCGGACCAGTGGTCATTCACTAAATAGCTATACGCGGTATTAGGTTCCAGCGTTTGGAATGCGTTGCCAACCCCGCGGGGGACATACACTGCTGTTCCCGGATCCAGTTCGGTGGTGAAGACCGCCCCGAAGGTTTCCCCGGCGCGCAGGTCGACCCAGGCACCGAAAATCCGGCCGGTGGCCACCGAAACAAATTTGTCCCACGGTTCGGCATGGATGCCACGGGTGGTGCCCACAGCGGCGTTGAAGGAAATGTTGTTCTGCACCGGACCGAAGTCGGGCAGGCCCAGCGCAGTCATCTTCGCGCGTTGCCAGTTCTCCTTGAACCAGCCACGGTTGTCGCCATGGACGGGCATGTGGATTACGAGCATCCCCGGTATGCCGGGAACCGGTGTGGCCTGCAGAGCTGCCGGCGGGAGGGAAGGATTCACGTCAGCCATTCTCAGTGGCCGGCCTTCTGGTACAAAGCTTCGGTGGCTGCCTTCTGCGGGCGCCACCAATGCTCGTGCTGTTGATACCACGCGACGGTTTCGGCCAGACCGGCACTAAAATCGGAACGGGACGGGGTCCATCCAAGCTCGGTCCGCAACTTGGTCGAGTCGATCGCGTAGCGCAGGTCGTGCCCCGCCCTGTCGGTGACGTGGTCGAATGCGTCGTGCTGCTGGCCAAAGATGTCCAGGAGGGACTTCACGACGGCGAGGTTGTTATGTTCCCCGTCGGCACCAATCAAGTATGTTTCACCGATCAGTCCGCGGTTCAGGATCGTCCAGACGGCACTGGAATGGTCGTCTGCGTGGATCCAGTCGCGTACATTCTCACCGCTGCCATAGAGCCGGGGCCGCACGCCATCGATGAGATTGGTGATCTGGCGGGGGATGAACTTCTCAACGTGCTGGTAAGGCCCGTAGTTGTTCGAGCAGTTGCTGATCGTCCCCGCAACACCGAACGAGCGCATCCAAGCCCGCACCAGCAGGTCGGAACCGGCTTTGGTAGCTGAATATGGGCTGGACGGGTTGTATGGGGTGTCTTCGGTAAACCGCTGCGGGTCATCGAGCTCAAGGTCGCCATAGACCTCATCGGTGGAGATATGGTGGTAACGGACCTCGTGCTTGCGCGCAGCCTCGAGTAGCGTGAAGGTACCGATGATGTTCGTGTCCAGGAATGGGCGCGGATCGGAAAGAGAATTGTCGTTGTGGGACTCTGCTGCGTAATGCACGATGGCGTCGGCCTCGGTCACGAGGGCATCGACCAACCCTGCATCGCAGATATCGCCTTCAACGAGGCGGAATCGCCGCGGATCCAAGCCGTCCAAGGACGCGCGATTTCCAGCGTAGGTCATCTTGTCCAAGACGGTGACACTCGCAGCTGTGTGTTCAAGTACGTAGTGCACGAAGTTTGAACCGATGAAACCGGCGCCACCGGTGACTAGGATGTTGTTCATGGGCATCAGATTACCCTCTTGACCTAGTTAACGGGGTTAAGGCTCAGAATCAGTGCATGTGTTTGTAGTCATAATATGTTTTCGGGGCCATCCCTAGCCTCTTTGGAATACGGTGACGATTCGATGAGCTGAAATGATTATCACAGAGATACGGATTACGGGTTGATTTTGGCGGGATCGAACCCCGCCCACCGCCCTTCGCTGCTAGGCGTTGTATGGCACGGACCACCGCACCTACCGAGAAAAAGCCAGCATGTACAGCCGCTACATCATCTGGCGGAAACACCGCACTGTGGCTGCGAGAGGTCATCATTTGCAACCAAATAATCAATCGGACAACGTTTACCTGACGCGGTAATAGTTTCGATACGAATGCACCGACCGTGGCTGATTCTCACCGCAGAAATGCAGAATTTACTGATTGCGCACATGAATCCCTATGATTCCAATGTGATTCGGAGTACGTCTACGCGATTAGTTTGTTTCGACCTCGCGTGTTCCTAGTTTCGATATCAGTGTCTCAGCCACGTACTGTTGTGCTCATGAGGGGAATTATTCTCGCCGGTGGTACGGGCTCGCGGCTGCACCCAATCACCCAAGGCATCAGCAAGCAGCTCGTTCCGGTCTACGACAAGCCGATGATCTACTATCCACTAGCCACGCTTATGCTCGCTGGTATTCGAGAGATCCTGTTAGTCACAACTCCGCACGACGCCGACCAGTTCCGTAGGCTGCTTGGCGACGGCTCACAGTGGGGGTTAGAACTGACCTATGCTGTCCAGGAATCTCCGGACGGCCTGGCGCAGGCGTTTCTGATTGGCGAGGAACACATCGGTGACGGCAAGGTTGCTCTTGTGCTGGGCGACAACATTTTTTACGGTTCGGGGCTTGGGACGCAACTTCAGAACCTGAACGACCTCGAAGGAGCAGCGGTATTTGGCTACCACGTGGCTGATCCTCACGCCTATGGAGTCGTGGAATTTGACGGCGAAGGAAACGCGATTTCCTTGGAAGAAAAGCCGGAGCACCCGCGGAGTAACTACGCGGTGCCAGGTCTGTATTTCTATGATAATCGGGTAGTCGAGATAGCTCGTGGTCTCAAGCCTTCGCCGCGGGGGGAGCTGGAGATTACCGATGTTAACCGCAGCTACCTTGAGATGGGCGAGCTGAAGGTCTCGATCCTGCCACGTGGGACGGCGTGGCTGGACACCGGTACGTTTGATTCGCTGAACGATGCGTCTAACTACATTCGCACCATCGAGGCTCGTCAGGGACAGAAGCTGAGCGCCCCCGAGGAGATCGCTTGGCGACAAGGATTTATCACCACGAATGAGTTTAGAACACTGTCCGAAAGTCTCGTGAAAAGTGGATACGGGAGTTACCTCTTGAGCCTTATAGAACATGGTCAGGGCGACTAGCAATGACTGTACCGAGGATCAGCTATGGCGTTGGCCAACCTTGGGGCAATGCTGTGATCTCCTCGATCGATGTGGTGGGTGCTGCAGTTTCAGATGTGGCGATTCCACCGACGTTGCTTCAGTATAGGAATTCTCAGGTGGTCGCTTATTACGATGCCGAGCGGACGCTGACTATTGCCGACAGGAATATTGGCGGGCTAGTTTGGAATTATAGGAAGCTCGACTCCAGTGCAAAAAGGGACAGTCACAACTACGTAGACCTTGGGTTCGATAGATCTGGCCAGTTGCATGTAGCGGGAAACATGCATGCTTCGCCCCTGCAATACTGGATAATCGACCTCTCAAGCGAGGAATTTCGACCGGCGAAAGTGAATGCTCTGCTTGATCCCCAGGCCGAGCTGAAAATTACTTATCCTAGATTCATCCGTTCGTCCGATGGCTCCATAGTCTTCACATATAGAAACGGGTCAAGTGGCGACGGCGACTTCGTGGCAGTAATTTGGGATGACTCTGAACAGCGACACAAGCTGGTTAGTGATGGTCCATTGATAGACGGAGGCGGCAAACGCAACGCTTACCCTGACTCAAACGCCCCGATCTTGGGGCCCGATGGTCTCTGGCATTTGCTGTGGGTATGGCGGGACTCACCTGACGCTGAGTCGACCCACTCCATCAACTACGCGTGCAGTCAAGACCTGGTTGCGTGGAGAAGTGGGGACGGCCGTCCGCTGAATCGACCGATTGCTCTAAATGAACAGAGCATAGTGGATCCGGTGCCACCGCGCCATGGGCTTATTAACATTAACGTTCGGCTTGGCTTCATGCCGGATCACCGCCCTATCGCGCTCTACCATAAGCGGGATGCGAGCGGCTCGCAACAACTATGGTCAGCCGTATTTGAAGATTCGAGCTGGGTCATACGACAACTCACGAATTGGAACTTCGCCTGGAACTTCCAAGGGCAAGGTTCGCTGGACTTCAAAATTGAAATTGGGGTTCCATATACGACGACCCGTGGTCTGTCAGTCGACGTACGCCTCAACGAAGAAGTTCAGACCTACTCGTTCGACACGGACTTGACCCTCGTTTCTACAGAAGTGGCCGCACCTGGGGGACCATTGAGTAGAAGTACGCGTTCCGATGGGTTGATTGAACGGTGTGAAGCAGCCCGTGGATGGCGGCCGGAGGATGACAGCCGCGAGTGGTTCATTTCGTACGCAACGGTGCCCGACCAGAGGGATCATCGTCCGAAGAGCAACGTTCCGACTTATCACCCGTTATCCATCATCGGCACTTCGGTTGCTCAAGGCACTTAAAGCCCATCTCATGCGCCGTAAATTAAAATATTGTTCTATATCAACTCTTATGGGGGACGAAAACAAATGGCTAAAACATTCGATCAATATTCTGATCTAGATCTCTTGCTTGGTTCAGGAATCTTTGATCGCCATTGGTACGCAGCCCAGAGCGACAGATACTTTTCTAGCTGGCATGCAGCCGCGGAGGATTTTCTCGCGTTCGGCATGTCGAAGGAAATGTCCCCCCACCCACTCATGGACGTCCGGTCTTGGCCTGGACATTTGCGCGCGGCCTGGAAGGATGGAAAGCTCGGCCCAGTCTTAAACTGGTTCCGACGTCCACTTGAAGGCCAGCCGTCTCTTGGACCGCTTCTTGTCCCCCGCATGCTCAATACTAGTGGCCATGTTATTTCCTCTCGGGATGTGGCCTCTCACGCGGGAGGCACTTTAGGATGGCTTTTAGAACATGCTCCCGGCGACTATGTCGTTGACTTTCCTGAAGGACATTGGGTCTGGGAAAATGTCCTGAGTTCGAAATCGAAAATCGTCGCTACAATCAAAACCCAAACCTACAAGTCACGACCTCGTATGAAAGACCAGTGGAACAAACCCGCAGAAGACGTATGGCGGGGAAAAGTTAAGTCTATTAGTCTGCCCTCGTCGGATAACGGCGAGCCGCTCGTTAGTATCATCATGCCGGCCTGGAATCGTGCAGACGTCATAGCAAAGGCTATCCGGTCTGTGCAGCGTCAAACTGCTGATTTTTGGGAGTTGATCGTTGTTGATGACGGATCTACGGACGCGACACGTGAAGTCGTTCGTCTCTTAGCTTCCTCCGATTCTCGCATTTCATTGCTTTCCGCGGAGCACGGCGGGGTGTGCGCTGCCCGAAACCTTGGACTCAACCATGCAACTGGTCGTTGGGTTTCTTTCCTCGACACCGATAACGAATGGCCTGAGGAATACCTTGAACTGTCGATCAAGGGTGCAATCGAATCTAACGCGCAAGCGGTCTATGCTGGCTTGGAACTTCATAATGGAGGAAAAGTTTCTTATAGGGCCTACCAAGGGGCACTAGACGAACTGATGATCGTGAACCATATCGATCTCAATGTTTTAACGGTCGAACGAACCCTGGCCGTTGAGGCCGGGGGTTTTGACGAAGGGCTTAAACGCTGGGTAGATCACGACTTCGCTATTCGCATCGCAAAGCTCTCGGTCCCTCGTCTTTTGCCGTTCATAGGTTGCAAGTACTGGGACGATCGTGAAGCTGAAACCCGGATTACCACGTCCGAATCGGATTCGTGGCAATGGGTTGTGCTGGGGAAGAACTTAGTCGATTGGCCTGCTATGGAAGAACGCGCATCGGTCCCGGGACGCGTGACGATTTCGATGCCCGTGTATCAGGATTGGTTGATGACCGTCCGAGCGGTACGAAGCGTTCTTGATCGCTCAGGTTCAGTTGATATTGAGGTGGTGGTAGTGGACAACGGATCCGCCTACCACTACAGTGTGGTCCTTGGCCTGCTACTTGAATCTGATCCACGAGTAAAATACGTACGCCTACCGCGCAATATGAACTTCGCCGTTGGCTCGAATTATGGCGCCTACCTTGGAACTGGCGAATTCACATGTTTCCTGAACAACGACACCATTGTCCGTGATGGCTGGTTGGAACCGTTGCTGGAGAGATTGCAGAATCCAGAGGTGCTCGCAGTGCAGCCACTCCTGCAGTATCCGGATGACTCCATCCAGACAGCTGGCACAGTCTTCATGGCCGAGAACCGGCTGCCGGGTCACTTCCTTGCCAATCACCCTCCAGAAGATGCAGCAACTGTCGCGGACAGCGAATTTTCGGCCATTACTGGTGCTTGCATGCTGTGGCGAACTAAGGACGTGGCAAGCCTGAGAGGTTTTGATCCATTCTTCGTCAACGGAATGGAGGATATCGACCTATGTCTACGAGCAATCGAACAGAATGGCGGCTACTTTGCTGTTGACCCCCGTTCTAAGGTTACGCACCATGAAAGCAAAACGCCCGGGCGTGGGCGAAATATCGTCTCTAACCGAAGTGCGTTTATGAAGCGGTGGGCAGGTCGGCTTCCCTCACCGGAAACGGACAAGTACGTTCGCGCAGGGTTCGAATTGGCGCACGTGGGTGGCGACAACAACTTCATCCCGTCTCCACGGCCGATCGTTACGCGTGCTAAGCAGCCTGAAAATCAGCGCTGGGGCATTCGTCTGGCATCGACGGGCGGCGCAAATGGCGATAAGTGGGGCGATACCCACTACGTCAATTCCCTGGCCGATGCTCTGCGAGGAGTCGATTGTGAAGTCGTGACATACCGTCACGGTCATAATGTCGACCGAGATCAGGTATATGACGACGTTAACCTTGTTATTCGAGGACTGGACAAAATATCGCCAATTCCGGGAACGGTAAATGTCCTTTGGGTGATCAGCCATCCTGAAGACGTTTCTGTTGAAGAGGTTCAAGCCTTCGATCTCGTCTACGCGTCTTCATTGTCTTGGTCTGCGGAAATGACTGAACTCAGTGGGCGTGAAGTTAAGCCTCTTCTTCAGGCTACAGATTCTAGTCGCTTCCATTTGCCAGCTCCCGGAACAGATGACAGATCACGGCCAACGACCTTCGTAGGGGCTAATACGCACAACCGTGACCGAAAGGTGGTGTCGGACGCGTTAGTCTCCGGAATTGATCTCCGCATCATTGGCCACGGCTGGGCTGATGTTTTGGAGCCACGGATGCACGAGGCCGAGGGAATCAAGAATGAACTGCTGGGGGATTTTTACAGGTCTTCGAAGCGCGTCCTGGCGGACCACTGGACGGACATGGCAGAACAAGGCTTTATCCAGAACCGCATCTTTGATGCAATCGCTTGTGGAACACCGGTAGTCTCTGACCAAGTTTCTGGACTCACAGACGTTTTCGGCAGCATGGTGCAGGTCTATGAGTCGCTCGATGAGCTCCGCTGGTTGTGCAGCCCGGAAGGGCTCACTGCTTTTGGTACGGGAGAAGAACGGGCCGCCCAAGCTCGTCAAGTATTAGAACAGCATTCTTTCGAAGCCAGAGCAAAAACGTTGACTCAAGATGTTCGCGAGTGGTTATTGCGGAGGAATTTGAAGTCAGCCGTGTACAAGGTCTGACGAATGCCTTGAGGATCGATAAAGAGGTCTGGTCGGACGTTACGTGGGGCAGCAGAGTAGTCCCGTTTCAGCGAGGCCGTGGAATTGCGAGCCCACAATCAGAGTGGGATCGAATTGGCAATGACTTAGGAGTAGAGCCGGATGAGTATCGCAATCAGGGTCGGCTTCGTCGATCAAATTACAACTGACCGCATAAACGTGCTCGGTTGGGTTCGGACCATTGACGGGATCACGCCAGACCTTCATGCGACTGTTGGCGGCAAGGTACTCGGTTCGGCGCAGTTTGGTCGCGAGCGCGAGGACGTGTTGAAGGCAACAGGTCTTAGGAATCGTGCATTCGCTATCAAGCTTGCCTGCCCTATTAGTGCGGTAGAAGTTCTGGGCGGCGGACTACGGGTGGTTACAGTTGTCGATGGAGAGGAACATCTTCTGCCGTTGTCCGGCGGCGGTGAGCTAGTTGAAACCAGGCTCGCCCTTATTGACCTGTCGAGCAAAGTCTCAGGTTCTGCTTCCGCCACCATCATTCCCAGTAATGATTACGGCGAGGCGCTGGCCTACGCCGCAGAAGTGAAGCAGGCTGGGCAATCCGGGCGTCTGACACCAGTGCAGTTCCCCATCGGATTGCGATCGCGAGACAATGCGGCCCAGCTTGGTCATGACGGACACATCTTCCTCACCGAAGGGTCAAACAACCTGCTGGCCCGATATAAGGAGCCAGAAGACCTCGAAGAACAAAAGCAGTTGGCGCAGGAAACCCAAGCCTGGGTGAACTTGATCCGCGAACGTAACGAAAAGATCACCGGAAACGGTATGGGGTTCGTTCAGATCGTTATTCCCGAGAAGCTGACGGCCATGAAGGAACTGGCCCCGGTGCACATAGCCGGACCGACCCCACTGTTTGCGAAGCTCGAGGAAGCGCTAGTATCCGAGCAGTACTGGATCAGTGGCCTCGGCATCTTCGAAAACTGGGAGGGACCGATCCCGCCGTGGCAGCGAAACGACTCGCATAACTCGGCGGCCGGGTCTCTCGCGATCACCCGAGCGTTGATTGCAGGACTCCCCGGATGCGTAACAGACGTTCTGGACGACGTGCCCCTGGTGAACCGTAGCTACCGTGACGGAGACCTCGCCGAGAGGTTCTTCGGCCTCCCGCTCTGGGACGAGCACCTCGACCCAGAACCAGAATTTCTGGCCGAATCCGGTAAAGGGATTGACAACGTAACTGCCTACAACCCGGCCAAGGGCCATCTGGGAACTCACATGGTCTGGCGGAACAGCAAGGCACCGATTCAAAAATCTGTGGTCGTTTTCGGAAATTCATTCTTCGGGCAAAGCGCGAACTCACCGGCAAAACTAGGTTGGTGGTTTGCACGACTATTCGCCGAATATCACCTTGTGTGGAAGCCCGAGATCGACTACGACTACATCGACACGGCGAAGCCCGACTATGTGATCGCCCAAACAATCGAAAGGTTCCTCGGTCGATTCCCGTCCACCTAACAGCAACGCAGAGAAGGGCCCCAGCAACCATCCGGGGACCCATCGTATTCCCGGCGTTGACCGGCACGACCCTTCTATGTTTGGCAAGCGGTGTTCGGCGCCTCGTCATAGCTCATCCGAGAAATCGAGACCATGTGCAGTGCCCAGTTCAGGCTCCTGTCGGCGCCGCGATTGAGCCGATAACGGACGGTGTGGCCCGATGCAGCCGGGATCGGATTCAGCCCGGTGAGGGACGCGTATACGGTTTCCGAATGCACTCCTCTCGGGTGGGACCACACTGTCAGGCTCATGGGGACCGTGACGGCACCGAAGCCCTTTACCTCCAGGAACGGCGCGGCTTCGCTGACCTTGACCAGCTCGGTGATCTGCTTATTGTTGACGGACAATTCCTGCTCGAGCTCACCGCTTCGCTTCGCCAGCCGGACAGTTTCGGCACGAGCGATGGGAGCGCGAACTCCTCGTCCCGGGCATGGCGCCGGGACACCTCGGCAATCTGCAACGCACTCAGAGCCTTGCGGGCGTCCAGGCCAAGCTCGTTGATGCGCACAAGGGCGGTCAGCGCGTTCGCGGCCCGGGTCCGCTCACCGGTCATGGCGTCGCGGGCTGAAACCAAGACCTTCAGGGAGCACGGATGACTTCATCCAGGCGGGGTCGGCAGAATCGCCCTTCCTCCAAGGGCAGCACGGCCGGGGGGATCCGATGAGCATCGAGTTCGTCGGATTTGCCGACCCCGAGGTGGGCCCGAGCGTGCATCCAGGCCGCCTCGACCATCGGGCACCCTTCGGCGGCCACTGTTACGGCGAGGATGTCGCCGTAGGAAGCCGCGCCCTCGACCACTCAGAGCGGCAAGGTTGGCGCCGATGCGGCGGGCCACCCCGGCGATGGCGCGGCTCATGCCGGCACTTTAGGAGGGAAAATCCTTGGTTTCGACCAGTTCACCGGTCTTGGCGGCGATGATGGCGTAAACGTGGTTGCGGGCCTGAGTGTCGACACCGTCGGCAAACGTGTGTGAATGCGTGACGATAAACATGGCGGTCATGCGTACCTTCCTCTTCACGGAAATGGTCAAGGCCGCTGCCGGCCGGCACCAGTCCGGGTAGAGGTCACTTCGGAACAATGTGACAAGCCACGCCCATAGGCGGACAACCTTCTGATCAAGTCACCGAGGTGGGCCGGGCAGGTGCCGGCCGACCCGCCTCGATGGATGGACAAGTCGCCGGCAAGACACTTTGAGGTCAGCGTTTTTTGAGTCACATCCAGGCGGAGCGGAGCGGCCAGGACCGATCCTGCCAGGGGGACTTGGTGCTGATTTTGGCTAGCCGCCTTCGTGATATTCCCCGTAATCATTCAGATGGTTGATCGCAAGCATTCCACACAAAACAGCCTCTGGTAACCTCATGAGAATCACAGCTAGATGCGGCTTCAAGGGACGGGACTCGCCCACAACGGGTGAACCGAGATTTGTACTTGGGAATGATGCGCAGTTGGACGTGGTCAACGAATGTGAACCACTTCGAAGACCGCGTCGCAGACAGCTATGGAAGCAAGGTAGTGGTGATTACGCTGGCCAAGGCACCAAGTGTATTTTCATTGCGGTACTCGCTCTGAGCAAATTCTTGAGCCTCAGTTCCTTCGCTCGCAAACGTCGCTTCGGTCGCGGCCGCTTTCAAAATGCGGTCCGACATCCCACCTATGGATCTTGAAATCCACGCATCTGGGTAGATCATTTCCGCACCTGGCCAAGACAAGATGACGGGAACGGCTCCGGATGCAGCACCATCGGCCAGGGTGAAGTGGAAGGACTCAAAATCGCTAACGGACAAAGCAACCCCGATCTTCCGGAACCACTCAGGCATGTCATTGCCATGTTCATCAAATGTAACTGCGCCGCGCAGGGCTGGATCGTTCTCGATGCGTTCGTACTGTGCCTCGTAGTACGCCATTTCCTGGGGACGTGCCGCCATCCAAGGATAGCCTTCCGGACGGCGGCCCTTAATGAACAACTTGTATCGATCGTCGGTGGCCCTTAGCAGCGACAGCAGGTCTAGTGCGACGTCAAGGCGCTTCTGTTCTGGCACGATTCCCACCAGCCCAAGGTTGAAGCGCGCATCGGCAGTCTTGGGCAGATCTAGTGAAGCAAGGTCCACGGCATTAGGGATCACTGACGTCAGCGACTCCGGGATGCCAAACTTGCGAATGGCGACGCGTCTTATGAACTCCCCAACAAAAATGATCTGATCGACGTTCTCAAAATCGACCTGAGTCGGGTAATTGGTGAAGAGCTCCTGTGAGTGGAAACGAGATACCAGTCGTTGTCCCGGTAATTTGTTTTGCGAATACCAGGCAAGGTTGCCCAACGACCATTCGCAGAAGATGACATCCGCGTCCTCAAGAAGTACTAGGCTTTGCTCGGGGTCGTGTTGAGAATGTCCGGCCCACTTGTCGACCGCTATCTTGTGTCCTGCAGCCGCCAGCTCGTCCATGATTCCAGTGGCAAATTTTAAGTCGTGGCCGGCCACCAAGATGTTCAATGGTTCATCGACGCCTGCGTAGAGTGAGTCGACGTTGCCGGCAGTTGTCTCTTGGTTGACCGGCACCCTGCGAACAGTTACGTTGTCGGCTGAATCAACGTCGTTGCCCACCATCGTCGCAGGCCCATGGTTTGCCGGACGAACCTGCCACAGAGAATGACTTTCTTCAGATGCTTCACCTGCGTCGATCGACGCGGTTCGGCAGCCACTGTAGTGCATAGCTGTCACCAAGTCTTCGGCCAAGTGCGCGTCTTTCAGGAAATTTCCGAGGCTGCCGATGGCAACCTTGGCGTCTTTTGGTACTGCGCCCAGGACATCGATTCCGTGCTGTGCCAAGATTTTCGAGGCTTCGGGGTACGAAACAATCCTCGCCACCACGGCGATTGGTCGTTGGCTCTGTTCCAAAACGTCTAAGGCAGAGGCTTCGGTGAGTTCGTCCAGTTCCAAAATGAATCGTGGCAGCTCCGGTACGTTGACGGACAACCCCGCAATACGCATCACGTAGGCAAGTCGATGCGTGGACAGATGTGAGCGGTAAACAACTCGTAGGGCTGCCCAGGCAGCGTTAATGCGTGAAGGCTCATCCGTCATCCACTGCGAAGCCAGTTCCTCTGTCTCGTCCTGAGACAGGGCGGATGGAATGGCAGTTCCAAAGAGGCCGCCAATCTCAAGCCCCGGTCCCGAAAGAACTGGTGTTCCAGATCCGGCCAGTTCGAATACACGCCTGGAAAACATGGTGGGGGAGTTGGAAACGGAGTTCACGTTGATGTGTACCGGGTGGTTCTTATAGGCCTTCAGCATCTCAGAGTAGGGCAGGCCGCCCTGTACATATTGCTGAAGATGTTCCGGGAACACATAGGGGGATTCGGGATTATTAAACTGGCGATCATAGATCGTCAGCCCTTGGGGGATCGCTGCGTCCAAAAGGTCTACAAGTTCCTTGGACCTCTTCTCAAAGCGTTCGCCGTAGTACGAACCGCCGTACGCTACTGTGTGGTTTTTACCTTCGCCCGATGGAAGCGGGTTGTGGATTTTAGGCTGGGCCCAAAAGGGGAGCGAAGCCAAGGTTTTGAGGTGGCCGCCGCGGTGCCCCCAATAGTCCTTGAGGCAGTTGGCATCAGTCGTGAAAACGTGGTCGAAGAACTTTGCAGTTTTCCTGAACCGGTTGAAGTGAACCGGATCTTCCTTGTTCCAGAAGACTGTTGGAATACCGACTGAACGACAGTGCGAAATGAGAGCCCTCAATTCACGACACTCTTCGTCATCGTAGTAGCCGACCTTGCGAGACCAGGCGCCATCGTTGCCCTCCCACGCGGATTCAACGAAGAGCAGGTCAACGTCCGAGCCCTCGAAGACGGCCTTCCAATTCGTGGGCGTGGGAAGCACGAGGTTAACGTCCCCTTGCATACTGGTTCTGGTGAACTCGTCCGAGATAAGCGCGATGGTCATGTCGCCCAACGGCTTGCTTCCCGGAACGTCTGCACTGGTAGTGGCTCGTGATAGCCCTTCCAGTTGCTGCCGGGCAATCGTGGCCCATGAACGGTTCTTGGTAATCCACATGCGGGCTTCGCGGCCCATTTCATTGCGTTTCGCCCTATCGCCCGCAAGTTCCCGGATTACACGGGCCAGATCCGAGGCGTCCCCGGCTTTGAACAAGGCACCCCGCGTTCCATGAGTGCCGAGTAAATCCGCCAGCGGGGCTACGTCGGACGCGATGACTGGTTTTCCGGCAGACATGGCTTCCAGTGGCTTCAGGGGAGAAACCATCTCCGTAACGATTGAGCTGACACGGGGGCAGACAACGGCATCGAACAACTCGATGAAACGTGGAACTTCAGATGCGGGCACACGTCCCAGGAACTGAACCGAATCACCAAGTTCAAGTTCGGATGCCATTGTTTTCAAGTCCGCCAAGGCAGGCCCGTCGCCGACAACGACTAGCTTGATTGGCTCGCCAGCGTTGACGATTTCTGCTACGGAGCGGATGGCAAGGTCTAGGCCTTCATATTCCAGGACACTGCCGGCATAACCGAGAGTGAAGCCACCTTCCAATTTGTAGTCTGCAGCAAATGCCGCTTCGGGGCGGAGTGGTGCAAACTCATAGATGTCGGCAGCATTGGGCAATAAACTTATCTTGCTAGCATCGACTCCACGCCTTACCAGTTCGTCCTTGACCTGTGTTGTAATCGCAAAAACGTGGTCGGCGTTCGTAGCCACGAGAGTCTCGAGTTTGACGGCCAGGGCGAAGCGTTCGCTGTCTTCATATCCGTCCTTGCCGGAGGCCTCGGTGATTTCCCAAAGACCGCGAACCTCGTAGGCAAAGGGAACGCCGAGTCGCCGGGCCGCGATAAGAGCGGGCAAGGCGGTCACGTGGTTTGATGCTGCGACGATCTTCGAAGGCCGATTGATCATCGCCTCTCGAGCATAGATGTCTGCGGCCTCGTGGACGTACTGGTCAAGTGCCCGTTGTGACCAAGAAGTTCCTGGGTTGTATACGGTACGTACGCCGTTGGAAACAGTCTCAAACCGGGCTTTGCTTTTCGCCTTTTCGTTTGTCTTTGCATCCCAGGGATAACCTGGACGGGCCGCGACAAAGATGTCCGTTCCCAGTTCCGCAAGGGCCTGTGTAATGCCTGCCGTGCGGGTCGAATATCCGTTGCTGTTGAAACCGCCAGTGCTGTGGGCGCAGTACATGACGCGGTCTGGTTGAGGAACGTATCCGATTCCGTGCTGTGCGTCTGGAATCCTGGGTGTTCGATCCAGCAGCCTCACAACGCCATCAATTTGGTCGAGGAGAATGCGGTCTGACTTAGTGACGTCATAGCCGGGAGGCAGCTTGCGTGCGAGTTTCTGGGCAACTGAAGCATTGCCGGCCACTCTATAATTATGAGCGACCTCGGCTAATATGACGTTCGGTCGGTTTTCATTTGTTTCCGGACCAAGTGAAGCCGAGATGGAACCTACCGAGGTAGCTGCGCGCACGACGGGCTTTCCTTGACTGCGTCCCAGCAGACTCTTGGCTGGTGCGGTAACTGCACGGGAGAGCCGTAGGAATGGATGTGACTTCAGTCGGTCGTAAGCAGACTTGTATTTGGTGGCGCGATCCTTTTCGGCTGCCAGATACTTTTCGAGCCTGACGCGAGTTTGGGCCTCATTGCCCCGACTTGCACTTTCTTGACTGAGCTCCCGTTTCAGCTTTGCATTTTGTTTGACAAGCTCGTTTCGTCGTTTCTGCAGAGCAACGGTTTCAGCTTTGAGCTTCATAATTTCTGCTTGTGCACCAGCAAGTTGGCGATCCTTCTTGCGAAGGAGTCGAAGATTTTCAGCGGGCGATACGCTTGAACTGATGTTAGATTCGGAACTGAATTGAACATTTTTGAGTGGGATCTGCTTACTTGATTTCGAATCATCAACCATAAGTGTTACCAAGTCTCCACAGTCTACGTCGTCAGTATGTTCGTTACACGTCTATCTTAACAGGCTGTAGGCGCTTGCCTAATATCGTAACTGGAGTCAATACGAGGGATATCTGGCATATAGGTTCGGTTCTGGTGTCATTAACCGTCAATGCAGGATTCCTACGGCTGGATGTGTTGAACCAACATTTTCGGTGCCCATGAACCAGATGAAGTTCTTGGCTAGGCAGCTTTGGATTAAGTTGCCTTTGGTCAACATGCGTCGGGTCTCGGGCCCTCCGCCGGCGCAGGGTAAGGAATCAAGATTTTTTCCTTGAGGAAAGATCTTCATTTGATAGTGGCTCCAAGGTTGTTGTAACTCCCGAATATCGGGGGAGTTGCAACTGTGAGCTAGAACTCAAGAAACTCGCAGCAGAGGACATCAAATGGATCGACCACGTTTACGTTAACCAAAACATCTATCGATGACGGATATTGTTGTAGACGGTACGCCTCGGGCCGTGCTGAACACCCAATTGCGGCGCCTAAAGTCAGAGAGCCTGCATATAATCCAGATACCACACTAGGTCCAGCTTCGGGGATTGTTAGAACTGCCGCGCCACTACCTTGCCTCATCAAAAGGCAGTCGTTAGAGCGTTGGGCCCCAAGCAATGTATTAGTGTTTATGTTGTCGATTATTAGATATTCTTGATTTGACCAAAATTATTTAGGAGATTCAATGAAGAAGATAAATCGCTCATTAATTAATTTCAAGCCTTCCGAACTCTATAACTATATTGATAATGAGAAATTTTCTTCGAGTGTTATGAAAAACGGCATTCACTCATTAAAGATTAATAATCGATGGTTTGATGCAGGGTATGAAACACGTGGCTCTGATTCACTATTGATATGTTTTCATGCTGCTGTCGGAGGGCACCTCAAGTCTAGCCCGGTGCTTTCTGGTCGTGCAGTCGCCTCCTGCTGAATAGCCTCGGGAGGTAGTGCCGTTCCGGCTTGTTGGTAGATTCGTTCCGGATACATGGTAGTGCTCTAGGGCTTTTCGTGATCGTCTGTTTTGGTCTCCGCGCAACACGGCGCGGCGACCAGATCAGAGGAGAAAAACCTTGGTGGATTATCAAGCCATCATGTCCCTGGTATTCAAGGGCCGAACCTACATGGAGATCACCGCGTCGGTCGGGTGCTCGCATCGTGACGTTTCGGCCGTGAAGAGGGCCATCGCCACCGCCGGCATCACCGCCGACCGCTTTGCGTCGATGACCGCGACGGACATCGAGCAGCTCTTCCCGGACGGGCGCAAGGCCGTCTCCCAGGACTACGCGGACCCGCATTTCGCGCAGGTCGTCGAGGAGATGAAGCACAACCGGTTCTTCACGTTGCAGCAGGGCTGGGTCAAATACCTCGGCTCACCCAGCGAGAAGAAGAAGTACGGCTACTCGCAATACTGCGAACTGTTCAACCGGTTCGCCGCCGCCACCGACGTCGTGGCCACGCTGCAGCACGAACCGGGCAAGGCCATGTTCGTGGACTGGGTCGGCCCGACCCTGCCGGTGGTGGACACCGTGACCGGGGACGTCGGCAAGGCTTATTTTTTCGTCGCTTCGCTGCCGTACTCCGGGCTGGTGTTCTGCCAGGCGTTCGGCAACATGAAGCAGGAGGCCTGGAACCAGGCGCACGTGAACGCGCTGGCGTTCATCGGCGGGGTGCCGCAGCTGATCGTCCCGGACAACGCCCGCACCGCCACGCACAAGCGCACCCGGGCGGACAACGAGGTGGTGGTGACCAAGTCCTACCGCCAGCTCGCCGAGCATTACCAGACGGCAATCGTGCCGGCCAGATCGAATCGCCCGACCGACAAGGCGCACGTCGAGCGAATGGTGCAGGCCGTGGAAAGCCGCGTCATCGGCTATCTTGCCTCCGAAACCTGGACCTCGTTCGAAGAGCTCAACGACGCGGTGCGGGAGCGGCTGCTGGATCTCAACGAACGGTTGCGCCGGGTCAACGGGACCACCCGGCGGGAAGTCTTCGACGCGGAGGAGGCGGCATTGCTCCAGCCCCTGCCGGACCAGCCGTTTGAGTCGGTGGAATACAAGCAGTTGAAGGTCGGGCGGAACTATCACGTCACCAGCGACTACCAGCACTACTCGGTGCCGTACGCGTTGGCAGGGAAGATCCTGTCGGTCCGGATCACCGCAACCACCGTGAGCATCTTCGACGGGCAGGCCAAGGTTTGCGAGCACCCGCGCAAGCTCGGGCGCCGGGGCCAATACTCCACCGAGTTGTCCCATGCGCCCAAGCACCACCAGCAGGTCCAGGGATTGTGGTCCAGGGAGTGGTTCCTGAACCGCGCCCGGAATTACGGGCCGGCCACCGTGCAAGTCATCACCCAAATCCTGGACCGCAACCAGGTCGAGGCCCAGGCCTACCTGCCGTGCCGCAACATCCTCTCGGAGCTCGGCGGAAAGAAGGCCTCGCTGGAGGAAGCCTGCCAGGAACTGCTGAACATCAACGGGCATGCCACCTACACCTCGCTCAAGCGGGTGATGGCGACGCTGGCCGCCGCCAAGGACCAACCTGGCGCGGCCGTCCCGGCGGCGCAGAACGTGAAGAACCTGAAGGAAATCCAGAACCTTCCCGGAGTGTTCGTCCGCGATGCCGACCACTACAAGGGGCGGGGTGGCACCGATGCTTAACAGCGAGGATCACCAAAAGATCAAGGACCTCCGGCTCACCGTGTTTGCCGAGAAGTTCCTGGAACTGGCCGGCGACGAAGCCAACGACAAGCTACTGCCGGAGGAGGTGTTCATGCAGGCGGTGAACCATTCCCTGGATGCCCGCCGGTCGAACAAGGTCGACCGGCTCATCAAGCAGGCACGCTTTCCCCTGCCCGGAGCGTCGATTGCCGAGCTGCACTACCTTCCGGGGCGGAAGATCGACGAGGCGCGGATGAAACGCTACGCCACGCACCAGTGGCGGGAGGATCCGACGAACCTGTTGATCATCTCCCCGTCCGGCGGGGGCAAGACCTACATTGCCTGCGCGATAGGCATTGCCGCCTGCCACAGCGAGCATTCGGTGTTTTACACGCGGATGGACGTGCTGGCCCGAAAGCTGCTCATCGCCCGGGCGGACAGCAAGGTCCACGATGCCCTGCTGGAAAAGCTGCGGGAAGCGGACCTGCTGATCATCGACGACTTCCTGACCGTCGGCATCGACCAGAACATCGCCAGCGACCTGTTCGGGGTGCTGGCCGACCGGGAACACCGGCTGCCCACCGTGATCGTCAGCCAGACCGATCCCACCTACTGGGTGCAGGTGTTGCCCGACCGCGTGGCCGGGGATTCGATCGTGAACCGGCTGGCGAACAACACCAGGTGGCTCGTGCTGGGAGACACCGACATGCGCAAGCTCAAGCATGAGAAGGCCCGGGACTCCGCCGGTTTCTGGGAATAGGTTGCAGTCCGTTCCTGAACCACTGGTTCCCGAGCCTTCACCCTAAATGGTATTGGCCAAGAGCCCCTCGACGGCTCTTGGCCAATACGACAAAAGCCGGACGCACTACCACTTCGCCGGAAATCCACTACCGCCTGCCCGGAGTGGACACTACCAGGTCGTCGGAACAGCACTACCAAGAGGCGCTATTTCGCACCTCCGAAATTGGAAGTGATTGGGTCGCTTTCGCAGATCCCTCGGTTTCTCATCCCGATGCTCTTGAAACCGGGTGGCACCTATCCACCAAGCGAGTTCCTGCCCAGGAACTAGTAAGGTCGACGATCAATGAACTACGTGAGAGTGGGAAGTATAAGAACCTGATCTTTTTTGGTTCATCCGCCGGAGGGTTCGGGGCTCTGAACCACAGCTACCAGGTTCCAGGATCCATCGCTGTCGTCATGAATCCTGTGATCGAGATTCGCCAGGAGGCTAAGCGCTATTGGGATGAGTTTTGCGCGTCAGCCTACGTCGGGTGGTCCTCGGAAAAGATCGAAAAAAAACTAACTATATCGATGAGTGAAGTTTACGCCGGGAAAATGAAAAATAGGATTGTTTATATTCAAAATCTTCAAGATGAGCATTATTTCAACAAACACTATTCAAGCTTCGTAAATGAAGTTAGTGACAAAAGCCGTGTGTTAACATACTGCGGGAATTGGGGCCGAGGCCACGTGGTACCGCCTCGGTGGGTCTATACGCAGGCATTGAGGCAAGTTGTGGAATCAGCAGGCGAATGGAATCGCCTCTTTACCCTGAAGGTGACGAATCTAGAGTGAGGTGGTCAAGCTCTTGAGACGGTTGGTTCGATTTCCTTTGGTGATTTCAGGCAGCGAGGATCGGATTCCGAGTTTTCTGGTAGAGCTCGAGCTTGGCCAGCGGGCTGACGCCTTGGTTGTGCGTTGCGGGTCCGCGCCGGTTGCCCAGGTCTTGGGGTATTCATTACGCCGGCGATAGCCTCAATGCGATGGTTGAAGGCCTGGCGCTGGTCCACCGTGTTCTTCAGCGACCAAAACGCCGACTCAGAGACGGCGTGGTCCTACCAAGGCTTCTGATATCGACGGTTTGAGCCGAGATTGTTTGGGGCACCTCAGAGCCGATTCTTAATGGCCTATCACAGGACAAGGCCTGGGCCCGGGTACCGGGTGAGAGTTTCGGTGAGAATCGAGCTGAGTTCCCTAGCGGCGGGTGTTTCCCGTTTGGTCGCCATCGGGTCCAAGTAGACGGAAGCCACCGCTGCGAATCGCGCGGTGGCACACTGCTTCTGAAGTAACTGAAGTGAGAGTCAGCTCAAAAATCAACTACGCAACGGCCTTCCTTGGCAGGTAAGTAGGTGAGTCATCCGAAGCTCAGCCAAGCGATTATGCCTCCGAGGTTGTAGAGTTCTCTCAACTCTGAACGGTTGAGATTTGTCTTTCTAAATAATTCCACAACATATTTGGAATCAATGTAATCAAAGAATGTGCTATCACTTGATTGTTCGTAAGCTTTTCGAAGTAGGTCCTGCCCTGCAGCCTGATAGGCAACCTGCCAATAATTTGCACCCATAGTGTTAGCCTTCGAAACTAGCGATTGTCGCTCCGTACGTGTTGGTTGATGTTCTTCAACGTTTAATTGATCTAGAATTTTCAAGAAAGGGCTCGTTTGAGAAGCGCTTGGAGTGAGGGAATCCTTCATGAGTAGTTTGGTACTAGATTTTGGCCAATTCGTAGATTTTTTAGGTTTTCGAATCAGCGATAATTGTTCATTGTGTCGATTGTAATCAAATGGAAATGAGAGTAGTTCAGGAGCAAAGGACTCCATTAAATCAAATCCAATTGCGTTTGAGCTTCGAACGTGCTGTGTTGCATTTGACGCTAGGCAGTAGCCGGCAACGGAATATAATGGATCAAATCTCGAGCCCACTCGACTCCATAACAATGAGGATTGACCAATATGATATCGATTTCTTACGTGCGTATAGAAAGCATCTCCCAGGAAGGCGACATCGTCGTACTTGGAACTTAGCTGACCAAATTTTTCGTTTAGTTTTTCTTCGATATCCACGAGTGCATGTTTTGCAATATACGGATGAGTGGATCCATGGTTTGGTAGATAGCTCTGCCGTAATAATTTCGCATCTATTGTCACTGAGTCTGAAGATATTAGTCGATTGCCGTAGAATGTGCGTAAAATTTCGCCGTAGCCGCCACCCATGGCACTAACGGGGACGTGAATTTCCCTCCCTTGGGGACCGGTGTTGGTCATGCCGGAGCTATCGAAAAGCGCGCCCATAAGGCGCTCGGACATAACGCTTGTTTGCGCGTTTGTTAGGCCAGCGCCAGTGCTTCTAACTAATCCGAACTGACGACTCAGTCCATCGGCAATCGTTCGATCGGTGGAACCGTCTGGACCTGAGCAAAAGAATAGGAATTGTTGTTCTAAATTCAAATGAAGAGTTGCCGACAAGATTAACCGCGAATCGAACCCTCCTGTTAAATGAGATATCTTCTGCGCTGTATCAGAGTTTGCGATGGCCGTAATTGAACTAATGATATCTTCGCGAAGTATATTAATAAGTTCATGACGCGAGGCGCCCTTCATGGTGTCAAATATTTTATAGTGGGATATTTGTATTTGGTTGTTTTTAATTATTAAATATTCGAACGGTTCAATGCTTGCGATGTCGTCATAGCTGGCCGGAATTAATCCACCATTGCCAAACATGAGTCTTTCGAGTTGAAACTGAGCAGATTTCTTAGGCCCTTTGTTATCTTTTTTGAGCTCTAAAATAATTTCACTCAATTGAGTAGATATAAGTATCTCTTTGTTGTTCTTGTGGTAGAAAGCCAATGCACCGCCGAGCGCGTCTGGAAGGCATGCTGCCCATCCCTCCGACTCATCGGAAACATAAAGTGCACAAGGATTTTTGGCATTCCAAGACCACCACTCTGCGATTCTCTCTATTGCCCAGGTCTCTGCGTTAGCTGGGATTACTGATCCCAGACTACGTCCGTCGTGGATTACAACGCCTGATACGATCGCGCTTCCGTCAATCCAAAATTTCCTCTTCCCTAACTGGAAAGCAACCGCGCCGTCCGTCTTGAACTGCAGGCTAGGTTTACCGTCAGGAAAACGGCCGCAAATGAGAAGCGGGGCTTTCAGTCTTTTTTCATGCATAGGGAAACTCTACTAGTTGGGCGGGTTGGTGGTAATTTGCCTGCCGCACGTGTGTCGTTGGGAATTTGGGCCAATTCTGGCTTGGGTATGGCATTCGCGAGCAAAATCCGGCATGGACCGAAACTGCATGTTTGGTAGGCCCTGTTCGGGGCCGGGTAGCAGTGTTCATTCAAAGTCTTGTTTGACTGCCGACGCACAATCGTGCCGATACGGCCCGTCGGCGCTTATGGTGACGAAATGCTCCTGTTAAATTTGGCGATTGTCTAGATCTTCAGGCAACACCAGAAGCGATTCTATGCCATTTCCCCCATTATCCTCCTCAATGGCCAGCTGGACCCCGGACGCAATATTTCAGACTTTGGCGTCGTTCGCGGACCACCGCAAGTCCGAAGGCGTCCGCCAATAGTTGGGAGGGGTCCTGGCCGTGGCACTCTGCGCAGTGATGATCGGCTCGTACATCATTTGCCGCTGTTGCCGAATGCTCCACGTACGCAGCCTCAACTTCGCTACGGGCCGCAAGTTTTGTGACTCGTAGCTTACCAAATTCCAACGCATACTGGCCCGGTGGTCCCTCGAAAGATTCGAACATTCCTCTGGGTGCTTGGGCGTAAACCCATGTCGATGCGCTGGTTATCGCCATTGACGGCAAGGAAGTGCGAGGAGCCAAAATTGTGGCGGGGGCCGCGTACAACTCATGCCAGCACGGGCCTGTGAAACAGACACCATAAGGTGGGCAGGCTGAGGTCGGCATCGAGACGAACGAGATCACCCATCTCGACTCCCTGCTCGAAACCCTTGGTGACTTGGCGAGAAAGTGCATCTCCTTCGATGCCCTGCACCGCTTGGGACGTCATGCGGAGTGTTTGCATGCACATGGCGCCCACTTTGTGATGCAAGTGAGAGGCAACCGGCCCAAGCTGCTCGAACAGCTCAGAGCCCTACCGTGGGCGGAAGCTCCGGGGGGAACACGCAACGAAATACCGGGCACGGGCGAAAGAGCATCGCCCGGATCTAGGTCGCCACTCTCACAGTTGGCATCAACGTCCCCATGACATGCAGTCTGCCCAACTGACACTGAAAACACGGACACCGAAGGGAACGCGACGATCAATCGAGACCGCTTAACTCATAACCGCGATTCCGGCTCACGGGGCAAGCCCCAGCCGCGCAACACTTGAGTCCGACGACATTGGTGCATTGAAAATTCCCTCCATTGGTGTCGGGATGTGACATGCGCGGAGGACGCTAGCCATATCAGAACTGGGGTACCACAGCGGGTGTTGGCCAGGCTACACAATCTGGCCATCAGCCTGCGCCGGCTCAACCGCAGCCCCAACATCAACCTAACCAATGGCCATGTGTCCAAACGCCCGCAGCGATCACTGGAACGCATCGGAATTCACGACCAAACAATAACTTTGCATTAGCGTTGCCATAGCTCGGCGCACGTGGCTTGCGAGGCGCCGGGGTAGATGACTCAATACGTTTGATCGCGATGCCTAGCTGACAGCGGATGTTGGCCGGCGACGACTCGATTTCGGCCACGAGGCGATCCACAACTACCTTCTTCATACGACTTTGCATACGCTTGGGCTTCCATCGTCGTGATCTCTTCGCGGGCGGCCAGCGTCCACCCATATCTCATTATTCAAGAACACCGAAGTGCCCTGCTGCCGGAAAGGGATTCGTGAGCATCTGCTCATGAGGTACTGACCCTATTTCGCGAGCACTTTTCATGAGTCACACCGAATATGTGCCTACCGCCGGTAAAGCATCTATGCTGGACCAATGCAGGGAGTATTTCTATACGGCGGATGCGTCATACGTGACGCCTACGAAAAGATTCGAGACATAGCCAGCTTGACTGGGTACGTATCGAGGCAGTCGCTCATAAGCGCAACGACCCCTGCTACATCACTGCTACCCGAAGTAAAACTGGCATCCCCATTCCAGAATCGTGCAGCCAACGGCGACATAAAATCGAGCCTGATTCCGCTCATGCGCAAAGCTGCACCGCACACAGACTTGTTCGTCTTGGACTTCCATGTCGAGCGCCTTGGCGTACTCAAACTCCCCGATGGATCGTTCATTACTTCATCGAATGAAATTGCGGATTCAGGGGTCCTGAACCACCTGAATCGACCACCAGGAAAGGTTTTTCTGGGGACTAATCGGCATTCAGACTTCTGGACCCACGCAGCTAGGCGATTCTACGCACGGCTGGAATTTATGGGCATCCAGGACAAGGTGCTGATCGTCGATGCGCCATGGGCCACACACACAACTGACGGAACAGAACTCGGGCCCTTCGCTGGACGCCCCCTTCGTGAAGTAAGCGACAATATATCTTCCCTTACTCAAAAGCTCGCAGACTACGGACTCAAAGTAGTCACCATGCCACGCGAATTTTCAGTCGCGCCGACAAATCACAAGTGGGGGCTGAGCCCCTTCCACTTTGGCGAACCAGCGATGGAATGGGTATCCAACCAAATGATTCGCGCCCTCAAATAGATTCATTCGATCGAGGTTCTTACCGTTTGGCGGGGGCCTCGCCGAACCCATGCGGCATCTGAGTCGCCCTTCCCATGTCTCAGAGTGTCACAATGAACCAACCCATATGTGGTGACCTGTGCAGCTGCGGCTGCCTGACGCGATGTATCCCGAGCCGTTGCTAACCGTCGTTTTCGATCTGTGGCGGATCGGCAAGAGTCTGTCCAAAGCATTCCGGTTCATGGGCCTCGTGCAAATGGGCTCTCGGATCTAATGCGTGGTGACGCAAATATGAGTAGGGCCCGTAGCCCTGCAGTTCCCCCGGCGGGGCGCACCTGTGTTGTCGAATTGGTTTCCATCGAGATTGGATGCCCATCCTATGGGGTGGTTTCCTCCCGCATCCCAGCCAGACCCGTGCGCTAGGTCAAGGAAGTTTCGTTAGGCGTCAAAGACCTAGAAGTCTTGACGCGCAAGCGCCGACTGATAAGCCTAGAAGAGCAGTGTGAGAGTGGGTCCTTCGTACAGTCCGCTGGGCAGCTTCCCTGCAATCGCGTCTAGCAACGAGATTTGCGGGCTCGATAAAAGAGGCCGCGAGCACCGAAATGCGGGCGATGACAGGAATCGCCGCTGCCCGCGGGGTTTCCTGCCCCATCTGTGAAGAGGAAACTGACTGATATTGGTGAAGTGGTCGGCAACGTGAACTACGGATTCAGGCGGCACCTGGGCATTGACAAGCACCGTCTTGGGCGAGCGGTGTTTCGTGCGCAATCCTTGGGGAAAGTTGATGCGGATCGAACCATGGTGGATCGCGATGCCGACTAGGACACCGGCATGATCCTGTAAGTTGGGGATGGAGAGCTCGGGGCCGCATGCTTCATCCGACCGGTGGCAATGAAGAACTCGGTGACATGCTCAGCCTCCAGCTCCCGGGGCTGTTCGAGGTTCGCTTTCAAGCTATGGCCGGTATCCGCCAGCCATTTCTGGGGAATCTGCCCCAGGTTTTCCAAGGCCTTTTCGACCATGGGAATCAGTTCCCGTGGTCGTTGGTCGCCTGGTTCATCTCTGCGGCACCGATGACCCGCAGGTGTTCATCCACGAGGGCCTGGCCGTTGTAACAATACGAGAATGAGCGGTCTGCCCGCTTCCTGACCCTCGCATCGGGATCCGAGAATTTCCGCTGTGGTTTGGGCTTCGGCACCGCATCTTGTGCGGTCGAGCGCAGGGATGACGTTAATGACATCACCGCCTCCGGGTCAAAGCCCTTGAACAGCTTCTTTGCCTGACGTTTAGATTGATCCACTCATCGACCGGGACTTCGACCTGCTCGATGATCTCGGCGGCGAAGAGGGCCATCCTGCGGCAGGCAGAAGGGGTATCCATACTCCCAAAATTCCAGTGCTGGCGCGAAGTCTGTGATAGTCCACCGGCGTTTTATGGATTCCTAGAATCACTGTTTCCGGATATTGACCCACGCAAGGTCGTGCCTTTCTGTCTTAGAACAGCGGGAAGAACAGCAGGTTATATCTACAGAGGCCGCGGAATGAGTTGCGCAGACGAAGATCGTATGTTGGATCTAATGCAGAATTCTGCATTACATCCATTATGTAGAGGCCGCGGTTATGCAGAAAACGGATGCCGCGTGGCGTCCTGATAAACCTTATGGATGGGTCAACTCTGCATAATTACAGCCCTTCCAGAAACGCCAAGAGAGTATCGGGCGCACGGTACCGGCCGGCCTTGGTATCCGGTGGTCTGATCCGGTCCAAGGCCCGCTGTTTGAGGGCGAGGTCGGCGTGCAGATAGATTCCCGATGTGCGGATATTCTCGTGGCCAAGCCAAAGTGCGATCGTGGCTATGTCCACGCCGGATTGAAGAAGCCTCATGGCGCAGGTGTGCCGCAGGGTGTGGGGTGAAATGTTCTTCACCGCCAGGGACGGGCATGTTGTCGAGGCCTCGACAACATGCCGTGCAAGGATTTTTGCAACCCCGTCACGTGTCAGTCGATTGCCTTTGGTCCCGGGAAACACCGGGTCAGGTTGGGAAGGGTTTTGTTCCTTGAACCAAGCTGTCAGGTGCCTGCGGGCTTGGGCAGACAAAGGTGTGATGCGGTCCTTGCGGCCTTTGCCATGAACGAGCAGATGCGAGGAAGGCCCCAGCTCAACGTCGGCAACAGTGAGGTTCACCAATTCACTGACGCGCAGCCCCGTGACCACGGCCACCAGCAACAAGACCTTGTCTCGACGTCCCCTCCAGGTTGCCGTGGTGGGGGCATTGATCAGTGCGTTCGTTTCGGTCTCTGTCAGGTAGGCGACGATGGCCTTCTCCGTGCGCTTGGCCGGAACCGCCAAGACTCGCTGGATGAGTTCGGCGTGCTCTGGATATTCGAAGGACGCGTAGCGGAACAGGGCCCGGATGGCGGCCAGGCGCGCATTCCGTGTTTGGATGCTGCATCCGCGACTGTTCTCCAACCACGCCAGAAAACCGCCAATAATTCTCGCATCGAGATCTTCCAAGTCCAGTTCCTGCGGTGCCTTCCCAAGTGTCTCGGGTGCGTATCGCAAGAACAACCGGAAGGCGTCGCGGTACGAGGCAACAGTGTTTGCGCTGGCCCGTTGCTGGCCCATGAGTCGCTTGGCAAAGAATGCTTCCAGGATGGGCGCCAACGCGGTCATGATTCCTCCTGCAAATAGGTGCGTACTCGTTCAGAAACCAAGGTCATCAATTCCGGTGTTCCGCTCAGATACCAATAGGTGGCATACGGATTCTGGTGACCGAGATACGTTGATAGCAGGGGCAGCAGTGGGCCGACGTCAGCACCGGATTGGTACCAGCCCTGGAGTGTCCTGACCGCAAAGGTGTGCCTTAGATCGTGCAAACTTTGTTGGTGACGCGTCTCCAGCCGTGGCAGCCCAGCCGTTTGGACCAGGCCGGCGAAAACTTGGCCGACAGAGCTGGAAGAGAGCCTGGTTCCCCGGGTAGAGAGGAAAAATGCGGGCTGTTCTGTCGTACCGAATTCCCGGTCCCGTTGATGTGCATAGTCGTCCAACGCCGTAATCGTGCTCGGGTGCAGCGGCAGCCGGCGCGTCTTGTGGAATTTTGCTTCCCGGATGGTCAGGGCAGCGTTCTCCCAATCAAGATCACTACGATCAAGGTTCGTTGCTTCGCTGCGCCGCATCCCGGTCACCGCCACCAACGAGATGTAGGTCCGGTAGGTGAGTGCCCGGAATGCGGGCTGGAGTTTGTCCGCAGCCGCGAGCAGCCGGGCAAGTTCCGGCTCGGAAAAGATGAAGGGTCGGACCCTGTGGTCCCCGTCTTGGATCGCGGAGGCCTCCGGTACCTGGGTCTGCGCGTCGAAGGCCTGGAGGAACTGGGCGAAAGGCCGGACAGCGCCCAGACGCGCGTACCACCAGGTCCGATCCGCGTTCGAGGGCAGGGTTGCCCAGTCCAGGATAATGGCCGTGGAGACATGCTCGGCCCCTGTGTTTTGGAAGAACCTTGCGAAGTCCAGGAGCCGCTGGCCTTGGCCATGCAGCGTGTATCCCATGCCTCGGCGCATGCGCAGGTATTGATCGACCATCAGTGCGATATCAAGGCCGGTGGAGCTCATGGTGCGGTCTGCGGCCATGGCAACGCCAAACCCCGTAGGGAAGCGTCGTCGACCTTTGCATAAAGGGCGGTGCTGGCGGGACTGCGATGACGCAGGACCTGCCCGACCTCGGCCAGCGACGAGCCGGCACGTAGGAGCTGCGTCCCGGCGGTATGCCGGAGTCGGTGCGCGCAAGCTCCCGGAATTCCCGCGCGCTGCGCAGCGACCAGCACGACGTTTACGACATCGCCCGAAGTGATGCCCTTCAATGGTGCGTAGAGCTTCAAGAACATGGCGTTTCCCCAGCCAGGGGGACGCCCATGGCGCAGGTAGTCAACCAAGACGGACCCTACGTCGTGCGGCAACGGCAGTTTCTCCTGGCAGGACCCCTTGCCACGGACCAGGATTTCCCCGGCCCGCCAGTCCACGTCCTTCAGCAGCAAGGCCGATACTTCGCCGGCTCGCAATCCCAGCCGGCTCATGAGGACCAACATTGCGTAGTTCCGCAGGCCCGTCACGGTCCCGCGGTCGCACGTGGCCAGCAAGGCGTCGACTTCCTTCTGCGTCAACCCCTTTGGCAGGTTTGTGCCATGGCCCGCGGCGGAGGGAACTACATCCGCCCAAGATCGCTCCGTCAGGTCCTCCAGGTAGGCCCACCGCAGGAATGACCGCAGCCCCGTCAGCTCTTTTTTCGCGTGAAGACTTTTTTGGGCACTGTAGACGTCCATCGCAAAGGTAATGACATCCGACGCATCCATGGATTGGAGTGTCTTGGCAGATCCGTCCAGCCAGGCCACGAAGGAACCGGCCGTCTTCTCGTAGCTGGCAATGGACCGGGCACCCAGCCCCCGTTCAACAATGAGATAGTGCCCAAAACCATCAATCACGGCTTGCTCGGGATTCGCCGGTTCCGTCGAGGCCGCGGGCCACGGGGTTGCGCCGGCTGTGCGCAAATACTCCAGCAGGAATGTGAACGAAGCCGCCGTTGGGGTCCGCTTCGAGGTCTCTGCGCTCAGGGCGTCAAGGAACACGTGCAATTCGCAATCATCCAGCGACGCGACATCCAGGCCCTTGTGCTGCAGCCATCGGTCCAATCGCCTTGCCAAGACCGTCAATTGGCGGATTCTCGATTCGGCATACCCTCGATCGTTCAGGGCCTCGCGAAATCCCTCTATGTAGGTTGAAAGGGGACCTCCCATGGGCCCCGGTGAGTGGTTCACCATCTTGCTCGCCTTCCCTCGTTCGTTGGGAAGACAAGCATGCGCCCCACGTTCTTATGTAGAAACTGAAAGCGAAACCACGCCGGGAAAGCGCAGGACTTCACTCCACGCGGCATCCGTTGTCTGCATAACCGCGGCCTCTACATAATGTTCCCAGCTGTCTACAAATTGGGAATTCGAGTCTCGCTAATACGTTGATGGAAGGCGCGATTGGTTGGGTCATCATGAAATGCAGGCTCAAACAGGATGCAGGGGGCGTGCCTTTCTACGAAATATCTCATGGGGGGGGAGGAATAATTCGTAAGGTTGGGAGCGGATTGAATCTACTACACTTGAATGGTCCGTCAAGGTCGGCCGGACGCGATACTAAGCAACACACACAGCATAGGAACCCATCATTAAGAATCTTCGGATTGCTCTTTGGCATTTTAGGCAAGGCGGGCTGAAACAGCTGCTCCGTTGGAGACGTCGGCAAACCGTTTTGGAGCAGAACGGAGCCAATAATATTGTGGGGCGGAAAATACGTTCATCGTCCCATGGTCGAATGGTCTTGGACTTTCCGCCCCTGCGACCAACGAAGAAATCTGGCTTGGGGCCCAGACCGCGTGTGGCAGTGATTCTGGATGAATTTTCGGCTCAGGCTTGGGGTTTTGAGTGGGACTGTGTTGCAATCAAACCCGACAATTGGCTCGAGAAATTGACTGCCCGAACTGTTGATCTTCTATTCGTAGAATCGGCGTGGGCGGGAAATAGCAAGGCTTGGTCTTATCACTTGACTGGAACGTCTGCCCCACGGCCAGCCATCGTTGAACTGGTTACCTGGTGCAAGTCCCAAAATATTCCCACGGTCTTTTGGAACAAGGAAGATCCTCCACACTACGACGACTTCTTGGCTACTGCCCGGCTGTTCGACACGGTGTTTACATCCGACTCAACGCAAATTGACCGGTACAAGTTGGATCTTGGACACGACCGCATTGAAGCGTTGAGCTTTGCTGCCCAACCGGCGGTTCATAATCCCATCCGCCCGGAACGAGGTTTTCAGGCGCGAGACGTTGCCTTCGCGGGAATGTATTTTGCACATAAGTTTCCGGAACGCCGTGAACAAATGGAAATGCTTCTCACTGGTGCGCTAGACGTATCAGGGGCAATGGAGCACGGTCTTGAAATCTTCTCCCGACAACTGGGCGGGGACACGAACTATCAGTTCCCGGCGCCATTCAACGACCGTGTCGTGGGGAGCCTCCCTTATGAGAAGATGCTAACCGCATACAAGGCCTACAAGGTGTTCCTCAACGTGAACTCCGTTGTCGATTCACCGAGCATGTGTGCGCGGAGAATCTTTGAAATTACTGCATCCGGAACGCCCGTCGTGACAGCACCCAGCAGGGCGATCGCGGAGTTTTTTGAAAAGTCTGAAGTGGTCGAAGTCGGTAACCGCGCGGAGTCGGCGGGCATGATCCGTTCCTTGGTTCGCAGCAAAGAACTTCGTGATCGGATCGTGCATTTGGGGCAACGCAAGATTTGGCAGCAACATACGTATGCGCATCGCGCAGAACAAGTTCTCCAGGCCTCTGGAATCAGCTTCGAATGTCCCCAGCCGTTCTCAATGACACGGCGGCCCACTGTTTCTGCGCTGGTGTCCACCATCAGGCCGCAACAGATTCCACACATCCTCGCCACGATCGGGAAGCAGGCGAACGTTGATACCGAGCTGGTGTTATTGACGCACGGTTTCGAGCTGGACGAAGCGTCTCTGCGTGCAGAAGCACTTGATGCCGGAATAGACAATCTAGTTTTACTTCACCAGCCACGTACCACCTCGCTAGGGGCATGCCTGAATCTTGCGGCTGGCGCCGCGTCGGGGTTCTATGTCACCAAAATGGACGACGACGACCTGTACGGGGCCAACTATCTACAGGACCAAGCGGCAGCCCACCGCTACAGCGGTGCCAATGTGGTCGGCAAGCAGGCGCACTACATGTATCTGGGAGACCGCAACGCAACGCTGCTGCGGTTCGAAGAACGCGAACATCGATTTACTGATTTGGTCATGGGGCCAACGATCTTCACCACACGCGAAATGATGCAAGAAGTTCCGTTCCTAGAATTGGGCAGGGGAGAAGACACCAACTTTCTCAGGGGAGTTCTCGATGCTGGCGGTTCGATATATTCAGCTGACCGCTTCAATTTCGTCCAGATGCGCTCCGCGCAAGGCGACGGTCACACGTGGTCAGTGGAAGAGACCGACTTACTCGCCACTGGAGTGGTGTCGTCGTTTGGATTGAACGAACAACACATCATGTTTTAATCGGTCCCCCTGCGCTTGGTTTACGTCTGCGAAGTTGTTTTTGGGTGCAAGTCGATGCATATTCGATGTGGCGTAGAATCGATAAATCAAAAAGTGAGCTTTTGCTCGTGGAGTTAGGTGGAATATGTCAGTGGGGGCAGTGCGCGTTCTATTGCTGACGCATTCCTATTCTCCGGAGGTTTCGCCGCCGCAACGCCGTTGGGATTCATTCGTCTATGTCATGCGCAATGCTGGCTGGAATGTGCAGGTGGTAACACCGAGAACAGTCGCCGGTCCGGGAGCGTCTGATGCGGGCCAACGGATTGATTCGGTCGAAGTTGGTGCCCACGGAGAGTACATCCGAAGTTACGCATCCATGAAGAAGTCGACTGGCATCGCGGGCAAAATCATCAAGAATGCACTTGATGGCGCGCTGATGCTTCCCAGGGCGTTACTCCAGGCCCGACCGAGTGTAGTGATAGCAACTGTTCCAGCCCTGCCGACAATGTTCATCGGGTTTATTGTTTCAAGAATATTCAACCGGCCACTGCTACTGGAAATGCGTGATGCATGGCCGGATTTGATCTCGGATTCTCGAATCCTGAGATGGAAATGGTTGACGAAGCTGGCGCACTGGGGAGTCCGGGGCGTTCAACGCCGGGCCACAATGGTCGTGACGGTAACGGACGGATTTGCGGACATTTTGATACGCGACGGCGTTCACTCCGTGCATGCGATTCACAACGGGATCAGCACCCGAAACTTTGAACCCCTGTCGGCAGCTTCGCAACGCACGGATGCCAAGCTTCACGTACTTTACCTGGGAAATCTGGGGGAGAGTCAAGGACTGGAATCAATGATTCTGGCGTCCACCATGGTTTCCGAGAATGTCAATGTGCGAATGGTGGGCGGCGGCACGGCGAGTGATCGCTTAAAACGCTACGCCGAAAGCATCGATGCCAAGGTGGATTTCCGGGCCCCGGCCCGGGGAGAAGCACTTCGGTCCCACTATGATTGGGCAGACACGTGTGTGGTGAGCCTAAGAGATGATTGGGCCAGCTTCAATCACACTGTCCCGTCAAAAATCTATGAACTCCTATCACTCGGTCAACACATTACTGGAATCGTCAAAGGTGAAGCAGCACAAATCATCAGCGCGGCAGCCGCAGGCGATATCGTCGACCACGATCCGCGCAACATTGCTAAATTGTGGCAGGAACTACACATAAACAGGCAGAAACTTGATGTTGGAAATACTGGTCGTGACTGGGTCTTCGAGAAGGCTTCGCTAGAAAAATTGGGCGAAAAATACGTGGAATTGATTAGCGCCATTACCACGCGAGGGACAAAACATGGCAGGAACTGAACAGATGGCATTTTCCAACGAGCCGGCTAGTTTTTTCAGCAATTTTCGTACCATTTCCAGGATTGTCTGCGATAACTTACTTGACGACCCCATTTACTTCTTCCTGCAAGCAGCACGTCGCGTGGACTCCAGGTTTCTGTCGAGCTTCGCTTTGGCCTGCGTCCGTTTTCTGCCCAAACGTGCGATTGAGTTCAGGGCCGTTGGCCTATTACTAGCAGGGAACACGTCAGAGCTCAGTTTGTTCCTTCGGCAATTGGACTCCGCGACGTTGTCTGAGCGTTCCAAAGCTCGTCTGGGAAACATTGCGATCGCCATCCAAGACGCGCAGAGCGCCGCACACTTGTTGCAGAAGTGCCCATCGTCAAATACTGCATTGTGCCGAACCAGTGCCCGGCACGCATGGTATCTGGGGGACATGCAGGGGGCCATCGACATCCTGGCGTCAGTAGTACGTCCATCCAACAAGCAGCTTCGCCACTACGAAAGTGAGCTTAAGGTCTTTCGGGGTGACCTGGCGATTACCGCAAAGCGGGAGATCGTACAACACGACTCGTCAGACGGTGTATCGACCCTTCACTTCCTTACGAACTCGCTTCCGCATACGGGAAGCGGATATGCCCAGCGTTCGCACTCGATCCTGACCTCTTTGCGAGACGAAGGGTGGAAGATTGAAGTCCTCACGCGGGCGGGCTACCCGCTTACGGTCGGGAAGATCCGGGCAAAGGGACAAGACATCGTTGATGGTATCGCCTATCGGCGGGTGTTCCCCGCTCGTTACAGGTCGGATATGGGATCCAAGATCCAGCAGCAGGCAGATGCCCTCGCCAGTGCCGTGGAGCGTCTGCGACCCAGCGTCCTCCACACCACAACCGACTTCTCCAACGCCCTAGCCGTCATGAGCGTTGCAGAGGCGTATGGGCTGCCGTGGGTCTACGAGGTTCGTGGGCAGCTGGCGGATACTTGGGCCTCCACTCGGCCCGAGAGTGCGAGGTCCTCCCAACGCTACCGATTGTTCAAGGAACGAGAAGCCTTTGTCGCAGCGCGCGCGACACATGTTGTGACCCTGGGCGAAACCATGAAGAGTTTGCTTGTGGCACAAGGAGTCCCAAGCGACAAGATCTCCATAGCACCGAACTCCATCGGTGATGCCTACTTGGAGGAGCCCATCGAACGCTCGTGGGCCCGAGCGAGCCTCGGCTTGTCCCCTGACCTGCAATATGTGGGCACGGTCAGTAGCTTGGTTGCCTACGAAGGATTGGACCTACTGATCCGGGCTGCTGCGGAGCTTATTCCGGAAAATCCGAAGCTTCGCGTCTTAATAGTCGGAAGTGGTGTTGAATCTAACAACCTCAGGGAACTCGGCATCGAACTGGGAATCGATGAATATTGCATCTTCACGGGACGCGTGCCGCGTAATGATGCTCGGACTTATCATTGTGCCCTGGACATTTTCGTGGTTCCACGCAGGGATCTTTCGGTGACCCAGGCAGTAACCCCCTTGAAACCCGTTGAGGCATTGGCCTGTGAAGTCCCAGTGATTGCAGCGGACTTGCCAGCCCTTCGTGAGATTGTTGCCGATGGGGTAACTGGCAAGTTGGTCCCGCCGGAAGATGCAGGAAAGCTGGCCCGCGCGATTCGATCATTGCTCGAAGACCCGTCCAAGAGAGCTTCAATGGGGGTGGCCGGAAGGCGAACCATGCTGGCCGAGAGGACCTGGTCGGCGAACGCACGAAAGTTGTCTGAGACATACAAGTTGATCACCGACAAACTGCAATGAATGGATGAATGCAGTATTCTGGACGAGGTTACGAATCGTAGCCTCCTGAACTTCAGTGCCTGTGGCGGGTTGCTTTGCACGCCTAGGTGCGCCCACTATTACCAAGGGGAAACGTCATAGTGACGAGTATCAAAGAAGTTGCCGTAGTTGGACTTGGCTACATCGGGTTGCCTACGGCAGCAATCCTGGCGTCGAAGGGGATCGTCGTCAAGGGAGTGGACGTCAGTCCGCGGACGGTTGATGCCGTGAATCGTGGAGAAGTTCCATTTGTTGAGCCCGCGCTCGGTGACTTCGTTGCTGCCGCGGTGGCTAACGGCACCTTGAGCGCCGGCTTGGACACCCCGGCAGCAGATGCCTACATCGTGGCCGTTCCGACTCCGTTCAATGCCGACCACAGCGCCGATCTGTCCTACATCGAGGCCGCTGCCGACAAGATTGCTCCTCAACTTCGCGGCAACGAGCTGGTCATCCTTGAATCGACCTCCCCCCCAGGTGCCACGCAGCACATGGCCGACCGCTTGTTTGCCGCGCGGCCGGATCTAGATTCCTCGAGCATCCATATTGCGCACTGCCCGGAACGAGTATTGCCCGGCCGTGTCATGGAAGAACTCGTCACCAACGACCGAATCGTCGGTGGCATCACGCCCGAGGCCGCACAAATGGCCAAGGGCCTGTACAGCGTGTTCTGTGAAGCTGAAATCCTGGTCACGGACGCAACCACCGCCGAAATGGCCAAGTTGGTTGAAAACTCCTTCCGCGACGTCAACATCGCCTTCGCCAACGAGCTGTCGGTGATTTCCGACAAGGTCGGCATCAACGTTTGGGAGCTCATCGAGTTGGCCAATCACCACCCGCGCGTAAACATCCTGCAGCCGGGCCCGGGCGTTGGCGGACACTGCATCGCCGTTGACCCCTGGTTCATCGTCGCAGCGGCACCCGAGGAATCCAAGTTGATTCGACAGGCGCGCGAAACCAATGACGCAAAGCCTTCCTGGGTCGTGGACAAGGTCATCAAGTCGACCGAAACCCCGGGCTTCAACGGCAAGGTTGCGGTTCTGGGCCTGGCGTTCAAGGCCAACATCGACGATCTGCGCGAATCCCCGTCCATCGCGATCGCCAAGTCTCTGTCGGAAAAGGCACCTGGCGTTGAATTCTTCTTGGTTGAGCCGCACATCGAGGAATTGCCCAGAGGCCTGGCCGGAATCCACAACGTATCCTTGCGCAGCACCGAGGCCGCCCTTGAAGAGGCTTCCACGGTCGTGGTCCTGGTTGACCACGACCAGTTCAAGACCGTTCCCGCCACCGCCTTGGCTGGCAAGGATGTCATCGATACTCGCGGACTGTGGCGCTAGGCTGTTGACAGCACGTCGAACCAACTCAATATTCGCCCCAACGGATAGGTTATCGTGAAGAAGATCATGCCGATTTACGGCACTCGGCCGGAAGCCATCAAGGTGGCACCGATTGTGAAGGCCCTGCAGGAATCCGAGCTCTTCGACTGTGTGGTGACCGTTACCGGCCAGCACCGTGAGATGCTCGACCAGGTCAACGAACTTTTCGACATCACACCTGAATACGATCTCGACGTCATTCAGCCGCGGCAGACCCTCAACTCGTTGCTCACCAAGACCATCAATGGCTTGGATGCAATCTTTGAAAAGGAAAAGCCGGACGCCGTGGTGGTCCAGGGGGACACCACCACGTCTACTGCAGGTGCCATCGCCGCGTTCTACCGGGGTATCCCGGTGGTCCACGCCGAGGCGGGGCTTCGCAGCTACGACATCTTCTCTCCGTTCCCGGAGGAAGCGAACCGCAAGATGACGTCCCAGATCGCCAGCTTGCACCTTGCTCCAACGACACTGAGCCAGCTGAATCTGATCAACGAGACCATTGATCCGAAGACCATTACGGTCACGGGCAACACCGTCATCGACGCCCTGTTCACGGTGGTTGAAAAGAACATTCCGTTCGGCGACCCCAAGCTTGAAGAGCTGGTGTCGTCCGGCCGCAAGATCGTCTTGGTGACGACACACCGTCGCGAGAACCAGGGTGAGCCCATGCGCGGCATCGGCCGCGCCTTGGCACGCCTCTCGGCTGCGGAGCCGGAGGTTGAATTTATTCTTCCCCTGCACCGCAACCCCGCCGTGCGTGAAGCTTTGCTTCCGGAAATCGAGGGGCGCAAGAACATCACCCTGACCGAGCCGCTGGCCTACGGCGAGTTCACCCGGCTCATCGCCGCGGCCAACATCGTGCTGACCGACTCCGGCGGCGTGCAGGAAGAAGCTCCGAGCCTTGCAAAGCCGGTGCTCGTCATGCGCCAGAACACCGAGCGACCGGAAGCCGTTGTCGCCGGCACCGTGAGGCTCATCGGCACCGACGAAGAGAAGATCTTTGAATCGGTCGAGCTCTTGCTCAATGATGCTGCCGCCTACGAGCAGATGGCCATGGCGACCAACCCCTACGGTGACGGCAAGGCGGCTATCCGCACGGTTGCAGCGATTGCCGAGCTGCTTGGAGTTGGCACGCGCATGGAGGACTTTGACTCGAACTTGCCCTCCGAGGACAGCCTGGTGAATGCCGCGAGCATGTAGTTCGAAGCACATCAAGAGGCACTGATTACCAACGCCTTGTTGGAGATCAGTGCCTCTTTTATCTGGCAGCTGTCGCTACTGCGCCAGGGGTCGTCCAAGCGTGAAATCGGGCCGAAATCAGCGCCCGAAAACTAGGGCGAGACTATTCCGGTCTCGTAAGCGATCACGACAGCTTGCACGCGATCCCGTGCGTTGAGCTTGGCCAGGATGTGCCCCACATGCGTCTTGACCGTTGCTTCGGAAAGAAACAGTTCGGCGGCGATTTCCGGATTAGACCGGCCCAAGGCAATCAATTCAAAGACTTCGCGCTCTCTTCTCGTTAGGGACTGCACCGACACGACATGGGAGCTGTCCGGAAGGGTGGAGCGTCTCAGCATCGGCGCTACATGGTCAAGAAGGCGCCGGGTCGTGGACGGTGCTATGACTGCATCCCCGCGGTGGACGGTACGGATGGATTCAAGCAGCTCCTCCGGGGGAGCGTCCTTGAGCAAGAAGCCGCTGGCCCCGGCCTGAATGGCTGCCAGCGCGTACTCGTCGAGGTCAAAGGTCGTGAGGACAATGACCTTGGGCCCGGGTGCAGCCTTGGATTGTCCTGAAAGCAACAGCTCGGTTGTTTCTATCCCGTTCATTTCCGGCATGCGCACGTCCATAAGAATGACATCCGACGCGGCAAGTGCAGGGGAGGCGATGGCCTCGCGGCCGTTCGATGCCTCGGCAACAACCTCAAGATCAGCCTGGGAATTGATGAGCATCCTAAAGCCGCTGCGGACCAGGAGCTGGTCATCGACCAGCGCGACGCGGATGGGGTTTTCTTTTGGCAAAGCTTTTTAGTCCTCGGTGTAGGGGATGAATACGGAAACGCGGAAGCCTCCGCCGGGTGTGGGTCCTGCTTCGACGTCACCCTCGTAGAGGGCAACTCGCTCGGCCATTCCCCGAAGGCCCTGGCCGGATGCGGAGCTTCCCAGGGCACCGGCCCCGCGTCCGTTGTCAGATACCAGCAGCTGGAGTCCCCGATTGTCCCAGCGCAGAGTCACGCCGGCCGCGGCTTCGGGTCCGGCATGCTTCAGGACGTTGGTCAGGGCCTCCTGCATGGCCCGGTATACGGTGAGCTCGGCACCTGCCGGAAGCTCGCGCCGGGCGGTGCCAACTTGTGCGAAGTTGATGGCCAAGCCGCTCATGCGCGTGGCATCCAGCAATTCGGGAACGTCGACGAGGGCGGGGAGGGGACGGGTTGAAGCCTCCTCATCGCTGCGCAGAACACCCAGCAGCCGGCGCATCTCGCGCAACGAGCTTCGCCCCGTCTGCGAAATGGTGGCGAGGGTTTCCCGGGCGATCCCCGGATCGTGTTCACTTGCGTAGCGCGCACCATCGGACTGCGTGATGATCACCGAAAGTGAATGGGCAACGATATCGTGCATTTCTCGCGCAATGTGGCTGCGTTCATCGGCAGCGGCCAAAGCGCGTTCCTGCTCCCGCTCAATTTCGAGCCTTCTGGCGCGGTCCTCGAGCGTTTGCAAGGTCAACCGTCGGGTCCGGGCCAAATCCCCAAACGTCCAGGCCACCAAGACCAAGAGGCCGAGACCGATGAAATTGCGCACCGCACCTTCCGGTGAGCTGCCTGCGGACCAGGACCCCACTCGAATACTGGCAAGAAGGGCGCCCACGAATCCTGCGGCGAGACCAGCGAATGACTGCCAGCGTCGTCCATAGGCGGCCAACGAATACACCGTAATCGGCACGGCAATTTGGGAAGGCAATAACTCGTCGGTGACGGCAACTTGGATGAGGTGGGCGAGGACAATTATTCCGGCAGCCAGCCCAGGGTGCCGGCGGCGCCAAATCAATGGAAGCGTTTGGACGGTACCCAGGATGGCCAATTGCCAGCCGTTTCCCGAAACTCCAAGCATGATTCCGGCGAGAAGTCCGAAGACGAGCCATATGCCGAGGCCAAGGATGAGGTCGACCTTGTGTGGATTCTGGCGAATCCACTTATCTAGGCTGCGGTGTGGCGTCATCGATTCCTGCACGGGCAATGGGGCTGCTTCTTCTTCCTTGATTAGCCTACGGTGTTGAAGTGCGGCATTCGTCATGCCGTGGCATGAGAATTGGAACGTAATCGCTGCGTCGCTCACTATGTGAGATGGGTTGCTCACATAGTGATACGAGTCGATAAACTCGTAGGCATGAGCGAATCCTTGAATATTGCCGTCATTCCAGGTGATGGCATTGGTCCTGAAGTAATTGCCGAGGCCGTGAAGGTCCTGAAGAAGGTAACCGAAGCCTCTGGCGTGCAGTTGGCACTGACCGACTACAAGCTCGGTGCCGAGCACTGGCTGGAGACGGGGGAGACCCTTCCGGAGGAGACGCTCACTGCGCTCCGCGGCCACGACGCCATCCTTTTCGGTGCTGTCGGCGCAGCGCCGGGGGATACCCGCATTCCGTCGGGGTTGATCGAGCGCGAAATGCTCCTCAAGCTGCGCTTCAGCCTGGATCACTTCGTGAACCTGCGCCCCTCCAAGCTTTACCCAGGGGTCCCGAGCCCGTTGGCAAACCCCGGCGAAATCGACTTCATCGTCGTCCGCGAAGGCACCGAGGGACCCTACGTCGGTAACGGCGGCGCCCTGCGCGTGGGTACACCGCACGAAATCGCCACCGAAGTGTCAATCAACACTGCCCATGGCGTCGAGCGAGTCGTGCGCGACGCCTTCCGCCGTGCCAATGAGCGTACCCGCAAGCATGTGACGCTGGTCCACAAGCACAACGTGCTGGTCTTTGCCGGCCACCTGTGGCGCCGGACCGTTGAGGCAGTCGCCGCCGAATTCCCCGATGTCACCCACGACTACCTGCACGTCGATGCCGCAACGATCTTCATGACGACCAACCCGTCGCGCTTTGACGTCATCGTCACCGACAACCTCTTTGGCGACATCCTCACCGACCAGGCCGGCGCCATCACCGGTGGCATTGGCTTGGCCGCATCCGGAAACATCAACATGGACCGCACCGCGCCTTCAATGTTTGAACCGGTCCACGGATCGGCCCCGGACATCGCCGGCCAGCAAAAGGCGGACCCGACTGCGGCAATCCTTTCGGCAGCCCTCTTGCTTGACCACGTGGGTCTTCCGGAGGCGGCCCGCCGGGTCGAGGAAGCAGTGGAAAGCGACATTGCCTCACGCGATGAAATGACCGATCCGCGCACCACGGCGGAGATCGGCGATGCAATCGTTGCCGCACTGGCTTAAGCTGGTGACTAGGTTCATTTAGGAACCAATTCTTAGGGTGGCAAGCCCCTGCTGGCTTGCCACCGCAACACCCTGTCGAAGAGGAAGCCTGACGGCATCATGGAATTCATTGAAGATCTCTCAACTCACCGTAAAAGCGATCAGGAACGCGCCGAGATTCTGGCGAACCCAGGTTTTGGGGATTTCTTCACTGACCACACCGCGGTCATCGACTGGTCGGCCGATGGTGAAGGACCGCAGGGCACCTGGAGCAACGCGCGCATCGAACCCTACGGCCCCATTGCCATGGATCCAGCGGCCTCGGTGCTGCACTATGGCCAGGAAATCTTCGAAGGCCTAAAGGCCTACCGCCATGCAGACGGCAGCATCTGGACGTTCCGTCCGCATGCGAACGCAGCCCGCCTGAATCGATCCGCCGAGCGCCTGGCGCTTCCGCAGCTGGACGAGGAAGCTTTTGTCGAGTCACTGCGACGATTGGTCAAGGCGGATGTGCAGTGGGTCCCCAGCGGCGACGGTGAAGCGCTCTACCTCCGCCCCTTCATGATTGCCACGGAGGCCTTCCTGGGCGTTCGGGCGGCTCGCAAGGTTTCCTACCGCGTCATTGCGTCCCCGGCAGGCAACTACTTCGGCGGAGAGCTGAAGCCGGTGGGCATTTGGGTGTCGCACAACTATGCGCGCGCCGGACGCGGCGGCACCGGGGCTGCCAAGTGCGGCGGCAACTACGCCGCTTCCCTTGTTGCGCAACTGGAAGCCGAACAAAACGGCTGCAAGCAGGTCCTCTTCCTCGACCCGTTCAACAATGAGGCGGTGGAAGAGCTCGGTGGCATGAATGTCTTCTTCGTGATGAAGGGCGGCAAGCTCGTCACCCCGCGCCTGACCGGCACCATCCTCGAAGGCATCACACGTTCCTCGATCATCCAACTGGCCACGGACCGCGGCCTTGAGGTGGAGGAACGCACCATCACCTTAGGCGAATGGCGCGAAGGTATCGCCACCGGTGAAATCGAGGAGGTCTTTGCCTGCGGCACCGCCGCCGTCATCACCCCGATTGGCGTATTGAAGAACGGCGACGAGCACATCGGCGATCCGGAAGCACCCGCAGGAGAAGTGACCATGGCGCTGCGCGAAGAATTGCTGGGCATCCAGACCGGTGCCGTTGAAGACCGTCACGGTTGGCTCGAACGACTCGCATAGGCGATGCACGTGAGCGGTGGGGCGGGATTCCAATGGAATCCCGCCCCACCGTTGTTTGAGTCGGCCGTATGGCGCAGCGTTCCATAGAATGGATTGCATGCGCATTCTGGTCACCGGCGGTGCCGGCTACATTGGATCCCACACTGTCCTGCTTCTGTTGGAAGAGGGACACGAGGTCCATGTCTTTGACAACCTGAGCAACTCCTCGCCCGAGGCCCTGCGGCGGGTCGCCGAACTTACGGGCCGCCACGCCCAACTGCATGTCGGCGACTTGTTGGATGAGAGTCGTCTCGGGGACGTGTTCGATGCGTCCAGGCCCGAGGCCGTGATCCACTTTGCCGGGCTCAAGGCGGTGGGGGAGTCCGTTTCGAAGCCGCTGATGTACTACCGCAACAACATCACGGGCACGCTGAACCTGTTGGAGGCCATGGATGCCCACAGCGTTCGCACCTTGGTCTTCAGCTCGTCGGCGACGGTGTACGGCGAGACCCTCGAACTCCCGATCACTGAAGCAACGGCATTGTCCGCCACCAACCCCTACGGACGGACCAAGCTCCACATCGAGGGCATGCTTGACGACGTTGCCGCCTCGGACCCGCGGTGGTCCATTGCGAAGCTGCGCTATTTCAATCCGGTGGGGTCCCATGAATCCGGCCAAATCGGGGAGGACCCGCAAGGGATCCCCAATAACTTGATGCCCTACATCGCGCAGGTGGCGGTGGGCGTTCGGGACCGAGTCAGTGTCTTTGGCGGAGATTATCCGACGCTCGACGGGACAGGCGTGCGCGACTACATCCACGTGGTGGATCTCGGTGCCGGACACCTGGCCGCACTTGACTACCTGCAGGACCATGGCGGATTGCACGCCTGGAACCTGGGCACGGGGCACGGTTCCTCGGTCCTCGAGGTGATCCAGGCCTTCGCCCGCGCCTCCGAACGCGAAATCCCCTACGACGTCGTGGACCGCCGCCCGGGCGACGTGGCAGCGAGCTACGCGGATCCAACGCTGGCCCGCGAGGAAATCGGGTGGAAGGCCGAACGCGGACTTGAGCAGATGGTCGGGGACATGTGGCGCTGGCAGTCATCCAACCCCACCGGATACCCGGACACGGAACCAGTCGACCCGCAGGACGAACACCAAGTCGAGGCAGACGTCGCCAAGGGCCCGAAGCCGAAACGCGCAACCGGTTCCAACGAACCCACTAAGCTATAAACCATGCGTATTGCTCGTTTTGTCGTTGACAGTGACCCCATGTACGGCGTCGTGGAAGATGACCAGGTCATCGTTATTTCCGGTGACCCCTTCTTCCAAGGAATCAAGCCAACCGGAGCCAAGCACAAGCTTGAGGATGTCCGGTTGCTGGCCCCGATCATTCCACGCTCCAAGGTGGTGTGCTTCGGACGTACCTACGCCGACCACGCTGCCGAGCTTGGCAATGAAGTGCCGGCCGAACCCTTGATGTTCCTGAAGCCCAATACCGCGGTCGTCGGGTCGGGCGACCCGATCACCTTGCCAAGCTTTTCCGAGGAAATTTCCTACGAAGGCGAGCTCGCCGTTGTCATTGGCAGGATCTGCAAGGACGTCCCTGCCGAGAAGGCCCAGGACGTGATCTTCGGCTACACCATCGCCAATGACCTCACCGCGCGCGATGCACAGCGCACCGACGGACAATGGGCACGCGCCAAGGGCTGGGATGGATCCTGCCCGCTGGGACCATGGATCCAGACCGAGCTGGACCACGAAGACACCCAACTGACCACCCGCCTCGATGGAACGGTCGTTCAGGACGGCAACACTTCCCAGATGGTTTGGGGGATCAACGACCTGGTTGCCTATGCATCGGCGGCATTCACCTTGCTTCCGGGTGACGTGATCCTCACAGGCACCCCGGCGGGAGTTGGCTTGGTGACCGAGGGACAGCGCGTGGATGTTGAGATTGAGGGAATCGGCACCTTGAGCAACCCGTTCCGACGCTGAAAATACGACCGGAGGTGATGGGATTGGTGCAGAACCTCATTTTGAATAACCACGTCCACGGATTAATCTTTTCCAGTCGGTTTCTTTTTTGCCATCGAAGCTGACACCACACTGTGATCGGCCCCGGTTTCCGGGGCCGATTGCTTTTGGCTATTGTCTTACGAGTCGCAACAAGTGCCCGCCTACCGGGTGAACCGGTGCGGGGACATAGAATGGTCACATCATGACTGATGTATCCCTCATTCCCACCGTGACCGATGAAACCCCCGTCCGCGTACGCTTCTGCCCGTCTCCGACCGGCACACCGCACGTAGGCCTGATTCGCACCGCCCTGTTCAACTGGGCCTATGCGCGCCACACCGGCGGAAAGATGATCTTCCGCATCGAAGACACCGACGCCAAGCGCGACTCCGAGGAAAGCTACCACCAATTGCTTGACGCCTTGGATTGGCTCGGGATCACCTGGGATGAGGGTGTCAACGTCGGCGGTCCCCACGAACCGTACCGCCAGTCCCAGCGCGGGGACATCTACCAGGACGTCATCGCCAAGCTTCGTGCCGGCGGACACGTCTACGAATCCTTCTCCACTCCCGAAGAAGTTGAAGAACGCCACAAGGCTGCCGGCCGGGACCCGAAGCTGGGCTACGACGGCTTTGACCGCAACCTCAGTGACGAGCAGATCGCCGCCTACCGTGCCGAGGGCCGCGAGCCGGTGCTCCGCGTGCGCATGCCGGACGAGGACCTCACCTTCACCGACCTGGTTCGCGGGGAAATCACCTTCAAGGCCGGATCCGTTCCTGACTTCGTGGTCGTGCGCGCCAACGGACAACCGCTTTACACGCTGGTCAACCCCGTGGATGACGCGCTCATGGGCATCACCCACGTGCTGCGCGGCGAGGACCTTCTCTCCTCGACCCCCCGCCAGATTGCCTTGTACCGCGCCTTGATCGATATCAAGGTCGCGCAGTACATGCCCCTCTTTGGGCACCTGCCGTATGTGATGGGCCAGGGGAACAAGAAGCTTTCGAAGCGCGACCCGGAGTCGAGCCTCTTCCTGCACCGTGACCGCGGATTCATTCCCGAGGGCCTGCTGAACTACCTGTCGCTGCTTGGATGGTCCTTGAGCGCGGATGAAGACATCTTCACCCGAGACCAGCTCATCGAGGCGTTTGACGTCCACGACGTGCTCTCCAACCCGGCACGCTTTGACATCAAGAAGGCCGAGGCCATCAACGGCACCCACGTGCGCATGCTTGAGGCCGCCGACTTCCGTGACCGGCTGATCCCGTACCTTCGCGCCCACGGCTTGGTGGGGGAGCAGCTAACCGAGCGCCAGAACGAGATCCTGACCGAGGCCGCACCGCTCGTCCAGGAACGCATCACGCTGCTGGGCGAGGCCCCGGACATGCTGGAGTTCCTTTTCACCGAGGATTCGGCCATCGAGCCGGCCGCGGATGCCTTGAAGGGCCTGCCGGAAAACACCGCCGAGGTCCTGGACGCCGGTCTGGCCGCGCTCGAGGCCGCGAACCAGTGGGACGCCGAGACAATCCAAGATGTCTTGAAGACTTCCTTGGTTGAGGGGCTCGGTATCAAGCCGCGGCATGCCTTTGGTCCGATCCGCACCGCCGTGTCCGGCAAGCGGATCTCCCCGCCGTTGTTTGAGTCCATGGTGATCCTGGGCAAGGAATCCTCGCTGAACCGCGTGCGCTCGTTCCGGGCAGCCCGGTAACCAGGAACTCGCGAGAATCGTGGATAACGCGAACGACGCCCTCAACCCATCTCCCGGAGCAGCTTCCGTGGCCCGGGTTGAGGGCGTTCTCTTTGATATTGACGACACCCTTGTGGACCTGAACTCCGCTGCGGTCAAGGGCTTCAACCAGCTCACGGCCGAGGACTTCAGCGACGTTCCGGCGGCACTGCGGGAATATGTGGCCCGCGACTACGCGGACGACGGTGCCGGCGCTTACGAGCGCTACATGGCGGGGGAGCTGACGTTCCTTGGCCAACGTGCCGAGCGGATCCGGCGCGCCTTCGACCTCGTGGGATTGGAAGCCCCGCCGGCTGAGGCGCTTGGGGCGTGGAGCGCACGTTACGAGGAAGCGGTGCAAGGCATGTGGGCGCCGTTCCCCGACGTGCACGCCTGCCTTGACGCACTGGATGCCTTGTCCATTCCCTACGGGGCGGTGAGCAACAACGTGGAGCGCTACCAGCGCAACAAGTTGCAGCTTTCCGGTCTTGGGCGGATCGGGGTGCTCGTTGGCTCGGATACGGCTGGTGCGCCGAAGCCGGATCCACGCCCATTCCATGCCGGCTGCCGGCTGCTGGGAACCGCTCCTGGTGCCACGCTCTACGTGGGGGACAACCCGGTCAATGATGTCCAGGGCGCAAAGGATGCAGGACTGCAGGGAATCCTGCTGGATCGTGCGCCAGATCACAAAATCGAGTCGGCTGAAATCCTGCAAAATTTGGGGTCCCTGGCCGCAATAATCGGCGGAAACTCGGGGTTTTTGGCCCACTAGGATCCTAGTGAGCCCCCGATTTGTACTTTATGCAGATCCGCCGGTATAGTTATTTCTCGTGCTGAGGCGCACGAAAGCTTTCGAAAAGAAAGCCGGAGAGCAAATCAACGCTGTGGGGTATGGTGTAATTGGCAACACACTGGTTTCTGGTACCAACATTCTAGGTTCGAGTCCTGGTACCCCAGCGTCACGGTCTTCGCGAAAGCGAGGACCGGTTTGCGTGGGGGACGAAAGTCCTCCACGCAAAGCATACGGCCCCATCGTATAGCGGCCTAGTACGCTGCCCTCTCACGGCGGTAACGCGGGTTCGAATCCCGCTGGGGTCACGATTCAATTGAATCGGACGGTAACAGTCCTAAAACGTTGCAGCTATGCGGCCCCATCGTATAGCGGCCTAGTACGCTGCCCTCTCACGGCGGTAACGCGGGTTCGAATCCCGCTGGGGTCACCAGCACAAATGGTTCCAAACCTAGTTTGGAGCCTTTTGTCTTTAACGCATGTTTTCCATTTCGTCCTTGATAACTAGGGCCAGCTTGCCAATAAAAAGCCAGAGTGTTTGGCATGATGTAGTGGTGACTACTAGCAATGGCTCTGAACCCCAAGGTTCGCCACCACTCTCGGCCGTGCCGGCCGACATGGAAGCCATCAATCTGCTCACCGACGTCCGGACGGATCTTTCGGGCAGCATCCTGCCGTTGGATATTGCCGGCGTCACCCAGGCACGTGAAAATGCCCGCACCGCGGTGGAACAACTCGACGACTACATCCTGCCTCGATACCGCAGCCTGGACGCGCCGTTGCTTGCCGTCGTGGGCGGCTCCACCGGAGCCGGGAAATCCACGCTGGTCAATGCAATCGTTGGCCACCCGGTTACTCGGGCCGGAGCCATCCGACCCACCACACGCCAACCCATCCTCCTGCACCACGAGCTGGATCGGGCATGGCTGGAGAACGACAGGATCCTCCCCGGGCTCCGGCGCATCACCGGTACGGCCGTCAGCCGGAACCAAGCGATTCCCGCGGCACAGGTCGGTGCCACACCGGATGCCGCCGTGACCGACTCGATCATATTGGTGCAAGATGACGCGGTTCCCCGAGGCCTGGCAATCCTGGATGCTCCGGATGTGGATTCCATCTCGGATGAAAACCGCCGCCTGGCCGGGCAGCTGCTGGCTGCGGCCGACCTCTGGATATTTGTCACCACTGCCAATCGGTATGCCGACGCCGTACCCTGGAAGCTTCTCTCGGAGGCCGCGGGACGCAACATCACCGTGGCAGTGGTCCTGGACCGGGTGCCCGCGGGTGTCGAGGACGAGATTGCCACCGACCTGCGCGGCATGCTCCAACGCGAAGGCCTGGGCAGCGCCGAGCTCTTCGTGGTCCCCGAAGTCGAGCTCGACGAGCTGGACATGCTGCCGGCAATCGCCGCCGCACCGCTCAAGGCCTGGCTGGGCGAGCTGGCTGCCAATGCCGAATCGCGTGCTGCGATCGCCCGCCAAACCTTGGCAGGGGTGCTTGCACAGCTTGCGGATCGCAGCGACGTCATTGCCACGGCCATGGTGGAACAAGGTGCCAGCAGTGCCCGGCTCGCACAATACGCCGATGAGGCATTCGAGCAGGCGCACGCGGGCATCCTTGCCAGCGTGCAGGACGGGACCCTGCTGCGCGGCGAGGTCCTGGCGCGCTGGCAAGACTTTGTCGGTACCGGTGAATTCTTCCGTTCCTTGGAGTCCGGCATTGGCAGATTGCGGGACCGGATCGGTGCCTTCTTTACGGGAAAGCCCAAACCCGTTGACCATGTGGAGGAGGCCATCGAATCCGGCCTGCATGCGGTGGTGGTTGACCAGGCCGCAAAGGCCAGCGAAACAACGGAGGAGCGCTGGCGGTCCGACCCGGCAGGTAAGGCACTGGTGGGCACTTCCAACTTTGGTTCACTGTCTCCCGGATTCTCTGACCGGGTCGCGGAGCAGGTTCGTGCCTGGCAGGGCGACCTCATGGAAATTATCCGAACCGAAGGTGCGAACAAGCGCATGACCGCACGCATGGTGTCCTTCGGCGTCAATGGCGTCGCAGTGGCCCTGATGGTGGTTGTCTTTGCCTCCACGGCGGGCTTGACCGGGCTTGAGGTCGGAATCGCCGGCGGGTCCGCCGTGGTCGGGCAAAAGCTGCTCGAGGCGATCTTTGGCGAGGACGCGGTGCGCAGACTCACCAAGCAGGCGAAGGATTCACTGGCTGCCCGGTGCACTGATCTCTTGGAGACGGAAAAGCAGCGATTCGCGTCTCGACTCGAAAACATTCCCAGCGCGCAGGACGCAGACCGCATGAAACAGAATTCGGCGGCCATACGCCGACTGGCCCGGGAGCAAGGTGCATGAGCCGCCGTCGTCAAACCACAGCCGTGAGCCCGCTTGAACTTCGGCTCGAAGCACTCAAGGAAGCCACCGAACTGGGTGCCGACCGCATTGATCCGGCGGTGAGTGAAGCGTCGTGGCAGGTCCTTGAACGTTCCTCGACCCGCAGGACCCTGTCGGCTGAGCACACCGTGGTCGGCTTTTTCGGTGCCACCGGCAGCGGAAAGTCGTCCCTGTTCAACGCCGTAGTCGGACAGGACCTCGCCCGGACCGCGGCAACCCGGCCGACGACCAGCCAGCCCCTGGCCGGTATCTGGGGACGGGCCGGCTCGGATCCGTTGCTTGATTGGTTGGGAGTGCAGGAGCGCCACGTCCTCGACTCGCCCTTGCGCTTGGAAAAAAAGGGATTCTTTGGATCGGAAAAGGAAGCCAGCGGGCTGATCCTTTTGGACCTTCCGGACTTCGATTCCACGGTTGCGGCAAACCGTGAGATCGCCACCAAGCTGGCCGGGCAGGTGGACGTCCTGATTTGGGTCCTGGATCCCCAGAAGTATGCGGACGCGGCCGTCCACCATGATTTCATCAGGCCGCTGGCGACCCACGGCTCGGTTACCTTGGTGGTCCTGAACCAGATCGACAAGCTCAGGGAAAACCAGCGCGGTCCCGTCATGGATTCGTTGCGTTCCATCCTGCTGGCGGACGGCTTGGCCAGCCCCAGGATTCTTGGCGTCTCGGCTCTGACCGGAGAGGGCCTGGACCCATTGCGCCAGGAGATTGCCCGGGTCGTCACCCAACGCGGTGCCGCAACCAACCGACTCACGGCCGATGTGGCAACCATCGCCGGACGGATGGCGGAGGGATCTCCCCAAGAAGAACTCAAGCTGCCCGGTGACCCTGCGAAGAAAGCCCTGACCGGGGAGCTGGCCACGGCCGCGGGCGTGGATACCGTGGTGAATGCCGTGCGCACTTCCTACCGGATGGACGCGCACAAGAAGACCGGTTGGCCGCTCACGCGTTGGTTGGCCAAGGTTCGCCCGGACCCGTTGCGCCGGCTCAATCTCAAGAGCACGGATGTCAATCCGAAGCTCAACCGCACCTCCCTGCCGGCCCCCGGTGCCGCGCAAAAGGCCCAAGCCGATTCCGCCGTCCGGCGCTTCGCCGATGAAGCAAGCGCCGGCGCCCCGGACACCTGGCAGGGATCGATTCGCCGTGCGGCGCGAGCCGGCGGGACGACGCTGCCCGATGAATTGGACCAAGCCATTGCCAACACCAATATCGGTGCCACCACCGGGGCCTGGTGGTGGCCGGTGGTCTCCGTCATCCAGTGGATATCGCTGGCCACCGCCCTGGCCGGGGCACTATGGCTCGGTGCCCTCTTCGGTGCGCAGTACCTCCAATTCACCCTGCCGGAGGTTCCCAAGGTCGAAGGCTTCCCGGTTCCCACGCTGATGCTCGTTATTGGCATATTATTGGGAATCGTCCTGGGCCTTGCCACAGGGCTGATCGCCCGCTTTGGGGCCGCTGGACGCGCCCGCAAGGCCCGACGTGCACTGCACGCCTCGATCGGTGCGGTGGCGAAGCGTTCGGTCATTGACCCGGTGGGTGCGGAAATCACCAGACACAACCTTTTCATTGGAGCCTTGCAACGTGCCCGCAGCTGATCCCCAGACCGTAGGAAACCTAGGCGAAAGCGGGCTGCTGGCCAGAATATTGCCGCGACTCCAGGGTGCATCGGCCTTGCTCGGCCCCGGGGACGACGCCGCCTTGATTGCCGCCCCAGGCGGCAAATTCGTGATCACGGTGGATACCCTGGTGGAAAACCAGGACTTCAGGCTGGACTGGCCCAGCGGATTCCGAAGCAGCGGCTTCGACGTCGGCTGGAAGTCCGCCGCCCAAAACCTTTCGGACGTCAATGCCATGGGTGCCATTGCGACGTCCGCGGTGATTTCTCTTACGTTGCCACACTCCACGCCCATTGCCTGGGTCGAAGACCTGGCCGATGGCTTCAGTGCCGCCGTCCGTGAACTGGGCGCCACCTCATGTGCCGTTGCCGGGGGAGACCTTGGGCGGGGGAGCGAGGTGTCCATCACCGCGGCCGTCACCGGATCACTTGCCGCGGACCATCCGGTACTGCGCAGCGGGGCGAGGCCGGGGGACGTAGTGGCGGTTTGCGGGTCCCTGGGGGTTGCGGCCGCGGGACTGGCACTTCTGGATGCACCGATTTCGCATCTGGAATGGTCCGCCGACGAGCAACTCCTGGTCCACGGCCAGCGGCGTCCACAGCCCCCCTTGGAGGCCGGACCCCTGGCTGCCCGCGCCGGGGCCACGGCCATGATGGACCTCTCGGACGGACTGCTCAAGGACGGGCGCCGCATGGCGACCGCCAGCGGAGTGGTCATTGATTTTGACGCCCGGGCCCTCTTAGCCGATGCGCAACGACTGTCGTCGGCTGCTGCACGGCTGCGGACAGTACCCATGGAATGGGTACTCGGAGGCGGGGAAGACCACGGGCTGTTAACCACGTTCCCGAACGCGGTGGAACTGCCGGAAGGTTTCCGGGCCGTGGGTGTGGTCAAGGAACCGGGTGGCGGGAAGACGGGTTCGGGAGTTCTCCTGGATGGCCGGATTCCGGGGACGGCTCAGGGGTTTGACCACTTCGAAGGTTGGGACGGGACTGCCGATTAGTCGCCGGTTTTTCTCAAGGCCTCGCTCAAGGCGTTGGCGGTCTGAACGACGACTTCCTGGTGGGCCTTGCCCGGCTGGCGAGAGAGCCGTTCAATGGGCCCCGACATCGACACTGCGGCAATCACCCGTCCGGATGGTCCGCGCACGGGAGCCGAGACCGAGGCAACCCCGGGTTCACGTTCGCCCAGGCTTTGTGCCCAGCCGCGTCGCCTGACCCCTGCCAAGATGGTTGGAGTGAAGCGGGCGCCATGCAGGCCATCCAGCAGCCGTTCGTGGTCCTCCCAGGCCAACAGGACCTGGGCGGCCGAGCCTGCCTTCATCGAAAGTTGCGTTCCCACCGGGATGGTGTCGCGCAGGCCCACCGGCCGTTCGGCGGAGGCAACACACACCCGGTAGTCGCCCTGGCGGCGGAACACTTGGGTGCTCTCGCCCGTGGAATCACGCAATTGGATCAGCAGCGGGCCGGCCGCCGCAATCAGCCGGTCTTCGCCGGCCGCCGAAGCCAATTCCACCAGGCGGCCACCCAGGACGAAGCGCCCATGGATGTCCTTGCCCACCAGCCGGTGGTGAACGAGCGCCTGGGCGAGGCGGTGCACGGTGGGCCGGGAGATCTTGGTCAGTGAGACCAACTGGGCCAGGGAAGTGGGCCCGGCCTCAAGGGCATTGAGGATGAGGGCCGCTTTGTCGATGACGCCAACGCCACTTGATGTGTCCATAGTTTGATATTGCTATCTCACTATTTGAGATGCAAATCCGCTTACTGGATATTACGTGCGCACGGGTGGAAGAGTTGTCACATAGGATTTTTATCAAGTGAGGGAGTCGGTCATGGCCGCACACCAGGCAGCACAGACGCTGGCCGAAAAAGTATGGAACGCGCACGTGGTGCGCAAGGGCGAGGGAACGGGCGGATCTCGCCAGCCCGACCTGATCTATATTGACCTGCACCTGGTTCACGAGGTGACGTCCCCGCAGGCATTCGAGGGACTCCGCCTCACCGGGCGCCAGTTGCGCCGTCCGGATCTGACGATTGCCACCGAGGACCACAACACCCCGACTCTGGAAATCGACAAGCCGATTGCTGATTTGACCAGCCGCACGCAGATCGAAACCCTTCGCAAGAACTGCGCCGAGTTCGGTGTTCGCCTGCACTCCCTCGGCGACAAGGAGCAGGGTATTGTCCATGTGGTGGGCCCCCAGCTGGGCCTGACCCAGCCGGGCATGACCGTTGTCTGTGGCGATTCCCACACTTCGACCCACGGTGCATTCGGCGCCCTGGCGTTCGGCATCGGCACCTCCGAGGTCGAACACGTCATGGCGACCCAGTCGCTTTCCCTGAAGCCGTTCAAGACCATGGCCATCAATGTTGAGGGAACACTGAAGCCGGGCGTGACCGCAAAGGACATCATCTTGGCCGTCATTGCCAAGATCGGAACCGGCGGGGGACAAGGCTACGTCCTGGAGTACCGCGGCTCGGCCATCCGCGCACTGTCCATGGATGCCCGCATGACGATCTGCAACATGTCGATCGAGGCCGGCGCCCGCGCAGGCATGATTGCCCCGGATGCAATCACCTACGAATACATCAACGGCCGCCCGCACGCACCCCAGGGCGCAGACTGGGACGCAGCCGTCGCCGAATGGGACACGCTGGCCACCGACCAGGGCGCAGCCTTTGACGCCGAGGTGTTCCTCGACGCCAACGAACTGGAGCCTTTCGTCACCTGGGGCACCAACCCCGGCCAAGGCGTCTCGCTTTCCGACAAGGTTCCGGCACCCGAAGACTTCGAAGACGAAAACGCCCGTGCCGCGTGCGAGCGGGCTCTTGACTACATGGGCCTGGAAGCCGGTACCCCCATGAAGGAAATCCGCGTTGACACAGTCTTCCTGGGTTCCTGCACCAATAGCCGCATGGAAGACCTGCGTGCCGCCGCCAGCATCATCCAGGGGCAGGAAAAGGATCCCGACATCCGCATGATCGTGGTTCCGGGATCGGCACGCGTCCGCCTCGAGGCCGAGGCCGAGGGCCTGGACAAGATCTTCAAGGAATTCGGTGCGGAATGGCGGTTTGCCGGCTGCTCCATGTGCCTGGGCATGAACCCCGACCAGCTCGCCGAAGGCGAACGCTGCGCCTCAACCTCAAACCGCAACTTCGAAGGTCGCCAGGGCAAGGGCGGGCGCACCCACCTGGTTTCGCCGATTGTCGCCGCCGCGACGGCGATCCGCGGGACCCTGTCCTCGCCGTCCGACCTGGGCGCCCCTTCCTCTTCCGCAAAAGTAGCCTAAGGATTCATCATGGAGAAGATCACCACCCATACCGGAATCGGCGTCCCGCTGCGCCAAAGCAACGTCGACACGGACCAGATCATTCCTGCCGTCTACCTCAAGCGCATCACCCGGACCGGATTCGAAGACGCGCTCTTCGCAGGTTGGCGCAAGGACGGCAACTTCATCCTGAACCAGCAACCCTTCACCAAGGGCTCGGTCCTGGTGGCGGGACCTGACTTCGGCACTGGTTCCTCCCGCGAACATGCCGTCTGGGCCCTGAAGGACTATGGCTTCAAGGCCGTCCTTTCCTCGCGCTTTGCCGATATCTTCCGCGGCAACTCGGGTAAGCAGGGGCTGGTCGCCGCCGAGGTGGCACAAAGCGATATCGAGTTGATTTGGAAGGAAATCGAGAACCACCCGGGAACTGAAGTCACCGTGGACCTCGAAGCCCGCACCGTCACCTGCGGATCCATCATTGCCCCTTTCGAGATTGACGACTACACCCGTTGGCGGCTCATGGAGGGCCTGGATGACATCGGCCTGACACTCCAGCATGAGGAAGAGATCACGGCCTTTGAAGCCCAGCGTCCGGCATTCAAGCCGACCACGCTTCCGGCACGCTATTCCCAGCCTTAGCTGTCCGCTTAACGCCAGCCCGAGGGGCGGTAGTTGCCGCTGATCATCCCCGGATTCCCGGGGAAAAGGCGGGCAAGGTCCGCCGCGGCGCGACCAGCGTTACATGAGCCATGCGGCCCTCGGCAATGCCGGGGGCTGTATGCTTGCTAAGTCTTTCCTTCGTTTTCGAAGGCCTAACAATTTTGGTGAGGTACTCAAGTTCATGGCGAAAGTCCTAACGATTCATGGTGGCGTGCCACTCAAGGGAAAAGTGACCGTCAGGGGTGCCAAGAACCTGGTTCCCAAGGCCATGGTTGCTGCTCTCTTGGGGGATTCGCCCTCTGTCTTGCGCAATGTCCCTGAGATCAAGGACGTGGCCGTTGTCACGAGTCTGCTGAAGATCCACGGCGTCACCGTCACCAAGGACGAAGCCACTGGCGACCTGACCATGGACCCCAGCGGCACCAAGACGGCCACCAGCAACGAGATCGACACGCACGCCGGCGACTCGCGTATCCCCATCCTCTTTTGCGGCCCGCTGCTCCACAGCCTGGGCGAGGCCCTGATTCCGAACCTCGGCGGCTGCAAGATCGGTGACCGCCCGATTGACTTCCACCTGGACGTGTTGCGGCATTTCGGGGCCGAGATTGACAAGGCAGGTCCACTGGGTACCAGCATCCGGGCACCTCACGGCCTGACCGGTGCCAAGATCTCCCTGCCGTACCCGAGCGTTGGCGCCACCGAACAGGTGTTGCTGACCGCCGTGCGCGCCAAGGGAACCACGGAAGTTGAAAACGCGGCCATTGAGCCCGAAATCCTTGACCTTATTTCCCTGCTCCAAAAAATGGGTGCCATCATCACGGTTGGTCGCGACCGGGTCATTCGCATCATCGGCGTCGAACGCCTCAACGGCTACAACCACAAGGCACTGCCGGATCGCAACGAATCCGCATCCTGGGCCTCGGCCGCCTTGGTCACCAACGGCGACATCTACGTCGAGGGCGCGGCGCAGCGCGACCTGACGGCGTTTCTGCACACCTACCGCCAAATTGGCGGGGAGTTCGAGGTCACGGATGGTGGAATTCGGTTCTTCCATCCGGGCGGAGAGCTCAAACCCCTGATCCTTGAAACGGACGTCCACCCCGGATTCATGACGGACTGGCAGCAGCCCCTGGTCGTTGCACTGACCCAGGCCACCGGCGTTTCCATCATTCACGAGACCGTGTATGAGAACCGCTTCGGCTTCACCAACGCCTTGGTGGAAATGGGAGCCAAGGTCCAGCTGCACAGCGAATGCCTCGGCGCCATCCCCTGCCGCTTCGGCCAGCGCAACTTCCAGCACTCCGCCGTCATCACCGGGCCGACCCTGTTGACCGGGGCTGACATCGACATCCCCGACCTGCGCGGCGGGTTCTCCCACCTGATTGCCGCACTTGCCGCCGAAGGCACCAGCCATGTCACCGGAATCGAACTGATCAACCGCGGCTACGAAAAGTTCATGGACAAGCTCACTGACTTGGGTGCGCGCGTCGAGATGAACGAAATCGCCTGATCCGCATAGGCTGACCTGCATGAAAGAATCTCGCGGGACAAAAACCGCGTTTGCAATAGCGGCCGGAATCGTTCGTCCGGTCATGAATCTCATGATCGGCCGAAGATGGCGGGACTTCGACAAGCTGCCCGACGGCGGGTTTATCCTCTGCCCCAATCACGTTTCGGAAATCGATCCCCTGGTTGTCGGCCACGCGATCTACAGCAGCAAGCGCTACCCGCGCTACCTGGCCAAGGAATCCTTGTTCAAGGTCCCGGTGCTCGGCACGCTGCTGCGGCGAACCGGACAGATTCCGGTGGCCCGGACCTCCGCCGGCGCGTCCCAGTCGCTCAAGACGGCTCGGGAGGTCCTTGACGCCAACGGGGTCATCATCATCTACCCCGAGGGCACCCTCACCAGGGACCCGGACCTGTGGCCCATGCGTGGGCGAACCGGTGCCGCCCGGTTGGCCCTGCAGACCGGGGCACCGGTCATTCCCATGGCACACTGGGGAGCGCAGGAGCTGTTTCCCCGGTACGCCAAGGGGATCAGGCTGTTCCCGCGCCGCCATGTGACGGTCACTGCAGGGGACCCGGTGGACCTCGACGACCTGCGGGACAAGCCGCTGACGCGGACCGTGCTCACCGAGGCCACCGAACGCATCATGCGTGCCATCGCCACTGACGTTGCCGTCCTGCGTGGCGAGACGGCTCCGCAGGTCTTGTGGGATCCGGCCGACCACGGCCAGGCTGCCCAGGGACGCAATTTCGAGAACGGTTCGTCACCGAAGCAAACGAAGGAAAACGATTCATGAGGCCCGCTCCAAGGAAAATCGCGGTGATGGGCGCTGGAAGCTGGGGCACCACCTTTGCCAAGGTGCTGGCCGACTCCGGTGCAGATGCAGGGACCGGAATCATGATCTGGGCCCGCCGCGACGAGGTTGCGGTGGAAATCAACACCCGCCACACCAACTCCCGCTACCTGCGTGAAACCGTCCTGCCCTCCAACATCACCTCTTCGTCGAACACGGCCGAGGTCCTTGCCGGAGCCGAACTGGTGGTCCTGGCGGTGCCGGCCCAGAGCCTGCGCGAACAACTGCATTCCTTCAAGGAATTCCTGGAACCCAACGCCGTGCTCATGTCCCTGATGAAGGGTCTTGAACGGGACACCGACGCCCGCATGAGCGAAGTGATTGCGGCCGAGGTCGAAATTTCCCCGGAACACATTGCCGTACTGTCCGGACCCAACTTGGCCATGGAAATTGCCCGCAAGCAGCCCACCGCCTCCGTGGTCGCCTGTTCGGACATCGACACCGCGACCTGGATCGCGTCCCTGTGTTCAACCGACTACTTCCGTCCGTATACCAATACGGACGTCATCGGCGTTGAAATCGGCGGGATTGCCAAAAACGTCATCGCCCTGGCAGTGGGGATTTGCGACGGCCTGGGCATGGGAGACAACACCAAGTCCTCGATCATCACCCGGGGACTTGCCGAGACCACGCGTCTTGCCCTGGCCTTGGGTGGAAGCTATGAAACCCTTTCCGGCCTCGCCGGCCTGGGCGACCTCGTGGCCACCTGTTCCTCATCGCTGTCGCGCAACAACACCGCAGGTCGCCTGCTGGGCCAGGGCCTGTACCTTGACGAGGTCAACGACCGCATGTCACAGACCGCCGAGGGCATCAAATCCGGCCGGGCGGTGCTGGATCTGGCCACGCGCCACAATGTAGAAGTACCCATCACCGAGGCAGTCGTCATGGTTTTGGAAGGCACGCTGAGCGTGGAGAACATGGGAGCACGCCTGTTGGGGCGTCAACTAAAGTCTGAAGGTGAGCTCAAATGAGTCAAGTGAACGCGCACAAGCCCCGGGTCATGCTGCTCTTCGGCGGGCGTTCCTCCGAGCACCCCGTCAGCTGCGTCACCGCTGCCGGGGTCCTCGAGGCCATCGACCGTGACAAGTACGAGGTCGTCCCCGTGGGCATTACCCGCGACGGCGCCTGGACCCTGGTGGACCAGGACGTCACCACCTGGTCGCTGGCCAACAGCCAGAAGCCGGAAGTCACGGCCGGTTCCGAGGTCTTGCGGCTGACCGGAGAACCCGGCAGCCACGAGCTGCTTGCCTCGAACGACGACCACGCCGTGCGCAGCCTGGGCGACATCGACCTGGTGTTCCCGCTGCTGCACGGCCCCTTCGGCGAGGACGGCTCGCTGCAGGGGATGCTGGAAATGGTGGATGTCCCCTACGTGGGGTCCGGCATTGCCGCCAGCGCCATCGGCATGGACAAGCACTTCATGAAGGTGGTCTTCGAGGCCGCCGGATTCGAGGTGGGACCGTACGTTGTCATCCCGGACAAGAACTGGGAACGCGACCAGGCTGCATGCCTGAAGTCGGTCGAGGGGCTTCAGTACCCGCTATTCGTCAAGCCCGCACGGGCCGGATCCTCCGTGGGCATCTCACGGGTGGACACCCCCGACGCGCTGCCGGCAGCCATCGAGGCCGCCCGCATCCACGATCCCAAGGTGATCGTGGAACAAGGAATCATTGGCCGTGAAATCGAATGCGGTGTCCTTGAAGGCCGGGGCTCGCTGCCTCCACGGGCTTCCATGCCCGGGGAAATCATTGTTGATGATACCGGCCACACGTTCTATGACTTTGACGCCAAGTACGTGGACGGGGCCGCGGCACAGCTCAGCTGCCCGGCCGCACTGGACGCCGGGGCCACCGATGAAGTGCGCCGACTGGCGGCCGAGGCCTTTGACGCGGTCAACGCCGAAGGGCTCTCGCGCGTTGACTTTTTCTACACGCCCGAAGGCAAGTGGATCATCAACGAGATCAACACCATGCCCGGGTTCACGCCGTCCAGCATGTACCCGCACATGTGGTCCAAGACCGGGCTTGACTATGCGGACCTCATTGACGAATTGATCCTCCTGGGACTGGGCCGGAAGACCGGTCTGCGCTAAGCCCGCCGCGGGCAGCAATGAGGGGTCGTTCAGCAAGCTTTTTGGCTTGCCGAACGACCCCTCATTGGTGTTCCCGAAACCGTGTCTAGGGCACGTCCACTGTCTTGCTTACCGACGTGCAGGTCCGCTGCGGCGGGATCTTGGACGCCGCGGACGAGAGTGTGGCCAGGACGGTGCTCGAGGGAATCACATTCGGATCAAAGACCAGTTCCGTGGCCGGCGTCCGGCCGTAGGTGGTCAGCGTCCAGGATTCCGCCCCCTCCTTGGCCAACCAGTCAACGCCATTGACGCTGACGCACGGGTCGGTTGACGGAGGCGGGGGAGTGACCCCGCAGCGAAGCACCAATTGCGCAGGGTCTCCCCAGACGGCGGTCGCCTGGCTGTTGGTCTGGCGCTTCTGCTGCTCCGAGATTTCCGGGGGAAGCACCACCATCATTTCGGCGCACAACGGATTGCCCGCGTCATCCGCCGGCTGGACATTGGCGATCGGGGAGCAGCCCGTGAGGACGATGGCGCCGGCGAGCGATGCAGCGATGGCCGTGGCCAGTTTCACGCGACCCGCCTTGCGCGGAGCCTCGTCGCTGGGAAAGAGCTGTGAGTTCAAGGAATCTGGGCTGGTAAAAATCAATCTGGGCACTTAAACAGCCTACCTGTCCCGCGACATGACTAGGATGTAAAGGAGTATTTGCTTGAGAGGCATAAATGACACACTTGAACGGGTCCTTTGAGGACACCGGCTACAAACAGCCGAAAAAGAAAAAGCGCACCGGCCTGATGATTTTGCTGGGTGCCGTGGCGCTGGTCCTGATTGCATTGCTGGTGGCCGGTGGGTACCTGTTCTCGCTTGCGCGCAGCTTCGACAACGGCACCACCAAGTTGCCCGACGCATTTCCCGAGGAAACGTTGCGGCCGCAGAAGGCCGAGACGGCCAAGGACGCTGTGAACATCCTGCTTTTGGGCAGCGACACCCGGGCCACGAACCAAGGCGATGACGAGTTTGCCAAGCTGCCCAACGGCGGCCGCTCGGACACGATGATGCTGGTGCACATTCCCGCGAATCGAGAAGGCGTATACGTCACCTCGATCATGCGCGACACCTGGCTGGATATCCCCGGGCACGGCAAGGCCAAGATCAATGCAGCATTCGCCTACGGGGGAGTCGCGCTGACCGTCCAAACCCTCGAGGGACTGCTTGACACGCGCATCGACCACGTCGCCTCCATCGACTTTGAGGGCTTCAAGGGCCTGACGGACGCGCTTGGCGGGGTGGAAATCAACAATCCCATCGCCTTCAAGCAGAATCTTGCCAACGGATTCTTCTTCCCCAAGGGCGTGCAAACCCTGAACGGCGAAGAGGCACTGGCGTTCGTGCGCGAACGCTACGCCTTCAAGGACGGCGACTACCAGCGAGTCCGCAACCAGCAGCTTTTCGTCAAGGCCATCATGAGCACCCTGCTGTCGAAGGAAACCTTGACCGACCCCGGAAAGATTTCCGCGACCGTCGAGGAATTCGCCCCCTACGTCGCCGTCGACGAAACACTGGACGCGGTCAAGGTCGCGACCCTGGGCGGTTCGATGTCCAAGGTCCGCTCCGGCGACATGACTTTCTTCACGCTTCCCAACAGCGGAACCGGACGCTCCGCGGACGGCCAGTCCATCGTCGTTCCCGACATGGACGTGATTGGCGAATATGCGGAAGCCTTGAAGCAGGACAAGGTGGGACAATTTGTAGAGGATAACGGTCTCTAAGGATCAAGTGATCACTCACACCATGAACCAAAAAATCCACGCCAATGCCAATGCCATGTCCACGTGGCTCGAGCGGATGGTCAAGAGCCTGGGAAACCATAGCGACCGCCTCAACGCGATCAATATTTTTCCGGTTGCAGACGGGGACACCGGCAGCAACCTCTACCTCACGGCCCGCAGTGCCCACGATGCGATTTCCAAGCTGGAAACCGAGAACATCGGTGAGCTTCTCACCATGGCCTCGCGCGCCGCGATGGAATCGGCACGTGGAAACTCCGGGACGTTGCTCGCGGTGTTCATGGCAGGTCTGGCGGAACCCCTGTGCGGCGTGGAGCGGATCACCGCCCCGGTGCTGGCCACAGCCATGGAACGCGGCAAGGTCAGGGCATGGTCCGCCCTCAGCGACCCGGTGTCAGGGACCATGCTCTCGGTCATGCAGGTCGTTGCCGACACGGCCAGGGCAACGCACCGGACGAGTGAATTCGAGCCGGAGAGCAAGGCCGCGCTCGTTGAGATGCTGGGGGCGATGTGCGTTGCAGCGGAAAAAGCCGTGGTGGCAACGGAGAACGAACTCGGGCAGCTGCACGACGCCCAGATCGTTGACGCCGGTGCGGTGGGGATGCTGATCATCCTGGATGAGCTTCGTGGAGCCCTGCTGGGCCAGGCCATCGACCCCGACGAATACTCCAAACTGCACGGGTACGGCATCCAAGACCCGCATATCCACCAAAACGTTTCCCACGACACCGGTGTCGAGGTCATGTGCACCATCAGCCTCGACGCCTTGGGCGCAGCCACCTTGCGGGGACAACTGGACACGATTGGCGACTCCGTCATTATGAGCCCGGTCAACCCCACCGAGGACGGATACCGCTGGCGAGTGCACGTGCATGTGCCCGAGGCCGAGAGCGCCTTGAGTGTCATTCGAGGTATCGGTTCCCCGGTCAATATTTCGGTGACCGATCTCTGCACCCATGACGGCTAGCCCGGAATTCACCAGCGATACGCCACTGAACACCGTCCTTGGCGCAGCTTCGGCACGCAAGGTGGAAACGGCGTTTGGATATACCACGGTGGGGCAGATGCTCTCACACTTCCCCCGCCGCTACATGGAAATCGGCGAACTCTCGAAAATTTCGGAGCTTCCCGTCGGGGAAGACGTCACGATCGTCGCCGAAGTGAAGACGGTGAACCAGCGACGCATGCACTCACGCTCGGGGTTCCTGCTGGAGGTTGTTGTCAGCGACGCACTCGGTCCCGAGCAGTCGACGCTCCGGATGACCTTCTTCAATGGCTATGAAGCGAAGAAGGAGCTGCAGGTCGGGTCCACCGCCATGTTCAGCGGCAAGGTCACCATCTACCGCAACCACATGGAACTGACCCACCCGGAGTATTCCCTGCTCGACACCGCGGAGAGAGCCGACCCGCGTCCCATTCCCATCTATCCGGCCACCGCAAAGTTTCCCAACAAGAAGATCCGGGAAATCATGGAAATGGTCTTGGCCGGGGTCGACCCCTTGGGGTTCCCGGAGTTCATTCCGGAATCGGTCCTGGAAAAGCAGCGTATTCCGGGCCGGGTCGTGGCCTACGAAAATATCCATAGGCCGCAAACCGTCGCCCAAGGGTATGCGGCAAGAAAGCGTTTTGCCTTCGAAGAGGCATTCCTGCTCCAGTTGGCCCTTGCCCAGCGCAGGGTCCACCGCCTGCAGCAGCCGGCCATTGCCCGCCGGGGCACCGGCGACGGGCTCCTGGCCGCATTCGACAAGACACTTCCGTTCACCCTCACCGACGGCCAGGTGTTGGCCGGCATGGAAATCTCAGAGGATCTGGTGCGTGGCCATCCGATGAACCGCCTGCTCCAAGGCGAGGTTGGCTCGGGCAAGACCCTGGTGGCATTGCGGGCCATGCTGCAGGTCATCGACTCGGGAGGGCAAACCGCCCTGCTGGCACCCACCGAGGTGCTTGCCCAACAACACCACCAGTCCATCAAGAAGCTCCTTGGCTCCCTGGGAACCGGTGGCGAGCTGGGCTCCGACCCCCGGGCCACGCGCGTTGACCTCTTGACGGGTTCGGCAGGGGCCAAGGAACGCAAACGCGTACTCCTCGGTGCAGCTTCCGGTGAGACCGGCATCCTGGTGGGAACGCATTCCCTGCTTTCGGACATGGTCAGCTTCGTCGACCTCGGACTTGTCGTGGTGGACGAACAGCATCGCTTCGGGGTGGAACAACGCGATGCCCTGCGGTCCAAGGCCGACACGCCGCCGCACATGCTCGTCATGACCGCCACCCCGATTCCACGCACCGTGGCGATGACAGTCTTTGGAGATCTTGAGGTGAGCCTCATGCGGACGCTCCCTCCCGGGCGGGCACCGATTGCCACGCACCTGGTACCGCTGCAACTCCCCGCCATGCAGCAGCGGCTCTTCGCCCGGATGGTCGAGGAAACCGCAAAGGGACACCAGGTTTACGTGGTCTGCCCGCGCATCAGCGAGAAGGTTCTCGAAGACGACTACCTGCCCATGCCCGTAGAACCCATGCCCAACACAGCGGGAGACGACGGTCCGGCCAGGCCAGCCACCATGACCGTGGAAAAAATGATGGAATTGCTTCAGTCCATGGACATCTTCGCCAACACGGAGATCCGGGCCTTGCACGGTCGCATGCCCAGCGAGGAAAAAGCCGAGGCGATGCAGGCGTTTGACAGTGGGCGGGCCTCCATCCTGGTTTCAACGACGGTGATCGAAGTTGGCGTGGACGTACACAACGCCACACTCATGGTGATCATTGATGCAGAAAACTTTGGGATATCCCAGCTACACCAACTGCGCGGCCGCATTGGGCGTGGAGGGCTGCCCGGCACTTGCCTGATGGCCACCTGGTTGGACGCCGAGCACCCTTCGGTGGCCCGGCTGCGGGCCGTGGAATCCACCACCGATGGATTCCTGCTAGCGGAATCGGATCTCAATGAACGCCGCGAAGGTGACATCCTGGGGGCGAACCAGTCCGGTTCCCGCTCCACGCTCAAGGTCCTGCGCGTGATGAAGGACGCGAAACTTATTGCCCGCGCCAGGGAAGCGGCCGAGTCCGTGGTGGATGGCGAAGCCGGGCTGGGATCCTATCCCGGGTTGCAGGCGGCCGTTGAGGAATGGGTAGACGAAGACATGCAAGCATTCCTGGAAAGGGGATAGATCCACAATGAGTCGCATCGTGGCCGGCGCCGCCGGAGGCATTCCACTTAAGAGCGTTCCGGGGGACTCCACCCGGCCAACCACCGACCGGGTCAAGGAAGCCTTGTTTTCTAGGCTGGAAAGCTACGATGTGCTTGCCAACGCCCGGGTCCTTGACCTTTATGCCGGCGCCGGTTCCCTGGGCCTCGAAGCTGCAAGCCGCGGAGCCCGCTCGGTGCTGTTGGTGGAGCTTGCCCCCAAGGCCGTTGCTGTCTGCCAGGCCAACGCCGGAATCGTCAACAAGGCGCTGCGCAACGACTTGGTCAGCGTTCGCCGCGGCTCGGTGGACTCCGTCCTCGACTCCTTTGCCCCGGTCCACGGGGCAAGCGCCGGAAGGACGTGGGACGTCGTCTTCATGGATCCGCCGTACCCGCTGACCGAAGAAGAGCTGGCCAAAACCCTGGAAAAGGTTTCGCTCGTCCTCGAAGTGGGGGCAACGGTTGTGGTGGAAAGATCCTCGCGATCCGCCGAGCCCACGTGGCCTGCCGGGCTGGAGAGGTTTGCCGAGAAGAAATACGGCGAAACACGACTATGGTTTGCCGAACCCGTCGAGCTCGGCGCCGAATAGGACCGTCCCCGGGTGCGGGCCGGCAGCCCGCAAGCGGTCCACCACGGTAAGGTCGAGCCGCGCCTGGGTGCCCGCCAGAATCATGTTTCCCGGGTACTTCCGGGAGAAGATCTCCGTGGGAGCGCTGGCAACAACGGTGGCAAAGACTTGCGACATCGCCTCGATCTGGCTGTCGGCGAAGGCAAAGGGTGGATCATCGCCGACATTGACCAACACGAGGCCGCCGGGGCGCAACAGGTCATTCATTTCCGCATAAAATTCGGGGACCGTCAAATGCCGGGGCGCGCCGAATCCACTGAAGATATCCAGAACGACGATGTCGAATTCTTCGGTGGCCAATTCATGGGTCAAGACGTTTCGGGCGTCCCCAATAATAGTCCTGAGGTTTCCTGCATCAGCCATGGGCAGTGCGTCAAGGACAAAATCGAGCAGCTCCCTCTCCAAATCCACGGCGACCTGAACGCTGCCGGGCCTCGTATTTTCGACATAGCGGGCCAAGGTCAATGCCCCGGCCCCCAGATGAAGGACCCGCAGGGGCCGTCCGGGCTCCGAATGCTCGTCGACGTGGTTGGCGAGCCGCCGAAGATATTCGTAGAAGATCTCGCCCGGGTGGTCGACGTTCACATGTGACTGCTCGGCTCCGCCCAGTGCCAATACCCAGGCGCCTGCAACGAATGCATCTTCCTCCAAGGTGGCGTGCGCCCCGAGATTGCTTAGCCAACGGCTTGCACGCTTCACCACGATCAGCCACCCACCTTGGCCGAGAGTCGGGAGAGGCGGATTGCAGCTTCCGAGAGCAGCTCCGGCTTCTTGCAAAACGCAAACCGCATGAGGCTTCGCGTGCGTTCGGCACCTTCTGCGTGGCAAAAGACGGACAACGGAATTCCTGCCACGCCAATTGATTCAGGCATCCGGCGGGCCAGATCCAAGGCATTGTCAAAGCCAAGGGGTGCAACGTCGGCGACGATAAAGTATGTGCCTTGCGGCCGGTAGACCGTCATGCCGGCTGCCTCGAGCCCCTTGGCCAGCACCTCGCTACGTTTGCCAAGGTCCTCGGCAAAGTTGGTAAAGAATGCCGTCTCGGAATCCAGGGCTTCCGCGACCGCGGGCTGGAATGCCGTACCGGAGGAGTAGGTCAGAAACTGCTTGACCGTGCGAACGGACGCGACCAGGTGGGACGGCCCGGTGGCCCAGCCGACCTTCCATCCGGTAAACGAAAACGTCTTGCCGACCGAGGATATCGTCAGGGTACGATCCCATGCGCCAGGCAACGTGGCCACGGGTATGTGGGGAACGCCAAAGGTGAGGTGCTCGTAGACCTCGTCGGAGACGATGAGACAATCATGTTCGGCAGCCAAGGCAACGATTTCAGCGAGCAGCTCCTTGCCGAAGATGGTGCCCGTGGGATTGTGGGGATTGTTCAGCACAATCATGCGCGTCCGCCCGGTGAAGGCAGCGCGTAGCTCCGTGATGTCCGGCTGGAAATCCGGTGCGTTCAGGGGCACAGTTTTGTGGATGCCTCCTGCCAATCCAATCGTCGCTCCATAGGAGTCATAGAACGGTTCAAAGGTAATGACCTCGTCTCCGGGCCCAATGAATGCGAGCACGGCCGCTGCAATGGCTTCGGTTGCACCCGTGGTGACAACGATTTCGGTCCCCGGATCCACATCCAGCCCGTAAAAGCGTTTTTGGTGATTGGCGATGGCCTTGCGCAGGGGCAGGATTCCCGAGCCCGGTGCGTATTGGTTGAGATCTCCGGATACTCCCTTGGCGGCCATGTCCTTGAAGATCCGTGGACCATCTGCATCAGGGAATCCCTGCCCCAGGTTTATGGCTTCGTGCTTCACGGCGAGGGTGGTGATTTCCTCAAAGATGGTGATCCCGAGTTCGCCATCGGGGGAAAGCAAATTGGCTCCGGCAGCCATCCGCTGCCATGGGAAATCAAATGTGGACATGGTTCATTATCCCGTGCCTTGGTGGTCCACATGCAAGCACGTCGAAAACGACACGTTGAGTCATCCAGCCGAACGAGGCAGCCCTGCCGAAATCTGCTTGGTAGATTTCAGGGTATGCGTCGAGCCGTCTGCCCCGGGTCCTTTGACCCCATCCATAATGGTCATGTTGAGATCATTGCCCGTGCCAGTAACCTCTTTGATGAAGTCATCGTGGCTGTGTCAACGAATTACGCCAAGAAGTACCGCTTCGAACCGGATGAACGCCTGGAAATGGTTCGCGAAACCATCGGGGGACTGCGCGGTGTCAGCGTCGAACCCATGGGGGATGGCTTGCTTGCAGACTTCTGCAAGCTCCATGGTGCCGATGCCATCGTCAAGGGCCTTCGTTCCACAGTCGACTACCAATATGAGACTCCGATGGCAGTGATGAACCGCCACCTGACAGGGGTGGAGACCGTGTTCCTGGCTGCCGACAACCGCTACACGCACCTGTCCTCGTCGCTGCTCAAGGAAGTCCAGTCGCTGGGGGGCGACGTCGCGGATTACCTTCCGAGGACCGTCCTAAAGAGATTGCGATCTAACACGCCCTGAAGGACGACGGGTTCGTTGGGCCGCTAGGCCATGAAGTAATGTCGTGGCTATGACTGAGAACCGTCGAGTAATCAAAGCCGTTATCCCTGCCGCTGGATTGGGGACACGTTTCCTGCCGGCCACCAAGGCAATGCCCAAGGAAATGTTGCCAGTTGTCGACCAGCCGGCAATCCAGTACGTTGTCGCCGAAGCGTCGAAGGCGGGGCTTACCGATGTCTTGATGATTACGGGACGCAGCAAACGAGCCCTGGAAGACCACTTTGACCGGGTTCCTTCCATGGAGGCAACTCTCGAGGCCAAGGGCGACACCGAGAAATTGCGCCGGGTCCAGGAAGCCACGGATCTAGGTGAAATCCACTACATTCGTCAGCGCGACCCCAAGGGCCTGGGCCATGCGGTGCTGTGTGCGAAGCAGCACGTTGGCAATGAGGCATTCGCCGTCCTGCTGGGCGATGATCTCATTGACGAACGCGACGAATTGCTCTCGATCATGATCGACGTGCAGGAAAAAACCGGCGGGTCCGTCATCGCCGTGATGGAAGTTGAACCGGAGCAAATCAGTGCCTACGGTTGCGCCGATGTTTCGGCCGTGGACGGCGAGGGCTACGTCAAGGTCAACGGGCTGGTGGAAAAGCCGGCGGTGGAGGATGCTCCCTCAAATCTCGCGGTCATCGGTCGCTACGTCCTGCACCCGCGGGTGTTCGAGATCCTCGAGGAAACCCAGCCGGGACGCGGCGGCGAAATCCAGCTGACTGACGCCTTGGAGACCCTGGCCGCTGCAGACGGACCGGGCAGTGGCGTTCATGCAGTGGTGTTCCGCGGGCGTCGGTACGACACCGGTGACAAACTGAGCTACCTCCAGGCAATCATTTCCCTGGCATGCGAACGCGAGGACCTAGGCCCGGACCTCCTGCCGTGGCTCAAGGACTTCGTCGCGGGGCGCTAATATTTATGTAATTGGCAAGGCAATCTCAGCGTCCTCACAGGGACGCTGAATAGCCTTGCCTTAGTTTGTTCGAAAGTTGTCGACCGAAACAATGCCTCGCGTCGTCCGAGACTTCTCGTTCTGGTCTTATGGAGACGTTGATTGAGTATTAAAAAGGAATTCCCCGGCGAGTACGTTCCCCGTCGCCTCGCTCGGCGCAAGAAACGCACGGGTATCGTCGTGCTCCTGAGCACGATCGCCGTGGTTGTCGTGGCCGCCGTGGTGGCCAGCACGTATGTAGCCAATTTGGCCGAAACGTTCAATTCGAAGACACGGGTCATCGGCGAGGCCTTCCCTGAGGAGCAGCTCCGCCCGGTGAAGAATCCCGATGACGGGTCCCTGAACTTCCTGTTGCTTGGCGTAGACCATGGGGAAAGCGGCAAGGATACTTCCGAATTGCTCAAGTCGGGTGCGTCGGACCAGCGGTCCGACTCAATAATGCTGATGCATATTCCTGAGGACCGGAAGGGCGTGTACGTGATGTCGATCATGCGCGACCTCTACACGGAAATCCCGGGCTATGGCAGCCATAAGATCAACTCGGCAATGTCGCTGGGGGGCGTACCCCTGGTCGTCCAAACCGTTGAGGGGATACTTGATACCAAAATCGATCACGTCGCAATGGTCGATTTTGACGGATTCAAGGACCTGACCGCGGCATTGGGCGGGGTTACGGTCCACAACGATATTGAGTTCACCTCGACCGACAGCAAGAAGCATCACTATCCGGTTGGCGATGTTGTTCTCGAAGGCAACAAGGCATTGAGGTTTGTCCGTGAACGCAAGCCGTTCATCGACGGCGACTACCAGCGAGTGCGCAACCAGCAGAAGTTCATCAAGGCGGTCATGACCGAGTTGCTCTCCAAGGACACGCTGACCAACCCGGCGACAGTTTTCGAAGTCATTGACAAGGTCTCGCCGTACCTGGCACTCGATGACGGATTGGATGCCGCCACGGCTGCAGGAATCGGTCTTCAATTGAAGGACCTGCGTGCGTCCGGGATCAAGATGTTCACCTTGCCGACGGCTGGCCTTGGCACCTCGCCCGATGGTCAGTCAATCGTTCTGCGCGATGAACAAGCGCTCCTCGACTTGGGTGAGGCACTCCGGACCGACACACTTAAAGCGCACTTGGACCGCGTTGATTTAGACCAGTGACCACTGATACATAGATCACACATCGCCCTGTCGCCGGATGCAAACCGGCCATCGGCATGCGTATCTACTAGACTTCATTAGGTTCGCCGGCGACAGCAGGCGAGTAAACCGTGATCAACGAGGTAACGAGAATTATGACAGCTGCCGAATATGCGGCGCAGTACGGCCTGAACAGGGTCGGTGCTCGTCCGGACCTGGTGAGCTATCTTAAGCATGCGTGGGCCAGACGAGACTTTGCGTTTGAACTTGCCAGAAGCAAGCTGCAGGCTTCGAACCAGCGCAACCGACTGGGTATGCTCTGGGTTGTAATTCAACCGACAATGAACGCCCTCATGTATGGCTTCATCTTTGGGATTCTTCAAGGCGGGAACAAGCCTCTCGACTTTCCTGCCCACGTCGTAATTGGCGTGTTCCTTTTTGAGTTCTTTGCAGGTTCTGCAAATTCCGGGGCCAAGTCGATCACAGGCAATGCGGCCTTGGTTCAGTCCTTGGCATTCCCACGAATCACGCTGCCCATCGCGGCGGTCATTCAGCAGTTTCTGACGTTGGTTCCAATGCTGGGAGTCATGTTTATCTACTGCATGATCCTTGGCACGACACCAAAATGGAGCTGGCTCATGGTGGTTCCATTGCTCGTCTTATTCACAATGTTCAATACCGGTATCGCACTGGTATGCGCCCGACTGACAGTTCATGTGCGAGACTTCACGCAGATCCTGCCTTTGATTACGCGGATCCTGTTCTTTACTTCGGGGGTTCTCTTCAGCGTCGACCGAATACTGACTGCGTTTCCGGCTCTTGTCCGCTTGTTTGACTTCCATCCGATTTACCAGGCATTGCAAATTGCCCGAGGTTCCATCATGAACGGCGTTGAATACCCGTCGTTCTACTGGGTTGTTCTATCTGTCTGGGCTGTTGCGGCCCTCGTTGGCGGCACCATTTACTTCTGGGCTGCGGAGGAGCGTTATGGTCGAGTTGACTAATTTTGATGATCTGATCAATCCACGCCTGCATGGCAAGTTCGAACCCAAGCCGGTCTACGACGTTGAAACCCAAACTTCAACAGAGACTGCATCAATAGAAATTGATGCTGCCCGCAAGCCCGTGGTTATCGTGGACAATCTTCACGTCAAGTACCAGGTCTATTCGAGTGGCAAGTCCGTTGGTGCCGCGGGTGCCAAGCGCCTGTTGCAGTCATCGACGCGCGGTATTCGGGAAGTCCATGCCGTCAAGGGCGTGTCATTCGTCGCCTACGAGAACGAGTCGATCGGTGTGATCGGCTCGAACGGCTCCGGCAAGTCAACGCTCATGCGCACCATTACCGGCCTGACGAGTCCTGCTGAAGGATCCGTCTACGCCTCCTCGCGCCCGAACATGTTGGGTGTTGGCGCGGCACTGATCCCTGACCTCTCCGGTGACAAGAACATCATGCTTGGTGGTCTGGCCCTGGGGTACAACCGCCAGGAAATCAACGAGATGCGCGAGGACATCACCAAGTTCGCGGAGCTCGAGGAATTCATCGACCTGCCCATGCGTACCTACAGCTCCGGTATGTCCGCCCGGCTGAAGTTCGCCATCGCCGCCTCCAAGCAACACGACATCCTCATCGTCGATGAAGCCCTGGCCGTTGGTGACGCCCGCTTCCGCAAGCGCAGCGAGGCCAAGATCCGTGAGATCCGAGAAAACGCCGGAACGATCTTCTTGGTCTCCCACTCGATGGGATCGATTCTGGATACCTGCAACCGGGTCATTTGGATCGAAAAGGGCGTCCTGATGATGGACGGGGACGCCAAGAAGGTTGTCAATGCCTACAAGGCCAAAAAGAAGTGACTTCCGCGCAGACCCTAGGCGTTTCCTATGTCATGCCGGTGCTCAACGAGGCCGAGTACCTCCGAGATGCCGTCGCCAGCGTTTTTGGCCAGGACTATGCCGGGGACAAGGAAATCGTCTTGGCGTTGGGTCCCAGCACCGATTCGACCGACGAGGTCGCGGCGGAGCTGGCGGCCGAGGATGCCAGGGTCAAGCTGGTCCACAATCCCCAGGGGCGAACGCCCATCGGGTTGAACCTCGCCATCCAGGCTTCGCAGCACCCGATCGTGGTTCGCGTGGACGCCCACAGCGAACTCATGCCGTCCTATACGGCGCGCGGGGTGGAGACCATGTTCCGCGTTGACGCCCACGATGTCGGCGGCCTCATGGATGCACGGGGCAAGACGCCCCTGCAGCGTGCGATAGCCGCTGCCTACCATTCCCCGTGGGGCCTAGGCGGCGCCGCGTACCACAGCGGTGCACCCGAGGGCCCGGCCGAGTCCGCCTACCTGGGTATTTTCCGCCGCGAGGTCTTCGACGAGGTCGGCTACTACGACGAGTCGCTTCACCGCGCCCAGGACTGGGAACTTTGCCTGCGCATCCGCCAGGCAGGATATAGGGTCTGGTTCGATCCCGAACTCGAGACGGCCTATTACCCGCGTGATACCTACAAGGACCTATCCGCCCAGTCATATGCTTCCGGTGTCTGGCGAGGGGAGCTGTCGCGCCGCTACCCTGACGGAAAATCAATCCGCCACGACCTGCCGCCGCTGATGGTTGTCGGTACCACCCTGGGTACTGTTGCCTGGCTGATTGACCCTTGGCTGACGGCCGAGGCGCCCGGCGCCGTGCGGCTCGCGCTGAACCTCCTGAAGCTTGCGCCGGTCGGATATGCGGGCCTGGTGGTCTTTGCGACATTGACAGGCAAGCGAACCACCATGAAGGAGAAGCTTTTGATGCTCGGGGTTTTCCCGGCCATCCACTTCCCGTGGGCCGTCGGCTTCGTCAAGGGTCGCGTGCGTGGTGCGCAGGGCACCTTGGATAGGGGAAGGGTGCGTTCATGAACACCGAATCCATTCGACCCAGCCATCCGACGCTCGAGCAGCTGCGCGCTGTATGCCAGCCCCCGGAAGTCCGAGCCCGGCGCAATGCCGAGCACTGGACGGCGGAACTGTACCTGCGCCACATCTCCATCTACCTGACAGCCGTCCTGGTGCGCACGCGCATCAGCGCCAACGGCGTCACCGGGCTCATGATCCTGGCCGGCTGGCTTATGTCGGCCGCCCTGCTGATCCCTGGGGTGTGGGGACCGCTGCTGGCCGTCGTCCTGTCCCAAGTTCAGCTCTACTTTGACTGCAGCGACGGTGAAGTGGCGCGCTGGCGCGGCACCCAGTCGCCGCGCGGGATCTTCATTGACATGGTCGGTCACCACACCACCGAGGCGTTGATCCCGATCGCCGTGGGCTACCGCGTCTTCGTCGAATTGCAGGCCCAGGGGGCGGACGCGGCGCAGGCCTGGCCGACGCTCTTCATCGCCGCAGTGCTCTCCGTGCTGCTGGTGCTCAACCGCTCGCAGAGCCTGATGGTCCACGCCGCCCGCAGCATGGCCGGACTGGGCAAGCTCCCGGACACGGCCGAGGCACGCGCGGTGGCCTCGGCAAGCCTCGTCGGGAAACTGCGCTCGGCTGCCCGTTTCCTGCCCTTCCACAAGATGCTCCATGCCGTGGAACTCAGCCTCCTCATCCTGGCGCTGTCGATTGTCTCGGCCATCGTGGGCGTTCCGGGCATCGCGGAGAAGTGGATGCTTTGGATCCTCCTGCCGGCCGTGCTGCTGGTGAACGTCGGGCATTTCGTTGCGACCATGGCCTCGTCACGGTTGCGGTGAACCCTTGATGAGCCCAGAAGGCAATCTTCCCTCCATCGGCGTCGTGGTCCTGACCATGGGCAATCGACCCGTGGAACTGAACCGCGCCTTGAAGAGCCTCTTGGGCCAACAAGAGGTCGAACTGGATGTGGTGGTTGTCGGCAACGGCTGGGATCCGGTCGGACTTCCCGCGGGAGTCCGTGCCCACTACCTGGAACACAACCTGGGCATCCCGGCCGGCCGCAACGCGGGTGTCCCGTTGGTGACGGGGGAGTACCTGTGCTTCCTGGACGACGACTCCTGGTTCCTGGACCCGGACTTCCTCGAAGAGGCAATATCCAGGTTCGAGAGCCACCCCCGGATGGGACTCCTCCAGCCGCGGATCACCGACCCGGCCAGCAACGACGACCCAACCCGGTGGATCCCAAGACTGAACAAGCGCACAGCCGGGGAATCGAGCAGGGTCTTCCACGTGGGTGAAACGTGCCTGCTGATGCCCCGCCACATCTTCGACGAGACCGGCGGCTGGGCCGGCGGGTTCTGGTACGCACACGAGGGCATCGAACTTGCCTGGCGCGTCTGGGACACCGGACACCACGTCTGGTACGCCGGCGACATGCGCATCGGCCACCCCGTGGTCGACCAGAGGCGCCACGAGGAGTTCTACCGCCTCAACGCCCGAAACCGGGTGTGGCTGGCCAAGCGCAACTTGCGCTGGCCCTTCAGTTGGGTCTATGTGTCCAGTTGGGCGCTGGTCGAAGCCACGCGCTTGCGCAAGAACCCCGAGGCGGTGCGACAGTACTTCAGCGGATGGCTTGCCGGATGGCGGGAAAGCCCCTGGTACGCAACGCCCCGGCGAAAACTCAAGTGGTCTACCCATCTGCGCATGCTGATGGCCGGCCGACCACCCGTAATCTAGGATTTCGATCCCTGCGCCCCAGGGCGCAACAATGCAGTAATGGAGTTGAACATGGCAAAAACAGTCCTGACCTATGGCACGTTTGATCTTTTTCACATCGGGCACCTGAACATCCTCAAGCGCCTCAAGGAAAAAGGCGACCGCCTGATCGTCGGCGTTTCGACCGACGAATTCAATGCCGTCAAGGGCAAGAAGCCAATCGTTCCCTTCGAGCAGCGCATCGAGATTGTCAGGGCGATCAAGTATGTCGACGAGGCCATCCCGGAAAACAACTGGGAACAGAAGCGCCTGGACATCGCCAAGTACGGCGTCAACGTTTTTGGCATTGGCGAAGACTGGAAAGGCAAGTTCGACGACCTGGGTAACGAGGTCGAGGTCGTGTACCTTCCCCGCACATCAGGCATTTCCACCACGGAATTGAAGCGGGTGCTGAGTGCGTTCGACGAACGCCACGTGGCGAAGCTGAAGGACACCCTGGACAGCCTGAGCCAGATCGTCAAGGAACTGAGCTAGCGACCCCCTTGCATGGATGAGCCCTCCCATCGGGGGCTCATTTGGCGTGCCCGGGCACGGACGCATGGCGTCCGTAATCCTTGGTCTCGCCAACGCGGGTGACCTGGCCGACGGGCCCGTCGAAACGATGAACAACAACGAGCAATTCACCGTGGGCCAGGAGCACCGCCTGGATCCGGCCGGCGGCCCCGGCGACCGCAAGGATTCCGCGTAAAAGGAAACCGATGAGTTCCGCGACTGCAACCAACAGGAGATCATGAGCACCCCTCAGCCAACGCACTTCAGACAAGATATCCAGGGCTTGCGCGCCATAGCCGTCGGCCTCGTGGTCATCTACCACCTGCTGCCGCAAAGCATCACCGGCGGATTCATCGGCGTCGACGTCTTCTTCGTGATCTCCGGCTTCCTGATCACTTCCCATCTCATCAAGCATCCGCCGCGCAAACCGGCGGAATTTGGCACCTTTTGGTTGCGCCGGATCAAGCGGCTCATTCCGGCGTCGATGTTGGTATTGTTTTCCACCGTTGTCGCGGTACGCGTCTTGGCTCCGGAGTCCTTTTGGCGGGACAACACGCTCCAGTCGATTGCGTCGGCGTTCTATTCGCAGAACTGGTACCTGCTCGCCACCAGCGTTGACTATATGGCCGAGGACAATGCCCCCACGGCGGTTCAGCATTATTGGTCGCTGGCGGTCGAGGAACAGTTCTACCTGCTGTGGCCCCTGTGCATCGCCGCCCTTTGGTGGTTTGCTGTCAGGAAGAAACTCATTCCCAAGCGAATCGTGTTGGTCGGTGTTGCGCTGATTGTCGTTCTGTCCAGCGCCTATTCGATCTACCTGACCTCCGTGGAACCCGGGGTCGCCTATTTCTCCACCTTCACCCGTGCATGGGAACTTGCCTTGGGAGCAGTGGTGGCCCTGCTCCCCACTCCGCGGGAGCGCTTCAGTTTCTCGCTTGCGGGCGCCGCGCTTGCCTGGGTGGGCATTGCCGGAATCGTCGGCGCCGGCATCGCATACGATTCGTCCACGCCGTTTCCCGGCTACCAGGCGGCGCTGCCCGTCGTGGGGACGGCGGTGGTGATCTGGGCTGCCGCGACGTCGTGCTATTCGCCGACCACACTGCTTTCCTCCAAGCCCTTCCAGTTCCTGGGGGCGCACTCCTATTCGATCTACCTGTGGCACTGGCCGATCCTGGTCTTGCTGCCGTTCGTTTCCGGTCCCTTGGGCACCCTGGATCTGGTGGCCGTGGCGCTGGCAACCATCGCGCTGTCGATGCTCACCAAGAAATACGTCGAGGACGCCTTCCGCAAGACACTTGACGTCTCGCCCCTGGTGACGCCCCTGCGGTTCCTGGTCGTCGCCACGGCATCCGTTGCCTTGGTCGCAGGAGGCGTCGCCGCGGAAGCCCACCTCCGGGAGCAGGCGGCCAATGTTTCACTCGAAGCGGCACTGCAGGGATCCGTTCCCTGCTTCGGTGCGGCAGCGCTGCCCGATCGGAATGGCGCATGCCAATACCAGCCGAAGAAGGAACTGATCCTGTCTCCGGCCCTGGCAAAGGACGACAAGTCTGCCGCCTATGCTGATGGGTGCTGGTCCACCGAACCGTACGAAAAGAAGCCGACTTGCACCTACGGAACCGGCAAGACCAAGGTCGCGCTGGTTGGAAATTCCCATGCCGGGCATTGGCTACCGGCACTTGAGGAAATGGCCGCCGAGAAGGACTGGACCATCACGACCTACCTGGTGTCGCGGTGCAATCCGACCGAGGCCCCGTTGAAGTTCGACGCCGACGTCAAATCCCAAGGCTGCGCCGACTACGGCAAGTGGGTCCTTGACCAGACCGCCCACGGCCAGTTCGACCTGATCGTCACCTCCGAACGGCAATCGGTACCGGTGCTTGGCCATTCCATGGCCACGACCGAGGCACCCGCCCGTGACGGCTACAACGAGTACCTGGATCAATGGACCGCCTCGGACACGCCGATCGTGGTTATCCGCGACACGCCCTATCCGGGCGCCACGTTGCCGAACATCCCGGACTGCGTGGCCACGGCAACGAACGCCAATGCGCAGTGCTCGGGGAGTCCCGACAGGTGGGAGTGGATGGATCCCCTGGCGGAGGAGGCAGAGGAACGCGCGCACGACAACGTGGCGGTTATCGACCCCACGAGATACTTTTGCCAGGAGGGCACCTGCCCGGCAGTGATCGGTGGTGTCGTCGTGTACTTCGACGCCTCCCACATCACCGCCACCTACGCCAAGACGTTGACCCCGTTCCTGGAAAAGGATCTGGACCAGGCGTTGCGCAAGATCACCTAGCGGCACGGCGTACGACCCCCGGGCGTCGAGACCGGTGCGGTGAATGCTTCCGCACCGCGTCGCGCCTGGCGGTCGCGGCGGCAACCTAGGCCTGGGTCGCGGCGCCGCTGACGGCGATTGCTGCCGCGATGAACCTGTCCGTGGCGCGGCCCAACGAGGGATTGCCGAAGACGTCGTCGCGCAGCGATCGTTGCCGCGCGGAGGGACCGCCGGCGGCCATGCGGGCAACCGTGTCCAAGGTATCGCGCATATTCCCTTCGAGCAGGTCCTCGGCTGCCTCGTCCAGCGACAGCGCCTGCTCCGGGTCCAGTTCCCGGATCATGGGTGTATCGGTGCTGTGCAGCAGCATCAGGGGCCTGTCCAGCCCGATGGCATCCATGGCCATGGCCGAAATATCGCACACGACGACATCCGAGCCCCTGATGCTCAGTGAGGAATCGCCCGCTACCTCGACGCGGTGCCCGGCGTCCTTGTCACCGGCGGCGGCCGCTTCGATGGCTTTTTCAATACGGGAAAGCTCCCGGCGGGCCGTTGCCGACCAAGTTCCGGTTTTGGGGTGTGGCCGAAACACCACACTGAAACGTCCGTCCGCCAGCATCGCCTCGACGAGGCCTGCCCCCACGGTGGTGATGGACGAGTAGGCCATGCTTTTCCCGTCGCCCTCCCAGGTCGGCGCGTACAGCACCCTGGTGCGCCCGGCGGGGGAGTGCACCGGGGAACCCGCAGCGGGGACGTCGAGTTGGGGCCTGCCGATCTCGACGAGCTTGGCAGGGTCAAAGCGGGGGATGGCTTCCAGGATGCGGGTCCGGGCGGCACGGCCCGCAATGAAGGCAAAGTCATAGGCCTTGAGTTGGTTGGAGACCATCGACGACTTTTCGCTTTCGCCGTGGCTCAGGTGCACGTGGGCCGGGCCGCTGATCCGCAGCATGGTGAAGTTGGCCTGTGAGTTGTTGACATAAAAAATGCCGGAGGTACCCCACGATGCCAGGCTCGTCTCGATGCGCTCCATGGAGCGTGACAGAAGGACCGGCAGTCCGGTTCGCTGCGTGACCAGTTCGGCCGTGAGCGCATTCATCACCACCAGGCACACGCCGTGCCCGCTGCGCTGGAGGGCCTCAAAGGGCGCCAGCCACTGTTCAAGTTGGTAGCTCTGCCCGGGACCTTCAGCAAAGAAGACCACGAAATCAACGGTCTCCGAAGGTCCGGGCAAGTTGTTGCGAAGAGTCCTGGCCACCCTTTTCTCGACGGCAACGGCATGGATTTTCCTGGACATGAGTTGGGACTGTCGCAACACGACTTCGAAGGTGCTCACCGGTCCATCCTATGTGCGTCTGCGGGGGAGCCTGCGCCCGGATGTCGGAACCTGCCAGGGAAAATGAATAGACTGGTGGGGCGGCAAACGTACCTGCGCGCGTTGGATTCGATACCTCGAAGGTTGTGTTTATGTCTCTGGAGTCCGGTTGGAAAGGCCGAGTTGCCACCATGGTTCCGCCCGGCTTCTGGCGACGGTCCATCGAACTCCTGGACCGCAAGACCCCCGCTTCCGACCTCTCCATTGCGGAACTCAGGCGGGTGCAAGGGGTCGCCTTTTCAGGCAGCGGACCCGGGTCCGCACATCAGCTCCGGTGGACAGGCGGCAGACCACAGGTCCACGTTGGCGAGCGCGACGCCTCGGCGCTGCGTCCCGCATTGATGTCCGCCGGCTGGGTCCTGGAGCCGATCGCCAAGGACGCACTACCCCCGGGAGCGGTGACCGGTTGGAGCTGCGCGACCAGGTCCCAAACGGGTCGCCGCAGGGACCTCGTCGAGGCGATCGGGGTGCACCTGTTGGTTGTCCCGGATGGCAGGGATTCGGCCGCCAAAAACGTCCTGGAAGTGGCCGAACCCGTCGACCTGGTCTACACGTGGGTGGATGGCGCCGACGAAGAGTGGCAAAGGCAGCGGCGTGAAGCCCGGGCAATGGTATCCGGGAACCTCCTGCCAACCGCTGACGACCAGGCCAGATACGCCTCGCATGACGAATTGCGCTATTCACTGCGATCGGCCGAGGCCTTCCTTCCGTGGATCAACCACATCTATGTGGTCACTGCGGGGCAGCGCCCCGCATGGCTCAACGCCGAGGATCCCAGGATCACGCTCGTGGACCACCGCGAGATCTTTGCCGACCCCGATGCCCTGCCGACCTTCAACTCACACGCCATCGAGTCACAGCTGCACCGGATCCCCAAGCTGTCCGAACGTTTCCTCTACGTCAACGACGACGTGTTCTTCGGGCGCTTGCTGGGACAACAGGTCTTCTACACGCCAACGGGCTACCCGAAGTTCGCACTCACCAACGCGAGATTCGATCTCCCGGAGGCACAGAACCTGCCGGTCAACGTCGCGGCCATGAACAACAACCGTCTCCTGGAAGCCGCCTTTGGCAAATCGGCCGCCCACAAGTTCAAGCACGTGGCCCATGCGCAACTCAAGTCGACCTTGACCACCATTGCTCAGCAACACCCGCTGGAAACCAACCGGACGGCCAGGGCGCGATTCAGAAGCGATACCGACCTGTCCATTCCCTCGGCGCTTGCGCATTACTACGGATGTGCCTTGGGCGCGGCGTTCCCCGCGGAGATCGACTACCAATACGTGGACCTGGGTGCGGAACAGGTGCACCTCAAGCTGGCCAGGCTATTCCTGCAAGAACGTCCCCAGATGTTCTGCCTGAACGAAGTCAGTGTCCATGAACATCAACATGCTGATCGCACCTCGACGGTGAGGCAGTTCCTGCAGCATGTGTTTCCCTGGCCGTCATCCTTCGAACTCGCCAGCGACGGCGGCAGCTAACGTGGGCAACAACGGGGCAGCAGCAGGATCCATGGCAGATTGTCCGGGGCCACTCGGCTCCAGGCGGATGGCGAGAGCGCTCCTCCCCGCCCCAAAGATTTTTCCTGAACGAAAGGTTGCTTTGTGAAGCAAACACCCAAGACCTTGGCCGGCATGGTCCAGGACCTGTACGGAAAGCGCATCCACCGGAAGGACGCCCAAAGCAAATCCCGGACGCTCAAGGGTTCGCATTCCCTCGAGGTCAGCCAAGAAGGGCGTTTTCTGCGGATCCATGCGGTGACTGGCCAAAAGCCGCTGGGATTGAGTGTGCTTCACGGCAAAACGGTCATCGAGCGCATCGCGTTTGACTCCCTCGAAGACGCGGGCACGGATGCCTACCTCGCCAACGGCTCCATCGACCTCGCCTCCCTGTGCGAACAATGGAACGCACTGGCCCCCGGGCTCGTGGGGGAGCCCGAGGAGGAAGCCGACGCGGCGGACGGCATCGTCCGAGTTTGCCTCGAATACGAAGGCGAAATCGGCGCACTCCCACTTGGCGTCGCCGCGGTCGAGCTCGCGGCAGTTGAGGGAACACTGACCCGCGCCGAGGTCAATGATTTGGTGGATGAAGGCTCGAGCGAGGTGGGGGAACCGGTGCGGTACCATCGGGTGCTGGGTCGTGCCGCCCGCACCGAACTGGACGCCCTCGAAGGACATGAAGCACCGGAGGGGCTCGCCCGCCCCTACGTCAACAAGCGCGGCGAGCTCGTGATTGCCATGAACCGCGAGATCCGGCACAGTGTCACGCTGCGCACCGACGCCATTTCCGTTGTCGCCGGAAACCTGCAGCTGTCCGGGGTTGCCTACAGCCGGAGTTCGCGTCTGTCGTCCGCACGCCTCCTGGTTCTGGGGCGGCGAAGCGGCCAGGAATTCAGCGGTGCCGTTGACCTTCGGTTCATGCAGGAACAGACCAGCCTGCGCAACGGATTCGGCAGGTACACGTGGACAGCCAAAGCCGCCCTTGCCGATGTCGACTGGGACAAGATCGAGTCAACGGACAACTTCGACCTCTACCTCGAATTTGGCGTCCAGGGCGTCGACGAACCGAAGCGTGTGCGCGTGGCCAGGACTCCGTACGCGATCCGCGCCACCACCCGCGCCGGCGACGTCACCCGCGACGGCAAGACACTTGTCGTCAATCCGTATTACACGTTCAAGGGCAAGGCAACCTCCCTGATTCTTGAAGTGATTGACGAGGCCTCATTCAAGGTGCTCCAGGACTTCAGCCCCGCCAAGCACCTGTTGGCCAGCCGTGGACGCAGGCCCCTCTGGCTCATCGGGGAACTTCCCTACAAGGCCCAGGACAATGGCTACCACTTCTTCCGCTACGTCCGGGAAAACCACCCGGAAATAGACGCCTACTACGTCATAGACAAGGCCTCGCCGGAATTCGAGAACGTCTCCCGGTTTGGCAATGTCATCGGCTACCAGTCGAAGGAACATTTCGAGATCGCCCTGGCCGCGGATCGCATCATTGGATCGCACCACCCCGATTATCTGTACCCCACGCGCCATCCGTCATTCCTGGCGAAGTCACGCGCCGGGAAGGTCTTCCTGCAGCACGGCGTCATGGGAACCAAATGGATGGTTCCCAACTACGGAAAGAAGTCGGCCGGCTTCCAGACAGACCTGTTCTGTGTTTCTTCCGAGCGTGAGAAGTCCTATATCGTCAAGGACTTTGGCTACGATCCCGGCGAGGTGGTCGTGACGGGCCTGCCGCGCTTCGATGCGCTCTTCGACACGGACGTGCCCGTCCAACCCCGACAAGTCCTGATCATTCCCACCTGGAGGGACTGGCTGCAAGACGAAGAATCGTTCCTCGAGTCCGACTACTTCCAGCAGTGGAACGAATTCCTGCATGATCCGGCCCTGGCCGGCCTGGTGCGGGATCAAGAACTTGAACTGGTCTTCTGCCTGCACCCGAACATGCAGCACCTGAGGTCATTCTTCGCCGGAGCGCCGGTCCGGATTGTCGGGCAAGGCGAAGTCGACGTGCAGTTCCTCATGAAGCAAAGCGCGGCAATGGTCACCGACTACTCCAGCGTTGGCTTTGACTTTGGTTTCCTTGACAAGCCCGTCCACTACTTCCAGTTCGACCGTGACCGGTTCCTGGGCACATTGGGATCGCACCTGGACCTGGATCGCGAGTTGCCCGGTCGGATCTCATTTACGCGCGAAGCGCTGATTGAATCCCTGGCCTCCACGGTGCGGCGCGGGATGAAGATGGAAACCACCCACCACGACCGCGCATCCAAATTCATCGTGGCCCGTGACCGCGGCCATTCCGCCCGTGTCTTCGAAGCCATCCGGGAGATGCACGTGCCGCTGGTCGACATCAAGGATCCGCGGGAAAGCGAGTTGGTCGATCGCGCACAAATACGCTTCCGGAACAGCCGCTTCTATTTCCCGCTGATGAAGCGCATGCTGGTGCTCGCCGGCAAGCTGCCCATGGACAACGACCTCGTCGTCTTTGAAGCCGGCCTCGGCAAGCAGTATGCAGACTCCCCGCGCTACATCTACGAGGAAATGCTCCGGCGCGGGGACACGCGCAAGAAGGTCTGGATCTACTCGGGAACCCATGGGTTCACCGACCCAAACACCACGACCGTCAAGCGCCTGTCGCCGGCATACTTCTGGAACCTGGCGCGCGCCAAGTACTGGGTGGTTAACCAGAACCTGCCCTCCTACATGACGCGGCGCAAGAACGGCGTCTATGTCCAAACCTGGCACGGTACTCCGCTCAAGCGGATGCTCAACGACATCGAGGACATCCACGGCCGCGACGACGGGTACCTGGACCGGGTGACGCGTGCCATCGGCCAGTGGACCCACCTCCTGTCGCCAAGCCCCTATGCGACCGAGGCGATGCGCAGCGCCTTTGCATACAAGGGACCGGTCCTGGAACTGGGGTACCCGCGCAACGACCCCTTGCTGCGACCGGAGTCGCGGGTGCGGGCGCAGGAAGTCAAGACCACCCTGGGGATCCCCGAAGGCCACAAGGTCGTGCTCTATGCGCCCACGTTCCGTGACGATGCCAGCAACGGCAAGGGACGGTTCACCTTTGAGCTGCCCTTCGACCTCGAGGCCTTTGACAAGCGCTTTGGGGAAGACACCGTGCTGCTGTTGCGGATGCACGTGCTGGTCAGTTCCGGGCTCCAGATTCCCGAGGAGTTGCGGGGGCGGATCGTCGACGCTTCGGCCTATCCGGAGATCCAGGACCTGTACCTCGCCAGCGATGTCCTGATCACCGACTACTCGTCGGTGTTTTTCGATTTCGCGCTGCTGCGCCGGCCGATCATATTCTTCGCCTACGACCTTGAGAACTACCGCGACAACCTGCGTGGTTTTTACCTGGACTACGAAAAGGAACTGCCTGGACCCATTGTCACCGAAGAGGAGCAACTGTGGTCAACCCTCAGAAGCGCCCTCGACGGTAAACTGGATGAATCCGGACCCAGCGATGGATTCATTTCACGGTTTGCGCCTCATGACGACGGAGAATCAGCAGGCAGGGTGGTCGATGAAATCTTCGGCACCGGGGCTACTGTGACGCAACGCTCTATCCTCAGTGGTTTTGGCTCCCGTCGCAAACCGCGCTAGGATGTAATGTCGGTCTATGTTCTACAGGAGTCATCATTAGCGAAAAGCGTTCAGATCGTTCGTCGTCACACGACATCGATCGCAGTTCGCCCCTGGTTTTCTTAACCAAGGATCTTGGGCGAAGCCCCGGAAACATGACGACCCTTGATGAGGTGGTCGCCGCACCAGCTGAAATCGGTGTGGCACTCATCGGAGTCCGTGAAGGATCAGAAGTTGATCTGGATCTGCGATTCGAAGCCGTGCACGAGGGCATTCTGGTCTCCGGAACCGCCACTGTTGAAATCAGCGGTGAATGCGGACGGTGCTTGGAAGCCATGGCGTACGACTTCGATGCCGACATTCAAGAACTTTTCTACTACGAGGGCTTACACGAGTTCACCGAAGAAGAAGAGCTTGACCAGTACCAGGTTGTAGATGATCGTATTGATCTCGAACCGGTGCTCCGGAATGCAGTGGTGACCGCACTGCCGTTCCAACCGGTATGCCGGGAAGACTGTGCAGGGCTTTGCTCCGAATGTGGAAAAAGCCTGAATGAGGATCCTGAGCATCACCATGAGGTCTTGGATCCTCGTTGGGCAGCGCTTGCCGGGCTGACCGACATCGTCGCAGAGGACGCGACACAGAGTACACATTCAGTCGAGAGAGAAGAGAAGTAGCCGTGGCTGTCCCGAAGAGGAAGATGTCCCGCTCAAACACTCGCGCCCGTCGCGCCCAGTGGAAGGCAACCGCGCCTACCCTGGTGAAGACCATGGAAAATGGCCGCGTCACCTACAGCCTGCCGCACCAGGCAAAGGTTGTTACGGATTCCGCAGGCACCGAGCTGTTCCTTGAATACAAGGGTCGCAAGGTCGCAGACGCGTAAGTCTGTCTGATGCCTTCAACAGAAGAGCTTTTGAAGCGTCTCGGGGTCACTATTGACCCCGAGACGCTTCGTCTTGCCCTCACACACCGTTCCTATGCCTACGAGCATGGTGGCATCCCCACCAACGAGCGCCTGGAATTCCTGGGAGACTCGGTCCTCGGCTATGCCGTCACCGACCACCTCTACAAGAACTACCCGGATCTGCCCGAAGGCGACCTGGCCAAGCGTCGTTCCGCCGTGGTCAGCACCCGTGCACTGGCCGGCATCGCGCGCTCCCTCGGCGTGGGCGAATTCATCCTGCTGGGCCAAGGAGAAATCCTGACCAATGGCAAGGACAAGTCGTCAATCCTTGCCGACACCATGGAATCCCTGATCGGTGCAACGTTCCTCAACCACGGGATCGAAGTTGCCCGGGACATGGTCATGCGCATGGTCCTGCCATTGCTGCACGACGTGGACGTGTTGGGAGCCGGCACCGACTGGAAAACCGCCATCCAGGAGATTGCCGCAGCCAAGAAGCTGGGCATCATCGAGTACCGCGTCACGGGTTCCGGCCCTGACCACGCACGCACCTACGTGGCCGTGCTTCACATCGGCGGCACACCCTACGGCCAGGGAAGCGGACCTTCCAAGAAGGAAGCCGAGCAGGAATCGGCCGCGGCAACCTGGAAAATGGTTCGCCCCCAGGACGACACCGCCAAGGCCAAGTAAGCAATGCCCGAACTGCCGGAAGTCGAGGTGGTTCGACGCGGCCTGGACGACTGGGTCGTCGGCCGGACCGTCGAATCGGTCCAGGTCGTGGATCCGCGATCAGTTCGCCGACACGTCGAGGGCCCAGCCGACTTCGCCGCAAGCCTCACATACACCCGCATCGGCGCCGCCGTACGCCGCGGAAAATTCCTTTGGCTGCTCCTGGACGGATTGCCCACGCCGAGCGCTCTGGTTGCCCACCTGGGCATGAGCGGGCAACTGTTGGTGGAGGAGCCCGCCGCGCCGGACGAGAAGCACCTCAAGGTCCGCCTCGGGCTCTCTCCCGTGGCGACCAAGCCCAACCAACTGCGTTTCATCGACCAAAGAATCTTTGGCGGGATGTTTCTCTCGCAACTGGTGCCCACCGATGACCAATTTCCCGGGGGCATGGGTTCGGAGCTTCCGTGGGTTCCACAAGCCGCGGCACACATTGCCCGAGATGTCTTGGACCCCGCCTCCACGCCCGAGGCCCTCTACCAGGCCTTGCGCAGGAAAAATACCCAGCTCAAGCGCGCCATTCTCGACCAACAGGTGATTTCCGGTGTGGGGAACATCTATGCGGACGAGGCGCTCTGGGCTGCCAAATTGCACGGGCTGCGCTCCACCGCAACGATCCGGCGACCCGACGTGGCGCGTCTTCACGCTGCCCTCGTCGAGGTCATGGGACGTGCCCTGGATGCCGGCGGCACCAGCTTCGACTCACTGTATGTAAACGTCAACGGTGCCTCCGGATACTTCGACAGATCGCTCAACGCCTACGGCCGCGAGGGCAAGGATTGCCGACGCTGTGCCGAGGAAGGCCTGGTCTCGGTGATCAGGCGGGATCCCTTCATGGGACGCTCCTCCTACAGCTGCGCCAGGTGCCAGCGCAAGCCCCGCTGAGCTGATTGGCCCAGCGGGACTCGACCGCTAGCGGCCCTGGATCTCGGAAACGACGCCGTCGTTGAATGGAGTCCACGCTTCGACGGCCCAAGGCCCAAACGGCTTGTCGGTCAGTGTCACGCATGCCGCGCCCAATGCCGGATCGACCCACAGGAACGTCCCCGCCTGGCCAAAGTGCCCATAGGTTTCCGGCGAGTTCAGCAGGCCGGTCCAGTGCGGGGACTTCTCCGAACGGATTTCGAATCCCAGGCCCCAGGTGTTGTCCCTTTGGCGTCCGTAGCCCGGAAGGATCCCGGCAAGATCCGGGAACACCACGTGCGTGGCCTGGGAATGGGTCTGCACATCCAGCAGGGTCGGGCTCTGCAGCTCGGCCGCAAAAGCCACGAGATCGCCGAGCGTGGAAACGCCGTCCGCTGCGGCGCTGCCGTCCAGGGAGGTGCCCGCCATGCCCAGTGGCTGCAGGACGGCCTCACCCAGGTAGTCGGCAAATCTCATCTCCGTGGCCTTCTCTAGGGTTTCGGCAAGGACCTCAAAGCCGACATTCGAATACAGCCGCCTGGCCCCGGGGGCAAAGCGCACCGTTCGTTCGGCAAAGTCGTAGCCGGAGGTGTGCGCCAAGAGGTGCTTTACGGTGGAACCTTCCGGTCCGGCCGGGGTATCGAGCTCGAAGGCGCCCTCCTCCAACGCCACCAGGAATGCATAGGAGCTGAGCAGCTTCGTGACCGAAGCCAGCGCAAAGCGGCGGTCGACGTCACCGTGTGAGCCCAGGACGGCACCGTCGGCGGCAACCACGGCCGAGGCCGCGTGTGTCGAAGGCCATGAATCAATGGCCAAAAGACTCTTCAAGGGGTCTTCTCCTAGCATTCTTGATGAAAATACCTGTCTGCAGGGCCTGACCTACGCCGTTGAGCCAAGGCGACTCGATAGGATGGAGGCCAGCCCTCCGACCACTTTAGCCACCAAAAACCCAGGACGCTTCCACGTGCATTTGAAAACACTCACCGTTCGCGGATTCAAGTCGTTTGCCTCGGCAACGACCTTCGAATTCGAACCGGGTGTCACGGCAGTGGTCGGTCCCAACGGTTCGGGCAAGTCAAACGTCGTGGACGCCCTGGCCTGGGTCATGGGGGAGCAGGGGGCAAAGACCCTGCGTGGCGGCAAGATGGAAGATGTCATCTTCGCCGGCACCTCCGGCCGCGCCCCGCTCGGCCGGGCCCACGTCTCCCTGACGATCGACAACGCCGACGGCGCGCTGCCCATCGAATACGCCGAGGTCACCATCTCCCGGACGCTGTTCCGCGCGGGCGGCTCCGAATACGCGATCAACGGGAATTCCTGCAGGCTCCTGGACATCCAGGAACTTCTGTCCGACTCCGGGCTGGGCCGTGAAATGCACGTGATCGTCGGCCAGGGCCAGCTCGACCGGATCCTGCACGCCACGCCCGAGGACCGCCGCGGATTCATCGAAGAGGCGGCCGGGGTGCTCAAGCACCGTCGGCGCAAGGAAAAGACCGTGCGAAAACTCGACGCCATGCAGGGAAACCTGAACCGGCTCGAGGACCTGACCACTGAGATCCGCCGGCAGCTCACGCCCCTGGGCAAGCAGGCCAAGATCGCCCGCCGGGCCCAGAGCGTGCAGTTCGAGGTGCGGGACGCCAAGTCCAGGCTCATGGCCGATGACCTGGTGACCCTGCGAGCTGCCCTTGACAAGGACATAGCCGACGAGGCCGAGCAACGCGCCGCACAGCAAGTGGTCCAGGGTCGGCTCGAGGAATCCCGCGCAGAACTCACCACACTTGAAGTGGCCGCGGCCCATGCCACCCCGGCCCTGAACAAGGCCCGGGACCTGTGGTTCGGGCTGACCTCGACCCGCGAGCGATTCCGCTCCCTGGGAGCGCTGTCGGCCGAACGTTCCCGCTTGCTGGGTTCCGACGGCGTTGAATTTGACCCAAGCCGCGACCCCGACCGCCTGGAGGCCCAGGCCGAGCGCCTGCGCGATGAGCTGGAGGAACTCGAGGAAAACCTGGAGATGCGCCAGGACCTGCTGGAGGAAGCACTCGAGGCCAAGTCGGATGCCGAGGAAGCGGCCCATGCCGAACAGCAGCGCTTGACCAACGAGCTGCGGGTTGCCGCTGACCGCAGGGAAGGACTGGCCAGGCTCGCCGGCCAGGTGGGCGCCTCCCGCAGCAAGGTCGAGGCCGCCGAGGGCGAGCTGGGCCGTTTGCGCGAGTCGCTCCAGGGTTGGGCTGCGCGCCGCGAGGGCACGGCCAACGAGTTTGCCGCCCTGGAGCAGCAGGCCGCCTCCGTCCAGGACGGCGAGGAGGACCTTGACACGGCCTATGAACACGCCGCCGACCGCCACGAGGCTTTGGTTGCAACCATGGATTCCCAGCGCAAACGGGAACAGGAACTTGCCACGCGGTTGGGTTCCCTGCGTGGAAGGCTTGAGGCCTTGCGTGAGGGTGCCATCCGCAAGGATGCCTCGGAAGACGTCTTGGCCGGCGGGCACGATGGTTTGATGGGTCGCCTCTCGCAATATCTGGAAGTCGAACCTGGATTCGAGGTCGCCGTGGCGGCTGCCCTGGGTCCGATTGCCGAGGCCATAGCGGTGGAGGAATTGGACCACGCGCTGGCAATTCTTGGAGGACTCCGGGAAGCGGACGGGGGTCGCGTCCACCTGGTGAGCGGCAACCTTGACGCGGCCGCCAACAACACATCCCCGGCCCCCTTCGGGAAACATGCGCTGGACGTTATCAGCGCACCCGAGGCCTTGCGCGGCACGCTGGCGCACCTGCTGGGAGCCACGGTGGTTGCCACCGACCTTGCCGAGGCGCAGCAGCTTCTGGCACACGATGCGAACGCCCGTGCAGTGACATTGGCCGGCGACATTCTCACCGCCGGCTCTGCCAGCGGCGGAACCACTGCTGCTCCCTCACTGATCGAACAGACCGCTGCAATCGCGGAAACGGCCGCCGAGCTTGCAGCGGTCGAGGAAAGCCTCGGCGCCCTGCGCCTTGAGGCAGCCGACCTCACGGCCAGGCTCATGTCCGCAGAGGAAGCGGCCGACTCGGCGCTGAGCCGGTTGCACGATTCGGATGCCAGGATTTCGGCTGTGGCCCAGCGAATGGAACAGTTGGGGTCGCTGCTGCGCCAGGGGCAGGGGGAACGCGAACGCCTCGAACAGCAAATCGCGGTGGCCCAGGAGAAGCTTGAGGTGGAGCAGGAGAAGCTCGCCGAGCTCATCGAGCGCCTGGACATGGCCCAGGAGGCCCCCGAGGACCACGAACCCGAGACCGACCGGCGTGACGAACTGGCCGCGGCAGCGGCCGCCGCCCGCCAGAAGGAACTTGACGCGCGCCTGGCGCTGCGCAGCGCGGAGGAGCGGGCCAACGCGCTGCGCGGCCGTGTCGAGTCGCTCAAGCGCGCCGCGGAGACCGAACGCCGCGCGCGTGCGGAGGCGCAACGCCGGGCCGAGATTCGCCGCAAGCAGGCAATTGCTGCCCGCGAGGTCTCGGCAAAGGTCGAGCGCGTCGTCTCCTTCATGGATGTTTCCATCGAGCTTGCCGACAGGGAACGGGAACAATTCCAGGCACGCCGCGAGGAACTGGAGGCGGAGCTGTCAGTGGTCCGCGGCAGGGTCGACAAGCTGGGCCACGAGCTGGCGGAGCTGACCAACTCGGTGCACCGCGACGAATTGGCACGCGCCGAGCAGCGCATGCGCATCGAGACGCTGGAGAACCGGTCCATCGAGGAACTCGGACTGACCAGCGAGCACCTGATCGAGAACTTCGGACCGCACCTGCCGGTGCCGCAGCCGGCGGCCGAGGACGACAAATGGGCGGCCCTTCGCCAGGAAGTCGACGACGAGGGGAACGAAATTCCCGAGGGAATCCCGTTCGACCGGGTGGAGCAGGAAAAACGGCTGAAACGGGCCGAACGGGATCTCTCGGCGCTGGGACGGGTCAACCCGCTGGCGCTGGAGGAGTTTGCCGCGCTCGAGGAACGCCACCAGTTCCTGACCTCGCAGCTCGAGGACCTGAAGAAGAGCCGCAAGGACCTGCTGGACATCATCAAAGACGTCGACGAGCGGGTCGAGCGTGCCTTCACGGAGGCCTATGAGGACACCGCGGCACAGTTCGAGCGCGTCTTTGGCAGGCTCTTCCCCGGGGGAGAGGGACGTTTGGTCCTCACCGACCCGGAGAACATGCTGACCACCGGCATCGAGGTAGAGGCACGCCCGGCGGGCAAGAAGATCAAGCGCCTTTCCCTGCTCTCCGGAGGCGAGCGGTCGCTGACCGCCGTTGCTCTTCTGGTGGCCATCTTCAAGGCCCGGCCCTCCCCGTTCTACGTCATGGACGAGGTGGAGGCGGCCCTGGACGACACCAACCTGGGCCGGCTGATCACGATCTTCGAGGAGCTGCGCGAATCGAGCCAGCTCATTGTGATCACGCACCAAAAGCGCACCATGGAGGTCGCCGACGCGCTCTATGGCGTCACGATGCGCGGGGACGGCGTTTCCATGGTCATTAGCCAGCGCATCGACCGGCTGGCGCACGATGCCGAGCTGATATGATGCTTGTCAATCTTCGATTCATACGTTAAAGGGTGGGCATGGGCTTGTTCGGTTTTGGCAGGAATTCGTCGCGGGCCAGAGAAACGAAGTCCATGAAGCCGGTCGAGGTGGCTCCATCCTCCGCTGCGGTTTCGGTGGCCGAATCGGCGGTTCCTGCGCTGCCGGAATTCAGCGCGCAGGCGGTAACGGAAACAGCCGGTGCCGGCGCGGACGGCTGTGTCATCAGCGTCATCATCCCGGTCTACAACACCATGCCCTACCTTACGGAGTTGCTCAACTCGCTCGAGGGCCAGGACATGGACAAAGACCGCTTTGAGGTCATCGCCGTCAATGACGGCTCGACAGACTACAGTGGCGAGATCCTGGACGTCTATGCCAAGCGCAACGCGAACTTCCGCGTGGTCCACCAGGAGAACAGCGGGTGGCCGGGCAAGCCCCGCAACGTCGGCGTAGACATCGCCCGCGGTGACTACGTCTTCTTCTGCGACGGCGACGACGTGCTGGGACGCGAGGCGCTGCGCCGCATGGCAGAGTACGCCCAACGTCACGACGTGGATATCCTGATTCCCAAGATGGTCGGGTTGGGCGGGCGCAAGGTCATGTCCGGGCTTTACCGGGCGACGCGTCTTGACACCCCGCTGGAGGTCGCGCTGCGCTCGCTAAACCCCATCAAGCTCATCCGCCGGTCGATCATGATCGAGCAGGGGATCCGTTTCAAGGAGGAGCCGGTGCGTCTGGAGGACGGCATGGCCGTCACCGAGGCCTACATGGCGGCCGGGCGCATCTCGATCCTCTCCGACTACGACTATTACCAGGCGCGTTCACGCAGTGACGGGCAAAACATCAGCATTCGGCTCATCGAGCCGCTGGGCTATGTCGGCTCGCTCAGCGAAATCGCCCGGATCGTGACCGAACACGTCGCCGATGCCGAGCGCGCACGGGCGTTGGTGGCTGCACTGTTCATCCGCAAGGGCCTGCGGTTTTACGAAGGCAAGCGCTTCCTGGACTACGACGACGAGGGGCGCGGCCAGTGGGTGGCTGCGCACGCGCAGCTTCTGGAGCGGTTCCTGCCGGCGGAAACCACCGGCCTGTTTGAAGGCGTGCACCGCGTACGGGTGGACGCGATCCGTGCCGGACGGCTTGACGAGCTAGTGCAGCTGGCAGAGGCCGATCTCGCCAGCGCCCGCAACCCGGATCTGGTCACGCTGGACGCCACCGTTTCCGGCGCCCAACTACAGATTCGGAGCTACGCGACGGACCGCACCGCGCACGATCTCGTCGTCGAGGACCGGGACACGGGCCAGAAAACCGGTATTCCACTGGTGGCCGGGCATGGCGGACTGCTGCACGCCGAGTTGGACAGTGCTGCGCTGGCCGCAGCCCTGCAGCGCCTGGGCAACGTCTGGCTCTCGTACAATGCCGAGGCCACCGACCTGCGGCGTGTCGCGATGGACGGCGAAATCCCCAGCGCCGATTCAAACAAGGTGCGCTATTACCGCACGGCACACGGGTTCCTCAGCATCGATGTGCGCAAGGCCGTCTGACGGTTTCCTGACCGAAACCATGCGCGGCTCTTGGTAGGCTGGTCACCCGGGGCCGCCACGGGTGGCTTCCGATTGAACGCGTGGACCGCGCTGCGGTCCACTGACACCCTGGGCGAAAGAGCTTGACTTGATGAATGCTGGAACGATGCGACTGCTGGTATCGGAATTGGCCAACAGGCCCGATGCGGAAGGGCTCTTCACCAGCTTCACCACCAGCCAGGAGGCCGTGCGCGCGACGCTGCCGATCCTCGGATCCACTGTCGCCGTGCGTGCCGTGCCGGACGCCACCGGCTACATGGTCGGCTTTGTCGCACTCAACGCCGCCGCCCTCAAATGGCTCAACGACGTGTTCATCACCAAGGCGTCCGTTGGCTTTGACGCGGCCGGCAACCCGATGCACACCCTGGAACGCGGGGTTGCGGTCGGCCTGCTGTCCGAGGCCATCGTACGGGCCGCCGGAACCGCACTGGCCCTTCGCCGCCAGGAAGAGGCAGGCGACTTCGCCCCGGGCAGCACCGTGGCCATGCACTGGTACTCGGCCAAGTTCAACTTCGGCGACTGGATCGGCCCGCAGCTCGTCCAGGCGTACACCGGGCGCCAGCCCGTGCAATCCGACCGGCCCGGGGTCGGCGGCCGGGTGCTCTACAGCGTCGGTTCGATCCTGCACAGGGTCACCCGCAACAACGTCGATGTCTGGGGCAGCGGCCTGATGCGCCCGCTGACCGCCAAGGAGATCGAGGTCCGCTCGGCACTCAAGGGCGTGAAGATCCACGCGGTGCGCGGCAAGGAGACCCGTCGCGAACTGCAGGAGTCGCTCGGGTGGGACGTCCCTGAGGTGTACGGGGACCCGGCACTGCTGTTGCCCGACATCATTCACCCGGCCGAGGCACCGCACGGTCAGGTGGCAGTGGTCCCGCACTACGTGCACCTGCCGCAGCTCGACCTGCAGGGAATCGGCGGACGACTCGTTGACGTACGCGGCGACGTCAAGACCGTCGTCGAGCAGCTGGCAGGGGCAAGTGCCGTGGTCTCCAGCTCGCTGCACGGACTGATCGTGGCCCAGGCCTACGGGGTGCCGTGGGTGTGGCTGGACGTGACGGACCACCAACTCGGTGGCAAGGACTTCAAGTTCGAGGACTTCTTCACGTGCCTGGACCGCAACGCGGTCAGTCGCGTGCGGATCTCCAAGGAACAGCTGGCCACCACCGACCTTGCCGCCTTCGCGGCGCAGGCCACGCTCCCGGAACTGCACATAGACCTGGAACTACTGCGCGACGCCCTGCCCGTGGCTCCTGCAGAGGGACCGCTGCGCGGGCAATACCGAGCCGAGATCCCAGCGCTGCGGTAACCTCCACGCTGTGCACGTACCTTCCTGTGCCCCTCCCGGTGACGACTGGTGAGGGGCGCTGTGCACTGCCGGGAAAGTGTTCGCGGCCCTGCACAAGTCCGGGATTAGCGTTTCTGGGAGGTTTGTTCGGTCGCCTCGCGCCTTTCCCTGACCGGGAGCCAAGCAATGACCCCCATCAGTCCCAGGGCGCCACTGACAGTGAATGCCCACCCGAAACCTGCCCGGTCGGCGATCAGACCGGCCAGGATCGGACCGATGATGGAACCGAAGTCGGTTGCCATCTGGAAGGTGGCCATGACCTTTCCGCCGTTGCGGCCCTGGCCGACCACGTCAGCGATGGCAGCCTGCTGTGCCGGCCCCATCAGCCCGGTCCCGAGGCCCCCGATGACCGACAAGGCGATGAATAGGGGAATGGTGTCGACCCAGCCGATGGCGGCGGTGGCCAGCGAGGCAACGGTCAGCCCGACCAGGATCGGCAGGCGGCGGCCGTAGGTGTCGGTGAGCCTGCCCGCCACGGTCAGGGCCGCACCATTACCCACGGCGAAGATCGCCAGCGCCAGGCCTGCGAGCAGCGTGCCCTGCGAGGCGAAGGCGGCGACGGCAAAGAGCGGAATCAGGGACATCCGCACGCCGAAGGCCATCCAGCCATTGGTGAAGCCGGAAACCAACGCCGCCTTGAAAGACGCCGCGCCCCAGGCCTCGGACAGGGGTATTCGGTCGGCCACAGGAGCTGCCTTTTCCGCAGCCGTCTTCACGGTTGCGCGGCGCGAGTGGGACAGGGAGAAATAGACAATAGAGGCCGCGACCACGAGTGCCCCGCCGTAAATGAAGAACGGGATCCGGAAGCCCATGCCCGCGGCAAGGGAACCGAGTACCGGGCCTGCGACGTTGCCCAGCAGGAAGGAGCCGGAATACAGCCCGGCGATGCGGCCGCGGATTTGGGGCGGTGACATGCGGGCGATCAGGGCCATGGCCGAGACGGTGAACATGGTCGAGCCCAGGCCGCCCAGGCCGCGGAAGATCAGCAGCTGCGTGTAGGACTGGGCAAAGCCGCAGAGGATGGTCGAGGCGGCGACGATCAGCACGCCGGTGACGTATACGGCAGGCTCTCCCAGCCAGTCTGTCAGTTTGCCGCTTACCGGGGCGAAAACCAGGCGGGCGAAGGCGAAGATGCTGACAATGACGCTCGCCGCCGCAACGCCGACATTAAAGCTCGTGGCGAATTGCGGCAGGATCGGGGCAATGAGCCCGAATCCGAGGGCGACAACGAAGGCGGCCGCGACAAGCACGCGGATTTCACGGGGTACCGACGGCAGTTTCCGCAAGTCGGCATTAACCGACTTTTTCGGGAAATTGGGGGTCGAGGCATTCTTTGGCATAAGTAAGACAAGTTTAGTCTGTGAGAAGCTAGGACGGTGTCAGAACAACTTAACTTGATCATTGTCCTCGTAGCAGTGGTTGCCGTCGTCGGTATTGGTGCTGCCTTCTTCCTTGTCCGGGGCCGGAAGGCACCCAAGGGAACGTACACCGGTCCACGCGACGCCAACGACCCAGCGCCCACCCTCACCGCCGAAGCACCCACCACCGAGGCCCCCGAAACGGGCGCCCCGGTGGATACGCCGCAAGCCCCGGAGACCGAGGTCGCCGAGGAAGCCGCCGGCAAGGTCTTCGTCCCCATCGACGTCCCCGAGCCCGTCCAGGGTCGCCTGGCACGCCTGCGGGCCCGACTGACGAAGTCGAACAACGTCCTGGGCAAGGGCCTGCTGGCCCTGCTGAGCCAGGACAAGATCGACGAGGACGTCTGGGACGAAATCGAGGAGACCCTGCTCCTGGCCGACCTGGGAACCGAGCCAACCCTCGAGCTCGTGGACGCCCTGCGCGAGCGCGTCAAAGTCGAAGGCAGCCGGGACCCACAGCGCGTCCACGACATGCTGCGCGAGGAACTCATCAAGCTGGTCGACCCGACCATGGACCGAAACTTCATCCCCGTCCGCCACGCGGACCGCCCCAACGTGATCATGGTGGTCGGCGTCAACGGCGTCGGCAAGACCACGACCATCGGCAAGCTAGCCCGCGTGTTGGTCGCTGAGGACAAGGACGTCATCCTGGGTGCGGCCGACACGTTCCGCGCCGCTGCCGCCGAGCAGCTGGCCACCTGGGGGGACCGCGTGGGCGTTCCCACCGTCAAGTCCGACATCGATGGCGCCGACCCCGCCTCCGTGGCCTTCGAGGCAGTGACCGCCGGCATCGAGCAGGAAGTCGACATCGTCATGATCGACACCGCCGGCCGGCTACAGAACAAGGTCGGGCTGATGGACGAGCTGGGAAAGATCAAGCGCGTCATCGAAAAGAAGGCAACTGTGGACGAGGTCCTCCTCGTCCTCGATGCAACCACCGGCCAGAACGGCCTGAACCAGGCCAAGGTCTTTTCCGAGGTCGTCAACGTCACCGGCATCGTGCTGACAAAGCTCGACGGCACCGCCAAGGGCGGCATCGTTGTCGCCATCCAGCGCCAGCTCGGCGTGCCGGTCAAGCTGGTCGGCCTGGGCGAGGGACCGGACGACCTGGCGCCATTCGATGCAGCGGCGTTCGTCGACGCACTGCTGGACTAAGGACAAATGATTCAAGAAACGCAAGGAACCACCCAAGTCAAGGGCCGGCATTTCGCCGAGCCGAGCGCCCCGGGAACATACCCTGGAGTGCTCGGGGGAACAAAGCAAGGGGTGTCCAAGAACTTCCGCGGCGACATCCAGGGACTCCGTGCCATCGCGGTGTCCCTGGTGGTCGTCTACCACTTGTGGCCACAGCGACTGACCGGCGGTTTCATAGGCGTCGACGTTTTCTTTGTGATCTCCGGATTCCTGATCACCTCGCACCTGATGAAGCGTCCCCCGAAGTCGTGGTCGGACTTGGTGGCCTTCTGGATGCGGCGGGTCAAGCGACTGCTGCCCGCCTCCTTCCTGGTCTTGGGGGCCACGTTGGCCGCCATTCCGCTGTTTGCCCCGGTGACTGTGTGGAAGGATTGGGCCAGCCAGATCGTTGCCTCGACCTTCTACGTCCAGAACTGGCGGTTGGCGTCAACCAGCGTGGACTACCTCGCAGCAGACAACGCCGTATCGGCGGTCCAGCACTTCTGGTCGTTGTCCGTTGAGGAACAGTTCTACCTTTTCTGGCCGGTGATCATTGCCGCGCTGGTGGCCCTGGCTGTCATGCTGCGCAAAAATACCGGGGTGGTGGTCGCGACCGGCATTGCCCTGATAGTGGTGGCCTCGCTGGTTTTCTCTTCCATCTCCACCGTGACCGATCCGGGAATTGCCTACTTCTCCACCATTACCCGTGCCTGGGAACTCGCCGTCGGCGCCTTGGCGGCCGTGCTTCCCGCAGCAAGCACGATGCTGCGTCGGTCGAGGTTCAACGCCTTCCTCGCCTGGATCGGGTTGCTGGCCATCGCCTATGCAGGTGTCACCTACAGCGGTGCCACCCCTTTCCCCGGCTATGCCGCGGCCTTGCCCGTCCTTGGCACAGCTTTGGTGATTTGGGCCAACGCTTCTCATGCCCACTCGCCCAATGGCCTGCTGGGCCATTCGGTGTCGCGCTTCCTCGGCGACCACTCGTATTCGATCTACCTGTGGCATTGGCCGCTTATCGTATTCTTGCCGTTCTACAGTGGAGAGCTCGGCCTGCTGGACAAGGCCGCAATCCTCGCGGCGACAATCGTCCTTTCAATGATCACCAAGCGCTATGTGGAGGACCGCTTCCGCGCCCGCCTGGACACGGGCAGGATCCTGACCGGAGGGCGATTCCTGTTGGCCGGGACTGTAATCCTGGGTCTCCTCGGAGCCGTCATGGTCAATGCCGGGTCGAGCAATGAGGAAACCGGTGACAAGCTGGCGACCGAAATCCAACGTGTGCAGGCTGAAGTCGGCGTGGAATGTTTCGGCGCCGCGGCGATGGTGAACTCCTGCGCCAACACCGGTGCATCGCCAATGGTCCCCTCGCCGGCAGCTGCCAAGAACGACAAGTCCCAGGCGTATGCTGACGATTGCTGGTCCAATGGCGACTATAGCGAGCGGCCCGTCTGTACTTATGGCGACGGCAAGATCCAGGTTGCGCTCACCGGCAATTCACATGCCGGACAATGGCTGCCGGCTCTGACTGAGATTGCCGACCGCCGGGGATGGACCATCACCACTTATATTGCTTCCATCTGCGCGCCTTCGGATGCCCCGATTGCCCTGGATTCCCAGGCCAAGGCAGATGGATGCCTTGAATATGGGCGTTGGGTCAAGGAACAAACCGCAGGCGGTAAGTTCGATCTCATCATTACGTCGAACCGCCAGGGCCTCCCGGTGCAGGGATACGAGATGAAGAATACCGAAAAGCCTGCCAAGGCGGGTTACGCCAGCTATCTTGCGGACTGGGAATCGGCGAAGGCCCCTATCGTGGTGATCCGCGATTCGCCATACCCGGGGAACACCGTGAAGAATGTTCCTGACTGCCTGGCTACCAGCAAAGCCGCGATGAACGACTGCTCCGGAACACCCAAGTCATGGAAATCGCTTGATCCCCTTGCCAGCGCCGCAGAGGAGAGCGACTTTCCCTACGTGAGCACCCTGGACATGACTGAGTACTTCTGCAACGAAGATACGTGTCCTGCGGTCATCGGCTCGGTGGTTCCGTATTTCGATGCTTCCCACCTCACCGCGACCTTTGCCCGGTCAATCACCGATCCGTTGGAAAAGAGGATCATTGATGCAGTGCCCGGTCTTTAGCCGAAGGGCTTAGGGCATGGCGAAGGCGGCCACGGTATATCCGCGGCCGCCTTCGCCATGCCACCCGCGTTCCCGAAACAACGCCGAAATATGGGGGACACCTTCCTTTTACCTCCAGGCGAATTCGGTAACCGCCACGAAACGGTTGGTCGTGTTGGACGTAACACCGTCAGGGAATCCTTGAATCAGTCGGGAAACACTCGCAAACGATTCAGGGAGGCGTTAGACATGGAGCTAACAACGACTCAGGTATGGATGATGGTGTGCGCCGCACTCGTCCTGCTGATGACCCCGGCACTGGCATTCTTCTACGGCGGAATGACCCGGGCCAAGAGCGTACTGAACATGATGATGATGAGCTTTTCGGCCATCGCGCTCGTCACCGTGGTGTGGGTGCTTTGGGGCAACTCCATTTCGGGCGGCGGCGCGAACGTTGCCGGCTTGTTCGGAAACCCCGCAGACGGTTTCGGGATGGGATCAATGCTCGGCACCGATGGCTTCATCGCCGCCGGGTACGGAGCGACCTTCGCGATCATCACCGTTGCGCTGATTTCCGGCGCCATTGCCGACCGTGCCAAGTTCAGCGCCTGGATGGTTTTCGTCCCCGTCTGGGTGACCCTCGTCTACGCCCCCATCGCCTTCTGGATCTGGGGCGGCGGCATCCTCGGTGAGGACGGGGCCATCGGCTCCGTGGTCGGGGAGGCCATCGACTTCGCCGGCGGCACCGTGGTCCACATCAACGCCGGCGTGGCGGGCCTGATCCTCGCACTCATCCTCGGCAAGCGCCGCGGCTTTGCCAAGGATCCCAGCCAGCGCCCGCACAACATCCCCTTCGTCATGCTCGGTGCCGCCCTGCTCTGGTTCGGCTGGTTCGGGTTCAACGGCGGAGCGGCCAGCACCGCCGAGGAAGCCGGCCTGATTTGGGTCAACACGCTCGCAGCCCCTTCGGCCGCACTGCTGGGCTGGCTCGTGGTTGAACGCATCCGCGACGGGCACAGCACCTCCCTGGGAGCGGCATCGGGCATCGTCGCGGGACTGGTGGCCATCACCCCCGCCTGCGCCAACATCAGCCCGGTCGCTGCGATCGGCCTTGGCCTTCTTGCCGGCGTTGCCTCCGCCCTCGCGGTGGGGCTGAAGTACCGCTGGGGCTACGACGACTCCCTGGACGTGGTCGGTGTGCACCTGGTTTCGGGGATCATCGGCACCCTCGCCCTGGGCTTCGTTGCCCTTCCAGTTGACGGCGAGGGCGGCGGCCTGTTCTACGGCGGCGGACTCGCCCAGCTCTGGGCCCAGATCGTTGCCTGCGTCGTGGTCATGGCCTTCACGGCCATCATGACAACCATCATCGGCCTGGCAATCCACAAGTTCATGGGCTTCCGCATCAGCACCGAAGAGGAAATCGCCGGCATCGACCTGATGCAGCACGCCGAAACCGGTTACGAGTTCGGCGGCCTGGGCACCGGCGGAACCTTCGTTCCGCACCCGGCCACCTCCGCACACCTGAAGTCCGCAGACCGAGCCAAGGAAGAGGTCAAGGCATGAAACTCGTGACAGCCATCATCCGGCCCGAAAAGACCGACGAGATCCGCGACGCGCTTGAATCCTACGGCGTCCAGGGAATGACCATTAGCCAGGCCAGTGGTTACGGCCGGCAGCGCGGCCACACCCAGGTTTACCGCGGGGCGGAATACACGGTCGACCTGCTCCCCAAGGTTCGCCTCGAGATCCTGGTGGAAGAGAGCACCTGCGACGACATCCTTGACGTTCTGATCTCCACCGCCAACACCGGCAGCGCCGGGGACGGGAAGATCTGGGTGACCCATGTTGAGGAAGTGATCCGGGTCCGCACCGGAGAACGCGGCCTGGCCGCTGTCTAGGCGGGCGCCACCTGGAATTGAGCGCCTGCGACAAGGCCCCAACCAAATTGGTTGGGGCCTTGTCGCCGTCGGGGAAGAAAATGATTCCGGGCCGCGGACCAGGACAATTCCGATCATGCGCCGCTTGCCCGGCGGAAGACGGCGCCGTCAGCAGACGTTCGGCGTCCCATCCGCGCGGTAGGCGACCGTCGAGTCCAGCACCAGCGGGCCGCCGAGCAGCACGTTGGTCCAGCCCTTCATCGAGACCAATGCGTTGGACACCGAGGACGGGAGGCAAGTCTTCTGGGCCAGCAGCAACGGTGCCCCGTTGTACCCGGCGGCCACGGCCCCGGTGAGGCCGTCAGGGAAACGGGCCCCGGTGGCAATGAACTGGCGCTGGGACCCGCGGGACCAGAAGGCCTTGGCGATGAGCGCGCTGGTGTCGTACAGGGTCCTGCCCCCGTACCGGATCACCGTTGCGTTCGGCACCGCACGGCGCACCTGTGCCTCCGCCTCGGCGGAAATGGCCAGCGGTCCGCCGGCCAGGTACACGCGGGCGGGATTGAGCCGCTTGAGGCTGGCCAGCGTCGTGGCCGGGACAGCGGACTGTGCGGTCAGCAGCATCGGGGCCCTGCGTCCGGCGGCCACCGCGGCAAGCGACATGGCGTCCTCGAAGCGCTGGCCGGTTGCGAGGAAGACCGCCGGGGCCGAGGACCAGTTGGCGGCGATTTTTGAGCTGGTGTCATAGAGGGAATTGCCCCATACCCGGGTGACCGGTCCATACGCCTTCAGCTTCGTCACGGTCGCGTCACTGATGGCGATCGGGCCCCCTAAGACCAAGATGTTCTGGGGATTCAGGCGTTGAAGCTCGGCGGCGACCGAGGAGGGGATCGACCCCTTCTTGATCAGCAGCAGCGGCGCTTTTTTCAGCGTCGCCAAGGGGGATCCGGCAAGTGCGTCGGGGAAGTTCTCGCCGGAGGCAACGACCACGGTCGAGGTCGTCGAGGGGAAGGTCCGTCGCGAGATCGCCACGGGCGTGTCGTAGAGCGTGGCACCGTAGAGACGGACCGGGGCAAGGCGCGTTGGCGGCACGTAGTTGCCGAGGTAGCTGGTGAGCAAGCGGTACGGGGTGGAGCGCCGGTTGCGCGCGAAGTCGCGCAGGGAAGTCAGGTCGCCGTTCCACACGTTGGCGTCCACGTCCTTGTCCGGTCCGATCAGATCGGCGTTGGACGCGTACTGCCAGATGTTGAATGTCGTCCAGCCCTCGGGCAGCTCGCGCGGGTTCTTGGGAACCTCCGCGGTGGGGAACACCGAGACATGCAGCGGCCAGCCCTTGAAGGCCGTGGAGTCGCCGGTGCACTTGTCCCACCAGGACTGGGCGGTGTAGATCATGGGCAGGCGCCCGGTCGCCGCCTTGACGGTGTTCCCGAAGTCGCTGATCCAGGTGACCAGCTGGGCAGGCGTCATGCCGTAGCAGACGTTGCCCTTGCCTGCGGAGTAGGCGGTTGCCGTGTACGGGTTCCACTCGATGTCCAGCAGGGGCGGAAGAGTCTTTTCGTCGGCGGTCCAGCCGCCGCCGTTGGCCAGGAACTGCTTGGCCTGGGCGGCTCCCGAGGAGTGGGCCGGCATGGCGAAGTGGTAGGCGCCGCGCATCAACCCCTGGTTGGCGGAGCCGGTGTAGTTCTGGGCGAACTTGGGATCCTTGAACAGCGTGGTGGGCCAGGACTGGGTTGCCTTGATGTAGGCAAAGCGGGCACCCTTGCCCCAGGCATGGGCCCAATCGACGTCACCCTGGTGGTGGGAGACGTCGACGCCGAGGACTCCCGGCGGTCGCCAGGTGCGCAGGTCCTCGCGCGACGCGGGGACCGACACCCCCGCGGGTGTGGCCTCGAATGCGGCACCGGTGGTGGAAATGCCCGCCGGGAAGGCACCTCCGCGTTCAAGGGCCGCACCCGAGGCAGTGGGGCTAGTCTCGGAGGACGGTTCGGTCTCTGTGCCGGGGGCGTCCAACTGTTCCGGCGAAGTCGCGGCCAGCTCCTCGGTGGCGGCAGCCAGTGACTCCAGTTCCGCCAGGGTAGGGGCCTTCGGGTCGCCGGATTCCTCGATGCGCCGCTGGCCCTGGCCGAGCTGGGCATCCAGGGCCTGGATTCCAACGGCCGTGAGTGCCTGCTCTGACAACTCGACACGCTCGGGGGCGGTGAGCTTGGCCGCGGACTTTAGTTCCGTGCGGATGTCCTTGGCGGCCACGGCGGCTGCCCCGGGATTGACGTCCGGGACATCGAGGTCCTTGGTGGCCGGCTTGAGGGCCGATTCCAGCAGCGTTGCGGCACCCGATTCCGGAGGCGGCTTCTGGCCTGGTGCCTTGGACGTGGTGGTACCGGCCTCGGTGTCGGGCACCGGGGTTGCCGCGGCCGGACCGGCCACCGCAAGGGGGACGACCAGCGCTGCCGCGAGGGAAAGGGCGAACAAACGGGGCAGTGACGACCGGAATTCCGGCATGGGTGGTCCTTGGGGTCGGGGACGTTATTCAGCGCGGGGCGATGGCCAGTATACAAAACGGGCCAGTTCTCGTACGGGGAGCGCGCCGTGCCGGTGCCATGCACAGGGAAAGGGCCTGCCCTCAGCGGCGATCGACGCTGAGGTTTCCGTTGACCGTTGCGTAGACGCGTGTGCCGTTGAGCTCCAGCGGCAGGCTGGCGTCCGATGCCGCCACCCGACGCAACGGCCCCCGAACCCCGTCGATGTCCAGCCGCACGAAGAGGTCGGCCACGACGTGGTCAAGGCCTGCAAATTTCTGGGCAGGGAGATCCAGGACGTATTCGGTGCCATCGGGCCTCAGGGCATAGGCGTGTGTTGTTTCCGTGCCCCTGACCTGGGCTATCAGGTGTACTGCCTCATAGTTCGCTGTCGGCTGCAGCCCGAACCGCAGTTCGAGTCCATTCGGCTTCGGATCGGCGACCCGGCAAACCGCCCTGAGATGGTCCTCGGTCGTGGCCAACCGCAACAACCCGGCCGCATCCTCGTTCCGCACCAGGCGGGAGCGCTGCAGGAAGGGAAAGTCCAATTCGGCTTCCAGCTCCCGGGGAATGTGTTCACGCACGAATTGCGCGTGGGCCGCCACCCAGCGACGCTGTCTGTCGGTCGACATGGCCCGGTATCGAGCGGGGACGTAGAACCGCAGTGCCTTGCGCCGGTAAAGGTCCAGGACCAGCTGGTCCGCCACCGCGGGATCCGGGTGTCCTTCCCTGATGATCCGGGCAATGGCGCCCACCGACTCGGTGTAGCCTTCGGGCTCGGCCCGGCCGCTGCTGATGTTCGCGCCGACCTGCCGCGTGCGGATGAAGTAGTAGTCGTAGTCGGCAAGGATGGAGTTGCGGCGGGAAGCGAGGTAGCACCGGGTGAGCAGCATCCCGTCCTCCAGCCTGACCTTGCCTTCGGGGAACCGGAATCCGTGTTCCTCCAGCAGCCGGCGCCGGATCATTTTTTGCGGGGAGAGCGTGGCGGCGATCGTTCGCAGCGGGGCATCGACGTGGGTGGAGGCAAAGAGAGACGCTCCCACGCGGCGGCCTCCGATGCCGACCAGCTTGGGGGCCAGCACGTCGACATCGTGGGCGTCGGCAAACTCAACCATCCTGCGCAGGGCCTCGGGGCCCAAAAGGTCGTCGGAGTCGCAGAAGAAGACGTAGTCGGATCGGCTTGCGTCGATTCCCACGTTGCGCGGCTTGCCGGGCCAGCCGCTATTGTGCTGTCGGATGAGTCGCATGTTCGGCAGCCGTTTTGCGTAGGCGTCAAGCAGTGCGCCGCCGCGATCGGTGGAACCGTCATCGACGGCGATCACCTCAAACAATGCTGGATCCAGGTCCTGGGCCTCCAGGGAATCCAGAAGCTCCCGAAGGTAGGGCATGGAATTGAAGACCGGGATGATGACCGCGACGCGTGCGGTCTCGGCGCTGGCGCTGGGACCGGTGTCGGATTCCCGGATCCTGGACTGGCGCAACTTCGCGGCGACCTTGGACAACCTGCGCCGTAGCGATTTCCGAACCTTGGCGTAGTCCATTGCCTGCCTTCTCATGGGTGCGTGGTGGGTACGCCGAACAAGCCCCGGGGCGGGGTGCTGGCGGTATTCCGGCCCCGGTGCGGCTAATCGATTTCCCCCGAATCCGCGCCCTGGCCGTGAAACTCATAGTAGCGCAGGAGAACCGCACGATCGTCGATCAACTTGCCTACCGCCTCAATGAACGCATTTGTTGAGGATCCGCGCTCGCGGTCCCCGAAATAGAACTTGCGCATCTGCAGTCGATGCTCGGTGCCGGAAGAATCGAACAGGGGTTTCAGTTCGGGCAGAATCTCGTCCCGGGTGGTTTCACTGATGACCGGGCAGGCCCGGCTGACGGGCACTTCGCGGTGGAGCTTTTCAGGGTCGTCGCGCCGATCGGTGAGGATCAGCGGCTTCTCGGGGTGCAGATAGAGGTAGTCAAGGCCCACACTCGATACGTCCGTGATCAGGGCATCCACGTCGGCAAATAGCGCCAGGATGTTTTCGGTCGGGGCGACCAGGTGGTTTCCGCCGGTGGCGTTGAGTTCCTCGAGGATCTCGCGGATGCGCTCATCGGCGTGGGCGATCGCCGGGGTCGTGGTAGTGGTGATGCGTGGATGGGGCTTGTAGATGACCCGTAGATCGGGCAGCGCCACGAGCGCCTCGACGATTCCTTCGCCGAAAAGGTCCATGGACGTGTAGTTGTTCGCATCGTTTTCCCCTTCCCAGGTGGGGGCGTACATGACGGTCCTGCCGTGGAACGGCGGCAGTACGGATTCAAAACGCGTATCCAACTGGGGTCGTCCCACGGCAACCAACCGGTCGAGGTCGAAGTCGAGCAGTACCGCGCGGTGCCGCTCGATTGCAGCGGGCCCTGCGACGAAGATCCGGTCGTAGGCCTTGGCCTGGTTCGAGACCATCGAAAGCTTGTCGCTCTCGCCGTGGTTGACGTGGACATGCACCGGCCTGGACGCACTCAAGGACTGGAAATTTGCCACGCCGTTGTTGACATAGAGGCACAACTTGAAATCGTTGAAATCGTAGAGATTGACCAGGTCGTCCAGGCGCCGAACGAAGATCTTTGGCAGGTCGGTCAACTTGCGGAAGTGCCGCATGGTGGGAATCTTGCGAAACACCAAGACCACCCGGCGGGTTTCATGGAGTTATTCCAGCGTCGGAAGCCACTGTTCAAGCTGGTAGGACTTGTTTACCACGTCGCTGAAATAGACCACCACGTCGCCGGGCACCGGAATGTGGTCCAATTCGTGGTTGGCCGCATGGGTGCCTCCCAGTCCGAGCAACCTTCGCGTCTTGACTCCGGTCCTGGAGGTTATTGCGGTTTTGAGTTGTTGGCCAAGCCAGTCTTTGGTCTGCATCAGCTACCTTCGTGGTTTCCTGCCCATGCGCCGGTCGGCGCGCAGCCCGAGTCCGGGGCTGTCATCTCCGCTCGTTGGTCCAAAGACCGTTTCACGCCCAACTGTGCATTGCATGGTGAGGGGCTCCATGGTCTCTATGCTCCGGCATAGTCCGGGGCAAAGATAGGCATGTTCCGCCGGCATCACGGCCTCGCCGCCCATGGCCCACGCATTCATGGTGCCCAGGGCTATGGGGGGAAACATATTGGCCGCCTACTTCAGGCTCAGATTGCCGTAGACGGTGAAGTATGGCGTGGTCTGCATCTGGGGACTTGCGCCCAATCGGATGGTTCGAGTCATTGCCCCGATGCCCAGGACGAGGTTGAGGTCCAGGGCATCTCCGTCGGGCTGTTGCGCCCGCAGGTCGGCAGGCAGGCGGAAATGGAAGGTGCCGTCGCTCCCGCGGTGGTGCTGGATTTGGCGCCCATCGGTGTCCGCGGTGCCACGTTGCCTGCTTTCCAGCCACAGGTGGTTCAGGTTCTCCGGCGCATTCTCCACGTCCACCTCTAGGTCCAGGGCTCCGTCCGGATGGAACCTGATTCCCGCAACGCGTGCGCCGGCAGCGGCGAGGGCGTCACGGTCGGCCTTGCTGGTTCTTGCCCTGTCCAACGCGTCCATCCATTGCCCAAAAATTAGGTCGCTGCGGTACTTCCCCGAGTCGCTGAATCCGTGTGTGGACATCTCCTCGCAGAGAGAGTCGTCCGACAACAGGCGGGCCACCGCCCGCACGGCGGCATCTTGCTCGCCGAAGGGAACCAGGAATCCATTGCGCTTGTTCTCGATCATGTCCCGGGGACCATAGTCAACGTCGTAGGCCACCGGAACGCAACCATGCGCCTGGGCTTCGAGAATGGCCAGCGACTGCCCCTCGAACTTGCTGCACAACATCAGGACGCGGGCCCGGTCGAGACGTTGCCCCACATCGTTGACGTGGCCATGGAATGTCACCAGCTCTTCGGAACCGAGTGCGCGCACCCGTGCTTCGAGCGCTTGGCGCTGGTCGCCGTCACCTACGAGGTCAAGATGGACAGGGATCCCCTCCAAAGAGACCTTTTTGATGATTTCCAGTATGTCGCCGATGTTCTTGCCCATGGTGAAACGGCCGACATGGAGAACTGAGTGTGGTTCGCGGGCCGCAAAGGCCGGCAGGGTCTCCGGCCCGTCCACCGGGTTGCTGATCGCCACGGTGTTGGAGGACTCCCCGAAACGCTGAACGAATGCGGTGCGCTGGGATTCGGTGAGGAAGGTGATGCCGTCCCAGGCATCGCGGTTTTGGATGATCTTCTGGTGGGCGGTGGACAGTTTTCCCGTCAGCGGATCCTGCCCGGCGGCCACGTGGGTGCTGTGGAAGTTGACGAATTTCACGGCGGAGGGGTGCTTCCATGCCCAGAGGAAGGCGGCGGAGTACTTGCTGTCAATGACCACATCGGCGTGCGACAGGTCCACCAGGTCGGTGAGGAATCGGCGGTAGAGCTTGGCTGGGCTGCCCAGCGTGGCCGCAACGCGCCCGTCGGGGGCAACCAGGAGCAGGGTGCGCGAGGTTTCCAGCGCATCGCCACCGGCGGGAAGCGTCGAGTCGACCAGGTACACCGTGCCGTCGGGACGGTGGTAATCGCGCAGTGCGGCTGTCTCCTGGTTTGGCATCACGTAATCGATGTGGAAGAGCGAGCTCTCTCCCGAACGGAGGGTCCTGCCACTTTCGACCCATTCGGGGGAGCGCGCCCAGGTCTTCGGCTTCCCGGTCGGCGGTTTCGGGGCATGTGTGGCATAAAAGTCGTGGAGGTTCAGCAGCGGGACCTCGGGGTGGAGCCTTCCGGTTTCCACCAGCGTGGTGCGTAGCTCCTGAATCCGGGGGTTGGCATCGAATGTCACCACGGCGCTGGGCACGCCGCGTTCGTGGAACATTCCGGCGCGCTTGAGGCACATGGCAGTCATGCCGCCGAAGCCCTCCCTGATTGACCAAGTGACCATCAGGACCGGTTTGCCCGGCTGCCGGGGATGCGCGGGCCGGCTGGGTTGCCTGCTGGGGTTATGGGTCCCGGGGCCGTGTTGCATCGACATGTTCTCCTTGGTGTCGGTTCGGTTTCGGAGCCTCGATGGGCCCCACCCTAGCCCGGGATCCTTGGGGCCTCCAGACAATGGGCACCATTGTTCGGGATTGGCCGTGGTGCCGGAGCGCCACTGGCGGTCAGATCGCCCTGCGGGCACGGCCTCCATTGACGACAGCCAAGGCTCGTTCCCCGGTGTACTTCATCTGGGTATTTCGGCTGTGACGTTCCAAGGAAACGTACTTGGGAAGTTGGGCTGGCAGTCCAACGGGGAACAACGTGACTTGGGAATGCGACGTTCGGTGATTCGGCATAGACGAGCGAGCTCCGTATATTGATCAAGTGCGCGCCCCGATAGTTCTTACCCCGTATATGTGGACTTGTCTGGTTCTGGGAACCTTCTTCACCCCAGTCATAGTCATGCTCCCCGCCTTGAACGACTTGTTCGTGCACGCAGCCACCCTAGAACAGCTGCAGGCGAACTTCTGGGCCCCGCGGGATCCCATGGTCAACGAGGACGGGCTGGGCAACCCCTATTTTTCGCCGTACATGGTGTTCTGGTCCGCCGTGGCTAAAGTCACCGGGTTGGGGACTTTTGTCGTTCTTAAGCTCGGGGCCTTCGTGAACCTGGTGCTGTTCCTGACTGGCTTCGGGTCCTTTGTGAGTACGCTGACCGACAACCGGACGGCGCCGGTCGCTTCGCTGGTAGCAGTGTTCTTCCTCTGGGGCACCGGATTCTTCTACTGGAGTGGATTCATCTCGTTCCCAAGCCTCATCGCGTCCATTGCGTACCCATCGACCTTTGCCGTCGGCATGGGCCTGTGGCTCTGGGTTTGGCTCTACAGACTTCTCTACGGAACCAGTCGTTCGGTATCGCGGGCGGCGCTCACTCTCTCGATCGCCGCGGGAGGGACATTGGTCGTGCTGTCCCACCAATTTACGGCCATAGGCGTTTGCATCTACGCGGGGCTGTTTCTGGCGAGGAACCACCGCAGAATTACCCGGACCACTTTGATCTGTTTTGGCGCGATCGTGGCCGCTGTCTTGGCGTCAATTCTGGTCTGGCCGTGGTTCAACTTGCTGTCCTCGACCGGGGGCGTGGAAGGATTCAATGCGGTCCACAAGCCTCTTTACACCGACTTGGTGAAGCGGTATTCCTTATTACTCTTCGCCGTCCCTGTGCTGGCGTATCGACTGGCTAAGGATAAAGCCGACCCCTTGGTTCTCACCGTTTTGATCTGCCTGGCCGTCTTCGTATACGGAGGCGCGAGCGGTAACTACTTCCTGGCCAGAATCTTCCCTCCGGTGGCGCTGCTGAGCCAAATCGCCGTGGGTATTGCCGTGGCCCAGTGGCTTGGCCGGGGTCGGAGGCAAATCCAGCGCTTCTATGCCGCAGCTGCATGCCTCGGCATCCTAGCCGGGGCGGTCTTCCAAAGCGGCTTCGTCAATCTCCTGGCGCCAGGCGCCTACCCCGAGGCGCTGGATGAAACTTTCGACTCGCGCATGACCAAAGGAGACTACCGATGGTTGACCAATCACGCCGAGGCAGGGGACTCTGTGATGACCACCAACTGGGACGCTCGAGCCATGGCGCCGGCGTATGGGATATTCACCGTGATGCCCGCGTGGCCCGATCCCTTCCTTGGCGATGTCGAGAAGCAACGGCGTGCCGATTCGAGGGAATTCTTCAAGGCCAGTACGGATCCCCGGCGCAGGGCTGAACTCATGACGAAATACGATGCGCAATGGGTGATAGTGGTCGACATGGATACCGCTGTCCTTGAGGACGATCCACAATTCAACTGGGTTGACGAGCGCCCCGATACTGGCGTGCGCGAGGAATCCACCGGCAGGGGAAGACAGCAACTCTTCGAGTTTCTTGGGAGATAGCCGTATTCGGACCCTATGTCGCAAGTCGATCGATGGCACGACCTAGTCTTGGAGATGGACCCGAACCCTACCCGGGATGACGGACGTACGCCTGTTTTTAGGAGGATTTTCGGGACGGGATGCCGCCGTAGTGGGCGGCGAGGCGCGCCAGGCCCTCGTCGATCCCGACCTCGGGTTTCCAGTCCAGCACCTCGCGGGTCTCGCGCTGGTCGAACCAGTGAGCGGTGGAGAGCTGCTCGGCCAGGAACCGGGTCATGGGCGGCTCGTCATGGACCAGGTTCCTGGCCCCTGCCGCAAGCCACACGCGCTCGATGACCGAACCCGCGCCCCGGGCCAGCCAGCCCGGGACGCTGATGCGCGGTGCCGGAACTCCGCCCGCACGGCAGATCCCTGCCATCAATTCGCCCACGGGGCGCGGTTCGCCGTTGGTGACCACCAGGGCGCGGCCGTGGGCGTACTCCATGCGCTCGAGCCCGCGGACGATCGCGCCGGCGGCATTGTCGATGTAGGTGGTGTCGATCAGTGCGGCCCCGCCGTCGAGCAGCGGAAGACGTCCGCCGGCGGCCCTTTCGATCACGCGCTCCACCAGCTGGGTGTCGCCCGGTCCCCAGACCACGTGCGGCCTGATGGAAGCGACCCGGAAGTCCGGGGAATCTTGGGCCAGGGCGAGCAACTCGGCGGCGGCCTTGGAGCGGGCATAGTTGCCGCGGGCGCGGTCCGGGTCGGCGACGCCTGCCCCGGCACCCGCAAGCGGCTCGCCGAAGTGGGCGACCGAGGGGGAGGAGACGAACACGAAGTCCCTCACCCCCGCGTCGCGGGCCTCGGCCAGCAGGGTCGTGGTTCCGGTGATGTTGGTTGCCACAAAGTCGTGCCAGGAACCGGTGAAGGAGACCTTCGCCGCCAGGTGGATGACCGCGTCCACGCCTGCAACGGCGCGGCGCACCGCTGCAGGGTCGGTCAGCGAGCCGCGCACCTCGTCGGCACCGTGCGCCGAGGCCCGGCGCTGGAAGGTCCGCACCCGGTGCCCCTTGGCGCGCAGCAGCTGGGCCACTGCCCCGCCGAGCAGGCCGCTGGCGCCGGTGACCAGCACGCGGCGCGGCGCCTCCGGCATTGCCTCGGTGCTCACGGGTTGCCGATCCTTCCGCCGGCCAGGGCCCCGGTGGCCCATGCTGCAAGGGCCGCGCGGTCGATCTTGGAATTGTGCCGGATGTCGGTGGGCAGTTCCGGAACCACCAGCACCGCGGAGACGTTGGTCCCCGTGCCGGCGACCGCGGCGCGCACCGCTTGGAGAAGGGCAGCGGGTGCCGGGGCGGCACGGCGGGCGCGCGGGACGGTTTCCATGACCACCACGGGCACCTGGGTGCCCGCGGGCCCGACGCCGACCAGTGCGGCGCGTCCGGCGCCGGGCACGGATTCCGCGGCCTGCTCTCCGGCCACAGGGGTCATGGGGCCGGAGGCGGTGTTCAGCACGTGGCCGAGCCTGCCCTCGACCCAGAGCCGTCCGGTCCCGTCGAGGTGCCCCACGTCGCCGGTGCGGTGCCAGCCCGGGATCGAGGTGCTGGCGCGTTCGGTGATCCAGAGCCTGTCGTAGCGGTCCTTCACGTGCGGGGCGCGCACCAGGATCTCGCCGGTCAGGTGTGGGGTTGCCAGTGGCTCGTCCCCGGCGTTGCCCTCGGCATCCAGCGGCGCGATGGCCACCTGCGCCCCGGCGACGGGGGTGCCCACGCAGACGCCGTTGCCGGAACCGGCGGCGCGGATGCCCGCCAGGTCGATGTCGGTGACCGGGAGTGCCTCGGTCATCCCGTAGGGGGTGTGGACGCGGGCCGCGGGCACCAGGTCCTGGACCCTGGCCAGCAGCGGCTCGGGGATCGGTGCCCCGGCCGAGAGCAGCAGCGAGATGCGTCCCAGCGTTTCACGCTGGGTCGCATCCAGCTCGGCGGCGGATTCCAGGACGTTGGCCAGAGCGGCGGGGGAGGCGAACACCGTGGTGGCATCCACGGCGGCGGCCGCATCGGCCAGTGCCGCGGCGGTGAGCGTGCGCGGCGCGGTGACATCCATGTCCGGGGTCACCGAGGTGGCGCCCAGCGCGGGCCCGAGCAGTGCGAATGGGGCGAATCCGGCCACCAGTGCCGAGCCGGCCTTCAGGTCGTAGGTCTCGCGCAGGGTGTCGCGCATGGCCGCCAGTTGCCGGTGCGTGTACACGACGCCCTTCGCCGGGCCGGTGGAGCCGGAGGTGAAGAGCACCGCGGCGTCGGCATCGGGGTCGGCCGGGGCGAATGCCCGGTGCCCCGGGGCCGCGGATGCGCCGGCCTCGAGCAGCTCGGGCACGGTGTGTGCCACGCCGAGCAGCTTGCGCTTGGCCGCGGGCATGTCCGAGAGGGCGATCCGGGTTCCGGGCCAGCCCAGGAACTTGGCTCCGGTCAGTGCGCGGTCGATTCCAATGAGGTAGCCGGGGCCGGCGCCGCGGATGGCGCGTCCCAGTCCCTTGGTGCCCAGGCCCGCGTCGGCCACGACAATCACGGCGCCCAGGCGCAGGCAGGCGTAGATCAGTGAGGTCAGTTCAATGCCCGGGGGCACCAGCAGGTTCACCCGGTCCCCGGGCTTGACCCCGATCCCGGCAAGGCCCTGCGCCAGGGCGTTGACCCGGGTGCCGAGTGCGGCCCAAGTGAGGGAGCCGGCCGGATTGATGTCCACCACCGCGGTGCCGGTGTCTGCGGTGCGTTCATCGAGTTCTGCGAGCATGGGCCGGTAATCGGCCAGGGCCTCGGCCCGGCCGGCGGAGTCCGCGGTCCTGGCCTGGCCAAGCCAGCCAAAGACGGGGGTGGCAATGTCGCGGTCCTCGGGCAGCAGGTGCCTCGCACCCTCGAAGCGGTGCACGTCCGCCTGGGGCAGCCGGTCCATGAGGTCGCGCAGGTAGCGGTCGGAGAACACCGGGTCCTTGGGGCCCCAGAGCACCAGGGCGGGCACCTTGAGGGCGCGGATGCCCTCGGAGATGGCATTGAGCGCGCCCCGGCTGGGGTGGTCTTTGGTGAAGGGGATGTCGGCCACGAAGTTTGCCACGCCCGTTCGCCTGCTCGCGTTGAGGTACGGGGCCATGAAGGCCTTGCGGACGTCGGGCTCCAGGGCCGGCTGGGCCAGGGAGTGGGTGGTGCGCAGGAACGCGTCGGTGCTCTTGGTGCCCCAGCCGTGGACGGCTGGGTGTGAGGCCAGGCGCAGCGCGGCGGGCAGTTCGTAGCCGGCCGGGTGGACCGCGGTGTTGGTGAGCACCACGTTGGCCAGCTGGTCCCGATGGGCCAGGGCCCAGCCCAGGGAAATGATTCCGCCCCAGTCGTGGCCCACCGTGGTGATTTCGCCGGTCAGATCCAACGCGTTGGACAGGTCGCCGAGGTCGTTGACCCGGTCTGCCAGCCGACGGAACACTCCGGTGCGCGCGGAGAAGCCCATGTCCAGCTGGTCCACCGCGACCACGCGCCAGGGCAGGTCGTGGGTGGCCACGTGCGTCAGCAGGCTGCGCCAGAGGTAGGACCAGGTGGGGTTGCCGTGCACGCACAATAGCGTGCCAAGAGGCGTGATGCCCTTCGCCGCCAACTCGGATCCGTTGTCCAGCAGGTGCCATTGGTGGCTGGTGCCGGGTGCGTCCACGTCCGAGGTGGAGGGAACCATGACACGGCGGGAGTACCGGGCATCAACGCCGGGGAACATCTCGGTCACCAGGCAAGCTCCATCATGGCGGTGTTCAGCCCGGAGCCAACCCCCATGCACAGCACCCGGTCACCTGGCTTCAGGGTCTTGGCTTCCTGGGAAAGGGTCATCGGCAGCGAGGCGGGTCCGACATTTCCCCATTTGGGGAACGTGATGGGCACCCGGTCGCGGACCAGGCCAACGGCCTTGATGATGGCGTTGGTGTAGGAATTCGAAACCTGGTGGGTCACGTAGCGGTCCATGGATTTCCAGTTCCAGCCGGCCTGGTGTGCCTCGTCCCAGGCGTCGACCACCAGGTCCAGCCCGTTGTCCAGCAGGCCCTTGGTGTCCGTGTACATGCCCGAGGGTCCGCCGACGCACAGTTTGTGGTGCTCTGTTCCGGCGCGGGAGACGCCGCCGAGGATGCGGTGGGCGCCGGGGTGGGCATCGGCCGGGCCGATCACCGCGGCAGCTGCACCCGAGCCCAGGGTCAGGGTGGCGAATTCACGCAGGTAGTCGTCCCGGGTGGAGCTCTCGGCGTTGAGCCGGCGGAAGGTGGTCTCCTGGGTGGGCTGGGCGTCCTCGCCGGCCACCACCAGGGCGTACTTGATCTGCCCGGAGTCGATCATGTTCGCGGCGAGCGTCATGCCGTTGACGAAGCCCAGGCAGGCATTGGCCACGTCGAAGTTCATCGCCGAGGAGGGCAGGCCCAGGTCGTGGTGGATCTTGGAGGCCACCGAGGGCTCCAGGTTGCGGCGGGTCACCGAGGTGTTGATCAACAGTCCGATCTGTCCTGCCTCGATCCCCGCCTCGGCCATGGCCTTGCCGCCGGCCTCGACCGCGGCATCGTCGAAGCTGGTCCCCTCGGACCACCAGCGGCGTTCCATGACGCCGGCAACACGTTCCAGCAGCTTTTTCGACAGGCGCAGGCGCTTGAGGCTGGGGGCCAGGCGTTCGTCGAATTCCCTGGAGGTCATGACCACCGGGGCCTGCACACTCGTGACGGCCAGGAGGGCCGAATTGTGGTGCCGAAACGTTGCATTGCCGTTCAAAATCTAGCCTTTGTGTCGGGGCCGTCGTGCCGGTGTCGGGCGCGAAGAATACGGACGTCGGATCCATCACAAGATGACGAAGTCAAAAATGTCCTTGTCCTACCGTATTCCCTTGGCGGCCCCGGGGCACACACGGGCGCGCCAACCAGCGTCGAGTGCGGTGCGACGCCAGGGATTCGCCGATGCCGGGAAACCCTGCCCCTTAGGGACGAATCCCAAGCCTCCGTGTGTAAGCGCATGCAGGCTGCACGGGAAGGGATTTCCCTCAGAGCACAGTGCGCGCGGGGGCAGAAGCTCCACGATTGACAAACCGCTGTCCGGGGCGGTGGCCCGGCTCCACGACACCGGTTCCTTGCCGGGGGACCGCACGCGCATCAGACGCTCAATTGCCGACCTTAACCGGACGGGCGGCCAGGGCAACGGCCACGATGACCGCAATCGCGGCCGCAGCCGTTGTGGCGCCGACAACCGTTTCCGTCCAGCGTGCCGTGTCATGCGATGCGCCGCCGGCGACGACCGGCGCAATCATGTAGGTGCAGACCAGGTAGCCCACGAAGGTTGTACCGAGCAGGAACAGGCTCGCTGCCATTGCCGCCCGCGACCGGGTCCGCCACCGCGCGGCAAGCGCAACCAGACCTCCGAAGCCGACCAGCATCAACAACCAGACGATTACAGGCGAACCCTGCAGGGAAGATGGTGCCCCGTTGGCCCCCGAGACATAGGCGTGGGCACCCACGGTTGCGTACGTGGCGGCCACAAGCAGTGCCAAAACGATTTCGGTGATGTTGGCCGGACGGGAGGCCACTCGGCCCGATTCCGGCCGAGGCAGTAGCATAACGCCAACGGCCAGGGCCATGAGGCCTGCTGCCTGGATCAGGAGTCCTGTCTCGAACATTTGGGCCGTGGTTCCAATGGATTCCCAGGGATCCCCCGGAAAGAAGTAATCAAAGCGGTGGTCCTCGACCCAGACCGGATCCGGTCCCCGCGAGCCGCCAAACTCGATCCACTTGTCGAACGACGCAATGATTTGAAGGGCGGCCGAGGCCACGAACAGGCCGGCGGCTGCCAGCATCCACAGGATTGAAGCCCGTGTCGCGCGAACGGTCCTTTGTCGATGACCGGAATCGTTGATGGCCGACATGACCCGACCCTAGCAACGTTCCACGCCAAGTCAACCGTCCTGAAATTCCGCGCGATAGCGCCGGCCATTGCCGGCGTGCTTGTGGCGGGAATCAAGGAGGCACCCGCCTTGACGCGGCTTGCCCTCCCGCCGCGTCCTTAGGAGAAAACTCCCGAACGCCGTGCCGTGGTCCTGGCAGCGAAAAGGAGTGCTGCTCCGGCAGCGGCAACGGTCCCGGCAATCATTGCCTCCGAGTGCAGAAGCATGTCGTGCGTAGCACTGGCGCCAAGCACCGCTGCGATCAGGAAGCCGGCCAGCAGCTCACCCAGCATCGTTGACCCCAGGAGGAAGAGACAGGCTGTCATGGCAGCGCGCAACCTCGATCCCCACAGACAAGCCAGTGATATCAGGCCGGCAAAAACGGCCAGGTCCTGTGTCCGCAGCAGCCACAGGGAATATTCCATTTGCTCCGAAGAGGCGATGGTTCCCGGGGTGAGGACATTCATGGCTTGGAAGGCAAGGGAAACGGCCACGAGCAGGGCAAGCAGCATCTCGATCACCTTGCGGAGTATCCCCGGACCGTGCACGGCCAAGACTCCGATGGCCATGGCCGCCACCCCGAGTGCCAGCGCCCAGATGCCCGCGGCTTGCAGCCGGGCAGCGGCCTCAAGACTCGCGGTCGGATCAAACGAGGCCGGCACCGGGCCTTCGCCCAGGGCAATCCCGCTTGGTTCAAGGCTGCTGAACGCGGCTCGGCGTTGGAATGCGGCCAGAAGCCGCAGGGTCGCCGACGCCAGGAACAGTGCGGCGGCCAGAAAAAGCCAGATGGTTGAAGCCCCTGTGAACCGCCCGGGACGCGTGCGCCGGGCGGGGTCCTTGATGGCCGACATGGCCTCACCATAGCAACGCCCCGGGCCAAGTCAATCGGACGAGGGTCCGAAGACCCGCAAGGTTTCCGGAATCCACACCCGCATCGGCAGCCGGGAACCGGAAGCTCAGGCATGCAGGGTGCAGTTCGTGTCCCAGTTCGCCGGGCCGTTGCCGCCCGCGGCGTACTCGTCCAGCGGCACCTCGTCATCGGCCCAGGCCGTGAGGATCGGGTCAACGATCCGCCAGCATTCCTCCGCTGCGAAGCCGAAAGTGCGTCTGCGGAGCACGGCAAAGGCGTTCGACAGACCTGCGGTCGGTACTGGTTCTTCCTCCCGCAAGTGCTTATGGCGACCCCGCTGTTAGCACCTTGATGTCTAAGTGCATCGACTTTTTGCCGGCCCGCTTCATGGATCAGTGCCCCAAGTCACACTATGGTGAGCTGGGATTGTTCCCTACGAAAGGCATAGACACGCATGTGCGAACACGACCACACCTCGGGCCCCGTTCCCTCCAGGCCACTTGAACGCCGTCACGTATTGGCCGGGGCCGCTGCGCTGGCCGGACTGGGCCTCAGCAGCATGCTCCCGGCGGGAGCACTTGCTGCCGAGCCGGTGTCCCAGCCGCTGCAGCGCGGCAAAGGCAGACACCCGGGCGCGGTCATCATCGAGGGCGGTACCCTCATCGACCCAGGGACCGGGCACGCGACGGAAGACTCCGTCGTGGTTCTGGGTGATGGCGTGGTCCAGGCCGCAGGAACGCGGGACGACACCCGAAAAGCGGTTCGCGAGGCCGGGGCCAAGGCGATCCGCATCAACGCGCATGGCAAGTTCATCCTGCCGGGCTTCGTCGACGCCCACGTGCACGCCCAGGCCTTCGAAGACGCCGCCCTGATCCTCAGCCACGGAGCCACCACGGTCCGCAGCGGCTCCTCCAGCTTCTACCAGGACATCGCGCTGGCGCGGGTGCCGCACTTCGCCCCGGGCCTGGCACCGCGCATGCACGCGGCCGGCCTGTTCGTTTCCCCCGACCAGGGCGATTCCATCCTGGCCGACCCCGATCTCGCGCCGCTGGCCGCCGAGCGCAGGCAGCTCACTGATCCGAAGGATCTGGCGTATCTGACCCGGGTGAACATCTCGCGCGGCGCCACCGTGATCAAGACCCGTGCCAACCCTCGCGCCGGAATCCCCGAGCAGGACCCGCTGGAGCTGGTCTACGACAAGGAACAGCTCTCCGCAATCGTGCACGCCGCCAAGGGCGCCGGGGTGCTGTGCCACGGCTACAGTGCCAAGGGCATCGCCGGCGCCGTGGCCGCAGGCGTGAAGAGCATCGAGCACGGCGTGTTTGTGGACGAGCAGGCCCTGGCGAACATGGCCAGGCGGGGCACGTACTTCACCCCGACCCTCTTCGGAATCACCGGCATGGCCAACTCCGGCAACCCTGTGCTGGCCGAGCGCGGCCGCGAATACGGGCCGGTCTTGGCAGCTGCCGCCCGCGCCGCCAGCGAACTGGGAGTGACCGTCATCGGCGGCACCGACTCCTTCGGCACCGATGTCACCCCGATCGGCGACGAGGCCAACGCCCTGGCCGAGGCCGGGCTGGGCAACTTGACGGCCCTCCGGTCGATCACGACCGCCCCGGCCAGGCTGCTTGGCGTGGAGGGCAAGGGTGTGGGGCGCCTGGTCCGCAACGGCGTGGCCGACGTGGTGGTGCTGAATCGCAACCCGCTGGAAACCGCCAAGGCGCTGAGCGAAGTGCGCGTCGTGATCGCCCAGGGAGCGGTCGTGCGTAACGACCTGGGCTAAATGCTTTCGCGGCAAGCGCCGGCACGGGTTTCACCATGGAATCCGTGCCGGCGTGCTTGGGCGCTGTGGCGGGTTATCCCCGCGCTGGTGCCGGCGGCAACGTGCAGTTCGTGTCCCAGTTCGCCGGGCCGTTGCCGCCCGCGGCGTACTCGTCCAGCGGCACCTCGTCATCGGCCCAGGCCGTGAGGATCGGGTCAACGATCCGCCAGCATTCCTCCGCGGTGTCCCCGCGCACCGACAGCGTCGGGTCCCCGGAGAGCACGCCGAGGAGCACCTCGCCGTAGGGCAGCAGGTCCGGGGAGTTCAGCTCCGCGGCGAGCGTGACGCGGTCCAGGGTGTAGAGGTCGCCCGGGCCGTTGACGTCCAGGTCGAGTGACAGGGTGTCGGGGCCGAAGCCGATCCGCAGCTTCGTGGGCTTGTCGGTGCCCTTGAATCCGGTGGGCAGGTGGGAGACCGGGCGGAAGGTGATGATCGCTTCCTTGCGCGCAGTGCCCAGCGCCTTGCCGGCGCGCAGGATGAACGGGACCCCCGCCCAGCGCGAGTTGTTGATGTTCAGGGTGACCTCGGCCAGCGTCTCGGTCTTCAGCGCCGGTTCCACGCCCTTCTCGGACGCGTAGTCTGGCACCGGCCTTCCCTTGGAGGTTCCCGCGGTGTAGCGGGCCCGGCGCGTGGAATCCGCGGCGTTTCCCGCAAGGGCGGTGGCCCGGATCACCGAGCCGAGGTGGTCGCGCACGTCGCGTTCCTTCAGCGTCGCCGGGGCGTTCATGGTCAGCAGGCCCAGGATCTGCAATAGGTGCGACTGGATCATGTCGCGCAGGGCCCCGGCGCCGTCGTAGTACCCGGCCCGGTCCTCCAGGGCGAGTTCCTCGTCGTAGAAGATCTCCATCTTCTCCACGTGTTCCCCGGTGAACAGCGGCTCGAGCAGGTGGTTGGCGAAGCGCAGGCCCAGGATGTTGAACACCGTGCCCTTGCCCAGGAAGTGGTCCACCCGGTGGATGTTCTCCTCCGGGACCAGGCGGATCAGCGTCCGGTTCAGTTCCTGCGCGGATTTCTGGTTGGACCCGAACGGCTTTTCCATGACCAGCAACGTGGTCTCTGGAAGCTCCCCGGGCTCCAAAACCTCGCAGGCCCGCTGGCTCACCGCCGGGGGGAGGGCGAAGTAGAGGGCCACCGGGCCCGGCAGGGATTTCACCAGCTGGGCCAGTTCGCCGGGTTTTGTGACGTCTAGTTCGGTGAAGCGGGTGTTGCCGGCGATGGTGTCGAGTTCGGCGCCGCCGGACTCGGTTGCGTGGCGCTTCGCGGTTTCGCAGACCTCGTTGACCCGCTGCTGCCATTTCTCCTGCGAATAGCCGGGGCCGCCGGCGCCGGCCAGGTTCAGCCCGGAGGCGCGGCCCGAGCCAATGAGCCGGGCCAGGCCCGGAAGCAGGAGCCTTCCGGTCAGGTCCCCGGAGGCTCCGAGGATCAACAATGTGGTTACGTGGGTGCCGGTCTGGGAGCTTGAATCAGGGTTCACATATCCAAGACTGCCACGTGTTGAGAAATCAGGGGCGTGTTGTTGGTAATCTTGGATGTTGAGTCCAGCGGGTTAGACCGCGCCTGAATCCCACAACGAAAGAAGTGCACGGCACGTGTTCAATTCACTCTCCGACCGCCTGACATCCACCTTCAAGAACCTCCGCGGCAAGGGACGGCTTACCGAGGCCGATATCGACGGCACCGTACGTGAGATCCGCCGTGCCCTGCTGGACGCCGACGTCGCCGTCACCGTGGTCCGCGCCTTTGTCGCCCACGTCAAGGAACGCGCCCTGGGCGAGGAGGTCTCGGCCTCGCTGAACCCGGGCCAGCAGATCGTCAAGATCGTCAACGAGGAACTCGTGGCCATCCTGGGCGGGGAAACCCGCCGGCTGAACCTGGCCAAGAACCCTCCGACCGTGATCATGCTCGCGGGCCTGCAGGGCGCCGGCAAGACCACCCTGGCCGGAAAGCTGGCCAAGCACCTCAAGGCCCAGGGCCACACCCCGCTGCTCGTGGCCTGCGACCTCCAGCGCCCCAACGCCGTCAAGCAGCTGCAGGTCAACGGCGAACGCGCCGGCGTGCCGGTGTACGCGCCGCACCCGGGCGTTTCCTCCGAATTCGAGGCATCCACCGGGGACCCGGTGGCGGTTGCCCGCGACGGCGTCGCCGAGGCCCGCACCAAGCTCCACGACGTGGTCATCGTCGACACCGCCGGACGCCTGGGCATCGACGCCGAGATGATGCAGCAGGCCGCGGACATCCGCGCCGCCGTCAACCCCGACGAGGTCCTCTTCGTCATCGACGCGATGATCGGCCAGGACGCGGTCAACACCGCCCAGGCGTTCAACGACGGCGTCGGGGTGACCGGCGTGGTGCTCACCAAGCTCGACGGCGATGCCCGCGGCGGTGCCGCCCTGTCGGTGGCCTCGGTGACCGGCAAGCCCGTCATGTACGCCTCCACCGGCGAGAACCTCGACGACTTCGAGATCTTCCACCCGGACCGCATGGCCTCCCGCATCCTGGACATGGGCGACATCCTCACCCTGATCGAGCAGGCCGAGCAGAACTGGGACAAGGGCGAAGCCGAGCGGATGGCGAAGAAGTTCGCCGACCGCGAGGACTTCACGCTCGATGACTTCCTGGCCCAGATGGCCCAGATCCGCAAGATGGGCTCGATGAAGAAGATCCTGGGCATGATGCCCGGATCGCAGATCTCCCGCCAGCAGCTCGAGCAGTTCGACGAGTCGCAGATGGACCGCATCGAGGCCATCGTCCGCTCGATGACCCCGCACGAGCGTGTGGCGCCGAAGATCATCAACGGCTCGCGCCGCGCCCGCATCGCCAAGGGCTCGGGCGTGCACGTCTCCGAGGTCAACTCGATGCTCGAGCGCTTCGGCGAGGCACAGAAGATGATGAAGAAGCTCGCCTCCGGCGGAGCCATCCCGGGCATGCCCGGCGGCCGCGGCGGCGCCAAGAAGGGCGCCAAGGGCGGGAAGAAGAAGCCGGCGAAGTTCGGCAACCCGGCCAAGGCCGCGCAGCTTGCCGCAGCCGAGGCCAACAAGGCCAAGACGCCCTCAGGGGCGGCCTTCGGCGCCGGGCCCAAGGACTTCGACCCGTCGGAACTGAACCTGCCGAAGGGGTTTGAGAAGTTCCTTGGCAAGTAGCCCCCGGGAAAACCAGGGAGGCGGGCAGCCAGCCTGGCTGATCGCCTCCATGGCCCTGATCTTTGATGAGCCCACCGGGATCCAGTCCCACCGGCGCATCGAGGAAACCCTGCGCGCCCGCCACAGCATTTCCCTGCTGGCCGAGCCGGTTTCCTGGGGTGAGCACTCGGTCATCGAGATGGTGGTGGCGGTGAACCCCGAGGGGTTCATCGTCATGGCCGATGAAAACGGGGAGATTTCCTTCGGGCAGCAGATCGAGGGATTTGCGATCGCCCTGAAGCGGGGGACCGGCGCGCGCTGGGCAGACTTCGACGGCGTTGACGCCGAGAGCGGGGAGCCGGTCGGCGACGAGGCGCTCGAGCACCCGACCGGCGGGCGCTCGGTGCTGCTGGGTACCTTCAGGGAATCCGAGGTGGCGCTCTTCGCCGGGGCCACCAAAACCGCCTGGCACCACTTTTCCACCGAACACGGTGACGTGGCGGTGCACGAGGGCTACATGCCCGAGATCATGCTCTCGAAATCGGCCTTCCCGGCCATCATGCTTTCCCGTCTTGGCCCGCGCTTTTCCATGGTCTTCTGGTTCGAGGGCCAGAGCCGCAAGCTCCACGGCTACCCGGGCTTCGGGCACGGCTGGTCGGTTGCCGCCCAACCGGTGCTGGATACGGTTCCCGGCACCCAGGCGGCCGAGGTCTCCGAGTTCCTCACCCGCGAATGGCTCGCGCCGGATCTTGATTCCATCGCCCAGCTGTCCGAATACGGCATCGGCCAGGACGTGATCACCCAGTTAAACGAGGCATTGGGCGGCAGCGGGTCGGTCGAGAAGCTGCGCACGGTCCTGGAGGTCTTTGGCCGTTCCGGCTCCCTGGCCGACTACGTCGAGGAAGGCACGGTGCCCGAAACCGCCAGGCTGGTCGAGCCCCGCGGCCTGGGCGCGACCCTTGCCAAGACCATGGGCGCCGAGGCGCGCGAGGCCAAGGGCATCCGCAAGTTCTTCAACGTCCTGTCCTGGCGCCCGCGCACCCAGGTGACCTGGGGAGTGGTCCAGGCCCTGATTGCGGTGGCCCTGGTTTGGCTCACGGACTGGCAACAGCCCTGGCTGCCGTTTTGGGGCGTGGCCGTCATTGCTGCGCTGTGGGGGATCGATGCGCTGTCGAACATCGGCATCGGCGCCTGGCGCCTGGCCCGGGAGCGCCGCTCCGCGCGCTAGCGCCCCTGCCCCTGCCGCGAACCGGGCTGGTCTTCCCTTCGCGCGGCGGACCAACACGCCTTCCGTCCCGGCCCGTACCCTCCCGGAAACCGCGACCACGCGGCGGGCTGCAGGCGACTCGCCGCGCGGCCGAACCGTTTCGCCTCGGCCATGTCAAAACCCTTGTGCCCGTGCCCGAGTCTTGGTTTGCTCTTAAGCACAGGGTTCCCCGCAGACCCCGGGGAGGACCACTTCGTGGCGGACCCCATGGGGCAGCCGGGATGGCTGGGCGCCTGCGAGGCGCACCGGCATTCGACCGGATTGCCGGCCACGGACAACACCAACACGCAATCGCATCGACGCTGAAGACAACGGCATCGGCGCGAAGCATTTCGGCGCGCCCCGACAAAGCCGCCGGGCTTCGCAACTTCCAAGGTAGACATCGCACCCAAGGCCACGACCACTGGGAGGAATACCATGAGCGAGAACGATTTCCACACCAATTACCCGCCCGAGTCACCCTTGCGCGGACCGTCCACGCCGCAGGCGCCACCGGACTCAGTCGGCGACCCGCGCACCGAGCCGGCCCCGCGGGCGACCACCGAGACCGCGCCGCCAGGCGTCGGACCTTCCAGCGCCCCGGAAACCATGGAAACCCGGAACGGGTCCGGCGGCCCGGCCGACGGGGGCAAGGAGGCCGCCGGGCACCTGGGCGAGACGGCGCGCAGCGAGGCGAGGCAGGTGGCCCGTGACGTCAAGGCTCAGGGGGCCGGCCTGCTAGCCGACCTGGGCGACGACGTCCGTGACCAGGCCTCGACCCAGCAGCACCGGCTCGCCGTCACCCTGCGCCAGATCAGCGAGGAATTCGCCTGGATGCTCGAGGACCCGGGCTCCGAGGGGGTCGCCTCGAGCCTCGTCGAACGCGCCGCCGTGTACAGCGGAAACGCGGCCGACTGGCTGGACGAGCGCGAGCCCGGCGACCTGTTGGACGAAGCCAAGCGCTTTGCCCGGCAACGCCCGGGCACGTTTTTGGGACTCGCCCTCGGCGCGGGCCTGCTGGCGGGCCGCATGACCCGCAATGCAGGCGACGGGACGGCCGCGCGCCTCGGCGCGGACACCGTGTCAACATCCCGCGGCGTCCCCGGGACCGAACCGCGTCCGGCCACCCCCATGCCGCCCACGGTGAACCAGACGGTGGGGGCCGGCGGCGTCGGCGGAACCGGGAACAATCCGGGCCTTGACTACCCGCCCCCGGCGGGCCTTCGAGCGGAACAGGGATTTGGTGGATCATGAGCGAGCATTCCACACACACCGGAACACACCGCGCCACGGCACCCCCGCGCAATGACGGGACCACCGAGACATCCGGCGCCTCCCTCGGCGAGCTTTTTTCCGAGCTGAGCCGAAACGTGTCGGCTCTCGTGAGCCAGGAAGTCGAGCTGGCCAAGGCCGAACTCCGCGCGACCGCCCGCACGGCGGGCAAGGGAGCGGGAATGTACGCGGGCGCCGGCGTGGCCGGGCACTTCGTGCTGCTCTTCCTTTCCCTGGCCGCCGTGGCAGGCCTGGCAAACTGGATCGGCCTCGGCTATGCCGCACTGGTGATCGCCGCCCTTTGGGCAATCATCGCGGCCGTCTTGTTCGTCGCCGGCAGGAAACAGTTCAGGGACGTTGAAGGCCTGCAGCAGACCGGCGAAACCATCAAGGAAATACCCCGGACTTTCAACTCCAAGGAGGACACACCATGAACCGCGACCCAGACGCCATCCGCAACGACATCGAGACAACCCGCCTGGACCTTCGCGAGGACGTGGACGCCATTGCCGACAGGGTCTCGCCCTCCGGCATGGCGCGGCGGCAGAACCGGCGGACCAAGGAGGCCCTGCACCGTGTCCGGGAGTCCGTCATGGGGCCGGTGGAGTTATCGGACAGCAAGACCGGCGGGCCCACCGCCGGGCCCGGCGATATTTTGCACGAGGCACCGGAGCGCATCGCGGAGCGGACCCGCGGAAACCCCCTGGCCGCCGGAATGATCGCCTTCGGGGCGGGCATGTTGCTGGGCGGCATCTTCCCGGGCAGCGAGAAGGAACGGGAGATGGTCCACACGCTCAAGGAACGGGCCGAGCCGGTGACCGCGGAACTCGGTGACGCGGCCCGGCAGGTTGCCGAGGACCTCAAGGAACCGGTGCGGGAGGCCGTGGAAAACGTGAAGGCCTCGGCGCAGGCTTCGGCCGAGTCGCTCAAGGAGGAAGCCTCCGGCGAAGCCGGCCAGCCAATGGAAGGGCGCGGCGAATCCACGGAGGAATCCACCGCGTCCCGCCCGACGGGCACTGCGACGGGCTACCCGGTCACCGGGTCCCGCAATCCGGGGGAACGGCCCTGACCGGGTGCGGTGGCGGGGGAATGCCCCCGCCACCGCACCCGGGGAACCAACCAATCAACCAACCACTCAACCAAGGAGGAATCATGGCGACCTGCGACATGTGCGGCAACGACTACGACAAGACCTTCACGCTGACCCGCGGAGGGGAGACCCGGACCTTTGACAGCTTCGAGTGCGCCATCCACATGATGGCCCCGGCCTGCGCCCACTGCGGCTGCCGGATCCTGGGACATGGCCTGGAAAGCGACACAGGGATGTACTGCTGCGCCCACTGCGCCCGCGAGTCGGGCCACGCACAGGCCACCGACCGGGCCTAACCCGCGCCGGTGGCCGGTTCCGGGCTCAGGCACTGGCCAGGGACGATTCGCCCGCCGCCGCGACCTCGGCGGCCGGGACACCGCGCTCCAGGGCACTGCGGGTGATGGCATCGAGTGTCTCGAGGCGTTGTTTCAGCAGTGAGCGGGCGGCCGCAACGTCCTCCGCGGCCGCCCGGATCAGGTCCAGCTCGTGCATTGACTTGCCTTTCGTCGGTGGCTTCATGGTCGTGGTTCTTCTCATCGACTTGGCGGTGGGCGCGGTCATAGGCCAACAGCGCCGCCCGGGATACTCCCGCAGGCGGCGACAACGCCCAACCATAAGTTGCGCGCGCCGGACACCGAGGTCGTGGGGTACCTTGCCGGCGAGGCAATCCACTCCCATGTCGAGCGCTAGGCGCCGACCGGCCAGCCTCCGGTTCCGTAGCCGCGCTGCAGGATGGAATGCGGCATGTCCGGCGGCGTCGTGGTGCGAAATCCTTGGTATTCCTCGCATTGGCCGCACCAACATTCCACGTCCCATGCAGCGGGGGCCGAGCCCCGCCGCGGCACCGGCTTGACCTGTTCAAAGACCAGGTACTCGGCGCTCCTGCAGGTTCCGCAGGTCACCGGCGGGGCGTGGTGCCGTTGTGCCGAAAGAGTGATGGCCGCGGGCCGTTGGTTCCCTCGCGGCGACTGTGCAAGCAAATCTTGGGTTGTCATGGGCCCGATCCTCGAAGTACCGAAAAGGTGAAACGGATGACGTGTTTCCCGGGTCTGGAGAAACCACGTGCGACCGACGGAATTCACCGCCAGTCGATCGATAAATTGATTATGCACAAGACTCGTCGGCAAAAACAAGCAATTCGACACGCGCGGGTGCGGGGTGCGTACCTTGGCCGGAATGACGTCGAGGATATGTCGACCTCTTTCCGGCCGCCACGAGGCTGCGGAGGGCAGGCGGCGCCGCGTCCGGCTGCGGGTCCGGGGCTTGCCGCCCCGCAATTCATCGACCTTGCTTGGCCCCGGGCGGCAGCAGCAGGGCGAGCACCGCGCGGTCGGGTTGCCGCCGAAGATCGGCGACCTTGCCCTGCTCGAATAGGTCGATGACCCGCGGATCAACATAGGAATCCCGCGCTATCTCCGGGGTGTTGTGAAGCCAGTCGGCGGCCTCGTGGACGGCCATGGTCACTGCCTCGGGGGATGTCACTCCGGCACGCAGGGAACGGGACAACGACAGGGCGGCAACCGCGGTGCCCTGCCAGGTGCGAAAATCCTTGGCCGTGAAACCCTGGCCGGCGATCTCGCCAAGGTATTCGTTGACCTCGGTGTCGTTGACCCCGGTCCAGCGCTTCCTGCGCCCGTCGGGAACCGGATGGCAGATGGCCGGGCCGGAACGCGGGGTGCGGGGCAGGGAGGCGAAATAGCCGGCAAGCAACGCGTCGTCCACCGACACGTGCCAGGTGCCGTCTGACTTGCCCGCGAACTTCAGGTGCACCGAAGCGCGGGAACATTCCACGTGGCGCTTGAGCAGGGTGGTGGCGCCAAAGGAACCGTTCTCGCGGGCATAGGCGGCGCCGCCCACGCGCAGTGCCGCCCGGTCCATCAGCCGCACGGCCGCCGCCAGGGCCCGGCGTCGGGGATCGAGGGTTTGCCTGAGGTCACGGGTGACCCGGCGGCGGATTGCCGGCAGTCGCTGGGCAAAAGCCTGGGAGCGAAGATACTTTTCGTTCTCCCGCTCCTCGCGCCAGCGCGGATGGTAGATGTATTGGGTGCGTCCCGCGGCATCCACGCCGGTTGCCAGGATGTGTGCTTCCGGGGCGGAGGAGATCCACACGTCGGTCCAGGCCGGGGGGATGGCCAGTTCCCGGATGCGCTCGAGCAGCCACGGTGAACGGATGTGCCGCCCGTTGGCGCTGTGGTAGCTGAATCCGCGTCCTGCGACCCTGCGGCGGATGCCCCCGGTGCCCGGCTCGACGTGGTCGAGTCCGTGGTGCATCTAGATGATTAAGTCCTATTGAAAGTTAGTGGTCATAGGCGATCAGGGAGCGCTTTCGGGGTTCGTTGGTTTTCCAGTTGTTCCAGATTCCGGCCGAGAGTGCCAGGAGCTTTGAGGCGACGCGGGCGTGGATCCCGTCGAGGGTCCGTGCCCCGTGGTGTTCGAGCCCAAGCTGGCCCTTGAGGCTGTCGAAGACGGACTCGATCCACTGGCGGATGCCCCCGAACTTCCCGAACCTGGGCCTCTCGTCCTTGCGGTCCGGCCGCACCAGGTTGGCGCCGAGGTCCTCGGCGATGAACCGCTCGAAGTCCCGTCCGGCGAAGCCCTTGTCGGCGAGGATGACCTGTCCGTCGCGGACCAGATGGTGGTCGTGGCGCAGCAGGGCCTCGGTGACCTCGCGTTCCCCGAGTTTCGGGTTGGCCAGTCCCCAGATCACCGGCATCCCTTCCGGGGTGCTGATCAGGTACAGGCGGAAGCCCCAGAAGTAGCGCGAGTGCGAGGCGCAGTATCCGTAGCCGGCGTGCCCGGCAAGGTCGGAGCGCTTGACGGTTTCGCGGCTGGTGCCGCACGGAACCGGGGTCGAATCGAGCAGGCGGAGGATCTCGTGCCAGGATTCGGTGTCCCGGGCCAGGGCGGTGATGACCGCGGAGATCAGCGTTCCGGCGGCCCGGACGCGTTTGTTATAGCCGGATTGCTGCGGGATGCCGGGGAACATTTCCTGCAGGTGGGTGCGGGCGTAGCGGACCCACCGCGACTCCGAGGAATGCCCGTGGAGCAGGTGCTGCGCCACCACCAGGCACAATAGCTCGGCGTCGCCAAGGACGGCCTTTCGGCCGGGCCGCCCGGACCGGACATGGCCGAGGTCGGGCAGGACACGGTCGGTGAGAAAGACGTAGAGTGTGGTCAGGAGAGTGTTGAGTTTTGGGTTCACATACGAGGCTTAACACTCTCCGCACGATTTTAAAAGGCCTCCGGTCCAATATGGACCGGAGGCCGGTCTAATCCACGGCACCGATTAGGACTTATTCATCTAGGCGCCCTTGCGGGATTTCGAGGCAGTCTTCCTGCCCGCCGTCCCTGCCTTGGCGGATGTCTCGGTTGTGGTTGCGGCCGGCTTCTTTTTTGCTGCAGCCGTCTTCTTGGCGGGCGTCTTTTTCGGTGTCGCTTCCTTCGCTGCGTCGCCGCTTCGGCGCGCCGGGGTGTCGGGCTTCGCCGACCCCGACTTGCGGGCAATGCTGCGCTTCAACGCCTCCAACAAGTCGATCACGTCCCCGGACTCCGTGGTTTCCGCGTCGGTGCCGGTGGCGCCGAAGGTTTCCTCGGTGTCCAGGGAATCGCCCTTCTTGAGCTTTTCCTCGATCAGCGTGCGCAACTGGACCTGGTAGTCGTCCTCGAATTCCCCGGGGGAGAAGTCGGTGCTGTATTCCTTGACGAGCGTTGCCGACATCTTGAGTTCCTGCGCGGAAATCTTGCTGTTGGTCCGGGCCTCGGGGAAGTCGGCCTCCCGCACCTCGTCGGCCCAGAGCAGGCCCTGGAGCACCAGCACGTCCCCGCGGACCCTCATGGCGCCGAGGCGGGTCTTTTGCCGCAGCGCAAATTTCACCACTGCCGTTAGGTCAGTTTCCTCCAGGGTGCGGCGCAGCAGTGCGTAGGCCTTGGGAGATTTCGAATCGGGGACAAGATAGTAGCTGCGCTCGAGCATGATGGGATCGATCTGCTCGCTGGGCACAAATTGCACCACCTCGATCTCACGGCTTTTTTCCGCCGGCAGGGATTCCATTTCCTCGTCGGTGAGCACCACGGTCCGTTCTCCGTCGTCGAAGGCCTTGTTGATGCGCTCGTAGGGGATCTTCTTTCCGCACACCTCGCAGCTGCGCTGGTAGCGGATCCGTCCGCCGTCGGCATCGTGCACCTGGTGCAGTGAGACGTCGTGGTCGCTGGTTGCCCCGTAGGCCTTGACCGGCACGTTGACCAGCCCGAAGGCGATGGATCCGGTCCAGATAGCTCTCATGGTCCCAGTCAAGCACCGCGGGACGCGGCTGGCCAGAGAATGGGCTGGTCCCTGGGCTACTGGGACTCCTCGTGGTCCATGGCCTTGAGGTCGTTGGTCGCAGGTCCCTCGATCACGGTGCCCTCGGGGGTGAACCGCGAACCATGCAACGGGCAGTCCCAGGAAAGTTCCTCGTCGTTCCAGGTGAGGATGCCGCCCAGATGGGTGCACACTGCCGAGACGCGGCAGGTGCGCCCCTGAACGGTGGAGACCGCTACGGGGTGCAGGCCCTCGTGCACCACATGGCCCTCCGGATCCCCGGCGGCAGGTTGTCCTGCCGTGCCAGTTGAGGGTACTTCCTGGCCACTGTGCGGGGCGTTCTCGGTCAGCGCGTGCGCCCACCCGGTGACCAGTCCCTTGGCCACTCCGGCGTTGAACTTCCCGGCTTCTGCCAGCGCCGCGGCACCGGAGGCACGGTGGCCCAGCACCGCTCCCCAGGGGCTTTCGCCGCCCAGGATGGACGCGGCAAGGCGCAGTGCGGCGGCCACCGCATTGGTCATGCCCCATTTGTTGAATCCGGTGGCGACGTGGATCCGTCCGCCTCCGCGCGGCATCCGTCCCACGAAGGGCACGGCGTTGACCGAACGATAGTCCTGGGCGGACCAGGCGTGTGTGCGTTCGGCGACGGAAAAGTGCTCCCGGGCCCAGCGATCCAGCTCGAGTGCCGACCGGCTCGGTGACCCGGTGCCCACCGGGTGGCCGTTTCCTCCCACCAGCAGCACCTGCCTGCCGAGGTGGGTTGCGGTGCGCAGGGAGCGTCCGGGCTCATCGGCCGAGAGGTACATGCCCTCGGGAAAGGCTTCGGCGCCCGGGCGTGCCATGTAGGCGGAGAGGTACGAGCGGGAAGGTTCCAGCTTCGCGAAGTATCCGCCTCGATCGAGGACCGGCGTGCCGGTGGCCAGGATGAGGTTGTCGGCGCCCAGGGTTCCACGGCTGGTGGTGAGTTCCAGCGGTGCCGCAACGCCGGCCCCCGTTAGGCGTGCGTCCTCGAAGATCGCGACTCCGCGGCCGCGCAGGTCGGCGCAGAGCGCGACCAAAACGGCCACGGGGTCGAATTGCGTCTGGCCGGACAAGGTCAGTGCCCCGGCGACAGGAAAGGGCAGGCCGATTTCGGGGTTCTCGAGCAAGCGAACGTCGAGGCCGGCCTCGTGGCTGGCGACCGCCTCCGCCTCGAGCGTCCCGAGGCCGGCTTCCCCCAGTACGTAGGTGAACGCATCGCGGGTTTGGTGCTCGACGTCGTGTTCATCCAGGTAACTCCGGAGCCAGGCCAGCCCCTCGAGATTGCCTTCGACGTAGGCATGGGCTACTTCGGCAGGAAAGTTCCTGCGTACTTCCTGCAGGACGGTGCCTTGGAGGAGGCTGGCCTTGGCCGTGGTGTGGCCGGTGGTACCCGCTCCCACGAACCGGGATTCGAGGACCGCGACCCGCATGCCGACGCGACTCAGCAACAGGGCGCTGACCAATCCTGTCAGCCCGGCCCCTGCCACAACAACGTCGTAGTGTTCGCCGGGGACGAAGGTGTCAGTTTCGATTTGCGGCCGGGGATCGAGCCATATCGAGTCCATGGTTTGCTCCTTGGAGATTTCCGGATCGGCCCCTTGGTTGGCCGCTTCATGGTGGCGTCGCTGGCCGCCGAGTCTACGGGACCCTTGCGGCCATGGAAATGGTTTCGATACCGTCGTGGGACTGGTGCCAAAACGGCAACGCGCCAATGCCGTTGACCAGATGGACCGAGCCAGTCGCGCAGGTAAACGACGGGCAAAACGATGGTGAGCAACGAATGAAGCCACGACGTCGATCCGGTGCCCAGCGAGTGCCTGGTCGAGATTTTTCAAGCCTCCTTCACCGCCAACGGGTTGAGAAAATATTCACGTAGTACGGAGCGAGGGACGTTGATCGTGTAGGGCAAAGGATTAATTCGCTATACCGGCTAATAAGTTGGCTCAGTGGGTGACGGGTGCGGGTGCTGGCAGGCACAGTGAACGCATCCACAAGTCCGGAGACCCGAGAAGTGAAATTTTCTTGGCAGGGCCTCGTAGTCATACCAAAATAGCGTCTCTGAGGTGGGGGTTTTAGATCGTGCACCTACTCATCCTGCAACCGGCAGGAGAGAGCGCACAGAGCCCTCCGTGGAAGCATCCATTCATCGTGCAGTCGTGCCGACTAGCACCGGATCTCGCCGTTCAGCACACACGATGTACGGTTTTAAGTAAATTGAAGAACTTACGGCGTGGCGTGGGAAAAGACTTGCGGCGTTGTTATGTGGTCGTTACATTGGGTCATGTCATCCCGCTAGAACAGGGGTCGAAGACCGCAAGGAGAAAGTCATGTCAGATGAATACAACTCCGAACAGTTCGGAAACCAAGGAGACAACGAAGAGCAGAACCTGATGGGCGGGGAAGCCGATTCAGGCAACTTCGGCAACGACCAGGGCTCCGGTGAATCTTCGGAAGGCCAGTACGGCAACTCCGGTAGCAGCGAAGAGCAGTCGGGCGGTTTCGGTGGTGGCCAGGATTCGAGTGGCTCCTCTGAGGGTCAGTACGGCAACTCCAGCGGCAGCGAAGAGCAGTCCGGTGGTTTCGGTGGCGGCCAGGATTCGAGCGGTTCCTCGGAAGGCCAGTACGGCAACTCGGGTAGCAGCGAAGAGCAGTCCGGTGGTTTCGGTGGCGGCCAGGATTCGAGCGGTTCCTCGGAAGGTCAGTATGGCAATTCCGGTAGCAGCGAAGAGCAGTCCGAGTTTGGCGGAGAATCCCGACAGGGCGGCTTCGGAGGCGACGACAGCTAGGCTCCTTGCCCAATGTCGGCTTCAACCTAGTTGGTGAAGCGCAGTTCCGTTCGAGTGGACGGTGACTGCATCGGAAAGATGAAGTGAATGGGTGCGGATTCCGTTGGGATCCGCACCCATTTTCGTCGCTGTCTGCCTGCCCCTTCGGTCCTCGCCCGAGAGAAGACCCGTTGGGGGCGAGGCATTTTCATGGGGATCGAATATCGCGAGGTCTTGCATCACCGAATGCGCTCTCGGCCCCGTCGAAAAAAGAAATGCACTTTGTCGGGAAGGTGGAATCGGGGCCGCGCTCCGGGAGGGCCGACGACCTTTTCGACTGCACATGCACTTGATTCCAAAACGCATGGGGAACGCCAATTGGCCGATGCTGTTCCAAGCCCCGGCGCGGAACCGAATGCCGAAGGGACCCCGTGTACCG
>NZ_JAHRED010000011.1 GCF_019084045.1 Paeniglutamicibacter quisquiliarum
AGGTCTTGGCTGCTTGGATTCATGACGTTAACCTGTGGCGACAATATGGGCGCCACGGGTAGTCGCTGCATAAATAATTGCTGAGATCGGTTCTAGAGCTATTAATTTTAGTTCCCGAATTCTAAATTTTTGCCCATTTGACTTATTACGTGTCTGGTCCAACCGCTCTCGTCCACGAAGGCGCGGAGGCGTTCTTCGCATCCGTCCGCAAGGGACTTTCGGTGGGATGTCCACGCGATGAAGTCACGCACGATCATGTTGTGAGAGTCCGACACTCTAGAACTGTAATCAAGGCTACTTCCAGGCGAAGCCCAGCCCAGCTGGGCCACCGTCGTCACAGTTGTCAAAAGTGCTGCACCTATCAAAGCTAAATCACCGTATGTCACATTTGTTTGTCCGGAGACTTGATCGAGGAGTGTGGGGAGCGGTTCATTTGGTTGGCTCATGTGGTTAGTATGCATCTTGTAGATTGACGAACGGATGCATCATGCCCGGCACGCCGTCAATCCTCGCGCCGTTCTGCTTCGAGGCAATCAGCCGGCGCAATGCGAGGTCGAAGACGGCGCACTTGGGTTTCTTGCCTGCGGTGCCCTTGCTCGCTCGTGATCGGCCCTTGCGACTGCCGTGGAGGTTCGCCTTCCATCGGCAGTCGATTGTATAAAATTGTCCACGAGCGTAAATGCCGCAGCACATGCCGAATGCCCCGGGCAGTGGTCGGTGCGGTGTCCCGCAAAACGGCGCGGCTACGCAGGACGGTGGATCCCCAATGACCGCAATCGGGTCCCAGCTACCCCCGAACGCAACATCAAAGGGACGCTGCCAAACGAATTCGTGTGGAAATGTCCGAAGGCCGCGGGCAAGGGAAAATGTCGCTTTCCTGCTTGAACGGAAGCTCGGTTCCTCGCGTGGGTGGAACAGCCGAGCAAGCCTGGAAATAAAGAGCGTGGCAGTTTGCCGCGGTGCCCATGGTCCCGCTACCCGTCGGAGCTTGGCATTCCCAGGCCTCGGGAATCCGCCCTTGCCGGTTGCGACCTAGGATGGAAGGCATGAGACCACCATTCCGTCGCAGCGTCGCCGCGCACCAAGTCGCCATCGAGGCGTTGCTCGGTACCGCCCTGCGATCCCCGGGCAGCGAGCCGGTGCCTCTGGACGATGCGCTGGGCCGCAACCTGGCCTCCGATCTGGTGGCCCCGCGGGCCCTGCCGCCCTGGGACAACTCCCAGATGGACGGGTACGCCGTCAATGCCTCGGACCTGGGCACCGGCCCGCTGCGCGTGGTCGCGCCCATCGCCGCGGGCCAGGGCGCCACGGCCCTGGCGCGGGGGACTGCGGCACCGATCATGACCGGTGCCCCGATGCCGCAGGGTGCCAACACCGTCATCCCCATCGAGGCGGCAGCCCCCGACAGTTTTCCCACAAGCGCGGAACTCGCGGAGGGAAGCACTGTGGTGCTGCCCGACTCCAGCTCCGAGGGCAATTACGTCCGAGCCCGCGGCAGCGACATCGCCGAGGGCACGGTGGTCTTGGGCGCCGGGACGAGGCTGGGCCCCACGGCGCTCGGCGTTGCCGCGGGGCTGGGGCTGGCCGAGCTGAACGTGACCGCCCGCCCGCGCGTGCTGCTGCTGTCCACCGGGGACGAACTGGTGGCACCGGGCGGAACCCTGGGCCCGGGGCAGATCCACGACGCCAACACCACGCTGCTGCACACCGCCCTGGCCGCCGCCGGCTGCGAGGTCACGACCGCTGGGGTGCTGGATGACTCGCCCGAACAGTTCACCTCCTCCCTGCGGGCGGCGCTGAAGGCCAGCGACCGGGACTACCACCTGGTGCTCAGCAGCGGGGGCATCTCCAAGGGCGCCTTTGACGTGGTCAAGGCCGTGCTCGCCGGGCACGGCGTGGAGTTCGGCTCTGTGGCCATACAACCCGGCGGCCCCCAGGGCTCCGGGATCCTGTCCCTGTCCGGCTGCGACCCGGTGCCCTTCATCGCGCTGCCCGGCAACCCGGTCAGCGCCTACGTCAGCTTCGAGATGTTCCTGCGCCCGGTGCTGGCCGCCGCCCTGGGACTGCCCGAACGCGCCCGGGCCACCGCCACGCTCGCCGCCGACCTGGACTCGGTGCCCGGCAAGCTTCAGGTGCGCCGCGGAAGCTACGCTAACGGCACCGTCACCCCCGTCGGCGGGGCCTCCTCACACCTTTTGGCCGCCCTGGCGGCCAGCAACGCCTTCATCCTCGTCGATGAGCACACCACCACCCTGCCCGCGGGAAGCCGCGTGGAGATCCTGATCATTGGAGACGGCTCATGACCCGTGAAACCACCCCCGAACCACCTGCCGAACCTGCGGGTGCGGCGCTCTCGCACGTGCGCGCCGACGGCAGCGCCCACATGGTCGACGTCAGCGCCAAGGCCGAGACCAGCCGGGAAGCCACCGCCGAGGCCTTCGTCCACACCACCGCGGAGGTCATGGAGCTGATCGCCGGCTCCGGGATGCCCAAGGGGGACGCGCTCGCCGTGGCCCGCATCGCCGGGATCATGGGGGCCAAGAAGACCTCCGAACTGATCCCGCTGTGCCACCCGCTGCCGATCTCCAAGGTCGTGATCGACTTCGGGCTGGACGCCGAGGACTCCGTGCGGATCGTCGCGACGGTGAAGACCCGCGGCGTGACCGGGGTCGAGATGGAGGCGCTGACCGCAGTGTCCACCGCTGCCCTGGCCCTGTATGACATGATCAAGGCCGTCGACAAGCATGCAAGCATCACCGACATGCGCGTGCTGGCCAAGTCCGGCGGCAAGTCCGGCTTCTGGGACATCACCCCACGACAACTTCCCAACCCCGAAGGAGAATTGCGCGCATGAGTGCCTGCGAACCCCTCGGCGAGCCCCGCAAGGCCGCCATCCTGATCTCTTCCACCCGTGCCGCATTGGGTATCTACGAGGATGCCAGCGCCCCGGTCATTGCCGACTGGCTCCAGGAACACAACTTCGACGTCATCCCCGCCATCATCGTGCCGGACGGGCCCTCCGTCGGCGCGGCGCTGCAGGGCCTGCTGCTGTCCAAGCCGCGGGTCATCATCACCTCCGGCGGCACCGGGCTGAGCCCGGACGACATGACCCCGGAGGAAACCGAACCGCTGCTGAACCGGATGGTCCCGGGCATCATGGAGGCGCTGCGCGCCGAGGGCCGCGCCAAGACCCCGATGGCCGCGCTGAGCCGCGGATATGCGGGCATCTCCGGGGAGACGTTCATCGTGAACCTGCCCGGTTCCCCCTCCGGGGTCATGGACGGGCTCACGGTGCTCACCCCGCTGCTGACCCACATCTGCGAGCAGCTGGAGGGCGGCCATGTCCACTAACGCACCCGGCGCCCCCGGCGAAGCCGTCTTTGCCGGGATCAGCGACACCCCGATCGACGCCGGCACCGCCTGGGACGCGGTGGAGTCCGAGCACACCGGCGCCGTGGTCACCTTCGGCGGCATCGTGCGCAACCACGACGGCGGGCGCGAGGTGCTGCGGCTGAACTACAGCGCCCACCCCAGCGCCCCGGATCGGATGGTGGAGCTGGTTGCCGAGGTCGCCTCCCGCCACCCCGGGACCCGCCTCTGGGCGGCACACCGGGTGGGGGAGCTGCGCATCGGGGACGCTGCCCTGGTGGCCGCCGCCGCCGCGGCCCACCGCGGGGCGGCCTTTGACGCCTGCCGCGACCTGGTGGAAACCGTCAAGGCCCACGTGCCGGTGTGGAAGGAACAGTTCTTCGCCGACGGCGAGGTCGAATGGGTGGGCAGCGCCTGAGCCCGAGGCGTCCCAACCGGCGCGCGTTGTGTGGTGCGTCCTGCGCGCCGGTACCCTGAGTAGATGACCAATGCACCAGAAATTGCCCAGTGGATCCTTGACGCGATCCACAAAGAAAAGACCGTCCACCAGGAAGCCCTGGTGCCCCGCATCGCGGAGGCCTTCGGCGATGAGTGGGTCTACACGAACGAAAACGGGCACCCGGCCATCAACCGCGACGTCCTGAAGTCCCTGCGCAAGCTGCGCGACGCCTCGGTGGCCTGGAACCGCGAGGACCGCAGCTGGAACGTCGTCGACGCCCGCTAGCATCACAGACACGACAAAGGGGGTTACCGGAATCCGTAGGTTCCGGTAACCCCCTTTGTCGTTGGCCATTTGTTTGGCTCGCGTAAACCTGCAGGCCAGATGGGGGCCACCGGCGGGGGAGAGGATGGGGTGCCGCCCGCCGCGGGGCGGTGTCGCACACTCGAGGAGAGCCCCCCATGGATTTTGATCGCAGACGAATGCTCACCGGCTCGGCCGGGGTAGGAGCCATCGCCCTGGCCGGACTGGTGGCCAGGCCCGCAGCCTCCTCCGCCGCAGCCTCCTCCGCCGCTGCCATCCCGGCGGGCGGCAAGCTTCCGACCGCCCCGAACGGTTCAGCGGACAAGATCGCCGGGGATGAGAAGTACTGGACGCAGGTGGCCAAGCACTTCGAGATGACCGATGCGACGGTCAACTTCGAAAACGGCTACTTCGGTGCGAACCCGACCAACGTGCGGACCGCCTACGCGAAGGCGACCGCGCGCATCCAGGAGGAAAACTCCTGGTTCATGCGCCGCGATTTCGGGAAAGAAGTTTCGGCCGTGCGGGAGCGGATCGCCGCCGAGCTTGGCTGCTCGGTCGATGAGATCGCCGTGACCCGGGGTGCCACCGAGGCGCTGCAGGCCCTCATCGGCGGGTACAACAAACTCGCCCCGGGCGATGCCGTGGCCTACGCGGACCTGGACTACGACTCGATGCAATACGCGATGAACTGGCTGCGCGAGCGTCGCGGCGTCGAGGTCATCCGCACGGCCATCCCCGAACCGGCCACCCGCCAGTCCGTCTTGGACTACTACGAGCGGCTGCTCGCGGACAACCCCAAGATCAAGCTCTTGCTGCTGACCCACGTCTCGCACCGCACCGGGCTGGTCCCGCCGATCGCCGAAATCTCCGAGATGGCAGCCGCGCGCGGCGTCGACACCGTGGTCGATGCCGCCCACTCCTGGGGCCAGCTGGACTTCAACGTCGCCGACCTGAAGAGCCCGTTCATCGGCTTCAACCTGCATAAGTGGATCGGTGCCCCGTTGGGCGTAGGCTTCCTCTACATTCGCAAGGATCGGCTCGCCGACATCGACAGGCATTTCGCGGACGAGGACTACGGCGTCAACGACGTCCGCTCGCGGATCCACACCGGCACGGCCAATTCGGCGAATCTCCTGGCCGTGCCCGCCGCGCTGGACTTCCACCGTGCCGTGGGCGCCGCCAACAAGCAGGCCCGCCTGCGCCTGCTCCGAGACCGCTGGGTGCACCAGGTCCTCGACGTGCCCAACCTGCAGATCCTCACGCCCGAGGATCCGGGCATGTACGGGGCCCTGACGTCGTTCCGGATCCAAGGCAACACCACTTCCGCCCAATCCACGGCCATCACCAAGTACCTGAGCGATGAATGGGGCGTCTTCACCGTCCGCCGCGGCGGTGTGGAACGCGGCGAAGTCGTCCGCGTGACACCCGCTCTGTACAACACGATGGAGGACGCAGACCTCTTTGCCCGCGCCCTTCGTGCCGCCGCCGCGAAGTTCTGAGTGGGCAGCTGGCGTGGGGGGCGCCGGCTGCGACAGCCGCGATTGGCGCGTGGTCCATCCCGCCAGCGAGTCAGTGGGTCCATGCCACAACGTGAGAGGAACAAGCACGGATTCTCGCGGTAGGGATTCACCGTTTTGTTGGACGCCAGGTGAATGGCGTCAAGGCAAGATCATGATTCGAGTACCTGGCGGCAACGTGCGGGTGCCCGCACGTTGCCGCCGCCGGTCCGGCCCTCGGCTCGGCCGAGGGCCGGACCGAAGTGATCCCTGGAGCCGGGCTGCCACGGGCGATGCGCATCCAGCCATGATCGTGAAAGTAAGGCATCCCACGACGCTGAAGGGGCCGGCAACTGTCATCGAGGCGGGGACCCAAATGATTTCCAGATAAGCTGGAAGCCATGAGTGCACCACTGAAAGTCGCCGTGATTGGCGCATCGGGACGAATGGGGGCCGAGGCCGTCAAGGCCGTCGACTCCGCCACGGACATGGAACTGGTTGCCGCGCTGGGCCGCGGGGATTCCCTGGAAAAAATCCTGGAGGCGGGGGCCACGCACGTGGTTGACCTGTCCGTCCCGGCAAGCACCGAGGAAAACGTGCGCTTCGCCGTCGAACACGGCATCCACGCGGTGGTCGGAACCACAGGCTGGGACGACGCCAAGCGCGAATCCCTGACGGCGCTGCTGGCCGAACACCCCGGCACCGGCGTGCTCATCGCCCCGAACTTCGCCCTGGGATCCGTGCTGGCCAGCGCCTTCGCCGCCACCGCCGCGCGCTACTTCGAATCGGTGGAAATCATCGAGCTTCACCACCCCAACAAGGTAGATGCCCCCTCGGGCACCGCGGTGCGCACCGCCGAACTCATTGCCGCCGAGCGCGCCGCCGCAGGCGTGGCCCCGGGCCCGGACGCCACCGAAACCCAGCTGGACGGCGCCCGCGGCGCGGTGGTCGACGGGATCCACGTGCACTCGGTGCGCCTGCGCGGACTGGTCGCCCACCAGGAGGTCCTGCTCGGCGGGGAAGGCGAGCAGCTCACGCTGCGCCACGACTCCTACGACCGCGCCTCCTTCATGCCCGGGGTGCTGCTGGGCCTGCGCACCGTCGCCTCGCGCCCGGGACTGGTCTACGGCCTTGACGGCTACCTCGAGTTGGGACGCTAGACACACATGAAAACCAAGATCTGGGTCGGCGCCATCCTGCTGCTCTTCGTGTTCTACCTGGTCGCCGCGTTCGGCTCGGCGGTCCGCTTCATTACCGCGGACGAACCCATCGCCAAGGTCATCGGCGTCGCCGCCCTGGTGGTCCCGCTGGTCGGGGTCTGGATCCTGGTCCGCGAGGTGCTCTTCGGAGCCCGCACCCAGAAGATGGCCTCGATCCTTGCCGCCGAGGGCCTGCTGCCCGAGGACACGCTGCCGCGCACGCCCTCCGGGCGCATTGTCAAGGCCGCCGCCGACGAGGACTTCGTCCAGTACAAGGAAGAGGCCGAGGCCAACCCCGTCTCCTGGAAGTCCTGGCACCGCCTGGCCCTGGCCTACGACGCCGCAGGGGATCGGCGCCGCGCCCGCGAATCGATGCGCACGGCCATCGGCTTCTACCTGGCCGACAGCAAGTAGGCAGGCCCGAGGCACGATCGATGCCCCCTGGAGCGGTTCCGCGAAGAACCGCTCGAGGGGGCATTTTCATTGTTGGGCCCAATGTAGTGAGCCCAGACCGGCAAAGGAAGGAAAGCTGCGGTGCGCAGGGGACCTGCTGTAGCCTTGCGTTGCCGCACTAGGTTTGGACGGGGGCCCGCCGTTCGCGGAATTGATATTTCGTAAACTGGAGGTCACCGGCTCGAATTCGGTAGGAGACTCCACTTAGAAAACCACTATATCCATATGAACAAAGGGATGTAGCGGCTCTTTCTATGAGCACATGAGGTGCTGCCTTGCCCAAGAGCAGGAGCAAAGGTTCCATAAGTGGCTCACTTTGATTTTCGGCCAAGGTTTTATTGTTGACTGGAATTAGGTCAACCATCTTGGAAAAATGACAACTTGTTTGGAACTGCTCGGCGAATGAGCCACAAATATACTCGTAATAGCCGCGCGGGAGAGTCCAAGGCGTGGCGCTGAACGCATAGTACGGTTCGTACTTTGACTGCTTTCCGGCGCGTGTATTTCCGCGCGCACCCGGCTTCGAGCCCCTCTTTCAGATACCGGGAGGAGAGGGCTCGGCCATGCCGAGGGACGGAGGCGATATGTTGGCATTATGGAACTGAACCATCCCTACGACATTTGCACCGCGCTTCCATTGATGCCGGTCGACGAGGACGACGCCGCGGCTCTAGAGAAGGAACTGAGCGATCACTACTTTCGGGTCAGCCCTGCCGAGTATTTTGAGCGTCGGCTCTGGGAGATCATCAAGACCGCGGATACCGCTAAGCAGGACGTGCGCGAATGGCATGACGACGACCCCGGGAGCTTGTTCAGCCAGTACGCATCCCTGATCGACAAGGATATCGATCTCGAGAACCCTCCCGGGAACACGCTGAATGCCACGACGATGGCGTCGATCGAGTCGTATGCCCTGATGCAGCACGTCATCGAGACCGCTCTGCGACTGTACGTGGCCGCGAAAAGCCAAAAGGTTGGTTCCAGCCCCATGCACGCACTACTGAACATGAGAGCATCAGACCACCTACGGAAGCCGATCAAGGAACTTCTGCGCGAAGACGTCCTGGAAACTGTGAAGAGCACGATATTCCCTCCACAGCTCAGGGCAGCGGAGAAGCCGGCCGATCCGGGCGAGATGGACCGCCACCACCGATTCTTGGCCGAGTGGTTGCAGCACTTCGCGCGGTTCTATTCCGACGACCATTTCGGCGGCGCCCAGGGAAACAACCAGCTCAAACACGGTGCAGCCGTGGCCCCGCGGGCAGACATCGAGTATTCGCTGCTCACCGGGGTTGCGCCACGGGAATCGTTGACCCCAGCGGAGTGGGAGTCCGCGACACCAATCATCAACGGCCCCTCAATCTCTTACATGGAGCTCATCAAGGTCAGAGGCCTCGAGCCCGGCATCCGTTTGAGGACCGACAATTCCGACCCGGCAACCAACCTGGCCATCGTCGGAGTGGGGATCAGCATCATCCGGTCGCTGTGGGTGATCGCCGGCGCGATGGCAACACCGGTGCCCTCGTTGAATTACCCCTTCGATTGGTCCCCGCTCCCGGCTGAAGTGTTCGGCAAGTCGAAGCGACCGCCGCGGTCTGTTGTTCGGGTCTTGAGGAAGCCTGTCCACATCTCCGGTGCCCAGAAAGGGGCTAAAACGAAAGGTGGTCCGACCCCAAAACGCGGCCGAACCACCTAGCCAGGGACGTACGCAAGCATCCGCAAGGATAACGTCTCATCTCCACACGATGGCCGTCTGCAGTATCAGGGGCTGCTGCCTCCGGTGGTTGGCCATGTGGTTTGGCGACCGAATTGACCTGCGGTTGACGAGTCAGTTGGCGGATTCGGTTCGGCCCTGGGACAAGGATACGACTGTGCATAATGAGATGACTGCTGTGATACCGATCAGCAAGCTTCCCGTCCCTTCAGACGCATAGCCTGTCGAAAGGAAAACGATATACGCGAGGAACGTGAAGAAGCTTGCAGCGAGCATCATGATCTTGGAGACGCGGGTGTTGGCACCAGAAGCTGCTGCACCGCCGATGCTCAACATAGCGAACGCCCCCAGAATCAGCAGAAGGCCGCCCAAGTTGTCGTCGCTCGTGCTGTCTGGATCCAAGCCGAGCAAGAGAGACGCTAGTACGCCGACAAATAACCCACCAAGCAATATGGCGCATACACCCACAAAGATACAATGTGACCGCCACGAACAGCAGTCGCTCGTCGGTTATAGCGGCGGCACCTGTCTTGCCGGCGCACTGCCCGACACCCATGGCATGCACGAGCTCTCCGCAGACCAGCAGGTTTCCTAGATGGTCGATTTCTTTGCGGCCGAAGATTCGGTTGGCGAGCTGGGAGGCAGCCTTGGGGATGCCGTGGTCGAAGAGCAGTCCCTCGGGCAGCTGCTCTGCGATCGTCAACAGGTGCTCATAGTGCTTATCGCCCAACCCTTCCACTGTCCACAGCACGTCGGTGCCCTGGGGAGCGGCGGGTGACAACGCCGTTGATCTTAGCGCCCCACCGGTTTTTCAGCATCGCACGAGGGACCTCGATGTTGATGGCTCCGGCATCCGCATGGGTAACGGCGAAGTCGGTCTGGCCGACAGCTTTTTGAATCCAGGCGAGGGCCGAGTCGATGTCGGTGTGCATCGTCCAAGTGACTGAGCGCGAAATGATTGCCATTAATAGTTCCTTCTCAGAGTGGGGAAGGTGCTTGTGGCTGGTCTGGGTCGGATGCTGGCACCACGGGGGCCTGCATCCAGAGTTCATGAATCGGCTGGTAGTTCGTCCACATCGGAAGGCAGGAGATTCCGGCGTTTCGCCTCGGCTGCGAGGAACACGCCGCGGAGTCCGGTGACTTCGCCGCCGCCCATGCGGTTGAGCAGGAAGTCCGGCGGGAACGCATCCACGATCTTGGTTTCGAACTCGTAGCTGCGAGCTGTCGGCATCGCGTAGATGCGGGTCGTGTCCAAGCCTCGGAACGAATCGATGGAGAGCACAGACTCTTGTGGCGAACCGAAGATGAGGCGATCGAAGGATTTGGTCCCGGACCAGTGGCCCCTGATTCGCTTGCGCACATCACGGGCTTGGCCGACGTAGGCCTGGCGGTGCTCGTCGAGGACCATCACATAGACGCCCTGCACGCCGTCGAGGGTACGCAAGTCGGTGACCGGACGCAGCTTCTTGTGCTTGGCGAGCATCGCGTCCAGGGCCTGCTCGAACTCGGCAGGGTCCAGCTGCTTGAAGAAGGCCATGTTGAGGTCGAAGTTTTCGACTGCTGCTTTCCGGAGCAGCTCGCAGTATTTGTCGCTGAGAATGCGGTGGTTCTCGTCGTCGTACCGCCAACTCACAGCATCCCAATACTCATCAGTGTATAAGCTGCGGTCGGGGTAGAACGAAGAGAGTTTCTTGATGATGGCGTAGCGTTCCCGCACGAGTCGATGCCCGTACTTACCTGGCCTTAATGGCTCACCGAAATGGTCCACGGTGATATCCATCGGTGGATCGAACGAATTCATGCCACACCCCCCTGACTTCACGCGGGAACCCTGTAGCTTTCAGGGTAACCAGCGCCGCGGCAGCTTCGGGGACACCACACTCGGGCGCCAGGAAGGTGGTGCCAGGATATCTCGCGGGCCGGCTGTGAGAAGGGATTACTGACTTTCGGTTTAACTCAAACGATCGCGAACATAGTTCTCATATTCGGATGGGAGCGCGCCCCAACGATCACCCTGACGTGGCAATGTTCCATACCTGTCACGTAGCACCCGCCGAACCGTTTTGGGGCTTTTCCCCAGCTCATGTGCCAGCTCGACTGGAGTGAGACCGTCAGTTCTTGGCGCCTGCGAGCGGGTGGAAATCGGTTCGCTCAACGAGCGCCCCTCGTCTGGCGCCGAAGGAGTAGTCACTTCCGCGGCTACGTTGCTGGCTGCCTGCCGAGCCATTGCGCTGCGTTCCCGGCTCAGGCGTTGAAGTGGCTGTGGGTTCTTGTCGATATTGATTGGCGGTATCCAGTGGCGAATGACAGCAGTTTCAATTTCGATCAGCGGATGCGTCAGCTGGGCGGTTTGTTCCCACACCGCGAGGGTCAGATGTTTGTGCATCCAGGCCGTGAGCCGCGCATCGCCAGACGGCGTCAGGCCATAGTGAGAGAAGTAGCCGGGTTTGTCCATGTTTCGTGGAACAGCATGCAGGTCCAAGGTCGCACGCAGCAGCGCAGCGAAAGACCTCCGCACCGTTGAACTGCCCGTTTGAGCTTTCCCGGTACGGCCAGCTGCGAAGTGGGTGTTGAGTTCCCGATCTGCGAGGCTCGACTCACTCTTGCCAACATACAGCGCAGTGCCTGGCCGCGGAACGAAGCCAAGATCGACCCATGCCTTTGAGTCGCCGTAGATGGCATACAGACCGGGCACGGGCCGCACATGCGCCTTCGCTTGATCAACGGGCCAACGTTCCCCCGACAGTGCGTCGAGTATCGTGGCAATGGGTAACGAAGGCTCGAATGCAGTCATGAGACGGACATTAGCAGAAGCCACCGACTTTAGACGTCGAGCGGAAGCAGCAGGACTTCTACGAAGCTGGTGCAAGGATCTGCGACCCTGTCTAGGATCACCTCAGCATCTCCTTTCTGAGTTGCGCAGCTTTTGAGGAAGTGCGTATGGTTCGGCGCGACGCCAGTGCGGTTGGACGTACGCGCGACTGGAGACCTCGGCGGAGGAATGACCGAGTTGTGTCATGGCTGCACGGCGACCCTCCAGTGCGTCTTGTGCTCTCGCTCAAGTTGAATGGACTAAATGCCACTTGATTACTGGTGATGTCCTGCTCAATTCTGCGCTTAGTAATCCTCTCTCGCAATGGCATGGCAACATTGCTGAATCTATACGTTTCCTTTGGCTTCGGGAGCCGCATCTCTGGACGCGGTGCCGCACATCGTCTTGGATGGTTCAATGGCCACCCGGTGAAGGGCGTCGGCGCGGTTCAAGTGCCATTCATGCCGAATTCATTTCCCGGTGATCGAATCTGATCGGGCCAGACCCCGTGCGCCACCGCGTCACGGAGAGACAGACGACCGAGGGAAATCATGAAGAAAAGCGCAACGGCGGCTTTCGCCACCGTGACCTTGGCAGCCGCAATGGCCGTGGGGGCAATCGCCCCGGCCACGGCTGCGGTCGACGAAACGACGTCCATCGAAACGATCCAGGGCACGGGTGCCGCGAGCGGGATGCTCGGGGAGCAGGTCACCGTTCGCGCGGTGGTCACCGGCGCCTACGCCGAGGGCGGCATCCGCGGCTTCTACGTCCAGAGTGCGGGAAGCGGAAGCGAGGTTTCCGCCGAGGGCAGCTCGGGGATCTTCGTCTACTCGCCAAGCGGGGTAACCAAGGTTGCCGTGGGCGACCATGTCGAGGTCTCCGGGACGGTCGGGGAATACTTCGGGCTGACCCAGCTCAGCGCCTCGGCCTCCGGCATCGAGGTGCTCACCGAGCCGGCCGACGCCGTCAAGCCGCTGACCATCGACATCCCCTCCTCGGACGCCGAACGCGAGCGCTTCGAATCCATGCTCGTCGATCCGCAGGGCGAATGGACTGTCGCCGACAACTATTCGCTGAACCAGTTCGGCGAAATGACCCTCGCCGAGGGCACCAGCGAGATCCTTCCCGGCGAGCGCACCCTGCGCCAGGCCACCGACGCCTTCGCCCCGGGCAGCTCCGGGGCCCAGGCCCTGGAGGCCGAGAACCAGCGCCGCTCCCTGGTGCTCGATGACGGCGCCACGCTGAACTTCCTCGGATCGAACAACAACAAGTCGGTCCCGCTGCCCTACCTTTCGGCGGGCCACCGCGTCAGCGTCGGCGCACAGGCCACCTTCACCGGGCCGGTCATCATGGACTACCGCTACGACCTGTGGCGCCTGCAGCCCCAGGGGCAGGTCACCGGGGCCGAGGACGCCGACATCCCGGCGTCCTTCGCCCAAGCCAGCACCGAGGCGCCGGCCGAGGTCGGCGGAAACGTCAGCGTCGGCAGCTTCAACGTGCTGAACTACTTCACCACCACCGGAACCCAGCTCTCCGGCTGCACCTACTACACCGACCGTGCCGGCCGGCCGGTCACGGTGCGCGGCGGCTGCGACGCCCGCGGCGCCGCCAACGAGGAAAACCTGCAGCGCCAGCAGGCCAAGATCGTCTCGGCGCTGAACAAGTTCGACGCCGACGTCGTGGTGCTGGAGGAAATCGAGAACTCCGCCCGCTTCGGGCTCGATCGCGACCTCGCGCTCGGCACCCTGGTGGAGGCGCTGAACCGGGCAGCCGGCACGCAGCAGTGGAAGTTCGTGCCCAGCCCCGTGGCGGTCCCGGCAGACGAGGACGTCATCCGCACGGCGATGATCTACAAGAACGACGCGGTGAAGCCCATTGACGAGTCGGTGATCCTGGACGATGCGGCCTTCGACAATGCGCGCGATCCGCTGGCCCAGGCCTTCCAGAGTGTCGGCGGAAATTCCAAGAGCCGCTTCCTGGTTCTGGCCAACCACTTCAAGTCCAAGGGCTCGGACCCGAAGGACGGCTCGGAGAACGCCGACAAGGGCGACGGTGCAGGGGCCTGGAACGCCGCACGCGTCGAGCAGGCCGAGGCCCTGGTGGCCTTCGCCGAGGGACTGAAGAAGGAACGCAACACCAACAAGGTGCTGCTGGCAGGGGACTTCAACGCCTACTCCGCCGAGGAACCGATCCAGGTCCTGGCCGAGGCCGGATACGTGGATCTTGGTGCAGCGGCAGACACCCGCAGCTACCTCTTCGCGGGCCGCACCGGCTCCCTTGACCACATCCTTGCCTCAAGCGAGGTCGCGCCACAGGTCACCGGCCAAACCATTTGGAACATCAACGCCACCGAGTCGGTGGCCTACGAGTACAGCCGCTACAACTACAACGTGGCGCAGCTGTTCTCCCCGGACCAGTTCCGCTCCTCGGACCACGACCCGGTGCTTGTGGGGCTGCAGCTGAATAAGTAATAGGCGCTCGCAGGGAATCCGGTGGATCGAAAAGATCCACCGGATTTTCTGCGCTCATGACGACGCCCGGCTCTTTTTGTCTTGCTGGCTGATGGCCGCGGTCCAGAGTTGGGACTCCAGGCATAACTGGAAACCGAGAGCTGCGCCGGCGTCATCCTTCTGCTCTTCGTGTTCGACCTAGCCGCGGCGTTCGACTCGGCTGTCCATTTCGTCTCTGTCAAGGAGCCCGTCTCACGGCTCTAGCGCACAGTATTTCCTCGCGTTGTGGGTCATGGGGCAAGCGGCGGCCGATCGACCTACCCGGCTTAGAATTGAATCGTTAGCCCGATTGGTGCTCCCGTCTGCATCTCCTGTCTAAGGATCGGTGGTAAGTTTTGTTGACGTTGCGCCAGTGCGGTGCGGAAAGGAAACGACATGACCATTGCTGACCAGCGATCTGCCTGGGTTGAAGCTGCGACCCACAGCATGAGCCTTGAAGGCCTTGAAGTCAGTGACGAATTCCGCGCAGATTCCGAAGATTATGTCGCCGGAAAAGTGACATCTGAAGAACTGGTACGCAAAGCACGTGCTCGGTTTGGGCTCGACTGACTTCGATAGTTCGGCGCCCGACCCCTACCTGGACCCAGCAACCGGGATACTCAGGAACCTCGTCGGCGCAACTACGCGTCAACAACTTGCAGCTGTCGAAGCTGATCTCGTGGCTGCCCGCGTGGTGCAGCTGCTAAACGGCAGTGTCTCCATTGCAGCGACGCGGGATCTTCGGGAGATGCAAGGGATACACCGCCATATTTTCGGCGATATCTTCTCTTGGGCTGGGACGATCCGGATCACTGACTTGGCCCGCGCCGACAATGAACCGTTCTGTCCCGTATTCCTCATTGAGCGTGCCGCAGCAAGTGTCGCCCAGCAACTCAGTGATGACGAGCACCTCAAGGGGCTTGACCACGGAGCGTTCGTGAACAAGCTTTCGTATTACTACAACAGCGTCAATTACATTCACCCGTTTCGTGAAGGCAACGGTCGAACGCAGCGTGAATTCTTGAACCGAGTGGCGGATTCTGCAGGCTGGTTCATCAATTGGGGGGCGGTATACGGAGATCAACTCAACGAGACCAGCAGGCTCGCTCGCGAAAACCTGGATCTTGATCCGTTGATCGTGATGTTTAGGGCTTGTGTAAGTCCCGTGGCAGGTTAGTCAGTTGTTGTCCGTGGCCGTCTTAGCGGCTTTGTCGAATTGGAACTCGAGACATCTGGTAATCAAGAACAAGGTGGAACCCATCCACTTGCATTGGCGCTTTATCCAATCGCTGCCTCGGGTTCCGCGATTGGCTTCATGGTAATCGCGCCCCACGGTCGATGCGCATGGCCAACACCTTCGCTCTGGCCAACAGTAAGTAGATAGCCCCAAGGCATGATTGATGGCCCTTCAGGCGGTTTGCAGGAACCGCTGGCGAGTCCAGCTGTCTGAGCTGGGGCCATGACGAAGATCTTGCACCTTGCAGAACTGCAATTCTGGGAACAGGCCCAAGCCGCGGGCGTCTTTCGACATTCGACCCGGGCGCAACGCTGGCCGAGGTCGGCTTCATCAACTGCTCGTTCCCGGGGCAGCTTCCGGCGGTCGCCGCCTACAGCTTCCCTGATCTTGCCGGAGAGCTGGTGGTGTTGGAGCCGGACGCGCAGTGATTGCCGCCGCAGGAACAGAGATCCGTATTGAGGACGGCGGCGACGGGCAATGCTTTCCACACCTCTACGGGATCACTCGGCTGGGCCATCGCCTCGGGCCTGTTGGGCCTGGTGCTGGTTCCGGGCCTGTTGCAGACCGTCACGCTCATCTCCGGGCAATAGGCCGTCGCGGTGCGACACATCGTGGATGGGGCGGCCCCGACTCGGTAGGGTTGCAAACATGACGATGAACGCGGGGGAGACGTCCATCATTCGACCACTGGGGAACGACGAGCAGGATCTGCTGGCGCGTGCCACGGTGGGCAACGCGAACTGGCCGGGACCGCGCTTCACCTTCGACCAGATCCTGCAGATGCCCACCTTCGCCCGCTACTTCACGTGGTGGCCCGGGCCCCACGACTTCGGCCTCGTCGCGGAAGACGCGGGCGGGACACCCGTCGGCGTCGTGTGGCTGCGCTACTTCTCGGCCGCCGCGCCCGGTTACGGCTTTGTCGACGAGTCGATCCCCGAACTCTGCGTCTGGGTTGCCGAGGGACAGCGCGGCCGCGGACTGGGGAGCCGGCTGATCACCGCCATCCTCGGGCAGGCGCGATCCCTGGCCCTGCCCGCGATCAGCCTCAGCGTCGAGGCGGGCAACCCCGCGCGGCTGCTCTACGAACGTCTCGGGTTCGTTCCCGCCGGACCGTATTTCGACGAGGGCACCCTGCTCATCCGACTCTGAGTCGGCAGCCGCTGCCTCCTCAACGCGGTTCCGGCCGCCCGGACTGACGCAGTGTGCGTTCCATGCAACCAGTTTCGGGGTCAGGGGATCCTCCGAATGCTACCTTGGTGGCATGCGGACGTTGCGTGGGGCCTGGTTCGGCGTGATCATCATGGTGGCTGTGGCACTCGCGGGGTGTTCGACACCGGCGGTGGAGAGCCGGCTAGACGAGTACGCGGACCGCGCCGAGGAGATCCACGCGGGGATGCTCGCGCACGTTCCCGGAAACGGCGAATTCGATGCCCGCATGACCTCCGAGCCGCAGATCGGCGAGCAGAATGCGCTGGGCCGCAGGGAGCTCGACACCGCCTTCTGGACGACCTGCTCGACCGTCGAGGTGGCCACCGACGCGACGCCCGCCGAGGCGGCACGCGCGGCCGGCACGTACCTCCTGGACCGGCGCTGGACGGCGGAGCCGACGGTCGACCAAGGCGGAACGATGCCGTACATCACGGTCTATCGCCTCGCCGATCCGGACGGCGAGTGGATCGTGCAGATCGCGTGGACCGCCGCAGACGACGACGATCGCCGGATTTCCCTGTCGGTCCAAAGCCCGCTCACCGTCCGCGGCGCCACGTCGCTGCCAGGGTGACGCCCGTCCCGGCCGCGCAGGCCACCGGCGCCCGAACCGCAGGACTCGGCTTCATCATGACTTCACGCCGCGGAAGACGACACACCACACCGCAGCGGTCCGGGCGATATCGTGGGGGACTCCGACCTGCTGGAAGGCGAGGGCGCCGCTGCCTCCTCAGCGCAGGTCAAGCCGCATCAACACGCGCGGGTAGCCGCCAATGACCGAGCCGGTGTCTGCTGCCTTCGTGAATCCCGCCCGTTCGAAAAGGGCACGGGTGCCGACGTACGCGGAGGTGCGATCCGCCTGGCCGCCTTGGTTGTCCAAAGGGTATCCCTCGATCGCCGGGGCGCCGTATCCCCGGGCGAATTCCACCGCCCCGGCAAGCAGCGCGTGGGAAATGCCCTGGCCGCGGTGACCTGCCCGCACCCGGATGCACCACACCGACCAGACCTCGAGATCATCGACGTGTGGGATCGTGCGGCTGCGCGCCAGCGCCGTGTCGGCCCGCGGGTGCACGCCCGCCCAGCCCACCACGTCGACGCCTTCGTAGGCGAGGACCCCGGGCGGAGGATCCTGGGCGCACAGTTCCCGCACGATATCGGCCCCCCGGCGCAACCTGTCCGCGCTCGCCGAGCCGCCCAGACGGTGGCCCAGACACCAGCACGCCCGCGCATCCGGATTCCGCTTCGGGCCCAGCATCGTCCTAACGTCGTTGAAATCCGTTGCGGCACGCACCGAGGTCACCATCCCACCACGGTGCCACCAGGCCGGGGGATCGGCAAGGCCCGCACCGAGCCTCGCGGCGGCACGCAGGGACGCGCCCGTGGTTCCGGATCGCGAACGCTGGACGTCGTAGGGTGGCTGGATGACCGAACTTGCGTGGGGCGGGTACACCAATGCCAGGGACCTGGGCGGATTGCCGACATCGCTTGCCGGTGGCGGCGCGACAATCCCGGGCCGGCTGGCACGGGGGCCGCGCCGGGAGCGACTCGACACCGCGGGCTGGAACGCGGCCCGGCACTGGGGGCCGTCCACCATCGTGGACCTGCGCTGTGCCTATGAGACCGGAGCCCAAACCACGGACCCGGTGGTTCCGGCCGAGGCGCTCGCCGGGTTCACGATCCGTCACACACCGACCGAGGACCACGAAGACCCCGCGTTCCGTCAGACGTGTTTCCCGATTTTGGATTCCCCCCGAATACTGGAGCCACAACTGGCGCCTGCAGCCGCACCTGGTGCGGGCGGCGCTCGAAGCCATTGCCGCATCCACCCCGGGCGTGCTGGTCCACTGCAGCCGGGCGGGACCGCACCGGGATGATCTGCGCACTGCTTTTGGGCAATGCTGGCGTGGACCCGGCTTTCGTCGCCGCGGACTACGCCGCATCGGTCCGTGCCATGGCCGGTGTCGCGAACCATTCACCCACCATCGACCAGCAGGCCGAATGGACGACGAACACGGTGGACTCCTGGTTGGGGGACAAGCTCCCGATGGTTAGGGAAGTTGCCGGGGGAACCCGCGAGATCCTCGATGTGCTGAGGGTGGGGCCGGCGACGCGGGAATCCTTGCGCTCGCTGCTGGTGGACCCGTAGCGGCTCGCTTTCGATGCCAACGACCGGGGCGATGGTGCTGCGAACCGGCGTCGGGAAGCTCTGCTAATCACGGCAAGTGCTGGGCCAGAGGAATCCCGGCAACGGGCGGAAGCCGGGAATCGCAACGCCTGGTTCGATCGCCAAGCCCCGGCCGTGCCCCTGTTCAGCCTTTGAAGGGTTCGTCGCCGAGTAATTCCACGGCGGGGAGCTTCTCGTCCGGGCCGTCGAACGTCATGTAGTCCACCGAATGCAGTCGTCCGTCCACCGCCCAGAGGTTGAGGTGGCCCAGGGCTGTGTTGCCGTCGAGGACGTCCACGGTGGCAAACGGCCCGCCCGAGCGCTGGGGAATTCTTGGAAGATCCAGGTCCTCGGGCACCTCGACCAGGAAGCATTCGCAATCATCGAATTCAAGTCCGCCCCAGCGGGCGTGGGCCAGCTGCTGGCGCGCCTCGCTGGTGCCGCGCCATGTGCCCGAGCACAGGCGCTCCAGCAGGGCACGTTCATGGGGGCTCAGCGGATCACCGGGCACCCGGCGGGGGTCGTCGATCATCGCACCATCATCCCGATCTTGAAGTACAGCAAACCCTTATGATCCCACAGCGGCTTGCTGCTGCCCCGGCGAAGAGGTCCGCCGTGGATGGACAACCCCAACGCGGCACGCCAGCGTATCCGTAAGGCAGAAGGCATCCGGGGCTCCAGCGGAACGCGCCGGCCCACGAACGGGAACAGGGCAGCGGGGCCGACCGCCCATGCCTTCAAGACACGCTCATTGCCTGCGGGGCGAAATGACCTGCCGGGGTGGAAGCACGCCCAGACACGAGGCGAATCGCGGTGGATTCCGTTCCGAAGCGTATGGGAAGCGGATCGAGCGGCGGGAGAGCTATGGCACGGCCGGTGCAAGGCCGGGGCGCATCCTTGCGGCGAGCTGGCCGCGGCTGTGCACCGAAACCTTGGCGAAGATGGACTTCAGGTGGTCCTGGACGGTGTTCGGGGAAATGAATAGCCGCTGCGCGATTTCCGTGGTTGTGAGGCCCGAGAGGACCTCGGTGCAGATTTCCCGTTCACGCATTGTCAGGCCATAGGCGGCAGGCATCAGGCCGGCAAGGTCCTCCGCGCCGATCTCCTTGATGCCCACGGCAACGGAATCTTCCCGGGTGCCCAGCAGCGGGGAGGCCTCCAGCATCGCCCACCTACCGGTGGCATCGCGCACCTTGGCCCGGAACTCGCCACTTGCGGAACCACTCGCGCCGATGGCCACCACGTGCATCATGGTCAGGAAGCGGCCCGGGGCGGTCGCGTCGATGCGTTCCTGCCAGCTTCGGGCCCCGGGGGTCAGTGAGCAAAGTGTGCCGTCCCGATCCAGTACCGCTATTGCGGGTCCGGACGGCGGGGGCCCGGCCTGCAGTTCCGAGCGTATGCACAGCCTGGTTGCCGTCGTGATCGCCGGGGCCACGGCCAACAGGAACTCAACCTCCCGATCCGTGAAGTCCTTTCCCGTACGCACCAACCCGGCCGCCCCCCAACAGGCCCCGTGGCGTTGAAACACCACCCGCAGCTCGCGGTCCAGGCCCAGAGGGCGCCACACCGCTGAGAACCGGATGCTGCGGCTGCGTTCCAATTCCGGAAGGTCCGAGGACCTGGACAGGGTTTCCCCGCGCAGGGCCATGGCCGCGAACCGGTGGGGTTCGCTGTTTGAGTATTCGGCCTCGGCCAGCAGCGGTTCGAAGGCAACCGGAATCCGGTTCTGTCCGCTGGTTATGCCGCTGATGACCAGGGATTCGGGGTCCATGGATGCCCAACAGGTCAGCTCGACATCGACGACCGCACCGACCAGTTCGATCACCGCGGCGTGCAGTTCACCTACGCCCATGCCGGTTGCGGCGAGGGCCGCGATCTCACGGCCGGCATATTGGGCACGTCCCTCCCACATACCACCATGATCCCACCGGACGAGTGCCGAAAAAACCCCAGATTCATGGGATCGACAGCGAGCCGGTGCGGACCTACCGTCTAACCATGAAACAGGAAATGCAGTTCGTGGCGGCGGGCCTCGGGCGCGAGTTGCGGGCGCCGGATGCCACCTTGGTCGTGAAGATCGATGCGGGCCACACGGGCAACGAATACGAGCTTTTTGAAGTAGATGCCCCACGTGGTCCCGCGACACCCCTCCACCGGACGGGGTGGGGCAAGGCGTACTACCTGCTCGCTGGACGCATGCTGGTACAGGTCGGGGACAGCTCCACCGAGATGGGGCCCGGCGACTCGATATCCATTCCGCCGGCAGCGCGGCATACCTTCACGGTGATGAGCAGCTCGGCCCGGTTTCTGGTGATCAGCATGGGTACCGGCATGGGCCGCTTCCACCTGGACTTGGACCAAACCGTGACCGCGGGACTGTCGGAGCCTGAAACCTTTGAATTGCTGGCAACGGTGCTCGGTCGCCACGATGTCACGGTTGAGGGAATGGAAGCGAGACCATGACCGCCGTCGTCTGGGTCTTGGCACTGCTTGCGGCACTGGTGCACATCGTGGTGTTTGCCTGGGAAAGCCTGCTTTTCCACCGCCCCGGCGTCCACCGGCGGATCTTCCTCGTCGAGTCTGCAGATGTTCCGGCGGTGGGGCTGTGGGCGTTTTGCGTTGGGTTCTACAACCTCTTTCTTGCCCTTGGCATGGTGGGAGGCGTGTGGTTGTGGGCCGCGGGGGAGGAAAGCGCGGGCCGGATACTGGTGGTGTATATCTGCCTCTTCATGGCACTTGGCGCCCTTGTCCTGCTGGTGGCGGACCGCAGGGCCATGGGCAGGCCACGCGGCAGCGGTGTCGGCGGCGTGGTTGGGGAGGGCGCGCTGCCGCTGGCGGCGCTGGTGGTGATGGCGTTGTAGCCCCGGCCAGGCCACCCGAGGGAGCCGCGCCGGTCTTCCACCGGCCTACTTGCTGCGCGACAACGTGGTCGAAACGCCATGCACCAGCGCCTCCAGCGGCCCGCGCCGCCCCAGGAACTTGAAGAGGAGCCCGGCCAACAGGCAGCTCACCGCGTAGGCGATGAACAACCCGGTGCGCGGCAGCGGGGCGGAGACGTCGCTGAAAAGGTCCAGGGCCGCCAGGTGCGTCGCATAGAGCGTGAGCGTTGCGGCGCCGGCGCCTGTCAGCGGCCAGAGCAGCATCTCGCCCACCTGGCCAAGCAGTGCGGACAGGGCCATGCACAGCAATTGCGCCGCCCCCAGCACCGCCAGCGCGCAGCCGACCACATGCAGCATGTCCAGCGGGGTGCCCGCATGCGGCGCGGAGACCGCCAGGAACCAGGGGCTGTCGGACGCGTTGCCCAGCCGCTGGCCGGTCACCAGCGCCACCGCCAGTTCCTCCCGGCCCAGGCCCGCGGCCTTGGCCAGGGAGGCGAGCGCGCCGGGCTGGTCCAGCAGCCAGGCCGAGAGGGCCTTGGCCCCCACCGCGAGTGCGGCGCCCGCCGTGCCGACGGCCAGGGCCACCGGGGGCCGCTCGAGCGCCAGGCGGCCCACGCAGAGGCCGGCAAGGATGAAGCCGAACCAGGCCAGCAGCGGGTAGTAGCCGGTCAGCAGCAGGTCGGCCAGGAACACCGCGGGGGTGAACAGGTCCTCGGGCAGCGGGGAGGCACCGAGCCGGTGCGGCTCGAGCAGCCCGGCGGCCCAGGGGCGGGCCAGGTGCAGGGCGAAGGGGGCCAGGGCCAGCCAGCCGGCCGCCCAGAAGCCCAGCGTGCGGGCGCGCATCCCCAGGAACGGGATCGCGCACAAGAACAACACCGCGTAGTGGACCAGGATGACCGCCACGTTGGTGTCGAGCATGCCCAGCCCCAGGCCGATCGCGAAGACCAGCAGCGCCCGCACCGCCACCGCGCGGCGGATGCCCGCAAGCCTGGGCGCGCCGACGCTTCCCGAGCCGCCGGAAAGCAGCGCGAGTCCCACCCCCGCCAGCACCACGAAGAGCGCGGAGGCCCGGCCGGAGAAGAAGACCGCGGCCCACGTGGCGGCGGGGGACCCGTCGGCGTCGAGCATGCGCAGCGGCATGATGTGCACCGCAACCATCCCCAGCAGCGCCAGCCCGCGGGCCGCGTCGACCCCGGCAATGCGGGTGCGGCTCCCGGTGCCGCCGGAACCCGGGGCACGGCGGGACGTGGCGCGGGAGGAGAATTGCGTCATGTTTACAGCCTAAACGCATGTGCCGAATCAAGGCTTCGTGCGTGCAAAGTGTAACCTTGGAACCATGGCTGAATCTGCGTTGCATACCCCGGGCAAGAACTACACCTTCGGAACGGTGCTCACCGCCATGGTGACCCCTTTCAAGGACAACGGGGAGGTCGACTTCGATGCGGCCGCCAAGCTGGCCGTCAAGCTGGTCGACGAGGGCTGCGACGGCCTGGTCGTCACCGGCACCACCGGGGAAACCTCGACGCTGCGCGACGAGGAAAACATCGCCATGTTCGCCACGGTCGTCAAGGCCGTGGGGCACCGCGCCAAGGTCCTGGCCGGTTCCACCACCAACGACACCGCGCACTCCATCACGCTCTCGCTGGCGGCCAAGGAGGCCGGGGTCCACGGCATCCTGGTGACAGCCCCGTACTACAACAAGCCTTCGCAGGCCGGCGTCATTGCCCACGTCGAGGCCATCGTCGCGGCGACGCAGCTGCCGGTGATGCTCTATGACATCCCGGGACGCGCCGGCATTGCCATGGCCCCCGAAACCATCATCGAGCTGGCGAAGAACCCGCTGGTCGTGGCGCTGAAGGACGCGAAGGCGGACTACCAGTCCACCACCACCGTGCTGGCCAACACCGACCTCGACGTCTACTCGGGCGACGACGGACTGACCTTGCCGCTGATGGCCGCGGGCGCCGTCGGCGTCGTCTCGGTCACCGCCCACGTTGCAGCCGCCAAGTACCGCATCCTGGTCGATGCGATGCTCGCCGGGGACCTGGCGACCGCCCGTGCCGCGCACTTCGAGCTGGATCCGATCCAGCGCGCCGTGATGGGCCACGTCCAGGGCGCCGTTGCGGCAAAACACATTCTTAACTGGCAGGGAGTCCTGCCGAACACCGTGGTCCGGCTGCCGCTTGTGGCACCGTCGGAAACGGAACTCGAAACCATCCGCACCGATTTGCGCGAGGGCGGATGGGAGATCTAGAAAGGTAATTCATTCATGACCGATTCCTCCACCGTGGCCACCGATACGGTGCTCCACAACCTTCCGCCCAAGCTCAAGCCGGGCACCTTGCGCATCGTGCCGCTCGGTGGCCTGGGCGAGATCGGGCGGAACATGGCCGTCTTCGAAATCGACGGTAAGCTGCTGATCGTCGACTGCGGTCTGCTCTTCCCCGAGGAGCACCAGCCGGGCGTGGACGTCATCCTGCCCGATTTCAGCTACATCAAGGACCGCCTCGACGACGTCGTGGGCGTCGTGCTCACCCACGGCCACGAGGACCACATCGGTGCCGTGCCGTACCTGCTGCGCCTGCGCAACGACATCCCGCTGATCGGCTCGCGGCTGACCCTCGCATTGATCTCGGCCAAGCTGGAGGAACACCGCATCAAGCCGGTGCTGCGCCAGGTTGCCGAGGGCGACGTGGAGACCTTCGGCCCGTTCGAGACCGAGTTCGTTGCCGTCAACCACTCGATCCCGGACGCCCTGGCCGTGTTCATCCGCACCGATGGCGGCTCCGTGCTGCACACCGGCGACTTCAAGATGGACCAGCTGCCGCTCGATGGCCGCATCACCGACCTGCGCCACTTTGCCCGCCTGGCCGACGAGGGCGTGGATTTGTTCATGACCGACTCCACCAACGCGGACGTCCCCGGCTTCACCACCGCGGAAAAGGAAATCGGCCCGGTGCTCGAGTCACTCTTCGGCCGGGCGCGCAAGCGCATCATCGTCGCCTCGTTCTCCTCGCACATGCACCGCGTGCAGCAGGTCATCGACGCCGCCGCCGTCCACGGACGCAAGGTCGCCTTCATTGGCCGCTCCATGGTGCGCAACATGACCATCGCCGAGAAGCTTGGCTACCTGCACATCCCCGCCGGGATCCTGGTGGACATGAAGAACGTGGACAAGCTGCCCGACAACAAGGTCGTGCTGATGTCCACCGGTTCGCAGGGCGAGCCGATGGCCGCGCTCTCGCGCATGGCCACCGGCGACCACCGGATCCAGGTCGGCCCGGGCGACACCGTCATCCTGGCCTCCTCGCTGATCCCGGGCAACGAGAACTCGGTGTTCCGGGTGATCAACGGACTGATGCGCCTGGGCGCGGACGTGATCCACAAGGGCATGGCCAAGATCCACGTCTCCGGCCACGCCTCGGCCGGCGAGCTGCTCTACTGCTACAACATCGTCCAGCCGCTGAACGTGATGCCGGTGCACGGCGAGACCCGGCACCTGATCGCCAACGCCCGCCTGGCCGCCCAGTCGGGCGTGCCGGCGGAGAACGTGCTGCTCACCGAGGACGGCTCGGTCGTGGACCTCAAGGACGGCGTGGCCAAGCTCGTGGGCCAGGTCGACTGCGGGTTCGTCTACGTTGACGGTTCCAAGGTCGGCACCATCACCGACGAGGACCTCAAGGACCGCGTCACCCTCGCCGAGGAGGGCTTCATCTCGATCATCTCGGTGATCAACCGCCAGACCGGCAAGCTGATCTCCGGACCCGAGATCCACGCCCGCGGCGTGGCCGAGGACGACAATGTGTTTGACGAGATCAAGCCCAAGATCGCCGAGGCCCTCGAGGATGCGGTGCGCAACAACCCGACGCACACCACGCAGCAGCTGCAGCAGATCGTCCGCCGCGTCATCGGCTCGTGGGTGTCGCGCAAGCTGCGCCGCAAGCCCATGATCGTCCCGGTCGTGCTCGAGGCCTAAGCACCCAAATGAAGTGTCCCGCATCGTCGTGAAGACGGTGCGGGATTCTTTGTTTGTGGGCTCTGTGGGAGATTTCTCGGGTTGTCCGTCCTTTTCGAGGCCCATTCCCGTCCCGCAGACACCAACGAGGCCGCGCATGGGTGTCCAGAACCGCACCGTTTCGGGTGCGGCAACAAAGCCGTTAATTGGCTGATGGAAAGGGCCCGGACCGAACTGGGAAAGTTGTTTACAGATCATTGCTTCGTTGTCCGAACAAACTGTGACGGGGCCGTGGGCAGGTCCGCGGGTGGCCCTTCGTGGCGAAATAGTGCCGAAAATCGCCACGGTTTAGTAGGGCTCGTGACTAGACTAGCCATTGAATTCAGAACATGTTCTGAGTTAGAGTGGGCGCATGAGCACAAGAGAACTATCCCGCACCACGTTTCAGTCATCGGAGCTGAGCCGCGGGTCCGCCGATGTCTTCGCGGCCGCAGCAGATCATCCTGTCGAGGTCACACGTCGTGACGGTGAGTCCCTGGTGCTTATGTCCGGGAGCGCGGATCGGGCGCGTACCGCACTACTGGAACTCGCCGCCCAGCTCGTTGCTGTATCCACGGACACGGAAGGAACGCTTGTCGGCCGCATGGTCGACCGCTACCCGTGGATGCTCGCCCTGGGCCCCGTCGATCAGGAAGCCTGCGTCCACGATATCTTGACGGCTGCTCGTGCATCATTTGCCACAAACCAGCCCCATCTGGCCATTGCAGAGCTCACCTCCTGGCGTGAAACCGCCACTGCCATCGCTGCCGGCCTTGGCAAGGCTCCGGTGGAGTGGCTTGACGCGGCCGAAAAAGTCGAGCGTCCATAGCGTATGGCGAAAGGCGAGAAGGTCGAGCGCCCGACGAAGAAAAGCGAATTCGACATTTGGTTCGCAACGACTCAGGCTGCACGTGGTTGGAATGACCTGAAAGCGACGACCCGGAATTCCCTGGTAGACACCTGGGACTTCTTGACGCGTACACCGATGGTGAGTACGCCCACGAACTATCGGCTCAAAGGCGAACTGGGCATGGTGAAACGTGATGGGTCCACGCATGAACGATGGCAGCACAAGCCCACGGCGAAGGGCGACGCCCGCATTTGGTTCTACACCGTGGGCCACAACGTCTACATCGAGCAAGTGCACACGAAACATCCCAACGAAACCAAGTGATGATGCCGGAAAGCTGAATGGATCGGTGCTGTTTGGTCTTTGAGCCAGCACCAAGGCTTCGAATCAGTTCCGTATACATTCGCCGCGGCTGCCCCGTTCCACAACGATTCCTTGCACGCCGCCAACGCCTGTGACGCTTCTCCACAGCCCCTGTTCCCCGGTGAACCGTGTAAATTCGGGGTCCCGGGGCCGGCGGGCGATACCCTAGAGCCATGGCCCCACGTACCTCCTCGCAAGGCGAGGGGAAAACGACCACGCGCAAACCGCGTGCGTCGACCTCCCCGTCCAAGACGACCCGAAGCTCCAAGGGCGCACCCGCACCGGTAGAGCACGACTTCCCGCTGCCGGTGCGCATGGTGCGTTCCGCCTGGATGGGCATCGCGCGCGTCACCGGCGGGGCCTTCCGCAAGGTCGGCCGCGACGTGCACCCGCCCTACGAGGTGCGCCGCGACGGGACCGGGCTCTTCCTGGTCATCCTCGCCGTGGTCATCGCCTCGGTGGAGTGGTGGGGACTGCGCGAGGCTCCGGGCTACGGCGCGTTCGTGCACGCGGTGGCCGGGGGCACCTTCGGGTTCATGGCCGCGCTCATGCCGCCGATCCTGCTCATCGGCGCGATCCGGCTCTTCCGCTGGCCGGAGGAGCACCGCGCCAACAACCGCGTGGGCATCGGCCTGGCCCTGCTCTCGCTGGCAGGATCCGGGATCTCCCACGTCGTCGGGGGACTGCCCCCGGTCTCCGCGCCCTTTGACGAGCTCTGGGGGGCCGGCGGAATGCTCGGCGCCCTGGCGACCTTGCCGCTGGCGGGGCTCATTTCCGGCCCCGGGGCCATGGCCGTGATGATCGTGCTCGCGCTGCTGAGCCTGATGATCCTCACCGCCACGCCCTTCAGGCACATCCCCGCGCGCTTCCGCGAGGGCTACGAAAAGCTCATGGGCCAGCACCCGGAGCCCGGGGCCCGCACCGGCACCGTGGAGCTCACGGGGGACGAGCACGACCAGTCCTACCTCTACGACGAGCAGCCGGAAAAGAAGCCGCGCAGGAAGACGCGGTTCTTCGGCAAGGACAAGGACGCCGATGAGAGGTCCGCCGAGGACCTGCTGGGCAACACCGGCGAGGGCGCCTACGACCAGGCCGTCATCACCGACGCCTACGACCACACGATCGCACCAGGAAGCCACCCGGTGGACCTCTACGACGAGGCGGTCGACACCGCCCACGAGGAACCTGCCATCCGCCCGGGCGTGCGCCGCCCGACCAAGGACGAGCGCGACCGCGCCGCCATCATGGACGCCGTGGGACTGGGCCGGGAGCCCGAGGCCGACACCCAGGCGATGAGCGCCATCGACCTGGCCAACTACGACGACGACGCCACCGGCGCGATCCCGCAGATCCCCTCGCGCCCGGCCGCCGCCCCGCTGCCGCCGATCCCGGCGCGCACCGAACAGCTCCAGCTCTCCGGGGACGTGACCTACACGCTGCCGGCCTCCGACTTCCTGCCCGCCGGCCCGCCGTCCAAGGAACGCTCCGAGGCCAACGACGCGGTCGTCGCCGCGCTCACCGACACGCTCACCCAGTTCAAGGTCGACGCGAAGGTCACCGGCTTCTCCCGCGGCCCCACGGTCACCCGCTACGAGATCGAGCTGGCCCCGGGCACCAAGGTCGAGCGCGTCACGGCTTTGAGCAAGAACATCTCCTACGCCGTGGCCTCCTCGGATGTGCGCATCCTGTCCCCGATCCCGGGCAAGTCCGCGATCGGCATCGAGATCCCCAACGCCGACAAGGAAATCGTGGTGCTGGGCGACGTGCTGCGCAGCCACAACGCCCGCAAGACCGACCACCCGATGGTCATGGGCGTGGGCAAGGACGTCGAGGGCGGCTTCGTCGTGGCGAACCTGGCCAAGATGCCGCACCTGTTGGTGGCCGGCGCCACCGGCGCCGGCAAGTCCTCCTTCGTGAACTCGATGATCACCTCGATCCTGATGCGCGCCACCCCCGACGAGGTGCGCATGGTCATGGTCGACCCCAAGCGCGTGGAGCTCACCGCCTACGAGGGCGTCCCGCACCTGATCACCCCGATCATCACCAACCCGAAGAAGGCCGCCGAGGCGCTGCAGTGGGTGGTCAAGGAAATGGACACCCGCTACGACGACCTGGCCAACTTCGGCTTCAAGCACATCGACGACTTCAACAAGGCGGTGCGCAACGGCAAGGCCGTCCCGCCCGAGGGCTCCAAGCGGATCATGAAGCCCTACCCGTACCTCCTGGTCATCGTCGACGAGCTCGCGGACCTGATGATGGTCGCCCCGCGCGACGTCGAGGACTCGATCGTGCGCATCACCCAGCTGGCGCGCGCCGCCGGCATCCACCTGGTGCTGGCCACCCAGCGCCCGTCCGTCGACGTGGTCACCGGCCTGATCAAGGCCAACGTGCCCTCGCGCATGGCCTTTGCCACCTCCTCGGTCACCGACTCCCGCGTGGTGCTCGACCAGCCCGGCGCCGAAAAGCTGCTGGGCCAGGGCGACGCGCTCTTCCTGCCGATGGGCACCTCCAAGCCCATGCGCGTGCAGGGCGCCTGGGTCACCGAGTCCGAGATCCACTCGGTCGTCGAGCACGTCAAGGGCCAGCTGAAGGCCGAGTACCGCAACGACGTCGCCGCCGAGGCGCCCAAGAAGCAGATCGACGACGACATCGGGGACGACCTGGAGTTGCTGCTGCAGGCCACCGAGCTGGTGGTGACCACGCAGTTCGGTTCCACCTCGATGCTGCAGCGCAAGCTGCGCGTGGGCTTCGCCAAGGCCGGCCGGCTCATGGACCTGCTCGAGTCCCGCGGCGTGGTGGGACCCTCCGAGGGTTCCAAGGCCCGCGACGTGCTGGTCAAGCCCGACGACCTGCCCGAGGTGCTCGCCGCGATGCGCGGGGACGAAACCGGTGCCGGCGACGTGGTCCCGACCGCGACCGAGGCGGCGCTGGCCGAGAACGCCAACGCCAACCACTACGGCACCGACCTTGTCGCGGAGGACCTCGACGGCTTCGAACAGGCCGTTGACTACCACGACGGCGCCGACGACGAGGGCTCGGAAGACGCCTGGAACCTCACCGGAAGGTAGCCTTGAGGCGTGACTGAAACCCCAGCGAACCCGCAACCGGCCCACGTGCCGACCCTGAACATCGCCAATGTGCTCACCGTCCTGCGCATCCTCATGGTCCCGTTCTTCGTCTGGGCCCTGGTGGCCGACGAGAAGGACTACGGGCTGATGCGCTGGGTGGCCGTGGCGATCTTCGCCGCGGCCATGTACACCGACAAGCTGGACGGGGACCTGGCCCGCAGCCGCGGGCTGATCACCAACTTCGGCAAGATCGCCGACCCGATCGCCGACAAGCTGCTCACCGGCTCCGCGCTGGTGATGTTCTCGATCCTGGCCGAGCTGTCCTGGTGGATCACCCTGGTGATCCTGGTGCGCGAATGGGGCATCACCCTGCTGCGCTTTGTGGTCATCCGCTACGGCGTCATGGCCGCCTCGCGCGGCGGCAAGCTCAAGACCGTGATGCAGACAGCGGCGATCCTGCTCTACCTGCTGCCGTGGACCCACACGCTGGACTGGCTACACGTGGTGGCGTTCATCGTGATGCTGCTGGCCCTGGCCGTCACCGTCGTCACCGGCCTGGACTACCTGATCAAGGCCTGGCAGTTGCGCGCCGCGGCCACCCCGCGCGGCTAGCCGCCGCCCGCCAACGCCAAAGGACCCGGGCAGATGACACAACCCCAGGACGCAAGCACCTGCGCCGAGCTGGCCGGCCGGGTCATCGCCGCAGCCAAGGCCGCGGGGACCAGCCTTGCCACCGCCGAATCCCTGACCGCCGGAATGATCGCGGCAACACTTGCCGAGGTGCCCGGCGCCTCCGCCGTGCTGCAGGGCGGGGTGGTGAGCTACTCGAGTTCGGTCAAGGCCAGGGTGCTGGGCGTGGATCCGGCGCTGCTGGCCGAGCGGGGATCCGTCGACGGCGAGGTTGCCCGGCAGATGGCCGAGGGTGCCCGGCGCGCCTGCGGGGCGGACCTCGCGGTTTCCGCCACCGGCGTCGCAGGCCCGGACGCCCACGACGGCAAGGACGTGGGCACCGTGTTCCTGGGCTTTGCCTCGGGCTCGGGCAGCGGCTTCACCGAGCACCGCTTTGCCGGCGACCGGGCCGGGATCCGGTTCTCGAGCACCGTGGCGGCACTGGAATTGCTTGCTTCCCACCTGGTGCCCAGCAAGCACACAGCTTGATGGGGCATGGTGGCTATGAATCGTTTTGTGACACCAATGCAGATCGATTTGCGATTGTTGTGGCAAATAACCCGCGGCAATGGCTAAGGTGGGGGCGTGGGAACAAAAAACGACTCCCGGCAGTTATTACCCATGACGGGCACAATACAGTGACCCGCACCGATCGCCCCACAAGGCATCTTAGGACCGGAGAACAAAAGGCAATGCACATGGTCAAGCAACCAGTATCGGTAAACGGTGTGGTCCGTTGGCGTGATGTGGGCCTACAGAGCGAGGTCCGCCGCGACAAAGAGGAGCGCAAGATGGTAGTCCTTCGACATGAAATCGGCGACGTGCTCCGCGATGTACGTCAACGCCAGGGACGCACCCTGCGCGAAGTCTCCCACAGTGCTCGCGTCTCCCTGGGATATCTTTCCGAGGTCGAGCGGGGACAGAAGGAAGCCTCATCCGAGCTTCTCTCCTCGATCTGTGGCGCCCTCGAGGTGCCGCTCTCGCTGATGCTCCGCGAGGTCAGCGACCGCGTTGCCATCGCAGAAGGCATCACCATTCCGGATACGGTTCCCGTGGACCTGACCAGCGAGTTCGCTGGCGAATATCCGGTTGAACTCGGCAAGCGCCTGGCCCCGAGCCACTAGACAACCCACACGGACCCGGTGGTGTACCCGGGCTCCGTTGCAGGGCCCCCGTGCGGGCGTCCGTTCATCGTGAACAGGACTCCGGCACGGGGGTCTTGTTGCTTAAGGCCCCAGCTTCCCGTGGCACAATTGCGAAGGTGCGATTGAGTGATTTCTGGCGTCTGATGGACGACGAGTTCGGTGCGGGCTATTCCCGCACGTTGGCTTCCTCCCTGGTGCTGTCCGCCGTGGGCGGGGTCAGTGCCCAGGAGGCGCTGGCCAAGGGGGTCCCTCCGCGGGACGTGTGGCTGGCGGTCTGCGAGATGCAGGATGTGCCGCCCGAGCGCCGCCTGGGCAGGGACCAGCCGATCAAGAAGCGGTAGAATATTCGAGGAACACGCCCACCGCCTTCGAATATCTGTTCGGAAGAGTGTAGAGTTCTCAGTGAGAGTTCGTCGGGGTGCACGTTGCCGGGTTTTCCACAGCAACGTGCACCCCGAAACCAAAGTGTCGGCCACCCGTCGTACGCTCGTGGATAGACAAAGAGTACCGGCCAAACCCCTCATCGGGTGGCCCTAACAACCGAGGTGAACAATGGCCGTTGGTAAAGATCGCGAGAAGGCCCTCGAAGCTGCACTTGCACAGATCGACAAGCAATACGGCAAGGGTTCGGTCATGCGACTGGGCGACAAGACCGTTGCACCCATTGCCGCCATCCCCACCGGATCGGTGGCACTCGACATCGCGCTGGGCATAGGCGGCCTGCCGCGTGGCCGCGTGGTGGAGATCTACGGTCCGGAATCCTCCGGTAAGACCACCGTTGCCCTGCACGCCGTGGCCAGCGCCCAGCGCATGGGCGGCATCGCCGCCTTCATCGACGCCGAGCACGCGCTGGATCCCGAATACGCCAAGAAGTTGGGCGTCGACACCGATGCGCTTCTGGTTTCACAGCCGGACACCGGCGAGCAGGCCTTGGAAATCATGGACATGCTCGTGGGCTCCGGGTCCGTCGACATCGTCGTGATCGACTCCGTGGCAGCCCTCGTGCCCCGGGCCGAAATCGAAGGCGAGATGGGCGACAGCCACGTCGGCCTGCAGGCCCGCCTGATGAGCCAGGCCCTGCGCAAGATCACCGGCCGCCTGTCCCAGACCCGCACCACGGCGATCTTCATCAACCAGCTGCGCGAAAAGATCGGCGTGATGTTCGGCAGCCCGGAAACCACCACCGGTGGCAAGGCGCTGAAGTTCTACGCCTCGATCCGCATCGACGTGCGCCGCATCGAAACGCTGAAGGAAGGCACGGTGCCGGTCGGCAACCGCACGCGCGCCAAGATCGTGAAGAACAAGATGGCCCCGCCGTTCAAGCAGGCCGAATTCGACATCATCTACGGCCAGGGCATTTCGCGCGAAGGCAGCCTCATCGACATCGGCGTGGACCAGGGCTTCGTCAAGAAGTCAGGTGCATGGTTCACCTATGACGGGGACCAGCTGGGACAGGGCAAGGAGAACGCCCGCAAGTTCCTGCGCGACAACCCTGACCTCGCCAACGAACTCGAACGCCAGATCCTCGAGAAGCTTGGCATCGGCCAGGCCGCCGAGGACAAGGACGGCGAGACCTTGCGCGTGGTCAAGGAGTCCTAGTTCCGTGGGCACCACCAAACACCAGGGCGGTTCGTCCGGCTCCCCGCAGGGAGCCGAACGGCCGCTTTGGTCGTTCCCGGCCGACGGCAATTCGGACTGGGGCGACCTGTCCGAGATCCCCGTCTGGGCGCACAGCGAGGCGGCCTCGACGGCCCCGCCGCCCGAGGAGGCTCCCGGACCGCCGGAGGCGAAGCCCGCCTTCGGGGAACGCGCCGGATACGCCGGACGCGGCTCGGCACGCACTCCCAAGCGCGGCGCCGGCGGCACGGGATCGTGGGGCGGCGGCGGACGCTCGGCCCCCTCCGGTTCCAAGCGCACCTCGACCCGGACTCCCCGGACCCGGGAGAGGACCCCGCGGGAAGCCAAGGAACCCCTTGAGTTGAGCGATGAGCAATATGCCACCAAGGGACGCGCCATCCTGCTTCGGCAGCTCACCGCCTCGGCCAAGAGTCGGGCGCAGCTGAAGACGAAGCTGCTGGAAAAGGAGATCCCCGAGAACATCGCCGAGGAACTGCTGGACCGGTTCGAGGAGATCCAGCTCGTGGACGACGAGGCGTTTGCCGAGGGCTGGGTGCGGTCCCGCGCCCGCAGCCGCGGCCTGGCCCGCGGGGCGATCAAGCGCGAACTGCGGGAAAAGGGCGTGGACGACGAGACCGCCCAGCAGGCCCTGGAACAGATCGACGACGGCGACGAGGAAGAACGCGCCAGGGAATTGGTGCGCACCAAGCTGCGGCCCGATTCAATGGGCGCGGACCGCGACAAGGCGCTGCGCCGCCTGGTCGGGATGCTCGCACGCAAGGGCTACGGCGGTTCGATGGCATTCCGCATCGCGCGTGAGGAGTGGGAAGTCCGCTTCGGAGAGCAGGACTAAAACGCGGACTTCCCCGGTGCTGCTGCCGGACGGCAATTGCCGCCCGATCCGGGTCGCCGGGCGATCGATGGGCGGGATCCGGCCGGATGCCCTCCGTCTCTCGTGCGTCGCGGTGCACCCAAGGTGGATCCCACGGCCTGTAATCCTTGGAAAAATCCATGTCATCTTGTTAGAGTTATTCACGTTCGAGTCTCCGGCAATCGCGCTGGAGTTGCTGACCACCCCACGAATCCTTGGAGGATTTCATGTCGCGTGTCCTATCAACAGAGCAGGCAAAGACCGCCATCCAGCAGATCCAGGCGATCATCAACGGCGGTTTCACCGACCAGATCAGCCAGCTGGACGCCCAGGGACGCCTCCTCTCCGACCCGAACGTATGGGACGGCCCGCTGGCAGCCCAATTCCGGGGAACCACCTGGCCGGAGACCAAGGCCGCGCTGGACAAGGCACGCACCGAACTCGAGCAGCTGCGTGGCCAGCTGAACCAGATCTCGACGAACATCTTCACCGCAGGCGGCGGCAACTAGCCGGATTTTCCTTCGCCCCCGTTGTCACCGGCACTGCCGGACAGACGACGGGGGCGCATTCAATATCTTTTCGGGGCATCGACGGTGCCCGGGTGGTTTTTTCGGGGAACTGGCTGTTCCCGCGGGCTGATGAGGGAGTATTACGTGGCCAATCTGGGGGCCTTTGAGCACGACGTTGAATTTGATTTCGGTACCGCCAATGCGTTGATTGGCGCGTTCCGGGCCGCGGCGTCGAAGATCGAGGGGCAGGCCGGATCGCGGTCCTCCTTGGTCTCAGCGGCACGCACGGAATTCAAGGGCCACTTCTCCCAGCTCTTTGCCGACAACGCCGGCGTGGCCTCATCCGATGCGAGCGAACTGGCGGCGCGGCTGCGCGAAGCGGCCGACGGCGCCAAGCAACTGAAGGAACAGGCGCACAGCGAAAACGAGCGCCGGCGCCTGGCCCGGGAATGGAAACAACGCAAGGACGAACGCGACGCGAATATCTTCCTCAACGCCGTCGACGCGGTCTTCGGCGAAGAGGATCCGCCGGTCGGTCCGCCGTCCGCCCCGGTCTCGGTGCAGGCATCCGAACCGCGGACCGGCGTACGCCAAACCCCGAATCCGGGCAACGGCGGCGGTGGCGGCGGAACCTCGGCAGCCCGACCCAGCGACCTGCGTACATTTGCCACCGGATCGGCGAACCTGAACTCGGACCTGGCCGGGACGCCCGGCTCCCTGCGCGGGCACCTGGCCGACTTCTCGGCCCGCTGCAGCTACGGCCGGCTGAGCGCCGGCCCCGTGGTCCGCGGATTCGAAAAGTGGCTTGAGGCCAACGAACAAGACGTGCTGTGGGCGCGCACCATTGCCGACGCGTTTGCCGCCGCGGGCGGCGAAGGCAACGTCTCGCAGCTGTCGAACGCTGCGCTGCTGGCGGCGCTGGCTTCCCAGGGTGTTGGTGCATCGCGCCAGGACCTGACGATTACCCCGGCGCAGGCCTACGGCGGACCGCCGACGACCGGCTATTCAAACGACCCGGTGAACACCTCGACCGGCAATTTCCTGGAACCCGAGGTCGACCTCGGCTTCGCCGGGGCGGCAGCGAACCTGGCCGCGACCCGGATGTACAACTCCCTGTCCGAGGCCACCGGGGTGTTCGGCCCGGGCTGGGCCTCGATCTTCGAGGTGCGCCTGGAGCTGGACGACGAAGGCGCCTCCCTGGTCCTGCCGGACGGACGAGAGGTGCGCTTTCCGCGGCTGGGCGAGGGCTGGGACCGCGCCGACGGCGAAAACTGGTGGCTGCAGCGCCACTCAATGACAGCCTCGGGCGAACCTGCCCGCGACGGCGCCGGAACCCCGGACGCGGACACGGCCGAGGTCCTGGTTGCCTCGGACAACGCCGGCGCCCGATGGGTGTTCACTGCATCGGGCACCTGGCTGTCCACCGACCGCGGCCCGGGCAGCGGCATCACCGCACTGCACGACGCCCACGGACGGATCACGGGCCTGGAACACGAACGCGGCCGCTGGGTCAGTGCCGAATACTCCGGCGAGCCTGAGGACGGCGGCCGGATCACCCGGCTCGAGGCCTCGGACGGTCGCCGGGTGGACTTCTCCTACGACGCCTCCGGGCAATTGGTCGCTGCCGCCGGTCCGGGCGGAACCCGCACCTATCGGTGGAACGACGTCGGGCTGATCGAAGCCGTCATCGATGCCGCCGGGGTGGCCGAGGCGGTGAACACCTACGACGACCGGCGCCGGGTGCTCACCCAGGTCTCCGCCTTCGGGCGCACCACCCGATTTGCCTACCTGCCCGGCCGGCTGACGGTGGTCTCCGACGAGGACGGCACCCGGTCCAACACCTGGATTGCCGATGCCAAGGGCCGGCTCGTCGGCGTCATCGACGGGCAGGACAACCGCCAGTCGATGGGTTACGACCGGTGGGGCAACCTGGTGTCCGCCACCGAACGCGACGGCAGCCTCAGCGTGCACGCCTACGACGAGCGCGGCCGGCGCATCCGCACCCTGACCCCGACCGGCGCCGAATTCAACTTTGGCTACGATGCGGCGGACCGGCCCCTGACCGTGGTCAGTGGCACCGGCGCCGTGGTGACCTATGAGTATCCGGATGACGCCGCGCGCAATCCGAGCGTGGTCATCGACCCGGAGGGCGGGCGCACCGAGCTGGAATGGAACCACGGGCTGCTGGCGCGCATCACCGATCCCACCGGGGTCGTCATGGAGTTCGCCCACGACCGGTTCGGGGACCTGAAGGCCATTTCCAACGCCTTCGGAAACACCGCCCGGCTGCACCGCGACGAGGCCGGCCGGGTCACCGAGGCCGTCTCCCCGGGCGGGGCCCGCACATCCTACCTCTACGACGGCGCCGGGCGGCTGACGTCGCGCCGCGACGCCGACGGGGCGCTGTGGCGCTTCGAATACGCTCCCGGAGGCGCCCTGGCCGTCATCACCGACCCGCTGGGCGCACGCACGGTGATGGAGCACGGTGCCCACGGCCAGCTGGAACGTACCGTGGACCCGCTGGGCCGCGCGGTGGCGCGCCGCTTCGACGACCTGGGCCAGGTGGCCTCGCTGCAGCTGCCCGACGGCGCCGAATGGCGCTTCGCCCACGACACGCTCTCCCGGTTGACCGGGATCACCGACCCGGAGGGCAACAGCTGGGTACGGGAGTACGGGGTGAACGGGGAGCTGTCCGCGGTCGTGGATCCCACCGGGGTGCGCCAGGAATTCTCCGTGGACCCGGCCGCCGGCGCGTTCGGCGTCGCCGACGAATTCGAGCGCGGCACGCTGCGCTGCGACGAATACGGCCGCCCGGTCGCCTCCGAGCAGGCAGACGGCAGCAGCGAGCTGGCCACCTATGACCTGTGCGGACGCGTGGTCGAGCTCGTCGACGGCGAGGGCGGGCTCACCCGGCTCGAGCGCGACGCCGCCGGCCGGGTGACCGCCCAGGTGTCCCCGACCGGGGCGGTGACCCGCATCGAATACGACGCTGCCGGACGCCCGTGCGCGAACATCGATGCCTCCGGCGCCCGCACCACCCTGGCCTACAACGCCGATTCGCGCATCGTCGCCCGCACCTTCCCCGACGGCCAGTCCGAGCGCATCCGCTACGACGCCATGGGCCGGGTCATCTCCCGCAGCCTGCCGGCGCGCGGCACCGCCCGCTACGACTACGACAAGGCGGGCCGGCTCACCGGGGCCGCCGACGCGGTGTTCGGCATGCGGCGCTTCCGCTACGACGCCGCCGGCCAGCTCACCGAGGCCGTCAACGGCCTCGGCGGGGTGACCCGCTACGAGTACGACGAACGCGGCCGCCTGGTGTCCAGCACCGACCCGCTGGGATCGGTGGTGCGCCGCAGCTACGACCAGGGGGACCGGGTCGTGTCGGAAACCGACCCGCTGGGCCGCACCACAACTGCCGGCTACGACACGGCCGGCCGCCCGCTCTGGCAGCAGGCCCCCGACGGGCAGCGCCTCGCCTGGGGCTACGACGCCGCGGGGCGAGCGGCCACCACTTCCGTGGACGGACAGATTCTGGTGCAGGTCGAGCGCGATGCGCGCGAGCGCGCCGTGCGCATCACCGACGGCAGCCGCCCCGATTCAACGGCCGTGCTGCACGAGCTGCGCTTCAACCGGCGCGGCCAGCTGGTCTCCCGAACCCGCGACGGTGCCGGCGTGGCCTGGGAATACGACGCGGACGGGCGGCGCACCGCGCTGCTGGACCCGCAGGGGACGCGCACCGGATACCGGCACGACGCCGCCGGCCGCCTCGCGGCCGTGGAACACCCGGTGTTCGGCACCATCACCTACGCCCACGACGCGGCCGGGAAGCTGCTGGGCGCCACCGCGGGGGACATCCTGCAGGCCTGGGACTACGAGGCCGGGGCGCTGGTGCGCCACACCGTGACCACCCCGGACGGGGTCCAGACCACTGAGCTGGTGCGCGATGCGGACGGACGCATCGCCGCGATCCGCACCGGCGGGGCCGAGACCCGCTACGCCTACGACGGCGCCTGCCAGCTCGAACGCATGCAGGAGGCCGACGGAACCGTTACCACCTGGCGCTACGACGCGGCCGGCCGGATGGTTGCCGAAACCGCCAACGGGCACACCACCGCCTCCACCTACGACGCGGCCGGCCAGCTGCTGGCCACCGCCACCGGCGCGGGGAGGACCGAGTACACCTATGACGCCTCGGGCAGGCGCACCGCCGGCACGGGACCGGACGGGGCCACCCGCTACGGATGGTCCGGCCTGGGCACCCTGCGCACGGTGGAGCACACCGACCCGCAGGGATCCGGAGCGCTGCACACGCTGTGGGTGGATGCACTGGGCGAACTGGCCGAGGTGGATGGCACCGCGCTCTGGTGGGACACCGCCGAGTACGCCCCGCGCGTGGTTTCCATCGGGGAGCGTTCGGTCACCGCCCTGCCCGGCGGGCTGGCCGCCGTGGACGGCAGCCTGCTGGGAGCCGGATGGCGCGGCGCCCACCCGACCGAGGCAACGAACCCCTGGGCCATGGCCGCCGGCACCGTGCCGGGCCTGCCTGCGGGCCTGGGCATCGGCGCCAACGGCGGGGTGCAGGTGGCGGGCCTGGACTGGCTCGGCGCCCGCGCCTACGATCCCGCGACGCGCGGCTTCCTCTCGGTCGATCCGCTGGATCCGGTGGCAGGTGCCGGATGGGCGTCAAACCCCTACTCGTATGCCGGCAACGACCCGCTGCACGCCATCGACCCGCTGGGCCTGCGCCCGGTGACCGAGGCCGAGCTGGCCGCCTACCGGGAATCGAACAACGGAGCCCTGGCCGCGGCCGGGGACTGGATGAGCGAGAACTGGGAATACGTTGCCGGAGGGGCCATGGTCGTGGCCGGCGGCGTGCTGATGGCCACCGGCGTGGGCGGCCCGGTGGGCATGGCCCTGATCGGTGCCGGTGCCGATGTCATCATCCAGAAGGCCACCACAGGGGACGTGAACTGGGGCCAGACCGCCGTCATGGCGGTGACCGGCGGCCTGGGCGGCGCGGTCATGGCCGGGCGCATGGGCGCGCTCGGGGTAAACGGTGTCAGGGCGGCCGTCGCCGAAGGCGTTGCCGCCGGAGCCACGTCGGGCGGAGCCGGAAATGCCTACACCTATGGCACCGGGCCGGGACCTCACACACCGCTGGGCTACCTCCAGGCCACCGGGACGGGGATTGGCATGGGTGCGGCCACGGGCGGGTTCGGCGCCGGCGCCGGAACCTACGCCGGGCGTGCGCTGCTGCGTTCCGGCCCCGTCGTGAACAACGTCATCCGCCCCCTGACCACGCGGCCCGATGCGGACACCGCGATCATGGGACGGTGGATGGACGGGCGCGTGACGCCGTTCGCCGACGCGACGGGGGCCGGCTACTACAACGGGACCCCGGCACGGATCCGCAATCTCTTCGAAACCAGCGAGGGAAACGTGCTGCACCGGCCGGCCTCCTGGCTGCAGGATCGGGTGGATCTCGACGTCAACCGGCTCTGGATCAGGTCCCAGATGGCCCAGGGGAAGAACCTGACGGACATCGGGGTCGACCTGCACGGAAGCCCGTTCTACCAAATGGAACGGGTGGAAGTGAACGGCTACCGCGGGTACACCTATGCCGAACAGCCCAACAGCGACTTGAGGGTTCCCTAATGACAAACCAGGACCACGACTCCACCGCACCCGGCGATGGCGCCCCCGGGTACCGGGTGCGCCGGGTCGGAAACGCCCCGGCAGACATCTTCAGGGGCAGGGTCTACGACGTGGAGGCCACGCCGGCCGGCGCGGCGATTCCCGCGTTCCGCGTCCGGGACAAGGACCCCGTCGGCCTGCTGAGCGCGACCTCGTGGCCATCGCTGTTGCTGACCAACGAGGAGCGCATGGATGAAGCGGCGGCGCGGGGCGTCGTCTCCGCGGCGGACCGGGCACGCTGGCAGCCCGGAGGCGAACGGCGACGTGGGGCCTGGGTTTCGTCCCGGCCCGGAACAGCGGACCAGCAATGGCCCCTCGAGGGCGCCGAAGCACGACGTGCCCTGATGGATGTCCAATGGGTTGCCTCGTGGTTCCGGGACGTCCTGTCTGCCGAGGCACGGGTGCACGCCTATGGGCTGGTCGGCGCGGGCCAACCCGGCGCGGCGCTGGGGTCTTTGGCCGAAGCGGTGCGCTCCGAGAAGGTTGCGGTGCCGCGGCGGTACGCGTTTGCCTTGGAGCGTTTGGGGAAAGCCCATGGCGTCGAGCCTGCAGCGTTGGAAGCCGTCTACGAGTTTGTGCCGGAAGAAGACACAGCCTGGGCCTGGGCGCATACGCTTAACCTGCCCAAGATCCGCAAGCGGTGGTTGACGGACGAAACCGGGGACCAGCGCCGCCTCATGGAGGTCGAATGCACTCCCGTGGGCCAGCGGTGGCCCGAGTGGACGAAACGGACGGACAAGAGCCGCGAACTCATCGAACCGTTGCTGGGCCGGGAATTCCACGATTTGCTCCATCGCCGGGTCCTGCTCGAATACGACGGCGGGTTGTATCGGTGGCAATCCTTGTTCCACGAGGACATCCTGTAGGACCGTCATGGCATGTGGCCCCTGGAGCGCGACGCCCGGGGGCTGCCGTTCTGATGTTGCCTTCGACAACACTGAAGACCTGATCCACGTGATCCAGGAGGTCTCCGAAATCCTCGCTGGACAATCGCGGCCGGAATGCTTGGAAACCTTCCGCGTGAAAGCCCCGGTGTTGCGGGGGATCTCGACCGATTCGCACATGCAGGGCCGGCCGAGCTTAAGGGCAGATCCGATTACCGACTGAAACAAGCGCAGCTGGCTCCGCCGCCTATCGGCGAGGCGCCGGAAGCATCCTTGAAGGGATCACCGTGGCCGCTGAACCAGAAAGGGAACCAGTCATGGACACCGCTGGCATCATGCACGAGTTCGCCGGATACCTTGAGAAGGAACGACTGCCGGAGGCGGCCCGTGCCTACGACGAATTCGCCCGCGAACTCGAGGCGGGCGTTTCGCGCGACCGCTTGGCGGAAATTTGCCGGGAGGTCCTGGAATCGCTCCGGGCGGGCCCGATGACGATCAGCGACAGGCCCGTCACGAATGCGGACGGGTCCGTCAATGCGGAGGCGACGAACCGTTTCAATGCACTAATTGAAGACCTGCGGAAATTTGCCAGAGGCCATGTCCGCGGCACCCGACGATTTCGCTGGTGGGGCGGTTCCCGCGGCTAGACACGCGGGCATGCAGCAACCCGGCCGGGCTCCTCGGACGTTGCGGTTGCCATCCCCGCGTCCCTGGCGAGGAACGGCGCGTCATTGTCCAAACGCGGGATTGCCCCAATGCCGGACTTGGAGCCTGTTCGGGCCGATGATGCGCGGAACACGTCATCCAGACGACAACCGTCGATGGATTTACCGCCGGCTGCGACAACGACGCATGTATGAAATCCGCGTTCCACGGTCCGAAGCCTCAAGTCGGATTTGGTTTGAAGGTGCGGGACTTGGAGCACGAGAAAGCCGACGTGAAGGGAAAACGGGCACATTGGGTATCGAAAACCTCGTTCGCATGGTCACGGAGCTTTCGGAGATCCTTGCCGAACATTCGCAACCCGATTGGTCCGAGATCTTTCGGGTGAAAGCCAACGAACTTGGCACGGCGTTGACCGACTCGGAAGCGATCCGGATCTACAAGGGGATTCTGGAATCCCTCAGGGGCGGCGCGGGGGGCGTGAATGACCTGGTGCTTTACCAAGACGGCAGGTTACTGAAGAAGCAAACGAACCGCATTCACGAACTCTTGGAACACATCCGTGAGGCCGCGTACCGAGGGCTCGCTGAGCTCGAGGACTCCTGAGGGAGTTTTCTCGAGCGGGGGAGCGCGCGGCCTGGTTCAGTTGCCGGCAGATCCCCGAACCACATCGTGATGTAGGCGTCCGTGGCGGCCGGTGGCGTGGCGCGGACGTGATTCACCTGGCCGGTCGCTGGTGAACGCGTGGTGTTGTTTCAGGGATGTCGGAGGACGTCGAATGACACCGCCTGGACGTTTGCCGGCCCCGGGATGGTGCGCCACGAAACTTTGGGTAACCTTGAACGGTGACTGAGCATGAACCGATGACCCAGATTGACGGCGACGAGATGCCCCGCTCCTATGAGGTGCGCACCTTCGGCTGCCAGATGAACGTCCACGATTCCGAACGCCTCTCCGGCCTGCTGGAGGGCGCAGGGCTGGAACGCAAGGACGAGGCCCTGACCGACGAGGTCGCCGACGTGGTCGTGTTCAACACCTGCGCCGTGCGCGAGAACGCGGACAACAAGCTCTACGGGAACCTGGGCATGCTCGCACCGCTGAAGCGCGAACGCCCGAACATGCAGATTGCCGTCGGCGGGTGCCTGGCCCAGAAGGACCGCGAGACCATCCTGAAGAAGGCCCCCTGGGTCGACGTGGTCTTCGGCACCCACAACATCGGTTCGCTGCCGACCCTGCTCGCCCGGTCGCGCCACAACAAGCAGGCGGAACTGGAGATCCTCGAGTCCCTGGACGTCTTCCCCTCGACCCTGCCCACGCGCCGCGAGTCGGTGTATGCCGGCTGGGTGTCGATTTCCGTGGGCTGCAACAACACCTGCACCTTCTGCATCGTGCCCTCGCTGCGCGGCAAGGAGCGGGACCGCCGGCCCGGGGAGATCCTCGCCGAGATCGAGGCGCTGGTCGCCGACGGCGCGATCGAGGTGACCCTGCTGGGCCAAAACGTGAACTCCTACGGCGTCGAATTCGGCGACAAGCTGGCCTTCGGCAAGCTGCTGCGCGCCTGCGGGCAGATCGAGGGCCTGGAGCGCGTGCGCTTCACCAGCCCGCACCCCGCCGCCTTCACCGACGACGTCATCGAGGCCATGGCGCAGACCCCCAACGTCATGCCGCAGTTGCACATGCCGCTGCAGTCGGGCTCGGACAAGGTCCTGAAGGACATGCGCCGCTCCTACCGCTCGAAGAAGTTCCTGGGCATCCTGGACAAGGTCCGCGAACAGATCCCGCACGCGGCCATCACCACCGACATCATCGTGGGCTTCCCCGGCGAGACCGAGGAGGACTTCCAGGCGACGCTCGACGTGGTGGAGGCCTCGCGCTTCTCCACGGCCTTCACCTTCCAGTACTCCAAGCGCCCCGGCACCCCGGCCGCGGACCTGCCCGACCAGCTGCCCAAGGCCGTGGTGCAGGAACGCTACGAACGTCTCACGGCGCTGCAGGACCGCATTGCAAAGGAAGAGAACGCCAAGCAGGTCGGGCGCACCGTCGAGGTGCTGGTGACCGAGCAGTCCGGCCGCAAGGCTGGGGAAACCCACCGCCTCTCCGGCAGGTCCACCGACCAGCGTCTGGTGCACTTCTCCGTGCCGGCCGGCGCCGAGGCGCCGCGCCCGGGAGACCTGGTCACCGTGCCGATCACCGGTGCCGCGGCCTTCCACCTGGTCTCCGACCCGTGCGCCGAACAGTACTCGCTGCGCCGTTCGCGCGCCGGTGACGCCTGGGACCGCGCCCAGGCCGAGAGCTGCGCGGTTCCCGCCCCCGGTTCGGGCGCGGCCGGGGGCAAGACCAACCTGGGCATGCCCTCCCTGATGGTGCGCGGCTAGGGGCATGGCTTCCGAGCAGCTGCCGGTCCTCGCGGTCGTCGGCCCCACCGGGACGGGGAAGTCCGACCTGTCCATCGCCCTGGCGCGGGAGCTGGGCGGCGAAATCGTCAACGCCGACGCCCTGCAGTTTTACCGCGGCATGGACATCGGCACGGCCAAGCTTCCGCCGGATGAACGCGGCGGGGTACCGCACCACTTGCTCGACATCATGGATGTCCGCCAGGAGGCCAGCGTCGCCCGCTTCCAGGCCGAGGCGCGCCATGCCTTCGACGACATCCGCGGCCGCGGCCTGGTGCCCATCCTGGTCGGCGGGTCCGGCCTGTATGTGCGGGCGGCGTTGGACGAGATCGACTTCCCGCCGACCGATCCGGCAATTCGCCGGCGGCTGGAGGCAGAGGCCGCCGAAGCGGGCATTGCCCCGTTGGCCGCACGCCTGGCGGAGGTGGATCCGGCCTCCGCGGCCAGGAACCTCGATGACCGGCGCCTGATCCGCGCGCTGGAGGTCCACGAAATCAGCGGCAAGCCGTTCAGCTCGTTCATGCCCCAACGCCAATACCACGCCCCGGCACTCCAGATCGGGCTGAACATCGACCGCACCGCGCTGCACGAGCGCCTCGCGGCTCGGGTGGGCAGGATGGTCGAACTCGGCCTGCTGGAGGAGGTGCGCCGTCTCGATGCCCAGGGGCTGCGGGAGGGAAAGACCGCCTCGCGGGCCATCGGCTACGCGCAATTCCTGGCCGTGCTCGACGGCACCATGTCGGAAAAGGACGCCACGGAAAAGACGGTCATCGCGACCCGGCAATTCGCCCGGCGCCAGGTCACCTGGTTCGGTGCCGATGACCGGGTCAGCTGGTTCGACCCCACGGACAGGACCCTCGTATCCCGGGTCCTTGCCCGCATCCGGGAATCCTGATTCCGCACGGCGTCCCGCCCGGACCCAAATAGGTGCCGGGGTTTTGCGGCACGTATTCTTGTAACCATGAGCGCGAACGACCCCACACCAGTGACCACCCCAAGCCTGCAGTCCGTCGTGGGGCGGCTTCCCTATGCCAAGGGGCACGGAACCGGAAACGATTTCGTCCTCATCTCCGATCCGCTCGATGAACACCGGCTGGAGGCCGAACAGGTCGCCGCCCTGTGCGACAGGCACCGCGGCATCGGCGGGGACGGGCTGATCCGCGCGGTTCCCTCCGCCACCCTGGCCGAGGGCCGGGAAGTGCTGGAAACCAGCCCGGACGCCTACTGGTTCATGGATTACCGCAACGGGGACGGATCGATCTCCGAGATGTGCGGCAACGGCGTGCGCGTCTTCGTGCACTTCCTGCTGAGCGAAAACCTGGTGGACCTTCCGGTGGGCTCCCGCCTTCCCATCGGGACGCGCGCCGGGGTAAAGGTCGTCACCCGGCTCGAGGACGGCTACGCCGTGGACATGGGCCCCTGGGAGTTCATCTTCGAACAGGCCGCAACCCAAAACGGGCTCGATTCGAGGGTCACCACCACCGGCCTGGAAAAGGCGCGCGGTGCCCTGAGCATCTCCATGGGCAACCCCCACACCGTCGTTGCCGTGGCCAACGCCGGCGAGCTGGAGGACCTGGAACTCTTTGTGATCCCAGACGTCCGGCCGCTGCCCCCGCAGGGAACGAATGTCGAATACGTCCTGGCCGCCGACCCCATCGTCACCGACGGCGTCGGTTCGCTGCGCATGCGCGTGCACGAACGCGGCGTGGGCGAGACCCTGTCGTGCGGCACGGGGGCCTGCGCCGCCGCGGCGGCCACCCGCCATTGGGCCCACGCCCAGGACATTCTCAGCTGGAAGGTCCAGGTTCCCGGCGGCGAGGTGGGCATCGAATTCACCCAGGGTGCCACGGGCCGGGAACACGTGGTGCTCAGCGGCCCCGCGGTCCTGGTGTCCCGCGGCGAGATCACCGAGATCTGACAACGATGGCCGGGTTCCCCCAGGGGAACCCGGCCATCGGCACACAGGGGACTAGGAAGCCTCGGGGCGTGAGATCTTCAGGATGCGGAAGGCCTTGTCCGTTGAGACCCGTTCGATGCCCCAGTCATCGGGCATGACGGTGCCCAGCCACTTCTGCAGGGAATCGGCACCCAGGTTCTTCTGGACCACCAGCCAGGCGGTCCCGCCCGGGGCAAGTCGCGGCAGCCACAGCAGCAGAAGCTCGTGCAGGGCCTCCTTGCCGATCCTGATGGGCGGATTGGACCAGATGGTGTTGTACTGCAGGTCCGGGTCGATTGCCTCCGGCAGCCCAACGACCACGTTCTTCAGGCCCAGGGTCGCGGCATTGTCACGCGTCAGGGCGAGGCTTCGTTCATTCACGTCGACCCCGTACACCGTTGCCGCGGGGGAGGCCAGGGCCATCGAGAGTGCGATGGGGCCCCAACCGCAGCCGATGTCCAGGAGGTTTCCGCTGGCCGAGGGGTCCGGAACACCGTCCAGAAGAATGGCGGTTCCCTTGTCGATCCGGTCCGGGCTGAAGATGCCGCCGGAGCTTTGCAGCTTGTGCTCGGCGCCGCGCAACTTGACGCTGATGTGGCGCCGCTTCTCTGGGGTGGAAGGCTGGGCGCTGAAATAATGTTCCGGGGTCATCTTGGCAGGTTAACCGCCCGGGGGCGGCAAACCCAAACCCTGGCCCCGGATTCGGCCGCAAAAATGTGTGAGATGCCTCAATGCGCGCCGCCGGGGCAAGTGATAGAGTTTTCCGTATGACTTACATTTAAGGCGCACCGGACACGCGACGGTCCCCGGTCCTTCCCCGAGAGAGCCATTTGCTCCTTGGCCGGAAGCCGACCCCTGCCGGGCCCGAGAGCGTCGCGCCGAAAAGTCACCCCGCCGCAGTCGACCTTCCAAGACCAACGACGTTTTGCGAAACAAGGTTCCCCGGCGCGGCATCCGGCACCCGGATCGACACGGCCCCCCGCCGTGTGCGCACCGCCCCGCAACCCACGCAATCGCCATCCAATCCCGATCGGGCCCCGTGCCCGGTTCATGACACGGACACCACCTTTGGGACGGCCCTCCACATCCGGCGCCCCAGGCAAGGAGCAAACCATGCATCCATTCAACGAACACGGACACCCCGGCAATCAATCCACGCACAAGGACGCTCTTGTCGGTACGGGGCACTATTCTGGATTACAGCAAACTAAGGGGAACATGACCAATCCACAGCCTTCCGGCCCGCAGGACAACGACATGGACGAGGCCCAGATCCAGGCAGCCATCGAACGGATCCTGGCCAGCGACAAGGCCGCCGCCAGCAAGAGCACCCACTTCGGTGCTCCCGAGGACGAGGGCGTCCTTTCCGGCCGCGCCCAGGCGCTGAGCAAGCTCACCGGTGAGCATTCATCCACCGACGGGGACCAGCAGGAGCTGGCCGAACGCCGCGCCCTGAAGCGCGGGGCAAGCCTGTCCACCGAACTCGAGGACGTCACCGAGGTCGAATACCGCCAGCTGCGCCTCGAGCGCGTCGTGCTGGCCGGCATCTGGAACGAGGGGACCGCCCAGGACGCGGAAAACTCGCTGCGTGAGCTGGCCGCCCTGGCCGAAACCGCCGGTTCGGAAGTGCTCGACGGCATGGTCCAACGCCGCGCGAAACCCGATCCGGGCACGTACCTGGGCTCGGGCAAGGCCATGGAACTGCGCGAAATCGTTGCCGCGACCGGGGCCGACACCGTCATCATCGACACCGAGCTGGCCCCCTCGCAGCGCCGTGCCCTCGAAGACGTCGTCAAGGTCAAGGTCATTGACCGCACGGCACTGATCCTGGACATCTTTGCCCAGCACGCCAAGAGCCACGAGGGCCGCGCCCAGGTCGAACTGGCGCAGCTCGAATACCTGCTTCCGCGCCTGCGCGGCTGGGGCGAATCGATGTCCCGCCAGGCCGGCGGCCGCGTGGGTGCCGCCGGCGGCGGCATCGGCTCCCGCGGCCCGGGTGAAACGAAGATCGAACTGGACCGCCGCCGCATCCGCGACCGCATGGCAAAACTCCGCAAGGAGATCAAGGGAATGCTGCCGGCCCGCGAGGCCAAGCGGGCAAACCGCAAGCGCAACGCGGTCCCGTCGGTGGCCATCGTCGGGTACACCAACGCCGGCAAGTCCTCGCTGCTCAACCGGCTCACCGACGCCGGGGTCCTGGTCGAGAACGCCCTGTTCGCGACGCTGGATCCGACGGTCCGCCAGGCGGAGACCCGCGACGGGCTGAACTACACGCTCGTCGACACGGTCGGCTTCGTGAAGTCGCTGCCCACCCAGTTGATCGAGGCCTTCCGGTCCACGCTGGAGGAGGTTGCCGAATCGGACCTGATCCTGCACGTGGTCGACGCCGCGCACCCGGATCCCGAAGGCCAGATCCAGGCCGTCCGCGAGGTGCTCAACGACGTCGATGCGCGAAACATCCCGGAGCTCATGGTCTTGAACAAGGCCGATGTCGCGGACCCGTTCGTGGTCGAGCGCCTGCGCCAGCGCGAGCCGAACCACGCCATCGTCTCGGCACGCACCGGCGAAGGCATCCAGGAACTGCTCGAAAAGATCAGCGCCGCAATCCCGAGGCCCAATGTCCAACTAGAATTGATGATTCCCTATGATCGAGGCGACGTGGTCAACAAGCTCCACGGCGCCGAGGCCGAGATCCTGGCCGTCGAACACACCGAATCGGGAACCCGCATGATGGTGAAGGTCCGCGAAAGCATGGCCGCAGAAGTGGAGCAATTTAGTATTCATGGCTGAGGAAACAGAGGTCATCGCCCTATTGGACGAGGCAGTGTCCAGCATGGGCGGACAAAGCCGGCCGGGGCAGCACGAAATGACCCGCCAGGTCGTGCGGGCCATGGAGACCGGTGAACACCTGCTGGTGCAGGCTGGGACCGGAACCGGCAAGTCGATGGCCTATCTGGTTCCCGCGCTGGCCCACGCGCTGGAATCGGAAAAGCCCGTGGTGATTTCCACCGCAACGCTGGCGCTGCAGGCGCAGATCGTCGGCCGCGACGTGCCCCGCCTGCTGAGCTCGCTGAAGGACAAGCTGCCGCGCGAAATGGACGTGGCCCTGGTCAAGGGGCGCTCCAACTACGTGTGCCAATACAAGCTCGGCGGCGGCTACCCGGACGACGACGAAGGCGCATTGTTTTCGATGGAATCCGGCACCCCCGTTCTCGGCGGGTCCTCCGATGGCCCCGGTTCGGCGCTGGGCCAGGAAGTGGTGCGCCTGCGGCAGTGGGCCGAGCGAACCGACACCGGAGACCGTGACGACATCACGCCCGGGGTCAGCGACAAGGCATGGCGCCAGGTCTCGGTCAGCGCCATGGACTGCCTGGGGTCCCAAAAGTGCCCCATGGCCTCGGAGTGCTTCAGCGAACTGGCCCGTGCCCGCGCGGCCAGCGCCGACGTCGTGATCACCAACCATGCCATGCTGGCCGTCTCTGCCTTCGAGGGCCTGGCCGTGCTGCCGGACTTCGACACCGTCATCATCGACGAGGCCCACGAACTGCAGGACCGCGTGACCAGTTCGGTGACGCGGCCCCTGTCGGTCAACATGGTCCAGACCGCGGCCTCGGCCGCCCGCAAGCACTGCTCGGTGAGCGTGGACGCGCTGAACCAGGGCGCCAAGGCCCTGCAGCGTGCCCTGGAGGGCGTCCCCACCGGGCTCATGGCCCGCGGGCTGAACGAGGACCAGGAAGCGGCCATCAACCAGATCGCCGAGGCCGCACGCGTGGTCCTCTCCGACTCGAAGCCCGAGGCCAACGCGCCCGCCGACGGCGGGCGCCAGATGGCCCGCTCCCAGGTCACGTACCTGGTGGATCAATGCACCAAGATGCTTGAAATGACCGAGGAACGCGAGGTGATCTGGGCGTCGCGGCCCGGCCACTTCAGCCCGGGGGAGGGCTATGTCCAGCCCGACGAATCCAGCCAGCCGACCTTGATGGTTGCACCCCTGTCCGTCGCGGGAAAGCTGCGCGAGGGCCTGTTCGACGGCCGCACCGTCATCCTCACCAGCGCGACCCTGGCCATCGGCGCCGCCTTTGAACCGGTTGCCGGTTCCCTGGGCCTGGTGGGCGACGGTGCACCGACCTGGAACGGCGTCGACGTGGGCAGCCCCTTCGACTACCCCAATCAGGGCATCCTGTATGTTGCCAAGCACCTGCCCAAGCCCGGGCGCCAAATGTCCCAGGAGACCCTGTCCGAAATCGAGGACCTGATCAAGGCCTCCGGCGGCGGTGCCCTGGCGCTGTTCACCTCGCGCCGGGCGGCCGAGGAAGCCGCGGAAATCCTGCGTGCGCGCCTGGACATCCCCATCCTGTGCCAGGGCGAATCAAGCATGAAGGCGCTGGTCGACCAGTTCTCGGCCGAACCGGATACCTGCCTGTTTGGCACGATGACGCTGTGGCAGGGCGTGGACGTCCCGGGCAACGCCTGCCGTCTGGTCATCATCGACAAGATCCCGTTCCCGCGCCCCGATGATCCGCTTTCCTCGGCGCGCAGCCGCGATATCGCCAAGCACGGCGGAAACGGTTTCATGGCCGTGGCCGCGAGCCATGCCGCGGTGCGGCTGGCCCAGGGCGCGGGCCGCCTGATCCGTTCGGTCAATGACAAGGGCGTGGTTGCGGTGCTGGACTCGCGACTGGCCACCGAACGCTACGGGACCTTCCTGCGCGCCTCGCTGCCGCCGCTGTGGGCGACGCCGAACAAGGCCACCGTCATCTCCGCGCTCGAACGGCTCAGCGAAGGCTGAGCCCCTGGCGCTGCCCGTCCCGTTTGCGGTTGATGGGCAGGGGACGCAAAACACCCGTGGGGGCCGATCCGGTGATCGGCCCCCACGGGTGTTTGGGGATGAGTTGTGGCTGCGGCCCTAGACGGAACGCATGACCGATACGACCTTGCCCATGACGGTTGCGGCGTCACCAAGGATCGGTTCGTATCGGGAGTTCTGCGGCAGCAGCCAGGTGTGCCCGTCACGCTGGCGGAAGGTCTTCACGGTGGCCTCGTCCTCGAGCAGCGCCGCGACGATGTCGCCGTTGTTGGCCGTGGGCTGGCGCCTCACGACAACCCAGTCGCCGTCGCAAATGGCCGCATCGATCATCGAGTCGCCGCTGACCTTGAGCATGAAGAGCTCACCGTGCCCCACCAGCTGGCGCGGCAGTGCGAAGACGTCCTCGATCGCCTGGTCGGCCAGGATCGGCCCGCCGGCGGCAATGCGCCCGACCAGGGGGACCATGGCGGTGTCGGCGGAGGTCGTCAGCTCCGAGACGTTCATGCCATTGGCTGCCTTGAGCTCCGACTGGCCCTCCACGACCTCCAGCTTTGCCTCGCTCTTGAGCTGCAGCGGCAGCAGGATCTCCATTGCCCGCGGGCGGCGCGGATCGCGCCTGATGTAGCCAAGCTTCTCGAGCTGGCTGAGCTGATGGGTCACGCTGGAGAGGCTGGCAAGTCCCACGGCGTCCCCGATTTCCCGCATCGACGGCGGGTACCCGTTGCTGCTCACGGAGCGCTGGATGGTTTCCAGAACCTTCTTCTGGCGGATTGTCAGGCTCTTCGCGTCGCGTCGAGGGGTTCGTTGTTCGGTCGTCATTGTCAATGCCTCATCCCGATCGTCGCCGGTTGCCCGCGCGTGCCGCAAATTGTCGGTGTGGGCTGGTGTAGTAAATACATCACCCCACAACCACCATCCTAGTAGACAAAGTCACTGCTTTCAAAGATTTGTTCGAACAGATCTGGACACGTGTCGTCGAAAAGTGCTAGAAATAAGATACGCACTACGAACACATGTTCGAAAGGTGCGTTCGAATAACCGTCGCATGTTCGATTGCGGGCCAACTGGACCCGGTCGGACCAGCGAATTCAGAGGAAAGGCAAAGACGTGGCAAACACTGCTTTCTCGGCCCCGCTCCACCTTGTTACATCCAACGACTACCTGCCCGAACCGCAGCCGTCGCTGGCTCCGCTTCGACTGACCCGCCGCGGGAAATTCGTGCTGATCGGGCTTCCCATCTTCGTGGTGAGCGCCGCAGTGCTCATGCTCCTGGGGCTGTTCCTCTCCCCGGCAAATGCCTCCGCGGACATCCCGCTGGGCGTCGACGCAGTGAGCGTAACCGTCATCGAGGGAGACACCCTTTGGGGCATTGCCCGCGAATTCGCGCCGCAGCTCGAACCCCGCGAAGCGGTCCGCCAGATCGGCGACCTCAACAACCTCAACAGCTCCGTGCTGCTCCCGGGCGCCGAACTCTTCGTTCCCACCGGAAGCTAGGACCCTGCCCCGGCTGCGTCCTCGGGCGCCGCATCGGGTCATTGCGAACCGATTATTACCCTTGGTACCGGCCATGATTCTCGGGCCCACCTGCCCCCGCCGTAGACTTGACCCGTGAATGAACGGCTAAATCGCCTGGCAAATCTGCCCCTGCGAGAAAATCTTCAAGGTCTCGAACCCTACGGCGCACCCCAGATTGACGTCCCCATCCAGCTGAACGTCAACGAAAACACCCACCCGGTCCCCGCCGAAGTGCATCGCGCCATTGTCGAAGAGGTCTCGGCGGCCGCCGTGGGGTTGAACCGTTACCCGGACCGTGAATTCACCGAGCTGCGCGTACGCCTGGCCGCCTACCTTGGCCACGGGCTGGAAGCGGACAACGTCTGGGCAGCCAACGGCTCCAACGAGGTCCTCCAGCAAATCCTGCAGGCCTTTGGCGGACCGGGCCGCTCCGTCATGAGCTTCCCTCCCACCTACTCGATGTACCCGCTGCTGGCCTCCGGAACCGACACCACCTACGTTGCCGGCGTGCGTTCGGCCGACTATGGACTTTCGGCAGCGGACGCCGCTGCCCAGGTTCGCGAGGCTGCACCGAACATCGTCATCCTGTGTTCGCCCAACAACCCCACCGGAACCGCGCTGGGCCTGGATGTTGTCGAAGCCGTCTACGAGGCCGGCAGGGCCAGCAACGCCATCGTGATCGTCGACGAGGCGTACGCGGAATTTGCCCACACCGGGACCCTGTCGGCACTTTCCCTGCTGCCCGGTCGCGAACGGCTCATCGTCTCGCGGACCATGTCCAAGGCCTTCGCCCTGGCCGGCGCCCGCCTTGGGTACCTGGCCGCGGCCCCGGAAGTCGCCGACGCCATCCGCCTGGTGCGGCTGCCATACCACCTCTCCGCCGTCACCCAGGCAACGGCGAATGCGGCACTGAAGCACGCGGACATCCTGCTGGCCAACGTCGAGGCCATCAAGGTGCAACGCGACCGCATCGTCAACGAGCTCACCCGCATGGGCCTTCACCCGGCCTCCAGCGACTCCAACTTCGTGTTCTTCGGGGGAGTCAAGGACACCAAGGCCATCTGGGAAGGGCTGCTCGAGGCCGGAGTCATCATCCGCGACGTGGGAATTCCCGGACACCTGCGGGTCACCGCCGGCACCGAGGACGAAACCACCGCGTTCCTCGTCCGTCTCGAGGAACTGCTCCATCAGGGGCCTCACACGCTCTAACGCTAAACTTGGAGCGGTGGAGCCGGTGGCGGCGGGCGGCTTGCAGAATTTGCCCGGCCGCACACCTGCCGGCCGCCGCCCCGCATCCTCGTCTCAACGCCTGATCTAAAGGAATGTGCATGTCTGCCGAAAAACTCACGGGTCGTCGCGCTCGCCTCGAACGCATCACCAGCGAGTCCTCCATCTTTGTCGAACTTGATCTGGACGGCACCGGCCGCTCGGAGATCAGCACCAGCGTCCCGTTCTACGACCACATGCTGACCGCGCTGTCGAAGCACTCGCTGATCGACCTCACGGTGCGCGCCACCGGCGACACCCACATCGACGTGCACCACACCGTGGAGGACACCGCCATCACCATCGGCGAGGTGCTGCGCACCGCACTGGGCAACAAGGCGGGCATTCGCCGCTTCGGCACCGCCTACGCCCCGCTGGACGAGGCCCTGGCCCGCGCGGTGGTCGACATCTCCGGGCGCCCCTACCTGGTCCACGGCGGCGAGCCGGCCGGCCAGGAATACCACTTGATCGGTGGCCACTTCACCGGGTCGATGACCCGCCACGTGTTCGAGTCGCTGACCTTCCACGCCCAGATCTGCGCCCACATCGAGGTGCTCTCGGGCCGCGATCCGCACCACATCGTCGAGGCCCAGTTCAAGGCCCTGGCCCGCGCGCTGCGCGACGCCGTGGAAGTCGACCCGCGGATCGGCGACGCCATCCCCTCCACCAAGGGCGCGCTGTAAATGGCAGCCAAGACGGTCACCGTCCTGGACTACGGATCCGGCAACGTCCGCTCGGCCGTCCGCGCCCTTGAGGCCGCCGGCGCCCAGGTCAAGCTCTCGGCCAAGCCCGAGGACATCTTGGAATGCGACGGGCTCTTCGTGCCCGGCGTGGGCGCCTTCGCCGCCGTCATGGAGGCACTCAAGGAAGTCGGCGCCATCCGCTGGATCGGCCGCCGCATCGCCGGCGGGCGGCCGGTGCTCGGGGTTTGCGTGGGGCACCAGGTGTTCTTCGACGAGGGCGTGGAGCACGGCATCCGCACCGAGGGACTGGGCGAATGGCCCGGCACCGTGGAACTGCTCAAGGCCCCGGTCATCCCGCACATGGGATGGAACACCGTCACCCCTCCGGCAGGAAGCAAGCTCTTCGCCGGGATCGAGGACGAACGGTTCTACTTCGTGCACTCCTACGCGGTGCAGGAATGGAACTTCGACGTCGCCCAGCCCAAGATGATCCCGCCGCAGGTCACCTGGGCGGAGCACGGGGTTCCGTTCATTGCCGGGATCGAGAACGGCCCGCTGTGCGCCCTGCAGTTCCACCCGGAGAAGTCCGGGGAAGCCGGGGCCAAGCTGCTGCGCAACTGGCTGGCGAGCCTCTAGGGATGCTGATCTGGTCAATTGTCCTCATGGGCGTCGCCGGCATCCTCGCCGGCGGCGCGCTCTCGCTGCGCCAGCAGCGCGCCCACATCTCCTGGATCATCACCGCCTGGGTGCTGGCCGGGGCTGCGCTCTTCTGCGCCTACCTCCTGACGCTCTAACCACCTTCCTCCTTCCGGGCACCGCCGGCCGCACCCGGCGCCGGCCCGGGATTGACCCCTAAGGATCGATCATGTCCGAGAACCAAAACAACATCCTCGAGCTGCTGCCCGCCGTCGACGTGGTGAACGGCCAGGCCGTGCGCCTGGTGCAGGGCGAGGCCGGCTCCGAGACCAGCTACGGCGATCCGCTCGAGAACGCCTTGGCCTGGCAGGAGGCCGGCGCCGAATGGGTGCACCTGGTGGACCTGGATGCGGCCTTCGACCGTGGCGCCAACACCGAGCTGCTGGGCCGAATCGCCAAGGAACTGACCATCAAGGTCGAGCTCTCCGGCGGCATCCGCGACGACGAATCCCTCGAACGCGCCCTCGAATTCGGTGCAACCCGCGTGAACCTGGGCACCGCGGCCCTGGAAAACCCGGAATGGACCGCCCGTGCCATTGCCCGCCACGGCGAGGCGATCGCCGTCGGCCTTGACGTGCGCGGCACCGTGCTTTCGGGCCGCGGCTGGACCAAGGAAGGCGGCGATATCTGGGACGTGCTCGCACGCCTGGAGGACGCCGGCTGCGCCCGCTACGTCGTCACCGACGTGACCAAGGACGGAACGCTGCGCGGACCCAACGTGGAACTGCTGGCCGAGATGTGCAAGCGCACCTCCAAGCCGGTCATCGCCTCCGGCGGCATCTCCAGCCTCGAGGACCTGCGCGTGCTGCGCGAACTGGTCCCGGCCGGCGTCGAGGGCGCCATCGTGGGCAAGGCCCTGTACGCGGGCAAGTTCACCATGGCCGAAGCGCTGGACGTGGCCGGGCGCCGCTAGGGCGCAGCCGCCTGCGCCGTTGTCCGGCGTCAAGCGTTGAATGGAAAGGGGGCAGGGCCGCGCGGCGGACCTGCCCCTCTTTCCATGTCCGGGCGAGGTGCCGACCAAGGCCCTGCGGCGGCGCCGGCGGGCGAGCTTCGCCACACCCACTTCGGCGTTGGCACATGGCGAACCGGCCCGGCACATGGGCACCGGCGGCAAGGCGCCAATACGCGCGATCCGCCGCTGACGTGGGCGCAAGATAGCATGTGGATATGAGCGCGAATTCTCCTTCTTCCCCCGCCGGCCAGGGCGCCGAACGCCACCTGCCCGGACACATCGCCGCGGCCCTGGCGCGCGCCGGCGGATCCGGCGATTCCGCCGGGCAGGAATGGGAAGGGCGGGACCTCAGTGGGGAAGGAAACCCGCTGCACAACTTCGACAACGACAACGGCCTGATCGATGAAAACCTGCGGGCCGCATTCGACGGACTGATCGCCGGAAGCGGCGGCGAGCAGCAGGTCCACGCAGCCCTGGCCGGCGCCCGCGTCTACATCGCCGTCGTGGCGCAGCTGGCCGACGGCGGCATGGGGGAGCACGGCTTTGCCGAGGACAAGGAAGCCGACATGGCACTTGTCACCCTCAATGCCCCCGACGGGCGCAAGGCCCTGCCGGTGTTCAGCAGCGTCGACAACCTCCAGGCCTGGCACCCCGAGGCCCGCCCGGTGGCCGTCTACGCGCCGCGGGCAGCCCTCTCGGCGGTAAGCGAGGACGCCCAGATGCTGGTCCTGGACCCCGGGGCCGATTTCACCTTCGTGCTGCGCCGCCCGGGCATGTGGGCCCTCGCCCGGCAACAGGAGTGGATCCCCAGCTACCTCAGCGAGGACCTTGCTGCGGTGGTGGCCGAGCAGGCCAGTGACGAGGAGGCTCTTGCCTCGATCCAGATCGCCCCGGGCCGTGGGGTGGGAACACGCACCGCCGCCGGTGCCTCCGTGGCCGGCGGGGGATCCGGGCCGGAACTGCGCCTGGAATTCACGTTCCGCCCGGGTACCGACGAGGCGGCGGCCCGCGAGTGTGTCTCACGGATCCACGCCCGGCTCTCCGCCAACCAGGACTTTGCCGAAAACGTCGACTCGCTCGAGGTCGCCTTGAAGGCAGGACCCTCCGCAGACCCCGGCACGCGGGCGTGAAATTCGGTCGCTACGGCCAACTGCTGCGCCAGCCCGGGGTCGCGCCGCTGCTGCTGATCGGCATGGTGGCCAGGCTGCCGCACGCCACGGTCGGCATGCTCCTGCTGCTGCACCTGGTCAACGAGCTGGGCATGGACTGGGGACCCGCGGGCCTGGTGGTTGGCCTGATGACCATCGGCATCGCGCTGGGTGCGCCGTGGCGCGGGCATGTGGTGGACATGTACGGGCTGCGCCGGGCGCTGATTCCCTCCATCATCGCCGAGGCCGTGGTGTGGAGCATCGTGCCGCAGGTTTCGTTTTACTGGGTGCTGCCGCTGGTGTTCGCCGGCGGGCTCTTTTCCCTTCCGGTGTTCTCCGTGGTGCGCACGGCGCTGGGCGTGATGACCACGGGGGAGACCCGCCGATCCGCCTTCGCCCTGGACGCCATGGGCACCGAGCTGGTCTTCATCGTCGGGCCGGCGACCGCCGGGATCGTTGCCACGTCCCTGGACACCACCGTCGGGATGATCGGCATTGCCGCGGCGGCCTCGCTCAGCGGCGTGGCATTGATGATCCTGAATCCGCCCACCCGCTCGGGCCAGCCCGGGGCGGTGGCCCAGAAGCCCAACCCGCACGAGGAGCGCCTCGGGGCCGAGGCCTCGCTCATTGCCGCGGGGCCCGGCGGCCTGGCCGATGTCGAAGGCGAATTGATCCTTGCCGGTTCCAAGTCCGCGCGGGCGCGCGTCGCCGCCCGCGGACGGGAGTTCCGCCACAAATTCGGCTGGGTCAGCGCCTCGGTGATCGCGGTGTTCATTGCCGCCTCCGGCGCCGGACTGGTGCTCTCGGGCACCGAGGTAGGGATCCTGTCGCTGCTTGACGAGCAGCACAGCGAGGGACAGCTGGGCATCGTGTTCCTCTTCTGGTGCGGCGCCTCGCTCGTGGGAGGACTCCTCTACGGCAGCCAGAATCGGCGCATCTCGCCGATCGTGCTGTTGCTGGCCATGGCGGTGCTCACGCTGCCGATGGCGTTCGCCACCAACACCTGGTCGCTGGCGCTGCTCTCGATCCTGCCCGGCATGTTGTGCGCCCCGGTGCTGTCGGCCGCCTCCGAATGGCTGACCGACCTGGTGGCGGAAAAGCGGCGCGGGGAGGCCATGGGCTGGTACGGCTCGGCGCTGACCAGCGGCACGGCCCTGGGCTCGCCGATCACCGGCGCGACGGTTGACGCCTTCGGCGCCTACTCCGGATTCCTCATGGTCGGAGCCATTGGCGCCCTGGTGTGTGCCGTGGCGTTGGTGGCACAGCAGGTGCGCCGGCACCGTGCGACCACGCGGGCACGCACGCTCATCGAAGATGCCTAGGGCCGGCTGAGGGTTCGCCGGACAAAAAACAAGTGCCCCGCCGTGAAGCGGGGCACTTGATCAGCAATGCGGCCGGGTGGATCCCGGTGGTTCGGATTCTCCGGAACCATCCTGTGAGAAACCTCTCGGCGGCAGGCCGCCAAAATCTTGCAGTGTTACGCGGAAAACGCGGTGGGCTAGTTCACCGGGCCGGTGAGCTTTTCACCCGGGCCCTTGCCCGGCTCGTCCGGGAAGGTCGAGGCCTCGCGGAATGCCAACTGCAGCGAGCGCAGGCCGTCGCGCAACGGACCTGCATGCTGGGAGCCGATTTCCGGGGCGGCGGACGTGACCAGGCCGGCCAGTGCGGTGATCAGCTTGCGGGCCTCGTCGAGGTCCTTCAGCTCTTCGGCGTCGTCGCCTGCGGCCAGGCCGCACTTGACGGCGGCGGCGCTCATCAGGTGAACGGCGGCGGTGGTGATGATTTCAACGGCAGCCACTTCGGCGATGTCGCGGATCTCGTTGGTGGCGTCGGTGGAGACCGGATTGGTTTCAGGAGTGCTCATACTGCTAAGCTTTCCATAGACCGACTGAATCCGTGTATTTGGAAGCGTCGCCCAACGGGTGGATGTGACCAAGGAGCCATGGATCAGTACGCAAGTGGAGGCCACTCCCACCCGCAGCAGCCGATTCAGGCGGCCGGGTAAGTTCGGTGCCGATGACCCCGCGGGGAATGTCGGCTGGATGATTTATTCATCGATCGAATCTGGGGCCTTCGCCTGCACTTGCAGCCGAGGGCCTTTCCTTTTGCTGCGGTGGCCTCGAACTTCGAACTACTCAGGAGCAACACATTAGCGATCCACGCATTAATGATCGAATCCGCGTCCCAGAGGTGCGGCTTGTCGGCCCTGCCGGTGAACAGGTTGGCATTGTCCGTATTGAGGATGCACTTCGTCTTGCCGTCGAGTCCGACCTTGATCTCGTGGAGGTCGCGCCCACCGCGAAGCCTCCCGTGTGCAAGTTGATGGACTTCGGAAAGTACAAGTACGAGGCTGCAGTCAAGGCACGTGAAACCCGCAAGAACCAGACGAACACCGTGCTGAAGGAAATTCGTTTCCGTCTGAAGATCGACACGCACGACTACGAAACCAAGGTCGGACACGCACTTCGCTTCCTTGGAGCCGGTGACAAGGTCAAGGCCATGATCCAGTTCCGTGGCCGTGAGCAGCAGCGTCCGGAAATGGGCATTCGCCTGCTCAACAAGTTCGCCGAGGCAGTTGCCGAAGTGGGCGTCGTTGAGTCGACTCCCCGCATCGATGGCCGCAACATGGTCATGGTCGTCGGGCCGCTGAAGAACAAGGCAGAGGCCAAGGCCGAAGCCCGTCGCTTGGAACAGCGCGATGCCGACAAGGCCAAGGCAGCGAACCCCAAGGCAAAGATGGACACCTCGGAGCCCCAGGGCGACATCGGCGGTTCGGTTGCCGATGTCATCGAGTCGGACATCATGGAAAAGCTTGCCAAGGTCCGTGCAGAGGCAGCAGCCGAAGAGGCCGCAGCAGCTGCAGCACCCAAGGTGGCCCCGGTCCGGACAGCCCCCGCAGCGGCCAAGGCCCCTGTCAGGTCGGCACCGACCCGCGAGGCCTCCAGCCGTCCGGCAGCCTCAAAGGCACCGGCAGCAGCACGTCCGGCGGCCAGCAGGCCGGCAGCGGCAGCGGCTCCCAAGCCGGTCGTCGCAGCCAAGCCCGTTGCGGCCCCGAAGCCAATGGCCGTTCCCAAGCCGATGGCCATGCCACCAAAGCCTGCGGGCAAGCCGGGTCCCAAGCCCGCAACCCGCGCAGCCAAGCCCGGGACGACCAAGTAGGGTCACCCCGAGCAGGGCACGCTCGCAAGAGCAACACCAGAACCACGGATTCCCCCAAACGCGGGAGTTCGCAAGATCCCCGGTCCGAAAGGATCCCGGGAGCAAGTAAGGAGAACGGCGGATATGCCGAAGTTCAAGACCCACAGTGGCGCCAAGAAGCGCTTCAAGCTCACCGGTAGCGGCAAGCTCGTGCGCCAGCAGGCCAACCGCCGCCACTACCTGGAGCACAAGTCCTCCCGCATCACCCGTCGCCTGGCCTCTGACCAGCTGGTCGCCAAGGCGGACGTCAAGACCATCAAGCGGATGCTCGGTCTCTAACACCAGTCCGTCTTGGGAATCCTGTCCTGGGTTCCCGACCACTTAAAGATTTTTTGCCGGCCCAATATTTGAGGCCAGGCGGAACAGAAACAAAGGAGTACACACGTGGCACGTGTGAAGCGGGCAGTAAACGCCCATAAGAAGCGTCGCGTCATTCTTGAACGCGCCAAGGGCTACCGCGGTCAGCGCTCGCGCTTGTACCGCAAGGCCAAGGAGCAGCTGCTCCACTCGTTCGTTTACAGCTACGGCGACCGCCGCAAGCGCAAGGGTGACTTCCGTCGCCTCTGGATCCAGCGCATCAACGCTGCATCCCGCGCCAACGACCTGACCTACAACCGCCTGATCCAGGGCCTGAAGGCTGCATCGGTCGAGGTTGACCGCCGCATGCTGGCCGAGCTGGCAGTGTCGGATGCCAAGGCATTCGCCGTGCTCGTTGCCGTTGCCAAGCAGGCCCTCCCGGCCGATGTCAACGCCCCGAAGGCCGCCGCCGCAGCTCCGGTTGCTCCGGCCGCCAAGAAGGCTCCGGCCAAGAAGGCTGCCGCTCCGTCCGCCGAGAAGGCTGAAATCGAAGGCGCCGTCAAGGCCGTCGAAGGCGAAGCCGCTCCCGAGGGCTTCATCATCAAGGGCAACGCCCAGTCGAACAAGTACCACGTCCCGGGCTCGACCTGGTACGACCAGACCGACGCCGAGTACTGGTTCAACAGCATTGAAGCAGCCAAGGCTGCCGGCTTCGAGCCTGCAGGTGGCGAGTCCCGCCAGCAGATCAAGGACGCCTAGTCCTTGAGCGCTTAAAGCTCTGGTCCAAAGGGACGGAATCGCTTGCGATTCCGTCCCTTTGGCGTATCCCCGGTAAAGTCATTCTCATGAATCTTGCCGGAGACAACGAAGTGACCATGACCAACGTCCGTGCCGAAAAGGTTCGAGAAGTGGCCCGACTGGCCACCCGCACGGGGCGCGCCCGCAGCGGCGAGTTCCTAGCCGAGGGCCCGCAGGCCGTCCGCGAGGCCCTGCGCCTGCAGCTGGAAAATGCAGAACAGGGAAAGGCCGCCGTTGTTCGTGCCGTCTATGCGACCGAGGACTGCCTGGACCGGTATCCGGAACTCGAGGTAATGGCCAACCAGGCCGAGAGCGTGCACACCCGGCTGGTCAGCCCGGAGGTCCTGGCGGCAATGGCCGACACCGTGACCCCGCAGGGAATCTTGGCCGTGTGCATCATTCCCGAAACCAGCCTGCAGGACGTGGCCGCGGCCAAGCCGCGACTCGTGGCGGTGCTGTGCCGCGTGCAGGACCCGGGCAACGCCGGAACCATCATCAGGGCGGCGGTGGCCGCGGGCGCCGACGCCGTGGTGCTCACCGCAGGCAGCGTGGACATCTACAATCCCAAGGCCGTGCGCTCCACCGTGGGCTCCGTCTTCCACCTGCCCATCATCACCAATGTCGATTTCGGTGAAACCATCGCCACGCTCAAGGCCCAGGGCAGCACCGTCCTTGCCGCCGACGGCTACGGTGCCGCGGACCTGGATGCGCTCCAGGACGCCAGCGCCGCGCGCCGCGCGGGAAGCCCGGGGGAAGCCGCCCAGGGACAGCCGGCCCTGGAGGACCCCACGGTGTGGCTCTTCGGAAACGAGGGCCAGGGCCTGAATGAGGACGAACTGGCCGGCGCCGACCACCGTGTGGCCGTGCCGCTGTACGGGATCGCCGAATCGCTGAACGTCGGCACTGCCGCCACGGTGTGCCTCTACGCCTCGGCACGCGCGCAACGACGCGCCTGAGGCGGGCGCCGCGCAGCTGCGCAACGGCGAAAATCCGGTGGCATAGGATGAGAAAATAGTGCTCAAATACCATGCCGATACCTCCTGCACGCGAGGTCTGCCCTTGCCGGGCGGACTGGTACACGGGTGTCGACGAATCACGGGCGAAAGAAGGTAGGGGCGCCATGGCAGCATCCGGCGGAACGAAGGCAGTGGTCGCGGCGCTTGCGGCCAACCTGACCATTGCGGTATTCAAGTTTGTGGCCTGGGCCGTGACGGCCTCCTCCTCAATGCTTGCCGAGGCCATCCACTCGGTGGCCGACTCCGGAAACCAGGTTCTCCTGCTCGTCGGCGGAAAGAAGGCCAGGCGGGAGGCCGATGCGCAGCACCCCTTCGGCTACGGGCGCGAACGCTACGTGTATTCGTTCATTGTCTCCATCGTGCTCTTCAGCGTCGGCGGGCTTTTCGCCCTCTACGAGGCCTGGCAGAAGTTCCAGCACCCCCACGGCATCGAAGGCAAGTGGTGGTGGGTTCCGCTGGCAGTGCTCATTGGCGCAATCATCGCCGAGTCCTTCTCCTTCCGCACCGCCATCATCGAATCCAACCTGGTGCGCGGCACCCAGTCCTGGGCCAAGTTCATCCGCACCGCCAAGGCCCCCGAACTGCCGGTCATCCTGCTGGAGGACTTCGGCGCGCTCCTCGGCCTGGTCCTTGCCCTGTGCGGCGTCAGCCTCACCCTGCTGACCGGCAACGGCGTCTGGGACGCGGCGGGCACCGCCTGCATCGGGCTGCTGCTGGTGGCCATCGCCATCGTGCTGGCCATGGAAACCAAGTCGCTGCTGCTGGGCGAATCCGCCGGGGTCGAGCACGTCGAGCAGATCTCGGCCGCCCTCACCGCCCGGGGCGCCAAGCTGATCCACCTCAAGACCCTGCACCTGGGCCCCGAGGAACTCCTGGTCGCCGCCAAGGTGTCGGTGCCGGAAAACGCCACGGGGGAGCAGATCGCCACCGCCATCGACGACGCCGAAGCACGAATTCGCGCCGCCGTGCCGCTCAAATGCGTGATCTACATTGAACCGGACATCCTGGGGGCGGCCAAGACGCTGCCCCAGGAAGGATAGTGGCGATGGCCTACAAGCAGATCGTCGCCGCCGCGATCCTGGACTCCCTTTCCTCCCCGCGCCGGCTGCTTGCCGCACGGCGCACCGCCCCGCCGGAACTCGCAGGCTTGTGGGAGTTCCCCGGCGGGAAGCTCGAGCCGGACGAGAGCTGTGAAGAGGGCGTGAGGCGCGAACTGGCCGAGGAGCTCGGTGTCGAGGTGGCCCTGGGCAGCGAGGTCTTCGGTCCCGTGCCCGAAGGTTGGGTGCTCAACGATCGTGCGGCGATGCGCGTCTGGTTTGCCGAGATCACCGGCGGCACCCCGGAGACGCTCGAGGACCACGACCAGCTCGCCTGGGTTGACCTGGAACGCGGGGCCCTCGAGGCCCTGGCCTGGATCCCTGCCGACCTGCCCATCGTCCGCGCGGTGCTTGCGGAGACCCTGGCCGGTGCCACCCGGTGATCCTGCTGACCGGATTTGAACCGTTCGGCGGGGCGGAGTCCAACTCCTCCCTCGCCGTCGCGCGGGAAGCCGCGCTGATCCTCGAAGAACAGGGCCTCCGGGCCGCGGCCGCGGAACTGCCCTGCGTCTTCGCCACCGCCCCGGCAGTGCTCGAAGGCCTCCTGGCCGCCCGGCGGCCGCACGTGGTGATCGCCCTCGGGCTGGCCGCGGGGCGCAGCACCCTGGGCCTGGAAAAGGTGGCGATCAACCACCTGGACGCCCGCATCGCCGACAACGCCGGGAAACAACCCATCGACCTGCCGGTCGTTGCCGGCGGGCCTGCAGCGTACTTCTCCGGCCTTCCGCTGAAGGCAGCCCTGCAGGCATTGCGGGACCCGGCCGCCGGAAACGGCCATGTCGCTGCCGAGATCTCCTATTCCGCCGGGACCTTCGTCTGCAACCAGGTGTTCTACGCCCTGATGCACCACACCCATGCGGTGCCGGGGGTCAGCGCCGGGTTCGTCCATGTTCCCCCGATGCGCGACGCGGACCCGGGGATCGGGCACCATGCACGCGCGGTGGCCGCCCTGGCACGGCTGGCGCTGGACCCAGGCCCCGAACCGGCCCTGGCCGCGGGCACCGAATACTAGGATCCCGCGGCGGGGCCGCTGTCCCGGGTGAGCAGTTCCCACTGCACCTCAAGCGTCACCGAAAGCTCCCGCCGGCCGGCAACCACCGGCATCGACTCGGCGGCCAACGCGACGGCCTTGGCACGTTGCAGCGGCTCCACGGGTGCGTCGCCCACTTCGCGGATCAGCAGCGCGGCCCCGAGGCGCGCGCCGGCAAGCGCGGCCAGGTGCGCGGCCTTGGAGCGTGCATCGGCGAAGGCCGATTCCCGGGCGGCCTTCAACGCGGTGCCGGGATCGGATACCTCCGCCCGCAGCGAATGGATCCGCAGTGCATCCCCGCCTGCGGCAACGGCGGCCGCCAGCACCCAGGTGACCGCGTCCACCGCCAGCTCCCGGGCCTCGATGGTCGTTTCCGCGTCGTAGCCGTCGGCCACGGATTCCTCGTTCCGCCAGGAGGTCCTGGCCATGAGCCCGATTCCCGTGGTTGCCAGGTTTGCCCCGGGTGCCGCGACCAATACCGCCGCGATGACCTCCCGCGCCCGGACGGCGGCAAGATCAAAGGCCTCCGCCGCCTGCCCGTGGTGCAGGTGGATGGTCAGGGAGATTGCCATGACATCGGGGACGGCCGGCGCGGATGCGGTCCCGTGCACCGTGATGGCGGCCGGGCGGTTCATGCCGCGGGCCCGTCAACCGGGCGTGCACCTGCCGGGGTTCCGCGGAGCCCGCGGCGCAGGCCGGCTGCCAGCACGGGCAACAGCTTGCGGACGGGCCTTTCCCGGTAACCGCCGGCCTGCAGGTTGGCAGCGCGCTCAAAAAAGTTCCTCGAGGCAGGGTCCGCGGTGCGCAGCCACGAATAGCCGGCGGCCGCAAAATACAGGGGGAGGAAGGGCAATCCCAGGCACAGGGCATATTGCGTGCAATGCGTCTCCTCATGGGAGAGCAACTGCGGGTGCAGGACCTGGCCGCTGAGCGAAGGACGAAAAAAGACGACGTTTCCCACGGTGAATGCCCCTGCCTTGGGGAGCGCCGGGGTGTAGTTTCGCGCGTAGAGGATTCCCCGCGCCCCGCGCGAGATGCTGCATCCGCTGGCGGCTGCCAGCGCCAGTCCACTGATGGTGCTCAAATTCAGCCAATTGGCGACCTCGCGGGTGCGCTCCCAGGTGTTCATGGTTCCCAAGTGTAGGCCCGGGGGGCCGGCAATGGGGGCCCGAGGCCGAAGGAACAATTCTTGGCCCGGGCGACCCACCCACTAGTGTTGAAGGGTGAACCGGGAGCACCGTCGCCGATCAATGCCCCGCACGTGGAGGAGAATTCATGAAGAAGACCGTATCCGTCATTGGTGTCATGGTCGCGCTGGTGTTGAGCCTGACCGGTTGCGTGAAGATGGAGGCCGACCTGGTCATCTCGAGCCCGGAGGAAGCAACGCTGGAGATGGTGATGGCCTTCGACAAGGGCGTTGCCGGAGACGTGGGCACCGACGAACTGCTGGCCCAGATGGGAATGACCGAGGACGAGTTCTTCCAGAGCATGCCGGAGGAAGCTGAGAAGACGCCCTACGACCAGGACAACTTCCGGGGCTACACCTTCACCGTCGCGGACAAGTCGCTGACCGAGATCAGCGACATCTCCGGCAAGCTGGGCCCGAAGATCGACGTCGACTACAGCGGGGAGATGTACCACTTCTCGGCCCAGGGTCTTGCCGGGACCGACACCTCGTCCCTGAGCGAAGCCACGATGACGGTCACCTTCCCGGGCGAGGTCACGAGCGCCAGCGCCGGGGCGCACATCGAGGGCAATACCGTGAGCTTCGACATGCGCGAGTCCAGCGGCGAGATGACCGCCGTGGCCAAGCCCAAGGACAACTCGGCGATGTACCTTTCCCTCGGCTTCGGTGCGCTTGGCCTGCTGGGCGCCGTCGTCGCGGTCGCCACGATGCGCCGCGCCGAGGAAACCGAAAACGTGCACGCCTAACACCGCAGGACGCCGAACCACGCGGTTCGGCCGGATAACGACAAAGGGACCGCCAGACCGGGATGAACCCGGGCTTGGCGGTCCCTTTGGCATGTCGGCCGGGAGGGGAGCGGCGGCTACTGTGCCTCGGTCAGGAATTCGGCAAGGATGGGTCCGGCGGTCTGCGCCCCGCCGCTGCCGTCGCCCACGAACACCGCCACCGCAAGGTCGCCCTGGGCGGCGATGGTCCACGCGTGGGCGTTGCGCTCGGCGTCGTATTCGGCCGTGCCGCTCTTGCCGATGATCACGGGTCCGGGGACGTTCTTGAGGTCCTTCAGGGTGCCGTGGTCAACCACCTGCGCCATCATGCCCGAAAGCGCCTTGGCCTCGGCCGCCGTCAACGGGTTCTTGGGCTTCGGTGCGGCGTCGGGCTTGGGGCTGGCCACCAGGTGGGGGCTGACGGTGGCGCCGTTCTTGACCGAGGCAGCCACCGTGGCCATGCCCAGCGCCGAGGCCTCGACGACACCCTGTCCGATGCCGTTGGCCGCCAGCTCGGTGCCGGTGGAGTCCTCCGGGACCGAGCCCAGGAACGAGGCGGCGCCCGTGGAGGGGCTCAGGTTCAGCCCCAGGGAGGCCGCAGCATCGGCGAGGGCCGGCGCCTTGACCTTCGAGGCACCCTCGAGGAAGACGGTGTTGCAGGACTGTGCCACCGCCTCGGAGAGCGGGATGCTTCCCAACGCACTGGAGGGGTAGCCGTCGTAGTTCTTGAACGCCTTGCCATCCACCGTCATGGTGGCCGGGCACTCCACGCTCGTCGCCGGGGTGTCCCCGGAGCGGAGCATGGCCAGCGCAGTGACGACCTTGAACGTGGAGCCGGGGGCGTACTTGCCCAGCAGCGCGGTGTTCTGTGCGTTGTCGGTGGGCCCGGCGGCGGCGGCGAGGATCGCCCCGTCGGAGGGGCGGATGGCGACCAGGGCGCTGTCGCTGTCCGAATCGGCAATCAGCGACTCGGCAAGGGTCTGCAGGTCGCGGTCGAGGGTGGTCTTCACGTCCTGGCCGTCCACCGCTTCCCGCGACACCAGGGTCGAGACCTCGGCCCGGTCCTTGTCGTAGATGTTGATGCTGTAGCCCTTGGTTCCTGCCAGCTCGTCCTGGTAGGCCTTTTGCAGGCCCGAGAGCCCGACCTGGTCCCCGGCGCCGATGCTGCCCTTGGATTCGGCGACGATTTCCGCCGTGGCCTCGCCCACCGATCCCAGGATCGCCCGGGCAAAACTCCTGCTGGGTGCCAGCGGCTGGGAGCCCGGTTGGGCCAGGACCCCGGGAATGGCCTCGAGCTGCTCGTCGGTGACGGTGCGGTTGATGTCGTCGCGCAGCGTGATGGCCTGGACGAAGGCGCGCGGGCCGGCGGCGGCAACGCTCTTGGCGTACGGTTCGGCGTCGATGTCCAGCACCTTGGCCAGCTTGGTTGCCGAGCCCTCCCAGGCCTCCTCGCCGATCGCTTCCTTGTTGATCCCGATGCGCAGGACCGGCCGGTCGGTCACCAGGGTCTGGGCCTTGTTGCCCAGGATCTCCCCGCGCTTGGCCGGGGCGCTGCGCTTGGCAACGTACTGGCCGGCCTCCAGCCCCGGCACTGCCAGGGCGGGGGAGTAGCGCACCGCCCAGGTCTTGGTCTGCTCATCGAGTTCCAGCGTCGCCTGGGTCTGGTAGGTCCAGTCGGTGTCGGTTGAATCGATGTCCCACACCGTGTTGTAGACGGCGGTGGCGGTCTTGGGGCCCTCGGACCCCTCGTCCTCGGTGACCGAGGCCAGGGTGACGGTGCGCGGGATCGACTCCAGCGGCTTGAGCGCCTCGGACAGTTCGGCACCCGCGGCGGCGGCGTCCTGGCCGGCCAGCGGGACGGAGGCAAGGTCCAGGCCCTGCAGCGAACCGGCCAGGAGTTCGGCCGTGGCATTCGGCGAGGGCGGCGCGGAGCAGGCCCCCAGGGAGCCGATCATCAACAAGGCGGCGGCAGGCAGGGCAAAAGTTCGAATAACTCGCGACATGGGACTAACTATTGCCCAAGCCTCCCGCGCTGTCCACAACCGCGGGGCCGCGGGGGGCCGAGTCGCGATTCCCGGCCCGCGGGGCGGTGCACCTAGAATGGGATGCAGAACCAGAGACACAATCAACAGTGAAAAGGGCCGTAGAACCCCATGTCTGAACCCACGAGCCCGGAAATGGACGCCAATGACGCCCATGCGCCGGTCGTCCCGCATCCCACCGACGAGGCCGGCATCGACATTGCGGTGCAAGCTGCCCTGGCCGCCTTTGCCGCCGCGCAGAACCTGGACGAGCTGAAGGCTGCCCGCCTGGCGCACACCGGGGAAAAGTCCCCGCTGTCGCTGGCCAACCGTGAAATCGGCCGCCTCGACAAGTCCGAGAAGGCTGTCGCCGGCAAGCTCCTGGGCGCCTCCCGCGGCCGGGTGAACAAGGCGCTCGCCGGACGCACAGCCGTCCTGGAGGCCGAGGACGCCGCCCGCATCCTCGTCGAGGAAACCGTGGACGTCACCGCGGCCCCGCGCCGCCGCCGCGCAGGTGCGCGCCACCCGCTGTCCACGCTGCAGGACCGCGTGTCCGACATCTTCGTGGGCATGGGCTGGGAAATCGCCGAGGGCCCGGAGATCGAGTCCGAGTGGTTCAACTTCGACGCGCTGAACTTCGCGCCCGACCACCCGGCCCGCGAAATGCAGGACACCTTCTTCATCGACCCGGTGGATTCGCACCTTTTGCTGCGCACCCACACCTCCCCGGTGCAGGTGCGCTCCATGCTCGAGCGCGAACTGCCGATCTACGTCTTGTGCCCGGGACGCGTGTACCGCACCGATGAGCTGGACGCCACCCACACCCCGGTGTTCCACCAGTTCGAGGGCCTGGCCATCGACAGGAACCTGACCATGGCCGACTTGCGCGGCACCCTGGAGCACTTCGCCCGGCAGATGTTCGGCGAGGACGCCTCCATCCGCCTGCGCCCGAACTTCTTCCCGTTCACCGAGCCCAGCGCCGAGCTGGACATCTGGCACCCGGGTGCCAAGGGCGGGCCGCGCTGGATCGAGTGGGGCGGCTGCGGCATGGTCAACCCCAACGTGTTGCGCGCCGCGGGCATCGACCCGGAGGAATACTCCGGGTTCGCCTTCGGCATGGGCGTGGAGCGCACGCTCATGTTCCGCAACGAGGTCCCCGACATGCACGACATGATCGAGGGCGATATCCGCTTCAGCGAGCACTTCGGGATGGAGATCTAAGTTATGCGTATTCCCCTTTCATGGCTGCGCGAATACGCGCAGGTACCGGCCGATGCCTCGGCCGAAGACGTCATGGCCGAACTGGTCAAGGTGGGCCTCGAGGAAGAGGACGTGCACCGTCCCGCCGACGAGATCTCCGGCCCCATCGTGGTCGGGCAGGTGCTCTCCATCGTCAAGGAGGAGCAGACCAACGGCAAGACCATCAACTGGTGCCAGGTCCGCGTCGTGCCCGAGGGCCAGCCCCAGACCCTGGCGTTCGAGGGCATCGACCCGAGCGGCGTGCAGGGCATCATCTGCGGAGCGCACAACTTCGTCGAGGGCGACAAGGTCGTGGTCACCCTTCCCGGCGCCGTGCTGCCGGGCAACTTCGCCATCAGCGCCCGGAAGACCTACGGCCACCTCTCGGCCGGGATGATCGCCTCCTCCCGCGAGCTGGGCATCGGGGACGACCACGACGGCATCATCGTGCTTTCCCGCCTGGGCCTTGACCCGGAGATCGGCGCCGACGCGATGGAACTGCTCGGCCTCTACGACCAGGCCGCCGAAATCAACGTCACCCCCGACCGCTCCTACGCGTTCTCGATCCGCGGCGTGGCCCGCGAATACGCGCACGCCACCGGCACCCCCTACACCGACCCGGCATCGCTGGTCGCGGTGGACGCGGCAACCGCCCCGGGCCACGAGGTCAAGCTGTCCGATGCCGCCGGCATCTACGGCAAGGACGGCTGCGACAGGTTCCTCACCCGCAAGGTCACCAACGTGAACCCGGCGCTGCCCACCCCGCCGTGGATGGCCAGCCGGCTGAACCTGGCCGGGATGCGCTCGATCTCCCTGGTCGTGGACATCTCCAACTACGTGATGCTCGAGCTCGGCCAGCCGCTGCACTTCTACGACGCGGACAAGCTCACCGGCGCCATCACGGTGCGCCGCGCCAACCCGGACGAGACGCTGAAGACCCTGGATGCCAAGGAGCGCAAGCTCCACGCCGAGGACCTTTTGATCACCGACGAATCCGGCGCCATCGGCATTGCCGGGGTCATGGGCGGATCGGCCACCGAGGTCTCCGACGCGACGCGCACCGTGCTCATCGAGGCGGCGCACTTCGAGCCGATCTCCATTGCCCGCTCGCGCCGCCGGCACAAGCTGCCCTCGGAGGCCTCGAAGCGCTTCGAGCGCGGAGTGGACTGGAACATCGCCGACGTGGCGGCCCAGCGCGCCGTGGACCTGCTGGTCCTGCTGGCCGGCGGCACCGCCACCACCGAGATCACCGACGAGGGCACCAGGCCCGAAGCCGTGGTCATCGACCTGCCGGCCGGGTTCGCCTCGGCACTGATCGGCATCGACTACACCGAGGAGCAGATCACCTGGGCCCTGGGCGAGATCGGTGCGACGATCGAGAACGTCGCCGGCGGCTACCGGGTCACCGCGCCGTCCTGGCGCCCGGACCTTTCCACCAAGCAGGACCTGGTGGAGGAAATCGCCCGCCTGGTCGGCTACCACCTGATTCCGGCGACGCTGCCCACCGCCCCTCCGGGCCGCGGCCTGAGCCGCGTACAGGGCCAGCGCCGCCGCGTCGTCGCGGCCCTGGCCGACGCCGGGCTGACCGAGGTGCTGTCCTACCCGTTCGTCACCAAGGTGCAGAACAACACCTTCGGTGCCGCCGAGGCCGGGGAGGTGAAGGCCGTCAAGCTGAACAACCCCATGTCCAGCGAGTTCGGGTTCATGCGCACCTCGATCCTGCCGGGCCTGCTGGGCATTGCCCGGCGCAACCACGGCCGCGGCTTCCGCGACCTGGCCCTGTACGAGGCCGGCCAGGTCTTCCTGCCGGGCGACACCCTGGGCACCGCCACGATCCCGCCGCTGGGGGCACGTCCCTCCGAGGAGGAGCTCGAGGCACTGTACAACGGTCTGCCGCACCAGCCGACGCACATTGCCGCAGTGCTGACCGGGCACGATTCGCCGGTAGCCGCCGCGCACACCCCGCGCGTCTACGACTGGGCCGATGCGCTGGATGCCGCCAAGCTGGTCGGCGACGTGCTGGGCGTCGAGGTCGTCGTCTCCCAGGGTTCGCACCAGGCGTTCCACCCCGGCCGCACCGCCGCCCTGGCGCTGCGCAACGGCACGCACGTCGGCTACGCCGGCGAGCTGCACCCGAAGCTGCTGGCCGAGCTGGACCTGCCCGAGCGCACTGTCGCGATGGAAATCAACGCGGACGAGCTCTTCGAGGCCGCTGCAGACGTGATCGTGGCCAAGGAGATCTCCACCTTCCCGATCTCCACCCAGGACGTGGCCCTGGTGGTTGACTCCAGCGTGGTCGCGGCCGAGGTGCTCGAGACCCTGCGCGAAGGCGCCGGCGAACTGCTCGAGGACCTCGCGCTCTTCGACGTGTACTCCGGCACCGGCATTCCGGAGGGCAAGAAGTCGCTGGCCTTCGGCCTGCGCTTCCGTGCCAACGACCGCACGCTGACCGCCGATGAGGCATCCGAGGCGCGTGCCGCCGCGGTTGCACTGGCGGCCGACCGCTTCGGCGCCGTGCAGCGCTAACATACGCAACATCTGATCCGGTAGGGGGTCGGCATTCGCTCACCACGTATGTGGTGGGCATGCCGGCCCCCTGCTGTCTTTAGTTCAACGGGTCGGAGTGCTTTTGTAGGTTCCTGGTGCTTCTTTTGGCGGAGGTATTCAGCGCCGACAGCGAACCCGACGGACCTGCCGGCTGCGTATCCCGAAGTTGCGGTCCAGAATGCCACGGCCTGATTCCTGGGCTGGCTGCAACCGAAGAAAAACAACATGGATAGAAGCGGAACTTGGAGCGTGAGAACCGTTGCCTCCGAGATAATATGTGAACTACAGTTGACATGCGATCGAGATTCTCAAGAGTGAGACATTCGATAAGTGGCGATCCGGTCTGAAGGACCGTCGCGCTGCTGCCCGCATCACGGCAAGGATCGATCGCCTGGCCGCGGGAAATCCGGGTGACGTGAAGTCTGTCGGGCGGGGGATCTCGGAACTGCGGATTGATGTTGGGCCAGGGTACCGGGTGTATTACCTCCAGGATGGCGATCGATTGGTCTTGTTGCTCTGTGGAGGCAACAAATCAAGTCAGCGGAGCGATATCAAGGAAGCGCACAGAATCGCCGACGAATGGAAAAGCAATGGGCAAGACAACTGAAAGCTTTAGCCGCTATGACGGTGCGGATTACCTCAACGATCTAGGGGACGCTGCGGCTTACCTCGAGGCGGTGTTTGAAGAGAGCGGTGACCCCGCGATGGTCGCGCAGGCGCTTGGCACAATCGCACGTTCCGGCAACCTCAGCGAATTGGCACGCCGCGTCGGGATGAGCCGTGAAGGTCTGTACAAGGCGCTTTCGGCCGACGGCAACCCGAGTTTCGCCACCATCGTCAAGGTCGTCAACGCCCTGGGGCTCAGGTTCCGCTTCGAGTCCGTGGCCTGACGGCGTTGCTGCCAGCGAAGCTTCATTGCGCGGACGCACTGCGCTCGCGGGATTCCTTAGGGCTCCGCCGGATTCCGGGCCCACGCATGGGCTGACGGGCCCCGCTGAAGGCAGCGCCGGGGAGCGGTGTCGGAAAGCAGAACAGCCGCCGGGTTCCTGCCCAGTTTCAGGTCGTGGAGTGTCCAGAGTCCAGTGGGCAGGCCCAGACGTTCAACCAACATACTCATCGTGCAGATCCTTGATGGCCTCGCGGACCACGGACTGGGCGACGAGGGTTCCGGCGGTGTATTCCACGACTCCGGGCTCCAGACAAGCGAGGATGGCGTCGGATATTTCCCCGAAACGGTCCGCCAGCCGGTCCTGGATGTCCTGTCCGAGACTCAGCAAGTTGGTTTCCCCGTGGGCCTTGGCAGTGGATGATTCGGTGGCCACGTCAGCGAGCACAGACATGAACCTGTGGGCCCGCCGCAGCCCTGCCATGCCGGATGCGGGTGTGGCATCCGCCATGGCTAGGATTCGCAGGTAGGCAGTCAGTAGGCTGCGGATGGCATCGTGGTTTCGGGGATGATCGTCCTGCAGCAGGGCCATCCCCGAATGCGTGGGATAGGGTTCGCCGTTGTTCTCCCACGCTTCTTCGACATATTCGTCCACGTCCCCGGTGGCTTCGTCCCCAGCGGTTTCGAAGAGATCGGCTTCGCCCATGGCGGCGTAAAGGTCCAGAAACCTCGAGAGCGGAAGCGGGTGGAGTCCCGGCGCCAGCAGGACGGGGCCCTCAGGGTCCGCGACAGGATACGCGAGTGACTCGACGGCGCGGGGGCTAAACCTTCCCTCGAGCATCCCGTCAAGCAGGAAGGCGGCCCACTGCACGAGCGCTATGCCCTGCCCGTGGGGCAGTGCGATGTCGTAGGGGCATTCGTGGGGTGTGCTTCGATGCGCCCGGCCGGGAACGCGAATCAGCACCAGCATGTGCAACAAGTCGAACACCTCGTCCCCGCGATGCCAGCGGCCGTTGTCCTTCAGGAAGTGAAGGTAGCCATCCAATCGGTCCATGGCCTGGCCGGCCACGACGCCGGGTAAGCGGCGCATGGTGTTCAGCATCAAAGAGAAGTGTCGCGGGACCAGGGCGTCGGGTGCGTTGAATGGCCCGATTTTGGCGTAGGACTCCAGCAGCACAAGCAGCCCTGCCCAGTCTTCGTGGGCCCGGCCGTGCGTCACGGTGCGGGATCTCCAGGCGATGTAGGCAGGTTCCAGGGCGTGAAGCCGTTCCAGTCCCGAGGCGCGCGACGGGTGGTGGCCTTGCTGCCGTGGCTTCGGTGATTTGCGGTGCTTGCGGCGCAATTGCTTGCTCGTCGTGGTCATTTCCATCCTTGGGGATTCGGTGCGGGAATCCCAGCATGGACCGATCCGCGGGTCGGTGGACCCGTGGCCTGCAGGGTTGTGGAGAAGTCGTCAATCCGCCCAGTCGAATGCCCGGGAACAAACCGCCCGCACCCCGGTGAGTTGGGGGAGTGGTCGGCCTTCAGCGTTCCCTCAGGCGTTCCCGGCCCCGGTTGCGATGGCCCCGATCCCGGCGGCTAGCAGGCCAGCGGTGAGACAGGCCGCGCCGAGGCCGATCAGCAGCGACAGTCGGTTGGGCTTCTCAGGGTTCTTCCCGAGCACCGAGAGGAAGAAGCCGGCGGGCATCAAGATTGCTGCCACGGGGACGCCCGAGCGGGCGATCCAGTCGACCCAGGTCGGGACGTCGAGGTGGTCGGCGAAGGCGAGGATTGCGAGGGACAGGACCAGTAGGACCGCGGCATGGGCGTGCCCCGCCCGGTACCAGGATTTTTGCAGGTCGTTGGCGGGAACCCCGCCGGCGGCGACGCGGACGAGGAAGGCGCCTCCGGATTCGACCGTGACGAGCGCCAGAAGCAGGATTCCGGCGAGGACCAGCGTGCTCGGTTCCATGGGGTGATTCCTTTCGAACCCGATTGGATAGCTGTACTATCCAAGGTAGATACCAAAACTATCCAATACAAGGGGTTGCGCCATGCGGATGTCCGAACTTCTGAAGCGGTCCGGGATGCCGCTGGCGACCGTGAAGTATTACCTGCGCGAGGGCCTGCTGGCCCCGGGGGAGAAGGTCGGTGCGACCATGGCAGACTACGGCGAGGAGCACGTGCGCCGGCTGGCGCTGATCCGCGCGCTCACGGAGGTCGTGGGCCTGCCGATCGCGGGCGTGCGGACCATCGTCGGCCTCATCGACGAACCGGAAGCTGACCGCTTCAGCACCTTGGGACGCGCGATCGAAGTGCTTCCGCCCGCCGTGGAGGCGGACCCGGACGGCGACTATCCGCGGGCGCGGGCGGCGCTGGAGGAGATCGGCCAGCTTTACGACCCCGGCTACGCGGCGGTGGCCCAGCTCGAACGCGGGCTCGCCGCCGCAGAGTCCGTCGGCCTGCCGATGGGGCGCGAACGGCTGCACGGCTATGCACGCCACATCATGGCGATCGCCGAGATCGACCTGGCCCAGCTGCCCGGCGCCGACACGCCCCGGGCCGTGGAGTACTCGGTGCTCGGCACCGCGGTCTACGAACCGATCCTGGCCGCGATGCGGCGCCTGGCCCACCAGGACCTGGCAAGCCGGATGCTTGGCGGAGTCGCGGCGGACCGCGACCGGTAGGATCGATGCCCGGCCGCGCGCCGCGAACCATGGCGGCCGGAGAACCTTTTTCGTAGGCTGTGCACATGACCGCTCCCCAGATCTATGTCAGCTTTCCCGGCACGGCCCGTGAAGCGCTCGGCTTCTACGCGGAGGTTTTCGGCGGAAAACTCTCCCTGTACACCTATGAAGAATTTGGCCGGAAGGACGGTCCCCCGGAGGCCATAGCCCATGGGGTTCTCGACGGCCTGGTGGCGTTGGCGGGATCGGATGCCGCCGAGGGCAGTAAGAGCGTCCGGTTCGAAGGGCTCATGCTCTCGTTGCTGGGGACCGCCGGACCGTCCGTCCTCCACGGGTGGTTCGACAAGCTCGCGGTGGACGGGAAGGTGCTGGATCCGCTTGCACCCAAGCCCTGGGGAGCGTCCGACGGCCAGGTCATCGACCGCCATGGGCTGCACTGGCTCATCGGATACGACCCGGAGCCGTGAGGTTCCAACAATCACCGGGCAGTCCCTCTTCGTACAACCCCGACGATCCATTGCGGCGCGGCCACGGTTCGCAGGTGGAAAAGCGGTTGGTGGAACTCGGCAGCGGAATCCGCATCGGCTGCCGCATTTCCGGCGCTGCCAGGGGGCCAACGATGGTCCTGTTGCACGCGCTCGGGGAACGGGCGGCCAGCTGGTCGGGTGTCGAGCCGCTGTTCGCTTCGCTGTTTCGTGTGGTGGGTCTGGATTTGCGCGGACATGGTGACAGCGACCGACCGGGCCTCTACACGTTCGAACTCATGCGCGACGACGTCATCGAGGTCCTTGAGATCATGGACCTGCGTGAGGTGGTGCTGATCGGGCACTCGATGGGCGGCGCCGTCGCATACCTGGTTGCCCAGGCACAGCCGGATCGCATCGCCCGGCTCGTGGTTGAGGACGTCCCGCCGCCGTTCCCGCGCACGCGGCCGGTTCCCGAACGCCCCGAGGGAGTGCTGGAGTTCGATTGGGCGGTCGTGCCGGCCATCGTTGGGCAGGTCAACGATCCCACCCGCCGCTGGTGGAGGCTGCTGCCCGAGATCACCGCTCCCACGCTGCTTGTCGGAGGCGGTCCCACCAGCACCATTCCGCAGGAGCTGCTCGTGGAGGTCTCGGGGCTCATCCCCGAATGCACGCTCGTCACCATGCCCACCGGTCACGACGTCCATGCGACGCGGCCGGGCGAGTTTGCCGACGTTGTGTTGGGCTGGTTGGACGGGGCCGGCACTTTCCCCGGCCCCGGGCCCGCCGGCCGCTAGCCCTGGCTCTCGCGGTCCTTGAGCAGGACGCGGAGCAGGCCTTCGAGCTGTTCGCGTTGGCCGGGCGCCAGGGCGGAGAGCAGGCGTTCCTCGTTGCCGACGTGGTCGGGCAGGGCCGCATCGAGGACCGCCCGCCCCCGCTGCGTGAGGGAAATGCGGATCGTGCGGCGGCTGCGCGGGTCGGTCTCGCGGGTGATGAGGTCCTTGGCGAGGAGCCGGTCCAGCCTGTTGGTGATCGCCCCGGAGGTGACCATGGCGCTGTCGGCGAGTTGTCCCGCGGTCAGTCCGTGCCCGTCGGTGTCGGCCCTCCGCAGGGTGGCCAGGATGTCGAACTCCCCGGCTTGCAGGCCGTGCTCGGTGAAGACGGCCTGCAGCTCGCGTTCGAACAGGCGCGTGAGGCGGGAAAGCCTGCCGAGCACGCCCATCGCGCTGACATCGAATTCCGGGTGCACCTGCGCCCACTGGGCGATGATGCGGTCGACGCTGTCTTCCACTTAAACCTCTTAATGTTGAACTGTTTGACACGAGTCAGATTATCACCGTAGTCTGCTCATCGTTGAATAGTTTAACGCTAAGGAGTTTTTCATGGGCAGAATGCGGACCACGTTGCTTACCGCCATTGCACCCGCGGTGTGGGGCACGACGTACGTCGTGACGACAGAGCTGCTGCCCCCGGGGCACCCGCTCTTCGCCTCGCTGGTTCGGGCGTTGCCGGCAGGCGTGCTCGCAATCGTGCTGACCCGCGCCCTTCCCACGGGTGCCTGGTGGTGGAAATCCGCAGTGCTGGGCGTGCTGAACATCGGCGCCTTCTTCCCGCTGCTGTTTATTGCCGCCTCCCACCTGCCGGGTGGCCTGGCCGCGACCCTCGGTGCCGCGCAGCCGCTGGTCGTCGCCATCCTCGTCGTGGCCATCCTGCGTGAGCGGTTCTCCGCGTGGCGCCTGACGTGGGGGATCGTTGGAATCGCCGGTGTCGCCCTGGTGGTCCTGCGTTCCACCGCCACCCTCGACGGGGCCGGCGTGGCAGCGGGCCTGCTCGGAGCGGTGTCAATGGGCTTCGGCGTCACCCTCTCCAAGAAATGGGGCAGGCCCGCGGGAGTGCCCGCCATGGGCGTGGCCGGATGGCAACTTGCCGCCGGAGGGTTGTTCCTCCTGCCGGTCACGCTGCTCTTCGAGGGGATGCCCGCGAGCATCGACGGCAGCGCGCTGGCCGGCTACCTCTGGCTGGGCCTCGTCGGCGGGCTGCTCACGTACACGCTGTGGTTCAGCGGCATCGCCCGGCTGCCTGTCGCCTCGGCCGCCGTGCTGGGACTGCTCTCGCCACTTGTCGCGGCGGGCCTCGGGGCGTGGCTCCTGGGCGAATCCCTCGGCGCAGTCCAGCTGGTCGGATTTGCCCTTTCGCTGGCGGCAATCGCCGCCGGCCAGGTCGTCCCCGGCGGGAAACCGCCCACGTCCACGAACACCGACGCCAGGCAGCCGGCGATGGCCGCCGCACAGGGAAAGAGGGCATCATGAGGATCGCCGTTATCGGGGCCACGGGAATGGCAGGCTCCCGCATCGCAGCAGAGGCGGTCCGCAGGGGCCACGCCGTCTCCGGCTTCTCGCGATCTATAGGCAGCGACGAACGGGACCGCGGGGAATTCGCCGTGTTCACCGCCGATGCGGCCGACGCGCAGGCCATGGGACGCATCGCTGCAGGGCACGACGTGATCGTGCTGGCCACCAGGCCTGCCCCCGGCGCGGACGACGATGTCTGCTCCCCGGTGGCCGCGGTGCTGGGCACGGCGCTGGAGTTCGGACGGCGCGTCATCGTGATCGGCGGCGCCGGCCCGCTCCGGGGACCAAACTCGGACCAACGCGTCATCGACGATCCGCGCTTCGTCCCCCCGGAATGGCGTTCCATCGCACAGCTCAGCGTCGACCAGTTCAACGCCTGCGCCACGCATCCCGCGGACTGGACCTATCTGAGCCCGCCGGCCCTGTTCGGACCCGGCACCCGGACGGGGACCTACCGGCGGGGAGGAAACCGGATCCTCATCGACCCACGCGGAGAATCACTGATATCTGCCGAAGACCTTGCCGTTGCCGCACTGGACGAGATCGAGGAACCCGAACCCGGGGTGCGCCACTTCACGGTTGCGTACTAGGGATGCGGTGCCCGCCGCCGCGTCTCCGGGGTCCAACGGGCTGTAGCTGAGGCCGCCGACGTGACCACGTGCATGGGGGCGCCCGCCACTTTCAGGATAGGGCAGCCAGGGGGTCTTGCCGCAAGACCCGTGCCGTGCCATACACTGCTCGGGTGTTCCCCTAGGGGAAGCATCAGGGAAATGAGGACGGGATGCCGGATGTGATTGTGGTGGGCAGCGGACCTGCGGGAATGATGCTCGCCGGTGAGTTGGCGCTGGCTGGCATTGAGGTGGCGGTCGTGGAGCGGCGACCCCCGGGGGCCCTGGCCGAATCCCGTGCCGGCGGCTTCCACTGCCGCACGATCGAGGTCCTCGACCAGCGGGGGATAGCCGACCGATTCCTGGCGGAGGGGACCACGGTGCAGACGGCACGGTTCGGCCGCACACTCCTGGACATCAGTGACTTTCCGACGCGGCACCCGTACGGCCTTGGCCTGTGGCAGAGCCGCATTCAACCGATCCTCGAGGACTGGATCGGCCAGCTCGGGGTGCCCGTCCATCACGGTCGCGAGGTCGTCGGAATCAGCCAGGATGAATCCGGCGTGGATGTCGAGCTCGCCGATGGCGGGAATCTCCGGTCGAGGTACCTGATCGGAGCCGACGGCGGCCGCAGCCTGGTCCGCAAGAGCGCGGGTATCGACTTCCCCGGCTGGGATGCAACCCGCAGCAACTTGATCGCCGAGGTGGAGGCAACGGAGGAACCTCCCTCCGGAACGCACCTGGACGAGTCGGGGGTCCACGGCTTCTCCCTGCTGGGCGACGGGCGCACCTATCGTGTCATCACGACGGAGCGGCAACTCGGCTCGCGGGAGGAACCCGGGCTGGGCGACCTGAGCGATTCCCTGACCGCGGCTTACGGAACGGACTTCGGGGTGCACTCGCCGACCTCGATCTCCAGGTTCACCGACGCCACCCGGCAGGCGGCGACCTACCGCAAGGGCCGGGTGCTGCTGGTCGGGGACGCCGCGCACATCCACTATCCCGCCGGCGGCCAGGGAATCGGCCTGGGCCTGCAGGACGCCGTCAACCTTGGATGGAAGCTTGCCCAGGTGGTCAAGGGCATCTCGCCGGAGTCTTTGCTGGATACGTACCACTCGGAGCGGCACCCGGTCGGCGCCCGCGCGCTCCAGCATTCGATGGCGCAAACGGCCCTGCAGCGCAATGACCCGCGGACCGCGGCGCTCGCCGAAACCGTGGATGAATTGATGTCCATGGACGGGCCCCGCCGGCACGTCGCCGCGCTGATCCATGGCCTGGACATCGCCTACGATCTGGGGGAGGGGCACCCGCTGCTCGGGCGCCGCATGCCGGACCTGGACCTTGAGACAAATGACGGACCGACCCGGGTGTTCACGCTGCTGAACGACGCCAAGCCGGTGCTGCTGAACCTCGCCGGTCCGGGCAACCTCGGGATCGCACCCTGGGCGGAGCGAATCCGTCGGGTCGACGCCCGGTACTCCGGCGCATGGAGCCTGCCACTCCTCGGCGAGGTGACACCTCCCGCCGCGGTGCTGATCCGCCCGGACGGCTATGTTGCCTGGGTGGGCCAGGGCTCCGCTCAAGGCTTGGAGGAAGCGCTCACCCGCTGGTTCGGCCCCAGGTTGCCCGGCCATTAGCGACAGTTTGGTCGCCAGTGAAATTGACCGAACTCGTTACTTCAGTGATTTCCGCGCCCCGACCGTGCACCGGCCTGGCGTTCGCCGGGGGTACCCCAACCTCGTGGATAGTGTGGCCACTACAGACCGTCCTCGTTACGTTGGCACGCTCGATGCGCGACACGGTAAACCATCGCATGGCGTTACGCAGTCGGCACCACCCAACCAAATACCACTGGCCGTTCGTGGAGGCGAACAGCACAGGTTCGACGTCGCGGGTGGTCGTGGTGCCGTCTCTCGAAGTGTAGCGAATACGGACTACTAACTGCTCGACCATCGCCACTTCCAGTGCCGACCTGTTGGCGCGGGAAGTGGAGGGAAGCTCGTTGACCCATACTCGGTGGGCCAACGCGTCGGCTCTTGCTCGGGTTCTGGGGTCAAGGACGTCCAGTATCTTTTGGATGCCGGCTGCTGCCAGATCGGAGTAGGGGGCATCGGGTGCAGCGGACACGGCCGCCATGAGCGCCACAGCCTGTGCGGGGGACAGGCTGACAGGGGGCAGGGACGCGCCAACCGCCAATCCGTAGCCACCGCCCGGACCTGGGCGCGACCATAAAGGCGTGCCACTTTTCTCTAACGCATCAAGGTCTCTTTTGACCGTGCGCACGGATACTTCGAACTCTCTCGCCAACCGTTCGGCGGAAATCCCGCGCGCGCCGCTGCGGCGCAGCATCTCGTTCAGCGCATGGAGCCGTTCGGTTCGTTTCACAGTTCAGGCTCCGACAAATTCATGACATAAATAGTGACACACTCTTGTCCGTCGGGCCTGCGAGAGTAGTGACATGACAACTGCTACGAACGGTCCGACCATCATTCTCATCGCCGGCCACTGGCTGGGCGCGTGGGCGTGGGATGAAGTCCTTGAACACCTAAAAACCAAAGGCACTCGTGCAATCGCGATGACGCTGCCGGGTCTTGATGGGAATGATCCTGAACGTGCTGCGAAGACTCTCAATGACCAGGCAGACGCAATCCTAGGCGTCATTTCTCAACACGGAAATCAGCCAGCAATTCTCGTTGCCCACAGTGGGGCCAACGCCCCCGTCAGCCTCGTCCTTGACAGACACCCGGACCTTGTCCGCCGAGTGGTATGGGTCGACTCCGGCCCTGTGGCGGCGGGCAGTGTCTTCGCACCCGATTTTCCGGATGACGCACATGAGTTGCCACTGCCGTCGTTCGATGTACTCGCGCAGCAGGCGAGCCTTGAAGGCCTGAGTGAGGAGGTCCTCGAGCGATTCCAGGCACTGGCCGTCCCTGAGCCCGGTCCAGTGCTTCGTCAGCCCGTCGAACTCACGAACGAGGCCCGCCGCAACGTCCCGACTGTCCTGGTGTGCTGCTCAATCTCGAGTGAACAGGTGATGGAGCTGGTCCGAGCAGGCCATCCCATGTTTGCCGAAGTCGCCAACCTTGAACACCTCAACGTCATTGACCTGCCCACAGGGCACTGGCCCATGTGGAGCCGCCCCCGTGACCTCGCCGAGCTCATTGACTCGGCGACATCACTAGACAGCTAAACAGCAAGTAGAGGGAGAGAGGCGGCCTAGTGCAAAAGGCCTACAAAGCGACAGCAGCGGACGCCGGCCTTCGATTCGAGGGCGTGCAGCGGGCCGGCAAGTCCAAGGATGGCCGGATCGCCCCTTCCCGGGGTGACCCGCACACGAGGTCGAAGGTGCCCGCCGCCATGACGTCTCCGGCAAGGGTTGTGCGGGTATCGACAGGAAGTTGTTGCTAGTGTCGTTGATGGGAAACACTCGGTCGCGGTGGAATCCGTATCCGGTGCCGATCCACCGGATCCGAGGCGTTTTTCCGTACGGCGGGACGATAGGCGTTGCCGGCAAGAATCTGTGGATGGCGGGCGACGAGTGATGAAAAAAATGATGAATTGGCACAAGGGACGCCTCGCGGCGGCCGCTTCCGGGCTGGCTTTCCTCTTGGTCGCAACCGGGTGCACCGCGGCCGACCAGGCCGACGGAATCAACAAATCCGGTGCCCAGGCACAGGAGAACCAGAACCGCGTGGTACTGGCCCAACCCGAGTCGGGCATTGGCCGAATCGGCGGCGGCTCCGAGGAGATGGCGTTGGAGTCCAGCCGGGCGTTCTTCGAAAAGGCCCCGGCCGTCGTCGTGCTGGGCGACGGCGGAGAGCAATCGGCGGCCATCGGGCAGGCCCGGGAACTCGGCCTCCCGCTCCTCGTGGCACCCGAGGATGCGTCTCAGCAGGATGGCTTCACGGCCGAGCTGGAGCGGTTGGGGGCACGTACCCTCATCACCCACGGAGCCGTGCCCGAATCGCAGGCTGGAAGCCTGGACGTCGTCGACGGGTCCACCCCCGATTCCGACCTGCCCGACATCGACCCGGCCGAAGGCTCCGCGGATTCCGGCTTCGCGGTCGTCGTTCGCTCGGGTGACAAGGAAGCGGAGGCATCGGGTCCAGCACTGGCCACGGCCCAGGCCGCAGGGGCGGAAATCCACACCATGGAATCGGCCGACCCGCGGGCCGCGACGAACCAGAAGTTCTTCCAGGACCACGCCGACGCGAACCTGTACGCGATCGGAAACGGGTTTGGCAATGCCACGGATTTCGCCGCGATGGCGGAAACGGCGGCCGGCGGACAGCAGCTTCCCGGCGGCGGGCAGATCGTGTTCCCGGACCGGCGCATGGTCGCCCTGTACGGCACGCCCGGGACGTCTTCGCTGGGTTTGCTGGGCGAACAGGACGTCGAGGGGGCCATCAAGCGCGCCAAGAAGTATGCCGCGGACTACCAGGCACACAGCAAGGAGAAGGTGCAGCCGGCCTTCGAGATCATCGCGACTGTCGCTTCGGCGTCCGCCGGCAAGGACGGGAAGTACTCCAGCTACGTTCCCGTGGAGCGACTTGAATCATGGGTGAAGGCGGCCCAGGAGGCAGGGGTCTACGTGGTGCTCGACCTGCAGCCGGGTCGCAACGACTTCCTGACCCAGGCCAAGCACTACGAGAAGTTGCTGGCTTACCCGAACGTCGGCATCGCCTATGACCCCGAGTGGAGGCTCAAGCCCGGCCAGCGACACATGGCCCAGATCGGTTCCGTGGATGCCGCCGAACTCAACCGCGCCAACGCGTGGTTGGCCGAGCTGACGCGCAAGCACCGTCTTCCGCAGAAGGTTGTGATCCTGCACCAGTTCACGCAGAGCATGATCCGCAACCGTTCCGCGCTGGACACCTCGCACCCCGAGCTGGCGATACTCGTGCATGCCGACGGCAACGGGACGCCCGGGATGAAGATGGCGACGTGGAACAACCTGCGCCGCGACCTGCCCGGCGGGATCAGGATGGCGTGGAAGAACTTCATCGACGAGGATTCCCCGACGTTCACACCCAAGCAGACCTTCGACGTCGACCCGAAGCCGTGGTTCGTCTCCTACCAGTAGTCACTACGGCGCCCGCAAATTTGGGGGTGTCAGTCCTTCTTCAGTTCCTCGGCGAGCATCACGAGGATTCCGCTCGGTCCCCGTAGGTAGGTGAGTTTGTAGATATCGGCGTAGGTCGCCACGCCGCGCAGCGGGTGGCATCCGTGCTTCGCGGCTATTTCGAGGGCCTTGTCGATGTCGTCCACCGAGAAGGCCACGCGGTGCATGCCGATGTCGTTGGGACGGGTGGGGTGCGACTCGATGGCCGCCGGATGGATGTATTCGAAGAGCTCGAGCCGCCCCTGGCCATCCGGGGTCTGGAGCATCGCGATGTTGGCGTGGTTTCCGTCGAGTCCGACGGCGGTGTCTGTCCACTCGCCGCTGACAGTGTCACGGCCGATGACTGTCAGGCCGAGATCCGTGAAAAAGGCGATTGCCTCTTCCAGGTCGCGGACGGCGATGCCGACGTTCTCAAGTTTGATGGCCATGCGTTGAAAGCTACCAAGGCAGACCGAGTTGTGCCAGTGGTGAGGCACCACGCATTCCCGCAACAGGGTTATTGTCCAGGCTACGGAACCATCCCGTGGCGTGGCCCGCGTTTGTCGTTGTGCTCGTTCCGAAATATAGACCCGGAACGGGTCCCGCAACGATGCGCCAGGGGTCACTCCCCGGCGGGTAAGATTCGCATGATGAAGGACTTGGAAAAGAATTGAACGAGGGCATGCCCCAAACGTCCCCACTGGATTCCCGGCTGGCTGCCTTGCACGACACGTTTCTGTCCGAGCGTCCGCCGGGTGCCGACGAAGATGTGCACATGCTCCCGGCCATCGTGGATCACGTCATTGAACGGTGCAGCAAGCCCGGCGACATGGTGTTCGACCCCTTCGCAGGGTTTGGCACCACCATCGAGCGGGCCGTCGCGCTGGGGCGGAAGGCCCTTGGCATTGAGCTGCTCCCCGAGCGCGTGGACTACCTGCGGGAACGGGTGCCCGGCGCGCGCATTGTCGAGGGCGACGCACGGGAGCTATTAAGGATCATCCGCCGCATCGAACCGCCCCAACCCGAGGCGGGCATTGACCTGATTCTCACCTCCCCGCCGTACATGACCGCGGAAAACCACGAGGCCGACCCGCTGACCGCCTATGAGGAGGACAACGGGGACTACGGCCGCTACCTGGACGAGCTCGGCCTCGTCGCCGCGCAGTGCGCGCGTGCGGTTGTGCCCGGCGGCTTCGTGGTGTGGAACCTGGCCGACATCCACCACATGGGCCTCACCACGCACCTGATCCGCGACTGTGCGCGCGTGCTCGAGCAGCACCTCACCTACGTGGGCGTCACCGAGATCGTGTGGGATCGCTACCCCCACGATCTGGTGTCCGATGCGTTGCTCGTGTTCCGGCGGACTCCTCTCGCGCCGCGCAAATAGTCCACCCTCCCGGAAGCGGGTGCCGAGCGACATTTGGTGGCCAATTCAAGGCGGTACCTGAATGTAGCTGATCCGAGGGAGGTGTCCTTGGCGAACACGTAGTGGATCAGGATTTCAGGGGTCCGACCCGGCCGGCGTGGATTGCGGGTAGGCTCAAGGGCCAACACCGATCCAAGGCGACGGAGGTGTCGTAATGACGAAAATCTTCCAGAGTGCTCCGCTGATCCTCGTGGTGGTCGTCTTGGTTGTATTCGCCTTTACCCAGTGGCTTCCCCTGCTCCTGGTTCTTCCTGCTGGTGCCGGGATGATGCTGGCCGGCAAACAGGGATTCACGACGAATCTACATCAGAAGCCCAAAGAGCATGAACCTCCGTATGAGTGACTTTGGCTTCCAGGAGAAGCAGCTCCAGGTGCCTGGATACCCAAGGCACGGCGGTGGCCGACGCCTGGGCAGCGGAACCGTGAGGGGCACGCATTTTTGGCAGTGCATTCGCTGTCCGAACCATTCTCGATCCTTGTGGGAGTGCACCGGGACGCCAAGGCAGGCAGCCACGGAACCATCGGTCTCGATCTTCCCGTTGAGACCCTCCCAGTATTGAAATCCGTCTTCGTCCTTCGGCAAGGCGAAGCAGACAGTTTCAGGTGCTGCCGCACTATCCGGCAAGGGTTCCAAAACGCCATCGGGCCATTGCGTGACCAGGCTCGGGTGAATTCGATATGCGTCCATCACCAGAGACCATCTGCCCGTCAGCCCGAAAGTGACTGCCGGCCGCAGGGATGCCATGGACAAGGTTCGGCAGCAGGACGTCGCGCCAAGGTCCCCAGGCGCCATGCGCGGCTCCTTGGGCCGGATTGGCCCACGGGAAGGGGAAGCGCCGAAGCCTAGAACTCCTCGCCGTCGGCGACGACCGCGGCGGCGGGCCCGACGATGTGCGGATCGGGGGACCCCACGAGCTCATGGTCCTTGCCCTCGTAGTCGAAGAGGCTCAACACGTGGCGCATCGCCTCGACGCGGGCGCGCTTCTTATCGTTGGACTTCACCACGGTCCAGGGGGCCCAGTCGGTGTCGGTGCTGCGGAACGTCTCTTCCTTGGCCTCGGTGTAGGCGTCCCACTTGTCCAGCGAGGCGAGGTCGGTGGGGGAAAGCTTCCACTGCCGCACCGGATCGATCTGGCGAATGGTGAAGCGGGTGAGCTGTTCGCGGCGGGAGACCGAGAACCAGAACTTCACCAGGGTGATCCCGTCGTCCACCAGCTGCCGCTCGAAGGCCGGCGCCTGGTGCATGAACCGGTCGAACTGCTCGCGGGTGCAGAAGCGCATCACGCGCTCGACGCCCGAACGGTTGTACCAGGAACGGTCGAAGAGGACCATCTCCCCGGCCGCCGGCAGGTGCGCGATGTAGCGCTGGAAGAACCACTGGGTGGATTCGCGCTCGCTGGGCTTTTCCAGCGCCACGACCCGCGCCCCGCGTGGATTCAGGTGCTCGGTGAAGCGCTTGATGGTCCCGCCCTTGCCGGCGGCGTCGCGGCCCTCGAAGAGCACCACCAGGCGGCGGCCGGTGGCCTTGATCCAGACCTGCAGCTTGAGCAGCTCGATCTGCAGGAGCCGCTTCTCCAGGTCATACTGTGCGCGATCCATGCGCGAGGAGTACGGGTAGCCCTCGCGCCAGGTGTCAACGACGTCCCCGGCGGAGGTCAACAGCACCGGGTCGTCATCGTCGTCGTCGCGGACGGAGTAGCCGTGGGCGGCCAAATCAAGCAATTGCATGGGTTGAGAGTATGCGGACGCGGTGAACGCGAGATGAACATTGGGGGACCGGAGGGTGGAGTTGCGACTATGTCACACCCGATGAAAGGGCCGGCCGTGGAGGCGGCCGGCCCTTTGCCCCACGGGATCAGTTTGCGGCCGGGGCCGGCAACACCGGCAGTTCCTTTTCAAAGAGCCAGGGCCGCAGGAAGGCCTCGGCGGAAAGGGCGGTGGGCAGATGGGTGTCGACGTGGTCCCGGAAAAGTCCGTAGGTGACGGTTCCGTGGCGCCGTGCCCCGGTCCAGGCCCGCAGCATCGCGAAGAAGGCGCGGTCGCCGGCGGCAAGTCGCAGGGCGTGCAGGGTCAGCGCGCCGCGCTTGTAGACCCGGTCATCGAACATGTCCTGGGGCCCGGGGTCCCCGATGGGGAGGTCCTGCTCCAGGGAATCGAGCATCGCCCAGGCTTCCCTGGCGCGCGCATCGGCGCTCGGGCCGCCGGAGGCCTCGGACCAGATCCATTCGGCGTAGCAGGCGAAGCCCTCGTGCAGCCAGATGTCCTCCCACGACCCGACGGTCAGCGAGTTGCCGAACCACTGGTGGGACAGCTCGTGGGCGATCAGGCGCTGCTGTTCCCACCCCGGGAGCAGGTGGTTGTTGCCCAGGATGGAGATCCCGTGGGCCTCGAGCGGGATTTCCAGGTCGTCCTCGGTGACCACGACCGTGTAGTCAGCAAACGGGTAGGGACCGAAGGCCTCGATGAAGGTTTCCATCATCCGCGGCTGGTCGGCCAGCGCGGACGAGGCCCGGCGCAGCTGGGAGGTGTTCGCGGCCACCAGTTGCGGCACCGGCGTGGGGGCTCCGGAGTGCCGTCCGCCCAGCGGGGCGGCGGCGACCTCGGTGCCGGCGAGGGAGCGCAGCTCGTAGCGGCCGATCTGCAATGTCGCCAGGTAGGTGGCCATCGGCTCGTTGACCTCGTAGGTCCAGCGTTCGCGGCTTGAGCGCCGTTGGCGGTCAACCAGTTGCCCGTTGCAGACGGGGCGGTACCCGGCATCGGTGTTGACGCTGATGCGGTAGGTCGCCTTTTGGCTGGGGTGGTCGTTGCAGGGGAACCAGGTGGGTGCCCCGTTCGGCTGGCCGGCCACGAGCACGCCGTCGGTCAGTTCCTCCCAGCCGACCTCGCCCCAGGTTCCCTGGCGCACGTTGGGGACACCGCCGTAGCGGATCTCCACGCTGAACTGCTCCCCGGCCGGCACCGGGGTCGCCAGGTGGAGTTCCAACCTGCCGGCCTTCTGCGTGGAGCGGGTGACCTTGGAGCCGTTGACCTGGCAGCGGGAGGCACGCAGCCCGGACAGATCCAGAACGATGCGCTGCAGCTCGGTGACGGCCACCGCGGTGATGGTGGCCCGGCCGTCGAGCCGGTTGCCGCCGAGCTTGCAGTCAAGGTCGAGGTCGTAGTGCGCGACGCGGTAGTCGGCGCTGCCGGAGCGGGGCAGGTAGGCATCCGGGATGAAGGATGCCGCCGCGGCGGTGGCGGTGGCGTTCAGTGGGGTGTGGCTCATGCGCGCGGCTGGCTCCAGGGTTGGACGGGGTTGCCCATCCAGTAGCTTGACGGGGGAACGGATTCTCCGCGCATCACCAGCGAACCCGGGCCCACGGTGGCGCCTTCCGCCAGGGAGGCGGCGGGCAGGATGACCCCGTGCGGGCCCATTGTGGATCCCGCGGAGAGTTCCACCGTATCAATTGCCATGACCCGGTCGTGGAAGAGGTGGGTCTGGACCACCGTGCCGCGGTTGACCGTCGAGGAGTCCCCGAGGGTGACCAGGTCGGCCTCGGGCAGCCAGTAGCTCTCGCACCAGACGCCGTGGCCGATCTTCGCGCCCAGGGCGCGCAGCCACCAGACCAGGGCGGGGGAGCCGGCGGCGGAGTGGGCGAACCACGGGGCGCAGACCATCTCGATGAACGTGTCAACGACCTCGTTGCGCCAGATGAAGGAGCTCCACAGGGCGTGTTCGCCCGGGCGGATGGGGCCGACCAGCAGCCACTTGGCGACGACCGCGGAGGTGGCGGCGACGGCACCTGCGGCAAGCATCACCGCGCCGCTGAGCAACGCGGCAAGCAGGTAGCCGTATTCGGCGGCCAGGAAGTCCAGCAGCGCCAGCACCAGGGCGGCGACGCCGACGGTGACGACGACGGGAACGATGCGGCAGATTTCCCACAGGGCGCGGGCAAACTTCAGGCGCAGCGGCGGGGCGTAGGTGAGCGAGTCATCGGAGGCCACTGCCGTGCGGCGCAGGCGCACCGGCGGGCTGCCCAGCCAGGAGGTCCCCGCCTTCGCCTTGGCGGGGGTGGCCGAGAGCACCGCGACCAGGCCGTTGCGCGGGACGCGGCGCCCGGCCCCGGCGATGCCGGAGTTGCCCAGGAAGGCGCGCTTGCCGATCTTGGCCCGGCCCACCTTCATCCAGCCGCCGCCGAGTTCGTAGGTGGCCACCATGGTGTCATCGGCCAGGAAGGCGCCGGCGCCGATGGTGGTCATCTTGGGGATCAGCAGCACCGTGGAGGCCTCGACGTTGCGTCCGACCTTGGCGCCGAGCAGGCGCAGCCACACCGGGGTGAAGAGCGAGGCATAGATGGGGAACAGCAGGTCGCGGGCCATGTCCAGCAGGCGTTCGGTGGCCCAGACCTGCCAGCCGATCCGGCTGTCGACCCGGTGCCAGCCCTCGCGCAGCCCCATGCCCAGCAACCGGGTGGCGACCAGCACGAACAGCATGTTGAGCCCGAACCACACCAGTGCCGCCACGGGAATCACGAGTGTGAGCCGGAGCAGGGATTCGTGCAGCGAGGCCTGCCCGCGCAGCAGCAGGGCCGCCACGATGATGGCACCCAGGATGGAGAGCAGGGGGATCGCGCCCAGGGCCGAGGACGCCGCGGTGAACAATGCGTTGCGCACCCGGCGGGCACGCAGGGGCTCCTGCGGCCAGGACGGCTTGGACTTGCCGCTGCGCTGGGCAGGGGAGCCGGAATAGGCGGAGAACGCCCTGGTGCTGCCGGCCAGGGCCGAGCCGGCCGCCAGCTCCACGCCGTCGGCGACCACTGCGCCGGGCATCAGCGTGCTGCGTGCCCCGACCGTGGCCTCGGCTCCGACCTCGATGGCGCCCACATGGACCCGGTCGCCGTCGATCCAGTAGCCGGTGAGATCGACCTCCGGTTCGATGCTGGCGCCGCGGCCCACGGTGAGCAGGCCGGTGACCGGGGGGATGGAGTGCAGCTGTACGTCGGCGCCGATTTTGGCGCCGAGGGCGCGGGCATAGAACTGGATCCAGTGCGCGCTGCCCAGGGAGACGGGATCAACCAGGTCGGCGATCTGCTGGGCCATCCACAGCCGCAGGTGCACCCTGCCCGAGCGCGGGTAGTTCCCTGGCTTCAGGTTGCGCAGCAGCGTGCGGGCGGCAACGACGGAAAGCGCCATGCGCCCGGGGGAGGAGACAAAGACGAGCCAGAGGGCGGCAACCGCCCACCAGGAGAGCCGCGGTGCGTCGGCGAAGACCCCGAGGGCACCGAGCACGTTGTTGCCGGCGGCGAGGTAGACGAGCCAGCGCATGCCCACCAGGATGAAGGTGGGAATTCCCATCAGCGTCTGGAAGACCTGGGCGCGGCGGGTGGTGCGCTCAACCGTGCGCACCTCGGTCGGTTCCCGGGATTCCGTGCCCAGGGCCTCGAGCAGGGACCCGATGCGCGGGTGGGAATAGACCTCGGCCACCGTGACGGTGCGGTAGCGCACGCGCAGGGCGGAGACCAGCTGGGCGGCCGAGAGCGAACCGCCGCCGGAAGCGAAGAAATCGGTGTCAAGGCTGCCGACCGGGGTCCCCAGCACGCGGGTCCACTGCTCGATCACCCAGGCAGCGTCCTCCCCGAGGTCCGGCAACACCCCTTCGGGCCCGGTGGCGCCGGCACCGGGCAGCGGCCAGGGCAGCGCGTTGCGGTCGACCTTGCCGCTGGTCTTGGTGGGCAGGGTGTCGACGATTGCCAGCAGCGGGATCAGCGGTGCCGGAAGCATGTCTGCCAGCCGGCCGCGCGCGGCGGACGTGTCGTAGCCGGGGGCCGCGGCCAGGTATCCGACGAGGATCTGGTTTCCGGCGGCGGTGGTCTTCACCGCGGCAGCGGCGCCTGAGACCCCGGGCAGGGACTGCAGCGCCGCATCGATCTCTCCCAGTTCGATGCGTCGGCCGCCGAGCTTGACCTGCTCGTCCATCCGGCCCAGGAAGACCAGGCCCTCGGGGTCGGCCTGCACCAGGTCTCCCGAGCGGTAGGCACGCTCCCAGCCCAGGGTCTCGAAGGGCGCGTATTTTTCCTTGTCCTTGGCCGGGTCCAGGTAGCGTCCGAGGCCAACGCCGCCGATGATCAGTTCACCGCTCTGCCCGGGGGCCACGGGGAAGCCCGAGGCATCGACGACCGCCAGGTCCCAGCCCTGAAGCGGCAGGCCGATGCGCACCGGATCGGTGCCGTCCATCTGCGCGGCGCAGGCCACGACGGTGGCCTCGGTCGGGCCGTAGGTGTTCCAGACCTCGCGTCCCGGAACCGCAAGGCGGGCGGCAAGCTCGGGCGGGCAGGCCTCGCCGCCGAAGATCAGCAGGCGCACGTTTTCCAGGGCCTCGGCCGGCCAGAGCGCGGCGAGCGTGGGGACGGTGGAGACGACGGTGACCCCGCGGGTCACCAGCCATGGTCCCAGGTCCATGCCCGAACGCACCAGCGCGCGCGGTGCGGGCACCAGGCAGGAGCCGTGGCGCCAGGCCAGCCACATTTCCTCGCAGGAGGCGTCGAAGGCCACGGAGAGCCCTGCCAGCACGCGGTCCTCGGGACCAAGCGGTTCGCCCTGCAGGAAGATCCGCGCCTCGGCGTCGACAAAGGCGGCTGCCGATCGCTGGGTGATGGCTACGCCCTTGGGCGTTCCGGTGGATCCGGAGGTGAAGATGATCCAGGCGTCGTCGTCCAGTCCGGCGTCGCGGGCAGGCTCCGGGTTCGCCTGCTCGCGCAGGAAGGTGATCTTTCCCTTCTCGCCCATGATGGCGGCGACCTTGGCCTCGGAGAAGACCAGCTTGGCACGTTCCTCGGGATCGTCCGCATCGACGGGGACGTAGGCAGCGCCGATCTTCATAGTGGCGAGGATGCCGATGTAGAGGTCGCGGGTGCCCGAGGGGACGCGGATGCCGATGCGGTCCCCGGCGCCGAGTCCGGCGGCCCGCAGGCGTCCTGCCATTTCGTCGATGGCAACGAGCAGGTCCGCGTAGGTCAGGGAGCGCTCGCCGTCATCAAGGGCGGGGGCCTCGGGGTGGGCAACCGCGCTTGCCTCAAGGATGTCCATGAGGGTGCGGGGCGTCGGAGCCAGGTTGCTGCCCGGGTATTGCGGCAGGAACAGGGCGGCGGTGGTTCCATTGTCGGAAATGCTGGGAGTCGGTTCCACTGTGGCTTTCTGGAAGTGGTGCTCGGCCCTGCCCCCTGTAGGGGACGGGCCAGGACGATGGAGCCCAACCATGGTCCGGTGGCACACCAACAAGGCGTCCGCCCCCGCCCGGTCGGCACGTACGGGGTTACCGTAACCGCGAAAGGTTAACGGAAGGTGTCCAAGGGACGCCGGTCACAGGGTTCGCGGTGACCCTGCGTCACATGGACATTCATGGACGTGTGATGCCTCACGAAAGCCGCCTGGAAGTCTCCGTTTCCGGGGGATCCGGAGGGACCCAGGAGGGCCTCGATGCTGCGGATGGGGGAGGTGGTCCCGGGGCCCGGGACCCGGTCCCCGTGCAGGTCCAGCACGAAGACCCTGTTCACCCCGACACCGAATTGCATCATGTGCGGCACCGCCACGGGTTGCCCGTCTCTCGGCAGGGCGGTGGGCAGGTCCCGCAGGGCCGGTTCGGGCTCGAGCTCCCGGGGCAGGCGGGTCAGTGTCGCGCCCTCGGCGGTGACCTCCAGGAGGGAGAGGCTGCCGGTGGCCGTGGCGAACTTGAAGGAGGCCGGTTCATGGCGTTTCATGGTGTCTCCGCCAGGTGGGAGCGATTGGCGCAATTCCCGCCATCTTCCCGGATGCGCGATACTCGATGCAGCCGATGTCTGAGAAGAAGGGGGGAAGGTCGAATGCGGCATGTGCCCGAAACTTCCCGTGAAGCCGGCCTCTCTGCGCTGAAGTGGGCGGCCGCCCCGTTGGCGGAGGCCGCGGCGCACACCGGACTCCACCTGCCCCCGGGCGAGCTGGAACGCGCCGGCGGATACCTGGACGGGCGCCCGCGCGAGGACTTCGCATCCGGGCGGATCCTGGTGCGCGTGCTCGCCGCCCGGTTGTTGAACCGTGCGTTGGGCCCCGGCCGCCGGATCCTTCCGGGTGAGCTCGAACTCGCCCAGCATTGTCCGCACTGCGGCTCGAGGGCGCACGGGGTCCCGCGGCTCCGGATCGCGGCGACCGGGGAGGGCTTCTCGGTGTCCTATGCACGGACCGCGGGTTGGCTGCTGCTGGCCGTGGCCCCCGTCCGCGACCGGCTCGGCGTGGACCTGGCGGACCTGGACGACCCGGCGTTTTCCCCGGGGGACGGGGAGCTGCTGGAGGGCTACGCCTATTCCGCGCAGGAACGCGCACAACTCGAATTGCTGCCCGAGGCCGAAAGGATTCGTCTTCGGGCGCGGTGGTGGGCACTGAAGGAAGCCGTGGCCAAGGCCAGCGGGGAGGGCCTGGCGGGGGAGGGCGGCATTCCCGTGGTCTCCGGGGCGAACCGCCACCCGGTGCTCTCCGGCCCCGGGATCCGGGTGCTGGAACTGGCGCCCGAGGCCGTTGACTCCCTGGGAGCCGTGTTGCCTGCCCATCTGGTGGGAGCCGTCGTCCAGGCCCCTGGCGCCTGAACACGCAACGGGCGGCGCTTGCCGATCCCGGCAAGCTCCGCCCGTGCGGCGTCGGATTCCCCGGTCCTAGCCCTTGACCGAGCCGCTCATCAGCCCGCCGACAAAGTACTTGCCCAGGAGGATGTAGACGATGAGGGTCGGCACCGAGGCGATCAGGGCACCGGCCATGGAGGCGGCGTAGTCGGTGAGCTGGCCGCCGGCCAGGAAGCTCAGGGCGATGGTGACGGGCCCGTTGCGTCCGGAGGAGAAGAACGCGGCGAACAGGTAGTCGTTCCAGGCGGAGGTGAACTGCCAGATCAGCACGACCACGAAGCCCGGCGCGGAGATCGGGAAGATCACCGAGGCGTAGGTGCGCAGGATTCCCGCCCCGTCCATGCGGGCTGCCTCGATGAGTTCGCCGGGGACCGATTCGTAGTAGTTGCGGAAGATCAGCGTGCAGATCGGCAGCCCGTAGACGATGTGCAGGACCATGAGCGAGGGGATGCCCTGGGGCACCCCGATGTCGCTCATCAGCTGGGTCAGCGGGATCATGACCGCCTGGTAGGGGATGAACATGCCAAAGAGAATCAGCGTGAACACCACGTTGGCGCCGGGGAAACGCCACTTGGAGAGTACGTAGCCGTTGATGGAGCCCAGTGTCGCCGAGATGACGGCGGCCGGGATCACCAGGGCGAAGGTCCGCCCCAGCGCCGGGGCCAGGGTGGTCCAGGCCTTTGACCACCCGCCGGTTTCCCAGGCGGTGGGCAGGAACCAGGCCCGGGACGGATCCGCGTCGGCGGTGCCCTTGAAGCTGGTGATGAACAGGACGTAGGCGGGGATCAGGACGACGATCACGAAGAGCAGCAGCAGGGCGTACTTCAGCGTGCGGTTCATCCGCCGGCGCCCGGGGTTCGGGGCGATCGCCGCGGGCAGCGGTGCCGGTTTCGCCGAACGGTCAAGGATCGAGGTGGCCATTAGCGCTTCTCCGCTCGCGAGGTGTACATGAGGTAGGGAACCACGACCAGTGCCACGAGCACCAGCAGGATCATGCCGATCGCGGCGGCGTCGGCGTAGTCGCTGCCGATGTACTTGACCCACATCATGGTTGCCGGGACCTGCACGTCGTAGGTGTTGGCGTCGGGGACGATGGCACGGATCAGGTCGAAGAGCTTCAGCGACATGTGGCCGATGATGATGACCGCCGAAAGCATCACGGGGTTCAGCTGCGGGAAGATCACATGCCGGTAGAGTTTCCATTCGCTGCAGCCGTCAATGCGTGCGGCCTCGCGCAGCTCCTCGGGAATGCCCCGGAAGCCGGCCAGGAAGAGGGCCATGACGTAGCCGGAGAGCTGCCAGATGGCGGGGACGGCGATGGCCGCGATGCCCCAGGTGGGGTTGGACCACCAGTCGTTCTGCATGAATCCCAGCCCCACCGAATCGAGCAGCCGGTTCAGGCCCGTGGTGCGTTCCCCGCCGGGCTGGTCGGTCTGGAGGCTTGAGAGCAGCCAGCGCCACACCACACCCGAGGCAATGAACGAGACGGACATGGGGAAGAGGTACACGGCGCGGAAGAAGCCCTCGCCCTTGGCCGGCTTGTCCAGCATCCAGGCCCAGAGGAAGCCGAAGACCAGGGTGCCGGCGAGGAACACGACGGTGAGGATGAGCAAGTTCCACAGTGAGTGCTGGAAGTTCGGGTCGGCCAGAAGATTCGTGTAGTTCGAAAAGCCGACGTAGTCGTCGCTCGGCTTGGCGGTGTGCTGGTTGGTGAGGCTGACGCGGAAGTTCTCGATGATGAGCCAGTAGACGAACACGCCAACCAGGATGATGGTGGGAGCCAGGAGCAAGAGCCCCGGTCCCCAGTGTTTTAGGCGCCGCAAGATGGTGTCCTCTCGGAGGGAAGTTGGCGTCTTAAACATGTGGGGGCGGTGTCCGCCAACCGTGTTGGCCGTGACCGCCCCCACATGTCCGGTGGAGTGTGCCTAGTTGCCGAATTTCTCCGCGGTGGCCGCGGCGGATTCCTGCAGCGTCGCCACGTTGGTGTCGCCGCCGAACTTGCTTACTGCGGTGCTGAGCTCGTTGAGCCATGCCACGGGCACCGCGGCGCCGTGTGCCAGCGAGGAGACGATCTTGTCCTGCGAGAAGTCCTTGATGGCGCTCTTCTGGTACTCGGAGAAGTCATCGGTCTTGGCCGTCGTGTTGGCCGGGATTGAGCCCTTGGCCTTGTTGAAGGCGGTCTGGCCCTCGGCCGAGCCGATGGTTGTCAGCCAGGCCTTGGCCCCGTCCGGGTTGGGCGCGCCAATCGGCAGGGTGAAGGAATCGGCCAGGAAGTTGAAGACGCCCTGGGTGCCGGGCATCGGGAAGTAGGCGTAGTCGGTGCCTGCCACGTCGCCGTCCTGGGCGAATTTGGCCTCGGCCCAGTCGCCCATGAGGTTGTAGGCAGCGGCGCCGTCCTGGACCAGCTGCGTGGCGGGTGCCCAGTCGCTGAGGGAATCGCGGTCCGAGTTGGTGTAGCCCAGGACCTTCTTGTAGGACTCGATGGCCTTGGTGACCTCAGCGCCCTTCCAGTCAGTTGTCCCGTCCCAGAGGCCGTTGTAGCCGTCGACGCCGAGGCTGGAGAGCAGCACGTTTTCGAAGAGCTGTACTTGGGTCCAGGATCCGGCGACGGCCAACGGGGTCTTGCCGCTGTCCTTGACCTTTTCCAGGTCCGCGATCCAGGCATCCAGGGTCTCGGCGGGCTTGTTCGGGTCCAGTCCTGCATCCTTCAGGACCTCGACATTGGCCCAGACGACGTTTGAGCGGTGGATGTTGGAAGGAACAGAGTAGATCTTTCCATCCACGGTGAGCCGGTCGACCAGGTCCTTGGGGAACTGCTCGGCGAGCTTGTTCTCGGTGTAGAAGCCGGTGAGGTCCTCGAGCTGTTCGGCATCGATGTAGTCCTGCAGTTCCGCGCCTGCATGGGCCTGGAAGGAATCCGGCGGGTTGCCGGCCTTCAGCTGTGCGGCCAGCACGCTCTTGGCCTGCGAGCCGGCCCCGCCGGCCACGGCAAGGTTGTCGAAGGTCAGGTTCGGGTAGTCCTCGTTGAAGACCTTGACCAGGGCATCGAGACCGACTTTCTCCGATCCGTCGGCCCACCAGGTGAACACTCCGACGCTGCCGGTGGCCTCGCTGGCCGGGGCGCCCGATCCGGAAGGCGTCTCGCCGCCGCCGCCGCATCCGGCGAGGGTGAGTCCCAATGTTGCTGCCGCTGCGATGAGCGTAAGACGACGTCGCATATCTGCCTCCAAGAGGTTGTTTGGAAATGTGAGGAATTGTGGAGAGGTGTGTCGGTGATCACCTAATGGTTACCCGCATCACACTTTGTCGTCAACTACTTAACGCAAACTTTCCTGAAGCGGGGAAGGTTGCGGTGCCGTCCCCGCCGGGGAATGGCTGTGCCGCAGCACCAGGGCGGCGGCCCCGAGCGCCTCGGCGCGATCACCGAGCAGCGCCATCCGGACAACGGTGTTCTCGCCAATCACCGGGATGGCATGGCGCAGCAGGCCGCGCCGGATGGGCTCCAGGAGGATCTCTCCCAAGGGTGCAAGCGGCCCGCCGATGACGATGACCTCGGGGCTGAGCAGGTTGGCGACATTGGCCAGCGCGTGGCCAACTGCGGCGCCCATGTCCCCAATGATGCGCAGCGTGGCGGAGTCTCCCGCGCGGGCCTGTTCGATGATTCCCTCGATCGTGACGGGGGCGCCGTGGGCGCGGCTGAGCAGCTCGATGATGATGCCGGTCGAGGCCACCGTCTCCAGGCAGCCGCGGTTGCCGCAGCGGCAAATGAGGCCTTGGTCAAAGATCGTTGAATGCCCGATCTCCCCGGTGACCCCCAGGCTCCCGTAATGCAGGGAGCCATTGAGGATGAGGCCGGATCCGATGCCGCTTCCGATCTTGAGGAAGCAGAGGTTGGGGCAAACCTGGTGCTCGCCCCAGGTGATCTGGGCCAGGGCCCCCAGATTGGCGTCGTTGTCAATGAACACGGGCAAATCGAGGGCGGCCTGCAGCTGGGATTCGATGTCGATTCCCACCCATTCCGGGAGTATCGCGCCGCGGATCACCGTCATGGTCCGGTGGTCGATGGGTCCGGGGATGCCGATTCCCGCGCCCAGCAGCTGTCCGTGTTCGATGCCGAGTTCCTCACGGAGTTTTCTGAGCATGCCGGCGGCGACGGAGATGCTTTCCTCGGCACGGTGCCCGACGGGCAGTGCCGTGTGGTTCTCGCCCAGAAGGCGGAAGCCGGAGCGGGCGAGCACGACCCGCACGTGGCTCCGGCCGAAGTCGATGCCAACGGCCACGTCGGCGGCATCGATGAGGCTGACGCCCAGCGCGCGGCGTCCCGAGCTGGTCGTGGGGGTGGCCTCCACCCGGTTGGCGGCCACCAGGCTTTTGACGATGTTTGAGATCGTGGCGGTGGAAAGTCCCGTCGCGCGGGCCAGCGCCGCCTGCGTGAGTGTCCCGTGGCTGCGCAGCATCGCCATGACCCGCTCTTCGTTCAGGCCGCGCAGTGCCGACTGCGAACCGGGGTTCGTTCCGGCGGTGGAGTTGCGTTGGTCTGCGCTCATGCCTAGTAGCGTGCGTCACAGGGACTCTTGCGGTCAAGACATTAACTCAAGATTAATGAGTCATCTTTTTTCTTGAAGGCAATTGCCTCGTGGCGGCATGAGGGCAGGACCTGCACCGAATGCCGCGGGCCGAGTGCCGAAAGGCGGGCGTCGACAGACGTGTGGCTCGCCTCCGCGCCCGGGACTGTAGTAGGAATGGACCAGGGTCTGCAATGGGGCCCGTTGACCGCCTAAAGGGGGAACGGCGCATGACGAATCCGGATCTGGGCCACTGGCCGCCCGGTGGGGACGGCTTCCGCCGCAGTGAGGTCTCCGCGCTGATCGGCGTCGGGGAGCAGGTGTGGGACCACGCCGCCGCCCAAGTCCTGCGCTGGGGAGTGAAGACCGCCAGCGGCTTTACGGTGAGTTCAACCGCTGTGGTGAAGCCGGGGGCCCGCGTAGAGGTCACGGCGCGACTGTTCGGCATCAGCGTCCTCGAGCCGGTGGAAGTTGTTGCCGTCGTTCAGGAACTGGAGCGCGTCGGGTTTTCCTACCGCACCCTGCCCGGTCACCCGGTGCATGGCGAGGAGGCTTTTGTGGTGAGCCGCCACGGGGATGAGGTGCGCCTCACCGTGCGTTCCCTGACGCGCGCGGCGCCGCAGCGGCCCTGGCGTGCGCTCTTTCCGCTGTTGCTGGTGGTGCAGCGGATCGTCCGCCGCCGCTATCTTCGGGCGTTGCGCCAGAAACCGCCGACCGGGCCGGGAAACCCATCGTTGGGCGGGCGGTGAATGGGCCGGCGTGCCTTCGAGCGGCGGTGCGCCCGGGGATCTCGCGATCCCCGGGCAGCAGCCCCTCGGGCCGGGCGATGGAACGGTCCGGGCTAGGGGACCAGGATGGTCTTTCCGGTGGTGGCGCGTGATTCGAGGGCGGTGTGGGCGGCTCCGGCCTCGGCCAGCGGGAATCGCGCGCCGATGCGGACGTCGAGCTTGCCGGCGGAAACCAGTTCAAAGAGTTCGCCGGAACGCCAGCGTCGCTCTTCGGCATCGAGCAGGAAGTCGGCGACCTTGGGGCGCGTCACGGTCAGCGAACCGTGCGCGTTCAGGCGCTGCAGGTCAAAGGGCGGGACCTGGCCCGATGCCCCGCCAAAGAGCACCAGGGTGCCGCGGATCTTGAGCGCCTCCAGGGAGCCGTCGAAGGTGTCCTTGCCGATGCCGTCGTACACGGCGTCGACTCCCCGCCCTTTGGTGATCTCGCGGACGCGGGTGGGTACCTCGTCATAGGACAGGACGTGGTCGGCCCCTGCGGCGCGCGCAAGTTCCGCCTTTTCCTCCGTAGAGGTGGTGGTGATGACGGTGGCCCCGCGCAGCTTGAGCAGCTGGATCAACAGCAGCCCCACGCCGCCGGCGCCGGCATAGGTGAGCACGGTGTCGCCCGGCTGCACGTTGTAGCTGGAGTTGATCAGGTAGTGGGCCGTGATGCCCTGCAGCGGCAGGGCCCCGGCGGTTTCCAGCGACACGTTCTCCGGGACGGGAAGGGCCTTGTCGGCATCCAGCAGTGTGTGGGTGGCATAGGTCTGCGACCCCTCGGTGGTGGCCACCCGGTCGCCGACGGCGAAATCGGTGACGCCCGTGCCGATTGCCTCGACGGTGCCGGCGCACTCGCTGCCCGGGGTGAAGGGGTAGCGGACCTTGTAGACGCCCGAACGCTGGTATGTCTCGATGAAATTCAGGCCGACGGCAGCGACCTTGACCAGCAGCTGTCCGGGGCCGGGGGAGGGAATCGGGGAGGCGACATACTCGAATACTTCGGGTCCGCCGGCCTGGCGGGCGATAATTGCTTGGGAACTCACGTGTGGGACTCCTTTGGTTCTGCTCAATGCTTTGTTTCCACCCTAGCGTTCGGGTCCTGCGGACCCCCGTCCCGGGCGGCGATGTTGCGTCGCGGGTCTCCAAATTATGAATATTTATTAGTTATCATGCATAAATGCGTAGTAGGGTGGATTCATGACGATTTCAGTAGCTGTATCCGGAGCCAGTGGGTATGCCGGCGGCGAGGTCTTGCGCCTGCTGTCCAACCACCCAGATGTGACCATCGGTGCCATCACCGCACACTCGAACGCCGGGCAGCGACTGGGCGAACTCGCCCCGCACCTGCATTCCCTGGCCGACCGGGTACTGGTGGAAACCACCGTCGAGCAGCTGCGCGGCCACGACGTGGTCTTCCTGGCTCTGCCCCACGGCGCCAGCGCCGAAATCGCCGCCCAGCTTCCCGCGGACACACTGGTCATCGACGCCGGTGCGGACCACCGCCTGGAATCGCCGGAGGCCTGGGAGAAGTTCTACGGATCCGCGCACGCGGGCACCTGGCCCTATGGCCTGCCCGAGCTGCCCGGTGCCCGTGACCTGTTGGCCGGTGCCAAGCGCATCGCGGTGCCCGGCTGCTACCCGACCTCGGTCCAGCTTGCCCTCGTGCCCGGCTTCGCCGCCGACCTGCTGGAAGCCGACGACGTCGTCGTGGTTGCCGCCTCGGGCACCTCGGGTGCCGGAAAGAGCGCCAAGGTGAACCTGATCGGCTCCGAGGTCATGGGCTCCATGAACCCCTACGGCGTGGGCGGCTCCCACCGGCACACCCCGGAAATGGAGCAGGGCCTGTCCAAGGCCGCCGGTGTCCCGGTCACCATCTCCTTCACCCCGACCCTGGCGCCGATGCCCCGCGGCATCCTCACCACCGCCACCGCAAAGGTCAAGCCCGGCGTGGACGCGGACATGTTGCGCGCCGCGTGGACGGCTGCCTACAAGGACGAACCGTTCGTGCACGTGCTGCCCGAGGGCCAATGGCCCGCCACCTCCTCGGTCATGGGCTCCAACCACGCTCAGATCCAGTTGGCATTCGACCCGCACGCCAACCGCGTGATCGTCTCCGCGGTCATCGACAACCTCACTAAGGGCACCGCAGGCGGGGCCGTCCAATCCATGAATATCGCCCTGGGCCTGAAGGAAACCGCCGGCCTGGCACTTGAAGGAGTAGCACCGTGAGCAACGCACCCATCGGAATCACCTTCCCCGCAGGCTTCAGCGCCTCGGGCGTCACCGCCGGACTCAAGGCCTCGGGGAACCCGGACCTTGCCCTGGTGCGCAACAACGGACCGCGCTTTGACGCTGCCGCGGTGTTCACCTCCAACCGCGTGGCCGCGGCCCCGGTGCACTGGTCGCGCCAGGTGATCTCGGACGGCCGGGCCGACGCCGTGGTGCTGAACTCCGGCGGCGCCAACGCCTGCACCGGCCCCGAGGGTTTTGCCAACACCCACGCCACCGCCGAACATGTCGCCACGGTCCTGGGCCTTTCCAGCGGCGACGTGCTGGTTTGTTCCACGGGGCTGATCGGCGAGCAACTGCCGATGGACAAGATCCTGCCCGGCGTGGACGCGGCCGCCGCGGCCCTGGGCGACGGCAGCGAATTCGACGGGGGAGCGGCTGCCGCCACCGCCATCATGACCACCGACACCGTGAGCAAGCAGGCAGGGTTCGCCGGTGCCGGCTACTCCATCGGTGCCATGGCCAAGGGCGCCGGCATGCTTGCCCCCGGGCTGGCAACGATGCTGGTGGTCATCACCACCGATGCGGTGCTGGAACCGGCGCAGCTCGACGCGGCATTGCGCGAGGCCACCCGCGTCAGCTTCGACCGGGCGGATTCCGACGGCTGCATGTCGACCAACGACACCGTGATCCTGATGTCCTCCGGTGCCAGCGGAACGACGCCCGACGTCGCCGAATTCACCACCGGACTCACCGAGGTCTGCGTCGAGCTGGCCCAGGCGCTGATCTCCGACGCCGAGGGCGCCGCCCACGAAATCACCATCCGCACCTTCAATGCCGCCACCGAGGACGACGCCGTCGAGGTTTCGCGCACCGTGGCCCGCTCCAACCTCTTCAAGACCGCGATCTTCGGCCAGGACCCCAACTGGGGGCGGGTGCTCTCCGCGGTGGGAACCACCCAGGCGGCCTTCGAACCCGACGAGCTGAACGTGTCAATCAACGGCGTCCAGGTCTGCCGCAAGGGCGGGGTCGGCGAGGACCGCAACCTCGTGGACCTTTCCGGGCGCAACGTCCTGGTGGAAATCGACCTCAACGCCGGCATGCAGGAAGCCAGCCTGTGGACCAACGACCTGACCCACGACTACGTCCACGAGAATTCGGCCTACAGCAGCTAGGCGGCGGTGCGCCGTGGGGTTAGCGGGATTGAACCTGCTACGACCACGGTGCCCCGCCACCCGGTCCAACGTTTCAGTGAGGAAACACCGAAGAGCATGACTGAGAACAAACCCACGCCCACGCCAATGGACGTTGCACAGCGCAAGGCCGAGGCCCTGATCGAGGCACTGCCCTGGATCCAGCGCTTTGCCGGAACCACCATGGTCATCAAGTACGGCGGCAACGCCATGATCAACGAGGACCTGCGCCGCGCCTTCGCCGAGGACATCGTCTTCCTGCGCCACGTGGGCATCAACCCCGTGGTCGTGCACGGCGGCGGCCCGCAGATCAACTCCATGCTCAGCCGCCTGGGCATCGAGTCAGAGTTCAAGGGCGGGCTGCGGGTGACCACCCCCGAGGCCATGGACGTGGTGCGCATGGTGCTTACCGGTCAGGTGCAGCGCGAACTCATCGGCCTGATCAACTCCCACGGCCCCTACGCGGTGGGACTCTCCGGAGAGGACGGCGCCCTGCTGCGCGCCGTGCGCACCGGGACCTACATTGCCGGTCAGCACGTGGACCTGGGGCTCGTGGGCGAGGTGACGGGGGTCAAGCCCGACCAGATCCTTGACCTGCTGGCCGCCGGCAAGATTCCGGTGGTCTCCACCGTCGCCCCGGAGGTCGACGAGAAGGACAACCCCACCGGCCAGGTGCTCAACGTCAACGCCGACACCGCCGCCGCGGCACTGGCCAGTGCCCTGGGTGCCTCCAAGCTGGTGATCCTCACCGACGTGGAGGGGCTGTACGCGGCCTGGCCCGACAGGTCCTCGTTGATCTCCTCGCTGGATTCCGAGCAGCTGCGCGACCTGATGCCCAAGCTCGAATCGGGGATGATCCCCAAGATGGCCGCCTGCCTCAAGGCCGTGGACGAGGGCGTGGGCCAGGCCCACATCGTCGACGGCCGCCAACCACACTCCATGCTGCTGGAGGTCTTCACCTCCGCCGGCGTCGGAACCCAAGTCATTCCCAAGGACAAGGCATGAACGAGATCATTGAACAGGAAACGGGCGCGCTGGACGCCCTGCAGGGCAGCGAATTGCTGGCCCGCTACAACAATTCGCTGCTGGGCGTCTTCGGCACCCCGCAGCAGGTGCTGGTGCGCGGGGCCGGCTGCCACGTGTGGGACGCCGACGGCAAGGAATACCTGGACCTGCTCTCCGGGATCGCCGTCAACGCCCTGGGCCACGCCCACCCTCTGGTCACCTCCGTGATTTCCTCCCAGCTGGCCACCCTGGGACACATCTCCAACTTCTTCACCAGCCCCACCCAGATCGCGCTGGCCGAAAAGCTCCTGGGGCTCAGCGAGGCTCCCGCGGGCTCGAAGGTGTTCTTCACCAACTCCGGCACCGAGGCCAACGAGGCGGCCTTCAAGCTGGCCCGCCGGAATGCCGGCACGCCCGAGGCCCCGCGCACCAAGATCATCGCCCTTGAACACGCGTTCCACGGCCGCACCATGGGTGCGCTGGCCCTGACCTGGAAGCAGGCCTACCGGGCACCCTTCGAACCGCTCCCCGGGGGAGTGGAATGGATTCCGGCCGGGGACATCGAGGCCCTGCGTGCGGCGGTCGACGAGACCACCGCCGCGGTGTTCATCGAACCGATCCAGGGGGAGGCCGGCGTCATCGAATTCGGCCCCGGCTACCTGCAGGCTGCACGCGAGCTCACCGCTGCGGCCGGTGCGCTGCTGGTCTTCGACGAGGTCCAGACCGGCATCGGCCGCACCGGCGCCTGGTTCGCCTCCGCCGGGGTCCTCCCCGACGCCATGACCCTGGCCAAGGGCCTGGGCGGCGGATTCCCCATTGGCGCGATGATCGTCTTCGGCACCGAGGCCACCGGGCTGCTCACCCCCGGCCAGCACGGCACCACCTTCGGCGGAAACCCCGTGGCGACCGCCGCGGCGCTGGCCACCTTGCATGTCATTGAGTCGCAGGACCTCCTGGCGCAGGTGGGAAGGGTGGGCGCGGAGGTGCGGACGAAACTTGCCGCGCTGGACTTCGTCACGGCCGTCCGCGGCCGGGGGCTGCTCATCGGGTTCGACCTGGCCGCCGCGGTGGCCCCGGCGGTGGTGGCCGCGGCGTTGGACGCCGGGTTCATCATCAATGCCCCGGGTCCCAACACGCTGCGCCTTGCGCCTCCCCTGATCATCACCACCGAACAGCTCGACACCTTCGTAGCAGCGTTGCCCGCGATTTATGCCGCGGCCGTTGCCGGCACCCAGGAATAGGACCAAAAAATGACCAGCACAGTTCGCCACTTCCTGACCGACCTCGACCTCACCCAGGCCGAACAGACTGAGGTCCTTGACCTGGCCCTGGCCATGAAGAAGGACAAGTACGGATACAAGCCGTACGCCGGACCGCAGACCGTCGCGGTGTTCTTCGACAAGACCTCCACCCGCACCCGGGTGTCCTTTGCCGCGGGCATCGCGGAGCTTGGCGGTTCGCCGCTGATCATCAACTCCGCCGAATCGCAGCTGGGCCACAAGGAGTCGATCTCCGATTCCGCCAAGGTCCTCGAGCGCATGGTCTCCACCATCGTGTGGCGCACCTACGCCCAGGCCGGCCTGGAGGAAATGGCCGAGAATTCGAATGTCCCGGTCATCAACGCCCTCTCCGACGACTACCACCCCTGCCAGCTGCTGGCCGACCTGCTCACCGTGCGCGAGCACAAGGGCACGCTGGCAGGACTGTCCATGGCCTACCTCGGCGACTCGGCCAACAACATGGCCAACTCCTACCTGCTGGCCGGCGTCACGGCCGGGATGCACGTGCGCATTGCCGGACCCGAGGGCTACCTGCCTGCCGCGGACATCATTGCCGCGGCCGAGGCTCGCGCGGCGGAAACCGGCGGCTCCGTGACAGTCACCACCGACGCCGCAGCGGCCCTGGCCGGTGCAGACGTGGTTGCCACCGACACCTGGGTGTCCATGGGCCAGGAAGACGAGAAGGCCGAACGCATGGAGCTGTTCCGCGAATACGCCGTCGACTCCGCGGCCATGGCGCACGCGCACCAGGACGCCATCGTGCTGCACTGCCTGCCGGCCTACCGCGGCTACGAAATCTCGGCGGACGTCATTGACGGACCGCAGTCGGTGGTCTTCGACGAGGCCGAAAACCGCGTGCACGCCCAGAAGGCCATCATGGGCTGGCTGATGGCCAAGTCGGACCTGGCTGTCGTGCCGGGAGTGAACCCGAACCGATGAGCACTCCGGCATCGTTCCAGCCCACGACGAAGATCGCCCGCCAGGCGCGGGTGAGTGCCATCCTCTCGACCCGCACCGTGCGTTCGCAGGCCGAGCTGGTGGCCCTGCTGGCAGAGGAAGGCATGGCCGTCACGCAGGCCACGTTGTCGCGCGACCTGGTGGAGCTGGGTGCGGTGCGCGTGCGCGGCGCCGACGGGGGACTCGTCTACGCGGTGCGCCAGGAGGGCGGGGACCGCAGCCCGCAGGCCGGCGTCAGCCACGAGGTCCACGACGCCAAGCTGGCCAAGCAATGCGCGGAATTGCTGATCACCGCCGAGGCCTCGGGCAACATCGTGGTGCTGCGCACCCCGCCGGGTGCGGCAAACTTCCTGGCCCTGTCCATCGACCATTCAACAATGCCGCAGATCCTGGGATGCATCGCCGGGGACGACACCGTCATGCTGGTGACCCGCGACGTGGATGGCGGTGCCGAGGTCGCCGCGCGCTTCCTGGCACTGGCCGACCCGCAGTAGTCAAATCGACCAGTCGCACCATCGCAGGACCCCGGAGGCATGGATGGACCCGTCAAAGAAGGCCGCAATACTCGGTGCGATCCTGGCTGCCCTGGTCTTGCTGGCGATCCTCGCCGGCATCATCGTCGGGACAAGCGGGATGCTCGCCGGTCCCGCGAACGGCCGGACCCATCCGGCGCCCATTGCGGCTACCGTGCGGTAACCCTTGTGGAACCAAAGCCCTTGTGCAACCATTTTGTTGCACAAGGGCTTTGCGTTTTGAGGGGATGCACATGGACGCCACACTGCAGGATGCCATCGAGGCAACCATCGACATCGATGCCACTGCCGAATCCGTTTGGGGGCTGGTCAGCGAACCGGGGTGGTTCATCAACGGCGGGGCCATCACGACGCATCGGATCGAAACCGACGGTGCATTCTCCACCGTTTGCGACGCGATCTATGGAAAATTCGAATTTGAGACCGTTACCCTCGATGCCCCGCGCTACGCGGCGTTCCGTTCCCTGGGCGGTCATGAGTGGGACGATCCGGTGCCCAACACGCTCGTTGAGTTCTGGATCGAACCCACACATTCCGGCGCGGTAAGGCTGCGGGTCATGGAGAGTGGATTCGCCGCCTTCGATGCCGAGGCGCATCGGCATGCCATTAGTGCCAACACCCGCGGGTGGGAAGCCGAGATGCTCGCGGCGCAGCGTTATCTGGGCGGAAAATGATTGGGCAGCCGGATGCGGCCGAATCACAATTGATTTTTGCAGCACTCTCGGACGCCACGCGTCGCCGGATGCTCAAGCTCCTAGGTGAGAATGCGAGCAGTGCCTCGCGACTGAGTGCGCCACTGGGTATCAGTCGGCAGGCCACGGCCAAGCACCTGCGCATCCTTGTCGATGCCGGCCTCGCCAAGAGCCGCCGCGACGGCAGGGAGATCGTTTTCGAATTGGTCCTGGGTGGGCTGGTGCCGGCAAGCGACTACATTCGCGGCTTGAAGGCGGGCTTTGAAGTGCAGCTGGTCGAAGCGGCCAAGTTGGGCTGAGCCAGCGCGCCCGGATTCGCGTGCCGCAGCAACCGGGCCGAGCCCTTAATGGCCACAGGGACTCCCCGGGCAGATTGCGCGGGGAGTCCCTGGTGGAAATCATGTGCGGCCGGAGCGCCGACGGGCGCTATGGCCCGTGGACGAGCTCGCTCTCGGTGCGCGGAGTGTCGAAGGCCTTGTGGAACGCGGATTCAACAGCGTCGTTGTAGGCAACCAACACCACCCGGTGAATCGATGTCGAATGAAGGTACATCTCGAACCAATCGTGGATCGCGCGGGCGGCGATCGCGGCAACGTCCTCCGGGTCCCAGCCGTAGGCACCCGCCCCGATGGCGGGAAACGCCACGCTGGTGGCGCCCAGGCGGGAGGCGACGTAAAGGGAATTGGTGAAGCACTGCGACAGCGTCTTGGGATTGGTCTGCCCCACGTGGCGATTCGGCCCGGGAGAGTGGATGACCCAGCGGGCCGGCAGGTCGCCGGCGCCGGTGGCCAATGCGAGCCCGGAGGCAAGGCCGTCGGGGTGGGTCGTGGCCCTCAGCTTCCGGCATTCGGCCAGCAGTGCCGGGCCCGCGGCCGCATGGATTGCGTCGTCGACGCCGCCGCCACCGAGCAGGGATGGATTGGCAGCATTGACGATCGCATCGACCTTTTGATCGGTGATGTCTCCACGCACGATGTCGATATGCATTTCTTCGCTCCTGTCAGTGATCCAGAACACCTGATAAACACCACGATACGCGTCGGTCCCGATCTTGTGGAGGGGCCCACAGTGGATTCTCAGGTGTGACTAGAGCAAAGCCGAAACGTCGGCCGGAAACGGGGCCACGGGGCAATTGTGTGACCTGGGCGGGATGCTCCGGCCGGCGATTGACGTGGACGCGTCGGGCGCGCCCGGGGAAGGTGCGGGCGCCGCGCGGCTGGCGCCCGCTGCCGGCGCGGCCACAGGCGGGCCGGGCTCCTAGAGGTACTCCTCGATCACTGCCTTGAACTCGGGCAGGTCGAACATCTGGGTGACTGCCAGGGCGTTTTGGGCCCCGAGGCGCGGATCCGCGCCGCGGGCGAGCAGCAGCCGCGTCAGTGGCTCGTTCTTGCGGAACACCGCGCAGGTCAGTGCGCCCTGGCCCTTGTCGTTGAGGCGGTTGATGTCGGCGCCGCGCTCGAGCAGGGCGGAGACGGTCGCGTCGTGGCCGTTGTAGGCGGCCAGGATCATCAGCGTGTCGCCCTTGGCGTCGGTGAGATCCGCGGGGATTCCCTGGTCGATGATGGCCATCAGCTTCTCGGTGTTTCCCTCGCGGGCCAGGTCGAAAATGGAGTGCAGGAACGCGAGCTCTTCCTCGGACAAGGCGTCGGGGGTGTTCGAATCGGTCATACCCAAATCGTACCGGGCGGCCGCCCGGAGGTTGCCGGCGGCATGACGCGTGAATAATTATGTAGACTAGTGAATAAGTATTAAGAATCGGGCGTTGCATCCGGGGCCGGGGAACCGCCCTGCACTAGGATGGACACTGGATTTGGACACCTCTCGAACCGGCGCCCGTGACGGGCACACGGAAGGATTAACATGGGATCGGCAACAAACGAAGGCGCACTCTGGGGCGGACGATTTGCCGGAGGCCCGGCGGACGCCCTGGCGGCGCTGAGCAAGTCCACGCACTTCGACTGGCGGCTGGCCCGCTATGACATCGCCGGATCCCGCGCCCACGCCCGCGTGCTGCACACCGCGGGATTGCTGGACGAAGCCGAGCTGGCCGGCATGATCGCGGCGCTGGATGAGCTGGAAGCCGATGTCGTCTCCGGTGCCTACGTTGCCTCCGATTCCGACGAGGACGTCCATGGCTCCCTCGAGCGCGGACTGATCGAGCGTGCCGGTACCGCGCTGGGCGGCAAGCTCCGTGCCGGCCGCTCGCGCAACGACCAGATCGCGACCCTCGGCCGCATGTTCCTGCGCGACCACGCCCGCATCATTGCCCGCGGCGTGCTGGCCACCATCGACGCGCTCATCGAGCAGGCCGAGGCGCACCCCAACGCCGCCATGCCCGGCCGCACCCACCTGCAGCACGCACAGCCGATCCTGCTCTCCCACCACCTGCTGGCCCACGCCTGGGCAATGCTGCGCGACGTCCAGCGCCTGGCGGACTGGGACAAGCGCGCCGCGGTTTCCCCGTACGGCTCCGGCGCCCTGGCCGGTTCCTCGCTGGGCCTGGACCCCAACGCCGTGGCGGCCGAGCTCGGCTTCGACTCCGCCGCCTGGAACTCGATCGACGGCACCGCCGCCCGCGACGTGTTCGCCGAATACGCCTGGGTCGCTGCCATGATCGGGATCGACCTTTCGCGCATCTCGGAGGAAGTCATCCTCTGGGCCACCAAGGAGTTCTCCTTTGTCACCCTCGACGACGCCTTCTCCACCGGTTCCTCGATCATGCCGCAGAAGAAGAACCCCGACGTGGCCGAGCTGGCCCGCGGCAAGGCCGGACGCCTGATCGGCAACCTGACCGGGTTGATGGCCACGCTCAAGGCGCTGCCGCTGGCCTACAACCGCGACCTGCAGGAAGACAAGGAGCCGGTCTTCGATGCGACCGACACCCTGGAGCTCTTGCTGCCTGCCGTCTCCGGCATGATCGCCACGCTGAAGTTCAACACGGACCGCATGGCCGAGCTCGCACCGCTGGGCTTTGCCCTGGCCACCGACATCGCCGAGTGGCTTGTCCGCCAGGGCGTGCCGTTCCGCGAGGCACACGAACTCTCCGGCGCGGCAGTGAAGCTGGCCGAGTCCAAGGGCGTCGAGCTGTGGGACCTGTCCGACGCCGAATACTCGGGGATCTCGGAGCACCTGACCCCCGAGGTCCGCAGCGTGCTGTCCACCGAGGGCTCGCTGAACTCGCGCAGCGCCCAGGGCGGCACCGCCCCCTCGGCCGTCGCCGCGCAACTGGCCGCCCTGAAGGACGCACTGGTTCCGGTGCGCGCCTACGCCGGATAGCGCACCCCGATCCACGATCCCAGGGCGGGGCCCACCACACTTGGCGGGCCCCGCCTTCGTGATTTCCGGCTGCATCTGCCGATAGGGTGTGGGTATGACCGAGCTCACGCCACAGGACCTGACGACCAGGATCCTCACCTCCCTGTCGGACCTACGCGCATTGGCGGCCACCGTGGATGCCGCGGCAGCAGCCGAACCCAGTGCCCTGCCTGGATGGAAGCGGGCCCAGCTGCTGGCCCACATCGACGGATTCAGCCGGGCCGCAACACGTCAGCTGGACACCGCCGGCGCCGACGAGCCATTCCCGATGTACGACGGGGGAATCGAGGGCAGGGAAGCTGCCATCGAGATGACTGCGCTGATGCGTGCCGAGGCCTTGGTGGCGCGGACCGACGAGTCCCTCGCCGCACTGGAGGCCAGCATCCGCGGCATCAGCGCAGGGGAGTGGGACCTTGCCACCGGGTTCCGCGGCGGCGGCAGCGTCCAGGACCTGTTTTACGCCATCTGGCGCGAACTGGTCATTCACTCCTCCGACCTGTTGCTGGCGCGCTCGGTCGCCGACTGGGAACCGGCGTTCTGCGCCCACCTCTTCGACGAGCTCGCGGTGCGGGTGCCCGAATCCAGGCGCTACATCCTTCAGCCGCACGGCGCCCAGCGCATTTCCCTGGGAAACGGCGATGACGTCACGGTGCTCAGCGGCACCGACTTCGACCTGGCCGCGTGGCTGGCCGGGCGCAAGCCGCTGGGCCCGGTGCAGGCCACCGCCGGCGCGGACGGTGCCGACCTTCCGGAGCTGGGCCCCTGGCCCTCCGGGCTGAAGGCCCGCAACTAGCCCTGCAACCCTGACGGCGGCGACGTGGTGATGGACGTGCAAGATGAATTGCTCCGGCTGGGATCGCTGCAGCTGGCTCCGCACCTGCTCGGAGCCCATGTCTCGACCTTCATCAGCGGGCAGCTGGTGGTGGTTCGGCTGACCGAGGTGGAGGCCTACGACGGTGCCCTGGACCCCGGTTCCCATGCCTACCGGGGAAAGACCGCACGCAACGCCGGCCTGTTCGGCCCTCCGGGCACCGCCTACGTCTACTTCACCTACGGGATGCACTTTTGCGCCAATGTGGTGTGCGGGACCGAAGGCACGGCCTCGGCGGTGCTGTTGCGCGCCGGGGAGATCGTCACCGGCCTCGAGGCGGCGACGGCCAGGCGCGGCAACCCCGGGGGACCGGCCGTCAGGCTGCTCAGCGGCCCCGCGCGGCTGGCCCAGGGCCTCGGGCTGACGCTGGAACACAATACTGCCCGCTTCCGCAACGGAACCGCGGCGCCTCCGGGCCCCGACCTGGGGCTGGACAGGCTGGCCGCCTCCCCGCCGGAGCACCTGTCCGGCCCGCGCACCGGGGTGGCCGGAAGAGGCGGCGGGGACGAGTACCCGTACCGTTTCTGGCTTCCGGGCGAGCCCAGCGTCTCGCCGTACCGGAAGGCGGCGCCGCGCAGGGCGCGCGGCCAAAGGGACTAGACTAGTCGGGTGAATCCAGAGCCTGAGAGCATAAGCGACCTCCTTGACCGACTGTGCGAAATCGTTCCCGACTACCCCAGCGCGGGGATCTCGTTCAAGGACCTGACACCGGCCTTCGCCGACGCCGCCGGGCTGCGCCGCATGGTCGATGAGATCGTCGCCCCCTTCGCCGGACAGTTCGACGTCATCGCCGGACTCGAGGCCCGCGGCTTCGTGCTGGCGGCGGCCGCTGCCTACGCCACGGGAACCGGCATGGTCACCGTGCGCAAGGCCGGCAAGCTGCCCCGGCCGGTGCACCGCGACGAGTACACCCTGGAATACGGCACCGGAACCCTGGAACTGCACCGCGACGACGTCGCCCCGGGCACCCGGGTGCTGATCCTTGACGACGTGCTGGCCACCGGCGGCACCGTCGGCTCCGCCGCCCGGCTCCTGGGCATGGTCGGCGCGAACGTCATCGGGGTCGGAGTGGTCCTTGAGCTGCAGGACCTGGGCGGGCGCGAAAGGCTCTCCGGCCTGCAGGTGCATTCGCTCCAGCTCGTCTAGCAACAACCGCCTGCCGCCACCGGGGCGCCCGCCCCATGGCGACCGGTCAAATACCCGGTGCGACAGAGCGTAAACTGGTCTGTCCACGATTTGTTTCATCAGGGAGTGCTGAATGCCAGAGTCCACGACCGTTCAACCGGAGCTCGAAGCCGAACGCAACTACGTTTCGATGCTCTACACCCGCCTGGATGAACTGCGTGCCGAAAAGCTCGAGCAGTTGAACCGCACCCGCCGCGGCGGGGCGCAGGGATCCATCCAGAACGTGTCCGAACGCGACTCCTTCGCCGCACTGTATGAAGACCGCCTGGCACAGCTGAACGCCGTGGAGGACCGGCTGGTCTTCGGGCGGCTGGACCTTGACGATGACGTGAACCGCTCCGGCGAGGAAGACGGTTCGCCGCGCTACATCGGCCGCATCGGCATGACCGACGATGACCTCACGCGCCTGATGGTGGACTGGCGGGCCCCGGAGGCGGCGGCCTTCTACCAGGCCACCGCGCTGCACCGGCAGGGCGTGCGCCGCCGCCGGCACCTGATGCTGCGCGGACGCACCGTGCTGGGCATCGACGACGAGGTGCTGGACACCGAGCTCTTCGCCGAGGACGACGACCTGCAGGGCGAGGGAGCGCTGATGGCGGCGCTGACGCAGAAGCGCACCGGCCGCATGGGCGACATCGTGGGCACCATCCAGGCCGAGCAGGACCGGATCATCCGCTCCCCGCTGGCCGGGGTGTTGGTGGTCCAAGGCGGACCGGGCACCGGAAAGACCGCCGTGGCGCTGCACCGCGCGGCCTTCCTGCTCTACGAACACCGCGAACGCCTCAAGAGCGCCGGCGTGCTGCTGGTCGGCCCGTCCTCCTCCTTCATGCGCTACATCGAACGCGTGCTGCCCTCCCTGGGCGAGACCGGCGTGGTCATGTCCTCCGTCGGGGAGCTGTACCCGGGCCTGCGCGCCGTGCCCGAGCACAACCGGGAGACAGCCCGCATCAAGGGCAAGGCGTTCATGGCCAAGGTCGTGGCCAAGGCGGTTTCCAATCGCCAGCGGCTGCTGGCCGAGGACCGCCGCGTCGTGGTCGAGGGCACCCGCCTGGTGCTGACCCGCGGCCAGGTGCGCCACGCCCGCGACAAGGCGCGTGCCTCCCGCAAGCCGCACAACGAGGCCCGCGAGGTGTTCACCAAGATCCTGATCCGCGAGCTGGCCGAGCAGCTGCAGCAGGTCCTCGAGGATTCCGCCGGCAACGGCAATGCCGTGGACCGCAGCTACCTGGTCCAGGAAGTGCGCGAGTCACGCGATGTGCGCATCGCGCTGAACCTTTGCTGGATGCCGCTGACGCCGCAGTCGCTGCTGGAGGAACTCTTCGCCAAGGAGGACCTGCTCGCCGCCGCCGCGCCGCAGCTGAACGCCCGCGAGCTCAAGGCGCTGCACCGCGAGCCCGGGGCTCCCTGGACCGAGGCCGACGTGCCGCTGCTGGACGAGGCAGCCGACCTGCTTGGCGACTTCAAGGCCGTGGGCAACAAGGACGCCGGTGTCGAGGCGCAGCTCAAGCGCGACCTGGAAAACGCCGAGGCGACCCTGCGCAACGTCAACGAGATGCTCTTCAACGCCGGCATCGACGGGCTGGTCGAGGCCCAGGACCTGGCAGACATGAACCAGGAGACCGAGGCACGCCAAACGGCCGCCGAGCGTGCGGTGGCCGACCGCAACTGGGCCTACGGGCACGTGGTGGTCGACGAGGCCCAGGAGCTTTCCCCGATGCAGTGGCGACTGCTGATGCGCCGCTGCCCGCTGAAGTCATTCACCGTGGTGGGCGACATCGCCCAGACCTCCTCGGCCTCGGGCGCCAGCAGCTGGGCCCAGGCCATGAAGCCGTTCGTGGCCCAGCGCTTCACCCTTGAGGAATTGACGGTCAACTACCGGACCCCCATGCAGATCGCCGCCGCCGCGACCCGGGTCGCCCACGCCGCGGGGCTCAAGATCTCCACGCCCAAGGCCGTGCGCGAGGGCCAGTGGCCGCCGCTGGTGGACCGCCTGGAGGCGGGCCAGCTGTTGCCCAAGCTGCGCGAGGTCCTGCCCGAAGAGGTTGCGATCGCCGACGGCGGGCTGCTGGCGGTCATCGTGCCCGAGTCCCGCCTGTCGCAGGTCCGCTCCGCGGTGGTCGAGCAATACGGGCGCCGCGTGGGCACCGGCTCGGGAGGGCTGAGCCAGGACATCGTCGTGCTTGGAGCACGCGAGGCCAAGGGCCTCGAATTCGATGTGGTGCTTGTCCTTGAACCGCAGGAATTGATCGACGAAGTCGAGGGCACCGTCGGGGACCTGTATGTTGCGATGACCCGCACCACGCAGCGCCTGCGGATCCTGGCCGAGGGCTCGATCCCGGCGGGCATTGACACGGAAGCGTAATTCCGGGCGGAGACTGCTAATTTAGTAGGGTGTCTGAAATTGAGCAGAATCCCGCACTGTCGGGACAAAGTAATGATCCGTCGTTTGAAAACATCTGGCAGGAACTGAAGTGGCGTGGCCTGGTCCACGTATCCACCGATGAAGCCGAGCTGGAAAAGGTTCTCTCCGAGGAGTCCATTACCTATTACTGCGGTTTCGACCCCACCGCACCGTCGCTGCACCTGGGAAACCTGGTGCAGCTGCTGAACATGCGGCGCCTGCAGCTGGCCGGCCACAAGCCCCTGGGCCTGGTCGGCGGTTCCACCGGCCTGATCGGCGATCCGCGCCAGACGGCCGAGCGTGTGCTGAACACCAAGGAAACGGTCGCCGAATGGGTAGGCAAGCTGCAGGAGCAGGTTGCCCGCTTCCTCTCCTTCGAGGGCGAGAACGCGGCACGCATGGTCAACAACCTCGACTGGACCGCCAACCTGAGCGCCATCGACTTCCTGCGCGAGGTCGGCAAGTACTTCCGCGTGGGCACCATGATCAAGAAGGAAACCGTTGCCGCCCGCCTGAACTCGGACGAGGGCATCAGCTACACCGAATTCAGCTACCAGGTCCTGCAGGGCTATGACTACCTGAAGCTGCACCAGCTCTACGGATGCTCCCTGCAGACCGGTGGCTCGGACCAGTGGGGAAACCTCACCAGCGGCACCGACTTGATTCGCAAGGTCGAGGGCAAGAGCGCATACGCCTACGGCACCCCGCTGATCACCAACTCCGACGGCACCAAGTTCGGCAAGTCCGAAGGAAATGCCATTTGGTTGGATGCGGAGATGTGCAGCCCGTACACCTTCTACCAGTTCTGGCTGAACACGGCGGATGCCGATGCGATCTCCCGCTTGAAGGTCTTCACGTTCCTGACTCGGGCCGAGATCGATGCCCTCGAGCAGGAAGTTGCCGAGCGTCCGTTCGCCCGCAAGGCCCAGAAGGAACTCGCCTACTTGGTGACGTCGTTGGTCCACGGCGTGGAAGCCACGGAAAAGGTGATTGCCGCTTCGGCCGCACTCTTTGGCCAAGGCGAACTCGGCGACATGGACGAGGCAACGCTTCGCGCTGCAACACAGGAACTCAAAAGCACCACCGTCACGGGCGATGAGCTGGATATCGTCTCGGTCTTGATGGCATCCGGCCTTTCCGAATCCAAGTCGGCTGCCCGCCGCACGGTCAGTGAAGGCGGTGCGTACATCAACAACGTGAAGTACTCGGACCATGAGGCAGTGGTGAACCGGGCGGATCTTCTGCACGGACGCTACCTCTTGGTTCGCCGTGGAAAAAAGAACTTGGCAGTAGTTGAAGTCGCCTAAACAGGGGAACGAAGCCATGGGTTGCTAACAATGCAATCAGGCCGGTGCGGGGGAGTGCTGTGAATCACGGCAACGACCCCGCACCGGTTTTTTGCTTTGTACCCCCGATTTGCCGATAAACCCGGTTGATTTGGGGGAACCACGGGTAACCGAAGGCAGGATCCGTCGATTTGCCGTGTACGGGAAACCTGTGTATTGTTTTCTAAGTCGCCGCGGCCAAGGCAAGCGAAAAGCTTCTAGCCGCGAATGATAAAAACTTTCTTATAACAACGATTAATCGTTGATAGAAACCGTGTTTTATAGCGAAGTAGATCAGCGAAAAGCTGATTTGACAGAGCGAGAAACATGTAATAACTTAGTA
>NZ_JAHRED010000012.1 GCF_019084045.1 Paeniglutamicibacter quisquiliarum
CGCGCCGACCCGGAAGGCGACGAGTGTCTCGTCACGATTTGTGGGTTCAAATGCCCCGTCCCGCCTTTTTTCTGGCACGCTGAAGATGTTGGAGAAGAGAGGCTGCGCACCATGAGCAATTCACGAGCAACGACTTCCCTGCGCCGCAGGATACTCCCGCTGGTGTTCCTTCCCGCTCTGGCGTTGGCCGGTTGTGCCCCGAACCCTGCGCCCGCCCCCACAAGCACCCCGGGCATTTCGGCGCCCGGAAGCACCGCGTCTTCTTCGTCCCCGGCGCCATCGGCGGCCCCAGGCCCAAGCCAACCATCGTCGGCGGCACCTAGCACCCGGCCCACACCGACACCGGAGCAAGGCGCCGCCGAAAAAACGCTCGCGTCAATGGGCCTCAAGGAAAGAATCGGCCAAGTCCTCATGGTTGGCTTCCCGGCAACCGGCAGCAGCGCGGCCGACCGCGCGATCATCGCCGACCACGAGCTGGGGAACTTCTTTCTGAAGGGCCGAAGCAGCGCCGGGACCGAAGCCACGGCGGCGGCAGTTGAACGGGTCGAATCAACCATCTCCAAGGCCTTGTCGGCGGACGTTGACCCGTTCGTGGCCACGGACCAGGAAGGCGGTTCCGTCCAGGTCCTGAAGGGCAGCGGCTTCTCCTCGTTGCCGGCCGCCCTGACCCAGGGCGGCTGGGCCGCCGGGACGCTGCGCGAGCGAGCCGCCGACTGGGGCAAGGAACTGGCCGCGGCGGGAATCAACGTCAATCTGGCCCCGGTGGCCGACACCGTACCGTCGGCCTCCTTCGCCCCCTCCAACGGGCCGATCGGCTACTGGAAACGCGAATACGGATACAACCCGCGGACCGTCTCGGCCGCTTCCCGGGCCTTCTCCGCCGGGATGCTGGCGGCAGGCGTGGACCCCGTCATCAAGCATTTCCCGGGCCTCGGACGCGTCACCAAGAACACCGACGTCGCAAAGGATGTCACCGACAGCCAAACCACCAGGGACGACGCCTATCTCAAGCCGTTCCGTGAAGGCATCGCCGCCGGCAACGACTGGGTGATGGTCTCGAACGCCCGCTACTCCAAGATCGATGCCAAGAACATTGCCCCGTTCTCCTCGACCATCATGCGCGGGATGCTGCGCGAGGACCTCGGGTTTAACGGAATCATCGTTTCGGACGACTTGTGCGACGCCGCGCAGCTGGGACCCTGGGGCCATGGCACCCGTGCCGTGCGCTTCTTCGAGGCCGGGGGAACCATGATGCTCTGCGTCGACGCCGGAAACATGCCGGCCATCGCCGGTGCGTTGTATTCCAAGGCGGGCAAGGACCCTGAGTTTGCCCGCATTATCGACGCCGCGGCGCTGCACGTGCTCCGGGTCAAGGAAGAACGCTAGAGGCGCGGCAAGAGGCCCAGCCGCCAGTTGGCTGGGCCCCTCAGCCTGCCGAACCCAACAGGGAAACCAGGGCGGATTCCGGGCTGAAGTCCGTGGTGCCGGGACAAATGAGCGCGGTAGCCGGTACCGCACCGCCGTGGCCCCGGATCCGCAGCCGACGGTCGACCATGACCCCTGCACCGTAGTGTGGTTCGCGCCAAGGCGCCGCCGCCGGGGCGGGAACCGAGTCCAGGAACGCCGCGCGCGCGGCGGGGGACAGTGCCGAGTTGAACAACGGGGTGGAGTCGGAAAAGGGGTCTCCGAAGCCAAGCAGGTCCGCGGGCGTGGAGAACGGGGCCCCGGAAGGTCCTGGCTTGCGGCCAGAGGGTCGGCGAGCGTGAGCAGCCCGGCATCGACGGCACGCAGGACGCCGGCGGCGATGAACGTCCTGGTCACGCTGAAGGCCGGCAATGGCTCGTCGGGACCGGAAACGTGCGTCCGGGCGCCGACTCCGGGGCCGCGGTGGGCTGCCACCGAACCGGCGGGAAGCTGCCGGGGCAGGGCCTCGAAGACCGGCACATCATCAATGGGTCCGAGCCTGGCCCCGGGTACCGCCGGCAACCGGAAGGGCGCGGCCCGGGGGAAGGGGAGTGAAAGGAAATCCACTGCCCAAACCCCGGACCGCGCCCTGGGTGCCGAGTCTCCACCCGGCATGGTTACTGCGTGTTAGTTGCGCACCTGGACATCCACCACCTGGGCGCGGTTGCCCGAGGCGTTGTGCAGGTGCAGGAACAGTGCCTTGGCGTCCGTGGTCGCCGAGGCGATGGTGGCGGTCAGCTTGTTCTTGTCGAGGTCGGCAAACACGGTTCCGGCACCGGCGAAGGACAATTCCGGGGCGATCGCATTGAAGCCGATCCAATCGGTCTCGTCCACCGGGGCCAGGGCACCGGAATCATCGGAGTTGTAGAAGGAATACGTGCTCACGCGGTAGGAAATCGGGGCGCTTGACCCCTCCAGGCCCAGGGCCGCCAGGGACACCGGGAAGCCTGCCACGTTGGTGTCGAAGGTGTTGGAATCGACATCACCGGTCAGCCCGTTGAGCAGCTGCAGATCCACCTGCTCGAAGGACTGCAGGCTGTAGGTGGCCACCAGGTCGGCATCAAGTTCGTCGACGTAGGTGTTGAAGGTGACGAAGTCGGCCACCCCGTCGCCGTTGGTGTCGATCTCGATGTCGACCTCGGTGGCGCCGGCCAGGTGGGCCCAGTTCCCCCAGGTGCTGACACCGAAGTTGAGCAGGCCGTCGGCCGCTCCCGCAGTGGGTGCCGTGGAGGCGGCACCGACGTGCTGCAGGTCCATCTCCCGGGCACCGGGAACCTCGTCGGCGCTGTCGGGCAGGCGGTCCGAGGAGGCGCCGTGCTCGAAGGCGGAAACCAGCGAAACCACCTGGGTGTCGCCGGATCCTGCGCGGATGTCATCGCCGGCAAGGTCGATGGTGCCGGAGGTGGCGCCGGCGGCGAGCTTGATGCTCTTTGCCGCCATGTCGGACACCAGCTTCGGTGCCGCATGGACCGGGACGCGCAGCGTCGGCGCGCTGGAGCTGCTCAGCTCCACGCGGCCCGAGACATCGGCGACCCAGGCCCGCGGCAGGCCAAGCTGCGTCCGGTCCATGGTCGGGTCGATGGTCTTGGCGTACTTGCGGGCATCCACGTTCAGGGTGACCTTGACCTGGGTGCTGGCCCCGGCCGTGAGGGTGACCTTGCTGCGGTCCAGGCTGTAGCTCGCGCCCGGGATCTCGGTGGCCGGGACGTACTTCACGTTGTAGGTCTGGGTCTCGTCGGACTTGTTGACCACGGTGATGGACTTTGCCGCCTTGTACTTGGTCTTGTCCACCTCGACAACCCCGAAGACCACGGTGGTCAGATCCGGGTCTGCCGTGGCAAAGGCGTAGGCCGGCGTGCTGATCGCGGCATCCGCCACGACCCGGCCGGAACCGACGCGGTTGGGGCCGTAGGCCTTGCCGTTGGCGGCCAGGATGTCCACCGCCGCGGTGTTCATCACGATCGACTTGACCTGCAGTGCGGTGTAGTCGCCGCTTCCCGCCACCAGGGCGGCAATGCCCGCGGTGTGCGGGGTTGCCATGGAGGTGCCGGACATGACGGCCGGGCCGGTGCCGGTTCCGACGCCGACCGATCCGATGAGTGTTCCGGGGGCGGCGACGTCGGGCTTCACGATGCCCTCCGAGCCGTGTACGCCGCGCGAGGAGGAGGAATTCAGGGTGTCTCCGAGACCGGATTCGGCCGCGGCCGTGCCGACCAGGGCCGGGTCAAGGGTGAGGTTCAGCGTTCCGGCCTCGGCGAAGGGGCGGAGCCGGTCAGAGTGGGCCTTGGTGAACTGGGCGCCCGGAATCGTGGCGTTGCCGGCGATGCCGGCCTCGAAGACCGAGACCTCGGAGTCGAGGATGACGCCGGTGGCGCCTGCGGCCTCGGCGTTGTTGAAGCGGGTGCCCGAGCCACAGGGGAACTCGAGGTTCTCGCTCCACTGCAGCCAGACCCATTTGCCGGTCAGGGAACCGGGCTCGAAGGCGGAGCAGCCGAAGGCGTTTGATTCCGGTGCCATGACGACGTCGCCGGTCAGCGTTGCCGGGTCGGCTGCGGTGTAGTTGAAGTTGGCCGAGTATTGGCCGGCGGCGTTTCCTGCGGCTTCCGCCGGTGCGTTGACGGTGATGCCGTCGAGGGTGACCCTGGATGCCACGGAGTTGGCCACCGTCAGCGAGGAGCGGGCGTTGCCCGGCGAGCCGCCGACGTCGGTGACGTCCCCGGCGTTGCCGGAGGCCACGACCGAGAGGATGCCGAGATCCGTCAGTGCGTTGACGATGTCGTTTTCCGGGTCGTCCGCGGGTGCGTGGTCCGAACCGAGTGACATGTTCACGACCTGGGCGCGGTCATCGAAGTTGCCGTCGTTGTTGGGGTCCAGGACGAAGTCCAGGGCCTGCCCGACCACGGCGGAGGAGCCGCCGCAGCCGAAGACGCGGATGCCGACGAGCGAGGCCTCGGGGGCGCTGCCCGGGCCGATGCGCATGCCCGCCACCTCGTCGGCGGTGAGCGTGGTGTAGTCCCCGTCGAACGTGGTTCCGTCGGCATTCACTCCGAAGCCGGCGGCCGATCCGGCGACGTGGGTGCCGTGTCCGGCCGCGGCGCAGTCCAGCGGGTTGGAATCGGGATGTGGGACCGGCTGGTAGTCGGGTGCGCTCGGGTCGGCGTTGTAGTCGTCGCCCACCAGGTCCCAGCCGCCGATGAACTTGGCCGGGTCGTAGAGCCCGGAGTCCGCGGCCGGCAGGTCGTTGGAGGACTGTGCCTCGGTGTAGGCCTGGAGCGTGCCGGGGCCGCCGAAGCCGGCGTGCGTGTAGTCGATGCCGGTGTCCAGCACCGCGATCCGGATACCCTCGCCGGTCTCCTGCAGCGTGGTCCACGCCTCGAGGGCGCGGGTGTCGATGTCGGCGTTCTTGTTCTCCTGCGTCTTGGGCACGATCGCGGTGATCTTCTTGACGTCGGAGCGCGAGGCCAAGGCACGCAAGGCCTCGGCGTCCCCGCGCAGCGCCACTCCCGGAAGGGAGTTGGTGGTCGTGTATATGACGTCGGCCTTGGCGGCCTTGGCCGCGGCCTTGCCCTTGGCCGTGATGCCGGCGCGGATTTCCTTGACCTTGGCGGGGTTCTTGACCGATTTGCCGCGGGGGGCCTTGGCGCTGTCCGGCTGGGTGGCCTCGAAGGCGCCTTCGCCCTCGAACTGCACGTAGACGGAGACCTCGCCCTTGGCCAGGGCCAGGGGCCCGGAGACCTTCAGGTTCTTCAGTGCCTTGGGGGCAAGGCCGCCGAGGGACGGCGAATCCGCACCCGGTGCAGGGTCGATCGTGGGAGGTGCCGCAAGGGAAGGGACGGACATGGTGACGGCCAGGGCAAGCCCCGAGGCCGAAGCCAAGATCGTCCGCGCAAGTCTGTGACGACGCGGGTTGGACATGGTTCTCCTTGATTCAGGTGAGAGTGGTGCGGGAAGAATCCCCTGACCGCTTATCGGGGCCCGTCCCACGCCACATACTATGTGAGTCGCGGCACATATCAAGGGGTTGTTTGAGAATTATCGAAAAATGTCTTGGCAATTGCCTGAAACCCGGCGGGAAGGCCCGCGGCCCGGCTTGCCCATCGTCCGCGGCGCCGTGACCAGTAAGGTTTCCGTGCCCCGGCGGCAAAGTGTCGGAAGCGATCGATAGCCTGTGTGCAGTCGGTGAATCTCTTGGGGAGTCTCACCGCCCGTAGCGCCGGCACTGCGCGCGGGAAGGTGCGGTTGGCATCGGGCAAGGACGCCACCGCAGCATCCCGCGGGCAGAGTGCCTGTGCTTCGGAAGCGTTTCCGGGGAAAACGCAATAAACGCTGGTCCCGTGCGTGCACGGGACCAGCGTTTTACCGAATGTGGGGGCGTTGAACCCTAGCGTGCGCCACCCTGCCACAAAGCGTCGAAGGGGGCTGCGGAGGAAACGCGGTTCTTGATGCCCTCGGTGACAAAGGCCTTGGCGTTGCGTGCGGCCTGCAGCGGCGTCTCGCCCTTGGCCAGCTCGGCGGTGATGGCCGCGGCAAGCGAACATCCGGCACCCGACACGGCGACTTCGCCGACCTTCGGGGCCGAAAGCACTTCGAGGGTCTCGCCGTCGTAGAACACATCCACGGCCTCGCTGCCGGCCAAGCGGATTCCGCCCTTGGCCAGCACCGCCGCGCCGGAGATCGCGTGGATCTTCTTGGCGGCCTCGGCCAGGTCCTCGACGTTGTTGATGCTCATCCCGGAGAGGGACTCTGCCTCAAAGTGGTTGGGCGTGACGAATGTGGCCAGCGGCAGCAGGTTCGTTTTCAGGGCCTCGTCGGTGTCCAGGGCGTGGCCCGGCTCCTGGCCCTTGCAGATCAGCACCGGGTCCAGCACGACGTTGTCCCATGCCTGGTCCTTCAGCGCGGCCGCCACCGTGTCGATGGTGGCGGGCGAGCCCATCATGCCGAGCTTGACGGTCTTCAGGTCGTCGGCGTAGCAGGTCTGGATCGCCTCGAGCTGGTCGGCGATCACCTGCGCCTCGACCGGCACGAAGCGGTGGTTCCAGTTGTCCTTCGGATTGAAGGAGACGATGCAGGTCAATGCGACGATCCCGTAGGTTCCCAGTTCCTGGAAGGTCTTGAGGTCGGCCTGGGCGCCGGCGCCACCGGTTGCTTCGGAGCCGGCGATGGTCAGGGTAACGGCGGGACGGATCCCGGTGGAGGCAGAAGTCATGCATTCATTTTAGGGTGGTTTCCCGCACCCGCCGACCCGCACGCGAGCGCACGGCCCGTGCCGGGCAGGCCGGGCGCAGACTATGCCTTGGTGAAGGTGGTCAGTTGCGTCGCGTTGGACCAGCCGGCTGCGCGCTCGGCGCGCGTTCCGGCGGCGGTGTCCGCGTTGGTGACCATGAAAAGGACCGGCAGCCCCTGGCCGTCCGCCATGGCAGCAAGGTTCGCCAGGATCGCGGCACGGAATTGCTCGACGTTCGAGGTTGCGGTGATGCTCGGATCGCCGAGCAGGGCAAAGCCCTCACCGAAGCGGATCCGTCCCCTGCCTGCCGGGGCATCGAAATCTGCAATTTCGACCACGTCATAGTCGTCCATGGGGGCCTCGAAGAGGGTTGCCGTTTCCGGCAGCGACACCACTTGCTCCACGTCGCTGGCCAGGGCGACCAGCAGTACGCGCCGATCGCTCAGGCTCCAGCCCCGCGAGGTAAGTTCCCGGACGACCGCCTCGTCGGGGGCGCCCAGGAATGTCAGCCTCGTTTGTCCTCGGTGCTCCGTTAGGTTGGGGTCGCCCAGCAGGGCTGGGAGCCCCTCCGGCGTGGGCCAGGCACAGGTGATTTCGTGGTTGCTTCCGTCTTCGGAGCGGCTTTGCAGTCGTCCCGATTCGTCACGGACGACCGTGCGGTCGCGAAGCAGGGCAAAGGAGCGGACCCACGGGGGGAGGCTTGTGGACTCGAATGGCATCTGGCGGCTCCTGTTCCAAGGACGGCAAGGGACAAACGACTTGGGACGCCAAAAGCGTGCCGATCCGTGGTGGCCGTTGCGCTTTCGCGCCCCTCGCAAGGGGTCAAGACCGACTCTACGCCTGCGGCGGCGGATTCCGGGGCACGTTGGGCAGTGTGCCAATACGGGGGCCGCTTGGGTCAGGACGCGGCGCGCACCAGTGATAGGACGTCATCGAGAATGCTGCGGACAACGGGCATGCGCGAGAGCACGACCAGACGGGCGACCACCGGGGCGACGTTCTTGATGAGCCGATGGCTGCGTCCGGCACCGGGGGAGGTGTCATACGCCCAGAAAAGGAAAATGCCCCGTTGAATCAGCCACAGCAGCTGGGGGAGATCCGTGCGGATGGCCATCGGGGGCAGGGGCCTGCTGGCTGCCACCACCTGCCGCCACAGGCCAAGTTCGAGGGCTCGCTGGACATGGCCGAGTTCCGCGTTGGATCCGGCGAAGGCCGTGCGGATAAACGCAGGCCCGAACTCGTGGAAAGGCGACATGATTTCCAGGGCCTTGTCCAAGGCAATGCGCAGGTTCGTCTCCAGGTTGTTTCCCGGCACCAACAGCGGCCACGTGGCCCCGCGGTGCTCCTCGAGCAGTTCCCGGAACAGCTCGTGGACGATGGAGTCCTTGGACTCGAAATAGTAGTAGGCGTTGCCCAGGGAAAGCCCGGATTCCGTGGCAATTGAGCGCATCGTGGTCCCGGCGAACCCCTTGGTGGCGAAGAGCTCCATGGCCGTGTCCAGCAGCAGCTGTCGGGTCTGGGCGCTCTTTGCCGTCGGCTTCCTCATGGCGCTCCCTTCCGCACTCGGCGTCAGTGTCCATCATAGCCATTTTTGAACATGTTCAAAACTGCGATTTCCGGGCCGTGGGCGGTGAAATGCCGGTCGGGACCGCCCGGGAGGACCCCGGGAATGCAAAAATGCCAAAACGGCGGCCGGGAAGACATGGGATACTTGGATCTCAAGTGCTAATACAGCGAGTGGTCCCCACGGCCCCGATTTCCCCCCATGCGTCGACCGCGGCGGAAATCGTTGCTCCGGGATCGGCTTGGCGAACCACTTCTTCGATTGGGAATCACCATGGGCGAAAACAGCGCCTCAACTACACAACGTCCGAAGGCATCGCGCGCCGTTTTTGCGTCTGCGGGGAGCCACTACTTTTCAACCGTGCTTGCACTGATGGCCGTCGTGGTCATCCTTTCCAACGTCGGTGCGGCCAAGGGAGTCACCTTCGGCCCCATCGTCACCGACGGCGGATTCTTCCTCTTCCCGCTGGCCTACATCCTCGGTGATGTCATTTCCGAGGTCTACGGATTCAAGGTTGCCCGGCGGGCCATCGTCACCACCTTTGCGCTGGCGGCCTTCTCGACGCTGTGTTTCTGGATCATGATCCACCTGCCCGCGGCCGAATGGTATGACGGGCAGGCGGCCCTCGAACGCACGCTGGGCCCGGTCTGGCTCATCGTCCTGGCCTCGCTGCTCGGCTTCCTGGTGGGGCAGACCCTGAACTCCTGGGTCCTGGTGAAGATGAAGGAACGATTCGGCGAACGCGGCCTGGTGGGCCGCCTGATGGGCTCGACCGGGGTGGGCGAATTCGCCGACACGCTGATCTTCTGTTCGATCGCCGCCACCGTCATCGGCATCACGGACCTGCCCACGTTCGCCAACTACGTACTGGTCGGATTCGTCTACAAGACGGCGGTGGAGTTCCTCTTCGTGCCGGTGACAACGCTTGTCATCCGCTGGTTCAAGCGCCGCGAGCCCAGCTACGAGCTGCAGGCCGCGACGCCGGGAACCCCTGCGTAGGCACGCGGCAAAACATTTTCGGGGGCGGTGGCCCTTCGCCTGTGCGTGGCGAAGGGCCACCGCCTCTTTCGATGCCTTCCCGTGGGTGGATGCGCTGTGCGACCCAGTGCGCATCCTTTCCGCGGCGGAGCTTCGGCCAAAATGCCACCGGCACGTTGCGGCACTTGCACCGCGGCTGGGCCTAGTCTGGGCACATGGAACTACTCACGGCCGCCGGGCTGAGCTCGGCCGCGGGACTGAACGCATACATCCCCCTGCTGGTTCTGGGGCTGCTCAACCGCTTCACCTCGTGGGTGGCGCTGCCGGACGGCTGGGGCTGGCTCTCCAACGGCTGGGCCCTGGGCATCCTTGCGGTGCTGCTGCTCATCGAGGTCGTCGCCGACAAGATCCCGCTGGTCGACTCGGTCAACGACGCGCTGCAAACGGTGGTGCGCCCGGCTTCCGGGGGACTCGTCTTCGCCTCCGGCGTGGGCGCCGAAACCGTGGCCGTGTCCGACCCCGGGAACACCTTCGGCTCGGCACAGTGGGTGCCGCTTCTCATTGGCGCGGTGATCGCGTTGGTCTTCCACCTGCTCAAGTCCGGGTCGAGGCCGCTGCTGAACATGGGAACGGCCGGGGTCGCGGCCCCGGTGGTGAGCACCGCGGAGGACGGGGCCTCGCTGGGACTGAGCCTGCTGGCCATCGCCCTTCCCGTGCTGGTGCTCGTGGCCGCGGCGGGCCTGGCCGTGCTGCTGTTCATCGGGGTGCGCAGGCTGCGGTCAAGGCGCCCCGAAACGGCGGGCTAGGGTCCCGCCGCCACGATCAGACCGCGACGGTCTCCAACCCCTGGGGATCGGGGGCCCCGGCGTAGTAGCGGGACATGACCCGTTCCTTGAGCTCGTGGAAGGTGCCGTCCTCGATGGCCAGCCGGGCGTCGTCGACCATCTTCACCACGAAACGCTCGTTGTGGATGGAGATCAGCGTGTGGCTGATCAGTTCCTTGGCCTTGAACATGTGGTGGATGTAGGCACGGGTGTAGTTCTGGCAGGTGTAGCAGTCGCATTCCTCGGACAAGGGCGTGAAATCCCTCTTGTAGCGCTGCCCCGAGAGGTTGAAGCGGCCGTGCGGGGTGTAGAACGCCGAGTTGCGGGCCACCCGGGTGGGGGAGACGCAATCGAAGGTGTCCGCCCCGTTCTCGATGGCGGTGAAGATGTCATCGGGTTCGGAGATGCCCAGCAGGTGCCGCGGCTTGTTCTCGGGAAGTTCCTCGGCGCACCAGCCCACGATGGTGCCCAGGTTCTCCTTCTCCAGTGCCCCGCCGATGCCGAAGCCGTCAAAGGCCATGGCCCCCAGGTCCCGGCAGGCCTGACGGCGCAGGTCCTCGTACTGGGCGCCCTGGATCACGCCGAAGAGCGCCTGGTAGTCCTTGCCTATACGGGAATCCGTGAGGTTGAAGTGCTCCGCCACGCAGCGCTGCGCCCACAGCCGGGTGCGCTCGAGCGACTCGACCTGGTAGCCGCGGGAATTCTGGAGGGTGGTCAGCTCGTCGAAGGCGAACATGATGTCGGCGCCGATCTCGTGCTGGACCTTCATGGAGATCTCCGGGGAGAAACGGTGCTTGGTGCCGTCGATATGGCTCTTGAACCAGACGCCGTCGTCATCCACGTTGGCCAGGCGTTCCTTGCCCGGGGCCACCGCGTCGTCGGGGCCCGACTGGTCCACGGACTTCATGTCGATGACCTTCTTGAATCCCGAGCCCAGGCTCATGACCTGGAATCCGCCCGAATCGGTGAAGGTGGGTCCGGACCAGTTCATGAACTTGCCCAGTCCGCCGGCTGCATCGAGGATGTCGGAGCCCGGCTGAAGGTAGAGGTGGTAGGCGTTGGCCAGCACGGCCTGGGCGCCGAGCTGCGCCACGGATTCGGGCAGGACGGCCTTGACCGTGGCCTTGGTGCCCACGGCAATGAACGCCGGGGTCTTGATCTGCCCGTGGGGGGTCGTGATAACGCCGGTGCGGCCGTTTGACGCCGAACCGTCGGCATTGCTCAGGCGGGTGCCGACCTCAAAGGAAAAGTCGGACTGGCGCGGATGGGGTACAGCGGCATCAAAAGAATCGTTGGGCACCTATCAAGTGTGCCGCATGTCCCCGGCCGGGCGGCAAAACGGGGTGCGTGCCTTGGCTCACCAGGGACTATTCGTTCCCTCACAAGAGCCGCCGTCGTGCCGATGCGCCGCGTAGCGTTGGAGGGTGGCATCAGACAGCGCGGGACCAAGAGAGCGGCGATCAACCACGGGCATGGGCAAGTACATTGAGGGGTTGCTGACCCTGGGGCCGTCAAACAACGACCACTGGATCGCGTTGCGCACGGCCATTGGCATCTTCGTGCCGCTCTTTGGCCTGTTGGCCATCGACCGGCTGGACCTGATGGTGTTCGTGATCTTTGGCGCGTTCACCGGCGTGTACGGCCGGGTGCCCGGCTACGCGAACCGTCTGGTGGCCCAGGCCAAGGCCGGAGGCCTGTTCCTCGCGGTGATCCTCGCCGCCGCGCTGTCCTCGCACTACCTGGTCAACCACGACGACCCGGCGTCGAGTGCCTGGATGGTCGTGGGGCTGACCACCGTGGTTTCCGGCATCTGTTCGGTTGTCACCGGGTTCCTGCAATTGCGCCCCGGCGGATCGCTCTTCCACATCTTCGCCTTCGCGGCCATCGCCTCCATGCCGCACCAGCCGCCGTTGGCCGAATCCATGGCCGCCGCCCTGGTGGCGGTGCTGTTCGCGGTCGCTGTCGGCTTTTCCGGGATGCTCTTTGCCAGGGGTGCTTCCTGGGGGCCCCACGCCGCCCCGGCACCCCTGTCTCGGACGGTGCGCCTTGCAATCTGGAACGAGGCGTTGCTGTACCTGCTCGCCGCGGGACTGGCCGGTTCCATTGCCAACCTGCTGGCCCCCGCGCTGTCCACCGGGCATAGCTACTGGGCCATGGTGGCGGCGGTCGTGCCGCTGGTGGGGCACACCACCCGGCACCGCGTGCGCCGCGGCATCCACCGCATCCTCGGCACGGTCACCGGTCTGGTGTTGATGGCGGCGGTCATCGCCTTCGCGCCGCCCGTTTGGGTACTGCTGGGCATGATCGGGCTGCTGCAGTTCGCGGCCGAGATGTTCATCGCCCGCAACTATTTCCTGGCCCAGATCTTCGTGACCCCGCTGGCGCTGGTGGGCGTCTCCGTCGGGACGGGGCTGAACACTGCGCTGCTCTACGACCGGATGCTTGAGACCATCATCGGCGCCCTGGTCGGCATGGCGGTGGTGGTGATCGGTTCGGTCTACGGCGCCTGGTTCCGGCGCCGTCTGCTGCCCAAACTCGGCTAGCAGGCGGCGCCGAACCTTGTCAGCGGACGTATCCGACGTGGGCGAGCGCCTGGCGGACCAGGTTTTCCCGACCGCCGGCGAACTCTTCCTGGATATTGGGGCTCAGCGCCTCCTCCGGCGTGAGCCAGGTCAGTTCCAGTGCGTCCTGGCGCGGCGAGCATTCCCCGCGCACCGGCACGATGTAGGCCAGGGCCACCGCGTGCTGCCGTTCGTCGGTCAATCCGGTCTCCGAGGGGGACGGGAAGTACTCGGCCACGGTGAAGGGGGCCGGGCACGGCGGCAGCTGCGGCATCGCCATGGGCCCCAGGTCCTTTTCAATGTGGCGGGTCAGCGCCGCACGGATGGTCTCCCGGTACATCACCCGGCCTGAGACGAAGGTGCGCAGCATCCGCCCCTCGGGATCGGCGGTTAGCAGCAGGCCGATCTCCATGACATAGCCGAGCGGATCCAGGCGCACCGGGATGGCTTCGATGTAGAGCATGGGCAGCCGGGCGCGGGCCTCATAGAGGTCCTCGTCGGACAGCCAGCCGGGATTGGGATCCGGAGTGCGAACGTTCATGCATCCATCTTGGCCCATCTGCGGGTCGGCTGGCCACGTAGCGGACCGTGTTGTGTAATTCATGGCATGTTTTTCATTTCCGGGAATCAACCGGGGGCCCCCGAAGCTAGAATGAAATGTTCGGAACCATCCATCCACACTTTTCATGGAAGAGGCCACTACCCGTGACCGGCACCAAACTCAACCCCAAGGATCTGGCCACCATCACGGTGCTGATCGTTTCCGCGTTCGTGGTGATCCTTAACGAAACGATCATGAACGTGGCGCTGCCGGTGCTCATGCACGAGTTCCAGGTCAGCGAGGAAGCCATCCAGTGGCTTGCGACAATCTTCATGCTCACCATGGCAGTGGTCATCCCAGCCACCGGCTTCCTGCTCCAGCGCTTCAGCACCCGCGGGGTGTTCATGCTGGCCATGGGGCTGTTCTCCCTGGGCACGCTGCTGGCCGCCGCGGCCCCCGGCTTCGGCGTGTTGCTGGCCGCCCGCGTCATCCAGGCCTCCGGCACCGCGATCATGATGCCGCTGCTGATGACCACGGTCCTTGACCTGGTGCCGGCCAACCGGCGCGGTGTCATCATGGGCAACGTGTCCATCGTGATTTCCGTGGCACCGGCCATCGGCCCAACGGTTTCGGGACTCATCCTGCAGTTCCTGAACTGGCGCTTCATGTTCCTGATCGTCGCGCCGATCGCCCTGGCCGCCCTGTTTATCGGGGCACCGCGGTTGAACAAGGTTGCCGAGGCGTCCACCATGCCGCTGTCGATTCCCTCGGTGATCCTCTCCATCCCCGCCTTCGGCGGATTGGTCTTCGGGCTCAGCCGCCTCTCGGCCAACGGGCTGGATACGCAGACGCTGGGCATTCTGGTGGTCGCGGTTCTCGCGTTGGTGGCCTTCACGATGCTGCAGCTGCGCCTGCAAAAGAAGGACCGTGCGCTGCTTGACCTGCGCACCTTCACCTACCGTCCGTTCACGCTGTCGCTGTCGCTGATGGTGCTGGCCATGGTGGCGCTCTTCGGCGTGATCATCCTGCTGCCGATGTACCTGCAAAACGTGCGCGGCCTGGACACGCTTGCCACCGGCCTGATGCTGCTGCCCGGCGGCCTGCTCATGGGCCTGCTGGCACCGTTCGTGGGCCGGATCTTCGACCGGGTCGGCCCGCGCCCGCTGATGATTCCCGGGACAGTGATCCTGGTCCTGGTGCTCTTTGGCTACTCGCAACTGCTGGGCGCCGAGACCGCCATCGGCGTGATCATCGCCCTGCACCTGACCATGTCCCTGGCCCTGTCGCTGATCTTCACCCCGGCGTTCACCACGGCATTGAACCCGCTGCCGCATTCGCTGCACTCCCACGGCTCCGCGGTGCTTTCCACCCTGCAGCAGTTGGGCGGCGCGGCCGGCACCGCATTGCTCGTAGGAGTCCTGGCCTCGCGGATCGGCGCAGGCGCCGCAGCCGGCACGGATCCCATCCAGGCCCAGATCGACGGGTTCTCCGCCGGCTTCCTGGTGGCTTCGGTCTGTGCCGTGGGCATGGTGGTCATCGCGCTCTTCCTGACCAAGGCCAAGGAGCCTGCCCCTGCCACGGCAGCGGAGCACGCGCACTAGGACCTGGCGCCTCGTTGACGTGAAACGATTCCCCGGCCATTCCCCGTTTCGGGGGATGGCCGGGGAATCGTCACTTAAGGCGGCCCTTCCCGGCCCGGATCAGGTGACGACCTCACCGGTGGGACGCCCCTCCGGATCCAGCATCCAGCCCATGCGCTTGAACGCATGTACGCCCACGCAGGCCTCGATGATGTCGACACCGGGGACCTTGGCGGCGAGCCTGGCCTCGATGTCGGCGATGTCCGCCGGGGTGCGCAGCTGCATCATGAACGTCATGTTCGCCGCGCCCGTGGTTGAGGCGCAAAGGCGCAGCGTCCGATGCTCCATCAGGAAGGCTGCAACGGTGTCCGCAGTGCCCGCTGGAACCCTCGCGAACCATTGCACCGTCAGCGGGTAGCCGGTGTAGTGGCTTGCCAGTTCGCAACGCATGGTCACCATGCCGGTCTCCAACGCGGTTCTCAGCGCACGGCCCGTGGTGGAGGGGTGCTGGCCGGTGGCCAGGGCGATCTCCGAGGCGGTGGCCCGGCCATCGCGCATCAGCACCCGGAGCATGGGCCAGAACGTGGCGGGGATGATAGTCGGCTGCGCCAGCGGTGGCTGGTTGAGGCGTTGCAGCTGGGCCTGCTGCGCGGGGGACAGGACATCCAGGCGCCATACGTTTCCGGTGGCATAGAGCTTGGTGCACAGCGAGACCTTGGTGCGTTGGACGCCGCGGGCCCCGCGGATGCGCGGCAGCACCTCCCGGGCCATGGTGAGCCAGTCGGCGGCCAGGCAGGTGAGCCGGAAGTCGGCACTGCTGGTCGCATCATCCACCGTGAGCACCTCCGAGATCGCGCAGAGGTCAACGCGCGCCTCATCGACCCGTGCCGGATCAGCCACGACGTCGACGAAGGCGGTGCAGTGCTGTTCGGGGTGGCCGCCCAGGTGCCCCAGGATCCAGGCCATGCGGTCCTCGCGCAACCGAGTCCAGCGGGCGGAGATCGTCGCGGGGTGCCGCCCGAGGATCGACCCCAGCTCGGCCCAGCTGGCCCGCGGCGCGATCTGCAGCGCATGCACCAATTGCAGGTCCTCGACCGGCAGCTCCATCGGGACCCCTTTTTTCGCGTGCGCACAAAATCGTGGTTTGAAGGCCACCTTGTGCAATTATCCGTGAATCTTCCTCCATTATCCCGACAGTGCCCCACGATCGATAGTGATACAGCGCACCAATCGGTGGGCGCTGGACCCTTGGGAAGAGACCACACGGCATGAGCACTGCCACCACCGCAATCCTGCAGGACGCAAGCGAACTCCTTCCGGAGATCGCCCGCCTGCGCCATGCGCTGCACCGCGAGCCCGAAATCGGGCTGCAGCTGCCGCGCACCCAGGAGCGTGTGTTGCAGTGGCTTGAACCCCTGGGCTATGAGATTTCCCTGGGAACCGACCTCACCTCCGTGACGGCGGTGTTGCGCGGCGGAGCGTCCAATGGGCCTGCCGGCGAGCGCCCGACGGTGCTGCTGCGCGGTGACATGGACGGACTGCCGCTGGCAGAAAAGTCCGGTGTCGAATTCGCCTCGCAGACCGGGGACACCATGCATGCCTGCGGGCATGACATGCACACCGCGATGTTGGCCGGAGCCGCAACCCTGTTGGCCGAACGCCGCGACTCCCTTGCAGGGGACGTGGTGCTGATGTTCCAGCCCGGCGAGGAAGGCTGGGACGGGGCGGGCCACATGGTGCGCGAGGGCGTGCTGGAGGCCAGCGGGAAGAAGGTGGATGCGGCCTTCGGGCTGCACGTGATGAGCTCGATGGGATCCACCGGCGTCTTCACCGCCAAGCCAGGTGCGGTGATGAGCGCGTCCGACGGATTGTTCGTGACGGTGCGCGGCGCCGGCGGGCACGGCTCTGCACCCTTCGCCGCCAAGGACCCGGTCACTGCCGCCGCGGAAATGGTGACAGCCCTTCAGGTCATGGTCACCCGCCAATTCGACATCTTTGACCCGGTGGTCATTTCCGTTGGCGTGTTGCGGGCAGGAACGGTGCGCAACATCATCCCGGAAACCGCCTACTTCGAGGCGACCATCCGTTCCTTCAGCAACGCCAGCCACGAGAAGCTCCAGGCCGCGGTTCCCGCACTGCTCCAGGGCATCGCCCGGGCCCACGGGCTGGAGGTTGAGGTCGGATACCGCACCGAGTACCCCACCACGATCAACACCGAGGCGGAAACGCATTTTGCGGCGGATGCGGTGCGCGAACTCTATGGGCCCGATTCCTTTGCCGCCATGGCCAGTCCGTTGGCCGGCTCGGAGGACTTCTCCCGGGTGCTGAACGAGGTTCCCGGCGCCTTCATCTTCCTCTCCGCGCTGGCTCCCGGTGGGGATGGTGCATCCGCCGCCTACAACCACTCCCCGTATGCACGTTTTGACGATTCGGTGTTGGGTCGCGGTACCGCGCTCTACACGCAGCTGGCCACCGCCAAGCTCGCTTCCCTGGCTTCACACTAACTCCCGCCCCCCACTCCCACACAGATCTAGGATCCAACTCCCATGAGCATCAAGGAACAGCTGGCCCCGGCCGGCAACACCCAAGGCACCGGACAGGTCCCGCACGGGACCCCCGGACAGTCAACCGCCAAGACCCTGCTGGGCATTGGCGCCGGCAACGCCGTGGAATGGTTCGACTGGGCCATCTACGCCACCTTCGCCTCCTTCATTTCCGGCCAGCTTTTCTCCAAGGCCGACCCGACCTCCGCGTTCCTTGCCACCATGGCGATCTTTGCCGTCGGCTTCGTGGCCCGCCCCTTCGGCGGCGCCTTCTTCGGCCTGATCGGCGACAAGGTCGGGCGCAAGGCGGCCATGACCATGGCCGTGGGCCTGGCCTCGGTCGGCTCGCTGATCATCGCGATCACCCCGACCTACTCAAGCATCGGAGCCGGCGCCTCGCTGATCCTGCTGGTGGCCCGCCTGCTGCAGGGCCTGGCGCACGGCGGCGAGATGCCCAGCGCGCAGACCTACCTCGCCGAGGTGGCCCCGGCCCCGAAGCGCGGGTTCTACTCCACGCTGATGTACTTCTCCGGAACCGCCGGAATCGTTGCGGGCACCCTGCTCGGCGCGATCCTGACCATTACGCTGACCAAGGAACAGATGGGCGCCTTCGGCTGGCGCATCCCCTTCGCCGTCGGTGCCTTGATGGGCCTGTACACCCTGGTCATGCGCTCGCGGTTGAAGGAAACCGAGCAGTTCGAGGAGCAGAAGTCGGCCAAGGCCACGGCCGCCACCAAGGGCCCCTCGGTCATCTCGCAGATCATGGCCAACTGGCGCCAGGCCCTGCGGGTCATCGGACTGACCGTCGGGTTGACCGTCGTCTACTACATCTGGTCCGTGTCGACCCCTGCCTACGCGATCGCCAACCTGAAGATGGATCCGGCCACCGCGCTGTGGACCGGCGTCGCCGCCAACCTGGTGTTCATGACGGCCCTGCCGTTCTGGGGCAAGCTTTCGGACCGCATCGGCCGTCGTCCGGTCCTGCTGATCTCGGCCCTGGGTGCCGCGGCCCTGCAGTTCCCGATGTCATCCCTGGTGCGCGGCGAGGCCTGGCAGCTGTTCATCGCGATGTCGGTGATGCTCATCTTCATCGCCGCCTCCGCCTCGATCGTTCCGGCCGTCTACGCCGAGCTGTTCCCCACCGCCATCCGCACCATCGGCGTGGCCATCCCCTACGCAATCGCCGTGGCGGCCTTCGGTGGCACCGCTGCCTTCCTGCAGGCCGGGTTCAACGCCTGGTTCGGCATCCCCGCCGGCGGAACGGTGTTTGCGGTCTACTCCATCGTCCTGCTGCTGATCAGCGCGCTCACCATCTACAAAATGCCGGAGTCCGTGGGCAAGGACCTGCGCGGCTAGCCACCGAGCAAGCGCACTGCCGTAACCCCGCAAGAAAGGTGCGGGCCGTCCGGGAATCCCCTCCCGGACGGCCCGCACCTTTTGCATGGCGGCGCGGGCGCGTCTACCAGTGGGCGCGCCAGTACTGCGCCGCGAAGGGCACCTGCTCGCGCGGCACCCCCAGCTCGGCGGCGGCCACCGCGGGCCAGTTCGGGTTCTTCAGCGCCGCACGGCCGATCGACACCCCGTCCGCGGCGCCGGTGACCAGCACCTGCTCGGCCTGCGAGGGGTCGTTGACCATGCCCACCGCGCTCACGAAGGCCTGCGGGACGGCCTGCTTGACGGCCGTGGCCAGCGGCACCTGGAAGCCCGGTCCGCTCGGCCCGTGGTACTTGCCGATCCCGGCACTGGAGAGGTCGAAGGCGGTGACGCCCAGTGCGAAGGCCTCGGCGGCGAAGCGTGCGGTGTCCGCGATCCTCCACCCGCCCTCGACCCAGTCGTCCCCGGAGAGGCGGATGGCCAGCGGCTTGTGTGCCGGCCAGGCCGCACGCACCGCGGTGATCACCTCGCGCGCATACCGGGTGCGGTTCTCGTAGCTTCCCCCGTATCCATCCGTGCGGTCGTTGGCCAGCGGGGAGAGGAACTGGTGGATCAGGTAGCCGTGGGCGGCGTGGATCTGGATGACGTCAAACCCCGCGGCGTCGGCACGACGTGCGGCATCGGCCCAGTCCGCGATCGAGGCGGCGATCTGCCCGTCGGTCATGGCGAGCGGGGAGTCGAGCCCAAAGACCTCGGTCTCCGAGGGGCCGATGGTTTCCCAGCCGCCATCGGGCCCGCCGAGGCTGCCGACCTGTCCGGCGGCCGTCGGCTCCGGCAGCCAGGCATGGGTCGAGGCCTTGGCCCCGGCGTGGGCCAGCTGGATGCCGGCCGCCGCGCCCTGGGAGTGGATGAACTCGACGATCGGTGCCCACGCCTGTGCCTGGGCGTCGTTCCAGATGCCTGCGTCCCTGTCGCTGATGCGGCCCTGGGCGGTGACGGCGGCCGCCTCGGTGAAGACCAGCCCGAAGCCTCCCGCGGCGCGGGCGCCCAGATGGGCCAGGTGCCAGGCGTGGGGGACGCCGTCGAGATTGGTGACGGAGTACTGGCACATGGGTGCCAGCACGGTGCGGTTCCGGAGCGTCAGGCCCGGGCCCTCGGGGGCGGCAAGTCGGACCGGCGTGAAGAGTTTGCTCATGCCCGGTGGCAACCGGTGCCGCGCCCGGGCTATTCCCGCGGCGCCCTGCCGTCCGCATGGTGGCGGCGTTCGGCAATCGTCAGGTCCCCGCCATCGGGGTGCCGCACCAGCAGCATCCGGCCGTGCGGCCCCGCGGCGAAACGCGCCTGGTGCCCGCCGGCCGCCAACCTCGAGGCAAGTTCCCCGGCCTCGCCCCCGATGCCAAGTTCCAGTCCGACCCCGGCGGCATCCGCGGCACGCAGATCCACGAACCCGCCGTGCTTGGCCCGGAAATGCGCGCCGGCCCCGCCGGAGCCGCCGGGGGATTGGATCGCGCCAATGTTCCGCAGCGTTTGCGCGGAGCCCGGCACGTCCGGGGTGTGCCACACCGCCAGCACGCCGAACGAGCCCGGGGCCGCGGGCCCCGAGCCGGCGGTGAGCCGGGCGTCCACCGGGGTGGCGGTGAACGCCAGCCCGTCGGGCGCGGCGAGGTGGCCGACGGGCCCGTGTGCCGCATCGCGAACCAATACCCCGGTGCCGTCGCTGCGGGTCCACTGCGCGAACCTTTCCAGGTCGCGCACCTCGAAACCCAGCTCGATGGCGAAGGAGGTCGCGGTACGGAGGAGAACGCGTCCGGAGCCAGCGGCAAAGCACCGTTCCCCGGAGGGCTCGTGCGGCAATTCGGCAAGTCCGAGGGCCAGCAACAGCTCGGCCCAGGCAGCGGCGTGCCCGGTTTTCACCACGGGCCGCACGCGCAACATCAGTGTCGCTCCAGGTACTCGGCAAGGGCCTTTTCCACGAAGGCGGAAAGGCTGCTGCCGTCATCGACGGCGGCGTGCTTCACGCGGCGCACCAGCGGCGCCGGAAGGTAGACGTTGAATTGGATCTTGTCGCTGTGTTCGTCCCTGTTCGCTGCCATGCAACGGATGCTAGCAATATAGCCGCCGCTGCCACAAGGCCACGGCTGGTAGCCCCCGGCGGCCGGTGGAATGATGGGTCCATGGCGATCCCCCTGGAGGAACTGTTGGTGCCCGATGCCGCCGCGTGGCGCGCCTGGCTGCAGGAGCACCACGCCAGCCATCCGGGCGTGAACCTGGTGCTGCACAAGAAAGGCGGAACCACCACAAGCCTGACCTACGCGCAGGCGCTGGACGAGGCCCTGTGCTTCGGCTGGATCGACGGCCAGCGCAACGCGCGCGACGAGCACAGCTTCACCAACAGATTCACCCCGCGCACCGCGCGCAGCAAGTGGTCCGCCAGGAACGTGGAACACGTCCAGCGGCTGGAGGCCGTCGGCCTGATTCAGCCGGCGGGGGCCGCCGCGGTTCAGGCGGCCAAAGCCGACGGGAGGTGGGACGAAGCCTATGCGGGGCAGGCATCGGCGCAGCTTCCCGCCGATTTCCTCGAGGCGGTTTCCCGATTTCCGCGGGCGCAAGAAACGCTGGCAGCCCTCGGCGCCAGCGAGCGATTCGCCATCTACTACCGGTTGCACACCGTCAGGGGGGATGAGACCCGACGGAGGAAGATCGCCGACTACGTGGCCCGGCTCGATGCCGGGCAAGGGATCTTCTAGCTTTCGGCCCCATAGCGCCGCACGAAGTTGCGCAGGATCAGTGCCGGCCACTCCACGAGGGCGGCCAGCGCCTCGTCGTGCAGCCGCTGGGCGTCCTGCGGGGGAAAATAGCCCGCATCGCGGTAGATCATGATGCGCTGGGCCAGCCCGGCGGGGTCCAGCTCGGGATGGAACTGGGTGGCATAGAGATTCGTCTTGACCCTGAACATCTGCACGGGACAGGCAGCCGAATCGGCCAGCAACACCGCCGCTGCCGGCAGCTCGGAGACGGCCTCCTTGTGCCCCACGAAGGCATCGAATTCAGCGGGGAGCCCGGCCAGCAGCGGATCTCGGCGACCCTGGCCGGTGAGCCTGATGCGCGAGGTGCCCACCGGTTCGCCGAAGCGCGTATCGATCCTCCCTCCCTGGTGGATGCCGAGGGTGCCCACGCCGTAGCAGGCACCCAGGAAGGGAAAGTCCTCGGCCACCAGCACGTCGAGCAGCCTGGACAAGTCGGCCTCGCACCTTTGCTGCGTCGCTGACTTCGTGGACGGATGGTCCGAGGCGTTGAAGGGGCTGCCTCCCAGGATGATGCCCGGGCAGTCGTCCAGGCCCAGGGCGCCAAGGGGTCCCAACGGCTCGCGGTCCAGCCGGATGACGCGCAGCGCATCGGGTGCCAATCCGCTCGCGTCCAGGACACCGCGCACCTCGTCGGACGCCGCGAGGTCGTGTTCCCGCGTGGAAACCAGGATGAAGCGGCCCATGGCTGCAGTCTACGTCCAGCGGACCCGCGCGCAAGATGCGGCACCCCCTTCTGTCCGGGGCCATCCCGGTCTAGTCTGTAGTGAGTTAATGGCCACTAACCCAATGAAGGGAAGCGCACCATGCTCATCACCGACTCAGTCGCCCTGGTCACCGGGGGAGCCTCCGGTCTCGGGGCCGCCACCGCCCGGGTCCTGTACAACGCCGGCGCCCACGTGGTGCTCGTTGACCTGCCCTCGGCTCAGGGGGATGCGGCCGCCGCGGCGCTGGGGGAGCGGGCCAGGTTCGCCGCGGCCGACGTCACCGACGAGGACCAGGTCAAGGCCGCCATCGCGGTGGCAGCGGACCTCGGCCCCCTGCGCATCGTGGTCAACTGCGCCGGGGTCGCCACCCCGGGCAAGGTGCTGGGGCGCGAGGGGGTGCTGCCGCTGGCACAGTTTGAAAAGGTCATCGCCGTCAACCTCACCGGAACCTTCAACGTGGTCCGCCTGGCCGCCGAGGCCATGGCGGGAACCGACCCGGTCATCGACCCCGCCACCGGAACCTCCGAGCGCGGGGTCATTATCAACACCGCTTCCGTCGCGGCCTTTGACGGGCAGATCGGCCAGCCGGCCTACTCTGCCTCGAAGGGCGCGGTGGCCGCCATGACGCTGCCGCTGGCCCGCGAACTTGCCCGCCACTACATCAGGGTCATGACCATCGCCCCGGGGATCTTCGAGACCCCGATGATGGCCTCGCTCTCGGCCGAGGCGCAGGCCTCCCTGGGTGCCCAGGTCCCGCACCCGGCGCGACTGGGCAAGCCGGCCGAGTACGCCGCCCTGGTGGAGCACATCGTGGCGAACCAGATGCTCAATGGCGAGACCATCCGCCTTGACGGCGCCATCCGCATGGGGCCGAAGTAGCCGCTCGGCGCGGCCATGTGACTAGTGGGGCGCCAACTCCCCGGCGCGCACCGCCACCTCGAGCCGGTTGCCCGGCACCGGGGCGGGACATACCGCATGGGGTGAGAACGCCATCGGGTAGTTCAGCGTGCGGTTGAAGTCAATGACGACGTCCGCGCCGGGGCCGGGCGTAGTGACCGTGACAAAGCGCCAGGGTGCGGTCTGCACCCCGTTGGTGGCGTCCCGGAACGCGATGGTCAGTGAACCGTCCGCATTCTGCGAGGCGCCCAGGGTCGCGCGGCGTCCGCCCAGCTCGAAGTCGACCTGGCCGACCAGTTCCGCCTTGAGCTTTGTGTCGGGGCGGTAGCTGTCGACCGGGACGACCCTCGGGGCGTGGAACGCGGTGAAGTGCCCGGGAACGACGAAGGCCGGGTCGTAATCGAAGAGCGGGACGCCGGTGAAGGCCTTCAGCCGGGGATGGGTGCGTTCCCGGGTGCGGATCATGTATCTGCCCCCGCGCACGCCCAGTTCAACCAGGGTGTCGCCGTGGCGGACAAAGTGCATCGATTCGTCCTCGTGAAGGGACTTGGACAGGGTGCCGACGACCGGGTCGCCATCCGGAGTGGTCACCGAATCGGCCGCCTCAAAGCTTGCCTTCGCGGTGGTTCCATCGGCGCTCCAGCGGCCGGGAACCAGGTCCAGCGGCCCGGGTTCCTCCGGAAGCCACTGGTAGCTGCTCAGCGACAGCCACCCAAAGGGGACGGCCAGGCCTTCATCGCGCATGCGGCGCCACTGCGTGAATTCTTGGGGTGCACTCATGGATTACAGTGTGCCACTTTCGTGCACGGCCGGGTTCCTGCCGCCATGATGGCCGAGGCGGCGGTACCGGGCGCACGGGAACGCACTAGGCTTGTTTCCATGCCTTCCTATCGAGCCCAGTTGAATATCATGGGGCTTCGGCCCGGGCATGCCCCCGAGGCAGTCATGGACTCCGCCGTGGCAGCGCTGGCCGCGGGCCACCACGTGGATGCGAACCAGCTCGACGTCGTGGCGGGGGTTCCGCGGATCACGGTGCGCTACACCGTGGAGGAAGACGGGAACCCGGATGCGCGCGCCATAGCCTCGGCGGCGGCCATGCGTGCGGCGGTGGAAAAGGTCGGGGTGACCGAAAAGCTGGTGGTGCTGCGCCGCACCCGCGGACGCTGGATCACGCTGCGCCGCTGAACACGCGGCCGGCAGGTCTAGGCGAAGTCCGTCGACTTGCCCCGCGCGGCGCGGTGCTCGGCGTGGTGGATCTGGTAGCGACGGTTCTCGGTGGCCAGCAAAACCACGAATGCGGCCATGCCCGCCAGGATGGCAATCCAAATGGAATTGTTGGTTCCCAGCACCCGCGGCACGAGTAGCCAGAACATGCCCCAGCCAAATCCGATGGCCATGATGATGCGTCCGCGTTCGGTCATGGACAGGCTTGCGGCGGCATAGCCCAGGGCCGGAACCAGCAGTGTGGCGATCCAAATGCCCGCCCCGCCGGCACCCCAGGACGCCAGCATGTTCATGAACGTTGAAGCCAGCACGACCATGCTGAAGCCGGTCATCAGGCTGACCGGCGCGTCGGTCAGCATCCGTTCACGCGCGGTGCGGGCGGTCTTGAGGTTCAACGCGCGCACGGCGGTGTACAGGAACCAGCAGCTGGCCGCGGCGAAGCCGAACGCGGGGAACAGCCAATCGTTCACGGCGCTGAGCATCCACAGCACATTGGCCGTGCAGGCAAGCGCGAACCGATGGCCGACGGCGCGCTGGCGCACCGCGGAGCGTTGCGAGGGCGCCCACGAGTAGGCGGCTCCCAGCAACGCCCAGATGAAGATGACGGGCCAGAGCAGGTGCGCGGTGGGGGCAAGGGACAGCAGTGAATGGTTGGAACCGAGCGATTCGACCGCGCCGGACGACAATGTCTGCAGGCTGGCCAGGGACACGGCCGCCGCGGCCAGGGCGGCACCGCTGCCGAGTATCCGGCGGCGCAGGTCGGCCGGTTCCTCGGCGGGGTTGGGGCCGGTTTCGGGCAGGACGTAGGGGGCCTCGTAGACCGGTTCCTCGGCCGCTGCCTGTTGATGGTCTATGGCGGCCTTGGCGCTTGCCACCAGTGCGGCCAACTCCTCCGGATCCATCGGCGGGGCCGGGGAGGAGGCCACCGGGGTCCCGGTGCCTGCAGCCACGATATCCCCGCCGGGGGCGTCGTAGCCGGCCGTCACCACGTCGTCCGCCGGACCCGAAAGCAGGTTCCCGGCGTGCAACTCGGGTGCGTCATCCACCGGGGCTTCAGCCGGGGATGGTGCCAGGGCACGCAGCCTCGCCTCTTCGGCGGCCGCGGCACGGGCATCGGCCTGCGCCTGCGCGGCCAACCGTGCTTCCTCCGCCTGCCGGGCGGCCGCATCCAGCTGGGCCTGGTGGGCCAGGCGTGCGGCTTCGCGCTTGGCGGCTTCCGCCTTTGCCTCGGCCCGGGCGACCTCGAGCAACCGTTCCTGTTCCTTGAGCTCGGCGGCCCTGGCGCGCTCGATGCGCAACCGGTGCCAACGTTTCTTGATGGTTGAGGGGGCTGCGTAGATCCTGTCGCCCAGGCGTTCCAGATTGGGCTCGGGCAGGGAATCAAGCCAGTTGTTGAGTCCGGCGAAACCGCCGGACACCGCCTTGGGGCCCGGGCCCGTCGCATCCGGCGCCGCGGAGGTTTTCTTGTCCGTCAGGTGGCGCAGCGGGGATTTGCCCGATGGCGTGTCCTCGGGACTCTTGAGCACTTCGTCCACGTTGTGGGCTTCGGGGACGGGGTGGTGCGGCACGGGGTGGGCTATGCGCTGAGAGAGCCGTTCCTTGACCTCGACAGGCGCGGCTGCCCCGGGATCCAGGACCAGGTCGGTGGTGCGGGCAGAGGGGGAGGCGGCGTTGTCCGCAATGCCATTCCCCTGCGGCTGGTTCGTGGTTTCCGGATCGGATTTTTCTGCCTCGGGCGCCTTCGACGATTCGGCCGTTTCAGCTGTCTTGGGTGCCTGCGCGCGATCGGCCTTGGCTGCCTGGGATGTTGCCGGCGCGGGGGCCTTGGCCTTCTCGGTCGTTGCCGGTTCGTCCTTGTTGGCGGACGTTGCCGGGTCCTGCGATTTGTTTGACGCGGCGGAGGTTCTGGTATCGGAATTGTTCATCTTCATCTCCTTCATCGCCGCGATGCACTTGGCGCACCGGTTTATCGGATGGCTACCAGCGTACCGAACAACCCGGAGGCGATGCCCGATTCCCACGCCTCGAGGCAAGACCTGCGAGGGTGAGCTACGCCATGGCGGCGGACGGTTCGTGTGCGATTGCTGCCCGGGCGGGGGACTCGGAGAGTTCCAGCCCCGAGGAATAGCCCACCGGTTTCCCGGAGAGCGGATCGATGAAGGAAATGCTGCGGGCCAGCAGCTGCAGCGGGCGGGCGTAGTCATCCGCCGCCAGATCCAGCAGCGTCGGGTAGAACGGGTCATTGAGGATCCCCAGGCCCAGGGCCGCTAGGTGCACGCGCAACTGGTGCGTCTTGCCCGAGTGCGGGCTCAGCCGGAACTTGGCCACCGGCACCCCCGCAAAGTGCCCGGCCGAGGTGCCGGTGCCCAGCAGCTCGATCAGGGATTCCGCGTTCGGTTCCCCCTCCTCGACCAGCGAGCGCAGCTGCCCCTTGATCTTGCTCATCCGATTGCGGTAAACCAGCGGTTGATGCCCCAGGGCCTCGAGGCGGTCGCGCAGCTCGGCGTCGGTGAGCAGGTGGTTGCCGGGTCCGGGCAATCCGTCGAAGGCGTTGCCGCTGCGTTCCTCGGCGCTGCCGCCCAGTCCGCCGGTGCCCAACACCTCGCCGGCCGGGCGGCCGGCCACCGGAACGAGCGCTGAAACGGCCTCGTAGGTCTTGGAGATCTCGCGGCGCTCGAAGAGCGTCTGGTAGGCGCCGCGGGTCTCCGGGTTGGTGGAGAAGAGCAGGATGCCCGCCGTTGCCCGGTCCAGCCGGTGCATGGGGATCAGCTCCGGGTTTCCCACGCGGTTGCGCAGCCGCACCAGCGCGGACTCCTGGATGAAGCGCCCGCCGGGGGTGGTGGGCAGGAAATGCGGCTTGTCGATGACCAGCAGGTTGTCGTCGTGGTGCAGGATCGTCTCGGTGAACGGGATCGGTTCCTCGGCCGGCAGGTTCCGGTAATACCAAATGAATTCGTGGGTCCCCAGCGGCGTGTGTTCATCCAGCGGGCTCCCGTCGAGGCCGACGACCTCGCCGCGCTCGAAGCGGCGGGTGATGCCGGCCGCGTCGACGTGCCCGAAGCGGTGCAGCATGTACTCGCACACCGTGGTCCACTGGCCGGTGGAGGGCACGCGCAGACGGGTCGCATTGACGCCGTTGCGCACGGGAAGGGGGGAAGTCATGGCCATGCACACCAGTCTGTCATGTGCGCCGGGCCCGCCCGGACGGCTGCCGTGCCGTCCGGGACGCTAGCGCGCGCCTCCGCCGCTGGCCACGTAGGAGTCCTGGCAGGAGGCGCAGAAATACACGTCGCGTTCGGCGCTGCGCGTCGATTCGGCCAGCGACTCCTTTTGCAAGGTTCCCCCGCAGCGCAGGCATGGCTGGCCGGCGCGGCCATAGACCCAGTACGGGTTCATCCCGTCCGATCCCGTGGTCACGCGCCGGGCGCGGTCCTTGTTGGCATGGAGCAGGCGGTGGGCAATGTCCACCAGGTGGCCCAGGTCCGCGACCTCGCCCACCGGGGTGCGCGGGTGCACGCGGGTGACAAAGAGCAGCTCGGAGCGATACACATTGCCCAGCCCGCAAATCAGCCGCTGGTCAAGCAACGCCAGGCCGATGGGCCTGGCCGGGTCGCCCAGCAGGCGGCGCACCGCCTCGTCCCGATCCCAGGAATGCCCCAGCGGGTCCGGGCCCAGGTGGCCGATGACCTCCACCTCGTCGGTGGTCCGCAGCACGTGCAGGAACCCGAGTTCGAAGCCAACCGCCGTGAAGGCCTGGTTTCCCAGCACCGCGCGCGCCTTGAAGGCGGGGGAGCGCCAGCGCTCGCCGGTGGCGTAGACGTCCCAGTGGCCCTCCATGAGCAGGTGCGAGTGGATGCTCAGCGGCGGGGCGGAGACCTTAGCCGGCGGGCGGGTGCGGATCAGCAGGTGCTTGCCGCGCGAAACGACGGACTCGACCATCCAGTCCACCAGTGACAGCGTTGCATGCGCGGGCACCCTGAAGTCGCTGAGGCTCAACGTCCTGCCCCCCAGCGCGGCCTCCAATCGACGGGCCGTGCGAAAAACTGTGTCCCCTTCGGGCATCGCCAAAACCACCTATCTAGCTAGAGGGGTGCACCTGCCCAAGTATTCAGGTGACCCTGGTCACCTAGCCTAGCCGGTGTGGGTTCCGGTGTGGGGAAAATTTCCTGTTGCCTAGTTTCGGAAGCGCAGTCCACTAGGCGTGGAATAGAAACCAGCGCGCCGCAGGGCCGCGCCCACGGGCGTCTCGGTGATGGGTTTTCCGTTGATTTTCTCGATACCCAGCTTGGCGATCGCGGCGCGGCGCAGTACCGCCACCAACTCGGTGGCGACGGCGTCGAGCACCGCGGGATCGGCTTCGGGCGACTGGGGGTCGTCGGACAGGTCGCCGAAGCCCAGCACCGTCTTGCCGCCGCGTTCCACGTACAGGGCAAGCCGGCCGTCCAGCAGCACGACCAGTGCACCGGCCTTGCGCCCGGGGCGGTGCCCGCCGGCGGCCTCGGGCCAGCCCAGCGCAGCACCGTAGGGGTTGGCCGGGTCGGTCGCGGCCAGGGCGAGTGCGACGGGCAATGCCCCGTGCCCGGGCTCGCGCACCAGGGCGCGCAGGCGGTCGATGGTTGCGGAGGTGGAGAACTGGGCGGCGCCGAGCCGCTCCACGAAGTAGCCGCGGCGGGTGTGCCCGGCCTCCTCGAGCCGGCCGAGCACCCGGTAGAGCTGGCCGAAGCCGCCGGGAACCGATTCGGCGGCGACCGAGCCGCGGGTTACCACCCCGTAGCGTTCGAGCAGGAACTCGGCCGCCGCGTGGGCGCGGATGGTCGGGTCCGCTTCGGGTGCGGGCAGCGCCGCCCAGCGGCCGGAGGCCGAATCCGGGAGCTGGCGGCGGCCGGACAGCTCGATGCCGGAATCCGGGCGGGAGGCACGCAGCATCGCCATGCGGCCCAGCCGGGCGGTCCGCGCCCGCGGGGCCTGGGCCGGCACCCGGTGCGCGACCTTGCCCCCGGAGAGCAGCTGGCGGATCGGGGCCAGGGTGTCGGGGGAGACCGCCGAGGCCCAGAACAGTTCCCACAGGGCCTCGAGCACCTCGGCGGCCGGCGGCTCGGTGCCCGGTCCCGCCACCGGGCCCTCGCCCGGACCGGGGGCGGTGGCCAACACGCGGGCCAGCTGCGGGACGAAGTAGGCGCCGGAGGAACCCAGCACCGACAGCAGCCGGGCGGCCAGCGGACCCAGCCGCGCGGTGTCGGGCAGCGGCAGGCTGAGCGGCGCGTTTTCGGCCGTGTGCAGGGCGATCCAGCCGTCGGTCCCGGCCAGCGCCCCGGCACCGGAAACCAGCACCTCCCCGGCGCTCATGAGCTCGTCGAGCATCCATGGCTGGTAGTCCCGCACGCGGGCGGGCAGCACGTGGGATTCCAGGGCGGAGGCCGGAACCGGCACCCCGGCCAGCTGCTCGATGACCGCCAGCACCCCGTCGATGCCGCGCAGTCCCGCGCCGATGCCCTGCCAGCCCGGCAGGAACCTGGCGAAGGTTTCCTGGTCCACGGGCTCGACCTCCGCGCGCAGGGCGGCCAGCGAGCGGGTGCGGATCATCCGCAGCACCCCGGCATCGCAATACTCGGTGGCGCTGCCGCCGGCCGCCGGGGCGTCAAGGAGCATTTCGGCGGGCCGGAACGCCCCGACCATGACGCGGGAATCCGCAACCAGCCGCTCCAGCACGGAAGCGACCACCGCGACGCCCAGGCCCAGGGCTGCCGCGACGTCCCCGGCCGTGAAGGGCCCGTGGGTGCGGGCGTAGCGTGAGACCAGGTCGCCCACCGGGTCTGCCACCGGTTCGATGAACGCCAGCGGCACGCCATGGGGCAGCGGGACCCCGAGTCCGTCGCGCAGCCGCGGGGCATCCTCGATTGCGGCGAACAATTCCCTGCCGCCCAGGCGCACCGTTAGGGCGCGGTTGGCGCGCACCAGCTCCTCGAGGTACCCCGCAGCGGCCTGGACCGGATCGGTGCCCGCCGCGGTGTCCTCCGCGGGCCGCAGTCTGGCCGCCACCGCCGCGGCGTCCAGCGGGCCGAGCATCCGCAGCAAATCGGCGGTTCCCTCAAGCCCGGCCAGCTTGCGGTTCTCGGCAACACGCTGCAGCTCGTCCTGCGTGCGGGAGATGACCTTGGCGTCGAGCAGCTCGCGCAGCTCGGTGCGGCCCAGCAGCTCGCCCAGCAGCGCCGGGTCCAGCGACAGGGCCGCGGCGCGGCGCTCGGCCAGCGGCGAATCGCCCTCGTAGAGGAATTGGGCCACGTAGCCAAAGAGCAGCGACTGGGCGAAGGGGGAGGGGGTGCGGGTCTGCACCTCGCGCACCGCGATGCCGCGCGAACCCACCGCGGCAAGCAGGTTCTTAAGTGCTGGCAGGTCGTAGACGTCATTGAGGCATTCGCGCACCGTTTCCAGGATGATCGGGAAATCCGGGTACTTCCGCGCCACGTCCAGCAGCTGGGCGCTGCGCTGGCGCTGCTGCCACAGCGGGGTGCGCTTGCCGGGGCTGGTGCGCGGCAACAGCAAGGCGCGGGAGGCGCATTCGCGGAAGCGGGAGGCGAAGAGCGCCGAGTTGCCCACCTGGGCGGTGACCACGTCCTCGATTTCGTCGGACTCAAAGAAGAAGAGTTCGGCCCCCGGCGGTTCGTCGTCCATCGCCGGGACGCGCAGCACGATCCCGTCGTCAGCGGCCATGGCGGAGCCGTCCAGCCCGTAGCGTTCGTGCAGCCGCGCCCCGACGGCCAGCGCCCAGGGAGAATGCACGGGCAGCCCGAAGGGCGAATGCAGGATGACCCGCCAGTCACCGAGCTCGTCCACGAACCGCTCGACCACCAGCGTCTTGTCGCTGGGGACCACCGTGGTGGCTTCCGCCTGTGCTCCCAGGTAGTTCAAGAGATTCCCGGCGGCAAAGGCATCGAGCCCGATGCTTGCCAGTTTCTCCCGCGAGGCTTCGGCGGGCAGGTTGACCAGCTCGGAAGTGAACTTGCCCAGCGCCTCGCCGAGTTCCACCGGCCGGCCCTGGGTGTCGCCCTTCCAGAACGGCAGCTTTCCCGGCTGCCCGAAGGCGGGGGAGACCAGCACCCGGTCGTGGGTGATGTCCTCGATCTTCCAGCTGGTGGCCCCCAGCGCAAAGACGTCCCCGACCCGGGACTCGTAGACCATCTCCTCGTCGAGCTCGCCGACCCGGCGCCCGCCCTTGGCCCCCGAGTTGTCCTCGAAGCCGACCAGGTACACGCCGAAGAGCCCGCGGTCAGGGATGGTTCCGCCGCTGACCACGGCCAGGCGCTGGGCGCCGGGCCGTCCGGTGAGCACCCCGGCATCCCGGTCCCAGACAATGCGCGGGCGCAACTGCGCGAACTCGTCCGAGGGGTACTTGCCCGCGAGCATTTCAAGGGTCGCGGTGAACGCGGCGCGCGGCAGCGCGGCGTAGGGTGCGGAGCGGCGGACAGTCTCGAACCACGCCTCGACCCCCAGGTCCTCCAACGCGCAGGCGGCCAGGGTCTGCTGCGCGAGCACGTCCAGCGGGTTCGCCGGGATGTGAAGCTTCTCGATCCTGCCCTCGCGCATCCGCGAGACCGTCAGCGCGGTGGCCAGCAGGTCGGCCCGGTGCTTGGGGAAGAAGGTGCCGGTGGAGGTCTCCCCGACCTGGTGCCCGGCGCGTCCCACACGCTGCAGGCCGGAGGCCACCGAGGGCGGGGACTCGACCTGGATCACCAGGTCCACTAGGCCCATGTCGATGCCCAGCTCCAGCGAACTGGTCGCGACCACGGCACGCAGCACCCCGGTCTTCAGGTCGTCCTCGATGTTGGCCCGGGTCTCCTTGGACACCGAGCCGTGGTGCGCGCGGGCCAGTGGCGCCACCGCCCCCGCCTCGCCCGCCGGGACGCTGGTGGCGGTGGTTCCGGCCTGGGCCATGATGGCCGCGGGCATGGAAGTGCCCGGCTGCACCCGCACCGCGGGCGTCCCGGCCGTCATCTCGGCGCCGGCGGAGCCGATGCCGGTGGGGGCGAACGCCGCCTCGGGGCAGCTTCCCGCGGTGCGGGTTTCGTGGATCTCGTTCAGCCGCCCGGTGAGCCGCTCGGCGAGCCGGCGCGAATTGGCAAAGACGATGGTGGAGCGGTTCGCCTCGATCAGATCGACGATCTGTTCCTCGACGTGCGGCCAGATGCTGGCCTGCGGGGCGAGCCCGGAGCCGGGCCCCAGGTCGTGGGCCGCCGCGGCGGCGGGCAGGTCGGTCATGTCCTCGACCGGCACCCTCACGCTCAGTTCCCAGGTCTTGGTGATCGGCGGGGCGATGATGCTCACCGGGGCGGTGCCGCCCAGGAAGCGGGCCACCTCGTCGCGCGGCTCGACCGTGGCCGAGAGCCCGATGCGCTGGGCCGGGGAGGGAAGCAGGGCATCGAGGCGCTCCAGGGAAAGCGCCAGGTGGGCGCCGCGCTTGGTCCCCGCCACCGCGTGCACCTCGTCGATGATCACGGTGTGCACGCCGGCCAGGGACTCGCGGGCCCTGGAGGTGAGCATCAGGTAGAGCGACTCGGGGGTGGTGATCAGGATGTCCGGCGGGTGGGTCACCAGCTTGCGGCGCTCGCCCGCCGGGGTGTCCCCGGAGCGGACCCCGACCGACACCTGCGGAACCGCGAGCCCCAGGTGCGCCGCGGTGGCCTTGATGCCCACCAGCGGGGCGCGCAGGTTGCGCTCGACGTCCACGCCCAGTGCCTTCAGCGGTGAAATGTAGAGCACCTTGGTGCCGCCGGATGCGGCTGCGGATTTCTTGGCGCTGGTCCCGGGGCTCGCCCCGGTTTCCAGGCCGGGGAGTGCGGGGGACAGGATCTCGGTGGCGGTGCGGGCAAAGGAATCCAGGGCCCACAGGAACGCTGACAGCGTCTTTCCCGATCCGGTGGGTGCAACGACCAAGGCGTGTTGCCCGGTGGAAATGGCATCCCACGCCCCGATCTGGGCGGGCGTCGGCGCAGCAAATGCCCCCTCGAACCAGGCCCGCGTCGCGGGGGTGAACCGCTCAAGGACGTGCGCCGCCTCAACATTCTTAGCCATCGAACCCAGCCTAAACGCTCGGAGCGTCAATTAGGGGCCGGTGCACCGTTGCTGCCCCGGGCTAAACGTGGTGGTACTTCCCGCCTCCGGAAATTTCCTGGGCGCGGTAGAGCTGCTCGGTGAGGATCAGTCGCACCAGCTGGTGCGGGAACACCAGCTTGGACAGGCTCCAGGTGAAATCCGCGCGGGAGTGCACCGACGCGTCGACGCCGTAGGCGCCGCCGATCACCACGGTGATGTTCCGCGAGGTGTCGAAGGGGCGCTGCAGGGTCTTGGCCAGCGCGGGGGAGTCGATGTTCTTGCCGCGCTCGTCAAGCAGCACGAGGAAGTCCCGGGCGTCGACCTTGGCCAGGATCCGCTCGGATTCCTCGGTGCGGGCCGCATCCCCCTCGCGTGCCGAGTGGGGGAGCAGCTGCCATTTGATGTCGAAGGGCTTCTTCATGCGTTTTTCGTAGCGTTCGATGCCCTCGGTCACCCAGGACTCGTGTTTCTTGCCGATGGCCAGCACGCGGATTGTCATGCCTCCATCTTCCCGCATGGACTCGGCCGCTCCGGCACCGGAAGCCTCCGCCGCTGCCCGGGCCGCGGCCCGAAGGCTAGGCTGGCTTACATGAATCCAGCACGCCGTCCCGGGAAGAACCGCCGACATGTCGGGTCGATCCTGGCTTTTTCCCTTGCCATCCTGCTGGGACTTTTTGCCGTGGCACGCCGTGTCTGGGTGTCGGCGCGCGCCGGGGACCTGCCCAACACCTGGGACATCCCGGTCCTTGAATGGATGGTCTCGAACCGCACTCCGGCAGCGACAAACGCCGCCTGGTTCTTCACCGTCATGGGGGACACCCCGGCGATGACCATCCTGGCATTTTGCGCCGCAGTGTTCTTCTGCCTGCACACCCGCAGCATCCGGCCCGGGGCGCTCATCGTCGTGACGGCAGCAGGTTCCGTGGCCTTGACCATCGTCCTGAAGACGACGCTGGGCAGGGCGCGTCCGTCGTTGGATAGCGTGCTTGCGCCGATCCCCGCGTCCTTTGCCTTCCCCAGCGGCCATACACTCAATTCCATCGCGATCCTGGGTGTCATCGGATACCTCTCGATCCTTGTCCTGCGACGTCTCTGGGCCCGAATCCTGGTGTTGGGCGCCCTGGGCGGCTTTGTGCTGGGAGTGGGGTGGAGCCGGATCTACCTGGGACATCACTGGCTGACGGACGTGCTGGGAGGACTGCTCATTGGCGCCGGCTGGGCTGCGGTGGTCATCCTGCTGCACCACTTCGTGCTGCTGCGGAACCAGCGCACGGTGCGGTGGCTGCAACTCTGAGCCCCTCGCGGGGTCATCATCCACGACCTTCCCTCGAACCATGGCCGTTTTCAGGCGTAGGCTGAATTGCATGAGGGTGATCGTTCTCGGCGGCAGCGGAAACCTGGGCAAGCGGGTCGTTGGCCGGCTGCATGAAGCCGGACACGACGTGGTGGTGGCGAGCCGGAGCTCGGGAGTCGACGCCTACACGGGCTTTGGCCTGGAGGTGGCGCTGCGCGGTGCCGACACCGTGGTGGACTGCCTGAACATGATGTCCGTCAACGCGAGCGCCTGCATCGACTTCCATGACACCACGGCCAGGAACATCATCCACACCGCGGAACAGGAACACGTCAAGCACCTGGTGTGCGTCTCGATCATCAATGCCCGCAAACCGGAAATCAACAGGCGCATGGGCTACTACCGGGGCAAGGCCGCGCAGGAGGCCCGCTACCAAAACTCGAAGATCCCCACGACGATTGTGCGGTCCACCCAGTGGTTCGAACTCGCCGAAACCTTGGTGGAGCAAATGAGGTTCGGGCCAGTGGCGGTGGTGCCCCACATGCATTGCCAGCCTGTGGCGGCCGATGCGGTGGCGCGATTGGTTGTCTCCACGGTCGAGTCGGGGAAGGATGCTCCGGCGGGAGTTGACCTCGCCGGTCCCGAACCCCGCAACATGGCCCACTTGGCGCGCCTGGTCTCCAAGAACAACGCCGTCTCGCACAACGGCGGCCCCCACGCCCGCGTCATCGGGGTTCCGGTGCCGGGCATGAAGGCGTTGAACGGCGGGCTGCTCCCCTCCAATTCCGTCTTGACGGACACCACGACCTTCGAGCAGTGGCTGGCCAACGGCCGGAAGGCCTGAGCAGCGCCCATCCCGGCTACGCCAGCCGCAGGGGCCGAATGCCGAGCTCGACGCTGATTTCCTGTCCCCACGAGGCGGTGAGGCGGTCCTGCTCCATGCCGTCGCCAAACACCACCAGTTGGTCCGACGCCACGGTGAGGCGCAGCGGCTCGCCCGCCTCCAGCGCACCTTCCGTCAGGGACGTGCCGGTGGCGGGGGAGGGCCACGCTTCGCGGACAAACCATGCCAGGGCCGGGTCCGTCGGGGCCGGCAGGGTTCGTCCCCCGCGCTCGAGGGCGATGGAGGCGCACCATCCGGTGGCGCCCGTCCCGGTGGAAACGATGAGGCCGGACGACGACTGCCGCTCGCTGAGGCCCTGCGGCGTCGTGAGCCGGTAGCGGGCCGACTGGTGGGAGGGATGTCCAATGAAGATCTCGTTGAGCCCCGACAATTCCTGTCCGTCGTCGAGCCGTGCTCTCACCATGGACAGTTCCCGGCAGGCCAGCGGTACCCGTTTTCCGCCGCCCGGGGCGGGGTTGCCCAGCAGCCGTACGGCGTCAGCTGCGGTGTGCCGGACCAAGACGCCCGGATTCATTCCCGGTTCCGGGTCGATCCCGATGACGGGCTGGCCGGTGAGGTACTTGGCCACGTTGGCCACGAGCCCGTCCTGGCCCACGACGGCGATGATGTCCTCGGGCGTGAACATGAACCTGTTTAGGTCCTCCCGTTCCACCTCGGCGCGGCGCCAGTCGGGCGGGACCGCGGCGCGGACCGTTGCCAGGGCCGCTCCGAGCAGCTCGTGGCGCTCCTGGACCGCGGCCATGGTGCGGCCCCGGGACCTGAGAAAGAATTCGGCCTGGCCGAGGGTGGCGTGCCGGTCCAGCAATTCGGCCAGCTCGGTTCGCCGGTGGACGATGACGAGGCGGGATTTTTCCACGACCGGGCCTACTTCTCGCCGACGGCTGCGGCACCCGGTTCCCGGAACAAGCCGGCCAGTGCCCCGCTGAGGAGGTCCGGGGTGACGGTCAGGTTGCCGATGTTCGGCAGCGAGCCGGCGGCCTCGCGGCATGCCAAGGCCAGCAGGGTGGCCTGGTCCATGCCCCGGTAGACCTCCATGGTTGCGGCTTCCCGTGCTGCTTCCGCCTCGCCCACCAGACGGATTCGGTTGGCCTCGGCGGTGGCGCCGATGCCCTGGCGTTCGGCTTCCGCGTTGGCTTGGACCAGGCCGGCGGCGGCCTGTTCCTCGGCCTCGCGCCTGGCGTTGGCCCCTTCCTGGGCAACGAGCCGCTCGCGCCGGGAGGCCAGTTCGATCTGGCTGGCCATCTCGTTCTCCGAGATCGTCCGTTCGCGTTCGACCGCGACTGCCCTGCGTTCGTACACGGCCCGGTCGGCCTCGGCCTGCAGTTGTTCGCGGACCGGCGTCTGGAGGGCCCGTTCGACCTCGGACTCCGGCCGGACGGCGAGGACCTGCACACCGAGGATCTCGATGCCGGTGGACAACAGACGGGTGTCGGTGCCGAGGGCCTCGGTGAGCAGCTGGCGCAGCTCGCTGACCCCGCGTTCCAGCGACTGGGCGAGTGTGGTGGTGGCGATGTGGTCGATCGCGTGGCTCTGGCAGAGCTGGCCGATGATGGTGGCCACCTGTTCCTTGCCGCCGGACGTTGCCGGGCCCGCCTGCTGGAGGGCGAAGTCGAGCCGGCTGGCCACGGACACCGGGTCCACGAAGCGGTAGGTGACGTTGGCCTGGATGCTGACGTCCTGGTGGTCGCGGGTGATGGCGTGGAAGAGCGTTGGCAGTTCCTGGTCGTCGACGGGAACCTCGCTCAGCACGGATGCCGCAGGCCGGAACCAAAATGCCTGGCCCACTCCCCGGTGCCTGACGGCACCCTTTTGCAGGTGGACAACGTAGCCGGTGGGGCTGCCCAGGAAGTGGCTGATCCAGGGGTAGTGCTTGATGGTGGCCATGGTGGGGTGCTCCTCAAACTGCTCAAGTTATCGTCGCTTTGACGATAACAACAGCATAGGGGGCTTCCGGAATTATTGTCAAGATGACGATAAGTATTTATGATGGGTGCATGGCCGAATTCCCTCAGGCGCTTACGCGCTTCCCGGTGACCGTGGACATCGTCGCCCTCACCGTCCGCGACGATGCCCTGAACGTCCTGCTGATTACGCGCCGCATCGAGCCGTTCCGCGGCAGACTCGCGCTGCCGGGAGGGTTCGTGCTTGCCGGAGAGGGCCTGGGGGAGGCCGCGATCCGCGAGCTGGCGGAGGAGACCGGGGTCGAGCAGGTCCCGGGGCACCTGGAGCAGCTGCAGAGCTATGGGCCCCGGGGACGCGACCCGCGCGGGGATGTGCTCACCGTGGCCCACCTGCTACTGGCGCCCAATTTTCCCGTCTTGTCTGCCGGAAGCGACGCTGAACACGCCGCCTGGTACCCGGTCGGTTACGTCCTGGACGGGGATGCGGAACTCGCCTTCGACCATGCCCGCATCCTGGTCGATGCCGTGGAGCGGGCACGGTCAAAACTCGAGTACTCGCCGCTGGGGGCGGCGTTCTGCGGGGATGAATTCACCATCGCGCAGCTCCGCGCCGTGTATGAGGCGGTGTGGGGGACCCGCCTGGATCCCCGGAACTTCCACCGCAAGGCCACGGGAAACCCTGGTTTCCTTGAGGACACGGGACGGATGACCGTGGGCGACGCCGGCCGCCCCGCGGCGCTCTTCCGGCTCGCGGCGGAGGCCCGCCCCGCAGCGGGTGAACCGGTCCGGGCGGTGCTCAACCCGCCGCTCATGCGACCATATTCCTGACGCTGCCTCGAAACAGGCACGCCCACGCACCTGTTCCTCGAAAGTGGAAAGGCGTCCACTCCGCCATGCCAAGGGACATGGGAACAGGAGTGAACCGCGTTGGTGGGCGAATCAGGCTTTCGTGGCCTATTGCGCACCACGGCGATCTCCAACCATGGAAATCCATTCGCTGGCGGGGCCGATTGGATTTGCCTCTCCGGGGGTCTCCGCCCGACCTCTGCGCGGGCAAAGCAAAAGGCCCCGAATCCCTCGATTAGAGGGGATTCGGGGCCTTCTTCTGGCGGTGACGGAGGGATTTGAACCCTCGGTACGGGGTTACCGTACACAACATTTCGAGTGTTGCACCTTCGGCCGCTCGGACACGTCACCAGACCAGAACACTCTACCGGGTAAATGGCCCACAACAAAAACGAGCCATCTTTCGGGGCAGAATGTAGCCATGACGACGAAGAGCGAAACCCCGCAGATCCCTCACGAGAAGCTGACCCCGCAAGTGCTGCGCGCCTGGTCGTGGCATCGCCAGGGACTGGATGGTTCGCTGGCGGGATGTGATTCGGCAACAGTCCTGGACCGCGTGGGCTGGGCCCGGTCGATCGGCGGCGCCAACACCTACCTGACGCTCTTCGCGCGTGCCGGAATCCGCCGCCCCGAGGCCGACGGCGCGCTCGCCGCGCAGGACATCCACGAACTGCCCACCGCACGGGGCTGCACCTACGTCCTGCCCGCCAAGGACTATGCCTGGGGGCTGCAAATGGGGCATGCATCGGCGGAGGCCGCGGTGAAGGTGTTGGTGCGCCTGGGCGTGGAGCGGGAAGAAATCGAGCAACTGGCCGACGATGTGCTGCGGGTCCTGCTCCGGGCTCGGGGCACCGCCGAGGAAGCACTGGATCCCCGCGGGCTGAAGGAGATCCTGGGCGACAAGGTCCGAAGCATGGGCGAGGAAGGCAAGAAAAAGGGCGCCAGCACCACGCTGCCCGCAGCGCTCGGGCTGCTGCAGGCTGACGGGCGGATCCGGCGCGTGCCGGTGAACGGGCGGCTGGACCAGCAGCGCTACTCCTATGTGGCCTGGGAACTGCCTGCGAGCGGGGAATCCGACGAAGCAGTCAGGGCGCGGATGCTCGAGCGGTTCCTGGGCTGGACGGGCGGGGCCACGCTGGGACAGATCCGCTGGTTCAGCGCCTTCACCGTGGCCCAGGCCAAGAAGGCACTGCAGGCAACAGGGGCCGTGGAAGTTCCCACCGCGACCGGCGACGTGCTGTGGATGCTGCCGGAAGACCTGGACGGGCTCGCCGGGTTCGAGGTGCCGCAGACCGAAGACATCCAGCTGCTGTCGGGCTCCGATTCGCTCGTGTTGCTGCGCCGGAACGCGGCCGACCTGTTCGACGAAGCAGGCACCGAATCGGTGCAGGGGATGAGTGGGTCGGCACTGGCCGCCGATCTCTCGGACCACCCGATCGTGGACCGCGGCCGGATCATCGGATTGTGGCAGTACGACCCGGAAGGCACCCGGATTGCCTGGTGGACGTTCGAGCCCGCAAGCGCCGGCGTGCGCTCGCGCATAGCGCAGGTCGAGGCACGGATCACCGAGGACCTGGGGGACTTCAGGTCCTTCAGCCTGGATTCGCCGAAGTCGCGGGCGAAGAACATCGCCAGGCTCGATGCGTTGCGAAAGAAATAACGGGCCCTGGCTTAGTCCAAGCGCCGGGCACGGAAGAAGTCCGTGAGCAGTGCTGCGCATTCGGCCTCCCGCACCCCCGGGTAGACCTCGACCCAGTGGTTGAGCCGCGGCTCGCGCAGGATGTCGAATACCGAGCCGACGGCGCCGGCCTTCTCGTCCCAGGCACCGAAGACGACCTTCGGGATGCGCGAAAGAACGATGGCCCCGGCGCACATGGCGCAGGGCTCGAGGGTGACCACCAGGGTGCAGTCCTCCAGCCGCCACCCATCCCCGCGCCCGGCATCGCGCAGGGCCTGGGCCGCGGCGCGGATGGCCACGATCTCGGCATGGGCCGTGGGATCCCCGTGCGCCTCGCGCTCGTTGCGGCCGGTGGCCAGCACCGTCGAATCGGGGCCGATGACGACCGCGCCGATGGGAACGTCGCCGGTGGCCAATGCCGCCTTGGCCTCGGCGAGGGCCAGGTCCATGAGGTCGCGGTGGCTGGATTGTTCGGGAATCACCCGGCCAAGTCTAGTTCCGGTGCAGGGACCTCGCTGCCGTCTGCACCGGAATGCGGCAACCGGCTGCCGGCTGGTGCGGCTAGCCGGGGCTCGGCAGGACGATGTTGTGGTTCAGGCGAAGCCTGTTGTGCGGGTCGTAACGGCGTTTGAGCGCCGTGAGTTTGGCGAGCTTTTCGGCACCGTAGAGGCCCAGTAGATCGAAGCCACCGGGCACGTGCTCATCGCTGCTGGAAAAATTCACGTACTCCCCGCCGTGCGCGAAGGGTTGCATCTCATGGTGGAAGCCGCGGATGAAGTCAATGTGGTGGTCGTCGAGTTCCTTGCCGTTCCAGAATCCGTAGATGTTCAACCAGAACGGGGAGCTGCGGTCTTCGAATGCCGTTGCTTCCGGGCGAACCCGTCCCATGGCACCGCCCATGACGTGGATGTCGAAGCCCATGCCCGGCCAGTCGAGTTGCCGCGCTCGGGCAGTGAACACATTGATGGCCTCGTCCGAGAGGTCGTCCAATGCTGTGTTCTTCCAGTAGGCGCGCACGCCCTTGGGGAACATCTCGTCCACCACGGACTGCCAATCGGGCCATGAAACGGGGGAGACGTCCTGTTCGTCGGTGGGCGCGGTTGCGAGGAATTCCTCCACGCAAGCGGCACCGGCCGCATGGTCCGGATCCGCCCAGAGGAATCCGACGAGGAGCACGCTGCCGGTGCCCAGCTCCCACTCGGGCGGCGGCACCATGGCCGTGACAATGACCGTCATCTGGTCCGGGAGCCTGGTGGACCAGTCACGCACCGCATGCAGGGCATGCTTCCACTGTTCGGGGCGGTAGATCAGGTTCCCTGCGTAGAGGGTTTCGGGCAGCGGGTGGGCCTTGAACGTGAACTCGGTGACGACCCCGAAGTTTCCGCCCCCACCGGTGAGACCCCAGAGCAGATCGGGGTTGGTGGCGGCGTCGGCGTGGACCACCTCGCCCTCGGGGGTGACAAGGTTCGCCGCCAAGAGGTTGTCAACGGTCAGTCCGAAGGGCCGGGTGAGCCAGCCGAAGCCACCGCCGAGACACAGTCCGGCCACGCCGGTTTTCGAGACGACGCCGACGGGGACCGCCAGCCCGTGGGCGCTGGTCGCGCGGTCAAGTTCACCCAGGAGCGCGCCTCCGCCGACCCTCACCCGTTGCTCCGCGGCTTCCACGTGCACGGTGTTCAGGGCGCGCATGTCCAGCACCAAGCCGTGCTCGACGGTGCCGAACCCGGCCACGTTGTGCCCGCCGGATCGGATCGCCAACGGCAATCCATGCTCCCGGGCGAAGGCCAGCGCGAGGGACACGTCGGCAACGTCGACGGCACGAACCACCAACAGGGGGTGCCTGTCGATCATGGCGTTCCACACGGCGCGGGTCTCGGCGTATTCGGGGTCGGCGGCGGTGAAGAGCATTCCGTGCAGTGACGCCGACAGCGACCGCAGCGCGGTTGCCGGAAGCGGGTGGGTGATGTCCATGGTGCCGGCTTCGTGTTTGTCCGGGCCACAGGCAGGCCCGGTCTGTGGCCCATTCTCCTCCCGGCCCCAAGGCCGGTCAATGGCGGGAATCACCCGAAGCCGGAATGCGAAAACCGGTAAACGGGAGCATTCGGCTGGTAGATTTTGGTGCATGCGCGTACAGGTAATCGACCACCCGTTGGTGGCCCACAAGGTATCGGTCCTCCGGGACAAGAACACCCCTTCGCCGGTCTTCCGGCAGCTGACCGACGAGTTGGTGACCCTGCTGGCCTACGAGGCCACGCGCGACGTCAAGACCGTCAAGGTCCAGGTCGAGACCCCGGTCGCGACGACGACCGGCATTGCCTTTGCCAAGCCGACCCCGCTGGTGGTGCCGATCCTGCGCGCCGGCCTGGGCATGCTCGAGGGCATGACCCGCCTGGTTCCGACCGCCGAGGTCGGGTTCCTGGGCATGGCCCGCAACGAGGAAACCCTCGACATCATCACCTACGCCGAACGCCTGCCCTCGGATTTGACCGGACGCCAGGTCTTCGTGTTGGACCCGATGCTGGCCACCGGCGGCACGCTGATCGAATCGATCAAGTTCCTCTTTGACCGCGGCGCCGCCGACGTCACCTGCATCTGCCTCATCGCCGCGCCCGAGGGCCTTGCCCGCCTTGAAGAGGCCTACGGAGACAACGAGAAGGTCCATCTGGTCCTGGGCGCCCTGGATGAGAAGCTGGACGAGCAGTCATACATCGTTCCCGGCCTGGGCGATGCAGGCGACCGCCTCTACGGCGTGGCCCACTAGCCACGGCAGCACCACGGCGTCCGGCCGGCAGGGAACCAGGGGTTCCCGTGCCGGCCGGACGCCTTTTTTGTGCCCTGGGTGACGGCCCCCAGGCTTAGGCCTTGGCGGCCTTGGGCGGGGTCAAGGGCTTCGGCGGCACCGCGAGCGGCAGCGGCAGGCGCACCTCGAAGACCGTGTTCCCCGGGACGGAAGACACCGTGATGCTCCCGTCGTGGGACTCGACGATGGCCTTGGCAATGGGCAACCCCAGCCCGGTGGTGCCGTCCGCGCCCGAGCGCGCCCCGTCGGCCCGGGTGAAGCGCTCGAACACCAGCGGGAGGAAGTCCGGGGCAATGCCCTCGCCGGTGTCGGCAACGCGCAGCACCGCCTGGTGACTGGCCGCATCGCGGTGGACCCCCACGGTGACGGTGTTGCCCTCGGAGGTGTGCTTGCGGGCATTGGCCAGCAGGTTGGTGATGACCCGGCGCAACGCCGCGGCATCGCCGGAGACCACCAGCGGGATGTCGGGGACCTTGGGGATCCAGTGGTGGGCGGGGGCGGTGATGGCGAAGTCCTCGGTGATGTCGGTGGCCAGCTTCCCCAGATCCACGGGGGCCTTCTTGATCTGGTGCTTCTCATCGAGCCGGGCCAGCAGCAGCAGGTTCTCCACCAGGGAGCTCATCCGGGTGCTTTGTTCCAGCACCCGGTTCAGCGAGCGTTGCCCGTCGTCGGAGAAATGCTCGGTGGCGCTGATCAACTCGGTGTACCCGCGGATGGCCGAGAGCGGGGTGCGCAGCTCGTGGGAGGCGTCGGCCACGAATTGGCGCATCTGCGCCTCCGAGGCCTCGCGTACCGCGAAGGCGGCGCCCACGTTGTCCAACAGGGCATTGAGCGCACGGCCCACCTCCCCGGATTCGGTGCCCGGGATCGAATCCTCCGGGGGCACGCGGGCCTCCAGGGCGGCGGTGCCGGATTCCAGCTCGGCGTTGGCCACGGACGAGGCCACCGCGGAGACCCGCTGCAGCGGGGCCAGCGACCGGCGGATGATCATCGAGCCCACCAGCCCGATGGCGATCAGCCCGGCCAGGGAAATGGTGATCGTCAAGATGCCCAGGGAGGCCAGGGTCCGCTCGGTGGGTGCCATGGGCAGGCCGGTGATGAGGATGCCGCCGGAGCCCGGGTCCTGCTGCGCGGAGAGCATGTAGTCCCCGATGCTCAGGTGGTGGACCACCGGGGGAGCATCGACCTTCACGGAGGTCAGGGGCAGCACGTCCGCGTCGGTGATGTCCTTGCGCTCGCCGGTCTTCGAATCGAGCACGGCACCGGAAAACAAGTAGCCGGAGACGATCCTGGCGTTGAGCGTCCCTGAGGCCTGCCCGGGGGCAAAGAGCGGGCCGGAGGACGTTTCGCGGCCGTTTTGCGCCGAATAGCTTGCCGCGCGGTCGGAGGCGAACTCCAGCTGTTCATGCAGCTGCGCCGCCAGGGACTGGCGCATGCCGGCGTTCAGCAGCAGGCCAATGACGGTGCAGATCAATGCGAGGGAGCCGATGAGGGCGAGCAGCAGCTTGCGCTGCAGGGGCAGCCGGCCCAGACGCTGCCCCAGCCTTGCGTGCAGCGGGGCCCGCTCGGTTTCCTGGCCCGGGATGCCCGGGGCCGGCGCGGGGGCATCGGGGGAGTGGGGCGAAGCCTCACCGGCTGAATGGCGCTCCGGTTCCCCGGAGGGGAGGGGTGGGCGTGCGGAGGGGGTCATGATGCGGGCTTGAGCATGTATCCGGCCCCGCGCACGGTGTGGATCATGGGCGCGCCGTCGACCTCGATCTTCTTGCGCAGGTAGGAAATGTAGAGCTCGACGATGTTGGCCTGGCCGCCGAAGTCGTAGTGCCAGACGTTGTCGAGGATTTGGGTCTTGGAGACCACCCGGCGGGCGTTGACCATCAGGTAGGAGAGTAGGTCGAACTCCGTGGCCGTGAGGTTGATGGGAACACCCGCCCGGGTGACGTCATGGGAATCCGAATTCAGCACGAGGTCCCCGACGACCAGCTCGGCGCTGTCGGCGGCGGTGGCGCCGGAGCGTTCCACGAGCTTGTGCAGGCGCAGCAGCACCTCCTCAAGGCTGAAGGGCTTGGCGACGTAGTCGTCGGCGCCGATGCCCAGGCCCTCGATCCTGTCCTCGACGGCGTCCTTGGCGGTCAGGAAAAGGACTGGCACCTCGGGCAGGAACGTGCGGACCTTGCGCAGCACCTCCGGCCCCTCGAAGCCCGGCAGCATCCAATCCAGCACCAGCACATCGGGGGTCGCCTTGCGGGCGGCCTCCACCGCGGAGGGACCGTCGTGCGCGACAGTGGCTTCCCATCCCAGCATCCTGGTGCCCATGGAGACAAGTTCGGCCAGCGAGGGCTCGTCGTCGACGACAAGCACCCGGATGGCTGTGCCGTCCGGGTGGGTGAGGCGGGGCAACTGGGTGGGAGAAAAGCGGGAGCTTGGCATGTCTTTAACTTTCCATCCGAGGTGTAGGCCAGCCCTGTGGCCCAGCTGTGCGCGGGCTGTGAGGTCTGGTAATTCCAGCTTAAGGCCTGCGGTTGCCGAAGGGCCCGACGCCGGCGGGAGCGCTGCCTGGCGGGGCCGTTGCCTGATGCCCGGTCCGGGTGTAGGTCTGGGCATTCAGGCGCTAGGCGCCCGTCGATTGATCACATTGCCCGCACTTTTGGAAATGACAGTGCATACCGCATTGTCGCCCGCCCTCATGTCCGATATCTGCGCAATGTGATGATGGACACGTTAAGCGCTCCACGTCTCACATTGTGGACGCTATCGAAGTTTGTTACTTGCGGGTTCCGAATATTACGAGGAAACTAGAGCTTGTGAATAGCGCAGCAACAGCACCTCAGAGCCTTTCCGAAGGCGTGGCGATGACTCATCGCCAGTGTTGTTGTCGAATGCCCAGCTGAGCGTCGGAACCCTTCGGCGCTCAGTGACACTCGCATCGCTCCCACGCTTCGCACCTGTGAGGTAGACGGAGCACCTAAGCATTCGCGCCATTCCGTGGCATTCACACGAGTTAGAGGTAAAGAAGCATGTCGGTAACGTCCGGATACGTCCATGTCTCAATCCGCAACGCCCAGTCCCGCGCCGCCGCCGCGCAGCGCAACACTGCTCCCGGCGGATATGCCCCGGCCGGCTATCGCCAGCTTCATGCCGTTCCCGCGGCGCAGGAGACTCGACCGATGACAGCCCCAACCCCGGTGGTTGCCCCGAGCAGCACCCCGGGACCGCAGCCGGTGGCGACCGACACCACAGCCCGAGGGTTTGTGCTCTACGTCGGTCTGGACGAGTCCGTGGCCCAGGCGCAGGGAACCTCGCTGGGCAAGCTGGCCACGCAGGTCCGCGCCTTCCTGGCCACGCTCTCTCCCGAGGCCCAGACCCATGCCGCCGTCGCACTGGCCCCGTCCAGCGCGCAGGGCGAGAACATCGACGTCGTGCGCCAGGCCCTGGGTGACCCCACGGTCAACCGCCGCCCGCGCGTCGATTCCCGTCCGGCGGCGCCGCGCCCCTCCGGCGTGCTCATCGACCTGTCGCGCCGCGAGGTGCACCTGGATGGCGAGACCCTGAACCTCACGTTCAAGGAATTCGAGCTGCTGAACTACCTCGTGGAAAACGGCACCCGCACGGTGGGCCGCGACGAGCTGCTCACCAACCTGTGGCGCAACGCCGAAGAGGTCCCCAACGAGCGCACCATCGACGTGCACATCCGTCGCCTGCGCTCCAAGCTGGGGCGCCTGGCCAATACCGTGCGCACCGTACGCGGCCAGGGCTACCGCTTCTACGAGCACCCCGAGGTCGTCGTCTGGGCAGCCCCGGAATACACCATCTAGATCCATTCTTGTCCCTTGTGGGCCCCGCATCCGTGGATGCGGGGCCCACAAGCACTTAAGCCCGGGCGGCGCATAAGCTTGGGGGCATGAGCGAACACCACCTGAAGCGACTCGTACTGCTGCGCCACGCCAAAAGCGACTACCCGCAGGGTGTCAGCGACCACGACCGGCCGCTGGCCGCCCGCGGAAACCGCGAGGCGCCGGCCGCCGGGGCCTGGCTGCGCGAGAACGACGTGGTGCCCGACTTCATCATGCTCTCCGACGCCCAGCGGACCCGCGCCACCTGCGCCTGGGTGATCAGCGAACTGGGGGAGAAGGCGCCCACGCCCTACCTGGATTCGCGGATCTACGGCGCCTCGAGCACCAGGCTGTGCGCCATCATCAACGAGACCCCCGAAACCGTCACCACGCTCATGGTCATCGGCCACCAGCCGGTGCTGCAGGAGCTCGCCATGCGCCTGGCCTCGGTGGACTCGGACGAGGAAGCGGTCTACGAGCTGGCCATGGACTACCCGACGCTGGGGCTGACGGTGCTGCAGACCGAGAAACCCTGGGCGGAGATCGACGGCCGCGACATGCGGGTGACCAACTTCGTGGTCCCGCGCTGACCCGTGAAACCCCGCGATACCCTCCTTGCCCTGTTGGTCGCCCTGCTCTGGGGCCTGAACTTCCTGTTCATCGACCTGGGGCTGCGCGACACGCTTCCGCTGGTGTTTGTGGCGCTGCGCTTCGCCGCCGTCGCCTTCCCGCTGGTGTTCTTCGTTCCCCGGCCCAAGGTCGGCTGGAAGGTTGTCGCCGGCATCGGGCTGGCCATGAGCGCCGGGCAGTTCGGGCTGCTCTTTACCGCCATGCACCTGGGACTGCCGGCCGGGCTGGCGCCGGTGGCGCTGCAGGCACAGATGTTCTTCACCATCGGGCTGGGCGCCCTTTTCCTGCGGGAATACCCCACGCGAAAGCAGGTCCTCGGCTCCATCCTGGGCATTGCCGGGCTGGTGGTGGTGGGCTTTGGCCGGGTTGCCTCGCTACCCGAAGGCGCCGCACTGGCCGGCGTCCTGGTGCCGTTGCTGATCTGCATTGCCGCCGGTTTCGCCTGGGGCGTCGGAAATGTCATCTCGCGTTCGGCCTCCGGCGCCTCCGGGTTGGGGTTGGTGGTGCACTCGGCGCTCTGGGTCCCGTTGCCGATGCTTGGCCTTTCGCTACTGCTCGACGGGCCCGCCGCCGTGGGCGATGCGCTTGCCACCTTGGGCCCAGAGACGTGGTGGGGTATCGCCTTCACCGCATTGGTGGCCTCGCTGGTCGGGTACAGCATCTGGAATACGCTGCTGGGCAAGTACCCCACCGCCAAGGTCGTGCCCTATACCTTGCTGATCCCCGCCATCGGGATGGGCAGCGCCGCCCTGGTGCTCCACGAGTATCCCAATGCGCTGGAAATCGCCGGGGCCGCGGTGCTGGTGCTGGGGGTTTCCGTCGGGACGTTGCGGTTTGGCACGGCGAGGCCCGAAGCGGCACCCGCGCCGCGGGAGAGCCCGGAAAACGACACCGTGGCGGAACACACATGAGGAAACGGATGAGAGTTTTCCGGGGCCCGGAACCCCGGGTTCACGGGCCCCGAACCGCAGAACATGAGAACGCGTGAGGCGATTATGAGAACGCCCTCATCGACCGTTCACCCTTTGCTCATTTGGGCCGCTTTGACTAGGAGCAACGCAAGCCACCGAGCCCCTTGAAAAGGAACCCCGCAGATGAGCATCAGCCCCAGCCTTGAAACCGAAACCTTCGAAGCCAACGAAGCCCTTGCGGCGGCCGAAGGCCGACTGCGCCACCTGAAGCTCGATGCACAGCGCGCTCTGAAGATCCGCGCCGCCTACACCACTCGTTTCGTGGCCACCGAGTTCTCCAAGCACCCCGGCGACTTCCACCTCGTCGCCGGCGCGGACGTCACCCCGCAGCCCGGGGACGTGGTCATCGCCCGGGTCGCCGAGATCGGCAAGCACACCCGCCTCGAGTCCCCGGTCTCCCGCCGCCAACTGATGTTCGTGGGCCAGGAAATCATGGTCGCCTACGGCAACCGCTACGCCCCGGACCAGTTCCTGGCCCACGTGCCGGACTCCCTGGAGCCCTGCCACCTGGTGGCCGGCGGCGGCCTGGCCGGGTATGTGACCGAAATGCACGCCTCGATCGATGCAGCCACGGCCATCGAGCCGATCGGCCTGCTGGCCACCAAGGGCGGCGTGGTCAACCTGCGCGACTTTGCCCCGCTGCAGGTCGGCACCCCGTCGCTGGCAGCGCTGCGCGCCGTGGGCACCGTGCGCCCGCCGGTCATCGCGGTGCTGGGCACCTCGATGAACTCCGGCAAGTCCACCACCCTGGGCTGCCTGGTCAACGGACTGTCCAACGCCGGGCTCAACGTGGCCGCGGGCAAGGCCACCGGCACCGGGGCGGGCAACGACCCGAACCTGTTCATCGACGCCGGCGCGTTCCCGGTCTGCGACTTCACCGACTTCGGCTACCCCACCACCTTCAAGCTCGCCTACGAGCAGGTCCGCGACCTGCTGGCCGCGATGATCGACGAGCAGGCCGCCTCCGGCGCCGACGTGGTGGTCATCGAGATCGCCGACGGCCTGTACCAGGGCGAGACCTCCAGGTTGCTGCGCGACCCGCTCTTTGCCGCCTACGTGGACACCGTGGTGTTCTCCGCCCAGGACGCCCTCGGCGCCCGGGCCGGGCTGGACGTGCTGCAGGACGCGGCGGTGCCGGTCGCCGCGGTCTCCGGCCTCCTCACCGCCTCCCCGCTGGCGACCGCCGAGGCCGCCTCCCGGCTCGACGTCCCGGTCATCGACACCTACGCCCTGTGCAACCCCGAGGTCGCCACCGCCCTGATCCCGGTGCGCGCCGCCGCGCTGTGAGCGGGCTCGAGGCCCTGATGGAGGCACAGGGGGCACCGGCCACGGCGCCGCTGGACATCGTTCCGGCCGCCGGGCGCAAGGAACCGGCCCCGCGCCTGCCGAAACTGGTCACCGGGAAACGCCGCGGACTCTTTGCGGCGCTGCTGGCCCTGGCCACCGCCTGCGGCGGCCTCGGGGTGGGCATCGCCCTGCTGGTCGGCGCGCTCGTGACCGGGGCTGCCGTGCTGCCGATGTCATTGGGCATCGGTGCGTTGATCCTGGTGCTGGGCTACGGCCGCTACCTGGAACGGGTGCTGGCCGAGAAGCTCGGGCAGCACTACGTGGCCCAGCTGCGCCTTTCGCTGATCTCCCACTCGCTGCTGGCCGCCAAGGTGCCCTCGGTGGGCATCACCGTGGCCCGGGCCAGCAACGACCTGTCCTCGGTGCGCAACTGGGTGGCCCAGGGCATTGCGCCGCTGCTGGCGGGCATCCCGCTGGTGCTCATTTCGATGGCGGGGCTCTGGACGATCCATCCGGCCCTCGCCCTGGCGCTGGGGGTGCCGGTGCTGGTACTCACCGGCGCCCTGCTGCTGCTGGCGGCCCCCGCCTACGACCGGGCGCGAACCCTGCGGCGTCACCGCGGCAACCTGGCCGCGCGCATTGCCGACACCGTCGCCGCGTCCTCCGCCGTGGTCGCCGCCGGCGGCGTGTCCCGCGAACTGTCCCGGGTCGCGTCCAGCGGCCAGAAGGTCGTGGATGCCGCGGTGTCGCGCGCCCGGCTGGCCGCGGTGCTGCGCGCCTGTTCCCTGGGCATGCCGCTGCTGGCCACCGCCGTGGTGGTGCTGGTCTCGCGCAGCGCCGCCCTGGACGCCGGGCACATCGCCACCGCCCTGACGTTGCTGGGACTGTGCGCGGCCCCGGTGGGCGAGTGGGGGCGCATCGTGGAATACCGGCAGAACTACAGGGCGGCCTCCCGGATCATTGCCCCCTTGTTGGCAGAGGAAAGCGAGCTGGCGGCGGGCCCGGCCTTGCGCCAAAAGGCCCAGCGGGCCGCGGCGCAGATCCAGGCCTCGCGGGTCGAGGGGTTGTGGCTGCACGGGCTGGAAATCGACGGAAAGCCGGTCCCGGAGCTGCGCGCCGAGCCCGGCGAGCGGATCCGGATGGTCGGTGCCGACGCGCGGGTGCGCGCGGAGTTGTTCACCACCCTGGCCACCGCGCGCACGCACGACGGCCCGATCCTCGGGGACCTGGGGCACGACGCCGCCCACCGGGGGAGGGGCTACGTGGTGGCGGGCGTGATCCCCGGCTCGGTGGATGAGAAGAAGCGGCGCCGGCTCATTGGCGCGGCCTTCGCCTCGATGGTGCCCGAGCGCGGCACGTTGTTGCGCGCCCTGCGCTACCGCCGGCCCGACGCCGATCCGGCCAAGGCACTGGAGCTGGCTGCGCGCCTGGGACTGGACGCGGCATCGCTGGAGCACGGCCAGGACACGCACCTGCGCCGCGGCGGGGCGCCGCTTGATGCCACGCAGCGCGCGGGACTCATGGTCGCCCGCGCCATGCTCGGCTCCCCGCCGTTACTCTTGCTCAACGAGATCGACGGCCACCTGGACGCAGCCGCCCGCGGGCAGCTCGAACAAATGCTCGACGGGTACCGTGGCGTGGTGATCGCGTGCTCCGACTCCGAGTGGTGCGCGGGATACCGCCAGTGGGACCTGGACGGTCCGCAGGACTGATCGAGGACCGGCCGGGGAATCAGCGCAGGGGCGCGGTGAAGGCCATCGCTGCCCCGACGCATTCCTCGATGCTCCGCTCCGGGTGGAAGACCTGGCGGTCCCGGCCCAGGATGAGCGTGGCCCCGAACAACGCGGTGGCCAGGGCGTCCAGGTCGGGCACCGGCTTTCCGGCCGCGGCAGGCTCCTGTTCGGCCAGGCGGGACAAGGCGGCGCGGACCATCCCGATGACGTCGTTGCGCATCTGCGCCAGGGCCCCGGCCCATTGGCTGTCGGATTGCCATTGCTCGGAAATCCAGAGCTGGGAAAAGGCCGGGTATTCGGCAATGAATTCCAGGGCCTCGCCAACCATCTGACGCAACCCCGCTTCCGGGTCCGTGTGTGTGGCACCGGGCCCGAGGCGTTCGAAGAGGATGGCGATTCCGTAGTTCAGCAGCTCGCCAATGAGTTCGTTCTTGGACCCGAAGTTGTAGTAGACGGTGCCCTTGGAGACACCCGCGGCCTTGGCGATCTCGTCCACGCTCACCTGCTGGTGCCCGCGGGTGCCGATCAACTCCATGGAGGCGGTGAACAGCCGGTGCTTGGAGTCGGTGGCCCGCACCCGGGGGCGGGTCGTGGGTGTCTGGCTCATGCGCTTAGCTCCGGATGCAGGGTTTTCAGGGACCAGGTCTTGTGCAATCGTACCGCCACGGTGCTGGCCACCAGGCCCAGCACGGTGTAGCCAACCAGGCCCGCGACGATCGGTCCGAGCACCGACAGATCCGCGCCGTACATCAGGTGCCGCAGGCCCGTGACCACGTGCCCCATGGGCAGCCAGCGGTGCGCCACGTGCAGCGCCTCGGGGGTGGTTTCCCAGGGGAAGGTGCCCCCGGAGGAGACCAACTGCAGCACCATGAGCACCAGCACCACCATCTTTCCCGGGGTCCCGGCCAGCGCGCAGATGCCCTGGATGATCGCGGTGAACGCCATGGAGGCCAGCAGGAACAGCCCCCAGGTCATCCACGGATGGGCGGTGTCCAGGCCCAGCCCGTAGAGCACCACGGCGTAGAGGATGGTGCCCTGGAGCATCGAGATACCCAGGAACGGCAACCAGCCGCCGACGGCGATCTTCCAGTTCGCGGCGTTGGAGGCCAGCGCGCGCTTGGTGATGGGGCGCATGATCTGAACCAGGATGAACGCGCCGATCCAGATGGCCAGGGTCATGAAGAACGGGGCCAGGCCCTCTCCGTACACCCCGGCCTTGGCCTGGTCGGTGCGGGCAATGTCCACCGGATCCCCGATGACCGAGGAGACCTGCTCCCGGGAACCGGCATCCGGGTTGGGTACCTCGTCGGTGCCGTCGGCCAGCTTGGTGGACAGCTCCCCGGAGCCGTCGCGCAGTTCGGTGGCTCCGTCGCCCAGCTCGCCCACGCCGTTGCGCAGTTCCTTCACGCCCGCGACGAGCGAACCGGTTCCCTCATGCAGGGTGCCGGCGCCGTTGGCCAGGGTGCCGGCGCCCGCTTCCAGCTTTTTGGCCCCGGCCAGCGCGTCGTGCTGTCCGCCGGCAAGGGTGTCGGCCCCGTCGGCCAGGGTTTGGGCACCGTCGTTGAGCTTGGATGCACCGGCAGAGGCATCGGAAATGCCGGACTTCAGTGCGGGCATGGCCCCTGCCAGCTGGTGCGTCCCGTCGGCGAGCGTGGACAGGCCGCCGGAGAGCTCCTTGGCACCTTCGGCAACCTGCGCCGACCCGTCGGCAAGCGCCGAGATCTGCGACCGGGCGGTGGCCAGCTGCGTCTTGGTGTCCGCGACCTGGTCCGCGACGCCGGTGGAGGCCGCCGCGTCCTTGACGTCCTGGCGCAGGGCATCCGCCTGCCCGGGTTCCAGGACCCCCGCCTCGACCAGGGCGTCCAACCGGGCGTCCAGCGCGTCCGTGGCCGAATCGATGCGGCCTTCGGCGTCCTTTTCCAGGGCGGTGAGGGTGTCGGCCGCCTGGGTGACCTTGTCATCCAGGGCCTTGTTGCCGGCGGCGACCTGGGCGGCGCCCGCGGAGAGCCGTGCGGAGGCATCGGCGGCCTTCTGGGCGCCCTCGTCCAATTGCCGGGTCTTGGCCGGCAGCGCGGCCGTCCTGGACTTCAGCTCGCCCAGTCCGGCGTTGAGTTCGCCGGTGCCCTTCGCGAGGGTTCCCGCGCCGCCTGCGAGCTTGTCGGCGCCGTCGGCCAGCTTCTTTTGCCCGGCCACCAGGGAGCCGGTGCCATCGCGCAGGGCGTCCACCCCGTCCGCCAGGTCTCCGGCCCCGGTGTTGAGCTTGGTTGCCCCGTCGCCCAGCGTGGTGACGCCGCCGGCCAGGGTGGTGACCCCGTCGGAGAGTTTCACGGTGCCGGTGTGCAGTTCGCCGGCGCCGTCGGCGGCCTTGGACATGGAGGTGTGGATGTCGGAGAAGCCGGTCAGCAGGGCGTCGGCGGTCTGCGTGCCGACCTCCTTGGCCACGGTGTTGTGCACCTGTCCGGCGAGCTTGTCGGCGAACGTGCCGACCATGTAGTTGTTGGCGTCGTTGGTGGTGATCTTCAGGATGCCCTGCTTGGCCTTGTCGAAGTCGCCCGGGGAGGCGAGGTTGGCGGAGAAGTCCTGGGGGATCGTCATGGCGAAGGCGTAGTCGCCGGCCGCGACCCCCGCATCTGCCTCGGCCTCGGAGGCTACAACCGTCCAGCCGAAGGTCCCGTCCTCAAGCAGTTCGGCGGTGACGTCGTCGCCGACCTTCAGCTCCTTGCCGTCCTTGGCGGAACCGGCATCGAGGTTGACGATGGCCGCCTTGACGTTGTGCAGGTGTGCGTACGGGTCCCAGTTGGCGTAGAGGTACAGGGCGCCGTAGAGCAGCGGGACCAGGCACATGGCAATGATGGCAATCCGCGGCAGGCGCCCGGAGGTCATGCGCTTGAGTTCGGAGAGGGCGAGGCGCAACGTGGTCATGATTCTTCCTTCGGCGCGGTCAAATGCGTGGTGGGTGCCGCGGCATCGGTGTCATCGGCGATGCTCTGGGCAGTCACTGGGGATGCTTCGGCGACCGGTTCCCCGGGGTTCTCCCGGGGTGCGGCGGTCGCCTGGTCTTCCGTCTCGGGGTCCGCCGCGGGTGCCGGAGCGACCGCCAGCTTTTCCTGCACCCGGCCGGCCCAAGCCGTCGACCCGCCCCAATTCGCCGGGATGCGCTGGGCGACCGCCACCACGGCCGGGGCGCGGCGTCCGGTGGCCACCGACTCCAGGTAGCGGAACCAGTCGTCCTCGGGAATGCCGTGGCGGTCGGGGGAATCAAAGACCAGCACCTCGACGCCGCGGTCCTCGAGCGCGAGGTGGGTGAGCAGCGCGAGACGTGCGAGCGGGTCGATGGCGTCGAGCCATTCATTGGCCAGCTCGTCCATGTGGTGCTTCTTCATCCAGGCGTCGATGCCGCTGCGCCGCCAGATCGGCCCGGGCTGCAGCGCCAGGTCCTCGGCCACCAGGTCGCGGACCTTGAGGTGAGCCTCGGGCTCGTTGATTTCCGGGGAATCGACCAGGGCGCTGATGCGCCGCACCGACCGCAAGGAGGTGTTTCCCGACCAGCCCACGGTTCCCCCGGTGGGGCGCATGCGGGCGCTCAATCCCAGCGACAGGGCCGTGCGGGTGGGCTGGGGTTCGGCAGCAACCAGCAGCAGCTCGCCGCGCGCAACGGCGAGACTGGTGGGTTCCAGCAGGGGCAGGTGGCGGCCGGCAATGGCCAGGTTATCGGCAATGAGCACGACTACAGCGTAAACCGAACTGACCGGTCAGTTCAAATAGTGGGCCTGTCTGGTTCACCACTGGCGTCCGTCCGGCACGGTCAAATGACACGATCGAGTATCTTTTCCCCTCGGGTCTCCGCGCCGGCTGGGCCCCCGGGGGAGGATGGGCACATGGGCAAGAAGTTTTGGGTTGGCGGCTATTCGCCGGACGGTGGCGGGACAAGTTTGGGCATCCGGGCCATCGAGATCGGCAACGGAGTGCTCACCGACCTCGGGTTGGCCCACGTCGCCGACTCGCCGTCGTGGCTGGCCACCCACCCGGGACTTCCGGTGCTGTATGCGGCGCTCGAGCATCGCGGGGAGGTCGCCGTCTATCGCATCGTGGACGTGAACAGGCTTGAGCCCCTGGGTGGCCCGGTGGAGGCCGGTGCGCTGGTGTGCCACCTGGCCGTCGCCGGGGCGGGAACGACATTGATTGCCAGCTGCTACGGCGACGGGCGGGTGCTGTCCTATCCGATCCATCAGGACGGCTCGCTGGGCGACCCCGCCCTGGCCCCGGCCTCGGTCGACCCCTTTGCCGTGCCCGGACACCACCCGCGCGCCTCGCGTTCGCACCAAAGCACTGTGCTGCGTTCCGGGAGGATCATCACCACCGACCTGGGCCACGATTCCCTGCGGATCTGGGAGTTGGTGGCAGGCGGGTTGCGGCAGGAACGGCAAATCACGCTGCGCAAGGGGGACGGCCCGCGCCACCTGGTGGAGCATCCGTCCGGACTCGTCTACGTGGTCACCGAACACAGCGCCCAGGTGGTTGCGTTGGCAGCCGATGCCGCGGGGGAGTGGCGGGAGGTCTCCCGCGAATCCCTGGGCGACGGCATCCTGGCCGGCGAACATTTCCCGGCGGAGATTTCCCTGGACCGGCATACCAACAGGCTTTACGTCGGGGTGCGGGGAGCCCGGGCCATGGCCGTGCTGGGCCTGAAGGGCGGAAGGCCCGTCTTTCTGGGGGCCGCGCCGTGCGCCGGGGATTGGCCGAGGCACCACGTGCAGGTCGGTAACTCGCTCTTGGTTGCCAACCAGCTGTCGAACACCATCGAGGCCCTCGGACTGGATGCCGAGGACGGGCTGCCGAGCAAGCACTTGAGCTCGCTGGCGTTGGAGAGCCCCACCTGCATCGTCGCGCAAATACCGAGATAGTCCGGAGCCATCGGGCCGGTACCCACCGGTTGGCCCACAAGCCCGCCACCGGGTATGGGTATTGTGTGTTGCGGGCGCAAGGACGTCGTAGCGTGCCCCCAGGGTTGGATCTACGAAGAGCCGAGGTCCTCGGCCATGGAAGGGGCGGCATGAACCGGTGGTCGCACCCGTGGTGGTGGTTGCTGGACTACGCATATGCCGGGAAGCGGCAGGTCCTGTCGTTTATCCGCCGTCGAAGTCCCGAGTCGTACCGACAGGGCGATCCATCACTTCCGGCCATAGTCTTGCTGCCCGGGGTCTATGAGACCTGGTTCTTTCTTGACTCGGCGGCGCAACGGCTCAACAATGCCGGGTACCGCGTCTACACGGTCCCGGGATTGGGTTTGAACAGGCACCCGCTGCCCGAGTCCGCCCAGATCGTGCGGCAGCGCCTGAGTGAGCTTCGCCAGCAGGACGGGGTAAACCAGTGCCTGTTGCTGGCCCACAGCAAGGGCGGGTTGACCGGGAAGCTCGCAATGCTGGATGTGTTGCTGTCGACGGAGCCTGGGACGGAGGCTGATCCCTGCGGGGAGGCGCGAATCCTGGGTCTGGTGGCCATCGCAACGCCATTTGCGGGGTCGGTCTATGCCAAGTACCTGTTCCCACGCACGCTGCGCCACTTTTCACCAACGGACGCCGTCCTTTTGTCCCTGCAGGCGCAGCAGGCCGTCAACGACAGGATTGTTTCCATTTATCCGGAGTTCGACCCGCACATTCCCGCCGGCAGTGCGCTCGCCGGGGCAACGAACGTGAGGCTTCAGGTTGCCGGGCATTTCCGTACGCTGCGCGAACCTGTCGTGCTGGCTGCCGTCGACGAAGCCGTGCTCTTCCTGGCGCCCGATCACTGAGGGAAGGGCCCGCCGCCGAAACGAAAAGAGCCGCAATCTTTCGATTGCGGCTCTTTTCATGTGAGTGCGCCCAAAGGGATTCGAACCCCTGACCTTCTGTTCCGTAGACAGACGCTCTATCCAGCTGAGCTATGGGCGCATATTCTGCATCGATCCTGCCTCACGGCTTGACCTCGAATAACTATACATACCTTTGGCTTGCTGGTCGATTCACGTCATGGAATCGTGCGCGAACTCACGCGTCCGGCGGCACTGCGACTGCCCGTCCGGTGGCGACTTGCCGCCCGGCCGCAGCGGAAGCCCCCGTCGAGGATCGCGCCCGGATCGGAGCCGGGTCGTTTCCCCGATCCGGGGGCTGCGCGGCGCAATGCGTTGTATTGGAATCGGAATGGTCGGCGCAGCGTACGTCTTGGCAGGCGCTGAGCCGCCGTGCCGGTCGAAAGCATTCGCCGAGAGGGGTCGCATCATCGGGCAATGGTTCGATACGGCTTCCCGGGACGGCCCGTACCTCGTGGATGCTGCGCAGCATGCCCCGGGTAGAGCCGCTGAGTTGATCAAGGAGGAAAAACGGACCGGGCAGGCGGCAAGAGGATCCCGAAGAGGGCACCATTCGGATGGTTTCTGCCGCGGAGCATGTGAGGCTGCCCGTCGTTCACCCATGGTGCGGCCGCCTTCGAAGACGGGTCTACGGAGTAAAAAGAAGAGAAGCCACGATTTCTCGTGGCTTCTCTAGTTGGTGCGCCCAAAGGGATTCGAACCCCTGACCTTCTGTTCCGTAGACAGACGCTCTATCCAGCTGAGCTATGGGCGCATATTCTGTTTTTGGTACCAACCTCGCGGTTCGACCTCGAATAACTATACAGACGAATGCCGTTCGCGCAAAATCCCGGGGTCAGTATCGTGAACAGTCGCACCGTTGGCTTTCGTGAAGTATACCGGTCTACGTGACCTTCGTCACCTTAACCGTTTGGGGTGAAATGGGTGAAGCCCGAAATGCCGGGCTTTTCGGTGAAACTAAACCGGGAACGGCACTTTGGGGCGAGATGCGTCACAGGGGGCCGGGCTGGGCGGCCCCATAGCATCGACTTATTGCAAATTCAGCCCAATGGAGGGAATGGACATGAGCGAGAGCTCGGACCAGAAGGTCATCGATGCAGCACCGACAACGCATTCAAAGCTTGCCGCTTGGGTGCAGGAAATCGCGGAACTGACGAAGCCTGACCATGTCTATTGGGTGGATGGCACGCAGGAGGAGAACGATCGCCTGACCGCTGAACTGGTTGCCGGCGGCACGCTGCAGAAGCTCACCGATCCTTCGTTCCCGAATTCCTTCGCTGCCTTCTCGGATCCCAAGGACGTTGCCCGCGTCGAGGAACGCACCTTCATCTGCTCGGAAAACGAGAAGGACGCAGGCTTCACCAACAACTGGGAAAGCCCGGTCAAGATGAAGTCCATGCTCAAGGGGCTTTTCGACGGCGCCATGCGCGGTCGCACCATGTACGTGATCCCGTTCGTCATGGGCCCGCTGGATGCCGAGCAGCCGCAGTACGGCGTGGAGCTTACCGACTCCGCCTACGTGGTTGCCTCCATGCGCATCATGGCCCGCATCGGCAACGACGTGCTGCGCAAGATGGAAGCCGAGGACGCCTTCTTCGTTCCCGCCCTGCACTCGGTCGGCGCCCCGCTGGCCCCCGGCCAGGAGGACGTGGCCTGGCCGTGCAACGAGGACAAGTGGATCGTCCACTTCCCCGAGGAGCGTTCCATCTGGTCCTACGGCTCGGGCTACGGCGGAAACGCCCTGCTGGGCAAGAAGTGCTACGCGCTGCGCATCGCCTCGGTGATGGCCCGCGACGAGGGTTGGCTGGCCGAGCACATGCTCATCCTCAAGCTCACCAACCCGGAAGGCAAGAGCTACAACGTGGCCGCAGCCTTCCCGTCCGCCTGCGGCAAGACCAACCTGGCCCTGCTGGATCCGACCATTGACGGCTGGAAGGCAGAGACCCTGGGCGATGACATCAACTGGATGCGCATCGGCAAGGAAGGCGAGCTTCGCGGCGTCAACCCGGAATACGGCCTGTTCGGCGTCGCGCCGGGCACCGGCTGGTCCACCAACCCCAACGCCATGCGCGCCATCACCAAGGGCAACTCCATCTTCACCAACGTTGCACTGACCGATGAGGGCGGCGTGTGGTGGGAGGGCATGACCGACGAGGCACCGGCGCACCTGACCGACTGGCTGGGCAACGACTGGACCCCGGACTCCGGCCGTCCCGCCGCACACCCGAACTCCCGTTTCTGCACGCCGATCTCGCAGGTCGACATGCTGGCCCAGGAGTACTACAGCCCGGACGGCGTCGAAATCCACGCGATCCTCTTCGGCGGCCGCCGCAAGACCACCATCCCGCTGGTGACCCAGGCCCGCAGCTGGACCAACGGCATCTTCATGGGCTCGACCCTGTCCTCGGAAACCACGGCCGCAGCCGCCGGCGCCGTGGGCGTGGTGCGCCGCGACCCGATGGCCATGCTCCCGTTCATCGGCTACAACGCCGGCGACTACCTGAACCACTGGGACTCCATCGAGTCCAAGGCCAACCCGGAGCGCCTGCCCAAGATCTTCCTGGTCAACTGGTTCCGCCGCAACGCCGAGGGCGGCTTTGCCTGGCCCGGATTCGGGGACAACTCCCGCGTGCTGAAGTGGGCCATCGACCGCATCGAGGGCAAGGCCGACGCCGTCGAGACCCCGATCGGCTTCGTGCCGACCGGCGAGTCGGTCGACCTGACCGGACTGGACATGACCCCGGCCGATGTCGAGGCCGCAGTGGCCGTGGACAAGGGCGAGTGGGCCACCGAGCTGGCCAGCATCGAGGAATGGTACGCCAAGTTCGGCGAGGCCCTTCCGGCCTCGCTGCGCAACGAGCTTGACAGCCTGAAGGTGCGTTTGGAGGCCTAGGCCTCACTTCGCCGACAACGGTTGTGCAGGGCCCCGCTTTCATCGCTGGCCTCCCGATTCCGGGAAGGCCGGACTGGTGAGCGCGGGGCCCTTGCCGTTGGCCGACTCCGAGGTCGGGTCGCTGCCTCATCGCCAGTGGTGGGGCAGGCCTTTGGTCGACGGCATCGGCCAACAAGTGCGTGGCTGCTGGAACAATCCCCTAGGGGATGTGTCAGGATGAAAGCATGATTCTTGCGCGTTTGATCCTCGGGCTCTTGAGTTTGGCGCCCATGACCGGGTATGAACTGAAGAAGCACTTCGACTCGTCCATCAATCATTTCTGGAATGCCGACAAGGCGCAGATCTACCGCACACTGGCCCAACTGGTGAAGGACGGGCACGCCACCGTCACCACGATCGCCCAGCGGAACTATCCCGACCGCCAGGAACACCACATCACCGAACTGGGCCGGCGGGAGCTCGTCGAATGGCTGGGTGGCGACGTCACCGCCCACACCCCGCGCGAACCATTCCTGGCCCGGGTGTTCTTTGCCGCGGAACTCGACCGCGACTCGGTGCTGGAGCTGATCCAGGCCCGGCGCGAAGCAACGCAAGAGGTGTTGGACGACTACCTCTCCCAGCGTGAGGACATTGATATGAGAGCAGCAGCGGACCGTCGCAGCTTCCTGATGGCTGCAACCCTGGACAATGGAATCCGCCATGCGGCAGCCGAACTTGAATGGCTGGATGCAGTGACGGAGCACCTGCCATGAGCCAGCACCAGCACCCCTCCGACGGCGACGCCGGAGCCGACGAGGAATTCGTCGACCGCTCCCTGACGGACGATGCGACCCCGGCAGGCAAGCCGGGCAAGGCCCCCAGGGAAGAACAGCGGGTAGCGCCCGCGCCCCCGAAGCGCGGACCCCGTGACCGCAAGCCACGCCCCGAGCCGCATTCCAAGGCCAATCCTGCCGCGAAGGATGGATCGAAGCCCGACGCGGGAGCCGGAATTGCCCCTGAGGGTGCCGCGGCATCGAAGGCGCCCGCCGAAAAGGACGCCGAAACCACGCCGTCGACGTCTCCCGGCGAAGCACCCCGAACCGCTGCCGCGGAGAAACAGGGTCGTCCGGCCAAGGCGCCGAGACATCCCAAGCCAGCTGTCCCGCACACCCGTGCCGAGCCCAATGGCCCGGTGGCACCGGCCGCCGGGACGAAGCCGGCCCCATCCCTGGCCGCGGCGCCAAGGGATCCGGGAGGCTACCCGGAATTCCACGCGCCCACGCGCCCGCGCAAGGACGGCAAACCGGCCCAGACGATCGTGTTCCTGCACGGGGGAAATGTCGCGAACTGGACGTGGGACCCCCAGGTGCGCTCCTTTGGCGACTACGAGGTGCTCACCCCGCACCTTCCCGGATTCGGGGCCCGCGCCCAGGAGGACTGGGCTGGGCTCGACAGCGCCGCCGACGACGTGGCGGCGGTCATTGCCGACGAGGTCTCCAATGGCGGCGCCCACCTGGTGGGCCTTTCCCTGGGCGGCGTCATTGCGCTGCGCGTCCTGGCCAGGCACCCCGAGCTCGTGGAGTCCCTGATGATCTCCGGCGTCCCGGCCGCAGGCGTCTCGACCTCGATGCGCACCATGAGCCGGATGCAGCTGCGCCTGTTCGGCAGCGAATGGTACTGGCGCTTCCAGGCCGGCGCCTACGGCATGGTCGCCGACGAGAAGGAACTCTTCACCGAACACGGCACGCACCTGCGCGCGGACAACATGCGCGCCATCATGGACGAGGTGGACCCCGGCGGCGTCCCGGCCAAGCTTGGCAACTACAAGGGCCCGGCCCTGGTGATTGCCGGGAGCAAGGAGCCCAAACTGGTGGCCAAGTCCTTCCCTGCACTGGCCAGGGCGTTGCCGCAGGCCCAGTTCCGCACCGCCGTTGGCATGCACCACCAGTGGAACATCGAGGATCCGATCCTCTTCAACGCCACCGTGCGGGCCTGGGTCGAAAAGGGCACCCCACACCCGAGGCTGCAGGAGCCCGGGCAGTAACTCCCGGAAAGGGGTCTTTCGAGACCCGCAACGGGCAGTTCCCTGTCTTCGGACAGGGTTGCGCGAGGCGCCTGCGGCGTTGTTTTCCAGGTCACGCGGTCGGCGCGTTGCGGCGCAGCGAACCGGCGATGATGAACACGACTCCGGCTGCAAAGAGGGCGGCACCCGAAACCACGATGTACGTGTCCGCCGCCGTCATCCCGACGATCCTGCTGAAGGTTTCCCCGTCCAGCACGTGGCCCAGGTCCTCGAACTCCCGGAATCTGGCGAACAGGGAAATGGCCGTGACGACGACGGCGACCACCGAGGTGAGCAGGCAACCGAATCCCAGAACCAGATACAGGCGCTTTTTCTCGTTCATGAATGCCTCCAGGCCCACCACGGGGCGACCCGTGCCGGAATGCCATGTTGTTTCCAAGGCTAGCTGACGACGGGTCCGACAGAAAGAAGCGCGAGGCTCTCCACCGCCGGGCGGTGGAGAGCCTCGCGCCGTTCGCGATCCCGGGTCCTGCCGGTCCGGTTAAGCGGCAAGCCAGAGATCGGGTCCGAAGACCTCGTAGTGGATGTTCGTGGCAGGGATTCCGGCGTCGATGGCCTGTGAGCGGACCGCGCGCATGAAGGGCAGCGGGCCGCACAGGTACAGGCGGGCGTCCTTCGGCAGGTCCAGGCCGGCCAGCGACATGTAGCCCTCGGTCGCCTTGGTGTCCTCGTTCTTGGCGCTGATGTCCTCGAGCCACAGCTTCAGCTCGGCGTTGGGCAGCGCCCCAACCGATTCGCGCATCTGTTCCTTCAGTGCCCAGGCGTCCTCGGTTGCCTCGGCGTGGAGCACCAGGACCTGGCGGTCGGAGCCCGCGGCGGCCAAGGTGGCCAGCGCGGAGGCGCTCGGGGTGCAGCCGATTCCGGCTGTTGCCAGGACGATCGGGGCACCGGTCACGTCGATGACCAGGTCGCCGTAGGGGTTGGAAAGCTCCACGACGTCCCCGACCTTCAGGTGTCCATGCATGAACGGGGAGACCTCGCCGCCGCCGTCGAACTTGGTCGTGATGACGCGTTCGGTGGTGGAAGCTACGGAGTCGCTGAGCGTGTACTGGCGGCACTGGCGCAATCCGTCCAGCAGCGGGACGCGGACCGAGACGAACTGGCCCGCCTTGGCCACGGTCACCGGGGTGTCGTCGGCCGGGATGAAGCGGAAGGTGATGGAATCTGTGCCCGCGGCCGTCTTGGACACAAGCTTCCAGTCGGTCCAGACCTTGTCGTTGGCCTGCTTGGCGTAGAGGCCCTTCTCGATCTTGATCAGCGCATCGGCCATGAGCCAGTAGACCTCGGTCCAGGCCTCGGCGACCTCGGCGGTCACCGCGTCCCCCAGGTCTTCCGCAATGGCGGCGAAGAGGTGTTCGTACACGATCGGGTACTGCTCTTCAATGATGCCCAGCGAGGTGTGCTTGTGGGCAATACGGGAGAGGACGGCCTCGGGCAGGGTGCCCGGGTTGTTGACCAGGTGGGTGGCGAAGGCCGCGATGGAGCCGGCCAGCGCCTGCTGCTGCGCGCCGTTCTTCTGGTTGGCGCGGGAGAAGATCCCGTCGAGCAGTTCCGGGTGGGCGGCAAAGAGCCGGCCGTAGAACTTCGGGGTGATGTGTGAGATGCGCTCGCCAATGATTGGCAGCGTGGCTTCGATGACCGGACGGGACTTCTCGGAAAGCATCGGGTGGCTCCTGACGAAGGGGGAACGTTATCTTGCATGGAATATGCAAGATTGATAATTCAGTTCTACATGGCGTAGAAGTTGGTTGCAAATCCGCCGACCGGGTTCGCGGATGCCGGTGTCCTTGAGAGACGTACGGTCGCGGTCCCCGGCAGGTCGCAGGTGTTACGGAAGAACCGGGAAGGGCAGCGGCGAGCTGCCGGAAGCCGGGGCCAGGTCCTTCACGCTCAAGAGGTCAAGCTCCGCATAGAACGCCTCGCGGGCCCGTCGCAGGGCGCCGCGCAGCCTGCATGCGGCGAGCAACGGGCAGGGTGCCCCGGCCTCGGAGACACAGTCGACCACATCCTCGCGGCCGTCGAGGTCGCGCATCAGGGTGCCCACGCGAAGCCGCAAACCCTGGTCGGTGATTTGCGAACCGCCGTAGCGTCCGCGCGCCACGTCAAGGGCGCCGCGGTTGCGAAGCTCCACAATGGCCTTCGCGACGTGGTTGTAGGGCACGCCAATTTGCTCGGCGATGTCCTTTGTGGTGACCTGTTGGTCGCGACGGGAGCCGAGAAACATCAAGGTGCGCAGGCACACGTCTGCGAAGGCGCTGAGTCTCACGTGTTCCATTCTCGCAGGTCACGGGCAACGGCGCCGCGGACTGTGCCGAGGTGCACAGGGGGAAACGCCGGCCGAACACCAAGGTTCCCTGGCTGCGTGCCCAAAGACCTGTGGCCCGGAACCCGATGTACCGGGTACCGGGCCACGGGCCGGAAGCAATCCGGGGCTAGGCCCAGACCTGGATCTGGCCGCCCTCGGCGCTGGGCTCGGAGAACTCCCAGATCCCGGTTTCCGGGTCCGGCGCGGTGTACGGCTGCACAATGGCGATCGAGGCGCCGTCGCGGTGTTCGGCCAGCACGTGGACGGCATCCATGCCGTCGTCCAGCAGGGTGACATCCGAAACGAAGGCGACGGCGTTGAAGGAGTCGCGCTGGTCGGCCAGCAGCTGGACCAGGTCCTTCATCATGATTTCGGCGTCGATGTCGGCTTCCGGATCGTCCAGGTCCTCTGTGGGCTGGACGGCCAGCAGGCGCAACTCGGGCTCGGCGTTTTCTTCCGTGGCGGGCTCAACGGCGATGGCGAAGGGAAGGAAAACGCCCTGCTCCTCCAGCTGCTCGCGGGCCACGCCCAGGGCGGTGCCCAGGACCTTGTTCAGCTCTGCCTGGGCAGCGTCGTCGAGTTCGGTGATCTTGTTTTCTGGGGTGCTCATGCGTTGCTCCTGACGATCGAGAGGACCTGGTTGCGGATGGATTCCATGGTCGCGGTGTCTTTTGCTTCCCCGTTGTAGCGCAGGAAGGGTTCGGTGTTGGAAGGACGGAGGTTAAACCAGTATGACCCGTCGCGGGCGGTGACGGTGGTGCCGTCCATGTGGCCGACATCCACGGGGGCGTCGGCGAAATCGGCGAGCACGCGGGCCACTGCTCCCGCCTTGTCCTGGACCTCGGAGTTGATCTCCCCGGAGGAGACATACGGCTCGTACTCGGCGGCGAACTCGCTCAGCGGCGTGTCCTGGCGGCCCAGGGCCGCCAGCACGTGCATCGCCGCCAGCATGCCGGTGTCCGCGTTGTAGAAGTCGCGGAAGTAGTAGTGCGCCGAGTGCTCCCCGCCGAAGACCGCGCCCTGCTCGGCCATGACGGCCTTGATGAAGGAGTGCCCCACGCGGGTGACCACCGGGCGGCCGCCGGCCGCGGTGACGGCCTCGGGTACGGCACGGGAGGTGATCAGGTTGTGGATGACCACCGGGGAGTCCTCGCCCGCGGCCTGCGCGCGCGCGATCTCGCGCACCGCCACCAGCGCAGTGATCGCCGAGGGGGAGACCGGCTCGCCCTTTTCGTCGATCACGAAGCAGCGGTCGGCATCGCCGTCGAAGGCCAGCCCGATGTCGGCGCCGTGCTTCACGACGGCGGCCTGCAGGTCACGCAGGTTCTCCGGCTCCAGCGGGTTGGCCGGGTGGTTGGGGAACGTGCCGTCGAGCTCGAAGTACATCTCGATGATTTCCAGTGGCAGCCCGGGCAGCAGGGCATCGCCCAGCACCGCGGGGGTGGTGAGTCCGCCCATGCCGTTGGCGGCATCCACGACGACCTTCAGCGGGCGGATGCCCGTCAGGTCCACCAGCCCGCGCAGGTAGTCGGCATAGTCGGCCAGCACGTCGATCTCACTGACGGTGCCCTCGGGGGCCTCGGTGGACACCGGAAGGCCCTCGTCGAGGTAGCTTTGGGCCAGATCGCGGATGTCAAAGAGGCCGGTGTCCGAAGACACCGGCACCGCACCGGCCTTGGCCATCTTGATGCCGTTGTAGGCGGCGGGATTGTGGCTGGCGGTGAACACCACCCCGGCGCTGTTCAGCGACCCGGCCGCGAAATAGAGCTCGTCGGTGGAAATCAGCCCCAGCAACTTCGGGTTGGCGCCGCGGTAGGCGGCCCCGCGCGCGAAGGCCGCGGCAAACTCGGGGGAGGAGGGGCGCATGTCCCCGCCCACCAGGACGTCCTGGCCGGCCAGGCCCAACACGTCGACGAATGCGGCGCCAATGGCCTCGACCGCCTCGGCGGAAATGGTGGCCCCGACGATGCCGCGCACGTCATAGGCCTTGAAGGACTCAGAAAGATCGATTTCCACACTCACACCCATGAGCTTATCCGGTTGGTGTGGCGGGGCGCGGATTTGGGCCGTCGAAGGTGAGTAGTTGCATAGGGCGCCAACACCGCTGGTGCGGGCAAGTGTCGGTGGACACTGGAATACTGGGGCCATGGACGCCTACACACCCAGCATCGATTCGGACTTGCGCTCCGCTGCCACCTCCATCCTGCGTTCCCTGGTTGGCCGGGACGATGCGCAGTTCCACGATGGCCAGTTCGAGGCCATCGAGGCCCTGGTGGCCGGGGGCCGCCGCGCCCTGGTGGTGCAGCGCACCGGCTGGGGAAAGTCCGCCGTGTACTTCGTGGCCTCGCTGTTGCTGCGTGCCCGCGGCGCCGGACCGACGCTGATCGTCTCCCCGCTGCTGGCACTGATGCGCGACCAGGTTGCCGCCGCCTCGCGTGCCGGGGTGCGCGCCGAGGCCATCAACTCCGCCAACGCCCTGGACTGGCAGACCATTGCCCAGAAGCTCGACAACGACGAGCTGGACGTGCTGCTGGTGTCCCCGGAGCGGCTGAACAACCCCGTCTTTCGCGACACCCAGCTGCCGGCACTGGTGGCCCGGATGGGGCTGTTGGTCATCGACGAGGCGCACTGCATCTCCGACTGGGGCCATGACTTCCGCCCCGACTACCGCCGCATCAAGGACCTCATCCACGCCCTTCCCGGCAGCGTCCCGGTGCTGGCGACCACCGCGACCGCCAACGAGAGGGTTGTCCACGACGTGCAGGAGCAGCTGGCCGTGGGCGGCGCCGAGGTCTTCACGCTGCGCGGTTCCCTGGCCCGCGAGTCGCTGCGCCTGGGCGTGTTGCGGCTGGCCTCGCCGCGCTCGCAATTCGCCTGGCTGCTCACGCACCTGAACGACTTCCACGGTTCGGGCATCATCTATACGCTGACCGTTTCGGCGGCCGAGGACATCACCCGGCTGCTGGCCGAGGCCGGGCACAAGGTGCTGGCCTACTCCGGGCGCACCGACACCGAGGAACGCCACCGCGCCGAAACAGCGCTGAAGAACAACGAGGTCAAGGCGCTGGTGGCCACCAGCGCGCTAGGCATGGGCTTTGACAAGCCGGACCTGGGATTCGTCATCCACGTCGGGGCGCCCAGCTCCCCGGTCGCCTACTACCAACAGGTGGGCCGTGCCGGCCGCGGCAGCATCAACGCCGACGTGCTCCTGCTGCCCGGCCCGGAGGACAGGGAAATCTGGCGCTACTTCGCCACCAGTTCCATGCCCGACGAGCAAAAGGCGCACGCGGTCCTGGAGGAGCTTGGCGCCACCCAGGGGCCCCTCTCGGTGCCCGCGCTCGAGGCCCGCGTGAACATCAAGCGCACCCCGCTGGAGTTGCTGCTCAAGGTGCTGGCCGTCGATGGTGCAGTGGAAAGGGTCTCCGGCGGATGGATCCGTTCGGGCGCCCAGTGGTTCTACGACGCCGAGCGCTACACCCGCGTGGCCGCGGCCCGCGTGGCCGAGCAAAACGCCATGCTTGACTACGAGAACCTGAAGACCTGCCGCATGGAATTCCTCTCCCGGGCACTCGATGACCCGGCGGCCGCGCCGTGCGGTCGGTGCGACAACTGCGCCGGCGTGTGGTTCAGCGACGAAATCCAGGAAACGGCCAAGGACTCGGCGCAAACCGCGTTGGGCCGCGTCGGTGCGCTGGTCGAGGCACGCCGCATGTACCCCGGCGGCATGGAAAAGCTTGGCGTTCCGCTCAAGGGCAAGATCAAGCCCGAGCTCCAGGCCGAGGACGGCCGTGCGCTGGCCCGCTTGACGGACCTGGGCTGGGGAGGTCGGTTGCGTGCACTGCTGGAAAATTCGGACGAGCCGGACGCACCCATTGCACAGGCCATGCTGGATGCCTGCGTCAAGGTCCTCAGCGAGTGGAAATGGTCAACCCGGCCGGTCGCCGTGGTGTCGATGCCCTCGCGGACCCGCCCGCAATTGGTGGGGTCGTTTGCCCACGGCATTTCAACCATCGGACGGCTGCCGTACCTGGGGCAGCTCGAGTACCGGGACCACGGTCCGCGCGGCGGCTCCGGCGGAAACTCGGCCTTCCGGCTCGCGGCGGTCTGGGACCAATTCGTGGTTCCGGCCGAAATGGCCGAGAAATTGGCGGGCGCCCCCGGTCCGGTCCTGCTGCTCGATGACTTGGCCGATAGCCGGTGGTCGATGACCGAAGCGGCCAGGATCCTGCGCGAGGCCGGCACCCCCGGGGTGCTGCCCTTTGTGCTCGGCATGGCGGGCTGATCCGGGCTCCGGGTGGTGGGCCGCATCTGGCCAATGCGTGCGCCTGGAACCGCTGGTGTCCTGCTATTCCTTCGCGGCCGGCCAAGTGCCAAAATGGGGCGAGCGCTGTTCCCATTCTGGCGCTCAACGTCATCCAGGGAAGAAGAAGTCATGGCTGAATTCATGGACGTACACAACCACATGAAGGGTTTGTCTGCGGCCGATCTGCAGGCTGCACACGCGGCCGATCTTGCCATACAGGGCGAGGAAAACGTGGAGTTCAAGAAGGCGTGGGCTGACCCGGAGAGCGGAAAGGTGTTCTGCCTCTCCGAAGGCCCTTCGAAAGAAGCCGTTCAGCGGGTCCACGAGCGCGCCGGCCATCTGGCCGACGAGATCTACGAGGTTCCGCTGGTCGTTTGAGTCCTGTACCCGAGGCAACGGTGGCTCGGGGCATGGGCACGCCAAGGGGGGAAACGGGTCGCCCTGCCGTCGAATTCCGACGGCAGGGCGACCCGTTCGCATCGCTGGGTACACCCAGCGCCTGCCCGGTTCCGCGGATGTCGGGCGTCCGGGGCAGCAGGAATCCCGGAGGGGGCCAACGGATTCCTCGGCCATAATCTGGCCATCGCCAAGTTCCGCCGCGCGCCTGAAGGGGCCGTAGGCTAGAGACATGGAAATTCTGCTTTGGGTCGTCGTCCCGCTGCTCATTCTCGGACTTGCGTGGATCGGGCTAAAGAAGCTGCGCATCAAGAACTCGGCCGAGGTTTCTGCCGCGATCACCCCCGAATCGGCGCAATTGGCCGCCGGGCGACTGACCGCCGAAGGGCACCGTGCCGTCTACAGGTCCCTGGCCACAGGGGATTTCATGGCCGCGGTGCAGAACTACAAGGCGATGACCGGCGACGGATACAAGGCCAGCATCATCGCCGTCCGGAGCCTGGAACGATTCCCCCAGGTCCGCCAGGAGCCCACGACCGGCCCCACCATTTCCCAGCAACTCGAGGCCGAACGCCGTGCGGCCAGGGCCGAGGAACCAGCGGCCCCCGAAGCGCTGGAGCCCGACGGGGCGACCGGAATTCCCGGCCCGCCCGATCCCGTCGCGCGCGCCGGGGAAGACCCGTCGAAGAAGGTGCAGGCCGGCCCCCAAACCCCCGATGACCCCTGGGTGGTGCCCAGCGAGTGGGCGGAGGAATTCGGCAGCGAATCGGAACGGACCTCCACGCAATTCAAGGTCGCCTACCTGGTGGACGGGGAATCCCGTGAATTCGCCAGCGAGGACCTGCCGCCGGCCGAATACGACCAGTTCCTGTCGTTGGTGCGCGACGAGGACCTGCCCGGGGCAGCGGAACTCATTGCCAAGCACTCTGGCCTGGAGCACGCCGAGATCCTTCGCATGCTGCGGGCTTCCCCGCTGGGTGGCGGCAAGACACCAACCGCAAACATTGCCGATTTCAGCTTCGAGGGACAAGGTCCTGACGGTGAGGTGAAATTCAGCGTCAACGATCTCGGGGAGCCCGAACGCACCGAGCTGCTCGAGCACCTGCGCATGGGTGAACTCGACGCGGCAACGACCATTGTAGTCCGCCACACCGGCCTGCCCGACGAAATGGTGCGCACGCTGCTCAACGCGTTCGGAGACGGGGACAAATAGGCGCCTGCGGCACGGAGGCCTGACACGACTCCAGCCGCCCGCATGTCGGTACCCGCCCGGGACCGGCTGCGGGCGGTTTCTCGCTGTTTGCGGCATCGCCCGCCACCCGCGGCCCAAGACGAAAAAACCCCTACCGAAGTAGGGGTTTTTCAGCGGACACGGGGAGATTTGAACTCCCGGTCGAGTTTAACCCCGACACTTCATTAGCAGTGAAGCCCATTCGGCCGCTCTGGCACGTGTCCGTTTCGCTGTTTCCAGCTCCCCTAGACTACCCAAAGCAGGCGCGGCACACAAAACGAGCGTGAACGGCCCGCAACAACCGCGCGGGAAAGGCGGCCCGCTGCCACCAAACAGCCTCGCGGCGCGATAGCGTAGGCCGCATGACAAGGGCTTCCAAACTGGTCACGCTGGCTGACCTTGACTACTCCTCCGCCGACAAAAGCCGTGTTTCGGTGGCTGCCCGGCTCGGCCTGCTTCTGGAAGACGGAAGCAGCGTCCTGCTGCTCGATAACCGCGGGTGGTCCACGAGCCAGCGCTGGTCGGACGCATCGGTGGACGACATCGAGGAAACCGCCTTCGGCGTCGTGGGACCGGATGCCCCGGCGGAGGACCAAGACGATGAAGAGATGGCCACGGAGTATTGGGAATCACTGAGCGAGATCCTGGAGCAACGGGATCTCGACATCGGCCCGGCCGAACTCCGCGAGCTGCCCCACGAAGTCCGGCTGAGCCAGCGCCTGCTCAAACGCATCGATGCCGCCATCCAGGACCTGAATGGCAGAGATCGCGGATTGTGAATCAGCGGGCGACGTGCCGCCAGAGGAACTCGTAGCTGGTTGCGAGCATGGTGGCCGAGGCCTTGTTGTCGCTGGCGCCGGCATGGCCGCCGTCCAGCGACTCGTGGTACCGAACAGAGTCGACGCCCATCTCCATCATCTTCGCTGCCATCTTCCGGGCCTGCACCGGACCGACCCTGTCATCGGACGTCGCGCTCCAGATCAGGGAGGCCGGGTACTGGACGCCCTCGGGCAGCGGATCGTCGAGCCGGTGGTAGGGGGAGAAGGTCCGCACGAATTCCCAGTCCGCGGGTACGTCCGGGTCGCCGTATTCGGCGATCCACGAATGCCCGGCGGCCAGCCGGGTGTACCGGCGCATGTCCAGCAGGGGGACGCCGCAGGAAATCGCCCCAAACAGCTCCGGGTAGCCGGTGATCATGTTGCCCATGAGCAGCCCGCCGTTTGACCGACCCGTGGCGGCCAGGTGTTCGCGCGAGGTCACTCCCCGGGCGATGAGGTCACGGGCAACGGCCGCGAAGTCCTCGTAGGCGCGGTGCCGGTTCTCACGCAAGGCGGCGCGGTGCCACCGCGGCCCGTACTCGCCGCCGCCGCGGATGTTCGCCACCACGTAGCTGCCGCGACGTCCCTCCGCCGTGCGGCGAACCAGCCAGCCGGGACCCAGGGCGCCAAGATAGCCCGGTGTCAGGCTCGTCTGGAATCCGCCATAGCCATTGACCAGCACGGGGTTCCTTCCATCCAGCGCCAGTCCGCGCGGGGACACCTGGAAGTACGGGACCCGGGTGCCGTCATCGGAAACGGCGAAGTGCTGGGAAACCTCGAAGTCAGCGGCGTCAAAGCGGGCAGGGGCACTCTTGACGACCTTGGGGACAGCGGCACCTGCCGGGTCCTTGCCGGCGCCGACAGTGCCGCGGGCCAGGGTGGTGGGCGTGAGGAATCCGGTGAGCGTCAGCCAGAAGTCGTCGCCGCAAGCGGGATCCTCGTCGTCGACCGCGGAGATGCTGAAACTGTGCAGCGGGGATTCGAGATCCAAGGAACGCAGCGCAAAGTCCTTCGCAGGATCGCAAACGAGTATCCGGGAGGAAACGTCCTGCAGGACATTGAGGAGAATGTGGTGGGCGGTGAAGTCGATTGACTGGAGGGATGTGGAAGCCGAGGGAACAAAGATCTCACGCAACACGGCAGTGCCGGCCATGAACTCTTCAAGATCGGCCAGGACGAGGGAGCCCGGAATGTGCGTGGCCCCGTCGCGGGTCCAGGTCGTCTGCGGGGAGAACAACACCCATCCGCGGTGCAGCGAGACGCCCACGTCGGTGGGAACCTCGAGATGCACCCATTGGTCGCCGCATCGCAGGTAGGTCTTGGAGTTGTAGAAGTCGATGACGTCGTGGGCGACATCGCGTTCAAAGCCGGGGGTCGAATCGTGCGAGACATAGGCCAGGACGTGTGATTCGTCGATGGCGAAGACTTCCTCGGCCTCGGCCAGCTCCTGTCCACGGGCCAGCCGGCGCACGGTGCGCGCGTAGGAGGACAGCGTGAGTGATCCCTCGCCGACGTCGGTGGCGACAAACAGCGTGTCCGCATCCGCCCAGGAAACATTCGTCTTGGCCACGGGCAGGTCGAAGCCGCCAGGGACAAACGCGCGGGAGGGCACGTCGAATTCCCGCACCCGCACCTGGTCCCCGCCGTCGGGTGACAACTTGACCAGGGCACGCGCATATTCGGCGCCCGGAGCCGGACGCAGCATCTGCGCCCCGGAGAAGACCCAGTCAATTCCCTCGGCCTCCGCCAGGGCATCCACGTCCAGCAGGATTTCCCAGGCGGGGTCCTCCTGCCGGTAGGACTCCCAGTCGGTGCGCCGCCACAACCCCTTGGGATGCCGCGTATCTCGCCAGAAGTTGTAATAGTGGTCTCCGCGCTTGGTGACCATCGGGATCCTGTCTGCGGCATCCAGGACCTTGAGGATTTCTGATTGGGTCGCGGCAAAATCGTCGTCGAAGAGCTCGGCCTCGGTGCGGGCATTTTGCCCGAGCACCCATTCCATGGCCCGCTGGGAATCGAGCTCCTCCAGCCACAGGAACGGATCCTCGGGAGTCCCGGCGGCCGCGGTGCCCAACGTGTGCATCGGGGCTGAGGCATCCGCAGGGTGACTTTCCGTGACAGCCGCTTCGACGGCGACGGGGGCGTTTAGATCGATCTCACGAGGGTAAATAGAGCTCATGGGCACAGTCTTTCATGCGGTACGAAAAGTGGCGCCGACGTCGAGCAAAGATCCAGCGACCGGGCAGACTAGGCTGAAACCGTGAGTGAGAAGCAGAATCCCGGTCGGGAACCGTACGTCATAGCAGTTGTGGGTGCAGGGCCGAGGGGAACCTCGATTCTTGAACGCCTGGCCTCCGAATTGGCGGGCGCCAGAATCAGCTCGCGCCAGGTTACTGTCGTGGTTTTTGACGTCCATGATCCCGGTGCAGGGCATGTCTGGTCCACGGCACAATCCCGGCATTTCCTCATGAACACCCCGGCCGGTTTCCCGACCGTGGCCCCCGAGCGCACGCATCCGGATGAACCGGGGCTGAGCTTTGACCAATGGCGTGCAGCCGGCGGCGACGGCGCGGTGCTCAGCAGCGTGGAACGGGTGGAACTCGAGCACATGGACCGGGGCTCGTATCCGCCGCGCGCCCTCTACGGTCGCTACCTGCGTCACGTGTTCGACCGGTCGATTGCCGCCTTGCGGTCGCATCCGGCCGTCGCCGAGGTACGTTTCGAGCGTGCCGAGATCACCGGGCTGCACCGCGGGGAGGCCGACTACCTGCTGCAGGGGCACCCGGTCGATGAGGCCCGCCCCCACCCGCGACGGTCCGGCGCGGGCTTTGAATTGCGCGCCGACGCGGTGGTGTTGGCGCTGGGACATGTCCCGGCGCGGCTGAACCCCGTGCAGGAGGCCATGGCCCAGGCCGCGGATGACGCCGGCCTGCTCTACCAAGGCCCCAACGTCCCCGGAGATGTTGCCTGGGACAAGGTCCCGGGAGGGGAGAGCGTCTTGGTGCGCGGACTGGGCCTGAACTTCTTTGACGTGATGATCGCCCTGACCGTGGGACGCGGCGGGCAGTTCAATGAAATCAACGGCGGGCCCGGACGGGCCCTGGAATATTGGCCCACGGGGCGCGAACCGCGGATCGTTGCTGCCTCCCGGCGCGGCACGCCCTACCGCGCGAAATCCTGCATCGAGGAATTCATCCCGGACTCGGTCCACCTGCGTTACCTGGATGGCGAGCTGATCGTGCAGAAAGTCGCCGAGGCGCGGGTCCTGAACCCGGAAGCAGCGGTGCGCTTTGACGCCCATGTGTGGCCGCTGCTTCACCGCGACGTCCTGTTGGCGTACTACCGTGCCGCCGCGCTCCGCCACCCCTCCCGCTTCGAGGTGGACCCGGACGAATTCGTCGGCCTGCTCACCGATGCCCTCGACGCCGAACACCAGGCAGGATCCCAGGTGTGGCTGCAGGACGCCCGCCGGCTCGTCGAGGAACTCGCCCCGGCCTTGGGATTCCTGGATGTTCCGGGGCTGGGCCATCCCTTTGCCGAGAGGGGGTTCTCCTCGCAAAAGGAATACCAGAAGGCCGTCATGGAATATCTGGAATACGACGCAATTTCCTCGGTGGAAGGGGAGAAGGACCCGTTGAAGATGGCCATCGCCACCCTCAACGCCGGGCGCATGATCGTCAAGGACATGATCGCCGAGGGCCTGATCTCCGACGAATCGCGACTGCTGGAGGTGCAGGGCTGGTTCGAACCCCTGGTGGAGGGGCTGGCTTCAGGCCCGCCCCTGCAGCGCATCGAGGAACTTGCGGCCCTGGCGCGGGCCAACGTCGTGGAGTTCATCGGCCCGGACCCGGAATTCGAGATCGATCTGCCCACCGGGATGTTCACCGCGTCCTCGCCGTGGATCGACGCTCCGGCGTACACCACGCGCACGCTGATCGAGGCGATGATGCCGGCCAACCGCGTGCTGCAAACAGATTCCCCGCTGCTGCGGCAAATGCTGGACGACGGGCTGGCGGCGCCGTTCACCATGCACAACGACCAGGGCGAACCGATTCCCGGCCAGGGCCTGGCTGTCGTGGGCGATCCGTACCGCATGGTTGATGCCAAGGGGCTGGCGCACCGCGCCATCTTCGTGCTCGGGCTGCAGCTTTCATCCGCCCAATGGGGGACGGCGATCGCGGCCCAGGCCGGGGCGCCGCTCGACGGAGCGGCGCGGACCATCGGCGACGCCCAGGACATTGCCCGGGAACTGCTTCGCCTCAGCCAGGTCAAGGACCTGGACCAGACGCGCTGAGACCGATTCGCTGAAACGAAGGCGGAGGGAAGGTGCGGGCACGAAGGCCCGCACCTTCCACCGGGCCGCAGCTAGCCGCGCTGCACTCCCACCAGCTTCAGGGATGCCCCGCAGCAGTCGGTGATCGCGGCAACCCGTCCGAATTCCGAATCCTGCGGGTCCTCGGTCACGCTGCCGCCGTTGGCCACGGCCGTGGCGCAGGCCGCGTCCACGTCATCCACGCCCCAATAGGTGATCCAGGACCCGGGGACCTCGGCGGGCAGGAATCCTGAGGCATCCATCAACCCCGCCTTGGCAGCGTCGCCCTGTCCGTAGGTGGTGTACCTGAATTCCGGGGAATCGGACATCACGTGCGTGTCCCAGCCGAAGGCCTTGGCGTAGAACTCCACCGCCGCCTGGTAGTCCTTGGAATGCAGCTCGTGCCACGCAGGCGTTCCATGCTCCGAATCGGCGCCGAATCCCTGGTGCTCCTGCGGCTGCCACACGCCGAATGCGGCGCCTCCGGCGTCAAGGAAAATGCCCATGTGCCCGTATGGCGCCACATGCATCGGCGGCATCAGGACCTGGCCGCCGGCGCCCTGGATGCTGGCCTGGGTGGCCGTGATGTCGTCGCTTTTCAGGTACAGCGACCAGATGTTCGGAATGCCCCCGAACTCCGGCTGGTAGGGGGAGAGTCCCGCGACGAGGCGGCCCTGCCGGGTGGCACTGAGGTACCCGCCGTATTCCTCGGCGACCGGTTCCTCGAACTCCCAGTCGAAGAGTGCTGCGTAGAACTTCTTGCTGGCTTCGATGTCGGTGGTCATGATGTCGGTCCAGACCGGGTTTCCGGCGGGAGTGCTTTCGCGCAGTGGCATGTCGAACGCTTCCAATCTTGGGGTTGCCGTTGGTTCGGGTCCGGGAATCGTGCCAGCCCGGTTGCTAGGAATCCTACGTGCACCACCGGCACCTGGCCATGGCCTGCAGGTTAACGGAAAGGAGGCGGTTCCCGTAGCCACGGGAACCGCCTCCTTGCACTGAGCGGATGGTAAGAGATTTGAACTCTTGGTACGGGGTTACCGCACACTGGTTTTCAAGACCAGCTCCTTAGGCCGCTCGGACAACCATCCAGACCCAAAAAGTATACGCCAGCCGCGGCGTGCCGCCGGACAGCCACGCCCCGGCGGTCACAAACCGGGGTCGGGATTTCCCGGGGGTTAGAGTTGCCCCAACAAGGAAGGCCGCGGGTGCCGAGGCCCTGAAGCACGGGCCTCCGGGCCGAGCCCGCGAGCGAAGCGAACGATGTCGGGAGACGACCATGACGATGATGCGTGCCATTGAATACCGGGGTTCAGGCGGTCCCGAGGTGCTGACCGAGGCCGAACGGCCCATGCCGGTCCCCGGGCCGGGGGAGGTGCTCATCAAGGTGGCGGCCTTCGGGCTGAACCGCGCCGACGTGCAACAGCGCCGGGGTGTCTACCCGCCGCCACCGGGTGCCAGTGACATCCCGGGGCTGGAGGTGTCGGGCACCGTCGAAGCATTGGGCGAGGGCGCCGTCGGCATCACCGTGGGACAGCGGGTCTGCGCCCTGCTGGCCGGCGGCGGGTACGCCCAGTATGTTGCCGTTCCGGCGGGGCTGGTCCTCGAGGTCCCCGAGACCGTGGACCTTCTCGATGCGGCAGGCTTCATGGAAGTCGCCTGCACCGTGGTGTCCAACCTCTTCCTGGAAGCCGGTCTGGCCCGCGGCGACGCCGTGCTGCTGCACGGAGGGGCCGGAGGCATCGGGTCGATGGCCATCCAGTTGGCGGCGGCGGCCGGTGCCAAGGTCCTGGTGACAGCCTCCAGCGAGGAAAAGATCGCCCACTGCCTGGCCCTCGGGGCCGCCGCGGGCATCAACTACCGCGATGAGGACTTTGCCGAGCGCACCCGGGAGCTCACCGACGGCGCCGGGGCCGACGTGATTCTTGACGTCGTGGGCGCCAAATACCTGGAGTCGAATGTGCGCGCGCTGGCCCAGGACGGGACCCTGGTGGTCATCGGCCTGCAGGGAGGCGCCAAGGCCGAGCTGAACCTCGGCGCGTTGATGGCCAAGCGTGCCAGGGTCGTGGGCACCACCCTGCGCGCCCGGCCGCTGGAGCAAAAGGCGGAAATAGTCGCGGCGGTGAAGGAACATGCCCTGCCGATGCTGGCCGACGGCAGGCTTGACCTGTCAATCGACCGGCGTTTTCCCTTCACAGAGGCCCGTTCGGCGCATGAATACTTCGATTCGGGGAATCACACGGGGAAAATCATCGTAAAGATCTGAATCTGTTTTTCCCAAGGGCTACGGTGTATCACAAGGGGCAGTGTCGCGGACCACAAAGGTTCGCGGCACGCGCCCGCAGGATCACTCGCATTGTCCGATCCATCAGTCACTTGAGAGGAAAACATGAGCACGTCCCAACATTCTGCTCCAGGGCTTCCCCCGGCAGGCGTAGACCCGCAAGTTGCGGATGCCGAGGAACGCAAATGGACTCCGGCCAAGATTGCCCTGTGGGTGGCGATTTCGCTGCTTGGCGGGGTGGCTTGGGCCATCCTGGCATTTTCCCGCGGGGAGACCATCAACGCCATCTGGTTCGTCTTCGCGGCGGTGTGCACCTACCTGGTGGCCTACCGCTTCTACTCCAAGTTCATTGAGCGCAAGATCGCCAAGCCCAATGACTTCCGGGCGACCCCGGCCGAGTACAACAACAACGGCAAGGACTACATGCCGACCGACCGCCGGGTGCTCTTCGGGCACCACTTCGCGGCGATCGCCGGCGCCGGCCCGCTGGTGGGCCCGATCCTCGCGGCCCAGATGGGTTACCTTCCGGGCACCATCTGGATCATCATCGGCGTGGTCTTGGCCGGAGCGGTCCAGGACTACCTGGTCATGTTCTTCTCCATGCGCCGCGGGGGACGCTCGCTGGGCCAGATGGCCCGCGAGGAACTGGGCGTCATTGGCGGCACCGCCGCACTGATCGCGACGCTGGCCATCATGGTCATCATCGTCGCCATCCTGGCCCTCGTGGTGGTCAATGCGTTGGGCGAGTCCGCCTGGGGCGTGTACTCGGTGGGCCTGACCATCCCCATCGCCCTGTTCATGGGTGTCTACCTGCGCTTCATCCGCCCGGGCAAGGTCATGGAAATTTCCCTGATCGGCTTCGTGCTGCTGATGTTTGCCATCATTTCCGGCCGCTGGGTTGCCGAGTCCGCGTGGGGCGCCGAGCTCTTCCACCTGGACCGCACCACCCTGGCCTGGTTCATCATCGTCTACGGCTTCATCGCCGCGGTGCTCCCGGTGTGGCTGCTGCTGGCCCCGCGCGACTACCTCTCCACGTTCATGAAGATCGGCGTCATCGGCCTGCTGGCCGTGGCCATCATCGTGGTCCGCCCGGAGATCAGCGTCCCGGCGATTTCCGAGTTCGCGGGCTCCGACAAGGGGCCCGTGGTTGCCGGGCACCTCTTCCCGTTCCTCTTCGTCACCATTGCCTGCGGCGCCCTCTCCGGGTTCCACGCGCTGATCTCCTCGGGAACCACCCCGAAGATGGTGGAGAAGGAAAGGCAGACCCGCTTCCTGGGTTACGGCGGCATGCTCATGGAATCCTTCGTGGCCATCATGGCGCTGGTTGCGGCGATCTCCATCGACCGCGGCATCTACTTCGCGATGAACTCCTCGGCTGCGGCCACCGGCGGCACCGTGGAAGGGGCAGTGGCGTTCGTGAACTCGCTGGGCCTGACCGGGGTGAACCTGACCCCGAGCATGCTCACGGACCTGGCGGCGGGCGTGGGCGAGGAATCCGTGGTCTCCCGCACCGGCGGCGCCCCGACCCTGGCCGTGGGCATTGCGCACATCATGAACCAGTGGTTCGGCGGGCCGGCGATGATGGCCTTCTGGTACCACTTCGCCATCATGTTCGAGGCACTGTTCATCCTCACCGCGGTGGACGCGGGAACGCGTGTGGCCCGCTTCATGCTGCAGGACACCATCGGCAACTTCATCCCGAGGTTCAAGGACACCTCCTGGCGTCCCGGCGCCTGGGTCTGCACGGCCATCATGGTCGCGGCCTGGGGGTACATCCTGATCCTCGGCGTCACCGACCCGCTGGGCGGGATCAACACCTTCTTCCCGCTCTTCGGCATCTCCAACCAGTTGCTGGCTGCCATCGCGCTGGCCGTGGTCATGACCATCGTGGCCAAGCGCGGGAACTTCAAGTACCTGTGGATCGTGGTGCTTCCGCTGGCCTTCGCCACGGTGGTCACCGTGTACGCCTCGTTCCTGAAGATCTTCTCCCCGGTCCCGGCCGTGGGCTACTTCGCCCAGCACAACGCGTTCAAGGGCGCCCTGGAACGCGGGGAAACCACGTTCGGAACCGCGAAGAACGTCGAGGCCATGGAGGCCGTGGTGCGCAACACCGGCGTCCAGGGCTGGCTCTCGGTGATCTTCCTGCTGCTTTCGCTGATCGTGATCGTTGCAGCCATCATCGCCACCATCCGGGCCTACCCGAACGGCGGCGGGGCCGACACGGAGGACCCGGAGATCCCTTCGAGGATCTACGCACCGGCCGGCCTGGTTTCTTCCCCGGCGGAGAAGGAGCTGGAGAAGGCCTGGAAGCAGGTTCCCCCGGAACACCAGATGGCACGCGGGGGACACTGACCATGGACACCGCGGGACGAACCCCGCCGGTCGGAGGCACCTCGGTGATGGCGCGCGGACTGTCCGCAACGGGCAACATCGCCCGGGGAATCGTGCGCTACCTCGAGGGGGTGCTGGGGGCGGACAAATACCGGGTGTACCTGGAACACCAGGCCCGCACCCATCCGGGCGTCGCTCCCATGGGTGAACGGGAGTTCTGGCGCGACTACACCGACTGGCAGGAGAAGAACCCTCAGGGTCGGTGCTGCTGACCATCAGCATTGCGCACGCAAGCGCAGAGGGGGCCGGGGGCCGGTGGACACTGTCCGCCGGCCCCCTGCTGTTGGCGCGGGTCGCCCGAAGTCGCCCGGGAACCGTCTCGCCGGCCGCGGTCCCCGGCCGGCGGGGTACCCACAGGGAAATCTTCCTGCCGGACCGGGGGATCGCATGGCAAGATGGAGCCATGAGCGAGCACAGTGAACAGATCCCCGATCCCAACGCTGCATCGAACATCCCTGCGCCCGATGAATCGGCCTGGCCCTTCCAGGCAACGGCCGGGGCGGGAACGCGTCCGGAAACCCCGTCCACGGGTCCTGTCGATCAGCCCGCCGCACCGGGGGCCTCCCGCGGTGCACCTGACGGGCACGCTCCCGGCAGGGAGGCCGTGCATGTGGGGAGCATCGGCGAGCCTGCCAAGCTCATGCGCATTGGCGGGATGATCAAGCAACTGCTCGAGGAGGTGCGTACCGCACCGTTGGACGAGGAGGCCCGCACCCGGATGGCCGACATCCACGAACGCTCCGTCCATGAGCTGGAGACCGGGCTGTCGCCGGAACTTGCCGAGGAACTCCACCGCATCCGGTTGCCCTTCGCCGACGGCGAGACGCCCTCGGAGGCCGAGCTTCGCGTGGCGCAGGCCCAGCTGGTCGGCTGGCTCGAAGGCGTCTTCCATGGACTGCAGGCGGCGATGGCCGCCCAGCAGCTGGCCAACCAGCAGCTTGCCCAGCGCGTTGCCATGCGCCAGCTTCCACCGGGCACCCAGGTGGCCCCCGGGATCGTCATCAACGAGGCGGGCGAGCCCGAACGCATGACCCAGGGCGGCCCGGGCACGCCTCCGGGTCCCGAGCGACCGACGCAGGGTCCGGGGGCCGACGGCGACGGCGGGTTTGGGCAGTACCTCTAGACTGGAATTGGCAACACGGGTAGCGATTTGTTCCTCGGGCATCTTGATCCACCGGGGGACATCATGGCAATAACAAAGGCAAACACGTAGATGGGGCTGTTCTCCTCCGTTCGCGGCGCACGCCGCGACAACAAGGAACTCGGCGATGGCGTCTGGCGCCGTGCCTATGACAGGTTCGGGCGCTCGCTGGATCGGGTGCACCAGGTCCTCGAGGGCATCGAGGACGACGACCTGCACAATGCCCTGATCCTCATCGCCAACCACCTGGCCGAGCTCCAGGCACGGGTGCGCGTTGTGTGCGTCGCCGCCCAGGCCAAGTCCCCGAGCACCGGCGAGGACGTCCCGCACGATCTTTACGCCGTGCACCGCTTGCTCTCCAAGGCCGCCAACGACCTGGCCACCACCGCCCAGGTCGCCGCCATGGCCCGCCTCGACGGGGAACGCTGGGGCTATGCGTCGGCGGGGCTGGAGAACGTTGCCATGCGTGCGGACCTGGTGGCCGACGGCATCGGCGCGGCCGAGGCCGAGATGGCCAAGCACTAGGGGCCGGGGCCGCGGTGCCTTCCGGTTTCGCCCAGCGCTGATCATTCCCGCCGCCGGCAATTCCAGTCAATGCACGGTGGCAGGATGGGAAACATGACGAATCTTGTATCCCCAGATCTCACTTTCCACGACGGCAACACCATTCCCCAGCTTGGCTACGGGGTCTGGAAGGTCGAAGACGACGTGGCAACCGACGTGGTCCAGCAGGCCTTCGCCGCCGGATACCGCCACATCGACACCGCCCGCATCTACGGCAACGAGGAGGGCGTCGGCCGCGCCATTGCAGCCACCGACGTGCCCCGCGAGGACATGTTCATCACCACCAAGGTCTGGAACGCCGACCAGGGCTTCGACTCGACCCTGGCCGCCTTCGACGCCTCCCTGGAGCGCCTGGGCCTGGATTACCTCGACCTGTACCTGATCCACTGGCTGCAGCCCAAGCAGGGCAAGTACGTGGACACCTGGAAGGCACTCATCGAGCTGCAGAAGACCGGCCGCGTGAAGTCCATCGGCGTCTGCAACTTCACCGTCGAGGCGCTCGCCGAGCTCGAGGATGCCACCGGCGTGCTGCCGGTGATCAACCAGGTCGAGACCCACCCGTACTTCCCGCAGGCCGAACTGCGCGAATTCGAGGCCTCCAAGGGCATCCTGCACCAGTCGTGGTCGCCCCTGGGCCAGGGCAACGAACTGCTCAACGACCCGGCACTGTTGGCCATCGCCGAAAAGCACAACGCGTCCGTCGCCCAGGTCGTCATCGCCTGGCACCTTGCCCTGGGCAACGTGGTCATCCCGAAGTCGGTGACCCCCTCGCGCATCGTGGAGAACCTGGCCGGCCTTGGGGTGTCCCTGGACGCCGAGGACCTGGCCGCCATCAACGCCCTGGACAAGGGCGCGGAAGGCCGCATCGCGGCCGACCCGGCAGTCAGCGACTTCGCCTAGTCAGCCTACGGCTGCCCGGCAACGGATGAGCGCCAAGACAAGTGTGTGTGGGGACCCGGCAGCGGGTCCCCACACGCGCTTAAGGGGTACTCCGGTCCCGGCGGCCCGGGGCGCGGCGCCCCGTGGATTTGGGGTAAAAAATCGCCAAATTCCCAGGAAATTTCTTGTTGCGCGGACGATGGAGTGATGCTAAAAAATTAATACCCGCAGCCACACGGGGCAGCGGGATCGGCAAACGACAAAGCTGTGAAGGAGAGAACAATGTTGATGCGCTCAGATCCGTTTCGTGAACTCGACAAGCTCGCCCAGCAGGTTTTGGGGACAACGGCCAGGCCGGCAGCCATGAGCATGGACGCCTGGCGTGAAGGTGACAAGTTCCGGATCGAGTTTGACCTCCCGGGGGTAAGCCCCGATTCGATCGACCTGGATGTCGAAAACAACGTCGTGACCATCAAGGCCGAACGTGATGCACTGGGCGACGAGGTCGAAATCCTTGCCGCCGAACGCCCCCGGGGAGTGTTCAGCCGCCAGCTGGTGCTGGGGGAGAACCTCGATACGGAGAACATCGACGCCAGCTACGACGCGGGTGTGCTGACCCTGCAGATTCCGGTCGCCGAACAGGCGAAGGCACGCAAGATCGCCATTACCAGCAAGGAGTCCGACCGCCAGTCCATCGGCGCCTGAGGTCCCGGAGATGGGTCACCTGACGGGGACGGCCCGCTCCCGGCATCAGTAAATGCGGGTGTTGGCCACATGGCACACCGCGGCGCCTCCGGCGCATTGTCGGGCCGGGGCTGGCGTCGTCCCCTTCGAAGATGGTCCCGTTCCCCGGCAGGGGACGGGACCATCTTCAGCATCCCCGTTAAGGCCCGCGCCCGACCCCGGCGCGATGATACGAAAGGCATTCCCGTGGAATCCCGCAACCCCTATGCGGTGCTTCGCCTGGATCCGCAGGCCAGCGCCGCGGAGATCTCCCGTGCCTACCGGGCCCAGATGCGGCTGCACCATCCCGACACCAGGCCGGGGCCAGATGGCCCGGAGCAGGAAGCGCTGGAGCGTTCCCGGCTGCAGTCGGTGATGGACGCCTATGCGGTCCTGGGCAACGCCGCCGCCCGGTCCGACTACGATCGCGAACACCCAGCAGCCCGCCGGACCGCGGGGCCTGCGGGGGCCAGGCGGGTTTCCCGCACGACCCGGCCCGAGGTGGTGGCGGGGCCCTTGGTCTGGACCCTGCCCCCGGAAAGGAGGAAGCCGTGAATTCCTGGCATCGCTACGATGCGCCGCTGCTGCCCGAGTTCCTTGAGCGTTTTGAGGCGCGTTGGGGGCAGGGGACGGCACCGTTCCTGGATCCCGAGATCCATGAACTGCCCGTTCCCCGTGCGCAATGGGTCAACGCGGATACGGGGGCCGCCCTGGCCGTGGTGCCGATGTGGACCGTGGACGAGCGGCGCCGCTGTTTCGCCGTGCTCTACCTGCCGCCCGTGAGCGGGATCTGGCTCTTGCGCCCCGGAATCACCGACTACGTCGAGTCCCGGGACGAGGAGGAACTGAGGCTTCGCAACGACGCGTTCAAGAAGGCGGTGGACCACGCCAGGGCGTTCATCCACGGCGCCGGGCCGTAGCCCGCCACGACCGCACCGGGCGGTCCGGACGGAATCGAACGCACGAGGGCCCGCCACCTGACGGTGACGGGCCCTCGTGTCGAAGAAACGAGCCTCCTGCCAGAATCGAACTGGCGACCTTTTCATTACGAGTGAAACGCTCTACCAACTGAGCTAAGGAGGCACCGTGGCGCGCGAGCACCACAAGTGAACACTTTATAGGAACCTGTCCTCGGCGGTCAAAACGACTCGATGGGAACGTGCCTCAGCAGGTCAATCCGTCGGCCGGGACGGTGCCCTCGAGGAAATAGGATTCCACGGCGTCGGCGATGCAGCCGTTGGAGCGCCCGTACGCGGTGTGCCCATGGCCCTCAAAGGTCACCAGCGAGGCCGATGCCAGCTGCTCGGCCAGCGCCTGGCTCCACTCGTACGGGGTGGCGGGGTCGCCGGTGGTGCCGATGACCACGATGGGCGCGGCGCCCTCGGCGGTCAACTTTCCCGGCTTACCCGTGGCGGGGTACTTCCAGTCCTGGCAACCCACGGCTCCATAGGCCAGGTACTTGCCGATGGTCGGGGCGGCCTGGACCAGGTCGCGGGCGCCTGCACGCATTGCGGGGACGTTGGCGTCCATCGGGTAGTCCAGGCAGTTGACGGCGGTGAATGCCGCGGTGCCGTTGCCGGTGTAGCTGCCGTCCGCCTCGCGGCCGGCGGTCAGGTCGGCGAAGTACTGGATGTCGTCCACGTTCCCCGCGGCCACGTTGCGCAGTGCCTCGGTGAGCATGGGCCAGGTGGAATTGTCGTAGAGCGGGACGATGAATCCGTTGACGAAGTCGATGATGGGCACGCTGCGCCCGTCGCTGCCGACCAGGGGCTCGGCCTCCACCTCGGCGAAAATCCCGCGCAGCTGCCCCAGGGCGTCCTCCAGCTCGCCGGTGAACGGGCAGTCGCCCGAGTCCAGGCAGTCCTGCATGTAGGCGCGGATCTCGTTCTCGAACCCGATGGCCTGGCCCATGGTGATCTCTTCGTTTTCCAGCGTGGGGTCAAGGGCCCCGTCCAGCACCATGCGGCCGACGTTGCCGGGGAAGAGCTGGGCGTAGTTGGCTCCCAGCGACGTGCCGTAGGAATAGCCCAGGTAGTTCAGCTTCGCGTCCCCGAGCACCGCGCGCATCACGTCCAGGTCGCGTGCGGCGGACACGGTGTCGACAAAGCCCAGGGCGGCGCCGGTCCGCTCGGCACACAGCGCCGCATACTCGGCGCTCGCCCGGCGCATTTCCTGAAGCCCCGCATCCGTGCCGGGGTCGAACTGCTCGGCGCGGCCGGCGTCCTGTTCGGCCGGATCCTCGCAGGTAACCGGCGTCGAGGAACCGACCCCGCGCGGGTCAAAGCCAACGACGTCAAAGCCGCGCTGCAGTTCCTGGCCGAACATGCTCGGGACCGCTTCGCGGACGGTTTCCAGCCCGGAGGCCCCCGGTCCGCCGGGGTTCACCAGCAGGGAGCCGGCGGCGTCCTTGTCCCCGGGGCGCTTGTTCAGGGCCAGGGCCATGGTGTCCCCGGACGGGTTGGCGTAGTCCATGGGAACGCTCAGCTCGGTGCACAGCAACGCCCCTCCGCAGGAGGTCCAGTCCAGGTCCTGCGTGTAAAACCTTTCCAGGCCCGCAGGGATGGAGGTCCGGGGCGCGGCGGCGTCGGGCGCGGTGGTCGCCGGTGCCGATTCGAGGACCGGGGCCGTGGCAGCGGAGCAGGAACCCAGCAGCAAGGCAACGGCTCCCAGCGTGGCAATCACGGACAGGCGGCGGCGGGATGCTCTCATGCGGACTTCAGGCTCCTGGGGGGACGCAATGCGGCTGACGGTGGAAAAGATCGGGGGAATGCAGGCTATTTGGCCGGGCGCAGCGTGACCATCATGGCCTCGATGGCCAGCAGCGGGGCCACATTGGCGCCGATGCGCGCCCGCGCCTCGGCGATCGCATCGATCTTCGCGATCGTGGCCTCGGGCCGCGAGGCATGGGCGTAGGCATGCAGGGGATCGGACAGGTAGTCGTTGACCAGCTCGGTGGAGGCGTGAAGCTGCAGCATCAGCACATCGCGGAAGAACGTGGTCATGTCGATGAGCGAACGGTCCAGCGCGTCGTGGGTGGCACGCCGGGCACGACGCTTGGCGTTTTCCTCCAGCGCCTTGAACGCGCTGCGCTGCTGCGGCGGCACCGGGGCGTCGGCCTCCAGCCCCAGCGCGGTGCGCAGGGCGGTGGCCTCGGACTCGGCGCGTTCCGTCGAGGACGCGGTGGCCTCCGCGGTGGAAAGCTCCACCAGCTCGGCCGCGGCCATGACCGCGTCCGAGACGCTGCGAATGCGCAGCGGCAGGCGCACCGTGGTGTCGCGGCGGCGGCGCGCGTCCGGGTCCCGGGCCAGGCGCCGGGCGATGCCGATGTGCGACTGGGAGATGCGCGCGGCAAACTCGGCCTGTTCCGCGGAGAGCCCGTCGCGGCGTACCAACAGCGCCGCCACCGACTCGCGGGTGGGAACGGCCAGGGACACCGAGCGGCAGCGCGAGCGGATCGTCACCAGCACGTCGGCCGGCGAGGGGGCGCAGAGGATCCAGATGGTGTGCGGGGGAGGCTCCTCGATGGACTTGAGCAGCACGTTGGTGGTGCGCTCGGTCATCCGGTCCGCGTCCTCCACGATGATCACCCGCCAGGGCGCGGTGGAGGGCCGGTCCTGGGCCTTGGTGATCAGTGTCCGGACGTCCTCGATCTGGTAGTTGACCTTCTCGGTGGCAATCAGCGCGACATCCGGGTGCGTGCCGGCAAGCACCGTCACGCAGGCCTTGCAGCTTCCGCAGCCGCGCACCGCCGCATCGGTCCGTTGGCACTGAAGGGCGGCGGCAAAGGCGCGCGCCGCGTTGGATCGGCCGGAGCCCGGGGGGCCGGTGAACAGCCACGCGTGGGCGGGGTTGCCCTCGGCGACCGCGCGGCGCAACGCGGCGATGGCCTTGTCCTGACCCGGCAGGTCGTCCCAGACATCCACCGCTAGGCCCCCGGCCGCTCGGGCAGCGCGGCGACGGACTCGGCGATGGAGGAAGCCAGCTCCCCGACCCCGGTGGCGGCGTCCAGGACCAGGTAGCGGGCCGGTTCGCGTTCGGCGAAGTGCACGAAGGCGTCGCGGATGCGCGAGTGGAACTCGTCGGGTTCGGACTCGAGGCGGTCCTCGGCCACCGGCCGGCCGTCGGCGCCGACGGTGCGGCGGGAGCGGCGGGAGCGGCCGTCGGCCGGGGTCACGTCCAGCAGCACCGTCAGGTCCGGCCGCAGCCCGCCGGTGGCAAAATCGTTGATGGCACGCACGGCGTCCTCGCCCAGCGCCCGGCCGATGCCCTGGTAGGCCAGCGACGAATCGACGTAGCGGTCACAGACGACCATGGTGCCCGCGGCCAGGGCGGGGCGGATGACCTGTTCGACGTGGGCGGCGCGGGCCGCGGCATACATCAGGGCCTCGGTGCGCGCATCGACGGTGCCCTGCCCGTGGTCAAGGACCAGGGAGCGCAGCTTCTCGCCGATCGGGGTTCCGCCGGGCTCGCGGGTGTGCAGCACGGTGTGCCCGTTTTTGCGCAGGGCCCGGACCAACAGGTCGGCCTGCGTGGACTTTCCTGCCCCGTCACCGCCCTCGAAGACGATGAAGCGGCCTGCGTTGACGGGGTTTGGCTGCGCGTTGCTCACGCCTTCTAGCCTATCCGCACCGGGCCGCCGCAGGCTCATCGGGTGCGCGCCGGCGCGCGTCATCGGCTGGGGCGCGGGCCTGGCCAGGGAGTAACCTAAAAATCATGACCAGCCCAGAATCCGCGCCGTGGGCCCCGGACACCGTTGTGGTGTCCGCCGGACGCCCGCCGCATGCAGTTGACCAGCCCGTGAACCCGCCCATCGTGCTCTCCTCCACCTTCCATTCGCTGGGGGCGCCGGGCGCCGGGGAGAAGGTCTACGGGCGCTTCACCAACCCGACCTGGGACCCGCTGGAAGAAACCATCGCGCAACTCGAGGACTGCGAACTCCCGGCCCTGGCCTACGCCTCGGGCATGGCAGCGGTTGCCGCGGCCCTCTCGCTGCTGCCGGTCGGCGGCACCATCGTGATGCCGTCGCACGCCTACAACGGCTCGCTCTCGCTGGTCGCCGAGCTCGAGGGCACCCTGGGACTCACGGTGCGGCGCGTGGATTTGGCCGACACCGACGCTGCCGTCGCCGCCTTCGCGGGGGCGGACATGGCCTGGCTGGAATCGCCCACCAACCCGATGCTCGAGGTCGCGGACCTGCCGGTGCTGCTGGCCGCCGCCCGCGCGGCCGGGGTGCTCACGGTGGTGGACAACACCTTCTCCACGCCGCTGCGCCAGCGCCCGCTGCAGCAGGGCGCGGACGTGGTGGTGCACTCGGCCACCAAGTACATGGGCGGCCACTCCGACGTGGTCCTCGGGGCCGTGGTCACCCGGGACCCGCAGCTGCATGCCCGCCTGCACTCCATGCGGACGCTGCACGGGGCGATTCCCGGACCGTTCGAGGCCTGGCTGACGCTGCGCGGCATCCGGACCATGGCCCTGCGGCTGGATCGGGCCGAGGCCAACGCCATGGAACTCGCCAGGCGCCTGTCTGAGCACCCGGCGGTCTCCCGCGTGCGCTACCCGGGGCTGCCGACCGATCCCGGGCACCGGCGTGCCGCTGCCCAGCTGGACGGCTTCGGCGCCATCGTTGCCATCGAGGTCGCCGGCGGGGCGGAAGCCGCCGATGCGATGCTCGCTGCCCTGAGGCTGTGGACCCCGGCCACCTCCCTGGGCGGGGTGGAATCCCTGGCCGAGCGGCGCCGGCGCCACCCGGGCGAACCGGGCACGGTGCCGGAGAACCTGGTACGGCTGAGCGTCGGCATCGAAAATGTCGAGGACTTGCACGCCGACCTGGCCGCGGCGCTGGCCCAACGCGGCTAAGCTGAATCACATGGTCTACGCCCACCTCTTTGAGAACTATCTCCTGCTCGCGCTCGGCGTCGTGGCTGCCGTGCTGGCCCTCATGGCGCTCATTGACGCCGTGCGGCACCCGGCCGCCAACTACCTGCGTGAGAACAAGCGCACCAAGACCTTCTGGATGGGCATGACCGCTGCCGCGACCCTGGTCTGCGTGCTCTCGGTGCTCTCCGGGGGCGGCGGCGGAATCTTCCAGCTCATTGGCGCCTGCATTGCGTGCGTGTACCTGGCCGACGTCAAGCCGGCGGTTTCCGGCAAGGGCGGCTACTCCTACTAGGCGGCATCCGGCGCAGGTGTGCCGGCCCCGCTCCCGGATCGCGGTTCCCCGTCCCTACCCTCGCCTGCGAGGGCGGAGCACGGGGGCCGCGATTCCTGTTTGCCGCGGGGGAGCCCCGCCCCGTGCCTAGGCGCGGCGGACCGCGTCGGCAGCCAGCTCGATGACCTCAAGCCGTTCGGCGGGCCCGGCCAGCAGCAGGACGCGCTCGGCCGCGACGCCCTCCAGGATCCCGAGCAGCTGCCCGGGGGAGAGGGGCCCGCCAGGTTCGCCGTGGCGCCGCAGCACCGTGACGACGGCTCCGGTGTGTGCGCGGATCGCCGCGGCTAGCTCGTCGGCATCGGCCCCGGCCACCAGCACCACCTCCCCGGGCCCGCGCCCGGCCGCCGGCAGCGCCGGTTCCGCCGCCGTGCGGGCGTGCCGCCAGAGCGCAAAGTGGTATCCGGCCACCAGCCCGGTGGCCACCAACAGGCCCAACGGCGCGCGGACGCGTTCGAGCAACCCGTCGCCGCCGGCCTCGCCCAGCATGAACTCGAAGACGCGGAAGCCGATGACCAGCAGCGTCACCAGGGCGATGACCGCGCTGGCGCCGAAGACCAGCACCAGGTAGATCCGCCTGCCCTGCGGATCCGCCGGCCGCGTCGGGTGCCAGGTGAACCACCACAGCGGCCCGCCGATGGCCAGCGAGCTCAGGCCGGCCAGCAGCAGCTCGGTGGGGTCGGTGCCGCCCAGCCGGGTGGTGGCCGTGGCCAGGGCCGCGTTGACGACGACGCCCAGGCCGGAGGCCGCGGCGGCCAGCGCAATCCCGGACACGGCGAGCCCGGCGGCCGCGGGCACCGGTTCGGGCCGGGTCCCGGCTACCCGCGCGTGGTACAGCCACGACAGCGTGCCCAGCAGCGCGGCGGCCAGTGCCTCGGGCGCGGGATCCAGCAGCACCGGCACCGGGTCGGTCCGCTCCAGGGCCAGGCGCAGCAGCACGTAGAGCAGGACCCCGGCGCCGCCCAGGGCCACCATCGCGGACCCGGCGACGCCCAGGGCGACCAGGCCCACCGCGGCCAGGCGGGTGCGCAGCTCGCGGGTGCCTTCGCGGACCCAGTGCCACCACCAGACCAAGATCCCGCCGGCGGTCCACACCAGCAAGCCCAGGGCGGCGCGCCACCAGGGGGCGCCAACGGCCGCCAGCTCCCCGTCGGTCCCCGTCGCCTGCTCGAAGAGCACCGCCAGCACCCCGATGGCGGCACCCAGGCCGATCACCAGCCCCACGGCGGTGCCCAGCACGTGCGGAACCTTCGCCAGCGCCACCGGGCCGCGGCCGCGGTGGTGCAGGATCCACCGATGCCACACCCAGACCCCCGTCCACACCAGCCCGTGGCCCAGCGAGGACCGCCAGGAACCGGTGTCCCCGCCCGCCGCGGCGGCCAGTGCCCCGATGCCCAGCGAAACAGCGGTGAGCAGGGAGGCCAGGTACATGGCCGAGACGTATATGCCCCAGGCCGTGGCGCGGCGCTCGGCGGGGTCGGCCAGCAGGCGCCAGGAGGCCAGATACGCCACGGCACCCAGCGGCCCGCCGACCAGGGCCAGGGCCAGGGACAGGGCCAGCGACGAGGTATCGCCGGAGGCGATCGTCCCGGACGCGGCGAACAACCTGCCCAGCAGCCCGCCCACGCCGGAGGCGGCGAGGGCGATGAGGACGAAGAGCAGCAGATAGAGGATGAGGCGGCGCAGCGTGCCCAGGGCCGGGGCAGTGGCGCGGCTTCCGCCGGCGTCCGGGGCGCTCATGGCGCGGTCTCCCCGTCCGGGCAGACGAGCAGGGGCCACGGGGCGCTGGAGATCAGCCACCTGCCCCCGGTGCGGGACAGGTCGAAGGATTCCTCGCTGGCGTACTCGGGACTGCCGAAGGGCCCGCCGACATTGGTGTAGGAAATGGAGACCACGACGTCGGCGGTGGTTTCGCGCTGGGTCGTTGACACCAGCGCAACCCGGATGTTCCGTTCGGGGGCGACCGACTCGAACCCCTTGCACCGGGCGTCCTGTCCGGGATCCAGGAAGGCGGCGGCAGCGGCCTCGTCGCCGCCGATGACGGCGGTGACATAACCCTGGACCACTCCTTCGGGGGTGGATGCATCGAGCGGTTTCGGCGTGCCCCGGGTAAGCACCACGACCAATGACACCAGCACGAGTGCGGCAATGACGACTAGCAGCAGGACCAATGCCCTTGCGGGCCGTCCTTCACCTTTGACCATGGAACAAGTATGGGGCCGAACCCCCCGGTTTTCACCCGGTCCGGCCGCGGAAAATCCCGGGCTGGCTAGTTTAGTTCCGCCGGGGCCAGGGCCCCGCTGCGCGGGGCCACGGCTGCCCACTTCACGGTCATTTCGCCCATGCGCCAGCGCGAGGCGGAATCGCAGATGGGCCAGCCGGATTCGCGCAGCGCCCGGCACATGGCCACGAAGCGCTGCTTGTTGCCGAAGGTGGCCAGCGGGGCGGCGGAAAGCCACGCGGCATCGGCCGCGGCCAGGAACTCGTGGATGCGTTCGCCGGCGATGTTGCGGTGGATCAGGGCCTTGGGCAGGCGTTCGGCGACATCGGAGGGGCGGGTGAAGGCGCCAAAGCGCAGGGAAATGCTCAGGGTCTGCGGGCCGTCCTTGGTCACCGCGACCCAGGAACTGCGCCGGCCGATCTCGTCGCACGTTCCCTCGATCAGCACGCCGTGCTCGGTCAGCCGCCCGGCCATGGTCTTCCAGATGCCCGGCACGTCGGCCTCGTCGTACTGCCGCAACACGTTGAAGGCGCGGATCACGGTGGCCTTCGACGCAATGGGGATCTCGAACCCGCCCAGCAGGAAGTCGAGGCCTTCCAACTGCAGGGCGGTGCCGCGGGCCACGCGTTCGGGTTCGATCTCGATGCCGACGACGCGTGCCAGGGGGGAGATGGAGCGGACGCGGTCAAAGAACTCGACGGCGGTGGCCGGCGATGCCCCGTAGCCCAGGTCCACCGCAATGGGCGGTGCACCGGTGGTTCCGGGGCGCAGGCGCCAGGCCTGGGGCCCGGTCATCCAGCGGTCCACGCGGCGCATGCGGTTGGGATTGGTCGTCCCGCGGGTCGTATTGCCCAGCGGGCGACCGGTCAGCGACCGTCCGCCGAGCCGAGTCGCTTTCTGAACCATTGCTTTAAGACTAAAGTGTCGCACGCCCCGCCCCGCGCGTGTCACGGAATAAAGTAAGGCACTTCACGCGTCCTAGAATGGGATCCATGACTTACACCCTGATCCTGCTGCGCCACGGGCAAAGCGAGTGGAACGAAAAGAACCTGTTCACCGGTTGGTACGACGTCACGCTCACCGAGCAGGGCCGTGCCGAGGCAACCCGCGGCGGCAAGCTGCTCACCGAGGCCAGGCTGGCCCCGGCGGTGCTGCACACCTCGCTGCTCAAGCGCGCCATCATCACCGCCAATCTGGCCCTGGAGGCCGCGGACCTGAGCTGGATCCCGGTCAAGCGAAGCTGGCGCCTGAACGAACGCCACTACGGCGCGCTGCAGGGCAAGGACAAGGCAGCGACCCTGGCCGAATACGGCGAGGAGCAGTTCATGGAGTGGCGCCGGTCCTACGACACCCCGCCGCCGGCCCTGGCCGACGACTCGGAGTTCAGCCAGATCAACGATCCGCGCTACGCCAACCTGGGCGACGACGCACCGCGCACCGAGTGCCTCAAGGACGTCCTGGATCGCATGCTTCCGTACTGGGAAGACGAGATCAAGCCGGACCTGGCCGCGCACAAGACCGTTTTGGTCACCGCACACGGCAACTCGCTGCGTGCCCTGGTCAAGCACCTTGACCACATCAGCGACGAGGACATCGCCGGCCTCAACATCCCCACCGGCATCCCGCTGGTCTACGAGCTGAACGAGGACTTCACCCCGGTCACCCGCGGCGGACAGTACCTGGACGCGGACGCCGCGGCCGACGCCATCAAGGCCGTGGCCAACCAGGGCCGCTAGCCCGCCACGGCGCCCGCATCCCCTCGGCGGGGACAAACGGGGCCGCGTTCCCACGCCCCACCGGGCCCGGGAACGCGGCCCCGTTTTGCGTGGTGCCCACCAATCGCAGCGGCGGATCCGGTGCCGGGTGGACCGGGGATCCCACTGTGTTCCTTGCCATCGAAATGCGGTGGTCAAGAGCGTCCGGAGCATGCGACTGGTCACAAAACGCGCGCGGGGGGCGTAAATGGCGGAATTGGGACTTGCGCACACGGGTTCATGCTGTACTGTGTCGTCTCGACGTACCCCTGAATCACGTAAGGATTGCATTTCGTGGCAACTGATTATGACGAGGTCCGGCCCGACGTAGCCGAGGCCCGTAAGGCCTCCCTTGAAGCGGTCAAGTCCGCAAACGCTCCAGACGCACGCAGCGTGTCCCGGGACTTGGACGAGGAAGACACCTCTGACGGTGTCGAACTGGCAGGTGCCGACCTGTCGAACGAGGAACTGACCGTCACGGTCGTTCCGCAGAAGGAAGACGAGTTCCTTTGCGGCTCCTGCTTCCTGATCCGCCACCGCACGCTGCTGGCGCGCGAGGCCAACGGCGTGGCGTACTGCCGCGACTGCGAAGGCTAGGGCACACCGCGCCCCACCAGCGCCTGAAACGACTGCCGCTGCATCATTGCCCCCAAACCGTGCGCCCGCACGAGGGGGACGGATGTGGCGGTTTGGCGTTTAACCGGGACCGATGCACTTGCAAAAACGCGATGGGCCCGCCGTGTGGCGGGCCCATCGCGCGTGGGGGACACCGGCGGAAAGCCGGTGCCGCATAAGCCGTGCGGACTAGAAGACGCTGATGTCCGGATCCCACTCGCCGGTCACCAGGTAGGAGACCTTGCGGGCCACCGATACCCCGTGGTCGCCAAAGCGCTCCAGGTAGCGGCTGGTCAGCGTGACATCTGCGGTCGTCGGCCCGGAATGTGCCCACTCGGGTGCGGCGACGGCCTTGAAGATGGAGGAATGCAGTTCATCGATCTTGGCGTTGAGCTCGATGATCTCGCGGGCGATGGCCAGGTCGCGGGTGTCCAGCAGCTCGCCGAGCTTGCCGGCGATCGCGATGTCGAGCTCCGCCATGGCCTTGAAGGTGGGGGCGATGGACTCGGGGACCACCTGCTGCGGGAAGCGCAGCCGGGCCAGCTGGGCCACGTGGCGGGCCAGGTCTCCCATGCGCTCCAGCGAGGCGCTCATGCGCAGCGAGCCGACGATCATGCGCAGGTCCGAGGCCACGGGGCCCTGGAGCGCCAGCACGTCGATGGCGCGCTCGTCCAGCTGGTTCTGCAGGAAGTCGATCTTGGCGTCCTCGGCAATGACTTCCTGGGCCAACTCGATATCCGCATTCGCAAACGACTCGTAGGCGCGCTCCATCGCCGTGGCCACCAACCGGGACATCTCGATGAGTTCTTCTCCGATTTGCTGCAGATCGGCCTGGAAAACCTTACGCACGCGGGCGTCCTTTCACTACGATTTGTCACCGTGTCCGGCACGGACGACGGAACTGTTCATGTCCATTGTTACAGCACCAGGTGAATCGGCCGGGGAAACGAGGTGAACGTTTCGTGAATGAGTCGCGTCATTGGCCGGTTTGGCGCGGGCGGGCGGTCGATCCCCGGTTAGGCTAGGAGGCGTGAATGATGTCTTGCTATCCCTCGTTGCGGGCCTCGTCGGGTTGGCCCTTGGCATTGTGGGCATCATGGCGTACCGCGGTTCGATGCGCTCCCGCGGCGGCCTCCCCGTGGTCGGCGAACCGATGCTGCCCGAGGGCTCCGCCGAAGTGCTGTCGGTCATTGGCCGCGCCTTTGTCATCCTTGATGAGGTCGACGGGGTGGTGCGCGCCAATCCCGCCTCCTATGCCTATGGGCTGGTGCGCGGACACACGCTCATCCACGAGGAACTGCGCACGCTGGCCCGCAAGGTCCGCGCCGACGGGGTGATTGCCGAGCGCGAATTCGAGCTCCCGCGCGGCACCATGGGCGCAGCGAGCGTGATCATCCACGTGCGGGTCGCCCCGCTGGGCGAGGAATACATCCTGCTGCTGGCCGATGACCGCACCGAGATCACCCGCACCGCCGCGGTCCGCAACGACTTCGTGGCCAACGTGTCCCACGAGCTGAAGACCCCCGTCGGGGCGATCTCCCTGCTGGCCGAGGCCATTGACGGCGCCGCCGACGACGAAACCGCAGTGCGCCGCTTCACCTCGCGGCTGCACAAGGAATCGGCCCGCCTGGCGGCGCTCGTCCAGGACATCATCGAGCTCTCCCGGCTGCAGGGCACCGACGTGGTGTTGATGGGCGAGAACATCGACCTCAACGAGGTCCTGGCCGAGGCGGTTGACCGCAACAAGCTGCCGGCAGAGGAAAAGCGCATCAAGATCTCCGTGGGCGGCACCGTTGAGCAGCCGGTCTTCGGAGACCGCGACCTGCTGATGACGGCGCTGCGCAACCTCATCGACAATGCCATCCGCTATTCGCCCGAGGACACCACCGTTGGCGTGGGGCTGCGCCAGCGAGACGGGCTGATCCAGATCTCCGTGACCGACCAGGGCCCCGGCATCGCCCCGGAGGAGCAGGAACGGATCTTTGAACGCTTCTACCGCATTGATGCGGCGCGCTCCCGCCACACCGGGGGCACGGGCCTGGGCCTGAGCATCGTCAAGCATGTGGTGGCCAACCACGGCGGCGAGATCACGCTGTGGTCCCAGCCCGGACAGGGCTCGACCTTTACGGTGCGCCTGCCGATGCTCGAAGAATCCAGCGAACAAGACAAGTCGCTTCCCGCGTGGAACGATCCCAAACACAACACGGCCCACGCGCCTGGCGCGCTGCCGGAAGGAGGACGGGGATGACCCGTATTTTGCTGGTTGAGGACGAGGAGTCCCTTTCGGATCCGCTGACGTACCTGCTGGAAAAGGAGGGCTTCGAGGTCCGCGTGGCCGACAACGGGTTGGACGCCGTCACCGAGTTCGAGCGCCACGGCGCCGACCTGGTGCTGCTTGACCTGATGCTTCCGGGCCAGCCCGGCACCGAGGTGTTCCGCCAGATCCGCACGGTGTCCCAGGTGCCGGTGATCATGCTGACGGCCAAGGACTCGGAAATCGACAAGGTCGTCGGACTGGAACTGGGGGCAGACGACTACGTCACCAAGCCCTACTCCTCCAGGGAACTGGTCGCCCGCATCCGTGCGGTGCTGCGCCGCCAGGGCGAGGGCGACGAGCTGGTGTCCAACATCGTTGCGGCAGGCCCGGTGCGCATGGATGTGGAACGCCATGTGGTCTCGGTGCGCAGCTCGGAGGTGCCGATGCCGCTGAAGGAATTCGAGCTGCTGGAAATGCTCCTGCGCAACGCCGGCCGGGTACTGACCCGTGGGCAGCTGATCGACAGGGTCTGGGGCTCGGACTACGTAGGGGACACCAAGACCCTTGACGTGCACGTCAAGCGCCTGCGTTCGAAGATCGAACCGGAGCCGGCGACCCCGGTGCACCTGGTCACGGTGCGGGGGCTGGGCTACAAGTTCGAGGCATAGCGGCGGCCGCCCGAGGGCAACACCGCCACGGGCCCGCGGGGCGTCAGCAATGACTCTCCGCGGGCCCGTTTTCCGTTGGCTGCCGCGACCCGGTTTTCCAGAAGGCGGGTGCGGATGGCTCGCAGGCGAACTCGCGGGTTGGGAGGCCGATGGTGAAACAGCAAGGGCGATGGGGCCGGAGAATTCTCCAGGTCCATCGCCCTTGCTCTTTGGGTTCTAATTCGTCGACGCCTCGGCGCCGATGCCGCCTTAGTGTGCCGCCGGCTTCTCCGCGGGGGCCAGGTGCTCAAGGCTCTTCTCGTCAAAGCCGCCCGGGACGAACTCGCGGTATTCCTTGAGGGTTCCGTCAACGACCGGGATGCGGACTTGCTGGGAGCCGGAGCCAACGGCCAGGGTGGCCTCGGCCTGGGCGCCGGGCAGCACGCCGGCGGAGGGAACGGTCTTCTCATTCTCGGACTTTTCAAGGTTCACGACGCTCTTGGCCGGAATCTTGATGCTGACCGAACCGCTCGAAAGGGTCAGGTCCAGGGTCTGGGCTTCCTTGGTGCTGTTGACCAGGGAACCGAGCAGTCGGGCCTCGTCGGTTGCGCTCTTGGTGACGAGCATCAGGTTGCGGACTTCGAGGTCGCCGACGTTCAGGACGATTCCGTCGGAAGCGGCGTACTGGAAGGTCGTCGCCTGTTCGTTGATGGCGCCACAGCTGGTGACGCCAAGGGACAACATGGCCAGGGCTGCTGCGGCAACGACGCGGCGTCCACGGTACTTATGTGCGGTCATCACGGCACAAACTCCTCAATCAGGTTCGAGTTCGGGTGAGCTCGTGGGCACACGGGATGCACCCGAGGGAGCCACTCTCGCCCCCTAGCCTAATGGGTTTTGCCCCGAATGTATGATTCGGCCACCGGCGTAAGTGTCATCAATGCGCTGATCACAGCCCTGAAACAACCCGAAATGACTGCTTTGCATAGCAGGAGATCGGCTGCTTGGGAAGACCCAAAACCCCGCCATTACAAGGGAGTAGGGGAGCCCCTCGAATCAATTTGCCAAACAATCGTGGTAAACTGGGTAGTGGGAAAGGGGTTTATCCACATGGTTTTTGAGGTTGGCGAGACAGTTGTCTACCCGCACCACGGTGCAGCAATGATCGAAGAGATCAAAATGCGCACCATCAAGGGCGAAGAGAAGATGTATCTCAAGCTTAAGGTTGCCCAAGGTGATCTGACCATCGAGGTTCCGGCAGAAAATGTCGATCTCGTTGGTGTGCGCGATGTAGTTGGTCAGGAGGGCCTGGACCACGTCTTCGACGTGTTGCGGGCCGAGTTTACAGAAGAGCCTACCAACTGGTCGCGCCGTTACAAGGCAAACCTGGAAAAGCTTGCTTCCGGCGACGTCATCAAGGTTGCAGAGGTCGTTCGCGACCTGTGGCGCCGCGATAACGACCGTGGCCTTTCCGCAGGCGAAAAGCGCATGCTTGCAAAGGCCCGGCAGATCCTGATCAGCGAATTGGCACTGGCCAAGAAACTGGACGAGGAAAAGGCCGAGAGCGTGCTCGACGAGGTCTTGGCCTCGTAGCAGCCACGAGTTCTAGTTGGTTTGAACCCCGGTGGGGGTCTGAGGTGCCGCAAGGCGTTTCGGACCCCCACCGGCACTTAACCCACCGGTTCGCCGACTCCGGCGAGTCGGCGGACCGGTGCGGATCACCGCTAGGCTGGAGGGCGTGAGTGCCCCAACTTCGTTTAGCGAGCAAGAGATCCAACAGACGGCCATCATCGTGGTTGCCGCAGGGTCCGGGACCCGGCTGGGTTACGGCATCCCCAAGGCGCTGGTGCCGCTGGGCGGCAGATCCTTGCTGGAGCGCGCGCTGGACCAAATCCAGCTGGCAGGGTGCGCCGCACAGGTCATCGCCGTGCTGCCGGACGGCACCGGGGAGCTGGTCTCCCGGGCGCAGAACCATCCGCTGCGCCCGCGCTGCGTGAGCGGGGGAGCGACCCGCAACGACTCGGTGCGCGCCGGGCTCGCGGCCTTGGAGCCGGGGACCGAACGCGTGCTGATCCACGACGCCGCCCGCACCCTGACCCCTCCGGCAGTCTTCCGCCAGGTGGCGGCCACACTTCTTGCCGGCGCGCGAGCGGTTATTCCGGTGGTGCCGGTGGTGGACACCATCAAGCAGGTCGCCACGGATCCGGGCCGCGACCAACCGCACGTCACGGGCACCCCGGCCCGTGAACTGTTGCGCGCCGTGCAAACCCCGCAGGGCTTCCACGCCCCCACCTTGTTGGCTGCCCACCAACGTGCCGCCGGATGGGACCGGGCCGAAGCCGAGGCCATCACCGACGACGCGATGCTGATGGAAATGGTGGGCGAGCGCGTTGACACGGTCCCCGGCGCCGCCGCTGCCCTGAAAATCACCACCAAACCCGACCTGGCCTTGGCCGAAACCATGCTGCCGGCAGACCCCGTAAAGGAAACCCCCGTGCCCAGTCCAACTGGCGAACATCCTGGCCCGCTGATTCCGCGCACCGGCATCGGCATCGACGTGCATGCCGTTGCAGATCCTTCCGAGCCGCGCCCCATGTGGCTTGCCGGGCTGCACTTCCCCGAGGACCAGGGCCTGTCGGGCCACTCGGACGGGGACGCGGTTGCCCATGCAGCCTGCGACGCGCTCTTCTCCGCGGCCGGCATCGGGGACCTGGGCACGCACTTCGGCACCGACCGCCCCGAATACGCCGGGGCCTCGGGCACCACCCTGCTGGCCGAGGCCGCACGCCTGGTACGTGCCGCGGGATTCGAGATCGGCAATGTCGCAGTCCAGTTCGTCGGCCGGCGTCCCAAGTTTGCCGCCCGCCGGGCGGAGGCCGACGCGGTGCTGAGCAAGGCGGCAGGCGCCCCGGTCAGCGTTACCGCCACCACCTCCGACGGACTGGGCTACGAGGGCGCGGGCGCGGGAGTCACCGCCTACGCGAGCGCATTGGTGTATTCGGTTCGCTGAAAACGCCGATCGAAGCACGCCGGGTGTTTGACCGCCTCGGATAACCTGTACTGGTGAGCATCCGTTTTTACGACACCAAGCAGGCAGCGACCCGGGACTTCGTTCCCCTGACCGAGGGCAAGGTCGGGCTGTACTACTGCGGCGCGACCGTCCAGGGAATGCCGCACGTGGGCCACGTGCGCAGTGCCATCGCCTTCGACATCCTCACCCGCTGGCTGGAAAACCGCGGCTTCGAGGTCACCGTGGTCCGCAACGTGACTGACATCGACGACAAGATCCTGGAGAAGTCGGCCGCATCCTTCGCCGAGGACTTCGAGGAAAACGAAGACTACTTTGCGCGCGAAGCCTGGTTCGCCCTGGCCTACCGCTTCGAGCAGGAATTCAACTCGGCCTACGACACCCTCGGAGTGCGACGCCCGACCTACGAACCCCGGGCCACCGGTCATATCCCGGAGATGCACCAGCTTATTGCCCGGCTCATCGAGGCAGGCCACGCCTACCCGGCGCTGGATGGCTCGGGCGATGTCTACTTCGACGTCCGCTCCTTCCCCGCCTACGGCACCCTGACGCACCAAAACGTCGATGACATGCAGGCCGCCCCGGATGCCGACCCGCGCGGCAAAAAGGATCCCCGCGACTTCGCGCTGTGGAAGGGCCAGAAAGCCACCGACCCGGACACCGCCACGTGGCCCAGCCCCTGGGGCACCGGCCGCCCGGGCTGGCACCTGGAATGCTCGGCCATGGTCACCAAGTACCTGGGCACCGCCTTTGACATCCACGGCGGTGGCCTGGACCTGCGCTTCCCACACCACGAAAACGAGATGGCGCAGTCCATGGCCGCGGGCCACGACTTCGCCAACTTCTGGCTGCACAACGGCATGGTCACCTACGAGGGCGAAAAGATGTCCAAGTCCGTTGGCAACACCATCTCCCCGGCCGAGATGCTGGAAATGGCAAGCCCCCGCGCCGTGCGCTACTTCCTGGGCCAGGCGCACTACCGCTCCCAACTGGACTACCGTCCCGAATCCCTCGCCGAGGCGACCTCCGCGATCGAGCGGATCGACACCTTCGTGGCCAACGCACTGGACCGCATCCACGGGGTGGGTCCCACCGAGGACTTCTCGATCGACATGCACCACTTCGAGGTGACCGAGGCCTTCGCCGATGCCATGAACGACGACCTCAACGTGCCCCAGGCGCTGGCATCGTTGCATGAGACGGTGCGCCGCGGCAACACCGCGCTGGCCGCCGGCGACCTCGAGGTGGCCGACGAAGCCATGCAACAGGTCATGGCCATGACCTACACGCTGGGCCTGGACGACACCGTCGAGACCGGCGGTTCTGCCGATGCCGCGCAGTCCGCCGCACTTTCGGTGCTGGTTGACGCCCAATTGGCCGACCGGGCAGCCGCCCGCGAGGCCAAGGACTGGGCGCGTTCGGACGCCATTCGCGACACCCTGGCCAAGGCCGGAATCGTGGTTGAGGACTCGGCGGACGGCGCCCGTTGGAGCCTGAAAGCGTAAGTTGCCACACAAAGGGCGAGGAATATGCGTTCCTTGTCGCTAAAATGGGCGGGGCGGTGAGTGAAATCGCCGTGCCGTCCGCCCCGATCCAAGGAATACACCATCATGTCTGCTGCACAGAAGCGTTCCGGCGCCATACGCAAGAGCAAGAAGGGCCCCTCCGTCGGAACCGGCGGATATGGCCGCAAGGCCCTTGAAGGCAAGGGCCCCACGCCCAAGGCCGAGGACCGCCCGTACCACAAGGCCTTCAAGAACAAGGAGCTTGCCGAGCGCTCCGCCGCCAAGCGCGGGACCTCCAAGGGCGGCCCCGCAACCCGCGGCCGCAGCACCGGTGGACGCTCGAAGAGCAGCGAAGAGCTGGTCACCGGACGCAACTCCGTCGTCGAGGCGCTGCGCGCCGGCATTCCCGCCAAGGCGCTGCACGTGGCCATCCGGATCGACATGGATGAGCGCGTTCGTGAATCCCTGAAGATCGCCGCCGAACGCGGCATCCCCGTAATGGAAACCGGCAAGCCGGAACTGGACCGGATGACCGACGAAGCAATCCACCAGGGCCTGGTCCTGCAGATCCCGCCGTACGACTACGCCGATGCGCTGGAAACCGTCAAGGCCACCATCTCTAAGCACAAGAAGGGCTACGTCAAGAACGCCCCGCTCTTCATTGCCTTGGACGGCATCACCGACCCGCGCAACCTCGGTGCGATCATCCGTTCGGCCTCGGCCTTCAACGCCCACGCCGTCATCGTTCCCGAGCGTCGCTCGGTGGGCATGACCGCTTCGGCCTGGAAGACCAGTGCCGGTGCCGCCGTGCGCGTTCCCGTCACCCGCGCCCCCAACCTGACCTCCACGCTCAAGGGCATGAAGGAAGCCGGAGTATTCGTCATCGGCCTGGACGGCGACGGCGACGTCTCCTTGCCGGATCTAGGCCTGGCCACCGATCCGCTGTGCATCGTGGTGGGGTCCGAGGGCAAGGGCCTGTCCCGCCTGGTGCGCGAGAACTGCGACATGATCGTCTCGATCCCGATCAACTCCTCCATGGAGTCGCTGAATGCATCGATGGCCGTGGGCATCACGCTTTACGAGGTTTCGCGCAAGCGCAGCGCCTAAGGCACCGTGCATCGGGCCCTGCCCGGATGGCACTAGAATTTCATGAAAGTGGTTCGACGTTTCTGGCAAGGATTCGTCGGACCACTTTCTTCGTTAACGAGCCTTGCCCTACTTCACCGGCCTCTGCAGGGGCGGCTATTCCCAAGCCCACCGATTCTCGATAGCGTGAGGTGAATCGGAACCCCAGGTGCCGACCAGCAAGATGGGGCACCCCGGAACGATGCAACGAGGGGGATGGAGAAACGCCATGGGTCCAACGCAGCTCGACGCCGACGACTATTCGCCGCACCGGCTTGAGGAATCATTGGGAGCGCCGTTGCACGTAAGACCCGAGGTCCTCGAAGCCGTTGAACGGGGAGAAGACAAGTCCCCGCACGCGGTCCTTGGGCCCCACCTGAACCTGTTGGGGCATGTGTGCGTCCGGACTCTGCAGCGCGATGTCCTGGCCATCAACATCCTGACCGCGACGGCCACGGTCCCCATGCTTCGCGAGCACGGAGACCTCTGGGTGGGGTTGATCGAGTCCAAGGACATTGGCAGGGTTCCCGACTACCGGATCCAACGCATTGAGCTCGGGGGAGTCCGCGTGATCGATGATCCATATCGGCATACACCCCGCTTGGGTGAGCTGGAGCTCCATCGCCTGCGTACCGGAGGGACGCAGGCGATGGAACTCTTGCTCGGTGCACATCCACAGCACTACTCCTCACCCATGGGGGACGTGGAAGGCACCGGTTTCGTGGTCAGGCAGGACGAGGCCGTTGCCGTGCGAGTTTGCGGCGATTTCAATATTTGGAACGGTTCCGCACACGCCATGCGCCAGCTTGGCCATAGCGGGATCTGGGAAATCTTCATTCCTGGCGTTTCGGTTGGCTCCAAGTACCGTTTCGAATACTTGGAGCCCACCGGCACATGGGTCGAGTATGCAGATCCGGTTGGCCACTATTCGACCGAGGATCCGGACACCATATGTGTGGTCCAACCCGAGGGGTTTGAAGCCTAGACCTTAGGTCAGGGACGGGGGTCGGTGAATCCCAGACATTAAGCGGTAATCTTTATGGGCCAGCTCACAAAAAGCATTTTGGCTTGTTTTAGTGATTCCTTGGTGTCAAGCGATGGAAATTCCCCGTCCTTGCGGGGTTTGCGGACCCCTGGTGGTGCGGGTGCCTGCCGTTTGGACATTCGGGCGGGATGGGCGTAGAGTTATTTCTCGCACCGAGCACCGCAGCGTAGCCCGAAAA
>NZ_JAHRED010000013.1 GCF_019084045.1 Paeniglutamicibacter quisquiliarum
TCCCCGAGTCCATCGTGCTGGGCGTGGGATTGCTTTCCGGCGCCGCCGTCAACCCGACCATGCTGGCGGCGATCTTCATTTCCAACGTGCCCGAAGGGCTGGCGAGCACGGCCGACATGAAGCGTGCGGGCAAGGGGCCGAAAGAGATCTTTGCGATCTGGGGGAGTATTGCGCTGCTTTCAGGGCTGGCGGCCATGATCGGCTACCTGGCTCTCGACAACGCCCCGGGCGAGGTCATCGCGGTGGTCACCGCGATCGCAGCGGGCGGCATTCTGGCGATGCTCGCCGACACCATGATCCCCGAGGCCTTCGAGGAACAGCACATGCTCACGGGATTCATTGCTGCGCTTGGTTTCCTCACGGCGCTGATCCTGCATTACGGCGCTTAGGCGCGGGCTTCGGCAAACTCCTTGAAGGCGGTCATCGTCTTCAGGTTTTGCTTCCTGAACATGGGGGCAAAGAGCAATGCCACGATTCGCATGAAACCGGTGAACTCAAAGACATTGTGGGCAACCCAGCGTGTGGCGGTTCCATCGAGATCATGGAATTCGTTCCGGCAGACATTGTGCACGCCCTTTGCGTCGTAGACGCCGTCGAATGCCTCTGGCAGGTCGCGCCGCGTCACGGTCTCGACCATCTCCATGGTGCCCCTGCCCTGCTTGTAGACCAACCGGGACGTGGACCCGGGTTGGCCCGGCGTGCCGGTGAGGGCCTCAAAGGAAATAAGCCCCTCCTGCCAGACTTTGAGGTTCTCGAGGTCGTCAAAGAGCTCGATGAAACGTGGTCGGGGGACATTGACGGTGAGCTCCTGGGTGAATTCCATTCCTGAAGCATATCCATGCATATCAACTGTTTGACCGCCTGAGTGGGCGAGGTTCCGGGTTCCTGGCCTGTCCGCCAATCCCGCGACCTGCGGGAGGGCATTGCTACGCTGGAGAGATGACCAGCCATCCCTTGCCCAGGATCTCCGCTCCCGCGGCCCGCGCCCTGGAAGGGGCGGGAATCACGACTCTCGAGCAGGCCGCTGCCTACGGCGCCGGTGCGCTCTTGGACCTGCACGGGTTCGGGCCCAAGGGCATCGTAATCCTGCGCGCTGCGCTCACCGAACTTGGACTCGAACTCGCGGACTGATCCGCAGGCCGCGGCTCATGCCTTCGGCAGGATCGCCAGGTGCTCGGGTGTGGGCTTCACCAGTTCGGCGTCGAACTCGTGGTGCTTGGTCAGGTAGACCTTGATGTACGGGCAAACCGGGACGATCTTGTGGCCCTGTTCCACAGTGTCGGAAAGCGCGGCTGAAGCGAGCTTTCCGGCAAGTCCTTGTCCTGCGTAGGACCCGTCGACCACCGTGTGGAAGAAGACCCGCTCAACACCGCCGGCGGTTTCCAGCTCGCGGTAGTGCGCCGCCCCAATCGCCGTTTCCCCGTCCAGCAGGGCGTAGCGACTGCGTTCGGGCCTGTGCTCGACATGGATTTCGCTCATTCCTTGTTCCTGTCCCTTGGGTGTCATTGGTTTCCAAAAAGTCGGCCGAAGAAGCCCCTGGGCTCGCTGTCGGGGGCATCGATGAACATGGCGCCGAAACCGTCGTAGGTCCCTCCGTGCTTGCCGGTGATGGCGTGCACGTTGCGCAGGGCATGCTCAGCGCTTTCCACGTCGATGGCCTGGTCTCGGTAGACGCGCAGCAGGTATCGGGAATTGGCATCTTGGCCCTCGGTCCGATCGACTTGCCATCCGGCGCGTTCAAAGTGGGCGGCGGCCTCGTTCATCTCGCGCAACGCGCGGAAGGAAACGAAGTGCTCCAACTCGCGCTTGGCATCAAGCTGGTCGCCCAGCGCCGCGCGTTCGGCCAGGGCCCGGCGCAGCTTGGCCAGTTCCTCTTGCAGTGACACGGTGCCCACCGGCTCCTTCATCTTGTTGGCGTCTTGCTCAGTCGCGGGGCCGCAATCGCACCGATGGCAGCGCCGGTGCAGGCAGTGCGGCGGGCTCGCCGGCGGGGAAGTCCCCGAAGCGCTTGGTGGAAGCGTCGCCGGATTCTGCACCGATCTCCGCTTGCCACTGCCGGCGGTATTCGGCCACTTCATCGTGGGTGCGGCCCACGAAGTTCCACCACATGAGGATCTGCTCGTTCAGCGGTTCCCCGCCGATGAGCAGCGCGCGCACCGGCTTCTCTCCCGCGGTGAGGGTGAGCTCTTGGCTCCCTGGCGGAAGGTAGGCCAAATGGTCCACGGGCAGCTCATCGGCCCCCACGGAAAGGGAACCCGAATCCAGCAGCACGCCATGCTCGTGGTGCGCCTTCACCGCCAGCCGGATGCTGGTGCCGGGCTCCAGGCGGATCTCTGCCCCCAGCAATTCGGTGTGGGTGGCGACGGGGGATTCGGAGTGTTGGTCGGCTCCGCCGTCGTTGGCCACGGACAGCTCGCCCAGGAAGACGCTGACATACCATCCGTCGCCGGCCAACGGTTCGGGGCGGTAGTGGGCGAAGGTCGGCGGCATGTGCCGCGCGGAATCGGGCAATGCGACCCACAGCTGGGCACCGTGCAGCGTCGTGGTTTCGGGGGTGGAGAACTCGGAGTGGCTAATCCCGCGGCCAGCGGTCATCAGGTTCACCTCGCCGGGGCGCACCATGGCATGGAAGCCCGCCGAATCGCGATGCTCGATTTCCCCGGTAAACAACCAGGAGACGGTTTGCAGTCCGGTGTGCGGGTGGCGCGGAACCTTCATCCCGCCGGATTCACCGACCGGATCCGGCCCGTAGTGGTCAAGGAAGCACCAGGCGCCGATGAGGCTGCGCTGCTTTTGCGGCAGCGTGCGGCGCACATCCATGGCGCGCGGCCCGCCGAGCGGGACATTGCGCGGGAGAAGCAACTCGATTCCGGCGTGCGCCTCATCCGATCCGCAAACCAACTCGTCAGGGGCAGCCTCGAGGTTACTCATGTCTTCAGCGTAGTGCCGGGGGCGCTTTTCGGCACCCCCGCGACGCGCCCTGCTCCGTGGCATGCGGCGCCCTGTCGCGGCGGGGCAGGGGGAAAGGCCATGCGTGCCGTTCCCCGGACGGGCCCCGGTGAAGCACAATCAGCCGCCGGCCACCGATTGCATGATCAGCACGCTCTGCCCCTCCCGCACCGGCGAGCCCAGGCCGTCAAGGGTGCGGATATTGTCCGGCCCGACGAAGACGTTCACGAAGCGGCGCACCTCGCCGCGTTCGTCGCGCACCCGCCGTCCAAAGAGCGGGTATTTCTCGCCGAGCGCATCCAGGATCCCACCCACCGTGCCGTCCTCGGGCAGCGGGACCTGCAGGCTGCGTTGGCCCTCAAGCGTGGAAGCCAGCACCGAGGGCACCTCAACGGTAATGTCCGTCATTTCCCCGCACCGTTGACCTGGGCGGCCCGGACGCTGAGCACATCGGGCAGGCGTTGGGCCACCGTGACAAAGTGCGCGCCCTCGTCGTTGCTGGCGAAGACCTCTCCGCCGCGGGTGCCGAAGTAGACGCCCACCGAGCCGGGGTGATCGTCCACCGCCGCCGCGTCGCGCAGCACTGCGTTCCAGTCGGCATCGGGCAATCCGGCGTGTTGCTCGTTCCAGGTGTCCCCGGCGTCCGTGGAGTGGAAGACGGAGAGCCTTCCGCCCACCGGGTTGCGTTCCTCGGCGCCCTTGAGCGGAATGGTCCACACGCTGCCGCCGGTGCGCGGGTGGGACAGGAAGACAAAGCCGAATTCCGCCGGTAGGCCGTCAGCGATGCTGTTCCATTCATCGCCGGAATCGTCGCTCCGGTAAACACCGCCGTGGTTTTGGGCGTAGAGCCGGTCGGGGTTTTCGGCATCCGCGGTGATGTGGTGGACGCATTGGCCGAACTCGGGGAAGGGCTCGGGGAAAAAGTCCGCCTTGATGCCCTTGTTCCGGGGCTCCCAGGAGTTGCCGCCATCGGTGCTGCGATACACCCCGCCGGTGCTCATGGCAGCGTGGACGACGTTTTCGTCCACGGCGTTGGGCACGATGCTGTGCACTGCCGCCCCGCCGAAGCCGGCACCCCATTCGCTGCGGTGCGGGTGGTCCCAGAGCCCCCTGTTCAGTTCAAAGTTTTCCCCAGAGTCCGTGGACTTGAAGACCGAGATCGGTTCGCAACCCGCCCACACAACCCCGGGGCGTTCTGCGGTGTCGGGGCGCAGGTGCCAGATCCGCGCCAATGCGGTGTCGGTGTCCGCGGGAAACTTGATGGCACCTTGCTCGGGTTCGGACCAGGTTGCGCCGGCGTCGTCGCTGTAGACGACAGTGGGTCCCCAGTGCCAGTCGTTGACCCCGGCCAGGATACGGGTCTTGCCGTCCCGGGTGTCGATGGCCACGGAGGGAACCTCGAGGTTGGCGAAGTGGGGCCCGGTGAGATTCCAGTTTTCGCGGTCTGTGCTTTCGGCCAGCCAGAGGCCCTTCTTGGTCCCGATGGCAAGGATGGTGCGTGCGTCGTTGTCCATGACATTTAGTGCAACACCGCGGCGACCCGGATTCAAGGGTTGTGGTGACCCCTAAAAGACCTAGTTGTGGATCGATGTGTTGCCTCACAAGAAAACCTCCGTTTCTTGGAGCATTTTCGTGTTTTCCTTGTTCGTTCCACGGTATCGGAGCCGTGCGGAAAAAGCTGACATGCCAATGTGGGAAGCTTGGTCAATGATCCCGCAGAGCCCGGACACTGCCCGACGGAGGTTTGCCGTCGCAGCCATGGTCGGCGTCGCCGTCTACGTCCTTGTCGACGTGGTGCTCCAGTTTCTGCCCCCGCACTACAGCGTGGTCAGTGACGCCGAAAGCAACCTGGCGGTTGGTCCGTTCGGGTGGATCATGAATCTGAATTTCCTCGGCCGGGCCGTCACCACCATGTGCGCCATTGCAGCCATGAACCGGGTCGGCCGGGTTTCGAGGCTTCGGCGCACCGGGACTCTTTTCTTGGGTATCGGGGGCTTGTGTTCGGCGGTCCTGGCCTTTTTCCCGACCGATGTTGGCCTCGGGTCCGGCCTGGGTGCGGCGACGGTTGCCGGCACCGTGCATCTCTACGTGGCCGGCGGGGGATTCCTTGCCGCGCTTGCCGGCATTCTTGTGCTGACCAGCTGGATGCGCTCCGTCCCGGAGCTGGCAAAGGCCTACCTGGCGGCGTTCGTTCTCGCGGCAATTACTGCCGTCGGGCTCGCATCGCTGGGACTGACTGCCGCCATTGAGCCGGGTCTGCTGGGGCTCGCCGAGCGGGTCTGCCTCGCCGGGGTGCTCGGCTGGGTGCTGGTGGTGTGCAATGCCATCAGGCGTCTATCCCGGCGGAGCGGGCCGATCCTTCCTGCCGGCACGGCGATTTCCGAGCAGGCTCCTCCGTCTGCGGGAACGGCGGTGCAGGGCCGACAGCGGAATGTCGGTTCCTAGGGAGTGTCTCCTAATCGTGAGTTTTAGAGGGCGGTGCTCCAGATGAGCACGGCACGGGGCACGGCGGACGATGGGTACGTCGGCGCGAGCTTGTCGTACCGGGTCGCCCGCCGCGCCATCGCTGCAGGGCGTTGAAGCTGCGTTCGACGACGTTGCGGCCCTTATAGGCCTCCTAAGTTATACGTCACCGACCTGTTACGCGCTTTTCCCCTGCGTTTGCGATGGACCTTCTGATCGTCGTTTTCGGGAATCACGCACTGGATGCCGCGCTCCCGCAAGAATTTCCTGTTGCCCCTGAACGAGTGGCGTTGTCAGCCATGGCCCTCGCCGGGCGGGTCCGGGTCCTCCCGGAGACGGGGTTTCTTTCCCCGTCCGGCGCGACGGCAGTGCAGCGTCGATTCCTGGACCGGCGGGAGGGACGTGACTGACCCTCCCACACACCAACCATTTAGGAATCAACGCACGCCGGGACAGGCTGTAGGCCGCTGAAACCAAGGCGGGCGATGCGGCGCATCAGGCACAGCACCGATCCGTCCAGTCGAGGTTCCAGGGAAGCGACGGGTTCGCCGGCCAGGATGATGCGTGGTTCCTGCATCAGTGCGGGCTATGGCGACCCGTTGCTGCTATCCGCCGGAAGGACTGCCCGCCCGTTGGCGGGCCTTGTCGCCCAGTTCAACCCGGTCCAGCAGCTCCAGGGCTCATTCGCGCTGCCGCCGGGGGACGATTCCCAGTGCGTTGGTCTGCACGGGGAATACAAGTGCGACAGACGGCCGTTGTCAGAAGTGAATGAATCCACTTTCCATGAACGTAAGGAAGAGCTCCCAAATTGTCTGTGCCTCTCAGCATCCTTGACTTGGTCACCATCTCCGAGGGGTCCACCGCCCGGGACGCCATCGCCGCCACCATGGAATCGGCCCGTCTCGCCGACCGGCTTGGTTACCACCGGCTCTGGTTTGCCGAACACCACAACACCCCCAACCTCGCTGCCAGCGCCACGGCGCTGCTCATTTCCCAGGCGGCTTCGGTGACAGAGCGGATCCGCGTGGGCTCAGGCGGGGTGATGCTGCCCAACCATGCCCCACTGATGGTGGCCGAGCAGTACGGCACCCTGGCCGCCATGCATGGTGACCGGATCGATCTGGGGCTGGGCCGGGCCCCCGGGACGGACATGATGACCGCCCAGGCACTCAGCCGTTCCTCCTCCGACCCGCAGGCTTTTGCCGGCAGCATTTACGACATGCAAGGCTGGTTCAGCGAAACCGGTACCGCCCACAGCATGGCGATCAAGTCCGCCGTGTCAGCCGGAACTCAGGTCCCCATTTGGGTTCTGGGATCGACAGTCAACGGCGCGTCCATCGCCGGGCAGTTGGGCCTGCCGTTCTCGATTGCCTCGCACTTCGCTCCCGACCAGGTTGATGACGCCATCAGGGTGTATCGGGAGTCATTCAGCACCGAGGCCCCCACCGCACAGATCGACAGGCCCTACGTGATGGCCGGCATCAACGTCCTCGTGGCCGACACGGATGATGAGGCCGAGCGGGAATTCACCGTGGTGGAGCAGATGTTCATGGACGTTCAGCATGGTCGGAGTCGCAAGATCCAGCCTCCGATGCATCCGGCAACGCTGGCCGGGCAAGGCGGAGGGAACCAGCCCATGCTGCGGATCAAGGCCGTGGGTGCTCCTGACACGGTTAAGGCACAGCTGGAGGAGTTTGTGCAGCGCACCGGTGCCGATGAGCTCATCATCACCACCTACGCGTACGACTCGGCGGTGAGGGACCGCTCACTGCAGCTGCTTGCCGATTGCTGGTTCTAGGCCCGGGGGCCCAGAGCAACGGTGGTGGAGGCCGGGGCGGGCACAGCGGTGTCTTGATGATGGCTGGCCCTTTACGGTAATGGAAGTTCACGCTGCCATCCCGAAGACCACAAGGTGTTGGACGTTGCCCCTTGCCGAGTCTGGGCTGACTGCGTTGGTCTTCCGGAACGTGGTTCGGGGGCCGAACGCCTGTGAATCGCTGCGATAAATGGCCCCGTCTCTGCAGCGCTATTTGTCAACCCTGCTGCGCGTAAGCCGATGGTCAACCGGACACCTGTCCGCTCACACCGCAGCAGCTGCTCAGCATAGCTTGGAGTCAGTCGGTCAGGTTCTCTTTTCCCCATTGTCGTAGCGAGGTCGAGGGGCGGCCGGTGACGAACTCCACGTCGTCGCGGACTGTCCCGATGTAGCCCATCCGTCCGTCGATAACCTGCCGGTTGAATTCCACGCCCGCGTCGGCGTACCAGGACTCCACGGTGAGGCCACGCTTGGCGATCGAAGCTAGGAACTCCTCTGGACCGCGCACGTCGCAACTGATCTCTCGATCTAGGACATCGGACAAGATAGCCGCCACCTCGGGTCCCGAGGCCACTTCGGTAGAGAGCCAATATTCCTTGCCGCCGTGTCGAGATGGCCCCTGCCGCAGCACCGTTGCGGCCACAGCGGCGATGTCGCGCGCAGCGATCCATCCGACGCGGCGATTATCCCAGTACACGGAGAAGGCACCGTCGTTGGTGGCGATCTCTGACGCCAGCCCGTCCATGAACACGTTGGGGTGCAAGTGCGTCCACGCCAGGCCGCTTCCCTCGATGTAGCGTTCGATCATCTGGTGCCAGACGAAGTGCGGATCGGTGACGTCCCAATTCGCGAACACGCCCTGATGCACGATGTGACCAACACCTGCTTTGACGGCGGCGTCGACGAGCGTTTTGCTCTGCGCCAGCATGGCAACGGTGTAGCCGGTCAGAAGATAAACCCGGTCAACGCCGTACAGTGCGTGGGCGAAGGTGCGAGGATCGTCCAGGTCGAGGCGCACCGCGTCCCGCCCAGCTGCGCGCAGTTCGTCCACCCGCTCGGGTTTCCGAGCGGCGTAGCGCACCCGGACATTCCCGAGGTCACGGTCGAACTCTTCGACGATGAGCTTGCCGACCTGGCCGGTCGTCCCGATGACAAGCACGATCGGGCTCGCCGGATCAGGCTTTGCAACATGGTTTTCCACAGTGTCATCCTTTTTTCGAAGTGGATTGTCGATTCGGCGTCCTTGCTGCGGCTCACCCATGGTGGCTCAAGACGGTCGGTGTCTGACTGAGCGGTTTGGGTCTCGGCAGAACGAGACGCAACAGATAGCCGCAGTGATGGCTTGCTGCTCGTTCAGTCAGCTTCCGCGTTACGTGCATGTCGCGGAAGGAACAACGCTGCGATGAGGGCAATACCTGCGATGACGGCGCCGACCGTGAATGCAGCCCGTGCACCATTCGCGATGGAGGCGGCGTCGGTGCCGCCGGCGATCGAGCTGAGAACCGCGATGAGCACTGCTAGGCCGGCTGCGCCGCCGAGCTGCTGAATGGTGTTCAGTGCGGCGCTGCCATGCGAAACGAGAGCGCTCGGAAGCGATCCCAGCGACATGGTGAAGACAGCGACCCAGGCGAATGCTTGGCCGGCGCAGATGAGCACGTAGGCGGCGAGGACCACCCACATCGAGGTGTCCTCGGTGAAGGTGGTCATGAACCACCAGCCAGCACCGACGACAACGACTCCCGGGATCGCGAGCCCGCGGGCTCCGATGCGGTCGTAGTACCGGCCGACGAGAACAGACACGAGCCCGATCGTCACGCCGCCCGGCACCATGAGCAGCCCCGTCTCCAACGAGCCGAGTCCGAGCGACTCTTGCAGGATCAGAGGAAGCAGTGTGGGGAGGGTGAAGGCGCCCATCACCAGGAATGCGAAGACGATCACGGGCCGCGCGAACGAGGCGTGCGCAAAGATCCTCATGTCGAGGACGGCTGCGTCGCGGCGCTGCAAACGGAGTTGACGCCACACGAAAGCTGCGATGCCCACCGCGCCCACCGGGACTGCAATCCAGAATGCAGGAGAGAGTCGACCGCTATCGGACTCGCCGGCGCTTGCCAGGCCGTAAACCAGGGCGCCGAATCCGATCGCGGAGAGCGCCAGCGACAGCGTGTCGAATCCAATTCGCCGCGGCCCGGTGAGGTTTGGCATCTTGATGGCCCCGATGATGAGGCCAAGTAGCGACAGCGGCAGGATGATGATGAACAGCCACCGCCAGGACAGCTGCGACATCACGATCCCGGAGAAAGCGGGACCGACGGCGGGCGCGACAGCAGATACCGCAGTGACTAACGCCATCATCTGTCCTCGGCGAGACGGCGCAACCAAACCGATCGACGTCGTCATTAACAGCGGGACTAACACAGCTGTACCCAGTGCCTGCACGATTCGGCCGACGAGCAACAGTTCGAAGCCAGGTGCGACGGCCGCGATTAAGGTGCCGAGGGTGAATAATCCGACGCTGACAATGAAGATTGTCCGAAGCTGGAATCGCTGCATGATGTATCCGGTGGTCGGGATGATCACCGCGAGGGTGAGTGCGTAGCCAGTGGTGAGCCACTGCCCGGTCGTAGCCGTGATGTTGAGGTCGTCCATGATCTGCGGCAGCGCCACCCCGAGCACCATCTCGGACAGGAACGCCACGAATGCCGAGAAGACCAGGACGGTGATTGTCAGAACCTCTCCCGGAGACAATCGTTTCGTCGGTGCCGGGCTGGTCGCGACTAGGCCGGTAACCGCTCCTTGGGGATCGGCGACGACGCCGACGGCCCCTGTTGCAGGAGCGAGGTGAGTGTCACTACTCATAAGCTGTTGACTCCAAGGTGCTCGTATGATTTATCGGCTCGGGGTCGGAATCCACAGGATCACCGCCCGGACAAAGCACCGCGCCATCGGAGAGCTTGTCGGAATTCAGTCTCCACCTTCACACTAATGTGAATGTCAAGTTGCTTCGTCGACCTCGCGTTCGGCGAGTTGAACCTTCTCCGTTTAGTCGGGCACGCCGAAGTGCGCAATCGCGGCTCCGTCCATGCGATGGAACGAATGGGACTGCTCGTGAAGGTCGCTTGGTCGCAAGCGAGCTGAAGCGGGGGTGGGCGTCCACAGTCCTATACGCGATCCTCGATAGCGGATGACCCCAACCCGGAACCGATTGTTACCGCAGGTCGACCTCCATATCGAAGGTGGCCGCCGTCCGATAGACGGTCGACTAACGCGCGGAGTTCATCGCGGATCGTCGGCCCGCCGCGTCGATTGCTGGGATGGGGTTTGGCCCGTCCGACGAAATTGCCCGCATCGGTGTGCCCTAACTGCAACACACATCGCCCGGACCACGGCGACCCCGTCGTCTGCTTGTGCCCTGATGCGACGCCACCCTCCCGCTATCGGGCCTTTCGTCAGCCGGCTTTGGTTCCCATCGGCTGGCTCGCTGCCCGCTCGAGTGCCCGGAGATACTCCGTGATCGCGTCGCGGTTCTGGGTGAGGAAGTCGATCTTCTCGCTCATCCGGTCGCGCTCGGCCTCGAGGAGGTCGAAGAGGCCGGGCTCGGCGTTCTCGGCGACAATCGAATCCGGGTGTCCGAGGCAGGGGAGGATGCAGGAGACGATGCGGGTCGGGATGCCCGAGTCGATCAGGCCGCGGATCTTGCGGACGCGGTCGACGAGGTAATCGTCGTAGACCCGATACCCGTTGTCGAGCCGACGGGGGGTGATCAGACCCTGTTCCTCGTAGTAGCGGAGCATCCGCGTTGCCACGCCCGTCTGCTTCGACAGTTCTCCAATACGCATGCGTCCTCCTCGAACGATTTGACCTTCACATTAGTGGCAAGGTGCACCATTAGGAAATGCGTGTCGGAAAACAGGAAAAGTAGGGAGTCCCATGAAGATAGGAATCATCGGTGCAGGTTCGATCGGCTCGACGATCGCGCGGCGTCTGAGCCGTCGCGGGCATGACGTCGTGATAGCGAACTCGCGCGGCCCCGAGACGATCGGCGAGGCCGCTCTGCGTACCGGAGCGCGGGCCGTGACTGCCGCAGAAGCCGTAAAGGGTGTCGACGTGCTCATCGTTTCGGTTCCAATGAACCGTAACGGGGACATCTCAACTCACGTCCGGTCCGCGCCGGAGGATGCGGTCGTCATTGATACTTCGAACTACTATCCGATGCGCGACGGAGCGGTGCGGGAGTTCCAGGAGGGTCTACCGGAAAGCGTCTGGCTGTCGGAGCTGTTCGGGCGCCCCATTGCGAAGGCGTGGAACGCGATTACTTCCCAGTCCTTTGATGCGAAGGCGGCGGAGCCGGGTGATCCTGATCGCGTGGCCATCCCGGTGGCAGCGGATCGTGATGCCGATCGCCGGATCGCCATGGACCTGGTGGAGCAGACCGGCTTCGATGCTTTCGACGCTGGTGCCCTTGCTGACTCGTGGCGCCAGCAGCCCGGTGCGCCCGTCTACTGCACCGATCGGACGCTCGACGAAATGCCGCGGTGGCTGGACGCTGCCGAGAAGGAACGAGTTCCACAGCGTCGCGATCTCGCGATGACCGTCATTGGTGAGTACGCAGGCGTGCCGCCATTCGGTGGCGGCCACAGCGTGACCGGTCCCTTCCTCGTGGCGATCAATCGCGCCTGCTACAGCTGACGCATTCCGTTAAAGCCATCCGCACCACTCAGAACCTAGAACGGACCTACATGACCATCCCAAATCCCTCCCTCGTGGAAGATGCCTCGCGCAGAGGATCCACGGCAGAGCGTGCGCTCCCACAGCATCCGACGTCCTGGATGGGAGTGATCTCGCTCAGCGTGGGCGTCTTCGCCCTCGTCACGGCGGAGTTCCTGCCGGCGAGTCTGCTGTCGCGGATAGCCGGTGACCTCGGAGTGACTGAAGGCGTGGCCGGGCAGTCCGTCAGCGTCACGGCCATCGTTGCTGCCGTCGCAGGACTGACCGTCCCCGTCCTGCTCTCCCGGGTCGATCGTCGACACCTGATGATCGTGCTCTCCGTGGTCGCTGTCCTGTCGAACGTGCTCGTCGCCCTGGCGCCGAGCTATCCCGTCCTCCTTCTGGCACGCGTGCTGCTCGGGATCACCATCGGCGGATTCTGGTCGCTCGCCATCTCCATGACCGCCAGACTCGTCCCGGCCTCGAAGCTCGGACTCGGGTTGACCATCGTCAACGTCGGTGTGTCCCTCGCCACGGTCGCAGCGGTCCCGTTGGGCACTCTTCTCGGCGAGCTCTGGGGATGGCGAGCGGTCTTCCTTCTTGCTGCCGCAGTCGGAGTCGTCGCCATCGTCATGCAGTTCGTCGCCCTTCCGTCCGTCCGTAGCGCCGGCTCGGACGGGTTCCGGCCGTTGTTCCAGACGCTCCGATCCCGCCTCATCTTGCTGTGCCTGACGGCGATGGCTCTCATGGGTGCAGGCCACTTCGCGGGCTTCACGTACATCCGACCGGCAGCGACGGAAATCGGAGGACTCAGCCCGGACCAGCTTGCCCTCATGCTGCTCGTATACGGGGTGGGGATCGTGGCCGGCAACCTCGTCGCAGGTCCGTTGGCCGATCGGCAGCTGCGCGTCGCGGCGTTCGTCTTCCCTCTGGTTCTCGGCGCCGCCATGATCTCGTTCGCGCTGCTGCAAGGCAGCGCTGTGCTGCTCTTCGTCGCCGTCGCCTTGTGGGGAGCCGGCTTCGGCGCGCTCCCCACCGTCATCTCCACCTGGCTGGCACGAGCCGAACCCGAGAAACTGGAGAGCGTGGGTGGACTACAGACGGCGGCGTTCCAGGTGGCGATCGCTCTCGGCGCTTTAATAGGTGGCTTCCTCGTCGACGGAGCGGGCGTCCAGACGGCCCTGATCGTGGGCGGCGCCGCAGCGTTCGCCGGCAGCGTGGTCATCGTGCTGGTCAAGCCCCGTCCGCTGGCATGACACCGCGTCAGAGGACGATATTCCGGGTGTGCGCCATCAGCGTGCGGCACCTGTACAACTCATCACGAACCGGAGCGCACTGACATGAGCACACGTAACGTCATCCTTGGGATGACCCTGACCGACGGCTACGGCAACTTGCACGGTGCCTGGCGAGCACCGGGCGTGGACCCGGGCAACTACGCGAACATCGACGCGAGCATCCGGTATGCGCAGGCGGCGGAACGCGGCCTGTTCGCCTTCCTCTTCACTCCCGATTTCCCCGTCGTGCGCGGGGACCTCGAGCGCACGACGATCAGCAATGTCCTTGACCCCATCGTCTCGCTCACTGCGATCGCCCGGGCGACCAAACGCATCGGATTCGTCGCGACCGGGTCGACCACGTTCCAGGAGCCGTTCAACCTTGCACGGCAGTTCAAGGCCCTCGATGTCATCAGCCACGGCCGTGCCGGATGGAACGCGGTGACGACGAGTGACCCCGCCGTCGCCGCTAACTACGGCCGACCTGTCGCCGAACGCGCCGAACGCTACACGCGGGCGCACGAGGCGATCCAGATCACCCAGGCGCTCTGGGGGAGTTGGGAGAAGGACGCTTGGGTCAAGGATCAGCCGGGAAACCGTTTCATCGACCAGTTGAAACTGCAGCCCATCAACCTGCAGGGCGAATATGTCGCATCTCGTGGACCTCTCGCTATCCCGCCTTCCGAGCAGGGGCAGCCGGTGCTGTTTACCTCGGGCGGCCCGAGTCCGCAGCTGCTGTCGATCGCGGGACGCTACGCCAGCGGGTTCATCGCCGAAGTGTGGACGATCGAGGAGGCCCGTGCCCAGCGCGAGCTTGTCCGCAACGCCGCCCGCGAAGCCGGCCGCGACCCGGACGAAGTCAAGTACTTCGCGGGGCTGATGACCACCGTCGCGCCGACCGTCCGCGAAGGCCTCGACCGGCGCCTCGCCCTGGCGGGCGACGTCCTCCAGGCGCGACTCGCACACCTCGGCGCCATGATCGGCCTGGACCTGCAGCCCGACCGGATTGACCGGCCGCTTTCCGAGCGGGAGCTCGCTGCAGCCCGACCGTCACCGGCAGATCCGCGTTCCGGGATCGCCCTCGAGGTGGCACGCCAAGGCTGGTCTCCGCGCGACGTCCTCGCGCACGGTGTGATCGACTTCCACCCGACGGTCGTCGGGCCGGGTGCCCTGCACGCGGATCACATCCAGGAGTGGGTCGAGGCGGGAGCAGTCGACGGCTTTTGGATCTCGCCCGACGTCTACGAAGACGGCGTCGACGCGTTCGTGGATGAGGTCATCCCTCTCCTCCAGGAGCGCGGACTCTATCCGAACACCTACCCCGGCTCCACTTTGCGGGAGAACCTCGTTGTCCCCGCGCAGTACGGTCTCGACCCACGCATCACCAAAGCCTGAGGACCCCGGACTCGAGGCGCGACTCCGCCCCGGCACCGCTCCCGAACCAAGACGGCCCGTCCAGGGGCCTCCCGCCACCGAGTGAGCTCCGAAGCGCCCGACGGTTCCCGACGCGCCGGCCAACCACTCCAGCTGGGTAATCGTTAAGAACGGACTGTTTGGCGTCTCGGCATCATTCGTTCCCCCTTCCGCGGCTTCCGCCGCCGACAACGACATACTGGTTCCCTATACCAAGGACAAGGACAAGGTCAAGGACGCCCCCAGGGTGGATGCGGACCGATACCTGAGCCCGGAAGAGGAAAACGAGCTCTACCGCTACTACGAGTTCGCAGGAACCATGGCATCCGTCCCCGGAACACCCAACCGACGATGCCATGACCCCCTCCGAGGAACAGGTTCGGGTGGGAACCGAGACGGTCGAAGCCGGACATGCGCGGCTGCGCAATTACGTGGTGACCGAAAACGTCACGACCACCGTTCCGGTCAGTCGCGATGAGGTCCGCGTCGAACGCGACCCATCACCGAGGCGAACCGCGGAGACGCCCTGGACGGGCATGCCCTCAGCGAAGACGATTACGAAGTCACCCTGCACGAGGAACGTCCCGTCGTGAAGAAGGAAGCCGTCCCGGTGGAGCGCGTCAGGCTGGAGAAGGAAACCGTAACGGAGCAACAGACCGTGAGCGAAAACGTGCGCAAGGAAAAGATCGAGACCGACGGTCACGATCTTCCGGACCACCGCGCCGGACGCTAAGCCGACCCGCGCAGCCACGGGGTGGGCCTTTGGCCCGACCACACGCGTAACCGGCCAGCGCCACTCAACGGCATCGGCTGCCTACGTTTGGAAATACCGGATGTCGCCGTGCTCATGGGTCCACCCAGAAGCCGGGAGCGAGCCCAACATCCAGGCTCGGGCAGTGCTCCTAGGCCCCGCGCGGGCCGTACATGATCAGCCCGACCCCGGTCAGGGCAACCATGGCGCCGACGATGTCCCAGCGGTCCGGACGAAACCCGTCGAGGAAGACCGCCCACAACAGCGAACCGGCAATGAAGACGCCGCCGTATGCGGCCAGGATGCGGCCGAAGTTGGCATCTGGCTGGAGTGTGGCCACGATGCCGTATAGCCCCAAGGCCACGGCTCCGGCTCCGACCCACAGCCATCCGCGGTGTTCGCGGATGCCCTGCCAGACCAACCAGGCACCACCGATTTCGAGCAGGGCGGCCACACCGAAGAGCAGGATTGATTTCATGACGGTCATGCCGACAATCCTTCCATCAACCGGCTCTGCGTGTTTGCCCCCACAGAAGTCGGGAATTATTCGGTTCGTGGCTCGAAGCGGGGTAATCTCGTGCGCATGGATATGGGCGAACTGGTCATCGAACGCGAATTCTCGGCACCCCGCACCGCGGTGTGGGCGGCATTTACCGAACCGGAAATCCTCGCCGAATGGTTCGGCCCGGAGGGCTGGGGCGTGCACGTGGATACCGTGACAATCGAACCGCGGGTCGGAGGCGTGCAGAAATTCGTAATGCACCTGCTCGAGGACCACACCAAGACCTCTCCGGTGAATGCGACGTTCACCGAGGTCCGGGAGCATGAACTGCTCGTCGGGGAGGACGGACCGCATGAAATGACCCTGAACCTGGTCATCGAAATGCGCGTGGAGTTTGCCGATTGCCCGGCGGGCACCGCGCTGCGGATCGTTCAGGGTCCGCTTCCTGCCGAGGTCCTGGAACCGGCGCGTGCCGGATGGGAGTCCTCGTTCACCAAGCTCGACCGCTTGTTCGCCGCGCACCTTTAACCGGTCGGTCCTGTTGCCCGCAATAGGACAGTGGGCAGGAACGCTCCCGCAACCAATAATTCACCGGTCGCGTCGGGTCACCAGATGACAAAGCCGCCGTCAACAAGCAAATCCGTTCCGGTGACGAAGGAAGCGGCGTCGCTCAGCAGGAATGCCACTGGACCCGCGATATCCTCCGGCTCGGCGTTGCGGCCCAAAGGGGTGTCATTGGCATAGCCCGCCATCGCACTGGCCTGCTCGGGGCGTTTGGTCATTGGTGTGTTGGTGTAGCCAGGGCTAACGCTATTGACACGAATGCCCCGCGATGCCCACTCCCATGCAAGACTCTTGCCTAGTTGAACCACGCCCGCCTTGGCCGCGTTGTAGTGTGCCTGGACCAACCCTCGGTTGGCAATCGTTGCCGACATCGACGCGATGTTGACAATGGCGCCGCCACCGTTGCGCAACATCGCGTTTCCTTCGGCTTGGCATGACAAGAAAACACCCGTCAGATCCACATCCAGGACCTTCTTCCATTGCTCGACTGCCATGGATTCAGCGGGCGCGGCGTTGGCGATGCCCGCTGCATTTACGGCCAGCGAGAGCGGGCCGAACTTCCCTTCAACGAAAGCCACGGCGGCCACCATGTCGTCGGCGCGAGTAACATCTGCCGAGATGGATGTTGCGCTCCCTCCGGTACTCCGGATTTCGTTCACGACGCCGTCCAAGTCGCTACCTTCCAAGTCGATGCATCCGACCGAGGCGCCGAGCCCGGCCAACGCCAGAGCGATGGCCCTGCCTATGCCGCTACTGGCCCCGGTGACTACAGCGGTCTTCTTTTCGAGTGAAAATGACGGAATGGCCATGAGGTGTCTCCTAAAATATTCGGTTTGGCGCCCTGGCATAGTTTCCGGGCCGCCGGCGGCAATCAATTGTTGGTCTGGTGGCGGCGAACTATGCTCTGAAGGTCGCGGAAATTTCCCTGTACGTTGGAATAGATGTCTTTGTAGAGCTGGAAGTACTCCATATACATTTCGTGGTTCTTTTCATCGGGTTCCAGATGCTCGCGGTATTTGCACCATTCCTTGGCGACACTGAAATCATCGAATACGCCTACACCGACTCCGGCGAGGATGGCATCTCCAAGCGGCGCTCCGGTGCGGCCCTTGAGCATGGCGGTGGGAATGCCAAAGACATCGGTGATAATCCGGCGCCAGACGTCGCTCTTGGCACCACCTTCGTTGAAGATCAGCGGGTGGTTGATTTGCAGACCGGTTTGTTTGAGCACCGAGTAGGAATCGAAGAGAGCGTAAGCAACGCCTTCCATGAATGCGCGGAATACGTGCCCGCGGTGATGGTGCAGCGAGAGTCCGAACATAACGGCCCTGGCGGATGTGTCCCAGATGGGCGAACGTTCGCCCATCAAGTACGGCAGAACGAGGAGTCCCTCGCTGCCTGGTGGAATATCTCGTGCTTGAAGCGTGATGAGATCGTATGAACTGACCTTCAACATTCGCTCGACGTCTACTTCGCCTTCTCCGAAGGTGTCGCGCAGGTAGCGCAGGGCCTGTCCGCCAGTCGTCGTGACCGCCACAGCCGCGAAAGTATCCCGCGGTGAAGTGGTGTATGGAATATTGACCATGCGCAGCCCATCTGGGGAATTGAGATAATCCAGATTCTGATGCACTACCCCCAATACGCCGCTGGTGCCCAGGTTTAACTGCATGTCACCCGGTTCGACTGCGCCGCCAGCGATCCAACCGGCATTGCAGTCGACCTGTCCGCCAACCACTTTGGTGCCTGCCATGAGGCCCGTGGAGCGCGCCGCTTCCGCGGAGACTTCGCCGACGATGTCCGTGCTGTCGCAGAGTCGAGGTATGAGCTCGGGGGAAATCTGGAGGCTGTCCAGAATGTCGTCCCGGAAAACGCCTTTTCGAATGTCGAAGGCCACGCCATAGAAAACCGCGGAACTGCTGTTGAGCGTATATTCGCCCGTGAGCCTTGAGACGATGAAGCCGTCGATGGTCAAAGCCTTGTGAATCCGTTCATAGACCTGCGGCTTATTGCGCTGATACCAGTACAGGTTGACGAGGTTCGGATGGTCTTCGATACGGTTCGCGGTCACCTCTTCGATCAATGATTCTCCTACCAAGTCCCGAATGATATTGACTTCTTCGGTGGCTCTGCGGTCCATCAAATTCGTGGCGGCAGCGACGGGTAGGTTTTGATCATCTACCAGCACCATCGAAGGAAGTGCACTTGATACGGCGATGCCGGCGATTTCCTGTGGCAGGCACTGAGTGTCCCGCAGTACCTGCTGGATCATTTCGCAGGTGGCGGTCCAGTATGTCTCAGGATCGTGCTCGGACCACCCGGGACGGTGGTGGAAGATGGGGTACTCGCGGTAGGCGTACGCCAAGACTTCTCCTTGATCATCAATGATGCAGGCCTTGGCACCGCCCGTACCGAAATCGATTCCAAGAAGCCGAGTGGCCATTGATTCTTCTCCTACGTTCGTGCGCTGGCTGGAGTCGGCGCAATATTGGTTGCTGTAGTTTATACGGGGCGGATGGCTACTTGACCACGGCCGCTGTTCGGCGGTCGAAGGTCAACAGGACGGCGAGAATGACCACGATTCCCTGAACGATCTGCTGGGCTGCCGGCGGCAATCCGATGATCAGCATTCCATTGGTGAGCTCAACAAGGATCAAGGTGCCAATCAGGCCGCGGGCTGCGCCGCCCTGGCCGCCCGAGAGAGGTGTTCCGCCCATGACGATGGCGGCGATGGAGGGCAACAGAAATGAGTTGCCGATGTCGGGGGTAGCGGCGGTCGTAGAGAACAGCACCAGTACGCCTGCCAGACCACAGCAGAGGCCTCCGGCGCCGAAAGCCAGGGACTTGACCCAACGGACATTGACGCCGCAGACTTTTGCGGCGCGCTCGTTGCCTCCGATTGCGTAGATGAATCGCCCAGTAGCGGTGCGACGCAGCCAAACAATCAGCAACAGCCAGAGGATCACGGCATAGACCAGCGGCATTGGGAAGATCCCGAAAAGGCTCTGGTGAAAGGCCGCGTTGAGCGATCCGCTTACCAACTGGACAGGGAAGCCGCCGGAGGCCAGGAGCGCAATTCCACCAAAGACGAAGGAAGTCCCCAAAGTAACAAGGAATGACGGCAGCTTTATGTAGGAAACGATCACTCCGTTGAACAGCCCGATCAGCAGCCCGAGGGGAAGTACCCAGAAGACAGCGGACTGCCCCATTGATTGGGCGAACAAGGCTGCCGCAACGGCACAGAGAGACACTATCGCCCCGACGGAGAGGTCGATGGACCCCATCAAGATCGGTGCCGTGCCTGCGGCGACCACCAACAGCAGCACAGAGGCCTGACGCATCATGCTGTCGAGGTTTCCCGGCGAGAGGTACTGGGCGTTCATGGTGGTGAAGATTATTGGCAGGATGACCAAGGCCGCGACCAGGAAAACCATTTGGTATCGGTCGCGCCTTGAGGCCTTTAGCGTTCCCATCGGTTTAAAAGCAGGTCCAGTGGGCATTGAGGTGCCTCGTTTGCGGCCAGTGAGTGGTTCGGTAATCATCAGTGTTGCTCCCTCTAAGACTAAGAAATTGACTCGGCCAGTTCGCCCAGCGTTGGTTCGGACTCGGAACGACAATCGAATTCGGCACTTACAACCCCGTCGCGAAACGCGATAATACGATCGCAAATGGGCATTAACTCTTCAGGTTCATCGCTGGCAATGAGAATCGCGACACCGCGGTCAGAAGCCTCTAGGACCAGACGAAAGATCTCTGCTTTGGCATGGACATCGATACCACGGGTAGGTTTGTCCAGAACCACTACTCGGGCATCTTCCGACAGCGCGCGGGCGACCAGAAGCTTCTGCTGGTTTCCACCCGAGAGCGACCCGGCTGACTGGTTCAGACTCGACACCTTGACACCGAACTTGGTGACGAGGTCCTGGGCAAAAGCCTTCGCGGCATGGGGTTTGCGGGCCAGATCCTGGCGCCCCTCCGCGGCCATCGCCCCGAGTGACAAGTTGTCCTGGACCGAGTGCAGCAATGAAAGGCCCTCTCCAGCGCGGTCTGCAGGAACGAAACGGATCCCCGCTTCCAAGGAACCTCGCACTCCGGCAGAGACCGGCTCGCCGTCGACGTTGATTGTGCCATCCTTGGCCTTGACCAGGCCCGAGACGCAACGGGCGACTGCGGTCTTCTCCTCCGACTCGCCAATGAGAGCAACGATCTCTCCTGGACGCAGTGTCATGCTAAACGGTTCGGCAATACTGGGCAGCGTCAGGCGTCGCAGTTCAAGCCGGTCCCGGTCGCCATCGATTCGTTTGTCGCGCCGGGTATGACGGACGACCTCGGTATCTCCGAGCAATAGACGGCTAAGTTGTTCGGGAGTGGTGGTTTTCGGATCAGGGGTGCCGACTACCTGTCCGTCGCGAAGCACAACGACACGGTCACTCCATTCGAGCAACTCACTGCCCCGGTGCGTGGTGAGGATGATTCCCATACTGGAACGCAGGTTGTTGATATGTTCCTCGAGGAAATCCACCTGAGATTGCGTGAGCCCGCTGGTTGGCTCATCCAACAGCAGGACAGGCTTCTCGATCTTAGCCAACCGCGCCATATACATCGCCTTGGCGATCTCCACCAGTTGTTTCTCCGCCATGGTCAGCTGGTCGACTCGCTTGGTGGCATCCAGGTCACCAAGACCGACGTCGTCAAGGAAGCCGCCGGCGATGTTGTTAATGCGATTGGGCGTAATCAGCCCAAACTTGCGGATATGGCGTTCGGTTCCTAGCGTTAGATTTTCCGCCACGGTGAGGTTGTCCATGACCGAGAGTTCCTGATAAATACGGAACACCCCCGCGCGCGTTGAATCATTGTAGGAAGACGGCTGGAATGGGGTCCCATCGAGGGTCATCGAACCGCTGGTCGGGGCGAAATTCCCGGAGAGTATGTTTAGCAGGGTGGATTTACCGGCACCGTTGTGGCCAGCCAATCCCACTACTTCACCGAGCTTCAAGTCGAAGGAGACCGAATCCAGCGCCTTGAAGCCTTTGAAGACCTTGGTGAGATTCGTGATCTGGAGCAATGAATCATCTGTATTCATGGCTAGAACTTCGTCCCAAAGACGGTGGCACCGGTTGAAGTTAACCGGATGGCCTCGGCGTACGGGTTCTGTACGGCGTGCTCGGAATAGAGTTTGGTGAGCCGCTGAATGGCTCCGCCGTCGAGCGAGTCCTGCAAGGCGGGCGGGAACTCGAAGCCCTCGGGACGTTTGGTATTCAGGTCTTCGGTAAAGAACGGCACGGGATCCACCGGCGCCAGTGCCACCTGGCTGTCCCAGTCGTCCGGATGAAGGTGACGGGACATCTTCTTCCAATCGAATCCTGACGTGGCGCCTGTAGCAACACGCTTGTATTCGATGGCTGATTCCTTCGTATCGAGGACCAGCGAATCTTGGAACATCATGCGCTCGGCAGGGTCGTACTGGATGCCATTGGTCAGGTCGAAGTTTCGTACCAACATGTACCCGCCGAGCCAAGTGCCGAAGATCGATTGAACGGCGACCACATTGGGGCCTTGAATCAACTTGTCGAGGATCGCCAGCTGTTCGTCAGTACCACCCACCTTGATCCGGTCGTTTCCTTTTTCCTCGAGAACCGAGACAGCGCCGAGGGCAGAGGAAGAATTGTGGCAGATGATTGCATCGATCTTGTCGAAGCGCGAGAGCATCGCTTGGACAACCGGACGAGTGTCTTGTCCGTTTTCCTTCCCGTCCTGTCGCGCCAAGACCTTGATGCCCGGGAAGCCAGCCACTGCCATGTCAAAGCCCTTCTCTCGGGCGTTGGAAGTGCGGTTGGTTGGCGCGCCCTGGATGTAGACCACGTTTCCGGAGCCTCCGATGGCCTTGAATACCGCCTCGCTTAGTGCCTTCTGGCCCAGGACTTCCCGTGGTGTGAACAACGTGGAGTACAAGTCCTGGAAGCCGGGTTCGGAAGGAACCATCCAGGGCGTTGCGGAGAATGAGGTCCCCAAAGGAATGTCCTGTTCGGCGAGGATTTCACCCATCTGTCGAACGGCGTCGTTGTTGATAGGGAAGGTTACGACCTGGCTGGCCCCGGCCGCCTTGGCGGAACGCAACTGGTTGATTTGGGTTGCCGCAGAGCCCTCGTAGCTTTGCATTCGATAGGACAAGCCCAGGGCTGTGGCCGCCTCCTTCCCGCTTGCATTCCACATGGTGAAGTACTCGTTGGTCAGCGTGGGCACTGACGCAAGCGCGACGCCTGGGCCGGCGGCCGCGGTCTGACCGGAACCTGAACCCAAAGGCGCACTGCAGCCTGTCAGGGCCCCTCCGGATGCCAGGGCCACGGCGCCAAGGCCGAGCCCCTGAAGGAACTGTCGACGCCGCACTCCCGAGAACGCGTTGAGCTGCGCGGATGGACCGGAGGCTACGCCTGCTTCGGAATTCTTTGGATCGATCATGGGGGCTCGCATTTCATCTGAGTGTTTGCTCGACCGCTATCGGGTGGACTCTTTTGCGCGGATTCGAGGAAGTGCATCAAGGTGGAAAACGTGAATCACATTTGTGAACACAGTCACGTATGTGATTCAAGGTTAGTGTCAGGCATCACATATGTCAACGAGCTATTGATGAATTGAAAGCCGCGCACACCCGGTCGGGCGCTCGCGAGGAAACACACAAGGTGTGGAGGGCGAGATTGGAGCAGCACGCGCAGCAGTTACGCGCACGACGAATAAGGCCCTCTTGAGTGGTGAACTCGAGAGGGCCTTAACCAAAATCCTCGGTGGTGGGTTTCGCAGCCGCTGAGCTACGATGCGGCGAGTGCCTTGCCCAGGGGGCTATCGACGATTAGCACATTGACAAGTCCGCCTTCGATGGCGGCCGTGACGGCCTGTGCCTTGGATTCTCCGCTGGCCACGGCCACGACCGTTTCAATCGCTTGCAGGTCGCTAAGGTCGAGGGAGATGATGCGCTTGTTGATGGCCAGATCCAGCTGCCGTCCGGCGGAATCGTAAAACCGGCCGGAGATCTGTCCAATGGCACCGCGCTCGATCGCCTCCTCGATTTCCTCGTCGGAGGCCCCGGCCCGCTGCAGGAACAGGTTTGAGCTGTCTAATCCGTAATGGCCGACGCCGAGAACCGCGACGTTAGAGGTTCGACCAAGTGCCAGCGCGTTGGAAACCTGTTCCGTGCGCATCAAAGCTGCGGCTGCTTGTTCATCCTGCATGGTTGCCGGCGCATTAAAGTATTGGTAGCGACCACCTAGCTTTTCAGCGAGGTTGCGCACCAGATCGTGACCCGAGAATCGGGAGTCGATGCTCAATTCCCCAGCAAGCTGAACCACTTGCACATCAACGCGGCGACTGAAGCTGGCGCTTTCGACCATCGCCTCCACTGTGCTGCCCCAACATAATCCCAGGGTCTGTCCATCGTTGAGATTTTTCTCCAGCCAGTCACAAGCGGCCTGGCCAACTGCCAGTAATCCGCGGCTTGATTCGCCGGGGTCGCTAGCTCGGCCCGGAACGACAACTACTTCGTTCACGCCCGAGTCCGAGAATTTGGCCAGCAGGCGCTGTTCGAGAGCTGGATCGCGATCCAGGGGGTATGCAATCTCGAACTTCACGATGTACTGCTCCCTGGCGGCCCGCAACATGCGTGAGACATTCGATCGTGTGACGCCGAGTTGCTTGGCGACATCCATTTGCGACTGCCCTTGGATGTAATAGAGGAACGCGGCGTGTGCGAGCCTCTCGGCACTGAGTCTTGCCATGCTGCTCCCCTTACCGGCACATCATGCGCCTTGAATGAACTTTGTACCCATTCTAGATCGAGAAAGGATTAACGCTCCGGAACCGGATTTTGGGCAAGACTACGCGTGACCACCTCGCTCCACTGGTCATAGCCCTCATTGGCATAGCCGCGTTCGCCGTCTGGGCGGAAGTGCTCCCGGTCATCACCAACGGCCATGTCGTCCTCGGGTAGATCAGCGCCAAAGGTTTTCAGGGCGACTCGGGCGACTCCGCGCGCGGTCAGTTCCCGGCTGGCAGGACGAACTATCTGACGACCAGTCAAATCGGCCAGAAGCTGGCAAAGGTAATTGTTGCCTGCGCCCCCGCCATCGACCGACAGCGGCTCGGCGTTGGGTAGTCCACCCATCGCTTTGAAGAGGTCGAAGGCCTGGAACGCCATGCTTTCGAGGCCGGCACGCATCAAATCGTCAGGCCCAGTGTCCATGTGCAAGCCGCTGATCGTCGCCCCTGAGCCGCCAAGCCATCGCGGTGCCCCCAACTCGGTGAATGACGGCACCACGTAGATGCGTTCATCAGCAGTCAGGCCGCTGCGCTCTGGTTCCGGGATACGATCCGGCGGCAACGACAAGAGCCGGGATAACCAAGAGAGCGTGTAGCCGCTGTGGAAGGCGGACCCTTCGAGTTCGTAATCGGCACCGGCGGAATCGGTGGTCCACGCCACCGAAGTAACCAGGGCCTCGGCACGCAACGGGTGCGGACCCAAATTCGAGCTAACGACGCAGGAGGTGCCGAACGTGACCTTGGTGTCTCCCGGCGAGTCGCACCCGTGGCCCAGCAGTGAGGCTTGCTGGTCCCCGATCATGCCTGTAATGGGGATGCGTTCGCCGATGATGCCCGGATCTGTGTGTCCAAAATGTGATGACGTGGGGCGCAGCTCCGGTAGTGCTTGCCTGGGGATTCCCAATGCTTCCGGAAGCTGCCCGTCCCAGTCGAGCGTGTCCAGGTTCAACAGCTGATAACGCGATGCATTGGAAAGGTCCGTGGCGTGCACCGCCCCGCCGGTCAGGGAATATAGGAGCCACGAGTCGATGGTACCCACCGCGAGCCTGCCACTATCCGCCAGTGCGGCGAGTTCCGGACGTGCATCAAGCAACCACGCGATCTTGGAACCAAAGAAGAACGTATGGTTTCCCAGCCCGGTTGCCGCTTGGATCAGCGGGGCAAGCCCCTGGAGATCCCAGCGGCGCACGATGTCGGCGCTTTGCTGGGACATCCACATGATGCCGTCGTGTACTGGCCTTCCGGTGTCACGAGACCATGCGATGGCTGATTCGCGCATATTGGTGATGCCAATACACAAGGGCTTCACCTCGCAGCGAGCAAGGGCCGCCCGCAACACCCTGATCGTTGCCGAGACCAATGCGACTGGATCGATCTCTACGTGGTGCGGCCCCGTGACCTTGAGCGTGAGTTTTTCCGACGCGCCAACATGGTGGGCACCGGTCAACGGGTCAATAATCAGGCAACGCACGGACTGCGTTCCGCAGTCAATCGCCAGAACTTGTGGATGTGCCACGTCGTTCTCCTTTAAAAACGCGTCGGTTCGCGCCCCAACGAAGGAAACGGGGCGCGAACCGACCACCTGAATGGCGATTATTATGCGTCGGGGACGCTTTCGCCTTCTTCGCCGATGTAGGCGATGATGCTGCCGGCATTGACCGTGCTGCCCTCGGGGCAGACGATCTTATGCAGGATTCCGTCGGCAACGCACTCAACCTCGATTGTGGCCTTATCGGTTTCCACGCTCAGCAGCGGTTGGCCCATTTCGACCTCATCACCCTCTGCGGCGAGCCACTCTTCGATGTACGCTTCGTCGCTGGTCTGACCCAGCGCGGGCATGACGATGGCTTCCATGGTCCGCTACTCGCTTTCAGTTCGATTGTGATTGGCAGACAGTACTTCGCGTACCGCTGCTTCGATGTGCTCGGCCAACGGCAGCACGGCTGCTTCAAGCGGCGGGGAGAACGGCATCGGGATATCGCGGCTCGCGACGCGGCGCACCGGGGCCTTGAGGTCCGCAAACAATTCATCGGAGACGCGCGCGCTGACCTCGGCACCCCAGCCTCCCGTCAGATGCGCCTCGTGGGCGATCACCAGGCGTCCGGTGCGCTTGACGCTCTCCATCACCGTGTCCCAGTCGAAGGGATTGAGCCAGACCGGATCAATGACCTCCAGTTCGATTCCTTCTTCGGCCAACTTCTCGGCCAGTTCCAGAGCCTTGTAAAGCTCCGTGAAGGTCGCGACCACGGTGGCGTGCTTTCCGCGGCGTCTCACCCTGGCCTGTCCCACTGGAAGAGCGAAGTTCTCTTCGGGAACGTAGGCCTTGGTGTTGATGGATCCGGCCTCCTGACGTTTGGCCCCGTAGAGCAACTTGTGCTCGAACACCAGCACGGGGTCGTCGTCGCGGATCGCTGCGGTCAGTGCACCCTTGGCGGTGTAGGGATCGGAGATGCACAGGACCTTGATGCCAGGGACGTGCATGAAGAAGCTCTCCGGGCACTGGGAGTGCTGTGCACCGCGCTGGGAGGCACCGACCGGGCAACGCAACACCATCGGGATGGTGAGCTTGCCGTTGGACATATAGCGCTGCTTGGCCGCCTCGTTGACCAGCTCGTCCATGGCCTCGAAGACGAAATCCGCATACTGCAGGTCCGGGACGGTGCGCATTCCGCCGATGGCTGCGCCGATGGACGCGCCGATGATGGCCTTCTCACTGATCGGGGTGTCGATCACGCGGTCGCGGCCGTATTCTTCGGCCAAACCCTGGTAGACACCGAATGCTCCGCCGAAGCCGCCGGGTACGCCGACGTCCTCGCCCAGCAATACCAGGTCCGGGTCCGTCGCAAGTTCCCGGTGCAGGGTCTCCCGGATTGATTCCGCGATCGAGATGAAACGATCCTCCTCCCCATCTTCCGCGAGGGGACCGGCCCCCTCAACCTTCTGTGGTGGGTTTCCATAGATGATGTTCGGGGCCAATGCGGTCTCGGGATCCGGCCACGGCGCCTGCTGAGCGTGCTTCAGTGCCTCGGCAATACGCTTCTTCGCCCGCTTGGTGCTTTCCTTGACCTGCTCTTCGGTAGCGGTACCCTCTTCGACCAAGGCCTCGCCGAAGGTCTTGATCGGGTCCTTAGCCGTCCAGTAGGCCTCTTCTTCCTTGGTGCGGTAGCCGCGGGCATCGCCGCGGCTATGGCCCACATATCTGTACGTCAGGAATTCGAGGAGGACCGGACCCTTGCCGCTGCGGGCAGTCTCCAGTGCTCGTTGCATGGCACCGCGCACTGCTCGGACATCCATGCCGTCTGCCTGCTCGGACGGGATCCCATAGGACTCGCCCCTCGAGGCCACATTGATGTTTCTGGTCGTTTCATGGAACGGGGTCGAAGCTCCGTACATGTTGTTTTCGCAAACGAAAATGACCGGAAGATTGAGTGCTGCCGCATAGTTGACGCCTTCATGGAAAGCGCCTTCGTTAACTGCTCCGTCACCGAAGAAGCAAACCACGACGTTGTCGGTGCCCTTGTGCTTGAGCGCGTGGGCCAATCCCGGGGCGATCGTGATGCCGCCCCCGACGATGGCAATGGAAGGCAGGATTCCCAAGGCAGGATCGCCCAGGTGCATCGATCCGCCGCGTCCGCCCAAACATCCGGTCTCACGACCATAGATCTCGGCCATGCCGGCTGCCGGGTCGAGTCCCTTGGCCAAGGCGTGTCCGTGAGGGCGGTGCGTGGACGTGATCCAGTCCTCAGTGCGCAATAGTGAGCACACGCCGACCGCGACGGCTTCCTGTCCTTGTGACTGGTGCAGCGTACCGGGGATCTCACCCTGCAGGTAGCGCAAGTACGCCGTTTGCTCGAACTGGCGGATGAGCACCATTTCCTCGAGCAAGTGAAGGCTTTCGTCAGTGCCCAAGGCTGGGGCCTGGATGGAGCTTGCCTGTGGGGACATTAGCGACATTAGCGGCCTGCCTGACCGGTCGATCCGAATACGTCCATGAGACGCTGGATTTCCTTGGTGAGCGCGACACCTGCACGGGAGTTGGCGTCACCTTCGAAACGCGATCCGAACACGAGGTTGGGATCTTCGACCGGCCGGCCCAGCTCGGCCACGAGGGCTTGACCGAACACGTGCTTGAGCTTGGTTCCGACATTGACCTTCGTAATACCTGCTTCGACGGCGCGACGCGTCTGATCGTCAGGCGTGCCCGAACCGCCGTGCAGCACCAACGGGACATTCACGGCGTTGCCAATCTCCTTGATGAGGTCGACCTGAACCGTAGGGATGTGTCCGCCCGTGACGAAGTGAACGTTTCCAACAGCGACTGCCAAGCAATCGACGCCGGTTTCCTTGACGAAGAATTCTGCGGATTCCGGGCTGGTGTAGGAGGCCCCGGCCTCATCGAGCACACCGTCCTTGATCTCTGCCAACGCGCCGATCTCGCCTTCGACCGCGATGTTCAATGCGTGTGCGGCTGCCACCAGCGAAGCGGTATCGGCGATGAGTTTGTCCTGATCCCATCCCTGGGTGTGCATCATGACGGAGTTGAAGCCCGCTCCGAGGCCGCCGGCGGCCTCGGAGAAGCTTTCTGCTTCGTTGAACAGCGTAGCCACGGGGACCTTGGCACGGTCCGCCAGTGTACGGCAAGCTGCGCCGTACAGTTCGAGACCACCGGACTGCAGCCATTCATGGTTGCCCGACAGGCCACCGATACCGAGGATGACCGGGGAACGGTTGGCTTCGGCCGCTGCAATGGTGGCTTCGAGGCTGTAGATGTCCCAAGACTCGAAGTAACCAACAGCGTAGCGGTTCTTGCCGGCGTGCTCGAGCAGTTCTGGAAGGGTGACGAGAGACATTGTTAGAGCTCCATTTTCTGGTTGGTGGTTCGTTCTTGTAACTTGCGGGGTTATGCGGGAAAGAGGTCTTTAGCGAAGCGCGGTCTGCGTTGGAGTATCCATTCGCGGTAGGCCTCGATTTCTGTTGTGGTCTGTTGCCGGTCCCATTTCAATTCCGTTGCAGCCAATTCGGCGACAGCTTCAAGGGATTGCAATCCGGCATCATCAGACCATGCCAGAAGTAACCGTCGTGCGACGATATCGGTCAGTGTCACGGCGAATTCCTCCCGGACAGCGATGGCAACCTCTGCGCCGATGGCGTGGGCCGTTCCGCTGATGGGTGCCGCGAGCGCCGGATCGCTGCGGGCAAGCGCCTCCACGGATTCGGCACGGATTCCGTAGAGGTCCAGAAGCCTCCGTGCGGTGGGCTCGGGCAGGATGCTTCGCTTCAGGAATTCGGCCTGATAACCGTTCCAGTCCGCGCAGCGGGCACCCGGCAACTTCATCCGACGCGTCCGCGAGCGGGACTCGCCAGGACAGCGACCGAGGCCGTGGACGTGGCGTTTCAGCACCCTCATCGTCAGTTCGCCCAACGCGCGGTGCGTGGTGAGCTTTCCGCCGCTGATGCTGAATAAGCCGGGCAGCGTCGGGTGAGCGATGACCTGGTGGTCCCGGCTAACCTGCGCGGCCGACTTTGCTTTGGGTGCATAGGGTAGCGGACGCACACCGGCCACTGAATGCACGATGTCCTCCGGTGCAAGCCTGGCCTGCGGAATGAGGGCGTTGACTTCCTGCAACAGATAACTGACTTCGTCATCGCTCATGATGGCTTCGGAAGGGTCACCCTCAAAGAACAGGTCGGTCGATCCGATCAGGTAGTTCCCGTCCGGTAGCGGCAGAACCAAAATCGCTCGACCATCACTGGTCGCTTCGTAGTGAACCCCTGTGGACGGGGCACCAGGAAACCGCTTTACGGTCAGATGGGAACCCTTTGTCCCGCCAATCAACTGGTTGCTTGTTTCGGACGAATGGCTGAGGACCTTGTCTACCCAGGGGCCGGCTGCGTTGACCACCGTCCTCGCTGGTTGCAAGAACTTCCTCCCGGTCAGCGTATTGACGATCTGGACGCGCAGTTCCTTTCCGTCTCTTGCCAGCCCGACGACTCGGTGGTGATTGTCTACCCGACCACCTTGGTTGGCAATGTCCAAGGCTTGTTCAATGCACAGCCTTTCCGCATGGGCGGCTTGGGCGTCGTAGTAGAGCACGGCGCCGGAGAGCCCACGGGTTTCGATGCCCGGGGAGTCTTTGATGACCTCGGCGGCGGAAAGGGACCTGTGACGCCCCGTGGACTTGTCGAATGACAAAACGTCATACAAGAACATCCCCAGACGCAATATGCGGGCCGACCGGCTGTTATGGCTAAAGAAGGGAATGAGCAACGGGAACGGTTTGACTAGATGCGGTGCGTTTTGCAGGAGTCGTTCCCGCTCACACAGCGACTCCCGGACCAAGCGGACCTCGAAGTTTTCCAAGTATCGGATGCCTCCGTGTATCAGCCGACTCGAAGCTGCGGACGTACCGGCCCCGAAGTCTTCGGCTTCGGCTACTGCCACCGACCATCCGCTGAAGGCAGCTTCGCGCCCCACTGCCAGGCCGTTGACGCCCCCGCCGATTACGAGAACGTCAACCGATGGGAGCACCATCCAATCTTCATTCTCACAATTGTGCACTTGCTCACGTATGTGATTCATAAGTAGAGTATGACTCAGGTCACGACCGGCTGTCAATGCGGAAGCAGGGTTGTGAGGAATCGAATGTGGTTCCCGCTATTGATGAGGAAACACCGTTGTCCGTGGGGCCGGCAGGGCAAGCTTGCCAAGCCGAAGGTGGTGAGTCGAATCAATGGTTGTGCTCGCGCCTTTGGGTGCGAACGGCCTAGCTGATTGGATTAATGGCGAAATGCGAACTCGCGGCATGCGCAAATCACCGGTCAAGTCGTGCCGGGCAAACCCTCGAATCGCAACAACCGCGGTCCGGAACGGGTGGCTTTGGCGCCAGCGAATTGGGCGGATATGTCGCGCAAGATGCGATTCGATACGGCAACAACATCTGAGCAACACGAAAAGAAGGAAGCACATCGCATGAAAACCCAGAACGACATTCCTGAACTGGTAGGAACGCTTGTCCCGTTGAAAGGAATTCGGCGTGCAGCGGCGCGTCAAATGGTTGCCGCCTGGCAAGCGCCTGCATTCCACCTGACCATGGAAGTCGACATGTCCAATGTCCTGAAGATTAAGGCCGCGTCCCCTGAATCAACGGTCACCGACAGGCTCATCAGCGCTACGGCACTGGCTCTATTGGATCATCCCGGTCTTAATGCACACTACTCAGAGGATGGGATCACAACCTTCGAGGATGTGAACATTGGCATCGCGGTGGCAACCGAGGCAGGCCTGACCGTTCCCGTTGTGCACGGAGCACCAAAACTGAGCTTGCCGGAAATCGCGGATCGAAGGCGTGAGGTGGTTGAAAAGGCCCGGGCCAAAAAGCTTGGACTGGCCGACATTTCCGCAGGCACCTTCACAATTTCGAATTTGGGGATGCTCGGCGTTGATCGGTTTGACGCAATCATTAACGTCCCGCAGGTGGCAATCCTGGCGGTCGCCGCGACTAGGCAGCGTTACGTGATGACTGAAGCGGGTGCTGAATGGCGTCCCATCACCGAGCTGACGTTGACTTGTGATCACCGGGCGGTTGACGGGTCCATGGGTGCGCGGTTCCTTGCCCGACTCAAGGAAGTTCTCGAATCGGAGCTCTGATAGTGCCGAGGTAGACTGCTTCGATGCCGTCTTGACGGGCGATACGGAGCCGGAGTGTCGGCAATTCTTCGTAACCGCGCTGACATTCCGGGGCTGTTTGGGCGGCACGAACTCGGCGAGAGTGCTCTGATCATGAGCCCGGCATGTGTGAGTTCCTCACGGGCGTTTCTCGACGGAAACGAATTGCAGATGCGGTAGAGAACGTAACGCCGGCAACCCTGCAAGGGGCTCGAGAAGTTTTCGCTTTTCGAGCCGAGGGTCCCGGCAACTATCGTGGCGTCGCCAGGCATCAGTAAGAACGGTGGCGCATTTGTCGCATGACGGAATCGTGCCAAATGCGTAGTTCGTTCCCCAGCGGAGAGGCGTTGATTGGCGGTTCCGCGCACCTCTGCGATGCGGGCGCCCGCCTAGCCGCGGCCGATGAACGGCATCCCGGCGGCGGTGATGGTGACGTGGTTGATGGACACCTTGGCCGGGGCGGCGGCTATGAACTCGGTGGTGGCCGCGGCCTGTTCCATGTCGAAGGTCGGTTCGACCTTCCGGCTCCCGTCGGCCTGCAGCGCACCCGATGTTGCGCCGACATCCTTCATCATTTCAGAGGCGGCGTTGCCGATGTCGACTTGTGAACAAGCAATGCCGTAGGGCCGGCCGTCCAGTTCGATGGACTTGGTTAGTCCCGTGATTGCGTGCTTGGTCACCGCGTAGGCAACCGACGCGGGTCGGGGCACCTGGGCACTGATCGAACCGTTGTTGATGATGCGCCCGCCGCCGGATTCCTGCATGTGCCTGAACGCGGCGCCGGCGCAATACATGGCTCCGCTGAGGTTGACGGCACAGACCTCGTGCCATTGCTGCGTCGTGAGCTCACCGATGGTTGCGGCGGGACCGAAGACCCCGGCGTTGTTGAAGAGCACGTCGATCTTGCCGAAGCGGTCGATTGCGGCGGCGAAAAGCCGATCCACGGCCGATGGGTCGGTGACGTCGGTGGGGACCACGAGTGCGTTGGGGTGCTTGGCGGCGCTCTGCTGAAGCTGTGGCTCACGTCTACCGGCAAGGACCACGTTCCACCCCGCGTCGAGCATCCGTCGGGTGACCGCGCGCCCGATTCCGGAACCGGCGCCGGTGACCAGCATGGTTCGCGGCGCGGGCCTGGCTTGATTGTGGAGTGGATTCAAGTGGAATCATCCTTTGGAAGTGGAGCTGACGATTATCTGTAATCGGGGTTTACCCGCGATTGGCCGGGGTTAGTTTAGCGCCGAAGTGTGGCGCGGCGCCTTTCGCCCCCGGCTCCTTGCCCGTCGGAGGCGGCGTGCACACAGGGGAAAAAGTACACCCGGCGGGTCATTCGGCGTGCAAGACTTGACGTCGACACCCATTGGTCGACCGGTTGACCAATGCGAGTTGATGTCATAGTGTCATCACAGGTCGTGACGTCGGCCACATATCACTGAAGGGAACAGCATGCTTCTGGAACAACGCACCTACGACATATCCCCGGGTGTTCCGATGACCGATTTCCTGCGCGAGTATTCCAAGCGCGGGCTTCCTGCACAGAAGCGGATCCTTGAGGGATTCGTGGGATATTTCGTGACGGAGTTCGGAACCCAGAACCAGGTGAACCACTTTTGGGCCTTTGCCGATCTTGAGGACCGGCGTCGCCGGCGCGCCGCGCTGGCCGCAGACCCGGAGTGGCAGGACTGCATTTCGGTGGTACGTCCCATGATCGTTCGATGGGACAACAAGATCATGTACCCCACAGATTTTTCCCCCATCAATTCTCTTCCCGTGGGCAGCGACGAGCCGTTCACGGCATTCACCTACACCGGGACGGGAACGAACGCATCATGAACCTCCACTCACTGCTTCAGAAGCGCCACGAAGCCGCAGGGCCTATCCGGGTCGGTGTCATCGGCGCCGGAAAATTTGCCTCGATGTTCCTGACCCAGGCAGTCAACATGCCAGAACTACATATTGTTGCCATTGCCGACATTGCTCCCACGCGCGCCTTTGAGGCGTTGGAACGCACGGGGTGGCCACGGGAACGCTATGGTTCCATGAGCATTGGCGAGGCAGCGAAAAGCGGCCGCACCGCGGTGATCGATGACTCTGCCGCGCTTGTCTCCTCGGACCACATTGAAGTGGTCCTTGAGGTCACTGGGAATCCGTTGGTGGGGGTCACCCACGCGATCGGTGCCATCGATAATGGCAAGCACATCATCATGGTGAACGTCGAGGCAGATTGTCTGGTCGGACCCCTGCTGCGCCAGCGCGCCGATCGCGCCGGCGTCGTGTACTCAATGGCCTATGGGGATCAGCCTGCGTTGATCGCCGAAATGGTCGATTGGTGCCGCACTGTCGGCTACGAAGTAACGGCCGCAGGGAAAGGAACGAAATACCTGCCCGAGTACAGGTATTCAACCCCGGACACTGTCTGGGACTACTACGGCTTCACCGAGGACCAACTCGCCCACGGAGATTTCAATCCAAAGATGTTCAACTCATTTCTCGATGGCACCAAATCAGCCATCGAAATGGCGGCGGTCTCGAATGCCTGCGGGCTGGTCCCAGCCGCGGAAGGCCTTCAGTTCCCCGTGGTTTCCGTCGACGAGTTGTCTGACCAGATGGTTCCGCGCAGTGCCGGGGGAACCCTCGAGGGCCCCGGCATGGTTGAAGTTATTTCCAGCCTCAACCGCGACGGCAGCGAAGTCGAACGTGATCTGCGGTGGGGCGTCTACGTGACGTTCCGCGCCCAAACCGAATACGCGCGCTCATGCTTTTCGGAATACGGCGTGCGCACCGATAAAAGCGGATGGTATGGGTCGCTTTACCGCCCTTATCACATGATCGGCATGGAGCTAGGCGTCAGTGTCGCCTCCGCCGTGCTGCGTGGTGAGGCTACGGGCGCACCGGTGGGTTTCTCGGGCGACGTGGTCACCATGGCCAAGCGCGACCTTCGAGCCGGAGAGACCCTGGATGGCGAAGGGGGGTACTGCGTGACCGGCACGCTCGCCCCCGCCAGCGTTTCCCTGGCACAAAAAGCCCTCCCCATGGGACTTTCACACAACGCCAAACTTGTGCGCAACGTTGCCAAGGACCATGTGGTCACATGGGACGACGTTGAGCTGCCGGAGGACACCCTCGCCGTGCAAGTGCGCCGCGAGATGGAGGCACAGTACCAGCCGGTCGGGGCATGACCGGACTACCAACCCATCACTTGAGTCAAGTTCAACGGAGAACTTCACATGGAAACAGCTACCCCCGCCACCACTAGGCGGTCAAACAACTCACTCGAGCGCATCGGATCCTTGTTTGGAAAGATCCCCGGCGCCAGCATGGTCATCCCGCTTTTTCTGGGCGCAATAGTCAACACCTTCTTTCCCCACCTCCTCGACGTAGGCAATTTCACGACGGCACTGTTCCGCGACGGCACGGGCGCGCTGCTCGGCTTGTTCTTTTTCTGCATGGGTGCACAGCTCGATTTCCGCACCACGGGAGTCACCCTGGAAAAAGGTTTCGCCATCCTGATCGGCAAAGTTGGCATCGGAGTCGCGGTCGGTCTCGCAGTTGCCTTCTGGATACCTGGAGGAATGCTGTTCGGTTTGCTTCCGCTCGCGATCATTGCGGCCATGACCAACTCGAACTCGGCTCTTTATGTGGCCCTGATGAAGCAGTTCGGCAATACCAGCGACCGGGCTGCGGTTTCCGTGATTTCCCTCAACGATGGACCCTTCTTTACCCTCATCGCACTGGGCGCTGCCGGGCTGGCGGCATTCCCAGCTGAGATGCTAGTCGGACTGCTCATCCCCTTGGCGCTCGGCTTTGTCCTGGGCAACGTCAGTCCCAAAGCCAGGGCCTTCTTGGCCCCCGGCGAGACACTGCTCATTCCCTTCCTGGGGTTTGCCGTGGGCCGCGGCATCGACTTTGGCACCCTGGGCGTCGCCGGTATGCAGGGCATCCTCCTGGGCCTGATGACGGTCGTCCTCTCCGGCGGCGCGGCCATGTTCGCGCTTTGGCTTGTCCATGTCCTGCGGCGACGCCCCAAACCAGCACGCAACCTCATAGCAGGGGCCGGGGAGGCCACCACGGCTGGAAACGCGATTGCCACACCTGCCGCCATTGCTCTCGTCGACCCCACATATCAATCCATCCAAGCGCTGGCCACGGCTCAAATCGCGGCCGCAACAATCACTACAGCGATCCTCATCCCGTTCATTGTCGTCCTGGTGTCGCGCTGGCAACTTAAACGGAACATCTCCCCTGCGAACGAGGACACCTGGAACCTCCACAAGAGCTTCCCGGCTTCGACGTCACCGCCCGTACGCGACATTGACGTATCCACACACCCCGCCTGATTAATAACGAAAGAGAAAAACCATGATGAACGAAGCACTACGCGGCAAGCTCGACCGCAACGAAACGGCCTTCGGCCTGTGGGTCACTTCCGAATCGTCCGCTGTCACCGAAGTTGCGGCGTTGTTGGGAATTGACTGGATATGCATCGACATGGAGCACGGCTACCTGGACTACAAGGCCATTTCAGGACATCTCGCCGCTGCCCGGGGTACGAACCTGTCCGTCTTTGTGCGTCCCCCAAGCCAAGACTTGGAGCCGATCAAACGGGCCCTCGATCTGGGTGCCCATGGCGTCATCCTGCCCCTCGTCGACTCGGCGGAGGAGGTCCGGTCCGTCTACGATCACTTCTACTACCCCCCAACGGGCCGGCGCGGTATCGGCGGTGAGGCAAGTGTCAAGTGGGGTCTGGACCTAGAGAACTACGTTCAATCTGCCAACGAGGAACTGATGTTTATCCCGATGATCGAGACGCAGAAGTCCTACGTCAACCTAGATCACATCCTGGATGTTCCAGGGATCAGGCACATCTTCTTGGGCCCCGGTGACATGTCTGCCAGCATGGGATACGTCGGTGAATGGGAAGGCCCCGGTGTTGCGGAGATCAACCTGGACATTCTGGAACGAGCTTCCAAGCGCGGGGTTACCTCCGGCATCGTCGCCCGCAGCTCGGAGGAAGCGATTATGCGCCGCGACCAGGGCTTCGGCATGGTCTCGCTCGGTTCCGACATCGGACTGATGATCAGGCAGATCCGCCAGATGTCTGAAGCCCTCGGCAAAACCGCCGTTGGCCACCGCTGGTTCTAACACAAGATGGGGTGCCCGGATGATAGAGTCCATGATCATCCGGGCACCGTCAGGTCTCAATAAGGGCCGATACAGCCTGCACAACACCTCGAGACAATCGGAGCAAGCGAGATATGAGTCAGAGGGCTACAACCGCGGATGACACGTGGCAGTTTACATTCGTAGGGGACCGTCGAGCCTTGACCCTTCCAGATCTCGTCACTGCCCTCGTCGAAGGGATCGCCCACTCTGCTATTGCGCCGGGCGACAAACTACCGCCCGAACGCCGACTTGCCGAACTGCTCGGTGTCGGCCGATCAGCGCTCCGCGAGGCACTCAAAAGCCTCGACCTGCTGGGACTCATTGAGATCCGGCAAGGCGACGGCACCTACCTTTCGGCGAGCCATAGTTCCATGCTGACGCGTGCCGTCGGTTGGGGGGTCTTCCTCAATGCGGAGCACACGCGACAGCTTGTGGACGCGCGGTATTTCGTTGAGGCCGGACTCGCGCGGCTCGCCGCCAGGAACCGCAAGGAGAGGGACTTGGATCTTCTCGAGGAGAGCTTGGCCCGCATGCGGGCGGCGACGAATTCGGCGGACTTCGCCGAGGCGGACACTAAGTTTCACTTTGCCATCGCTCAAGCCGCGGACAACACGGTCCTTGCGTCCGTTCTGGAAAGCACCCGGACTCTGCTAACCCAATGGGTCGTGCGCGTAGCCGCTGGACTTAAGGATCAAGGAGCGCTTATCGAACAGCACCAAGCTATCGCCAACGCCATCACTGAAATGGATGAAGAGGGGGCAGAAACCGCCATGCGAGTCCACATCGCAGAAGTCACTCGTCGGTTGTACGAAGAAATAGAGCTCCCGAAGCGGTAGTCCCAAGGCCCTGGAATCCAGTGGAGCGAGGACCCACGGGTTACGGTGATGCGGCGTAGTGCTGCACTAGGAATGTTGCCCACGTAGCCTCAGCCCTCCGTGTGGATTGGATCCAGTTCCCCGTCCGGCTATCGCGGTCTCAGCAGGCTGGGCACCGGCAAGCCATCCGACCCGCAGGTCCACGCCGGGGCAGCGCGGCGCGGCGGATATAACCTGCCGGGCGTCCATGCGGTCGAACCTCGAGTTCCGCAATGCTTTCCCACCCCGTTGTCGAGGCATGCCTGCGATTTTGGCGTCGATAAACATACTTGAGGGCACTTGCATTGGGGGAAATTAGTGACTGGCCGTGCCGGAAGGGACACAGCCATTGAAACCGGCCCAAGCGCAACACGATTTGCTACTGCGCAACTCCCTACATGAGGGAACAATAAATGAAATCCCTGCTGTGGTCGTGTTCTTCCTAAGCAGATTCCCGTAGCCGGAGCGGAATCTGAGGGAATCAAGGCCCCTCGGGCTGTGCGTCCGGTGACTAGACCCGAGCTGCGCGCAAACGCGACCAGAGCCCTGCGCGTGGCTTGGGGTTCCGCGGGCCGCGGCTCATGTCGGGATCTAGCCCGCCAATGGGGTGGAACATTCCGGTGCTGAGTGCCGAGGAGGTTTCCGGAACTACGCGCGGATTTTTCTCGCTGGATGCTCCGGCGATGGGCTGGGTGGTGTTCATGCGGTCCTCCTCGAAACAGCAAAGATTCCAAGATATGAAATCTAAATTTTGGTTAGTGAAATTAAGTATGTACGCGGATCGGGGGAATGGCAAGGGTTTGATGTAATTTACTTCACACGCCTGCCCGCCGCGTCCCGTAGGCGGAAAAGATTCGCCAGAGCCCTTGACGGGAGGGGTGTGACCCGAGTTACATGGTGTGAAAGCAGAGTTCCACCATCCAGAAACATCGAGTCGAAGCCGGTTCCAAACCGGTGGTAAGGGTGTTCAGCCCTGGATGGTGCAGGCAACCAAGCAGGATTGAAAGAGCTGATCACCCGATGGATATTTCCCGTTTCAACGCACTCGACCCGAATGACGCCGCCGCCTTGCTGCGGCCATGTGTCGATATCGACCGCTGGGTTGAGGCGGTTCTCGGCACCCGCCCCTTCGCTTCCGTTGACGAGCTCCTGGCCTGTGCCCAAGCGGCCGCCGCGCCCTTCACCGAAGCGGAAATCGACGCCGCACTCGCCCACCATCCCCGTATCGGGGAGCGTGCGGCCGGTTCCTCGGCGGAGGCCGCGCTCAGCCGCAGCGAACAATCGGGCCTTAACCTCGACGAACAGTTGACCGCCGCGCTCGTGTCCGGGAACCGCGCGTACGAAGAGCGGTTCTCCCGCGTCTTTCTCATCCGTGCCTCCGGCCGAAGCAGCGCAGAAATCCTCGCTGAACTGCGCCGCCGACTGGACAACGACCCCGAGGTCGAACTGGCGGAAGTAGGAGAACAGTTGCGCGTCATCGCGCTCCTGCGCCTGGCCGCGGCCTTCGATCGTGCCCCCGCGCGCTAAGCGGGCGCCCACATGCATCCAGGTTTTTCTTTCCCCTCAACGAATCCAAAGGAGTCCTCGATGAGCGCCACCCAAGCTGCGAGAAGCCACATCACCACCCATGTACTCGACACCGGGACCGGGAGGCCTGCCTCCGGTGTCAAGGCCACGCTGGAAGCCAAGACGGCATCCGGATGGCAAGAAATCGGATCAGGAGTCACCGATGCCGACGGACGCATCGAGTCGCTCGGTCCGACAAAGGTTGAAGCCGGTCACCACCGAATCGCATTCGGCACCGGTGACTACTTCGGAAAGACGGATACGGAAACCTTTTTTCCCGCGGTAAACATTGATTTCGTCGTCGACGACACCTCAGCTCACTACCACGTACCTCTTCTTCTCAGCCCGTTTGCATATTCCACGTACCGAGGGAGCTAGAAAACATGAACACCTTTGCATCCGCAAGCCGGACCGGCACCAAGATCGTGCTTGGCGCCAACCAATACGGCAAGGCAGAAGTCCGGCTGGTGAAGATCACGCGGGACACCGACCGTCACGAGATCGAGGACCTGAACGTGACCTCGCAGCTTCACGGCGACTTCCTCGCCGCGCACATCGACGGGGACAACCGGCACGTTGTCCCAACCGATACACAGAAAAACACGGTCTACGGCTTTGCCCGGGACGGCGTTGGCTCGCCGGAGGCGTTCCTGCTGCGGCTCGGTGCGCACTTCACCACGGAATTCGACTGGGTCACCGGCGGTCGCTGGGCCGCCGAGCAATACTTCTGGGACCGCATCCAGGACCACGACCACGCATTCTCCCGGAACAAGTCCGAAGTGCGCACCGCGGTTCTGGAAATCAAGGACGGCGAGGCCTCGGTGCTCGCCGGGATCAAGGACCTGACCGTTCTCAAGTCCACCGCCAGCGAATTCCGCAACTTCCCCGTTGACCGCTACACCACGCTGCAGGAAACCGGCGACCGGATCCTGGCCACCGACGTCAGCAGCCGCTGGCGCTACAACTCGACCGCGGTTGCCAACGGGGGACTGGACTTCAACGCCGTCTACGCCTCGGTGCGGGAACTGCTGCTGGCGGGCTTCGCCGCCAAGCATTCCTTCGCGTTGCAGCAGACCATGTTCGACATGGGCGAGGCAGTCCTGGAGGCGCATCCGGAAATCGAGGAAATCAGGTTCTCGCTGCCCAACAAGCACCACTTCCTGGTCGACCTGTCTCCGTTTGGCCAGGACAACCCCAATGAGGTCTTCTTTGCGGCGGATCGCCCGTACGGCCTGATCGAGGCCGCGATCACCCGCGAGGGTGCCTCCGCAGCCCATCCGATCTGGGAAAACACACCCGGATTCTGCTAGCCGATGAGGTCTCGGGGGTGCGCGCGGTGCAACGCGTGCACCCCCGATGCGTCGCAACCCATCAAGGAGTCAGATATGAAGGCCGCGCAAGCCAAACGTTCTACACACCGTCCAGAGGACGAGCGGTTGCCGCTGGGCAAAACCATTGCCTACGGGCTCCAGCACGTACTGACCATGTACGGCGGCATCATCGCCCCGCCGTTGATCATTGGAGGGGCGGCCGGACTATCCCCGGAACAAATCGGCGTGCTGGTTGCCAGCTGCCTCTTTGTCGGCGGCCTGGCCACGATCCTGCAAACAGTCGGCGTTCCGTTCTTCGGTGCCCAGCTGCCCCTGGTCCAAGGCACCTCCTTCGCCTCGGTGTCCACCATGGTGGCCATCGTCAACGGCGACGGCGGCATCCAATCGGTCTTGGGCGCCGTCCTCGCCGCATCGGTGATCGGCTTCCTGGTGGCCCCGTTCTTCGCGAAGATCGTGCGGTTCTTCCCGCCCGTGGTGACCGGCGTCGTGATCACCATGATCGGGCTCTCACTCACCCCGGTGGCCGCTAACTGGGCCATGGGCGGAAACGCCAAGGCCGATGGCTACGGTTCGCTGGCCAACATCGGGCTCGCCGGAATGACGATGGCCATCGTGCTGCTGCTCTCCAAGGTCGGCAATGCGGCGATCTCGCGCCTGTCGATCCTGCTGGCCATGGTCATCGGCACCATCATCGCGGTGTTCCTCGGTGTGGCGGACTTCTCGGCCGTGGGCCACGGCGCCATCTTCGCCTTCCCGCAGCCCTTCGCCTTCGGGTGGCCGGTGTTCGAGATCGGCGCCATCGTCTCGATGACGATTGTCGTCATCGTGATCCTCACCGAAACCACCGCCGACATCCTCGCGGTGGGGGAGATCGCCAAGACCCGCGTCGATTCGCGGCGCATCGCCGACGGCCTGCGCGCCGACATGGCTTCCAGCATCCTGGCTCCGGTCTTCAACACCTTCACCCAGAGCGCGTTTGCGCAGAACGTCGGGCTGGTGGCCATCACGGGGGTGAAGTCCCGCTTCGTGGTCACGGCCGGCGGCGGCATCCTGGTAGTCCTCGGTCTGCTCCCGGTGCTCGGCCGCGTGGTCGCCGCGATCCCCACCCCAGTCCTGGGCGGGGCCGGGATCGTGCTCTTCGGCACCGTTGCGGCATCGGGAATCCGCACCCTGGCGAGCGTGAAGTACGACAACAACCTGAACATGATCATCGTCGCCACCTCCATCGCCTTCGGTGCGCTGCCGATCGTCAAGACCGATTTCTACGACGCGTTTCCAACCTGGTTCGCGACCATCTTCCACTCGGGCATCAGCTCGGCCGCGGTCATGGCCGTGGCACTGAACCTGTTGTTCAACGAGCTGAAGATCGGCACCCCGAAGCGTCACGGTTCGGCCTATGCCGCGGCCCCGCCGCGCATGCTCATTGCCGACCAGGTCCCGCGCATCGTCAAGGCGGAGGAAGTCCGCGGGCTGCTGGATGGGGACCGGTTCAAGTCCGGCAAGCTCATCGCCGCCGACGGCGAGGAAATCCCCGTCGTGGACGACGATGAATTCAAGGGCATCGTCGAGGAGTACCGCAAGAAATGCGAGGCGGCCGGCGTCCGGTGCCCGGACGAGTCCGAGTTCGTGCGATCCGGGAAGCCCCCGCAGCTTCACTGAGCGACTCTGGCCCGTGCGCCCACTGGCACGGATCCAGGAACCACAGTCGACCCGGTTCCCTGGGTCCGTGCGGACGCGCATTTTCGGGTTGTCCACATCGCTTCCATTACCGGTTCTGCCCACCCGCGAGGCAATGGACCTAGTCGGATAACACGTCTAGTGAAAGCGACGTCGGATGGGCATCCGACATGTGCACGGTGTTTTCGGCCACGATCTTGATCCTGTCGGCGGCAACCACCCCACCGGTATTTGAGTTCACATCAAAGCGCGGAAAGTTGCTCGACGAAACATCAAGCCGGATCCGGTGCCCGACGGCAAAGAGATTTGCCGTCGCCGGAGCCTCGACCGTAATGCGGTAAATCTGGTCGGGCTCCAGTAGTTCAGGTTCGGTGTAGGACTCGCGGTAACGCACGCGCATGATTCCCTCGGTGAGATTCATGGCAAAACCCTGGGGGAAGTCAAGACTCGGCGGGTACTCGTCGATCAACTTGATGGTCAGGTCCGTGTCGCTGGCCGAGGACGAGAGGAAGATCTCGGCCGTCACCCCACCCGCGATGCTCACTTGTTCCCGCAGGGGATCGGTGCGGAACACCAACACATCGGGCCTGGCGCTCAGTGGCAAGTGCGGTCGGCTTGCTCCGAAGATTTCGTCGCTGGGCACCTGGTCGTAAGCCCCGCCGCGCATGACTGGTTCGCCGCTGGTGACCTGCCCTCCGATGGTCGGAACCGGGTGGCTCGGGTCAAAGGCGTAGGTGATAGAGGCATCTTGTGAAACCGGTTCGGGGATCAGTCCCCCGTCTGGCGAGCAGTACAGGGTGACCCTTTGCGCGTTTTCCGGGGGCCACGAGGCCGCGCGTTCCCATCGGCCGCCATGATCAAGCCGGCCCTGTTGGGTGGCTTTTCCGCTGCCGCCACCCATCAGGAAATAGGTGACAGCGGTCCGTTGCACGGTAGTGGTGCTGCGTCCCAGCACCTCATCCATCCAATCAGCCCTAAAATCCAGGTAAGACGGCGCGAGATTGCCGTCAAAATATGAGGCAGGGCCAAAGTCGACATCGCCCGCGTAGCTCAGGCAGCGTTTCCCGTGGGTCCAGGGTCCCAGGAGCAGGTAGGCCGGACTGGACTTGCGGTCTCCCAGCTGCTGAAAATTCTCAATGGCTGAAGAAATGTAAGGGTCGTACCAGCTGGAGATGTGGAAACTAGGCACATCGGGGAACTTGTCGTAGGAACCGCGGGCATAGATTGCAGGCTGTGCCCAGTAGTCGTCAAAGTTCTCATGGGCCCACTGCTCCAGCAAATAGCCCTCGTAAGCGGGGGCCAGGCTCAGCGGTGAACTGCCCCGCCGCCATGGTGTCTGGTGGAACCAGTCCGCCACGTTCAGCGCGGTCAGTCCCGAAGCAATCACGGGATCGACCGTCGCTTCCGGACTTCGCGCCGCATGGCGGAAGGCCCACGTGGCCTGCTTGAGTTCGAAGGCTCCGCCCATGCGCATGCCCACTTCATAGGCCGAGGAGAATCCGCCCGAGTCCATGAACATGGCAGCTAGTCCGGTGGGTGCCAAAGCCGCTGCGGCAGTTTGCACATGGGCCGAGTAGGAAACCCCAATCATCAGAACACGCCCGTCGCACCAAGGCTGCGCCGTGATCCAGGAGATCGTATCCGCCCCGTCCTGTCCCTCGTTGAGGTATTTGACGAACTCACCTTCGGAGCTGCCTCGGCCGCGGCAGTCCTGACGAATCACGATGTAGCCGCGGTCGACGAAAAAAGCAGCTATTTCTTGCGGCAGCGGTATTGGTTGGTCATGCCTGGACTGATCCGAATCCCGGGTTGAACGCTTCCCATAGGGTGTGCGCTCCAACAGTACGGGCCGGGGTTTTTCGCCGGCGTCACCTAGATATACATCGGTGGCAAGCCGGCATCCATCACCCATCTCAACCATGAATTCCTGCGGATGGCCGGCGTCCTCAGACAGCAAGGATCTGTCGTCGATATATCTGGTCAACTGTGATCTCATTCCTTGATTTTCACTTCCCGGTGTTACTTTTAGGTTGCGCCGGCGGAGCCCTACATCATGAAGTTAGCCAGTGAACCGGCGATCCGCGCGACAGTTGGCGAAATTGAGCCAACTGTTCGTAACAAGGCCGGCATGGCAGAGGAGGTCTCATGGCCATTGCACTTCAATTTGCAGGATTCGACATCAACAACCTGCGCGTATCGGTCTCCCCCCTGTCCGAACTGATGGCGGTTCTCCACGTCTTGGCGGAACCTGACCATCACTTCGAATCGTCCGCCAAAGTTCAGGCCATCGCGCGAAAGCTGGACGATCGGCTGATCGCCGAGTTCAACGCTCTCTCGCCCCTGTGGGCTCGGTTCCGCGCACGATTCTTCTTTCCGGTGTCCACCGAACCAAAGCAGAATCTTGACCTGGAACTCGCTGGCATGGCCGCCCTACCGCTTGAGGCTTTCGTCTCCATGGCGGCCGAAGCCATTCGCGGTTTCAGCAAGGACCTCCCCGCAGCCCAGCAGCTGCTGCAGGATGAAAAAGTCCGTCGCGAGTTCCTGGATACGTGCCGATCTCGATCTTTGGGACGATTCGAGCTGGCCGAACAACTTCTGAATGACCCGGAGCAGTTCAGGCAAAGGATCATCGAATTCTGCCTGGATTGTTGGAATTCGTTCTTCAAGATGGAGTGGGACGATCTCGCCCTCTCCGTCGGCCGCGCAGCGGCCCAACTCGCGGGCAAGCTGAATCAAACCGACCCCATTGCGACGATCGCGTCACTCAGTGTCACCGCCAAGGCCTTTCGCGGAGCGTCCGAGGTTCGCTTCGACAAGCTCCAACAGCGCAGGGTCAAGATGGCCGAACGCGAGCTGCTGCTCGTCCCTTCACGTTGGATCGGAAACCATCTCACGGTTAAGGACAATGCCGGATACCCGGTCATTGTCCATTTTCCAGCGCAGACACGGCAGGAGGACCTCCTGCAGATCCATCAGATGCGTGGCAGGCTCAGCGCGCTCAGCGCCGATTCCCGGATGGAACTGTTCCGGCACATTTCGGCCGAACCCATGACGACCTCCGAACTTGCCGTCCGGCTTGGTCAGCCTGCGGCACAGATATCCCGATCCCTGCGGGTGCTGCGCGAAGCCGGACTCGTGGTCTCGGACCGCAACGGGAAGCTGGTTTACCACCGCATCGACACGGCAACGGTGCTCAGGATGGGTCCGGACCTGCTGGCCACACTGACCAGATGACTTCCGCCTACAGGGCGGCACCTTCCCGACGTCGGCGAATGGTGGGCATCATTGGTGTGCATTCATGGACCCGTCCATATGCATCTCGCAGGACAGTTTCCAAATCCTTGCCGCAACTTCCGGAACGATTGTCGAAAATTGGATAATCATCTCCCAGCACCGCGGTGCTTGTAATACAAATCACGGGTGGGGTTTTCGATTCCCACGCTACTGGGCAATCCGCGGCTCAGGGTTACCGCACTACTGGAGGATCCATGACCATCACCAAAATCGGAGGCCGGAGCGAATCGCTCGGGCTCCGTTTGCTCGCCAGCGTGGAAAGGGCAGGCAATGCACTGCCGCATCCGTTCTGGCTGTTCTGGATTCTCTTCGGCGTGCTTGCCGTCGCCAGCTGGATATTGTCGAGCGCAGGGGTGCGCGTCACGGATCCCGCGACCGGAGAGACTGTCGGGGTCAACAATGCGTTGAGCGTCGAGGCCATTCGCTCCCTGCTGACCGGCGCGGAGGAATCCTTCGTCACGTTTGGGCCGCTGGGGACGGTGCTGATCGTCATGCTGGGCGTTGCAGTGGCGGACAGGTCCGGACTCTTTGAAGTAATTGCCCGACGTGCGCTAAGCAATGTGTCGCCGCGTTCCGTCGTATTTGCCGTTGCTCTGGGCGGCGCGCTTTCCAAGTTCCTCTCCGACTCCGCCTACGTGGTGTTGATTCCGCTGGGCGCGGTGGCTTTTAAAGCCGTAGGCCGCTCTCCGATGCTGGGCATGATCGTAGCCTTCGTCTCGATCAATGCAGCCGGAGATGCCAATCCACTGATCGCCCCCGGCGATGTGGTCTTTGCAAAGGTAGCCACCGAGGCCGCCCACCTCATCGATCCGAGTGTCACCGTTCGAGCCACGGACAACATGTACTTCACGACGGTCTCAGCCATAGTGTTGGCGATTACGGTCACCCTGGTCACCGAGCTGATCCTGAAGAAGCGTGAGCACACCCTGGTGGTCGACACCGAGCAGGCCGACACGGCGGCAATGTCCGCCATGGCCCCCAGCGCCCTGCTCTCCGACGAGCAGGAACGCCGTGGACTGCGCGTCACGGGACTCTCCGCGGTGGCCTTCCTCGCGCTGCTGGCCGCGGCCATCATTCCTGCGGGATCACCGCTGCGTGGAGCGGGCGGGGAGTTCCTGGAATCGCCGTTTCTGGACGGCATAGCATTCTTCCTGTCGATGTTCTTTCTGGTTCTGGGCACGGCTTTCGCCTCTGGTTCCCGGCAACTGGACTCCGCCTCAGACATCCCTCGCTTTATGGCCGACGGCGTTCGTTCGATTGCGCCGCTGATCGTCCTGTTCTTTGCCGTCTCCCAGTTTTTGGCGTTGTTCAAGTTCACGAAAATCAGCACCGTAGTGGCCGTGGTCGGTTCCGATGCCATTCAAGGCCTGGGGATCAACAGCGTTGGCCTCTTCTTGATTGTTGTGGTCTGCATCGCGGTCCTTAACCTGATGATCACTTCCGGTCAGGCCCTGTGGGCGCTCGTTGCACCGGTCATCGTCCCGATGATGATGCTGCTCGGGACGAATCCTGCCACCACTATGGCGCTCTACCGCATCGCCGATTCGTGCACCAATTCCATCACCCCGATGAGCACCAGCTTCGTTCTCTGTGTGGGCTACCTCCAAACGCTGAACAAGAAGGCGGGCATAGGCACGCTGATCTCCTTCACGTTGCCGTGTGCGTTGATCATGTTCGTGGTGTGGCTCGGTTTGTTCCTCGCCTGGTGGGCGCTGGGCATTCCGCTCGGTCCCGGTGCCCCGGTGCGGTAGCGCGGGCGACAACCGGCCGCCTGCGGCTCGATGCCGGGGGCAGGTTCAAGGGATGAAACCAAAGGGATCATCAGTTGCTGGGCCCACTTTCCGGGTCGGAACTGGCGTGGCCGCAAGGACCATTCCACCGATCGCGGACTTCCAGCGCCCCACTTTCCCCGGAGGATCCGCCCATGGATCCCGGCCCGACAGCGATCGTCGCTGCCTTCTCGACGTTCCTTGGGGCCCAAGGGGCCGACCTCCCCGGCGGGAACTTGGATGACTTGGTCCACGGGAACGGACTCCCCACCGTTGTGAGCTATGCAATGCACTGTTTCGTGGAGCCCCGCGGTCGGCAGCAAAACGACGATCTTGGCTCCGGAGGCCTTGGCGGGTGATGCCAAAGAACACTCCATCATGACTAGCCAGACGTCACTGGCAGGAGTGGGCTACATAGAAGCTGCCCTCTGGCAGTCCTCCACGGGGAGTGTTTCGGTTCCACGCGGCGTCCCCATTTGCAGGTGGTAGCCCCAGCTGGTGGGCTCCGGTTACCAGGCTTAGGGAAGCCCACGAGCTGGTCGGCCCGGTGACCCAGTCCTGCCAGGCGAGCCGGGGCATCCCGTACCGGGAGAGGACCTTGTGGACGGTGGAGGGGTGCAGGCCCAGCAGGTAGCCGATCCTGGCGGGGCCCCAGCGCCGGTTCACCCGCAGCCCGATGATCCGCCGTTCGGTGCGCACGCGGGTGCGCCGCGGGGACCGGGCGGGTCGGCTGGAGCGGTCCTGCATCCCGTCCTCGCCGTGCTCGCGGTAGCGGGAGGCCCAGCGGGCGGCGGTGGTGACGGAGACCTGGAACCGCTCGGCCGCCCGGCGCAGCGGCCAGCGGTCCTCCACGATGCACCGGGCCGGCAGCAGGCGGCCCTTGGGCGCGAGGATGGCATTATCATGGGACATGAAGAAGACCTCCGGGATGTCGTGAACGTTGTCGCAAACACCACTTCACTTGGAGGTCTTCTTTTTGTCATTCAGCCACGCCGCAAGTCCCCAACGACCGTGGTCAATACACCTAGCCCGTCGTGACGGCCAGTGCCGCGGAAAGCTGGGCCGTGGCTGCACGAAGGTGCGGAATCGCCCGGGAGGTGAACTCGTCAGTCACGCGGGTGACGGGCCCGGAGACGGAGATGGCCATCGGCGTCGGCGCGCCCGGGACCGACATGCCCAGGCAACGCACTCCCAGTTCCTGCTCTTCCTCGTCGATGGCATAACCGCGGGAGCGCACCAGTTCGAGTTCGTCGAAGAGCTGGTGCATGGTTGTGATGGTCTTGGGCGTGTGGGCGGGCATGCCGGCCTGGTTGACCAGCCGCTGGACCCGGTCGTTATCCAGCACCGCCAAAATGGCCTTGCCCACGCTCGTGCCGTGCAGCGAGGAGCGACGTCCGACCTCGGTGATCATGCGCATCGCGTGCGGCGACTGGGCCTGGGAAATGTAGGTGACCATGTCGCCGTCGAGCACCGCGATGCTGGCGGATTCGCCCAGCTCGTTCACCAGGTTCTGCAGGATGGGCGTGGACAGGGCCCCCAGCTGGCGGTTGGCGACCTCGCCCAGGCGGATCAGCCGCGGTCCCAGCGCGTAGCGGCGGTTGTTCAGCTGGCGGACGTATCCAATGCCGACCAGGGTGCGCAGCAGCCTGTGGATGGTGGGAAGCGGAAGCGGGGTGTCCATGGCAAGTTCACTCAGGGCCGCCTCCCCGCCGGCCCGGCCAATGAGTTCAAGGAGCTCGAAGGCGCGCTCGACGGATTGGACGCCCGATGTCGTCTTTACTTCAGCCACGGCGATGCTCCTGGGTCTGCTGGTGCGCGGGCGGGACCGTCAAAAGGTCCCGCAAACGGTCAAGTCTTGTGATGCAACACTACCGGAACCCTGGCCTGTTCTTCCACGATCCGAAACTTTGGTGCAAAATTCCCGTGACCCACTCCACATAAGTGCTTGTAATTTCACTCCGCAGATAATAGTATCCACTATACGGAAACTTTTTTCAGGAGGACGATATGGCTGTACCTAGCCCGGGATATTCACTGACGCTGCGTGTCCAAACGCCCGTCTCGATCACTGCAACCAGCGAACTGGCCGCGGCCGTGGGCCGCGCCGGAGGGTCGATCACGGCACTTGACGTGGCCGAATCCGGCCATGACCACATGGTCGTCGACGTCAGCTGCAACACCACCGACGCCGCACACGGCCAGTCCGTCCGCGACGCCCTCGATGCGCTGGACGGCGTGAACGTCCGCAACGTCTCGGATCGCACCTTCCTCATGCACCTGGGCGGCAAGCTCGAGGTCGTCCCGAAGGTGGCCCTGCGCAACCGCGACGACCTCTCCCGCGCCTACACCCCCGGGGTGGCCCGCGTGTGCATGGCCATTGCCGAGAACCCCGAGGACGCCCGCAACCTCACCATCAAGCGCAACACCATTGCCGTGGTCACCGACGGCTCCGCCGTCCTGGGCCTGGGCAACATCGGCCCGGCCGCCGCGCTTCCGGTCATGGAAGGCAAGGCCGCGCTGTTCAAGCAGTTCGCCAACGTCGATGCCTGGCCGGTCTGCCTGGACACCCAGGACACCGAGGAGATCATCATGATCGTCAAGGCGCTCGCCCCGGTCTACGGCGGCGTGAACCTCGAGGACATCGCCGCACCGCGCTGCTTCGAGATCGAGGCCCGCCTGCGCGAGGAACTCGACATCCCGGTCTTCCACGACGACCAGCACGGCACCGCCATCGTCACCCTCGCCGCGTTGACCAACGCGCTGTTGGTGGTCGGCAAGCAGATCGACAAGGTCCGCATCGTCGTCTCCGGCGTCGGCGCAGCGGGCAACGCCATCATCCAGCTCCTGGCCGCCCGCGGCGCCAAGAACATCATCGCCGCCGGCCGCAACGGCGCCATCAGCCGCACCGATGTCTCCGCCGACCCGCACCGCCAGTGGCTGGCCGACAACACCAACCCGGAGCAGTTCACCGGAACGCTCAAGGAAGCCATGGTTGGCGCCGACGTCTTCATCGGCGTCTCCGCCCCCAACGTCCTGGACGAGGCGGACATCGAGGCCATGAACGAGAACGCCATCGTCTTCGCCATGGCCAACCCCGACCCGGAGGTCGACCCGGCCGCCGCCGGCCGCCACGCCGCCGTGGTCGCCACGGGCCGTTCCGACTTCCCGAACCAGATCAACAACGTGTTGGCCTTCCCGGGCTTCTTTCGCGGACTGCTCGACGCACGCGTTTCAGACATCACCGACGAAATGTTGTTGGCTGCAGCCGATGCCATTTCCGCCCGGGTAAGCCAAGATGAACTCAACCCAGGTTTCATCATTCCCTCCGTCTTCGACCCGCACGTGGCCGCAGACGTTGCCGAGGCCGTCTCCTCCGCGGCAGCGAAGAACAAGTAGCAAGAAAGTCTGGTCCACCACGATGAGCATCACACTGACCCACACCCCGTCCGTTGCCAAGGCCGATGAGATCCTCTCCGCCGAGGCGCTGGCCTTCGTCTTGAAGTTGCACGAGAAGTTCACCGGAACCCGCGAGGAGCTGCTTGAGGCACGCACCAGGGCCCGTGCCGAGGTCGCCAAGACCGGCACCATGGACTTCGACCCGGCCACCGCGCAGGTCCGCGCCGGCGACTGGAAGGTCGCCCCGGCGCCGGCCGCCCTGCAGGACCGACGCGTGGAAATCACCGGCCCGGCTTCCCCGGCCAAGATGGCCATCAACGCGCTGAACTCCGGTGCCAAGGTCTGGCTTGCGGACCTCGAGGATGCCTCGACCCCGACCTGGCACAACGTCATCGACGCGCTGGTGAACCTCACCGAGGCGGCCGCCGGCACGCTGTCCTTCGAGGACGCGGGCAACGGCAAGTCCTACGCGCTGCGCACCGACGCACCGCTGGCCACCGTCGTGGTCCGCCCGCGCGGCTGGCACCTGCCGGAGGCCAACGTGCTCATCAACGGCGCACCGGCAATCGGAGCGCTGGTCGACTTCGGCCTGCATTTCTTCCACAACGCCAAGGTGTTGGCAGAGTCGGGCCAGGGCCCGTTCTACTACCTGCCCAAGATGGAGTCCTACCTCGAGTCCCGACTGTGGAACGAGGTGTTCGCCTTCGCCGAGGCGGAACTGGGCATCGAACACGGCACCATCCGCGCCACCATGCTCATCGAAACCATCCCGGCCGCGTTCCAGATGGACGAGATGCTCTACGAGCTGCGCGACTACGCCTCGGGCCTGAATGCCGGTCGCTGGGACTACCTCTTCTCCATCATCAAGTACTTCCGCGAGGCCGGCGAAAAGTTCGTCATGCCCGACCGCGCCGACGTGGCCATGACGGCGCCGATGATGCGCGCCTACACCGAACTGCTGGTGCAGACCTGCCACAAGCGCGGCGCCTTTGCGATGGGCGGCATGGCCGCCGTCATCCCGAACCGCCGCGAACCGGAGGTCACCGCAGCCGCGTTCGAGAAGGTCCGGGCCGACAAGACCCGCGAGGCCAACGACGGCTTCGACGGCTCCTGGGTGGCGCACCCGGACCTGGTCCCGATCTGCGTGGAGGTCTTCGACTCCGTGCTCGGCGCGAAGCCCAACCAGATCGACCGCCAGCGCCCCGAGGTCGCCGTCACCGCCGAGGCACTGCTCGACGTCGCCTCGGCACCGGGCTCGGTCACCGAGGCCGGGGTCAACACCAACCTTTACGTGGCCGTCGCCTACACCGCGGTCTGGCTCTCGGGCAACGGGGCCGTGGCCATCCACAACCTCATGGAGGACGCGGCAACCGCCGAGATCTCCCGGTCGCAGATCTGGCAGCAGATCCGCAATAAGGTCGTCGCCGCCGACACCGGCAACACCATCACCGCCGAGCTCGTCGCCAAGGCACTCGAGGTCCAGGTCGAGAAGCTGCGCGGCGAGGTCAACGACGAGGAAGCCTTCGCCGCGTACTACGCCCCCGCGGCAGACCTCATCGGCCGCCTGGTCTCCGGGCGCGACGAGGACTTCGAGGACTTCCTCACGCTGCCTGCCTACCGCCTGCTAAGCACCGAGCTGGTGGCAAAATGAGTCGGCTAGGCGCGCTGGGCGCGGCCGCACTGGCACGCATCGAAAGCGATCTGGCCGCCACCGACGAGTTGCTGGAGCAGAACTACCCGGGCGACGACGGACGGCGCCAGCCGATCCACACCGCCTATGTCCCGGCCGACCGCTTCACCCCCGGGCTGCCCGCGGCCTGGGGCGCCGCTGCCCTTGAGGCCGCCGGCGGCGTGGCGGGCCTGGCCGCCTTGGCCGAAAAGCTGGGACTGGCGCAGCCGGAGGAACTTGCCGCGCTGGTCGCAGCGAAGCTGGGCCGCGAGCCCATCGAGGACCTGCGCCTGGACTTCGAGGACGGATACGGCAACCGCGGCGACGAGGCCGAGGACGCCGCGGCCGTGGCGGCGGCCGAACAGGTAGCCAAGGCCGTGGCCGCAGGTCTCGCCCCGCCGTTCATCGGCATCCGCTTCAAGTGCCTCGAGGCACCCACCCGGGCCCGCGGGCTGCGCACGCTGGATTTGTTCGTCTCCACGCTGGCCAGCGCCGGCGAATTGCCCGAAGGGCTGGTGCTGACCCTGCCGAAGGTCACCACCGTCGCCCAGGTCCGGGCCATGGTCTTCGTCTGCGAGCAGCTGGAGGCGGCGCACTCGCTGCCCGCCGGGCGCCTGCGCTTCGAGGTCCAGATGGAAACCCCGCAGCTGATCCTCTCGCACGAGGGCACCGTCCCGTCGGCTACGCTGCTGCACGCGGGCAAGGGGCGGATTTCCTCGCTGCACTACGGCACCTACGACTACTCGGCCTCGCTGGGCATCGCGGCTGCCTACCAGTCCATGGAGCATCCGGCCGCCGACTACGCCAAGAACGTCATGCAGGTGGCCATCGCCGGCACCGGCGTGCACATGTCCGACGGCTCGACCAACATCCTGCCCCTGGGCGACCCGGAACAGGTCCAGGCCGCCTGGGCGCTGCATGCCCGTCTGGTGCGCCGCCACCTGGAGCGCGGGATCTACCAGGGCTGGGACCTGCACGAAAACCAGCTGCCCACCCGCTACCTGGCGACCTACGCGTTCTACCGCGAGGGCTTTGCCGCCGCGGCGGCACGCCTGCGCAACTACGTGCACCGCATCGAGTCGGCCATCATGGACGAACCGGCAACCGCCAAGGCGCTGGCCAACTTCATCCGCCGCGGCCTGGTCTGCGGCGCACTGACGGCCGAGGAGATCGCCGCGGAGGCCGAGATTTCCCTATCCACCCTTGAATCAATCGCCCTGGCGCGAGCAACACAGACGGAGGACTCGAATGTCTAAGATCCAGACTCGTGCGGATGCAAGCTACTACACGAACTACGGCGGGCACCCGCCGCAGACCGACCTGTTGACCGACCGCGCCATCGTCACCGAGGCGTACACGGTCATCCCGCGCGGGGTGCTGCGCGACATCGTCACCTCGGTCTTCCCGGAGTGGACCGGCACCCGCGCCTGGGTGCTGAACCGCCCGGTCGCCGGCGGCTCGACCACCTTCGCCCAGTCCATCGTGGAGGTCTCCCCGGGCGGCGGCTCGGATCACCCGGAGCCGCAGGCCGAGGTCCAGTCCTTCGTCTTCGTGGTCTCCGGCCGGCTGACCGTGACCATCGACGGCGCCGCGCACACCCTGGAGGAGGGCGGCTTTGCCTACGTCCCGGCCGGCACACAGTGGCAGGCCCACAACAACGGCGTCGAGGTGGCAACCTTCCATTGGATCCGCAAGCGCTACGAGGTCCTGGCGGGCGTCGCCGCCCCGGGTCCGGTCGTCGGCAACGAGCGCGACATCGAGCCCGGAGCGATGCCCGAGACCGAGGGCAAGTGGCGCACCACGCGCATGCTTGACCCGCAGGACGTGGCGTTCGACTTCGGCGTGAACATCGTGACCTTCGAGCCCGGCGCCTCGATCCCGTTCGCCGAGACCCACGTGATGGAGCACGGACTGTACGTGCTGGAGGGCAAGGCCGTCTACCGGTTGAACGCCGACTGGGTCGAGGTCGAGGCGGGGGACTACATGTCGCTGCGCGCCTTCTGCCCGCAGGCTTGTTACGCCGGCGGACCGTCGAACTTCCGCTACCTGCTCTACAAGGACCAGAACCGCCAGATCGCCTTGTAACGCGGCACTCCGCTTAACCCCGTCGGGCCCCTCGAACGCGATGCGTTCGAGGGGCCCGACGGTGTTTGGGGGAGGGGGAAACCCTGCCCCCGTCTCGGCCGGCGCCCGTTGGGAAAGGGGTGGTGCCGGAGAGATGCGTTTCCTACCAGGCCGGGAGCACCGGCAGGGGTCCGCTGGCTTCAATGTAGCGTGCCTGGCCGCGCGCGAGCCACTCGATCAGGCCCTCGCGGTCCGACTTGACCTGCAGGGCGCCGTCGCCGATGACCCACTCGTCGCCTTCCTCGGTCACCAGGGTCATGCCCGGGGCGTCCTTGGCCCGCATGGTGCGCACCGCCGCCTCCACGGCGTTGAGCTGCGAGTCCGGGTCGGCCTCCTCGATGGTCCAGGCGGTGTCCAGGTCGTGGTGGTGCACGACGACCTCGGCGATGCGCAGGGCCACGATGGAGGTGGCGGGGATGACCTTGCCGTGCAGGTCCACTTCCTGGACCGCGAGCTCCCCGGCCAGGCGCTCGGCCTGCTCGGCGAAGTACTCCGCGGCGCTGCGGAATTTCCCGACCAGTTCCTCGCGCGGCAGGGCCGCCAGCGCGGCGATCTCCTCGTTGCGGGCCTCGGGCGAGGCATAGAGCTGCTGCTCTTCCCCGGTGGCGGCCCAGTCGATGAGCTTGACCAGCGAGCGGCCGTTGGAGGCCAGGTGGGCGATGACATCGGCCCGGCTCCACCCCTCGCACAGGGACGGCGCGGACATTTCGTCGGCGGACAGGGTGTCGATCGTGGCCAGCATCATGTTGGTTTCGCGGCCGAGTCGGGAAAGGTCCGAGTGCAGGCGGGCAGTGTTGATCATGCAGACACCCTACCAATGTGCGGGCCGGGGATGGGCCCGGAATCCAATACATATCGAACCGGTATTGACTCATATGCAGGCGCGTGGCGCGGTGCCGGACCCGCCGGGGCCCGGAGTCGCCATTCCCGGCTTTTTGCCGCCCGGGCGGTAGTTTGGTGGGATGATCCCGGACCGGCAGATGACGCAACGACTACGGCTCGATCCACCGGTGCCCGGGGACCTGGAGGAGGTCTACGCGATCTCCGGCGATCCGCGGACCTGGGCGCACATCCCCGGGGAACGGGTCACGGATCCGCGGCAGACCGAGGCCTCGCTGGAAACGTTTGGCGCCGGCTGGCGGGAGCACGGCCTCTCGCACTGGGTCGTGCGGCTGGGGGAGGCCGGCGCGTACCCGCCCCTGGAGCCCGGCCGGGTACTGGGCACCGGGGGAGTGCACCTGTTTGCGGCGGTCGCCGGCAAACACGTCTGGAACCTTGGCTACCGGCTGGACCCTGCCTGCTGGGGACACGGATTCGCCACCGAACTTGCCCGGTACGCGGTGGAACGCGCCCACGCCGCCAGGGAATCGGTGCCGGTGATCGCCCGGGTGCTTTCCACCAACCCCGCATCGGTCAAGGTGGCGCAGAAGGCCGGGCTCCAACTCCGTTGGGAAGGACCTCCGTCGCCGAAGACCGCTGCAGCAGTCGGTGACGGGTCGGTTTCCCGGCTCATCCTTGCGGACCGTGAGCTGGATGGCGACGTGCTGGCATGGCTGGTCTCCCGCGGCTAGGAAGCCGCAGGAACAAACCCGGCGCCTGCGGAACCGCGGCGCGTGGCTAGGGGCGGGCCGGCAGGCCCGCGCCGGTTGATGCGCGCTGCACCAATTTGGGGGTGAACACGAACTGCTCGCGCACCGCGTCGGGCCCGGCTTCGGCCTCGCGCAGCAGGACGTCAACAGCGGTCCGCCCGATTTCGACGGCCGGCTGGCGCACCGAGGTAATGGGCACCACCGCCGATTCCGCGAAGGCGATATCGTCGTAGCCGACCAGCGCGATGTCCTCCGGGACCCTGACCTTTCCGCTCATGACCAGTGCCTGTAGCACGCCCATGGCCAGGAGGTCGTTGGCGGCGAAGATGGCCTCGGGCCGGCGGGCGGCGGGCAGCGCAGCGATCCGTTCCCCGGCGGCGCGGCCCTCGAACACGCTCAGCGCTTTCGTGCCGAAGATTTCAAGGCTGGCACCCGGCACCGCTGCAACCACCGATTGGGCGCCCTCCAGGCGGTGGCGCACCTGTTCGATTTCCATCGGGCCGCCGACAAACCCGATGCGTCGCCGTGAGGCATCAATCAGGTGCTGGGCAGCAATGCGCCCGCCTTCGACGTCGTTGACCGAGACCGAGGAGAAGGACTGGTCGCCGCTGCCGCGGTCGACCAGCACCACGGGGGTCCCGGCCTCGCGAATCCGCCACAGCCTGCTCAGGTCCGTGCGCACCGGGGAAATGAGCAACCCCGCCACGCGTTGTTCCTCGAAAAGATCCAGCAGTCGCCCTTCATTGGACACCGAGTCGTCGCTGGCGCCCATCAGCACACTGTAGCCGTTGTCCAGGGCCCGCTGCTGCGCGCCATGGGTTACGTCCATGAAAAAGGGGTTGCGGGCATCGAGGACGACCAGGCCGAAGCTGCGGCTTCGGCCCGCGCGAAGTTGCCGGGCCGCATCGTTGCGCACGAAGCCCAGGCGTTCGATGACTTCGGTGACGCGGGTGACAGTGGAGGGCGAGACCATGGCCGGGCGATTGAGCACATTGGAGACGGTTCCCACGGAGACGCCGGCCTCGCGGGCCACGTCCCGGACACTGATTGCCAAAGTGGGCCCCTTCCGCCTGCCGTGTATGCGTCATTGCGAGTATATCGCCCGGGGCCGCCGCCCGGGCCCGAACGACACCTATTGAAAGGATTCAATTTATTTGGTTCCGGCGGCCCAAAGCACTTGAAATTCATTGTGATCTTGGTCTAGTATCGGGACGTTCCATTGAATTGAAACGATTCATAATCTGGTGCCGGAGCCCCGAATGTGACATCGGCACGCAAGCACACGAAGGGGGAAGCGGCATGACGAGGGTCTGTTTCCAGTTGCAGGTGAAGCCCGAGCGGCTCACCGAGTACATCGAACGCCACGCCGCGGTATGGCCCCAGATGCTCCAGGCCATCGAGCAGGCGGGCCGCCGCAACTACTCGCTCTTCGTGCGCGGCGACGGTTTCCTGGTCGGCTACTACGAGACCGACGACGACCAGGCGGCCCAGCGTGCGCTGGATGCCGACCCGCGCACCGCGGCCTGGGAAGCGCAGATGTCCGGGTTCTTTGTGTCCCTGGACGGGCGCCCCGACCAGGGCGCCGAACGACTGACCGAGGTTTTCCACCTCGAAGACCAGCTGGCGACGCTCAACTCCTGAGCGCACCGACACCCCCCCACCCCACCAACGAAAAGGAGACCTCATGGGCACGACGTTGAGCCCCGAGATCCTCGCCACCCTTGAACGCCAGGCCATTGAAGTTCCCTCCTGGGCCTACGGAAACTCGGGAACCCGCTTCAAGGTCTACGGCACCGACGGCACCCCGCGCGATCCGTTTGAAAAGATCGCCGACGCGGCCGAGGTCAACCGGCTCACCGGCCTGGCCCCGTCCGTGGCACTGCACATCCCGTGGGACAGGGTGGATGACTACGGCGCCCTGCGCGTCTACGCGAACGACCTGGGCATCGAGCTGGGGACCATCAACTCAAACACCTTCCAGGACGACGTCTACAAGTTCGGTGCCCTGACCCACGAGGATCCGGCCGTCCGCCGCAAGGCCGTTGACCACCACCTCGAATGCGTCGACGTCATGGACGCCACCGGCTCGCGCGACCTGAAGATCTGGCTCGCCGAGGGCTCGAACTACCCCGGCCAGGCAGACATGCGCGGCCGTCAGGACCGCCTGGCCGAGTCCCTGCAGCAGATCTACGCCCGCCTGGGCGGCGACCAGCGGTTGATGCTCGAGTACAAGTTCTTCGAGCCGTCGTTCTACCACACCGACGTGCCCGACTGGGGAACCTCCTACGCCCAGGTCGCCGCACTCGGGGACCGAGCCAAGGTCTGCCTGGACACCGGCCACCACGCGCCGGGCACCAACATCGAATTCATCGTGATGCAGCTCCAGCGCCTGGGCAAGCTCGGCTCCTTCGACTTCAACTCGCGCTTCTACGCGGACGACGACTTGATCGTGGGTGCCGCCGACCCGTTCCAGCTCTTCCGGATCATGTTCGAGGTCATCCGCGGCGGGGGCCTTGACGCCGACACCGAGATCGCGTTCATGCTCGACCAGTGCCACAACGTCGAAAACAAGATCCAAGGCCAGATCCGCTCGGTGCTCAACGTGCAGGAAATGACGGCCCGCGCCCTGCTGGTGGACCTCGACGCCCTGGCCGCCGCGCAGCGTTCAGGCGACGTACTGGCCGCCAACGCGGTGTTCATGGACGCGTTCTACACCGACGTGCGCGCCGAGCTCGCGCAGTGGCGCGAATCCCGCGGACTGCCGGCGGATCCGGAGGCCGCATTCCGCGCCTCGGACTACCAATCGCGCATCGAGGCCGCCCGCGTCGGCGGCGTCCAGGCCGGATGGGGTGCCTGAGATGGGAACCGGCACATTGGCCCCGCGCAAGGCACCGCGCTCCATCAGCGGCTGGAAGGCCACCGCGGCCGTTGCCATGTCCAACTACATGGAGGCCGGGGCGATCATCGCGCTGGCCACCAGCCTCACGCTCTGGCAGGGCGCCTTCGGCTTTGACGACGCACTAGTCGGCGTCATCGCCGCGGTGTCCGCCAACGCATTCGGCTCGGCACTGGGGGCGGCGATCGGCGGCCCGCTCTGCGACCGCCTGGGCCGCAAGTTCATCTACACCTACGACCTGCTGGTCTTCATGCTCGGCGCCCTGATGCTCACCTTCGCCACCGGCGTCGTGCCGCTGATGATCGGCGTGGTCCTCATGGGCATCGCCGTCGGCGCCGGGGTGCCCGCATCCTGGACCTACATTGCCGAGGAGGCACCGAGCGAACACCGCGCGGCCCACGTGGGCGCCGCGCAGCTGGCCTGGTCGATCGGCCCGGCCATCGGATTCGCGCTGGCCATCCTGGTCGGACCGCTGGGGGTCACCGGAAGCCGGCTGATCTTCTTCCACCTGTTCATCATCGCCGGCATCACCTGGTGGGTACGCCGCGGGCTGCCCGAATCCAGGTCCTGGAAAAACCAGCGCAAGGAAGACGTGCGCCTGGGCGTGAAGGTCTCCTTCTTCTCCGGCATCCGCGGGCTGCTGGGCAACCGCAAGAACTTCGGCGCCCTGGCGTTCCTGCTCGGCGTCTACGGACTGTGGAACACCGTCGCCGGCCAGTCGGGCATCTTCCAGCCGCGCGTCTACGCCGCCGCGGGCGTGGAAAGCGCCACCCACCAGAACCTGCTGCAGGTCCTGGTCTGGACCCTCACGGCCCTGGCCACCTACTTCGGCTTCATGCGCTACGGGGACCGGGTCAGCCGCCGCTGGCTGTACTTCGCCGGCGCGCTGCTGGGCGTCGCCGCCTGGGCCGTGCTGATCTTCGCGCCTCCCGGCGCCTTCTCGCTCTTCTTCTTCGCCATCGGCTGGGGCATCTCGGCGGGCCTGGGGGCGCAGGCGTTCTACGGCCTGTGGGCCGCGGAGCTCTTCGCCACCCAGTACCGCGCCAGCGCCCAGGGCGTGCTGTTCATGCTCGCCCGCGTCATGGTCGGCTTGCTGTCCCTGGTCTTCCCGGTGCTGCTGAACACCATCGGCCTGGAGAAGGTCGGGCTCATCATCCTCGGCCTGCTGCTGCTCGCCCTGCTCATCGGCACCATCTGGGCACCGGAAACCCGGGGCAAGTCCCTGGAAGAGATCGAAGCCGAGCGCTACGGCACCGAGCGTGCCCGGGCCAACGCCTAAACATTCACCAAGCTGGAGAAAACAATGACATCGACGACTGCACAAGAGCTGATCACCCGCTCCAACCGACTGGGCGCGGACAAGAAGAACACCAACTACGCCGGGGGCAACACGTCGGCCAAGGGCACCGACTGCGACCCGGTCACCGGCGAGGCCATCGAGCTGCTCTGGGTCAAGGGCTCCGGCGGGGACCTGGGAACGCTGAGGGAATCCGGGCTCTCCACGCTGCGCCTGGACCGCATGCGCGCCCTGGCCGGCGTCTATCCCGGGCTGGAGCGCGAGGACGAGATGGTCGCTGCCTTCGACTACTGCCTGCACGGCAAGGGCGGGGCGGCCCCGTCGATCGACACCGCCATGCACGGGCTGGTTGACGCGGCACACGTGGACCACCTGCACCCGGATTCGGGCATCGCCATCGCCACCGCCGCGGACGGAGAGGCGCTGACCGACAAGATCTTCGGTTCCAAAGTCGTGTGGGTGCCCTGGCGCCGCCCCGGCTTCCAGCTGGGCCTGGACATCGCGAAGATCAAGGAGGCCAACCCGGAGGCCATCGGCTGCATCCTGGGCGGCCACGGCATCACCGCCTGGGCCGAGACCAGCGAAGAATGCGAGGCGAACTCGCTGTGGATCATCGACACCGCCGCCGCCTACATCGAGGCCAACGGCGCCCCCGAGCCCTTCGGCACCGTGGTGCCGGGCTTCGAGGCCTTGGGCGAGTCCGAGCGCCGGGCCCGCGCGGCCGCCCTGGCCCCCACGATCCGCGGGCTGGCCGGCGCCGACAAGCCCATGGTCGGGCACTTCAGCGACGATGCGCGCGTGCTCGACTTCCTGTCCCGCGAAAAGCTCTCCGCCCTGGCGGCCCTGGGCACCTCCTGCCCGGACCACTTCCTGCGCACCAAGATCAAGCCGATGGTCCTTGACCTGCCGGCCACCGCCACGCTCGAAGCACAGCTCGAGCGCCTGCGCGAACTGCACACCGAATACCGCGCCGACTACCGGGCCTACTACGAGGCGCATGCCGATGCCTCCAGCCCGGCGATGCGCGGGGCCGACCCGCTGATCGTGCTGGTGCCCGGGGTGGGCATGTTCTCCTACGGGGCGAACAAGCAGACCGCCCGGGTGGCCGGGGAGTTCTACCTCAACGCCATCAACGTGATGCGCGGGGCCGAGGCACTGTCCACCTACACCCCGATCAACGACGCGGAGAAGTTCCGCATCGAGTACTGGGCGCTGGAGGAAGCCAAGCTGGCCCGCCTGCCCAGGCCCAAGACCCACCAGGGGCGGATCGCCTTTGTCACCGGCGCGGCCTCGGGCATCGGCAAGGCCATCGCCACCCGGCTGGCCGCCGAGGGCGCCTGCGTGGTGGTCGCCGACCTGGACCTGGCCAAGGCCCAGGCGGCGGCGGCCGAGCTGGGCAATGAAGATGTGGCCATCGGCGTGGCCGCAAACGTCGCCGACGCCGCGGGCGTGCAGGCGGCCATCGACGCGACGGTGCTGGCCTTCGGCGGCATCGACCTGGTGGTCAACAACGCCGGGCTCTCGCTGTCCAAGCCGCTGCTGGAAACCACCGAGGCCGACTGGGATCTGCAGCACGACGTGATGGCCAAGGGTTCCTTCCTGGTCTCCAAGGCCGCCGCGAAGGCACTGGTGGAACAGGGCATGGGCGGGGACGTCATCTACATCTCCTCCAAGAACTCCGTCTTCGCCGGCCCGAACAACATCGCCTACTCCGCCACCAAGGCCGACCAGGCGCACCAGGTGCGCCTGCTGGCCGTGGAACTCGGCGAGCACGGGGTGCGCGTGAACGGGATCAACCCCGACGGGGTGGTCCGCGGGTCCGGGATCTTCGCCTCCGGCTGGGGCGCGAACCGCGCGGCCACCTACGGGGTCGAGGAGCAGGACCTGGGGCAGTTTTATGCCAACCGCACCATCCTCAAGCGCGAGGTCGTCCCGGAGAACGTGGCCGACGCCGTGTACGTGCTCACCGGACCGGAGCTCACCCGCACCACCGGCCTGCACATCCCGGTTGACTCCGGCGTCGCGGCGGCATTCCTGCGATGAGTCGGCACGCACCACGCCCCGCCGGTTCCCTTGCGCCGGTGGCCGCCATCGACCTGGGGGCGACCAGCGGCCGGGTGATGCTCGGGGAGCTGGTCGACGGGAAGGTGGTGCTCACCCAGGTGCACCGCTTCGCCAACGGGGCGCACCCGCTCTCGGACTTCGAGGAAGCGGCGGCGCCCGGCGCCCTGGCCTGGGACCTGGACGGGTTGTGGGCCGAAGTCCGCCGCGGCCTGGCCCTGGCCTTCGCCCAACGCCCCGACATCGCCTCCATCGGCGTTGATTCCTGGGCCGTTGACTATGCGCTGCTGCGCGACGGCGAGCGTCTGGGGCAGGTGCGGCACTACCGCGACCCGCGCAACGAGCGGGCGGTGGCGCAGCTGGAACAATCGTTTTCGCGCGCCGCGCTGTTTGGGCGCAACGGACTGCAGTTCCTGCCGTTCAACACCGTCTACCAGCTCGAGGCCGAGCGCGGCGAAGGCCGCCTGGCCGCGGCCGACACGCTGCTGTTGGTGCCCGACTACCTGAACTGGCTGCTGACCGGGGCGGTGCGTGCCGAGCGCACCAATGCCTCGACCACCGGGCTGCTCAACATTTCCACCGGCACCTGGGATGCCGAACTGGCCGGGCACCTGGGCGTGGCCGGGCTCCTGCCGGACCTGGTGGAACCAGGGGACACGGTCGGGATGCTGCGCCCCGAGTTGGCACACGAGCTTGGCGCCACCGGGGAAGTGTCGGTCACGGCCGTTGCCTCGCACGACACCGCCAGCGCCGTGGCGGCCGCACCCCTGGGTTCGCCGCGCTCGGCCTACGTCTCCTGCGGCACCTGGGGCCTGGTGGGCGTGGAACTGCCGCGCCCGGCCCTCACCGAGGAGGCCAGGCAGGCCGGCTTCACCAACGAGCTTGGCCTGGACGGGACGGTCCGCCTTCTCAAGAACGTGACGGGCACCTGGCTGCTGAGCGAGTCGATCAGGTACTGGAACGAATCCGCCGCCGCCGGCACCACCGGAGGGGTCACCCTTGAGTCCCTGTTGCCGGCCGTCGAGGCCCTGGAGGCCCCGGCCGTCTTGATCGACCCTGCCCAGGAGCGCTTCATGGCGCCGGGGAACCTGCCCGAACGGATCGTTGCCGCCGTCCTTGAGGCCGGTGGCGACTTGCCGGAATCGCGCGAGCAGATCCTGCGCATCATCCTGGAGAGCCTTGCGGCCAGCTTCGCCACCGAGGCCTTCGCGGCGGCCGGGCAGGGCGGTTTCGTACCCGATGCCATCCACATGCTGGGCGGCGGATCCCAGAGTGGACTCTTGTGCCAGCTCACGGCCGACCGGGCGGGCGTCCCGGTCTTCGCGGGACCTGTCGAATGCACCGCGTTGGGCAACGTGCTGGTGCAATTGCGTACGCGCTCGGGCGAGCCATGGACGATGGGCCGGATGCGCGCGCTGGTGCGGGACTCGGTTGAACTGCGCCGCTACGCGCCGAGCGCAGTGAAGAGCCCGGTTTAGTCCGGACCCCTGAATCCGGGCCAGGTGAAAAGGTGGTTGCGGGCACCGCCCGGGCGGGCGGGCCCGGCAACCACCCCGGGATCAGGCGTTGTCGCGCACGCGCCTGGCGAAGTTCAGCACATGTTCCCGCAGCACGTCGATGCGCCGATTGACCTCCGCCTCGCGATCGAAACCGAGGTAGGGCAGCGATTTCATCATGCGGACGTTGGCGGGGCACTGGAACTCGGCGCACACCAGGATGCCGATGGTGTCGCCGTCGCGGCCGGCCTGGCCACCCTTCCTGGCGTTGAAAAACACCACGTCGTTGGGCAGGTCAACGTCCTCGCACCACGAGCACTGCGGCCGGTTGCGGATCTTGCCCTCGGTCTTGCGGAACATGATGCCCACGGGCGCATCGTCAAGGACGGTGACGACATAACCGACCAAGGGCAGCTTCGGATCCCGCCACCCCAGGAACTCGAGGGTGTCCCAATCCAGGGAGTCGAAGTTCTCCGGGAGCGTGATGGCCTTGCGCTCGCGCAGCGAGGCATTGATGAAGGATGAACGGATCTGTTTTTCGGAAAGTGAATGCATGGAAGTTCTGGGCCTGACTGTCGTGCCGCCTCGTCGCCGCGGCGAAGGGAGGGGGCATGCTTCGGGTGGGGCAAAAGATCCGCGCGCGGTCGGGCGACGAGTCGCCGAGAACCCGGCAGCGGATGTGGGCGCGCCAAATGGGCGCGAAGAATCACCGAAAGTGGACAGCCTTATCTCGAGCCGGCGGAAAAGACGCCGGCTACCTCCGAACGCCCGCGGGGCGGTTGGGTCGAGATCACAATGGACATGCGAAAAAGTATACGCCCACGCTGCCCGCGCTCTGTCGGACGCGACTGGGCGCACCGCAGCCTCCGCAGCGGGGAAGTGGAACATCGGTTCACGATGCTGTAGACCGGTCATATGTTTATCCGGCAACTCGAGTACATGGTCGCCCTCGCTCGAGAGCGACACTTCGTGCGCGCCGCGCAATCCTGTTCGGTGTCCCAGCCGGCACTGTCGGAGGGAATCCGGAAACTGGAAAAGGAGCTTGATGTTCCGCTGATCCGCCGTGGCAACAAGTTCGAGGGCCTGACCGCCGAGGGGCAGGAACTTGTCCTCTGGGCCCGGAAAATCCTTGCAGACCGGGACGCGATGAACGACGAGATCGGTGCGATGCGCACCGGCGTCCGCGGCCAGCTTCGCTTCGGATCCATTCCCACCGCCTCGATCGCGGTGTCGCTGCTCAACGCGCCATTTTGCGATTCGCACCCCTTGGCGCGCGTCCAAGTGGTTTCCAACCTGACATCCGACGACGTTGTGGCGCGGTTGAGGTCCTACGAAATCGATGCCGGAATCACCTACATCCAGGACCCTGTGCCCGACGAATTCCGGGTGTTCCCGCTGTACCGGGAACGATACGTCCTGCTGACCGCGACGGATGCGGGCTCGCCGCCGGCCGTCTCTGCCACGTGGACGCAAGCTGCGGCACTCCCGCTTTGCCTGCTGGCCCCCAGCATGCAGGGACGGCGGCGCCTCGACGACATCTTCGCCGAGGTGGGAATCAGCCCGGAGCCACGGCTGGAAACCGACTCGGTGGCCTCGCTCTTTGCCCATGTGACGACGGGTTCATGGGCAACCGTCGTGCCCGCGGCTTGGCTGCATGCCTTCGGGGTACCTGCCAATTTGCACGCCGTCCCGTTGGTGGGCCCGGAGCGATGCGTTCCGGTCGGCTTGCTCACCCTCGCCCGGGATCCGACACCGATACTCGTGCGTGCCCTGGCATCCGTGGTCGAATCGACGGATCTCACATTCCTGGAACACCTGCCGGACGAACATAAGCGATAGGCACTGCTTATCTAACCATCACGGTTGCCTCTTTGACGCCGATTGCTTAGGGGCGCAAAGTGGTTCCCCGGGGCACGGTGCCCTTGCGTGGGAGGCGAAATGGCAAAGATGACGGGGGTCCGGGTAATGGGGCCACAAGGTGGCGCTGCTCCCCGACGTGCAACCGTTCGACGTTCCTTGCTGGCCCTGGGCCCGGCCCAGGGCGACCGGATGTCCGCATGGCGCGTCGGGCTGAGCGTCGCCGTCCCCTCGCTGGGACTGTTGGCCCTTGGCAGGCCGGGCCTGATCATTTATGCCGTCTTCGGCGCCTTCATCGGCATGTATGGCAGGAACGAACCGCACCAAATGAGGCTCGTCCACCAAGCTCAGGCGGCTGTGCTGCTCGTGGGAGGAACCCTGATCGGCATTGGATTGTCCGCCCTGGGTGTGAGGCCTTGGACGCTCGTCCTGACCGAGGCCTTCATCGCGGGTGTGGGCTCGCTCTTCGCCGACAGGTACAGGCTCAAGCCCGCGGGCCCATTCTTTTGCCTCTTTGCCCTCGGCGCCTGTGCCTCTGTTCCGCTGGCGGTGCCGTGGTGGGGCGCCGCAATCGCCTGCGTTGGCTCGGCCGGCTTCGCCGCAATGGTCGGGTTTGCCGGCTGGTTCGGCGCCCAGACCTGGGCGTCGGGGGCCGGCCGGCCGGTGGTGCCCACCGTTTCGGCCGCTGTCCTCGTCCACGCACTGCGCTATGTCCTGGCCGTCGGCACCGCCGGTGCCGCAGGAATCCTCATGGGTATCGGGCACCCCTACTGGGCCATGGCCGCGGGAGCTGTTCCGCTGGCCGCAGAGACTCTTGGGGCGCGCGTCCAACGCGGCATCCACCGGGTGTTCGGAACTCTTGCCGGAGTGGGGCTGACGGCCCTGGTTCTCCTACCCCGGCCATCCGTCATGGTGCTGGGGCTGCTGGTGGTCGCGCTGCAGTTCCCGAGCGAGTTGTTTATGGCGCGCCACTACGGGTTCGCCCTGGTCTTCTTTACGCCGCTGGTCCTGGTCATGACCTATCTGGCGGCACCAACTGATCCCGGCATCCTCATGGCCGACCGGGCCGTGGAGACGGCCATTGGGGCCGCCGCCGGCGTGCTGGTTGCCGTATTCATCCGCGAACCGGGGACGTCGCGGAACCCCTTGCGCTGAGCCCGGGCGTGGGGGCACGAATCGGCCGTGGTCACCACTTTTTCTCGAACTCGGAGGATGGTCAGGGATTCATCCGGGTCGGTTTCGGGGTGATCCCCGCCGAGCGCATTCCCGAGGGCATGCAGAGGCTTGCCGCCCTGCTACCCGGGCAAAAGACTGCCTCCCTCGACTAGGCGAGGGAGGCAGCCAGGCGGTTTCGGCGCGGTGCCGGGGCGTGGTGCTAGCGGGCGTTGACGGCGGCCTTGGTGATCGGCCAGCCGGTGACGACCTTGGGTCGCGGGGTGGCGTAGGTGCGCACCTTGGAGGTGCTCAGCCCCAGCCGGACCAAAGATTCGGCGATGGTCACCGCGGCGCGCACGCCGTCCACGATCGGCACGCCGGTCGCCTCGGCGACCTTGGCCTCGAGCTCCGCCATGCCGCCGCAGCCGAGCACTATGACCTCGGCCTTGTCGTTCTCCACCGCCTGGCGCGACTGCTCCACGATGGCGGCCACGGCGCGTTCGGGATCGGATTCGAGCTCGAGCACGCCCAGCCCGCTGGCGCGGACCGAGGCGCAGCGGTCGGTGAGGCCCGCCAACTTCAGCCGGTCCTCGATCAGCGGAACCGTCCTGTCCAGCGTGGTGACCACGGAGTACTTGTGCCCTAGGAACTGGGCGGTGGAGGCCGCGGCCTCGGTGATGTCCACGACCGGGACATCAAGCAGTTCCTGCAGGCCCTCGCGGCCGTGTTCTCCGTAGCCGGCCTGGATGACCGCGTCGTAGGGCTCGGTGTAGTTCACGACCTTATCCATCACGGCGATGGCGGCGAGGTAGCTCTCGAAGTTTCCCTCGCAGGAATCGGCGCCGAAGTCAGGGGTCAGTTCGACGATCTCGGTGCCCGGGGACGCCGCCGAGCGGGCGGAGTCGCCGATGGACCGGGTCATGGACGCGGTGGTGTTGACGTTGAGGACCAGAATGCGCATGGGGTAACTCCTGTGTGGCGGTGGATCTGAAGCGGGCGGTGGGCCCTAGTGGGTGGGAGCGACGGCGATGGTCTCGCCGTCGACGTCCTGGTGGACCTGGCCGCGCTTGGCGATGGCCAGGTAGACGAGGGCGCCGAGGCCGGAGCCGATGAACCAGGCGAAGGCCGAGACGTGGCCCAGTGCAGGGGAGAAGGCCAGGATCAGTGCCGCAACGGCGGAGATGCCCAGGGCGATGATGGCGCGGAAGTTCACGCCGCGGGTGAAGAAGTACGTGCCCTCCGGGTTGGTGCGGTACAGGTCCGGGATGTTGATCCGGGCACGGCGCAGGATCCAGTAGTCGGCCATGATGATGCCGAACAGGGGGCCGAGCAGGGCGCCCAGGCCGCCGAGGAAGTAGGTGATGACGGCGGGGGAGTTGTAGAGGTTCCACGGCAGGATCAACAGGCCGATGACGCCGGAGATGATGCCGGCACGGCGGAAGTTCAGCACCTTGGGGAAGAGGTTCGTCAGCGCATAGATCGGGGCGACGAAGTTGGCCATCAGGTTCACCGCAATGGTCAGGATCAGCAGGGCCGCCGATGCTGCCAGCAGCAGGAAGGTGTTGGGGATGGCGGCAACGACGTCTGAGGGGCTGTCGATGATGGTTCCGTCGATCTTGAACTGCGCACCGGTCATGACCACGACGATCACGCCGAAGAGCAGCATGTTCAGCGGGATGCCCCAGAAGTTGCCGCGAACGATCGAGCCCTTGGAACGGGCGCTGCGGGTGAAGTCGCAGAAGTTCAGCACGAAGGTGGCGTAGATGGAGACCCACAGGGCACCGCCGCCGAGGATCCCGAGCCACATGTCGACGCCGGTCTTGGCGTCGCCGGTTGACCATGCGATGGAGCCGCCGGCCTGGATGAACATCCAGATGGCGAGCGCGCCCATGGTGACGAGGATGACCGGGCCGGCGAAGGCCTCGTACTTGCGGATCATTTCCATGCCGTAGCTGACGATGACCAGCTGCAGTGCCCACAGGGCGACGAAGCAGATCCAGCCCAGGGTGGAAAGGCCCAGGAAGCTGTTGGAGTTAAGGCTCGCGGCGGACGGGGCGACGGCCAGGATCATCACCACGAGCACCACGGATGCAAGGTAGGTCTGGATGCCGAACCAGGCGATCGCCACGGCACCGCGCAGGAGGGCCGGGATCTGTGCTCCGCGGATGCCGAAGGCAATGCGGCTCATGACCGGGAACGGGACGCCGGTCTTTTCGCCCATGAAGCCGGAAAAATTCAACAGCCCAAAGAGCAGGACTGCGCCGAAGCCCAGGGCCAGCAGGATCTGCCAGCCGCCCAGGCCGAGTGCAAAGAGCCCAATCGCAAATGCGTAGTTCCCCAGGGAATGGACGTCGTTGGCCCACAGCGTGAAGATGCTGTAGCTGGACCAGGTCCTTCCCGCCTTGGTGGTTGGTGCCAGGTCGCTGTTGTATAGCGACGCGCTGAGCCCATGGGGATTCAGTTCGTGCTGGACCACGGGCGGGACGCTGGATTCTGACGTCGCTGTGCGCACATCTGGATGGGTCATGAGAACTCGTACCTTTCACCACAGGGGGGTGTGACGGAGATTACTTCGTGGATCGATGATGGCACGATTCCATGTAAAAGAAAAGGATTTTCATCAGGTGGAATTCCTGGAGAAATCATTCGGCCTGGATTTGACTGGTCACGGCCGATTTGCACCGACTCTGGTCGCCCGGGGCGTGATGGCGGGCAGGTGGGTGCGGGTGACTCGGGCCCTTGACAGTGACTCAGCCCACTCGCTAGAGTTCTCATCAAGCAATAAACATATTTCACAATATGGAAGTTGGAACCATGAAGGAGTCGAAGATGGCCTACACCGTCAACTGTTCAATCCTGCTCACCGAGCTCCCCCTGCTGGAGCGCGCCGCCGCGGCCAAGGCGGCGGGCTTCGACAGCGTTGAATTCTGGTGGCCGTTTGCCACGGCCGTACCCGCCGACTCCGAGGTCGACGCCTTCGTGGCCTCGATCAAGGACGCAGGCGTCACCCTCGAGGGCCTGAACTTCTTCGCCGGCGACATGCCGGCCGGGGACCGCGGACTGGTTTCCTGGGTCGGACGCGAATCCGAGTTCCTCGACAACATCGACGTCGTGGCAGGCATTGGCGAGGCCACCGGCTGCAAGGGCTTCAACGCCCTGTATGGAAACCGGCAGCCCGGGATCGACGGCCAGGCGCACGACAAGCTGGCCGTTTCCAACCTGGTCGCCGCGGCCAACGGGGTGGCACGCATCGGCGGCACCGTGCTGCTCGAACCGATCTCGGGCTCCGAGGCCTACCCGCTGAAGACCTCCGCCGACGCGTTCTTCGTCCTCGAGAAGGTCCACGCCGCGGGGGCAGCCAACGTCAAGCTATTGGCCGATTTCTACCACCTGGCCGTCAACGGCGACGACGTCGCCGCGCTGATCGAGGGCCACGCCCACGAATTCGGCCACATCCAGATCGCCGACGATCCGGGACGCGGGGCACCGGGCACCGGAACGCTGCCGCTGGGCGAATGGATCACCCGGTCCCGCGACCTCGGCTACGCCGGCGGCGTCGCCCTGGAGTACAAGGCCGCCCACGCCGAGGCCTTCAACTGGCTCATCCGCCAGCCCGCCTAACCGGCACCCCAAGCACTTTCGGGCACACGCTGCCCAAGCCACCAGCACGCACAAGTTTTCAGGAGCACGGCATGTCGAACACGCACAAGATCGCATTCATCGGCCTGGGCATCATGGGCCTTCCCATGGCCATCAACCTGGCCAAGGCAGGCTTCGAGGTCACCGGCTACAACCGCAGCCCGGAAAAGACCGCCGAACTCGTGGCCGCCGGTGGCAAGGGCTCCGGGTCCATCCCCGAGGCAGTGGCCCACGCCGACGTCATCATCACCATGGTCCCGGACTCCGCCGACGTCGAAGCCGTCGTCACCGGCGAGGCCGGGGTCTTCGCGCACGCCAAGTCCGGCGCCCTGTGGATCGACAACTCCTCCATCCGTCCCGACGTGGCGGCACGCCTCTCCGACGAGGCCCGCGCCGCGGGCCTCCGCCCGCTCGACGCACCGGTCTCCGGCGGCGAGGCCGGCGCCATCGGCGGCGTGCTCTCCATCATGGTCGGCGGCGAGGAAGCAGACTTCGCCGACGCCGAGGCGGTCTTCAATGCCGTGGGCAAGACCATCGTGCTGGTGGGCCCCTCGGGCTCCGGCCAGACCGTTAAGGCGGCAAACCAGCTGATCGTCGCGGCGAACATCCAGGCGCTTTCCGAGGCCGTGGTGTTCCTTGAGGCCTACGGCGTGGACACCGATGCCGCGCTGACGGTCCTGGGTGGCGGGCTCGCCGGATCCAAGGTCCTGGACCAGAAGGGCCAGAAGATCCTTGACCGGTCCTTCGAGCCCGGCTTCCGCCTGGCCCTGCACCACAAGGACATGGGCATCGTGACCTCCGCTGCCCGCGAGGCAGGCGTCGTGCTTCCGCTCGGCGCCCTTGTCGCCCAGCTCGTGGCCTCCACCGTGGCCAGCGGCGACGGCGCACTTGACCACTCCGGGCTCTTCCGCGGCGTACAACGCCTCAGCGGATCCGCCGACGTGCCGGCCGAACCCGTGGCCGCCAGCTAGCAAGCAGGGCAGTCGGTGCGGTGCAGGCCCGGAAGCCTGCACCTTTCCATCCGCCCCAGGGATCCTTCGCGGCAAGCAACCGCTGTGCGCCATCGGTCCACCTAAACCCACACCCTCCCCCCGCCAGGCAAGCGCCGGCGCCGGGGATTGACACAAGGAGCTCTACACCATGGCAAAGTTGCGCGTCGTTGATGCAATTGTCCTGATTCTGGAAAAGGAAGGCGCCATCGAGGCCTTCGGGCTGCCCGGTGCGGCCATCAACCCCCTGTACTCGGCCATGCAGCGCCGCGGCACCATCCGCCACACGCTGGCCCGCCACGTCGAGGGCGCCAGCCACATGGCCGACGGCTACTCCCGTGCCACCGGCAAGATCGGGTTGTGCCTGGGCACCTCGGGCCCCGCCGGCACCGACATGATCACCGGCCTCTACGCCGCGATCGCCGACTCCATCCCGATGCTCTGCATCACCGGACAGGCGCCGACCGACAAGCTGCACAAGGAAGACTTCCAGGCCGTGGACATCGAGTCCATTGCCAAGCCGGTCACCAAGTTCGCCGCCACCATCCTGGAGCCGGGCCTGGTCCCGGGCTACTTCGCCAAGGCCTTCCAGATCATGCGCTCGGCACGCCCGGGCCCGGTCCTGCTGGACCTGCCGATCAACGTGCAGATGGCCGAGATCGAATTCGACATCGACGCCTACGAGCCGCTGGTCCCGGACAAGCCGGCAGCCACCCGCGGCCAGGCCGAGAAGGTCCTGGACCTGCTGGTCGCCTCCAAGCACCCGATGATCATTGCCGGCGGAGGCGTCATCAACGCCAACGCCTCGGGCAAGCTCGTCGAGCTGGCCGAACTGCTGAACATCCCGGTCTCCCCGACCCTGATGGGCTGGGGCACCATTCCCGATGACCACCGCCTGCAGTCGGGCATGGTCGGCATCCAGACCCACACCCGCTACGGCAACGTCTCCTTCCTGGCCTCCGACTTCGTGCTGGGCCTGGGCAACCGCTGGGCCAACCGCCACACCGGCGGCCTGGACACCTACCGCAAGGGCCGCAAGTTCGTGCACATCGACATCGAGGGCACCCAGATCGGCCGGGTCTTCTCCCCGGATCTGGGCATCATCTCCGATGCAGGGGCGGCGATCGACCAGTTGCTGGCCGCGGCCCGCGACCGCAAGGCCGCAGGCACCCTGCCGGACTACTCGGCGTGGGCCGATCAGTGCACCGCCCGCAAGGGCACGCTGCACCGCAAGACCAACTTCGAGAACATGCCGATCAAGCCGCAGCGCGTCTACCAGGAAATGAACGAGGCCTTCGGCCGCGACACCACCTACGTCTCCACCATCGGCCTGTCGCAGATCGCCGGGGCGCAGATGCTGCACGTCTACGGCCCGCGGCAGTGGATCAACGCCGGCCAGGCCGGCCCGCTGGGCTGGACCGGTCCCGCGGCCCTGGGCGTGGTGCGCGGCAAGCCGAACTCCACCGTCGTTGCGCTCTCGGGCGACTACGACTTCCAGTTCATGATCGAGGAACTGGCCGTCGGCGCGCAGTTCAAGCTGCCCTACATCCACGTCGTGGTCAACAACTCCTACCTGGGCCTGATCCGCCAGTCCCAGCGTCCCTTCGAGATGGATTACCACGTCTCGCTGGGCTTCGAAAACATCAACTCCCCGGAAACCAACGGCTACGGCGTTGACCACGTCAAGGTCGCCGAGGGCCTGGGCTGCAAGGCGGTGCGCGTGGAGGACCCGTCCAAGCTGGCCGAGGGCTTCGCCGAGGCCGGACGCCTGGCCGCGGAGTTCCAGGTGCCCGTCGTGGTCGAGGTCATCCTGGAGCGTGTGACAAACATCGCCATGGGTGCTGAACTGGATGCAGTCAACGAGTTCGAGGACCTGGCCACCGCGGCGGCCGACGCCCCCACGGCGCTGGCCCCGCTGGAAGCATCGCACGGTGTCCACGCGGGCGCATCGGTCTAGGCAAGAACCACACGAGAGGAGGCGGCACACCATGTTGGTAGTAGTGGCACCGGACAAGTTCAAGGGATCGCTCACTGGCGCGCAGGTTGCCGCCGCCATCGAGGCGGGGGTGCGCGCGGCAATGCCCGAGGCTCGCACGCTCGCGGTGCCCGTCGCCGACGGCGGCGAGGGAACCCTCGCCGCCGCCGCCCAATGCGGCTTCGAGCTGCACCATGCGACGGTCGCCGGGCCCACCGGGGAGCCGGTGCGCGCGGCCTTCGGGATCCGGGGCGAGGTGGCCGTCGTGGAGATGGCCGAGGCCTCCGGCCTGGACCGGCTGCCCGGCGGGAAGGATGCGCTCGGGGCCACGAGCCGCGGCACCGGCGAACTGATCGCCGCGGCCCTGGACGCCGGGGCAACCCAGGTCATCCTCGGCGTGGGCGGAAGCGCCTGCACCGACGGCGGGGCCGGCATGCTCCAGGGACTCGGTGCCAGGCTGCTGGACGAGCAGGGCAACGAGCTGCCGCTCGGCGGCGGGGCGCTTGGCGCCCTGGAGCGCGTCGAGCTCGGTGCCCTGGATCCGCGGATCGCCACGACCTCCTTCACCCTCGCCGCCGACGTGGAGAACCCGCTGACCGGACCCAACGGGGCCGCCCGCGTCTTCGCCCCGCAAAAGGGCGCAAGCCCGGAGCAGGTGCCGGACCTCGATGCGGCACTGGGCCGTTGGGCGCAGGTGCTGGGCCGCGGGCTCGGCGCCGATCGGATCAACGCGCTTGCCGCATCCGCCGGTGCCGGGGCCGCCGGCGGCGTGGGCTTCGCCGCGATGGCCGTGCTGGGAGCCACCCGGCGCCGCGGCATCGACGTGGTGCTGGAGCTGACCGGCCTGGAAGAGGCGCTGTCCGGGGCCGTCGCGGTGTTCACCGGCGAGGGCAGCCTCGACACCCAGTCGCTGGAGGGCAAGACGCCGGTGGGCGTGGCCCAGCTGGCCGCCGCCCACGGCATCCCCGTCTACGCAATTTGTGGACGCAACCAACTTTCCGCCGAGCAGGCAACCGACGCGGGCTTCACCGCGGTCAGGTCGCTGCTCGAGCTGGAACCAGATGTTGCCCGTTGCATGAGTGAGGGTGGACCACTTGTGCAACGGGCGGCGACCCTCTTGGCCGAAGAATTCCTGGCCACCCACGCGGCCACCGCGTAACCCCGCTTACCACCGCATTTTCCAACGCACGAGATGTAAGGACGAGACCATGGGCAACACCGAGCTCACCGAGGCAACGACGCCACGGTCGGAAGAAAACACAGGCGCGGACTTCGACCTGGTGATCCGCGGCGAGCGGATCGTCACGGGCGCCGGAACCGTCGCCCGCGAAATCGGCATCCGCGACGGCAAGATCGTCGCCATCGAGCCCCTGGGCAACAACCTCTCCGGCGCGCAGCTCATCGAGCTCAGCGCCGAGGAGGTGCTGATCCCGGGCCTGGTCGACACCCACGTGCACGTCAACGAGCCGGGCCGCACCGAGTGGGAGGGCTTCGAATCCGCCACCAAGGCCGCCGCCGCGGGCGGCGTGACCACCATCGTGGACATGCCGCTGAACTCCATCCCGCCGACCGTCAACGTCGAGGCCCTCGAGCTCAAGCAGGCCGCCGCCCGCCCCAAGGCCTTCGTCGACGTGGGCTTCTGGGGAGGCGCCATCCCGGGCAACAAGTCCGACCTGCGCGAGCTGCACGACGCCGGCGTCTTCGGCTTCAAGTGCTTCCTGCTCCACTCCGGCGTCGAGGAATTCCCCTACCTCGAACCCGACGAGATGGAAGAGGACATGACCGAGATCGTGTCCTTCGACTCGATGATGCTCGTCCACGCCGAGGATTCGCGCGCCATCGACCGCGCCCCGAACGCCGAGGGCGACCACTACGACAGGTTCCTGGCCTCCCGCCCGCGCGGCGCCGAGAACGTGGCGGTGGCCGAGGTCATCGAGCGCGCCCGCTGGACCGGCGCCCGCGCCCACATCCTGCACCTGTCCTCCTCCGACGCCCTGCCGATGATCGAATCGGCCAAGCGCGACGGCGTGAAGCTGACCGTGGAGACCTGCCCGCACTACCTCACCCTGCTGGCCGAGGAAATCCCCAACGGCGCCACCGCGTTCAAGTGCTGCCCGCCGATCCGCGAGGCCTCCAACCGCGAACTGCTCTGGAAGGGCCTGGAGGACGGGATCATCGACTGCATCGTCTCGGACCACTCGCCCTCGACCATCGACCTCAAGGACGTCGAGAACGGCGACTTCGGCGTGGCCTGGGGCGGGGTTGCCTCGCTGCAGCTGGGGCTCGCGCTGATCTGGACCGAGGCCCAGCGCCGCGGCATCAAGCTCGAAACCGTGCTGAACTGGATGTCCAAGCGCCCGGCCGAGATCGCCGGACTGCACCACAAGGGTGCCATCACGCTGGGCAACGACGCCGACTTCGCCTTCTTCGCACCCGAGGACAGCTTCCTGGTCGACGTCAACAAGCTGCACCACAAGAACCCGATCTCCCCGTACCAGGGCAAGGTCCTGGCGGGCAAGGTCCGCCGCACCTTCGTGCGCGGCACCGAGGTCGACTTCAAGACCCCGCAGGGCAAGCTGATCCGCCGCGGCGAGGTCTAGGCCGCCGAAGCGACACAAACTTCCGGGCCGCCTCGGCTTCCCCCGCCACCTTCAACGCGTCTCCTTGGTCAGTGATCGCGATGAAGGTGCGGAGGGTCGCCAGGGCGGCCCGGTATTCTTAACTCCGGGCCGGCCCGCCAATCGCTTTATCCAAGAGTTTGACTATATGCTGGTGTGGCGCGGGTTTGCACCACGCATCGCACCACATCGACGTGGGGCCGAAGAACTTCTAGCCAGGGGGAGCACCATGGCGTGGACAGGCAGGACGCAGCGCCCCTCCGCGACCCCGCGGGGCGGTCCGGGCGGGGTCGCCCCGGCCCCGAGCTGGCAACGGGTCAACTGCCTCGGGATGGGGCTGACTGCAGCGCTCACCGGCGCGACCCTTTTCGTCCTCGCCGGCAACGGCCACGGCGGCCTGCACGAATTCCGGATGATCAACACCCTGCTGCTGGTGGCCTTCAGTTTCGTGGCGCTGGCCGCGGTGTTCAGCGCGCTGGGGGCGAAGTTCCTCGGGCTCACGTCCCGGTGCACCTGCATGCTCGCCGTGGGGCTCGCCTGGTTGTGCTCCGCTCCGATGGCCGCCTGGATCAACATGGGAGGCGCAACGGCCGAGGCCTTCGAGGTGGAGCTGGGCGACTGGGCCTGGGCGCTGCTTCCCGCGCTGGTCTATGCCATTGCCATTCTCGCGTTGCAACTGCGCAACCTCCGTCGCGCCAGGGACGCAGCCTCGACCTGAAGCGCCCGTGGCTCAGCGGCTGGTGAAGCGGGTGCGGTACGAGGTCGGAGTGGTGGAGTAGGCGGCGACGAAGTTCTGGCGGAACGTCACCGCACTGCCGAAGCCGCACGACTCGGCGATGCGGGCAACGCTCCAGTTGGTGGTTTCCAGCAGTTGGCGGGCGTCGTCGAGCCGGCGACCCAGCACCCAGCGCGCCGGGGAAAGCCCGGTGACCTCCTTGAACCTGCGGGTGAAGTTGCGCTTGCTCATGGTCGCGTGGGCCGCCAGGGCCTCGACCTCGAGGTCCTGGTCCAGGTTCGCCAACGCCCATTGGATGGTCCGGCCCAGCGGTCCATCCAGGTCGGGATCCGGCAGCGGGCGGGCAATGTACTGGGCCTGGCCCCCGTCGCGGTGCGGCGCGACGACGATCTGCCGCGCCACGGTGGCCGCGGCCGCCGAGCCCAGGTGGGTGCGCACGATGTGCAGGCAGGCATCCAGGGCCGAAGCGGTGCCGGCCGAGGTGAGCACATCGCCGTGGTCGATATACAGGGCCGAATCATTGAATTCCACTGTATGCGGCTTGGCGGCCACCTCCCGGGCGGCTCCCCAGTGCGTCACCGCCGTGCGGCCGTCCAGCACGCCGCTGCACGCGACCGGGTAGGCGCCGAGGCACAGGCCCGCAATCGCGGCCCCGCGCCCATGGGCGTTGCGGATCAGCCGAAGCAGGTCCCCGGAGGGATCGGGCAGCTCCGAGAGCCAGGACGGGAACACCACGAGGTCGGCATCCTCGGCGGCCCCCGACCCGGAGACGTCGCCAATCAGGTGCCCCTCGGCGCTGCGCACCGGACGCCCCCGCTCGTTGAAGACCAGCGTGTTCCAGTTATCGGCCAGGCCCAGCCGGGCAACCTCGCCGAAGACGAGCAGCGGGGTCGCGAGGTGGAACATGGTCATGCCGTCAAAGGCATGGATGGCAATCTTCATCTTGGCCCGTTTCCATCGAAGACGTGCATGTACGCCACTCACTGTACCCGGGGGCACGATGCCAAGCTGGAGTCACCAACCAACCACCACGAATGGGAGCCCACCATGGCTGAACTGCGCCGCGCACTGGTCATTGTCGACGTGCAAAACGACTACTTTGCCGAGGAGGGGCCTTTGGCGATCCAGTACCCGGACCGCAACGAGTCCCTGGCCAACATCGCCCGGGCGATCGACCTGGCCGACGCGCAGGGCATGCCGGTTGCCGTGGTGCAGCACCAGTACCCGGCCGGTGCTCCGGTGTTTGCCGAGGGCTCCGAGGGCTGGAAGCTGCACCCCGAGATCGCCTCACGCCGCAAGGATTCCTGGAAGCACCTCGTCAAGAGCTACGCCAGCGTCTTCGCCGGCACCGACTTCGAGGCCTGGCTGCGGGCCAACGATGTCGAGGCCATTACCGTGGTCGGCTACATGACCAACAACTGCGACCTGGCCACCGCGGCTGCGGCGGAACCGCTGGGCTTTGGCGTGGAAGTGCTCTCCGACGCCAGCGGCGCCATCCACCTGGCCAACGAGCTCGGCCAGGTCGAGGCACGGCAGTTGCACGAAACCCTGATGGTGCTGCTGCACTCCAACTTTGCCGCCGTCGCCATCACCGACGACTGGGCACGTGCGGTCGAGGGCGGCACCGCACTGCCCCAGGGCGATTTGGGCTCCTCCGCCGTGCAGGGACGCGCGGCCTTCGCACCGGTCAGCTAGCGCGACGGACTGCGGGGTGACGCCACGTCACCCCGCGGCCTCCCTGCGACTGTCCCGGCCCTTTCATGCGATGGTGTTTCGGGAGGAATCCGCCGATCCCTTGGCGGCATTTCGGCATGAATTCAACCGCGGCGCCTCGTGCCCGCCACGATGAAAGGCAAAGAAAACAATGACTGATACAAACATGGACGCACTCCCTGCGGGGGAGAACTTGTGGCTGGTCCAGGTCGACTTCCCCTCGGACGGGCCCTTTGGGGAGGACATGGCCAAAGGCTATGCCGAGCTGGCCCACAGCATCGCACAGGAACCCGGCCTGATCTGGAAGCTGTGGACCGAGAACAGCGAGACGGGTGAGGCCGGGGGAATCTACTTGTTCACCACGGAGGAAGACGCCCGGGCCTATCTGGCGATGCACAGCGCGCGGCTGGCAGGATGGGGGATCACCGGCATCCGCGGGAAGGTCTTCCAGGTGAACCGATCCCTGTCGCAGATCACCCGGGGACTACCTTCGGCCTAGTCGTCCGTTCCGTCCCTTCGCTGCCCGGCCTCGAGCCGGGGCCCCGCGGCGGCTTGCACGGGCCACGTTCGCCCGGGGCGGCGCGCGGTCCAGTAGCTGGAAACGTGGATGCGGCGCTGTTCGATGTCCCAATGCGAGGCCAGTTTGCGGATGTCGCGCACCGCGTCGCGCCCGCCCAGCGCCAGGACCTCCACACGTCCATGCGGGGCCGGGATGTCCCGCAGCGCGTCGGACAGCAGGTTGCTGCTGGCCGCGGGCTCGCCGTTGCGGTGGAGCCAGGTGAGTTCCATGTGCAGCGGAAGGTCGAACTCCTGTTCGTCCTCCGGGCCCTCCACCTCCAGGAAGACCCGCCCCGATGCCGTGCGCGGCAGCCTTTCCAGCGCCGCGGCGATGGCCGGGATCCCGGTGTCGTCTGCCGCGTAGAGGTGCTGCTCGGCCTTCGGGTCGGGACGGAACTTGCCCTTGGGCCTGGAGAGCACCAGCTGGTCGCCGGGCTGCGCTGCCGCGGCCCAGGCGGCGGCAGGCCCGGCGGGCTCGTGGATGAAGAATTCGATGGCCAGTTCCCGGGCCACCGGGTCGTGACGGCGGATCGTGTACGAACGGGAGGCCGGGAAGTCCTCGCGACGCAGCGACTTGCGCAGCGAACGCAAGTCGTAGGGCGGCAGCAGCCCCAGGGAGGGATTCGTGAAGTACAGCTTGACGTACTGGTCGGCCGCGCCATTGGATTCGAAGTCGTCGAAGCCCTCCCCGCCGGCGACGATGCGCACCATGCTGCGGCTGGGCCGTTCCACGCGCAGGACGTCCATGACGACCTGCGATCCGGGCATGCGCCGCGGCGGAGCAGCCACCGCTCCGGCGGCGGGCCCCGCACCGGTCGGCGAACCGAAGTCAGCTGCGGCGTGTCCGGGAGCCGGCGCCAGAGCCATCCGGGAACCGGCCCGGCGCAGTGCCTTGGTCGCGGCCGCGTAGGCGGCCCGGCCTCCGGCCTTCTCCGCGTCGCGAAGCACGGATTCGCGCAATGGCTTGGAGAGCTGTAGCCCTCCATACCTGGCCGCGCGCTTCAGCTTCCTCTTCGCCGCCTTGCGCCCGGCCCGCCGACCGGCCTCCACCGCGGCCTCAAAGACACGGGCATGCTCGGTGGCCAGGGACTCGGCCTCCGGGCAGGGCTTGCGGCGCTTCTTGTGGTGCGACATGTCGTGGCTCCTTCCGGCCGGCGCGTGCGTGGGGCTTCGCCGGTACCTCGAGTCTGGCCCGAATGCGGGGTGGACACAAGCGGGCGCCCGGCCCCGGATGGGGACCGGGCGCGCCCCCCGCCCCCGGCCTCAGCCGCCCAGGGTCCGGAACTTCGCCCGGCGCCTGGCCAGGCGCTCGTCTTCCGGGATCGAGCGGGCATGGGCCAATTCCCGCTCGATGGCCAGGCCCATCCGGGTGCAGAACTCCCGCGGCTCCAGCGCGGCATCCGGCTTCTCGTCCACCACGTGGTCGACGAGTCCGATGCGTGCGAGCGAGGCAACTTCCACGCCCTGCGCTGCCGCCACCTCCGGGGCGAATTCGGCGGTGCGGTGGATGATGGCGCTGGCGCCTTCGGGGGGCAGGGGAGAGAGCCAGGAATGCCGGGCCGCGATGATCCTGTCGGCGGGCAGCAGCGCGAGTGCCCCGCCGCCGGTTCCCTGGCCCAGCAGCACCGACACCGAGGGCGCCTTCAGGCCAATGAGCTCGTTGAGCGAGCGCGCGATTTCCCCGGCGAGTCCGCCCTCCTCCGCTTCCTTGGACAACGCTGCCCCGGCGGTGTCGATGATGGTCAGCAGCGGCAGCTGGAGTTCCGCGGCAAGCTGCATGCCGCGCCGGGCCTCGCGCAGCGAGGCGGGTCCCATGGCAGGGGTGTCGGCGTGCCGCGGGCGCTGGTGGCCCAGCACGACGCAGGACTGCTGCCCGAACCTGGCCAGCGCCAGGCCCAGCCCCGGGTCATTTTCGCCCTGGCCGGTGCCGTTGAGCGGCAGCGCGTCATCGGCCCCGGCCGCCAGCAGCATGCGCAGGTCGGGGCGCCGGGGGTTGCGGCTGATCAGGACGGAGTCCCAGGCGGACGCGTCACCCGGGGTGCCCGAATGCACCTCGGGCGCCACCGCAGTGTCCCGCCCCCGGGCGGGCAGGAGGATCCGCAGGGCGCGGTCGATGATCGCCGGCAACTCCTGCGGGGTCACGACGGCGTCGATGAGCCCCTTGCGGTAGAGGTTCTCCGCCACCTGGACGTTGGGTGGAAACTTCACGCCGTTGAGGGTCTCGAACACCCGCGGTCCCAGGAACCCGAGCAGGGCGCCGGGCTCGGCGACGGTCACGTGCCCGAGGGACCCCCAGGAGGCCATGACCCCGCCGGTGGTGGGGTGGCGCAGGTAGACCAGATAGGGCAGCCCGCTTTCCTTGTGCCGGCGCACCGCATCGGTGATGGCGACCATCCCGAGGAAGGCCAGGGTTCCCTCCTGCATGCGGGTTCCCCCGGAGGCAGGCCCGGCCAGCAGCGGCAATCCCTCGGCGGTGGCGCGCTCGATGGCCGAGGTGATGCGCTTGGTCGCGGCCTGGCCGATGGAGCCGGCCAGGAACCTGAATTCCGAGACGATGACCGCCACCTTGCGGCCGCGGATCAGGCCCTCGCCGGTGAGCACCGATTCGTCCACGCCGCTCTTGGCCTCGGCGGCGGCGAGGTCCGCGGCGTATTCGGCGCCGAGGGGCGGGGGCCTGACCGGGATGTCCCACGAGGTGAACGATCCGGGGTCAAGCACCGTGTCGAGGAGTTCGGCCGCCGTCATGCGCTTTTCCTTCACGTCCGTGGCGTTCACCGCGCCACCTGCGCTTCCCCGTCCAACCAGGTCAGGATGGACTGGGCATCGGCGTCCAGCAACGGCGGCGCGGTGTGGCTCCTCCGGGTGGTCTCGGCCTCGGTGGCCGGGTCGAAGAAGCGCAGCGGCGGGCCGGGCAGGGTGATCTTGCCCAGCACCGGGTGTTCGACATCCACCAGCAGGCCCTGCGCGGCGACCTGGTCCCACGCGTAGACCTCGTCCAGCGTGCGGACCTTGCCGGCGGGGATGCCGGCGGCATCCAGTTTCGCCAACAGGTCCGCCGGCTCGTGGCTGGCGAAGGCCGCCTCGATCTCGGCCAGCAGCAGCGCGTGGTTTTTGACGCGGTCGGCATTCGTGGCGAATTCCGCGCGCGTGCCGTCGATCCCAAAGGCCGCGGCGAAGGTGAGCCACAGCTTCTGGCTGCCCACGCTGATCTGGACCTTGCCGTTGCTGCAACCAAACAGCCCGTAGGGGGCGATGGACGGGTGGTGGTTGCCCTGGGCCCGGGGAACCTGGCCCGCCACGGTGGCCCGGGTTCCCTGGAAGGCGTGGACCCCGACGATGGCCGCCAGCAGGGAGGTGCGGACCACCTGCCCCTTCCCGGTCTTTTCGCGTTCCAGCAGGGCCGCGAGGGCGCCGTATGCCCCGTACATTCCCGAGAGCAGGTCGGCGATGGGAACGCCCACGCGCTGCGGGTCGTCGGGGCCGGACCCTGTCAGGGACATCAGGCCTGCCTCGCCCTGCAGGATCTGGTCGTATCCGCTGCGGTGCGATTCGGGGCCGTCGTGGCCGAATCCGGTGATGGAGAGGATGACCAGCCGGGGGTTGAGTGAGTGCAGGGCGTCTATGCCGAATCCCAGGCGTTCCAGGACGCCGGTGCGGAAGTTCTCCATCAGCACGTCGGAGCGCTCGATGAGCCGGGACAGCGTGTCCCTGCCATCCGTGCTCTTGAGGTCAAGGGCGATGGATTCCTTGTTGCGGTTGCAGGAGAGGAAGTAGGTGGCCTGCGGGTCCTCCTCGGGTCCCACGAACGGGGGACCCCAGCTACGGGTGTCGTCCCCGGTCCCGGGCGTCTCGACCTTGATGACGCGGGCGCCGAGGTCTCCCATCATCATGCCCGCATGCGGGCCGGCCAGGGCGCGGGTCAGGTCCAGCACGGTGTAGCCGCTCAGCGGTCCGGTGCTTGTGGAGGGAACGGTTGGCAGCGTCTTGTACGCGGTGGTGCTCACGAAGACTCCTTGTAACTGGTGGCGAAGGGGGAGAAGGGAAGGGCGGTTAGAGCCAGCCGGGCACGACCAGGGTGAGCCAGGCCAGCAGCGGTCCGACCGCGACGACGATGCCGCCGTAGCCAAGGATCTGCTTGTAGAAGCGGTCCTTGTCGGTGCCCTCGGGGGCGTTGGCCAGCACAAGTGCGCCGTTGGTGGAGAACGGCGAGACATCCACGATGGTGGAGGCGATCGCCAGGGCGCAGACCACGCCCACGGCGCTGACGGAACCGGAATCGAGGAACGGGACCGCCAGGGGAATGAGTGCCGCAAGGATCGCGGTGGACGAGGCGAAGGCCGAGACCACCGCGCCGATGTAGCAGATCATGAGCGCCGCAAGCAGCGGCATGCCCATGTTCGCGACGCCGTCGGAGACGTACTCGATGGTTCCGGCTTCCTCGAGGACCCCGACAAAGGTGAGCATTCCGCAGATCAGCAGCACGGTGGACCAGCTGATCTTGTTGACAGCTCCCTTTTGTGCCTTGGGATTCACCAGCGCCAGGATCACGGCAATGGTGATGGACACGAAGCCGACATCGACCTTGAAGCCCAGGGCGATGACCGCCAGCGCGACGAGTCCCAGGATCGTCATGACCTGGGGGAAGCGTTCCTGGGACGGCTTGGTGGCGGAGGCTCCGTCGCCGGCCGGGTCGCGGGGGCCGTAGGTGCCGCTGCCCGAACCCTTGAAGTCCACGTCCGCGGTGCGGGCCCCGACCGAGACCTGCAAGCGGGCCTCGGCGACGCGTTCGGCCAGCTGCCCGGCCCTGGAGCCTGCGAGCTTCCTGCCGCCCAGGACGATGAAGAGCACCAGTGCAATGAGGAGGTTGAAGATGAAGCTGGAGAGGAAGAGCGCGGTGGGGCTGAAGGCAAAGCCGGTTTCGGCGATGAGCCCGTTGACGATGACTCCGTAGACGGCAATCGGTGAGAACCCGCCGGCCTGCGCGCCGTGGACGATGAGCATGCCCATCATCAACGGATTGATCTTGTACTTGGCGGCGAAGCTGAGGCCGATGGGGGCCATGATGGCCACGGCCGCCGGGCCCAGGGCGCCCACCGAGGTGATGGCGGCGGTGATGATGAACATGACCCACGGGATCAGGGCGATGCGGTTGTCGACAAGTTTCACCGCCCTGTTGATCAGCAGGTCGATGGTCCCGTTGTTCTGGGCTATGGCAAAGAGATAGGTGACTCCCACCAGGGTGAGGAACAAGCCTCCGGGGAAGCTGGCCAGGATTTCCTTGGAGTCCATTCCCAGGAAGACCGCGCCCAGGAGGAACGCGCCAACAAATGCCAGTGCCCCCATGTTGATCGGGAGCACCGTGGCAATCAAGAACATCACCGCCAAGACGATGATGGAAATAACGGCGGGGGACATATGCGCTTCCTTTGTTCAAGGCCAATGGTGTGAGTCGAGTCACGATGACACTGGACTAGCCTCCTAGACAGTAGGTGTCTTTGTCAATGGGAGTCCGGTGTAGATTGGAGCTATTACATGAATGCTGGGAGGTCTATCGTGGCTCGGGAAAAGCCTGCATCGCTGGGCAAGGTTGCGCGTCCGCGGCTCTATGAGCAATTGATGAAGCAGATTCTCGGCTACGTCGAGTCCGAGCAATTGGGCCCCGGCGACCACCTGCCGGCGGAGCGGGATCTGGCCGAGCAACTGGGAGTCTCGCGCGCCACGCTCGCCCAGGCGCTGGTGGCGCTGGAGGTCCTGGGTGTCATTGACGTGCAGCACGGGACCGGGGCGGTGCTGGTCTACCGGCCGAGTATCGCGACCGTCCTGCGCGACCTGCGGGAACACCAAAACAGGCTTCCCGAGATCGTGGAGGCGCGCAGCACCCTGGAGGTGAAGCTTGCCGCCCTGGCCGCCGAGCGGCGCACCGACGAGGACCTCGACCGCATCGACGAGGCCCTGAAGGTCATGGCGCGGGAGATTGCGGAGGGCGGCCGCGGCGAGCGCGGCGACGAGCTCTTCCACGAGGCGGTCACCGCCGCCGCGCATTCGCGCGTGCTGGCCCAGCTCATGACCTTCATTGCCGAAATGGTGCTCGAGACCAGGTTGGAGTCGCTCGGGCAGCCCGGCCGGCCGGAGCGCTCGCTTGAATCGCACCAGGTCATCGCCCGGGCGATCAAGGACGGCGATGCGGCGGCCGCGGCCGCCGCCATGCAGGCACACATCGACCTGGTGTCCGACGTCGCGCTGCTGAAGTAGCGGCCCCGACGGCCCGCGGCCGCTGGTTAGTCCTCGAGCAGGACATGGGTCATCGTTTGGATGAATGCCGCGGCCAATGCCGATTGCCGGCGCCTGGGCATGGTGAGGATCTGTGCCCGGCGCTCGCCGAGTGCCGGGTGGTCCACGGGGATGAAGCACAGCCCGTCGGTGAGTCCCTCCCGTCGGGCAAAATGGCTCAGCAGCGTTGCCCCGACGCCGGAGCGGGCGAACTCCATGGCCGGATTGATGTGGTCGGTGACCATCGCGATCCGCGGGACCAGTCCCTCCATCTGGGCGGCAATGTCGAACAGTTCCCGCTGGCTGATGCCCTTGGCGGGAAGCGAGAGCGGGTATTGGCAGAGCTCGGCCAGCGAGACCTTGGCGTGCGCGGCCAGGGGATGGCCCGCGGCGACCACCGCGTAGGCCGGTGCCGGGCAGGAGAATTCCACGGTGACGTCGCGCTGCGGGCCCAGGGCGAAGATCATGGCCACGTCTGCACTGCCATCGACGATGCGGCGCGTTGCCTCCGGTGACGGAAGCACCGTGAGCTGGATCGACACGTCCTGGTGTTCGCGGCAGAATGCGGCGATGGCCGACGGCACCCGATAGGCGGCCAGGCCCTCCGAGCTGACGATTTCCAGCGTCCGCTGCTTCCCCGAGGCCTGTTCGCGCAATTCGCCCAGCAGTTCCTCGGCCTCCGCCTCGCTGCGGCGGGTGTGGGCAAGCAGGAGCACGCCTGCATCGGTCAGCTGCATTCCGCGCGGGTGGCGGCGGAACAGCGCGACCCCGGTGGAGTGCTCAAGCTGGGTGATTTGCCGGCTGATGGCCGAGGCCGAGACGTGCTGCGCTTCGGCCGCATCGGTGATTGAGCCGGTGCGGGCCACCTCATGGAAGTAGACCAGGGACGTGGGCAGCATCTGCACGATTCGATTCTCATTTCATCCGGTTTGACTTCAAGTCAACGGGGTTGCGAAAAATGCTACTGGTGGATGACCGCTGCAGCTCTTAGTGTGATTCACGATACAACAACCCAAAGGATGTGCGGCCATGAACAATCGCAAGGAACTCTTGAAGAAGGCGGCGTCTTTTGTCGATGGCGGCGGATTCTTCTCGGAGCTGGCGGCCTTGGTCCGGCATCGCACCGTCAGCACGAACTCGGCCAACAGCCTTGAACTGAATTCATACCTCGCCGACAAGATTGCTCCCAGGCTCCAACAGTTGGGCTTTGATACCCGGATCCACCCGGAGTGGAACGGCGGGGCCAACAGCTTCCTTGTCGGACGCCGGATCGAGGACCCGGATCTTCCGACCATGCTCTGCTACGGCCACGCCGACGTGGTCGACGGACACGAAGGCCAATGGGACGAAGGCAGGGATCCATTCACCCTCAGTGCCGCCGGCGAACGCTGGTACGGGCGCGGCTCGGCGGACAACAAGGGCCAGCACCTGGTCAACCTCAAGGCCCTGGAATTCCTGCTGGAGGCGCACGGGAGCCTCGGGTTCAACGCCGTGTTCCTCTTCGAATCCGGAGAGGAAATCGGTTCCCCGGACCTGGCGGAGTTCGCCGATGCCCACCGCGAGGAGCTTGCCGCCGATGTCTTCATCGCCTCGGACGGACCCCGGCTCTCGGCCGAGGCCCCGACCATTTTCCTCGGGGCCCGCGGCGGGGTCACCTTCGAACTCACCGCCGACCTGCGCGAGGAGAGCTACCACTCCGGGAACTGGGGCGGACTGATCCGCAATCCCGCCACCACCCTGGCCGCCGCCATTGGCGTGCTGGTCGACGGACACGGCAGGATCAGGCTCCCCGCATTGCTTCCTTCCGCCCTGCCCGCCGCGGTCCGCAGCGCACTGGATGGCATCCAGGTTGCCACGGGTCCGAACGACCCGAGCGTGGATGCGGGCTGGGGGGACCCGGGCTTGACCCCGGCCGAACGCGTCTACGGGTGGAACACCCTCGAGGTGTTGGCCATGGGCGCGGCGGATCCGCAAAACCCCGTCAACGCCATCCCCGGCACCGCGCGTGCCATTCTGCAGCTGCGTTTCGTCGTGGGCACCGACGTGCAGGACCTCGAGGGCCAGGTGCAGCGCGAGCTCGACGAACACGGCTTCCCAACGGTCAGGGCCAAGGTGCTGACCAGTTTCCCGGCAAGCAGGATCGAACCCGATGACCCGTGGGTTTCCTGGGCCGCCGAATCCCTGCGTGAAAGCACCGGCCTGCCGACGACCATCCTGCCCAACATCGGCGGTTCGCTGCCCAACGCCGTCTTCGAATCGATCCTTGGCCTGCCAACCCTCTGGATCCCGCATTCGTACCCCGGCTGCCTCCAGCACGCCCCGAACGAACACATGCTCGAACCGATCGCCCGCCAGGGACTGCAGCTCATGTGCGGTCTCTTCCACGACCTGGGGGTCCGCGGCAACAGCCCGTTCACGCCCCGGGTCCTCACCGCCAACGCCTGACACCGCCTCCCGAGGGGAATTCCCATGAACCGCAGTCAGAACCAGATCGCAGCAGTCCCGCAAACGGCGGGCGCCCCGGCGCCCCGCAAGCAGTCCATGGCCCGCGGCATCGCCGCCGCCACGATCGGCAATGCCCTCGAGTGGTACGACATGTCGATCTACGCCCTGTTGGCGATCTACATCGGCCACAACTTCTTCCCCTCGGACAACCCCGCGGTCGAGGTGATCCAGGCCTTCGCGGTCTTCGGGGTCTCCTACCTGATCCGCCCGCTGGGCGGATTGATTCTCGGTTCGTACGCTGATCGCCACGGCATGAAAAAGGGCCTGATGCTCACCATCCGGTTGATGGTGCTGGGAACCGCCGTGATCGCCTTCATGCCCGGCTATGACGCCATCGGCATCCTCGCGCCGATCGGCCTGATCCTGGGCCGGCTCATCCAGGGCTTCTCGGCCGGCGGCGAGTTCGGGGCTGCCACCTCGTACCTCATTGCGCAGGGCGAGGGAAGACGTGGATTCCTGGGCAGCTTCCAATTTGCCAGCCAGGGCCTGGGAGCATTGATGGCCGCCATCACCGTGGTCATCCTGACCTCGGTGTTCAGCGAGGCCGAGATGAACGCCTGGGCCTGGCGGATCCCCTTCATCATTGGCCTGCTGGTGGGACCGGCCGGCTGGATGATCCGCCGCTACGTGGACGAGGCGCCGCTGGCCGAGGTGGCGCCGGAGGAAAAGCACACCCCGGTGCGCGATGTCTTCGTCTCGCAGAAGGCCGGCGTCCTCATGGCCGGCGGCGCCCTGGCGATCTCCACCGCGCTGAACTTCGTCATCCAGTACATGCCGACCTTCGGCATCAAGCAGCTGGGGATCAGCCCGTCGATTTCCTTCACCTCGCTGATCCTCACCGGCGTCATCCTGACCTTCCTCACCCCGCTGGTCGGGCACCTTTCCGACAGGTTCGGGCGGATCCGGATCATGGTTCCGGCGGCGATCGCGATCGCGGTGCTGACCATTCCGCTGTTCATGTGGCTCATTGCGGGCCGCACGTTCCTGGTGCTGGCACTGGTCATGGTGGTTCTGGGCCTGTTGAAGTCCGTCTACTTCGGCGCCCTGCCCTCGGTCATGGCCGATGTCTTCCCGGCCAAGACCCGCGCGACCGGCCTGTCGTTCAGCTACAACACCGCGGTGGCGGTGTTCGGTGGATTCACGCCGATGATCTGCGCCTACCTGATCGAGGCCACGGGACAGGCGATGGCACCGAGCTACTACCTGGCGGTGCTGGCCGGCGTCAGCATCGTTGCCCTTGCCTCCGCCGTGAAGTTCCGCGGGGTTCGCTGACACGGCGTTGCCTCGGCACGCGTGGCAGGGTCCCCGGGAGGGGGCCCTGCCACGCGTTAGGCGCGGCAACCGCGGATACCTTGGGGGAGGGTAGGCGCTTCCCCGGGGGCGCCCTAGCCGTTGCGCAGCCGCTCGAGAACCAGGGCAAGGGCTGGCCAGGCGCTGCGTCCCCGCCGGGTCCGGGCGAAGGCGCGCAGCTGCAGGTCCGGGTGGTGCAGCGGCAGGATACCGATCCCTTCCCGCTGCGGGCGGTCGGCCGGAAGCAGGCCCACGCCCAGGCCCGCGAGGATCAGGTCCTCGACCAGGTCAAGGCTGTCGGACTGGTGGCGCAGGGCCGGCTCGAACCCGGCCATCGAGGAGATGAGCCGCAGCACGGTTTCGTCGGCGATGTTGCGGGAGTTCCCGATCCAGTCGCGATCCCGGAAGGCGGAGAAGACCGCCGCGGCGTCAGGCATCCGGCCACCGGCTGCGAACCGTTGCGCCTCGTCGCTCGGCACGCCCAGCCCCCAGGGGGTGCTCCACAGCGGCAGGGTTTCGACATCAGCGCCAACCTCGTCCGGGGCGAGGTTGTAGTCGTAGGTCAGGGCCAGGTCGAGGTCGTCGGTGGCCAGCAGCTTCAGCGCCTCCGCGGGCTCGTGCTCGAGCACCACGATGCGCACCCGGGGGTGCTGCTCGGCCAGTTCCTCGATGACCGGCATCAGCGTCCTGCGGATCGCGGTGGCGAATCCGGCCACGCGCAGCGTTCCAGAGGGTTCGGCCCCGGAGTCCAGGTCGAGCCGGGCGGCGTCGACGGCGGCGAGGATGGTTTGCGCGTGCTCGGCCAGTCGGCGTCCGGCCGGGGTGAGGCGCACTCCGCGTCCGTCGGGCTCCAGCAGCCGGGCCCCGGTCTCCCGCGACAGCTGTGCGATCTGCTGGGAGACGGTCGAGGTCGTGGTGCCCAGGATGTCGGCCACCCCGCGCATCGATCCCATGCGGGAGAGCTCGTACAGGTATTGCAGGCGCCGGGTTTCCATGACAACCATTGTGCAGTAATAACGAACGATATGTTGATGATTCTCGCGTGGACATGGACAGCCCGTCTCGGATCTACTTGAAACCATGAGTTCCACACCCGCACCCGCCGCCACGTCCGCCTCCGTCGGCTCCCTGATGGCGTTTGCCGCGATGGGCTGCGTCCAGCTGGGCCTCGCCGCGTCGATCGGCCTCGCCGGAACGCTGGGGTCCGAGGGCGTCGCCTGGCTGCGGCTGGCCTGGGCCGCCGTCATCCTGGTGGCCATTGCCCGCCCGTGGCGCATGCGGTTCACCCGGGCCACGCTGGGGGTCTGCGCCCTGCTGGGCCTGGCCACCGCGGGCATGACGCTGGCATTCATGAAGGCGGTGGAGACGATCCCCTTGGGCACCGCGAGCGCGCTGGAATTCATGGGCCCGCTGGCCGTGGCCATCGTCCAGGGCCGGGGAGCCGGCCGCTGGTGGGCGCTGGTCGCGGCCGCCGGCGTGCTCGGGCTGACCGAACCGTGGCACGGTGCGGCGGACCTGGCCGGGGTGCTTTTCGCCCTGGCCGGTGCCGGCTGCTGGGCCCTCTACGTCCTGCTCACCCAGCGTGCCGGGGACGCCGTCGACGGGATCGGCGCGCTGGCCATTTCGATGCCCGTCGCGGCACTGGCCGCCACGCTGGTGGTGGGGCCGGAGGTGATCGGGCGGATGGACGTGCAGGTGTTGGCGATCGGGCTGGCGCTCGCGCTGCTGCTGCCGGTGATCCCGTTCAGTCTCGAGCTGCTGGCCCTGCGCAGGTTGACCACCGCGGCGTTCGGGACATTGATGTGCCTGGAGCCGGCCATTGCCATGGTTGTCGGGCTAATCTTCCTGCACCAGGTCCCGCGCCCGGCGGCGATCGCGGGCATCGTGCTGGTCATCGTTGCCGGAATAGGCGCCACGCGCACCGGCAGGCGCGACCCGGTGAAGCCCGTGCCGACGATTGGCCATGCGCCCCCGGCGGTCGCCGCCGCGCAATCGCCCCGGTAGCCGTCAGCCGGTCGGGTTTGCCGGGTCGGTGCCGTGGAGGGCCGCGGTGAGCAGTTCCGTCAGGTTTTCCGCGGTGACGGTCCTCGGGTTGTTGGCCGGGACGACCGGAAGAATGAGCGAAACCGCCTCGGGGATGTCAGCCGCGTCGAATCCGTGGTCCTTCAACGCACGCGGCGCATTTAGCCGGGTGCGCAAGGCATTGAGTCCCTCGAGTGCCGTGGAGCTGCCCAAGGCCGCTGCAATGCGGGACTCGGCCTCGGGCGCGGCCGGTGCATTGAACGCCAGGACGTAGAGCAGCACCGTGGCGTGGGTCTGGGCGTGTGGCATGTTCCAGGTTCCTCCCAGCACGTGGCAGATCTTGTGGTGCAGGCCCGAACCCGCCGAAGCGAAGGCCACCGCCGAGAGGTAGGCGCCGTAGAGTGCCTGCTCGCGGCCCTCGATTCCCGCCGGGTTATCGGTGATCGCGGGCAGCCCGGCGGCCAGGGCGCGGATTCCCTCGGTGGCGAGTGCCGCATTGATCGGGTCGGCGCGCGGCCCCCACAGCGAATCGATGCAGTGCGCCATGGCGTTCAGCCCCGAGGCGACCGAGAGCCCCGCGGGCAGCGAGAGACTGAGCTGCGCATCGTAGATGACGGTGGCGGGCAGCACCCGGGCGTCGACACCGGTCTTCTTGCGGCCGTCCTCGGTCAGGCCCCAGACGTTGGTGGCCTCGGAGCCGGCATAGGTGGTGGGGATGGCGATGACGGGCAATCCGGTGTCCAGGGCGATGGCCTTGGCAAGTCCAACGGCCGACCCGCCGCCGAGGCACACCAGCAGGTCGGCGCGGTGCTCCCGGGCGGCGGCGCGGGCACGTGCCGCGCTGGCGATCGGCACGTGCTGGACGATGTCGGAATAGTGCAGGGCAACCGGGAGTCGGGCCGAAAGGCCTGCAGCCGTGTCGGCGTCGCGTCGCCCGGCGATCATCATGACCCGCGAGGCACCAAACCCCGCCACCTCCGCGGCCAGGTGTTCGGCGGCCTTGCCGGTGCCGAAGAGCACGCGCTGGGGCAGGGTGTCGTGGCTGAAGAGCATTCCCATGGAGGCATTCCTTGGTTCGGGATCCCGTGCGGGGGACCGGTGGCGCTGACTGAAACGCTACCCGATACGCATGTGGTCCCCGGCCCCGGAAGATCTTCATTTCGGGACCAGGGACCACATGGGTGGGGAGGAGGCTAGAGGCTCGAGTCGTTCAGCTTGGCCAGCAGGTCGGTAAAGCGGCGGACCTCGCCCGGTTCCCATTCCGCGAGCCGGTCGTGCAGGACCCGGCGGGCATTGGCCAGCGTTGCGTCGAAGCGCGCCAGGGCCTCGGTGGTCATGGCAACCAGCAGGGCACGGCCGTCGTTCGGGTCGATGCTCCTCTCCACCAGGCCCAGGGCCTCGAGCTGCTTGATGGTCCGGCTCATCATCGCCTTGTCCGCCTCCGTCTCCTCGGCCAGGGCGCCCTGCTGCCGGGGGCCGGAGCGGGAGAGGATCGTGAGGACCTTGAAACCCAGCGGATGCAGTTCCGGGTGGATGGCCGCGGCACGGGAGCGGATGCTGTTGCGGGCGTTGACGAACATCGTCGCGAATTGGTGCTCGACCTCGTCGATCAGTGAAGTCATGACGGGGTCGCCGGCCGGTGCGGATTCCGCGACGGCGAGGGGATCGGCCAGGGTGTTCATGTCAGTGGCGGGCCGAGGTGTCTTCGCCGGCCGGTCGCGGGGTCGCCGCGATGGCGGCCTCGCTGACCTCGGCCAGGTTCCGCTCCGCGGCCTCGGCTTCCTCGCGCTGGTGGCGGGTCTGGCTGCCCAGCTCCAGGTTGGGCATGAAGGCCACCGCGAGGATGGTCAGGATGCTCAGCGGGGCAGCCACCATGAAGACGTGGGCCACGGCGTCGCCGTAGGAGGACTCGATGATGGTGCGGACCGACTCGGGCAGGGAGTGGACGGCAGGGATGTTCCCGGAGGCCAGTGACGCGGCCAGGTCCTTGCCCTTCTCGCCCAGGGCCGCGATCGCGGCGCCCAGTTCGGCGCTCTTGGCGCCCATCAAGTCCGCGACCTTGGTGGCCATCAGGGCCCCGAGGACCGAGACGCCGATGGTGCCGCCCAGGGAGCGGAAGAACGCGATGCCGGAGGAGGCAACGCCGATCTCGGCCGGGGTGACGGCGTTCTGCACGATCAGCACGAGGTTCTGCATGACCATGCCCAGGCCCGCGCCGAGGAGGAACATGTAGGCGGAAACCAAGACGAAGTTGGTGTCGTAGTGGATGGTGCCCAGCAGGTAGAGGCCCGCCAGCTGCAGCACCGAGCCGATGACCATGATGGCCTTCCACTTGCCGTGCTTGGAGATCATCGCGCCGGCAATGGTGGAGATGACCAGCAGGCCGGCCATCATCGGGATGGTCATCAGCCCGGATTGGGTGGCGTTGGCGCCGCGGGCGAGCTGCATGTACTGGGCCAGGAAGACCGAGGTGCCGAACATCGACACGCCCACGGAGATCGAGGCGATGACCGAGAGGGTGAAGGTGCAGTTCCTGAACATGCTCAGCGGGATGATCGGCTCGGAGGCCTTGAACTCCACGATCACGAAGGCGGCCAGGGCGACGACGGCGCCGCCGACCATCCAGGCGGAGGTGGCCGAGGCCCAGTCGAAGTCCTTGCCGGCCAGGGAGACCCAGATCAGCAGCGACGAGACGCCGGCGGAAAGCAGCACGATGCCCGCGTAGTCGATGGAGACCTTGCGCTTGGCCTGGAGAGGGAGGTGAAGCGTCTTCTGGATCAGGAAGATCGCGATGGCCGCAAAGGGCAGGGCGATGAAGAAGTTCCAGCGCCAGTTGATGGCGTCGGTGATGAAGCCGCCGATCAGCGGGCCGCCCACGGTGCCCAGCGCCATGACGGCACCGAAGAGGCCCATGTACTTGCCGCGTTCGCGCGGGGAGATGATGTCGGCCATGACGATCTGGGTCAGCGCGGTCAGGCCGCCGGCGCCCAGGCCCTGGAACACGCGCATGGTGATGAGCATGTTGGTGTCCTGCGAGAAGCCGGCGATGGCCGAGGCGATCACGAAGACCAGCAGGGAGAGCTGCAGCAGCAGCTTGCGGTTGGCCAGGTCCGCCAGCTTGCCCCAGATCGGGGTCGAGATCGTGGTGGCCAGCAGGGTCGCGGTGACGACCCAGGTGTAGGAGGTCTGGTCGCCGGCCAGGTCCGAAACGATGACCGGAAGAGAGGTGGAGACCACGGTTCCGGCGAGGATCGAAACGAACATGCCCATGAGTAGGCCGGTCAGTGATTGCATCACCTGGCGGTGGGTCATGCCCGATTCGGACTTCTCCGGTTCCGCCTTCGTGGGGGTGGGTGTCTGGGACAAAAGGGGCTCCAAAAACAGCAGGAATATGGTTGATTGATATCAACTATATTGAATTGGTTGCCAAAGAGCAACCAATTTAGCTGTGATCTGAAGCTCGCTCGAAGTGCCCGTCCGGCTCGTCGAAACGCACGAGGGGCCGGGACATGGCCATGTCCCGGCCCCTCAAACCCGCTGTCGCGGGGCTCTGCCTAGTTGCCGAACGCCGGGGGGGCGACGTCGTGCGGCTCCTTGGGTTCGGGCTCCGGCACCCGGTCCTTGGGTTCGGCCGGAACGGTGACGATGATCGCGGCGATGGCGATGACCACCATCAGCACGTTGAACAGCAGGCCGATGGCACCGCCGAAGCGCAACGCCACGTTGTCCTGCCGGCCGATGAACAGGCCCCAGGACTGGATGAGTTCCGGATTGACAGCCTGCCCCGCGACGTAAAGAGCCGCGGAAATCGCGACGCCGATCGCGTTGCCCAGCGAGGAAGCCATCTTGTAGATGCCGGAGGCGGCACCCACCTGCGCGTCGGGGACATTGGAAAGGGCCGCGTCGGTGGACGGGGTGGCATAGAAACCAAGGCCCACCCCGAAGAGGGTGAATCCGATGACGGAAAGCACGATGTACTGGTCGATGTACAGGAACGTCATCGAGCACATCAGGATGCCGACGCCTGTGATCATCGAGCCCCACAGCATCGGCTTTTTCGGCCCGAAGCGCTGCAGCAGCTTTTCGCCCACCCGGATCGTGGCCAGGATTGCGATGAGGTAGCCCAGGGTGAGCAGGCCCGACTGCAGGGAGCTCATTCCGGCGGCGATCTGCACCAGTCCCAGGGACACGATCAGCGTGCCTGCCGCACCGTTGAGCAGGAAGTTGGACAGCGTGGCTCCGGTGAAGGTGCCATTGGAGAACAGCTTCAGGTTCACGAACGCGCCCGCGCGGTGCGTCTCGATGTACAGGAAGACCAGACCGGAGACCGCGGCCAGGGCGATCAGACCCAGTCCGCCCAGGCTCAGCCAGCCCAGCGCCGGACCCTGCGAGATGTAGATGTTGATCGAGACCAGCAGCACGATGAAGGCCGCCAGCCCGCCCCAGTCAAAGCCCTGCTCGGCCGCGGCCGGATCGCGCTCGGCCCTGGACTCGGGGGTGCCGCGCAGCAGCCACAGGGCCAGGATCGAGAGGACCACGGAGATCCAGAAGATCGAGCGCCAGCCCAGTGCGCTGGTGGCCATCAGCCCGCCGAAGAGCGAACAGAATCCGGACCCGCCCCAGGAGCCGATCGACCAGAAGGACAGGGCGCGCTGCCGGGCCTTGCCCTCATAGAAGGTCTTTACCAAGGCCATCGAGGAGGGCATGATGCAGGCCGCGGACAGGCCCTGGACCACCCGCCCGCCCAGCAGCATGGTGCTGGTGATTCCGCCCAGGTTTTCCGGGGTCAGGGCGATCAGCAGCGATCCGGCGATGGACAGCCAGATGCCTGCGTAGAGGATCTTGACGCGGCCGAGCCGGTCGGCCAGGCCGCCGGCCACGACGATGAAGATTCCCGAGAACAGCGAGGTGACCGACACGGCCAGGTTCGCCAGGGTTTCCTCGACGCCGAGCTGGCCGCGGATGCCGGGGATGACGTTGAGCAGCGTCTGGGCAAAAAGCCAGAAGTTGATGACGGCCAGGACGATGCCCAGCAGCCACTTGTCGGTTGGCTTCCAGGTGGTGGCGGCGGGTGCGTTTGCTGTGGTTCCCATGGCCTAGCCTTCCTTGCTTTGTTGGTTTTTGCCCAGGTAGGCAAGGGCTGCGAGCACCTGGGTGCGTGTGGCGGTTTCCAGCGTGGGGTCGATGGCGGGGGCAAAGAAGGGGGAGTGGTTCGCCGGGATGTCAGCGGACACGCTCCCGTTCTCGACGGCCTTGCGATACGCCTCGGCCGGGACGTATCCGACGGTCCAGTAGGCATAGGGGACGCCGAACGCGTCGGGGATGGTGCTGAAGTCCTCCGAGGCGGTGGCCGGGGTGGCCTGGTAGACCTGCCCGTCGGGGAAGTGCCCGGTGAAGGCCGTTGTCACGCGCTCGTTCACCTCCGCGTCGTTCTCGGTTAGCGGGAACTGGTCGTAGTACTCGAACTCGGGTTCCTTGGGCGAGCCGGCGGCGGCGCATTCGCCGCGCACGATCCGCTCGATGGAGGCCATGATGTGCTTGCGCAGCGCGAGGTCGTAGGTGCGGATGTTCAGGCGCAGCTCGGCCTTGGCCGGAATGATGTTGGCCGCTGTCCCCGCGTTGGAGGATCCGACGGTCACCACCGCGAACTGCCCGGGCATGGTTTCGCGCGACACGATGGTCTGCAGCTTCAGCACGATCGAGGCGGCCAGCACCACGGGGTCCACCGCGTTGTGCGGCATCGAACCGTGGGCACCGCGGCCGTGGACGGTGATTTTCAGGCTGTCGCCGGCGGAGAGGATCGGCCCGGCGGTGGTGCCGACGAGTCCGGCCTCCACCGGCATGACGTGCTGGGCCAGTGCCACGTCCGGGCGCGGCACCTTGTCCACCAGGCCGTCGGCAACCATCGCCTTCGCGCCGGCGGCGGTTTCCTCGGCGGGCTGGAAGAGGGCGATGTGCGTGCCTGACCAGGCCTCGCGGTGGTCGGCCAGCACCTTTGCGGCGCCCAGCAGCGTGGCCATGTGCATGTCGTGGCCGCAGGCGTGCATGACGCCGTCCACGGTGGAGGAGTATTCCAGTCCCGTGTCCTCCGTGACCGGAAGTGCGTCGGTGTCGGCCCGGGCCAAGACCACGGGACCCTCGCCGTTGGCCAGCACCCCGACCACCCCGGTCCCGCCGATGCGCTGCACGTCGTAGCCCAGGGCCGCGAGCTCGGTCTCGAGGCGTGCGGCGGTCTGGTGCTCCTGAAGGCCGAGCTCCGGGTTGCGGTGGAAGTGCTTGTATAGCTCTCGCTGCCATTCAAGCTGGCCGTCCAGGGAGTCAAAAAGTGCGGGGTCAACCACGGGGATCGCCTTTCCGCTTCGGCCGCGCACGGGCACTGCGGGATGCCGATACCCTGGCTGCGGATCCAGTTAAACAACGTATCGCCGCAGGTCATCCGGTGTCCATGTCATGACGCGGAATTCATGCACAGTTCGGTGCCCGGTGCGCAAGTGGTTGCCGGGCGCCGAGGTTGTCCCGGCCCGGAAGCGGCGCCGCTCGAGGGGGCGGGGGCACAGGCCGTCCCGCCGCGACGGCCCTCGGCCGGGGCATCCCTGTGCGCCCGGAAAAACGGGGCCGTGGCCGCAATTGCAAGTGGGACGGCAATGAAATCCACGGGTTGACCGGGGCGTTTGGGGCAGCCCCGGCGACGAGCGGGAATGGGCCATGTGGGGGTGCCCGATCGGCGTCTTGACAGCACTTTGTGAGGAGTGACATAGTTCAACACATGAACCTGTCAGACAGCCGGACGGCCGGACCGCAGCCCGTCGTCCGGGTCAGCGCGGCCGAGGCCGTATTCACGGCCATCCGCGATGCCATCGAGTCCGGGGAGCTGCCCGTGGGGCACAAGCTGAGCTCCGAGTCGGTGCTCGCCGGAAAATTCGCCGTCAGCCGTTCGGTCGTTCGCGAGGCACTGCGCTCCTGCGCCGCCCTTGGCCTCACCGAGACGCACACCGGCAAGGGAACCTTTGTCATCGCGGGCAAGGCCAGCGACGACCTGGTGCTGGGCAAGTTCTCCGCGCGCAGCCTCATGGAAGCGCGCCCGCACATCGAGATCCCCGCGGCGGAACTCGCCGCCACCCGCGCCACCCCCGACCAGCTCGAGGAGCTGCGCGGCATCATCGAGGCCATGGAGGACGAGGACGACGCCGAGCGCTGGGTGGCCCTCGACGCAAGCTTCCATGCCACGATCGCCGCGGCCAGCGGCAACGGGGTCTTTGAGCGGGTTGTGGGCGACATCCGCGAGGCCATGGTCAACCAGTCAGAGACCATCAACCTCATCACCGGACGCCAGCACCCCTCGCGCGCCGAACACCGCGAGATCCTCGCCGCCATCGAGGCGCGCGACGGCGCCGCGGCGGGCAAGGCCATGGCCGGTCACCTAGCCGCGGTCGACGAAGCACTGACCACGATCCTTGGAGCGGAAACCGCATGAGCACTCCCACCTTCCCGGCCCACGCCCCGCTGGCCGTGCAAACCCGCGGCGAGCTGGTGGAAAGCGTCCACTACGGATCGCTGGTAGCCCTGGACGCAGCCGGCCGGACCGTGCTGACGCGCGGCGAGCCGACGGCCCCGATCTATCCGCGCTCGGCCCTGAAGCCGCTGATGGCCGTGGCCATGGTGCGCGCCGGACTGCAGCTCTCCGCCGAGCAGCTGGCACTGGCCTCCGCCAGCCATTCGGGCTCCGCCGACCACCGCGACCTGGCCGCGAAGATCCTCGCCGACGCCGGGCTGGAACCCGGCGCGCTGCGCAACTCCACCGACCTGCCCTACGGAGTGGCCGAGCGCCGGGAATGGATCGAGGCGGGCAACGGTCCCACCCACTTGGCGCAGAACTGCTCGGGCAAGCACGCCGCGATGCTGGCCACCTGCCTGCTCAACGGCTGGGACACCGAGACCTACCTGCGGCACGACCACCCGCTGCCCACCCTCATCCGCGAGGTCGTCGCCGAGCTCACTGGAGAACCGACCACCGTGGTGAGCACCGACGGCTGCGGCACGGAGGTCTTCGCCCTCTCCCTGGCTTCCATGGCCCGGGCCTTCGGGACACTCGTGACCGCACCCGCTGGCACCGCCGAGCACCAGGTCGCGAACGCCATGCGCACCCACCCGGAGATGGTTGCCGGCCTCGGACGCGACGTCACCGCGCTGATGGAAACCTTCCCCGGGGTGCTGGCCAAGGACGGGTTCGAGGGCATCCAGCTCATCGCCCTGCCCGACGGCTCGGCCGTGGCGCTGAAGATCTCCGACGGAGGCGACCGGGCCCGGATGCCCGCCGCCGTCCCCGCGTTGCTGGCCCTGGGACTGGATCCGGCCAAGCTGGCCGCATTCGACAACCTGCCCGTGCTCGGCGGCGGAAATCCCGTCGGCACGCTGGCCGGGCTGCCCTTCCCCTAGCGCCCCGTCCACCCGCTTCACGCAAGCCCGCGGTTGCTGGCGCGCGCCCAAAAACTCCCACCCCCTGCACATCCGCCTCACCGCCACCC
>NZ_JAHRED010000014.1 GCF_019084045.1 Paeniglutamicibacter quisquiliarum
CTTTCGGGCTACGCTGCGGTGCTCGGTGCGAGAAACAACTCTACGCCCATCCCGCCCGAATGTCCAAACGGCAGGAACCCGCACCACCAAGGGTCCGCAAACCCCGCAAAGACGGGGAATAACCCCTTCTTGGAACGGCCTTTCGGGCCGTTCGGGGGGAATCTCCAACTGAGCCCTGCATCACAACGCCGCCACCTGGCCGGTCATAGACTGAAAACATGCCTGAACTTCCAGTAGACGCATCGGCCAGACTCCAGCCCCTTAACTCTTTGCAACAGATACTCGGCTACACGGAGCCCATCTTCAATGCCCCGATGGCCGGGGCGGCCGGCGGCGCGCTGGCCGCCGCCGTATCGGCAGCCGGTGGCTTTGGCATGTTGGGTATCGGCGGCAATGTCACCAAGGAATGGATCGACAGTGAAGCGTCACTGGCCGCGTCCTCCGGCCGGGGCTGGGGTGCCGGCCTGATGGCATGGGTCCTGGCGAAAAACATGGATCCGCTCGAGCATGTGCTGGCCCATGGACCATCGTTTGTCTGCATCAGCTTTGGCGAACCAGGACCCGCCGCCGCCCTGGCACATGAGTCCGGGTCCCTGGTGGGAATGCAGGTTGGCAATGCGGCAGAACTTTCCCGCGCCCTTGAGGACGACATCGACGTGGTGATCTGCCGCGGCAATGAAGGCGGAGGTCATGGGCGCAATGAAGTGTCCACCCTTCCCCTGCTTCAGCTGGCCCTGGAAAGGACCGGCAAGCCGGTCATTGCCGCCGGTGGCCTGGCCACGGCTGCCGGGGTAGCCGCCGTCCTGGGTTCGGGCGCTTCGGCCGCATGGATCGGCACGCGCTTCGCCGCGGCCACCGAATCCATGAGCCACCGAAATATCAAGGAGGCCATTGGGGCGGCCGGCATCGACGACACCGTATACACGAGCGCCTTCGACATCGCCCAGCGCATAGACTGGCCGGTCCATTACGGCGGCAGGGCCCTGCGCAACGACTTCAGCGACACCTGGGCCAGCGACATCGATGCACTCAAGGCAGCCGTCGGTGCCGACGACACCCTGACCAAGCATGTCGACGGCGCCCGTGCGAAGGGCGATATTTCCCTGGCCCCGGTCTATGCCGGCCAGTCAGCGGGGCTGTCGAAAGCGGGGCAAGGCGCCGCCGAGATTGTTGCGGACCTTGCCGGATTCCGTTCGGTGCTCCAGCGGGCCGCCCGGCGCTGGGAAACCGCCTGAGCGATTCGGGCCCGTCGGCTCAGTAGCCCAGTGTCATGTTGTCGATAAGCCGGACCCCGCCGACCTTCGCGGCCACCAGCAGCAGGCCCTCCCCGGTGAACGGGGTGTCCTGGCAATTGAAGGCCAGCTCCTTCAGGGTGCGCGGATCTACCAGCTCGAAGTAGTCGAGTTCCACGAGCGGTTCCATGTCGAAGAGCCCCGCGGCGTCCTCCAGGTACAGCGGTTCGTGGCGGTCGGCCCGTTCCTTGACCAGGACCAGGGCCCGGTGGATCACCAGTGCCGCTTTCGCCTGCTCCCCGGTGAGGAACTGGTTCCTGCTGGAAAGCGCCAGGCCCTCGGCGCTGCGGATGATGGGCACCGAGCGGATCTCGACCGGGTAGTTCAGGTCCGCCACCATGCGGTTGATGAGCACCAGCTGCTGCGCATCCTTTTGCCCGAAGTAGGCGCGGTAGGAGACCGGGACCCCGAGCGTGGCCGGCGGCATGGCAAAGTGAAGCAGCTTGGCCACCACCGCGAGCATCCCGTCGAAGTGCCCCGGGCGCGAGGCACCCTCGAATTTCGATCCCAGTTCACCGGAATCGAGCCTGACCAGCGGACGCCCGTCGGGGTAGACCTCGGTCGCCTCGGGGGCGAAGACGATGTCGGCGCCGGCGCGGGCCAGGATCTCGACATCGGCCTCGAGCGTGCGCGGGTACCTGGCAAAATCCTGGGCATCGTTGAACTGCAGCTCGTTGACGAAGATGCTGACCACCAGCACGTCGTTCTGCGCCCGGGCGGTGGACACCAGCGACTCGTGCCCCGAGTGCAGGGCGCCCATGGTGGGCACCAGGCCCAGGGTGGCGGTGCCGTGCTCCGGTGCCTTCGCTTCGATGGCCTGCGCCATGGCCGCCGAAAGCTCGGCCGCGGTGCGGACGATGCGGGGGGTGCGGTCGGCTGGGTCTGCTGGGATGCTCACCGGTCCAGTTTATCCGCGGGTGCCGTCGATGGCCCTAGTCCGTGGGCGCGCCCAGCGCGGCCAGGATCCCCTCGAGGGTTTCCCGGCCGATCAATCCGCGGGCATGGGCACGCAGCGCCGTCGCCCGGCTCATCGCCAGGTAGCCCGCGCGGGTGTCCTCCCCGATGTCCTCCCCGGCCAGCGCGGCACGGTGCGCGGCAACAGTTTGCACGTCCCCGCGGGCCACCGGCCCGGTCAGTGCGCCCTCCCCGGAGGCCAGCGCATTTTCCAGCGAGGCGCGCATGAGTGCGGAGAGCACCCGTTCGGGGCGTTCGATGCCGATGCCAGCCAGGATGCCCGCGGCCTGTCCGGCGACCGTGACCAGGTGGTTGGAGGCGTGCGACAGGGCCGCGTGGTACTTGACCCGGTCCTGCTCGGCGATGACCACCGGTTCGCCGCCCATCTCCACCACGAGCGCCTGGGCGATGGGCAGAACCATGTTCGAGGCGCTCACCCCGAAGACGCAGTCGCCGAGCCGCTCCAGGTCCATGCTCATCCCGGTGAAGGTCATGGCCGGGTGGATGGCCAGCCCGATGGCGCCTGCGGCCATCGCCGGGGCCAGCACCTCGGTGCCGTAGCGCCCGGCGGTGTGCACGACCAGCTGGCCGGCCTGCCAGTGGCCCGCCGCGGCGAGCCCGGAAACCAGGTCAGCCAGCGCGTCGTCGGGTACCGCCAGGATGACAAGTTCGGCGCGGCGCAGGATCTCGGGGATCTCCAGCACCGGCACGTCGGGAAGGAGCAGTTCTGCGCGTTCCCGTGAGGCCTGAGAGACGGCATGGACGCCGACCACCTGGTGCTCGGCGGCGCGCAGTGCGGCCCCCAGCACGGCGCCGACCTTGCCGGCGCCGATGACGCCGACCCCCAGCCGTCCCGGCTTGCCCGTGTTCCTCATGCGTCCCCCAGCCAGTGGTTTGAATCGGTTTGCCTTCGTGCCGCGGCGGCACGGTCGGCCTGCTCCAGGAACAATTCCCGTCCCGAGCCGATGTCGAGCTGGCGCACTATCGGCACGACCGGACCGGGGATGGTGGCCAGCCACAGGTCCACCACGTCCAGGCGCCGCGCCAGCGGGCCCTGGCGCAGGGACAGGCCCTGGGTGCGCGCGTGCGGCACGATGGCGACGGTGCGGTGCAGCGCGCCGTTGCGCGCCACCAGTGCGGTGTCGGTCAGCGCGTATCCCTGCCTGCGGTAGGCCAGCGGCGCGAGCGGCCGGATCCTGGGCGGTGAGACCACGAAGCCGTGGTCGGTGCCGCTTCCGTTGAGGGCGGCGGCAAAGAACTCGCGCGGCGCCTCGACCCCGGGGGCCGGCAGCACGACCGAAAGCACAGCCAAAACGTCCTCGAAGGTGCCCACCGGCAGCAGCACGCTGCGTTGTTCGGCGTCGTTGGCGGCCCCGCCCCCGATGCCGGCGACGTTCACCGAGACCTTGTACCAGCCCAGCTTCCGCCAGAGGAAGGGGGCGGAGACCTTGATGGCCTGCACCCTGCCCGGGGGAACCGTCTGGTGGCGGGTGTCGAGCAGGCCGTAGCCCAGGCGCAGCCCGTCGGCGCTGGTGGCGGCCTTGAAGTTGTAGCCGGTGTTGAGGTTGTTCCACAGCGCCCCGGCCATGCCCAGCAGCGCCGGCAGCAGGTAGAACGGGGCGAAGCCGTCGATGTTTGACATGGCAATTCCGAGCCCGATGATGGCCAGCACCATGAACACCGTGGAGGGGCGCAGCAGGATCGAGCCCGCGAGCCGGCCCAGCGGGACGCTGGCGACCACGCGCTCGCTCGCGGCCAGGGAGATGTAGGGAGCCGCCTCGGCGGAAACCACCGGAGCCGCATCGGCCGGGGCGGTTTCCGGGCTCCCCATATCCGCCCCGTCGCCGGCCGGTGCCGCCGACGGGGCGACGGGTGCCGGGGGCACGGAGCTGTCCTTCAGCCCGGCGGCGCGGGCCAGGATGGCATTGCGCAGCTCGTGGGCCTCGGAGAGCTTCACGAAGGCCAGGTTCATCGCGGCGGAGCCCGAGTCGGCGACGTCGAAGCGCAGCTCGGCGAGCCCGAAGATGCGGGCGACCAGCGGCTGGACAATGTCGATCGACTGCACCCGGTCGATGCGGGCCTGGCGCTGCTGGCGGAAGACCATTCCGGAATTCACGTTCACGTGGCGGTCGGTGATCTGGTACTTGGTGAACCACCAGGTGCCGAAGAACCCCAACAGGATCAGCAGCAGGATGCCGCCGCCGATGAGCAGCGACACCAGCAGCGGGGCGCCGGAGACGAAGTCCGGCCCGGGATTTGGCTCTTCCTCGCCGAAGAGCGAGGACAGCGTGTTTTGCCCGTAGACGAAGGCGATGGCGACCACCGCGAGCCAGCCGCGCACCAGGGGGGAGACCGGGTGGACCCGGTGCCACGGCGCCTCGGACCCGCCGTGCCCCGGGGCCGGTTCGGGGTTCACAGCCCGGCCAAACGCGATTCGCCGCGGGCCGCCAGCTGCTCCCGCAGGCGCGTGCCCTCGGCCAGGGGCAGTCCGGGGATCTCCGCGGTGGCGTCGGCCGCGGCGGTGTGCAGCTTGACCTTGCACAGCCCCAGCATCCGGTCGATCGGGCCCACTGCCACGTCGACGAATTGCATCCGGCCATAGGGAACCACCAGGACCCGTTGGAACATCAGGCCCTGGCGCACCAGCAGGTCGTCCTCGCGTTCGGCGTAGCCGATCGCGGCGACCTGCCGCGGGATCAACAGCAGGCGCACGATTTCGATCGCCAGCACGACTGCGGGGGCGGCGATGGCCAGCCAGAGCGGGAATCCGCTCCACACCCCGAACCGGTTCAGCACCAGCGGCACGCACAGCACCACCAGTGTCACCAGGGCGCCAACGGCCCAACCCGCCATGCGGACCTTCGCGTAGCTCGGGGACACCCGGGTCCAGTGGATTCCGGCCGGGTCAATTGGTTCCTGCGGCATAGCCTTCCTCGTCCTTGCCCTCGGTCTTGGCCGCCGGGTCTGAGGGATCTTCCGGGGGCAGCTTGCAGAACTGTTCCACAACCCATCCCACGATAACCATCACCAGGGCACCGCCGATCATCACCAAGGATGATTTCACCGCCGCGCTGCCCATTCCGCCGGCGGCGAGCAGGCCCAGCAGGATCCCGCCGTGCCATCCGGCGATCGTGGATCCGGCGTACACGCTGGCCTGGGCGAGCACCAGGGTCCGGGCCGCGGCAATGGGGTTCACGCGCTTCTTGGTTCGTCCGCTCGTGTAGGCCTTGATCCGGATGCCCATGACCAGGGTGAGCAGGCAGGCGGCCCCCATGGTCACCAGGGAGGTCCAGTGCAGCACCGGCACCGGGTAGCCACGGGTCGTGGCAAAGATCTGCAGGGCGTAGCCGCCCACGACGCCTATCACCAGCACCGTGAAGACCCACAGGGGCCGCAGCGAGTTCATGGCCCTAGGCCCCCGCTTCGGCGCGGACGATGTCCGGGGTGTCGGCCGCGGCGGCGGCCAGGGAGGCCACCGGCTTCCCGGAAAGCAGGGCGTCCGGTTCCATCCAGGACCACGGCAGCAGCACGAAACCGCGTGTCGCCGCCCGCGGGTGCGGCAACGTCAGCACCGGGTCTTCGCTGGTTTCATCCCCGTAGGTGATCACGTCGATGTCCAGAGTGCGCGGCCCCCAGCGCACCTCGCGGGTGCGGTGGTGCGCGGCCTCGATCTCCTGGCAGGCCAAGAGCAGTTCACGCGGGGCCAGGTCGGTGTCGATGCGCACCACCAGGTTCAGGAAGTCGGGTTGCCCGGCCGGCCCGCCCACGGGCTTGGTCACCGCGGTGTCGGAGACCTTCAGCACCTCGATGCCCTCGGTGGCGGCCAGCCGTGCAACGGCGGCCTGGAGCGTTCCGGCACGTTCGCCCAGGTTCGAGCCCAGGGCAAGGATGCAGGAAACCATGGGGCTCACTCCCGTTCGCGGTAAATATGGATGGTGACGTCGGTAAACGTCACGGTGATCGGGGCCTTGGGCTTGTGCACGATGACCTCCACCGCCGAGACGGTGCCGAAGGACGCCAGGATCGCCGCGGCGGTCTTCTCCGCCAGCGTCTCGATCAGGTCCCAGGGCCCGTCCTGGATCTGGGCCACCACCAGCTCACCGAGCTCGCCGTAGTGCGCGGTGTCGTCGACGTCGTCGCTGGCCGCGGCCTTCCGGATGTCGGTGTGCAGCACCACGTCGAGCGTGAAGGGCTGCCCGTCGCGCTTCTCGTGCTCGAAGACGCCGTGGTGCCCGATCGCGGTGATGCCCGAAAGGGTGATGGTGTCGCTGCGCATGCTGCCCCCGGTCCCCGAGTCCTAGAGTGCCGGAACGCGGGCCGCGGACCAGGCGCGGGCGACCTTGATGGCGTCAAGGGAAGAGGGCACGTCGTGCACGCGCACACCCCAGGCGCCGTTGGCGGCGGCCAGCGCGCTGGTCGCCGCGGTTGCGGCGTCGCGCTGGGCCGGGGCGGCGGGCTTGCCGTCGACCGTCAGCAGGGCGCCGAGGAAGCGCTTGCGGCTGGTTCCCACCAGCACGCGGTGGCCCAGTGCGGTGAAGCGGTCAAGCGCGTTGAGCAGTTCCCAGTTGTGCTCGTGGTCCTTGGCGAAGCCGAGTCCCGGGTCCAGGATCAGGGCCTCGGGCTTGACCCCGGCTGCAATGAACCGCTCGCGCAGTTCCGTCAGCTCCGCCAGGACCTCGGTGACCACGTCGGTGTAGCTGGCCTCGGTGACCATCGAGGCGGCGTCCCCGCGGCGGTGCATCAGCACGTAGGGCGCGCCGGTCTCGGCCATCAGCGCGGGCATGTCCGGCTCGTGGGTCAGCCCGGAGACGTCGTTGATGATGTGGGCGCCGGCCTCCAGGGCGGCGCGGGCGGTGGAGGTGTGCATGGTGTCGACCGAGATGATCGCCCCGGCCTTGGCCAGCGCCTTGATGACCGGCAGGATGCGCTTCTGCTCCTCGGCGGGGTCGACCGGGTCGGCCCCGGGGCGGGTGGATTCCCCGCCGACGTCGATGATGTCCGCACCGCCGTAGTACATGCGCAGCCCGTGGGAGATGGCATCGTCGGCGTTGGTGTACTTCCCGCCGTCCGAAAAGGAATCCTCGGTGATGTTCAGGATGCCCATGACCAGGGTGCGGTCGACGGGCAGGTCGGCCAGGGTGCGGGCCGTGATTTTCTTGATGACAGGCAGCGGGCTGGTGGCCGGGCCGGTTCCGGGGATTGCTCCAAGTGACATGGGGTTTACCTACTTTCCGAGGATGAGGCTCATGGCCTCTGCGCGGGTGGCCGGCTCGCGGAGCTGGCCACGCACGGCGCTGGTGACGGTCTTGGCGCCCGGCTTGCGGACGCCCCGCATGGACATGCACATGTGTTCGCATTCGACCACGACGATGGCGCCGCGCGGGCTCAGGTGCTCCATGAGCGCCTCGACGATCTGGGTGGTCAGGCGCTCCTGGACCTGCGGGCGGCGTGCAAAGACCTCCACCAGGCGGGCCAGCTTGCTCAGGCCCGTGACCTTCCCCTCTGGTCCGGGGATGTAGCCGACGTGGGCGGTGCCGTGGAACGGCACCAGGTGGTGTTCGCAGGTCGAGTAGAACGGGATGTCCTTGACCAGGACCAGCTCGTCGTGTTCGATGTCGAATGTGGTGCTCAGGTGGTCCGCGGGGTCCTGGTGGAGCCCGGCAAAGAACTCCGCATAGGCCTTGGCAACGCGCTTGGGCGTCTCCACCAACCCGTCGCGGTCCGGGTCCTCGCCGATGGCGTGGAGGATCTCGCGCACCGCGTTTTCGATGCGGAGCAGGTCCACGCCGCCGAGGTCCTGGACGTTGTCATCTTCAAACTGATCGATCTCGTTCACCCTTCAGATCCTAGCCTGTGTGTGCGATCGGTTACTCGCCGGTGACGTCGCCGGACGTGGAGGCGGCGGCATCGGCGGCGATTTCCTTCGCGGAAAGGACCGGTCCGGCGGCGTGCACGGGGCGGGTGTCCTTGCTCAGCCAGACGTCGCGCTCGGGGCGCTTGGTGAGGTCGTGGAAGATTTCCTCGATCTCCTTCTGGTTCAGCGTCTCGTGCTCGAGCAGCGCCAGGGCCAGGCGGTCAAGCACGTGGCGGTTCTCGGTCAGCGCCGCGTAGGCCTCGTCGTGTGCGGTGTCGATCAGCGCGCGGACCTCTTCGTCGACCACGTTGGCCATGGTCTCGGAGTAGTCGCGGCTGCCGGACTGCCCGTACATGGCGTCGCCCGAGGAGGAACCCAGCTTCACGGCGCCCACGCGCTCGGACATGCCGTAGTCGGTGACCATCTTGCGCGCGGTGGCGGTGGCCTTCTCGATGTCGTTGGAGGCTCCGGTGGAGGGGTCGTGGAAGACGATTTCCTCGGCCACGCGCCCGCCCATGGCGTAGGCCATCTGGTCGAGCAGCTCATTGCGGGTCACCGAGTACTTGTCGTCGTCGGGCACCACCATGGTGTAGCCCAGGGCGCGGCCGCGCGGCAGGATGGTGACCTTGGTGACCGGCGCGGTCTGGCGCATTGCCGCGGCGACCAGGGCGTGGCCGCCCTCGTGGTACGCGGTGATCTTGCGCTCGTGTTCCTTCATCAACCGGCTGCGCTTCTGCGGGCCTGCCATGACGCGGTCGATGGCCTCGTCCAGGGCGCGGTCGTCGATCAGCTGGGCGTTGGAGCGCGCGGTCAGCAGCGCCGCCTCGTTGAGCACGTTGGCCAAGTCGGCGCCGGTGTACCCGGGGGTCTTCTTGGCCACGGCCTTCAGATCCACGTTGGTGGCCATCGGCTTGCCCTGCGCGTGGACCTTGAGGATCTGCTCGCGGCCGATCATGTCGGGGGCCTCGACGGGGATCTGGCGGTCGAAGCGGCCCGGGCGCAGCAGCGCCGGGTCAAGGACGTCGGCGCGGTTGGTCGCGGCGATCAGGATGACGTTGGTGGTCGCGTCGAAGCCGTCCATCTCGACCAGCAGCTGGTTGAGGGTCTGTTCGCGCTCGTCGTTGCCCCCGCCGATGCCGGCACCGCGGTGGCGACCGACTGCGTCGATCTCGTCGACGAAGATGATGGCAGGGGAGTTGGTCTTGGCCTGCTCGAAGAGGTCGCGGACACGCGAGGCGCCGACGCCGACGAACATCTCCACGAAGTCCGAGCCGGAGATCGAGTAGAACGGGACGCCGGCCTCGCCGGCGACCGCCTTGGCCAGCAGCGTCTTGCCGGTGCCCGGAGGGCCGTAGAGCAGCACGCCCTTGGGGATCTTGGCGCCGACCGCCTGGAACTTGCCCGGTTCGCGCAGGAACTCCTTGATTTCGTGGAGCTCCTCCACGGCTTCCTCGGCGCCCGCGACGTCGACGAAGGTCACCTGGGGCATGTCCTTGGTGATCAGCTTGGCCTTGGACTTGCCGAACTGCATGACCTTGGATCCGCCGCCCTGGGAGCGGGAGAGGATGAACCAGAACAGGCCCACGATCAGGATCATCGGGATCATGAAGCCGAGCATGGAGGTGAACCAGTTGCTCTGCACCGGCTGGTCGGTGTAGCCGGAGAGGCTGGCCTCGTTGACGGCCTCCACCACCTGGGTTCCGCGCGGCTGGGAGTAGAAGAACGAGACGTTCTTGCCCTTGTCCTCGCCGTCGAGGTTCAGCGGTTCCTTCAGCGTCAGGTCCACGCGCTGCTCGCCGTCGAAGATCTTCGCCTCGGTGACCTTGTCGTCCTTGAGCAATTGCATGCCAACGGAGGTGTCGATGCGCCCGGAATTGCCGCCCAAAAGCGTCGGCAGGAAAATCAGCAGCACCGCGGCGCCCAGAAGCACCCAGACGATCCAGCTGTTAAAGATCTTTTTCGCGTTCATTGATTGGGGGTCCCGCCCCATCCCTCCTGCTTTCAGGCCCTTGGCGGCCCGGGCGCCTGGGCGACGCCGGCATCTTGCTACAAGTTAATTAAGTAAACGCCCTCATGTGTACCCACGGATGGGCTTCACGGTAAGTTCCCCTTTGGGCGTAAGAACACCAATGGCCGCCCCCGGGGAACCGGAAACGGCCATGCACACCCCGCAGGGCGCGGGCGCGGCGGGTGCCGCGCGCTACTGGTAGACGTGCGGAGCCAGGGTGCCGATGAAGTCCAGGTTGCGGTACTTCTCGTCGAAGTCCAGGCCGTAGCCGACCACGAATTCGTTGGGGATTTCCATGCCGACGTACTTCACGTCGATCTCCACCTTGGCTGCCTCCGGCTTGCGCAGCAGGGTGCAGATTTCCACCGAGGCCGGGCCGCGGGAGTGCAGGTTCGCCAGCAGCCAGGACAGGGTCAGGCCGGAGTCGATGATGTCCTCGACAATCAGCACGTCCTTGCCCAGAAGGTCGGTGTCGAGGTCCTTGAGGATCCGCACGACGCCCGAGGACTGGGTGCCCGAGCCGTAGGAGGAGACCGCCATCCAGTCCATGGTCACGTGGGAGTGCAGGGCGCGGACCAGATCGGCCATGACCATCACGGCGCCCTTGAGCACGCCGACAACCAGGATGTCCCGGCCTACGTAGTCGGCGTCGATCCGTGCGGCAAGCTCATTGATCTTGGCCTGGATTTCTTCCTTGGTGTAGAGGACATGCGCCAAATCGGCGCTGACATCTTTCGAATCCACGAGGGCTCCTGGTTCTGGGGTCGGCGATATACCGGTCGAAGGGGGTTTTCTACCCACGAACTAGAGTGCCACAGTCTGGCTTGCGGTGGGGAGCGCGGCACCCCGGTGTTGCCGCGGCCTTGCGGCTGGCGGCCCGGGATTGTGAGGCAATTCTCACCCTCTGCCGCGCCGCAGGGCCGTGGCGTCAAGCCGCAGGACCGGGATCGCACCCGCCGGCAGCCTGGCCCCGGCGAGGCGGGTGGCAAACACCGGGCCCTCGAGCTGGACCGGGCCGGCGGACTTGGAGCCGAGCACCAGGGCCTCGAGGGCGGCCAGGCGCTCGAAGTCGGGTGCCGGCGCCCCCGCTTTCACCACGGCAAGGCGCAGGGCGCGCGAGCGCAGCGGCTCGGGCATGGCGCGCAGGCGGGCCAGGTCGAGGTCGCACACCGTGGCCGCGGCCCCGTCGTCTGCCCCGCCAGCGGCAGCCGGCGCGGCCAGGGTCGCCTCGCTGAGCGCGCCCGCGGCCAACCCGTCGAGGTATTCGGCGTCGGCACGGGCCAGCGCGGCGGTCCGTGCCAGCGCGGCGGGCACGTGGTCCCCCAGCACGCCAAGCAGCACCGGCATCAGTTCGTGGCGCACCCGGTTGCGCAGGTAGCGCGGGTCGGTGTTGCTCGGGTCGTTCCAGTACTCAAGCCCCTCGTGGCGGCAGATCAGTTCGACATCCGCCCGTCCCAGGGCCAGCAGCGGGCGCAGGTAGGGCCCGCGCGCGGCCGGCATCCCGGCAAGCGAGAGCGTCCCGGAACCGCGGGCCAGCCCCAGCAGCACCTGTTCGGCCTGGTCGTCCAGGGTGTGCCCGAGCAGCACGTGGTCGGCGCCGGTTTGCCTCAGGGCCTCCCCGAAGGCGGCGTAGCGCGCGGTGCGGGCCGCCTGTTCGCTGCCTCCGTCCACGTTGACCCGGAGCACCAGCACCTCTCCGAGGCCAAGCTCCCGGCATTGGGCGGCCGCCCGGTGGGCCACCTCGGTGCTGCCCGGCTGCATCCGGTGGTCGATGATGACTGCCCCGGCGTCGATCTCCATCTTGCGGTGCAGGAATGCCGCGGCAGCGGCCAGCGCCAGCGAGTCGGCCCCGCCGCTGCAGGCCACCAGCACCTTGCCGCCCGGCGGCACCATGGCGCGGATCGAGTTGCGGGCCTCGGCCAGCGCGCGCGGCAGCTTCCCGCCCATCCCTGCCCCTCTCCCCCGGTGGGGTGCGTGCCTAGTCGTTTGCCGGTGCCTGCGGCCCGGCCGGGTTCCCGCCCATGCGCGCCACCCATTGCTCCGGGTGGTGCAGCTCGTGCTCGGTGGGAAGGTTTTCCGGGCCCTCCCAGACCCGGTTGAAGCCCTCCATGCCCATGAGCTTCACCGCCTTGGAGACGAAGCGCTGCCCGTCGGCATATTGGCGCATCTTCGCGTCCAGTCCCAGCAGCTTGCGCAGCCACTTCTCCACCATGCCGCGGTCCTTGCCGCGGGCGCCGAAGCGCTGGCGGATGGTGCGCACCGAGGGCACGATCGAGGAGTCCACGGCGTCCATCACCACGTTGGCGTGCCCCTCCAGCAGGGACATCACCGCGGTGATGTGCGAGAGGATCGCCTTTTGCTCGCCGGTGCGCAGCGAGGCCAGCAGCCCGGTCTCCCCGGTTGGTCCTCCTGCCTCCCCGAGGTCGGCGCCTGCCGTCTCCAGGTCCTTCTTGCCGCGGATGACCTCCGACGCGGCGGCGCGCAGGCGCTCGCCCAGCGCCTCGGGCTCGGCCAGCAGCGAGGCCAGCAGCTCGGCGATCTTGGACTGCAGGTGCTCGCGCAGCCACGGGGCGGCGGCGAATTGCACCCGGTGGGTTTGCTCGTGCAAAGTGACCCAGAGCCGGAAGTCGTCGGTGTCGACCTTCAGTTCCCGCTCGATGGCCACGATGTTCGGCGCCACCAGCATCAGCCGGCCCCCGGCCGGAAGGTCCGCGCGCAGCAGGCCCGCGAAGGGGTCGTACTGGCCCAGCACCTTGGAGGACATGAAGGCCAGGATGGCGCCCATCTCCACGCCGGTGGCCGTGGAGGAAAGCAGCTGGGTGGCTTCGCTGATCTTCTCGCCGCGGGTCTTGGCCAGGTTCTCCATGGCCGGGCCCAGCATCGCCTCGAAGCTTTGGGTGTTCGCCTTGGCCCAGCCGGGCCGGTCGACAATGAGCACTTGCGAATCGCGCAGGTCCGCGGCCGCCGCCAACCCGGTGATGCGGTGCACGTGCTCGACCGATGCCTCGGCCTTGGCGCGCAGGTCGGCGACCACCGCGGCAATTTCGGGGCCGGTGAGGCTGGGTCCGGCGCCGGCCAGCTTGGCCGCGGTGGTGGCGGCGAGGTCCCAATTGATCAGCCGGAAGTCGGTGGTGTCCATGCCTTCCATCCCATCACGCTTTTCGCCAGCGCGGCGGGATTGCGCGCTGGGCAAAAAATCCCCGGCCCTGGCGCGGCGCGGGAGCCCGCACCTAGCTGCACCCGCAGCGGGTGAGTGCCGCCCCGGCGGCATCGAGCAGCTGCCGCTGTGGCCCGATGGTACGGTCACGGGTGTTCACGAGGATCGAGAAGGCCAGTGCCCGTCCGTCCCGGGTCACGGTGAGGCCACTGAGGCTGGAGACCTCCATGAGCGATCCGGTCTTGGCGCGCACCATCCCGCGCGTGTCGACTGCGCCGAGCCGGGTGGACAGGGTTCCGGTCGCTCCTGCAACCGGGAGGCCGTAGCCGAGGTTGCGCAGCGCGGCGTGTTCCGAGGTTGCCGCGTATGCCAGCGCCCGAGCCAGGGCCAGCGGGCTCACGCGGTTGGTGTTGGCCAGCCCGGAGGTGTCCGTCAGTGCCATCCCCGTGGTGTCGATGCCCAGGTCGGCGAGCGCCTGCTTCACCGCGGCGGCTCCGTGGGTGTAGTCCCCCGGCTGGCCCAGCTTCACCGCGACGAGGCGGCCGAGCGCCTCGGCCACGTAGTTGTCCGAGACCTCCAGCATGAACCTGACCTGTTCGCCCAGCGTGGCGGAGGTGACTGCACCCAGCTCGGTGCCCTGCACACCGGGGGCGGAGCGCGTGACCTCGGTGGCGACCTGCGGGCCGCCGGCCGCCGAGCCCACGGCGGTGCGCAGCGCCTTGGCGAATGTCGTCGCCGCATACATGCCCGGGTCCCCCACCCGTTCGGCCTTCGGATTGGCGTTGGCGCGGGCCCCGTACAGGGCGACGGGGGAAAGGGGCGCGATGTTGTTGGTGGTGACAAGCGACGCGTCCCAGTCGGGGTTCAGCGCCGGGCCGGCAAAGAGCGAGTCGTCCAGCTGGACTGACACCGCGTCGGCGGTTTCCCCGGCGGCGCGGGCCGCCACCAGCGACTTTGCGGCACGACGTGCGAGCGTCTCGAGCCCGGCCCGGCCGCTGGCTGATTCCGCACCCGTGCCGGCGCCCAGCAGCACGTCTCCGCCACCCACCAGCACCACGGTGTTCGGGTCCGCGAGCACCGCCCTGGTGGTGAAGCGATGGTCTTCGCCGATCACCTGCATGGCGGCAATGGCGGTGAACACCTTCAGGCTCGAGGCCGGGATGCCCGGCTGGTCGCCGGCATGCGAATACAGTGTCTCCCCGCTTGCCACGTCGATGACGCCGGCGCTGACGGAGGCATCGGCGGGGGCGGCGGACAGGATCGGATCCAGCTTCGCTGCCAGCACGGCGGCAACCGGTGCCGGAGCCGCGGGATCAAGCGGAGGCAGCGCCGTGGCAGCGGCGGGGGCGAGCACCGGGGGAACCGGCTCCTCGACGGCCTCCTTGGCTGCGAACCCCGAAGCCGCCACGGGAATGAGGAAGAACGCCACCAGGCCCATCAGCAAGCCCAGGACCACCGCCGTGATGCCCAGGCGCCGGATTTGGCTCGCATGCTTCATTCAACATCCCCGAAATCGTCGTAGTCAGCGTGCGCCATATACCCTTAAGCGCAGCTACCTAAGACTAGACGGCAATCGGACGCGCCCGCATCCGTGAGTGCCGCTGGTCGCGAGAGTCGAGGAGACTTTTCATGAGCCACGACGTCACCATCGAGATCCCTGCCGGATCGCGCGTGAAGTACGAGATCGACCACGAGACCCACCGCCTGCGTCTGGACCGCGTGTTGTTCACGTCCATGCAGTACCCGACGCACTACGGCTTCTTCGATGACACCCTGGGCGAAGACGGCGACCCGTTGGACGCCCTGGTCTTCATCCCGGGCGTTGACCTGTTCCCGGGCGTCGTGGTGGAGTCCCGCCCGATCGCCGTGTTCAACATGACCGACGACGGCGGCGGAGATGCCAAGCTCGTCTGCGTTCCGGCCGACAAGCGCTTTGACCACATCCAGGAATTCGAGGACCTCGACGGGTGGCTCATCAAGGAAATCGAGCACTTCTTCCTGCGCTACAAGGACCTGGAGCCGGGCAAGTGGGTCAAGGCCGAGGGCTGGATGGGGCGCGCCGAGGCCGAGGCCGAGCTGGAGCGCTCGATCGAGCGCTACAAGGCCCAGGCCTAGGTTTTTCGCCGGCATTGCCGCATCCCGGGGACGGGGTCCGATTCATCGCGTTGACGCGTTGTTCGGGCCCCGTCGCCGTTTAATGCCGCGGGGCGGGGTTTTGCCGTGGGCGGGAATCAGGCGACAGCCTTCCAGGCCGCAACCAGCAGCGGCAGGGCCTGGCCCAGATGTTCACCGTCAAGGGCGTAGGGCACGCGCAACCAGTGGTCCAGGCCGTGGTCATCCACGGCGAAGGTGGAACCGGGGCTCAGCACCAGGCCGGCCTTCCGGGCCCGCGCCACCACGGCCATGGACCGGGGCGCAGGAAGATTGCACCACAACGACATGCCCCCGCCGGGCTTTCGGATCTTCCATTCGGGCAGTTCCGCCTCGAGGGCGCCGTGTAGCCAGTCGCGGCTTTTGCGGAGTCCGGCACGCGTCTGCCCGTCCAGGCCCGCGCGTTCGGTGATGAGCAGGTTCAGCACCAGCTGCTCGAGCACCGGTGCGCCGAGGTCAACGGTGGCCCGCACCTGGTTGATGGCCCCGACCAATGCCCGCGGCGCCCTGATCCAGCCGAGCCGAAGCCCTCCCCAATACGTCTTGCTGGCGCTGCCCACGGTGATCAGGTTCTCGCCGAACTTCGCCATGGGAAACACCGGCGGCCGCTCGTCCAGCCACAGCTCGGCGTTCGTCTCGTCAACGATCCCCTGCACGCCGTTGCGTGCCAATGCCCGCGCCCAGCGCTCGCGTCCCTCGTTGTCCAGCAACGTTCCGGTGGGGTTGTGAAAATCGGGCAGGCACAGCATGGCCCCGATGCCGCCGCGGGCCAGTGCCGCCTCGATGCCCGGGACGTCGCTGCCCTCGGGCCCGATGGGCAGTGCCGTCATGCGGGCGCCGTGCTGCCGCAGCGAGGTCACCGAGTTGGGGTAACTGGGGCTTTCGGCCAGCACCCGGGCACCGCGTGCAAGCACCGCCCGGGCCGCGGTGGCCACCCCCGACAGCGCGCCGGCGGTGACGATGATCTGTTCGGGTCCGGTGGGCAGGCCGCGCCGGGCGTAGTCCGCGGCTATTGCCTCGCGCAGCACGGGCAGCCCCATCGGGTAGTAGCCCATCCCGCCAATGTAGCCGGGCAGCTGGTCAAGGGCGCGTTCGTAGTAGCTGGCCAGTCCCAGCGGGGCCGTGGGAGCACCGCAGGTGAGGTCGATTCCCCCGGGCGGGAGTGTTTCCTGGACTCCCACGGCCAGCGGCTCGAACCCGCCGCCGATCTCCCCGCCGGGAATCCGGATCCTGGTCCCCGAGCCCTGCCTGGCCTCGGCAAAGCCGCGTTCGCGAAGCTCCTGGTAGGCGCGCGTGACGGTGGTGCGGCTCATTCCGAGCTCGGCCACCAATTCGCGTTCGCTGGGCAACATGGTCCCGTGAAGCACCCGGCCGTTGGCCACGAGGTGCCGGATTCCCTCCGAAAGCCAGGTGTAGGCGGGTTGTTCCCCGGCCCGCTCGCCCAGCATCCCGCGCAGGCGTCGGGCGGGAAGATGGCGCTGGATGACTGGCATGAGTCCAGTGTGCACCAATTGGCACTTTTTTTGAAGGCCACTTACCGGGATGATTGATCCATGACAAAGTTCCGCTCCCCCGAATTGGCCCGCCTGACACCACTCGCGCAATTGCGCGCCGGGCGACTTCCCCTGCGCCTGATCCAGCTCTTCGTGGGCCTGACACTCTTTGGCCTGGCCATGGCGGGTTTTGTCCGTTCGGGCCTCGGCCTGGCCCCGTGGGACGTGCTCCACTACGGCGTCACCCTGCACACCGGCCTCAGCCTGGGCACCGTGGTGATCCTCTTCGGGTTCATTGTGCTGCTGCTGTGGATCCCCCTGCGCCAGATGCCCGGACTTGGCACCATCGCCAATGTCCTCTGGCTAGGCGTTTCGGCCGACATCGGATTGGCGCTCATTCCCGAGGCCCACGGCCTGCCCGCCCAACTGGCCCTCTTCGTCGGGGCCCTGCTGGTGAACGGACTCGGCGGCGGGCTCTACATCGGCAGCCAGCTGGGCCCGGGTCCGCGCGACGGACTGATGACGGGGCTGCATGCACGCACCGGCGTCAGCCTGCGCCTGGCTCGCACCGGCGTCGAGGTCATCGTGCTGGTCATCGGCTGGTTCCTGGGCGGCATCGTCGGATTCGGCACCGTCCTGTACGCCGTGGCCATCGGACCGGTCACCCAATTGTTCCTGCGATTCTGCATCGTCGAACTCCGGCCAGAAAGAAGCACCGAGGAAGTCCGCTCTACCGCCCCGTAGGCTGCGTCTGGCCTCCGGCGGCCCACCGGCAGCGGCACTCCGCTTCGCCGTTTAGCCGGACGAAAGCGGCGTTTCGCTGCATAATTGGGAATGTGTACCTCGTAACCCTCAAACAACGTGATCGGCGCGGCGACGGCGACCTCGGCGACGAAATGCTTCGCTCGCTGTCCGGAATTTCCGCGCTGGCCCCGTTCCAGCGCTCCGGGCCGTCCCTGCTCATCGGCGTCCCCGAGCGCGCCGAGGACGCCGTCGACGCGACGCTCCGCGCACTGCGCAGCCACCATTGGCTGGTCGGCCTCGGCGTCGGAAGCCTGTACGAGCCGGTCCCGCGCGAGGCGCAATACCTCCAGGGCACCGCACTGGGCTACGCCCACACCGCCGTCGAGCGCTCCGAGCACACCGGGGAACGCATACCGCTGAGCGTCATCGGTCCGGACGCCGCCGTCGCCGCGGAGGCCGAGGCGGTGCTGCGCCTGCTCGGGCAAATTGTCAGCACCCGCAGCGCCGCCGAATGGGCAGTGCTCGATTTGCTCACCCCGGGGGTGCGCGGACAGCAAAAGCACGTCGCGGCGGAGCTGGGCATCAGCGCCCAGGCCGTCTCCAAGGCAGTGGTCCGCTCCGCATGGGTCGAGGAATGGGCCGCCCGCCCGGCGGCCGCCAGGCTCCTGCGCTGGATTGAATCCCCCGACGCCCCGTCCGCCCTCTAGTCCGCGTCAAAAAACTCCGGTTCCCTAGTCAACCTGTGGTTTTGCCCGTAGTATCGGCGATATTGACGACCCGTACACCGGGGTCGGGATTCCGTCCCCGCACGATGTCAGGAGGAGCAAACGATGGTTCCGGAAATTAATTGGATCGCCGTGGTTGTTGCCACGCTTTCGACCATGGTGGTTGGCAGCATCTGGTACACGCCGAAGGTGTTCGGCAACTACTGGATGCGGGTGGCCAAGGTGACCCCGGGCGAGGCCAAGAGCGCCGTCGTCCCGATCGTGGTGACCCTCATCGTCAGTTTCATCAGCGCCTGGGTGCTGGCCGGGGCGACGTACCTGTCGTTCGACTTCTACGGCGGCTCCTACCTCACCAACGCGCTGTTGACGGCCCTGATCCTGTGGGGCGGCTTCACGGCGGCGCGTTTCATCACCCACGACGCCTTCGAGGGCCGCCCGGTCGGGCTCACCGCGCTGAACTGCCTCCACGAGCTGGTGACATTCATGGTGATGGGCCTGGTCATCGGGCTATTCGGCGTCTAGCCGCCGGCCCGGGAGCCGGCCCTACTTTGTCGGTGCGGGCAGCAGTTCCTGCTCGAACTCGAGCCACCCGATCGTGTACTTCCCCCCGCGCTCGAACACGTCAAAGCGCTCGCCCTCGGGGTGGCTCGGGGTGCTCAGTTCCAGCTGCGACCAGTGGCCCATGGTCGAATCCTTCACGGGTTCCACGGTAAACCCGGCGGCAACGCCGAGCCGGCCGAGTTCGGCGCTCAACCTGTCGAACTGTTCCCCCACGGTGTCGGTCCCGCCCGTGGTGGTCACCCTGCACACCTCGATTTGGTCCCCGGCGAGTGTCGATTCCACCAGGTGGCCCATGGCTTCTTCGATACCGGGTTTGCCGGTGTTGCAGATGACGTCCGGGGACGTGCACCCGGTCACCAGCACCCCGGCGCCGAACAAGGACAGGGCAAGGATTCCGGCGCGTTTCATGGGTTTAAGCATAGGCCAGCGAATCGACGGCACGCATTCGGGTGCCGGTCCACACACCGCGGCCCGGGGACGGGGATTCCGCATGGATGCCCCCTCCGGTGCGCCCGCGACACCACTGGCGGTTAAACCGAACGTCCGCCCCGGCGATGTGCCGCGGCGGACGTTCTGGTCGTTCATGCGGGGACTAGGCGGCCTTGCGCACCAGAATGTCCTGCAGGACCGTCGCCAGTCCGTCGTCGTCAACGCCCGCGGCGATTTCGTCCGCCGCGGCCTTGACCTCGTCCGGGGCCTGGCCCATGGCCACGCCGCGTCCTGCCCAGGACAGCATCTCGATGTCGTTGCGGCCATCGCCCACGGCGATGGTCTGCTCGATGTCGAATCCGAGGCCCGTGCGCAGCGCCTCGAGGCCGCTGGCCTTGGTGACGCCCTCGGCGGCGATGTCCAGCCATGCCGTCCAGCCCACCGAGTAGGTGACCCCGGCCAATCCCAGGGTGCCCACCGCCTCGCCGAATTCCTCGGCGGTGGCGTCGGTGGAGAAGACCACCAGTCGGACGGCCGTGGCTTCGAGCATCTTGTCCAGCGTCACCGGGGTGGCGACGACGCCAAAGCTGGCATCCTCGAAGCGCTCGGTGGAAAGGAATTGGCCCGCGTCGTCTTCCAATGCGTACTTCGCGGTGGGTAGCGCCTTGAGCAGGGCGTGCAACGCGGGGGCGGGGTCGAAGGTCTTGCGTTCGATGACTTCGTAGCCGTCTTCAAGGGCTGTGTCGATGCGCACCGTGACGCCGCCGTTGCAGCAGACGGCATAGCCGTTTTCGATGCCGAGCATTTGGATGACCGGCAGGGTCGCACCGAGGGAGCGTCCGGTGGAAATGACGACCTCGTGGCCGGCCGCGACGATGGCGCGTGCCGAGTCCTTGACCGCCGGGCTCATTTCCCCGACGTGGTTGACCAGGGTGCCGTCGACGTCAAGGCAGATCATGTGGGTGTCGATTGCTTCTGACCGGTCTTCGATGCCGGTTCTTGTCATAACTGTCATTTATCCAGTGAAGCATCAAATCCGCTTTCTGGGCATGAGCCAACCCACAATGTGTCATGAACGATGCGTGAATGCCGCCCGAACCGCCGGTATTCCCAACGACGACACCGCCGTTAACCGCCGTTGGGAGGAGGCGGATGCCTCCTCCCAACGGTTGGTGCAGCGTTCTTCGGCCCCTGGGCTACAGGACGGGAAGGACTTCCATGCCACCGAGGTACGGGCGCAGTGCGACCGGCACGTTGACCGAGCCGTCGGCGTTCTGGTGGTGCTCCAGGATGGCGACGATCCATCGGGTGGTCGCCAGCGTGCCGTTGAGTGTCGAGACCGCGCGGGTCTTGCCCGGCTTGCCGTCGGCGCCGATTTCGCGTTCGCGGATGTTCAGGCGGCGGGCCTGGAAGGTGGTGCAGTTGGAGGTGGAGGTCAGCTCGCGGTAGGCGTCCTGGGTCGGGACCCATGCCTCGCAGTCGAACTTCCGTGCAGCGCTCATGCCCAGGTCCCCGGCCGCGGTGTCGATGACGCGGTAGGGCAGCTCGACCTTGGCGAGCATTTCCTCTTCCCAGGCCAGCAGCTTGGCGTGCTCAGCCTCGGACTGCTCCGGGGAGCAGTAGACGAACATTTCCAGCTTGTTGAACTGGTGGACGCGGATGATGCCGCGGGTGTCCTTGCCCGCGGAACCGGCCTCGCGGCGGTAGCAGGAGGACCAGCCGGCGTAGCGCGTCGGTCCATCCGACAGGTCGAGGATCTCGTTGGCGTGGTACCCGGCCAGGGCCACCTCGGAGGTTCCCACCAGGTAGAGGTCGTCGCGTTCGAGCTTGTAGATCTCGTCGTCGTGCTCGACGTCGAAGCCGGTGCCCTGCATGGTTTCGGGGCGCACCAGCGTGGGGGTGATCATCGGGATGAAGTCGTTTTGCACGGCCTGGTCCAGCGCCATGTTCATCAGTGCGATTTCCAGGCGGGCACCGATGCCCTTGAGGAAGTAGAAGCGGGATCCGGAGACCTTCGCGCCGCGTTCCATGTCGATCGCGCCGAGCAGCTCGCCGAGTTCGAGGTGGTCGCGCGGTTCAAAGCCCTCGGCGGCGAAGTCTCGGGGAGTTCCCACGTGCTTGACGACGGTGAAGTCGTCCTCGCCGCCGGAGGGCACGCCGTCCAGGATCAGGTTGGGAATGGAGCGCTGCAGCTTCGTGTAGGTCTCGGCCGCGGCGTCGGAGGCGGCCTGCGCCTCCTTGACGTTTTTGGCCAGGTCCTTGACCTCGGCCAGCAGCGCCTGCTTTTCCTCGCCCTTGGCCGCGCCGACCCTCTTGCTGAAGGCATTCTGTTGGGCACGCAGCGCCTCAAAGGATGCAATCGACTCGCGGCGCGCTGTATCTGCGGCCAAAATCGCATCAATCAGGGACTCATCCGCCCCGCGGGCGCGCTGCGATGCGCGGAAGGTATCTGGATTTTCACTGAGTACTTTTACGTCGATCACGTCCTAAGCCTAGCAATCCCCGTTAGTCTGGGGAGACTATGCAACGTAATCGACTCTTTGCCCTGATCAGCGCGGGTGCCGCGGGCACGGCGGCAACAATTAGTTGGCTCTCCGTGCGCCGGCTCGTGGACCGGAATCGGCCGGCATCCCTGGCTCCCGTCGTGGGGACTGCCACGTCCGCCCTCAAGGTGGCACTGGTGGTCAACCCTTCGAAGTCAGGAACGGATGAGGCGATATCCGCGGTGCAGCATGTGTGCGCCGAGGCTGGCCTGGTGGAGCCCCTGGTCTTTGAGTCCGAGGTGGATGACCCGGGACAGGGTGCCGCCCGCAAGGCCCTGGAAGCCGGCTGTGACGTGGTCATTGCCGCAGGCGGCGACGGCACCGTCCGCGCCGTGGCCGAGGTCCTGCGCGACACCGAGGCCACCCTCGGGCTGATTCCGCTGGGCACGGGGAACCTGCTGGCCCGCAACGTCGATGTGCCGCTCGAGGACATCGGCACCGCGGCATTCGGGGCAGTTCGCGGGCCGGTGCGCACCATCGACACCGGTTCGATCACGCTGGACCACCTCGACGGAAGCAGCAGCGAGCACGCATTCCTGGTGATTGCCGGCGTCGGCACGGATGCCGACGTCATGGACGACACCAACGAGGAGCTCAAGGCCAAGGTCGGCTGGCTCGCCTACTCGGAGGCCGGGTTCCGGCACCTGCCGGGCAAGCGCAAGAAGATCTCGATCGCCCTCGACGGCGGCAACGAGCAGACACGTAGCGTGCGCTCGGTGCTCTTTGCCAACTGCGGGAAGCTGCAGGGCCTGGACCTGGTTCCGGAGGCAAAGATCGACGACGGCGTGCTGGATGTGGTGGTGCTCAGCCCGCGCAGCGCCGCCGGATGGGGATGGATCTTCCTCAAGACGGCGTTCCGGGCCCGGGGCGCGATCCCGGTGATGGGCTTTTACCCGAGCGCCTCGTTGAAGGTGCGCTGCCACGAACCCATGAACACCCAGATCGACGGCGACGGCACCGGGCTGGTGACCGGGCTCCAGGTTTCGGTCAAGCCCGCATCACTGAAGATCCGCCTGGGCTAGAAGGCCATGTCGTTGCCGGGGAGCGGCGACCCGGTCCCCGGCAACGACGCACCGCCCTACTTGGGCAGGCGCGTCCTGAGTCCGGAAACCCAGGCCTGTGCCTTGGAAAACGCGGCGTCGGAATTGTGGGCATCCACCGATGAGGAAAGCCCCTCGGCCGCCGGATAGGATCCCAGGAACCGCAGGTCCGGGCAGACCCGGTGCAAGCCGGTCAGGGCGTCGGCCACGCGTTCCTGGGCCAGGTGCCCGTCGACGTCGACGGAGAAGAAGTACTTGCCCATGCCCTCGCCGGTGGGACGCGATTCAATGCGGCTGAGGTTGACCCCGCGGACCACGAATTGTTCCAGGATGTCCATCAGCGCACCGGGGCGGTCCTCGGCCAGCGGCAGGATCACGGTGCTTTTGTCCACGCCGGTGGGCGCAGGAATCGGGCCCGGGCGGGTGACCAACACGAAGCGGGTGACTGCTCCCTGGTTGTCCTCGATGCCCGTGCGCAGGACCTTCAGCCCGCGTTCCTCGGCGACCAGCGGCGAGCAAATGGCCGCGTCGTGGCTGGTTTCATCGTCCAGCAGGCCCAGCGCTCCGGCAGCGGTGGAGGAGGCGGGAACGAATTCCGCGCCCGGAATATTCGTTTCGGCCCACCCGCGGCACTGTGCCCAGGCGTGGCCGTGGGTGGCGACCGTGCGGATCTGGTCGATGGAGTCGATGTTCTTGCGCACGGCCAGCACAAAGGTGATTGTCACCAGGGCCTCGCGCATGATCTGCAGGGCCTCGCCGGTGGCGATCGCATCGAGGGTGGTGGAAACCCCGCCCTCGACCGAGTTCTCGATGGGGACCATGGCAGCGTCGGCTTCCCCGCTGCGGACCTTGTCCAGGGCCGCGTTGACGTTGGCAGCCGGGATGCGTTCGGAGTCCCCGGCGCCGGGAACCTGCAGCAGCGCGGCCTCGGTGAAGGTCCCCGCCGGTCCCAAGTAGGTGTAGATCATCGGACGTTGGGCTCCTGCCCGTTTTCGCTCTCCAGCTTCAGTCCGGCCTCGAGCCAGGCCCCGGAACCGCCCGCGATGTTGAGGGCGCTGTACCCCTGGGCGACCAGCCAGGCCGCGGCCTGGGCCGAGCGGCCGCCGGTGCGGCAAATGATGTATGCGTCGGTGTCGGGGTCGAGTTCCTCGAGGCGGAGCGGCAGGTCGCCCAGCGGGATGTGGATGGCTCCCGCGGCGTGCCCCTCGACCCATTCGTAGTCCTCGCGGACGTCAAGGATCAGTGCGCCGGCGGGAACCTGGTCGACCGTAACCGTTTCGAAATCACTCATGGCACTCCTTTGGCCCAGCAGTTGTTCTGTTGCCCACCAGCCTAGCGCCCGGGGGCACTTGCCCACGGGGTCGGTGAAGCGGATGTTGCGGTCCGCGCCCGGCCATTGGAGCCGGCTCCGGGGCAGCCCACGGCGCCCGCGCCCGTGGCCCGCGACCCGTACTACGCTCAAGGGGAGGGGCAACCGGAAGCCCGGGCCGCCCGCCACCGCAGAAGGAGTCGTTGATGTCCGAGATAGCCACGTTGACCGCACTGGAACTTCGCGATGCGTTGCGCCGCGGGGAGCTGGGGGCGCGCGAGGCCGCCGCGCACTTCCTGGCGCGCATCGAGGAGCTCAACCCCGCACTGGGGTCGTTCGTCACCGTCACCGCCGAGCGCGCGATGGCCGCGGCGGCCGCCGCCGATGAACGGCACGCAGCGGGGGTCGCGCCCGGCATGCTCCACGGCATGCCGCTGGGCTACAAGGACCTGCTGGATGTGGCCGGCGTGCCGACCGGCTACGGGACCGCCGCCTTTGATCCCGTGGTTCCGGAGAAGGATTCGCCCTTGGTGGCCACGCTGTCCCGGGCCGGTGCGATTTCCCTGGGCAAGACCCAGGTGCCCGAGTTCGGGTTGAGCTGTCACTCGGAGAACGACGTGGCGCCGCCGGCCCGCAACCCGCTGGACCCGGCACTGTCCGCCGGCGGTTCAAGCGGCGGGGAGGCGGCGGCCGTCGCATCCGGCATGCTGCCCTTTGGCCCGGGCAGCGACGGCGGCGGATCGGTCCGGATTCCCGCCTCGGCCTGTGGCCTGATCGGACTCAAGCCAGGCCTGGGAACCATCCCCAGCGACGTCCTTGACGGCACGGTCGACGGCTTCGGGGCACCGAAGCTCACGGTGTCCGGCCCGCTGGCCCGCACCGCCCTGGACGCCGCCCTGCTTATGGATGCCATGGTCGACCCGACCCGCGAGACCTACCTCGAGGCCCTGGACGAGGGCGCCGTCGATGCGTTGCGCGGACTGCGGATCGGGGTCAGCACCGCCAGCCCCTTTGCCTCGGTGTACGAAATCAGGCTTTCCGCTGATGCCCATGTCGCACTGAACCGCGGGATCAAGGTCCTGGGCGCCCGGGGCCACCACCTCGAGGAGGCCGAAATCTTCTACGACGCCGCCTACCCCCAGACGTTTTCCACGGTCTGGACCGGCGGACTGGCGGCCGCTCCCATCCCGGCGGGAAGCGAGGCAAAGCTGGGAACCCTGGCACGTTCCTTCCGCGAACGCGCCACCGCCCGCGAGGCGAAGACCTCCGTGGAGGCGGCACGCCGCCTGACCCAAATCGCCGCCGACTTCCGCACCCAGTGGGGCCGCTATGACGTGGTGCTGACTCCGGCGATGGCGTTCGCTCCCCCGGAAATCGGCTTCTACACCTCGCAGGACGCCGACACCGACTACATGCGCCAGTGCCAGTACACCCCCTTCACCTCGATGGTGAACGTCTCCGGCCTTCCGGCGATCACGGTTCCGACCCTGACCACCGCCGGCGGGCTGTCGATGGGCGTGCAATTGATCGGCAGGACCGGCTCGGAAGCCCAGCTCCTGGCCCTGGCGGAGCAACTGTCCAAAATGTGAGATTGGTCTACAAAGTGGGCATGACGCGCGTCACGGGCGAAAAATTGGAGACATGTCTATATCCACCTCGCTGAAGGATCAGTCCTCGACCGGTTTCTTTGGCCACCCCAAAACGCTCTCGAACCTGTTCAGCATCGAGATGTGGGAACGTTTCTCCTTCTACGGGATGCAAGCGATCCTTGCGTACTACATGTACTTCTCCGTCGCCGACGGCGGGCTCGGGATCCCCCAGGACCTGGCGCTGTCCCTGGTCGGCGCCTACGGCGGCGCCGTCTACCTGAGCACCATCCTCGGGGCCTGGCTCGCCGACCGCCTGCTCGGATCGGAAAAGGTCCTGCTCTGCTCGGCCTTCCTGATCATGGCCGGACACCTTGCCCTGGCGGCCCTGCCCGGCGCCACCGGTCTGGCCGCAGGCCTGGTGCTGGTGGCCATCGGCTCCGGCGGGCTGAAGGCCAACGCGACCGCCCTGGTCGGTTCGCTCTACTCCAAGGAAGACACCCGTCGCGACGCCGGCTTCTCCATCTTCTACATGGGCGTGAACATCGGCGGCCTGCTCGGCCCCCTGCTCACCGGCTTCCTGCAGCAGCGCTGGGGCTTCCACGTCGGCTTTGCCGCCGCCGCGATCGGCATGGCCATCGGCGTCGGGATCTACCTCACCGGACGCAAGAACCTGCCCGACTCCGTCAAGGCGGTCGGCAACCCGCTGCCCGCCGGCGAGCGCAGGAAGTACCTGCTCGGCCTCCTGGCCTTCATCGCCCTGGTGGTGGTCGCCTTCGCGTTGAAGATCGTCACCGCCGAGTCCCTGGCACGCACCATTGCGTACGCCGTCATCCTGGCCTCGGTCATCTACTTCACCTTGATGCTGCGTTCCAAGCGCGTCACCGCGGTTGAACGCAAGCACGTGCTCGCCTTCATCCCGCTGTACATCGCCTCGGCCGCGTTCTGGGCGCTGTTCCAGCAGCAGTTCACCTTTATCGCCGTGTACTCGCAGGAGCGCCTGGACCGTTCGCTCTTTGGCTGGGAAATGCCCGCCTCCTGGGTCCAGTCGATCAACCCGGTCTTCATCATCGTGCTGGCCGGCGTGTTCGCGGCCCTGTGGACCAAGATGGGCACCCGGCAGCCGGGCACCGTCGTCAAGTTCTCCCTGTCGCTGGTCCTGGTCGGCCTGGCCTTCCTGGTCTTCATCCCGATGAATTCGCTGGAGAAGACCCCGCTGCTGGTGCTGGTCGGCATCCTGTTGCTGTGCACGCTGGCCGAGCTGCTGCTCAGCCCGATCGGCCAGTCCGTGACCACCAAGCTGGCCCCGGCCGCCTTCGGCACGCAGATGATCGCGCTGTTCTTCCTTTCGGTGTCACTGGGCACCACGCTGGCCGGCATCCTGGCCGGCTTCTACACCGAGGGCAACGAGGTCGCCTACTTCCTGGCCCTGGGCGGAACCGCGATCGTGCTGGGCGTTGCCCTGCTGCTGGCCGCCCCGGCACTGAAGAAGCTGATGGGCGAGGTCCGCTAGGAACCCCACCCCTCCGCCCGCACAAAAGCAGCGGCCACAACCGGTCTTCGAGATCCCGGTGTGGCCGCTGCTCGCGTCTGGGGCCGGTGTTCCCGGCTAGGAGGAATAGGAAGAAAACGAGGCGGTCAGGACGACGATGAGGAAAAGCGCGCCCAGCACGATGAACCCCAGCATCAGGTAGCCGGTCACAAGTCCCGCAATGGCGATTCCGCGCATGTGGGGTTCGCGGCGAAGGGCCAGGTGCCCGCAGATGATCGCGGCGATCTGGGGAAGAAGCAGCATCCCGCCGGTGACCACGCCGATGATTCCGGTCACCAGTGACACGATGGCCAAGACGCCCGCCGGCTGCTGGGCCTGCATCGGGTAGCCGGGCTGCGGGTGGGCCGGTGGCGGGTATTGCCGCGGATGGCCGGAGGGCCCGCCCGCCTGCTGTGCGGAGTTCTGTCCCGGCCTGCCGCCCTGGCCGGCGAATCCGTATCCGCGTCCGTCCGGGCCGCCGGCGACCGGCGGCGCATCCAGCGGCATGTCGAGGTACGGGTTGCGCGGCGGTGCCGCGTGCGGGTTCTGCGACCAGCGCGGGTCGTTGGGATCGCCAAACGACGGTCCGTTCTCGGGTTCGTGCGCTGCGTCCTCTGGATTCCCCATGGTCCCTTTTCCTCACCGGCACCCGGCCGACCGGGCGCTCCCAGGCGCCGGCGCGGCGCCGTACCTGGCCCCCAGTTTAGCCACGATTCCCCGGCACAGCGCACTCACATTCGCCGCTCAGGAACCGGTGGGAGAGTTGGCCCCATGTACAAGGCAACACATCCTCCGGCCGCGGACCCCCTACCCCGGCACCATGCCGTTCCCCCGTATCTGCTGATGTCGATGGCGGCCTGCGACGGCGCCTGGGAGCCGCCGGAGGGAATGCGCGCATTCATCTCCCCGCCGCCGCCTCCCGAAGACCATAAGGATCCCGGGAACGAGGTCCGTGCCCGCATCGCCACCAGGGCGCGCCGGACCCTGCTGCTTGACCAGGCCCTGTTGCATGACCGGGCCACCACGGCCACCGACATCCGTCGGCTCATGGGGCCCTCGGGGCGCCTGGCCCGAACCATCTCGGACGCACAGGGTGCCGAGACCACCCCCGGGTCGGCCACCCGCACGGAGGGCCGGGCACCCGTGGAGGACGAGGACGCCAACCGCGCCTACGAGGGGCTGGGCGCCGTCCACAGGTTCCTGGTCTCGATGCTCAGGCGCAATGCGCTTGACGGCGCCGGGCTGGACCTGGGCGGCACCGTGCACTACGGGCTGCACTACGCCAACGCGTTCTGGGACGGCACGCAAATGGTGATGGGCGACGGGGACGGGGAGATCTTCGAATCCTTCACCTCCTCGCTCTCGGTCATCGCGCACGAGCTGGGCCACGGCCTGCTGCAGTACACCACCAACCTGGAATACCGCGGCCAGTCCGGCGCCCTCAACGAGTCCATGGCCGACATCCTCGGGGTGCTGGTGGAGCAGTTCGTGGCCGGGCAGGACGCGGCGGACGCCAGCTGGCTGGTCGGCGAGGGGCTGTTCACCGACAAGGTGCGGGGCCGGGCCCTGCGCTCCCTGGCGGCCCCCGGCACCGCCTATGACGACCCCATCCTGGGCAGGGACCCGCAGCCGGCAACGATGGCCGGCTATGTGGACACGGAGGAGGACAACGGCGGGGTTCACCTGAATTCCGGCATCCCCAACCGTGCCTTCCATCTCTTTGCCACGGCCCTGGGCGGCAAGGCCTGGGAAACCGCCGGGTCCCTCTGGTTCAACGTGATCGCCACCCGCGCATTGCCCGGGGACGCGGACTTCGGCACCTTCGCCGAGCAGACCCTGCTCCAGGCCCGCCGCGACCACGGCGCAGGGTCGGCCGTGGAGCTCGCCCTGTCCGGGGCCTGGGACGCCGTCGGCGTGGTCCCCCGCGTGCTGGACACCGCAGGGCAGTAGCCCGTCGGCGCGCGGTTCCACGGCATCCCCGGGGACCCCTCCGCCACGCGCGGACCGTTTTGCGCGACCCGGTGCCGTGTTTTCTCCGGCCCCCGGCGGGCAATCAATGAGAAACTGGTCCCATGGCCCACCCTCGCGCCGGCAACCCGGCACTGCCCCAAGACCTGATCGATCTCTCCGCGGTGCGCGACGCGTACTTTGACATCCACCCGGATCCCGCCGACCCCGCCCAGCGCGTGGTCTTTGGCACCTCCGGGCACCGCGGAACCTCCCTGAACGGCTCCTTCAACGAGGACCACATCGCCGCCATCACCCAGGGAATCGTCGAATACCGGCGCGGGCAGGGCATCACCGGGCCGCTGTTCGTCGGCAAGGACACCCACGCGCTCTCGGACCCGGCACAGGACACCGTGCTCGAGGTGCTGGCCGGCAACGACGTCGCCATCCTCGCCGACGCGCGCACCGGCTGGACCCCCACCCCGGCACTGAGCCACGCCATCCTGGGGCACAACGCCGACCCGTCCGCTCCGCGCGCCGACGGCATCATCATCACCCCCTCGCACAACCCGCCGGCCGACGGCGGGCTGAAGTACAACCCGCCGCACGGCGGGCCGGCAGACACCGACGCCACCGCGTGGATCGCGAACCGCGCCAACGAGCTGCTGGAGGCCAAGCTGGCCGGGGTCAAGCGCATCTCGCTGGGAGTCGCACGCCTGAATGGCAAGATCGGCTCCTTTGACTTCATGTCCTCCTACGTCAACGACCTGCCCTCCGTGTTGGACCTGGACGCGATCCGCGACGCCGGCATCCGCATCGGCGCCGACCCGATGGGCGGGGCGGCCGTCGACTACTGGGGCGCGATCGCCGAAACCCACCGGCTGGACCTCACCGTGGTCAACCCGGGGGTGGACCCCCGCTTTGCCTTCATGTCCCTGGACACCGACGGGAAGATCCGCATGGACTGCTCCTCGGCCGACGCGATGGCGTCGCTGATCGCCGCCCGCGACTCCTTCGACATCGCCACGGGCAACGACGCCGACGCGGACCGCCACGGCATCGTCACCCCCGATGCCGGGCTGATGAACCCCAACCACTACCTGGCCGTGGCCATCGAGTACCTCTACACCCACCGCACCGGCTGGTCCCCGCAGGCGGGCATCGGCAAGACGCTGGTCTCCTCCTCGATGATCGACCGCGTCGCGGCCAAGTTGGGCCGCACCCTGGTCGAGGTCCCGGTGGGCTTCAAGTGGTTCGTCCCGGGCCTGCTGGACGGATCCGGGGCCTTCGGCGGCGAGGAATCCGCCGGCGCCTCCTTCCTGCGCCGCGACGGGCGCACCTGGACCACCGACAAGGACGGGATCCTGCTGGCGCTGCTGGCCAGCGAGATCACCGCTGTCACCGGGTCCTCCCCCTCGAGGCACTATGCCGCGCTGGCGGCCGAGCACGGCTCCCCGAGCTATGCGCGCATCGACGCCCCGGCCGACAGGGAGCAGCGTGCGCGGCTGGGGAACCTCGCGGCCACCGACGTGGCGGCCGAGATGCTCGCCGGGGAAAAGATCACCGCGCGGCTGACCGAGGCGCCGGGCAACGGGGCGAAAATCGGCGGGCTGAAGGTCACCACCGAAAACGCCTGGTTTGCCGCGCGCCCCTCCGGCACCGAGGACAAGTACAAGATCTATGCCGAGTCGTTCCTGGGCGACGAGCACCTGGCCCGGGTCCAGTCCGAGGCCAAGGACATCGTCTCCGCAGTGCTCGCCTAGCCGGCGCCGTCCCGGGGCGTCGCCGCTGCGGCACGGCGCCCATCCGGGCCGGGCTTCCGTCGGATCAGGCAGGTGAAAACTCTCCCACAAGCAAATATGCGTCTTGTGGAATGTCTACATCAGCCTGTCGATGAGCTTGGATTTCGCCCAGGTGTACGGCGGGTAGATTGCCTTGAGCGTGTCGACCACGGTGGTCTTGCCCATCACGGAACGCATCTGCGAGAGCCGCTCGAAGCCATGCCGCCCGTGGTATGAACCCATGCCGGAGTCGCCCACGCCGCCGAAGGGGAGCCCCGGGACGGCCAGGTGCAGGTTGGGGGCGTTGTGCACGATGGCGCCCGCGCGCACCTGGTCCCCGAAGGCGGACTGCAGCCGCGGGTTCTCGCTGAAGAGATAGGCGACCAGCGGGGTCGGACGCGCATTGATGAAGCGCACCGCCGCGTCGAAGCTTTCCACCTCGATGATCGGCAGGATCGGTCCGAAGATCTCCTCGCGCATCAGGGGCGAGCCCGGATCCACGTTGGCCATCACGGTCGGCTCGATCTTCAGGGTGTCGGCGTCGTACCCGCCGCCGACGAGGACCTCGCCGTGCTCCAGGTAGGAAACCAGCCTGTCGAAGTGGGCCTTGTTCACGATGCGGCCGTAGTCGCGGCTGGCCATCGGGTTCTTGCCGTAGAACGCGGTGATGGCCTTTGCCAGCTGCTTTTCCAGGTTTCCGGCGGCGTCGCCGACCGCCAGCACGTAGTCGGGGGCCACGCAGGTCTGCCCGGAATTCATGAACTTGCCGAAGGCCAGCCGGCGCGCCACCGTGGCGGAGGCCCCGTCCATCACCACGGCCGGGGACTTCCCTCCCAGCTCGAGGGTCACCGGTGTCAGGTGCTCGGCCGCGGCCCGTGCCACGATCTTTCCCACCCGCTCGCCGCCGGTGTAGAAGATGTGGTCGAAGTGCTGTTCCAGGAGCACCTTGCTGGTTGACGCCCCGCCCTGGATAACAGCGCACGCGCGGTGGTCCAGGAACTTGGGGACCAGCCGGCCCAGCAGCGCGGAGGTCGCCGGGGCCAGCTCCGAGGGCTTGAGCACCGTGACGTTCCCCGCGGAGATGGAGGCAACCAGCGGGGCGAGGATCAGCTGCAGCGGGTAGTTCCAGGCACCGATGACCAGCACCACTCCCAGCGGCTGCGGCTCGATCTTGGCAGCCGCGGGATGCAGGACCAGCGGGATCTTCACCGGCTTGGATTCCATCCACTCGGAGAGGTGCAGTTGCGCGTGGTCGATTTCCGCGCGCACCATGTCGATTTCCGTCATCTTCGCCTCGACCGCCCCCTTGCCCAGGTCGTCGGCCAGCGCGTCGATGAAGTCCTGCTCGTGCGCGTCGAGCATCCGCTCGAGCGCCTTGAGCTGCGAGGCCCTGAAGCGGCGCGGGTGGGCCAGCCGGGTTGCCACCACGTCGTGCATCGAGGCGACGATCTCCATGATGTTTTCCGGCAGTTCGGGCACCACCTCGGGCAGCTCGAGCTCGTTCAGCGCCGTCGACTCGCGAGGCGGCGAGGATTTATGTGAAGTGTCGGATGTGCCCATGTCCCGAGCCTACGGCCAGTGTGGCATCGGCAACAGGCCGCCACGCTTGGGGCCGGTGCCGGGGGCGGTGCCCGGAGACATCGACTGCCCGCCCCGGCGCCCGGTGGGATAGGCTCGCGCATAGTGACACGGGGTGTCGGCGCATGCGGCCGGCTGAGATGAAACCCGTAGAACCTGATCTAGTTCGTACTAGCGGAGGGATGTTGCTCATGGAATCCATGGCGCCTTCAATTGTTGTATCACCCGGCGAGCTCGCCGATGCCCTGGGCGCCTTGCGCGCCTCCACGCCCCTGGTCCAGTGCCTGACCAACACGGTGGTCACCAACTTCACCGCCAACGTCTTACTGGCCGCCGGCGCGTCCCCGGCCATGGTCGAGACGCCGGGGGAGGCGGGGGATTTCGCCGCGGTCGCGGCGTCGGTGCTGGTCAACCTGGGCACGCCGAACACCGAGCAGGCCGCCGCCATGCGCGAGACCGTTGCCGGCGCCGGGGCCGCCTCGACCCCGTGGGTGCTTGACCCCGTGGCCGTCGGATCGTTGCGCGTGCGCACCTCGCTGGCCCGTGAATTCGCGGCCGCCGGACCCACCCTGATCCGCGGCAACGCCTCGGAAATCCTGGCGCTGGCCGGGGAGGCGGCCGGGGGTCGCGGCGTCGAGTCAACCGACTCGGTTGCGGCCGCGGCCGACGCCGCCGGGGAGCTGGCCAGGCGCACCGGCGCCGTGGTCGCGGTCTCCGGGGAAGCGGACCTGGTGACCGACGGGATGCGCACGGTGTACGTGCACGGCGGCAGCGAGCTGCTGACCCGCGTCACCGGCGGCGGGTGCGCGCTGGGCGCGGTCTGCGCCGCCTTCCTCGCCACCGGCCCGGACCCGCTGGTGGCCACGGTTGCCGCGCACGCCTTCTACTCCGCCGCTGCCGAACGCGCAGCGGCCACGTCCGCGGGACCCGGGACCTTTGCCCCGCTCTTCCTCGACGCGCTGGCCGCCATCTCCCCCGCCGGCCTGGGCGCCACGGCGGTGCTCTCATGAGCGCCCGCGGCGTGTACCTGGTCGCGGATTCCGCCTCCACCGCCGGACGGCCGCTGGCGGAGATCGTGAAGGCCGCGGTGGACGGCGGGATCGAGACGGTGCAGCTGCGCTGCAAGGACCTGCCGGCGGCGCAATTCCTGGACATCGTCACCGCCTGCGCCCGGCACACCGCCGGGCGCGCGGCACTGCTGGTCAACGACCGCGTCGACGTGTACCTGGCAGCCCGTGCCGCCGGCGCCTCGGTGCAGGGGGTGCACATCGGCCAGTCCGACCTGCCCGCGGCGCTGGTGCGCGAACTGATCGGCCCCGACGCAATCCTGGGCCTCAGCGCCGCCACCGATGCGCAGATCGATGCGGCAAACAGGCTGCACGCCAACGCACCGGGCACCATCGACTACCTGAGCGTCGGCGCGGTGCACGCCACCCCGACCAAGAAGGACCACCCCGAACCGCTGGGCCATGCGGGCCTGGCCCGCGCCGCGGGACTCAGCGACCTGCCAGTTGTCGCCATCGGCGGGATCGACGCCGCCGATGTGGCCCCGCTGGCCCGCTCCGGGGCCGCCGGCGTCGCGGTGGTCCGCGCCATCTGCTCCGCGCAGGACCCGCGCGCCGCAGCCACGAACCTACGCACCCTCTGGGAGGGCACCAAGCCATGAGCACCCCGAACACCGTGAAGAACATCCTGTCCATCGCCGGCTCCGACCCCTCCGGCGGCGCCGGGATCCAGGCCGACCTGAAGTCCATTGCCGCCGCAGGCGGCTACGGGATGGCCGCCATCAGCGCCCTGACCGCGCAGAACACCCGCGGCGTGAGTGCCGTGCACGTGCCGCCGGCCGGGTTCCTGCTGGCGCAACTGCGCGCGATCTCCGAGGACATCTCCATCGACGCGATCAAGATCGGGATGCTCGCCAACGCGCGGGTCATCGACGAACTCGGCGGCTGGCTCGCCGGCATCCGGGCCGACGGATCCGCCGCGCCGGCCGTGGTGCTTGACCCGGTCATGGTCGCCACCAGCGGGGACTCGCTGCTGGACGCCGACGCGGAGGCCGCCCTGCGCCGCCTCCTGGCCCACGTCGACGTTCTCACCCCCAACATCCCGGAGCTCGCGGTGCTGGCACGCGGCCCGGTGGCCACCGACTGGGAGCAGGCCGTCGCCCAGGCGCGCGGCCTCGCGGCCGAATACCGCCTGCTGGTGCTGGCCAAGGGCGGGCACCAGGAAGGGGACACCTGCAGGGACGCGATCATCGGTCCCGACGGCGTGCTCTGCGAGGTCGCCTCCGCGCGGCTTGCCACCGCCAACACGCACGGCACCGGCTGCTCGCTCTCCTCCGCGCTGGCGACCTTCTACGCCCGCGGCAGCGACTGGGGATCGGCGCTGCGCCATGCGAAGGCCTGGCTTTTCGACGCGATCTCACGCGCCGACGAACTGGCCGTCGGTTCCGGGCACGGCCCGGTGAACCACCTGGCCGGACTCTGGGACGGGGTGCCCCCGGCGCAGGCGCAGGACCCACTGGCGCGGTGGTGGGAGGAGATCTCCGGCATCCGCGCGGGCATCGACGAACTCGCGTTCATCCGCCGGCTCAAGGACGGGACCCTGGAAACGGCCGACTTCGAGGACTACCTGGGCCAGGACGCCCTGTACCTGCGCGCTTATGCGCGGGTCATGTCGCGCGCCTCGGAACTGGCCCCCACCACCGGGGAACAGCGCTTCTGGGCAACCAGCGCCGCCGGCTGCCTGGAGGAGGAACTCGCGTTGCACCGCGGCCGGCTCGCCGAGGAAGTCCCGGAACCCTCGGACGCGACCACCGCCTACCTCAACCACCTGCTCTCCGGGGCCAACGACTACCCGGTGCTCGCCGCCGCGCTGCTGCCCTGCTTCTGGATCTACCAGGACGTGGGCAGCCGGCTGGCGGCATCTGGCCACCCCGCGCACCCCTACGCCGACTGGCTCGCCGCCTACTCCTCGGCTCAGTTCGACGAGGCCACGGCGCGGGCCATCGAACTGGTCCGTTCGGTGCACGCCCGGGCCGACGGGGCCACCCGCGAGCGTATGTGGCGCGCATTCGAGGCCTCGTCCGTGCACGAGCTGGCCTTCTTCGCGCAGACCTCCGCGGATGCGCCCGGTGCCGCCCACGGGGCGGGCCCCGCGGCCCCGGCTGTCGCACTGCCCGTGGGGTGAGTAAAATGCCACAGGGGGTTTGGCGCGCCGCGCGTGCGCTCCCCCGGCATTTACCCCACCCTGCGCCCGGAAGGCACCCATGAGCAACCGATTCGGCATTGGCTGGAGCCTGCACGGCGACGGCAAGTCCATCTCCCCCGGGACGGTGGTGGCCCCGAACGAGCGCCTGCACTGGCCGCAGACCATCTCCATCGGCGTGCAGCACGTCATGGCGATGTTCGGCGCCACCGTGCTGGTCCCGACCATCACCGGTTTCCCGGTGACCACCACGCTTCTCTTCACCGGCGTGGGCACCCTGCTGTTCCTGCTGATCACCGCGGGCCGCGTGCCCAGCTACCTGGGTTCCTCCTTCGCCTTCATCGCACCGGTTACCGGGGCCATGTCGGGCCACGGGATGGCCGGTGCCCTGGGCGGGATCGTGATGGCGGGGGCGTGCCTGTTCATCGTGGGACTGATCGTGCAGAAGGCCGGAACGGCCTGGATCCACGCACTGATGCCGCCCGTGGTCATGGGCACCATCGTCGCGCTGATCGGGCTGAACCTGGCCACCACGACCACCGAGAAGATCACGACCGTCCCGCTGACCACCTTCGCCACGGTGCTGGCCATCGTGGTTTCCACGGTGCTCTTCCGCGGCATGCTCGGGCGCCTGTCCATCCTGCTGGGCATCATCGTGGGCTACGTGGTCGCCTGGGCCCAGGGCCAAGTCGATTTCTCGGCCATCGGCGATGCCGCCTGGTTCGGATTGCCCGACTTCGCAGTTCCCTCGTTCCACCTGGAAACGCTGACCCTGTTCCTGCCCGTGGTGTTCGTGCTGATCGCCGAAAACGTGGGCCATGTCAAGACCGTGGCGCTGATGACGGGGCGCGAGCTTGACAACGTGAACGGCCGCGCGCTGATGGCCGACGGCGCCGCCACCATGATCGCCGGGGCCGGAGGCGGCTCGGGCACCACCACCTACGCGGAGAACATCGGGGTCATGGCGTCCTCGCGCGTCTACTCGACGGCCGCCTACTGGATCGCCGGTTCCGTGGCCATCGCGCTGGCTTTCTTCCCGAAGTTCGGCGTGCTGATCAACACCATCCCGGCCGGGGTTGCAGGCGGTGCGGGAATCGTCCTCTACGGGATGATCGCGATCGTCGGAGCCCGGCTCTGGGTGCAGAACAAGGTCGACTTCTCCAACCCGATCAATCTGATGACCGCCGGGACCGGGCTGATCATCGCCATCGCGCTCTTTGGCAACAACGTGCTGTCGATCGGCAACATGGAGTTCGGCGGCATCGCCCTGGGAACCGCCGCCACGCTGGTGGTCTTCCACCTCATGCGTTCCATTGCCAAGGTGCGCGGCACCGAGCCGACGAAAATCGAGGCTGTCGGCGGGGCCACGCACTCCAAGCTCGGCTAAGTAGGCCCACCGCGTCCGATCCGCACGCAAAAACCGGGCGGGGTCCCCCTTCGCGGGGTTCCCCACCCGGTTTTTGCGTTCGCGGCGACGCGGTGCCCCGGCTATCCGATGACGGTGATCGGCGGCTCCTTCGCCAGCTCCTCCTCGCGCGTGAGCTTCTTCATGCTGGAGGTCAGCGGGGAGCCGTCCTCGCGCTGCAGCGCGAAGACCGCGTCGATGGACGGCTCGCCCGCCAGCACCGGACCCTGCCCGTTAAGCACGACGGAGACCTCGGGCTTTTCCGGGGACAGCGTGTATTGCACCCCGCGCACGCTGAACGACACCTCGTCCCCGCCCTCGGCCAGCTTCGCTGACAGCGACCCGGCCTCGAGGCGGAAGCGGACCGAGGATTCGTTGCGGCGCAGGTTGAACTCCAGCCCGTCCCATTCCTCCGGCAGCCGCGGGTCGAAGAGCCATTCCCCGGTGTCGTCGCGCAGCCCGGCAAAGCCATACACCAGCGCCGCCCACACCCCGCCGGTCGAGGCCACGTGCACGCCGTCCGCCGCGTTTCCGTGCAGGTTCTGCAAATCCACGTTCAGCGCATGCTCGAAGTACTTGTAGGCCAGGTCCTGGTAGCCGACCTCAGCGGCGAGGATCGCCTGCACCGTGGCCGAGAGCGTGGAGTCCCCGGTGGTCAGCGGGTCGTAGTAGTCGAAGTCGGCGCGTTTTTCCTCCGCGGTGAAGTCCGCGGAACGCAGCCAGAGGGCCAGCACCGTGTCCGCCTGCTTGAGCACCTGGAAGCGGTAGATCACCAGCGGGTGGTAGTGCAGCAGCAGCGGGCGGTTCTCCGGGCCGGTGCCGCGCATGTCCCACACCTCGCGGTTCAGGAAGCCGGCGTCCTGCGGGTGGATCCCCACCTTCTCGGAGAAGGGGATGTACATCGCCAGGGCCGCGTCCCTCCAGTCCCGGACCTCCCGCGGCCCGATGGACAGCTCCTCGAGGACGCGCGCGTGCTCCGCGGGGAACTCCTCGGCCAGGTAGCCCATGAGGTTCACCGCGTAGTTCAGGTTGAAGCGCGCCATCACGTTGGTGAAGGTGTTGTCGTTGACCACCGCGGTGTACTCGTCGGGGCCGGTGACCCCGTGGATGTGGAAGCTGCGCCCGGTCTTGGTCTCGCGCCAGAACCCCAGCGAATTCCACATCCTGGCGGTTTCCACCACGATTTCCGCCCCGCCGCCCAGCAGCAGCCCGGTGTCCCCGCTGGCACCCACGTAGCGGGCCAGGGAATACACCACGTCCGCGTTGATGTGGTACTGCGCGGTGCCGGCCGGGTAGTAGGCGCTGGCCTCCTCGCCGTTGATGGTGCGCCACGGGAAGAGGATGCCGTGCTCGTTCAGCGTCGCCGCCCGGCGCCTGGCCGCCGGGATCATCGACACCCGGGCGCGCAGCGCATTGCGCGCCCACTGCGGGTTGGTATAGGTGAGGAACGGCAGCACGTAGATCTCGGTGTCCCAGAAGTAGTGCCCCGAGTACCCGGTGCCGGAGACCCCCTTGGCGGAGATCCCCAGCCCGTCGGCGCGTGCCGAGGCCTGCGCCAGGGCGTAGAGGTTCCAGCGGATCGCCCGCTGCAGCAGCGGGTGGGAATGCACCCGCACATCCGAGTGCCCCCAGAACTCGGTGAGGAACTCGCGCTGGGCCCAGAACAGGGTGTCGGCGCCGCGCGGGACCAGGTGGTTCAGGGCGCGCACGCAGCGGCTGATCATTTCCTCGGTGTCGTGCCGCCGGGAGGAGTGGAAGGAGGCGAACTTGTCGATGTGCAGCGCCTCGTCCTTCTCCAGGTAGGCGGAGACGGTGTGCTCGACGCGCTCGGGGGTGACGGTGGATTCCTCGACGAAGTCGCGGGTCTCCCCGGCGATGCGGGTGACGTGCGAGATCGCGGCGGCCACCGACATGTGCGAGCCGCGCACGTAGTAGCTCAGCGCGCAGATTCCGCCCTGCTCGTGGGTTCCGCCCGGGATCATCGACTCCTCGCCGCTGCCCTCGGACTTGCGCGGATCGAAGGGCACCTCCCCGGCGTCGGCCTCGGCGGGGGTGGGCACGGGACGGGAACGCGACTGGCCGATTAGCGCCGATTGCACGAAGACGTGGGCGGGGGCATCGAGCAGCCGCACGGTGACGCGGAACAGGGCCAGGTGGCGTTCGGAGAAGGAGACCATGGACCGGGTGCGCACCATGACGCGGTGGCCCTCGGCGGTGCGCCAGAGGGTGTCGGAAATCAGGGTCCCGTCCTTGAAGTCCAGCCGCAGCTCGTCCTTGAGGATCTCGGTGCGCCCGATCTCCAGGGCCTCGTCGTTGATGTAGACGCGCACGGTGCGGGCGTCCGGGGCCGCGATCATGGTCTGGCCTGCCTCGGCGAGCCCGAAGGCCGATTCGGCGTGCCGGATCTTCCAGGTCTCGTGGAGCCCGTTGATGAACATCCCCTCGGTGCATTCACCGATGCCCAGCGAGTCCCCGCGCAGCCCGAGGAAGCCGTTGCCCAGGGAGAAGATCGTCTGTTCCACGCCCGGGTCGACGGGGCGCGGGTGGGACCGCGTATAGGACCACGTGTCCAACTCGAAGTCGTCGCGGGCCTGCTGGTTGACCAGGTCCTCTAGGTCGGCGACCACGATGTCGGCCCCGGCGGCCCGCAGCGCCTCTTCCGGCTGGTCCCGGGCCACGCCCACCACCAGCCCGAATTCCCCGGCGGCGGCCGCCTGGATCCCGGAGATCGCGTCCTCGATGACGACGCACTCGTTGACCGACCAGCCCAGGTCGCTGGCCGCGGCCAGGAAGGTGTCGGGGGCCGGCTTGCCCGGCAGGTTGCGCGCGGCTGCCTGCAGCCCGCCGATCACGACGGAAAATTCGCCGCGCAGCCCGGCGGCCTCCAGCACCTCCTCGGCGTTGCGCGAGGACGAGACGACTGCCACCTCAAGCCCCGCTTCCTGGAGCTGGCGCAGGTAGGACAGCGAGCCGGGGTAGGGCTTGATTCCCGTCTCGTGCAGGATCGAGCGGAAGACCGTGTTCTTGCGGTTTCCCAGGGCGCACACGCTGGTGTTGCCTGGCGCATCCGAGGCGGAGCCCCACGGCAGCTCGATCCCGCGGTCGGCGAGCACCGCGGCGACCCCCTCGTAGCGGGGCCGGCCGTCGACCAGCGCAAAGTAGTCGTCCTCGGTATACGGCTTCCCGATCCCGACCTCGTCAAAGAACCCGGCGAAAAGCTGGGCCCAGGCCTCCCGGTGGACCTCGGCGGTGGGGGTCAGCACCCCGTCCAGGTCAAAAAGCACGGCCTTGAAATCGCGGCGCCGGTAGGTGGCACCCGTGGGGAGGGCTTCACGCATGGTGTTGAATTCCCATCTCTGTCTCGCGGCGGCTCCCGGCCCACGGAACTTCGCGGGCGTTCGGGTGCGGAACCGCCTCAACGGATTTTCCCGCGGCCACGCATCGGGGGGAGCAAACGTGCGCCCCCGTGTCGCGCCGGCGGGCCCTGCACTGCCCAGCCTAGTCACCGATCAATGCGCGCGTGAAGCACGCCGGGAAATTGGGACGTGTCGAACCGGCCGAACGGGCCGCGGCTTCCCCGCCACCACGGGGCGCGGCGGGCCCGCCGCGGCGGGCCCGCCGCGGCGGGCCGTGCACGGCGCTTGGGCCGGACAAACCCGGCATCGCCGCCTTTTAGCCCAAAACTTCTAGTCAATTCGTAATTGTTACGTAGGTTTTATGCCCCCAACCCTTGAAAACCACCCCCTGGCTCTATAAGATGAGCAGTAGAAGAGCCTCGAGACCTTCATGACTGCGGGGCGCTTCACCTTCACGGGGGACTTCACGGTGTTCCTGCCGGGTCGGGACTTGCGTCCCCACCGGGCAGGGTCCGCCGCGGAGCTCACGGCCGGTGGAACATGCCCTTCCCCCGTCCCATACGTAGCGGGAGGCGACTGCCACCCGACCGAGCAGGAGGAATGATGAAAACATCACGACGGGGAAAGGCGTACGCCTCTCTCGCATCCGTGGGCGTCGCGGCCCTGGTTCTCACCGGCTGCGGCGGGGGCCCGGGCGCACCGGAAACCAGCCCGGCAGCCACGGGGGGAGCCACGGCGACCGGCAAGTCGGAGGTGACCTTGTACGGCACCATCGCCGACGCCGAGGCCAAGTTGCTGGAGAAGTCCTGGGCCGACTGGTCCAAGGAAAACAACATCAAGATCAAGTACGAATCCTCGAAGGAATTCGAGACCCAGATCGCCGTGCGCGCCCAGGGCGGCAACGCCCCGGACCTGGCAATCTTCCCGCAGCCGGGCCTGCTGGGCGACCTGGCCACCCGCGGCTTCCTCAAGCCGGCGCCCGAGGGCGTCAAGGCGAACGTGGCCTCCGGCTGGTCCGAGGACTGGGCCAAGTACGGAACCGTCGACGGGACCCTCTACGGGGCGCCGATGATGGCCAGCGTCAAGGGCTGGGTCTGGTATTCCCCGGCCGAGTTCAAGGAGAAGGGCTACGCGGTCCCCACTACCTGGCAGGAACTGCTTGACCTGACCGCGCAGATTGAAAAGGACAAGGGCGAGCCGCCCTGGTGCGCCGGCTTCGGCTCGGGCGATGCCACCGGCTGGCCCGGCACCGACTGGGTCGAGGACCTGGTGCTGCGGCAGTCCGGCAAGGACGTCTACGACCAGTGGGTTGCCAACGAGGTGAAATTCACCGATCCGCAGATCAAGTCCGCACTCGATGAGGTCGGAAAGATCCTGAAGAACCCGAAGTACGTCAACGCCGGCTACGGCGACATCTCCTCGATCAACGCCACCGCCTTCGGAGACGTGGCGGACGTGATGGTCAGCGGCGACTGCTCGCTGACCCACCAGGCCTCGTTCTTCAGCGGATTCATCACCGACGCCGGCGGCGAGGTTGGCCCGGATGCCGATGTCTGGGGATTCCTCACCCCGTCCATCGACGGGTCGGGCAACGCCGTCACGGGCGGCGGCGAGATCATCGGCGCGTTCAGCGACGACCCGTCGGTGGTGAAGGTGCAGGAATACCTTTCCAGCCCCGAATGGGCCAACTCCCGGGTGAAGCTCGGCGGCGTGCTTTCGGCCAACAAGGGACTTGACCCGGCAAACGCCGCGGACCCGCTGCTTGAGGAAGCGGTGAAGATCCTGCAGGATCCGGCGACGACGTTCCGCTTTGACGCCTCCGACCTGATGCCCGGTTCCGTGGGCACCGGCACCTTCTTCAAGGGCATGGTCGACTGGATCAACGGCTCGGATTCCGGGACGGTGCTCGAGCAGGTCGAGAACGGCTGGCCCTCGAGCTAGTCCGCACGCGGCCCGGTCCAGGCGGGTTAGTTCCGCCCGGACCGGGCACCGCCGCCACAAGCGTTTCCCGCCCCGCCTCCCGTGCCGGGCCCGCCGCCCGCTGCGGCAGCGGCCCGGCACGGGGGACTTTCCGAAAGGCCGGCACCCGGCATCATGACAATGTTCCTGCTATGGCTCAGCACCCTGCCCACGCTGGCGCAGATCCCCATCGTCATCGGGGTGTTCCTGGCCGTGGTGGCGCTGCTGCTCTTCCTCATCGAGCTGGCGCCGCGACGCGGCCGCAAGTACACCATCATTCGGGCGGCGGCCTGCGTTGTGTTCCCGCTGGCGATGGTGGCGATCCTGGATTCCTACACTTGGGCGATCATCGCGGCAGGCTTCCTGGGCCTGTTGCTGTTCTGGTTCGATCTTCGCTCGCGGCACGGGACCGGCTACGTTTTCGCCCTCTTCGGCTTCCTCTCCCCCGCGTTGATCCTGCTGGCGGCCGGGCTGGTCATCCCGACCATCCAGACCACCATCGCCTCGTTCATGAATTCCCGCGGCACCGAATTCGTGGGCCTGGAGAACTTCGCCTGGATCTTCACCCAGCCCTCGGGCGTGCGCACGGTGCTGAACACCGTGATGTGGGTGCTGATTGCCCCGGCGGTTTCCACCATCGCAGGACTGGCCTATGCGGTATTCATCGACAAGTCCCGCGGGGAGAAGTTCTTCAAGGTCCTGGTGTTCATGCCGATGGCGATCTCGTTCGTCGGTGCCTCGATCATCTGGCGCTTTATCTACACGGACCGCCCCGCCAACGCCGAACAGATCGGCCTGCTGAACCAGCTGATTGTCTGGGCAGGAGGGGAACCGATCCGGTTCCTGCAGAACGAGCCGTTGAACACCGTGGCACTGATCGTCGTGCTGATCTGGGTGCAGACCGGCTTCGCGATGGTGCTCCTCTCCGCGGCGATCAAGGCGGTGCCGATCGAGCAGCTGGAGGCCGCCGAGCTGGACGGAGCCAGCGCGTGGCAGCGCTTCGCGAACGTCACGCTGCCGGGCATCCGCTCCACGCTGGTGGTCGTGCTGACCACCATCTCGATCGCCTCGTTGAAGGTCTTCGACATCGTGCGCACCATGACCGCAGGTGCCAACGACACCTCGGTGATCGCCAACGAGATGTACACCCAGTTCCGCAACTTCGAGGCCGGGCGCTCCGCGGCGTTCGCCGTCATCCTCTTCGTGATGGTGATGCCCATCGTCATCTACAACGCCCGGCAGATCAAGATGCAAAGGGAGCTGCGCTGATGTCCACGCTTTCCAAGGCCACGCCCCTGGCCCTCGACCCGGCCAACGGGTCCCCCCGCCGGCGCAAGACCGCCTCGCTGGCCAAGACCCGGCTGACCAACCGCTGGGCCACCCTCGCGGCGCTGGTCATTGCCGCGCTGTGGACCATCCCGACCATCGGCTTGCTGGTCTCCTCCTTCCGGCCGGCGCAACTGGTGCGCACCACGGGCTGGTGGACGATCTTTGAAAACCGGGGGTTCACCACCCAGAACTACACCGACGTCCTGCAGGCCGGCAACTCGCAGCTGACAATGGCCGGGTCGTTCCTCAACTCGATCGCGATCACCCTGCCGGCCACGGTGATTCCGCTGGTGCTCGCCACCCTTGCCGCCTACGCGTTCGCCTGGATGCGCTTTCCCGGCAAGGACCTGATCTTCGTCCTGGTCTTTGCCCTGCAGATCGTGCCCATCCAGATGGCGCTGGTGCCGCTGCTGCGGCTCTTCGCCGCCGGTGAGCTCTTCGGTTTTCCCGTCATCGGGGCATTCGGCCAGGCCGGCTACGCGCAGGTCTGGATCGCGCACACCATCTTCGCCCTGCCGCTGGCAATCTTCCTGCTGCACAACTTCATCGCCGAGATCCCCAACGAGATCATCGAGGCGGCCCGGGTGGACGGTGCCAGCCACGGGCAGATCTTCTTCCGCATCGTGCTGCCGTTGACCGCCCCGGCCATCGCCGCGTTCTCCATCTTCCAGTTCCTCTGGGTCTGGAACGACCTGCTGGTCGCGTTGATCTTCGCCGACGGCCCGGTCGCCCCGATCACCAAGCTGCTGGCGGAGATCACCGGCACCCGCGGGCAGGATTGGCACCTGCTCACCGCCGGGGCCTTCCTGGCGATCATCGTCCCGCTGGCGGTCTTCTTCGCCCTGCAGCGCTACTTCGTCCGCGGGCTCCTGGCCGGTTCCGCCAAGGGCTAGGGGCGCCCGCAGCGGCCCCGGAAGCGGTCCTCACAGGAAAGCCGACGATTCACTGGCTAGGATGGATGACGTGGCTCAGTGGATAAATACTTGGATTGACGACGGCTGGCGGGCCGAGGTGCTCGCCTGGGTGGACATGGCCTGCGAGGCATATTCCCTCAAGCGCATAGGTGCACTTCAGGACGCATCTTCGTCGATCCGGGCAAAGCACCTGCGCGTTCCCACCGACGCCGGGACGCTCTTCTTCAAGGCAGTGGCCCCCGGGCAGTACTTCGAGCCGCCGTTGACGGCCGCCGCGGCCACCCTGGTCCCGGACCGGCTGGTCATGCCCCTGGCGATCGACCCGGAACGCGGCTGGATGCTCTCCCCCGACTACGGCGCCACGCTCGACGAGCTGGCCACCACCCCCGAACTGTGGGCCCGGGCGCTCGGCGCCCTCGGTGCGCTGCAGCGCGAGGTGGTCGACTCCGAGGAGGCCCTCTTCGACGCCGGGCTGCAGATCCTGGATCCGGCATGGATCCCCGAGGAGTTCAACAACGCGCTCACGCTGCATGCCTCGCTGCCCGCCGAGCACCCGCTGGGCATTCCGGCACGCGACGCCGACCACGCCTTCGCCGCCTACAAGGACATCGAGGAGGCCTGCGCGGCGCTGATCGCCGGTCCCGTTCCGCTGAGCCTGGAGCACGGCTCCTTCGACCGCCGCAGGATGTTCGCACCCACCGACGGGCACACCCCACCGCGGATCCTGAACCTGGGCGACGCGCACTGGGCGCACCCCTTTGCCTCGCTGGCCCGTGCCATCGAGCGCATGCGGATCGATTTCCGCGCCCCGGCCGACGATCCGAGGATCATGGCCGCGATCGGCGCATACCTTTCCGCGTGGGACGACTACGGGTCCCCCGACGAACTCTACGAGCTGGTGGCCCCGGCCCTGCGGATCTCCCCGCTGCACACCCACGAGACCTGGCTGCAGTTGCTGGCCGATGCCGACGAACCGGCGCTGCGGCGCTGGGCCCCGAAGGTGCTCGAGCCGCTGGCGTCCCTGGCCACGGCCACCGCCTGAGCCCCGCCGCAGGCAGGCGGCGTTCAGCCGTCCCGTCGGTTTTGCGGCCAGATGCCGTGCCGCCCCATGACGCGGGCCAGGACGTCGGCGCGGTCGCTCATGATCCCGTCGACGCCCATCTCCAGCAGCCGGAGCATGGCCGGCTCATCGTTGACGACCCACACGTGGACTTGCAGCCCCGCGGCGTGGGCATTGTCGATGAATTTTTGCGTCACCACGCGGATTGGCCCGCGCCTTTCGGGGACCTGCAGGACATCGACCGCCCGGAACGCGGAACGCGGCAGCGGGGCAAGGTTGCCCAGCAGCACCGCCGCGGCCACCCCCGGCACCCCGGGGCTGGCAGCCAGCCGCGGACCCCGGTGCCCGCTGCCGGCCAGCAGGCGCTGGACCGTGCGCCGACGCCGTCCGCCGAAGGAGGCCACCAGCACCCGCTCGTGCGCGCCGTGGCGCACAATGGCCTTGGCCAACAACGCGGCCGAGCCGGCATCCTTCACGTCGACGTTGAAGTGCGCCCGCGGAAACGCCAGGAGCAGTTCGTCAAAGGTGGGTATGGGCTCGCCCTTGACCCGCAGCGCGGAGAGTTCGGCGGCGGTGCAGTCGGCGATCCTGCGCCGGTCCCCGGCAAGCCGGGACAGGTCCTCGTCGTGGAACACCACCAGCACCCCGTCCTTCGTGGCGCGGACGTCGGTCTCCAGGTAGGCGAAGCCCAGCTCGTGTGCGGCGGCGAGGGCCTTCAGGGTGTTCTCCGCGCCATCGGGCGCGAACCCGCGGTGGGCGAAGGCCAGCGGGGATCCGGCCAGCGCGGAGCCCGCGGTGTTGAGCAGGTAGGGTGCGGTGCCCACGCGTGCGGTGTCCATCAGGTCCTGTTCCTCGAAGGTGGATCGCCGTGTCCGTGCCCGGTCCCGGGGGGGCGGGCACGTTCCCCCGGAGCGGCTGCTAGCGCTCCCCGGGCAGCTGCCCGTTGGCGGCGAGGATGTCTTCCAGGATGCAGGCAACCCCGTCGTCCTCCACCCCCGGCGCCCGGTGGGCGGCGGCGTCCAGCGCCGAGCGGTGCCCGGAAGCCATCGCGTAGCCGTGCCCGGCCCAGGCCAGCATCTGCAGGTCGTTGGGCATGTCCCCGAATGCCACAACCTCTCCCGGGTCGATCCCCAGGTTCGCGGCGTAGGCCGCAAGGGCCACCGACTTGTTGACCGCCACGTGGGCCATTTCCAGCAGCGAGACGTCGAACGCGGAGTGGGTCACCGACACCAGGTGCCCCAGGTCCTCGGCGACCGCCGCCATGAAGTCGTCGGAGTTCCGGGTGCGGGACTTGGCCAGGAACTTCACCACCCCCTCCGCGCGCAGTTCCGCCGAGCGCAGGTCAAGGGTGCTGACGGTGTCCAGCCTGGCGCTTTCTGCGCTGTCGGCAAAGCCGGGTTCCAGGTGCAGGCCGCGGGTGGTTTCCGCGGCGAACGTCGCGCCGGGTTCGGCCTGCAGGATGATCCGCTTCGCCTCGATGAGCAGCTCCGGCTCGATGGTTTCGGCGCTCAGCAGCCGCTCGGTCTCCAGGTCGTAGAGCACCGCCCCGTTGGAGCAGATCACGGCGCCCAGGTGGCCAAACGCCTCGCGGATCGGTTCGAGCCAGCGCACCGGCCGCCCGGTGACGAACACGATGTGCATCCCGGCCTCGCGGGCGTGCCTGAATGCCTCGATGGTGCGCGGGGAGATCGTTCCGTCCGCGCGAATAATGGTTCCGTCCAGGTCGCTGGCGACCAACCGCACTTCCATGTCCGATTCGCCTTGCTAGGAAATTTCGTTCCGGGTCGGCGGGTTGGCGCCGGGCCGCGAGACGGTGATGGCTGCGGCGCGCGCCGCGTAGTCAAGGATCTCGGTGAGCGTGCCGGTGTCCAGCTTGTGCAGGGCCTCGCGCCGCGCGCTGCCCAGCAGCCCGCGGACCTCGAGGGCGGAAATCATCGCCGAGATGAACGAGTCGCCGGCGCCCACGGTGTCGGCAACGTCGACCACCGGGGCCGCGACGCGTGCGGTTCCCGCCTTCACCAGCCCCCAGGGGCCGCCGGAGCCGTAGGTTGCGATGACCAGCGCCGGACCCAGGGCCAGCCAGGCGGCGGCGGTGTCCTCGACGCTGCGGTGCGGGTAGAGCCATTCGAGGTCCGAGTCCGAGGCCCGCACCACGTCGGCCAGCGCGACGAAGCGTTCGACGTCGGCGACGGCCCGGGCGTGGTCGGTGACCAGCGAGGGCCGGATGTTGGGGTCGTAGGAGATCGTCGCGTGCGGGCGGGCGGCCTCGACGAGGCGCAGCACCTTTTCCGCGCCCGGTTCCACCAGCGTTGCAAGCGAGCCGGTGTGCACCAGTTGGGCGTCTGCCAGCGCCGGGGTGTCGGCCGGCAGGTCCGGCAGGTCCCAGTGCACGTCGAAGGTGTAGCTGGCGGCGCCAACGGGGTCGAGGATGCCCCGGGCCGTGGAGGTCGGGTGGCCATCGGGGCCGGCAATGTGCCGCACGTTGTTCGAGTCCAGCGCGTGCTGGATCTTCATGCCGAATTCGTCGTGCCCCCAGCGTCCAATGAAGGTCACCGGGTGCCCCAGCTTGGCCAGGCCCACCGCGACGTTCAGCGGGCTGCCGCCGACGAAGGAACGTGGCGCGCTGATCCCGCCGGACAGCACATCGACCAGGGCCTCGCCTATGACCGTCAGCACATCGGGCTCCTCATCGTTTTTCAGGGGGTGACGACTTCAATATACCGGTCGGTAGCCGGTCGGCCGGCAGCGTGTGGAGATGCCCGCCCCGCGCGGCTCCGCCGCCAAGTTCCAACAGGGCCGCCACGGTGGCCTCCCAGGCCGGGTCCCCCGGGGTGATCAGCCCGTAGTGGTCCCCGTCGAATTCCCGGTAGTCGACGTGCGACCCGGCTTCCAGCGCCCGGGCGGCGAAGGATCGGGCGAGGTCAACCGGCACATCGGCGTCCGCGCGCCCGTGCAGCATCACCAGCGGGGCCTCGGGCAGGGGCCGGGCCGCGGGATCGGCGATGCGCCACGCCCCGGGGCCGGATTCCGGCGAGCAACCCATGAGCTCGCCCGCCGCGTCGCCGCTCAGGCCCAGTTCGTGGGCCAGGTGGAGGTCAAGCACGCCGGCCTGCGAAACGACCCCGTCCAGGGCCCTGCCGCCTTCGGGCAGCGCGCCGGGCGCCCCGGCGGGCAGCCGGGAGCGGCCCGCCGCCCAGAGCGCCAGGTGGCCGCCGGCCGAATGCCCGATCCCGATGCGCGGGCCGTCGTGCAGCCCGGACCCGGACAGTGCCGCATCCAAGGCGTCGATTCCCGCCGCGACGTCGAGGAAAGTCCCGGGGTAGCCGCCGTCGCCCCCCGCGGTGCGCCGGTATTCCAGATTCCACGCCACGATGCCGCGGGCCGCCAGATCGGCCGCCAACGGGCGGCCCAGTTCCGCGCCATAGGACTGCCGCCAGAAACCGCCGTGCACGATGACGGCGACCACCTCGTGCAACCGGGTGCCGGGCACCCATAATTCGGCGTACTGGCTTGGGTGTTCCCCGTAGTCGAACCTGACGGGGCCTGCTGCGTCCGCCACTAGCGGCCCGGGAACTCCGGGGACGCCTTGGCCACGAAGGCCGCGCGTCCCACGACCGAGTCCTCGGTCTCGAAGGCCCTGACGAAGGAGCGGGCCTCGGCCTCGAGTCCGTCAACCACGTTCAGCCCGGCGATCTCGTTGAGGGCGTTCTTCACGTTTGCCACCGCGGTCGGGGCCTTGGTCGCGATTTCCGCGATGGTTTCCTCGGCGGCAGCAAGCAGCGCCGCATTGTCGTCGAGCACCCGGTTGACCAGGCCGATGCGCAGCGCCTCGGCGGCCTTGATGCGCCGGCCCGTGTAGATCAGCTCGCGGGCCATGCCGATGCCCACGCGCTGCTGCAGCCGCACGGATCCGCCGAAGCCCGGCACCAGCCCGAGGTTGACCTCCGGCTGGCCGAAGCTCGCGTTCGCCGAGGCGTAGAGGAAGTCGCAGGCCATGGCCAGCTCGCAGCCCCCGCCCAGGGCGAAGCCGTTGACGGCAGCGATCACGGGAACCGGCAGCGCCTCCAGGCGCAGCGTGACCTCATGCATGCGCCGCCCGTAGGCCAGCGCGGCCTCCGGGTCCATGGAGTTCATCTCCACGATGTTGGCACCGGCCACGAAGGACTTGTCCCCGGCGCCGGTGACGATGATGCCGCGCACGGGCCACCGGGCATCGGTCCCGATGCCCGCCAGCACCCCGGTGAGGGCGTGGAGATCCTCGACCACGGCCGCTGCCAACGCGTTCATCGACGCCGGCTGGTTGATGGTCACGAGCAGCGCGTCCTGGCGCTGCTCGACGAGCAATGTCTCGTAGGTCCCGAAATCCATGTGCACTCCCTTGTGATTGGCCATTTGAGACCAGCGTCTCATGTTTGCGAAGCACCACCGAGTTGGCGCGCTCAGGTGAAACGGGGCCGGACCGGCAGGGAGGCCGGGCGCGCAGCCGGGAGCCGGGTTAGCGCTTGCGCCCCCGGGAGGCCGGCTTGGTCCCGCGCTTGGCGCCGGGACGGCCCGAGCGGGCGGACTTCTTCTTGGCTTCCTTGGCGTTCTTGGCCGCGGCGGTGTCGGCGATCTGGCGCTTCTTGCGCGCTTCGACGGCCTGCTCCTGCTGCTTCTGCGCCACCGATGCCTGCCGGGAGGAGTTCTCCCCGCGGCCGCGGACCACGCCGATGAATTCCTCGATCAACGGGTCCGTGGGGTCGTCGCCCTCCGGGGCCAGCCAGGCGATGCCGATGGCGGTTTCCGGGACCCCGGACAGTTCCCGGTGCACGACGTCCTTGCGGCCGTGCAGTCGCGCCACGCCCAGCGGGAGCACCAGCAGGCCGGCCCCGGAGGAGCACACCTCCATGGCCATTGCGGTGCCGCCGACGGATTCGGGGTAGTCGGCAAGGTCCAGGAAGTTTTCGTCCTTGAGCTCGGCCAGCGGCACCGCCCCGTCGTGGAGCTCGATGTCGTGGTCCTTGGGCGCACAGACGACCTGTTGCTCCTCATAGAGCGGAATCACGTGGATCGCGGGGGTCTTGGGCGAGGTTCCTGCGGCAAAGCGGACGAAGACGATGTCCGATTCGCCGCTCAGCAGGCGCGCCAGGATCTCCCCGCCGTCGTAGCGCAGGGCCAGCAAGGGGTTTTGTGGATAGCGTTCGTTCCACCGGCTCAGCCATTTGCCGGGCGTGACACCCGGTACATAGGCGATTTTTAGTCCTGTCACCACCCCAGCGTACCGGTACGCTTGTTCACATGAGCGAGAAAACCCCACAGAACATGAAGCCGGCGACTGCCGCAAAGAAATTGGGCATCTACCTGCCCGCAGCTCCGGCCGAGTTCCAGGAGGGTCCGGTGTCCCGGGCCGAGCTCGACGAAATGCTGGCGAACCCGCCCGCGTGGCTTGAGGAATTGCGGGCCAACGGCCCGCATCCGCGCCCGGTCGTGGCGCACAAATTGAACGTGTCGATTTCCGGCCTGGCCCGGGCGGAAATCACCGAGGCGCTGACCACCGCGGAAATCGAGGCCTTGCTGGCCGATCGCCCGCAGTGGCTGCAGGATGAGCGCGCCTCGCTCGCCGCGGTGCGCGCCGAGGAAAAGCGTGTCCGTGATGCTGCGGCCGCCGAAGGCGACCGCAGCTAATCAGAAACGAATCAGGGCCGTGGGGTCTTACTTCACGGTCTTGACGATGTAGACATCGCACGGGGCTGCGTGTGCCACGGAGGTGGCCACGGAGCCAAGCACGCGGCCCAGGCCCTTCATGCCGACGTTGCCAACCACGATCAGGGTGGCGTTCAGGCGCTCGGCCTCGGCGACGAGCACTTCCTGCGGCTTGCCGTGCGCGGCGCTTGCGGTGATCTTGGCGCTCGGCTCGGTGATGCGCAGCCCGGCCGCGCACTGCTCGGCGACCTTTCCTGCCTGCTCCGCGTCGTCAAGGATCCAGGTGTCGGTGCCGATCTTCACGACCTCGGTGTTGTCCGAGGTGTGGGCGGTCACGACAACCAGTTCCGCATCCATGCTGGTGGCGATGCGTGCCGCGCGTTCGGCGGCCCGCTGTGCGGTTTCGCTGCCGTCAACACCGACGATGATGGTTTCTGCCATGTTCTGACGCTCCTTTTGGTGTGGCCACCTGCGGCGGCCGGGGTTGGGTGGGAAAACTGTCTAGGAAATATTCTGCCGGAGGAAGTCAACTGCCCGATCCCACGCCAGGCGCGCGGCCTCGGGCCGGTAGTTGCCCGACGGGTTCTCGTCGTTGTGGAAGGCGTGCGGGGCGTCGTAATAGTGGAACACGACCTCGGACCCGGATTCGGCGCGGATCTGCGCCTCCTGGGCATGCGCCTTCGCCACGGGGTAGGAAGAGTCGTCGTTGGCGTAGTGTCCCTGGATCTTGGCCCGTACCCCCGCATAGCTTCGCGGTACGCCCTGGCCGACCCCGTAGAAGGGAACGGCTGCGGAGATCTTCTCCCCCTGCTGCGCGGCAAGCGCCAGCACAAATCCGCCGCCCATGCAGAACCCGATCGTTCCGAGGGCGGAGCCGGTGACGGCCTCGAGGTCCAGCAGGTAGTCGACGGCACCTGCAAGCAGCCTCGCCCCGAGCTCCTCGGGCAGCTTCGCCATCATTTCCGCGGCCTCCGCGCCGCCGTGGGCGACCGAGCCACCGTAGAGGTCGGGTGCCAGGGCAACAAAGCCCTCCGCCGCCAGACGGTCGGCCACGTCGCGGATGTGGTCGGTCAATCCCCACCATTCCTGGATGACGATGATGCCCGGGCCCCTGCCGCCCTCGGGCAAGGCGAGGTATCCGTGAGCGGTCTGCCCCTCGGAGGGAAACGAAACGTTCTGGCGCGCTGTCTGGGAAGGCATGGGACCGGCTGCTCCTGCTCTGCATGTCTTGGTGGCGATGAAAAAGCTTGAACGTCTCCCAGTCTATGCACCGGTATCGGGCGCCTCGCCGTGAATCGCCGGTAGTTTCCTCACATCGGTGCCTCCCCGCCGGAACCGGAACCGTGTATTGGCGATGAATTTCCCCTTTCAAATGATGAATTTTCGCCGGGGGTAGTGACCTCGGGGCCCTGGGCGGCATACGGTGGGGTGACAAAACCGTGCACTTTCAAGTTTGGAGCAAACGATGTCCCATCCCATGTCATCGCGTTTGGCAGCCGAGTTTCTCGGTACCGGCGTACTTGTTTTTGGAGGGTGTGGCGCCGCCATATTCTCGGCCAAGGTTGTCGCATCCAACACCATTAACATGGGGATCGGATTCCTCGGAGTGGCCCTCGCCTTCGGCCTGACGGTTCTGGTCATGGTCTATGCGGTCGGCCACATCTCCGGCGGGCATTTCAACCCGGCGGTGACCCTGGGCGCCGCATTGGCCGGTCGGGTTGAGTGGAAGGCCGTGCCCGCGTACATGGCCACGCAGATCGTTGGAGCCTCGGTCGCAGGTTTGGCACTCTTTGCCATCGCCACCGGGAAACACGGCTTTGATCCGGTCGCCTCCGGCTTCGCCACCAACGGATATGCGGACCGCTCCCCCGACGGCTACAGCATGCTTGCCGCCCTGCTCGTGGAAATCATCCTGACTGCGGTGTTCCTCTATGTCATTCTCGGCTCCACCGATGAGCGGGCACCCAAGGGATTTGCCGGAATATCCATCGGCCTCACACTGACCCTGATCCACCTGGTGTCCATCCCGATCACCAACACCTCCGTCAACCCGGCCCGCTCGCTGGGTGTGGCCTGGTTTGCCGGACCGGACGCACTCGGCCAGGTCTGGCTGTTCATCGTCGCCCCGCTGATTGGCGCGGCCATTGCGGGACTTACCTATCCCTTGCTGTTCGCCTCGCCGCTGATTGAATCCGCATTGAAGTCCTCGACCGATGATCCGGATCCCACTCTTTCGGAGGACGCCACCGCGGCCGAGGCCAATGCGGACAGCGACGCCAGATAGATTCCTGGCATTCACCGTCCACTGACGCCGCGCAACGGGTACCGGCCGGGCGCGCACGCCGGCCGGCGCCCGGAACCGGGGCCGTCAACCACTGGCCGCAGCAAACAAAACACCCCCGGTCCAAGGACCGGGGGTGTTTCCCATATGTGCGCGAAGGGGGACTTGAACCCCCACGCCCTTGCGAGCACTGGCACCTGAAGCCAGCGCGTCTACCAATTCCGCCATTCGCGCATATTCACTGCTGTTTTCGTCGATGACTTCAACAGCGAGATCAATCATATACACAGGTTGCCCGGATCCACTAATCCACGGCATCTTTGTGATCAGGGCCACGTTGGGGCAACCATTGGCACCGTCCATTCGTTGGGGAACTGAGGGCCGCTTTCACCACATTTCGACCCACATGATTTTCAAGCCAAGTAGTATCGAACAAGGCGCAAGGCATCAACGCTCTGCGACGCAATGCCAATAACCGTGCAACCACACGCGTTAGAACCAGTGAAGGGAGCGAAGCGATGGGCCTCATCGACAATGTTGAGCGCGGACTTGAAAAGCTTGTCACCAGCGTCTTCCGCGGCTCCGGCAGTTCCGAGGTCAAGCCCGTGGAGATCGCTTCACGCCTGCGCAACCAGATGGATGCGAAGTCGCTGACCATTTCCCAGGCCCGAACCCTGGCGCCGAACCTCTTCACGATCCGCCTGGCGGACGCCGATTTCGCCAGGGCTCGGGAATGGGGCGCCCCGCTCGCCAGGGAACTCTGCACGACCGCCCTGGACCACGCCAAGAGCCAGGGCTACACCCTGCAGGGCTCCGTCGAGGTGAATTTTCGCAAGGACAGTGAGCTCCGGCCGGGTGGCTTTGAGATCGATGCCACCTTCTCGGAGGCCTCGGCCACCGAGGTGCGCAATTCCCCCGCCGCACCGCCGGCGCCGCCCACCCCTCCGCGCGGGGCATCCAAGATGCGGCCAGTGCTCGACATCGCCGGCCAGCGCTACGCCTTGAACCATCCCAACATTGTCTTGGGACGTTCGGCGGAAACCGACATTCCCATTGAGGATCCCGGCGTTTCACGCCGGCACCTGAAGATCGAGCAGCGTGGCACGACGACGTGGGCAGTTGACATGGGCTCCACCAACGGGAGTTTCGTCAATGGCCAGAAAATCGTCGGCGAAACGGAGCTGCACGACGGCTCCAACATCGCCATGGGGCAAACGCGCATCATCTTCAGACTCCTCCCCCAATCGCAAGGAGACCGTGCGTGAACGACCTAGTGTTCACCGTGCTGCGGCTCGGATTTCTCATTTTGCTCTGGCTGCTCGTCTTGAGCATCGTGGGCGCGCTTCGGCGCGATCTTGCCATCGGCAGCAGGGCACGTGTCGGCGGCCCGTCCGCCCGGGAAATCCGCAAGGACCCCTCGCTGGCCTCGCCGCCCGAGGCCCCCGCCAAGCAGCAGGCCAAGACGCTGGCAATCCTGGAGGGACCGCTGACCGGCCTCGAACACCAGCTCACGGCCAGCCCGGTCCTGTTGGGCCGCGCCCAGGAGGCGTCGATCGTGCTCGAGGACGACTACGCCTCCGGCCGCCATGCACGCCTGTTCCCCCAGGGAACCCGTTGGTTCATCGAGGATCTGGGGTCGACCAACGGCACGTTCCTGGGTGAAGCCCAGCTCACCCGCGCCCAGCCGGTTGAACTCGGCCAGAAGATCCGGATCGGCAAGACGGTCATGGAGTTGAGGCCCTAGACATGGCGTTGATGCTGAAGTTTGCGGCGCGGAGCGATGTTGGCAAGGTCCGGTCCAAGAATGACGACTCCGCCTATGTGGGACGCTACCTGGCCGTGGTGGCCGACGGCATGGGCGGGCACGTCGGCGGCGATGTCGCCAGCGCCTCCACCGTGCTGGACCTCGTCCACCTGGATGTCCCCGAGACACCCGAGGCCGAAACGGTGCTGCCCGATGAAATCCAGGCGGCAAACCTTGTCCTAAACGAACTGGTGAATGCCAATCCCAAGCTCTCGGGAATGGGCACCACCGTCACCGCCATGCTGTTGACCGGCGACGTGCTGCAATTCGCGCACATCGGCGACTCGCGGGCGTACCGCCTGAAGAACGACGTGTTCGAGCAGATCAGCCACGACCATACATTCGTCCAGCGTCTGGTCGACGAGGGCCGCCTGCGTCCCGAGGAAGCGGAGCTGCACCCCCACAAGAACGTGCTGCTGCGCGTGCTGGGCGATTCGGACGCGAGCCCGGAACTCGATGTCAACCAATACCCGGTCGAGGCCGGGGAGCGCTGGATGCTGTGTTCCGACGGCCTAAACGCCGTGGTGCCCGATTCAATCACCGAACGCATCATGCGCGGCACCGCCTCCCTCGAGGAGACGGTTGAGGACCTCGTCGAAACGACGTTGGCCCACGGGTCCCCGGACAACGTGACCATCGTCGTCTTTGAGGTCGTCGAGGACGACGGCGCCGCCGAGCCGCTGCCGGCCGAGACCGAGACCCCGGCCAACGAGCCGGCACCGGACACCGGCCAGCTCAACATTGCCGCCGGTGGAGACCTTGAAGCCAGCGCTGCCCTGATCCGCCACGAGATGTCCAAGCGTCCGCACCTGTTGGTTGGAGCGGCCGAATTGGCCACCCAGACCGGCAAGATCCCGGTCGTCACCCAGCGCTCGGGCGAAAAGCGCGCCGCGGCGATCCTCACGCACAAGACTCCCGCCGCGCAGGCATCGGCGGAACAGGACGAATTCGCGGCCCTGGACCGCAGGCCCCGGCGCTGGCTCGTGCCGACCTTCCTGGCGCTCATGGCATTGATCCTTGCCGCGGTCTGCGGCTGGGGCTACCTGTGGACGCAAACCCAGTATTTCGTGGGCAACCAGGATGGGCACGTGGCAATCTTCAAGGGCGTTTCACAGGACCTCGGTCCGCTGAAGCTCTCGCATGTCGACACGGTGACCGAGATTCCCCTGGATGCCCTCCCCCAGTACACGCAACAGCGCATTGACGCCGCCCTGCCGGCACGGGACCTCGCACATGCCCAGACGATGATCGGAGAGCTGATGGTGACGGCCAAGCAACGCTGCCCCGTTGTCGTTCCGGAAAACCCAGGCGAGGCCGGGACCCTGCCGATCCTGCCCCCTTACTGCCAGGAGATCAGACCGTGAGCGAGCTGGAAACCGCACCCGTCCCCCGCCGCAACATGGAACTGCTGTTGCTCCTGCTGGCATTGGCGGTTGCCATGGGCGCCTACTACCTCGTGGGCATCAACAGCGATGACGGGCCGAGTCAGGAATTCATCACCCAGGGCCTGTTCCTGGCCGGGCTGGCCTTGGTCTTCCACGTCATCCTGCGCATCTGGGCAAAGTATGCCGATCCGGTGATACTTCCCGTCACCGTTGCCCTCAACGGCATCGGCCTGGCCATGATCCATCGTATTGACCTGGCCCGCAACGACGACCAGGCATTCCGCCAGATCCTCTGGACCGGGGTTGCGATGGCCGTGGCCTGCGTAACGCTGTGGGCCATCCGCGACCACCGCGTGCTGCGCCGCTTCACCTACATTGCGCTGGCGGTCTCGGTATTGCTGCTGCTGCTGCCGCTGATTCCCAAGGTCGGCGTGGTGCTGAACGGTGCCCGGATCTGGGTGCATTTCTTTGGCCTGTCATTCCAGCCAGGCGAGCTGGCCAAGATCACCCTGGCTATATTCTTCGCCGGCTATTTGTCCTCGAACCGCGAACTGATCCTGTTGGCCGGCCGCAAGATCGGCCCCTTGCAGCTGCCCCGCGCCCGGGACCTTGGCCCGATGGTCGTCGCCTGGCTGGTGAGCATCGGCGTGTTGGTAGTCCAGCGCGACCTAGGCTCCTCCATCCTCTTCTTCGGCTTGTTCATGGTGATGATCTACGTCGCCACGGCACGCGTGAGCTGGATCGTCATCGGCACCCTGATGCTGGTCGGCGGTGGCATCTTCGCCTACCTGACCATGAGCCACGTAACCCGGCGCATCGACGGCTGGCTCAACGCCTTCGACCCCGATATCTACCACGCCAGCGGCGGCAGCCGGCAGATCGTCGAAGGGCTCTTCGGTCTCGCCAACGGCGGGTTGATGGGAACCGGCCTGGGTAACGGCAGCCCCTACATGGTGCCCCTGGCCAACAGCGACATGATCGTCGCCTCCCTCGGGGAGGAACTTGGGCTCATCGGCCTGAGTGCCATCGTGCTGCTCTACCTGATCCTGGTCAGTCGCGGCATGCGTGCCGCCCTGGGATCGCGCGACACCTTTGGCAAGCTGCTGGCCACCGGGCTGTCCTTCACCATCGGGCTGCAGTGCTTCGTGGTGATCGGCGGCGTCACGCGCCTGATCCCTTTGACGGGACTCACCACGCCGTTCATGGCCGCCGGCGGTTCCTCCCTGCTCTCGAACTGGATCATTGTTGCCTTGCTGCTGCTGATTTCGCACAATTCACGCCGTCCCATGCTCTCCGGCGTCTCGGCCACGGCGGAGGTGGCCACCAAGGCTCCCCGCCGTTCCCGGGGCCTCCTTGAGTCGCTGAAGGAGACCAAGCGATGAACCAAGCCATTCGCAACACCTGGATCGCCGTGATGCTGCTGTTCGTGCTCAGCCTCGGCGCGCTGAGCTACGTCCAGTTCCTGGCCTCGGAGGACCTGAACGACAACGCGCTGAACAAGCGCCAGCTGTTCCGTGAATTCGATCTTCCGCGCGGCGCCATCTTGGTCGACGGCAAGCCCATTGCCGAGTCCAAGCCTTCGGAGGGGCAGTTCAAGTACCAGCGCGTCTACACCGATCCCGAGCTTTATTCGCACCTGACCGGCTTCTACTCGCTGTCCAATGGTTCGACTCAGCTCGAATCCGAGATGAACGAGGAATTGACCGGCCAGAGCCAGGACCAGTTCTTCGACCGCGTGATCAACCTGTTCTCCGGCAAGGCCAACGAGGGCGCCTCGGTCGAGCTCACCATCGACGGCGAGCTGCAGAAGCTGGTCTACGACCTGATCCCCGACGGAACCCTCGGGACCATCATCGTGTCCGAGCCCAAGACCGGAAACATCCTGGCCATGGCGTCCAAGCCCAGCTACGACACCAACAAGCTGGCGGTGCACAGCTCCAGCCAGGCCGCGGCCAACATGAAGGAGTTGTTGAAGGTCAACGGGCTGAGCCCCTACCGGAACCCGGCCATCGGCAACCTCACGGCCCCCGGGTCCACCTTCAAGATCTTCGACATGGTTGCCGCCCTGGAATCCGGGAAGTACACCGCCGACACGGTCCTGAAGAATCCCCCGAGCGTGACCCTTCCGGGAACCAAGACGCCGCTGAAGAACTTCTACGGCGGCAACTGCGCGGCGATCCCCGAGGCAACATTCGCGGACATCGTGTCCCAAAGCTGCAACACCCCCTTCGTGGGCATCAGCGAGGACCTGGGCAGGGGACCATTCGAGGACGTCACCGAGCGCTTCGGCTTCGGCCAGCAGCTGGAGATCCCGATGCGCGTGGTGCCCAGCGTCTTCCCCCCGGATCTCGACCCGGCCGCGCTCGGCCAGTCGGTGATTGGCGAGCGCGACGTGCGCGCCACTGCCATGCAGATGAACATGGCCGCCATGGGCATCGCCAACGACGGGGTGATCATGCAGCCGAACCTGGTCAAGCAGGTCATTGCCCCGGACCTGAGGGTGCTTTCGGAAAGCAAACCCAAGGAATTCAGCACCGCGACCAGCAAGGAGGTCGCCGACCAGGTCACCGACCTGATGCGCGGCCCGGTCAAGAACGGCACGGCGGTCCGGGCCCAGGTCCCGGGACTGGACGTTGCGGCGAAGACCGGAACCTCGGTAATCCCCGGCGGCCAGGGCCTCGTGAACTCCTGGATCACCGGGTTCGCACCGGCGGACGACCCGCAGGTCGCGGTGACAATTGTGTTTGAAAAAATTGATTTCAAGACTGGTTCCTCGTTGACCAGTCCCAACCTGAAGAAGATTCTAGAGGCGGTGTTCAACCAGTGAGGCCAATTTCCGGTATCACCTTGGGCGGTCGATACAAGTTGACCGACCGTATTGCCATTGGTGGCATGGGTGAGGTGTGGAGGGCCAGGGATCAGGTCCTTGGCCGCCTGGTGGCTATCAAGATCCTCAAGGAGGAATACACCGGCGACCCCGGATTCCTCCAGCGCTTCCGCGTCGAGGCCCGCCACACGGCCCTGCTGAACCACAACGGCATCGCTAGCGTCTTCGACTACGGCGAGGAAGAGGGCTCTGCCTACCTGGTCATGGAATTGGTGCCCGGTCAGCCGCTGTCCACCATCATCGAGCGCGAACGGGTGCTTTCGCCCGACCGCACCCTGTCGATCATCTCGCAGACCGCCAAGGCGCTTGCCGCCGCCCACGTTCAGGGCTTGGTGCACCGCGACGTGAAGCCGGGCAACTTGCTGATGCTGCCCGACGGCCGCGTGAAGATCACCGACTTCGGCATTGCCCGCATTGCCGACCAGGTTCCCCTCACGGCCACCGGCCAGGTCATGGGAACCGCCCAGTACCTGGCCCCGGAGCAGGCCACCGGGCAGCAGGCCACGGGCAGCTCGGACATCTATGCCCTCGGCGTGATCGGCTACGAGTTGCTGGCCGGACGCCGCCCGTTCACCGGCGAGTCCCAAATCGCCATTGCCCTGGCCCAGGTCAACGACACCCCGCCGCCGCTGCCGGAAAACATCCCGGTGCCGGTCCGCTCGCTGGTGATGTCGATGCTCGCCAAGGACCCGGCCGACCGTCCGGCCGACGCCGAGGCCCTGGCCGTGGCCGCCGACGCCATCCGCGCCGGGAACCCGGAGACGGCTACGCTCGCCGTGCCCGGGATGCTGCTCTTTTCGGGTTCCGATGCCGCCACGCAGGCCATCAACCACACCCCGGTGACCCGGGGCAACGAGACCGTTGCGCTCCCTCCTGTCGGCCCGACGGCCGCAGCCCCGGCCACCAACGCGCTGCCGCAGGTGCCCGCACAGGGCACCGACAGCGCGGACTCCGATTCGTTCATGGGAGCCTCACAGCGCTGGGAGGACGAACCTGTTGACGAATATGAGACCGAGGTCGCCGACCGACGCACCCCGCAGAAGAAGCGCAACCCATGGACCGCGCCGCTGATAGCGCTGATCGCCTTGGTGGTACTTGCGATCCTCGGCGCCTGGCTGTTCCCCCTGCTCACCGCCGACAACTCGCCGGAAACCAGCCAGAGCCCCACCACCGCCACGACCCAGAGCAGCGAACCGACCTCGGAAACACCGTCCGAGACGCCGTCCGAAACACCCACCCCTACACCGACACCGACACCCACGCGCTCGAGCACGCCCCCCGTCACCACGGTGGCGGTCCCCGGTTTGCTGGGCATGGACGAGGAACAGGCAATTTCGGAACTCGAGGCCCTTGGCCTGGAGCCGCGCGAGGGCCAGGCACAGGAAAACTCGCTGGCTGCGGGGACCGTGATTGCCCAGAGCCCCGTTGACGGCGCCAAGGTGACTCCGGGAACGACTGTCACCTACATCCTCTCGCTGGGCCCGGCGGAGCCGACACCCACCCCGACTCCGACCCCGACGGAAACTCCAAGCGAATCACCGACACCGCCCACGGAGAGCACCACGCCTACAACCGAGACCACGTCATCGTCGGCGGCCGCCGGCGCAACCGGTTCGCCCACGGTGACCGAATAGATGATGGTGTTTTCACAGTGACCGAGGAACGGATTCTCAACGGCCGCTACGTCGTCGGTGAGCTCATTGGACGCGGCGGGATGGCCGACGTGCACCTGGGCGTCGACCAGGTCTTGGGGCGCAAGGTAGCCATCAAGCTCTTGCGTGCCGAGATGGCGCGCGACCCCATGGTGCAGGCCCGTTTTCGACGCGAGGCCAAGGCGGTGGCCGGGCTGAACCACCCCAACATCGTCTCGGTCTTCGACACCGGCGAGGAGGAACAGGAATTCTCCGGTTCAACCGTCGAACTGCCCTTCATCGTGATGGAGTATGTCCGCGGACGCACCTTGCGCGACCTCATCAAGTCCGGAGAGATGACCAACGACTTGGCCATCAAGTACGTCCTCGGCGTGCTCGAGGCCCTGGCGCACTCGCATTCCATGGGAATCGTGCACCGCGACATCAAGCCGGCCAACATCATGGTCACCGAGCGCGGCAACCTCAAGGTCATGGACTTCGGCATTGCCCGGGCCCTGGCCGATTCGGCCAGCACCATGACCCAGACGCAGACCGTCGTTGGCACCGCACAGTACCTTTCGCCGGAGCAGGCCCGCGGCGAGGCCGTCGATGCCCGCACCGACCTGTATTCCACCGGATGCCTGCTCTACGAACTGTTCACCGGAAGGCCTCCCTTCACGGGGGACTCTCCCGTATCCGTCGCCTACCAGCATGTGGGGGAGTACGCCCCGGCCCCGAGCACGCTGGTTGCGGAGCTTGACCCGATCTTTGATGCTGTGGTGCTCAAGGCGCTGGCCAAGGACCGCGAGGACCGCTACGCCGACGCCACGGCATTCGCGACGGCGCTCTCCAATGCCCGCGGCGGGATCGCCCTGCCCCCGGAGGAGCTCACCGCTCCGCTGCCGCAATCCCGGGCAAACAACGGGGACCTGACCGCGGTCGCCCCGTTTGCGGCGGCGCCCACGGCAGCCATATCCACGTCGACCCCCGACAGCGCCGCATCGGTTCCGGTCAACCAGACCGGATACCTGGAACCTGTCGCCGAGGATTCCCGTTGGGAAACGCCACCGATCTGGGAACAAAACCTGCAACGTGAGCTCAATGAGCACCGCGCGAAATCCAAGCGCAACTGGACCGTGGCGATTTCGACGGTTCTGGTCCTCGCCTTGGTGGTTTCGGGCCTCTTCTTCTACAACTGGATGCGCGCCGAGGCAGAACGCAACGCCCCCGTTGCCGTCCCCGTTCTCCAGGAAATGACCCAAGCCAAGGCAGAGTCGACGCTTCGGGAGCTGCAACTGGTACCGAAGGTCGAAACGGTTTTCGACGACGAGATCAAAACCGGCTTGGTCGTTGAATCCGATCCGGCTGCTCCCAGGGAGGTCCGCAAGGGCACCACGGTGCGGCTCATGGTCTCCAAGGGGCCGGAGGCACGGGTCCTGCCGGAGAGCCTCTCCGGTCAGTCAGAGGCAGGGGCACGTCAGGTCCTGACCGACCTGGGATTCGAGATTGGCACGGTCTCCCGCGCCAACCATCCGTCGGTTCCCACGGACTGGCTGGTGGACACGGAACCAAAGCTTGGCAAGAAGGTCAAGGTCGGCACCAAGATCGATCTGGTTCTGTCGACCGGGATGGTCAGTGTTCCACAGCTGGTCAACCTGATGGTTCCCGAAGCCACGGAGCTTCTCGAGGATCCCGAGGTTGGTCTGGGAATCACCACCGTTGAGGAACCGAATGCCGCGGTTGAACCAGGAACGATCATCAACCAGGATCCCGTGCCCGGTTCCACCACCCCGCAGGGCGGCACCGTCAGGGTCACGGTTGCCGTGAAGCCCGAGGAACCCTCCCCGACGCCGACACCGACTGACACCGCCTCGGAAGGCCCCAGTGCCCCGAAGGAATCCTCCGGCACCCCCACTTCCCCGGCGCCGACAGAAAAGTCGGGGAAGGGCAAGGATCCTGCCCTTCCGCTACCGGTGTTGCCGGTGCCAAGCCCGTAGTCAGGCTGCTGCCACCGCTATGTGGCGGAAACGCCGAGGGGCCCTGAATCTGAGGATTCAGGGCCCCTCGGCGTTGGATCGGGTTATGCCTCGCGGATTAGCGGGCTCAGCGTTGCCGCATGCTCGGCGGCGCCGGCCAGGCCCAGGGATTCGAGCCAGTTGCCAAGCATTTGGTATCCACCTTCCGTGAGAACCGATTCGGGGTGGAACTGCACGCCCCACAGCGGGGCGTCGCGGTGTGCCAGTCCCATGATCACGCCGTTCTCCGTCTCGGCGGTGATCTCCAGGGAATCGGGAATGCTCGAGCGCACCGCCGCCAGCGAGTGGTAGCGGGTGGCGGTGAACGGGCTGGGGATGTGCGCGAAGATCGGGTGCCCGGTGTGGAGAACCGGGGAGGTCTTGCCGTGCATGAGCTCCTGCGCGTGCGTGACGACACCTCCGTAGGCCTCGGCCAGGGCCTGGTGTCCGAGGCAAACCCCGAGCATGGGCTTGGCGTGCACGCCGCACCACTTGATCGTCTCGATGCAGACCCCTGCTTCGGCGGGCGTGCCGGGGCCGGGGGATACCAGGACTCCGTCGCGGGCCTCGGCCAGTTCGATGACCTCGGCCAGGGACAGGTCGTCGTTGCGGATCACGGTGGTTTCGGCTCCCAGCTCTTGCAGGTAACCGACCAGGGTGTAGACGAAACTGTCGTAGTTGTCGATCACCAGGATCTTGGGGGTGCTCACAGCAGCATCAAGCCAATCGTTGATTCGGTCCACGGGCTGTACTGGCTCAGCCACGGGAAGACATAGGTCATGAGCAATAATACGGCGCTCGCTATCAGCAGCGCCGCCAGGATGACGCGGAACCACAACGGCCCGGGGAGTTTGGAGAAGATCCATGCATACATGTGTGGTGTTCCTAGTTTTCCATCGTCCTTGTCACCAGGTCGGCGATTTCCTGCGGCGGACCTGCATCGGCCGGCCGCCACGACTCCAGTTCGGCGTACGCGATGATGCGCATTCGTGTGGTGAAGGGCGGATGGCAACTGGTCATGGTCAGCATGGAGGCCGACGGCTCGGCGCCCGGCTGATGGGGAACTGGCAGCAGCACCTCGCTCTGCGAGGGGTGCACGATCTCGGTGTCGCGCCACTCATAGGTGTAGAAACCCTTGCGCGTCTGCAGGTAGACCTTGTCCCCGTCCTGGAACTTGTCGATGTTCCAAAACACCTGGCCATGAGTCTGCCGGTGGGCCGCAACGGCAAAGTTTCCTGGTTCGCCCGGCTCCTGGGTGTCTGGATAGTGGCCAATGCCCACCGAGTTCAGCACATCCATCCCGACGCCGTTGGTGACCGGGTGGGCGAAGTCCTTTCCGAAACGCGGGATGTAGAAGATCCCGAAGGTTTCCCCATCCGGGATCGTAGTGATCGGGGCCGTGCCGAAATCCTCATCCGCTTCCCCTTGCGCGTTCGAGGCTCCGGGACTGCCCATGTTGAGGTCCTGGACAAATTGGGAAGTCACCTGGGATTGGGTGCGACCGGCATCGATGTTGGTCCACCACAATTCCCAGCCGACGAAGAGCAGCAGGACGATTCCCAGCGTGATAAGGATTTCGCCGATTCCGCCCAAAAGGCGCTGGCCCGGCGTGGCCTTGGCCCTCGTCCGCAATGCGGATCGTGTCATGGGAACTTCCCTCACTGTCACTTGGACCACCCTGATACCCGGCGGCGTCCAGTTTGAGCGGATAGTATTGGATGTAAGCGTGTTGGCGGGAAGAACCTGCCGCCAACACCCACTTACCAGCCTACCGTTCGGACACGTACTCGTTGGATCGTGCCGGCGCCTGAAGACTCGAGGAGCAGCAGTGCCTGAATCCAAGACACGTCGGAAAAACCGCAAGCCACAGGATGGCGGCAACGCCCAGACCTACGACAAGCCGTTGCCCAAGTGGTACAAGCCCGTCATGTTCGGCCTGATGATCTTCGGCCTGGTCTGGATCATGGTCTACTACATTTCCCAGACCCTGCTCCCGATCCCGGACATCGGCGGCTGGAACATCGTCATCGGCTTTGGCGTGGCCATGGTTGGTTTCTTCATGACCACGGGCTGGCGCTAGCTCACGGCCTCCGGGCCGACGATGTAGCCCACCAGCCCGACCCTCAGCAGGATCTTGGTCACGCTGATGGTCTCGCCGCCAAAGAACGCGGTGGGAAAGAGCATGGTGAATCCCTCCGCGACTCCCAGGGCCATGGCCCAGGTGGCCTCAGAAGGGCCAGAGACGACTATCCACGACATGTAGCTAACACCGATTCCTTTCGTGGCCGACTTGTCGCCGTCCGGGTACGGCTCCCTCGTCCGGGGCGCCGGTGCGCTCAAATGCGCACGCCCTGGCCGTCTCCCCGGCCTGCACACGCCGTTCACACCAACGACCAGAAAGGCATGCCAAACCCCATGGTTCGCCCCAGTCTTGCCGGAGGGTCCCCCTCCGTCACCACCCAGTCAAAGCTCTCGCCGAAGCGCCTGTATGGTTTTCTTGCGGCCGCCGAGATGGTCACGTGGGCGCTGCTCATCATCGCCATGGTCATCAAGTACGGTGTGGGACCGGAGATCTTTGTCCGTATCTTCGGCATGGTCCACGGAGTGGTGTTCATTGCCTACGGTCTGGTGACGCTGTTTGTCTGGGCCAATGAGCGTTGGAGTGTTTCCCGCGGGGTGCTGGGCCTGACATCGGCGGTCATTCCCTTCGCCACCCTGCCCTTCGAGCGGGCAATGTTGCGGCGTGGGCTGCTCAGTGATTCCTGGCGCCTGGCCCCGGGCGGGGAGGCCCCCCAGGGGCTCGTCGAGAAGCTGCAGGCAACGGCATTGCGTCGCCCCTGGCTGGCGGCAATTGCAGGCCTGGTACTGGTTGCGGCGATCACCGCTGTGCTTCTGTTCATCGGCCCTCCCGGCGGAGGAAACTAGAACCGCGACGACGTACGATCGCCCCCGGGACGGTCAGAACCCGCTGCCAGATCCCGGCACCGACGGCGCTCCGCTTGCCCGCGGAACCTAGCTGAACCCCGGTCCTGACGTTGAACGGCCTGCTGCCGGAAGCCTCAACGATCCTGGCGCAGCCCCGCGGCCCCTGCCGCGTCGACGACCATCCCCGTCAGCAGGTCCAGTGCCTGGGAGGGCACTTTCCACCGCTGCCAGTAGAGGCGGACCTCGCTCGTCCATCCTTGATTGATGCACACCAGCGAACCGTCCCCCGGGTCTTGGATCTCGGGAATCATGCCCCAGCCCAGCGAAGCCGCCACCGCCGCCACGTAGACCCTTGAGTCGGGCACAAAATGTTCCACTGGTGATTCCGGGACCCGGGCGCCTACTATCCTTCGGCGAAGCTCCCGTTGCAGGTCGTCGCTCCGATCGAAACTCACCATGGGCGCGAGCCCGAATTCGGTCTCCGGGTCGGCACCCGGCAGCCATCGGTCCACGAAACCCGCACCGGCCATGGCCCGGTAGCGCATGGTTCCCAAATACACCGAGGAACACCCCTGGACGGGAGTGCGTTTCGTCGTCACCGCTCCCATGACCTGACCCGATCGAAGCAACTCGGTGGAATGGGACTGGTCGTGGCGCAGGATCTCGCAGTTCATGACGTCCTGGGCGGCCAGCCCATCGAGTACCGGGGCGAACCAGCTGGCCAGGGAATCGGCGTTCACGGCAACGCTGAGATCCGTGCGCCGGGACCCCTGGCCGCCGCTCGCGTCCAATCCAAGCTCCCGCTGCGCTTCCGTGGACAACATCTGGATCTCGCGCGCCAAACGCAGCAGCACCTCCCCGCTGCCCGTGGTCCGAATCGGCCGGGAACGAATGAACAGCACGCTACCTGCCCGTTTTTCCAGGGCCTTGAGTCGTTGGCTGACGGCGGATGCGGTGACGTTCAGTTGCCGCGCCGCCCGTTCCAGGGTTCCGGCATCGATCACGGCCTTGAATGTCTGAAGCTGCTCCGCGGGAAAGTCCATAGTTAGAAATCCTAATGGACCCTAATAATCTTTAGCTCGACACGTCTTAGCTGGTTCACCTAATCTCGGTTGGTGACGTTCCTTCCTTTTGTTTCCGGCCTGGCCACTGGCCTGTCGTTGATTGTTGCCATCGGCGCCCAAAACGCGTTTATCCTGCGCCAGGGCATCCGAAGGGAACATGTTGGCATCACGGTGCTGATTTGCCTGGTCTCCGACGCCGTCCTGATCTTTGCCGGGGTGGCCGGGCTTGGCGCCTTGCTGGCGGTGGCCCCGTGGTTCATTGACGTTGCACGGATCGGTGGCGCCGCGTTCCTGCTCGTCTATGCCTTCTTTGCCGCCCGTCGGGCCTTCAGCCCCCGGGGGATGGAAACCAACACCGCCATGGCACCGACACCGCGACGCTCAGCGGCACTCACGGCGCTGGCCCTGACGTGGCTCAACCCGCACGTCTACCTGGACACCGTGATCCTGCTCGGCTCCATCGCCGCGGCCCAAGGCGACACCGGGCGCTGGGTTTTTGGAGCGGGTGCGGCGCTTGCCAGCATCCTGTGGTTCATCGGCCTGGGATTCGGGGCACGCTACCTGCGCGGGTTCTTTGCCAGTCCCCGATCCTGGCGCATCCTCGATGCCGTCATCGCGTCGCTCATGGCCTTGCTCGCCGCTTCACTGTTGTTGCCGTTATTTGCCTGACAATTCCCCACGTCGGGTCATGGCGCCGCCCGCCAACTGATCATTGCGCCCGAACGGCCTTGCGGTACACCGTCCCCTGGCGGACCAACTCGAAGCCCAGAAGGGAGTAGAGCCCCGCTGCGCGGGTGGGGCTATGTACATCCACCGCCAGGTCCGCCTTGGTGAATCCGGCGGTGAATGCGGACTGGACGGTCGCGGAGAGGGCCCAGGCCGCATAGCCGCGCCCGCGGGCTGCCCGCGCGGTGCCCACACGGGAGATGTAAAGCTCCCCGGGCACCCATTCGGCGGCCAAGACATAGCAGAGCACCCGGGCGGATGCCGGGCCGGTGCCGTCTTCCAGGAGCACCGTGGAGTATTCGCCCCGGAAGGAGCGTGCGCCGGTCATGGCCGCCCATTCCTCGACGCTCTTCGGGGCAGAACCCCAGTGATCGGCGAATGCCTCGTTGTCCAGGAGCCTGACCGGCTCGGAGAGGGCGGGGGAGTAGGCAACCAGCCGCGCGCCCTCGGCTCCGGCCGCAGGGCGTCCCCGAGGCTTGAATTCGCCTGGTTTCATCGACATGTCCTGGAAATAGCGGGCCGCCTCATAGCCCCTGGACAGGGCCATGGCACCCGCGCTGTGCCCGGGCGCGTTTCCCCACATGTCGATGGTGAAGTCGATGCCGGGATGGCGTTCGGCCATCTTTGCCCCCGCCCGGGATTCCAGGGTGTCCATGATTGCCGAACCATGGCCGAGCCGCCGGTATTCGGGGGCGATGCCGCCGCCGATGGAAACTCGCCCGCGGCCGTCGCGCAACTGTTCACCGAGTCGAAGCTGGCCGAAACCGATCATGGTTTCGTTGTCCCAGAGCCCGAGGGTATCTCGCTCGGGATCGACGCCCGGTTCTTCGAGCTCTTCAGCGAGATCCTCGACTTCGTAGAATTCCCCGGTATCGTCAACGACCGCCAGCCGGTTCGTCAGCCCGGCCCACGCGGCTACCTGCTCGGGATGGATCCAATCTCGGCGCATTTGGGGCCTCCGGTGACTACGTGAAGAAGCATGGTTGGTGCGAAGGTGCGGACAGGGTCCAGTTTTGCATTTTCGCCCGATCATTCACAGGGATGCGAGTGTCGGAGGGTGGCAAAACTTAGTAACAAGCTGTGCACGAAAGTTATCCACAGCTGGGGACAAGGCTGTGGGTTTCGCCTCGCAGCACACGGGATTCGTGGCATTCCGCGCTTTTCTCCAGTGTGAATTACATGTGCGTAAGTTATTAACACTGTGGATAAGGCGTGTGGACAACGGGGGTCGCACACCCCTCCGGACGCCCTATTTTCCGCGCGCTCCCGCGGATTAGGTTATATTTTCGAAGAATGCGGTTCGTCCTGTTTTCGAATCGGAGACCAAACACTGCACAGGTTGTGCACTAAGTTATCCACAGGTGTGGATGAAGTTGTGAATACGTGCCAAAAACTGTCCACAATAAAGCCTGACCGGCGTCAGCGCGGGCGCCAAGGCCGGTCAGGCTCGTGTGAATTACATGGTTGTGAGTTATTAACAGTGTGGATAACCCGTGTGGACAACTTTTGCTGCAGCCGCGTCCGTTTTCCTATCCAAGTCGAATGTTGGCTGCCCCATAGAAAGTCAAGGCCACCAGCAGCAAGACCAGCAGTGCAGTCCCCGCCCACTGCATCAGGGCCTGCTGGGGTCCCTTCGGCGCGTAGGCCATGATGGCTGCGGTGGCGGCGCCGACCGCCAGCCCTCCCACGTGGGCTTCCCAGGCGATCCCCGGGAAGATGAAACCAATGGCAAGGTTGATCGCGATGAGGACCAGGATCTGCATGGTCTGCACCCCGCGTGAACGCAGGAGCACGAACATCGCAGCAAAGAGTCCGAACACCGCACCGGAGGCGCCGAGGACCGGAATCCGCGGATCGGCGATCAAGAGCACCGCTACGGAACCACCCAGCCCGGCGACCAGATACAGGGCCAGGAAGCGCAACCGTCCCAACATTGGTTCGAGCACTCGCCCACAGATATACAGGGCGTACATGTTAAAGGCGATGTGTCCGATGAAGGATGTCGAGTGGGCAAAGGTCGAGGTGAGCATGCGCCACGGCTCGGGCTCCAGGTATGGGCTGGTGTAGAGCCCCGCATAGACCACGTAGGTGCTGACGTTTGGCAGCAGCATCTGCAGTCCGAAGACGATCACGTTGATTGCGATCAGCACGTACGTCACCAGGGGCCGGCCGTCCGTCGTTCTGCCGCCAAACACCGTCCGGGTGCTCGGCAACTGCCGGTTGGCCTCGCGCACGCAGTCCACGCATTGGGTCCCGACCGCCGCCGTCACCTGGCATTCGGGGCACGCCGGGCGCGAGCACCGTTGGCAGCTGACGTATGAGATCCGGTCGGGGTGCCTCGGACACACCGGGGCCTTGGCGGACTGGTTCGGGTTGGACAGTCCATAGGACATGGAATCGATGCTCCTGGGTAAGTACGTTCATTGTCCCGTTTCACGGGACGGGGTTCGGGTGCCGCGGTCCAGGGGCTGGAGCCGGGAACGTTGCATGGGCGCACGGCCTGTCCGGCCATGCAAAAGGCCCCATCCACACGTCCCGCCGTCATCTTTCACTTTGCAGGGCGAGGTGAAAAACAAACGTGCGAGGCGGCAGACGGGGCCCTTCACGGTCAACGGCGCGTGAAGCGCGCCGAATTCACGTGACTAGACGGCGGCGATGTCGATGCTGCTGATGACGACGTCTTCCAGTGGCTTGTCGCGGCCGTCGGTCGGAACGACGTTCAGCTGGTCAACGAGCTTGCGCGAAGCCTCGTCGGTGACGTCACCGAAGATGGTGTGCTTGCCCTGCAGCCAAGTGGTCGGGATCGAGGTGATGAAGAACTGGGAACCGTTGGTGCCCTGGCCCATCTGGATGCCGGCGTTGGCCATGGCCAGCTTGTACGGCTCGCGGAAATCAAGCTCGGGGTTGATCTCGTCGTCGAAGCGGTAGCCCGGGCCGCCGGTGCCCTGGCCCAGCGGGTCCCCGCCCTGGATCATGAAGTCGGAGATGATGCGGTGGAAGATCGTGCCGTTGTACAACGGGGTGTTGGTCTTCTCCTCGCCGCTGCGCGGATCGGTCCAGGTCTGTTCACCGGTGGCAAGCCCGACGAAGTTTTTCACGGTCTTGGGGGCGTGGTTGCCGAAAAGGTTCACGACGATGTCGCCCAAGTTGGTGTGGATGGTGGCTGTATGCGTAGGGATTGCAGTCATGAAGTCATTCTTCCATGCGCGCTTGGACCGCCGCTGCGAATGGCTACGCGCTCAGTGAACACGGATAATCGATTGTTTATATGCCGGGCAGGTAATGGCTGTAAGCCGAGCGTAGGTCGTAGGCTAGGACGAAGCTTACGAAACGATCAAAGGGGTTCACTGTGAAGTCAGAACGTATTGCTCGAGACTTTGGTGAAAGTGTTGCCACTGGCGCCGAACAGGCAATGGATTGGGCAGCGCCAAAGGTGGACACGGCCGTGAAGTGGGCCGTTCCGCGCATAGAAAAGGGCATCGAGACCGCATCCCCGAGGATCCAAGAGGGTCTGAACTGGGCTGCCCACGAACTGTCCGAGACCGTCGCCAAGGTCAGCCCGATGATCCAGGAATCCCTTGAGCGGGTGGGCCCCCGCATCTCCGCGGCCATCGACGAAGCGACCCCCCGTGTTCAGAAGGCCGTCGATCGTGCCACCCCGGCCCTGAACGAGGCACTCGGGAAGGCAGCCCCCGCGCTTAGCCACGCGCGCGATGTCGTGCTGAATGAATACCTGCCGACCGCCAACGAAAAGATCGGCCAGGCGGCCGAGTTCACGACCCGCAAGCTCGAACAGGCCAAGTCTTCCGAGGCACTGCACCAGGTCGCCGACAAACTCACCCCGAGTGCTGAAACCGTTCAGCGTCTCCAGGGCACGGCAAGTGCCGCCGCCGAAACCGTCAGCAAGGAGATTGAAAAGGTGCAGAAGCCCGCGAAGAAGAAAAAGGGCTGGCTCGTCGTTGCGGTCATTGCTGCCGCGGGAGCCGCGGCCGTAGCCGCATGGCGCGCGTCAAAGCCCATCGATGACCCGTGGAAGACCCCGGCACCGGTGGAACCGACCACAGTGCGCGCCAGTGGCCCGGTGGAGGTTCCGGCAAGCGTGGAGGAGGTTCGCGACGAGGTGGCCTCGTCCGCGGCCGAGGCCAAGGAGAACACCTCAGTAGCAGCCAAGGAAGCGGTCGCCGACACCAAGGAGAAGCTCTCCGAAACCGCTGAGGAAATCTCGGAGGCAGCCACCACCGCCAAGCACAAGGCCGAGGAGGCCGTCGACACGAGCGAATCCAAGGTCGCCGAGGCCAACGATGCAGACACCGCGCCGAAGCCGGGTCCCCGCACCAAGAAGTAGTGTTGTCAGCCCCTGGCGTCCACACGGAAGCCGCGGGGCAACGGCATCCAGCTGCAGGGCGGCACCTCACCCGTCGCTTGCCCCGGACCACGGGAGAAGCGACGGGTCAGGTGCCGCCCTGTTCCTTTGCCGGAGGTTCCGCGAGAGACGCTGCCTTGGCCTGGGCGCGGCCCTGGCCACGCACCACGAAGAACAGGCCCACCAGGATGACCGCCAGCCCCACGACCGTGCCCGCGGGCAATACCTGGCCGAGGAACAATGCGGCCAGCAGGGCTGCCCCGGGGATCTCGAGCAGGATCAGGGTGGAGACGGTCAACGGCCCCAGCGAGCTCAACAGGTGGTTGAATGCCGAATGGCCAAGGATCTGCGAGCACACGGCCAAGGCCAGGATGCCGATCCAGCCATTGAGGTCGAATCCCCAGATCGGTTCGCCGGCCAGCAGGCACATCAGCAGGAGCAGGACCGAGGTCAGGCCATAGCAGATGGTGGTGTAAGAACTGGTGCTCATGGTGGCGCGGGCCTTGGAGCCGGACAGCGTGTAGGCGGCGGCCAGGACGCCGCCGACAAGGGCCAGCCCGTCACCGATGAGGGCCTCCGTTCCCGAACCGATGTCGAACCCGGTAATGACCAGGACACCGGAGAAGGCCAGTAGCACCCCGAGCCCCACCCGCCAGCCGTATCTGGTTCCCCGCAGGGACTGGAAGAGGGCAATCCAGGCCGCCTGCAGGCATACGAGAGCTGTTGCCGCCGCAACCGTGGTCATCCGGATCGAGGTCATGAAGAACGCGAAGTGCAAGGCCAGCGACACCGCCGCCAGCGCGCTCCAGCCCCATTCCCGGCGGCGGAGCCGGCCGAAGCCACGCGGGTCGGTCACCAGGGCGGGAACGGCCATGACGGCGGTTCCCACCGCGTTGCGCCACAGGGCCATGGAAAGGGCCGGGACCGCGGGAAAGGCGGCAATGAGCGGGCCAGACGCGGCAACACCCAGGACGCCCACCAGGGCCAGAAGAAAAGTCACTTGACCACTCTATGGTTCCGTGTGCGGCGGCACCGAATGCGGGCAGCGAGGCACCGGTTCGGGGCTCCCTTCCCGGGCACGGACCCAGCTTCGGTTTAAGCGCAAAAGGCCCGGAACTTTCGTTCCGGGCCTTTTCCTTCGGTGGAGACTAGGGGGGTCGAACCCCTGACCTGAAGCTTGCAAAGCTACCGCTCTACCAACTGAGCTAAGTCCCCGTATTTTTTTATACACCGCATGCCTGCTAGCAAGTGCGCGATGTTCCTGAATGAATTCAGTTTACCTTATCGGTACCCTGGCTCCAGGTGGCCTTTTCAGCCGAAGATTCCTTGTACTTCCGATAACCAAAAATGCCTGCGGCTACTGCCACCAACACCAGAAATTTCCGCATGGAGATTTCCTTTCACCTATCGGTCGGACGAGGGAATCCGTGGGCGTACCTGGACTTGAACCAGGGACCTCTTCGTTATCAGCGAAGCGCTCTAACCGCCTGAGCTATACGCCCTCTTTGTTCCCGCTGGGAACGAGATAAAACAATACCCGAGAAACCGCCCAAGAAACAAATCGGCCCTCCAAGCCCCCCTTGCAAAGGGCTTCGAGGGCCGATTTTGGCGTGTTTTCGCGAATTAATCGTCGGTCAGGGTCACACCAATGCCGCCGACAAGGGTCGACGAGAGGTTGTAAAGCACCGCTGAAAGCATGGACAGCGCAGTGAGTAATACCACATTAACCACGGCGATGATGGTGGCGAACGAGGCAACCTGGCCCAGCGAAGCGATCTCCATCAAGTCGAACCCGGTTTCGGAGCCGATGATCTCGCGCAACAGCCCGTTGATGGACTCGAATATTCCGGTCAGGTCAAGCACCGACCACAGGACAACGCTGGCAACGACAGTGACGATGCCCAGGGCCACCGAAAGGAGGAATGCCATCTTCAGCACCGACCAGGGGTCGACCTTGGAGATGAGCAGGCGTGCCTTGCGGACCTTTGCCTTGGGCGCCGGGCGCACCAGCTGCTGCGGGCGCCCCTGGGCCGCCCCGGCGGGGCGCGGGGCCCCGGGGCGGGGGGTGCCGGCCGGGCGCTGCGCGGCCGCGGGCCGGGGTGCGGATCCTGGCCGCGGCGCTCCGGCGGGGCGCTGGGCGCCTACGGGTGCCTGTCGTGGCGGTGCGGGACGGGTACCACCAGTGCCGCCCGCCGGGCGGGGCGTATTCGGGGTGCTCACGCGTTACCTCCGTCGTTGGTGGCCTCGTCGTCGTGTCCAAGGATTTCCTCGGTTCCCGCAGGGTTTTCATCACCCGGCAGGGCCTCGGAGGCCGTTTCTTGTGTCTTTTCCGCGTTCAACGGTACTGCATCTTCCTCGGGGTTCTCTCCGAGACCGCGCTCGGTGTTCTTCGCCACGGCGATGATGCGGTCCTTCTTGTCCGGCTTGGCGAAGATGACGCCCATGGTGTCGCGGCCCTTGGCGGGAACCTGCGAAACGTCGGAGCGGACGACCTTTCCGCCCTCCATGACCACCAGAACCTCGTCCTCATCGTGCACAATCAGTGCACCGACAAGGTCCCCGCGGTCCTCCGCGAGCTTCGCTACCTTGATCCCGATACCGCCGCGGGACTGCACGCGGTATTCGCCCACCGAGGTGCGCTTGGCATAGCCGCCCTCTGTGACCACAAACACATAGGAATCCTCTGTCACCACGTCGGCGGCCAGCAGTTCGTCCGCCTCGCGGAACTTCATGCCGGTCACGCCGCTTGTGGCTCGTCCCATGGGGCGCAGCGCCTCGTCGGTGGCGGTGAAGCGCACCGACTGGCCCTTGCGGGAAACCAGCATCAGGTCGTCGGTCTCGGAAATCAGCTGCGCGGAGACGAGCTCGTCGCCCTCGCGCAGGTTGATGGCGATGACCCCGGCGGTGCGGTTGGTGTCGTAGTCGGCCAGGCGGGTCTTCTTGACCAGGCCGTTGCGGGTGGCGAGCACCAGGTACGGGGCCTGCTCGTAGTTGCGCAGGTCAAGGACCTGGGCGATGTGCTCGTCGGGCTGGAAGGCCATCACGTTGGCCACGTGCTGGCCCTTGGCGTCGCGTCCTGCCTCGGCCAGTTCGTAGCACTTGGTGCGGTAGACGCGGCCGTGGTTGGTGAAGAAGAGCAGCCAGTCGTGCGTGGTGGTGACGAAGAAGTGCTCCACCACGTCGTCGCCGCGCAGCTGTGCGCCCTTGATGCCCTTGCCGCCGCGGTGCTGCGAGCGGTAGTTGTCGCTGCGGGTGCGCTTGACGTAGCCGCCGCGGGTGATGGTGACGACCATTTCCTCCTCGGGGATCAGGTCCTCGACGCTCATGTCGCCGTCGTAGCCCATCAGGACCTTGGTGCGCCGGTCATCGCCGTGCTTCTCGACGATCTCGGCGAGCTCCTCGGAGATGATGGTGCGCTGGCGCTGCGGATCGGCGATGATGACCTTGAATTCGGTGATCATGCCCTCGAGCTCGGCGTGGCGGTCCTGGATCTTCTGGCGTTCCAGGGCGGCCAGGCGGCGCAGCTGCATGTCCAGGATGGCCCTGGCCTGCAGATCGTCGATGTCGAGCATTTCCATCAGCCCGTCGCGTGCCGCCTCGGTGGTGGAGGAACGGCGGATCAACGCGATGACCTCGTCCAGTGCGTCGAGGGCCTTGAGCAGGCCGCGCAGGATGTGCGCCTCCTCCTCGGCCTTGCGCAGGCGGAACTGGGTGCGCCGGATGATGACTTCCATCTGGTGCGTGACCCAGTGGCGGATGAACGCGTCCAGCGAGAGGGTGCGCGGCACCCCGTCGACGATCGCGAGCATGTTCGCGGAGAAGTTGGACTGCAGCTCGGTGTGCTTGTAGAGGTTGTTCAGCACGACCTTGGCCACGGCGTCGCGCTTGAGCACGATGACCAGGCGCTGGCCGGTGCGGCCACTGGTCTCGTCGCGCAGGTCGGCAATGCCGGAGATCTTGCCGTCCTTGACCAGCTCGGCGATCTTCACCGCCAGGTTGTCCGGGTTGGCCTGGTAGGGCAGCTCGGTGACGACCAGGCAGGTGCGTCCCTGCAGTTCCTCGACGGAAACCACGGCGCGCATGGTGATCGAGCCGCGGCCGGTGCGGTAGGCATCGGCGATGCCCTTGGTGCCCAGGATCATGGCGCCGGTGGGGAAGTCAGGGCCCTTGACGTGGCGCATCAGCTCTTCGAGCAGTTCCTCGCGGTTGGCCTCGGGGTGCTGCAGGTACCACTGCACGCCCGCGGCGACCTCGCGCATGTTGTGCGGCGGGATGTTGGTGGCCATGCCCACGGCGATGCCGGAGGAGCCGTTGACCAAAAGGTTCGGGAAACGCGCCGGCAGGATGGTGGGTTCCTGGTTCTTGCCGTCGTAGTTGTCCTGGAAGTCAACGGTGTCCTCGTTGATGTCCCGGACCATCTCCATGGCCAGCTGGGCCATCTTGGTTTCGGTGTAACGCGGGGCGGCGGCGCCGTCGTTGCCCGGGGAGCCGAAGTTGCCCTGGCCCAGGGCCAGCGGGTAGCGCATGGTCCAGTCCTGGATCAGGCGGACCAGGGCGTCGTAGATCGCGGTGTCGCCGTGCGGGTGGTACTGGCCCATGACCTCGCCGACCACGCGGGCGCACTTGTTGTAGGAGCGCTCGGGGCGGTAGCCGCCGTCGTACATCGCGTAGATCACGCGGCGGTGCACGGGCTTCAGGCCGTCGCGCACATCCGGCAGCGCGCGGCCCACGATGACGGCCATGGCGTAGTCAAGGTAGGAGCGCTGCATCTCGGTCTGCAGGTCGATCTGGTCGATCTTGTCGACGCCGAGGTTAACCGCCACGGCGTCGTCGATCACTGCGCCCTCGACGATCTCGTCGCTGCCGGGTGCGTTGTCCTGCGGGTTTTCGGGAGTCTGATCGCTCATCGATTTCTTCCTCTAGTCAAAAGTCTGTGTCTAAAACGCGGGGGAGTGCGGGAAATCGAGGACTAGATGTCCAGGAAGCGCACGTCCTTGGCGTTCTGCTGGATGAAGTTTCGACGCGATTCGACGTCCTCGCCCATCAGTACGGAGAAGATCTGGTCCGCTGCCGCGGCGTCGTCCATGGTGATCTGGCGCAGCGTGCGGTGCTCGGGGTCCATGGTGGTGTCCCAGAGTTCCGAGTAGTCCATCTCGCCCAGGCCCTTGTAGCGCTGGATGCCGTTGTCCTTGGGCAGGCGCTTGTTCTTCGCGGCCCCGGCGACCAGCGATTCGTCGCGTTCCTTGTCCGAGTACACGTATTCGTGCGCGGCGTTTGACCACTTGATGCGGTACAGCGGCGGCTGCGCCAGGTAGACGTAGCCGTTCTCGATCAGCGGGCGCATGAAGCGGAAGAGCAGGGTCAGCAGCAGCGTGGTGATGTGCTGGCCGTCGACGTCTGCATCGGCCATCAGCACGATCTTGTGGTACCGCAGCTTGGCCATGTCGAATTCCTCGCCAATGCCCGTGCCGAAGGCCGTGATCATGGCCTGGACCTCGGCATTGCCCAGCGCGCGGTCAAGCCTGGCGCGCTCCACGTTCAGGATCTTGCCGCGCAGCGGCAGGATGGCCTGGGTGTGCGGGTTGCGCCCGCGCTTGGCCGAGCCGCCTGCGGAGTCGCCCTCCACGATGAAGACCTCGCACTCGGCGGGGTTCTTCGAGGAGCAGTCCGAGAGCTTGCCCGGCATGCCGAAGGATTCCAGCGGGGACTTGCGGCGGGCGTTGTCGCGGGCCTTGCGTGCCGCCATGCGCGCCTGCGAGGCGAGCTGGGCCTTGCGGATGATGTCCCGGGCGGTGTTCGGGTTGCGCTCGAGCCAGTCGCCGAGTTCCTCGTTGACCACGCCCTGGACGAAGCCCTTGGCCATCGAGTTGCCCAGCTTGGTCTTGGTCTGGCCCTCGAACTGCGGCTCGGAGAGCTTGACGGAGATGACCGCGGTCAATCCCTCGCGGATGTCGTCGCCCGTGAGGTTCTCGTCCTTTTCGCGCAGGATCGTCTTTTCGCGCGCATAGCGGTTGATCAGCGAGGTCATGGCGGCGCGGAAGCCCTCTTCGTGGGTGCCGCCCTCGTGGGTGTTGATGGTGTTGGCGTAGGTGTGCACCGACTCGGAGTACGAGTTGGTCCACTGCATGGCGACCTCGACGCTGATGCCCTTGGTGGTGTCCTCGGACTCGAAGGCGATGACGTCCTCGTGGACCAGCTCGACCTTCTTGGAGGAGTTCAGGTGCTTGACGTAGTCGAGCAGCCCGTCCTTGTAGAGGTAGTCCACCACGCGGTGCTTCGGGGCGGCGTCGTTGGCCTCGTCTTCCTCGGTGGCGATCTCGTCGGCGTCGATCTCGAGGGTGCGCTCGTCGGTGAGGGTGATGCGCAGTCCCTTGTTCAGGAACGCCATCTGCTGGAAGCGGGCTCGCAGGGTCTCGAAGTCGAACTCGACGGTCTCGAAGATCGAGGCATCCGCGTAGAACGTCTGCGTGGTGCCGGTCGCGTCGGTGTCTTCGCCCTTGACGAGCGTGCCCTGCGGCTTGCCGCCGTCGGCGAAGGACATGTGCCAGGAACTGCCCTGGCGGCAGATCTCGGTCTCCACGCGCGAGGACAGGGCGTTGACCACGGAGATGCCCACGCCGTGCAGGCCGCCGGAGACAGCGTAGCCGCCGCCGCCGAACTTGCCGCCGGCGTGCAGGATGGTCATGACGACCTCTACCGTGGGCTTGCCCTCGGTGGGGTGGATGTCGACCGGGATGCCGCGGCCGTTGTCCTCGACGCGCACGCCGCCGTCGGCCTGCAGGTTGATCTTGATGTGGTCGCAGTGCCCGGCCAGGGCCTCGTCGACGGAGTTGTCGACAACCTCGTAGACCAGGTGGTGCAGGCCGCGCGGCCCGGTGGAACCGATGTACATGCCGGGGCGCTTGCGCACCGCTTCGAGGCCTTCAAGAACCGTGATGTCCTGGGCGCCGTAGGTGTGCTCCACTCGGCCGCTGACCTGCTCTTCTGCAGGTTTTGCGGCGGGTGTTTCAGCTGCCTCTACGGAATCGATTGGTTCCTGGGGTGTGGTGTTATCGGTAGACACAGGTGCTACAGACTCCTCAAACAGTGGAAGGCCGAACACCGAAGGTGCCCGATCATGAACCAGCGTCTTGTCGCACGGACAAAACGCCTGTTCCAATTCTACCGCGCCGGTCCAAATTATCCCGCCATTGACGGGCGGCTATATACCGCCACTGGCCGCCAAGCAGGGTTGGGAGCGATTGGTCCGGCCTCGCGTGGGGGGCTATGTGGCTCGGGCCGTCCCGGTGCGCCAGTCGGCCAGCTACGCGTTTTGGCTCTGCTACCCGTAGGTGTCGCGCGGACCGCGGCCCTTGACCGATCGGCCGCCGTGGCGCCAGGAGGGCGCGGCGGGCCCGAGGACCCGGATCACGGTGATCACTCCCGCGCCCAGTTCCTTGTCGAAATGCTTCAGCAGTTCGTGGGAGAGCAGCCGCATTTGCGTGGCCCAGGTCGTGGAGTCGCAGCGCACCACCACGGTGGAATCCTCGAAGGACTCGGGGGTGCAATGCGCGGCAATCTGCGGACCCACCAGCTCGCTCCAGCGCGAGAGCACCGAGCCGACGGCCACCGGGGCGCTCCAGCCCCGGTCGCGCACGATCTTGCCGAAGAGGTTGCCGATTTCCTGGGGGTCCCGTCCGTCGGTGTATTTCGCCGGCGCGGAACTCGCCCGCCGCCGCGCCTTACGCGCCGCGGCGTTCTCCTCGAACTTGGCGGCCTTGGCGGCGTCGATTCGGGCTTCGCCCCGGCTCAGGGCCGACTCGCGCATGCGGTTGAGGATCGCGCGGGCTGCGTCCAGCGCCTCGGGGGCGTGTGGATCCTTCTCCTCGCTCACGAGTGCACCACTCCCGGGCTGACCTTCAGGAACGTGCCGCCGAGCTCCTCGGGCACGTCCCCGGCGACCGCGGCGGTGACAATCACCTGGTCGGCGCCGGCCACGATGGAGGCCAGGCGCGTGCGCCGCGTGGCGTCGAGTTCGGCAAACACGTCGTCCAGGATCAGGATCGGTCCGGCGCCGGGCCGCGGATCGTCCTCGCCCATGACCTTGTAGGCGGCTAGCCGCAGCGCCAGGGCCAGGGACCAGGTTTCGCCGTGGCTGGCGTAGCCCTTCGCCGGGGCACCGCCCAGCGTCAGCAGGACGTCGTCGCGGTGCGGACCAACCAGTGTGATGCCTCGTTCAAGTTCCTTGGTACGCGTTTTCAACAGGGCCGCGAGGAACATTTCCTCGAGTTCCTCCGTGCTGGCCTCCAGCAGCGCGGCCGGGGCCACCCGCGCGCTGTCGTCTTCCCCCGCAGTCGCCCCTGCGGGTGATTCCTCGCCGTCGAAATCGTCCAGGACCGTGGCCTGGTAATAGGCGCGGGCTTCCTTGTTGGCGTCGGCAAGCGACGCGTAGGCGGCACCCATGTAGGGGGAGAGCATGCGCAGCACCTCCAGGCGCCCGCGCAGTACCCGGGCACCAGCACGTGCGAGATGGGTGTCCCAGACGTCGAGCGTGGATTCGTGTGCGGTGGAGGGCTTGCCTCCCGCCCGGGCCGACTTCAGCAGGGCGTTGCGCTGTTTCAACACCCGATCGTAGTCCCCGCGCGTCGCGGCCTCGCCGGGGCGCAGGGTCACCAGCAGCTCGTCAAGGAAACGGCGGCGGTTGGAAGGATCGCCCTTGACGAGGGCCAGGTCCTCCGGTGCGAAGAGCACTGTGCGCACGATCCCGAGGATGTCGCGGGCCCGCACCGGGTTGGCGCGGTTGATCCGGGCGCGATTTGCCTTGCCGGCGGTGATTTCCACCTCGAGGGTGGTGACCAGATTGGCCCGCTGGACGCGTGCACGGACCAATGCCCGGTCGGTGCCAAATCGCAGCAGCGGTGCATCATTGGTGACCCGGTGGGAGGAAAGCGTTGCCAGATAGCCAATGGCCTCGACAATGTTGGTCTTGCCGACGCCGTTGGAACCTACCAGGACGTTGGTGCCAGGCCCCAGCTCGACATCGGCTTGCGCATATGAGCGGAAGTCGGTGAGAGAGACATGTGAGATATACACCTATACGTCCTGCGGTGGGATCAAGGGGCGGGGTGCCAAAGATCTGGTGATGAAGCCTTGGCTGGAACCGCCAAGAAAAGTTGTGTTCGACCGCTCCGTTTGGAGCGGACGTGGAGCGGTCGAACACGAGATTGCGACGGGTGGAAAAACCAGGTTTTCCCCCGCGGGCAACCTAATTGGGCAAGTTTGGTAGGCGCACCGGCATGACCAGGTAGCGGTATTGGTCGCTGTCCTGTCCGTCCAGGGAGGATTGCGCCGTCATCATGGCGGGCTTCGGTGCACTGGTGAAGGAGAAACGCACGAATTCGCTGTCGAATGCGTTCAGTCCCTCGCTCAGGTATGCGGGGTTGAATGCGACGGTGATTTCCTCGCCGTCGATCTGCGCCTCGATGGATTCCTCGGCCTGGGCATCCTCACCGGTGCCGGCATCGAGGGAGAGCTGGCCGCCGGAGAAGGAAAGCCTGACCGGGGTGTTGCGTTCGGCAACAACCGCCACGCGGCGGACGGCCTCCATGAGATCGGAGGTGCGCACGGTGGCATGAATCGGCGTGTTTTCCGGGAAGAGTGAGCGGATCTTCGGGTAGTCACCGTCCACGAGCAACGAGGTTGTCCTGCGGTTTCCGCTTTCGAAACCGATGAGTTCGTTGCCTTCGCCCAGGGCAATCTTCAGTTCGCCTGCGGATCCCAGGGTCTTGGCAACCTCGTTCAGGGTCTTCGCCTTGACCAGCGCAGATGTGGAAATGCCTGCTTGTGAGGGCTTCCAGTGGACTTCACGCATGGCCAGTCGGTAACGGTCAGTGGCCAGGAAGGTGATCAGGTCGTCTTCGATCTCCATCTTGACACCCGTGAGAATCGGCAAGGTGTCGTCCTTGGACGCGGCAACGATCACCTGGTTGATTGCATGGGCAAAAGCCTCGCCATCGACGACACCTGTGACCTCGGGAAGCGATGGAAGTTCCGGATATTCCGCCACCGGCATGGTGGCCAGGTGGAAGCGGCTTCGACCGCACGTCAGGGTGACCTTGGTGCCGTCGGTTTCAATGACCGCGGTGGCGTTTGGAAGACTTCGGCAGATTTCCGCCAGCAACTTGCCAGAGACCAAAATGGTTCCCTCGGCGGCGACATCTGCAGCGATTTCGAGGTGGGCAGAGATCTCGTAGTCGAACCCGGCCAAGGAAACGGTACCGCTGGTTGCGGTGATGAGGATGCCTGAGAGCACCGGGGAGGGCGGCCGTTGGGAAAGTGAACGGGCGGTCCAGGACACGGCTTCGGCCAATACATCCTTTTCAACGCTGAACTTCACGAAGTGGTCCGCCTTTCACGACGAAGTCGACAGTACATGACTTAAAGCAAGCTTAGCGGCTCGGAAAAAATCCAAACGCAGAACCGATTCGGGAAACGGTATGAGTTGGCACGCTCGCTTTGTGAACCGACTGCATCTGATGGCAGAACTACGGCACAGCCTTCGAGCATACCGGCTTTTACAAGTCCGTGATGATGATCGGGCTTCTGGCTTGGAGTGAAACGTGGCTTTGGGGCTCGAAACCAGAATCCCATGCGCGCCGTGGATCAACGAGGCAGCGATTGCATCCGGGTATTCGGGAAGCGCCACTTTAGAAACCAGACCAAATCAACAGAAGCCAGGGAAATCACATGTCCGGCGTATGCCGGAGACCAGTGGATGTGGTTCGCGAAGCTTCCCGGAGGGGTTTGCCTGCGGTGAATCATTCTGACGAACGCTTTTCAGCTCATGGACAAGGAATTCAAGTGGCTCGGCCTTGCCCTTGGCAGCAAAGAAGATCCAGTGACGAAGTTCCGGCAAGCAGCAATCCAGAGGAGACGTTTCCACGAATTGATCTCCTGGCCAACCGGTACTCGGCAATCCAGACAAAGAGGTCGACGAGGAGGCATTTGACGCAGTTTGGACGCATGGGTGCAGAAGTGGACTTGTTATCTGGATGAATAAGAAAGATGGGATTAGTAGTGTTAATAACCCCTGTGGATACTGTGGATAAGCACTCCCGGCCGCGGGAACGCACCAATTATGCATGTGCACAACATGTGACTGGGCGTGACACTGAGTGTCACGGCTCCGTGGATAACTTTTCCCGTGAATTAAGGGATCCACAGCTGCCCCTGTAGTTATCCGCAGGGAATCGATGTAGTCCACTTAATAATCCACAGGTTTATCCACACCTGTGGTTATTGGATTTGTGGGCCTTCTAGCCTTCGCGTTGCCGTTGCTTGATTCGGTTGGTCAGCTCGGTCACTTGATTGAAAATGGCCCGCCGCTCGGCCATGAGTTCGCGGATCTTGCGGTCGGCGTGGATCACGGTGGTGTGGTCACGGCCACCGAGTTCCTGGCCAATCTTCGGCAGCGACATATCCGTGAGTTCTCGCAAGAGGTACATCGCGATTTGTCGTGCAGTCACCAGGGTCCTGGTTCTGGATTTGCTGTTGAGCTCTTCAATCGTGAGGTTGAAGTACTCCGCTGTCTGGGCAACGATGGTCGCCGGCGTAATCTCCTGGGCGCCCTCGTCGGTGATCAAGTCCTTCAGAACCGTTTCTGCAAGGCTCATGTCAACGGTTTGGTTGTTGAGCGACGCGAAGGCAGTAACGCGGATCAAGGCGCCCTCGAGCTCCCGGATATTCGTGGAGATCTTGGAAGCGATGTATTCCATGACCTCATCGGGCGCGGAAAGGTTCTCGGCCGTGGCCTTCTTGCGCAGAATCGCGATGCGGGTTTCAAGCTCGGGCGGCTGGATGTCGGTGAGCAGGCCCCATTCAAAACGCGATCGCATGCGGTCTTCGAAGCCCGAGAGTTGTTTTGGCGGCAGGTCAGAGGTGATCACAACCTGCTTGTTGTGGTTGTGCAGGGCATTGAAGGTGTGGAAGAACTCTTCCTGGGTTGCGTCCTTGTTGGCCAAAAACTGGATGTCGTCGATCAGCAGGATGTCGACGTTCCGGTAGGTCTGCTTGAAGCTGGCACCCTCATCGTCCCGAATGGAGTTGATGAAGTCGTTGGTGAACTCCTCGGAATTCACGTAGCGGACGCGGATGCCGTTGTAGAGATGGCGGGCGTAATGTCCGATTGCGTGAAGCAGGTGAGTCTTGCCAAGACCGGAATCGCCATAGATAAACAAGGGGTTGTAGGCCTTGGCCGGAGCCTCTGCAACCGCCACGGCGGCGGCGTGGGCAAAACGGTTCGAAGAACCAATGACAAACGTATCGAAGATGTACTTGGGGTTCAGCCGGCCGAATTCCTGGGAATTGGAAGGAGGCGAAGGCTGAGGAAGCACATCGCTGATCCGTGCCTTGGGAACGGGTGGAAGCTCGACCGGGGGAGCCGGGACCTCTTCCGGGACCAAGTCCGAGTCGATGCTGAACGCGCACCTGATATCCGACTGGAAAACAAGCTTCAGCGACTGTTCAAGCGGATCCTTGAGCTGGGTTTGGAGAACGTCACGAGTCAACTCGTTGGGAACCGCCAGCAAGAGCGTCGTTCCGATGAGACCTTGGGGCTGTGCCAAGGCGGCAAATGCACGCTGCATGGGCGTCACACGGTCGTCTTGTTCGATATGGCGAACTACCTGGCGCCAGGCACTGCCGACACTATTGGTCTCGTCCGTGCTCACAATTAGGCCCCTTCGTTCTGTTACATCGACCAAACGGGCGACGAATGGGGCCCAGAACTGCCGGACCCCAACGGAATGATTCTAGCCGTCATCCACAGCGTTATGCACAGACGGTGGATAACTCGGGGTGGATATCTCCCAAGGGCTTGCAAATCTGCGGGGTTCCAAGTAAAAATTGATCTCTAGGATCAAGGTGTCAGGCCCGCTATTCGGATTTTTTGGCCGCTTATCCACCGCGGTATCCACAATTAAGATCACATTGTGCACAGGGTCCCGGTGGGCCGTCGCTGGGCTCAATTTGACGTACCTTCACTTGCACCCCTATCGTTGTGTAGTCCTATGTGCGCACTTTTGGCACTGTGAGATGCCTTCGAAGACCTATTGGCCATCGAAAGCATGGAACAGTCCATGAGGGCCACCTGAATACGAGCGTCGGCCTGTTCTTCCCTACTTATTAGCAACGGGCAAGGCGCATCACATGATCGTCTTGGAGTTACTACCGTGAGCAAGCGGACTTTTCAGCCGAATAACCGTCGTCGTGCCAAGAAGCACGGTTTCCGACTTCGTATGCGTACCCGTGCAGGCCGTGCCATCTTGGCAACCCGCCGCGGCAAGGGTCGCGTCGAACTTTCTGCATAACCATTAAGCACTACTGTCCTGGAATGGCGCAGGTTTTCGTGGGTTCTTTGTTTTTCAGACTCGACGCGTGACGTCGTGTTGCCAAAGAACCAACGTTTGCGCCTTTCGCAGGACTTTACAGCCACTGTACGTTCCGGCGCCCGCACTGGGCGCCGGAACGTAGTGCTATATGCACGGGTTCGCTCCGACGAACCCCAGGGCAATAACCGTTTTGGTTTTATCGTTTCCAAGGCCGTTGGCAATGCCGTGCACCGCAACCTCGTCAAGCGACGGATGCGTGCATTGGCCAAGCAGTTCTCTGCGGATGCCACCGGTCTCGACGTCGTGCTCCGGGCTTTGCCTGGCTCCGCCGGCACCGATTGGAACGATTTGAGCCAGCAGGTCCTCTCCGGACTTGAATCGGTTGTCCGTAAGGCAGGTGCTAAGCATGAAAAAGGATCCTAGACCCAGAACCGGGCTCATCTGGTTCCTGATAGATATCCCCAGAAACCTCCTCATCGGGTTCCTGATGGTGTATCGCAAGATTATTTCGCCGGTCTATGGCGATGTTTGTCGCTACTTTCCCAGCTGCTCGGCCTATGGCCTTGAAGCAGTTACGGTACATGGCGCCATCAAAGGCATCGGATTAACCATCTGGCGTGTCTTAAGATGTAATCCTTTTAGCCATGGCGGGATCGATTACGTTCCCGACGGCCGACGAATTTGGCCAGAAGGCAAGACCCCCAAGATCATGGTGATGAATCATCCTCCGATTCCCGCCGACGAAGATGCCGCAGATGCGGCCTGAGGAGCATGACCGGTAATGACAAACTTCTTTGACCTGCTACTGAGCCCTTTTCGGTATGTAGTCTCGTGGATCCTTTGGGCCTTCCACGAATTGTTCACTCGAATCGGACTTGACCCCAGCTCGGGGTGGACCTGGGCGCTGTCCATCGTCTTCCTGGTGCTCTTGATTCGTACGGCCTTGATTCCGGTCTTCGTCAAGCAGATCAAGGCACAGCGCGCCATGCAGGCCCTGCAACCTGACCTGCGCAAGCTTCAGGCCAAATACAAGGGCAAAAAGGACCAGCTCTCGCAGCAGGCCATGATTGCGGAGCAGCGACAGCTGTTCAAGAAGCACAAGACGAACCCGCTTTCTTCATGCCTGCCCATGCTCGTGCAGATGCCGTTCTTCTTTGCGCTGTTTACTGTTTTGAACAACGCTTCCAAGGCCAGTGCGACCAATTCGGCTGTTGGCGCGCTTTCTGCCGATCACATCCGTAGTTTTGACAATTCGTCGATTTTTGGCGCCCGTCTTTCCGACACCTTCCTGAACACCTTGAACTCGGGATCCCCAAGCGCCGCGGTGATCATTGTTGCCGTCATCATGATTCTTGCCATGACTGCCTCGCAGTTCATCACGCAGAAGCAAATCATGTCCAAGAACATGACGAAGGAAGCCCTCGAGGGTCCCTTCATGCAGCAGCAGAAGATCATGCTCTATATCCTTCCGCTGGTCTTCGGCATCGGCGGGATCAACTTCCCGATCGGTGTCCTGATCTACTGGACGGCCACGAACCTTTGGACTTTGGGCCAGCAGTACTACGTAATTCGCAACAACCCGACTCCCGGTTCGCAGGCAGAGCGCGAGCTCAATGAGCGCCGTGCCGCCAAGGGACTTCCTCCGATCGGCCAGAAGAAGGCTGAAGCCGAAGCTGCAGCAGCGGTCGTCGAGGAGCCAAAGGTGCAGCGCGTGCAGCCCCAGCGCAAGAACAGGAAGAAGAAATAGTCATGAGCAATGTTGAGCAGAGCGAAACTGTCGATACCGCAAATCCGGTACAGGAAAACGATGTTCCCGATGAAGCGAGGAACATCGAAGAGGAAGGCGACATCGCCGCGGACTACCTCGAGGAATTGCTCGATATTGCGGACCTCGACGGAGACATCGACATTGAAGTCCGTGGTGGGCGGACCTACATTTCAATCGCCGGTGAACCCGAAGACGAAAAGTCGCTGCGTCGCCTGATTGGTGCCAAGGGCGAGGTTTTGGACTCCCTGCAGGAGCTCACCCGGCTGGCCGTCTTGACAGCGACCGGCAACCGTTCGCGTCTAGTCCTGGACATCACTGGCTACCGCCAGGGGCGAGCCGGTGAACTCAAGCGCATTGCCGAGGAAGCCGCCGCCAGGGTCAAAGCCAACGGCGAAAGTGTAGCCCTCGAGCCCATGAGCGCCTACGAACGCAAGCTGGTACACGATTGTGTGGCTGCCCTGGGCATGCAAAGCGAGTCCGAGGGTGAAGGCCCCGGCCGCCACATCGTTGTGTCTCCAGCCGACTCTTAAGCCCGGAACCAAGGAACAACAATTCTATGAGCAACGAAGTAGAACTTACCGCAGAAGAGAGCCAAGCCGCCCGGACAGTGTTTGGTGATCGCCTGGGGCTTGCCGAGCGCTATGTTCAGCATTTGGCCACCTCCGGCATGGAACGCGGACTGCTAGGCCCTCGTGAAGTTCCACGCCTGTGGTCCCGGCATGTCTTGAACTGTGCCGTCGTTGCCACCCTAATTGACGAGGGCGCTCATGTGGCTGACGTAGGCAGTGGGGCAGGTCTCCCGGGACTGACGTTTGCCTTGGCTCGTGCCGACCTTGAGCTGACCTTGATCGAGCCATTGGAGCGGCGCTGCATCTGGCTGCACGAAGTCGTCGAGGACCTTGAGTTGGAAAACGTCACGGTGATGCGTGGGCGCGCCGAGCAAGTCGTGGAGCACGTGAACGCGGACTTTGCCACGGCTCGCGCGGTGTCGGCTCTGACGAACCTCGCAGGGCTCACCATCCCGCTACTTCATGGGAAGGGGACTGTCCTGGCCATCAAGGGGCGCTCTGCGGCCGAAGAAGTCGAGAAGGCTGCGAAGATGATTCGTCGTCTCGGAGGTAAGAAGACCGAGGTCGTAACGGTGGGAGAAGAGATTCTCAGCGAACCAACCACCGTGGTGCGTATCAACGTAGGTTAGCGCATTAGCGATAGGCTGTATCAGGTGGCTCCATGCCACCTGTTGAGTTAGTAGAAAGAACTGTTTTGAAGCGTAGCGTTAACAAGATTCCACCGTTTGCAGCGCTTTTCGCTAGTTTTGGCTCATCAAACTCTCAAGAACAACCTAAAACGATTGATTCAACCGAGTCCGATGTTGTTTCACGTGAAACAATCTTTACCACTGCAATGATTCTCGACGAGATCGAAGCGGTGGAATTGGCGGATTCCGATGGAGAGGACCCAGTGGTGGCGAAGGAACCTGTGATGGCACGAAACGTTTTCGATACCACTGACGATAGTTCTCCGCTGGCAAGCCAGCTGGCAAGCGAACACAAAAGGCGGGAAAAGTTGAGCGGCCGGCAGTTGCCCAAGCCGGACACCACCCGCTACATGACTGTCAGCAACCAAAAGGGTGGCGTCGGCAAGACGACGACCACTGTAAACATTGCGGCCGCCCTGGCCATAGCGGGCCTCAACGTCCTGGTGATTGATATTGATCCGCAGGGAAACGCTTCGACTGCGTTGGGCATTGAACACCACGCGGATGTCGACAGCATTTATGATGTGCTCATCAACGACTTACCTCTCGCTGAAGTTGTGGCCACATGCCCTGACATCAATAACCTGACCGTGGCACCTGCAACCATCCACTTGGCTGGGGCGGAAATTGAGCTCGTGTCGCTGGTGGCCCGCGAGCAACGGCTGCGACGAGCCCTGGAACAGTATGCTGAGTATCGCGATGCGAACGGCATGGACCGCCTGGATTACGTTTTCATCGATTGCCCGCCCAGCCTCGGGCTATTGACAGTCAACGCGTTTGTTGCCGCCCGCGAGGTCTTGATTCCTATCCAGTGTGAATACTATGCATTGGAAGGCCTCAGCCAGCTCCTCAAGAACATTGAAATGATCCAGAAGCATCTCAATTCGGATCTCACGGTCTCGACGATTCTCCTGACCATGTATGACGGCAGGACAAACCTCGCCGCTCAGGTTGCAAGCGAGGTTCGCGAGCATTTCCCGAACCAGGTGTTGCAGGCCTTGATTCCCCGCAGCGTGCGCATCTCCGAAGCACCCAGCTATCAGCAGACGGTCATCACTTATGATTCGAGCTCTACGGGTGCGCTTTCCTACTTGGAAGCAGCTGCCGAGATCGCCGAGCGCGGCAACCACTAGGTTTTGTTGCGCTTCCGGTAATTTTCCATGTCTGACCCACGCCAAAGCGAGAATAGTCTGGCCACGGTTCGATAAGTGCCCAATTTAAGTTGTTTTAGAGTAAGAATGCCGAAGAAGCGTCTCTTTGGCGGATAGCTACATGACCTGGGGTCGGGTAGGGTGCAAAAAGTCGCACTTCGGGCTTCTGCGAGCCACACCCGTGAGCCGCGTCCTCAACAATCAATCACCACCCAGTAGAATTGCCTTGGGTCAGGGTAGTAACGGTGTCGAAAGGGAGTAACATCCAATGTCGGAAAAGCGACGTGGTTTAGGACGAGGTCTTGGTGCATTGATTTCGAGCAGCCCGGTCGCGGAATCCGAGGAGGAGACTCCAGCGAATGTTTCACGTGAAACATCAAAGCCGGCCACCGCGAAAACGGCAAAGAATCCGGAACTGATTCCTTCCAAGCCAAAGACCGCTGCCGGTGGCGCCAATGGCAAAAAGGCTCGGCCGGTCGATATGTTCTTCGTGCCGGGCAAGACCGAAGAAGAAGTTGCCGCAGAAAAAGCCAAATCGGCCCCAGCCACGTCCGCAGCTGCTAAAAAGCGCCGCGCCCAGATGCCGGGTCTCATTGCGTCTTCCGGCCGTGCTGGAGAGATGGAAGCGGTTGAAACTGACACCAGCAACCTAGTGGAGGTGCCAGGTGCCAGCTTTGCCGAGCTGTCGGTTGACCAGATCCACCCGAACCGTAAGCAACCGCGTTCATACTTTGACGAAGAACACATGGACGAATTGGTCCACTCCATTCGCGAAGTCGGCCTGCTGCAACCGATTGTGGTTCGTCCCTCCAAGGAGAATGACAAAGAACCATACGAGATCGTTATGGGTGAACGCCGATGGCGTGCCACCCAGGCAGCCGGCCTTACAACAATTCCGGCAATCGTCCGTGAAACGCAAGACGATGATCTCCTCCGGGATGCACTACTGGAAAACCTTCACCGTTCGCAGCTCAACCCGCTCGAAGAGGCAGCCGCGTACCAGCAGCTTCTTAGCGAATTCGATTGCACACAGGAAGTCCTGTCGGAACGTATAGGTCGTTCACGGTCGCAGATTTCCAATACAATCCGACTAATGAAGTTGCCCGCACTGGTGCAGCGTCGAGTAGCCGTGGGTGTCATATCCGCCGGACATGCGCGTGCGCTGTTGGGTCTCGCCGATGCCGCGGAGATCGAGCAGCTGGCACAGCGGATCGTCAACGAGGGGATGTCCGTCCGGGCTACCGAAGAAGCCGTGGCCATGAGTGATGGTCAGCAAAAGCCGCGCAAGACCGCGGCTCCGAAGCAGACGCCGCGCCATGAGCGGTTGGACTTCTTGGCAACTTCGCTCTCTGACCGGCTTGATACGAACGTAAAGATTTCGTTAGGTGCTCGGAAGGGTCGTGTCAGCATCGAATTCGCCAGCGTCGATGATTTGAACCGCATCATGAGCGTGCTGTCGCCGGAGTCCGAAGCGAAGTAGGCAATCAGGCGAAAAAAGGGTGGAGTGTTTCACGTGAAACACTCCACCCTTTTCGTTTAACCAAGTAGGGATACTTTGTAGCTGGACGTCCAGTGCTCTCGGAGTCGACGGCCACAGCACCGACCTGTGCCGCGTGGGGTCTCGCATGGCGTCAAGGAGCCCGCAGAAGCCCTCGAGAGCGACTGGGGGCATCTCCGGACTACGTACGGCACCAGACGTCCCCGAAGGCCCCTAGGGGGCCCTGGGGGCAGCCATGCGAGGGTCGGCATCGAATAGGGGAGTCGGACTTGTGTGGCGACTTATGGTGACTGCGAACCAGGACAAGTACGACAACTGCACCCATGCCTGAGTCCAGGAGCGGCGCGACAGTGCTGTCGCCATGAATTGAGACCGATCAAGCTCCAGCGCTTAGGACGCCTGTGCGGTCGAGTATTGGCAGAGGATGAGGCTGTCAGACACGAGCGAACACCCATCGTCGATGACGGGCTGCACCCGGTGGACGCTAGATCTTCGTTTCAATCGAATCGCTTGGAACTTGCCGGCTACCCAGGAAGTCCGTGATTCCACTCCAGAGAAGCGGTGGCTGGACTGCCCTCCACTGACGCCCAGACAAGATCAATCGTGCATGGTGGAGATGATGTTTCACGTGAAACAAGATGACGGCTGCCGAAGCGCTTCAGGAGTAGCGCTATCACGACCTGAGGATGACGCATGGTCCCACCGATTGAAAACGAGAGCGGTGATGAGGCAAGACAGCGGACGATTGCAGAGTTGTCCACCCAACTATTGGTCCGCAACGGTATTCGGCGCTTTGGGGGACACTGTCCAGTCCCCTTGGGGCCACTGATGCTGCCAATTCGGGCCAGCAGCGGCCTGGGTCGGAACCGGCGGGCTCCAACTCGTGAATTCATGCCCGGGAGGACCAGAGCGTCTCGCGCATGTTCCCATCTCCGGACTCGATCCAGGTGGCAGTTCGGCCGGCGGGCCCCCGGTGCGGCTCGGACCTGTCAAGTGGAAATCGCTCGCCCTTGGTGCTGGCCATGGTCGCCACGTCCAATATCGGTGGCTCCCGTCGAAGTAAATATCCATTCTCAGTTGAACGCCGACGCGCGAGGATGTCTTGGAAGGCTGCGAAAGGGCTGGCCTTTCAAAATATTTCGTGGCCTGAATCGGCGTGGGCCATGTTGTGAGCGGAGAGAACCGAAGACGGAATGGCCAAGACAAGCGTGCCTACCCTCGGCTACTCATGGGAGTGTCAGAGATGCTGGGCCTCATGGACTGACGATCGTTGGAACGGTAGGTACCGCCTGCCTGCCCCGAATCGCGTATTGTCCTCGGGACGTAACGCGAACAGACTGCTGGATTGTGCGATCCGGAGCCGCATGAGTCAAATCCATACGATTTCGGAGTCTGTCCACATCGAATTGGCACGCCCACCAACTTGGTGGCAAGGGCATCCCGGACGCGGCTTTTGGTCGCGATAGTTGGGCGAAGTGACCAATGCCCATGGGTCTGATGCGATGCGACGTAGCCACGCCTTCCGGGCAGTGTAACGACGGCGGAATCTCCGAAGGACTGAAGAGCCCGTACTCGTGCCCCGTGTCGCACAGGTGCAGGTGTGCAACGAGCCGACGGCGGAGTTTGTCCGACCACGGGGGCTGCAGCTGTGAGATGCTGCCCGACGTATTCAATAACCCGTGTCCGGATCCAGGACGCAGCAGTGGAGGATGCCGGAGGAGAGCAAGTTTCCATCGAGATCAATATCTCGGTTTCGTATGTGTCCTGCGCGGAGCGGACGATGGCCGTCCACACCCTGGGCCTCATTCCCTTATCGATGAGTCTTTCCATGGAGTCCAGAACGAGCTCACGGCGACTTTGCCTGCAACTCTGCACGAAGAGAGAATCCAAGTTCGCGGCCCTCCGCGCTTGTGAGCAACCGGATTTGGATGACGATGGTCGACGGCGTCCCCGGGATGGGCATTCGAAACGCTGACGAGGTCCAACGGCATTGCCGCCGGAGACTTCGAGCTCGTTGATCGACGCCGACGGCCATGGTGTGCAGTGGCGCGTAGACGGGGAGGAACGCTGCCCTGTCTGGGGCTACCGCACCGGACAGGGGAGTATGAATGTTGTCCCGGGCTCGCATCGCTGCCGGGACACCCGGACCAGCGGCACGCCAGCTCAGGTTGCCAACAGCCATGGATGGGAGCTGGAAGCCATTCCGATCGCACGTACAGCAGTGGAACCTGTGTCAGCGGCAACCGAACACTGCCCACGGGCGAAACTCTAGGGTGACCCTGCAGCAACCTTGTTGACCGCAGGCGGACATCCTCTTCTTGCCCGGCTGGGGCCCAGAGGAGTCCAGGCCTCCCATGACGGAGATGTTGGCATTCCCTGAGGCGGTCCATCCGAAGCTTCCACGTGAACGTTGTGCTGAATCGAGCCACCCGTGGGAGCTCCTGAGCATCCATCCATGTCTGGCGATGGTGCCGTCACAGAACCGAGCGCGACCGACCGATCCACGGTTTTAGAATGAACTGAGGCGGTCGCTGAACCGGGCACCCTCGTCCGCCCAGGCAGCAACTGAAAGAGGGGCCAATGCCTTTCGGCCGCCGGCACCTGCTCAGGGTTGCCGTCCACGATCGAGTCGACTCCGTGGCAAATTCAATTGCCGCTCATGGCTGTTTTCGACGTGGTGCTGACAACCCGCCACCGACTGTGTCCCGTTGCTGGTGACCAAGCTCGGTGCCTGGTCTCATTCCCCGCTACGCGCCCTGGTCGCCGACCCGGTGCGCGAGTGGCCGGACAAGGCCACGCCCACCGACCGGCGTCGGCTGTTCAATGCCGTGGATGCCGCGTCCGGGACCACCGGATTCCACCATGCGATACATGCGGCCGACACTCTGATCCAACGCGGGGACGGACCGGACATGGCCATGCTGGGCATGCTCGCCCGCCGGCTGGCCGACGGCACCGAACCACCGGCAGCGAACGTGGACTTGAGCGTCTATGACACCTTCACCACCCTGAACATCACCACAGGAGAGGTCGCATGAACCCGATCACCGACCAAGACCTCCTCGAGGCCGGTAAGCACGCCTCGCTCACCGGCAGCGTGTTGACCGAATGGGCCGAGAAGGGCACCCCGAAGCAACGCGAATACCTGCACGGGGTGCTGGTCGCCGAGCACGAATCCCGGCTCGAATCCCGGCGACAGCGGCTGCTCAAGGCCGCACGGCTGCCCGCGATGAAATCACTGACCGGGTTTGACTACAGCAACGTCAGGTTCCCCGAAGACTATGGAAGCCATCCCCTTGAATCCCTGGACTTCATTGACCGGGCGCAGGACCTGGTGCTTTACGGGGACGTGGGCACCGGCAAGACCCACATGGCCACAGCCCTGGTGGCGGCCGCGTGCCGGCAGGGCATCGCCGCGAGGTTCTTCACCACCTCGGCGCTGGTGATGATGCTGCGCCGGGCGAAGGAGGAGGACCGGCTGGACAAGGAACTCGCGTCCCTGGCCAAGAACCAGTTGATCGCCATCGATGAGCTGGGATACCTGCCGATCGACAACGAGGGGCCAGGCGCTTGTTCCAGGTGATCGCGGACGGGTATGAAAAACGGAGCCTGATCATCACGACAAATTTGGAGTTTTCTCGGTGGGGCAGCGTGTTCGGGGACGACAACATGGCTGCCGCCGTCATCGACCGGCTGGTGCACCATGGGCGGCTGTTGCAGTTCCGTGGCGAGTCCTACCGGGTCAAGAATGCGCTCATGAAGTAGGCCAAACGCCGACATGGCAGGAAACCGAGCCCACGTGGCCTGATTCTTAGCGCTTTAATGGCCGACTTAAATTTGACGAAACACAACCGACCCAAGGTGAAGGGATCAGCTCGGGGGGCGACGGAGATAGGCGCTTGGGTTCCACCTTTACGCTCGCCCCCTCGGTGGTAGTCCGTCGGCGAAGTACAAGCGGAGAGATAGGACCGGGCTGCCGGTCACAGAGACCTGTTGCCTTTCTCGGGGGAGTGGTCCCGAGTCCGGGCAGGCAGAGAAGGGGCTCGTGAATCGACCACTTTCGACCGGGGGCCCGGTAAACGTCAGAACCTTTTCCTGGGTGGCGCAGTAGGGGCCAGGCAAAGGTCTTGGTGTACCAGGCTGATGTCAGCCGACGTATTAGCCGTCCAGATCACGGTTTGGACCCCATGGCCGCAAACGCCTTCGGTATCTAACACCTCAGGGCCTGGGCTCATATTTGAGTGTATGAGCAGAAGTCATTGAACCGCGCCTCGAGGCACGACGTCAGTGATCCGGAGTCGGGTACAGGGGTAGCGGTTCCAACTGGGCCGCGAGTTCCAAGCTCGCACCGCTCACCAGGCCCGTCGTCGGACGGGGCGGGCCGAATTGACCGATGAATCGGTTCGAGACCGCGGTAGTTTCCTGACTGAGGTAGTCGTTGAACCCGCCGGACAAGCTCTGTCGGCACGGCATTATGCTGTTTCCTGTTTCAAGGTTCCGCAGGTCGCGGAGCATGGAGCCTGCCACCCAGGCAAGATTCTGCCGAACCGGACGTTGCGCGCACCTCGCCGGATGCCCCACCATGAACGACACCTGCCGCTCCCGGAACGGGAATTCGCAGTGGGCTTGGCCGTGTCATGTGGCGCTGCAATGTGTCGGGTGCATTGGCAGCGTGGATCAGGAACATCGCTTTGTGTACATCTGGACGTCGTTTCAGCCTTTGGTTGCGCCCTCTCGGCAATGCGGCCGACATCTATCGATCCTCGGCGACAGCATTAGGGGACCGATTGAAATGGCTAGGGGAGGACGAGCGATACCGGGACCGAGGGCCAGCAACCCAGCACTCACTATGCGACCTAAAGTCGGGGCGGGCTAAGAGGCAGCGCGGTGTCGGCCACTGGCAGCAGGTGACGGCCAATGCTCTGCTGCGGCTGCGGACCGTTGTCAGGCCTCGATGCGGGTTGCATGGACATATCCAAGGACATTCAACACAGCAACGTGTGCGATGCACTCCTCTACGACAAGGGCGCCCATGATCCGGTGGATATACGAATCCCGAGCCGCAGGGGTACCAGGCACACTGAAAGATCTGACCTCCCTTGGCCCACCAAGCCTTCCGCGATGTTCGCCGATCAACGATCGATTGAGGTACGGCAGGGACTCGACAGGGTGTCGGCCCTTCACCCGCTGGTCATACAACCGGCCCTAGGCAGGGATCTGGAGGCTCGAACGGGTACTGCAGAATCCCTAGGCAGGAAACCAATAGCGTGCGCCAACAAAAGTTTCACGTGAAACATGGACTCAGCTGCACCCGGGGGACACGGGTTCGCGAGCCAGCCAAACCGACAGATGTTTCACGTGAAACGGTTACGCCCATTGCCAATACTCCGCCCCGGCAATCCATGGTTACCCCTCCCTGCGGGGACGAAAATGGATCGCCACCCAGACACCGAGGTAGGCGCCCCACCGCGCCATGAACAGCCAGGGGTGGGCTGCAGGATGAGGCGAACGTTGTATGGTTGTCCGCCGAAAAATGCTTCCGACCGTGGCCATCACCTGCCACAAGATACATGCCGCGAACTGTCCACCAGGGCAAACGGGAGCAACCAACTCGCCGGGGGAGGGGCCCCTGCCCCGCGCCGGAGCAGACGCTGGTTTCATGCCTATGGACTACCTGGGGGCGGGGAGGCGACAAGCGAGCCCAGCACTCCGGGTCGCACGCAATAGGACCTGCCGTCAGCGCAGACGTAGACGCTCACTGGAGCGCGGTCCAGCACTCTCTACGACCATTGGCGCATCCATAGTCCTTCGTCAGCTCCCATGACCGGTCGTGAGATCCGGGTGCATGTCTGGGAGGCGTGGAGCCCGCGGATAGCGCGACTCGGGTCGCTACCGCCATTAGGTATCCGGGCAGCGAAGCCTGGAAATCCACTGGGTCCAGGCTTCCGCCCTAGGATTGGATCCTTGCCGTGGGACATGCAGTGGCTTATCGAACCTGGGGCACGCGCACAGCAGGTATCCAGCAGACAGGCCTTTGGCACCAGAAATCCCACGCGTCACCACAGGCAATCAGGCCGGGTGAGCAAGCGCGGAGGCATCGGCGTC
>NZ_JAHRED010000015.1 GCF_019084045.1 Paeniglutamicibacter quisquiliarum
GGGATGCCGTCAAGCAACGCTCCGAGGGCTATCGCAGCTCCCCCGTTGGGCGCTCCGCCACCGCGGCTTCCGGCCCTCGTGGCGACCTTGCCCCGGCGTCGGTGTTCGGCTCCGAACCGCACCAGCAGGGAGTTTGCGCCCACATAGATGGTGGCTCCGGCCAGGAAACCCATCACCGTGGCCCACAGTCCGCCGACTTCCTCGGCCTCGACCACCAGTTCAAAGGCGAGGGCGGAAATCAGGACTCCCGCGCCGAACGCCATGACGCTCGAGACGATCTTCCGCGGAATGTCCAACCACCAGGCCGCGGCCGCACCAAGCAGCAGCGCAGACCCGGCGACGGTGCCCCACATCAACGCTTGCAAGGACATCAACATGGCGCCACGCTACCGCATAATGACTATTCACGCAGCGATTGCGCGCAGCCCATGATCGACTGACAAGCGCTGGACCAACGCACACGCCCTAGGCGGATCGCCTCGGGAACGCCAAACGAAAGCGGGCGGTTGCTCCGCCCCGAAACGGGGAGGGCAACCGCCCGCCGGGCGCCATGCGGTGGGAACTAGCCCATTCCGTCCTGTGCCATGTTGTTGAAGCGCGAGTAGTGGCCCTGGAACGCGACAACGATGGTCTTGGTCGGTCCGTTACGGTGCTTGGCCACGATCACGTCCGCCTCGCCGGCACGCGCCGACTCCTTGTCGTAAATGTCCTCACGGTGCAAGAGGATGACCATATCGGCATCCTGCTCGATGGAACCGGACTCGCGGAGGTCGGAGATCATCGGCTTCTTGTCGGTACGCTGCTCCGAACCACGGTTCAGCTGCGACAGCGCGATGACTGGAACGTCGAGCTCCTTGGCCAACAGCTTCAGCGCACGCGAGAATTCGGAGACTTCCTGCTGTCGCGACTCGACCTTTTTGCCCGAGCTCATCAGCTGCAGGTAGTCCAACACCACGAGCTTGAGGTCGTGCTTCTGCTTAAGCCGGCGGCATTTGGCGCGGATCTCCATCAGCGACATGTTCGGCGAATCGTCGATGAACAGCGGAGCGTCGTTGAGCCTGCCCATCGTGGTGGCGATCTTCGACCATTCTTCGTCCTGGATCGTACCCTTACGCAGGTTCTGCAGCGCGATGCTCGCCTCGGCCGACAGCAGGCGCATGGCGATTTCGTTGCGTCCCATTTCTAGGGAGAAGAAAACGGAGGTCATGTTGTTCTTAATGGACGCTGACCTGGCAAAATCCAGTGCGAAGGTCGACTTGCCCACCGCGGGACGTGCAGCAATAACGATCATCTGGCCGCCGTGCAGTCCCTGGGTCAACTCGTCGAGTTCGAAGATTCCGGTGGGTACACCGATTACGCCCTCGCCTCGGCTGCCGGCGGATTCGATTTCATCGACGGTGCCCTCGATGATGTCGCGTAGCGGGACATAGTCTTCGGCAGTCCGGCGTTCGGCGACCTTGTAGACCTCGGCCTGGGCCTCGTTCACGATGGCGTCGACTTCGCCGTCCTGCGAGTATCCGAGCTGCACGATCTTGGTACCGGCATCAACCAGGCGGCGCAGGACCGCACGTTCGCGAACGATCTCGGCATAGAAGCCGGCGTTGGCAGCGGTGGGCACTGACTGGATGAGCGTGTGCAGGTAGGCCGGACCGCCAATCCGGGTGATCTCGCCGCGCTTGGTCAAAAGGTCCGAGACCGTAACGGCGTCGGCCGGCTCACCGCGGCCGTAGAGGTCGATGATGGCCTCGTAGATGGCCTCGTGCGCCGGGCGATAGAAGTCCAGTCCCCGCAGCACCTCCACGCAGTCCGCGATGGCATCCTTGGACAGCATCATGCCGCCCAGTACGCTTTGCTCGGCTACGAGGTCCTGCGGCGGGGTGCGTCCATAGTCCGATCCATGTGAATCGGAACTGGTTTCGGTGCTGGCTAGCGACACGGGTTTTTCCCTTCAAGCTGCGCGGGTTCCCAAGTTTTCCGCATCATTACCTATTCAGTGTCTCAAGGAGCACGGACGATTCGTTAGGTTCAAACTCACACGTGCCGTAGGGCACCGCGAACCTGTGGAAATAGGTGGGGAACACTGTCACCATAGACCTGTTTTCCCACAAACCCAACACGGTTATCCACAGGCCGTGTGGATAACCTGTGAACCTTGCGGCGTGTTGTGTGCACAGTCTGGGGAGAACATTGTGGATTACACCAATTTTCTATCCACAACAAGGCTTTGACTAGGTATTATGTAGATTAACCCCTGTGGATACAAAGTATTTATCCACATCCTCCACACGCGGAAAAGTCGGTTATACACACAAAAACCCCGGGATTCCGGGCTTGGATTGGCCACCATTTCATAGTTACCCACAAGCTATCCACAGACACGCCGGAACTTCCGGCGGATCTGGGGATAGCGGGGATTGATGCAGATCACCAACGACTGACATACTGGGCCGCATGAGCGCCAACAAGACCGCACCGACAGCCGTTGACCCGGCTCAATTCATATCGGCAGTGTCACATCCGACCAGGCGCGCGGATGCCGAGGTCTTGCTCCGGATGATGGAAGAGGTCAGCGGAGAGCCCGCGGTTATGTGGGGCCCAACAATCGTTGGGTTCGGAAGCTACCACTACAAGTACGAATCGGGGCGCGAAGGGGATGCCAGCGCCATCGGTTTCTCCCCGAGGTCGGCGAACCTTGCCCTCTACGGGCTGACCATTGCACCGACCGCCGGCCCTCTATTGGAGAAATTGGGCAAGTGCAGACGCGGGGCATCGTGCCTCTATGTGAACAAGCTTGCCGACGTCGACCTGGACGTACTCACCCGGCTTGCCCGTGACGGCTACCGGCACATGACTGGCGTGGTGCACCACCCGTCTTAGGAAAACGTGCTGGCAAAGGCAAAGGGCTCAGTCCCCGTGGCGTCGAATCATGGATTCGGTACCACGGAGGCTGAGCCCTCGCATTTCAGGTTCCCTAGGAGACCAGCTGTTCGGCATCCAGGCGACGGAATGCCGAGCCGTGGAACACCAGCGGCGAGTGGGCGTTGTCGTGCGTCTGGTGGCCGTGCACGCGTAGCAGCACCACATGGTGGTCGCCTGCAGGGACCTCTTGCTCGACGGAGCAATCGAGCCACAGGGTGGCGTCATGCAGGAACAGTGCACCCTCATCGGTCGAATCAAGACGAAGCCCGGCGAACCTGTCCCCCGACTTTGAAGCGATCTGCCGGCACACGCCCTCGTTCTTTTCGCTGAGCACTGAAACCCCGATCCGCCCGCTGGTGCGCACCAACGGCCAGGTCTTCGAGGTGTTCTGGACAGCAAACATCACCAGCGGCGGATCCATGGAGACGCCAACCGTAAAGGACGAGGCAATGATTCCCTGCGGTTGCCCGTCAACGATGGCGCAGAGTGCGGCAATGCCGGATGGATGCTGGGCAAAGACGTTGCGCAGGGTGTCGGGGGTGAGGTCAGAGGTGAGTGTCATGGTGCTCATTCCTTCGGCTTCGGCCCACCATCGCGGTGCGTGCTACACACGCGCCAACCAACGAGGTGTGCGGTACTTGCCTCCGGGGTTCCGGTAGGCCGAATCATCACCTGGAGCACCCCACTACCGTGAGAGGGTTGCCGGCCAACGGGCCAGGGCCTTACGTTGACACTCTTGATTCTTCACCAACGTTAGAAGAAATAATTACGTCTCGTCAAAGTTTGTTTCGACATACGAAGTCACGAAGAGTAAGAATCGAAGATTGTGCGATCGTTTGCCTCGTAGGTGCCAAAGCTGCCCGAGATGCCCGCATTCGTTCCCGAACGCGTGGACGACAGCTGTCTGGCCGAAGAAGACGATGACATGGCCCGGGATTATGGTTGGCGTCCGCGTCATAAACGACGTGGCCAGCACCCCTTCCACTCTACGAGACGTCCGAAACTCCCGTATAAGTCGCATAGGAGGCATCGCCGGTGCGTTCGTAGACCAGGATGGCAAGCCCGCCCGGGGTGCTCGTGGCGTTGGAGAGCCGAAGTCCGGCGGGTGCGCCTCCCTCCGGGAAGAGTCGCCTTCCATGGCCAAGGACCACGGGCGCCACCACCAGTCGCAGCTCGTCAATCAGCCCCTCGCCGAGCAATGAAGCGGCAAGCCTGGCGCTCCCGTGGATCTGCAGCTCCCTGCCGGGGCGCGCCTTGAGGTCGGCAACCCGGGCCGCCACGTCACCGGAGAGGATGGTTGTTGGATCCCAGGTTCCCTCGCGAAGCGTTTGCGAGGCCACGTACTTGGGCAGGGAGTTCATAAGCTCCGTGAAGGGGTCGTCCGGGTCGGTGATTTGCGGCCAGTCCCTGGCGAATGCCTCATAGGTGCGGCGGCCAAGCAGCAGCCCGTCCGCTTCGCCGAGCCATTGCGCGGCCTGTTCGATGAAGGCCTCGTCCATGTGCGGGACGAACCATCCGCCCTGGGTGAATCCATCGGCGGTGTCTTCCTCGGGAGACCCGGGGCCTTGCGACACCCCGTCGAGACTCACAAACTCCGTTAATGTCAGCTTCATGACCGCGCCTTCTCACTTGTTTGGCTGCCCTTTCCCGGGATTCGAAGTGGCAGTCGATCCCGGAGGGCACTGCCCCATTTGGCCAAGCTACTCGACGGGAACGCCAGACGCCAGACCCCGATGCACCACCGGAGGCCTTAAACCACTGTGGACCCCGCCGAGGGCGGGGTCCACAGTGGTTTGCCGTCACACAAGACGGCGGGTGCACAAGGAATTACTTCTTTGCGGCAACAACCTGCAGTGAAACGGTTGCGGAGACATCGGAGTGCAGACGCACGGTCGCGGTGTAGTTACCAGTCGACTTGATGTGGTCGTTGATCTCGATGTTGCGCTTATCGATCGCGCCAACGCCGGCGGCTGCAACAGCCTTGGCGATGTCGTCGGTCTTCACGGTGCCGAAGAGGCGACCGGTAGCGCCGGCCTTGACGGTCAGCTTGACCGGCTTGGCGGAAAGCGAAGCGGCAAGTGCCTTGGCGTCTTCCAGGGAAGCAACGGCGCGAGCAGCACGGGCGGCCTTGATCGACTCAACCTGCTTCTCACCGCCCTTGGTCCAGGTGATGCCAAAGGCGCGCGGGAGAAGGTAGTTACGTGCGTAACCGTCCTTCACCTCAACGATGTCGCCTGCGGCACCGAGGCCGGTAACTTCGTGGGTCAGAATGAGCTTTGCCATGTTGGTATACCTTCCTTAGCCGCGGCCAGCGCCGGAGTAAGGCAGCAAGGCTACTTCACGCGCGTTCTTGATGGCCTGTGCGATCTTGCGCTGTTCCTGTACGGAAACACCGGTAACGCGACGGGCACGGATCTTTCCGCGATCGGAAATGAACTTGCGCAGCAATGCTACGTCCTTGTAGTCGATGACAGTGATGTCAGCGGCCTTCAAGGGGTTGGACTTTGGTTTGGGCTTACGGAGTTCAGCCTTAGCCATCGTGGAGCTCCTTTATCAGGTGGAGCCCGCAGAATTTTCTGCGGGATGGTGAATAATTTTGTTTAGAAGGGTGGTTCGTCGGAACCCGGGTTGCCCCATCCGCCGTTGTTTCCTCCGGCAGGAGCACCCCATGGATCGTTCGCCGGTGCATTCCAGCCGCCGCCGGAGTTTCCGCCAGCGTTGCCGCCACCGAATCCACCGCCGCCGCCTTGATTGCCACCGCTGTAGCCGCCGGCATTTGCGCCTGCGTTCTGCTGGCCACCAAAGCCACCACCACCGCCGGCGCCGGAGCGCTGGGTGCGGGTGACCTTTGCGGAAGCGTAACGCAGCGACGGGCCGATTTCATCGACCTCAAGCTCGGTGACGTTACGCTTTTCGCCTTCCTTGGTTTCGTAGGAACGCGACTTGAGGCGGCCCTGGGCGATGACGCGCATGCCCTTGGTCAACGTCTCGGCGACGTTTTCGGCCGCCTCTCGCCACACCGACGCACGGAGGAACAGCGTGTCGCCGTCCTTCCATTCATTGGTCTGGCGGTCGAAGGTTCGCGGGGTCGAAGCAATGGTGAAGTTCGCCACTGCCGACCCTGACGGGGTGAAACGCAGTTCCGGGTCAGCGGTCAAATTACCAATAACCGTAATGACTGTCTCGCCTGCCATTGGAGCCTCCTAAAGTGTTGTTCTACGAAGATCGGACAGCAGAATTACTCTGCTACGACCTTTGCCTCTTCCGGGCGGGTGATCTTGGTGCGCATGATGGTCTCATTGAGGCCCAGCTGGCGATCAAGCTCTGCGGAAGTAGCGGGGGTAGCGGTGAAGTTAACTACCGCGTAAATGGCCTCATTCTTCTTCTGAATGTCGTAGGCCAGGCGGCGACGGCCCCAGATGTCAACGTTCTCGATGGTTCCACCATCGTTACGGACAACATCGAGGAACTTACCGAGGGTCGGTTCAACGGTTCGCTCGTCGACCTCGGGGTCGATCAGCACCATCAATTCATAAGCACGCATGTGAACCCACCTCCTTTGGGCTAAACGGTCACGGCATTTCCGCAACAGGAGGTTCTTTGCATTTGCTGTCGCCACAACCCGATTGCCGGGCGCGGCAGAAACAGCCTCAACCATTCTAGCGGAAAATCACCGCCGCACCCGACTGGGCCGGGTGCGGTGTATCACGGGGCTCACCGCGCGGCTTCCATGAGCCCGTCGGCGCGCAGCCGATCCACGAGCCTGTCGCCGAAGACCGGGGCGAGCGTGCGGATATAGGTGTCCGAGACGTGGTGCTTGTCCCGGTACACCAGGACGTTCCCGATGACTGCGGGGCAGAAGCCGTCGGCGCAGAACTGGTCGGAGAAATCCAGCACCTCCGTGCGCGGCTCGCGCTTGGCAGCGGCCAGCGTGTAGTCGTTGGCCTCGAAGGCCCGTGACTCCGGGGCCCCGCAGGTTTCGAGTTCCTCGGGATTTTTTGCCACGCAGTCCCGCGCGTAGGCCTTGGTCCCGGGGCGCGGGGTGTCGATGATCGGATAGACCTGGATGCCGGCGTCCTCCAGCTGGCCCCAATAGTCCGCGAATCCCGCGGCGGCGCCCTTCTCGAAGGCGGCTCCGGCCCAATGGCTGGTCACCACCGCATCCACGTCCCCACGGGCCAGGATCCGCTTGAGCGTGTCCTTGTTGGCCTGGTGGCAGGAAATGCTGCCGTCGGCCTCGGCGATGCGCTTGGTGGCGCTGAAGGGGCAGGAGTTCTTCAGGTAGGTCAGCAGCGTCCAGTCGTTTTTCTTGGCGGTGGCCTCCATCGCCTCGTACCAGTGCGTGGCGTGCGAGTCCCCCACCAAGGCAATCGTCAGTTTCCCGTCCTTCACGCCCTTGGCGCATTCGACGGTGACTGGCGATTTGGGTTTCTGCACGCAATCGCCAAGGTCAGGCAGGTCGGCCCCGGCCTCGGCGGGCAGCGGGACGATCTGTCGCACGCCCTCCAGGTAGGCCGGTGCCCCGGCGGGGACCGAGGCGGCGCCGAAACCGGGCGGCGGGGAGGCCAGCAGGGTCGCGGCGGCGCGCTCCTGGGCCGCGATGCCGCGCTCGGCCAGGGTTCCGGGGGCCACCGCCAGCGCGGCGACGAGCACCAGGGCGGCGGCCCCCGCGCCCAGGGCCCGCCAATTCGAGGCGGCCAGCGGGGCCAGGGTCCGCACCGGGGTCTCGATCCAGCGGTAGCTGGCCCAGGCCAGGAGCAGCGAGAGCACCAGCAGCCCGATGCTCTGGGCGGGACCCGGCTCGCGGCCGGCGAGGACCAGGAAGAACGTGAGTGCGGGCCAGTGCCACAGGTACAGCGAATAGGACACGTTGCCCACCCATTGCACAGCGGGCAGTTCCAGGAGTTTTTGCGGGGCCAGGGCGCCGCGGGTCTCCCCGGCCAGGATCACCGCCAGGGTTCCTGCCACCGGCAGCGCCGCCGACAGGCCGGGGAAGGGGGTCTTTGGATCAAAGCCGAAGGCGGCGGCAGCGATTGCGGCGAAGCCGCCCCATGCCAGCGCGGTCCGCACGCCGGGCACCGCGAGCCAGCGGCCGCGGGGCTCGCTGCCGGGTTCCGGCTCGGCGAGCAGCAGCGCCAGCAGGCCGCCGGCGGCCATTTCCCAGACGCGGGCGGGGGTGATGAAGTAGGCGGCGGGGTTCCCGGCGGCAACCAGCACCATCGAGTAGGCCAGGGAAGCGAGGACAACCGTGCCGAAGACCAGCAGGAGCGTGGTGCGTGGAAGCCCGCCGCCCGATTCGCGCCGGCCCACGCGCCCGCGGGTCCCGGCCCGCCTGCGGGCCAGCCACACGGCCAGCAGCACCAGCAGCGGCCAGAAGAGGTAGAACTGCTCCTCGACGCCGAGGGACCAGAAATGCTGCAGCGCGGTGGGCTCTTCCTCGGCGGCAAGGTAGTCGACCGCGTTGGCCGCCAGAACCCAGTTTTCCACCGAGAACGCGGAGGCCAGGGCCGCGGTCCCCACGGTTTTCCACTGCGTGGCGGGCAGGAAGGCCAGCGTCGCGGCCAGCACCGCGAGGATCACGGCAAACGCGGCGGGCAGGATCCGGCGCACCCGCGCGGCCCAGAAGCCGGGAAGGTCGATGCGCCCGGTCCTGCGCACCTCGCGCAGCAGGTGCCCGGTGATCAGGAACCCGGAGATCGCGAAGAACACGTCGACCCCGACGAAGCCGCCCGGGACCATGCGGGGCTCCAGGTGGTAGGCAACCACCAGCAGCACCGCGACGGCACGCAGCGACTGGACCTCGGGCAGGAAACGGCGTGGTGGCTTCGGGTCGGCAATCATGTCCGCGAGCAAAGCACGTACCGGTTAACGGCGGGTAACCGCCCGGTGTTAACCGCGCGATTCCCGGGGAATTCTCAGGCGGCGAAGAACGCCTCGGAGATCCTGGCCAGGCGCAGCGGATCCGCAACGCCGCACATTTCACGTGCCGAGTGCATCGACAGCAGCGGGATGCCCACATCCACGGTGCGGATGCCCAGCCGGGTGGCGGTCAGCGGGCCGATGGTCGACCCGCAGGGCATCTGGTTGTTGGACACGAACTCCTGGTACGGGACATCGGCGGTGGCGCAGAGCCGGGCAAAGAGCGCCGCGCCCACCGCGTCGGTGGCATAGCGCTGGTTCGCGTTGATCTTCAGCAGCGGCCCGGCACCCAGCAGCGGGCGGTTGGCCGGGTCGTGGCGCCCGGGATAGTTCGGGTGCACCGAGTGCCCTGCGTCGGCCGACAGGCAGACCGAGTCGGCGTAGGCGCGGTTGCGGTCCTGCAGCGTGGCGCCCAGCCCGTGCCCGATGCGCTCGAGGACGTCCTGGAGGAACGGGCCGGAGGCACCGGAGCGGGAGGCCGAGCCGATTTCCTCGTGGTCGAAGGCCGCCAGCACCGCAATGTGCTCGCCGCCTCCCAGGGCCGCGTGGTGCACCAGGGCGGTGAGCGAGGCGTGCACCGAGGAGAGGTTGTCCAGGCGTCCGGAGGCGAAGAACTCGCCCGAGCCGCCGAACACCTCACCGCGCTGCGCATCGGCAACGACCACGTCGTAGCCGCCGATCTCCGCGGCGTCCACGCCGGCCGCCTCGGCCAGCACCGCCAGCACGTCCCCCTGGCCCGGGTCCCCGATCCCCCACACCGGGTTCATGTGTTGCTGCTTGTCCAGCGCGAGCCCGTCGTTCACGGCGCGGTCCAGGTGGATGGCCAGCTGCGGGAAGCGCAGCATCGGTGCGGTGCGCGCCAGCACCTCGGTGCCGTCGAGCAGCACCAGGCGCCCGGCGAGCAGCAGCTCGCGGTCAAGCCAGGAGTTCAGCAGCGGGCCACCGTAGACCTCCACGCCGGCCTGCAGCCAGCCGTGCGCGCCGGTGGTGGGCTTGGGCTTGAGCTTGAAGGAGGGCGAGTCGGTGTGCGAGCCCACGATGTGGAAACCCGTCGTGGCGGTCGCGTCCTCGGGCTGCACCCAGGCAATGATCGCGCCGTCGCGGATCACGTAGTGCCCGCCCGCCGCCGGCTCCCAGGCCTCGGTCTCGAGCAGCTCGGTGAAGCCCGCGGCGGCCAGGCGGCGGGCCGCCTCCGCGGCGGCGTGGAAGGAGGAGGGGGACGCCGCGACGAAGGCGGAAAGGTCGTTAATGTGCTCGAGTGCTGCGCTGGACATGCGTGTTTCCTTGGCTCGTGGACGGACGGGCGTGGATGCGGGCGGGGGCGCCTAGGCGTGGGTGCGGACCAGGGCCACCACGAGCGCCCCGACCCCCAGCACGATGCTAGCCCACCCGGGGACGGGCAGGGCGAAGAGCGTGAGCAGGAAGGCGCCGAGGACCCCCAGCACCACCGCCAGCAGCAGCCAGGGGCTGCGCAGGAATTCGGAATTCATGGGCATGCCTCCCTAGTAGTCCAGCCCCTGGCTGGGAATGACCAGCCCGGTTTCGTACGCGTAGACCACTGCCTGCACGCGGTCGCGCAGGTGCAGCTTGGTCAGGATCCGGCGCACGTGGGTCTTCACCGTGGCCTCGGAGAGGAAGAAACGGTGCGCGATCTCGGCATTGGACAGGCCCTCGGCCATGGCGCCGAGCACCTCCAGCTCGCGCGGGGTCAGGTCCCCCAGCAGCGGGTCGCGTTCCGGGACCGGGGCCGTGGAGCGGTTCGGGGCGCCGTCGCGAACATAGGTTTCCAGCAGCCGGGCCGTGACCCGGGGGGCGACCACGGCGTCGCCGGAGGCCACCAGGCGCACCGCGTTCACCAGCTCCTCGGGCGCGACGTCCTTGAGCAGGAAGGCGCTGGCCCCGGCCTGCAGCCCGGAGAACGCGTATTCGTCCAGGTCGAAGGTGGTCAGGATGATGATCCTGGCCTCGGGCAGCTCCCGGACGATGCGGGCGGTGGCCTCGATGCCGTCCATGGTGGGCATCCGCACGTCCATGAGCACCACGTCGGGCTTCAGCTTGAGGGCCTGCCGCACGCCCTCGGCCCCGTCGGAGGCTTCCCCGAGGATTTCCAGGTCGTCCTCGCCCTCAAGGATGAGCCGGAATCCCATGCGCAGCAGCGGCTGGTCGTCGACCAGCAGCACCCCGATGCGGGCGGCGGAGGTGGAGGTGGTTTCGGTCATGCTGGTGTTCACGATCCTTGGTGTTGGTTCTTGGGTGCCGGATGCGTGCCCGCCGGCGGCGCAGTGTCCTGCGGGCAGCGGGTCGTTTGCGGCAACTTGAGTTTAGCCACGACGGTCCAGCCGCCGCGGGAGGCGGGTCCGGCGCGCAGCGTGCCGTCGAAGAGCGCGGCCCGCTCCTTCATTCCGCGGATGCCCTGGGCCGAGCCGATGAGCTCGCGACGGGCTCCCTGGTCCGTGCCGTCGTCGTGGATCCGCACGGTGACGTCGTCGCGCACCCGGTGCACCGCCACCTCCACGGAACCGACGTTGCGCCCGTAGCGCAGCACATTGGTCAGGGATTCCTGGATGATGCGGTGGACGGTGAGCTGGAAGGTGGCGTCCTCCGGCAGCGCGGGACCGGACTGGGTGTAGCGCAGCGGCAGGCCGGCAACCCGGAATCCCGCCAGCATCTCCTCGAGGGACCCGCCGGCCGGCTGCGGTTCCAGCGACGCCCCGTCGCCGGTGCGCAGCACGCCGATGACCCGCCGCATGTCCCCCAGGGCGCGGCGCCCGGTGGTGGACAGCTCGCCGAGGACCTCCCCGGCCCGCGCGGGGTCGCGCTTGAGCACCACCGCCGCGCCGTCTGACAGCGCGATCATCACCGAAAGCGAATGCGCCACCACGTCGTGCATTTCCCGGGCAATGCGGTTGCGTTCGCGCAGCTGCGCCAGCGTCTGGACCCGCTTGGCCCAATTGTCCAGCTCGGCCTCGTGCAGCCGGTTGTTGCGCACCGCCGCGCCGATGGCCACCGCGGCCGCATTGGTTCCCAGCAGGAAGGTCAGCGACAACGTGATGGTGAGGGTCAGGCCGCCGATTTCCGCCAGGGCGGCCTGGTCCTCGGGCGAGTCGGTGAACATCGACGGCAGCCCCATGGTCACGAAGACCAGTCCCTGGAGCGCCGTGATCAGGGCAGTCAGGGCGAACATGCGCCGCGCGGCATACTTGGTTGACGCCGCATACAGGGCGATCCACAGCCCGATGTTTCCGCCGAAGTACTCGGAATCCAACAGGATCGCGCCGGAGTCGAAGAGCACCACCACGATCAGCACGAACATGGGGCGGCTGCGCCGGAAAAACAGCGAGGCGCCGGTGGCCGTGAGCAGGCCCAGGGTGGCCCAGTGCCCCGAAATCGCCGCCTCGACGATGCTCGGGGCGGACATCAGGAAGTAGAGCGCCACCACGGAGGTGTCGACGAGCGCCGGGCGGCGGCGCATGAACGCGCGCAGCGGTCCGATGCGTTGTGCCGAGATCTCGGCAAAGCTCGCCTCCGGGTTCCCGGGGGCGGGCGCCGTGTTTTCACTCATGTCCCTGAGCCTACCGAGCCGGGCGTGTTCTAGATATCGCGGCGCTGCAGCAACACTGCGGCGGCGGCCAGCGGGAGGACGATCCAGGCCCCGACCACGAGGCCCAAGGCCCAGGGCTCCAGGGCCCCCGCGGCGCCGGGCACCTGCATCAGCGCGGTTCCGGCCTTGTCCGGCAGGAAGCGGGCGGCGTCGGCCAACCAGGAAACCGCCATCGACAATCCGTCCACGGCCAGCGGAAGCATGAAGAACAGCGCCGCGAGCACCACGATGCCGCCGGCCGAGTTCCTCAGCAGCGTTCCCAGCGCCAGGCCGATCAGCGCCACCATGACCACGTAAAGCACCCCGAACCAGAGGTTGCGCTGGGACATCTCGGAGGCAAAGTCCAGCGGCAGGTCGTAGTTCTCGGCAATCGGCCTGGCCACGAAGAACGCCGCGAGGAGCGAGGCGAGGGCAACGAGCGCCGAAACGACGGCGACCATCAGCGCCTTGGCCCAGAACACCGGCTGCCGGGTGGGCGTCGCCACGAAGGTGGAGCGGGCCGAGCCGGTCGCGAACTCGGAGCTCATCACCATCACGGCCATGGCGCCGATGACCAGCTGGGCAAAGATCAGCCCGCTGGACGGAAGCGAGGCAGTGAGCTCGTTGAGGTCGCCCATCTGGGCAGCCATTTCCGGGTCGGACCCCATGGCCTTGAGGGAGGCGCCGACGCCCCACACGCTGAGGGCGGCGATTCCCACCATCACCACGAGGGTGGACAGGATCAGGATCAGCGTGGAAGGCAGCGAGAAGAACTTGATGAATTCGCTGCGCAGCACGCCGGCGAAGGTGAGCCTTCCGCCTCCCGCGGCACCGGGCGCGGCCGAACGCGGTCGTTTCATGGTTGCGGTGCTCATGCCTGGCCCTGCTTTCCGGTGGAGGTGGCGGCAAGCTCGTTGCCGAGGTGGGAGTGGTATTCAACCTCGTCCTGGGTCAGCGCCATGTAGGCCTCTTCGAGGGACTGCCGGACGGGAGTGAGCTCGTGGACGAGGATCTGCAGTTCCAGCGCACGGGTTGCAATTGCCCGGCCGTCGAGGCCGGTGACCTGGATGGTTTGGGCGTCGACCCGGGTCAACTGAACGTCGTGGGCGGCCAACCCGTTCATGAGTTGCTCGGCGGAGTCGGTCTTGACCTTGCAGGTGGGCACATTTGCCCCGCCAATGATGTGCTCGATCGGCGCATCGGCGATGATGCGACCGCGGCCGATGACGATGAGGTGGTCGGCGGTCAATGCCATTTCGCTCATCAGGTGGGAGGAGATGAACACGGTCTTGCCCTGCGCCGCCTGGTGGCGGGCGAGGTTGCGGACCCACAGCACGCCCTCCGGATCCAGGCCGTTGACCGGTTCGTCGAGGATCAGGGTCTGCGGATCGCCCAGTAATGCCACAGCGATGCCCAGGCGCTGGCCCATGCCCAGCGAGAAGCCGCCGACCTTCTTGGACGCGACGGCGCCGAGGCCGGTGAGTTCGATGACCTCGTCGACGCGGGTGGCGGGGATCGAGTGCGTTGCCGCCAGGGCCCGCAGGTGGGTGCGTGCGCTGCGGGAGCGGTGGACGGATTTGGCTTCGAGCAGGGCGCCGACCTCGCGCAGCGGCGCACGGTGTTCCGCATACCCGCGGCCGTTCACCTTGACGCTGCCGAAGGAGGGCCGGTCGAGTCCGACGACCATGCGCATGGTGGTGGATTTTCCCGCGCCGTTCGGGCCGAGGAATCCCGTGACCTTGCCCGGCTGGACGGTGAAGGAAATGCCGTCGACCGCACGCTTGGTGCCGTAGTTCTTGGTCAATGCCTCTGCTGTGATCATGCCTTCAACGTTACGGAGCAACGCCGGTGCGGTCGCCGCCCAAGCGGATGATCTTCGCGGATTTCCCAGTCACTCTTCCGGCGTACGGCAATCCCCCCCGGGAACCGGCAGCCCCCCGGCGCTGGCGCCGCCCGACGCGGGTCCGGGGTCAGCCGGCCTGGGCCCGTTCCAGCTTGCGGGCGTAGGCCCGGGCCGCCCGCACGCGGTCGCCGCAGCGGGTGGAGCACCAGCATCGACGGGCGTGCGTCCGCAGCAGGAACCGGTCGCAGGACGTGGCCTCGCATTGCGCGATCAGCTCGGCCTGGCCGCCGGTCAGCAAGGCGGCGGCGTCCTCCGCGATCTGGGCCATGGCGTGTTCGACCAGCCGGGTCACCGGGTGCTGTGGGACCCGGCGAAGTCCGCTGCCGGCGTCATACTGCAGCAGCGGTGCGCTGGGCACCTTCACCAACGCCCGGTTCACGCTCTCCACGGCCTCCGGCGCGGGAGCGCCGCCCGCCACCCGGGCAGTGAAGAGGGTGCGCAAATTTCCGCGCAGGGTCGAGAGCTGGTCCTGGCAATAGGCGAGCAGTGCGGTTTCGGCCGGAACCAGGTGTTGCGCCACGAGCCACGCGGTGGCTTCGGCCGGGCTCCCCAGGTCGTCCGCCACGTGTCCGCCGGGAAGGCTAACGGCGCTGTTGACCAGGGCGAGGCTCGGGTGGTCGTCGGCGCCGGGAGCAGTGGGAAGTGGGATCCTTGACATAGATCTCATGGTATCAGTTGTATTTTTCCGTGATAAGACGCTAGCCTGATAGTCACGCTTAAATTGAATATTTTCCATGAGAAATGAGAGAGAACCCATGATCCAGTCACGCCCCTTGGGCAAGGCGCCCTTCGTCCTTTCGGTGCTCGACAATGCCATCACCGGGGTGGGGCATACGGCACAGGAGACCTTCGGGGAAATCATCGCGCTCGCGCAGTTGGCCGAGAAGCGCGGCTTCGAGCGCTTCTGGATGTCCGAACACCACGCCATGCCCGGTGCCGTGACCTCCTCGCCCCAGTTGATGGTCGCTCGCCTGACCGGCGAGACGCAGCGGATCCGCCTCGGTGCCGGCGGCGTGATGCTGCCCAACCACGCACCCTTGGTGATCGCCGAACAGTTCGGCATGCTCGAGTCGCTCGCCCCGGGACGCATCGACCTCGGCCTGGGCCGCGCGCCGGGAACCGACGGGCAGACGGCGGCGGCGCTGCGACGGCGCCACAACGCCAATGACGACTTTCCCCAGCAGGTGCTGGAACTGCTCGGCTTCATCGACGACGACTTCCCGCAGGGACACCCGTACCAAGATGTCCACGCCGTGCCGGGTCCCTGGCTCGCGGAACAGAACCGGGTGCCGCGGCCCGAGACGAATCCCGAGGTCTGGATCCTGGGCTCATCCCCGTACTCGGCGCAGCTGGCGGGCCAGCTGGGCCGCCCCTACGCCTTAGCCCTGCAGTTCGGCAGCGCCGACGTCGTCACGGCCATGCGGCTCTACCGCGAGAACTTCAGGCCCTCGGAGCTGCTGGGCGAGCCGTACAGCCTGGTCAGCGTGGGCGCGATCGCCGACAACGACCCGGCCGAGGCACGCCGCCAGGCGACGTCCACGGCGATGGCGATGATGCGCATGTTCCAGCGCAAGCCCTTTGCCCTGCTGCCGCCGGACGAGGTCGAGGCCTACCCGGCCAACGAGCACGAGCGCGCGATCCTCGAGGAATGGACCGACCGCACGCTGCACGGCACCGCCGCGGAGGTTGCCCAGGGCCTGGAGCTGCTCCACCGGCAGACGGGTGTCGACGAAGTGATGCTCGTGGTCGGCGGCCACTCGCGCCAGGCCCAGACCCGGACCGTGGAGCTGATCGCCGACCACTACGCCCTTCCCGTGCTTTAGCCGGGGGACGCTAGCGGGCCTCCGACTCGAAGACGCAGAGCGCCACCTGGACGCGGTTGTCCGCGCCGAGCTTTTCCAGCACCCTCCCGATGTGGGTTTTCACGGTTGCCAGGGAGATGAACAGCTCCTCGGCGATTTCCTGGTTGGAGCTGCCGCGCGCCATCGCCGCGGCGATCTCGCGTTCCCGCTCGGTGAGCACGGCGAGCCGTTCGAGTGCGGCGTTGCGCCGCGTGGATTCCGGCCGCGAGCCGGCGACGGCAATGAGCTGCCTGGTCACCGTTTCCGAGAGCATGGTGCGCCCGGCGGCGACCTGGTTGATGGCCTCCATGAGCTCGGCCGGCGGCGTGTCCTTGAGCAGGAACCCGCTGGCTCCCATCCTGAGCGCCGAAAGCACCATGTCATCGGTGTTGAAGGTGGTCAGGACCAGGATCTTTTGCCCCGGGTCGGCCTGCAGGATCTCCTCGCTGGCGGCCAGCCCGTCCATGACCGGCATGCGGATGTCCATGAGCACCAGGTCCGGCGCCAGTTTCCCGACCAGGGACACCGCCGAACGGCCGTCGGCGCATTCGCCCACGACCTCGATGCGCGGGTCGGATTCGAGGATCATGCGCAACCCGGCCCGCACCAGGTTCTCGTCATCGACCAGCACGATGCGAACCGATTCGCCTACTGTCCCCATGGCAACCACACCTTCAGCACAAATTCTCCCTTGCTTCCCGGATCAATCTGCAGTTCCCCGCCGGCCAGCCGCACCCTCTCGGCCAGGCCGGTCAGCCCCAGCCCGGAGCCGGGCAGGGCCCCTGCACCCGGGGCCGGTGGCGGCACCTCGGCCAGCCTGTTGGAGGCACGCAGGGAAAGCCGCTCTTCCGCGTGCCCACCGATCTCCAGCCTGACATCCTGCCCGGGCGCGTGCCGGCGGGCGTTGGTCAGCGCCTCCTGGACGATCCGGTACAGGTGGCGCCCGGTGGCCTCGGACAGGGCGTCGAGGCGATCCCGCGCCTGCGGTTCCATGACCAGCTGGACCGCGGTGCCCACCGCCCGGCTCGCATCCAGGATTTCCTGCAACTGTCCGAGGTTCGGCTGCGGCCTGGCCAGCTCGCCGTCAAAGAGCGTGTTGGGGTCGCGCAGCATGCCCAGCACCTCGCGCAGCTCGCCCAGGGCCAGGTGGGAGTTTTCGCGAATGACTCCGGCCGTCTGCCTCGTTTGCTCCGGCGTCAGGTCGCTGCGGAATTCCAGCGCCCCGGAGTGCAGGGCGACCAGCGAGAGCCGGTGGGCCAGGACGTCGTGCATTTCGCGTGCAATGCGGGTGCGCTCGTCGGCCTTGGCCGCGTGGAGCTGTGCCTCCCGTTCACGCTCGGCACTGTGCAACTGCCGGCGCAGGGAAACGGCGAGCTGCCGCCGTCCCCCGATGTACATCCCCAAAAGCACCATCAACCCGACCATGACCAGTGCCACGATGCCCACTTGCCACCAAGTGGTCGTGTCGTCTTCGGTCACCAGCTCGGCACCCACCAGGTAATCCCCCAGCGGCACGGCGGCCAGGAACAACGCCGAAATGCCGGCGATCTCCCAGGGCCTGCGCCGAGTGGCGAGGGAAACCACGCCCAGCATGGTGAACCCCGCGCCGATGGAGGACGGAATCGAGAGCAGCACCAGGGCCGCCGCGATGGGCACCGGGAAGCGGTGGCGGAAGGGATAGAGCAGAAGGGCTGCCAGTCCGCACAGCATGTCCAGCCCCACCAGCAGGCCCACCGCGTCCATGTCCGCCTCGGAGTCCGGCGAATAGGATTCGTAGACGAAGGAAAAGAAGACGAATCCGAGCACGAGGCCCAGACCGACGCGCCAGGCCTCGGATAGGAACCGGCGCAGTCGGGTGCGCGGGGCGGCCGGTTCGTGTGCGGTGGTCATGGGCTTAACGTTACCGGCGGGGCCCGGGGGCCGGTATCGACCGAAAGGACCACGTCGGACCGTCTTCCCGGCCACGGGAAGATCCTCCCAATTGGCGAGGCGCCCGGGGCCCCCGGTGAGACAGAATGGTGGCATGAACACGATTCCGCCGCCGCACCAGCCCCCGGCTCCCGGCCCGCAGCCCGGCCAGTACCCGGCCGCGTTGGTTCCGGTGCCCCCGCCCCCGGCCAAGCCCTTGCCCTTCCACCGCATGGCACGCACCTACTCCGCCTACCGCTGGTGGAAGCCGGTTATGGTGGGGCTCATCGCCCTGGGACTGTACCTGGCCCTGATTTTCCTGGCCGCGATCGTTTTCCTGGTCGCGACCCTGGCCAATCCGGAGCTGGAAAGCGCAGTCGACGAGTTCATGATCTCCATTGATTCGGTCGACATGTCCGACCCGTTCGTGTTTGTCATCTCCATGGTCTCGCTGATCCTGATGCTGCCGGTGATCCTCCTGGCCACCCGGATGATGAACGTCCAGAAGGTCGGGTCCCTGACCTCGGTGGCCGGGCGCATGCGCTGGGGCTGGCTGGGAGAGTGTGCAGCGGTGGCCCTCGGGGTCCTGGCGCTCAGTTTCGGCATCGGCTTTCTCATCGAAGTCCTCTCCGGCCATCCCTTCGCGCCCGATCTCGGCGCCCCGGACATGTGGCTCCTGCTCGGGCTGACCCTCCTGCTGGTGCCGTTCCAGGCCACCGCGGAGGAATACGTGTTCCGCGGGTACCTGATGCAGTTGGTGGGCGGCTGGCTGCGCCACCCAGCCTTCGCCATCCTGCTGCCCATCCCGCTCTTTGTCCTGGGCCACGCCTACGACATCTACGGGCAGCTGGACGTGGGCTTCTTTGCCCTGGCCGCCGGCTGGCTCACCTGGCGCACCGGCGGGCTGGAGGCCGCCATCGCCCTGCACGTGGTCAACAACTCCGTCATCTTCGCACTCGGCGCCGTCGGCCTGGTCGATGTCAGCGTCACCGAAAGCGACCTGCCCAGCCTGCTCGCGTCGATGGCCACCACCATCGTGTTCGTCCTGGTCATCGTGCGGTTGGCCAACAAGCGCAAGCTCCAGCGGCTCAGCGTCCCGCCCGCGCCGGCGCCGGCGCTCGCCGCACCGGGACACTGGGTGCAGCCCGGGGACGGGAACGCACCGCACCAGCCCTGATCCGACGCCTGTCCCAGCCCGCGGCGCAACGCGTAGGCTGGGACATCGACGGGTGAACCAGGAGCCACCGGGTTGGACGCGCCGTTCGCCCGGAGAAGGGACCACAGATGGAGCACGTGCCGCGACGTCGCCTGCAATCGGCTGTCCGCCTGGTGGCGGCACTCTCGGCCGCGCTGGTGTTGGCCGGCTGCCAGGCAGTCGGGCCCGACAGACCGTCCGCGGAAAGCCCTTCGGCGTCCCCGAACGCTGTGCGCCAGGTGGTGGTCATCGGGGATTCGCTGAGCACCGGATTTGGCACCGGGCCGCAGCACGGGTGGCCGAACCTCATCGCCGCCTCGCCCCGGGACGATGCCCCGCCGCTGGAGATCCGCAACAGCGCACAAAACGGGAGCGGATACCTGAACGTCGGCCTCACCGGCACCACCTTCGCGTGGCAGGTGGAGCAGGCGGTGACACCGGAGGCCGACCTCGTGATGTTCTTCGGCTCGGTCAACGACCTGCACCACGACCCCGCGGCGCTGGAGCCGGCCGTCGCGGAAATCTATGCGGCGGCCAGGCAGCGGGCCCCGCAGGCCACCCTGCTGGTGGTCGGGCCGCCGGCCTACAGCGCCCTGCCCGAGGCCAGGCGCCTGGCCGTCAGGGACCTGGTCAAGCGCCAGGCGCTGGCCGCCGGGGCACGCTTCGTCGATCCCATAGCCGAGGGCTGGCTCGTCGAAGACCTCGACCGGTTCGTGGGGCCGGACGGCCTGCACCCCACGGTGGAGGGAAACCACCACCTGCGCGACAAGATGGAGCCGCTCATGCTGGAGGCGCTGCGCGCGGGGTCCGCCGCGGCCGGCTAGCGGATGAGCCTGATGCCCCGCGCCCTGTCGATGGCCGCGGTGCGGTTGTCCACCCCGAGCTTGTCGTAGATGTGGATCAGGTGCGTCTTGACCGTGGACTGGGAAATGAACAGTTCCGCGGCGATTTCCTTGTTGCTCCGCCCGCGGGCCAGCAGCTGCAGCAACTCGAGCTCGCGCGGGCTCAAGTCCGTGGAGTTGGCGCGTGCCTCGGGGGTCACCCGCGCGGCGATGTCCGCCGAGAGCACCTGTTCCCCGGCCGCCGCCGCTTCGACGGCCGCCAGCACCTCGGGCAGCGGGGCGTCCTTGAGCAGGTAGCCGGCGGCACCCGCGTCCAGTGCCGCCCGGATGTCCGCATCCGAGTCGTAGGTGGTCAGGATCAACACCGGCGGGCCGCCGATCGCGCGGATGCGTGCCGTCGCGGTGACCCCGTCCATGCCGTCCATCTGCAGGTCCATCAGCACCACGTCAACCCGCTGGCCCAGCGTTTTCAGCCGCTCCAGCTGCGCCAGGGCGGCGGCCCCGTCTGCCGCCTCGGCCAGCACCGAGAGCCCGCCCTGTTCGGTGAGCACCGCGCGCAGGCCGGCGCGCACCACCGGGTGGTCATCGACCAGCATGATCTTCAGGTTGGGCATCAAGGCCTGCTTTCTGCGGTGGTGAGCGGGATGCGCACGGCCAGGACGGTGCCCTCGCCCGGCGCGGATTCGATTTCCAGGGATCCACCGAGCAGTCCCAGGCGTTCGCGCAGGCCGGCCAGCCCGTAGCCGGTGCCGTCGGGCCGCGGCCCGGCCGGGAGGTCGCCGGTGTCCATGCCGTCGCCGTCGTCGAAGATATCCAGGGTGACGGCATCGGGCAGGTACCCGAGGCTGAGGACCGCGCGCCTGGCATGCGCGTGGGCCGCGACGTTCGCCAGCCCGGACTGCGCGGCCCTAGTCAGCGCGGCGGACACCTGGGCCGGAAGGGCGGTGGCGGTGCCGTCCTGCCGGAATGCGACGTCGAACCCGTGGCCGGCAGCGGCGGCGGTGCGCTCGGTGGAGGCACAGAGCCGGCGCAGCTTGCCGGCCAGGGACTGGGCGCCGTCGCCGGCCGTGGACAAATCCGCCACGAAGTCGCGGGCCTCGGCGAGGTTCTCGGAGGCGGTGGTTCCGATGGTTTCGAGCCGTTCTGCCGCGGCCGTGGTGTCCCCCGCCGCCAGGGCCGCGGAGGCGGAGCGGGAGACCAGCACGATGCTGGAGAGTCCCTGGGCCAGGGTGTCGTGGATTTCGCGGGCCAGCCGGGTGCGTTCGGCCAGGGTCCCGGCGCGGTGCTGTTCCTCGGCGAGCGCCGCCCGGGTGGCCCGCAATTCGTCCAGCGCCAGGCGCTGGTTCACGCCCTCGGTGTACAGCGCCCGGTAGGCCATGCCCATGACGACGGCGAAGATCGCGCCGACCACCGGTCCCAGGATCTGGGGCAGGGCGAGGGAGCCGGAGTGGTACCAGCCGGCGGCCACGACCGCGGCGGTCAGCAACGCGACAGCGACGAGCGAATGGCGCTGGCCCAGGATGTGCAGGTGCAGGAAGAAGAGCGGGAACGCCAGCCAGGAGTAGTCGGCGTGCAGGTAGAGCAGCACGAGCCACAGCAGCACGACCCCCGCCAGCCACCAGGGTGCCCAGCGCACCGTGCTTGGCGCCCGTCCGGCGGCATGCCGCTTCTCCGCAATGGTCCCGGCCAGGTACAGCGCGGCCAGCAAGGCGGTGAGGGCGACGGCGGTGATCCGCCGGGGCATCGTCGCTTCGGAAAGCAGCACGCGCACCAGCCCGACACCCAGCAGTGCGGCGAAGCCTACGTGCAACCCCACCCGCAGGACGCGCAACACCATCTCGCCGGCCGAGGCCGTTGGGGCGTCTGCAAGGCCCGGCTTGGCACCGGGGCTTGGTTGCTGGGCAGGATCGGTCACATCACCCAGCGTAGCGCCGCACCTTCACCGACCGGCTCCACCAAATGGTTGAGTCCAAGCGTCGTCTCCCTCGGGAAACGGCCGGAGCTCCCCCTGTTCATCGCGGAATCCAGCGAAGTTTAAGGATGTATAGGGGAGTATAGGTTTTTTCTTATACTTTCTCCCCGCAGATTCTCGCTGCCTAAATTTGGATCCCAAACTCGTGGCGCAGGGCGCTAAGGGCGGCCAGGTGACCGCTCATTCCGTGCACCGAGGGACCCGGCGGGGTTGAACTGGAAGCCAGGTAGATCCCCTGCGCCGGTGTCCGCCATGGATCGGTGGACAGCGTGGGGCGGATCAGCATGCCGCGCATGTCCGTCGCCCCGCCCGAAAGGTCCCCGCCGACCAAGTTGGGGTTCTGCGCGGCCAGTCCCGGCGCGGTGACAGCTTCGCTGTATTCGATGGTGTCGGTGAAGCCCGGGGCCACTGCCTCCAGCTGGCGGTTCATCACGGCGGTGAGGTCCGCGGGGCTGCCGTTGGGCACGTGGCAATAGGCCCAGAGCACGTGCTTGCCCGCCGGTGCCCGGCCTGCATCGAAGCGGCTGGGCTGGGACACGATGGCGTAGGGCGCGGCCGAGACATCGGTGCGCACCCGGCGTTCCTCCCGCCCGATCTGCGCGGCGGTGCCGCCCAGGTGGATGGTCCCGGCATCGGCGAGCTGCCGGTTGCGCCACGGCACCGGGGCGTTGAGCACGTAGTGGATGAGGCAGGAGCCCGGTGCCCGGCGCGTGCCGGTGAGGATGTCCTTGTACTTCTGCGGCAGGGACTTCTCCGCGATGGAGGCCAGGGCCTCCGGCGAGGTGTCGAACAGGACTGTCTTTTCGGGGATCTGGGCCAGGTCGGTGACCTCGGTGTCCAGCTCGATGCTCCCCCCGGCCTCAACGAACATTTCCGCCAGCGCATCGGAGATCGCCTGCGAGCCGCCGATGGGGATCGGCCACCCCCCGGAGTGCGCCGCGGCTGCGAGGAAGAGGCCTGCACCCGTGGATGCCGGTCCGCGCCCTCCCCCGGCGGTGTGGGCGCAGCAGCCGGCGACCATCGCCGCGGCGATCTCCCCGGTTCCCAGTCCCGGGACCATGAGCTGCGCTGCGCGCAGCCCGAAGACGGACAGGGCGCCGAGCTGCCGGGGCGCGCGCAGCAGGGGGTGGAGCAGCAGCTCCGCGGTCCCCTCCATGCGCTCGACGACGGGTCCCAGGATCCTTTGGTACCCGGGGCCGTCGGCCCCCAGCTCCCGGACGGTCCGCTCCAGCTCGCGCCAGGCGATGCCGGCCCGGCCGTCGGGAAGCGGGTGGGCGAAGGAGATTTCCGGGACCACGAAGTCCACACGGTCCCGCAGGCCGATCTGCCCGAAGAACGGGGAGAGCAGCGCCATCGGGTGGACCGCGGAGCCCAGGTCGTGGATGGCGCCGGGGTACCCGAGCTCCCGGGTGCGCGCGGCACCTCCCACGGTGTCGTTGCGCTCAAGGAGCCGCACCGAAAGCCCCGCCCGGGCCATCGTGAGGGCTGCGGCCAGCCCGTTGGGTCCGGCCCCGATCACTGCGGCGTCATGCGCCATGCTTTGCTCCCAAAACGAACTTGTCTTCCGCCCCGGCAAAGGCGCCGGCCTGCGGGTCGAACTGCCCCACCCGGCGCACCGGGTCCAGTTCGGGGTCGTACATCGACTGGACCACCCGGTACATCAGGTACCCGGTCGCGATCATGTGCCCCAGCACGGCAAACACGTAGAAGGAGGTGGGGAACGTGTTGGAGGCCTGGATGTCGGCGGTGGTGGCATAGAGGTACATCCAGATCGCCCAGAAGTGCAGCACCTCGAAGAGCTGCCAGATGAGGAAGTCCTTCCACTTCGGCCAGGCCAACGCCGCCAACGGGATCAGCCACACCACGAACTGCGGGGAGTAGACCTTGTTGAACATGATGAAGGAGGCGACGATGAGGAACACCAGCTGGCCCAGCCGCGGGGCCACCGGGGCGTTCAGGCCCAGGTAGGCGATGAAGGCGCAGCTGGCCACGAAGAGCCCCAGGGCCAGGGCGTTGATGGCGGAGGCATCCAGCTCCTGCATCTGCGGCACGACGCCGGCGGTGACGTTGAAGATATGCCAGAAGGAAGACAGTCCCGCCCCGCGGTCCTCGGTGAAGGTGAAGAAGTGCTTCCACGCCTCGAAGTTCGCCAGGGCCAACGGCAGGTTCACCACCAGCCAGGACAGTGCGGCCCCGGCCAGGGAGACCAGAAGCGGCCTGTACCTGCCGGTGCGGATGGCCAGCACGATCACGGCGCCGAAGAAGAGCAACGGAAAGACCTTCATCGCCGTGCCCAGGCCGATGAGCACCCCTGCCAGGAAGGTGTTCTGCCGCGAGAAGGCGAGCATGGCCAGGGCCAGGAACGCCACGGCCCACATGTCCCAGTTGATGGAGGAGGCCAGGATCATCCCCGGGGCCAGCGCCACCATCGCGGCGTCCCAGGGCCGGCGCCCGGCGGTGCGCGCTGTAGCCACGACCACCACCAGCCACAGTCCCGCCACCAGGAAGAAATTCAGGTCAAAGAAGGCAAGCGACCTGTTGAATTCGCCTTGCGGGACCAGCGCCGCGGTCAGCGAGGCGATGACCGACATCAGCACCGGGTACTCGAACTCGGCGCCGGAGGCGAAGGGCGCGAAGGCGTTATCGGCGAAGCCGCGGGCGTGGAAGAGCGCCGTCCAGTCCGAGTAGCAGGCCCACGCGTAGGGGTTGGTGCCACCCCAGCCGTTGATCCTGCAGGCGTTTTTCGCCAGGACCGCCAGCAGGGCCGCGATGACGGTGAAGATGACCAGCACGCGCTCGACGGTGAAGAACCCGGGGGTGATCCGCCCCGGGCTGGAGTGCCTGCCCAGCGGCCCGCCGATGACCTCGGTGAACTTGCGCAGGAAGGCGTCGCTGCGGCTCGGCACGGTGATGCGCATCGGGGCGAGCCGCTGCTTCGGGGGGCCCGGGGCGGGTGGTTGGCTCATGGCTTTCAGCCTAGTGCCCGGCACTCGGCGGTGCGTGATGCGCGGTGGCGCACGGTGTTTTGCCCTCCGGAATGCCTACCACTCGCGGCCGGGGAACTGCGCGGCGAGCCGCTCGAGGGTCTTTTCCATGTTCGGGCCGGTGGTCCGGGTGAAGCCCAGTAGCCGAAGCATCCATTTATGCCGCAGCCGGCTGGCGTCCCAGGTTTCGCTGACCATTGTCCCGGAATCCTGGGGCTCAAGTTCGTAGCGCCAGCGGTGTCCGCTGAAATGCCTCCACGCAATCGACCGGTCCTGCTCGAATTCGACCACGGTGTTGCTGATGCGATAGGGAACGCCCAGGCGCATCTGCATGCCGAATTCGCTGCCCAGGGCGAGCCGCTGCTGCCGGCCGCTGGAGGCCCGCACCGTTCCGGAGCCGTCGATGACCGGGTGCATTTCGGGATTCGCGAGCAGCTCGAAGACCTCGTGCGGGGCGGCGGGGACGAAGCGGCGGCGGGTCTGCAGGTAGCGGGAGGGAGTCATCAGCCCATCCTATGCACCTCCCGGACCGCGCCGGGGCACATCGGACCGGGACAGGGGCCGTCCTGGCTTTCATGGGGGATCGGTCTATGCCGGAGGTTTCCGGTGTGCCATTCTGGGTTGACCGGCACCATTGGAGGGAACCCGATGAGCACTGGAACCACAGGCCAAGAGCCGTCCCGGGGCCTGCTGCTCGGCCCGCTGCTTCGCCACGTGGACGAAACCAACGCGAGCATCTGGGTCGAAACCGCGATGGCCTGCACCGTCGAGGTCCGTTGCGGCGCGGATGCCTGGCGCGCGGCGACCTTTGGCGCCCACGGACACCACTACGCCCTGGTCGAGGTCTCGGGGTTGGAGCCGGGCAGCGTGTGCCCCTACACAGTGCACCTGGACGGGGTGCCGGTCTGGCCCCTGAAGGACGGCTTCCCCGACTCGATGATCGCCACCCTGGACCCGGGTCGGGCGCCGCGGCTGGCCTTCGGCTCCTGCCGAACCAGCATTCCGCACGACGAAGCCGGCAACCGCACCCACGGAATCGACGCGATGCGCGCCTATGCGCTGTCCATGGCGGCGCCCGGGCACGGCCGCTGGCCCGATGCGGTGCTGTTCCTCGGCGACCAGGTCTATGCCGACTCGACCAGCCTGGAAATGCAGGAGTTCATCCGCAGGCGGCGCGACATCAAGGAGGAACCCGGCGCCGAGCTGAAGGACTTCGAGGAATACGCCCACCTGTACCGCCTGGCCTGGTCGGACCCGGCCAACCGCTGGCTGCTCTCGACGCTGCCCAGCGCCATGATCTTCGACGACCACGACATCCGCGACGACTGGAACTCCTCCATCAGTTCCAAGCGCAAGATTGAGCAGACCACATGGTGGCACGAGCGCCTCGTCTCCGGGCTCGGTTCGTACTGGATCTACCAGCACCTCGGCAACCTCTCGCCCGGCCAACGGGCGGAAGACCCGTTGTGGCGGCTCGTCGCGGACCACACGGGTCCCGGAGAGCTGGACCTGGGCCCGGAACTGGTCGCATTCGCCGAGCGCGTCGACACCGAACCCGAAAGCCACCGCTGGAGCTACTGCCGGGACTGGGGCGGGGTGCGCCTGGTAGTACTCGACTCGCGGGCCGCACGCAGGCTCGACCCCGAGCAGCGCGCCATGCTGGACCCGGGGGAACTTGCCTGGCTCGACGAGCGGATGCGCGGCGGCTTCAACCACCTGCTCATCGGCACCTCGCTGCCCTTCCTGTTGCCCATGGGCCTGCACCACGTCGAGTCCTGGGACGAGGCGATCTCCAGTTCAGGGCGGGGGCGGCCGGGGGCGTGGCTGGGCGAGCGGCTGCGCCGCAAGCTTGACCTTGAGCACTGGGCGGCGTTCCAGCGTTCCTTCCAGGAGGTGGCACGCATCGTCACCGAGGTCGCCGACGGCAAGCGCGGACCCGCGCCGCAGACCGTCACGTTCCTCTCCGGGGACGTGCACTTCTCCTACGTGTCGGAGATCGAACGCGGGCACGGCAGCCGGATCCTCCAGGCCGTCTGCTCCCCGATCCGCAACCCGCTGCCCCGGTTCCTGCGCTACTTTGCCGCGGCCCTTGCCTTTGGTCCCGCGGTCCCGTTCGGGGCCTGGATGGCGCGCCGGACCCACGTGCCAAGCCCTCCCTTCGAGTGGGACCTGATCAAGGGCCCCTGGTTTGACAACAACCTGGCCATCCTCGAGGACACCGGCGACGGGCTGGCTGTGAACTGGTTTACCGGGGTGGCGCGGGACGGGGATCCCGCGCACCCCGGGTTGAAGACTGTCGCCGTCGCCTCCCTCGCCGCCCGCCGGGACGAGCCGCATCGGGAGGACTCGCCGGAACCGGCGTAAACGCCTTCGGGCCGCCCCGGCCTCAGTAGACCCGGGCCGTGGCGAATTGCAGGGGGCTCAGTTCCGCCCGCCGCCGGACCAGGTCCACGGCGTGCGCATCAAGCCGCCGGTCCTCCTCGCTGGCGGGCACCAGCTGCCGCACCTCGGAAGCGCGGCCGGAGTCGTCGCGGGTAACGAAGATGGTCATGCACTGGGTGGTGTCGCGCCACTGCGTTTCGCGGGGGTCCCGGGCGCGCACGTGGACGGCGATGTGCATCGAATGCGGGCCGGTGTGGATCAGCCGTGCCTCGAGCTCGACGATGTCGCCGATGTGGATGGGGTTGGTGAAGTGGATGCCCCCGGAGTAGACGGCCACCGCGTCGTCGCCGCACCAGCCCATGGCACAGGCCCGCGCCACCTCGTCGATCCAGCGCATGACGATCCCGCCGTGCGCATTCCCGCCCCAGTTCACGTCGGTCGGGGAGGCCAGGAACCTGAACCGCTCACGCGGCGCGGTGCCCGCATCCGTGTACTCCTGGGCCAGCATGGCGTCGCGGATCTCGGCACGCGCGGCCACGCGGGCCGCGGCCCCCTGGGCCAGCTGGGCTGCCTCGGCGTCGGCGGGCTCCCACGGCGGCACCGCCTTGGCGCGGCGGTTCTCGTCCATCGCCACGAAGACCAGGATGCAGTCCATGGCCGGCCTGAAGACCCGTTCGCGCACGTCGGCGGCGTCGACGGTGACCACCACCTGCATGCTGCTGCGCCCGGTGTGCACAATCCGGGCGGTGACCTCGATCAGGTCGCCGTTTTCGATGGGCCGGGTGAAGTGGACGTTCCCGACGTAGGCGGTGACGCAGTACCCGCCGGAATAGCCGACCGCGCAGGCGTACCCTGCCTTGTCGATCCACTCGAGCACCCGTCCGGCCTGGACCGTGAGCCCGTCTTCGGAAACATCGGTCGGGGCGGCGAGGAAACGCAGCGTCATGACGTCGTTCATGTGCCAATACTAGCCACGCCCGCGGAACTGCGTCGGTCCACCATACCTGCGCCGAAGACGCCTGTGGCCGGCACCTTGGGGATAAGGTGCCGGCCACTGGCGTGGTTCATCGCCCCGGAGGGGGCAACGGGATGTGGGGACTAGTTGCTTTCGGCGGCGGCGCGGATGCCTTCGAGCACGGCTGCGACCTGGCCCACGACCTCGGCGTCGTCCTTCGGGTGGGTCTCGGCAAAGCGGACCAGCGAACCCGGGATGGAGAGCTTGACGTCTTCCAGCACGGTGGCGCCGGCGATGCCAACGGCCTTGCGGGCCTCGTCCTGGGCCCACACGCCGCCGAACTGGCCGTAGGCGGTGCCGATGACGGCGGCCGGCTTGCCGAAGACGGCGCCGGCACCCATCGGGCGGGAGAGCCAGTCGATGGCGTTCTTCAGCACTGCAGGCATGGTGCCGTTGTACTCCGGGGAGACCAGCAGCAGGGCGTCGGCCGCACCGGCGGCTTCGCGCAGGGCGACAGCGGCCGCCGGAACCTGGCCCTCGACGTCGATGTCCTCGTTGTAGAACGGAATGTCCTCGATGCCGGAGTAGATGTTCACCTCGACGCCCTCAGGAGCGTTCGCGGAGGTCGCCTCGGCCAGCTGCTGGTTGGTGGAACCGTTGCGGAGGGATCCGACGAGGGTAAGGACTGTGGTTGCCATGGGGAGAGTCTCCTGTTTCGGTGGCTGTGCTTGATGCGTCAATCAAACTCAACCGCCCGCGGGGCACCCCCATTCCCGACCCGGAAGTGACGTGCGACACCACGCGCCCTGTTCGACGGCCACGCCGAAACCCTTTCACCAGGCAAGGGCAAATCATTGCCTTCGGCAAAAAAGCGCGCCAGCCGCTTCGTCGAGCATGCAGTTCTTAGCCGGAGGGCCACCGCAATCCCCGGCCACACGGAGGGCGTCCACCGCAACGACGTCCCCGCGCCCCGAGCGCCAGTGAGACGGCCACCCCGCGCGATATCCACGTCCCAAACGCACGCCACGAGCAGCGCTTCGCAGCGGGCACCCACAACTTCCCGCGCCCGGGTCGTGACTCCAGGCCGCCGAATGCCCCGGACTATCGGCCGATAAGGCGCGCGAAAAAGCCCTTGGCGCCGCCCTTCTTCGCGGACCGGTTCGCATCGCAGGAGCAGCGGTCGGCCCGAGGCACGTTCGCCAAGACCTGCTTGACATGCTGGCCGCAACCAGCCCAAGTGGCCTTTCCGCACTTCCGGCACTTGACTACTCGACACATGCAATTGCTCCTTGTTTTCCAGCGTTCAGACCAGGGTCAAACGCCCTGACATGTCCGATTGAGAAGTCGACCACCCCGGAGGAACCTGTCATGCAATTGGATTCTGACACCATGAGACCGGCAATCAACAGGCTCAAAAGAGCCCAAGGCCAACTCAACGCCGTGATCCGCATGCTCGAAGAAGGTGCTGACTGCCGCGACGTGGTCACGCAACTTTCCGCCGCCTCCAAGGCGATCGACCGCGCCGGATTCTCCATCATCGCCAACGGCCTGGAGCAGTGCCTCTCCAGCGAGAACCCCGCGGCCGACCGGGTCGACATGGAAAAGCTTTTCCTCACCCTGGCATAGCAAGGATCGCGCCGGCACGGCGGGCCCCGAACGGATGGAATTCATCGGCACCGGACATATACATCCGTCGACCGACCGCTTTTCGCCCGGCGAATCGGCAAGGGCCGGGCACTCCGGCGCGCACCGCCCCTTCATCTCGCCGTGGGCGAACACGACCCCTCCGGGTTGGTGCACGGGAATAATCTGTTGGCATCCGCGTTAACTTGAGTCGATGGCACTCAAGTATCCATAGGAGGAAACATGCCAGCATTTTTTGGCCCGTCAGGCGCCGGCAACGGCTCTTTCGAGGATTTCCTGGCACGCTATCTGCAAGGACAGCGCACCAGCCGCCTCGGGCGCCCCATTGACATCACCCGGCTGCTTAGCCGCCATACACATGAGGTGCTGACCCGTGCAGCGCAATTCGCCGTCGAACACGGACACAGCGACATCGACGCGCTTCATCTGCTGCGCGTGATGCTCGAGACCGAGCCCGTCGGCGAGGCCCTGCGCCGCTCGGGTGCCGACGCCGCGGCAATCGCCCGCGACGCCGAACAGCGCCTGCCCGAATCCGGGCCGCGACACAACGAATCGGCCCCCGCCCTGACGCCCTCCGCCCAGCGCGCCCTGCTGGACGCCTACCAGGTGGCCCGCGCCTTCGGCTCCACCTACATTGATCCGGAACACCTGTTCCTGGCCTTCGTGCTTAACACCGAGTCCCCTGCAGGGCAGGTGCTGGGCGCGGCCGGGGTCACCCCGCAGTCCCTGCAGGCTGCCGCCGAGATCGCCGAACAGCCGGCCTCGGCCACGGCACAGAACAAGCCCGCCGAGGGCGGCACACCCGCCAAGGGCCAGACGCCACTGCTCGAGAAGTTCGGCATGGACCTGACCGCCCGTGCCGCCGCGGACGGGCTCGACCCGGTGATCGGCCGCACCGAGGAGATAGAGCAGGCCATCGAGATCCTGGCCCGCCGGACCAAGAACAACCCGGTGCTGATCGGCGAGGCCGGCGTCGGCAAGACCGCCGTCGTGGAGGGCCTGGCCCGCGCCATCGTCGCCGGCGAGGTCCCGGCGCAGCTGTCGGGCAAGCGCGTGGTCGCGCTCGACCTGCCGGCCATGGTCGCCGGGACCCGCTACCGGGGCGACTTCGAGGAACGGCTCACCCAGGTGATGGACGAGATCGCCGCGCAGGACGGGGAAGTGATCGTCTTCATCGACGAGCTGCACACCGTGGTCGGCGCCGGCGGCGGGGGCGAGGGCTCCATGGACGCGGGAAACATCCTCAAGCCGCGGCTGGCCCGCGGCGAGCTGCACCTCATCGGCGCCACCACGCTGGCCGAATACCGCAAGGTGGAGAAGGACCCGGCCCTGGAGCGCCGCTTCCAGCCCGTGACCATCGGCGAGCCCTCGATCGAGGACGCCGTGGCGATCCTGCACGGGCTCAAGGACAGGTACGCCCGGCACCACCGGGTCACCTACACCGACGGGGCGATCCGTGCGGCTGTCGAGATGTCGGCCCGCTACGTGACCGACAGGTTCCTGCCGGACAAGGCGATCGACCTGATCGACACTGCCGGTGCCCGGCTGGGCCTGAAGCGCGGCCCCGGCGTGGACACCGAGTCCTTGGAGTCACGGATCGCCGAGCTCGGCGCCGCCAAGGACCGGGCCGTGGCCCAGGAGCGCTACGAAGACGCCTCGAAGCTGCGCGACGAGGCCGAGGAACTGGGCGCCCGCCTGGCCGAGGCACGGGAGGGCGGTCTCGACACCGCGGCGGCGGTGGTCGACGAAGCCCAGATCGCCGAGGTCATCTCCCGCGCCACCGGCATCCCCGCCGCGCGGCTGACCGAGGACGACAAGTCACGCCTGGCCCGGCTCGAGGACGAGCTCCACGAGCGGGTCATCGGCCAGGACGATGCCGTGGCCGCCGTGGCCAAGGCGGTGCGCCGCTCCCGCACGGGCCTGGGCGACGAGGGGCGCCCGGTCGGCAGCTTCCTCTTCCTGGGGCCCACGGGCGTGGGCAAAACCGAGCTGGCCAAGGCCCTGGCGGCTTCCCTCTTCGGTGACGAATCGGCCATGGTCAGGTTCGACATGAGTGAGTTCGGCGAGCGCCACACGGTCTCCCGTCTGGTCGGCGCCCCTCCGGGGTACGTCGGCTACGACGAGGCCGGGCAGCTGACCGAGCGCGTGCGCCGGCGCCCCTACTCGGTGGTGCTGCTGGACGAGGTGGAGAAGGCGCACCCGGACGTGTTCAACCTGCTGCTGCAGGTGCTCGACGACGGCCGGCTCACCGACGGGCAGGGCCGCACCGTGGACTTCCGAAACACGGTCATCATCATGACCTCCAACCTGGGATCGGAGTTCCTGGCCAGCCGCGGCGCCCCGCTGGGCTTCGGTTCCGATTCCGGGGCCGGGTCCGAGCGCGAGCTCCGCGCCAAGGTGATGGGCCGGCTGCGCGAGACCATGCGCCCGGAATTCCTGAACCGGATCGACGAGACGGTGCTCTTCCGCAAGCTGGAGGCCGGGCAGCTGCGTGAGATCGTCCGGCTGCAGCTGCGCCGCACCGAGGCCCGGCTCGCCGCCCACGGCATCGGCCTGGAGGTCGACGAGGCAGCGGTCGGCTGGATCGCGCAGGAGGGCCACGAACCGGAGTTCGGCGCCCGCCCGCTGCGCCGGGTGATCCAGCGCGAGCTCGACGACAAGGTCGCGGACCTGCTGGTCAGCGACGAGCTGGCCGGCGGCGGGACCGTGGAGGTCACCGCCGACGGGTCGGGCCTGCGGGTCGCGGCACGCCGGGAGGCGGCGCTCGCGGCGTAGCCGTCGACGGACCGGGGCGGGAAGTTCATTCCCGCCCCGGTTTTTCGCATTTTTCGGCCTATGCTTGGGTGGTGTGGGGCTGGGGAGCCCCGCACGGGCACCAACCTTGGGGGAACAATGCCGCACGAACCACAGTGGAACCACGATGCCGACTCCGCGAAACGGGGTCCGCATCCGCGCACCGCGCCCAGCGGAAGGGTCCCGCAATGGGTCCTTGACCAGGATGCACGCCGTGCCGAGGCACCGGTTTTCGGTGCCCGCGCCACCGCCCCGCCGAAGCCTTCCAGACGGCGGAAATCCCGGCGCGGTCGCGGCCCGCGCCGCGCGTGGAACCTGTGGCTCGTCATCGCACTTCTGGTGGGGCTCTATTACAGCCCCGGGGTCCTCGAGCGGCACATCATGCCGGCGATCACACCGCTGGTTCCCGGCTCCAATGTTCCGCCGCGCGGGGTCGAGGCGGCGGCGGATCCCCTGGGCAGGCCGCCGGAGGGCACCGGCTCCGGCTCGTTCCGACTGCAGGAGTCCCCGGATCCCGCCCAGGACTTTGTCGCCTACGACCCCTGCCGGCCCGTCCACTACGTGATCCGGCCGGACAATTCCCCGCCCGGCGGCGAGGCCCTGATCCACCAGGCTGTCGCCGAGATCTCCTCCGCCAGCGGCCTGCGCTTCGTCTACGACGGCCCCACCGCGGAGGGGCCAAGCAAGGAACGGGAAACCTACCAACCCGAGCGCTACGGCAAACGCTGGGCGCCGGTGCTGCTCACCTGGTCGGATCCCGAGGAAACCCCTGACCTGGCAGGCGACGTGGGTGGCCTGGGCGGAAGCGACTACGCCCATGTCCCCGGGCATCCCATCGTCTACGTGGCCGGCCAGGTCGTGCTGGATGCACCGGGGCTGGCCCCGATCCTGGGGTACCCCGGAGGGCCCGAACTGCTCCGCGCGGTCGTCATCCACGAGCTCGGGCACGTGCTGGGGCTCGACCATGTCGATGACCCTGGCCAGCTGATGTACGGCGGCAGTAACGACCGCGCGAAGCTGGCGGACGGGGACCGGGCCGGCCTTGCCCTGCTGGGCACCGGCGCCTGCGTGCCGCAACTATAGACACCCTCCATCAGCCGCAGGAGGGAACCCTTCGACCCGGATCTGGAACTCTGCCATTGGTGCGGACGGATCCAGCGGGCACGCCGAAAACTTTTTTGGCATCGAAATCCGGTCCCCAAAGGTACGCTCGAATCTGTCGGGCCTGAACCTCAAGTGACGGCCTGACCAGTGGCTAACCCCTGGGAGGCGGTCTAAGGGCACGCCGGGGACGCAGGTGCCCACGGGCATCCAGGCACCGTGGGCCCCGACCCGTGCCTCGCTTCATCGCCGCCAGCAGCTTCCTGCGCTTTACGCCCCCGTTTCCACGACGAAAGGCAAGAGACATGGGCCAGCGAAAGATAACGATCGTCGGGGCCGGCCAATCGGGCCTGCAGCTCGGCCTCGGGCTACTCCAGGCCGGATATGGGGTCCGCCTGGTGTCCAACCGGACGCCCGAGGAGATCCGGGACGGCCGGGTGGCTTCCAGCCAGTGCATGTTCGCCACCCCGCTCGCCCACGAGCGCTCGGTCGGCATCGACCAGTGGCTCGACGCCCCGCCGGTGGAAGGCATCGGCGTCAGCGTCCCGCACCCGGACACGTCCGGCACCAAACTTTTCGGCTGGCGGGCCCGGCTTGACGCACCCGCCCAGTCCATCGACCAGCGGATCAAGTACCCGGCGCTGATGGAGCTTTTCGCCGGACGCGGCGGCGAGCTGGTATTCGAGGACGCCAATGTCGGGAAGCTCGAACGCTACGCCCGGGAAGACGACCTGGTGATCGTCGCCGCCGGCAAGGGCGAGATCGCCCGGCTCTTCACCCGCGACGCGACCCGCTCCGTCCACGACGCCCCGCAGCGGGCGCTTGCCCTCACCTACGTCCACGGGCTTGCCCCGGAACCCGAGTATTCGACGGTGAGCTTCAACCTGATTCCCGGAGTCGGCGAATACTTCGTCTTCCCCGCGCTGACGCTCAGCGGTCCCTGCCACATCATGGTTTTTGAAGGTGTACCCGGTGGCCCCATGGATTCCTGGGCCGACCTCGGCCCCGAGGAGCACTTCGAAAACTCGCTGCGGATCCTGCGGACTTTCCTGCCGTGGGAGGCCGACCGGGCCGCCGGGTCATCGCTGACCGACCCGATGGGCGTGCTGCAGGGCCGGTACCCGCCCACCGTGCGCCACCCTGTCGCAACCCTGCCCTCGGGCAGGTCCGTGCTGGGCATGGCCGATGTCGTGGTGCTCAACGACCCGATCACCGGGCAGGGGACAAACAACGCGTCGCGCTGCGCACAGGTTTACCTGGAGCAGATTCTCGCCCACGGGGATGCCGGCTTCGATGCGGCCTTTCAGCGGGCCACTTTCGAGGCGTACTTCGCCCAGGCCAAGCCCATCGTCGACTGGACCAACGCCCTGCTTGCCCCGCCTCCGCCCCACGTCCTCAATCTGCTGGGATCCGCCGGCCGGTACCCCGAGATCGCGGCCCGCTTCGCCAATGGCTTCGATAACCCGGCGGACTTCGGCGAGTGGTTTCTGGACCCCATCGGGGCCGAGGAATACCTGGACGCCGCGGCCACACGGGCGGCAACAAACACCACGCCCTCGTAGCCGCGGGGCACATCGGGGTCACCCTTCCGGGTGACGCGGGGTGTTCCGTGGTGTTCGGCCTTGGTGGCCGGGATCGGCACTACCCGGGGAAGCCGAAGCAGGGGAAGAACCCCTCGACCCCGGGCCGGGCCACCTCCACGCAATTGGCCTTGACCAGTTCCAGGCTCGCGGCCGGATCCGTCCCCGACACCGACCGACCAGCGACCTCCACGTTGACCTCGGCGATCGCGTCGCGGCGCAGGTTGTTGTCGACCGCGATGACATTGCCCTCCGGGAAATGGCGAGGGCTGCTGATGACGGTGTGCTCCAGCTCCCCGGTCCCGGTCCACGTGGCGTCCAGTTCCACGGTGACCGGGTTGCCGTCGGAGTCCGTGCCCTCCATGACGGTGGACACCGAAGCATGGCGCAGCCTCGGGTCGGCCACCAGTTCTGCCATGTTCATGGCCTCGGCCTCAAACAAGACGCCACCGCCGCCGGCCGCCGCCGCGGGACCGCAGGTATCCGTGACCCGAACGAAGACGGAAGTAAGCCCCTGCTTGTTGACGGGACCCGGCTGGGCCGCAAACTTGCCCACGCTTGAGGACAGGAACACCTCCGTCAGCTCACAGCCTTCCTCCACGGCCACGTAGGCTCCCCCGTGGGTGGAGGAAATCACGTGGTAGATGTTCGGGGCCGCGGCCGCCGGACCGGCGCCCAACGGGGCCAATGCCAAGACCGCCATCGCTGCCAACATGCGCTTCATGGTGTGCCTGCCTCTCGTGAGTCACCTACAGGGTAGGACTCGCGGAGTTGTCATTCAATGGCAGGCAGGCCACCGGAGGACGGCAATTTTCAGTCGGCGCGCAGTTGGTCCAGCGCCGCCTTCAACCGCGTGTCCGCATCGGAAGCCACCTCGCGAATGGCCGGGTTTCCGCTGACCCGGGCCAGGACCTGCGCGTCAATGGTTTCTATCGTGGTTTCGTCAGCGCCCGGTGCCCGGCGGACCACCACGTTGCACGGCAACAACGCCCCGAGTTCGGGCTCGGTGAGCAGGCCCCGATTGGCAAGGTGCGGGTTGCAGGCCCCCAGGATAATGTAGTCGCCGATCCTGTCGGCCGATTCCGGACTGATTTTCGCCGCCAAGACGGCATGCACGTCAATCTCGGTGAGCACCCCGAAGCCCTGGCGTCCCAGGGCCTCCCTGGTGCGGGCCACGGCTTCCTCCCAATCCAGCGAAACGGTGATGCTGTGCGTGTAGCCCATGGCCGTGCTCCTCATGCTCGTGCGGCGCGCTGCGCCGCGGGATGCCGGTGTTTGCGGCCCAGCCTAGCCGCGATCCGTGACACTGTCTGCCCCACGGGCGGCCGCCGCTTCGGCCGGTCCCGCCGCGGAACGCACCGACCATTTACACGGCGGTTTGCCGTCTGCTAGTGTCCAAGTCAGCGACCTTTTTAAGATCGTGTTTTTGGGGAAACAACTTAATCTTGGGGGAAACCATGAAGAAATCATTGGCTCTATTTGCCATGTCCGGATTCGCCGCTGCTGCCCTGTTTGCCGCCACACCGGCATCCGCGGACTGGTCGGTGGATGCGTCCACCGGAACCGGGTTCGTCGGCAAGGGCGACGTGCAGAACGCGTTCGGCTGGAACGACCACGATCTGCAGGCAAACCACGAGGCGGTCTCGTTCGCGCTGACCGCCGAATCGACAACGACCACCACCTGGTCCTGCCTCAATTCAAAGAACCAGCAGACCCAGGCGCGCTGGCACACTGTCACCTCCAGCACCACCGGCGAACTCCTGCACGACGCCCGAACCAATCCACAGGACAAGGTCACCGGCTTCCTGCTCACCGGGGTGGCCGACGGATCCAGCTCGGTGTCGGAAACTGACGGCCAGAAGCTGAACACCTGCCCCGGCGGGCCCTGGTCCATCGTTGCGGGCAGCTCGAGCACCACGGTGACCGGCGGGGAAGCGGAACTAACCGTCCGATTTGCCGACCAGGCGCAGGTCCTGACGCACTCCGTCGCCGAGTAGCGGGCCGGCTGGGGTCGGATGCCGCGGCGCGGCATCCGACCCCAGCCATGTGGTCCTTCGTCTACTTTCGGCATCATGGCGGCTGCCTTTTGGGCGCCCATGCGTGGGCTCGGCCATTGGTGCCAGCGCATGACGGATCGGCACAAATTTGGACCTCGCCAAACCTTGCAAAACACCCTGGCCGGGAGCTTACTGGGGGTGGAACGCGGCCCCGCGTTCCACCCTTCTCGCACAGGAAATTTGCACATGGGACTCTTGAGGAAATCATTGACAGCTGGTGCCGTGCTCGCCATGGCAACCTTCGCCTTTCTGCCGGCCGCCTCGGCGACCATCCACCCGATCGTTGAGTCGGTCGACTGCGCCAACGCCTCCGCAAACGAGCACCACCCGCTCGGCGATGTGGCGGAGGTTCCCGCGGTTACACCCGGGTACGGCCACCACTCAACCCAAAGCGACCTGAGGTCGCTCATCGTCACTTCAGACGGATTCACCGATTTCAGCAGCCCCGCTTGGTTCGGGCACAAGCTCAACGGCGAGTGCGGACACTCCGGCCCGTAGCGGCGCGCAGCAGGAAGGGGGAGCCACCTCTCGGCGGTTCCCCCGTCCACGTCCGCGGAACCACGGGTCAGTGGATCATTCGCACGCGCCCCTACTTCAGCATTGCGATCATCCGCGCCATCAGATAACGGTCGACCAGCCCTGACTTCCTTCCCTCCAACAGCCAGCATCCGATCATTTCCATGCCGTCCCGGGTATCCGTTGCAGGGATCCCGGTCGGGGAGATGTGCCCAGCCGGCGTAAAGGTGATGGAACCTTCGGCATTGGGATGGATCAATACGTGGCAGCCGACGTCGGCCGCAACTTTCGCCGTTGCCGGGTGCCGCTGGAGGTGGTCCATGTGGATGTCGCGGCGGTCGACGCGGCGGCCACGGACGTAGCCAAGTTTGTCAGCGTCCAGCCACCGGTACTCCCCCGGCTTCCAGAACTTGCTGTCGATGAAGACCACCCGGTCGCCGTTGACCACCGCATGGTCGATGTCCGCGACCTTGCTGCCGGGGAACCGCAGCCCGTGGAAGATCCGCGTTCCCGGGATGCGCAAGAGCGACTCAAGGGCCAACGCGGTGCGTCGCTCGCCCGCCACGCCCTTGGCCACGTTTTCCTTGCTGAACCGGCTCCGGCCGCTGGTCAATGTTCCGCCGCCGATGCCGAACACCCGCTGGTTCGCTGCCCGGCGCGAGGCCGCCCGTGGCCAGAGGCGCCCCAGCAAGAGCACCGCCAGCGCGAACAGCCCGATGGGCAGCGTCGTGGCGACCGAAGGTGCCGCGATCGCCGGGCCGATCAGGGGACCGATGACCATGGCCATGACGCCGAGGTCGACCAGCAGGCGCAGACCCTTGTAGCCCGGCCCGATGGTCTCCGTTTTGTCCAGGGCAGCCTCCCACCAGGACAGCTGTTGCGGGTCAAATGGCTGCTGGGCCTGCGCCGGGGAATCCGGTGGAGACCCAGGCGACCCGGCGGCCGGTGCCCCACCCGCGGGCGGCGCAGCGGCTTGGACGGTACGGGTGCCATCGACTCGAGAGGTGATCGGCGGGCCCGGTTCGGTTGCGGGGAAAGGCGATCCCGCAGTAGGTTCGGGTGCAAGTGATCCCGGTATCCGGCGCTGCTTGGCGGCGTCGGAGTCGGCCCGTGGCGGCAGGGCCCGGTGAACCGGTTCCACGGCGGGCCTTGGATCCACCGGCAGGTATTGTTCGCCGGGCGGAGGTTCGCCCAGCAGCCAAGAATCGTAGTCAAATCGCCGGTCCGGGTCCCCCACAATGGACCATGCCTCCATGATCCGTTCGGTTACCGCCGCATCGCCGCGGTTCCGCCAAATCGCCAACCTGGCGGCCGCATTGATTTGGTTGCGCGACGAGGCGCGCCCAACTTCCAGGTACTCATAGTGATCCAAGGCTTCTCCCCCAAGAAAACGGCCATCGATTCCCCCAACTTATTCCCACCCCGGCCCGGCCGCAAGGGGTTGCGCGAAGAAGCGGGCGCCGGCGGCCGTTGCCAGCCACCGGCGCCCGCGGCAACCGCTCTCAATTCCCCAGCTTTCCCTGTTCGTTCCCCCGCCACAGCACCCAGCCCAGGGCCGCGAAAATCACCATCCACAGGCAAATGGCAATCCGGCCCATCATGTGGGTACCAAAGAGCGCGGGAAGCAACACCACGAAGATCCACACACCGGAGAGCAGCGGCAGGAAACGTGCCGGCCCGTGCCAGCCCTTGGCCCGCAACACGCCGATGCCCGCCAAGACCAGCCCGACGCCGAGCGCCAAGGTCGGGATCCCGTAGAGGGAGGAGACCAACCCGTACAGCGGATCGCCGACCATCGCATGGGCCGCGGTGATGGCAAAGATTTCGACCACGGCGGTCAGGCCCATGCCGGTCAACGAAACCCAGAGTCCCCAACGGGCAAGGCGCGAGGTTCCCACCGCTCGTGAGCGCAGCAGGGCATAAAACATCAGCATCAGGGCAACGTGTTGCAGCGCAAAGAAGACCTGGATCGCGGTGAAACCGGTGGCGTCGAACGGGAAGCTGAACGCTTCCGGGGCAACTTGCGGTGGATACACGAGGAGCAGGATCGCCGACAGGGCACCGGCCGCTGCGCCCACGAAGCCGATGGCCCCAAGGCGCGAAACCCTCCCTCCGGTTCCGCTCACGATTGATATTGACGGGGTTGACATGGTGGTTCCCTTCCTAGTGCCGCCCGGAGCGCCGTTGCCGCGGGGGTTGGCACCAGTGTGCGCGCGGCATTGTTCATCGCGCATCCGTGGAACCACTCACCCCGGCACCCATCGCGGATCTAGAATGGGGCATGACCCAGGCAGGAGCCGCCCCCGGTACCGGCTTCCGGGCCGCCCTGCAGTCGGCCAGGAGGGCCTCGGCGCAGCGGGACCACGCACGCGCGGCCTTCCATTTCACCGAGGCCATCGCCGCGCACGGGAGAACGCCCGAACCCGGGATCCCGCTCGGTGGCCTGCATCTTGAATTGGCGGGCGCCCATTTCCACGCGGGCGACGTTGCCTCGGCCTGGCGGGCCTGCGAGTCGGCGCTCGCCCTGGCCCGCGAAACCGGCAACGGGGCGCTGCTGGCCGACACGGCCACGGTTTTGCAGGGAATTTCGGACCGCGCGCTGGCAGCACGCGTCCACGCCCTGTGCATCGAGGCGCTCGCGCTGCTCGGCGACGGGGACCCGGTCCGGCGCAGCAGGCTCCGCGCCCAGCTGGCAGCCACCGGCGACGAGTGGCAGGGAGACCGCTATTTCGACCTCGACACCTCGGGTCCCGACACCGCCACGACGGATCCCGAAGCCGAATTCATCGCCATGCAGGCGGACCACGCCCGGTTCGTCTCCCTGGAACACGTCGAGAAGCGCCTGGATGTGGCGCGGCGGGCCACCGCCCTGGGCCGCCGGATCGGCAACGACGACTACACGGCCTGGGGGCTGCTGTGGCGGGTCGAGGCCTTCGCCCAACTCGGACGGATCGCCGACCTCACCGAGGCGACCGCGGTGCTCGAACCGCTGGTGCAGCGGCTGCGCGATGGCCAGTGGCTGTGGCGGATGTCCATGATCCGGGCCGTGCTGCTGCACCTGGAGGGCCGCTTCGATGAAGCCCGCGCAACGGCGGACCGGGCCCTCGCGGCCCGCGGCGCCACCGTCGACGAATCGGCCGCGATGACCCACCTGGTCATGGTTTCAAGCATCGCGGGGCTCACCGGGACTGGGCTCGACGAGGCCGAAGCGGGGGTCCGCCGGATCGTCGATTTCCTGCCCTATTTCGCCAAGGGCTGGTTGGCCGAGGTCCTGCTCGAGGCTGGCCGGCGCGAGGAGTCACGTGCCCTATGGCAGGCCATCGTCCCGCACCTCGACGAGGTGCGCAGCCACACCGCCGAATGGATCGTGGCAACGACCACGCATGCGGACCTATGCGTAGCCTTCGGCGACCGGGCAACCGGCGCCCGGCTCTACGGCGAGCTTTTGCCCTTCGCCCGCTTCCAGGCCTCGTCGCTCAATTCACGCCACTACGCCAAGCAGGCCACGGAACTGATGGAAAGGTTGCCTGACCTCCCGCGCCAGTTGTCTGCGCGCGAAGAAGAGGTCGCCGGATTGCTGGCCCGGGGCCTGAGCAACCGGGCGATCGCCGAACGTCTCTATCTCTCGGAGCGGACCGTGGAGAACCACGCCAGCAGCGCCCTGCGCAAACTCGGGTTCTCCTCGCGCTCGGAGATCGCGGTCTGGCACGCATTGAACCGGCAGCCGGATATCAGTGCCCGAGACGGCCGCGGGTCAACCGGTCAGGAATGAAGGGATTTCAGCCCCACGACGCCGCCGACGATCATCAGCAGGAAGAGCACCTTGAGAATCGAGAGTGACTCGGCACCCGTGGCAATCGCGTAAATCACGGTCAGTGTCGCGCCAATGCCCACCCACACGGCGTACGCGGTGCCGACCGGCAGTTCCCGCATCGCATAGGCCAACCCGGCCATGCTCAATACCAGCCCCACCCCGAAGACAACAGTGGGTGCCACCTTCGTAAATCCTTCGGACTTCCCCAGTGCGGTGGCCCATACGGCCTCGAGAACGCCGGAAACAATGAGAATCAACCATGCCATGACAAGACCCCTTGCGGGCCGTCTTGTCGCACACCGGGTACGGCACCCATCGTCCGGAATCCCCGAGTCGGGAATAGTTCCAAGATCGCACACCCTGCACGCGGGCGGCAAGTCCTCGGGCGGTCAGATCGGTCACCCCTCGCGCTTGCGCGCCGTCGCGGGAACCGCCGATGCTGGTCTATGGGCCGGCGTGGCGACGCGGCCATGGAATTTCTCGCTGGCAAGGTCATCCGGATCACTTTTCCGGACCATGCGAAGCAATGGAGGGCCTCGTGGCCACCGTTGCAGCGCATGGCCAAGCAGTCCCGGGCTGAGGACAGCAACGCGAGGCCGGCCACGGTCACCGTCCGTTCACCGGCGGGCCACCTGCGGTTGGTGCGGGTCGGGGAGGATGGGGGCGCGCGCCGCTCCCCCGGCCGCGCCAATCCAACACCGCACCGTGAGGCAATACATGAAGAAGTCCCTGTCCGCTGCCCTGGCACTTGCCGTTCTGGCCACTCCCCTGCTGGCCACCCCGGCCGGCGCCACCACCGAACGGGCCAACACCACCGTCGGCACCCGCGACGCCCAGCCCGGATTCCGCGTGCTGCCCTACCTGCAGAACCCGAAGCCGGACGCCATGACCATCAGCTGGATCAGCGAAACCGCCGACCCGGGGACCCTGAGCGTCACCGGTCCGGGCATCGGCAACGGCAAGGGCCGGGGCGCAGGCAACCAGCGCGTGCTCACCTCGACCCCGAAGTACATGCCGCTGATGGAATACACGCAGAAGGAACGGGACCAGTCCATCACCGGCCTGGTGAAGGGATCCTGGCTCAAGGCCAACTCCAACTACAAGCACACGCTCACCGTCAAGGGGCTGAAGGCGGGCAAGGACTACAACTACACAGTCGACCAGGGCGGCAAGCGCCACGAGGGCACCTTCGCCACCGCACCCGACGCCGATTCGTGGGATGACCTGCGGCTAATCGCATTCTCCGACTCCGAGACCGAACCCATGGGCCGCGTCGAGCACCGCGAGTGGGAACTGAACCCGGTCAACGGGTACACGCCCGACTCCGAACAGCGTCCCGGAACCGATTCCGCCTGGGCGCAGAAGTTCGGCTCCACCACCCGCTACGGCGACTTCACGCTGCGCTACCCGCTCAGCCAGGACACCGCGATGCGCGAGAACATGGCGGCGATCGAGGCGGCCGACCCGGATTTGATGCTCATCGCCGGCGACCTGGTCCAGGGCGCGGGCTACCAGCCTGCCTGGGACGAATTCTTCGGCTACTTCGCCGGCGAACACGGCGACCTGGCCTCCAACGTCCCGCTGGTGACGGCGCTGGGCAACTGGGAGACCTATGCGGGGATCAACGGCGGCTACGGAACCCCGGAAGACCAGTCCCCGGCCGTGATCTCGCGCAACAAGTACCTCTCCTACTTCGACAACGACGGGGACGCCGCCAACCCGGCGGCCAAGGGCTCCTACTACCGCACCGACCACGGGCCGGTGACGGTGCTGACCCTGGACTCGACCAACGGCGAACCGGACGAGAACACCAAGACCGGCACCCTCTCCGGCGCTCCCTTCTCCGGGAACGACGGCAACCTCACGGCGGGGAACCTCTCCACCGACACCCAGGGCGAGTTCACCGACGCGGACTACGACAAGGCCTACACCGAACTCTTCGCGGGCACCACCGCGGAGGATTCCGACCTGCCCAACATGTCGGTCGGCGGCGAGCAGTGGAAGTGGGCCGAGAAGCAGCTGGCCGAGGCCCGCGAGCAGGGACAGATCGTGATCGTCCAGTTCCACCACGCCGCCTACTCCTCGGGCGTGCACGGAACGCCGCCGAACCACGAACACGCGGACAACCAGTCCGGCACCGCGATGCGCGCCTACTCCCCGCTCTTTGAGAAGTACGGGGTGGCCACGGTGCTCTCCGGCCACGACGAAATGTTCGAGCGCTCCTGGGTCGACGGGGACGGCGACGGGCAGGGCTTCCACTCCTACGACGTGGGCGTCGCCTCCGACGGGCTGCGCGGCGAGCAGCAGGTGAAGAACGACGCGGGCGAGTACGAGCCGCTGCGCTTCAACACCCACTCCAAGTGGTCCGCCGCGGCCAACCAGCCCGAGACCTGGGCCACCGACGAGAGCGGAACCCAGCAGCTTCTTGACGGCGGCCTGCACTACGGGCACCTGCAGATCGACATCACCCGGCAGGGCGACGGGGCGAAGATCAAGCTCAGCCCGGTCTACCTCTTCCCGGTGCTGGACGAGGACTACAACCTGGTCAAGACCGAACGCCGGGTCTACGACGACGTCGTGGAATTCTCCGTCGGCGCCGACGGCACCGCCAAGAAGTAGCCGGCCAAACCAGCGAAGCCCCGGACGGGATGCGCACCAGTGCGGCAACCCGTCCGGGGCTTTCGCGTGGTTGCCTACAGGCCGGGCGCGACCTGCTCGCGGACCTGCTTGCGCAGGATCTTGCCCAGCATCGAGCGCGGCATCTCCTCGATGGCCACGATCCGCTTGGGCACCTTGTAGCCTGCGAGCTGTCCGCGGCAGTGCTCGCGCAGCGCGTCCTCGTCCAGTTCCGTCCCGGGTTCAAGCTCCACGGCGGCAACCACCATTTCCCCGCCGCGCCCCAGCGGATTGCCGAACGCGGCGGCATCGCGCACGTCCGGGTGGGCGCGCAGCACGGTCTCGACCTCGGTGGGCGAGACGTTGAAGCCGCCGGTGATGATCAGCTCCTTGGCGCGGTCCACGATCGTGGCGAAGCCCTCCGCATCCACCGTCACCACGTCACCGGTGCGCAGCCAGCCGTCATGGGTGAGCGTCTTGGCGGTCTCCTCGGGGTTGTTCCAGTAGCCGGCAAACACCTGCGGGCCCTTGAGCAACAGCTCGCCGGGTTCGCCCTGGGCCACCTCGAGCGCGGGGTCGTGAAGGTCCACGACCTTCATCAGCGTCGAGGGGAAAGGCACGCCGATGGTGCCGGTGCGCCGGGTGGGGTGGAACGGGTTGCCCATCGCCACCGGGGAGGACTCGGTCATCCCATAGCCCTCCACGAGCAGCCCGCCGGAGACCGACTCCCAGAGCTCGACCACGTGATCGGGCAGGTTCATGGCCCCGGAGATGCAGTACCTGGCCGAGCGCAGCGAGACGCCCTTTTCCCTGGCCGCCATGGCCGTGCGCTCGTAGATCGGCGGGACGGCGCAGTACACCGTGGCCGGGGACTTCTTCATGGCCTGAAGCACCAGGTCGGGGTCGAACTTCGGGAAAAGCACCAGCAGGCCCTGCTTCTTCACTCCGAAGGTCAGGTACAGGGTCATCCCGAAGGCGTGGAACATCGGCAGGATCGCGTAAAGGATTTCCTTGCGTTCCTGCGCCCCGGCCATCCAGGCCTCGCCCTGCAGGGCGTTGGAGTACAGGTTGTAGTGGGTGAGCATCGCGCCCTTGGGCTTGCCCGTGGTCCCGGAGGTGTACTGGATGACCGCGAGGTCCCCGACGGCCGGGCGCGGGTGGGCGGCATCGATCCGATCTGCCTTGAGCAGGTCCTTCCAGGGCATGGTCCCGGGCGCGGCAGCGGTCAGTGCGGCCTTGGAGGCGCGCAGCTTCCCCAGCGGGAGGTTCAGGGCCAGGCGCTTCACGGCCGGGAAGGCCTCGAGCAGGTTCACCGAGACCACGGTGTCGATGCGCACGTCTTCCGGGAACTGGCGCACGGACTCGGCCGCCTTGTCCCAGGCGATCACCACCCGTGCCTGGTGGTCCTCGAATTGGTGGCGCAGCTCGCGCGGGGTGTAGAGCGGGTTGTGTTCCACGACCACGGCGCCCAGGCGCAGCACCGCGTAGAACGCCACGACGTGCTGCGGGCAGTTGGGCAGGATCAGGGCAACCCGGTCCCCGGCGCGCACGCCGAGCAGGCGCAGGCCCTCGGCGGCGCGCTCCACCTGCTCGCCGAGCTCCCGGTAGCTGGTGCGCCGGCCGAAGAACTCGGTGGCGGGACTGTCCCCGGCCTCGGCGACCGAGCGCTCGAACATCGCGCTCAGCGATTCGGTGGGCAGCTCGATCTCGGCCGGGACCCCCGGCTGGTAGTTCCTGGTCCAGGGGTGCGCGGCGGTGTTCTCCATGGTTCCATCATGCCGCTTTTCACGGCAGGGGAACGACCTGGCGGATTCTCAGGCGTCGGCGAAGATGGCGAAGGGCGGTGTTTGCAGGCCGTCGGCGAGCGCCTCGGCGGGATCGGTGCCCAGCGCCCGGATGGCGTTGCGCTCGTCCACGTGCACCACGGACGGCTTGAAGGCGCGGGCCTCGGCATTGGTCATGGAGGCGTAGGTGATGATGATGACCAGGTCCCCGACGTTGACCAGGTGGGCGGCGGCGCCGTTGATGCCGATGACCCCCGAACCGCGCTCCCCGGCAATCGTGTAGGTCTCCAGCCGGGCGCCGTTGGTGACGTCGACGATCGAGACCAGTTCCCCCGGAAGGATGTCAGCCGCGTCCAAAAGGTCGGCGTCGATGGTGACGGATCCGACGTAGTGCAGGTCCGCGTGCGTTACCGTGGCGCGGTGGATCTTGGACTTGAACATGGTGCGCTGCATAGGGGGATCTCCTGGAGGGGGTTGTGCAGGGACCGGCATTCATCCTCGGATGCCCTCCCCGGGCCGCCGGCTTGGTGCAGTGAGTGTTCCGGCGCCTAAGACATTGTAGACGCGCCCGCTTCCGGTTGTCTGTGACGTATTTGGAGTGAGGCAGCCTCACTCCAAATACGTCACAGACGCCTGGATTCGGAAGCGGGCCGCCGGGACAGCACGAATTCACTCATGGGCTGGCAATCCGCGGCGTTATTGCCGACGGCGACAACGCCAGCCGCGGCCGCGGCATCGAGGCACGCCCTGGCGATACGTGTACCAACAGGGCCTCCCTGGCCGGTGTCCCGGGTGGTTTGATTGACTGGGACATATCGACGCACCCTCCGGTGCGGACCGGGACCCGGACCCCTCCGCCGCCACGCGGCGGGCGTACACGGGCCCGCGTCGGATCCATCCCGCAGCGAAAAACTTCCTATCGCACTACGGAGAACCATGCTTCAAGTCAATGCCTATGCCGCCGAATCCGCCACGGGAGACCTCGTTCCCACCCGCATCGACCGCCGCGAGGTCGGGGCGCACGACGTGCTGATCAGTATCAAGTACTCCGGGATCTGCCACTCGGACATCCACACCGTCCGCGGCGAATGGGGCCCGCAGCAGTACCCGCTGGTCCCGGGCCACGAGATCGCCGGCATCGTCACCGAGGTCGGCGCCGCGGTCACCCGGCACGCCGTGGGCGACCGCGTGGGCGTTGGCTGCATGGTCAACTCCTGCCGCGAATGCCGCCACTGCCTGGCCGGCGAGGAGCAGTACTGCCTGAAGGGCAACATCGGGACCTACGGCGCCACGGATGTCGACGGAACCATCACCCAGGGCGGCTACGCCACGGCCGTGGTGGTGAACGAGGACTTCGTGGTGAACATCCCCGCCGCCCTGGAACTCGACGTCGCAGCTCCCCTGCTCTGCGCCGGCATCACCACCTACTCGCCGCTGCGCCACTGGGGCGCCGGACCGGGCAAGAAGGTTGCGGTGATCGGTCTCGGCGGACTCGGGCACATGGCGGTCAAGATCGCCCATGCCATGGGCGCGGAGGTCACCGTGCTGTCGCGGACGCTCAAGAAGCAGGAAGACGGCCTGAAGCTGGGCGCCGAGAACTACTACGCCACCAGCGACGAGGGAACGTTCGACGTGCTGGCGGGATCCTTCGACCTGATCGTGAACACGGTCAGCGCCGGCATCGACATCAGCGCCTTCCTGCAGCTGTTGGCCCTCGACGGCACCCTGGTCAACGTCGGCGCCCCGGCCGAGCCGCTGCCCGTCAACGTGTTTTCGCTGATCACGGGCAGGCGCTCGTTTGCCGGTTCGATGATCGGCGGCATCCGCGAGACCCAGGAAATGCTGGACTTCTGCGCCGAGCACAAGATCGCCGCCGAGGTCGAGGTCATCGCGGCCGAGGACATCAACAAGGCCTACGGGCGCGTGCTTGCCTCGGATGTCCACTACCGCTTCGTTATCGACGCGGCAACGCTGGCCTAGGTTCCGCACGGCTTCCGCGGCGGCGGGCAAGCCGGCGGATTCCTACCCCCGGCCCAGGCGCACGCCCAAGAGGCGGTCGTCGTCGGGGCCGGGGTTGCCCCGCCCGTCGGTGTTGTTGGTGAGGAACCACAGCTCCCCGTCCGGGGACACTGCCACGTCCCGGATCCTTCCAAACTCTCCGTTGTAATGTTCGGTGGAGGTGGAGGGGTCGGCAACGGGCACCTGGCGCAGCACCGATCCGCGCAGGTTCGCGATGAACAGCGTCCCGTCCACGTGCACCATGCCGCTGGGACTCGCCGCACCGGGCTCCCACTGCTGCACGGGGTCGGTGAAGCCCTCCCCGTCGGCGATGCCCTCGACCGTTGGCCAGCCGTAGTTGGCGCCCGGGGTGATGATGTTCAGTTCGTCCCAGGTGTTTTGCCCGAATTCGGCCGCGAACATGGTGCCGTCCTTCGCCCAGGCCAGGCCCTGCGGGTTGCGGTGCCCGTAGCTGTAGACCAGCGAGCCGGGGAACGGATTGTCAGGTGGCACCGTTCCCTCGGCGGTCATCCGCAGGATCTTGCCGCCCAGGGAGTCCAGGTCCTGCGCGCTGCCGCCCGCTCCGGCGTCGCCCGCCGTGGCGTAGAGCATCCCGTCGGGGCCAAAGGCCAGGCGCCCGCCGTTGTGGACGCCTGCCGCGGGGATTGACTCCAGGATCGTCTCGGAGCTGCCCAGGCCCAGCGACCCGGGCGCACCGGTCAGCTCGAAGCGCTGGATCCGGTTGCCCCCGGCCGCGGTCGAGTACACGTACAGGCGGTCCCGGGAATCGACGGCAAGGCCCAGTAGTCCGCCCTCCCCGCCATGCTGCACGCCGGGGACGGTTCCGATGGCGCGCGTGGTGCCGTCGGCGGAGAGTTCAAGGATGCGGGCGGAGTCGCGTTCGCTGAGAAGCGGGGTTCCGTTGCGGAACACCACCGACCAAGGTGCCTCCAAACCGGTGGCCACCGCCCGCGGGGTTCCCGCCGGCGCCGGGTCCCGGGGCGGTGCCGAGGTGGCCGTCCCGGATGCAGAGACGGACGGGGAGGGCGGGGTCGTGGCAGGGTCCGGGCCGGTCGGCGGCGCCGGGGTGCAGGAACCCAGCACGACGGCGATCCCCAGCCCGGCCGCGAACAGTGAGGCCGCGCGTACATGTTTCATGGTTTTCCCCCGGCGTTGGATGCTGACAGCGGGACCGCGAACGGCCCCATGAGCGCGGTGCTCAGGCCATGGTCGCCCACGCATCGATCCCGCCCCTCAGGTGCACCACGTCCGGGTAGCCGGCGGCGCGCAGGGCATCCAGCGCCTGCCCGGAGCGGACCCCTGACTTGCAGTGCAGGATCAGCGGCACGCCGCGCGGGATCTCGTCCAGCGCGGATCCGTCCTTGATTCCCGCGAGGGGCACCAGCACGGACCCGGGGATGCGTGAGATCTCGAATTCCACCGGCTCGCGCACATCGAGCAGGACGAATTCCTCGGCCCCCGTGTCCCTTCCGGCCAGCCGGTCGGCCAGCTCCCCGACCCCGATCAGGGCCTCGTCCGCTTCTTCCCGGTTCTCGGTCGCGGAGATTCCGCAGAAGCTCCCGTAGTCGATGAGTCCGGTGATCGGGGAGGCCTCCGGGTCCCGGGAGATGCGCAGTTCGCGCCAGCGTGCGCCGAGCGCGTCGAAGACCAACAGCCGGCCCAGCAGGGACTCGCCGACCCCGGTGATGAGCTTGACGGCCTCGGTGACCATCATGGCCCCGATCGAGGCACACAGCATACCGAAGACACCGCCCTCCGCGCAGGAGGGGACGGTGCCCGCCGCCGGAGGTTCCGGGTAGAGGTCCCGGTAGTTCGGGCCGTGTTTGGCCCAGAAAACGCTCACCTGGCCGTCAAAGCGCAGGATCGAACCCCAGACGTAGGGCTTGCCCAGCAGCGCCGCGGCGTCGTTGACCAGATAGCGGGTGGCAAAGTTGTCCGCCCCGTCCAGGATGACGTCGTAGCCGGCGAAGATCTCCAGCACATTGGTCGAATCCAGCCGCACCGGGTGCAGCACGACATCCACCCCGGGGTTGATGGCGGCAATCGAGTCGTGGGCGGACTCCAGCTTGGTACGGCCGATGTCGTGCACCCCGTGGATCACCTGGCGTTGCAGGTTGCTCAGTTCCACGGTGTCGTCATCGACGATTCCCAGCGTCCCCACGCCGGCGGCGGCCAGATACAGCAGCGCGGGCGAGCCCAGGCCACCGGCGCCGATGACCAGCACCCTGGCGTTGCGCAGCCTCCGCTGCCCGGTCAACCCGATCTCGGGCATCAGGGCGTGGCGGGAATAGCGTTCCAGTTCCGGGGCGGAAAGGGCCGGCCCCGGCTCCACCAGGGGCGGCAACGATGCAATGGTGTTTTCGACGTGCGTCCTGCTCAATGAAACCTGCCTTGGATGACAAAAGGGACAACAAAAATGATGTGCCGCATGCGGCCGGAACAAAATCGGGCAGCCGCGCGAGGCATTGTGCGGATGGCCTTTGATGGGCAAGGCCATTGCCCATCCGGGGGGCGGCTAGCCGATATCGCGGCCTTCCTCGGTGCAGAGGCACAGCCTGTTGCCCTGCACGTCGGTGGCCACCACGAACCTGGGTGCGGACTCGGGATCCAGTGCCGCGCCGGTGGCTTCCAGCTGCCTGAGGATGGCAGAGCTTTCACTGTGGGGCACCGTGACATCGAGGTGGAAGCGGTTGGCATTGGGCGTGGCGGTTTTCTGGAACCAAATGGCCGGCCCGCGGCCGAAGGGGTCGGCCAGGCTGCCGTCCTCCTGCCGCTTGTAGCCCAGCGCCGCGCGCCAGGTCTCCGAGATGGCGTCCTCGTCGTCGGTGTCGATGGCGATCTCCACGGTGCGCAGCAGTTCCGGCCGGGCCGTGGCACCGGCGTTCTGCGCCTCGGCGGAAATCGACCTGGCCAGCGCCGCATCGCGCGCGCTCACCCTGCTCCCCGCGTCATGCGAGGTCAGGGTGATGAACAAGATGTCGTAGCGCCAGTCGATGTCCGGATGGTGGTTGGCTTCCTGGGCCAGTGCGCCGATGGTGGAGAACAGTGCCAGCGCCGAGGCCGAGGACTGGCACTTCAGCGCGGTGCGCAGCGCCCCCATTCCGTAGCGCCACTGCGGCAGCTGCAGCAGGTTTGCCTGGACTTGTTCGAGTGTCAGAACGTCTTTGGCGGGCATGGTTCGCTCCTTCGGGTTCCGGTTCTAGAGATCCGGGCGTCCCTCCATGGCGGAGGAGGCCAGGGCGTGCGTGCGCCTGGGGATGCGCCCTGCTTGTGCCGCCAGTCTGCCACCAATGACCGCATGTCTAAAGGCCTGTGCCATCGCCACCGGATCCTGTGCCCGGGTCACCGCGGAGGCCAGCAGCACCGCGTCGCACCCCAGCTCCATGGCCAGTGCCGCGTCGGAGGCGGTGCCGATCCCGGCATCGAGGATGACCGGGACGGAGGCCCGGGAGACAATCAACTCGATGTTGTGCGGGTTCAGGATTCCCAGCCCGGTGCCGATCGGGGCGCCCAGCGGCATGACCGCCGCGGCCCCGAGCTGCTCCAGGCGCAGCGCCAGCACCGGGTCGTCGTTGGTGTAGGCGAAGACCTTGAATCCGCGCTCCACCAGCGCCTCGGTGGCCTCGACAAGCTCGAGCGCGTCGGGAAGCAGCGTGTGCTCGTCGGCGATCACCTCGAGCTTCACCCAGTCGGTCTCCAGCGCCTCGCGGCCCAGTTCCGCGGTCATCACCGCCTCGCGGGCGGTGAAGCAGCCGGCGGTGTTGGGCAGCACGCGGATGTTGTTCTCCAACAGCAGGTCAAAGAGGTTGGTGCCGCCGGTGGAGCCCGGGCCGGGAGCGCTGTAGCGGCGCATGGCCACGGTGGTCAGCTCGGTGCCGGAGGCAACCAGCGCCGCCCCCAGTCCGTCCAGGCTCGGGGCGCCGCCGGTGCCCATGATGAGCCGGGAGCCCAGGGCGATGCCGTCGATGACCAGTGGTTCGGCCTGCGTGAGTGTCTGTGTCATGGTCCTTCGCTTTCTTCCAAGAGGGGACGGTGGTTTGGGGGGTGGTTAGCCGCCCTGGACGGCGGTGACGATCTCGATGTCGTCGTGCCGCTGGAGCGCTGTCACGGCCCATTGGCTGCGCGGGACGATCCCGGAGTTGCGCGCCACCGCCACGCCGAGGCGCCCGCCGTCCGCGGGCTTGCCGGTGGGAAGCAGCTCGCGGCCGGTGACGTCGGTGACCAGGTCGGCCAGGGTGGTTCCGGCGGCCAGCGGCCGGGGGGCTCCGTTGAGCTGGATGGTGCTCATGCATACTCCTTGGGTTGCAATGCCGGCGAAAACCGGTCGGGTCGGAAGCGGTCCCAGGCCGTGTTGCCGCGGCCGGCGACCAGCTCGAGGACGATGTGGGCGGCGACGGGCGTGAGCAGCACGCCGTGGCGGAAGAACCCGGTGGCGATCAGCAGCCCCGGAACATCCGCACCGTCCCCGGCGGCGACGCGTCCGAGCAGCGGCGCGTTGTCGGGCGTCCCGGGGCGGGCGCGGGCGGTGGTCTCGATCAGTTCGAGCTCGGCGACCGCGGGCAGCAGCACCTGCGCGTCGCGCAGCAGCTGGTGTACTCCCCCGGCGCTGACCCCGGGACTGGAGTCCTCGCGGGCCGTCGCGCCGATGACCACGGTGTGGTCTTCGCGCGGGACCACGTAGACCGGCAGCCCGCGCACCATCCCGCGCAGCGTGGCGGTGGTCAGCGGGCGCAGGTGTGCGGGCACGCGCAGCCGCAGGATGTCCCCGTGCACCGGGCGCAGCGGAAGCACCAGCGATTCGGGCAACCCTCCGAAGCCCGCGGCACCCAGGCCGTTGGCCAGGATCGTCTCGCGGGCATGGATCTGAGTGCCGTCCCCCAGGCGCACCCCGGTGACCCGGGAGCCGGAGTCGGCGGGGTCCTCGTGCAGCAGGGTCGTCGCCCGGGCGCGGACGAGGGTCTTCGGCGGTTCGGTCCCGTCGCGTTCGCGGCCAACGGCGGCCAGGCGCGCCATGATGGCCCTGGCTAGGGCCCGCGGGTCGACCTGGTGGTCCTGCTCGATCAGGTGGGCGGCGGAAATGTTCGGCGACAGCATCGGCTCGAGCGCCCGGGCTTCCCGGGTGGTCAGCCGGGCGACCCGGAGTCCCTGGCGGGCTTGCGCCTCGCGCAGGTCGCCCAGGGCCGCGCGGTCGGCGGCATCGGCGCCGAGGGCCAGCGTGGGGGTGGTGCGGAATCCCGGGTCCAGGCCCGTCTCGGCGGCCAGCATCCGGGCAAAGGCTGGCCAGCGGGCCGACGAGTCCAGGGTGAGGGAGAGCAGGTCCTCTTCCTGGTAGTGCAGCTCACTGACCGGGGCCAGCATGCCGGCGGCGGCAAAGGTGGCGCCGGCGGCGGGGTCCGGGTCGATCAGCGCGATCCGGTGCCCGGCGCGCTGGGCTTCCAGGGCGATGCCCAGGCCGATGATTCCGCCGCCGATGACGGCAATGTCGGTGGACAGGGGGTCGGGCACGGTGCACGACATCGAGGTCTCCTTCCCTACGCCGGTATTAGCCGGATCAGGTTCCACGCCGCCCCGGTGTGGGGGTGGCGTCTGTCGGTCGGCGCAATCGGCGCCCTCTCAGCCAGCTTTCCTGGCTCCCGCGGTACTGAACTAGTCTATGAGACATGAGCCAGATCACCACCCAAGATGAAGCAGCCCCCGTCTTAAGCGCCCCGGGACTCGCCTCCGCGCGCCTGTACCTGTGCACCGATGCCCGCAGCGACCGAGGGGATTTCGCCGATTTCCTGCGTGCCGCCTACGCCGGCGGGGTGGACATCATCCAGCTGCGCGACAAGAACCTCGATGCCGGGCAGGAGCTCGAGCTGCTCCGGGTGCTGCGCGACGTGGCCGGGGAATTCGGCAAGTTGTGGTCGGTGAACGACCGCGCCGACCTCGCGATGCTCGCCGGCGCACCGGTGTTCCACGTGGGCCAGAAGGACCTGCCGCTGCCGGGCGTCCGGTCCTTGCTCGGCCCCTCGGCCATCGTGGGGCTTTCCAGCCACGACCCGGCGCAGATCACCGCGGCGGCCGCGGACCCGGACACCGACTACTTCTGCGTCGGCCCGCTGTGGGCGACCCCAACCAAGCCCGGGCGGGCGGCGGTCGGCCTGGAGATGGTGGAGCACGCCGCCGCCCTGCGCAGTTCCAAGCCGTGGTTCGCCATCGGCGGGATCGACCACTCCAACGTGGAGCAGGTCGTTGCCGCCGGCGCCTCGCGCATCGTGGTGGTGCGCGCAATCACCGATGCCGACGATCCGACCGAGGCGGCCCGCGCACTGCTTTCCAGGTTGCCGGAACTCGGCTGAGCGCTGCAGGGTCCGGCCGCGGGCAGGAATTGGCGCGGTTCAGCAGTTTTCAAGAAGCCCACGCCGGCACCGGGGAGATAGTGTGGGCACGGGAGTTCCGCCGACGCGGAAACGGCACGAAGGGGAAAAGCCATGACCAGCGAGATGACCACCAACAGGACCGCATCGGTGCACGCTGCCGACAGCCACGAGGTGATCCGCGTGCGCGGGGCACGGGTGAACAACCTCAAGGACATCAGCGTCGAGATCCCCAAGCGCCGCCTCACGGTGTTCACCGGGGTGTCCGGCTCGGGCAAGTCCTCGCTGGTCTTCGGCACCATCGCCGCCGAGTCCCAGCGCATGATCAACGAGACCTACTCCGCGTTCGTGCAGGGCTTCATGCCCACCCTGGCCCGCCCCGAGGTCGACACGCTCGAGGGCCTGACCACCGCGATCCTGGTGGACCAGGAACGCCTGGGCGCCAACCCGCGCTCCACCGTCGGGACCGTCACCGACGCCAACGCGATGCTGCGCATCGTCTACTCCCGGCTGGCGCAACCGCACATCGGTTCCCCGCAGGCCTACTCCTTCAACGTCCCCTCGGTTTCCGGGGCCGGCGCCGTCACCCTGGAAAAGGGCGGCAAGAAGATCAAGGAGAGGCGCAGCTTCTCCATCACCGGCGGCATGTGCCCGGGATGCGAGGGCCGCGGCAAGGTCAACGACTTCGACCTCACGGCACTCTTCGACGCCGAAAAGTCCCTGTCCGAGGGCGCGCTGACAGTTCCCGGGTACTCCATGGACGGCTGGTACGGGCGCATCTTCGCCGGATCCGGGTACTTCGACATGGACAAGAAGCTGAAAGACTTCTCGGCGCAGGAGCTCGATGACCTGCTCCACCGGGAACCGACCAAGATCAAGGTCGAGGGCATCAACCTCACCTATGAGGGACTGATCCCCAAGATGCAGAAGTCCTTCCTGACCAAGGACGTCGAGGCCATGCAGCCGCACATCCGTGCCTTCGTGGAGCGTGCCATCACCTTCATGCCCTGCCCCGCCTGCGGCGGGACGCGCCTGGCCGAGCACGCCCGGAACTCGAAGATCGCCGGGAAGTCCATCGCCGACGCCTGCGCCATGCAGATCAGCGACCTGGCCACCTGGGTGCGCGGGCTTCGCGAGCCATCGGTCGCCCCGCTGCTCGACGCCCTGGGCGACACCCTGGATTCCTTCGTCGACATCGGGCTGGGATACCTCTCCCTTGACCGCCCCTCGGGCACGCTTTCGGGCGGCGAGGCGCAGCGCACCAAGATGATCCGCCACCTGGGCTCCTCGCTCACCGACGTCACCTACGTCTTCGACGAGCCGACCATCGGGCTGCACCCGCACGACATCGACAAGATGAACGAATTGCTGCTTGCCCTGCGCGACAAGGGAAACACCGTGCTGGTCGTCGAGCACAAGCCGGAGGCGATCGCCATCGCCGACCACGTCGTTGACCTCGGCCCGAAGGCAGGGTCCGCCGGCGGGCAGATCATGTACGAGGGCACCGTGCAGGGCCTGCGCTCCAGCGACACCATTACCGGGCGCCACCTCGATGACCGGGCGACGCTGAGGGATTCCGTCCGCACGTCCACCTCGGCGCTCGAGGTGCGCGGCGCGAACACCAACAACCTGAAGAACGTCGATGTTGACATCCCCCTCGGCGTGCTCACGGTGCTCACCGGCGTCGCCGGGTCCGGCAAGAGCTCACTGGTCACCGGTTCGGTCGCCGGGCGCGAGGGCGTGGTCAGCATCGACCAGGGCGGCATCAAGGGCTCGCGGCGCTCCAACCCGGCCACCTACACCGGGCTGCTGGAGCCGATCCGCAAGGCGTTCGCGAAGGCCAACGGCGTGAAGCCGGCGCTGTTCAGCGCGAACTCCGAGGGCGCCTGCCCCACCTGCAACGGCGCCGGGGTCATCTACACCGACCTGGGCATGATGGCCGGGGTCTCCAGCACCTGCGAGGAGTGCGAGGGCAAGCGCTTCGACGCGATGGTGCTCGAGTACCACCTCGGCGGCAAGGACATCTCCGAGGTGCTGGCGATGTCGGTGGCGCAGGCCGAGGAGTTCTTCGCCGACGGCGAGGCCAAGCTTCCCGCGGCGCACAAGATCCTCACCCGGCTTTCCGACGTGGGCCTGGGCTACCTGAGCCTGGGCCAGCCGCTGACGACGCTCTCGGGCGGCGAGCGCCAGCGCCTGAAGCTGGCCACGCACCTGGGCGAGAAGGGCGGCATCCTGATCCTGGACGAGCCGACCACGGGCCTGCACCTGGCCGACGTCCAGCAGCTGCTGGGCCTGCTGGACAAGCTGGTGGAGTCGGGCAAGTCGGTCATTGTGATCGAGCACCACCAGGCGGTCATGGCCCATGCCGACTGGATCATCGACCTCGGCCCGGGCGCCGGCCACGACGGGGGAACCATAGTCTTCGAGGGCACGCCGGCCGCGCTGGTCGCCGACCGCTCCACGCTGACCGGCAAGCACCTGGCCACCTACATCGGGGCGTAGCCGCCCCGGGGCGGCCCGAATCGGCCGCGGGCGGTCACGTGGCCGGGGTGCACTTCACGCCGGTATGGTCACGTTCCGGACTAGCTGGTTGCGGCCGCGATGACCTCGTCGGGGGCCTGGGTTCCGGCGGCCTCATGGGCGCGCAACACGCGTCGGGCACGATCACGCTTCAGGCGTTCGCGCGGATCCCGGTGCGGAAGCTGGTCCGCCGGCCCGAGGACGGTGAATCCCAGGAATTGCAGGCGCCACAGGAAGCGGTAGGTGAGGCTCAAACCCGTGGTGTCTTCAACGATGGGCAATTTCTTGTCACTCATGGATTTCCAGTCTCTTTTGTGGGAGGCCAACTCGACGTGGCGGAGCGGCTCCGTGGTCGGGCTGTCTCCCACTAATTGTAGTCCAATGATTGGTGCACCAACCAATTGGCTGGAAGTGCCCGCGTCGAAAATGGAATGCCTTAGTGGGGGGCGTTTGAAGCGGCCTGAATGACCTTCTTCATCGTCTCGTGGAGGGCGGCCAGCTCCTCGCCGTCCATGTCGAGACGTCGCATCATCTCCCTGGGAACTTCGAGGGCCAGCTCACGGGCGCTCCTGCCCTTTTCGGTGAGCACGATTTCGAGTGTCCGCTCATCGGACGCGCTGCGGCTGCGCCGCACAAAGCCGAGCGCCTCAATCCGCTTGACCAGGGGTGAAAGCGTTCCGGGATCCAGCTGGAGCAGGTTGCTCAATCCCTTGATGGACAGGGGCTCGTGCTCCCAGAGGGTCAGCATGACCAGATATTGCGGATGGGTCAGGCCCAGCGGCTCGAGGACGGGCCGGTAGGCCGCGACCACGCTGCGCGATGCCAGGGACAACGCGAAACAAACCTGGTTTTCTAACGCCAACGGATCTGCCGGCGGTTTTTCGCTCACTTTTTTCCCTGCCTTGGTGGATTTGTTCGGTCCATCCATCATAGGGAGGGAATCCATGGGGCGTCGCGCAAGCCCCACTCCCGGGCGGAGAGTGCGAATCGGCGGTGCACACCGGTCACTCCCCTGAATTCTCCGATCGTTCCCGGACCGGTCTCGGTGAAACCCAGACCCCGCAGGATACCCATTGAACGTCGATTGCCCTCCAGCGCCTCGGCCCAGATGACCTTCAGCCCCAGTTCCCCGAAACCGTGGTCAAGGCCAGCGGCCGCTGCGCGGCGGCCTAGCCCCTGGCCCCAGCGGTCCCTCTCCCCGATCAGGAACCCCAATTCCCGAGTGTCCGGGGCCGTGCCATGCAGATCCACATAGCCAACCAGGATCCCCCCAACCTCGGCGCCCAGGCGCAGAAGCCCGGGCGGCGGCGAGGAGATGATTCGGTCCTGAAACTCGAGGTGCGCCTGGCGCCCCAGACTCGTCGACCACCCCGCCTCCCGGCAGAACTCCGGATCCCGCGCCCAGCCCGCGATGGACGGGGCATCGGCGGGAAGGAGACTCCTGAGCGACATGCAAACCTTAATCTCATCCATGGAAACAGTGTACTGACAAGGGATTATTCTCAATATCTTTGATTCGTTCCCGAGTTGTCGCCTCCCGTTAACCTAAATGCGGTCGGTTCGTTGACTTGCGTCGATAGCGTCTTTGGTTGTGAGGACGAACAGTGAAGCGAAGACCCTGGCCATCATCCCGGCCCGCGGGGGATCGAAGGGAATCCCGCTAAAAAACCTGCGCAGGATCGGCGGCCAAACCTTGTTGGCACGGGCCATTGAATCCGCGTTTGCCACGCCGTCAGTTCTCGACGTCGTGGTCAGCACGGACCACCCGGAGATCAAGGCAGAGGCGCTGGAACACGGCGCGACAGTGATCGACCGCCCGGCAGAGATCGCCGGTGACACAGCAAGCAGCGAGTCGGTGCTGTTGCACGCCCTGGGCACGCTGGACGTACTCCCCCAAATCACCATCTTCATCCAATGCACCTCGCCGGTCATCGACCCGGACGACCTGCAGGCTGCCATCAACACGGTCGCCAGCGGAGCAGCGGATGTCAGCTTTGCGGCGGTTCCCGACCACGGGTTCCACTGGAGCTGCGATGAAACGGGCGCTGCCCACGCCAGCGGACACGACGCCGCCCGGCGTCCGCGCCGACAGGACCGCGAACCGCGGTTCCGCGAAACCGGGGCGTTCTACGTCATGGACACCGCCGGATTCCTCGAGGCGGAGCATCGTTTCTTCGGCTCCCTGGCCCTGGCCCGGGTGCCGGAGGAGCACGGCATCGACATCGACACCGAGGCCGACCTGGAGTTGGCCGCCTGGCGACTGGCGAACGCCTCGCCCGTGACGGGGATCGACGTGGACGCGCTGGTCACCGACTTCGACGGCGTGCACACCGCCGACACCGCCTACCTCGGCCAGGACGGCAGTGAAGCGGTGCGCGTTTCCCGCTCCGACGGAATGGGCATCTCGCTGCTGAAGAAGGCCGGCATCCATCTGCTGATCCTGTCCACGGAAACCAACCCCGTGGTCACCGCCCGGGCCACCAAGCTCGGCGTGGAAGTTGCCCAGTCGGTCACCGACAAGGCGACAGTCCTGAACCAATGGATGGCCGAGCGCGGCCTGGATCCGGCACGCGTCGCCTACCTGGGCAACGACGTGAACGACCTTGACGCCATGCGCCAGGTCGGCTGGCCGATGACCGTGGCGGACGCCCGGGACTCGGTCCACGCCGCGGCCCGCCACCGCCTCTCGCGGCCCGGCGGCCTCGGAGCGGTGCGCGAGGCGGCCGACCTCATCCTGGCCGGCATCGCCACCCCAAACACCGTGGCGGCCCCCGCCGCGGCATCCGGCCCCTTGGAACCAACCCTGGTCCACTAGGTCCCACAGTTTTCCACCAATCCTCGCCGCGACCCTCACATAACCAACCCGAACGGTCCGGCAAACGATGAAAGGCAAGTCCCCCATGACTATCTCCACCACCGAAACCGCACCCGTCGCCATCGGCGAGCAGATCCTTGGCACCGGCCAGCAGGTCTACGTCATCGGCGAGATCGGCATCAACCACAACGGTGACATGGAGATCGCCAAGCAGCTCATCGACGTCTCCGCCAAGGCCGGCGCGAACGCCGTGAAGTTCCAGAAGCGCACCCCCGACATCTCCACCCCGATGGACATGCGCGACAAGATCCGCTCCACCCCGTGGGGCGACATGACCTACCTGGACTACCGCTACCGCGTCGAGTTCGATGCAGCGCAGTACAAGGAACTGATCCGCTACGCCGCCGCACAGGGCCTGCACGCCTTCGCCTCCCCGTGGGACGTCCCCTCGGTCGCATTCATGGAAGAGCAGGGCGCAGTGACCCACAAGGTCGCCTCCGCCTCGGTCACCGACATCGAGCTGCTCAAGGCCCTGGCCGAGACCGGCAAGCCGATCATCCTCTCCACCGGCATGTCCACCATCGAGCAGATCGACAAGGCCGTGGAGACCCTCGGCACCGACAAGCTCGTGATGATGCACGCAACCTCCACCTACCCGCTGCCTCCCGAAGAGGCCAACCTGCGCATGATCACCACGCTGCAGGAGCGCTACCAGGTTCCGGTCGGCTACTCGGGCCACGAGCGCGGCCTGCAGATCTCGCTGGCTGCCGTCGCCCTGGGCGCCGTCACCGTCGAGCGCCACATCACCCTTGACCGCACCATGTGGGGCTCCGACCAGGCCTCCTCGCTGGAGCCGAAGGGCTTCGAGGCACTGATCCGCGACATCCGCATCCTGGAGCAGGCCATGGGCGACGGCGTCAAGAAGGTCTTCCCGGGCGAGCTGGCACCGCTGTCCCGCCTGCGCCGCGTCGATGCCTAAGCTGTAGCATTCTTCGCATAGTTTCAGGACCGTTGGGGTGTCCGCCTTCCGGCGGGCACCCCAACGGCATTAGGTGGCCAAAGGCCGCCGACCGGCTTCCCCAGACTTAAGGACCACCCCGAGATCCCCATGCCTTCCACCACCGAGCTTCCCCCCGCCACGTCCCGCATCCCCGGGCGCATCAGCGTCATCATCCCCGCCATGAACCAGCAGGATTTCATTGGCGACACCCTGGCGTCCCTGGCCCGTCAACGACTGAAGGGGCGGGAGCTGGAAGTCCTGGTGGTCGATGACGGCTCCACCGATGCCACCGCGGCGATCGCCGCGGAGTTCGGCGCACGGATTCCCGGCCTGAAGATCATCACCCACCCGGCCAACCGCGGGGTGTCCGCCGCTCGCAACACCGGGCTCGAAGCCGCCAGCGGGGAATTCGTGGTGTTCCTGGATCCCGACGACTGGTTTGCCCCCAACCACCTGGCACAGCTGGCCGACGGGCTTGAGGCACTGGATGTGGACTACGTGCGCTGCGACCACGTGCGCGTCACCGGCGGGAACCGGACCCTGTACCGTGCGCCGCAGGCGAACCGGAACGTCGTGTTGGACCCGGCCGACGACATCTCGCCGATCCACACCGCGACCATGATCGACTACCCGCTGGTCTGGGCGGGCATGTACCGCGCCGAGGTGCTGAAGTCCGCTGCGCCGCGCTTCAACGAGGAGCTGCGCACCTGCGAGGACCGGCCCTGGTTCTGGTCGCTCGCCCTCAATGCGAAAAGCTACGCGGTGCTCAACGCCCACGGGATCTTCTACCGCCGCGGGCTGCCCGGCTCGCTCACACAGGTCTTCGACGACCGCCAGCTGGACTTCCTTGACGCCTTCGCCGGGATCCTGGACATGGTGCTGGGCGATCCGGCGCACGAGGCCCACGGGCCCAAGGCCCTGCGCCAGTTCCTCGCCATTTCCTGCCACCACCTGGGACGCTCTGCCCAGTTCCCTCCCGCCCTGCGCCAGTCCCTGCGCGCGGGCATTGCGGAGCGGCTCGCAACCATACCCCGGCCGCTGCTGGATGAGGGGTTGGCCCAAATCGACGCCAAGCGCCGCAAGGCATTGACCGGTCTGCTGCCCTCCGCCGCGGCCAAGGGGGAAAGCAAATGATCCAACTTATCCAGGCCTCCGCCTACTTCCAGGTCGTCTCGCTGGCGGCGATGGCGGATGCGGGCCTGCTCCCGGACGCCGACCGCCGCGTTCTGGTGCTGGTCAACGGCAGCCAGATGCCCGAAATCACCACCCCGCTGCGCGAGAACCCGGGATTCGAAGCGCTGGCCGCGCGCTTCGACGACGTGGTGGACCTGGGCGAGCTGCTGTGGCCGCGCCGCCCCGGGCAATTCAACCCACGGAACGAGGAGCTGCCGCTCTTCGAGAAGCTGCTGCGCCACCGCTGGGACCTTGGCGAGGAGCGGGTGTCCCTGGTGCTCGAATCGATTCAGGTCAATCCGGCCCAGGCACTGGCCCGGATCTTCTTCGATGCACCGATCTCGGTGCACTCGGACGGACTGATGTCCTACGGCCCCACACGCAACAAGCAGTCGATGCAGATGCTCCAGCGCCTGCGCGAGACCATCCACATCGACTTGGTCCCGGGCCTGGAGCCCATGCTGCTGCTCGAGGCCCCGGTGCAACGCAAGGTCCTGGGCCTCGAGTCGCTGGCCGCCGTCTTTGCCGAACTGGCAGCGGACCTGGATCCGGCCGAGCTGGACCTGCCCTCCGGCGCCGCCCTGGTGGTGGGCCAGTACCTGGGCTCGCTGGGCATCCTCGACGCGGCCACGGAACTCGAGCTGCACCACGGCATGCTGCTGGCCGCCCGCGAGGCCGGGGCATCGGAAGTGGTTTTCAAGCCGCACCCGAGTTCGGGGCCCACGGCCGCGCTGCAGCTGCGTGCCCGCGCCGAATCCCTCGACCTGGGGTTCCGGATCCTTCAGACCGACCTGCTGGCCGAAACCGTCATCACGCTCATGAAGCCGCTGGTGGTCATCTCCTGCTTCTCCACGGCACTGATCAGCGCCAAGTACATGCTCGGCACCCCCGTCATCGCCGTGGGCACCGGGGAGCTGCTGCAGGAACTGAGCCCCTACCAGAATTCCAACCGCATCCCCGTCTCGATCGTCGACGCCCTACTCGTCCAGAAGCTCCAAACGCCCGCGGAAGCGGGGCCGAACGACGAGCTCACGCCCCTGCTGCGCGCAGTCGCCTATTGCATGCAGTACCAGAACCTGCCCGGGCTGCGCGAGGAGGCAGCGGCGTTCCTGGCCGTGGACTACTCGCGATTTGCCGCGCACTTCAAGCGCCGCCGCCTGGCCGCCCTTGACCTGCCCCCGACCTGGGCCCACCCGACGCGGGCGAACCGCCGCCGCGCCTGGGCACGAAGCGTCAAGCGCCGTGCCCTGCGGGTCGGCTCCCGTTCACTGGAGAAATTGGCACGTAAGCTGCATGAGACCTCTACCCGTGTATCCCGCTGAATCAACCGTCGCACGTCCCCGCTTCGGCCATGCCGAGGTGTGGGTGGAATCCCCGCTGCAGCTGCTCTCCGCCATCGAGGCGCACGGGGCGGGGCTGCTGGGGACCACCAGCCGCATCCACCCGCGCGGGGGCACGACCACGCTTGACGCCACCCTGGCCACGCTCATCGCGCAGGCGCCGGCCGGCGTGCAGTTCGCGCCGGCCGGCGCGGCCCCTCCCGCCCCGGGTTCCGCCGGTGCCCGTCGCTGGGTGACCGGGGACGCGTATTCGGGACGCGTCCAGCGCGCCCTGCTGGGGCCCATCGCCGTGGAGGAAGTCGTGATCATCGACGACGGGCTGGCCACCCTGGGTCTCATCAAGGCGCTGGTCTCGACCGAGCCGACCTCCCTGGTGCGCCCGCGCTCCCGCCCGAACCCGGCACGCCGGGCGCTGGGCATCGCCACCTGGTACCGCCTGCGTGCCCTGGCCCGGGCCGGGCGCCTGCTGGTCTTCACCGCCCTCCCGGTGGATCCCGAGATCGCGCAGCGGTTCCTGGCCCTGGGCGGCCACCTGGAGGCGCACCGCTTCGAATGGCTGAACACCCAGCCGATGACCGAGCGGATCAACGAGCCCACCGTGGTGGTGGGCTCGGCCATGGCCGCCGACGGGCTCATCCACGCGGAGCCGTACTTCCGCTGGCTGGATTCGCTGACGCTCGACGAGCCAGTCGCCTACTTCCCGCACCGTCGCGAGTCGGGGAAGTTCCTCGCCCGGCTCGCGGAACACGAGAGGATCGTGGTGCGCGAGCACACCATCCCCATTGAGATGCGGCTGCGTTCCCTGCGCCGCGGCCAGATCGTCCGGGCGTTGCCGTCCACCGCACTGCCCTCCCTGCGGCTGTTACTGGGCCAGACCGGGGTGCGGATCATCGGCCAGCACATCCCCTCCGACTGGTGGAAGCCGGCCGCATCCCCAGAACTTCGTACCCACCTGTCCTCGTCCCTGGAGCTGTTGACACCATGAACACCCTTTCATTCAGGCCCAGCATCGTGGCGGTGGCCGACTCGGACTCGTACCTGAAGCTGGCCTGCACCACCCTTTCGGCCCTTGGGCCGGAGTGGGATTGCCGCGTGGTGCTGGTGCGCACCCCGATCGCCCCCACCGCCGAGCAGATTGCCGCCGCCACCGCCGGCACCTGCTTCGAGGCCCAGGACATCCCCGTGATTCCGCGCGCCGCGCTGAACTACGACTCGCTGGAGGAGCACATCATCTTTGCCGCTGCCACCGGACCGGTGGTCAGCGAGCTTTTCACCAAGCTGCTGCGTTCCAAGGCCAATGCGCCGCGCCCCGCGGCGCTGATCTCCGCGTTGCCCGGCGTCGCGTACCCCGCAACCACCAAGGGCTGGGCCTACAGGCGCAGCGCGGATGCGTTCATCGTGCATTCCCATGCCGAGGCCCGCGAATTCTCGCACCTGGCCGAGCAGGAAACCGGGCACTGCCCCGACATCCTGGTCTCGAAGCTTCCCTTCCTGAAGACCGCCGGATTCCCGCAGCCGGTGTCCGCGCCCATCGACACCGTGGTGTTTGCCTCCCAGGCCAAGGTCCCGATCCAGCGCGCGGAGCGCGAGGAGATCCTGCTGGCGCTGGAACGGGTGGCCCGGCTGAACCCGACCGTGCGCGTGCTCGTCAAGCTCAGGGCCCGGGCCGGGGAACCGCAGACCCACGCCGAGGCGCACCCCTTTGACACCCTCTGGGATGACCTGGTGGCAGCGGGGAAGGTCGGGGCCGGGCACGTGGAGTTCGTGACGGGGGCCATGGACCGGGTGCTGGTTCCGGGATCGGCCCTGCTCACCGTCTCCTCCACCGCGGCCCTGGAGGCGGTGGACCGCGGCCTGCCGGTGCTGGTGCTCACCGATTTCGGGCTCAACGACGAGATGCTCAACTCGGTCTTCCGCGGGTCGGGGCTGTTGGGGACGCTTGATGACGCGGCGGCATTGCACTTTTCTTTCGCGAATCGCGCGTGGCTGCGGGAAAACTACTTCCACCGCCGCGGCCCGGAATTTGTCTCGGCACTTTCCCACTACGCCCAGCGTGCCCAGAACCAGACGCTGACCACCTCGGACGAGCAACTGGCCATGGTCCGCGACGTCGCCTTCCGGCAGCGGGTACGCACATCCCTGCCGCGCCCGGCGCTCGATGCGCTGCTGCGGATCCGGCGCTGGTGGCTGCGCGAACGCGGCTCCCGGACCTGATCCGCTACCCCGCTTGTACCACTGAAGAAGCCCGTTGGGAATAACCGTCCCGCTTTCTCACTTAGCATTGTAGATGTGCTGGACGGTGGGCCTTCCCCTGCCCAGAAGTTTTGATTTTGAGGAGACAAGGTGTCGGAAAATCCGATTCGGGTTGCAATTGTTGGCGTAGGCAACTGCGCCACGTCATTGGTGCAAGGTGTTGAGTACTACCGTGACGCGGACCCGCAGGCCACGGTTCCCGGCCTGATGCACGTCCAGTTCGGCAAGTACCACGTCAATGACGTGCAATTCGTGGCGGCTTTCGACGTGGATGACAAGAAGGTCGGACTGGACCTGGCGGACGCAATCCACGCCTCCGAGAACAACACCATCAAGATCGCCGACGTCCCGACGTCGGGCATCACGGTGCAGCGCGGCCACACCCTCGACGGCCTGGGCAAGTACTACCGCGAGACGATCACCGAATCCTCCGCAGAGCCCGTGGACATGGTTGAGGCGCTGAAGGCCGCACAGGTCGACGTCCTGGTCTGCTACCTGCCGGTCGGCTCCGACGCCGCCGCAAAGTTCTACGCACAGGCATGCATCGACGCCGGCGTGGCCTTCGTCAACGCCCTGCCGGTGTTCATTGCCGGTACCAAGGAATGGGCCGACAAGTTCACCGCCGCCGGTGTCCCGATCGTCGGCGACGACATCAAGTCCCAGATCGGCGCCACCATCACCCACCGCGTGATGGCCAAGCTCTTTGAAGACCGCGGCGTCACCCTGGACCGCACCTACCAGCTCAATGTCGGCGGCAACATGGACTTCAAGAACATGCTCGAGCGCGACCGCCTGGAGTCCAAGAAGATCTCCAAGACCCAGGCCGTCACCTCCAACACCACCGCGGTGCTGGAAGCAGACGACGTGCACATTGGCCCGTCGGACTACGTCGCCTGGCTCGATGACCGCAAGTGGGCCTTCGTGCGCCTCGAAGGCCGCAACTTCGGCGATGCCCCGGTGTCGCTGGAATACAAGCTTGAGGTGTGGGACTCCCCGAACTCCGCAGGTGTCATCATCGATGCCGTGCGCGCCGCCAAGATCGCCCTGGACCGCGGCATCGGCGGACCGATTCTTTCGGCTTCCTCGTACTTCATGAAGTCGCCGCCGGAGCAGTACAACGACGACATCGCCAAGGAAAAGGTCGAGGCCTTCATCCGCGGAGAGGCCTAGGACTCAACGCCGCGCCCCGTGTACGGGGTGCGAACCGTCGAAGCCACCACGATTGCCCGTGGTGGCTTCGACGGTTAATCCCGGACCAAGAGGTCCCGGCGCCTTCCTGCGATCATTGCCGGGTCAGCGCGATTAGGACAAGCCGACGGCGCGCCCGTTTTCGTCAACATCCATGCGCATCGAGGCTGGAACCTTGGGCAGGCCCGGCATGGTCATGAGGGTTCCGGTGATCGCCACGATGAACCCGGCACCGGTCTTGGGGATGAGATCCCGCACGTGCAGCGTGAAACCCTCGGGAGCGCCCAGCAGCGTCGGGTCGTCGGAGAACGAGTACTGGGTCTTGGCCATGCACACCGGGAGGTTGTCCCAGCCGTTGTCATGGATTTGCTTGAGCATCCGCGTGGCAGCTGCCGAATATTCGACTCCGGCGCCTCCGTAGATCTCCCGCACGACCGTCTGGATCTTCTCCTCGACCGGACGATCCAGGTCGTAGAGCGGGGCGAAACTGTTCGGGGCCTCGATGGCCCGCAACACGGCGGCGGCCAGCTCACCGGCCCCTTCTCCCCCCTGTCCCCAGACATCCGCAACAGCGCATTCGATGCCGTTGGCGGCGGCCCATTCGGTGACAACCGCGATTTCTTCCTCGGTGTCCGCGGTGAACCTGTTGATGCCGATAACCGGCTGGACCCCGAATTTCCTGACGTTCTGGGCGTGCCGAACCAAATTGGCCATGCCATCGCGTACCGCTTCGACGTTTTCGCTCTTCAACGCGTCCTTGGCCACGCCGCCGTGCATCTTCAGAGCACGAATGGTTGCCACCAGGACCACCGCATCGGGGTTGCAGCCGGCATAGCGGGCCTTGATGTCCATGAACTTCTCGGCGCCCAAATCCGCCCCGAAGCCGGCCTCGGTGACCACGATGTCGGCCAGCGAACGGGCAGTATTGGTGGCGATGGCCGAGTTGCAGCCGTGGGCGATGTTGGCGAACGGTCCTCCGTGGATGAATGCCGGCGTTCCGGCCATGGTCTGGACGAGGTTGGGCTTGATGGCGTCCTTGAGCAGCATCGTCATGGCGCCGGCCGCCCCGAGGTCGTCCACGGTGACGGGGGTCTTGGCGTAGGTGTACCCGATCGTCATCCGGCCCAGACGCGTCCGCAGGTCATCGAGACCCGTCGCCAGACAGAAGACCGCCATGACTTCCGAGGCCACGGTGATCTCAAATCCCGTTTCGCGCGGAACGCCTTCGGTCGGGCCGCCAAGGCCGATCACGATGTTGCGCAAGGCTCGGTCGTTCATGTCCATGACGCGCTTGAAGGTGATCCGGCGCGGGTCAATGCCCAAGGCATTGCCCTGATGCAGATGGTTGTCGAGTAGCGCCATCAACAGGTTATTGGCGCTGGTGATGGCATGGAAGTCCCCGGTGAAATGCATGTTGATCTCATCCATGGGCAGGACCTGCGAGTAGCCGCCACCGGTGGCTCCGCCCTTCATGCCGAAGATCGGTCCCAGCGACGGTTCGCGCAGGGCGATCATCGTCTTGGCGCCGGCGGCCGCAAGGGCATCCCCCAGACCCACCGTGACGGTGGATTTCCCCTCCCCGGCGGGCGTTGGGGATAATCCGCTGACCAAGACCACTTTTCCGAGTTTCGCGCCGCGTGCCCTCAGGCGTGCCGGATCGATCTTGGCCTTGTAGCGACCGTAGGCCTCAACCGCGTCGTCCGGAATCCCTGCCGATGCGGCGATCTCGGAAATTGGCTTGAGCACGGCCCGCGAAGCAATCGCTAGATCACTCATGTCGGCTTCCGGCATCGCTGTCATCGTGTGTCCCCTATCTGGATTCCCGGTGGCGGGGTGATTGAGGACGTCCAAGGAGTCTGGCCGTCCTCGCTACACCTTCAAGCTATCACCGCATCAGCGGAACAAGGTGAAGCCCGGGCCCGTGACCGGCAGGTCTCTACCTAGGGATCCACCGGAAAGGCAGCCACCGCTCCGGCAAAGCCCAGGACCACATGGCTTTCACCGGAATCCTGTGCCTGGAGCGCTCCGGCACTGACACCTCTGGCTTTCTTGCCGCCTGCCGCGCAGGGGTAGAGCAATGTCCCGCCGTTGCCATCCTCGGGCTTGGTGTACTTGGCATCCTTGGTGCACAAGAAGCGTTCCCCGGCGGCGACATTGATGGTCTTGCCGGTACGGGTGTCTAGCAACGTCGGCGTCTCTTCCGCGGCCAGGAACAGGCTTGCGCCGCCGTCATCGGGTGCGTGGGCGACATTCAGGTCGGCAGTCCTTGGGTAGCTCCTGGTTTTCCAGATAACCTTCCCGGTTCTCGGGTCGAACCCCTCCAAATGGACTTTGACATTCTCGAATCTACTCTTGGTTCCCTTGGCTTCCTTAAATCTTCCGGAGTCAAAGACGCATCTCACCGGATAGGATTTTCCCTCCTCCAGCACAGTCTGTTTCCGGCCCATGGGTGGCAGGCAGTAAGTTGCTGCCCCCTTGGCCTTCCACAGGGTTTTTCCGTTTCCGGCATCTATGCCGAACATCATTTCCTGGCGGAAGTCCGTATCGCGGGCGACGATATTTCCGTTGCTGTCCTTGGTTTCCTTGTGTTCCCGGCCGATCCAGCCGGAGTAGATTCCGAGCTTTTCCGAGTAGTCAACGTTCCAGCCCTGACCGGGTGTGTAGCCCGGTCCCATGGCCTTGGTCAGGGAGACTCCCCACACTTTCTTGTTTCCCTTGAGCCGCAGGAGGTTGCTCGTGTTTCCGATGTAGTGCCCGTAGAGTTCCCCGCCACTGATTGGGAAGATGGAATCCCCCAACTTGTATTGCGGCGTGAGGGTTCGCTGGGTTCCACGGTCGAGGTCGACACGCATCCGCTGCTCGTCATTGTTGTAGGGGTTGATCGAGAGATAGCACATGTCCTTGCTGTCTGGACAGGAGGACGGTCGGGACCTGATCACTTGCGCGGGCCCCTTGTAGACGACCTTGCCCGAGGCGATGTCCACGGCCACCGGCTTGGTCCAGACGTCTCCGCTCCAGCCATCGCGTGGTTTCGATTCCTCCAGGAAGAGCGCCACGTCCTTCCCCTTGGCCGTCTTGCTCAGTTCCACCACCATGTTGACGCCGCTGGGTACCCAACCCGGGACAACGCTGACGCCCCAGAGTTTCTTGCCGGTGGTTTCCTTCAGCCCCACCAGCTGCAGCCCTTTGGCCCCTTCGGAAAGCACGACCGCCACCCCGTTGGCCACCCGGGGGCGGTCCAAGACCTTCATCTTCACGCTCCATGAGGGCTCGACCATCTGGGTTCGGCGTTTGGCTGGTTCCGCCGCCGCGTCGACCGCAGGTGAAGCGGGCGCCAAGGCCTCCGTTCCCGAAATTGCTCCACCGGCCGATTCCGGTCCCTGCGTGCAGGAACCAATCATCAGCCCAACACAACACAGCCCGACTGCAACGGCATATTTCCGTTTTCCCTTGTCCATGCCCTCATCCTAGGAATTGCGCTCATGTGATTGACCGGTGTCGGTAAATTTGTGGATAACTCCTGTGCGAGCGGGCCATGCCCTTGGGGCGACAGGGTTCGACGTTTCCGTCCCTTCCCCGCGCAGTGGGAGAATGGAAGTCATGTCCTCAACTCCCCCATTTGCCTTGCTTCTCGATGTCGACGGTCCCATCGCATCCCCGGTGACCCGCGATGTCGCACCGGAGATCATCTCCTTGCTCCTGGAACTCGCCGTCTCGGCAATCCCCGTTGTCTTCAACACCGGGCGTTCCGACGAGTTCATCAAGCGCCAGGTGATGGGACCCATGATCACGGCGGGCATGCCGGAAAACCTTAAAATCCATGCCATCTGTGAAAAGGGGGCCACATGGTTCACCTTTGATTCAACCGGTGCGGGGGAAGTCCACATCGACCACGGGCTTGCTGTCCCTGGGCACTACTCGGATGAAATTCGAGAGCTGGTGGCCTCCAATTTCGACGACCACATGTTCTTCGACGAGACCAAACGCGCCATGGTTTCGGTGGAACAAAACATCGATGCAGCGAACCATGAATACCGGCGCGCCCAAGAGCAATTCGATTCGGCCGCCATGGATGCGATGGTCCGCAGTGGCCTGGGCGTTGAACGACTGGAGGTGAGCCAACCGGATGCGAATGAGGAAATCTCCTACCGGGTGGATCCGACCATCATCTCCACGGACATTGAGTCGGTGGAGCTGGGCAAGGACCTCGGCGCCAGACGCACCCTCGAGCTGTTGGCGTCGGATGGCATCTTCCCCGCAGAGTGGTTCACGGTTGGTGATTCCCGCACCGACTACGCCATGGCCGACTGGCTAGCGCAAAACGGGCACCGGGTCAGCCACGTCGACGTGCGCCCGGGCGACGGCATTCCTGCAGGGAAACCCTACCCGGTGCTCACCGCGCGGGACCTGGGTCTGGGACAGGACATCATCCACGACCATGCAGGATTGGCATTCCTCCGCCATTGGCGCGCCCAGCTCGGCTGAGCGGCCACCTGCTTCCGAGTGCCAAGTGGCAGGAACCCATGTTAACCGGCAAAGCCCGCCGGTGAAGCCGGCGGGCTTTGCACTGTGGGTTACATACTCGTTCATGGTCATGCTCCTAGGTGAGTGAGTGACTTGCATTCCGGACCAGGCTTTGTGGAGAGCTGGTCCTAATTCACTCACCGCACGCGGAAGATCATGTCCATCGGAAGGTGGTGACGTAGTTCGCGATCCCGTGCATCGGGGTTGAACTGCGTCTGAAGCCAAGACTTGTTCTTTGGCTTACGGCCTTTTGCATTCACGGTGTTTTCCTCCCCTCAACGGTATTGGAGGAGCGAAATGTGGCCTGTTCCATGGGCCGCGTGGTGCGGGCATGCAGCGCTTCGGGACCGGTGAAGATCAGTTCAGCGGAGCGAGCAGCCTGGGTGGAGATCGATGAGATCTGGCTAGACATGGTGAAAGTTCCTCAAGGATTTGGTCGATTAATGACTCATCAGCCTCGGGAACTTTGAAAAGCTAGGGAAGTACTAGCAGGGCGCCGTTCCGGAGGCGGGGGAAGTGGTTCGCGCGGTAGAGCCAGCGAAGCCATGACGGGGCACATAGAAGCCGCCGAAATTCATTGAAATAATCATCATTCCCACCTCCTTTTCTGGAAGAACATGCCAGAGGATCCTGGCGCCAATATTGTCTGGCGGATCTCGATGTCTCATTGAGACTTCTCAATCACAGGTTCCACGATACACACAGCCAACAGGTTAAGCCACTCATTTTTCAAAAACTTTTAAAAGAGAATCCTTGCCTCGGCGTGTTGTGTGCGACACGCCGAAACAAGGATCAATTTTGATGCCGGCCGGGACTACTGCTCTGTTGACTCCGGCTGCTGATCCCACCACTGGCGAAGCACGGTGATTGCCTCGCTCTCGTCGATCGGGCCATTGTCCAGACGGCGTTCGAGAAGGAAGTTGTAGGCACGTCCCACGACGGGTCCGGGCTTGATCTGAAGGATCTCCATGATCTGCTGCCCGTTGAGGTCCGGCCGCACGGCCTCCATTTCCTCTTTTTCGCTGATCTCGGCAATGCGGGCCTCGAGGTCGTCATAGGCGAAACTGAGCCGGTCTGCCTTCTTGCGGTTACGTGTCGTGACATCCGATCGCGTCAAGCGATGCAGCCGCTGCAACAAATCCCCTGCGTCGTGCACGTAGCGGCGCACCGCCGAGTCGCTCCAGCCTGCATCCCCGTAGCCGTAGAAGCGCATGTGCAGCTCCACCAGGCGGGCAACCGCCTTGGTGGTGTCGTTGTCGAAACGCAGGGCGCGCATGCGGGCCTTGACCTGCTTGGCGCCGACGACGTCGTGGTGGCGGAAGCTGACGGCCCCGTTGGGTTCGAACTTCCGCGTCGCCGGCTTGCCGATGTCGTGCATCAGGGCGGCGAAGCGCAAGACGAAGTCCGGTCCCGGCACCGGGCCGTCCACGTCGGATTCAAGTTCCATGGCCTGTTCCAGCACCGTCAAGGAGTGCTGGTAGACGTCCTTGTGCCGGTGGTGCTCATCAAGCTCCAGACGCAGCGCTGAAACCTCCGGGATCACGATGTCCGCCAGTCCGGTGTCTACCAGCAGATCGATGCCCGCGCGCGGGTCGGCACCGTTGATCAGCTTCACCAGTTCGTCCCTGACGCGTTCGGCGGAAATGATTTGGATCCGCTCAGCCATTTCCTTCATGGCACCCCTGACATCTTCCGCCACCCCGATCCCCAGTTGGGAAGCGAATCGCGCGGCGCGCATCATCCGCAGCGGGTCATCGGAGAAGGACATCGACGGTGCCCCCGGCGTGCGAACCTCACCCTCGGCCAGATCGGCGGCGCCGTTGTAGGGATCAACCAGCTCCAGGCTCGGCAGGCGCAGCGCCATCGCGTTCATGGTGAAGTCGCGGCGGTAGAGATCGTCCTCCAGCTTGTCGCCGAAGGCCACGATGGGCTTGCGCGAGGAAGGGTCGTACGCATCGGCCCGGTAGGTGGTCACCTCGATGGTGTGCTCGCCCTTGCGCAGGGCAATGGTGCCGAAATCGCGTCCCACTTCCCAGGTTGCATCGGCCCATCCGGCCACCGCAGCAAGGGTTTCGTCCGGGGACGCGCTGGTGGTGAAGTCCAAATCCGGGGATACCCGGCCCAGGAAGAGGTCGCGCACCGGGCCCCCCACCAGGGAGAGTTCGAAACCGGAATCGACAAACCGCTGCCCCAGCTCAAAGATGACGGGAGGCAAAATTTCGGTGAGGACCTGTGGGGACGGTAGCTGCTGCATAGTTCTTTAAGGGTGCCAGACTTTCTGGATAGTGCCATGTTCCCGGTCGCCCCGATTAGACGTTAGCTTCCACACGCTGGGTGGCCGCGTCCGCGCACCGAAGATTGGATATCACGCGCCGAGCGGGCGGGGCAAGCCACGATGCGACGCAAAACCGATAGAGTGGTTGCCATGGCCCATCCAGTTCCCAGCGCCCCGAAGCGCACGCCGTTGACTGCGTCAATGGCGCATGCGCAGGCGCAGGTGAGCACCGGCCACCACCCGTTGCCCACCGTGGAGGAAATTTCGGCAGGCGGCGTCGTCATCGACACGTCGCTTCCCAGCCTGCCGGTGGCCATCATCGCCAGATACAACCGCGGCGGACGCCTTGAATGGTGCCTGCCCAAGGGCCACCCGGAAGGCACGGAAACCAACGAAGAGGCGGCCGTCCGCGAGATCGAGGAAGAAACCGGGATCGCCGGCGACATCCTGGTTCCACTGGGTTCGGTCGATTACTGGTTCACCGTCACCAATTACCGCGTCCACAAGACCGTGCACCATTTCTTGCTGCGTGCCACGGGCGGCGAGCTGACCATCGAAAACGACCCGGACCACGAAGCCGTGGACGTGGCGTGGGTCCCGCTGCTTGATCTCGGCAAGCGCCTGTCCTTCCCCAATGAGCGGCGCATCGCCGACCTTGCGCGTGAAGTACTCCCCAACTATGTCCCAGGTATCTAAACACCCCGCGCGCCCCAGCACGCCTCCCAAGACCCCGCAGGCCACCGCCCCGCAGCAATCGCGCAGCCACTCCAAGGCCTATGCGCTGATGGCCTCGGGCACCATGGTCTCCCGTGTGCTCGGATTCATCCGCACCGCGCTGCTGGCAGTTGCCATCGGCTCGAGCACCACGATGGCCGACATCTTCGAGAAGGCGAACGTCATTCCGACGATCATCTTCATGCTGCTGGCCGGCGGCATCTTCAACGTGGTGCTGGTCCCCCAGCTCATCAAGGCCTCAAAGGCCTCCGACCGCGGATCCGCGTACACCTCCAAGCTCGTGACCCTCACCATCGTGGTCATGGGCCTCGCCACGGTGCTGCTGGTTTCCATGGCCGGACCGTTGATCAAGGTGCTGACCTTGAACTGGACCGCGCCAATGATCGCGATGGGCACCACGTTCGCGTATTGGTGCCTGCCACAGATCTTCTTCTACGGCGTCTACGCGGTCATCGGGCAGGTGCTCAACGCCCACAACCGCTTCGGCGCCTACATGTGGGCACCGGTCGCCAACAACTTGGTGCAGATCTGCACCATCGGCACGTTCATCGTGCTCTTTGGTGCCTACGGCGGCGGCAACGACCAGCTGGACACCTGGACCTCCGAGCAGACGGTGCTGCTCGCGGGAGGTGCCACGCTGGGCATCGCGGTCCAGGCCCTGGCCCTGTTCTGGCCGTTGCGCCGGATTGGCCTGAACCTGCGCCCTGACTTCGCCTGGCGCGGCATGGGCCTGAGGCACGTGGGCAAGCTGGCCGCCTGGACGCTGGGCTCGATGATGGTCGGAAACATCGCCTCGCTGATCAATTCCAAGTTCGTCTCGGCCGCGTCCCCTGCGCGTCTGCTGCTGGCCGACGGCGGGGCATCGGTTCCAGGCGAGCAGGCGTTGAACACCTCCCAGCTGATCACCGTGTTGCCCCACTCCATCTTCGCCCTCACCCTGGCCACGATGCTCTTCAACGAGTTCACCAAGGCCTTCCACGAGAAGCGGCGCGGGGACATTGCGCCGTTGCTGTCCCGCGGGCTGCGCACCAGCGCCGTGCCCATTGTCTTTGCCACGGTGGCCTTCATCGTGCTCGCGGGACCGCTGGGCCGGCTGTTTGCCGGCAGCTCGTCCAGCGCGATGTTGCAGGGCGCCGCCATCGGGCAGCTGCTGCTGCTCACGACGCTCGGACTGCCGTTCAAGTCCATCCATTTCTTCATGATCAGGGTCTTCTTTGCCGAGGAAGACACCAAGACCCCCATGCTGATCCAGACCGTCATCGCCGGCCTGTGCGTGGTGCTGGCCTTCGGTGCGGTGCAGGTCCTGCCCGCAACGGAAATTGCGCGGGCGGTGGCACTGATCTACGGGGCGACCAATGTGCTCTCCGCCGTGATTGCCCACTTCCTCATCGTGCGCCGCTATGGCGACTACGGCAGCGGCAGGGTCGCTGACACTTACGTCCGGATCGGCGTGATGGCTGCCATTTCCGGCGCCGTGGGGGCCGGGGTGCTGTGGTTGCTGGGCGGCTACGACTGGGGATTCGCATGGAGTTCCATCGGTGCCGCGGTTATCTCGATTGCCGTCGTCGGCTCCGTGATGGCCGTGGTCTACATCATTTTGCTGCGCCTGATCCGCGCGGAAGAGCTGGATGACTTCCTGGGCCCGCTGGCCCGTCGGATCCCCGCATTGCGGCGGTAAATAGCGTCCCGGGCACCCGCAAGGCGCCCGGCGCGCGCCCGACATCGCCCCCGGACTTCGCGAAATCCTTGGCCCATCCCGGTAACATGGAACGGGGCACCCATGAGGGTGCCGGCAACGCAAAGTAATCCCGGGAGGGAATCGTGTCGCAGCCCATCGACGCCGGAGCCATGCTTGGCGGCCGCTACCAGGTCACCGAATCGGTCTTGACCTCGGCTGACGGAGACCAGGTCCTCAGTGGCATCGATCAGGTGCTCAACCGACCTGTGAGCATCCTCGTCGGTTCCACGACCAATGCCTCGCAGCTGGCCACCAGTGCGCGAGAAATTGCCACCGGTGAACGCTACGCCGCGGTACAGGTCCTGGACCTGGGAATTTCCGAGGGCAACACCTACCTGGTGACCAACCTTGCCGAGCCCGCAGACCTCCTGGACCTCGTGGTCCAGGTCGATGCCACCTACGTCGAGCCGTTCTATACCGACACCCTGGGCACCGAGATCTTCGGCGTGACCCGTTCAAAGGAACCGGCAAGCTACGAGGACGACGCCGAATACTACGAGGACCAGCGCGCCCAGGAAGAGCAGCGTCCGTCCATGCTCGACAGGCTGCCGGAGATCAGCCTCAACGAGAAGCTGAACAGCTTCAAGGGCCGTTTCGCCCGCGGCAAGCAGGCACCGCCGTCTGTCCCGCCCGTCCCCCCTGCTGCATCGGTGGGATCGAGCACGGAGCAGGCCCCGGCCGTTTCGGCGTCCTCGCCCTCCGTTCCTGCCCCGGTGGTGCCCTCCCCCGCGCCGGTACAACGCGATTCCCCGGCCGCGACCCAGGCAACCCCCACCACTCCTCCGGCTCCCACGGCACCGCCGGCCGTCAGGCCCGCTCCCAAGGTCACCCGGATGGAAACGGCGGACCACACCGATGAACCCGTCGTGACCTCGGCTGCGGCCCTGGCCGCGGCACAGAAGTCCCGTGGCATCACCGTCGACGAATCCGGCCAGCGCGTCGCCTCGAGCTTCCCGGTGGCGGCCCAGTCCTATGCGGAACCGCAGCCCGACGACTACGACGAGGACGAGGAAGCCGGCGAGGGCGGAAAGAAGACCATGCGCCTGCTCGTGGGTGCACTGCTGTGCGCGGTGCTTGTCCTTGCCGTCGTCTTCGCCTACAACGCGTTGGGTGGCCGCACGCCGGCACCGGTGGCCAGCAGCGCCCCCACACAGAGCGCCGCCGAGTCCGGCAGCGCGCAGGCCTCGGAGACGCCGAGCGCCGCACCGGTGAAACCCGTGGTCGCCGACCTCTCGCGCATGGTCCCGGGAAACCAGGACCTCAACGCGGACACTGACAGCACGCTGGCCAAGGCCATCGACGGCAACCCGGCAAGCCTCTACAAGTCCTACTCCTACACCTCCCCCCAGTTCGGCGGGCTGGCGGCGAACATGGTGTTCATCGCCGAGCTGGAGGAGCTTTCCGACGTGTCGGAGATCCAGCTTGAGGGCCTGAACGGCACCGGCGGATCCTTCGAGCTGCGGGTGGGCAAGACGGACGACCTCTCCGATGCCAAGCTGGTTTCCAGCGGTTCCTTCACCGGACCCACCGTCACCGTCCCGGTCAGCGACGAGGAAGGTGCGGCTGCCAAGGGGCAATACGTATTCCTGAACGTCACCGAACTGCCTCGCCGTGCCTCGGGCGCCAATCCCTCCCGCCCCTACGGCCTGCAAATCGGAGAGTTCCGCGTCTCCTAGCCCACCCGGCCGGGAATACCAACACGGCATTTGCTGTTATGCCGGACAGTCCCCTCTTACCCGCGGCGTGTTTGAAACCAGCCCGCACTCACGAAAGGTCCTCCACCCGTGGCCACAGAAGCACCAGATGCCATCCGCAACGTCATCATCATCGGTTCCGGCCCCGCCGGCTACACCGCGGCCGTCTACACGGCACGGGCGAACCTCCAGCCACTGGTCATCGCCGGCTCGGTGACCGCCGGCGGCGAGCTCATGAACACCACCGACGTGGAAAACTTCCCGGGCTTCCCCGAGGGCATCATGGGCCCGGACCTCATGGACAACATGCAGAAGCAGGCCGAGCGCTTCGGCGCCGAGATCCTCTTCGACGACGTCACCGCCGTCGAGCTGGGCGGCGATGTCAAGGTCGTCACCCTGGGCGACGGCACCGTGTACCGCGCCCACGCCGTGATCCTGTCCACCGGTTCCGCCTACCGCGAGATCGGTCTGCCCGACGAGAAGCGCCTGGCCGGTCACGGCGTCTCCTGGTGCGCAACCTGCGACGGCTTCTTCTTCCGCGAACAGGAAATCGCCGTCATCGGCGGCGGCGACTCCGCGATGGAGGAGGCCCTTTTCCTGACCAAGTTCGCCTCCAAGGTCACCGTGGTCCACCGCCGCGACACCCTGCGCGCCTCCAAGATCATGGCCGACCGCGCCCTGGCCCACCCGAAGATCGAATTCATCTGGGATTCCGAGGTCGTCGGCATCACCGGCGAGCAGAAGGTCACCGGCATGACCCTGCGCAACCTCAAGACCGACGCCCGCCAGGACGTCCCGGTCACCGGCATGTTCGTGGCGATCGGCAACGACCCCCGCACCGACCTGATCAAGGACGTCCTGGACCTGACCGCCGAGGGCACCATTGCCGTCGAGGGCCGCACCTCCAAGACCAGCCTCCCCGGCGTCTTCGCCGCCGGCGACGTCATCGACGCCTCCTACCGCCAGGCCATCACAGCGGCCGGCTCCGGCTGTGCCGCGGCCTTGGACGTCGAGCACTACCTGGCCGATGTGCAGGCCAACGCGGCCGCGCAGGCCGTCCCCGTTTCCCACTAGACCGACCCTTCCCGTCCCGGGAAGAAACCACTTACGAAAGGTGCAGGCCATGAGCCAGACCAAAGACGTCACCGACGCAACGTTCCAGGCAGATGTCCTCGAGGCCGACAAGCCCGTCATCGTGGACTTCTGGGCCGAATGGTGCGGCCCCTGCCGCCAGCTGACCCCGATCCTCGAACAGATCGCCGCCGAGCACGCCGAGAAAGTCGACGTGGTCAAGGTCAACGTCGATGACAACCCGGCCATCGCCGCCAAGTACGGCATCACCAGCATTCCCGCCGTCTACGTCTTCCAGGGCGGCGAACACGTCGCCACCTCCATCGGCGCCAAGCCGAAGCCGGTCCTGGAAAAGGAATTCGCCGCGTACCTCTAACACGCGCCCGCGATTTCACCAGCTCGGTGCATCCGTCCCTCGGGACGGATGCACCGAGCTTTTTAAGCCCTACCCGGGGTCCATGCTCCTAAACAGTGGCGTAGGACGTCTTCTGGCAGCATTCACCACGACAAACAACGAAAATTGTTTGTTTACGTAATCCAAGGTTAGAACTTGTCCGCCGCCGCACTGATGCACCGCTTGGGCCCCACAAATGCCTCGAAAGCCTGCAGTGCCAGTCCGGAGATCTCCAAGCCCACTGCACAGCACGGTTGTCCACACCCTGGTGGGCGCGGTCGGGCAACTGCAGTGGGATTCAATCGCCGGCCCCCGATTGTTGTCACCCGGCAAGCGGCCATGCCGGTGCGTTCTCACCGGCATGGAGTGTGTCCAAGCCGAGTGCGGTTCGCAGTTTCCAGTCTCCACTCTTCTTCAGGGTGCTGGCGGTTGCTGCCCAGGAATCTCTGCGTGCTCCGCCGGTCCGGCCCATCCGCTCTGGCCTTCCACCCACATGGCCGGTCCGGAAGCGGCATGCCTCCACCTCACTTCGATTTGGGCACAGCGGTGAATTGCAACGACATCGGCATTCCCGTTCAGAATCATCTAGCTCTGTTCTCTGCCTATTGATCGAGGCACCAGGTTCCGGCACTTACATTTTTCGCCTCGGACGCGCGGGCAGGCCGACGCCCTGTCCGTAGTGCAGGCTGAGATCAGGTCCAGCCGGCCCTTGTCTTTCACTTTTGCATGACCACGATTCCTTGGGAGCAGGATGTATCCAACGCCACCTTCGCCAAGACTGCATCCATTTCACGTGCGGCCGACTATGCATTTCCACCGCTGCAAGCACTGCATGTGTTCCGCAGAATCGGATTCACCCGGCATCAGGATCGAAGGCCTCGGGCCGAGGGCCTTGAATTTCGTTGGGGGAAGCTTTTGCCTTTTATCCCCTATGCAAGCACCGCCCGGGTGGTTCTGGAACCAACAAATGCCCTACGCCAGGCTTCCAAACCTCCACGCGGTCTGCCGCGAGCAGGAGTGGCGCGATGCATGGCTGCCGGACTTTCGGAGTTGCGCAGCTTGAGAGCAACCAGTTCCCGGATCCAGCCGCCGGACACTGCCCTTTGTCGGTCAGC
>NZ_JAHRED010000016.1 GCF_019084045.1 Paeniglutamicibacter quisquiliarum
GACGCCGAGGGGCGCAACCCGGCCGGCCTGCGATATTACATCGAAGGGGCCAGCCAAGGGGTCGGAAAAGAAGCACCTTCCTGCCGACACGCGCGCCTGGTGACCGGTTGCTGATCCACACCCCTAGGCCCCAGCGGGTAGAGCGAAGGCAAAAAACTCAGAATCCCACGGGCAGCACGTCGCCAAATCGCCCGGATTCGGTGATGCGCGCCCCGTTGTATTTAAAGGTACGCAAGACGATGCGCCGGTCATCGATCGTCAGTCCGGGAATCGCGTGCAGGATCTTGCGTTCGACGGCGAGCGAATCCCAGGGGCTGTTCAGCCACACCACCATATGGATGTTGTTGGCGCCGGTGACCGCCGTCATGATCCGGATTTCGGGCAGTTCCGCTGCTAGGTTGGGGCCCACGAGCAAGATGTCTTCGGGTGACATCGACCCCCAGAACACGGCGCTGACATTCTGGCCAAGCCCCTGTCGCACAATGTCGCACCGCACCATGATGTAGTTGCCGCCAATGAGGCGGTTGACCCGCCGCGCCGCCGCGGGTGGGGTGATCCCGGCACGCTGGGCGATTTCCCTGAAGCCCATGCGACCGTTGATGCTCAAGGAGCGCACGATTTCCTGGTCTATCTCATCCATCGCGACATGAGTCTCTCCGCCGTGGGATTCCGGGGGGTTCACCAGCCGGCGCAATTTGCGCATGGTAGCCGGCGGCAACGCACGAAAATGCCAGTTGCTGGCTTCCACTAGCTGGCCTGTCACGGTTCGCACCGAGTAATGCAACACTCCGTCTAGGGAGCCAATGGTGGTGAGCAGGAAGTCGGCCAGGCTCTGCCCGGGGGCTGCGACCGTCACCAGAAGATGTGCGGATCCCGCAATGAACTGGATCGTCATGGTCCTGTGGTCCTGAAACAAGTCTTCGGCCACCTGGGTGACTTGGCTGTTGCGGCAAGTCAGTTCGATGAATGCCAATTCCATCAGTGCCGCCATGCCCGACCCCGGTGCAATCGAGATGCGCGCCATGCCTGCATTGGTGATGCGTTCCCAGCGTCGGGCCAGGGTGGTGGCATGTTGGCCCAGGATCACGGACAGCTCGCTCCAGCTCACGCGCGGCGCCAATTGCAGCGCATTGACGAGTTCCATGTCGTTTTCGGACATGCCGTCAGTTCCTTGCAAGTTTTTGCTCCTATAACCATTTTCGTGCGTTTTGAAAGAAAAGCGCCTCATCATCTTAGCGTTTAGTTCGATATATGACCTGGAGCACATGGAGGAAAGATGCCACAGCAGCGACAAACGGTGATCGAACATGCAACCTTGATCGATGGCACGGGTGCCGCCCCGGCACAGATGCACACCGTCGTCTTGCGTGGACGCAAGATCCAGTGGGTTGGACCGGACGCCGAGACACCCATCCTGGACACCGATGCGGTCCGCATTGACGGGCGCGGACAATTCCTGCTCCCTGGCTTCATCGATTCGCACGTCCACTTGGCCATGCCCGCCGGCCAGCTCAGCGGCACAGGTATGTTGCACCTGCCCCCGCGTTTTGGCTACTACGCCTCCATCCCGCTGCTGCGCGCCACGCTCGATGCCGGCGTCACCACCGTGCGCGACCTGGGCGGCATCGATATGGCGACCGAGGTTGCCATTGAACGCGGGCTTATCGAGGGTCCCGAAATCGTCTTTGCCTACCGCGCCCTGGGACCCACCGGCGGCCACGGCGACTTCCGCACCTGCTGCGGATTCAACCAGGGCGAGGCATTGTCCCCCAACGGGGACATCGGTTTCCTGACCGACGGTGTCGACGAGGCGCTGCGCAACACCCGCGAGGTCATGCGCCTGGGCGGTAAGGTCATCAAGGTCATGGCGGGCGGCGGCGTCTGGTCCCCGCGCGACACCCCTTGGCACGACGGCCTGAACATTGCCGAGATGCGAACCATCGTCGAGGAAGCGAGCAGCCACGGCGTACCGGTGGCCGCCCATGCCCAGTCGGCGCGTTCCATTTCCAACGCCCTGGTCGCGGGGGTGCGCAGCATCGAGCACGGCTACGAAATCGATGACAAGGCCATCGAATTGATGCTTGCAAAGGGCAGCTTCCTCGTTCCCACCCTGAGCACAGGAACCATCCCCCCGGACCCGGCCAAGGCCGCCCCGTATGCGGTGGAAAAGAAGCTGCGCCTGCAGGAAAAGCTCTACGGCTGCGTCTCGAAGGCCATCTCCGCCGGGGTCAAAGTCGCGCTGGGGACCGATGCCGGGGTCTGCGAGCACGGCATCAATCTGACGGAGCTTGGACACTTGGTCGATTTCGGCATGTCCCCCATGGATGCGCTCGTGGCCGGAACCTTGAACGCCGCAAAGCTGCTGCAATTGGAGGACCGCGTTGGATCCATCGAGCCCGGCAAGGACGCAGACATCGTGCTGACAGGCGTTGATCCGCTGGGCTCCATCCACGCGCTGGCCGATGCGAAGAACATTGATATCGTCTTTGCCAAGGGCCGGATGGTTAAGGACCTTCGTACCTCGGTCCCCGCAGGAGTAGGCGCATGAGCACATTGATGGGCAAGAAGCCGGCGCCCCGGCCTTCCAGCGAGAAGAAGAAGTTCGGAGCGGCCGCCCTTGACCGCATTGAGCGCGTGGGCAACAGGCTGCCCGAGCCCTTCGCCCTCTTCCTGTACCTCTTCCTGGCCGTGGGACTCATTTCCACGGTGGTGTCCTGGTTCAATGTCAACACCACGCTTCCCGGTGCCGAAGGACCCACCGCGATCAAGGGCCTGTTCACCGGCGAGGGCATCACTTGGCTGATGACCACCGCAGTGCAGAACTTCATCGGGTTCCCGCCCCTTGGGGTAGTGGTCACCTTGTTGTTGGCCGTGGGTGTTGCCGAACGCACTGGCCTGCTGCTGGTGCTGGTAAAGTCCACCCTGGGCCGCGCCCCTGCCTGGGCATTGCCCTACGTCATGGCACTGGTGGCGTTGTGCGCGCACATCATGTCCGACGCCTCGATTCTGGTCATCCCGCCGATTGCCGCCCTGGTGTTCCGAGCCGCAGGCCGCAACCCGGTCGCGGGCCTGCTTGGGTCCTATGCCGTGGGCATTGCCGCCTTCAGCTGCACCCCGTTCGTCACGTCGACCGACGCCTTGCTGGCCGGCATTTCCAACGCCGCCGCAGTCCCGGTCGCCGGGCTGGTGCTGCCGGTCACTGCGGTGTCCAACCTTTTGCTGAACATCGTGCTCGCCGGTGTCCTCACGGTGGCCGGCGGCCTAGTCATCGACAAACTGCTCGAGCCGCGGCTGAACCGCACCGGTGTCGGGGTCAACGCCACGGCAGCCGAAGAAGCCAGCACGGACGTCACCGCCGCGGAGAAGTCGGCCCTGCGTTGGGCAGGAATCGCCCTGTTGGTGGTCGTCGGGCTGATCCTGGCCCTGGCCCTTCCGGCCGGTGCGCCGTTGCGCAACGAGACCGGCGGGTTTCTGCCCAAGTCCCCCCTGTTAAGCTCGGTCATCTTCATAGTGTTCTGCGTCGTGCTGGCGCCGGCCATTGTCTTCGGCGCACGTCTGCGCTTGATCACCAACATCCAGTCGGTCGTGGAAATGATGGGACAGGCAGTGAAGGACGCGGTGTCCTTCATCGTGGTGGCCTTCATCTTGGCCCAGTTCCTCGCCCTGTTCACGTGGTCGGGGCTGGCGTCCTGGGTTGCCGTGTCGGGCGCGCAAACGCTCAAGGACGTGAACTTCACCGGCTACGGGGCCATCATCGCGTTCATCGTGGTGGTATCGATTCTGAACCTGTTGATATCCTCGGGATCCTCCCTGTGGACGCTGATTGCCGCGGTGTTCATTCCGATGTTTGCCCTGATCGGTTACGAGGCCGGATTCGTCCAAGCCGCCTTCCGCGTGGGAGATTCCGCCACCCAGGCACTGACTCCCTTGAACCCGTACTTGGTGATTATCCTGGGCTTCTTGCGCAAATACGAGCCAGAAGCCGGCATCGGTTCCATCATCGCCCGCATGCTGCCATTCACCGTCGTATTCTGGGTCCTGTGGGTGCTGGTGCTGACGCTGTTCTTCATCACCGGCACGGGCACGGGACCGGGCATGGACATCATGGTCGGATGATGTCTCCCGACATCCCGGGGTAAAGACGGGCAGGGCCGGTTGATTTTCCGGCCCTGCCCGTCTTTGCCGATGGCGCCAACGACAGGGATGCCACTTCACCGAGACCTATCCCGCGGATTCTGCAAGAGGATCATTTCTGAACGACAGAAGTGCGGTTATCGGCGATCATCAACGAGTCGTAGTAGGCATTGCAACCTCTGTGGCGGAATATCGGCATCGGCACGGTCGATTCCCCGATTCCTGGGGGAGCAATCCGTGCTGTCGCGCTTGCCGTGGGTAGCAGGGTGGTGACCCGGCCATGGTCATCCGAATTGCCCTGAGAGGGCGGCATCCAATACCGGTGTACCAAACACCCGGGGGAGGGCCGCGTGGCCCTCCCCCGGGTGAGATTCGGGAATAGGGTATCCCCGTGGTCACGGACTAGTCGTTGAGGTCCTTGCCCTTCGTTTCGGGGGAGGCGATTGCTGCGATGAGTACGAATGCGCAGAGCACCATCAGGTAGATGTCGAAGATCCGTGGGTTGCCTTGGGAGTACAGCCACGTCTGGAGGTAAGGTGCGGTGCCGCCAGCCAGGGCCCCGGCGATTGAGTAGGGCAGGCCCATGCCCACTGCGCGCACATGGGTGGGGAACTGCTCGGGGAAGGTCGCGGGCATGATTGCCGTTGGCGCCGAAATCAGGATCATGCCCACGCCCATGTAGCAGGCCAGGCGCCAGACCTCGGGTCCGCCGTTGAGAACGAGCGTGAGCGGAATGATGAGCACGATGGCACCGATGGCGAAGAAGTACCAGTTGAACTTGCGGCCAATGCGGTCCGAGAGCCAGCCCCAGAACACCAGGCAGGCCATGAAGAAGACGTTGGCGCCGGTGCTGATCCACAGTACCTGGGTAGGGTCCATTTTCAGCGGGCCCATGGCGAAGGCCGGGGCCATGATCGACCAGACGTAGAACATCACGGTGCCGCCGGCGGCCAGGCCGACGATGCGCAGGCAGGCGCGGCGGTGGCGCCAGATCTCGCGTCCCAACCCGCGTGTGCGCGGAGCTGCCAGCCCGGCGGCCTTGGCTGCCTCGGCGGCTTCGACCTTGGCGCGGAACATGGGGGTTTCATCCAGCTTGCGGCGGAGGTATAGGGCGTAGACGCCGAGTAGGCCGCCGAGGATGAAGGGCACCCGCCAGGCCCACTCGCGCACGGCGTCGGTGCCGAGGGTCGAGGATAAGACGGCGCCGAGCAGGGTGGCGGCGATGACGCCGACGGTGACGAAGACGAATACCGAGGATGACCACAAGCCGCGGGAGTGCCGCGGGGCCATTTCCGTGACGTAGGTGAACGAGGAGACCACCTCGCCGCCGTGCCCGAGGCCCTGGAGCATGCGGCCCGCGAGCAGGAAGACTGCCGCAGTGGCCCCGATCATTTGGTAGTTGGGGGAGATGCCGATGAGCAGGCTGCCGCCTGCGGTGATGAGCATCGATACGCTCATGGCGTGGCGGCGTCCGTACTTGTCGGCGAACCAGCCGAAGAACAGTCCGCCCAGGGGTCGCATGAAGAAGCCGGCCCCGAAGATGGCCAGCGTTCCCAGCAGGGCCGTGACGGGGTCCTGGGCATGGAAGAACTGGCCGGCAAAGTAGGCGGCGAAGATGGAATAGGCGGTCCAGTCGTACCATTCGAGGGCGTTGCCGACGCCCACGCCAAGGATGATCTTGCGCTTTTCCTTTCGCTCCATGGGAGTGTCGGACGAGCCGGGTAACGCTGTGGTGGTTGTTTCAGTCATGGTGGTGCCTTCGCGAGTAGACGTCGGACGGGTGGGATTTTTGGGCTCCGTGGAAAGGGCGCGGCCTGGTACCTGCATCCCATGGATGGATCACGCTTCGTGCGGGTGCTGGCGCTTTGCCGCCGGCCGCGGGTTCGATGCGGCTTGGTGGCGATCGTCATCGAAATGCCCGATCGCCGGGATGCGTGGTTATGCGGCGAGTTGCCTGAAGGCGGAGTCGTGGAACACCAGCGGGCTGGTCTGCTTGTCGAGGTGCAGGGCATGGATTTCCAGCAGCACCACGTCGTGGTCCCCGGCGGGATGTTCGTCGAAGACGCTGCATTCAAACCACAGGGAGGCGTTGGGCAGCAGCAGGGCGCCTGAATCCAGGCGATGCACCTCCACGCCGGCGAACCGCGCGTCCTTGTCCCGATTGGCGAGCTGCCTGCAGAGCGCGCCCTGGTCCTGTCCCAGGATGGAAACTCCGACGCGAGTTGCCTGCCGGAGAATGGGCCAAGTCCCCGAGGACTTCTGGACCGCGAACATCACCAGGGCCGGCTCGAGCGAGACGCCGACGGTGAACGACGAGGCGACAAGCGCATGGGCGAGGCCGTCGACCTCGGCCGTCATCGCGGCAACCCCTGAGGGAAAGTGGGCAAAGGTCTCGCGGAGGACCTGCGAGTCCAGGGACTGGGATGTCATGATCATTTTTTGCTCCTTGGCTGGTTCCTCCACCGCCGCCGGGGCTCGGTGGAACTTCCTGTGAGCAGAAGCCTGCCAGATGAAAGCGAGCGTGTATAGCTCTTTTTGAACGTTCGTCTAAATTGCGGCAATATGACGCAGCTCACAAAACTTTATTGCACTTATGTTGCGACCGTAGTAGTTTCGGTCACAACATACGGTGCCGGTGCACCCACCCGCCATGAAGGAGCAAAAAAATGACAGAGCAAATCCAGCGCCAGACCAGCCGCCTGAGCGTGGTCCGCCAGTCCGAGCGGGAAAACCTGTGGTTCCTGGGCGACTTGATCCAGCCGATCATCAGCAGTGAAATGACGGACGGGCGATTCATGATGGCACTGACCCACTCGAAGCTCGCCTCGGAACCGCCGCTGCATGAACACGTCGGCGAGGACGAGATCTTCTACATCCTTGAAGGAACCGTAACGTTCTGGGCCGCCGAAGCAGACGGCCTGACTCTTGGCCCCGGTGACTGCATCCTGATGCCCAAGGACGTCCCGCACACCTTCCAAGCCAGCCCCGACATCGAAGCAAAATGGCTGGTCATGTCGGCACCCGGCGGACTGGAGAAGTTCTTCCGCGCCGTGGCCATCCCCGCGGACTACGCCGGGCCACAGCGCGGCTGGGAAATGGACGAGGAAACGGAACAGCGCCTGCAGAATGCCTGCGACGACTTCAACATCACGCTGCTGGCCGAGCCCGGGGTGGCGACGGGGACGGGCGCCTGATGGAGGACGCGTCCGGCTCGCAAATGCTCGCGGTGCGGACGTTCTGGGAAGCGCAGGCGGCAGGAGACGCGGAAACGGCCCGCGCGGTGCTGGCCAAGGATGTGGAATGGACGCTCGTGGGTCACCACTCCTCCCTGGCAAGGACCTATCGCGGGGTGGATGAATTCTTCGAGGAATTGATCGGAACACTCGCGGCGACGTTCGTGCCGGGCAGCGCCGCTATGGAAATCCGCGGCATGTATCTCGACGCCGGGCAGTCCACGGTGGTCACCCACCTGCGCGAAACCGCCACCACCCGCGACGGATTGTTCTTTGACAACGACATTGTCACCATCATGACCGTCATCGACGGACGCATCACCCGGTGCCAGGAATTCATGGACCTCCACGAGGTCCGCCGAACCTTCGGCGAAGAAGACCTGCGCACGCCCCTGGCAAGATCCAACATCCAAGGTTAGGCAGAGCAATGACACAAGTAGCAGTAAACCCGTCTACCGAAGACACCCGTGCGGTCTTAGCCGAAGCCCCTTCGGCGCAGGTCGTCTCCGACATGGTCCAGCGCGTCCACGAGATCGGCCCGCTGTTGCGCAAGAACGCGGTGGTTGCCGACCAGCAACGCGTGATGTCCGATGAGTCCATCGAGGCCTTGGATTCCATCGGGGCCATGCGCATCGCAGCCATGCGGCGCTACGGGGGCCACGAGGGCGGCGCCTCTATGCTCCTGGAGGTCGCCCGCACCATCGGGTACTACGACCCTGCCGCCGCCTGGTGCACCGTCATCTCCAACGGATCGGTCATGCTGGCCAACCGCTACTCCGATGAGGTCCTCGACGAGGTGTTCGCCGACGGCCCGGTGCGCATGGCCTCGATCTTCGCCAGCCCGCAAGGCACTGCAACCCCCGACGCAGGCGGCTGGCGGGTCACCGGCGAATGGCCGTTCGCCTCGAACTCCTCGCACTCCGAGTGGGCCATTGGCATCCTCTTCATCGAGGACGGGACAAGCGAAACCCCGCAGATCGGCTTCGCATTGATGCGCCGCGGCGAATACGAGGTCAAGGACACCTGGTACACCATCGGCATGCGCGGCTCGGGATCAAACACCATGTCCACCCGGGACCTGTGGGTGCCCCGGGATCGTGTCATCACGTTCCAGCAGCTGATGGGGGACGCGAACGAAAAGGATCCAAACGCGACCTTTGCCCGGCGCCTCACCCCGCACCTGACCATGTCCACTACCATCCAGGCCGCGTCGCTGGGGGCCGCGGCAGCGGCGCTGGACTTCGTCACGGAAAAGGCCCAATCCCGCGGTATCACCTACACCCAGTACAAGCGCCAAATCGATTCGGGCGCCTTCGTGCAGAACCTGGGGCAGGCGAGCATGAAGATCGATTCGGCCCTGCTGCTGCTGCGTCGTTCCGCCGCCGAGATCGACGCCGCGGCCGCAAGCACCACGCCCATTCCTTTGGCGGATCGCGCACGGAACCGCGGCGGGATCGGGCACGCGGGCCACGAATTGGTGGACGCGGTCAACGACTTGTGCTGGTTGCACGGGACCGCGGCCTTTGCCGAAAACAGCCTGCTGGGACGCATGTGGAGGGACATCAACACCGGGACACGGCACGCCTCGATTACCGCACCCATGGGCTATGAACTCCACGGCAACGGCATGACCGAGACCGACTACATCTCGACGAAGCTGTAGGGCAACGACACGTGATGGGAACCTCCAGCCCCGTCGCCCCGGGCGGATTCAGGGAAAGGACAAGCGAGGCGGGGATCCGTTCCGTGCTGGGCATCCGGTATGCGCGGCTGTCGGGAGGGGAACGGTTCGCCGCCCCCGTCGCGGCGGCCGGCCAGCTTGATGTCGACCGGCTGGCCGGGGTTCCCGTCTTTCCCCAGCTCCGCAGCCGGCTGGCTGCAGCCATGGGAACGGGCGAGCCCAATCCACAGGCCGAGGATGCCTTCTTCCTCAATGTCTGGGCACCCGCAAATGCCATCGGAGCGCCGGTCGTGGTCTTTGTCCACGGCGGTGCCTGGATGGGCGGGGGAGGATCCAACGAATGGTATGACGGTTCGTTGCTGGCCGCCGAGGGCATGGTGGTAGTGACGGTGAACTACCGGCTGGGCCCCGTGGCCCACTTGGCGCCGCCGGACACACCCGACCTCCCGCTGCAGGATCTGGCACTGGCCCTTGCCTGGGTGCGGGAGAACATCGGGGCCTTCGGCGGGAACCCGGACGAAGTGACGGTGGCCGGGCAGTCGGCAGGGGCCTGGTACGTGCATCTGCTCAGCCTGGATCCTGCCGCGCGCGGGCTCATGCGCCGCGTGGCGCTGCTGAGCATGGCCACGCGCCAACCGTGGACGCGCGAACGTCTCGGTGCCGTGAGGGATGCTGCGGCCCGGCTCCTGCATCCGCAGACGATGGAAAACGCCGGGATCCCGGATCTGTTGAGGGCCGGCGCCGGCGCCCTGCAGGAAACCGCCTTGCCGCGGCCCGTGGGGCACGCTGCCTCCGGGTACCTGCCCAGCGAAGCGGAGAACATTCCCGGGCGCTTCCTTGACCCCGCATGGTGCGCGCAACACCGCCACGTCGAGGAGGTCCTGCTCAGCTTCACGGCCGATGAAACGGCGACGTTCTTCTTCGCCTCGGATCCGGAGCGTGCGGTGACCCATGAAATGGTTGAGGACTGGATCGCGGCCCTGGATCCCGGCGCCGTGCCGCCCGCAGCGGAAACCCGGTCCCGGGGGCCCTACGAGCGGCTGGTGGCGATTTCATCGTGGATCCAGTTCCAGCGATTCCCCACGGAACTCCATGCCGCCTACCGCCAGCGAGGACTTGCTTCGGAGCTGATGGAACTAAGCATGCGCAGCCCGCTGCCGGGGCTGATGGGCGGGCATTGCCTCGACTTGCCGTTCTGGTTCGGAACCCGCCGCGCCTGGGCCGACGCGCCCATGCTCGAAGGCACCGACCCCGAGCAATTCGCTAGGCAGTCGCTGGTGCTGCGCCGGCGGCTTGCCGGGTTCGTCCTTGGCCGGCCGGAGCCCCCGCCGAATGGATGACCCGCTGGGCGTGCCAGCCCGCCAGCGGGCTGAGCCGCGCCCGCAGGTCCAGGAAGAGGGAACGCGCCTCGCCGCCCTTCCAGGATTCGGGCAGCGCCTCGGCCGGAAGGCCCGGATCCAGATAGGGCAGGGCGCGCCAATCGGTCACCATCCGAATGAAGTCTCCGAAGGCCGCCCGTGAGCCGGCTTCCGTCTGCTGGGCCGGATCGCCCCATCTGCCCAGCAACACGGAGTACTTGTCGATAAATTCCTGGTAGTGGGCTTCCAGGCTGTCCAGGTCCCACCACTGGGCCACCTTGGTTCGCAGTTCCTTCGGCCCGCCATGGTCGGCGTGGAAAAAGTCGACGAATTGGAGCAGGTCGTTGTCCTGCAGGTATTCCAGGGCCTCGTCGTAGACGTTCCCCGGGGCAACACACAGTCCGGCACCGACCACGCCGAACCCCATCCGGGCCAGCCCGCTGCGGATCTTGTGGCGCTGCCCACGCTGGGCCTCTGGAACCGAAAACGACACCAGCAGCCAGGGATCGGAGACCCGTGCCGGGTGAGGCGAGAAGATGCGTTCGTCGCCCACGCGCATGTGTTCCTCCAACGCGGGCGACAGGGCATACCCCGCCTCGCCCTTGACATGTTCGCTAATGAGCACTTCGCGTTTTTTCAACCGGGAAATCGACGACCGGACACTCGCCGGCTCGGCACCGAGATCCTGCAGCAATTGCACGATGGCGGCCACGGCGATCGGAACACCGGCCGGACGCGCGTAGAGACCAAAGACCGTCAGGATATGACGATGGTGGGCAGCCTGCCCCAACTCCCCGGTCAGGCGACCGGCAATGATTTCTTCAATTGCACGCATACTTCGAGCGTATCAATACGAAGGCATGCGTAACGCAAAGTCCATGGTCATAATCAGCCCATCCTTGCACGGACTGACCGGCATCTCGCAAACGAAGGGCGCTGGTCCGGAACCCAACGAGGCATTTGGCGCCACCTCCGCCGACTGGCATATCTCCCAGGAAACCGTGGGAGCGCGACCCCATCCCAAGCCGGATCACTGAGCAGATTCCCCGATGGACGGGAAAGCATCATCGTGCGACAGGAGTGCGGTTATCGGCGATTAGACCATTCCGGTAGACGTGGCGGGAGTACCCACATCTACCGTATATTTCCTCGAATCCACACGGCGCCGGACGTGGCTTCCCGATCAGAAAGTGCCCATTGCCCCCGCTCAGCCCGTCCGCGGCAACCCCTGCCAATAATTATCTTGTCAGTTGATGGGGTCAGGCCCTTTGTCCGCCAATTGTCCGGACGGCGTCTGGACAATTGGGCCGGGACGTCGGTGCCTCCAACTAGGGTTGAACCATGACCGAGCTCGAGCCTGACCTTCCCGGGGACTATTCCGACGCACTCACCACCCTGAAAGACCTCGTACGGGAAGCACAGCACCGCGCGCAGCGCGTCGTGAACACCGCCATGATCGAGCTGTACTGGAACATTGGCCGCACCATCCTTCAGCGCCAGCATGGCCAGCCATGGGGGAGCAAGGTCCTTGACCGGATCGCCCACGACCTGCGCGCGGAGTTCCCTCATATGAAGGGATTCTCCCGGACCAATGTGTACAACATGCGTGCCTTCGCCGCGGCCTGGAACGGCGAGGAACCAATTGTCCAGACGCCGTCTGGACAATTGAGCTGGAGTCACAACGTCGCGCTCCTGAACAAGCTGGACGACCATGAACTGCGTCGCTGGTACGCCTCACGGGCCGTCCAGCATGGCTGGTCGGTGGCCGTCCTGGAGCACCAGATCCGCACGTCCCTGCACACCCGCACCGGTGCGGCCCCGAACAACCTCGAGGCACGGCTGCCGGGCGAAGGCACAGACCTGGCGCGGGAGGTCGCCAAGGACCCCCTGGTGCTGGACTTCCTGGGACTCACCGAGGAAGCCCAAGAACACGCCCTGGAGGAGGCCATGACGCTGCGCCTGTCTCAGACCCTGGCCGAATTCGGGCCGGGCTTTGCCTTCGTGGGGCGCCAATATCACCTGGATGTCGACGGGGACGACTTCTTCGTGGACCTCCTGCTGTACCACGTGCCTTCGGACCGCTACGTGGTGGTGGAGCTCAAGGCCGGCAAGTTCAAGCCCGAGCATCTGGGACAGCTGAACTTCTACGTCGCTGCCGTCGACGACATGCTCCGGTTGCCCCGGCAGGCACCGACCGTCGGGATCCTGGTGTGCGGGTCCAAGAACGACCGCACCGTGCGCTATGCCCTGGACGGTTCCGCCCAGCCCCTGGCCGTGACGTCCTACACGTACGAGGCCCTGCCGGTCGATGAGAAAGCGACCCTTCCGTCCCCGGATGCCATCACCGCAGCACTCGAGCACGATCCGAAGATCCTGCCCGACGCGTGACGCTTTGAAGGAGCCACCACACACGTCTCCGAACGGTGCAGGTCACCCAGAAAAATCGGCGGAGAAATGACGAAAGTGCGGTTATCGGCGATTGAAGTGTGGGAATCGCGGGAACCCACGTTTTTGCGCCCATAGTGGTGGGTGCCCCGATCCGGGCACCCACCACTGCTGGCTTGGTTCCTAGCCCTTGCCGAGCGTGGATCCCGCCTGGGACTTGGCCGGCTTGCTCGAGGAATTCGAGGCGAGTTTCGCTCCCGCCTTGGACAGCGCCGCCTTGGAAGGCTTCGATGATTTGCCCATGTTTCACCCCCTTTCCGGGGTGCCCCTGCCACTGGGGCAGATGTGGCACACCCTACAAGACTGCTCCAACGCTTCGGGATTTTGATCTATCCGTGTCGTCCGGGAACGCGTCGAGGGTAGCAATGAGTTGGTCCTTGGCCGGCGCCAGCACCCGGTCGGGGATGGTGAGCTGGTCGTGGGTGTAGGCGGCGACGGCCACCGGGTAGGTGGAGCGTCAGAGTGCGTAGCACGCGGTGCGGTCGTTCTTGCTGCAGCAGGTGAGGGTGCCCGCGGTGGGGGGAGGGGGCCTCGCGCCGGAGCGTGTGATCCACCAGTTCCGCCGACGGTGGTTCCTTAGCGCCGTAGAAGTTTCACCTACAAGTGACCGGTTCAGGGGGACGGCGCGCTCGCGCCGTCCCCTAGTCCGTCGAAGTGGTGCTAGCTGGCCTGGTCCAGTTCCTTGTTCAGGTGCTCACGGATCCGAGCCGCATCCATGGGAGTGAATTTCTCGTCCACTTCCCGCTGGTAGAGCCTGATGTGCGCGACCTTGCCGAGGTCCTGAACGGTCCGGTTTCGATTGAAGGTCCTGACCTCCGGGTGGTCCGCTTTGATCGCTTCCTTGGTCGGACGGTCTCGCTTGCCGTCGCGGTCGTAGGTCGTCAGGTCGAGCTGTTCCTGCCTGGTCGTGTACCGGTTGTAGTACGGCCGGTCGCTCATGAGGAGTTTGTCGCTGACCCAGCCAAGTGGAAGCAGGATCAGTTGCTTCCCTCCGATGTAGGGAAGCTTCACGTCTCGCTCGATCCACGCCAAGGTGTTGGGATCCCAGAGCATGATCGCTTCGATGGAGGTCTCACGGGCCAGCTGGGGGTAGCTGACCATCATCTCCTGAGTGAAATCCACGAGGATGTCCATCACAATGCGGGTGACCATGTCAGAGATCAGGTCCTTGCCCACGCCCTCGAGGAAGAGTGGGAGATGTTCGATGCGGTGCAGCGCCTTATCGGAACAGACGGGATCGCCAAGCGCATCCCAGAGCGTCTGCCCGAGGCCCTTGCCGAACCCCTTCCCGTCTGTCCCGCGAGCCGAATAACCCAGCCTGGTTTGGCCGGGTTCCCTCATGCGCTGGAGAGTGTCCAAACCGCGGCTCCGCTCCACCAGGTCCGGGCTGCGGCGCCAATGCAACACTTCCTCGAAGAAAGAAATGAGGCGGGCGTCTGCCTGGAGGGAGTATCGGCACGAGCCATTCCTGATGGCGCTCGGATCCACAAAGATCCTATTGTCGTGATCAACGTCCACATCTACGAAGGGGACGCTTGGGGGGAGCCCGAAGGCATTACTGAGGTAGGCCATGATGGCCCTCCTATCTCCTGGCCTATTGGCCCGGGTATAGCCCATGCACACTGTGCGCGTGGGTAACGCAATGCAGCACTGGGGCTGCGTGGCGCGCACCTTGGTCCGGTTGGACTTTGGCGCCTATCCCGGAGTAAGCTGAGATATCGGTTCCAACGATACTCACCCTGCTCGGGACTCCTTCGCTTGAAGGAAGCCAGTGGGGTAAAAGTGTTTAAACACTGCTGACCACTTTCAATTGTACCACACGCCACAGGTGTCTCTGCGAAAGTCTGTTCGAGTAGCCCTCAGCGGCCTTCCAGACGCCTCGTGAGGGCCTTTCCGTCAGCACCGCCCTTCCTGGCCGCCTACGGTGTTGAGTCCCGTTACCGAGGCGCTGACGCCCTTACTTCCAGCCCTCGTACAGTTGGGCAGAGCGCGATGGGACGGCAGTGCCCCCACGGAACCCAAATCCTCACCTGGTCGAGCCCCTCTGGACGGGCCACCGTGGCAGGGTCGGGATCGGCCCCGACGCAATGTCCGTTGGCGCGCGGGGCCGGCGGACCGCTTGACGCCACCTCAGCGGTACTCGCCTTGTCCCCGAGGTGACCGAATCTACAGCACTCTTCGGGGGCCTTGGCCTTCTGGACCCGGTGCTCAGTTCTTAGGGAGAGTGCTATCTGAAGTCGGCCTGGTCACGCGAACGCCTGGTGTCTTGTCGCAGCATCGTCTGATGAGCGCAGTAGCTGTCTCCCAGACGAGGCAGGAAGTCGCGAACTACCAACGAGAAGTGGTTTTCGAGGAGCGGTCTCACGGCATCTAAATCATAGGTGGCGACCCGCAGCCTCTAATGAGACATTTGTACGATTGCCTCCAATGTGTCGTGGAATCCACGCATCTCACGTGGCTGCATTCCGCCACTAGTACGCTCCACCCACCTCGCGGAACAGTTGCTCAATGGCTTCCTTGGATGTCGCGCCGGCCAACTTCTTCTCCAGGCCGTCCCCGGTTTGGCCGGAAAGTTGGATCGCCAGCAGGGCCCCCCCGGTGTCCTTGATGACAATCGAGGCCCGACGGAAGTCACCATCGTGTTCACGGACGTACCGGGCCAGGGCCGTCCACTTCGGGGACGTGTCAGCCAATGAGTGGTTGTGCGGGTCCACCAAGTCGATGGCCACCCCGCCTTCGCCATTGTCGTGGAAGAACAGGAAGTCCGGGTAGAGGTTCTTGGACACTTCTGAGTCCAGGTAGTGCACGGACAGCGCGTGGCTGCCGCCCACGGGGTTCCTGTACCAGCCCAGCAGCGTGCCGGAGGCCTGCTCGGCTTCAAGGACGCTTTCCTCCCAGCCGGTGAAGGTTTCGGGGAACAGCTTGCTCTCGGGCAGCGCGTAGAGGTGCCCTGCATACAGCGGCAGGGCCTCGACCAGGCCGGTGTCCTTGTTCAGGATCTCCGTCTTTTGGGAGATGGTCTCGGGCATCCCGAGGGTGCTGACCAATGCCGATCCGATGGGGGCGAAGATGGTCTCGAATTCCTGGCGTTGCGTCGGTTTCAGGCGTGCCACCGAACCGGCTGTGTTCCGTCGCCAGCACTCCACCCGCGCGCCGCACTGGGCCTCCAAGGCTTCGCGGGCCTCGCCGGACCGCGCCAGGGCAACGGTCCGCACGACCACTTCATTCCATTCCAAGTCCCCGGCAATGACCAAGGAGGTGCTGTACCAGGCCGCGGCGGCATCGGGGAGCCGTCGTTTGGCCTCCTCCAGGAGCTGGCGCAGGTTCTTCTGGCTGGTGGCAGCCGTACGCGAGATGGTCCCGGTGTTGGCACCGCTGTGCTGGTAGAACGTGTCCGTTTGAAAGCTCACTTCGAGCATTGATTCGGCAACCTTGTCGATCGCCACACGGTGCTGGCTGAACACCGAAGCGAGGGTCTCCACGACCACGTCGCGAGATTCCTGGGTGTAGGACGATCCACCGGGGTGCTCAAATCCGGAGTTGTCCAACAAGGTGCCCAGGCGCACCAGACGGTTCACGTTCGAGGTGAACCGGCGCACCGGCTTCTGCTCCCGTGTCAATCCGCCGATGGCGTCCCAGACCGCTGCGGGGACCTCCGGGTTTCGCGTCATGCGCTTGGGATTCAGCTGCACCGGGACCTCGATGTCCGCCGAATCCATGAAGGATTTCACGACCATCGCCACTTCCACCTTGTTGAAGTGCGGCAGGTACAGGTCAACGGCGTTGAGGTCGTCGAATTCGGGTTCTTCGATGTTCTTGGCCAGCGGGTTGCGCACCATGCGGCCAATGAGCTGGGCGATCTGCGTGTGCTCCTGGGCGGTGCGCAGGGACACCATGACCTCGGCGCGGGGGCAGTCCCAGCCGGTGGTCAACGCTTGCTTGAAGATCACCGCGCGCAGGTTCCCCGACTGCGAGATCGAGGTGGGGGCAATGTACTGGACCACCCTGGGCATCTGGACGCCGCTGAGCCAGGTGGTGGTTGTGATGGGTGCGTGATCGCCGAACGAGTGGGCCACGGAATCCGCGTCGTCAAAGGCGTCGGAGGCGTCGGTGAGGGTTTGGACGATTTCGCCGATCTTGGCGTCCGTCGTCATATCCGGGACCTGGATCGCCAGAAGCGGCACAGGGTAGGACGACGCACCGGTGGCACGGGCCCACTGCTGCCATTGCCGGTCGGAACGGTCCAGGTCGGCCACGGCCTGGCGAATCAGGGTGTCATCGCTGGGCTGGTCATCCACCGCGTAGCTGACGTTGATGCGCTCCTTGATAAGGCCCGAGGCCCGCACCTTCTGGACATCGGCCACGACCTGCACCAGGGAACGGCCGGAGGCGCCGCGCATGGCCTCCTCAAATTTCTTGGGCGTTGCCGACAACCCGATGACAATGGGGGCCGGCGGGTTCACGATTGTGCGGAACGTGTCGTTGCCTCCCGGCACCTCGATGGTGGCCCCGTCAAGGATGCGGCGCAGAATCGTTGGCCGGCTCCGGTCCGTGGCTCCCCGGTGGGCCTCGTCGACCAGGATGATGAAGCCGCTGCCGCGCTGCTTGATGGTGTTGCCGATGGTCTCCCATAGCGAATACCTGCGCCCGTCGCCGGTCTGGATGTGGCGCTTGGCGCCGGTTCCGAGCTTTTGGACGTTTAGGAAGTAGATGAGTCCGGGGCTGAATTCTGCCTGGTCGAAGTCTGATTCAACGGTCCGGAGCATGTTCATGTTGATTCGGTCCGAAGAGGCCTGGATCTTCTTGCGGGACTGCTCGTTGAGCTCCGCGTCGTCCGTCAGCCACAGGATCGTGGTTTCCGGGCTCGGATCGGCGTCCCCGATTCCGAAGAACAAGCCCTCCAGAACCGCCGAGGCAATCACGGTCTTCCCGGCACCGGTCGGGGCACTGATGCCGATCGCCGTCTTGCGCTCACTGTTGGAGCGGAGTCTTTGCTTGGCGATGCTGATTTCGTTGAGGGTTTCCCCTACAACGTCGGCCTGGTAGTCGGCAAGGGTGAATTTCACGAATCGCTCCGGTTGATCTGGAAGGCGTCAAGGTAGGAGCCGTAGATGGGCTGAACGGTGATCTCGTCCCCGAATGCCTCCCCGGCAAGGTCGCCCTGCTCGGGAGAATCGGTGATGATGAAAACGTGTTTGACCTGGTTGGGCTTGGTGGCCAACAGCTCGGCCAATTCGGCGGCTTTGCCCGCATTGAACAGCACAGCCATCGACGACTCTTCGTTCCATTCATAGTCCTGGGTGTCCTCGGTGCGCTGCACCACGGACCCAACCGCGCCAGACTTCAGCCAGAACAACGGCGCGAGGCTCTCGTACTCCAGAGCTGCGTGAACCCGGCTCTCTTCCAGGTAGGCGAGATCCAGGAACTCCACGTTGGCCGGGAGGCCGTCGGAGTATGCCGATCCGTCTTGGCGCACCCCGGTCACGACTGTTTCGATGCGCGGCTTGGTGACGTGGTGGAACACGCCCTTCGCTTCGTACTCGGCTGAGCCTGGCTGATGGCCGGCTTTTCGCAGCGCGGCGTCGTCCTTGGCCGAAAGCTCGTTGTTGGTGACCAAGATGCACTGACGTGTCCCCTGGTCCTCGGCGTTGAGCCGGATGACGGCCTCGGCGGTTGTTCCCGAGCCGCCGAAGAAGTCGAGCACGATCGAGTCCTTTGGCGCGATCAGGCGAATCCAACGCATCAGAACTTCATGGTCTTTCGGGAACGGGAACCGTTTGTCGCGGAACACTGATTGAAGGTGTCGAGAAGAAGCGCGGCGATCTTTGTCGAATATCGACATAGCCACTTGAAAACCCTGCTCATCGAGATATTTTTTGAGTCGTGGAAGGCGGGTGTTATCCGTATCGAACCAGATATTGCCCTCTTCGATGAGGGCGTCCATAGACTCGCGGGAGTATGCCCACCCATTGGGATGGCGCATGGTGACTTCGCCAGTTACGGGGTGTAAGAGGTCATACTGGAGGTTCGGCCGCGGGCTGGGGCTTCTGAGATCGTTTGCGTAGAACACCCGCCCTTGGGCGTCAATGCGGTTGTAGTTGTAGTTCCCATCCCTTTTTGCTGGATGGTCTTTGGGAAGCGATGAGAACCACTTCCGGAGCAATGCGGTAGCGGTATCCGGGCCTTGTCCCGATTCATTCCAAGCTTCGGTGCCGGCCGCAAGCACGGTCTCTGCTCCTGGTCGTTCTTCACGCCACCTGATCCCGGAGGCGGTGGTCGATGCCTCATCCTTGGAGTAGATCAGCATGTAATCGGCGCCGTTTGAAACGTAGCGTGAATCGTTCTTGCGACCACCTTGCCAAACCACATCAGAGATAAAGTTGTTGGACCCAAAAATCTCGTCCATGAGCATCCGTAAACGGTGGTGCTCATCGTCCCCGATGGCCACGATGATAACCCCGGTCGTCTTCAGGAGTTTCTTGGCCAGCGTCAGCCGGCGTTCCATGAAGCTCAGCCACTTCGAGTGCCTGAAGCTGTCCTGCTCCGCGACGTAGTGGTCGTTGTACTGCCACGTCTTGTTGCCGGTGTTATACGGCGGTCGATGTAAATCAAGTCCACCGATTCAGGGTGCGTGTATCCAAGCATTTCGAGGGCGTGGAAGTTCTCTCCGTTGATCACCACATGGGCAGGATCTTCCGGGTTGCCGGTGCGTACGGAACCCACGGTCTTCAGACCGGGAAAGACCACTTCACCGAACTGCCGAGCAGCGGTGACGTTCGAGAGCTTCTCTTCGACAACGTTTCCGTGCTCGTCCGCGAGAGTCACAGAGTCGCCGCTGATGGCTCGGACCTTGTGGAAGGTGCCGTCGGCTTCGCGGATGGCTGTGCGACCTCGGCGCACCGGCGCCTGGGGCATCCGGATGCCTTCGGGAGAGTGCCGTTCAAAGACGAGACCGAATTTCTTGGTGGTGCGCTCGAACTCGGCCTTCAACCTTGCTCGGAGCCCTTCGTCCGTCACCTCGTTCAAGTAGACCTCGAACATGCTTTTGGACATGACACTCCTAGAAAATCGCCGCGCGGACGGACACCAGTCTTATTTCTATCAGCAAAAGGTATGGGCACCCATTAAACATTGGGTTGCTGGGGCCAATGTCGCAGTATTTAAGCGCGTCGAGTAGGACTTCACTGCACATATTCTGCCCAGTCATGAGCGAACGCAACCTAGGATAAGCGGATGCTACATCTACAACTCGATTTGGCCGCCGAGAATGCTATCGACTGGGCACAATACATACCGGCAGTCATCGGGCTTGGTGGTGTCGTAGTTGGTGGGCTGATCACCTTCGGTATGCAAGCCTGGGAAAGGCACCTCACCCGGACAGCGAAAATGATGTCAGAGGTGGCCGAGATCGTCGTCCTATCTACCGCCATCAAAGATGGGCTCCAGACCATTCACATGCCCGCTGTCGAGTACAAACTTTCCCAGGAACAGAATGATTCGTTTGCGGCCAAAGCGACGAGTGATTGGGCTGAAGCACAAGCAAAGCTCCTGCGGCTCAGCCTCACCGCTAACAAACACATCAGTGCAGCAGGCAGTCAGCTATTGGAATCACTCAAAACAGCAACGAACTACCTCGATCCACACAGCAGACCAGGATTGAGGACTGATTTTGAGCACGGCGATCAGATGCTCAGGAACGTCGAGTTTGAGAAGGAAACACTGATTTCCGTTTCCATGGCACCAATTCTACGAAAGCGGCGGACCCTGGCAAGCCGACGCGAAGGAAGACCGGGAGAGTGATCGGCACACCTACCGAGAACCCGGCCCCATGCCAAAAGCTTGATACTACGTGAACTAAGAATTGGCCCTCGCCACCGGACTATCATCTGAGCTACGGCGCCAATCGCGGCCGTCGAGGCGATATGACATGTTGGCCGAAAATCGTGATACCGCTCCTTCACTGAGTTCATCCTGTTTGGCGGGCACCGCAATGATTTCATAAGTTTCAGAAAAGGTCGTTCCAGCCAGGATGTGGACGCCTGTGGGTAGTTCTCTTCGGGACTTCAGTAGTTCGTCGAAGGTGAAGAGTTTAATGACAGCGTCGTGCTTGGAATGGTTTTGAATTCTGACTTGGATGCTTGTCATCATCATGTTGGGGTCTGACCCGTGGCCCGCGCCGCCTCGCAGAGCGATGGACACGTTGCTGGCTTCGATGAATTCACCACGAGCTCGTTGCATCAGCGCTTCTGCTTCTCGTTCGTGTTCAGCGATACGTGTGAGCTCCCGTTCTGCCTGGTCGGAACGAAAACTCCTGACAGCCCATAGAAGCGTCAGGACCGTAGCGACAGCGCCGAACCATGTCCCTGTCGCGCCAACCCAGTCGGGGGTCCAGTTCTTAAGCACCAACAAAGCGAGGGAGGCACCAAGGGTGAGCCCGCCGAGCCCCCACATTGCCTGGACGAGAAATGAATGTTTTTGTGAGGACATAGACCCACAATAGCGATCGACTGACTTTCAGCCGGCCTTCACCTTCAGCACTTCCCTCCAGTGCGGCGTGATGTGCGGGCCCATCATCTCCTGGCGTATCTCCCCACGCCGGCCCTGTTTAATGGCGGCCTGGCTCAGTCCGGTGGCCGTCGCGCCGTCCTTGGGCGGCACGCGACTTCGCAGAGAACCGGGCAGACCTTATTAACCCTTCAAGCGACGCTTGATTATGTCGGGTCCTACTGAACGATGAGCTTAATGGACCACGCAGGACTGGAACTGGAATCCATCAGCCCAGCAGTGGCAGTGCTCCTTGTTCTCAAGTGGCCCGTAGTATTTGGCGGGGCCACACGTTCAGTTGTTTCCTGATGATGCCCGGGTAAACGTATGAAAGAGGATAGCCATACGGAGAATAGTGGGTGACGCCTTCGGACTTTCCAAGGCAACCGCACTTCGGTCCGGAGTTGAGGAACCCAGCCAGCCGATATTGTGAACGTCATGGGGAGATACCCGCAGCGAAAGGGAAAATATGCCTGATGTGTGGGGAGCGGACTGGTGGGATGCATGGCAGGCGTTTGGAACCGTCGGTGCGGTTACGATAGCGATTTTTCTAGCCCTGTTTGAAGGTTTGAGAGCCCGCAGAGCAGAGGCGGCTCTTGCTTCGGAGCGGAAACAGAGAAAGCAGTCGGACCGGATCAGTACCGCGTCATTGGTATCTGCGTGGATTGAAACAACACACGAACCTTCCGCTGATGGCACGCACTATTTGCGACGGGGAACCCTGCACCTTGCCAACGAGAGTAACGAGCCTGTCTTCAATGTCCAGGTATTGGTTGGTATTGGAAGGCCCGTTGTTCAGATTGGACCGTTGGCGGTTCCTCACTCAATTCCGGTTCTTCCTTCCCGGCACCATCGTTCCTGGGACATTTCCCTAGGACTGCTAGGTTTTGGAGGAGGCCTGCAGCTCCCCTCGGACCCGGTTGCAAAACTCGCCTTTACGGATGTCAATGAAGTCCGCTGGAATCGCGACTTTGATGGGAAGCTCGGTGAGCAAAGCGCTGAGGGAAACGAACCTAAGCCAGACGACACCGAAGGAATGCGTCAGCTTGGCGACCCCACCAATACTTTCAATCCGATTTGGGCCGCTTTGGATTTCCACAACCTCATCCGGCGCGAGGAACCGCCGATCACTCGTGCTGAATTATCACCGTTACTTGCGGAAAAGGCCCACGGCTGGGACGTTCTCGATGACGTTATGATTCAGTCAATGGGTAAAGACCTGGATGATTATGGCATGGCAGCACATGCCTGGTTTCCGGCGCCTCAAGTGGCTTATATCCGGCTCGTCCGTGAAGAAGAGACAACGAATCCGTCTCAGGGCGCCGAGGCCATCGAGATTCAGGCTCAGATCATAACGTTGGTCTTTTACGCTGGGATCGGTTGGAAGATCTTTAGTGTTGGCGGCGGGGTGACAGAACCTAACTGGATAGAGTTTCCTCCCGGAACCATATCTGATGACCCCTGGACCGGTGCTTTTCTGGAGACATAAGAACCTCCAACCGGCTAGGGATGGACGCTTTGATCCCTAGCCATGAACAATCCACCCCCAGCGGCTGGATGGTCGACTTTTCATTGTGACAGTTTGACTGAATACAAACGCGGAGCTGTCAACGGTGGGCTGATGGATTTATATTCGCATCAATGGATCCGATGATGGGATGCTGGCCCGCGTGTCTCCACGCCGAAATCGAAGTGCGGTGAACCGCCGAATTTCGGGGAAACCAAAATTCTCAACATTGTGTCTCGTGTCCTATTTCTCAAGGCAGGTGAAATCCAACCGTTGATAAGACCCGGGGGAGTGGGTTTAGCCGGTATTGGTTGTGCGCGGGTCGGTACCGTGGAACAGAATGCCTTGGTGCGGATGTTCGCGTGTGGCAATCCGACGATCGTGATCGACAGCTCCTCGTCCCGGGGCCCGCCACCGGCCGGCCAACAGGATCTGCCCGGTGGGGCCGCTACAGCCTGGCCACCCCCGGGCATCCCGAAGGGACCATCCCGCAAGCCAGCGACCTCGTGTGGACGAGTGCCCAACCCCTCCAAAAACCCCGGAAACCTGGGGATTTGATTTTCTCTCGAAGCACTACTATATTTCTTGGCATGCGGGTGGGAAGAACGAATTACCCCCCCCAGGTTGAGGAAGCTGCAGTTGCTTCCTTTGGGGAAACCCGCACAGCAGTACCTGGCCGTCGGACAGCTTGAGACGGCCACCGCAGTAATGAAGTACCAGCAGTAAAGCAGTAGCAGCAGTACCCGGCCGTCGGACAGCTTGAGACGGCCACCGCAGTACAGCAGTAGCCGGAGGGCGTGGTCGTCGGACCGCTTGAGACGACCGCAGCAGTACAGCAGGACCAGCAACCCCGGCAGCAAAGCAGTACAGCAGTAAATGCAGTAAAGCAGTAGCCGGACGGCGTGGTCGTCGGACCGCTTGAGACGGCCGCAGCAGTACAGCAGGACCAGCAACCCCGGCAGCAAAGCAGTAAAGCAGTAGCCGGAGCGCGTGGTCGTCGGACCGCTTGAGACGGCCGCAGCAGTACAGCAGGACCAGCAACCCCGGCACTACAGAAGTACCAGCAGTAAAGCAGTAGCCGGAGCGCGTGGTCGTCGGACAGCTTGGGACGGCCGCAGCAGTACAGCAGGACCAGCAACCCCGGCACTACAGAAGTACCAGCAGTACAGCAGTACAGCAGTACCCGGCCGTCGGACAGCTTGAGACGGTCGCAGCAAAACCGGCAACACCAGCAGTAAATCAGTAAAGCAGTACCCGGAGGGAGTGGTCGCCGGACAGCTTGAGACGACCACAGCAGTACCAGCAACACCGGGAAGTACCTGCAGTACCGGGCCGTAGGACAGCTTGAGACGGCCACAGCAGTAAAGCAACACCCCATTGGGCGGGCTGGTGATGAATCCGTTTTCATCACCAGCCCGCCCCTTTCCGTTCTTGCCAAAGTTGGCGTCGCTCACCAGTTGCGCGCCACCGGGGCAGGAACCGGAGCTGACACTATCCAAGAACCCACCCCTTGCCTCCTCGGGTGTCCCTCTGCCGCTCGTGAGTGCTTCCCCATAGGGTTCGGGTTTGGGTAGCAATGGCGTGAAATGTGGATTTCGGCGCTCGTGAAGGTTTTCTGTTGTCGTTAGTTGCCGATGACGAGGATGCTTGCAGCCGCTTCGATGACATCGTCGATGATGGTTTAGAGCTGGTTTAGAGCTGGTTGAAGCGGATGGGCTTCCTGGCGGGGTGCGTTATGCAGCGATCACGGAACGCCTCCACTTAGCGATCAAATCCACGCCGGTAACTGTCGAGGAACTGCCAGAAATCGATCCCGTCTTTCCAGCCGCATCATTAGCGGAACGGGGGCCGGTGGCCGATCCTAGCCACTTTTGGTTATGGTTGGCCACCAACCCAACCCCCCAAACAATTTGAGGGCGTCAGAACGCCGATTAGCTGACATTGAGTGCCGCACCTACGCCGGATAGGAAGTTTTCATGACCACACCTCCCTTCACAGCTGAGAAAGCTGCTGAAATCCGGAAACGGTTTGCAGCAGGAATCAGCAGGGTTCAACTCGCCAAGGAATTTGAGCTGAGCCAAACCGTCATCGGGCAGATTCTCCGCAACGAAGCCGTGGGCAATGATTCACAAAGTGAAGGGTTACGCACCGCACGCGTCCACAACCGGACGAATCCACGCGGCCAAAAACACGCACCGCGAAAAAACTGGTACTAATCCCGTGAAATCCTGGGGTGCCAACCACCCCGGATTTCACGGCTGGACCCTCACAAGCGGAGGGGCTTCCGGGCCGGGTGCGTTTGCAGCGATCACGGAACGCCGCCACTTAGCGATCAAATCCATAGACAACGTGGTCTCAACAAGATGTCTCGTGATATCCGGTGCAGGGAAGGCCGGACCGGACGTTTGGTGGGACATGTCTGTCGGCATGGGGATCTCGGGAGGGCGCCGACAGCGTAATTGGGACTCACTGGCCTCGACCCATGAGGGGGGCGTTGCTAATACTTCACCTCCAACCAGTGGTGAAGCGGTAGCCGTTTCCTTGGCGAAGGCAAGTGCCGTTGGTCCGGGGCCAAGCACAGAACCCCAGGGGCATCGTTAGTTCATCGGCTTGTATGAGCGGTCCTCAAGCATCTCGAAAAGCTTGGGCGCATCGTTCTCGGCGGCGATGGCCTGCATGAAGTGACGGTCCAGGTTTCCGGACAGCGTCACCATGTATGGACGGTTGCGACCGAGACGCTCGAAGATCTTATGCATCATGTCCGTTGCCAGGCCATGCTTCCGGTACTCGTTGTCGACGAAGAAGCCGCTGAGGTAGGTGAACTCGGGTTTGTGCTCCCAGCGTTTGTAGGTCGCCTGGCCGACAATGCTCCCGTCCTTGGTGAATGCCGCCAGCTGGCCCCATGCATCGGTCGGTGTTTCCCCCACCCAGCGAATAATGATGTCGTCCATGCTCGAATTATGGCAGGGCAGCATTAAGCAAAACAAGATCCATGATTACCGCTTGTCATTCTGGGGTATACCACAACCTGACGTCAGGAGATCATTTTGTAGGGTTGTCAGATTAGGGTTCCATTTCATAATTATGGACAATCGATCTCGACCCTCTTAGACTCTAACCTGACAGATAACCGTGATCTTCGAAAATATTGGGTGGGTTCGTGGGTGGACAGCGAATTGGGTACGTGCGGGTCAGCATGCTGGACCAGAACGACCAGCGCCAGCTCGAAGGCCAGACCCTGGACCAGGTGTTTACCGACCATGCCTCGGGAAAAAACACACAGCGACCGAAGCTTGATGAGTTGATCAGGTTCGCCCGGGCGGGGGATACCGTCGTAGTGCATTCCATGGACAGGCTGGCCCGAAACCTCGATGACCTGCGCTCGGTGGTGCAAACCCTGACCGGCAAGGGTGCCAGGGTCGAGTTCGCCAAGGAAGGTCTGGTGTTCACGGGGGAGGACTCCCCGATGGCGAACCTGATGCTCTCGGTCATGGGGGCCTTCGCCGAATTCGAACGGTCCCTTATCAAGGAACGCCAACGCGAAGGCATTGCCCTGGCGAAGACCCGCGGGGTCTACAAGGGGCGCAAGCGTGCCCTGGACCCGGAGCAGGTGGCCGAGCTGGTGGCCCGGGCGGCCGCCGGGATCCCCAAGGCTCAGCTTGCCCGGGACTACGGGCTGAGCCGGGAAACGGTGTACCAGTACCTGCGACGAGCGGAACAGCCCACCGTGTAAGAGGCCTGTTCACTGGACTCTTGCCTGGTGACTGGCTAGATAAGTGCTGCATGGCTACGGCTGTAGGTGCTGCATTTGAGGTAGGGGAGTGACTCAGTATCAGGGGCAGGGCCTGCGCGACTCTGGGGTGCAACGTTAAAGACCGTGAATAAGAAATTGCGCCAATGCGGATACAACGTTTAGCATCGCGATCCGCACACTATTTCTGAGCATGCTGGGGTCTCGCTTATGGGCGTTCCTAATACACAGCAACGAGTTCATTTCACTGAAAAGTTGACTGATATCTGCTCCCCTTGTTTGGGTGGGGCATCGTATGTTGAATCAGAAGCGGCCCGAGTCCTGTGGGTTGAACAGGATTCGGGCCTTTCCTGGGGGTTGCCGGAACCGCCGGAACGGATCTGGCCGTTAGGTTTCGCGGATCAGGTTGCTGTCCTTCGTCTCCTTCATGAGGATGCCGGTCACTAGGGTAATCATGGCGACACCGATGAGGTAGTAAAGGAACCAGTCTTGATGGCCGCTTTGTGACAAGGCGGCGTTAATGTAGGGGGCGGTGCCGCCGAAGATGGCAGTGGCCAGAGAAAGTGGACCCGCGACACCGGCGGCGCGCACGCTGGTGGGGAAGACCTCGGCCCAGATGGCGCCATTGACGCCGAAGAGCAGGGCCAGAACCGTGAGCGAGGCAAGTAAGGCCGTGAGCAGACCAGCAAAACTACCGTCCACGAGAGAATGGATCGGGATGGTCAGTGCGACGAACGCGATGCCGAAGGCAATGACCATCGGCTTGCGCCCGATACGATCCCCGAGCCATCCCGCCAGCAAGACGGCGCCGAGGAAGTAGACCTGAGCGATAAGGCTTGCAGTGAGGGCGCTGGAGCTGTCCTGTCCATACTGGAGCTGGGCGTACGTTGGCATGAAGATGAGCCATGTGTAGAACATGATCGAACCGCCCGCCGAGAGGCCGAAGACGACGAGGATCGCCTTCCAATGGTGCAACAGGCGTGGCTTGCGGGTCTCGATGCTTGTGCTGTCCACGCGTGCGTCGGCGGACTTGGAGGCTTCCTCGAAGGCATCGGTCTCGGTCAGGCTGCGGCGAAGGTGCAGGGCGTAGAGGCCTAGTACGCCGCCAATACCGAAAGCGACGCGCCAACCCCATTCACGCACATCAGATTCAGACAGGAGCGTGGTCAGTACAAGTCCTGTCAAAGTGGCAAGGATCGTTCCCAAAACGACGCTGAACCACGAGGTGCTACCGAAGAAGGCCCGGCGTCCGCGTGGTGCACGCTCTACGAGGTAGGTGATGGAAGTGCCCATCTCCCCACCGTGGGCAACGCCCTGCACCAGCCTAGCGAGGAGCAGAATTGCCGACGCGCCGAGACCAATGGATCCATAGGTCGGCGCGACGGCGATTACTAGACTGCCAACGGCGGTCAACATCATCGCGAGAGTCAGGCTTTTGCGGCGACCTACGCGGTCCGCATAGGCACCGAAGAGGAACCCGCCGAGGGGTCGAGTGATGAAACCGACCGCGAAAACCGCAAGAGTTGCCAGCAGTGCAGAGGCTGCATTCTCAGGCTGGAAAAACTGGACGGCAAAATAAGGCGCGAAAATCGAATATATGGTCCAGTCGTACCACTCAAGCGAATTGCCGAAGTTGACCGCGACCAGATCCTTGATGCGCTGTTTGCTGGACGTCGGATCCTGTTGCTTTCGCTGGATCATGCCGGGCTGGCTCATGCGACTCGTCCTTCCAATCCCAAGCGCGCGTCTTCGTCCGCGCCGGGAACGCGCATCTCGAAGGTTTCCCGTACCACCGTGTAATCGAAATATCCGAGGCGGGCGATCGGCTCGATCTTTTCTATATCTAGGCGGCCGTCGACGGTGATGACCTCATCGTCGATGTGGATCGTTTCGACGGTGGCGAAGACGATGTCGACTGTGCCGACCGCGCTGTTGCCGGGGACTCGGTGCGTTGAATGGTACTTGCACTCGAACTTCACCGGACTTTCTTGCACCATCGGCACGGGATGATGGTCGGCGTAGGCCCGAGTGAGCCCAAGATGATCGAACTCGCTTTCTTCGGGGTCCAGGGCCATTGCGCTCTTGTTCACTGCCTCGCGCAGTGCGTATGTGGCCATGTTCCAGACGAACCATCCGGTGGTTTCTGCATTGATGACAGTGTCCTTCCGCCGCCCGTCGGGGTATTGATTGGCGGAAAACATGACCATGGGCGGATCAAAGGTAAGGTTCTGCCACTGGCTATAAGGTGCGATATTTTCTACGCCGTCCATGCTGACGCTCGAGAGCCAACCGATGGGACGCGGCACCGTGCAGCTCTTGAAGGGCGAGAACGGCAATGGGCTGGGTTCGTGCGCGGGATTGTATTTCAAGGTGACCTCCGTGTGATCGTACTCACAAATGTTCGATCAGCGTAGCGCATATACACGGAATATATCAACGATATTTTCTCATCTATTGTGTATCCTGAGGACTGAAGGGGAGTGTTATGACAAAGGCCGACGATGCATATGTGCTGCTGGCAGAGATGATTGAGACAGGGCAGCTGGCTCCGGGGGCTTTCCATACTGAAAGCGACCTGGTTGCTGAAGTCGGCATTGGCCGCACCCCGCTGCGGGAAGCGGTACAGCGCTTGGACCGTGACCACCTCGTGCGAATCCGACCGGGTCGGGGGATCGAAATACCGACAAATTCCGTCGAGGATCAGTTGCGCCGGCTAGAAGTAAGGCGTTCGATGGAAACGCTGGCGGTTGCCCTCGCGTGTGAGCGTGCGACTGACGTTGAGTTGATGCGTGTCAGGGTGCTGGCCGAGGAAATGGCTGAGATGTCCGAGCTACAGCCCTATGTCGCAGCCGTTAGGGAAACCCACCAGCTGTTGTGCGAAGCCTCCCACAACGAGTATCTCGCTGATGCGATGACGCCCCTGCAGGGACTATCCAGAAGATTTTGGCTGGCCCACGTTCTGGACCCAGGCGAAGAGGTGTCGTCGGGCAAGGCGTTGCACCTAGAATTGCTGGACTTCATCGTGGCTCGAGACTCCGAAGGGGCCAGCGACGCCTCAATCCGGCTGAATGACTATCTTGTTGCCTCCGCCCTCGGTGTGGCGACGCGTAAGGCACGTCTTGGAAGCAGGACGGTCCCGACCTCCTAAGGCAACGCCATTCTGTTAAGGGTTCGCTGCCGGCGGCAAAATTATCGTGCTCAGTTTCGCGGGGTTGGTCCGCCGGTCGATGTCACGGCCCTTGACACGGTAATTCGAGGTAGCGCGTTTGACCATACGGATCCGGGTGCGTGAAGCGAGGACGATTTGGTCCCGTGCAGCCCGCAGCGCGACGGTGAACGAGGTTCGTCCCGGGCCGAAATTCGGACGCGCAAGGGTCACATCGCTCATCGCGGTGCGCAGCACCTGGTCGAGAGTCCGCAGCGCCTACGCCACATGCTCGATCCCGGAAGGATACCGGCCGCGCAGCACCCGTCCGCCCAGGATTGTGAATCGCAGCGCTAATTGGCCGGGATATCGCAGCGATAAATGGCCGGGCGACAGATGCCGTATTCCTGCAACCCACAGGCTGGACGGAGCCCTCAAGAGAGACGCCCCCCAGTGGGCGCCACTTGCAGCCACAGCAATAGCGCCATTTACCGTTGCGGTTCACAGTTCGTAAATGTCGGCTCTTTCGCCGTTGGGTGTCGCGGTGAAGCATCGGCAAGTAGGACACGCTGGCCCTGTCCAGATGGTGGGTGGCCCTCAGCCGGCGCGTGCGATTCAGCCGCGTGCTCGACCTTGGGACCGGCGCGGCGTGCCGACCGCCAGCTGGGGCCGGCACGCGGTGCGGAGCCCGTGCCCATGCACGCCTCGCCGCAGCAGGGAGAGGTCGTCGTGGGGGGATCTCCCGGGCGGTCGCATCCGGGAGGAGCCCAGGGCCTCATAGGGATCCGGCGGCTTCATGGCGATGCCCTTTTCTGCGGCTCGGGGTCCGGCACCGGCTCCGGCACGGGGCGGTCCCCGCACCCCGGGGTGCGGGGACCGCGTGGGGGAAGCGGCATCGGGATCCGGCCTCGCGTTGCGCGTACGGCTCCGTGGCGGGCCCGAGGGGGCAGCAGCCACGGGTTAGGGCTGCGGGGAAGATGCCGTTCCCGTTTGGGGAAATCGACGCACCTAGGCGTCGATCGAATGCTGCTCCTGCGCGTTGGAGGTGATGGCGATCTTGCGTGGTTTGGCGTGCTCGGCAACGGGGATCAGCAAACGCAGCACTCCGGTGTCGTAGGTGGCCTCGATGTGCCCGGTGTCCAGGTTCTCGCCCAGCACCAGCTGCCGGCTGAAGACCCCGCGGGGGCGTTCGGCAGCGAGGATCTCCTTCCCTCCATCCAGGGCGCCGCGTTCGGCCTTGACCGTGACGACGTTGTTCTCAACATCCAGGTCGATCGAGCCGGGGTCCACGCCCGGCAGGTCGAATTCGACGTGGAACACATCCGCCTCGCGCCAAGCGTCCATGCTCATCGCCGCGGGCCGGGCCGTGGTTCCAAACACCTGCTCGGCGAGCCTGTCGAGGGTGCGGAACGGGTCGGTGCTCATCAACATTGTTCCTCTCCTTTGTGGTCGTGCGTGTTTCCGGCCCCCGCCGGAACTTCGTCAGCGGGTGCATATTTTTTATAGCACCAGCGATATGGAGATGCAATGGCATTTTTTCACCTCGTTTTCCGGGAAGGAGGCGTTGGTCCAGCACCCGTGTCGGCGCATCTTTCACGCCCCTCGAGGATCCATCCCGGGGCCGCGGGTCCGGGATGCGCTGCGGGAGGCTGCTTGGTTCTTCAGCAGGCCGAGCTTGACGTGGGAGGGTCGCTGCATTTGCCCGCGCGCGGCTTCCAGCACCATGAGGGATGCCGCGAAGGCGGGAAGGGTCAGCGGAGCAGGTTCAGCTGCCTTCGGGATCCGGGGCGGACCCATGCCGCCCGGCCACCCGAAATCGCGGGACATCTATCGCGGGCGGGGACCGCTGCGCACTATCCCGCTCGAATCATCCGCTTCCTTCGTATGCCCGGGGAACACGCTGGGAGTCCTTGAGGCATCGGGACAATCGAGGCGGTCCCTTTGGCTATCATGCTCCGGTCCTGGCATGCCGCTTCGTCGCTGACCCAAGAACGCTTCACCGCTCCGGGAACATGCACGGTCCGGGGGTGCGGAACCTCAAGACCAAAGCGGGCATCACGCACCGCTCAGCCGACGTGGATCCCGGGGCGCCGTTGTGGGTCCGGTTCAGCCTTGCGGATGATTTCGCGTACCACCGGAGCGGTGTCGCCCTCGCCCAGCAGCAGGTAGCGCATCAGGTGGTGCAGCGGGTTGCCTTCGGACCATTCGAAGTAGGCCTGGGGATGGCACCGGTTGCGTCGCGCAAGGCCAACAGGACCGCGGCAAGCGCGTTGGGGGAGGCGGGGCTCTGTGCCCGCAGGATCCGGTGGCCATCGACCTGCACGCCCTTGACCCGCAGGGTGTTGCTGAAGCTGGAGGGGTCACTGACCAGGATCTCCAGGAACATGACATCCGCGCTGCCGGGGACCGGGTTGATCCCGCGTTGGCTGGCTTCCTTGGTGGTGTATTCACTGATGCCGGTGGCCGCGGGCTTGTGGGCGATGAGGTCCAGGCGTCCGTCGTACTCCAGGGATTCGCGGATGAAGCGGCGGGCGGTCTCATCGAACTCAATTCGGTCCGCGCGCAGCTCGGTGGTGCGGGTGACGCGGGAAACCAGCGAGATGACCACGATGCCGGCGATGAACAGCACGGAGATTGACAGGCCGTCGGGCTTGGAGAGGATGTTGGCACCCAGGGCATAGAACAGGACCAGGGTCAGCGTGGCAAACGCCACGGCGGGGGCACCGTGGCGGTTGCGGAAGGCAGCGATGGTGACCGCGACCGAGGCGGAGACCATCATGGCCAGGATGCCGGTGGCGTAGGCTCCGGCTTGGGCATTGACGTCGGCGCGGAAGGCGAAGGTGATCAGGATGCTGACACCGATGTAGACCAGCACGACGGGGCGCACCGCGCTGCTCCATTCCGGGGCCATGCCGTAGGCCGGCAGGTACCGGGGCACGATGTTGATCAGCCCCGCCAGCGCGGAGGCCCCGGCGAACCACAGGATCAAGACGGTGCAGAAGTCATAGAGGGTGCCGAATCCCTCGCCAAGGCGCTCGTGCGCGAGGTAGGCCAGGGCGCGCCCGTTGGCGGCCCCGCCCACGGTAAACGCCTCGGGCGGGATCAGCACGGCGGTGACGAAGCTGCTGCCCAAGAGGTACAGGCTCATGATGGAGGCCGCAGCGGTGAGGAGCTTGCGGGTGTTGCGGATCCGGGTAGCGAGGCGACCTTTGGCCGTGCGGCCCCGGGCGGCGACCAGCGGCATCATGCTGACCCCGGTCTCGAACCCGGACAAGCCCAGGACCAGCAGCGGGAACACCAGCACCGCGGCACCGATCGCGCTGCCCACGTCGGGGGAAGAGGCGGCCAGGGAGGTTGTCCAGACCTGGAGGGTACCGGCCGTGGTGAAGATCCCGATGAGGCCATCGGCGATGACCACGGCGTTCACAAGCAGGAACAGGGCAACCAGGGGAACGGCCACGGCCACGGCCTCGGTGAATCCCAGGAGAAAGACCGCGCCCAGGGTAAGCAGCAGGACAATGGTCAGCAGTACGGCATGGCCGTCCAGGAATGCGGGGACGTGCGGGTTTTCCATCAGGTGCACGGTGGCGTCCGCGGCGGAAAGGGTGATGGTGATGATCCAGGAAGTGGCCACGAAGCCCAGCAGGATGAGGACAAAGACCTTGCCCCGCCAGAACGGCAAGAGCTTTTCCAGCATGGCGATCGATCCTTGGCCGTGCGGGCTTGCCTGCGCCACCGTGCGGTACATCGGCAACATCCCGCCCAGGGTCAGGATGACGATCAGCAGCGTCGCCAAGGGGGAGAGGGCGCCGGCGGCCAGCGCCGCGATGGCCGGGAGGTAGGAAAGGGTGGAGAAGTAGTCCACGCCGGTCAGGCACATCACCTTCCACCAGGGATACTGCTGCTCTTCGTTCTCGCTGCTGGCCGGCCCCAGGGGCTGCACCCGGCGTTCAAGCAGCCACCGGGCCAGCGGCGTGGCCGGCGGGCGGTGGCCGGTGGGCCGCGGCACGCTTTCGGGAACAAAGGACTCGGTTGAGGCACCCAAGATTGGCCTCTTTTCTGGCACAATTTCGTGAAGCTATTGCCCACGATACTCCGCCGGCAGTTCCCCCTCGTGCACCAGGCGGGACGGGGCCTAGATGCGGGAGGAGCCTGGTTCGGTGAGGTACTCGACGGCATTGCCGGCGGGGGTTCTTCGATCGGTGGCAGTAGCCAGGGACAGGGAATCCACGGCGTCCTCCAGGGTCCTGTGCACCCCGGCGAGGCGCCCGTGGCGGGTGACGGCCTCCCAGCGGTGGTCCTCTCGGCGGCGGATCGGCCCCAGGCCCCGCTCCGTCCCCGCATGGTGGACCAGGTAGAGGGAACGTCCCGAGGGGAGCACCTCAATCCCGTTGATCACCAGCGTCTTGAGTTCTTCCTGCGTGTTCATCGTTCTGCCTCCAGTCAAGGGGTCCTTCTCCGGTTCGGGGGTGCGGTCCTGCGGGCGCCTCCGTCGCGGTCTCGGGTCAGTAGCAGGGCGAGGGCGAGCATACCGAGGCCCAGGACCAGGTGCAGCCAGTTGTCGGCGTCGTTCACGGGCACGAAGTTCGCTTCGCTGTCGTGGTCGATGACCAGCCCGTAAATCCACAGCAGCAGGTAAATGACTCCGCCCCAGAGCAGGTAGCCCCAGGCGGCGCTCCGGGTCTTGGCCATGGCGATGCCCGCGACCCCGAAGAGCAGGTGCACGATGTTGTGCAGGATGGACACCTGGAACACGCCCAGCAGCATCGCCTCGGACCGATGGCTCGCGAAGGTGAGCTGGTCGTAGTTGGTGGTGATTCCGGGAATGAAGCCCAGGATGCCGACGAGCAGAAAAACTGCGCCGACGGCCAAGGCCGCCTTCTGGACGTTGCTGCGTTCGGCGGCGCTGCGTGCGGCAGCATTGCTGGTCATGGTGTTGTCCTTTCAGGGGTGGTTTTCCTGGGGGCGGCCCTGCTGCCGGGGCGTTGAAGATTTCCCTGGCGGGGTGCCCGGCGCCCGGAGGATCCTCGCTACCGATATCGCCCGGACCCGTGGGGCGTCCTGCCAGGGAAGACGCCGGGCCGCAACCGGACCGCGGGCCCCGGCCGGGGGACGGACCTGCTCCGTGGAACCGAGGGAGGATGCATGGGGTGAAAAGACCCAGGGCATTGGGTCTGCGCTGTCCAGCGGAAGTGGCACGGCCGGGGCCGGGGATGGGGCGGTGGAGGATATGGCCATAGCGTCTCCGCGGGGAACCGTCGGGGCCGGTGGCCCCGGGTGGGAGGTCGGACGCTGCTTGCCGCCGCTCCCCATTTTACGAAAGCTTCACCGCCAGGGGAAGACGGACGGACGCCGGGATGGCTCCTTTGACCCACGCGAGGAGACTTGCAAAGTGGTGATGGAAACTCTGCGCACCCTATGCAGTGGGTCGTCCCCTTCCCACGGCCTGGGACACAAGTTCTCAGACGGTGCAGTTAGAAACTCAACCCGATGCTAGAGATGGTGGGAAAAACCTCCTGCACCGGTTCCACCACCATGCCGGCCAGGTGGCTGGAGGCCGGCGGCGGCCCAACTCGTTCCGCGGATGGTCTCCGGACGCCCGGGAACAGTCCACTTCCACGTAACAGGCCGCCCCGCCGCTGCCCGAAGATGCAAGGATATTCACCATGAGAGGGGAGATCCCCGAAAGACCGGGAAGGAACGTTGGCTCGCATTGCGGGGAGAAACAAATAGGTGATTGGTTCCGCAGTTTCTGACCACAGGTAACCATGCTGACAGACGGTGAAGCCTTCCGTTCTTCCGAATCGCTGGGCAAACTGGATTCATGGAACCAGAACCTCGGCGTAGCCCCGGGACAGGTACTGAAAGCGGCCAAGAACCTGCTCCGTTGGTCACACTGCCGCCGCATCCATGGAAACGCTTTGTGGCTCTTGGCGATTCCTTCACCGAGGGCCTGGACGACCCTGATCCTTCGGACCCGGGGAATTACCGTGGGTGGGCCGACTTGGTGGCCCATGAGTTGAGTTTCGGTGTCCCGGATTTCACCTACGCGAACCTGGCTGTACGTGGTCAGCGCCTACGCCAAGTCATCGACACGCAACTGGGTCCGGCCCTGGCTCTGGGTCCGGATTTAGTGTCGATCCAGGCCGGCGGAAACGACCTCCTGCACCCTGGCGCTGATCCTGACAAGCTGGCAAACATTCTCAATGGAGCGGTCTGCTCGTTGCGTGTCCGCGGTGCCACCGTGGTGATTTTCGCTGGCCCGGATTCGGGCCGTTCCACGGTGCTCGGACAGTTTCGCACCAAGATTGCGGTGTTCAACGAAAATGTTCGCGGCATTGCCGAAAGCCACGGGGCGCTCGTGGCCGATTTGTGGGCCATGACCGAACTGCATGATCCGCGCATGTGGAGCCCTGACAGGTTGCATCCCTCCCCCCTGGGGCATCTCGCCGTGGCCGCCATGGTGCTAGGGAAACTCCAGGTCCCCCATTCCTTGGGCCCACAGCAGCTCCGACCCCTGCCACCTAGGGACAGACGCGAAACCTGGTCGCAGAACCGCCTGTGGGCGCGCGAATACCTGATGCCATACCTCGTGCGGGGCATCTCACGGAAATCAAGAAGCAACCAATTTGGCGCCAAACGCCCGGTCCCTGCGCCCCTGGAAGCCACACGGCGGAGGTGAAGTTCACCGATGACTGCTCGCTCTCGGGGTGGCCCAACCGTTCGTTCAGTGCCCACTGCAGGGCCTCGTGCGTGCCACCAGCACTGATTCGGCCGGTCGAGCAGCACCTCAAAACATACCTCTCACGGGGCACCACCGTGCAAGACATCCAAAGCAGGCCACCGAACGTGTGGGCCGTTTTCCGGGCGCAGCCCAAGCAACCAGGGTAGCGCTGCCCCGGGGCTTAATCCGCGATGAATGCGGCGGAGCCGCTGAGCACCGACTCAAAGCCGCCTTCCAGGTAGAACTGGCGTTGGAGCGAGGCCCCCGTGCCCTGGGAGAGGACCCGGCGCAGGCCGGATCTGACGTATTCGTCGTCCTTGTTTCGTTTCAGGGCAGGCAGGATGTATTCCATCAGCGCATCGATCATCCGGGCTGCTGCGGTGGGCTCCCCGGTGGCGGGGTTGAGGTGGTTTCCGAGCAACCCGAACTTTGCTGCCTGCCACTGCGCCACGTCCAAGGCTTCTGGTGCCGGGCAGGGCGCTGGCGGTGCTCCGTTGAGGCTGGTGTCCACCAATGCGCGGGCGATCAGGGCCAGCAGCACAGTATTCGAGGCGTTCATCTGCGCATCGGGGACCCGGATTTCCAGGGTCCGGTAGCGCGAGGAGATCCGGGCCCCCCAGCCGATATGCCGCGGGTCAAGGACCACATCGGTCCCCAGCAGGATCTTCATCCGCTGCTCGTAGTCCGCAGCATCGAGAAACTGCGGGGGGATGCCTTGGACCGACCGCCTGCGGTGTTGGATGTTGCGCCACGAGGCAAACCCCGAATCCCGGCCCTTCCAGTATGGTGAGTTGGCGCCTATCGCGGTCAAGGTCGGTAGCCATCGCCGGACCGCGTTCATCGCGGTGACCTGCTCCTCGGGATCCGTGATGCCGATATGCAGGTGCAATCCCGAGAGGTAGTGCTCGTGGGCGATGGCCCCGAGGAATTGATGGATGATCCGGTAGCGTTCGGAGGAACTGGTGCGGACGGCTACCCCGGGGACCCGGGGCGGGGTGCCCCATCCGACCGCGGTGGTCTCCAGCTGCCGCGCGGCTTCGGCCAGAGCCTTGCGGTAGGAGCGTATGGTGTGCACGGCCTGGGGACCGGTTTCCAGGATGGGGCTGTTGCTCTCGAGCTGGCAGGGCAGGAATTCGCTCTGGGTGGTGCACCCTGCAGCCGTGATGGCCAGCAATTCCCGACTCGCCGAGACCGAGGGTGCCGTGGGCAGGCCGGTGTGGGCATCGATGAGGAAGAATTCTTCCTCAATCCCGAAACTACGCATCTTTCCTCCCCTGTCTGTTGCCGCTGAACCTGCCGTCGAAACCGGATGTGATGCGTGTCCGTCTCCCTGTCCGGGATCAGGCGTCTGCGTGGATGGCTGGGCCATCCTCGCAGAACCATGATCCCCCAAGAAGTCGAGCTTGTGCATGGATTTTTGGGCACCCAACAATGTTCGGTTCTGCCCGGGCCCGATCCCCATGTTGCTGGGTCCATGGTCTTGACCGGGTTCCATTACCGTGGATTCTCGAAATGCGTGGTCGCGCCCTCCGGGTCCTTCTGCTTGACCATGGCCTCCGCGATGTCGCGAAGCTTGATGTTGCGACTGGAGGAGGCCGATTTGAGAATCTTCACTGCTTCGTCCTGGCTGCAGTTGTTCTGGCCCATGATCATTCCCACGGCCAGGTCGATGGTGGTGCGGGACTTCATGGCCTCCAAGGCATCGGCGGCGGTCTCTTGGTGGCGTGCCAGCCTCAGGGCTATCGCGAAGGCTTGGGAAGCCTGGGCGGCATAGCCCTGGGCCAGGTGCATTTTCTGGACCGTGAAACCGTGGGCCTCGGTGGAATAGAGGTTCAGTGCCGCATGGTCGCCTTGTTCCAGGTGGAAAGGGACGGCCAGGACCGAATGTATTCCCTCGGCCAAGAGGATCCGCGCATACTCGGGCCATTTGGTCTCGGCTTCCAGGTCCGGGACATGGACGAGGGCTTGGGTCCGTGCGGCGCACAGGCAGGGACCGTCCTTGAACCGGTATTGGAGTTCGTCAAGTTTTTGCGCCTCGAGGCTGCTGCTGGCCACGGTGCCGGCGCGCCGGTGTCGCAGCAAAGTGATGCCGCACATTACCTCCTCCCCGTGCTCGGATAATTCATGGACGGCCAGGCGGGTCAGGGCGTTGAGGAAGCTTTCGATTTCACTGGATCTCAGGATCAGCCCGTGGAGGTAGTCGCCGACGGTGACCTGTGCTTCATCGTTCACGGCATGGCTCCTGTTGACGGGCCTGGGTCCTTCATCGCGCCGGACCCGGCAACGCCGACCTTGGGTGTGTCGCGCGACCGGTGCCCCAGGAAGGCCGTCTGGCAGGACCGGGGGGGCTGTGCGCTCAACTCCCGCCTTTGTTCCCAAGTTACGCGGAAGCCCGATAAATAGATAGGCAAAGAGATGTATGCGCTCCGCAGGTAACCGGCGTGCAGCGACCGGGCACTCCCGCGCTTGTTCGGGGGCCGGCCAAAGGCCATCCTCTTGGACGTGCTCCTTAGGTGTCTGCGGGGGAGTCTAGCTGGCTGCCGGACCGTGGATCGGGGCCTTGGCATAGCCCACCGCGCTCGTGATGGCCTCGTTGCGCACCACGGTGTCGTCCTGCAGGGTGGATTCACGGTAGCGACCGGTCACTGGACGCAACAGCCAGGGGCATGCTGCCGGCGGCAGGCAGAAAGGGGTTTGGCCTGAGAAGTGGGTACTGCTCGCTCCAGGCCCGAAGCCCGGCAAGGACGGACCCGGTGTCAATATTGATCCACTGTGTCCGTGGCATGGGGTGCTCTCGGGACTCCGGGATCCAGAAACGGTGCACTTCCCTTACCCCAGCGTCGCTCAACGCGTTCCTGGAACAAGGCCAGCAACGACGAGTCGTGTCGCCGCCAACCACTCATCTTTTTGGTAATCGAGTGTCGCGGTGGGCCATCCACCGCCGCGACACCCGAGCACCATAAATTCGGCAGTGTGTATTCAGTTTGATCAGGTTTGTTTGGCGGCGTTGGGCCCTTCGTTGGTGATCTGTCGCAGGGTCGTGGCGCGTGATGAGATTCCAGGCCAAGCAGCCGCTGAAACGAAATCATGGGTGTCGTCCGGCGGTTGTGGCGGAAGGTGAATTCGTCAGGGCAGGCCTGCAGATGCCCTGCTCTGCCCGAGCGGTGTGTGCCGCGCGGCCAGGACTTGAAGTTGCTGCTCGCCCGGTGCACCCGGGACCTGATCGGTACGGGCTTTCTTCCAGGCCAGGGCCCATTCCCGTGTCTCTGCCACCCAAATGCCATCGCCCGCCAGTCATGGTTGTTGGGGGGATTCCTGGCCAAGGCCCGACCAAGCCGTCGACGACCCCGAAAACAAGCGCGACTGTAGTC
>NZ_JAHRED010000017.1 GCF_019084045.1 Paeniglutamicibacter quisquiliarum
GGGATCGGGGCCTTTTTCTTTGTCTGCACCGCGGTCCGGCTTGTCGCCGGGCGTCTCCCCCGAGGGGGCGTGCCGAAGGGAAACCTGAAAAAGGCCCCGATCGCCACGTGGCCATCACCGGACCCGCCGTGACGTCCGGAACCACCATGGCTAGGCTTGAGGCAATCTCCCCGAATGCGTCCCTCACCCATAGGAGCACAATGCCCAGCGCAGTCTCATTGATTAGGTCCCCGCAACTCAGCGACGTTGCGCAATATGCGTATGCCGCCACGGCGCCGGCCAACGCACGCCTGATTTTCCTCGCTGGTTCCTGCCCGCTCAATGAGGATGGAAGCATCGCCGGAATCGGCGACTACGCCGCGCAGGCGGCCACATGCATCCGGAACATGAACATCGCACTGGAAGCGGCCGGCGCAAGCCTGACCGACGTCATATCCACGCGTGTGCTGGTTGCCTCCGCAAAACAAGGGGACCTCGTTGCGGCATGGGAAGTCGTTCGTGCCGCTTTTGGAGACCACGAGGTCCCCAGCACGTTGATGGGCACCACCGTCCTCGGGTACGACCACCAGCTCGTGGAAATCGAGGCCATCGCCGCGGTCCTGGACTAACCAGGGGTGCAAGGCACAAAGGCCGGATCTTCATCGCAGTCCCCCAAGGGAACCGCGTTGAAGATCCGGCCTGTGCCAGTCCCAGTCTAGATGGAGAGCGCCTCGGAACCCGCGACGTTTTCCGAGTCCCACGGACCGACCTTCTCACGGGTCGGCATCGGCTTGCCGTCACCGAGCTGGCCTGCATCCGCAAGGTCGCCGACCTTGTGGATGCGCAGCGAGTTGGTGGAACCGGCTTGTCCCGGAGGGGAACCGGCGGCGATGCAGACGATGTCGTTGATCTCGGCCAGGCCCTCGGCCAGCAGCGCGCGGTCAACCTGTGCGGTCATCTTGTCGGTGTGGTCCGCGTACTCGACCAGGCGCGGCTGGATGCCCCACATCAGCGTCATGATGTTGTACGTCTGCGGCAGCGGCGTGAAGGCCAGCACCGGGCGCTTGGGGCGCAGGCGGGACAGGCGCCGGGCCGAGTCGCCGGACTGGGTGAAGGCCACGATGTACTTGGCATCCAGCTGGTCGGCGATCTCCACCGCAGCGCGGGTGATCGCGCCGCCACGGGTCTTGGGCTTGGAGCCCAGGCGCGGAATGCGGTCCAGGCCGTGGGTTTCCGTGGAGGAAATGATCCGTGCCATGGTCTCGACGGTCTCGATGGGGTATTCGCCCACGCTGGTCTCGCCCGAAAGCATGACCGCATCGGCGCCGTCCAGCACGGCGTTGGCGCAGTCGGAGGCCTCGGCGCGGGTGGGCGTCGGGGACTCGATCATGGATTCGAGCACCTGGGTGGCCACGATGACCGGCTTGGCCCAGCGGCGCGCCAGTTCAATGGCACGCTTCTGCACCAGCGGGACCTCCTCGAGGGGAAGCTCCACGCCCAGGTCGCCACGGGCGACCATGATCGCGTCGAAGGCGTCGATGATTTCCTCGATGGCGTCCACCGCCTGCGGCTTCTCGACCTTCGCGATCACCGGAAGGCGGCGGCCCTCCTCGTCCATGATCTCGTGGACGCGCTGGATGTCGGAGGCATTGCGCACGAAGGACAGGGCAACCATGTCGACGCCGGCCCGAATGGCCCAGCGCAGGTCCTCCTCGTCCTTCTCGCTCAACGCCGGGACGTTGACCGCGACCCCGGGCAGGTTGATGCCCTTGTTGTTGGACACCTCCCCGCCCACGACGACCTCGGTGACAACCTTCTCGTCATCGACGGCGGTGGCGCGCAAGGCGACCTTGCCGTCGTTGATCAAGAGGATGTCGCCCACGTTGACGTCCTGCGGCAGGCCCTTGAACGTCGTGGAGCAGAAGGTTCCGTCGCCCAGTACATCGGCGATCACGATGGTGAACGTGTCGCCTACGTGCAGCATGTGCTTGGCGTCGTCCACGAACCGACCCAGACGGATCTTGGGTCCCTGCAGGTCGGCAAAGATGCCGACCGGCCGGCCCAGTTCCTCGGCGGCCGCCCGCACGTTGCCGAGGTTCTCGGCATGCATCGAGTGGTCCCCGTGGCTCATGTTCAAACGGGCGACATCCACGCCCGCCTTGAGCACTGCCAATGTCTTGTCGTAGGTGCCGATCGCCGGGCCCCAAGTGGCCACAATCTTTGCGCGTCTCATACGGTTAGCCTATCTGCCTTTCCATTTCTCAGGTCGGGAAAACACCGCATAAGAGGTGCATCCGTCTCACAACATGCTGATGGCCCTGTCCGTTGGTGCAACGGGGGCCGGAAGGCGGGTTTCGCCCATCAGGTACTTGTCCACCGCCGCGGCACAGGATCGTCCCTCGGCGATGGCCCACACAATCAGGGATTGTCCGCGTCCGGCGTCGCCGGCCACGAACACCCCGGGGGTGTTGGTCATGTAGTAACCATCGCGGGCGACGCTGCCCCGGTCATCAAACTCGGTGTTGGCCTGTTCCATGAGACCGGCAGTCTCGGGTCCGGTGAACCCGAGTGCCAGGAAGACGAGGTCGGCGGGTATGACCCGCTCCGTGCCCGGCTTCGGAAGGCGCTGACCGTCTATGAATTCGGTCTCTGCAACTGTAACACCCATCACGCTTCCGTGTTCTCCCGTGAAGTTGACCGTGGCGGCCAGGTACGACCGCTCACCGCCTTCCTCGTGCGCCGACTGGACCTCGAAGAGGGTCGGGGACATGGGCCAGGGCTGGTGCCCCGGGCGCTCGACCGAGGGCTGGGCCCCGATGGCAAGGGTCGTCACGCTGGCGGCACCCTGCCGGATCGCGGTGCCCAGGCAGTCGGCCCCGGTGTCGCCGCCGCCGAGAATGACCACGTGCTTGCCCTTGGCGTCGATGCGCACGGCATCGCGCTCACCGGCAACCACCTCGTTGGAATCCACGAGGTACTCCATGGCGAAGTGGACCCCGGCCAGCTCGCGCCCCGGGACCGGCAGGTCCCGCGGAACGGTGGCGCCGGTGGCCACGATGACCGCGTCATAGGTGCGGTTCAGCTGCTCGAACTCGATGTCCGTGCCCACGGAAACGCCGGTGCGGAACACTGTCCCCTCGGCCTCCATCTGGGCCAGGCGGGTGTCAAGCACAACCTTGTCCATCTTGAAGTCGGGGATGCCGTAGCGCAGCAGGCCGCCGATCTTCTCATCGCGTTCGTACACCGCGACGGTGTGCCCGGCACGGGTCAGCTGCTGGGCCGCGGCCAGCCCGGCGGGACCGGACCCGACCACGGCGATGCGCATGTCGGTGTGGCGCACGGCCAGCACCGGCTCGAGTCCGCCGGAGCCAATCAGCGTGTCGGCGATTTCCACCTCGACCTGCTTGATTGTTACGGCCGGCTGGTTGATTCCCAGCACGCAGGAGGACTCGCAGGGGGCCGGGCACAGCCGCCCGGTGAATTCCGGGAAGTTGTTGGTGGCGTGCAGCCGCTCGGCCGCATCGTCCATCCGGCCCTGGTGGACCAGGGCGTTCCACTCCGGGATGAGGTTGCCCAGGGGGCAGCCGTTGTGGCAGAAAGCGATGCCGCAATCCATGCACCGTCCGGCCTGCTTGGTCAGCACGTCGGCATTCTGCCGCTCGGTGACTTCCTTGTAGTCCATGATGCGCACCGAGACGGGGCGCTTGGGCGGGGTTACCCGGTCGCGTACCTCTAAGAATCCACGTGGATTAGCCACGGGTCACCTCCAGAATCCGGTTCCAGACAGTTGCTGAATCCGGGTCGAATCCTTCATTGGCGGCATCGTTGCGTGCCTGTGAGACGGCTGCGTAGTCGCGCGGCAGCACCTTGGTGATGCGGGCAGCGGCCACCGGCCAGTCGGCCAGCATGCTGGCGGCAAGTGCCGATCCGGTGTAGGACACGTGCCGCGCGAGCAGGTCCTTGATCAGCGCGAGGTCGGCCTCGTCCGGGCCGGAGAGGATCAAGTCGTCGTTGTCCACGGCCAGCGGGTTCAGCGCCGCTTTGTCCAGGTCCAGCACGTAGGCCACCCCCCCGGACATGCCGGCGGCGAAGTTGCGCCCGGTGGCGCCCAGGATCAGCGCCGTGCCCCCGGTCATGTATTCGCAGCCGTGGTCGCCGATGCCCTCGACCACCGCGGTGGCGCCGGAGTTGCGCACGCAGAAGCGTTCGCCCACCATGCCGCCGATGAACAGCTCGCCGCTGGTTGCGCCGTAGCCGATGACGTTTCCGGCAATGACCTGCTCGGCGGGGTTGAATCCGCTGCGCTCATCGGCCTTCACGGTGATCCGTCCGCCGGAAAGCCCCTTGCCGACGTAGTCGTTGGAGTCGCCGATAAGGTGAAGTGCCACCCCGGTGGGCAGGAAGGCGCCGAGGGACTGGCCGGCGTGCCCGCGCAGCTTCACCGCGATGGTGCCCGGTTCCAGCTCCTCGGTCCCGAAGGTGCGGGTGACGTGGTGGCCCAGCATGGTTCCCACCGAGCGGTCGGTGTTCTTGATTGGGAGGTCAAGAACGACCTTCTCGCGGCGTTCCAGGGCAGGTGCCGAGGCCTCGATGAGCGCCACGTCGAAGTGGTTGCCCAGGCCGTGGTCCTGGGACCCGGTGCGCGAACGCGGGGCGCCGGGCTTGGAGCCCGAGGTGTTGAAGATCTTCTCCAGGTGCAGCCCCTGGGTCTTCCAGTGGCCCACCGCCGCGCGGGTGTCCAGCAGCTCGGCCTGGCCGATGGCCTCCCCGAGGGTGGCGAAACCGAGTTCCGCCAGCAGCTCGCGGACCTCCTGGGCGAGGAACTCGAAGAAGTTCACCACGTGGTCGGCCTGGCCGGTGAAGCGCTGGCGCAACTCCGGGTTCTGCGTTGCAACGCCCACCGGGCAGGTGTCCAGGTGGCAGACGCGCATCATGATGCAGCCGGCAACCACCAGGGGGGCGGTGGCGAAGCCGAATTCCTCGGCTCCCAGCAGCGCGGCGATGACCACGTCGCGGCCGGTCTTCAGCTGGCCGTCGACCTGCACGGTGACGCGTTCGCGCAGTCCGTTGAGCATCAGCGTCTGCTGGGTCTCGGCCAGGCCGAGTTCCCAGGGCACGCCTGCATGCTTCAGCGAGTTCAGCGGGGAGGCGCCGGTGCCGCCGTCGTGGCCGGAAACCAGCACCACGTCGGCCTTGGCCTTGGTGACGCCGGCGGCGACGGTGCCGATGCCGACCTCGGAGACCAGCTTCACGTGGACGCGGGCCGAGGGGTTGGAGCACTTCGCGTCGTGGATCAGCTGGGCCAGGTCCTCGATCGAGTAGATGTCGTGGTGCGGCGGCGGGGAAATCAGTCCGACGCCGGGGGTCGAGTGGCGCGTGCGGGCCACCCACGGGTAGACCTTCTGCGCCATCAGCTGGCCGCCCTCGCCGGGCTTGGCGCCCTGCGCCATCTTGATCTGGATGTCGTCTGCGTGCGTGAGGTACATGCTGGTGACGCCGAAGCGGCCCGAGGCGATCTGCTTGACCGCCGAACGGCGCTCCGGGTCCAGCAGCCGCTCGACGTCCTCGCCGCCCTCGCCGGTGTTGGACTTCCCGCCCAGGCGGTTCATCGCAATGGCCAGGGTCTCGTGCGCCTCGGCGGAGATCGAGCCGTAGCTCATCGCGCCGGTGGCGAAGCGCTTGACGATCTCGGACACCGGTTCCACGGCGTCGATGTCGATGGGCGTGCGCCCGTCGAACTTGAAGTCGAGCAGCCCGCGCAGCGTCATCAGGCCCTTGGCCTGGTCGTCGACGCCTTGGGTGTACTTCTTGAAGATGTCGTAGCGGCGTTCGCGGGTGGCGTGCTGCAGCCTGAAGACCGTCTCCGGGTTGAAGAGGTGCGGCGGGCCCTCGCGGCGCCACTGGTACTCGCCGCCGGTTTCCAGCACGCGGTGCGGCTCCGGGTTCAGGTCGGAGGGGTAGGCGGAGGCGTGGCGCATCGCGGTTTCGGTCGCGATGATGTCAAGGCCCACGCCGCCGAGCTGCGAGGAGGTGCCGGTGAAGTACTGGTCGACCACGCGTTGGGACAGGCCCAGGGCCTCGAAGGTCTGCGCTCCGCAGTAGGAGGCGACGGTGGAGATGCCCATCTTGGACATGATCTTCAGCAGGCCCTTGCCCAGCGCCTTGATCACGTTGGTCTGCGCCTTGGCCGGGGTCACGGAGCCGAGCTCGCCCTGCAGGGCCATTTCCTCGACGGATTCCAGGGCCAGGTAGGGGTTGATGGCGGAGGCGCCGTAGCCCACGAGCACCGCCACGTGGTGGACCTCGCGCACGTCGCCGGCCTCGATGACCAGGGAGGTCTTGGTGCGGTTGGCGCTCTTGAGCAGGTGGTGGTGCACGGCCGAGGTGAGCAGCAGCGACGGGATCGGCGCCCACTGGGCGTTGGAGTCCCGGTCCGAGAGCACGATGAACTTCACGCCGCGGTTGATGGCGGCGGAGACCTTCTCGCAGATCTCCTGCAGGCGGGCGCGCAGCTCGGACTCGCCGCCCTCGGGGCGGTAGAGCCCGCGGACGCGCAGCGCCACCTTGGCGCCGTTCTCGTCGCGGATGTTCGCGATCTTGGCCAGGTCGTCGTTGGTGATCACCGGGTAGTCAAGGGACACCTGCTGGGCGTCGACCTTGCCGGTGGCCAAGAGGTTCCCGTCCGGGCCGATGCTGGTGCCCAGGGAGGTGACAAGTTCCTCGCGGATGGAGTCCAGCGGCGGGTTGGTGACCTGGGCGAAGGACTGGGTGAAGTAGTCGAAGAGCAGGCGGGAGCGGTCCGAGAGCACGGCAACCGGGGTGTCGGAGCCCATGGCGCCGAGCGGCTCGGCGCCCGCGGAGGCCATCGGGGCCAGCAGGATCCGCAGCTCCTCGGTGGTGTAGCCGAAGGTGCGCTGGCGGATCTGCACGGAGGCGGAGTTGTGCTTGACGTGTTCCAGGTCGGGCAGGTCGCTGAGGCTGATCTTGTTTTCGCCGACCCACTGGGCCCACGGCGCCGAGGAGGCAACCTGCGACTTGATCTCCTCGTCGGAGATGATGCGTCCGGCCTCGGTGTCCACCAGGAACATCTTGCCCGGGGCGACGCGGCCCTTGGTGGCGATGAGTGCGGGATCGAGGTCGATGACCCCGACCTCGGAGGCCAGGACGACCAGCCCGTCGGTGGTGGTCCAGTAGCGTGCCGGGCGCAGGCCGTTGCGGTCGAGCACTGCACCGACCTGCTTGCCGTCGGTGAAGGACACCGCCGCGGGGCCGTCCCAGGGCTCCATGAGCATCGAGTTGTACTCGTAGAAGGCGCGGCGGTCCGCATCCATGGCGGCGTGGTTTTCCCATGCCTCCGGGATCATCATCATGATGGCCTGGGCGATCGGGCGGCCGGAGAGCATGAGCAGCTCGGCGACCTCGTCGAAGGAGGCGGAGTCGGAGGCTCCGGGGCTGCAGATGGGGAAGAGTTCCTCGGGCACCTCGCCCAGCAGGGAGGAGGCGAGCTGCGACTGCCGGGCGCGCATCCAGTTGCGGTTGCCCTTGACCGTGTTGATCTCGCCGTTGTGGGCGATCGTGCGGAAGGGCTGGGCCAGCGGCCAGGAGGGGAAGGTGTTGGTGGAGAAGCGCGAGTGCACGATGCCGAGGCGCGAGGCGAAGCGGTCATCGCCCAGGTCCGGGTAGAACTCGGTGAGCTGCTCGGTGGAGAGCATGCCCTTGTAGACCATCGTGGCGGAGGAGAGCGACGGGAAGTACACGCCGAACTTGTTCTGTGCGCGCTTGCGGATCCGGAAGACCCTGGCATCGAGGTCGGCCTCGTGCTCCGGGGCGGCGCCCAGGAAGAGCTGGGAGAAATGCGGCATGGAGCCCAGCGCGGTGGCGCCGATGGACTCGGTGTTCACCGGGACGTCGCGCCAGCCGAGCACTGCCAGGCCTTCTTCGGCGGCAAGTTCCTCGAGGGCGGTGACGGCGGCGGCACGCTGCGCGGCATCCTGCGGGAGGAAGGCGGTGCCGGCGGCATAGCGGCCGGGCACGGGCAGGTCGATGTCGGTGACGGCGCGGAAGAAGGCGTCGGGAATCTGCGTGAGGATGCCTGCACCGTCGCCGGTGCCTGCGTCGGCGCCCACGGCGCCGCGGTGTTCGAGGCGGCGCAGCGCCTCGAGGGCGTGTTCCACGATTTCGTGGCTGGCCTCTTGCGTCAGCGTGGCAATGACCGCCAGGCCGCACGCGTCTTTTTCGTTTGCCGGGTCATAGAGCCCTTGGGCTTCCGGGACATCGGCAAACCGGGTGTAGGGCGAGGAAACCTCCTCGCCTGGATGCGGTGAGGCATTGAGTTGGACTCCGGTCATGCTCATGAGTGGTCCCTTTCTCGGTGTGTGGGCTTAGGCGGTGGATCTTCGGGCGACGCTGGCCGAGGAAAGGCAAGGGGTCCGCAAACCGGCACCCCGAATGCGGGGGCCTGCGGCGGGGTGGGGTGACACCTTTTATCCGTGGACGGCATCCGTGCGGTCCGCCGGTTGGCGGAGCAAGGACCGGCTGCTTCCACGTCGTTGTGGTCGCCCACAGCTGGGGCTGCGGAGATTGGGTATTCCGCCCCCGACGCTGCTGCCACGGTGAAGAAAGAGTAGCACCGGCATGTTTCGGAAATGCACCCACTTTTGTTTCCAACAGTTTTCGTACCCCTCACCAAACCCTTGCTGACTTGGGTCTATTAAATTTCCGCAAAGTTTCGTCGCAATGTCATGCGAATCCCTTCATCATCCGCCCGCGCGGCCCGGTGTTCAAGGCGTCTGCGGCCATCGCGTCACGGGCCCTCTGCCCGGCATCGTGTGGGCACAAAGGGGAAGGACCGGTCCCGGCCTTCCCGGTGGGAAGGTTGGGACCGGTCCTTGCCGGGCCGAGCGGACCGGGGGTCCGACGGCGGATGGTTCTACTTGTCTCCTGCTTCGGGACCGTTGTCGCCGGCGTCCGTGGCTTTCCGGCCGTGGTCGGGGTCGGAGGGCTTCTTGGCGGCATCAGCGACCTCGGCCTGGGGCTCGCGCCCGGCCAGGTAGACGCCCGGATCCGGCTGCGGGCGCAGCTTGCGGAGCACGAAGAGCAGCCCGACGGCGCCCATGAGCACCATGGCAATGGCGAGCCACATGTGCACGCGCAGCCCGATGCCCAGGATCACGATGGTGTCGGCGGCGTCGATGCGCATGGTTTCCATGATGATCCGGCCGATGCCGTACCAGATGAGGTAGGACCAGAACATGGCACCGCGGCGCAGCTTGAACCTGCGGTCCAGGGCGATGAGCAGCAGCACCCCTGCAACGTTCCACAGCGATTCATAGAGGAACGTGGGGTGGAACAGCGTTCCGGCCGGCAGCCCAGGGGGGAAGTTGTAGCTGTCCGGATCAATTTCCAGGCCCCACGGCAACGTGGTGGGCGCGCCGAAGAGTTCCTGGTTGAACCAGTTGCCCCAGCGCCCGAAGGCCTGTGCCAGCAGCACCCCGGGGGCGGCGGCGTCCAGGAACGCCGAAAGCCGGACCCCGGCGCGGCGGCAGGCGATCAGCGCGCCGACGGTGCCGAGGCTGATGGCGCCCATGATGCCCAGGCCGCCGGCCCAGATCTGCGGGATCTCGCCCCAATGGGCCATCTGCCCGTTGAGGCCGAAATAGTAGTCCGGATCCGTGACGAGCACGTGGTAGAGGCGTCCGCCGACGATTCCGAAGGGAATGGCCCAAATGCAGATGTCCCAGACCACGTCCTCGGGTCCGCCCTTGGCGCGCCAGCGCCGCGCGGTGATCCACATGGCGGCGACGATGCCGAGCATGATGCAGATCGCGTAGGCGTGGATGGTCAGCGGGCCGAGGGAGAACTTCGAGAATTCGGACGGCGGGCTCGGAATCGAGGCGAGCACGTTGGTTCCCGCCACGGCCAGCTGCATCATGCGTTCACTGTCCGCCCGCTGAGCTCGGCGGTGAGCTTGGCAACCGCGTCCACTCCCCCGTCGCGCAGGGCCGCCACCAGGGCGGTGCCCACGATGACGCCGTCGGAGTATGCGCCGATTTCCGTGACGTGCTTGCGCTGCGAGACGCCCAGGCCCACGCAGGCGTTTTCGGCGCCGGCGGCGTGCGCCGCGGCAACCACGGCCGCGGCAGCGTCGGAGACCTCGGCGCGGGCGCCGGTGACGCCCATGACCGAGACGCAGTAGACGAAGCCGCGGCTGGCTTCCACGGTGGCCTTCATGCGGGCCTCGGTGGAGGACGGGGCAACCAGGAAGACGCGGTCAAGCCCGTACTTGTCGGAGGCCTCCATCCATTCGGCAGCCTCGTCGGGCACCAGGTCGGGGGTGATCAACCCGGCGCCGCCGGCCTCGGCCAGGCAGCGGGAGAACTCGTCCACGCCCATGCGCAGCACCGGGTTCCAGTAGGTCATGATCATCACGGTGGCGTTGCAGCGCTCGGTGATGCCCCTGACGATGTCGAAGACCTGGGCAACCTTGAAGCCCTGGGCCAGGGACTGCACCGTGGCGGCCTGGATGACCGAGCCGTCCATGACGGGGTCCGAGTACGGGATGCCGACCTCGATGATGTCGGCGCCGTTCTCGGCCATGGCCACCGCCGCGTCGATGGTGCCCTGCACGTCGGGGAAGCCGGCGGGCAGGTAGCAGATCAGTGCCGGGCGGCCTTCGGCGCGTGCCGCGGCGATCGCCGCGGCACTCTTGGATACGGGGCTCACTTGGCGTCCTTCGCTTCGGTATCGATGAGGTTGAACCATTCCGCTGCGGTTCCGACGTCCTTGTCGCCGCGGCCCGAAAGGTTGGCAATAATGACGGTTTCCTCGGGCTTGGCCCCGGCGGCGATCTTGCGTGCGGCGATCTTCAGCACGCCCGCCAACGCGTGGGCGGACTCGATGGCCGGGATGATGCCCTCGGTGCGGCACAGCAGCGAGAACGCGTCCATGGCCTCGGTGTCGGTGATCGGTTCGTAGTGCACGCGGCCGATGTCCGCCAGGTAGGCGTGCTCCGGGCCAACGCTCGGGTAGTCAAGGCCCGCGGAGATCGAGTGGGAATCGACGGTCTGGCCGTCGTCGTCCTGCATCAGGTAGCTCTTGGCGCCGTGCAGCACGCCCGGGCGGCCCAGCGTAATGGCCGCTGCGTGGCGGCCGGTGTCGACGCCGTCGCCGCCGGCCTCGAAGCCGAAAAGTTCCACCGAGGGGTCATCCAGGAAACCGTGGAAGAGTCCGATGGCGTTCGAGCCGCCGCCGATGCACGCGGCGACCGCGTCGGGCAGGCGTCCGGCCTGGGCGATGATCTGCTCGCGGGCCTCCTCGCCGATGACCTCGTGGAAGTAGCGGACCATGGCGGGGAACGGGTGCCCGCCGGCGACGGTGCCCAGCAGGTAGTGGGTGTTGTGCACATTGGCGACCCAGTCGCGCAGCGCCTCGTTGATGGCGTCCTTCAGCGTCTGGGATCCCGCGGTCACCGGGACCACGGTGGCGCCGAGCAGCTGCATGCGCGCCACGTTCAGCGCCTGCCGGCGGGTGTCCTCCGCGCCCATGTAGACCACGCATTCGAGGCCCATCAGGGCGGCGGCGGTGGCCGAGGCGACGCCGTGCTGGCCGGCGCCGGTTTCGGCGATGATGCGGGTCTTGCCCATGCGCTTGGCCAGCAACGCCTGGCCAAGCACGTTGTTGATCTTGTGGCTTCCGGTGTGGTTGAGGTCCTCGCGCTTGAGGAAGACGCGCACCCCGCCGGCGGCCTCGGAGAAGCGCTTGGCCTCGGTGAGCATGGAGGGACGGCCCGTGTAGTTCTTGTTCAGGTCCTTGACCTGGGCAATGAACTCCGGGTCGGCCTTGGCGGCCTCGAACGTCTCGCTGAGCTCGTCCATGGCGGCAATCAGCGATTCGGGCATCCAGCGTCCGCCGTAGGCGCCGAAGTACGGGCCCGCGGCGTGCCGCAACGAGTGGGAGGGAGAGGATTCGGACTGGCTTTCGCCCAGGTCCGGGTCACCTGTCATCGGGTTCATCTGGCGCATCCTTTTCTTGCTAAGGAATTCTTCGAGGGGTGTGGGGGGGTCAGCTGGCGCGGGCCGGCTTGGCGGCGGTTCCGGAGGCGATGAAGCGCTTGATCGCGGCGCGCGGGTCGTTGTCCTTGACCAAGGCCTCGCCCACCAGGACCGCATCGGCGCCGTGGCTTGCATATTGCTCGACGTCGGCGACGTCGCGCACGCCGGATTCGGCCACGATGACGACGCCGGAGGGGATGAGGGCAGCAAGCCGGGAGAAGTTCCCGCGGTCAACCTCAAGGGTCTTGAGGTTGCGCACGTTCACGCCGATGATCCGCGAACCGAGCGCCACCGCGCGGGCGATTTCCTCCTCGGTGTGCGTTTCGACCAGGGCGTTCATGCCCAGGGCATGGGTCAGGTCGAGGAATTCGCGCAGCTGCGCGTCATCCAGGGCCGCAACGATCAGCAGCACCAGGTCCGCGCCGTGGGCGCGGGCCTCGAAGATCTGGTAGGGATCGACGGTGAAGTCCTTGCGCAGCAGCGGGATCTTCACCGCGGCGCGCACGGCGTCGAAGTCCGCGAGGGATCCGCCGAAGCGGCGCTCCTCGGTCAGCACCGAGATCACCGACGCTCCCCCGGCCTCGTAGGCGGCGGCCAGCTCGGCCGGTTCGCCGATGTCGGCCAGGGCCCCCTTGGAGGGGGACTTTCGCTTCACCTCGGAGATCACGTGCAGGGTGTTCTCGCGCTGGGAGGCATCGAGGTGTCCCCCCAGTGCCGCATAGGCATCGAGGGCCGGAGCCGCGGCGGCGGCTGCCGCCTCGATTTGGGCCTGGTCGATGATGGACCGACGGGCGTCCAGATCAATCTGAACGCCCGCGATGATATCTGTCAGTACACTCACGGCTAGTGCGCGTCGCCAGACCTGGAGCCGTTGACGCCGAAGCCTGCCTTCTTCATGATCCAGCCGACGATCAGGCCCACGACCACGATGGCGCAACCGACGTACACGAAGGTGGGGTTGTGTCCGGCGAAGGCGATGCAGCCGACGACGAAGCCGACCATCATGACGCCGACCATTGACCATGCGGCCTTGGAGTTGCCGTGTCCGATTTCCTCGGCGTGCATTGGGTCGATCTGGGTGTTGGCGTTAGCCATGGTGGGATACTCCTTCTCACCTCGTGCGAATCGGGATTTTTCCCGATAAATATCTTGGTTTCCATTCTGCCATTCTTTGGGGCGATGGCATGCCATGTTGCGCCGCGTGTGCGCTACCCAGTCGGGTCGTCCCCGCGGGAGAGCGAGTCCCAGCCGGAGATCTCGTCGATTTGCCCGTCCTGCGCCGCGGCAGGAAGCCCGGCCGCGGTGGCCGAGGCGTCTCGGGCGTACTTCCGGGACCCCGTCCAGTGGCGCCCGGCGACGGCCAGCAGCACGGCGTTGGCCACGAGCACCGCCCCCGCCAGCGCCGCCGCCCAGGGCCAGAACGTCACGTCGTAGTCGCCGCCGGAGGTGTTCAACCCGGTGGCCTCGCCGACCTTGGTGGCGGCAGCGAGCACCGGGTCGGCAAGCACCGACACCGCAGCGGCGGCGATTCCGCCGCCGACCAGCAACAGGATCGCGGCGATGACCCAGCGGGCGGCCTTCCCGGCGATCATCGCGGCAAGCGAGCCGGCCAGGGCCACCACGGCCAGGGCCGCCACGGCGGCGGCCGCATCGGAGCCCGCCACCTCGATGAGCGGGATCTTCACGGAGCCGACCTCCGGCTGGACGTTGATCCAGGTCCGGGTGCTGGTGGCCAGCGCCAGGACCGCGCCGGCCAGGCCCAGCAGCATGACGTTCTTCTTGGATCCGCGCCGCGTTTTCTGTTGCCCGCTCATGCCTGGGTGCCGTCCACTCGTGCCGGCGCCATGGTCCCGGCGGCCCAGACCGCGCGCAGCGGGGCGGCCGACTTGTTGATGGTTTCCAGCGCCTCGGCGTCCAGGTCGGAGTCGGCGACGATGCCGCCGCCGGCCTGCACGTAGGCACGGTTGCCCTTGATCAGCGCGGAGCGGATGGCGATGGCCATGTCCATGTCCCCGGTGAAGTCCAGGTAGCCCACCACGCCGCCGTAGATGCCGCGGCGGTACGGTTCGTATTCGTCGAGCAGTTGCAGGGCGCGCGGCTTCGGCGCCCCGGAGAGCGTGCCGGCCGGGAAGGTCGCGGCCAGCACGTCGTAGCCGTCGTGGCCGGGTGCCAGCTTGCCGACCACGTTGGAGACCAGGTGCATGATGTGGCTGAAGCGCTCGACCTCCATGAACTGGGTGACCTCCACGGAGCCCGGGACGCAGACCTTGGAGAGGTCGTTGCGCGAGAGGTCGACCAGCATCAGGTGCTCGGCCCGCTCCTTCTCGTCGGCCAGCAGGTTCTTCTCGTGCTGCACGTCGTCCTCGTAGGTGGCGCCGCGCGGGCGGGAGCCGGCGATCGGGTGGGTGACCACGTGGTCGTCGTTCACGGTGACCAGCGCCTCGGGCGAGGAACCGACGATCGAGTACGCCTTGCCGTGGGCGTCCTGCAGGGTGAAGAGGTACATGTACGGGCTGGGGTTGGTGCCGCGCAGGATGCGGTACACGTCCAGCGGGTCGGCGTGGGTCTCGAGCTCGAAGCGGCGCGAGATGACGACCTGGAAGATCTCTCCGTCGACGATGGCCTCCTTGCCGCGCAGCACCGCCCGGCGGTAGGAGTCCTCGTCCCAGGAGTGGGTCACGGCGTTCATGAGTTCGTCGGCCGGGACGTCGGTGCCGGAGAGCACCGAGACCGGGTTGTCCGCCGCCTCGCCGAGCGCCGCGAGCATTTCGCCCAGGCGCTCCACGGCGTGGTCGTAGGCCCCGTCGACGCCCTCGGAGGTGCCGTTGAAGTTGATGGCGTTGGCGATCAGCGTCAGGGTGCCGTCGGTGTTGTCGTGCACCGCCATGTCGCCGACCAGGTTCATGGCCAGTTCGGGCAGGTGCAGGTCGTCGGCCGGCGGGTTGGGCAGCTTCTCCCAGTGGCGCACTGCCTCCCAGCCGATGAAGCCGACCATGCCGCTGGTCAGCGGCGGCAGCCCGTGCAGGGGTTCGGTGCGCAGGGCGCGGACGGTGTCGCGCAGCACCTCGACCGGGTTGCCCTCAGTCGGCATGCCCGCCGGAGGGGTGCCCTGCCAGTGCGCCTTGCCGTCCAGGGTGGTCAGCGTCGCCGGGGAGTTCACGCCGATGAAGGAGTAGCGGGACCACACTCCCCCGGCCGCCGCCGATTCCATCAGGAAGGTGCCGGGGCGCCCGCCGGCCAGCCGGCGGTAGATGGAGATGGGCGTCAGCGCATCGGCCAGCACCCTCATGGTCACGGGAATGACGCGGCGGTCCGCGGCGAGCGCGCGGAATTGCTCGCGGGTGGGTGTCAGGGCGCCGAGAGCTTGCATGAGCGAAGAATGGTCCTTGCGTGTACGGAGTCGAGCGGGGGGAAAGATCAGGAAACGCGGCGGCCCACGACGGCGGGCAGTTCGCGGCCGTCGAAGCACGTGTGGGTCCCGGTGTGGCAGGCCGCGCCGATCTGGTCGACGACCACCAGCAGGGCGTCGCCGTCGCAGTCGAGGGACACGGAGCGGACCAGCTGGGAGTGCCCGGAGGTGTCGCCCTTGCGCCAGTATTCCTTGCGGGAGCGGGACCAGTAGGTCACCCGCCCGGTGGTCAGGGTGCGGCGCAGCGCTTCCTCATCCATCCATCCGAGCATCAGCACCTCGCCGCTGCCATGCTGCTGGACAATGGCCGCGACCAGTCCGGCCTCGTCCTTCTTCAGGGCGGCGGAAATCTGGGCGGACAATTTCCCGTCAACGGAGGCGGGGGCGGCGAAGGCTGGGTTCTGCGACATCCATACCAGTCTAGTGCCACGGGCGGCGAAACCGGTCCCAAAACACCTGCGGGTGGTCCCGGGTGCCGATTTGGTCACACACGCCGTGACAAGGCCGCGCCATTGGGGCCAAATGGCCGCCGGAACGTGTTAGTTTCGAAGTGATGCATTTCGTCCCAGCCTCGCGTGAAGTATTGGCCGAAGTCCTGCTGGCTGCAGGGCCGACGGCCCCCACATTGTGCGCCGGATGGCAGACCCGCCACCTGGCCGCGCACCTGGTCCTGCGAGAGCAGTCGCTGCTGGCCGCCGGTCTGGTCCTCAAGCCGCTGGAGCACCGCATGGAAGTCGAACTTGACCGGCGCGCCGAGCTGGCCAGGGAACGCGATGCCTATGCGGGCCTCGTCAAGGAGTTCCTGCGCGGCGCCCCCAGGTTTTCCCCGCTGGCCAACCCGCGCGTTGACCATTCGGCGAACCTCTCCGAGTTCTTCATCCACACCGAGGACGTGCGCCGCGCCTCCGACCGCTGGGTCCCCCGCGCGCTCGACGCCAAGTACGAGGATCTCCTGTGGGAGGACCTGATTCGCCGGGCCGGGCACTACTATCGCGGCGTTGACGTCGGCATCATCCTGGTGCGCCCCGACGGGCGACGCCACGTAGCCCGCAAGGCCAGCGCCTCGGTTGCCATCACCGGACACCCGGGCGAACTCCTGCTGCATGCCTCCGGGCGGCGCGAGGAGGCCCTGGTGACGTTCGAGGGCGCCGAAGAGGCCATCGCGCTGCTCTCGGTCTCGCTCTAGCCCTTCCCCGGCGACCCTGCCCGGGACACGCTGCCCAAAACTGCCGTGCGCGGCGTTCGGCCCTAGTTGACGGCGGGCAGGCCGATGTCATGTTCCAGGCGGGAGGAGGCCACGTCCTCCTTGTTCTCCTCGGCCCAATCCTTCAGTTCGAAGACGATGCGCAGAAGCGAGTGGCCGCGCGCAGTGAGCTCGTAGTCCGTCCGGACGGGAACCTGCGCGGTGAGCTCCCGGGAAACCAGTCCGTCGCGTTCCAGCGAGCGCAGCGTTGAGGTGAGCATCTTCTGGCTGACCCCCGGAATCTTCCTGCGAAGGTCGCTGTGCCGCTGCCGCCCCTCCGCCAGGGCGAGCATGACGAGCGTGACCCATTTGCCGCTGATGGCCTCAAGCAATTGGCGTGCCGGACAGTCGCCCAAGGAGGCGTTGTAGTGCTCCCGAGCAGCCCGGCGCTGCTGGTCGGCCGTGTGGGACATGTGCTCAACACTCTTCCTGTCCGGTTCCCTGGTGCACGCCGCCATGCCCGGGGGTTGTTCCCAATAGAAATATGCCACATCTTCCCCGCGCCGCGAACCATGGGCCGCGCCCGCCGCCGGTTGCCCCGCGAATGGGAGGGCACCACGGGAAGGCACCCCGACGTGCCGTGGGCACAAAATTGTGCCGTCTTACGCGGGGCCGGGCCCTGCGTCAAGATTAGTTCGGGAGGCGCCCGAGGCCTCCCGAACCAATCCCTGAAAGGAAGCCCATGCCCACCCTCCTCCACGTCAATGCCTCCCCCCGCCATGCCAACAGCGAGTCCCTGGGGCTGGCGAGGCATTTCATCGATTCAGTGCAGGCTGCCGCCCCGGCGGCCCTAGACCTGGTGACCCTCGACCTGTTCGACACCGGGGCGCTGCCCGATTTTGGCCGCACCGCGGCGGATGCCAAAATGGCCGTCTTCTCCGGCGGGGAACAAACGCCGGAGCAGGTTGCCGCGTGGAACGCGGCCCGCGCCGTGTTCGACCAGTTCGCCGCCGCCGATGCCTACGTCTTCAACGTCCCCATGTGGAATGCCGGCGTCCCCTACGTCCTGAAGCAGTGGATCGACATCATTACCCAGCCCGGTTGGAGCTTCGGATTCGATCCGGAAAAGGGCTACCGCGGCCTGATGGAGGGCAAGCATGCCCTCGCCATCCACACCAGCGGCGTTTACGCCCCCGGCTTGCCTGCCGCCTTCGGTTCCGACTTCAGCAGCACCTTCTTTGCCGACTGGCTGGACTTCATCGGCGTCCGGGACGCTGCCCACGTGCGCTTCGCCCCCACCGTCCTGAACGCCGATGTCGACGGCTCCCGCCGGCTCGCCGAGGCCGAGCTGTCCGCCGAAGCCATCGGGTTTGCCGGCAAGCTGTTTGCCACCGGCGCCAAAGAGCTCGTCAGCAGCTGAGTCCGGCCCCGGGCGGCGGCCAGATTTCCGTGAAGCCACCCGCCGCGCGCCCGCCCGGGGCCACCACGTGGATCACGGCCAGCACGGCGCCTGCCGGGTTGGACCCGGTGGCCGCCGGTTCCACCGCAGCGGGCAGGACCGCCGTGGCCCTCCACATATTCCCCTCCCGCAGCACTGCCGTTGGTTCCCCGTTGACGGTCAGCCGCAACTCGGCATCCTCCGGCGCCTGGATTTCTCCCTCGAGCAGCAGCCTGCGGGCGCCCTCGTGCTGGGACTGCGGATCGAATCGCGCGTCGATCCCGATCCGCGGCCCCGCTGCGCCGTCGGCGGCCTCCGCGCGGCACCCCGTCCAGTTGCCGTCACCGGGCAGCCCGGGGGCGAGTGCCGGGGCCCGGCGCAGCGTGCCGGCATCCTCGAAGGCCCAGCCCCAGCCCAGGATCGCGTTGTCGGCGTAGGCGGGGCCGGCAAAGGTCAACCCCACCGGCATGCCGGTGTCTTCCATCAAGCCCATGGCCACGGTGACCGACGGGATGCCGAAGTGGCGCATGGCGTAGTTGCCGTGGGAGAAGAAGACCCCGTTTTCCCAGGCCCGGTCCGCCGAGGCCGGGTCGGTGTCGGCATCCGCGGCACCGACGTCGGCATTGGCCGGGAAAACGACCCCGTCGAGGTCGTGCCGGGCCAGCCAGTCCTCGAAGAGTTCCTTGCGCAGGGTTTCCAGGGCAGTGAGCCCGGCTGCAAACCCCGGCAGCGTTGCCGGGTCGGGCAGGCCGTCGCCCGCCATCGCCACCACGTCGCGGTAGCGGTTCTCGTAGTCCTCGACCTCTTCGTAGCGGTCAGGCAGCGATCCGGCCGGGGCCGGGAAGATCCGCAGATGGTCCACCGCGGCCAGCCGGTTCAGTGCGGGGTCGTTGTTTGCGCGCAGGAACGTGTCCCAGCCGTGGGCAAGGATCTCGTTGAATTCCAGCGTCATCCAGCCCTCCGGCAGGACGCCCAGGGCGCCGAGCTGCTCGCCTCCGGGGATGTTGCCCTCGTATTTTTCAATGACCGGGAAGTCGACCTCGACGACCGTGGCCCCGAGGTCCTCGAGCCGCCTGCGGGCAGCGTCCCAGAGTCCCAGCACGCTGGGACGCACGCGGATGGGGAACTTGGGGTCCTGGCCCAGGTACATGCGCGGCACGCCCAGGCGCTTGCCCTTCAACGCCTCGGCGTCGGCCAACGCCGTGTAGCTTTCGGGGCGGACGGCCGAGGCCGCAGGCAGCTTGACGGCCGCTTGGTCGCGCCAGAAATCCCCGGTGGTCTCGGGATCGTCGGCGACGACCACGTCCAGCACGCGGAACATGTCATCCATGGTCCGGGTGTGCGGGACCACGACGTCGCGCGTGGGGAAGAGCGGCCAGTTGCCGCGGATCGAGATGACCCCGCGCGAGGGGGTGTAGGCGCACAGGGAGTTGTTGGAGGCCGGGCTGCGGCCCGAGGACACGGTCTCCTCCCCCATGCCGAAGACGCCCAGGCTCGCCGTGGTGGCAACCCCCGATCCGTTGGAGGACCCGGAGGCGAAGGCGGCCGCCAGGTAGTTGGCGTTGTAGGGGCTTTCGGCGCGGCCGTAGAGACCGCGCTGCATGCCCCCGTCGGCCATGGGCGGCATGTTGGTCTTGCCCACCAGCATTCCCCCTGCCTCACGGATGCGGGCAACGGTGAAGGCGTCGTGCGTGGCCACCAGGTCCTTGAAGGCCGGCGAGCCGGCGGCGACGGTGAGCCCGGCGACCATGTAGCTGTCCTTGACGGTGAAGGGCACGCCCTCCAGGGAGCCGGCCAACCCCGCGCGGCGGCGGGCGTCGGAGGCGGCGGCCTCGGCAAAGGCGCCCGGGTTCAGCACGGGCACGGCGTTCAGCCGGACCGAGGACCGGTCAAAGCGCCCGATGCGTGCCAGGTGTGCGGCAAGGAGCTCGACGGCCGTCACTTCGCCGGATTCAAGGGCACGAAGGGTTTGTTCGATGGAAGCGTCGTGGATGGTGAACGGTCGGGTCATGGGAAACGTGTTCTTTCTGGGAAGTGCCCCGCGTCCACGCGGCGCACGGGGGAACCGAGGTGCTGCACGCGTGGGCAGCGGTGCCGGGCGAAGGCTCCTGGCCGGGGGTCAGGGCCGTGCCTGCGCCGAGGCGGGGACCCCGGAATGGAACGGGTGCGTGGCCGCCGCCCCCGCGGCCATCGGTTCCTGCTGGGTGATGCAGTGGATGCCGCCGCCGCGGGCGAAGAGCTCGCGGGCATCCACGCCCACGACCGTGCGCCCCGGGTAGGCATCGGCCAGGATGGCCAGGGCCAACTCGTCGTTCGGGTCATCGAAGGTGCACGCGACCACGCCGTCGTTGACGACCAGGTGGTTGATGTAGCTGTAGTCCACGAAACCCTCGGCATCGCGCAAGACGGTGGGGGCCGGGACCTCGATGACATTGAAGTGGCGTCCCCTCGCGTCGGTGGCGCCGTGGAAGGTGGCGGCCAGGTCCCGGCAGATCGCGTGGTCGGGGTGCGCGGGGTTCTGCTGGGAGTGGATGAGCACGGTGCCCGGGGAGGGGATGGTGGCGACGATGTCAACGTGCCCGCGGGTCCCGAACTCCTCGCCGTCGCGGGCCAGCCCGCGCGGCAGCCAGTGCACCTTGGTGGCGCCCAGGATTCGGGCGAACTCCGCTTCCACCTCCTTCTTGGTGGCCCCCGGGTTGCGTCCCGGGTCCAGCTGCACGGATTCGGTGGCCAGCACCGTGCCCTGACCGTCTACATGGATGCCGCCGCCCTCGTTGACCAGCGTCGAGGCGATGCGCGGCACGCCGGCCCACTCGGCGACCCTGGCACCGATCTTTTCGTCCTTGTCCCAGGCGGCCCAATCCTGCGCGCCCCAGCCGTTGAACACCCAGTCGACCGCGGCCACGTCGCCGGCCTCGTTGGTGACGAAGGTGGGTCCGATGTCGCGCATCCAGGCGTCGTTGAGTTCCGCGGTGCGGATCTCGATGTGCTCCTCCAGGTAGCGTGCGGCGATCTCCACGTCGGCCGGGTCCACCACCATGGTGACCGGGGCGAACCCTGCCACCGCGTGGGCGACGTTGGCCCAGGTCGAGCGCGCCGCGTGGGCCTCGGCATCGGTGTCCCCGAGCGTGTAGCCCTCGTGGGGAAAGGCCATCCAGACGCGTTTCTGGGCCGAGGTCTCGGCGGGCATGGTCCAGTTCATGGTGGTTCTCCTGCGCGTGCTTGGTGCGTGAACGGTGCTGCTTTGGGTGCCGAAGGGGAATCGGACCGAGACCACCGCCACGATAAACGAATGTGGTTCGTTTAATTATGGCGTCCAGGGACCCCCTCCGCAAGGGGTAAAACGAACTTGATTCGTTAGAATGGTGCTGCCGGCTTTCCCGCGACCCAGGAGGAACGTTGTATGGCCCGCCCGCGCACCCCCAAGCTATCCGCGCCCGCCATTGCCGACGCGGCGTTGGCCCTGGTCGACAGGAATGGCGAATTCACGATTCCGGGCCTGGCGAAGGCCATGGGCGTCAGCCCCTCCTCGCTCTACAACCACGTCGCGTCCAAGGACGACATTGTGGAAATGATGCGCGGGGCGGCCATGGGCGAGATCGAGCTGCCGGAACCCGACGGCGATTGGGTGAACACCTTGCGGCAGATCGCCACCGGCTATATGCGTTCCTATGCCAAGCACCCGAGGCTGATTCCGCTGTTCACCGCGCATACCGTCCGGGACGAGGGAACCCTGCGGGTCTACGACCGGCTCGCCGGTGCCTTCGCCGCCGGCGGCTTCACGGCGGCGGACTCGCTGGCCGCGATCACCGTGCTGGATTCCTTTGTCCTTGGATCTGCCCTTGACGCCGCGGCACCGTCCCAGGTCTGGGAGTCGGCCGACGAGAACTCCGGTGCCCTGAATGCCGCCCTGGAGGCGGGGCTTGCCGTGCCGGAGCGGGCCTGGAGGACGTTCGAATACGGCCTGGAGATACTGCTGGCCGGATTCCGGCTGCAGGGGAATTCAGCACAGCCGCAGGAGCCGGCGACGAGCTCCTGAAGGCATCGGCGCAGGATCCCCCGGGGTTCCATGACACCCAGGCCTCACGGACGGGCGGCGGGCTCCACGCGGTAGTGGTAGCGGGAAACGTTTTCAAAGCCCAGGGATTCATAGAGTGCGCGGGCCGCGAGATTTGATGCGACGACCTGCAGCCACACTCCCGCCAGCTTCAGCCTCGACGCCTCGCCGAGCAGTGCCTGCACCACCGCGCGGCCGTGGCCGCGGGAGCGAAACGGTTCGCGGGTGGCCACGGAATAGATCCCGCCCAGGTTCCCCACCAGGGCCAGCCGGGCCACGGCCTCGACGGCACCATCGACGACCAGCGAGGCGTAGATGGAATCGGTGTTGGCCAGGATGGCCCGGGAGGTGTCTTGCTGCGGGGCGTCGTGCGGTCCCTCGACCTCCCAGAAGGCCTCAAGCCAGGCCCCGCCGGGCAGGCAAGAAAGCTCGATGCGCGCGTCGGTGCCCGGGGGCGGCTGGTGGCCGGATTCATCCAGGGGCAGGAACTGGACCAGGGTCGGCGAATCGAGCACGTATCCCCTGGCGGCGAGGGTCGCGTCGAGGGTGCCCGGCCGGCAGTCGGGGCTGATCTGGAACACCGCCGGCAGCCCGCGACGGGCATAGCGGTTCTCCGCCTCGACGATGGCAGCGGCGACGTCGGCAGGACCGGCCAGCGGGAGCAGCGAGTTGGCCCGGCGGGTCACGCCGTGCGAAAAACGGCACACCCATCCGGAAACATCTTCCGTTTCCAGTGCCCGCCAACCGGCGGACATGGTCTCGTCCAGGGACGCGAGTTTAGCGAACGGGGAAACCGGCTTCACGGATGGCGTCCTTGACCTGCTTGATCATGTCGTCGGGGCCGAAGTGGAAGATCGAGGCGGCAAGCACCGCATCGGCGCCGGCAGCGATGGCCGGCGGGAAGTGCTCGGGTCCGCCGGCACCGCCGGAAGCGATCAGCGGAACGGTGACTTCCGCGCGCACGGCACGGATCATTTCCAGGTCGAAACCGTCCTTGGTGCCGTCGGCGTCGATCGAGTTCAGCAGGATTTCCCCCACGCCGCGCTCGGCCGCTTCCTTGGCCCAGGCCACGGCGCAACGGCCGGTGCCGGTGCGCCCGCCGTGGGTGGTCACCTCGAAGCCGGATTCGACGTCCGGGTTGTCCGTGCGCCGGGCGTCCAGGGAGAGCACCAGGACCTGGGACCCGAAGCGCCGCGTGATCTCGTTGATGACCTCGGGACGGTCGACCGCCGCGGTGTTGATTGAGGCCTTGTCGGCCCCTGCCCGCAGCAGGCGGTCAACGTCCTCGACGGCGCGCACCCCGCCGCCGACGGTGAGCGGGATGAAGATTTCCTCGGCGGTGTGGGCCACCACGTCGTAGGTGGTTTCCCGGTTGCCCGAGGATGCCGTGACGTCGAGGAAGGTGATCTCGTCGGCGCCGGCGGCGTTGTAGCGCTTGGCGAGTTCCACCGGGTCACCGGCATCGCGCAGCCCCTCGAAGTTCACTCCCTTGACGACTCGGCCGTTATCCACATCGAGGCACGGGATCACACGGATCGCAACAGTCATGAAGGATCAACTCCTGGAAAAAGTAGTGAAGAGCGTTGTTCTTCGAGGGGCACTGCGCTTGGTTGCCTTGCTAGATGCGGCAGGCGTGGATGTTGGTGACAAGGATGGCGCGGGCGCCGATGTTGTACAGCTCATCCATGATGTTGTTGGTGTGGCTCTTCTTGACCATGGCGCGCACGGCGACCCAGTCCGAGTCCTGCAGCGGGGAAACCGTCGGGGACTCCAGGCCAGGGGTGAGCCGGGTGGCCTCGTCGACCAGGTCCCGGCGCACGTCGTAGTCGAGCATGACGTAGCGGCGGGCCACCAGCACGCCGGTGAGCCGGCGCTTGAGGACCTCAAGCCCGGCGGGGGCGCGGCCGGTGCGGCCGATGAGCACTGCCTCGGACTGCAGGATGGGATCCCCGAAGACGGCCATGCCGGCTGCCTTGAGGGTGTTGCCGGTTTCCACGACGTCGGCGATGGCGTCGGCCACGCCCAGGCGCACCGAGGACTCGACGGCGCCGTCCAGGCGGACCACGTCGGCGGCGATGTTGTTGGTTTCCAGGTACTGGCGCAGCAGCGCGTCGTAGCTGGTGGCGATGCGCTTGCCCTGAAGTTCCTGCTGGGTCGTGAAGACCCCGGCCGGGCCGGCGAAGCGGAAGGTGGAGGCCCCGATGCCCAGCGGCAGGACCTCGTCGACGTGGTCGTTGACCTCGGCGTCCAGGTACAGGTCGCGTCCGGTGATTCCGACATCGAGGATGCCGCCGCCGACATACACGGCGATGTCACGGGGACGGAGGTAGAAGAACTCCACGTCGTTGTCGGGGTCGACCATGACCAGTTCGCGGTTGTCGCGGCGCTGGACGTATCCGGCCTCCAACAGCATGGTCGAGGCGATTTCGGACAGGGCTCCCTTGTTGGGAAGTGCTACTCGCAACATGGTGCGGTTCTCTTTTCAGACTTTGTGGGGGTGTTACGGCATAAGGACAACAAATTGGTGCTTGTTGGCCACCGCTGCGCGGGAGGGGAAAACATCCCGGATGCGGCGGCTAGAGATGCTTGTAAACGTCCTGCAGAGTCAGCCCCTTGGCAAGCATCATCACCTGGAGGTGGTAGAGCAGCTGGGAGATTTCTTCGGAGGTGGCCTCGTCGGACTCGTATTCGGCAGCCATCCAGACTTCGGCGGCTTCCTCCACGATCTTCTTTCCGATGCCATGAACGCCGGAATCCAGTTCGGCGATCGTACGCGAACCTTCGGGGCGGGTCTTGGCCTTCTCGGAGAGCTCGGCGAAGAGAGTGTCAAAAGTTTTCACATAGTCAGGGTATCTTGGCCCGTTGTCCGCATTCACAACCGCGCCCCCAATGTGACGAAGGACTCGCGGCTTCGGGCGAAGATGACGCGGCCCTGTCCCGACTCCCGCGCGCCGGGCGCATGCGGCCCGTGGACACCTGCCGGGCCCCGATGAACACGCCGCCGCCGGCTCCCCCGGCATGTCTCCGCCATGCGGGAACCGGCGGTGCGGGCGGCGGCGTGAAGGGTCCTGCTAGCGGCGGGCCAGGGCGACGGCGGTCTGCAGCCCGGCGCTCATGGCCTCGTAGCCCTTGTCCTCAACCGACCCCTCCAAGCCGGCACGGGCAATGGCCTGCTCCTCGTTGTCACAGGTCAATACGCCGAAGCCCACGGGAACGCCGGTGCGCACCGAGACGTCGGTAAGGCCCATGGTTGCACCCTGGCAGACAAAGTCGAAGTGCGGGGTTCCGCCGCGGATGACCACGCCCAGGGCGATGACGGTGTCGTAGGAATGCGCCAGGCGTGCCGCGGCGACGGGGAGCTCGAAGGTGCCCGGGACGCGGATGACCTCGGGGGTCTTGATCCCGGCGTCGGCGGCGGCGCGCAGGGCGCCGTCCAGCAGGCCGTCCATGATCTGGGTGTGCCAGCTGGCAGCGACGATCACCGCGCGCATGCCGGCTTCGCCGGCGGCCGCCAATTCGCTGGCCCCGACGAGGGGTGCTCCGTGTCCGCTCATGATTTCACTCCTGGGTTGGTGTTTTCGGTGGTTGGCAATTGCAGTGAATGGTTCATCAGGTTTTGCTTGGTGCGCAGGTACTCAAGGTTTTCGGGGCGCGCGGCCACGCGGGTGGGGACGCGTTCGGAAACGGCGATCCCCGCCTGCTCCAGCCATTCTTCCTTCAGCGGGTTGTTGGTGATCAACCGGATGCGTTGGATGGACAGCGCGTGCAGGATGGCCGCGGCCGCGTCGTAGTTTCGTGCGTCGACCGGCAGGCCCAGCTGCTCGTTGGCGGCCACGGTGTTGGCTCCGCCGTCCTGCAGCGCGTAGGCGCGGATCTTGTTGGCCAGCCCGATGCCGCGGCCCTCGTGGCCGCGCAGGTAGACCAGCACCCCGCCGTATTCGTTGATGGCCTCCAGCCCGGCGGCGAGCTGCTCCCCGCAGTCGCAGCGGTAGGAGCCGAACACGTCGCCGGTGAGGCACTCCGAATGCACGCGCACCAGCGGTTCGACCGGCATGGTGCCGTCGGGCCCCGCTGCGCTGAGCGAAAGGTGCTCGGTGCCGCTGCCGCGTTCGCGCCAGGCGCGGACCATGAACTCGCCGTGCGGGGTGGGGACCCTGACCTCGGGCCCGCCCTGCACCGCGGCGGCACTGGTGCCCACCGCCGGCTCGGCGTCCATGGTGGCCCGCCAGGCGGCCAGGTCCTCGATGCTGATCAGGGGGATGTTCCACAGGTCGGCGAACTCGCGCAGCTCGGGCAGGCGCATCATCGATCCGTCGTCGTGGACGATCTCGGCGATGACCCCGACGGGCTCCAGGCCCGCGGCCTTGCACAAATCGACACTGGCCTCGGTGTGGCCGCGGCGCACCAGCACCCCGCCATCGACCGCGCGCAGCGGGAAGATGTGTCCCGGGCGGGTGATCAGGTCGGGACCGGAGGCCGGATCGGCCAGGATGCGGGAGGTCAGGGCACGGTCGGCGGCGCTGATGCCGGTGCTGACCCCGTGTGCGGCATCGCAGGAGACGGTGTACGCGGTGCCCTTGGCATCCTGGTTGTCTTCCACCATGGGCGGCAGGCCCATGGCGTCGGCCCGGTCCCCGTCCATCGGGGTGCACACCACGCCCGAGGAATGGCGGATGGTCCAGCCCATTAGCTCCGGGGTGGCGAACTCGGCGGCGAAGATGATGTCGCCCTCGTTTTCGCGGTCCGCGTCGTCGACGACCACGACGGCCTGGCCGGCAGCCATGGCGCTGATCGCGGCGTCAATGGAATCCAGGCGTATGGAATCGGTGCTCATGATGCGCTGCTTTCGATGTTGTTGAATGATGCAAGACGCTCGGCGTACTTGGCCATGACGTCCACTTCCAGGTTGACCGCGGAGCCGGGCACGCGCTGGCCCAGCGTGGTTTCGCGCAGTGTCGTGGGGATGATCCCGACCTCGAACCACTGTTCCTTTTCGTGTGCGTCCGAGACGTCGGTGACGGTCAGGGAGATCCCGTCGATCGCGATGGATCCCTTCCTGGCCACGTACCTGGCCAGGTCGAAGGGGATGGAGAAGCGGAAGCGGTCCCAGGCGCCCAGGGATTCGTGCTCCAGGAGGCGTCCGACCCCGTCGACGTGGCCCTGCACGACGTGGCCGTCGAGCCGGCCGCCGGCCTGGACGCAGCGTTCCAGGTTGATGTCCTCGCCCCGGGCGAGCGAGCCGATGGTGGTGTGGCGCAGGGTCTCGCCCATCACGTCCAGGGACAGGGTGTCCCCGGCAATGGACGTGGCGGTCAGGCAGACGCCGTTGACGGCGATGGAGCCGCCCAGCTCCAGGTTCTCGGTGTGGTTCGGGGCAGTGATGCGCAGGATGACCGAGTCGGTTTCCGGTGTCGCGTCGATGGCCTCGATGCGGCCCATTCCGCTGATGATTCCGGTGAACATGAGTGGATTCCTTAAAGTGTGTCGGTGCCGGTCGGCATGGGTTCAAGATGGGTGAGCGTGTCGGGGCCCAGGATGCGCACCGCCTCCCCGTCCACGGCGTCCAGGCGGAAGCGCCGGGCGGCCGCGAGGGTGTCGACACCCAGCTCCCCCACGCTGCCGCGGCCGGAGCCCAGGAAGATCGGTGCCTGGTAGAGGAAGATCTCGTCGACGAGGTCCGCGGCCAGGAACGCGGTGGCAATGGAGGCGCCGCCCTCGATGAGGGTGTGGCCGATGCCCCGGGACGCGATCCGCGCCAGGACCTCGTGCGGGTCGCGGGAGCGGATTTGTTCCCAGTTCCCGTCGGCCTTCAGGGCGGCGTCCGCAGGGATGTCCCGCCGCCCCATGACGATGCGCCGCGGCTGGGAGCCGAGGGGCTCGCCGTGTTCGTCGCGGGCGTTCAGCCGGGGGTTGTCGGCCATCACTGTTCCGGTGCCCACCACGATCGCGCCCACCCGGGAGCGGACCTCGTGGGCGTGGAGCAGCGAACGCGGCGAGGTGATCCATTGGCTGGTACCGTCCTTGGCCGCGATCCTCCCGTCGAGGGTCTGGGCCAGGTGCAGCGTGGTGAAGGGCCGGTTGGCTGCGCGCGCGGCGAACCAGCGGTGGTTCAGCTCGGTGGCCTCGGCCTCCAGCAGTCCCTGGGACACGTTGACTCCCGCCGCGCGCAGCGTCTGCGCTCCCCCGCCGGCCTCCGCGCCGCCATCGGCGACGGCGAAGACCACGTTGCCGATGCCGGCGTCGATGATGGCGCGGGAGCAGGGGCCGGTGCGTCCGGTGTGGTTGCAGGGCTCGAGGGTGACCAGCATGGTCGCTGCGCGGGCCGCCGCCGGGTCGATGGCGCCCAGGCGGTTCAGCGCGTCGGCCTCGGCGTGCGGGGTGCCGGCGCCGCGGTGGTACCCGGTGGCCAGGATCGCGCCCTCCGGGTCGATGATGACGGCTCCGACCAGGGGGTTTGCGCCGCGGGTGCCGCGGCGTGCCAGTTCAAGGGAGAGCCGCATCGCGGCCAGTGCCCGTGAGGATTGCATCAGCCCTTCACCTTCACCCTCGGGTCGGGCATCTCGGTTTCAATGCTTGGCTTGGCGTCGTTCTTGGCCTTCCACCAAATGAAGAACCCCACGAGCGTGAAGCACCCGTAGAAGAGGTACATGAAGGCACTGGCGAAGTATCCGGCGCTGAAGAGCAGCGGCACCCCGACCACGTCGACAAGGACCCAGATCAGCCAGAATTCGACCAGCCCCTTGGCCATGCCGTAGGTGGCCAGCAGGGAACCGACGAAGGTCCAGGCATCGGCCCAGACGGGTGCGTAGGATCCCAGGGCTCCGAAGATCGGGGTCAGTGCGACGGTGCCGATGATCATGATTGCGGCAAGGGACAGGCGCTCGGTGCCGGTGGCCCAGCGCGGGGTGACGGCGCCGGCGCCGGATGCCCGGCTCGATTTCCACCGTTTCCAGCCGTAGAAGGACACGGCGATGAACATGACCTGGCGTCCGGCCTGGCCGAGCAGGTTGGCGGTCTGGTCGTTGCCGAAGATGCTGCCCAGGAACACTGTCAGGAGCAGTATGTTGCCCACGATGCCGACGGGCCACGCCCAGACCTTGCGGCGGATGCCGCCCAGGGCGGAGGCAAGTCCGAAGACGTTGCCCACCACTTCGCGTACGAGCAGCGCGCTGCTGCCTACCGTGATGTAAGAATTGAAAGCTTCAATGAGCCACCGCAGAAAATCCATCGTCCTCCTGTCAAGCCGCGATGGCTCCGGGGGTTCGATACGACGGTTCCACCTTTAGGGCCGACCCACTGGCGAAGGTTCAGGATTCGGGGAAATCGCTTGGATTTCCTTCGGTCCGTGCCATTCGCACTCGCGAGAGCGCTGGTGTTGCGTGTACGTGCTTCTCCCATCCAGACTTTAACTGTCGGTACCGGAATTTCACCAGTTCAACCAGGCTTCAAGATCCCCGGAGGGATCCGTTTGGCTTGGGTCGCGGACTATAACCGCCGGTTCGGACTTACACCGACCCCGGAGCACGTTGTGTAGTTGTAGCTCTTAGTATTACATGGAAACGGGTGTCCGTGCCGCGAGATTTCGCAATGTGACTACCGCCTCGGCGGGGTCCTCGGTCCCGTACACCGAGGAGCCGGCCACGAAGACGTCCGCCCCGGCCTCGGCCGCGCGCAGGATCGTCTCGCAGGTGACCCCTCCGTCGACCTGCAGCGCGATGGGCAGGCCGGTTCCGTCAATGGCACGCCGGGCCCGGCGGATCTTGGGCAGCACGAGGTCCAGGAATGCCTGCCCGCCAAATCCGGGCTCGACGGTCATCAGCAGCACCATGTCCAGTTCCGGCAGCATGTCCAGGTAGGGCTCGATGGGCGTGGCCGGGCGCAGCGCCATCGCCGCGCGGGCGCCGGCGGCCCGAAGGTCCCGCGCCAGCTTGACCGGCGCGGCGGAGGCCTCGGCGTGGAAGGTGACCGAGGCCGCGCCCGCCTCGGCGTAGCCCGGGCCCCACCGGTCCACGTCGCTGATCATCAGGTGCACATCCAGCGGCAACGCGCTGACCTCGGCCAGCCGCTGCACCACCGGCAGGCCGATGGTCAGGTTGGGCACGAAGTGGTTGTCCATGACATCGACGTGCACCGCGTCGGCGGTGTGGATGCGGGTGAGTTCGCGTTCGAGGTTGGTGAAGTCCGCCGAGAGGATCGACGGGTTGATCTGGCAGGTACGCATGGATTCCTTCTGCTTGCCGGGCGGACCGGCGGGTCTAGGCGGTGCGGGTGAACAGCGCCATGAACATGGCATCGGTGCGGTGGATGTGCGGCCACAGCTGGATGGTGCTTCCCTCGCCCACGGCGCGGGCGGCGGATGCGAGTCCCGGCAGGGCGGCGGATTCGAGGGCCGCCCCGGTGTCCAGCAACCTGGCGTTCTTGTTCCGGGCCAGCAGGTCATCGACCACAGCAACGGTTTCCGCCGGGTGCGGCGAACAGGTCACGTAGGCGACCACGCCGCCCACGCGCACGGCGCTGAGTGCCGCGTCCAGGAGCTCTCCTTGCAGGATCGTCAGCTCGGCGACGTCGCGGGGGCTCTTGCGCCACCGGGATTCGGGGCGGCGGCGCAGCGCGCCAAGGCCCGAGCACGGTGCGTCGACCATGATCCGGTCATAGCCCCCGGCGTATTCGGTTTCGCCGTATTCGCGCCCGTCGCGCACCGAGATCATCCAGGTCTCGGGGTCGATGGCCACCAGGGCCTTGTTGACCAGTTCGGCGCGGTGCTGGGCGGGTTCGTTGGCGGTGAGCTTCGCGCCGTGCTCGGCCGCCAGGGCGGCCAACAGTGCCGCCTTGCCGCCGGGGCCGGCGCACAGGTCCAGCCAGTAGGTGTCCTCGCCGTCATCGGGCAGCGCCACCCGGGCCAGGGCGCGGGCGACCAGCTGGGAGCCGGCATCCTGCACGCGGGTGCTTCCGGCGCGCACCGAGGAAAGCCGGGCGATGTCCCCGCCCTGGTAGTAGGCCGAATCGGCCACCAGGGTCCCGGGCTCCGCGCCCGCGTCAAGGGCCTCGTCCAGCGAGCCGACGCCGGGCAGCGCCACGAGGTTGACGACCGGGGCCAGGTTGTCGGCGATGAGCAGGTCGGTGATTTCGGAGGCGTCGCGGCCGTGGGCCACCAGCGCCTGGCGCAGTGCCCGCACGATCCATTCGGGGTGCGAATGCACCAGGGCCGCCGCCGCGCTTTCATCGGCGATCCCGGCGACGAGTTCCCCGCTCCAGGTGTCAAGGTCCTTCAGCGAGACCTTGCGCAGCACCGCATTGATCAGCCCGGACGCGCCGGCGCCGATCACCATGCGCGCCAGCGACACGGTCTCGTCAAGTGCCGCGTGGCTGGGCACGCGCATGGCCAGCAGCTGGTGGGCCCCCAGGCGCAGGGCGTCGAGGACGGCCGGGTCCAGTTGGTCAAGCGGCCGGTCAACGCAGCGGGCCAGGATCGCGTCGTAGAGTCCCTGGCCACGCAGGGCCCCGTAGGTGAGTTCGGTGGCGAAGCCGGCGTCGCGCCGGTCGAGGCGGTGTTCGCGGATCCGGGCCGGGAGCACCAGGTTGGCGTAGGCGTCGTTTTCGGCAACGGCGCGCAGCACCTCGAAGGCCGTCAGCCGGGCCTGGTCGGCACGGCGGTTGCGCGCCGAGGGCGCGGAGGCACTGAATTGGCGTGGCGCGGATCCCCCGCGGTTGCGGGTGCGTCCGGCGTCGTTGCGACGTTCCTGGCCACCGCCGCGGTTCGGTTCGCTGCGTCGCGGACGGTCGGAACGTCCCTGTCCGAATTCGCTCATGCGAATTTCACCTCATCCACGGTTCCAGACGCGAGCATGCCCCGCGCCCAATCTGCTGCATTCATCATTTTTTTGCCCGGCGGTTGCACCTGGGCAAGTTCAAGTCCGTGCGATCCGGTGCCAACCACGACGCGCGGTTGCTTGCCGCCGGTAATCATTACCTGGCCGGGGGCCAGGGAACCAATGTCCTCGGCGGGCACCGGCGGGCCGATCTTGAACCGCTGCCCCTCCAGTTCCGTCCAGGCTCCCGGATCGGGGGTGGTGCCGTTGATCCGGCGCCGGATGGCCAGCGCCGGGGCGCTCCAGTCGATCCTGCCGTCGGCCAGGGTGAGCTTGTGCGCGTAGCTGCCCTCCCCCTGTTGCGGGACGCCCACCAGGGCTTCGGCGTCCAGGCCCGAGAGTGTCTGCGAGAGCAGGACCGCCCCGGAGACCGCCAGCCGGCCCAGGAGCTCACCGGCGGTGTCGGACGGGTCGATCGCCTCGGTCAGGGTCCCGAAGACCGGGCCGGTGTCCAGTCCCTTTTCGAGTTGGAAGGTCACCGCCCCGGTGATGTCGTCCCCGGCCATGATCGAGTGCTGCACCGGCGCGGCTCCGCGCCATGCGGGCAAGAGGGAGAAGTGTAGGTTGACCCATCCCAGGCGGGGAATGCCCAGCGCCTTTTCGGGGACCAGCCCGCCATAGGCGACGATTGCGGCGATGTCGGCGTCCAGGGCGGCAATCCGCTCCTGGGTTTCCGCGCCGATGCGGTTGGCGTGGATGATCTCGATGCCCAGTTCCGCGGCCCGTGCCGCCACGGGCGACGGGGTCATGATGCGCTTGCGCCCGACCGGGGCGTCCTCGCGCGTCAGCACCGCCACCACGTCGAATCCGTCGTTCACGAGCCGATCCAGCGAGGCCACGGCGACCTGGGGGGTCCCGGCGAACAGAACCCTCATGCCTGGCGCCCGAAGCTCGCGCCGGCGCCGAAACTGGATCCCAGCGCCGAGCTGCGCTTGGTCACGGTGTTCGCCGCGACCGAGTTGTAGCTGGTGTCGCGCAGCTTGCGGAAGGCGTCCTTCTTCAGCTCGCCCTCGAGCCGGTCGATGTAGAGGATTCCGTCGAGGTGGTCGGTCTCGTGCTGCAGGCAGCGGGCAAGGAATCCCTCGCCCTCCACGACCACGGGGTTACCGTCCACGTCAACCCCGGTGGCCCGGGTCCATTGGCGGCGGCGCACCGGGTAGCCCAGTCCGGGGATGGACAGGCAGCCCTCGGTCACGTCGTCCTGGTACTCCTCGCCCAGCTCCAGCACCGGGTTGATCAAGTGCCCTCGGTTCCCGGCGATCTGGTAGGTGAAGACCCGCAGGGAGACTCCCACCTGGGGTGCGGCCAGTCCTGCACCCTCGACGTTTTCCATGGTCTCGTCCATGTCGGCGACGAGCTTGCGCAGTTCGGGCCCGAATTCGGTGACCTCGTCCGCGCGGGTTCGGAGGATTGGGTCGCCAACGATGCGAATTCCTAAGACGGCCATGCGGTCCGGTCTCCCTTCGGCCGGCTGGAATCCGGCAATGTGCTGTGGATGAAGGCGGACGGGCACGGCCAAGCTGGCGGCGCACCTGTCCCCTGCCAACCAGTCTACCGACCGGCTCAGGCCACCGGTGGCGGAGGCGGACCCACTTCCCGTAGTGCCATCCCTGCATCGCCGACCCTCTGGGAGGCGCCCCACACCTGGCGCAGGGACCAAAACTTCGACCAGTACGCGGGCAGGACCTCCGGATTGGCCATCACCGTCTGGACTTCCGTTTCGCCGATAGCCACCCCCAGGAGTATCGGGTCCTGTGAGTATTTCCACGGTTCCCACGTGCCCGCGGCCGGGTCAACGACCATTTCCTCGGCCTTGGCACCCGCGGCAAGCTGCATGACCACCTTGGGATCCAGGGGCTTGACCCGGCCATCGCGGTTGGTGCCGCGGGTCTTGTAGTCGATCAGGCACAGCCGCCCGCCAATGGTGGCCACCAAGTCCAGGGTTCCGGCGTACCCGATGCTTGAGTTCCAGACCGTCACCTCGGCGGCCAGCGGCTGCACCTGGTAGGTTTCCCACCACTCGTCAAAGCGCCCGGCAAAGCCTTCCTCCTTGTTGGCGATGAGGGCTTCGCGGGCCTGGGCAGCCTGGTGCGGCCTTCCCATGGCACGCAACGCTATCTGCTCGCAATATTGGTGCACCCGGTCCCCTCGGGCCGCCGCCAGGTCACGGTAGTCCGCGGCAGCGCTTGAGGCCTGGCGTGCCAGCGCCTTGAGCTTGGCGGAGTTCCCGACGGCGTCGCCCAGCCTGGCGTCCTGCACCACAGCCGTGGCGGCCATGTGACCTATCCAACCGTCCATGTCCATTTTTTCCTGCCCGATGACAGTGGTGATGGACGGAACCTCCGGAAGTGCGCCGATTTTTCTCGAATACATGCGCCCGAATTCGGTCTGTTGGGCCAATGCTGGTGAAGTCATATGAAGATTTTTCCACGTTCCGGCGACGTTTTGCCGCCTTCGGGAGTTTCCGGGCCAGTCAAAAACCGCGGGATCACAAGGATCTTTCCTGCATGTCGGCGCAGGAATGCGCCGATTTGGAACTTTGGTGAAACGTCGTATAGAGTTTTTACTCGTTGGAACGCAGCCAAACGGAACGGAAACATTCCAGGCGGATTGCGCTTCTTTCATGTGGACATAGCTCAGCTGGTAGAGCGCGACCTTGCCAAGGTCGAGGTCGCGAGTTCGAACCTCGTTGTCCACTCGCATTTGTATCACCGGATCGGCTTTGCCGATCTAACCAGGAGGTATTTTACCAAATGGTTATGGTGGGGTGGCCGAGAGGCGAGGCACCGGCCTGCAAAGCCGTTTACGCGGGTTCGAATCCCGTCCCCACCTCGTAGGAATTGTGCAAGAAGTATGGGCGATTGGCGCAGCGGTAGCGCGCTTCCCTGACACGGAAGAGGTCACTGGTTCGAACCCAGTATCGCCCACGAATAATCCGCACCTGGTGTGTTGGTTTTTCACGTGGACATAGCTCAGCTGGTAGAGCGCGACCTTGCCAAGGTCGAGGTCGCGAGTTCGAACCTCGTTGTCCACTCTGAAGATCGGGCCTCAATTCTTTTTGAAGAGGGGTCCTTGTTCTTTGGTGTTTCCCTGTGGGAAACACCCGCAGTACCTGAATGAATAAGTGGATTGCCATTTTGCAGATCGCGAATCCAAGCTATAGTTCAGGTGCAACATCCCATAATGGGCGATTGGCGCAGCGGTAGCGCGCTTCCCTGACACGGAAGAGGTCACTGGTTCGAACCCAGTATCGCCCACGAAGAGTCTATACTTTAGGTATTGATTATTCACGTGGACATAGCTCAGCTGGTAGAGCGCAACCTTGCCAAGGTTGAGGTCGCGAGTTCGAACCTCGTTGTCCACTCCAAAAAGTAGATCGTGTGATTTCTCCAAATCACACGATCTACTTGTTTAACATCCCTCCGCCCTGGGCGCCAGCCCAG
>NZ_JAHRED010000018.1 GCF_019084045.1 Paeniglutamicibacter quisquiliarum
GATGAGCTTGAGCTCGTGCAGCACCTCGAAGTAGGCGATTTCCGGCTTGTAGCCGGCTTCGGTCAGGGTCTCGAAGCCGTACTGGATCAGCTGCGAGGCGCCGCCGCAAAGCACTGCCTGCTCGCCGAAGAGGTCGGTCTCGGTCTCTTCGGTGAAGGTGGTCTCGATGACGCCGGCGCGGGTGCCGCCGATGGCCTTGGCGTAGGACAGGGCGAGCGCCTTGGCGCCGCCGGTGAAGTCCTGCTCCACGGCGATCAGGTCGGGAATGCCGCGGCCTGCCTCGAATTCGCGGCGCACGGTGTGGCCCGGTGCCTTCGGGGCGACCAGGGCGACGTCGACGTCGGCCGGCGGGGTGATGTAGCCGTAGCGGATGTTGAAGCCGTGGCCGAAGAACAGGGCGTCGCCCGGCTGCAGGTTTGCGGCGATGTCGTCCTTGTAGACGTGGCGCTGGACCTGGTCCGGGGTCAGGATCATGATCAGGTCGGCTTCGGCCACTGCCTCGGCGACGGGCAGGACGCGCAGGCCCTCGGCCTCGGCCTTGGCGATCGACTTCGAGCCGGCCTTCAGGCCGACGCGCACGTCCACGCCGGAGTCGCGCAGGTTCAACGCGTGGGCGTGGCCCTGGGAGCCGTAGCCGATGATGGCAACGGTGCGGCCCTGGATGATCGAGAGGTCAACATCGTCGTCGTAGTACATGTCAGTCACTGTGGTGTCTCCTTGGTATCAGTGTGAAGATTTTATGCGTATTAGGCAGAGACGGAGCGCAGGGCGCGGTCCGACATCGATTTGGATCCTCGTCCGACGGCAAGTGTGCCTGCCTGGGCGATCTCGCGGATGCCGAACGGTTCAAGCACTGCCAGCAGCGCGTTGATCTTTTCGGCGTTGCCGGTGGCCTCGATGATGAGCGAGTCTGTTGACACGTCCACCACGGAGGCACGGAAGAGGTCTGCGGCCTGGGTGACCTGCAGGCGGGTGGCCGCATCGGCGCGCACCTTGACCAGGATGTGGTCGCGTTGCACCGAAGCCTCGGGCATCAGCTCAACGATCTTGATGACGTTGATGAGTTTGTTCAGCTGCTTGGTGACCTGCTCGAGCAGGTCGCCTTCGGCGTCGACCACCACGGTGATGCGGGAAATCCCGTTGATCTCCGTGGGGCCCACCGCCAGCGAGTGGATGTTGAAGGCGCGCCGCGCAAAAAGGCTTGCCACGCGGGTCAGCACGCCCGGGACGTCTTCGACGAGTACGGAAAGAGTGTGTCGTGCCATGGGGTCTTAGTCCTCTTCTTCCCACTCGGGCGTCATGCCGCGAGCAATCTGGATCTGGTCGTTGCTCACGCCGGAGGGGACCATCGGCCAGACCATCGAGTCCCGGGAGACCACGAAGTCGATGACGACCGGGCGGTCGTTGATGGCCAGGGCCTGCTGGATCGTCGCGTCGATGTCCTCGTCGCGCTCGCAGCGCAGCCCCACGCAGCCGTAGGCGTCGGCGAGCTTCACGAAGTCAGGGACGCGCGCGGTGCCGTGGCCGGTGTTCAAATCGGTGTTCGAGTACCGGGAGTCGTAGAACAGGGTCTGCCACTGGCGGACCATGCCCAGCGACGAGTTGTTGATGATCGCGACCTTGATCGGGATGTTGTTGATGACGCAGGTGGCGAGCTCCTGGTTGGTCATCTGGAAGCAGCCGTCCCCGTCGATGGCCCACACGACGCGGTCGGGGTTGCCGACCTTCGCGCCCATGGCCGCCGGGACCGAGTAGCCCATGGTGCCCAGTCCCCCGGAGTTCAGCCAGGAGTGCGGGCGCTCGTACTTGATGAACTGCGCGGCCCACATCTGGTGCTGGCCCACGCCCGCCACGTACACGGCCTCGGGTCCGGTCAGCTCGCCGATCCGCTGGATCACGTTCTGCGGGGCCGAGAGGCCGTCGTTGGTGGCAGTGAAGCCGATCGGGTAGGTCTCGCGCAGCCGGCCGATGGTGTTCCACCAGGCGTCGAGGTCCGGCGTGCCGGCCTCGGCGAAGAGCGTGCGGCAGGCCTCGGTGAGCTCCGGGATGATTTCCTTGACCGAGCCGACAATCGGGATGTCGGCGGTGCGGTTCTTGGAGATCTCCGCCGGGTCGATGTCGGCGTGGATGACCTTGGCGTTGGGTGCAAAGGTGTGCAGCACCCCGGTGACGCGGTCATCGAAGCGGGCGCCGAGGGTGATCAACAGGTCGGACTGCTGCAGCGCGGTGACGGCGGAGACCGAGCCGTGCATGCCGGGCATGCCCACGTGGAGTTCGTGGGAGTCCGGGAAGGCGCCGCGGGCCTGCAGGGTGGTGACCACCGGCGCGCCGACGAGCTCGGCGAATTCCTTCAGCTCGGCCGCGGCGTGGCCCTTGATGACGCCGCCGCCGACGTAGAAGACCGGGCGGGAGGAGGCGGCGATCAGCTTGGCCGCCTCGCGCACCTGCTTGTTGTGCCCGCGCACCACGGTCTTGTAGCCGGGCAGGTCGATCTTCGGCGGCCAGGAGAACATCATCTTGGACTGCTGGGCGTCCTTGGTGATGTCCACCAGCACCGGGCCGGGACGGCCCGTTGCAGCGATGTGGAAGGCGGAGGCCAGGATCCGCGGGATGTCCTCGGCCTTGGTGACCAGGAAGGAGTGCTTGGTGATGGGCATCGTGATGCCCACGATGTCGGCTTCCTGGAAGGCGTCCGAGCCGATGAAGGCGCTGTGCACCTGGCCGGTGATGGCAACCATGGGGACCGAGTCCATGTGCGCATCGGCAATGGCGGTGACCAGGTTGGTGGCCCCGGGACCGGAGGTGGCGATGCACACCCCGACCTCTCCGGTGACCATGGCGTAGCCCTGGGCCGCGTGGCCCGAGCCCTGTTCGTGGCGGACCAAGACGTGGTTGATCTTGGTCGAGTCCATGAGCGAGTCGTAGGTGGGCATGATGGCCCCGCCCGGCAACCCAAAGACGTCCTTGACGCCCAATTCTTCCAGTGAGCGGACAATGGCTTGTGAGCCAAGCATCTCGGTGGCAGCAATGATGTTGTTCGGGCCCTGTACCAGGCTCGATGCTTCCACGACGGAAGAGACAGCGGCATCCTTGCTACGGTTGGCGGGCTTGGCCGGCAGCGAGGGGCTGGCGGTGGTTCCGTTACTCATGGGGATATATCCTTCTCTATCTCTTCTAACCCTGCACATAAAAAAACCCCAAAGACACCTTGCGGCGAATGGGGTTTGCGCGTCACCGAATCCCTCCATGTTCGGGAGGGGCCCAAGCTCAGCGCTTGATAACTAGTAGTACTTCGGTGCGGATATGCATGTGTCCAGTTTGGTCGCCGCCAAAGCCAGAGTCAAACGCCCACGCCCACAATCTCATTATTTGAGACTGTTGTCCGAGGGGTGGACGCGTTGGTCGCGCCCATCCCCCGGTTCACGCTAATTCCTAGCCACAGTATGCGCCGGTCGAGGCGGACTTGACCAGCTTGGCGTACTTGGCCAGCACGCCGGTGGTGAACTTGGCCGGGAGCGGCTCCCAGCCGACCTTGCGCGCCTCGAGCTCGGCCGGCTCGACCAGCAGGTCGAAGGAGCGCGCGGCGATGTCAACGCGGATCCTGTCGCCGTCCTTGACGAAGGCGATCGGGCCGCCGTCCACGGCCTCGGGGGCCACGTGGCCGATGCACAGGCCGGTGGTGCCGCCGGAGAAGCGGCCGTCGGTGAGCAGCAGGACGTCCTTGCCCAGGCCCGCGCCCTTGATGGCGCCGGTGATGGCAAGCATTTCGCGCATGCCCGGGCCGCCCTTGGGTCCCTCGTAGCGGATGACCACGACGTCGCCGGCCTTGATCTCGCCATTGTCCAGCGCGGCCAGGGCACCCTGCTCGCGGTCGAAGACCCGGGCGGTGCCCTCGAAGACGTCGGCGTCGAAGCCCGCGGACTTCACCACCGCGCCCTCCGGTGCCATGGTGCCGTGCAGCACGGTGATGCCGCCGGTCTTGTGGATCGGGTTGTCCAGCGCGCGCAGGATCTTGCCGTCGACATCCGGCGGGTTGATCGCCGCGAGGTTCTCGGCCACGGTCTTGCCGGTGACGGTCAGGCAGTCCCCGTGCAGCAGCCCGGCGTCCAGCAGCGCCTTCATGATCACCGGCACGCCGCCGATCTTGTCCACGTCGGTCATGACGTAGCGGCCGAAGGGCTTCAGGTCACCCAGGTGCGGGATCTTGTCGCCGATGCGGTTGAAGTCCGCCAGGGTCAGGTCGACCTCGGCCTCGCGGGCGATGGCCAGCAGGTGCAGCACGGCGTTGGTGGAGCCGCCGAAGGCCATGGTCACGGCGATCGCGTTCTCGAAGGCCTTCTTGGTCATGATGTCGCGGGCGGTGATGCCCTTGCGCAGCAGGTTCACCACTGCCTCGCCCGACTTGCGCGCGAATTCGTCGCGGCGGCGGTCGGCCGAGGGCGGGGCGGCGGAGCCGGGCAGGGACATGCCCAGGGCCTCGCCGATGCAGGCCATGGTGTTCGCGGTGTACATGCCGCCGCAGGCTCCCTCGCCCGGGCAGATCGCCTTTTCGATGCGGGTCAGGTCCTCGAGGCTCATCTTGCCCGCGGCGCAGGCGCCCACGGCCTCGAAGGCGTCAATCAGGGTGACTTCCTTTTCGCTTCCGTCCTCGAGCTTGACCCAGCCCGGCATGATCGAACCTGCATAGAGGAACACCGAGGCCAGGTCCAGGCGGGCCGCTGCCATGAGCATGCCCGGGAGGGACTTGTCGCAACCGGCCAGCAGCACCGAGCCGTCGATGCGCTCGGCCTGCATGACGACCTCGACTGAGTCGGCGATGACCTCGCGGGAGACCAGCGAGAAGTGCATGCCCTCGTGGCCCATGGAGATGCCGTCGGAGACGGAGATGGTGCCGAACTGCATCGGGAAGCCGCCGCCGGCGTGGACGCCCTCCTTGGCGCCCTGCGCCAGGCGGTTCAGCGAAAGGTTGCACGGGGTGATTTCGTTCCACGAGCTCGCGACGCCGATCTGCGGCTTGGCGAAGTCGTCATCGCCCATGCCGACGGCCCGGAACATGCCGCGGGCCGGGGCGGCGTGGATGCCGTCGGTCACGACGCGGCTGCGGGGCTTGATGTCTGGGGTGCTGTCCTGGCTCATGCCCTTGATTGTATGGCTGACCGGCACCGACGCCGAACCCATGACGGCACACCGACATATTTCGCCCTGGGTATTCGGGACACGTGTTCGAAACCTCCATTGGATAGAGTGGATGCCATGGAGACACTCAACGTTGAATCCGACGACGTCCTCAAGCGACTCTTGCATGAGGCCTTCGACACCCAAATCCCCAATTTCGGCAGCTATAACCTGGTCGCTGCCGCGGGCAGCTCCGGATCCGCGGGGCTGAAGGTGATCGGCTTCCGCCGCGAGCCCGCCGAACTGATCCTGTGCCCGCTGAATCCCGCGGACCTGTGCCCCACCGAGCGCGCGGTGTCGGTGAACAACACCAACGTCTCTCACGTCGCCCTGGTGCTCGACGGCGGCTACGAGGTCGGCACCAGCACCGGCCGCGTCTACCGCTTCAACGTCCCGGGCCGGCTGTCGCTGAATGTCCCCTCCGCCGACGAGAACACACCATCGACCTCGGGCATCCTGCTCCAGGAGGATGACGCGCAGGAGTTCGCCGATTTCATGAACGAGTTCATGGATCGGCTCGACCCCACGATCAAGCCCTAGGTCCCCCGCCCGGCGCCACCCCGGCTAGAACTGCTCGCCCTCGGGGGCCTCCCCGGGCAGCGGACGACCCAGGGCGTCCAGTCCCCCGGCTTCCTGTCCAGCCACGTCGGTGGGTTCCTGGACCCGCGCAGCGCCGGCACCCTCAAGATCCGCCTGGGCCGCCATCCGGTCCTCTTCGGAAAGCGGCAGCGCGTCGGTGGCGCGGGCCTCGTTTCCGTCCGACGCGTCCGCCTCCCGCTGCTCGTCGCGCAGCGGATCCATGGAATCAAGGGTCCGCGGATCGTCGGAGGACCCTTCCTGCACCGGCTGGCCGTCCCGGCCGTCGAGCGGATTTCCCTCGAGATCCTCGTCGCGGCCCGGTTCGTGTTCTGGGGTGTTCATCGAGATCGTCAACTCCTGGTGGTGGGGTGTTTGCTGCGCCTTGCCGCTCCTATCGCGGCGGAAATCGGGTTTTCCTGAAGGAACGGGGTCACATGGGTTCGTTGTTCGTCCCGCCCCGCGGGTTGTCCAGCATGCCCGGTCCCTTCAGCGCCCGATAGAGGCCGTAGCCTGCCATGCCAAGGCCCAGCAAGACGCCGATCCACATGGGCGAGGCGAGTGATTCACCGGATTGCCGGTCGGCCATGATGAACAGGCCAAAGACGATTATCAGGATCACGCCGGTGATCATCAGCGGCGCCCCGCGCCGCTGGAAGAATGGTTTCTTGCTGGGCTCTCCCGGCTGGGTGCTCATGTCATGCTCCGTTCCGATTTCATGCCGTTTCGCGGCCTGGTGTGCTGGCTGGTCACTGGTGTTTCCCGATCGGCCGTGCCGTCGGCGGCGGCAAGCAACGACTCGACGCTCACGACCTTCTGGCGGTACTCCGCCTGGAGAAGCCCCAGGACCGCGCTCTCGAAACGGGGGTCCTCCGAGGCGATCGCATCGGACACCAGCGAAGCGCGGATGTTGGCCGCGTAGGCGTCGGCCGCGGTCGCGGCGATGCAGGTATGCGACGAGACGCCGGCGATCAGGACCGACTCCACGCCCAGGCGCTCCAATTGACCGTCGAGGTCGGTGCGCCAAAAGGCGCTGTCGCGTCGCTTGATGATTTCCGTCGCGTCCCCGATATCCAGGTCGTCGAGATTCTTCGCCTGATCGCTGCCCGCAAACAGAAACCCCTGGTCGTCGTCCAACATGCTCAAGGTCCAGGTGCTCTTGTCCGGCGCATGCTCCGTCCTGACATTGAATATCGGCATGCCCAGGTTGCGCGCCCAGCCCACCAGCCGGTTGCAGTTGCGTACCAACGCGTCCCGGTGCCGCCGCAGCAGGGGGTCCTCGAAAAAAGCATTCTGCATGTCGACAATCAGCAGGGCAGTGCGGTCGGACAACATCGGAGGTTCTTGCATCAGTGCTCCCGTCCTCGTTGGCGCGGGCCATGGGCCTTGTTCCTACCGTAGGCCGGGCCCCGACGCTGCGCAACGGTTCGGGCACGCGTCGGCGACGCGCCCCTTGATGCACCCTGCACGATTGCGGTCCGGGACCAATCGACGGCCCCGGGGCAATCGGCCGGACTGTCCGAGGCGGGATCCGCTGGCCGGCCGGGCCATATTCAACAATGTATTAATGGATTCAACGGTCGTAATTAACGCATATCCAGGCCCTTCGAATTGCCGGCCCGCCGCTTTGGAATTCGCAACGCATCGGCCGCACGCCGGCGGCACGCCAGGCACAGTTATTCGCTGAAGGTGCAGTCTCCGTTCGACGAATGGTCGGGGGACGAACTTGCCGTGAAGATTCTCGACCCGAAGTTTAAAGCTATCCACCAGTGCTTTCGTCGTTGTAGGGTCAAAGAGTGCATCGCCACCATGATGCTGGAACTGAACCTTCATCCGAACAGGAGAAAAGTTATGGGTTTCATTGGCTGGATTGTTCTAGGACTGATTGCCGGCGCTATTGCAAAGGCAATCAAACCAGGTGACCAGGGCGGCGGCTGGCTTGCCACGCTGCTGCTTGGAATTGTTGGCGCCGTTCTTGGCGGCTGGATCGGATCGGCAATCTTCGGTGTTGGGATCAATGAGTTCTGGTCTCTTTCAACATGGTTGCTGGCCATCGGCGGAGCGTTGGTGGTCCTGATTATTTGGGGACTGCTGACGCGCAAGAGGGCCTAAACACTGCACATTGGGGTTGCCCCGGCCTAGGCCGGGGCAACCCCTTCCTCTTTTAAGTCCTCAGGCCGAACTCCGGCCGAACTCCGGCCAATCCCCGCAGCGTGCCCCTGCTGCAGGCGCCCACGGCATCGGCATCCCGGCCCGCGGTCTTGACGCTTCTCGTTCGAGTTCTCCCCCGTCCCCGGCAGATCCCTTTACCTCGACTCCGATAGCCAATACGCTCGCGGCATGAAGACTCAATTTTGGTTGTGGCTTGGAATGATAGTCAGTGGCCTGGCGTTCATGACCATCATCAGCTTTTCCGGGAGGTGATCAACAGTGCCCACGGCAATCAGGGACCAGGGACTCGGCATCGGCTTCGCAGTGCTGTTCGTCGGCGCGCTGGTTGGCCAGTCATTCGCGGGTTTGTCGGTCTACAACGAAGACCAGCTTGCGCATGGCAGTTCCCCGCTCGGCTACTGGGACTTCGTGACGTCCAGCAACTTCGTGGTCGACGTTGCCGAGAACTGGCAATCCGAGTACCTGCAGTTCTTCCTGTTCATCTTCGCAACCATATGGCTTGTCCAACGGGGCTCGCCGGAATCGAAAAAGCCCGGAGATGAGGGCACGGAGACCGACGAAAACCAACTGGTGGGCCGCTTCTCCAAGCCCAACTCCCCGAAATGGGCAAAGGCTGCCGGTTGGCGGCGACTGGTGTATTCCAACTCGCTGCTCTTGGTCATGGGAACGATATTTCTCCTTTCATGGTGGCTGCAATCGGTCGCGGGAACCGTGGTGTTCAACGCAGAGCAGCTCGAACACGGCCAACCCCCGGTGCGATGGATCGAGTACGTGACCAGTGCCGATTTCTGGGACAGGACACTGCAGAATTGGCAGTCAGAGTTCCTGGCCGTGGGCAGCATGGTCACCCTTTCCATCTACTTGCGCCAGCGCGGCTCCGCGGAGTCCAAACCGGTGGGCACGCCGCATGCCGAGACCGCTACAGAGAGCGAATAGACGGCCCGCCAATCCCCTGCTTTGACGCGCCCGCGCACGCTGACAGGGTCAACACCACCACCGTGCCGCGGCCGGTCGGGAGCAGTCTGCACGGCCCTTGCCACTTCCCGGCGATGCGCCTATGTTGGCCACAGGGATCCATATTCCCGAGCCGCGGCACCGCTCGCGGTACCCACCGGCCTGCGCCGCTCCATGAAACGGGGGAAGCAAATGGTTGATCAACCCGGGCACGATTCAAGGCCCGAAGCCACTCCAAGGAAAACAATCCGTCAGTCGCCAACCAAGAATGTCCGGGCCACAACACGCGCCGGGGTGATCTGGACGTTCACCATCGTCGCAATCGTGGTGCTGGTCCTGCTGGTCATCTTCATGATGCAGAACCAAGGGCAGGCCACCGTCTATTTCCTGGGACTTGAGGGACAGATGGCTCTCGGCGTCGCCATGTTGCTCGCGGCCGTCGGCGGAGCGGTCGTCGTGGCCGTTGTCGCAGCGGTTCGCATTATCCAGTTGCGCAGCCGCGGCGGTGCCGCGGCCCGGCGACTGGACCACGGGAAAAAATAGCACCAACGGCGGCCGCGCCCATGTTCGCGCAGCCACGGCAGAGAGGATCAAACGATGCATGATCTCGAAAAGCAGATGGTGACCGTCCAGACCTGGCTCAAGCGCTGGGCCGAAAAGGCCAAGCAGGAATACCCGAGCCATCTGGAGGATTCCGTGCGCCAGGCCGTGGACCGGTTGGACCCGGCCGGGCTGGCCCACGCGGCCGAGGAGGTGGTGGCAACCGTCACCGGAAACCGCAAGACCGCCCGGCGGGCGCGCAAGGCCGTGGAGGAAACCCTGCGCAGGGCCCAACGCAAGGCCGGGAGCAAGCACCGCGGCAGCGGTCGGGTATGGGTCGTCCTGGGCACCCTGGCCGTCATCGGCCTGCTGGTGGTGTTCGTGCTTCGACGCGCCGCCGGTCCCCACCCGCGAAATATGGGTGCGAGCCGCCCCGAAACCCCGGATACCACCAAGGGAGTGGATCCCGACCTCGGCGAATAGGCCTGACGCGTCCGTCAAATAGGCCCCGGACCTTCGGCTTCCCCTGGCTCGGCCACCGGAAGTCGGAGGTCCGGGGCAAGGAGACAGGCGCAGGCGCCGGTTTCAGGATTCCCAGCGGACCTGTGCGGGCTCCTTGTCCTCGCGCCACCCGCGCCACACCGGATGGCGCAGCCGCTTGCCTCCGGTCAGTTCGCCGTAGCCCACCTCCCCGACGAGCCGGGGCGAGACCCACACGGCGTCGTGGCTGTCGGCAGCCGGGACGTCCCGGGCCGGCGGGGTCTTGCGCCGCAGCCTCTCCAGCCTGGCCCGCACCTCGCGCAGCTGGCGGTCGGTGAACCCGGTGCCCACCCGCCCGGCGTAGTGCAGCTCGCCGTCCGCGGGCACCGCCAGCAGCAGCGACCCGATCGTGTCGGCACGGTTGCCCTTGCCGTGGCGCCAGCCGATCACGACGACCTCCTGGTGGCGGTCGTGCTTGATCTTGACCCAGTCCCCCGTGCGCTTCCCGGGCCGGTAGCGGCCATCGAGACGCTTGGCCACGATCCCCTCCAGGCCGAGCTCGGTGCTGGTGTCCAGGGCCTGGTCCAGGGAGCCGTCGTGGGCCTCGGGGATGTGCACGTGCTTTCCGGTGCGCACCTGGGCGCCCAGCCGCTCGCGGCGGGTGGCGTAGGGCAGGGCGGTGAGGTCCTCGGGCTCCCCCGTCTTGTCGTTCGGCAGCCGCAGCGCGTCAAAGAGCATCAGGTGCACCGGCGCCGGCTTGCCTCCCTTGCCGGATCCGTTTCCGGAATTGCGGTTCTGCAGCATCCCGAAGTCCGGGCGACCGGAGGAATCCAGGGCCACGATCTCCCCGTCGAGCACCGCGCCGTCGGGGGCCAGCTTTGCGACCTCCTGCAGCTCGGGAAAGCGTCCCTCGAACGAGTGGCCGTTGCGGCTGCGCAGCGATGCGGCCGCCCCGTCCACCGTGGCCAGCGCACGGTACCCGTCCCATTTCATTTCATACGCCCAGGCCTCGTCCGGGTCGATGTCCTCCCGGGTCCCGGCCTGCGCCAGCATCGGGGCGGGTTCGGCGTCAGGCGCCGCCGGCGCGGGGGCCGGCGGAGTGGCCGTGCCCCGCGCTTCCTTCCCGGCCTGTTTCCGCTGCCCGGGCTGGTCCTTCATCAGCTGCAGCAGCCAGTTCTTCTCGTCCCCCATGCCCGGGGTGTTGACCAGCGCGAAGCGGCGCGGCACCCCGCCCAGTCCCCCGTCGGGGCGCCCGTGCAGCACCGCGATCACCTCGGAGCCCTCGCGCCACTTCTCGATCTCGCAGTCCCCCGTGTCCCAGATCTTCATGGTCCCGGCTCCATATTGCCCGCGCGGGATGCGCCCCTCGAACGTCGCGTAGTCAAGCGGGTGATCCTCGGTCATGACCGCCAGCCGGTTCACCGCGGGCTCCAGCGGCGGGCCCTTGGGCACTGCCCAGGACACCAGCACCCCGGAATGCTCGATCCGCAGGTCCCAGTGCAGGGCGCGCGCGTGGTGTTCCTGGATCACGAAGCGAGACAGGCTTCCGGGGCCCGCGGCGTGCGGCGCTTCCGCGGGAACGGGCTCCGGGGTCTTGGCGGCGTCGCGCTTGGAGCGATACTCGGCCAGCCGGTCCCGGTCGCCCCCGAGGCTCCTGCCCAGTGGGGCAATCGGGTCCATCAATTCGTGGACGCGTTCCAGGACGTCGTGGAAGTCCAGCTGCTTGAGTCCCGGGGCGCCGATTTCCTCCCAGGTGCGCGGGGCCGCAACCGTCGGATGCTCCCGCCCGCGCAGCGAGTAGGGGCAGATCGTGGTCTTGGCTGCGCTGTTCTGGCTCCAGTCCAGCAGCACCTTGCCCTCCCGCAGGGACTTCTTCATGTCCGAGACGACCAACCCGGGGTGTTCGCCCTGCAGCTGGGCCGCCAATGCCTTCGCGACCTGCGAGACCTCGTCCGAGGTGTGCCTCCCGTCAAGCGCCGCGTACAGGTGTATTCCCTTGGAGCCGGAGGTCACCGGGTAGGAGTCCAGGTCCATGCCCTCGAGCAATTCGCGGCACAGGAACGCGACCTCCGCGCATTGTTCCAGGCCCGCCCCCGGGCCGGGGTCCAGGTCCAGCACCATCCGGTCCGGGTTCATGGGCTTGAGGTGTTCGTCAAAGCGCCACTGCGGAACGTGGATCTCCAGGGCGGCAAGCTGCGCGAACCAGGCGAGGACTGCGGGCTCGTTGGCCAGCGGGTAGGTGTTGACGTGGTCCTTGTGCGTGATGTTGGCGCGCGGGATCCAGTCGGGGGCCGAGTCCTCGAGGTCCTTGCGGAAGAACACCTTGCCGGGATTCTGCGCGGTGCCCACCCCGTCCACCCAGCGCTTGCGGGTCGCGGGTCGCCAGGACGCCTGCGGCAGCAACACGCCGGCGACCTCGGCCAGGTAGTGCATCACCTCGCCCTTGGTGGTTCCGGTCTCGGGATAGAGCACCTTGTCCAGGTTGCTGACGCGCAGCCGCCTGCCGGCGACCGAGACGGTTTGTTCCTTGGCACGGGCCATGGCCGAATCCTTTCCCTTGCCTCCACTGTGCCGCCTGCCCGGCCCGTTGGCCAGCATTTTCCCGGCTCCCGGCGTCCCCGAAGGCCCGTTCCGGGGTGCTGGCCCCGGGCGGTGTGCGGATTGCTGGACTTTGCCTCCGGGGCATGCGTAGCGTGGAAATTGTTGACGATCGGCCCCGCCGCCCGCACCCGCGGGACCGCTCCGCCGGGGTCGGCGCGCCGCGGGCCGGATCATCCAGGGGGTTTCTTCGGGACTCCCGCGCGGCCCGGCAGGGCCGGCGACGCACCCGAGCTACCTCGGGCGCCGGCGGGCGTCGCCCCGGGGGCCGTGGTCACGGGGCATGATGTCCTGGCGCCACGCAGAGAGTTAAACCGAATCAACACGCAGGAGGAACCATGGCAACCGCACGCGAGATCATGACGAGCAGCGCCGAATGCATCGGCGAGAACGAGACGCTGGAGGAGGCGGCCCGCAAGATGCTGCAATTCGACATCGGGTCGATGCCGATCTGCGGGGAGGACCGGCGGCTGAAGGGCATGGTCTCGGACCGCGACATCGTCACCAAGTGCCTGGCCCAGGGCGGGGATCCGCGCACCACCACGGCCGGGGAGCTGGGCGAGGGCAAACCGGTCACCATTGGCGCGGACGACAGCATCGAGGAGGCCATCGAGACCATGGAGAGGCACAAGGTCAGGAGGCTCCCGGTGATCGACGGCCACGAGCTGGTGGGCATGCTCAGCCAGGCCGACATCGCCAGGAACTATCCCGAGGACAAGGTGGGTGAACTGCTGCGGTTCATCTCCTTCGATTAGGCCGCGCGGCACCACGCGGGGGGGAAAGTGCGTTGCCGCGCACCCCGGGGCCGGCCCCGTTTCCGTTGCGAAGCGGGGCCCGCCCCTCTCCTTTTTCCCAACACGTCACACCCGACTTTTGCCCCTTCGCGGGCGCACCGGGCGCGGGGTCATTGCTTCGGCCTGCGGAACTTTGTAGGCTGAAGGAGGTTCAGCAGCGGGCCATGGAATCCTCGATTGGAGCACTCCGTGAACCTGCCACTCGGCACACCGTTGCTTGGTACCCATTCCCGCATTCGGCCTTCCGTTTCCCTCTCTGGCAGGTCGCCGGGCAATCCCCCCGAAGCCCCAACTTCCGCCTCCACCGAAGACCGGTGGTGATCCGCATGAGGGTGATCGAAAACAACCAGGTCCTGCGCCGCTACGAGCTCTTTGAACAGGGCGACCTGGCCGGCTTTGTGCAATACAGCATGAGCGGCGACGAATTGTGGCTGCACTACACGCAGCTCAAGCGCCGCTACAAGTCCGAGGAAGTCATCGACGCGCTCTTCCTTCACATCCTCGAAGACGTCCTGCGCCGCAGGTTGGCACTGATGCCCTTCTGCCCGGCGATGCGCGCCTTCATGGTGGAGCGGCCCGATTACACGCAGCTGGTGCCCCCGCTGTGGCAGGACCGTTTTCTGGCGGCACCGGCCGTGCCGCGCCGTCCCATGGACAGCGTCCGCTACACCGGGTCCCCGAAACGGCGCAGCACCGCCACCCATGCCCACGACGGGCACCAGGTGGCGGTCTGGTCCGGCCATGCGGCGCAGGGGCAGCAGCGGCCCGACCCGTCCTACGCCAACGGCATGACACTGCCGCTGGCCGGCACCTAGGAAATCCACCGCGGAAGGGCCGGTGCCGGGAAATCCGGTACCGGCCTTTCCGTCCCGCCCGCGTTAGGAAGCGGGGATGTCGAACCTGTCCCACGCGCGATGGGTTGCCAGCAGCCGGGCAACACTCTCCACCGCTTCCCCGGGCCCCACGGTGAGGATGCCGGCGTCCAGGGGCGGCAGCCCGGAGCGTTCAAGGACCTCCCCGGCCCCCTCGAGCGCCACAATGGCCTTGGCCTGCCGGTAGGCCTCCTGCAGCAGCAGGACCAGGCGCGGATCCAGGTCGGCGGCGCCCTCCGGTGCCATGGCACCGGCCTTCGCGTCCCTGTCCATGCGCGCCCCGGGGGCCGGGGACAGGGTGTCGGCGATGACCAGCGCATCGAATTCGATGGACCGCGCGGTGAGCAGGGTCCGGTCCACCGGCGAACCGTCGGACATGGACCCGCCGGTGGGCGCCACCAGCAGCGGGACCATGCCCGCCAGGTTGGTCTCCGCCACCAGCTGCTCGATGACTTTTGCCGGCGTGGCGTGGCTTGCCACGATCCCCACCACGCGGCCGTCCACCGGCCAGCTCTTCCCGACCTGGGACACCGAGGGGCACAGGTCCGCCTCGGGCACCTCGGTGTCCGCCGGCGGCGCCGGCATGCCCAGCTCCCCGGCCACGGCGGCGCACAGCGCGGAGTCGATGTTGGCCAGGGCCTGCAGTTGGCGGGCGCGGACCGCCTCGACGGTGCACTTGCCCAGCTCGAAGGAGTAGGCCTGCTGCACGTGCAGCTGCTCCTGGGTGCCCAGCGAGCGGTAGAACATCTTCGCTTGGCTGAAGTGGTCCTCGAACGACACCGGGTTGCCGCGTTCCTTCAGCGCCTCGGCCACGTGCTCGGGGACATCGATGAACGGCGCGCGGGTGTTGTCCCCCTCGCCGGCCATGAACGGGCACCCGCCGTCCAGCGAGTTGGGGTGGTACGGGGCGATCCCCTCGTGGACGTAGCCCTGGTGCATCCCGTCGCGGAGCATGTCGTTGACCGGGGCGTGCGGCAGGTTGATGGGCAGCTGGGAGAAGTTCGGCCCGCCCAGGCGGGTGAGCTGGGTGTCGATGTAGGAGAAAAGCCGCACCTGGAGCAGCGGGTCGTTGGTCACGTCGATGCCCGGCACCAGGTGCCCGGGGTGGAAGGCCACCTGCTCGGTCTCGGCGAAGTAGTTCGAGGGGTTCCGGTCCAGGACCATCTTGCCGACGGTCTGGATCGGCGCGAGCTCCTCGGGCACGAACTTGGTGGGATCGAGCAGGTCGATGCCCTTGAACATCTGTTCCTCGTTGTCCTCGAAGACCTGCACGCCCAGCTCCCATTCGGGGAACGCGCCGGCCTTGATCGCCTCGGCAAGGTCGCGGCGGTGGAAGTCGGGATCGGCTCCGTTGGCCAGCATCGCCTCCTCCCAGAGAAGGGAGTGGACGCCCAGGCGCGGCTTCCAGTGGAACTTCACCAGCGACGTCGACCCCTCCGGGGCGATCATCCGGAAGGTGTGGACGCCGAATCCCTCCATCATGCGGTAGGAGCGCGGGATCCCGCGGTCGGACATGTTCCACATGGTGTGGGCCTGCGCCTGGGTGTGCTCGGAGACGAAGTCCCAGAAGGTGTCGTGGGCCGAGGCTGCCTGCGGGATCTCCAGGTCGGGCTGCGGCTTGACCGCGTGCACGACGTCGGGGAACTTGATGCCGTCCTGGATGAAGAACACCGGGATGTTGTTGCCCACCAGGTCGAAGACGCCCTCGGCGGTGTAGAACTTCGTGGCGAATCCGCGGGTGTCGCGCACGGCATCGGCCGATCCGCGCGACCCGGCGACGGTGGAGAACCTGACGAACACCGGGGTCTGGACGCCCTCGGCCAGGAAACCGGCGCTGCAGATCCGCGAGCCGGTGCCGTAGCCGGTGAAGGTGCCGTGGGCCCCGGCCCCGCGGGCGTGGACCACGCGCTCGGGGATCCGTTCGTGGTCGAAGTGGGTGATCTTCTCGCGCAGGTGGTGGTCCTGGAGCAGGATCGGGCCGCGCGGGCCGGCCTTCAGCGAGTGGTCGGTGTCGCGCAGCGGCGTCCCCTGGCTGGTGGTCAGGGCCGTTCCCTGGGGGTGGGTGGGCAGGGCGCCCCGCTTGGGGGTGTCGCCCGATGATTCGGTGCCTTGAGTGGTCATGCCAGAACTCGCTTTCGTTCGGCACCCGGAGTGGGGGCGCGTTCGATGGAATATTGACTTCCGGCGGCGTTTCGCGGGCTGGGGGTGAAAGTGGCCCGTCCTCAAGACACCGCCGTTTCCACCGTAGGCCCCGGTCCCCGGGGCACGTCAAGGAAAGTGCGGCCCCTAGGGTGCAGGATCCTCCCCACGCAAAAAACCGCCCCACGGCATCGAGTGGTGTATCGGTGCCGCGGGGCGGTTGCGGGACGCAGGCCCCTCACGCGGGCGGGCGGCGCGTCACTCCTGCTTGCGGACCAGGTTCTCCGGTTCGGTCCCCTGCGCCCAGGCGACCAGCTGGCGCTTGAGCAGCGCCGTCATGCGCGGCAGGAAGGCCTCGGTGTTTCCGCCGTTGTGCGGGACCACCAGGGCGTTGGGCAGTTGCCAGATCGGGTGGTCGGCAGGCAGCGGTTCGGGGTCAAAGACGTCGGAGGCGCAGCGCAGCCGGCCGGTCTTCAGTTCCGCCACGAGCGCGTCGGTGTCCACGACCGGGCCGCGGGCCACGTTGACCACCACCGCCCCGTCCGGGAGGGCAGCGAGCAGCTCGGCATCAACCAGGTGATGGGTACTGGGGTTGTGCGGGACGATCAGGATCAGCACCTCGATGTCCTTCGCGTGCTTCGGCAGCTCGTCGATGGCGTGGATCTCGCCGTGGGCGTCGGTGCGGGCACGGGTGCCGAAGCGGCTCAGCTCCACTTCGAAGGGTTCCAGCCGCTTGCGGATCTCCTCCCCGATGCCGCCAACCCCCACGATCGCGACCCTGCGGTCGGCCAGGCCCGGCCAGCGCTGCGGGTTCCATCGCCCCTCGGCCTGGTCGCGCACCGACTCGCCGATGCCGCGCAAGGAGGCGATGGCCAGGCCCACGGCCAGCTCGGCGGTTGCCGCGGCGTGGACTCCGGCTGCCGTGGCCACAGCGACGTCGGGGCCCACCAAGTCGTGCACGCCGTCGAACCCGGTGGTCTGCGTCTGGGCTAGCTTGAGGTTCCGCGCGCGCCCGATGCCCTTCAAGGTCGAGATGTTGGCCATGTACGGGAAGATGGCCACGTCGATCTCATCGAGTTCCACGCCGATCGGGTCCCCCGCGATGTCCCAGACCCCTGCCCTGAGCCCTCCGGGCAGCGGACCGACGGCTTCCAGGAGTTCGTTACTGGGAAATGACACAACGCTGTATGGCTTCATGGCATCCAGCGTAGGTCGGCCGCGGAGTCGGGCCCGGGGCCAAAACACCGTGTCCCGCCAAAGTGCCGGCATATGACGGGCATTGACACAACGCCTCATGGCACCCAATGACCCAACTCAAGCCAATATTTGTGACCTCAATCCCAAAGGGCCGATTCGGTTTGCATTCGGCCGCCAAGCTGGTAGAGTTTCATGTCGTTGCAGAGCGCGGGAGCCACGAACTCCCGGCAAAACAACAGCCGCACCTCTAGCTCAATTGGCAGAGCAATTGACTCTTAATCAATGGGTTTCGGGTTCAAGTCCCGAGGGGTGCACAACCAGGAAGGTCCGGTTCGCTAAAGCGAACCGGACCTTTTGTTTTGCCCATGCACCAACCGCCTCCGGGCTCCGGAGGCAACGGCGGGCAACACGGAAATTCCCGCGCCAGCCAGCCGGTCGAGAACGCAGACGCGGGGGACGGCAACTCCCCCGGCCCTACCCGCGTCGTCCCGAGACCTCGCAGGCAACACCAACGAGGGACATCAACATTTTCCCGTGGGTGAGCGCTACGGCGCGGCCGGACTACTCGACACGAACGAGCGACGACACGCAAAGCGGGCCACGGTCAAAAGCCAGACCTCAGGTCCCACCATCCGCATGGCCGAATCCCCGGACCGGACCATGCCCCAAATCCGATCAACTGTGCCCACGATCACATGCCGATTTCTGGCAACAGAACCCCATAATGACTGACATTCACCCCGAATTCATGCCCAAAAACACCGTGGTTCCGGGAAAGTCGACCGCCGCTCCCGGGACTGAACGCCGATTTTCCTTCCCGCCCACTTTCTGGTTATGATTATCTGCGTCGCAAGGACGGGCTCCGCACGGGGCGCTGACCGAAGCGACTAAGCACCTCTAGCTCAATTGGCAGAGCAATTGACTCTTAATCAATGGGTTTCGGGTTCAAGTCCCGAGGGGTGCACGGTGAGAAAGACCCGATCTGTTTCGACAGGTCGGGTCTTTCGTTTTCCCGGGCAAGCCGGCCACATTCCA
>NZ_JAHRED010000019.1 GCF_019084045.1 Paeniglutamicibacter quisquiliarum
GATTCCCAGAAGGTTCGGGGAAATGAGCAGGTGCTTCACGACAAGATCCTCCAGCGACCCGTCTCCCTCGAGGAACGCAAGAACTCGAGCCTGAGCATGAAGAAATACGCGTGTTTGGTTGGCTTGTTCTCCGAAGGGCGCCTAGCCCAGCTCATGAAACTCTTCCCCAGCCTGACAAAAAATTGGATGGCAACGTTCAGTCTCGAGGCTACCGTTATAGGCCCGAACCCCTGCTAGAAGAACTCGATGGCAGACACTCACGGACGGGCCGTCATTGGAACTTTGTGGTGGCATGCAAAAGTCCCCGAAAATTGGAGCTGAATTATTCAGTCAAACTTTCGGGGAGCAGTTCATAGGTCCGCCTACGAACAACGCAGTGCTGGTAGCCTGCGGACGAGTTCACCCGACCGAAAAGTGCAGCCTGCAGGGCCGTTCCGCCGGATAGTCAGACCCAGAGGCGGGTCCGACAGCCAGACCCTGGTGTTGGACTGAGTTGACCTGGCTGAAGCTCTCATTTATCCGCAATCCTCCGGCGGCGGACACCATAATTCGAAGAAAAGTGCGGCGGTCCAATCTGCGCCTCCCTTCAGACGGCTCCTGAGCACTAACCAGTACTACCTAGGCACCGGGATGGGAACAGACTTGCGCCCTTCCTGGTCTCCGCGGCTGTACTGGATCCGCGGCGGAATGCCGCTTCGCGGGTTGCCCCGTGCTTCGCGTTGTGGAACCTAACGGTCCCCGTTTGGAGAACCGTTCAGGCGGTTTCGGCGGGCGTTGCCACTGGTTGTGTTCCTACACCGTCTCCGCTGCGGTAGCGGTAGGTGGTGTTGTCGTCCTGCACGATGAAGGTCTCGATTCCGCTGCGGGTCCAATGCAGGACCAGCAGGCCGTAGCGCTCGGCAAGTTTTGCCAGCGTCGGGAAATCCACGACGTCGATGACCGGACGCCCACTGACCGATGGGACTGGCTGGACGGGGATGACAAGGGATGGCCAGCGGCGGCGAATGTCTTCCGCTTCGGTGCGGGAAGGGCGTCGGCGCGCGTTCGCCGCAATCACCATCAGCGAAGCCAGTGCCAGCAGAAGCAACCCCGGGGCAATGACGCGGGCGATTCCGGCCGAGAGCTGCCAGGTGCCCAGCGTCAGCGCACGCGGGGCGGCGGTTTCTAGCTTGTTCGCAGCGACGGAAAGAGCGGTGGGATCCACCATGGAGACCTGCAGCGGCGTTACCGACAGTTCCAGTGCCGGCCTGAAGTCCTGGCCGTCGCCCGTTGCGGCCGGGACCACCTCGATGGTGAGGGGGCTGGCCGGCAGACCCGTGACCTTGGCGGCCCGCGCGGCCCGTTCCTCCAGTGCAGCTACGTCCAGCTTGACGGTTCCGCGGTGGGTTCCGGTGCTCACGTCAGTGGGGTCACCCAGGGGGACTGTGGTGTGCCATCCTCCGGGCGTGGACAGTTCGGCGACCGGTGCGATGACCGCGGCTGGGCCTTGGTAGGTGTAATGCACCTCCATGTCGTCGGCCACTTGCCGGAAGACCGGGTCCGGGGACCTGACGGTGGTGTCGTCGTAGGCCGGAGTGCGCGGAACCTCGGCGCTGTAGGAAAAGTCCATGTGCGCTTCGATCGCCGCACGTGCGGGGGCATCGGCGGGACCGGTCCATGCCCAGGTCCCGAGACCCATGGCCACGACGCCGACGACGGTCGCAGTGGCGGTCCAAGGAGTGAATGGGGCTTCGAACATGGCACGCACGGTGTGGCGGGTCTTCTGCGAGGCGGCGTTGGATGACATGGATTCTTTCCTTGCTGCGCGGCGACGCCGGCGTCGGTTCAGGCTGGGGGCGGCTCCGGCGAGCAGCGCAAAGGCTGCCAAGCCGAGTACAGGGGGCGTGGTGAGTGTCTGTAGCACCTTCCCACCGTGGGGGATGTGCAGGACGGCCTTGCCGATGAGGTTGACGGCCGCGGGATGGTCGACGTCGACCGATTCGTTGTTGTCGCCCTTGAGCGTAAAGCCATTGGCATCTCCGGCGATGATCCGGTGGAGCGCCACTTCTCCGCTGCCGAGGTGGTAGGCGGCAATGTCACCGGCAGCGTAGCTTTCGGCGTGCGAGACGACAACGAGGTCGCCCTGGTGGTAGAGGGGGTTCATGCTCACCCCGTAGGTGTTCACGAACGCGACCTGGCCACTGCCCAACAGGACCGCGGCCAGCAGGATGCCCAGCACTGCGAGAGCGCTCGCGATGCCGGCCAGGCGATGAGTCAGCCGTGGCACGGCGCTCCTTCCGTTCGGTGGGGGCGGCGGTGCCCGGGGTGGTCCCGCCGGAAGACGGCGGCCTGCCCGGGAAAAGGCCGCCCAAGGTCGTGGCCCGCCTGGGGGACGGGCCACGACCACGGGCATGGAAAGGACTACACGGCTTCGGTGACGTCGATGGCCAGCGAGGTCAGACCGGTGTAGCCGGTCTCCGCGGTGGCCGGGGCGAAGGTGCAGGTGGATACGTTGGCGGAGACGAGGCCGCACGTGAAGGTGCCGCCCGAGCCACCCGACGGAGTGGCTGCCACCTCGAGGCCGTCCGCGGTGTCCGCGAAGGTCAGGGTGATCGAATTGACGGACGTCTTGGCGGTTGTGTCCGCGAATGCGTAGGCAACGCTTGCCAGCGTAGCGCCGGTGACGCTCTGCGACACCTGTCCGCCGATGAACTGCGTAGCACCGGCGTTGTTGGTGAGTCCGGTTCCGGTAAAGGCGGAACCGCCGGCGAAGGCGATTCCGGCGACGGCAACGGCGGTAAGGATCTTGTGGGACTTGCGCATGAAGGATTCTCTTTCGGTATGACTGTGGCGAGACGACCGCAGGCAGGATCGACCAGTGTTGACTGGATCGTGATGAATGTCGGAACACGCGAATCCATGGGCGGCCCGCGTTTTGGGCCGTGCGGTTCGCTCCGACAATTTGAAGACTAGCCGGGTCCAGCCGGGCGATCATCGAACTTGTGTCTTTCCTGCGGTAATGCTTGCGCAGTGCTCAGGAACTGCGGATTCACTGCGGTTGAACCGCGCATTGGTAGGGGAATATTTGGCTACGAGATTACTGGGGACCCGAACCATGCTCGACTACCGTTCGGTATGCCCGCCGTGGAGCCAGCACCCTTCAACAGGACACGAAATCGACGTTTCCACCTACGAGCTGGCGCCCATCGGCCGACTCTAGGGCGGGGAATGTGGCGCGAGGCGAGGTGCAAACCGCGATTTCAGAAAGTGCTTCGCAGAGGGCCGCGGCATCGACAATGCTTGCCGACTTCGGTATTTTCCGGATTGTCCAAACCGTGGGTCATAGGGCAAAAAACCCGTTGGCACACCCGGGACATACGCAGTTTTTCAACGGTCCACCAGAGTTACGAGCCATCCATACGGTGGCTGTCATCGACTCGCCGGGCTGCCAAGGCCGTTCCGTGCAGCTGACGCGAGGGCATCCTGGCAGTGGCCTGCGGGAAATGGTGCCGCACTTGGCCTCGGGGATCATCGCGAGACTGGTCACGTACTGGGAACCGCGCCGAAACCCACGTTCCTTATTATTCGGCCGCATAGAATGTCGGGGGCATGAGATAGATTTCCCTTATGACTACGTGGCCGCGCGATGCTTCGGCGCCGACTGGTGGTGGACACTCGACATCATCCGGCAGCGGGATTTCCAGGTTTTCGGGTGCCGGCTCTTCCACAAGCCCTGGCGAAGGCCCCTCAACATACGTTGAAAGACTCAAGACAGGCAGCTGCGCCAATCCTTGCCAAAACAACTGGCCGCCGGCACAGCATCTGTTCACTTACCTGCGAATCCCGGGAAGGTGTCACATGACTGCTCTCTTGGAGCTAAAGGGCTCGAAATGACTTGGGGCCCCAGATGGAAATTAGTTTGCTATCTTCTTGGCGCTGCCGTCGCAGGGGCAGTCATCGGGCGGTTGTTTCCGCCATTTGTCCTGGACGATCCTTTTTGGCGCGATTTCTGGTCGGGGCCACCCGTGGCCGGGATATTCGCGCTAGGGGGAGCGGGGATCGCCTATGGGGCCGCCTTGCTCGGGGCCAGGACATCGCGCACGGCAGCGAAACGGCAGGAATGGTGGGACCGGGCCGAATGGGCGCTCACGCTCGCCCGGTCCGACAGGTATGTTGACCGCATCATCGGTTTGGAAGCCCTCACCGCACTATCCTCCGAAGCCACCAAGACTGAATACCGACTGATTCTTGCCGTGACCGAAGCGGTTTCCGGTGAAGGTGTGCAGAGCATGGACCCGGATGGCGACGTGGACACTCCACCCAGGGTGCGGGACAATTGAGCAAACGGAGGTGCATCAAGATGGCTAAAGAGTCGATTCAGGTCAGCGCGCTAGACGACCGGATAAAACAAGGCAAGGCCGACCCCATCACCGCAGCAGAAAAGGTTCTCGTTGCCCAACTTCGTGAGGGCTACGTGAAGAAGTACGGTGCGTCCAAGCCCGCCAAGAATGACCGAAAAGCATCCTCTCCCGCTTGAGGAAGATCTTCCAAGATCTAAACCGGGAATTCTGCATCTGGAACATTGAAATAGTCCTAAGCGAGGGACCGTGCGCCGTGTGCCTGACGGCGTCGTTTCAGTTCCAAGTAACTGAGACACAATCGGCACCCCTGTCGGTGGGCACGCTGAACCACTGGACAGCCAGCTCATGCAGGCCTGAGTCCCGGGCCAGAACCAGGGCCGGCAGCAACCCGGCGGTAGAGCCCAGATTTCACCGGTGATGTTCGGAAATGTCGGTGCGGTTGTGCTGCACGGCTACAACCGTCACCGCGGGCACGCCTCGCCCAAGGGTCAGCCTCCGGCCAGCCGCTCACAGCAAAGGCACAGGCAGGTGCTATGTAGGGGCTAGCCCTCCCGCCCTAGAATGTGCCCATGAGCGTCGAAGACGCAGACTTGGGGTAGATCACATGCGACGTGCAGAATCCGTACCGCAGCGTTTCCACAACCATCCACATCACCGCACACGGTTGTGGTCCGTTGCGCTGTGCGCGGCACTGGTCGGCAGCGTTGCCGCATGTTCGGGCGAGACGCGGCCGCCTTTGAGGGTGGAGGCCCCGCCGGACCCTTCTTTCGTGCAGGAAGTGGTGGAACCTAGTGCGCTGACCCGGCACCTGGAGGCGTTACAGGATGCGGCGGACGCGAATGGTGGGAACCGGGCCGACGCCACCCGGGGCTACGAGGCGTCTGCGGCGTACGTTGAGGAGCAGTTGCGTGCGGCGGGGTACGAGCCGCGGCGTCAGGAGTTCAGCTACGGCCGGCGCAACCCCGTGGACGCGTTCAACGTCCTGGCCGACACCGGCAGCAGCTCCGGCGGAGTGCTGGTACTCGGCGCGCACCTGGACTCGGTCGAGGAGGGTCCGGGGATCAACGACAACGGCAGCGGGGTCGCCGCGGTGCTCGAGGTCGCGCTTAGGCTCGCGGAGGAGGGCTCCGTGTCGCGGGAGCGGATCCTGTTCGCGTTCTGGGGCGGCGAGGAGGACGGAATGCACGGCTCGGATCACTACGTCGAGCAACTCTCCCGCAAGGAAGCCGCCGCGCACGTCGCGTACCTGAACGTCGACATGGTGGGCTCGCCGAACGCGGCGGCTTTCGTGTTTGACGGCGACGGTTCGGACAGCGAGGAGGCCGGGCCCGAGGGGTCTGGCGACATCGAACGGGTGTTCCAGGACATCCTGCGGGCTGAGGGGGTCCAGGCGTTGCCGGTCGGGTTCATCGGGGATTCGGACTACGACGCGTTCGTGAAGGCCGGCATCCCGTCCGGGGGCCTGTTCACCGGCGACGTGGGGACCAAGAGCGAGGCCGAGGCGCGCACCTTCGGCGGGCAGGCGGGGGAGCGGTACGACGAGTGCTACCACCAAGCCTGCGACACCATCAAAAACGTTGACATGGCCGTGCTGGAGCAGATGACCGAAACGCTCATGAGCGCGACGGTTTCGCTCGGCGGCATCGAGGACGGCCTGGCCAAGGGCGCGGCAACGGAGGAGGGCGCCGGCTGAGGCGCCGCGAACTCAGGCCTTCACGAGGGCCGCCTCCTCACCGTGGGCAGTGGTGCTCGAACCGAGGAAGCACTCGATGCTGTCGGGGCCAAGCCCGCCGCACTGCCCCGACCACTGGCGTGACCCGGCTGGTTCTCCCGCACCCGCAGGTACCAGCCTCGACGTCACCCACATCGTCGGTGAGGAAACGAGCTCGCCACGCTGGACCTTAACAGCGTTCAGAAACGTCGGGGTGGCCAGCTGGAAGCGTCCCTCGATGATCTCGTTGACGAGGGAAACTGCCATCTCCTCTTCGTCCCGGGCCTACCCACAGCTCGGCAGTACGGTCCTGCCCTCCAGTCCCAGCACCTCAGGAGTTCGAGCATGAAACCGACCACCGCAAGCCTGTTCCCCGTCCTGGGTCTGCGCGCCAACACGGCCCAGTTCGCCTGCTCGTCGCGGTCAACGCACTCGTCGGGGGCATGGCCGGGCAACAGCAAACCGTCCTCCCGCTGCTGGCCCAAGCCGAATTCGGCCTAAGCGGATACACGTTCCTCTTCGCCTACGTGGCCGCCTTCGGGATCACCTAGGCAACCTCCAACTGGTTCGCCGGGACCCTCTCGGACCGCTACGGACGCAAACCCGTGCTGCTGGCCGGCTGGCTCTTCGCCATGCAGGTGCCGCTGATGCTCATCTTCGCCCCGGACTTGGGCTAGGTCGTCGCGGCGAACGTGCAGTTGGGCCTCGACCATGGCCTGACCTGGTCAACCACCGACATCCTGAAGATCGACCTGGTGGGTCCTGCGCAGCGTGGCCTGGCCTACCTGCTGGCCGGATACCTCGCCGAGCAGTACGGGTTGTGCCCCGCACCCTGCCTCCTGTGCCTCGCCTACACCGCCCAGAGTGTCGGGGTGAACCATCGGCTACCGCGATACCCCACACGTTGCTACCGGTTCCAGGAAACGGCCGTGCACGGTGTGGATCGGACGGCCCTATCGGGCACCGGGGTGGAGTTGTCCGGGATCAATTGATAATCGTTGTAGACGGCGGTTCCAGTGCCGCAACGTTGCTGGGATCTTGCCTATCCTGTCGAAGCCGACCGGTGATTGTGCGGGACTATCCGCCTCCGCTTTAGCCGCATGGTGGCGAACCTGCGATGGCGGCGGAGAGCATCTGCACCGTTCGGTCCCCGAGATCGTCCATTGCCGCCAGACGGTGGTGGGCGTCGTCCCAGGCCGGAGCCCCCGGGGTGCACAGCGTGCCGCGAATCAGTTCGGCCTGGTCCGCCAGTGACCGGGCGCCGGCCATCAGGGCAGCGGAGCGCAGGGAGAGGACAGCATCCATCGCGGCGGGAGCATCGCGAGCGTGGATCGCCGCGTGTATTCGCTGGCTGCGGGCCGGCCAGAGGTCGGTGAAGACGTGCACGAAGCGGGTCGCGGCGTCGGTGCCGAGCTCATCGGCGAGGTCCATTAGGACGGTGGTGGACACGAGGGCTTCCTTTCTAGGGCTTTGGGCAGGGCTGGAGCCCATGGATACATGGTCGCGCGGGAAGGTGCGGAAAAGAGGCAAGGAATGCTCAAGGTTGGTCTCATTTCTTGTTTCCGAATCTTGCCGAAAAATTGCCTTGATCTTGTTCACTACCAGGCCGCGATCTTGAGGGAGGCCCGGGATAGTGGTTGGCGTAGCCAATCTTGGGGGTCGGCTAACGCGAGATGGCATCGGGCCGCCGGCGATTCCTCGTTGCGGGCCGGTTGTTGCACGAAATTTGAAGGATACTTGGGGGAGTCCTCATTCAGGGGCGGGGAGGTGGCGAGCGGTTGTTTTGGTTCGGGTAGCACCCCGGCCGTGCGTCCGGTAGGGCGCGTAGCACCTCATGGGTGCTTTTCCAAGGGGTCTTTAGGGCTTCGTCCCCTAGCTAGGGGAGCGATCCCATGCGTTGCCAGAGTCTGGTGGCATTGGTGCTTGCGCCCGGCCACCCGCCGCACCCGAGGCGACGCGTCAGCCGATCGGACAACGTGGCGGTCGCGATTTGTCCTTGGCTCCGGAAGATTCGAGCCGATTCATTGTGGGGGGAAGTTGTTTCGCTGATCCGATCTCCCGAGGGCGACCCAATTAGCGATCTGCAAATGACAAACCTTGCGGCCAGCGGTGCTCGAATTGCTTGGGGGTAGCCTGCATCCGCCATGGGCCCAAGGACTCATGCGCGAGTGGTGTCTACGGGTAACGCAACATTTGCGATGGTGTCTTTTCCCAGTGTGCTGATGCACTGGATGCGTCCGCCCTGCCGGTTCCGTAATGGCCTTCGCGCTGGAGAGCCCCAGGCCTGTCCCGGGGATGGCGGTTTCACGCACCACCTCGCTTCTGAAGAACTTGTTGAAGGCCCGGGACATGTCCTAGGGGACATGCCCAGTACGGAATCGCGGCCTTGCAGCGTCGTTTCCCGTCCATCCGACTCCGTGGTGACCAATAGCTCGACACCATTCTGAGAATACTTCATGGCATTCGAAACTCTGATTTGAGCCGCAGCCGGAGACCCGGATGGCCGCCTGCAATACAGAAGGCCATCCGGGTCTTCATTCAACTGTTTTCGAAGAGTGCCGCCGGGGGCTTTTAGAGTTCCGCGCAGTCGCGGCAGATCTTGACTCCATCGACTTCCTTGGCGGCCTGGCTGCGGTGCCTGACAGCGAAGCATTCCCCGCAGACGAACTCATCCGCAGCCTGGGGGACAACCTCCACCACAAGCTCATCGAGCACGATCGCGCCCGGAAGCTCAGTACCGTCGGAAAGGTCCGTTTCCTCCAGTTCGGAATGGACACTTTTCGCCGTGGGCGCATCCATTTCCTGAACGGCTTTCAAGGTGCGCTCGGAAGCTTCGGCTACATCCGGGCGTGCTTCGTCGTAATCCTGTGCCATGGTTATTCCTCCCGATTGTTCAACACGTTTCCGAAATTGTAGATGCCGAGGGAAGCAGGGGCAAACCGAATTCCGGGCGAGGTGAATACCGACGCTATTGTGAAGCAAAGGCATTCAACAATCCATGGTGTTGGCTGCGTGCTCGAAGGATAAAACGGGGGACCCTTCCAGGACAATTTTCCCGAACGGGTCCTTGTTAGTCTGTCGGTTCGCCCGCTTGCGCCTGGTCCAGATCGGCCTGGGCCTCCTCCGCGTCCGGTTCCTCGGGGAAGGTTTCCGAGCGCTCGTTGTCCTTCACCGACTCCGCTTGGTCTTCCCGACCTGTTTCGGGAATTTCAGGCTGCGTCACATCGTCCGGGTTCGAGTCGGGGTTGGTGTTCTCTGTTTCAGCCATTGGGTGTTCTCCTTCGTGTGAAGCCTGCAATGTTCGGCGCATGCGGGGCCTTCCCTCGCTTCGGGAAGCCCACTGTTGCCGGCGTTCATGCTGCCGGATCGCCTACGCCGTAGGTCGACTCTAACGATGCGGATCGAAGGGCGGAAGGATTTTGGTCGTTTCTGCGAACGTTCGGAAGCATGTCCGGTTCCAGGGTGAAGGATCTGTTGCGGAGCTTCCGGCGCAACGTGGAGGCCGAATGTGCCGACACCTTGAGTTTCGTGCCTGCGTAGGGCATGCCTCCGGCAACCCTGTGGCCCAGGGCCACCCAGATGCTCACTGCCCGTTCAAGAACCCAGACCGGAGCCCATAAGGCGGCACCTCCTCCAAACACCTTGGCCCCGCCATCACGTCGCCGTCCGATCTCGGCGATCGCCCAGGCAGCGAACGGCCACGCGAAAGCCAGGCCGGGTCGGCCCCGCACGGCACGGTAAACCCCGGCCAGTATGAGCGGGGCATAGCAAAGCTCCACGGCCAGGCGCAGGGGCTGGGCAAAGTCGTCATAGGCCTGACGAACGCGCTGTCCCGCAAAATGTTTGAAGGTGGGCGGCAGGCGGCGGACAAAGACATCGTTGGCACGGATTTCCCGGCCGCCGGCGGCATCGATGGTACGCAGCAGTTCAAGGTTCTCGAAGAGGACGTGGGCGTCATAACCCCCTGCTGTCATCAGCACCGAACGGCGCAAGGCAAAGGTCCCCGGATAGTCGGCTCCAAAGGCCCGGTTGACCAGTGAACGGGCGGTGTCCAGCCGCGCATGCCACGGCAGTGGCGCCAGGAAGTTCTGCGGTCGCACGATGTCCGCGCGCTGGAGAAGGTTCAAGACCTGCTCCAGCTCGATCCGTTCGTAGCGCACGTCATCGTCGGCAATGACCAGGAGTTCGTCGCGCGCGGCATGCACTCCCGTGAGCACACCGGCGACCTTGCCGTTGGCCCCCGGCATGGGAACCGGTCGCAGGTGCACCACTGCCGACGGAAAGCGTGCTGCGTGGTTTTCAAAAAGGTCGGGTGCCGATCCGTCCACCACAATCACCCGAACCCACTTGACGACTTGGCCAAGGTAATCGGCAAGGTCATCCAGGCCGGAGTCGGAGTGCCATTTCAGCGGCAGGATGTACGTTGCCTCCGGCAATGCCCCAGATGCACTTTCGGTTGCCATGATTCTGTTGTCGCCTATGTGGTTGCTTGGATTGGTTGTTTGGAATGCGCGCCCATGGATGCCTAGGCGCCGCAGGGCGTGAACGTCCTTGGGGTGGCATACCCCAAGGACGTTCACGGCCGCGCATCTTGTCTGCAGTTGATACTTGGGACCACCGTGCCGGGGCACGGTAACCCGCTCAGTCCTTCAGGAGTCCGAGCTTGACGTTTTTCGGCCGCTGCATCTCGCCGTGCTTGGCGCCCAGCACGATGACCGTGGCTGCGAAGCCTGGAATCGCCCATTGCAGCTGGCGAAGCTGCTTTTGTGCCTTTGCCAATTCGGGAGATGTTTCGGGACCGGGCTCGGTTGCACCGCGCGCCCCTTCATCTGACAACTCGTCGACCTTCTTGCCCAGAACGGCAGCATAGAACGTGACGGCTGCGCCGGCCACCGTCACACCGGTCTTGATCCAAGTTGCCGACATGACGCCGTCCTGGGCTGCATACCGACCCTTGTTCTCCCAGAGGATCGGGCCCAGCGAGGCCAGGTGGGCTGCAAATGCCGCGGTTTGGACCGGGGCCCATTTCTTCCAGCCCAGGCTGGAGAGCCTGGTCCTTTCCGTGGAGTCCTTCGCTTGGGAAGTGGCACCGTTCAGCCCCACAGCACCCATGAGGGAACCGCCGAACCAAGCGGCTGCGGACAGGTCATGGATTGAGCGGGCAAGGAGGTTTCCGGACATGGGGCATTCTGCCTTTCGTAGTAGCGGTTTGGATGCATTCCACGTTGCTTCACCCACACCGGCATGTAAAGGGATTTGCAAGGCGTCGACCGGTCTGGGTTCGGAAGGGGGGGCAGCGCCTCCCCATTTGCTCGATCCCTGGTGGCGACGAAGCGCGTTGCGGTGCGGCTCCAAAGCGAGGACCCGCGGCAAGGACTTGCCCCGCAGGGTGTCGGGGCAGTCAAAACCGGTGATGGGCGCCGGGTTATGATGGCAAGGTGCTGGTACTTACGCGGAAGGTCGGAGAACAGGTCCTGATTGGCGAGGACATCGTGGTGACTGTACTGGATGTCAAAGGCGATTCGATCAAGATCGGCTTCGACGCGCCCCGCGGCATCAAGATCCAGCGGGCCGAGATGATCGCCGCCGTGACCGAGGCCAACCAACAGGCCGCCGCAGCCGCCACCGAGGACGCCGAGGCCCGCCTGAAGGCCCTTTTCCCTGCTTCGCCCAAGCCCGCCGCACCCGATGCGCCGAGGGCGTAAATGACCCCGTAATTAGCACTCGCCTTGACCGAGTGCTAATGGTTGCCTAGAGTCATTGGTGGCGCCTGTCGATCCCGGCAAGTGCTGAAAGCCTGAGGTAATTCACCAGCTGGCACCGCGACGACGGTTGGTACCACCCGAACGGCCCGTAAACCATTGGTAACTCACGCAAAGGAGAGACGATGTCCGTCTCCATTAAGCCTCTCGAGGACCGCATTGTCGTCCAGCCGCTCGAAGCAGAAACCACCACTGCTTCCGGTCTGGTCATCCCTGATTCCGCCAAGGAAAAGCCGCAGGAAGGCAAGGTCGTGGCAATCGGCCCCGGCCGCGTCGATGACAACGGCAACCGCGTCCCCGTTGACGTAGCCGAAGGCGACGTCGTGATCTACTCCAAGTACGGCGGAACCGAAGTCAAGGTCGGCGGCGACGAGTACCTGGTGCTCTCGGCCCGCGACGTCCTGGCCATCGTCGTAAAGTAGTTTTTCCTCGTAAAGCCCCGGCCCCTGGCCGGGGCTTTACGTAGCTTATAAGGAGCAAGACATGGCAAAGCAGCTAGCTTTTAACGAAGAGGCGCGACGCGCCCTCGAAGCGGGCATTGATAAGCTCGCAAACACCGTCAAGGTGACCCTCGGCCCGCGCGGCCGCAACGTGGTGCTGGCAAAGGCCTGGGGCGCACCGACGATCACCAACGACGGCGTGACCATCGCCCGTGAGATCGAGCTCGAGGACGCCTACGAGAACCTTGGCGCGCAGCTGGCCAAGGAAGTAGCCACCAAGACCAACGACGTTGCAGGCGACGGCACCACCACCGCCACCGTGCTCGCACAGGCCTTCGTCAAGGAGGGCCTGCGCAACGTTGCCGCGGGCGCCGCCCCGGGCGAGATCAAGCGCGGCATCGAAGTTGCCGTTGAGGCTGTTGCGCAGCGCCTGAAGGACAACGCCGTTCCGGTCGAGGGCCAGCAGGTCGCCAACGTCGCGGCCATCTCCGCTCAGAACGAAGAAATCGGCGAGCTCTTGGCCAAGGCCTTCGAGACCGTTGGCACCGACGGCGTCATCACCATCGAGGAATCCTCCACGACTGCCACCGAGCTGGTTGTCACCGAGGGCATGCAGTTCGACAAGGGCTACCTGTCCCCGCAGTTCGTCACCGACCCGGAACGCCAGGAGGCCGTCCTGGAGGACGCGCTGATCTTGGTGAACTCCGGCAAGATCTCCACGGTTGCAGAGTTCCTGCCGCTGCTGGAAAAGGTGCTGGCTGCCGGCAAGCCGCTGTTCATCATCGCCGAGGACATCGAGGGCGAAGCCCTCTCCACCCTCGTTGTGAACAAGATCCGCGGCACCCTGAACGCCGTGGCCGTCAAGGCCCCCGGCTTCGGCGACCGCCGCAAGGCCATGCTGCAGGACATTGCTATCCTCACCGGCGCACAGGTTGTCTCCCCGGACCTGGGGCTGCAGCTGGACCAGGTCGGCCTCGAGGTGCTGGGTACGGCTCGCCGCATCACCATCACCAAGGACTCGACCACCATCGTCGACGGTGCAGGCACGGCCGAGGACGTCAATGACCGCGTCTCGCAGCTGAAGGCCGAACTGACCCGCACCGATTCCGAGTGGGACCGCGAGAAGCTCAACGAGCGCCTCGCAAAGCTCTCGGGCGGCATCGGCGTGATCAAGGTCGGCGCAGCCACCGAGGTCGAGCTGAAGGAACGCAAGGCTCGCATCGAAGATGCAGTCTCCTCCACCCGCGCTGCCCTCGAAGAGGGAATTGTTGCAGGCGGCGGCACCGCATTGGTTGACGCCCTTGCAGTGCTGGACACCGACCCCGCCGTGCTCGCCCTCACCGGCGACGCCGTTGCAGGTGTCGGCATTGCGCGCCGCGCCCTGGTCCAGCCGCTGCGCTGGATTGCCCAGAACGCCGGCTTCGACGGCTACGTCGTCACCGCCAAGGTCTCCGAATCACCGGCCAACGAGGGCTTCAACGCCCTGACCGGTGTGTACGAGAACCTGATCAACGCCGGCGTCATCGACCCGGTCAAGGTCACCCGTTCGGCGCTGCGCAACGCTGCATCGATCGCCGCCCTGGTGCTCACCACCGAAACCCTGGTCGCCGAAAAGCCGGCCGCGGATCCGGACTCGCACGCAGGACACAACCACTAATACGCAGCAAGCGTGGCAGTGCACCAGGCGCCGCCGGCAGCCAGGTTCCCGTTCCCCCTTGGGGGCACGGAAGCCCGGAGGCCGGCGGCGCCTGGCGTTGTGCGGTGGATCGGTCGGCACCGACGGGCCCGGCTAGTTCGAGGCGGAAAGGCGCACCGGTGCCGGCGCGTGCGGCTCGGCGATAAGGTACTCCTTCACGGCCTGGGCGGGAACCCGGTAGGACCGGCCGAAACGCACTGCCGGCAGATCCCCTCCGTGCACCAGACGGTACACAGTCATTTTTGAGACACGCATGGCCAAAGCGACCTCCGCGACAGTCAGGTAGTGGGCTTCCTCGAAACTTTCTAAGTCAACCATGTCATCCCCAATCAATGTGTTGCTCATCCCCTGAAGAAACTGCTGATACGTCGCATACCTTCAACCACTGGTGCAACGTTGTCCCCATCGTAGACTCAAGTTCCCCGGGGCACCAGAGGGCACGGAGGTTGTCATCCGACGCAACGTCTTGGCTTTCCCGGCGGTACCGTCGTGGCAACAGTGCGGAGCGTGCATTCATCGATGGGTCGGGCGTTTGCTTCGACCTTATTCATCTTCAGTTGGGGTGTCTGGCTATTGCATCGTTGAAAAGGTGCACCCAGGCCGGGACTCACGCGACTTCCGGCCCCATGTGCTGCCGAGCGGCGATGAACGGGCGAGGCAAAGGCCCAAAGCTTTTCGCAGGGTATGTCCGCGAAGGTTGTTTCACGGTTGACCCGAGGTTCGAAGCTAGCGCAATCCCTGCGATGGCCCTGAACGGAACCTGAATGGAAGGCCGCCCGGCCCGGATTTCGGGGGTGCAGCCGCACCCATGAACTTCTGACCGGTACACACCCCGGTACGGCACACGCGGGGATACTGCTTCCCCCCAAGCAGGTCCTCGCGTGTGCTTCCCGAAGAATGCCATCGGGTTCGGTGGTGGCAGTTGTTCTTCCTTGAACTTGAGGCTGGGTCGGACTCCCAAGAGTGCGGGCGCAATCCGGAAAAGAATCCGATTGCGCCGCACTTTTTGGTTTGGAAAGTTGCCTAGTGTGAAACGCCCTGCGAATCTACGTGGGACCGTGGCTACCTCGATCCAGAAGGGCGGGTGGATTCTGGGCCCGTCACGGTGTTCCCAATCCCCAAGTCCTTCGCGGCTCCCGCGCAAGGCCCTCCGTGCCCGCACTGCCGAGATGGAAGGCCTTGCAGGTCCTTGCCCGGGCACAAGAAATGGCCGCCTGCCCACCAACTTGCGGTGGACAGGCGGCCAAATTCATGTCAGGACGCGCCGGTCGTGAATGACCAGGATGTCGAGACCAGCGGATTGGTGGCCGCATCGCGGATCGCGGTCGTTCCGCCGGTTACCCGGACGGTGTAGCGGGTGTTGGCCGCCAGGCTGGCAGCCGGGTTCAGGATCCACTGGTTGGTGGTTCCGTTGCGCGTTACCGTTGCCGACACCACCGCACCGGTGGTGGCGTTGCGGAGGTTCAGCGTCGGGGTGCCGACGCCCAGCACGGCTTCAGTGAAGGTGACGGTGATGTTGTTGGCCCGGCGGATGGCCGTGGCGTTGACTGCCGGGACCCTGGCCGACACCGCGGGTGTAGGTCCGGTGGTGAAGGTCCAGCTGTGGGTGGCAAGCGGGGTGCCCTGGCCGTCGCGGATGGCCGTGCTGCCGCCGGTGAGGACCGCGGTGTATCTGGTGTCGGCAGCCAAGTTTGCCGTCGGGTTCAACGTGGCTACTCGCGTGGTCGCGTTGTAGGTGACGGCGGAGGGGATGGCTGCTCCGGTCGTCGTGTTCTTCAGGGTGAAGGTTGTAGCTCCCACCCCGGCCACGGCTTCGCTGAACGTGGTGGAGACGTTGCCGGCAACGGCTACAGACTTGGCGCCGGATGCTGGAGTGCGTACTGTCACCGCCGGTGCGGCGGTCGTGGTGAACGTCCAGCTGGCGGTCGGCAGTGGGAGGTTCGCCAGGTCGCGAACCGCCGTGGTGCCTCCGGTGATCCGTGCGGTGTAGACGGTGTTGGCGGCGAGGTTCGCCGTTGGATTCAGCGTGGCCCTGCGCGTCGCCTGGTCATAGGTGACGGCCGCGGGGATGGTGGTCCCTGCGGGGTTCTTCAGGGTGAACGTCGTGGCGGAAACTCCCTGGACGAACTCGCTGAAGACCGCGGAGACATTGGAGGCCGTGCTCACGTTCGTAGCGTTGGTTCCCGGACCGCGGCTGGAAATGGCGGGTGCCACGGTGTCCGCGGTTCCAATCCGGACCGTTCGGGTCGCTACGGCGCCGGTGTTGCCTGCAGCATCGGTGGCGCGGACCTCATACACGTAGGTTCCGTTGAGCTGGGCGTCGTAGGTTTTCGCCGCAGGGCAGCCCGGTTCCCAATCGGGGTTGCTCGGAAGCAACCGGCATTCCAGGGTCGAGCGCGCCTCGTTGACCGCCGTGTTCAGGGTCGGGGTGGTGTCCGCGGTGGGCGTCGAGGGGAACGGCGCGACGACGGAGGCGACCGGTGCCACCGTATCCACCGTTGCCGTGAGCGTCGGGGAGCTCAGGTGGGCAGGTGCCGCGGGGTCTGTGGCAGCCAGCGGGTTGGCGATCCGGGCCTGGAATTTGTGCACGCCGTTGGCCAGTGCCGTCGGCACGCGCAACGAGTAGTTGCCGCCAGTGGCGACACCGCTCACGGCCGGGACGGTGGCACCGTCGACCATAAGTTCCACGGTGGATCCCGCGGTGGCGGTTCCCGTGAGGGTGGGAAGGTTGGTGCGGGTGATGTTGTCGGTGGCGGACCTGCCCGTGTCGCTGGCCGCGGCCAGGTCGGGGGTGCTCGGCGCCCCGTCGTCCCCCTGGTAGAGCAGGCCCTGGACGGTAAAGGTGCTCACCGTCAACGTGTCGATGCCTGCCCCGCCGGCGTTGGGGCCGGTGACGGTTACCGAGTTATTGCCCGAGGGCGCCCCTGTGACCGGGCGGGCGGTGTTGATGTCGCCCAAGGTTCCGGGTGCCGCCCCGACCTGGCGCAGGAATGTCGCGGTGCTGCCCGTGGTGTAGTCGCCCAGGAATGCCGCGCCCACCTGGCCCCAATTGCAGGGGGAGGCAAGGGACGGAGCGCAGACGCCCGAATCCAGGGTGACCTTGATGCGCCCGCCGACCTTGGGGTCGGCTTCGGCGGTGAAGGTGTTCACCCCA
>NZ_JAHRED010000002.1 GCF_019084045.1 Paeniglutamicibacter quisquiliarum
CCGATCCCTTGTGAAACAGGGGATCGGGGCCGAAATGTGCCCGAGGTGGGACTCGAACCCACACACCTTTCGATACTGCATTTTGAGTGCAGCGCGTCTACCATTCCGCCACTCGGGCGGGCACATTCGGAAGCAGCGAGAATAAGCGTAGCCGATAATAGCTTTGCGCTGAAATCCTCGCGTCCTTGCGGTTATCCACTGTACATGCAGATAGGCTTAACGACGAAACCGAGTATTGATGATGTCCCCGGTCACGCCGGGATTGAAGGAGCACGATGAGCGACCTGCCCGAAGTAACCCGTATTGAGGCCGAGCCCAACACCGGCGCGCCCCGCCGCGTCATTGTCGCCGAGGACGAGACCCTGATTCGCCTGGACATTGTCGAGATCCTGCGCGGAGAGGGCTACGAGGTCGTTGCGGAGGCAGACAACGGGGAAAAGGCCATCGAGCTGGCCCGGGAACACAAGCCCGACCTGGTGCTGATGGACGTCAAGATGCCGGTCATGGACGGCATTACCGCCGCCGAGACCATCGTCAGGGAGCGCATTGCCCCGGTCGTCCTGTTGACCGCCTTCAGCCAGAAGGAACTGGTGGAGCGCGCCCGCGAGGCCGGAGCCATGGCCTACGTCGTCAAGCCCTTTACCCCGGCCGACCTGGTCCCCGCCATCGAGATCGCGATTTCCCGGCACGAGGAGATCCGCGCCCTTGAAAAGGAAGTCGGAGACCTCACCGAGCAGTTCGCGACCCGCAAGCTTGTGGAGCGCGCCAAGAGCCTGCTGACCGAGAAGATGGGACTGACCGAACCAGAGGCATTCCGCTGGATCCAGAAGACCTCCATGGACCGCCGCCTGTCCATGCGCGAAGTCGCCGAGACGGTCATCGACCAGGTCAAGTAACCACGCACGAAACTTGCTCCAACCATGCGCCAGCGGGGTCGCGCGGACCACTCGATGGTTCACGCGACCCCGCTTTTGTTCCGGGCCCCCTGAAACAACGGGCGAGGGTTGGACAGGCTTCCATCCAGGCCACATGACAGTGGACCGCCGCGACGAAAGGCCCTTCATGACAGAGCAGGGTTCCCCGATGGGTGAACGATTCGTACTCGCCGGGACCATCGCCGGACGCAGCCAGCACGCGGTGGTGAACCAGGTCGGGGCGTCGCTGCGCAGGCTGGTGATTGACGGAGTCGAGCTGGTCCATGACTATCCCGGGAATATCGCCGCGCCCTCCGCTGCCGGAGTGGTCCTGGTGCCATGGCCGAACCGGGTGGCCGGAGGGACCTGGACCTATGAGGGCGCGGAGGAACGGCTCGCGGTCACGGAGCCGGCTCGGGGCAACGCCATCCACGGCCTGTTGCGGCACAGCAGCTATCGCGAGGTCGGGCGGACCGAAGGCAGCGTGGTGCTGGCGGCGGATATTTCCGCGGCGCCGGGGTACCCCTTCGAGTTGGCCACGTCCGTGCGCTACGAATTGGTGGCGGACGGCTTGCGGGTAACCCACCGGCTGGAAAACCTCGGAGACCGGAAGGCTCCGGTCGCCGTCGGCGCCCACCCCTACCTGCGGGTCGGTGATACTCCGGCGGCGGACCTGAAACTGCTGGTCAACGCCGAACGGCACCTGGAGGTGGACGGATCCATGATCCCCACCGGCGGGCAGGACCCGGTGGCCGGGACGCGCTACGACTATCGCCAGGGCCGGCCGCTCAACGATGTCGCGCTGGACGACACCTGGAGCGAACTGTCCCGCGACCCCGACGGAAACACGAGGCACTCCCTGGAGGCCCCCGACGGCAGCCGTGTGGAATTGCACATGGACGCGAACTACGGTTTCATCCAGGTGTTCACCGCCCCGGCATTCCCTGGTCCTTCCGGACCGGTGCGCGCCGTGGCCATGGAGCCAATGACCGCGCCGGCGAACGCCTTCAACAACGGGCTGGGCCTGCGCTGGCTGGCGCCGGGCGAAGTGTGGGAAAGTTCGTGGGGGATCAGGCACGTCACCGCGGCCGGTCCCCGATGAATAATGGTTCCAAGACCCTGTACACCCCGTGGAAGGAAACCGAAGCCCGATGAAAACCCAAGGTGTTGTCCTGAGCCTGGCCGTGGCGGATGCCGGTCGCTCCCTGGCCTTTTACCGAGACGTCGTGGGAATCGAAAGCGCCAGGCTGGAGATGGGCATGGTCTGCCTGGAGCTGCCGGGGATGACGATTTTCCTGGCCGAGACCGAGGCGTTCACCAAGTACTCGCGCGAGGCCAAGCGCACGCCGTTGCTCCCGGTTCCGGCCACCGACGCCTTCCTCAGCTGCGCCATCGCCACCGTCGCCGAGGTCGATGAGATTATTGCCGCGGTTTCCGCTTCAGAGGGGAAGGGCTTCGTGCCCCGCTCGATCGGGCACACCAGCGGCCGGCTGCAGTATGTCGGGACCTTCACCGATCCGGACGGCCACCTCTGGCAGTTGGCGTGCAACCTCACCGACACCCGGGGCGAACCAATCTAGGGGCGCCCCCGTGCTATTCGAAGCGCGAGGGGTCGCCCAGGCCGACGCGGGCAACGACTGCCTCGCCGCTGGAATAGTCGATGACCGTGGTGGGTTCGATGCCGCATTCACCGGAATCGATGACGCCCTCGACCACGTGGTCAAGGGCCTCCTTGATTTCCCATCCCTGGGTCATCGGATCCTCTTCGCCCGGAAGCAACAAGGTGCTGGAGAGCATGGGCTCGCCCAGTTCCTCCAGCAGGGCGCGGACCACCGGGTTGTCGGGGATGCGCACGCCAATCGTCTTCTTCTTGGCATGCATCAGGCGCCGCGGCACCTCCTTGGTCGCGGGGAGGATGAAGGTGTAGCTGCCCGGGGTGACCGCCTTGATGTTGCGGAACACCTGGTTGTTGACCTCCACGTATTGGCCCAACTGGGCGAAGTCCTTGCAGACGAGTGTGAAGTGGTGCTTGTCGCCGACCTGGCGGATGGTCCGGATGCGATCCAGCGCCTCGTGGTTGCCGATCTGGGCGCCCAGCGCGTAGCAGGAATCCGTGGGGTACGCGATCAGCCCGCCGTTGCGTATCAGGTCAACGGCTTGTGCAATCGCGCGTGGCTGCGGGTTATCGGGGTGAACGTCAAAGAATCTGGCCATTTCACGAGCTTACGGCCCCGCGCCGATTCACGCACCCGAAACTCCGGGATAGCCACCTGGTTCATTGCCGTCGGCCGGCTGCTCGCAACGGTGCGGCACCTCGCACGACCGGGTCAAGTCGCGCGTGAAGTCGCTCACGTCGCTGCGGCCGGGTCCCCGCGCCATGCCTGACCACGGGGCAAGCAGGGGCGTTGATCCACGCTGCGTGAATTGACTAGTTCGGAGCAGGCCATATGATGAATCTGCGACTTAGGTGAACGGAACCCCAACATTGGGTAAACAATGAGGGCATCCGGAGCAACCAGCGCGACTCGGCCCTCGCCCGCAATCCCACGATTGGTTTATACATGGATCTGACGCTTATCGTCGTCCTGGTCATTGCACTTGCCCTGTTCTTTGATTTCACCAATGGCTTCCATGACACAGCAAACGCGATGGCCACGCCCATCGCCACCGGTGCCATCAAGCCGAAGACCGCAGTCGCGCTGGCCGCGGTCCTGAACCTCGTTGGTGCCTTCCTCTCGGCAGAGGTCGCCAAGACCATTTCCGGCGGCATCATCAAGGAAGGCGGGGAAACCGGTGTGCAGATCATGCCGGCCATGATCTTCGCCGGCCTGATGGGCGCCGTCGTCTGGAACATGATCACCTGGCTGCTGGGCCTGCCGTCCAGCTCCTCGCACGCCCTCTTCGGCGGGCTCATCGGCGCCGCGATCGTGGGCGCCGGATTCGGTGCCATCGACTACAACGTGCTGATGTCCAAGGTGCTGCTTCCGGCACTCGTGGCTCCCGTGATCGCGGGAACCTCGGCATATCTTTGCACGAAGCTCGCCTACTCCGTGACCAAGCGCCAGTCAGGCCTGGCATCCCCGAAGCGCGGCGGATTCCGTTACGGACAGATCTTCTCATCCTCGCTCGTGGCACTGGCCCACGGCACCAACGACGCACAGAAGACCATGGGCGTCATCACCCTGACCCTGGTCGCCTCGGGACTGCAGGATTCCGGCACCGGCCCCCACTTCTGGGTCATCGCCTCCTGTGCCCTGGCCATAGCGCTGGGAACCTACATGGGCGGCTGGCGCATCATCCGCACCATGGGCTCGGGCCTGACCGACGTCAAGCCCGCCCAGGGCTTCGCCGCCGAAACGTCCACCGCCGCCGCCATCCTGGCTTCCTCGCACCTGGGCTTCGCCCTGTCGACGACGCAGGTCGCCTCCGGATCGGTGATCGGTTCCGGACTGGGCCGCAAGGGAGCGGAGGTCCGCTGGGGAACCGCGGGCCGCATCGCCCTGGGCTGGCTCTTTACGCTTCCGGCCGCGGGGATCATCGGCGCAGCAGCCGCAGCACTTGCCCACTTCGGCACCGGCGGACTGGTCATCGTGACCATTCTGGGAGTTGGCTCCCTGCTGGTGATCTGGGTGCTCTCGCGCCGTGAACTCGTGGGCCACAACAACGCGATCAGTGATGTGGATGTCTCCGGGGCCGCAGTGAACATCCCCAGCAAGAAGCAGCGCCGCAAGATGGAGCGCGCCAAGGCCGAGCAGGAGGTCAAGTAATGACAATTCAGTGGGATGCATTCCTGATCGTCGCCGTGACCACCTGGGTCTCCGCACTTTTCATCGTCGGTGCATACTCCCTGGGCGTGCGCATGCTTGCCGTTGGTGAGGATGCCAAGCGCTCGGCAATGCCGGCCAGGCTTGCGGCCTACGGCTGCTTCGCGCTGTGCGGCATCGTGGTCATCTTCGGCATCATTCTCATCGTGCCGTCGCTCAGCGAAAGAATCCTCGGCGCCTGAGCAACAACACGACTGCGAATTCGCCCGCCCGGATCCAAGGATCCGGGCGGGCGAATGGCGTTAACGCCCGTCGGCACCGTCCGTCGGCCGGGAAAAACCCCGTGGCGAATGCCTTCGACGGCGGCGCCTGCGTGGTTAGGATGGGCACCATGACGCAATTTAGGTATTACGTGGCAGCCTCGGCAGATGGCTACATTGCCGATGAAAACGAGCGACTCGACTGGCTCATGGACTTTGACGGCTTCGCCGGCCAAACCGAAAGCTACGATGCGTTCATGGCGGAAATCGGTGCAATCGCCATGGGGGCGGACACCTATTCCTGGATGCTCAATGAGATACGCGAGGAATGGCCCTACCAGGGGCTGCCGGTCTGGGTCTTCGCGCACCGAGAACTCGCCGCCTTCCCGGGAGCGGATCTGACCTTCGTCCGGGGGGACGTGACCGAATGGGCGGGGGACATCGCCCGCAGCGCCAACGGCAAGGACGTCTGGGTCGTGGGCGGCGGCTCGCTGGCCGGGCAGTTCGTGGACGAGGGACTGCTCGACGAGGTTCTGCTCTATTCCATGCCGGTCCTGCTCGGTGGCGGGCGGCCGCTCTTTGCCATGCGCGGAACCGCAAGGCTCAACCCGACATACACACGCGAATATCCCGGCGGGATCCGGGAGACCCGCTACGCGGTGAAGAAGGCCCCCGGGCAGAGCCGCGAATACTAGGAACCCGGCGCGCGCCGATGCGCCTCCAACCCCGCGAGCCACCGTTCGGTTTCCCGGGGGCTGGAAAAACGCCTGACGCGCTCGGGCCCCAGTGCGTCTACCAGCTCACGCATGTTCCGGCGCTTCGCACCGAAGGTCTTGAAGTGCCAGAGCACGATGGAGTCGCGGTCCAGGACCCTTCCCCAGGTCTCAAAGTTGCCATTGCACACCGGTTCGCGGTGCCTGATTCGTGTCGCGGTGCGCAGCAGAAGCCGAAACAACGAGACGGCGCGCGGGTAGTCAAGACAGACGATGAGATCGCAGCGCTCAATGATGTCCTGTCGATAGTGGCCATAAGCCGAATCAAAGATCCACCGAGGGGCGGCGGCGGCCTCCAGTGCAAGGGCCTTCTGCTCCTCCGGGTCGCGCTGCACCCAGCCGGGCAGCCACCCGATCTCCTCGTCCACATAGTGCACCGGTATCTGCAGGATGCGGCCAAGGTCCCGCGCGAGCGTGGATTTTCCGCTTCCGGTGACACCGTGGCAGAGAATGCGTTCAGGGGCATTCCGCTCCGGGGGATTAGCCATCCAGCAGCATGTTGGTGATGCGCGAGGTGCACAGGCGCCGGCCGGCCTCGTCGCTGATGACGATTTCATGGGTGGTCAAGGTGCGGCCCAGATGGATCGGCGTGCACACGCCGGTCACCAGCCCGCTGACCCCGGCGCGGTGGTGCGTGGCGGAAATATCCACGCCGACCGGCTTCTTCGCGCCCTTCCCGTGCACTGCAGCGGCAAAGGATCCCAGCGTCTCGGCCAACGCCACCGATGCGCCACCGTGCAGGATGCCGGCGACCTGTTGGTTGCCTTCGACGGGCATGGTGGCGACCACGCGGTCACGCGTGATTTCCGAAAAATGGATCCCCAGCTTCTCCACCAGCGGCCCGACGCCGTGGCTTGCCAGCATCGGCCACATTGCCTCCGGAACCCCGTGCTCGGAGAGTTGCCGGGCAAAGGGATTGCCCCGGTTCGCCCCGTTGGAGGCAAAGGTGCCAGATGTCTCGAGTGCCGACGCGTTGTCTTCAGTGAAATTATTGCCCATGCCAACTAGGCTGGCACCTGTGAGCGAATCAACCAAACTTGTGGCAACCGATCCCCAGCGCCTGCTCGTCATTGACGGGCACTCCATGGCCTTCCGTGCCTTCTACGCCTTGCCGGCGGAAAACTTTTCAACCGACACCGGCCAGTACACCAACGCCGTGCACGGATTCGTGTCGATGCTGCTGACCATGATTCGGCAGCAGAAGCCCACCCACGTGGCGGTTGCCTTCGACCTTGACACCCCCACGTTCCGCTCACTGGAATACACCGAGTACAAGGGCGGGCGCAACAAGACGCCCGAGGAATTCCACGGCCAGATCGACCTGATCCGCAAGGTCATGGAAGCCATGAACATCCCGTCCATTTCCATGGACGGCTACGAGGCCGACGACATCCTCGCCACCCTGGCCGCCAAGGGCGAGGCGGCGGGCTTCGAGGTCCTGGTGGTCTCCGGGGACCGCGACGCCTTCCAGATGATCACCGAGAAGACCCTGGTGCTCTACCCCAAGAAGGGCATCTCCGACATTCCGCCCATGGACGGCGACGCGGTCGAGGCCAAGTACTTCGTGCGACCCGAACAATACTCGGACCTTGCGGCGCTGGTCGGCGAGACCGCCGACAACCTCCCGGGTGTTCCCGGGGTCGGCCCGAAGACCGCGGCCAAGTGGATCAACCTCTATGGTGGCCTGCCGGGCATCCTGGAGAACATCGATGCCATCAAGGGCAAGGTCGGCGACTCGCTGCGCGAGCATGTGGACAACGTCACCCGCAACCGCCGCCTGAACCACCTGCTGCGCGACCTTGAGCTGCCGGTGGCCTTCGAGGCGATGGTCCTGGACCGCCCGAACCGCGAGGCCATCGAGGAGCTGTTCGACGCACTGCAGTTCAACACCCTGCGCAAGCGCCTCTTCGACCTCTTTGGCGACGATCCGCAGGACGCCGCCGAGGAGGCGGAGATCCCCGCCCACGAGCTGCTCGGCGATGCCGCCGCACTCGAGGCGTGGTTCGCCGCCCACGGCGGGCAGCTGCTGGGCCTGCACGCGTCCACCGTCGGCGGCACCGACGTGGCGGGGCTGGCGTTCGCCTCGAACGATGCCACCGCGTTCGTCTCGCTCGAGGAAATCGACGGGGAAACCGAGGGTGCACTGGCCAAGGTGCTCTCCTCGGTGAGCCATTCCAAGGCGGTGCATGACTTCAAGGGCACCTACAAGCTGCTGAAGAACCGGGGGCTGGAGCTGGCCGGGGTCGTGGACGACACCATGATCACCGCATACCTGATCCAGCCGGACCGCCGCAGCCACGAGTTGCCCGACATCGCCCAGCAGCACCTGCGGATCGCGCTGGATGATTCCAAGGCGCAGGCCAATGGCCAGTTGGCCCTGGACTTCGAGGGCCCGGACCTGGCAACCCCGGCGGTCCGCGCCGCCCACGTGGTGCGCTCCCTGAGCCTGCATTTGGCGGGCATGCTGGTCGAGCGCGGGGGAGAGAACCTGCTCAAGGACCTGGAAATGCCGCTCTCGCTGGTCCTGGCCCGCATGGAAATGGCAGGCATCTGCATCGACTCCGCCAAGCTCGACGGCCTCTACGAAGACTTCACCGCGACCATCAACCAGGCCACCGAAGAGGCCTATGCGGCCATCGGCCACGAGGTCAACCTCTCCAGCCCCAAGCAGCTGCAGGTGGTGCTCTTCGAGGAACTCGACCTGCCCAAGACCAAGAAGATCAAGACCGGCTTCACCACCGACGCCGAGTCCCTGCAGGACCTGCTGGTCAAGACCGGGCACCCGTTCCTGGTGGCGCTGATGGCCTACCGCGACGCCACCAAGCTGCGCCAGACCGTCGAGGGCCTGCGCAAGGCCGTGGCTTCCGACGGCCGCATCCACACCACCTACGCGCAGACCGTCGCCGCCACCGGGCGGCTGTCCTCGCTGAACCCGAACCTGCAGAACATCCCGGTGCGCTCCGAGGAAGGCAGGCGCATCCGCGAGGTCTTCGTCGTCGGCGAGGGCTACGAGACCCTGCTGACCGCCGACTACTCGCAGATCGAAATGCGCATCATGGCGCACCTCTCCGAGGACGAGGGCCTGATCCAGGCCTACCAGGACGGCGAGGACCTGCACCGCTTCGTCGGCTCCCACGTCTTTGGCGTCGAGCCGGCGGAGGTCACCTCCGAGATGCGCTCCAAGGTCAAGGCCATGAGCTACGGCCTGGCCTACGGGCTGAGCTCCTTCGGCCTGTCCAAGCAGCTAAAGATCTCCGTCGACGAGGCCCGCACGCTGATGAAGGACTACTTCGCCCGCTTCGGGGCGGTGCGCGACTACCTGCGCGCCGTGGTTGACCAGGCACGCAAGGACGGCTACACGGAGACCATTTTCGGGCGCCGCCGCTACCTGCCGGAGCTTGCCAGCGACAACCGCCAGCTGCGCGACATCGCCGAGCGCGCCGCGCTGAACGCCCCGATCCAGGGCTCGGCCGCGGACATCATCAAGCGCGCGATGCTCGGGGTCGAGGAGGGCATGGCCGAGGCCGGCCTGAAGTCCCGCATGCTGTTGCAGGTCCATGACGAACTCGTCCTCGAGGTCGCCGCCGGCGAGCTGGAAACCGTGGAAAGGATCGTGCGGGAGAAGATGGGCGCCGCCGCCGAGCTCAAGGTGCCCCTCGACGTGCACGTGGGCATCGGCACGTCCTGGCAGGACGCCGGGCACTAATGTTCGACCGGCCGCTGCGCACCGAGGAGGTCCCGCTGGCCCGCGACGCCGACACCGGCGCCGCGTCCGGCGGGTATGCCGCATGGCTGAACACCGGCTGGGAGGGGTTCCACCAGCAGCCCGCCACGGCGGACCAGCTGGAGCAAATGCTGCAAGCCCACGAGATCGATGCGCGGGTGCTCACCGGGGTCTACGACGACTCCCTGCCCGCCGACCTGGTGGACCCGCTGCTGCCGGTGGCCACCTACGCCAGCTTCGCCAAGACGCTGAACATCGGGGCGGGCCTGGTTCCCGCGCACCTGGTCACCCTGGTCACGGTGCGCCCCACGCACCGGCGCCGCGGCATCCTGCGCCGGCTGATGACCGGGGACCTTGCCCGGGCCAAGGCCGCGGGATTCCCCGTCGCGGCACTGACCGCGTCCGAGGCGACGATCTACGGCCGGTTCGGCTTCGGCCGGGTCACCGAGCAGCAGACCCTGCACCTGGACGTCCGCGGGGAGGTGGGCTTCCACGCTGCCCCCGTCGGTTCGGTGGTCCAGGTCGCCCCGTCGGCACTGGCGGGAATCGCGCCCCGCGTGTTCGAGGCCTTCCACGCTTCCCGCCGCGGCTCGGTCGGCCGCCAGGAGGCCTACCTCCGCCACGCCACCGGGCGCTGGGGCCAAGAGGGCCCGGACCCCGATCCGAAGCTGCGCGCCGCCGTGTACCGGGACGACGCGGGGGAGATCCAGGGCTACGTGACCTACGCCTTCGACGGCTGGGACGCCAAGCCCCTCACACTCAACGTCCGCGACCTCGTGGCCACCGGCGATCCTGCCCGGCGCGAGCTGTTCCGCTTCCTGTCCCGCATCGACCTCATCGAGCGGGTCAGCCACCCCTACGCCGCGGCAAACGACCCGCTGGGCTGGGCGCTGGAAGACCCCGCGAGGATCAGCTACAGCGGGCGCCAGCACGGCCTGTGGGTGCGCGTGCTCGATGTCCCCGCGGCCTTCGCCGCCCGGGAGTACCGCGGATCGGGGAACTTCACGCTGCGCGTTTCCGACCCGCAGTCCCTGGTCGCCGGCAGCTACGCGTTCGAGATCCGCGACGGCCGGGCAACCGTCACGCCGGTGGCCGGCGACGCGCCGGCCGACCTCTGCTGCGGCGCACCCGCCCTGGGTCCGCTGCTGCTGGGCGCCTGCGGGGTCGGGGAGCTGGTCTCCGCCGGAGTGCTGGAAACCTCCGGGGCCGCCCCGGCGGCCACGCTTGCCGCCCTGCTGGACCTGCCCGGCGTGCCACACGCCATCAACGGCTTCTAGGAACGATCCGCCACCACGTCCCCCCCCCAACCCCGGAAGGCAGCCCACGAGCATGAGCGACAACTCCGCGATCCGCGTTGAACGATTCGAACCCGAGCTCATCGACGGAGTCCCGGCCGCCGCAACCCTCGACTTCCTGAGGGCCGTCAGCCGCGGATTCCACGAATCGCAGCTGGACGCCGACGACCTGGGGGTGCTGGCGGGGCTGGAAATCTCGGACAACACGGTGTTCACCGCCGTCTACGACGAGGCGGCCGTGCAGCCCTCCCTGCACGCCGATGCCCCCGTCGCCACCTACGCGGCCTTCCCCGGAACGCTGAATATCGGCGGCGGAAACCTGATGCCGGTGCACCAGATCACCTCGGTCACCGTCAGCCCCACGCACCGCCGCCGCGGCCTGCTGCGCCGGATGATCACCCCTGACCTCGAAAGGGCCCGCGAGTCGGGTGCCGTGTTCGCCGCATTGACGGCCTCGGAGGCCACCATCTACGGACGTTTCGGGTTCGGCCGGGCCACGCAGCGGGCCCGGTTCAAGCTCAAGACCGACCAGGGCGTGCCCCTGCGCGGCCGCGCCGAGGGGAGCGTCGTCGCCGTTGCACCGGCCGAGCTGAAGAAATATGCCCCCGCGATCTTTGCCGCGGCGCATGCCCGCACGCTCGGTTCCATCAGCGCCACCCGGTTCGACGTGGGACAGGCCGCGGGCGAATGGGCCGACTACGACTCGCTCAAGCCGGTGCCCAACCTGCGCGCCGCCCTGCACCTGGATGCGCAGGGCAAGCCCGACGGATTCATGAGCTACCTGTTTTCCGGGTGGAAGGTGGAGCCGCCCACCATGGAGATCGGCCAGATGTGCACGGTGGGCGGTGCCGCGCGGCGCGAGCTGATCGCCTACCTGGGCGCCCACGACCTGGTGGAGAAGATCACCGGCCGCGGCCCGGTGGACGACGTGCTGCCCACCGCGCTGGAGAACGCCAGGGCGTACAAGGCCACCGCCCTCGGCGACCACCTGTGGCTGCGCATCCTGGACCTTGAAACGGCGCTGACCGCGCGCACCTACGCCGGCGACGGGAGGATCGTGCTGCGCATCCGCGACTCGCTGGGCATGGCGGAGGGAACCTGGGAGCTGGCGGTCGAGGATTCCGCGGCCAGCGTGCGCCGGGCCCCGGAGGGCGTCGAACCCGCGGCGGGCCTCGATGTCCGCGATCTCGGCTCGCTGTATCTCGGCGGCTTCAGTGCCGCGCACCTGGCGGGGGCCGGCGTGCTTGAGGTCCACGACCCCGGGGCCGTGCGGATCCTCGACTCCCTCTTCGCCACCGCCACCGTTCCGTATTGCCAGGCCGATTTCTAGGCCTGCCGAGGACCCCGGCCCGGCTTGACAACCGAGGCGGTTCCCGTTTTGACCCTGCGGGCATGGAGGAATAGACTAAGGGGGCGTGTTTCGGCTATTGCCGTGCCCGCACCCAATCTAAATTCGGAATATGCCGGGGCTTCCGGCTGACCGACTCACACAGACTATCCACATCGGAGTCCCTACTACATGACCATCACCTCCAACGAGAAGACCAGTGCCCCGGTCGTTGCAATCAACGACATTGGCTCTGCTGAAGACTTCCTCGCTGCCGTCGACGCCACCATCAAGTACTTCAACGATGGCGACCTCGTCGAAGGCATCGTCGTCAAGGTTGACCGCGACGAAGTTCTGCTCGACATCGGTTACAAGACCGAAGGTGTCATCCCTTCCCGCGAACTTTCCATCAAGCACGATGTTGACCCGGGCGACGTTGTCGCCGTCGGCGACAACGTCGAGGCCCTCGTCCTCACCAAGGAGGACAAGGAAGGTCGTTTGATCCTGTCCAAGAAGCGCGCTCAGTACGAGCGTGCTTGGGGCGACATCGAGAAGATCAAGGAAGAGGACGGCGTCGTCACCGGCACCGTCATCGAGGTGGTCAAGGGCGGCCTTATCCTCGACATCGGCCTGCGCGGCTTCCTGCCGGCATCGCTTGTCGAAATGCGCCGTGTGCGCGATCTGGCTCCGTACATCGGCCAGGAAATCGAAGCCAAGATCATCGAGCTGGACAAGAACCGCAACAACGTTGTGCTGTCCCGCCGTGCATGGCTCGAGCAGACCCAGTCCGAGGTGCGCTCCACGTTCCTCAACAAGCTGGAAAAGGGCCAGGTTCGTCCCGGCGTCGTTTCCTCCATCGTCAACTTCGGTGCATTCGTGGACCTTGGCGGCGTAGACGGCCTCGTCCACGTTTCCGAGCTGTCCTGGAAGCACATCGACCACCCGTCCGAGGTTGTCGAAGTTGGCCAGGAAGTCACCGTCGAGGTTCTCGAGGTCGACCTGGACCGCGAGCGTGTTTCGCTCTCGCTCAAGGCCACCCAGGAAGATCCGTGGCAGACCTTCGCCCGCACCCACGCCCTCGGGCAGGTTGTTCCGGGTAAGGTCACCAAGCTTGTTCCGTTCGGTGCATTCGTGCGCGTCGAAGACGGAATCGAAGGCCTCGTGCACATCTCCGAGCTGGCCGTGCGCCACGTGGAGCTTGCAGAGCAGGTCGTCTCCGTTGGCGACGAGCTGTTCGTCAAGGTCATCGACATCGACCTCGAGCGTCGCCGCATCTCGCTGTCCCTCAAGCAGGCCAACGAGGGCGTCGATCCCGAAGGCACCGAATTCGATCCGGCACTCTACGGCATGGCCGCAGAGTACGACGAAGAGGGCAACTACAAGTACCCGGAGGGCTTCGACCCGGAGACCAACGAGTGGCTCGAAGGCTTCGAGACCCAGCGTTCGGCTTGGGAGCAGCAGTACGCTGACGCCCAGACCCGCTGGGAAGCCCACAAGAAGCAGGTTGCACAGCACCTTGCCGACGACGCTGCAGCAGAATCGGCTCCGGCCGAGTCCGCTTCCAGCAGCTACTCCTCGGATGCTCCGGCAACCGAGGCAGGCACCCTGGCATCCGACGAGGCCCTCGCAGCACTGCGCGAGAAGCTTGCCGGCGCCTAAGCCACACACTTTTGATGGATCACCGATCCACCTGAAGTAACGCGAAAAGGACCACCCGTTCCAGCAATGGAACGGGTGGTCCTTTTGTACGCCCGCCTAGGTGGCGGTTGGCCCCTGCACCGGTCTGTCGACTACCAGAGCATGATCGCGCTTTGCCCCGAAGCCCCCGCCCAGTAAAGCCGGACGCGTGCCACGTACTTTCTGTCCTTGAAGAGCTTGACCTCGATCTTCGAGTTGAGATTGGTGCCGCTGTCGTCGTCGGCAGCCAGCTGGCGCAGCTGCCCGTCGACCTCCTCGAACAGGACCAGGACGGTGTCGGCCGTGCCAAAGGTTCCCAATTCGTACCGCCGGGTCTCGCCCGGCACGATGCTGAAATCCGCCTGGTCACCGGGGCCAAGGGACAGCGGAACCGAAACGAAGGGATTCAGCGCCGGAACGGTTGTCTTGAGCGTCGGGTAGAAGCGCAGCGCCCACTCCTTGTCGGCGGCCGAGAGCCCGCCGGGCGGTTCGAGCCCGTTCTTGTACTTGGCAGGCTCGACGATCAACCCTGCCGGGAACCAGTACTCCATCACCGAATCGGGGTCCCAATTGGATCCCTCAACATCGTTGGAGTCGATCTTGCGCAGGACGTTTGAAAAGGCCTGTTGCCGGGTCCAGTTGTTTGGGGCGCCGGTGAAGTAGTCATAAACCTTCTGCTCGTCCCAGACGATCCCCGCAAAGGGGTTCTGGTGCTCATGGGGCATGCCCAGGGTGTGCCCGATTTCGTGCAACGCGGTGGTGCGTCCATACTCGGTCGTCAGGTCCCAGCCGAAATTCATGGTCGCCTGCGTGGTGGGGATTCCCAGGACATCGCGGCCGACATACGACCATGAGCCATCGGCCTGGTCGAAGCCGATGCGGATCTCGGCCTCGCCGCTGTCGGGCACCTCGACGAACTCCAGGCCGATGGCCAGCGACTTCCATTCGGTGAAGGAATCCCTGACGGCCTGAAGCTGGGCGGCGGGGCCGTTCAGGAACCAGTAATGCAACACCGTGCCGTTGACCCATGCGGTGGCAAAGAGCCGTATGAGGCGTGAGCGCTCTTCGGGCAATCCGGGCGGCAAGGTCCGGGGGGTCCGTGGCTTGACGGTGCAGGCGGGCCTGTCAATCTTTCCGCCCATCGGGGGTCTCCTTTGCTTCGGTTCCGTCGGACCGCCGGAATGGTGCGGCGGCCCGGTTCTCTCGCCCGTGGGGGCGGAAGGTCCTTATCCGGTCTCGCCGGGCATCAGGCCCTGGCCCTGTTCGCCGTTGGCCGGTGGCCCGGGCTTCTCGCCGGGCATCAGCCCCGGTGCCGGCGCCCCTGCTGCCGGTGCGTCATGGTGCTCGCCGGGCATTGAGCCGCCGCCAAGCCCCAAATCCCGCGGTGCGGCGTTCGGCCCGCCCCCGGCCTCCTCGCTGGAGCGGGCGGCAGCCTTCTCGGTCAGCTGGCGCGGGGCATCCTGGGGCACCGCCGACAGCGCCACCTTCCGCACCCCCGCGTCATTGTCGTCCACCAGGTCCATGAGGACCGGCGCGGCGGAGTCCGTCGGCAGGTTTCCGGCCGCCGCGGCGGCGGCGACCCGTACGCTCGCCGTGTCGCTATGTGCTGCCGCGGCGACCACGTCGCGTCCCGCACCTCCCTCGAGGAGGCTTGCGGCATAGGCTGCCTTTGCCGCCAGCATCGGGTCGTTTCCCCCCACCAGCGTTCGCAGGTGGGGCAGGCTTTCCGGCCCCAATGCCGCGGCCTTGGGATAGCTCGGTTCGTCGGGCTCGAGGACCTCGAGCACTTCCTTCATTGACACGCCCATGATGTCCTCCTAAATGTCCTGTGTGAGCGGGCTGCCGATCATGGTCGAAACCTCGGTGCTGACCAGATCGGGCGGGGGATTGGTGATGTTGCCGGTGCCGTTGCCCGTCATGAGGCGGTTGTTGTCGTTGACGTGCCGGAGATTCAGCACGTGGCCCACCTCGTGCCCGAGCGTCCACTGCGTCGCGCCCTGGGCGACGACCGCACCGGGGCGTCCCGCGGGATGTGCGGCACAGCCGTTGAAGGGAGGCACCGTGGATCGGACGAAGTACACCACGACGTCGTTGGCGCCGACGTTGTTGCGGTTGGCGAAAAGCTGGTTTTGCTCGGCCGTCGTCGTCCCGCTGACGCAGCTCCCGACGTCAATGTCGTTCAGTGGCGGCAGGGTCAGGTTCTCCGTGGAAACCAGTTCCACCCCGATGCCGGCGGTGGCATAGACATCGCGCATGCGCTGCACGGCCGTGGCCACCGGCACGCTGGGCGCCGTCAAGACCTTGGCATGCAGCCTTACCGTTTGCCGAACTGCCCACCACCGGTGCCACATGGCGCTGTCGGTTCCCGCGCCGAATACGTCGATCCGGTTCGGTCCCCAGGCCACGGCACCCGGTGCACTGGTGAGCGTCCCGCCCAGGGATTCCCAGCCCGACCAGCCGTTCTGGAACCATTTGTGCCAGAGCGCCGAATCGGTGCCCACGGCAAAAACATCCAGACGGCCGTGGGCCCAGCTGGAGACCGTGGGGGCGCTGGTGAGCGTCCCGCCCAGGGATTCCCAGCCCGACCAGCCGTTCTGGAACCATTTGTGCCAAAGGGCCGAATCCGTGCCCACGGCAAACACATCGATCCGGCCGTTGCTCCAGGAGACGGCCGCGGGGGCGCTGGTGAGTGTTCCTCCCAGGGATTCCCAGCCCGACCAGCCGTTCTGGAACCATTTGTGCCAGAGAGCCGAGTCCGTGCCGCGGACAAAAACGTCCAGCCGGCCGCCGGCCCAGCTGGAGGCGCTGGGCGCGCTGGTCAGCAGCCCGCCGAGGGACTCCCAGCCGGACCAGCCGTTCTGGAACCATTTGTGCCAGAGAGCCGAGTCCGTGCCGCGGACAAAAACATCGATCCGGCCATCGCTCCAGGAGACGGCTCCCGGGTCCGAAGTCAGGACCCCGCCCAGGGATTCCCAGCCGGACCAGCCGTTCTGGAACCATTTGTGCCACAGCGCCGAGTCCGTGCCGCGCACGAACGTGTCAAGCCGCCCGGACGACCATGACGAAACGCTCGGGGCGCTTGTCAGGACCCCGCCCAGGCTTTCCCACCCAAACCAGCTCATTTCGCAACCTTTCACCTTGACGGCCCGCCAGGGGCGGCCGTTTTCCACTGCGCATCGAGACGACATATGCCCATGCGCCTAGCAGCTGCATCCAGTTCAGCCCATGCCGCGTTATTGCGCCGTTACTGTGGTGTGCGGCCACCGGGGCAGTCGCGCAGGCAGGTCATTTCGCCGCACGGTGATGCGCCGGGGTGCGCGCAGTGGGCCCTCCTCACGGGGGCGGGAAGTCCGGGCCCATGGGTTCGTTCCCCGCCGGTTGCAGGCCATTTACCCGATCAGAGGAGTTCATCGGGACCGGCGTCGCGGTGTGTTTGAGTGCCCGGGGAAACTGGGCCGGCTGCCGGTTCCCGAGGGCCCGGGGGATGGCCGTGGTGATGGCGCTCTCAAGGCGACCCGCTTATACCACCAAGGAAGCTTGTTGTCAGTAGTCTTTCGACCAATAGTAAGCGGTTGGGATGGCTTGTATGGTGGCGTTGTCTATAGTCTTATTCTCTTTGGGGGACGCCATGACTTTGGGGCTGGTCCGAGCGTTGGAATCTGGCTTCCTGAATGACGTGCGTCCTCTGCTTCACCTCTTCGGGCCACCTGCCGCCACCCTAGGCGGGAGGAGGCAGCACTTGACGGACGGCCATTCCCGGCTGCTCGGATATCTTGCATTCAACCGTGGGGGACACGATCGCCGTTTTGTGGCCAGTACCTTGTGGCCGGACGTTTGGGCGGATCGGGCCGCGGGCAATCTGAGGGCGGAATTGTGGCGGCTCCGCCGCGACGGCATCGAGTTGGTCGATTCCGATGAGCACCTCTTGTCCCTCCGAGACGGAGTCACGGTGGACGTCCAGTTGCTGGACGACTGGGCCACCAGGCTCATCGCCGGCAACCCGCGGACCAGCGATCTGGCCTGGGTGCCCAGAAGCGTCGATACGGAGGAGATCCTGCCCGGACTCTGCGACGTTTGGATCGATCTGGAACGCCAGAGGCTACAACAGCGATTGCTCCACGCCTTGGAATGCATGAGCCGCGAACTCAGGCTGGCCGGCCGGCTCGCTGAGGCCCTGGACGCCGCCCTGGTCGTGTGCCAGGCCGATCCGCTGCGCGAGTCCGCCCAGGAATCGCTGATTGAAACGTATTTGTGCGAGGGAAATCCGTTGGTGGCCCAACGCCGGTATGAGAAGTACCGACACCAAGTGCTGGACGAGTTGGGAATCGAACCGTCCCCGGCATTGGCAGACCGCCTGGCATTGCATTTCCGCGGCAACCGTCACTGACAGGGGTCCCCGGTCACCGGATCGGAATGCAGGCGGTCCCCGCATCCCCGCTCGCCGCGGCCACCCCGTTTTCCGGCCCTAGAAACGCATCAGGTGGGCAACCGCAGGTCCCCAGCTCCCGACCCACGTCGCAACCGCCTGGATGGGACCGATCAGTGCTTGTCCCGCGACAGCAATTGCGCCTGCAGAGGTCAGGAGCCCCGCGACTTTCTCCAGGGCTTCCCCGACCCTGGAGCGGTCCGGTTCCCTTGCCTGGACCTCGGATTCGATCTCGCCCAGTCCGGCGGAAACCGCAGCAGAGGTGGCGGGATCGAGGCCCGCGTCGTCGACGGCACTGCGCAATTTCCGCACCGCCTCGCGAACGGTGTTGGGGCCGATCGCTTGTCCCCGCTGGTCTCCGTATATTTGCTGGTTGCCTGCGACGTTGTTGATCACGCCGCCGGTTTGGTTGCTGATGTTGAAGCTCATGTTGTGTCCTCAAATATTCAATACGGCGGAGGAAGCGGCAGCTCGCGATCCACGCGTTTCTGCCGCCCGATGGCCACAAGGTGCAGCACGCCTCCAACCAGCATCAGGACCATCCCAATGCCCGCCACCGCCCAGCCGATGAGTCCGGATGGAAACCCGAGGATCTCAACCCCGAACGGATCGATGAAGTTCTCGGGCACCTCTCCACTGCCTGCCGCATCGGTTATGGCCATGAAGAAGCGAAGGATGCCGGCCGCGAAGAAGGCCGCACCGGCCAAGGAGATGAGGAAGCCGGACAACAAGATCCAGCGGGCCCTCGTCTTGGCGGCGGCCACATCCAGGAGGAGACTGCGCCGTTCCTCAAGAATGTGCGTGTTGTATTGGTTCCCGCCAATCATGTTGATCCACTCCGCGCGCTGGTCCCGAACCCCAAAGTGCGCCCCGGTCTCGGTGGGCGGAGCGTTCCGCCGGGACGAATTGTCTTCTAGGGGATTTGACGGATCGGGAGCACCATCAACCGTGACCCCCGTCGACGCGAAGGTGATGACATCGCCGACACGCAGCGCTTGCGGACCGGTCAGTGGCGTCCCGTTTACCCGGGTGCCGGCGGTGGAACCCAAGTCCTCCACATAAAGTTGGCTTCCATCGCGCCACAGCAGGGCATGCCGCCGGCTCACATCTGGACTACCCAATAGCAGGTCGGAGCCCGCTTCGCGGCCCACGAGCAACGAAGCGCCGGAAAATTGCACTTGGTGGCCGCGATGCCCGTTTTCGTCGAGCATGTAGAGACGAGGTTGACTGTCCTGTGAAGTTTCGCCCATCCCAATGCGCCTCTGTAATTCGTGCGCCAGCCCGATTACTCCAAGAATACTCCCGGCGCCGGCGAAAGCGCCTCCCTCGACAGCCACTCGCGGACGCCGTCTTTTTGGGTCAAACAACCGGATCCACGCGGCAGCGCTTCCTGCCGGAATCGGTGACCCGGTGGCAGGATCCGGCCTCCGCCTATTGGACCTGGCTGTCGGGCGGTGGGATTCGAACCTGCCGTGCCGGGTCGACGGATTGCACGCCTTCCACCCCGGCCAGCGTCGGGCGCTTTGCCTCCTCGGCGCGGCCGATGATCTGGCCGAGGGTGCCCAAGACCCGTTCGACCTGCATGCCGGCCGATTCGAGCATCTCGGTGACTTCCTGCACCCTGCCCAGGTACTGGCTTTGTACGGTGACGATGTAGCCAATCGTCTCCGGCGTCGAATCCTCCAGCTGCTCACCCATGGCCGTAAAAGCTTTCCGGCGAATCGTCCTCTGGCACGGGCACGGGCACGGGTTCGGTGGCCGGTGCCGGCGCGGGCTCGGCCGGAACCTGGGCAGGTGGCGGGGCCAGCGCCAATCCGGAACCGACGTCGACGGAGAACCGCTCGAGCCGTTCGGCTTCCTGGACGAGTTCCGCCCAGAGTTCCCGGCCACGGAAACCGGTGGCCTCGGACAGGAGCGCCGCGATGCCGGCGACGTGCGGCGTGGCCATCGACGTGCCGCTGATGGTGTTGTACCGCTTGGGCATCGGCCACGAGGAATGCACCCGAACGCCGGGTCCGGAGACGTCTACCTGGCCGCCCCGGCCCGGCAGGGTGCGGGCGGAGAAGTCCGCGATGTCCAGTTTTTCGTCCAGCGCGCCGACGGACAGGACATAGGGGCTGTTGGCCGGTGCGCCGACGAATCCCGGATTGCCCGCCGAACGCCGGGCGTTGTTGCCGGCGGCCGCGACGATCAGGGTTCCGCGCTCGAGGGCCCGGTGGCCGGCGGCGACATAGGGCGGGTGCACCTCCCGCACGTCGGCACCCAGGGACATCGAGATGATGTGGCAGTCGTTTTGCAGGGCCCAGTCGATGCCGGCGAGGATTCCGGTGTCGGAACCCGACCCCTCGTTGCTGAGCACCTTGCCCGCAAAGATGGAGGCCCCCGGCGCCACGCCGTAGCCGCGGGCGCCCGGCAGCGGGCGCGGACCGCAGGCGGTGCCGATGCAGTGGGTTCCATGGCCGTGGCCGTCGTGGGAGTCCTCGCCTTCGATGAAGGACATGGTGGTGACGTCGCGTCCGGCGAAATCCGGGTGCCCGGCGTCGAAACCGGTGTCCAGCACCGCCACGCGGATGCCGCGGCCGGTGTATCCGGACTCCCGGGCGCGGACCGCCTGCAGGCCCCAGGTAAGGTCGTCGGTGTCGGTAAATGGCGGTCCCGCCGGGGTCTCGGGCTCTTCCGGCGGGCTCGACAGGATCCGGTAGACCAATTCCGGCACGATGCGCAGCGGCATGCTCCGAGATGCGCAACGGGCGCGCAATTCCCCAAGCTGCGCGGAATCCCCGTCCACGACCGCCACGCCAAGGCGCGGGAAGTACGTCTCGAGTGAGAAGCCCTCCTGTTCCAGCATGCGCGGCGCCTCGTCCTGCAGCACGCGGGTGCCCAACCTGTCGCCGGCGGAGGGATGCGGGTCGGCGAAGACGACCACATACCGTCCAGGGACGGGAGTGGCGCCGTTGGCCGAGGGGGATTCGTCGGTGTTGAACATGGCTTGCTCCTCAAGGGTGCGTTGCCGTCCGGCAATGGCCATGGCGGCAACTCAGGCTGGTTCTCCTGCGGACACGTTCCTAGCACCATACCGCCCGCACCGGTGACTTGGGTAGCCAATGCGCGGGGCGGTTCGGCGACTGCCGGCACCTCAGTCGTTCAGCACCACGGGACGGAAGCCGATCTCCTCGGAGCGCTCCAGCGAGAACTCCTGGTTGGGGTAGTCCAGCGAGGCAAAGTACGCATTGGTGTGCGCAATGATTTGGTCCCCGGTCAGTGACTGGCCCTCGAAGGTCGCCGCCCCGGTCGTGTGGGCATCGCGCACCACGGTGACGTCGTAGCCCATGGCAGCCGCGCGCCCGGCCGTGGTGCGCAGGGAATAATCCGATTGCGCGCCGCAGACCACCAGCCGTCCCACGTCCTCGGCGATCAGCGAGGCGTGCAGCCCGGTGCCGGTGAAGGCGTCGCGGTACGTCTTGTGGATCCGGTGCTCCCGGTCCAGCGGCTCCAACGGGGAAACCAGCCGCCAGGCAGGGGAGTGGCGCTCGAATTCACGTTCGTCCTGCACCCAGTAGACCGGCGTGCCGGTGTCGCGTGCCCGCATCAGGAGGTCCTGGATGCGCGAGATGACCTTCTTGGGATGCACGCAGTATTCCATCACGCCGTTTTGCATGTTGATGATGAGAAGTGCAGTTTTTGATCCTTCGAGTTGCTCGTCCATGGAAGCAGTATTGCACCCCGCGGGCCGCTGGCCCGTGATTCGCCCCCGGGCGGGTCCGCGCCCTGTCACGTGGCGGCCGCCGGGACTAAAATGTGCCCATGACCGAGCCGCATTCCATCGCGGTCATCGTCGCCCATCCGGACGACGATGCCTACGGGTGTGCCGGTTCCATTGCACTGCACGAACACGACCCCGGGTTCCGGTTCGTGCTGGTGCTGGCCACGGACGGGGCAGCCGGCCAGATCTCCGCCGGCGTGCCCGCCACCCCCGAAACCCTTGGTGCGTGGCGCCGCGTGGAGAGCGCCAACGCGTGGCGCGCCCACGGCACGATCCCGGTGCGCCACGAATGGCTGGGCTACGACGACGGGCATGTCCCGGAGGTGGACTTCGAGGAGCTTGTCGGGCGGGTGCAGGGAATCCTGCTGGCCGAGCGGCCCCAGGTGGTGGCGACCTTCGGTCCCGACGGGATCACCGGGCACCGCGACCACATCGCCATCGGACGCGCCACCGACGAGGCGTTCCTGCGTGCCCGGCAGGTTCCGGGACCGGGGTTGCGGCGCCTGGTCCACGGCGCCGTCCGCGCCTCGGTCTTTGAACGGTGGAACACTGCCCGGCGGCGCGCAGGGGGCGAGGCGTGGGACCCGAGCCGGGAATACCACCTGCGCCCGGTCCCTGACGATGCCATCGACATCGAGGTCGACACCTCCGCGGTGCGTTCACGCATCGTTGCCGGGCTGCTGGAGCACCGCAGCCAGCGCGAGGTGCTCATCGAACCGGGAGCCAGCGTGCGGCGCTGGGAGCGGGTGGTCTCCCGGGAGCCCGCGGTCATGGCCTGGCCTGCCCGCGCCGCCTGGGAGCCGGTGCTCAGCGACCTTTTTGAGGGCCTCTGAGCCGCCCCGGGTGCGCGGGGACTACGCCCGCGTCGACACCGTCACGGTGAACTTCGGGTTCCGCGCGACCTGGCGGGTGGGGCCGACCAGTTTTTCCAGCTGCCCGCGATAGCCCAGGTGCGAATTCCAGACGCACCACAGCTCCCCGCCGGGGGCCAGCACCCGGCCGGCGTCGGCAATCAGCTTCAGGGCGATCCCGGCGTGCACGGTGTTGCCCATGTGGAACGGCGGGTTCAGGACCACAAAGGACTCGGAGGCGGCGGGCAGCGAGGCCAGCGCGTCGTCCTGCACCGCGGTGATCCGCTCGGCAACCCCGTTGGCGGCGGCCGTGGCGCGGGTGGAGGCCACGGCGGATGCCGACTGGTCCGAGGCGTGCACGCTCAATTGCGGGTGGCTCACGGCCAGGAAGGCGGCGATCGTCCCGTTGCCGCAGCCCAGGTCCACGGCGTGGCCGGCGTCGCGGGGAACCTCGAGGTGCGCCAGCAGGAAGCGGGTCCCCGGATCGAGCTTGGCCCCGCCAAAGGTCTGCGCGTGGGCGCGCAACTGCAGCGGTTCGGGCAGCCCGAGGTCGTGGCTCGATTGCAGCGGAAAGCGCGGGGCGGGGAGCTGCGCCGCGGGGCGAAGGCCGGTGGCGGTGAGCACCCGGGACTTCTGGCGTCCCAGCGAGGCGGTGACCGACGTGAAATAGCGGCCCAGCACCTCGTTCATCGACAGGCTCATGTGCTTGATTCGCCCGGCGGCCATTACCGTCACCTCCGGCCCGGCGTGTCCGGCCACGAAGCCAAGCATCTCCTCCAGGGCGTCAAGGGACCGCGGCAACTGCACGAGCACCAGCGAGGCGCCGGCAAGCAGCTCCCCGCCGAGGCCCAGCTGCCGGTATTCGCCGGCCAGCCCGGGCAGCAGGCGGGCGGCGTTGGCGTCGGTGGCGCGGGCGCCGGAGAGGGCATCCTGGTGCACGCGCAGCCCGCGGACCCCGGCGTCCAGGGCGCCGAGCGCCAACGCACCGTAGTGGTCGCCCAGGATCGCCACCCGGCCCGGCTCCGGCGGCCATCCGGCCGCGCCGGCAACGTCAAGCAGCAGCCTGTCGGCTGCATCGACCGCCTGCAGGTTTTCCGCCTCCACGTCCGGCCAGCGGCGCAACTTCCCAAAATCAAGGCTCATCGGACATCCACCCACTCGGTTCCAAGGTTTGTTGCGGCGCTGGCCCCGGAGCTCAGGGTCGCCAGCCGGTCGCGGAACGCGGCGAGGACCGCGGGATCGTCGTTCAGCGCCAGCCTCAGCGTGGCGAGCCGCGGCCCGTAGTCGGTGCCCAGGACCTGGACGCCGCCGGCGCGCAGGTCGTTTTCCAGCCTGCCGGCCGCGGCATGGTCGGCATCGACGCCCAGGATCCGCAGGCGTTCGCGGCGCAGCAGCGGGGCCGCATCCAGGGTGCCGGAGACCGACTCCGAGTAGGCGCGCACCAGCCCCCCGGCGCCCAGCAGGATCCCGCCGAAGTAGCGCACCACCACCGCAACGATGTCCGACAGATCGGTGACACCCGGCGCGGTTTCGCGCTTCGCCAGTGCGTCGAGCATCGGGATGCCGGCGGTGCCCGAGGGCTCGCCGTCGTCGTTGCTGCGCATCGCGGTGCGGTCCGGGCCCAGGATGAAGGCGCTGCAATGGTGGCGCGCGTCGAAGTGCTTCTTACGCAGCTCGGCCACCAGGGCGCGGGCCTCGGCCTCGGATTCGACCCGGCGCAGGTAGGTGATGAAGCGCGAGCGCTTGATCTCCAGTTCGCGGACGAAGTCGCCGTCCACCGTCGTGTAGGCCGTCGCCACAGAATCGTTGTCCATTACCGATCCAGTCTAGTCAATCGGCGCCGGGGCTTCTCGCTCCCGGGCATTGTCGGTAAAGGTGCGCGGTGGAAGAATCGGTGCGGGGGACGGGAAGCCGAATTGGGGCGGGAAAAAGTGCTGCGACTGAGTCTGCTGGGCGAGCAACGCCTCACCCGCCGGGGCACCGACCTGGCGGCGGGCGGGTCTCGGGCCGTTGAGCTGCTGGCCTACCTGGTCCTGCATCCGGGGATCCAGGTGCCCCGGGCGGTGCTTGCCGGGACCTTCTGGCCCGACACCCCGCAGCCGCAGGCCATGACCAACCTGCGCCGCGAACTGCACAACTTGCGCCTGCTGCTGGGCGGCATCGAGGTCCTTGGCGCGTCCGACGGCGCCATCGGCTGGGTGCCGCGGGCGGGGCTGGGCGTGGACGTGCACGTCTTTTCCACCGAGCGGGCCGCCGCGCTGCTGGCGGCGCAAGCGCACGACCCTGCCGGTTTCCTGGCCCATGCGCAGGCCGCGCTGCGGCAGTACCGGGGTGATTTGATGCCGGGCAACTACTCCGACTGGGTGCCCGAGCCGCGGGAGCGGATCCTGCGGGAATGCACTTCCCTGTGCGACGCGACCGCCGCGGCACTGAGCGCGGCGGGCGAGGGGCAGGCGGCACTGGAGGTTGCAGGGCGGCGGGTCACCATCCAGCCGCTGGAAGAGGTCGGGCACCGGGGGCTGATCCGCGCCCACCTGGCGCTCGGGGACCGGCCCGCGGCGCTGCACGCCTTCCGCCGCTGCGCCGAGGTCCTCGAGGGCGAGCTGGGCGTGTTGCCCGCGGCCGAGACCCGCGCGTTGCTGGGCATGGCGGTGCCGTCCCGGGGCGAACGCCTGGCGAACAGGGGCACGCCTAGCGTGGGCACCGGCACCGAAACCCACACCGCCACGGGAGGCAAGACCATGGAAGAGCAAAGCACGAGCGCCACGGGAACGCAGGAACTTTTTGCCCCGCTGCGCGCATCCCTGCGCGGGACACTGGCCCTGCCGCAGGATCCGGGGTACGACGCGGCACGCGCCGTCTACAACGGGATGGTCGACCACCGCCCGGCCGCGATTGCCCGGGTCGCGGACACCGCGGACATCATCGCCTGCGTCAACTTCGCCCGCGCCAACCAGCTGGAACCGGCGGTGCGCGGCGGCGGCCACCAGGCCTCCGGCATGTCCGTGGCCGACGGCTCGCTGGTCATCGACCTGGGCGCCCTGCGCTCCACGACCGTCGACCCGGCGGCCCGCACCGTGCGGGTGGACGGCGGAGCCGTGTGGGGCGATGTCGACCACGCCACCGTGGCCTTCGGGATGGCGGTGCCCAGCGGGTTCATCGCCTCCACCGGGGTCGGCGGGCTGGCCCTGGGCGGCGGCATCGGCTACCTCACCCGGCGCTATGGGCTGACCGTTGACAACCTGCTGGCGGCCGACGTGGTGCTGGCCGACGGAACGCTGGTCAAGGCCGACGAGGCGCACAACGCCGACCTGTTCTGGGCGTTGCGCGGAGGCGGCGGGAACTTCGGCATCGTCACCTCCTTCACCTTCCGCATGAACGAGATCGGCGAGCACGGGACGATCATTGGCGGGCCGGTGTTCTACGACCTGGCCGACACGCCCGCGGTGATGCGCTGGTACCGGGAACTGCTGCCCGCCCTTCCCGAGGAGCTCTCCGGCTGGTTCGGCCTGCTCACCATCCCGCCGGCCCCGCCCTTCCCCGAGGAGCTCTGGGGCCGGAAGGTCTGCGGCATCATCTGGTGCTACACCGGGGCCCACGAGATGGCCGAGAAGGTGCTGGCCCCGGTGCGCGGGTTCGGGTCCCCGCTGGTGGTTGGCCTGGCCCCCATGCCGTTCGACGCCCTGCAGCGGACCTTCGACCCGCTCTTCCCGGCCGGCCTGCAGTGGTACTGGCGCGCGGACTTCGTCAAGGAGATCTCCGACGCCGCCATCGGGATCCACGCCAGGTACGGGGCGGCGCTGCCCACCGGGTACTCGACGATGCACCTGTACCCGATCGACGGGGCAGCCGCCAGGGTTCCCGCCGATGCCACCGCCTTCGCCTACCGGGACGGCGGCTGGGCGGGGGTGATCGTGGGGGTCGACCCCGATGCGGCCAATGCGGACCTCATCACCGCATGGACCAAGTCCTACTACGACGAGCTGCACCCCACCACGGCCGGCGGGGCCTACGTGAACTTCATGATGGAGGAGGGCGCCGACCGGATCCGCGCCTCCTACCTGCACAACTACGACCGTCTGGCCCGCGTCAAGGCACAATACGACCCGGCGAACCTGTTCCACCACAACCAAAACATCGCCCCCGCGACTGTAGGCTAGGTGCATGCTCAATGTTGGTCTGACAGGCGGAATCGCCGCCGGTAAATCCGCCGTGGCGCGCCGGCTGGTGGAGCTCGGCGCCGTGCTCATCGACGCCGACGCGATTGCCCGCGCCGTTCTGGAGCCCGGGACCCCGGGACTGGCGGAGGTCGTTGCCGCCTTCGGCCCCGGCATCCTGGACGATGCCGGGGCCCTGGACCGCCCGGCGCTCGGGGCGCTGGTCTTTGCCGACGAGTCCAAGCGCCAGGTGCTGAACTCCATCGTCCACCCGCGCGTGCGCGCAGAGGCGGAACGGCTGCGCGCCGCCGCCGCGGGGGATGCCGTCGTGGTCCAGGACATCCCGCTGCTGGTGGAGACCAAACAGGCCGGCAGCTTCGACGTGGTCCTCGTGGTCGCCGCCCCGCAGGCCGAGCGCCTGCGCCGCATGGTCGAAGACCGCGGGATGGCCGAGGCCGACGCCCGGGCCCGCATTGCCGCGCAGGCCACCGACGAGCAGCGTGCGGCAGTCGCCGACGTGGTCATCAACAATTCCGGCACGCTCGAAGAGCTGCGCCAACGCGTCAACGAAATCTGGGAGACCCACATTGCCCCATCCACCAGCCATGCCCGCTGAGAACGCCGAGCACGAGGGGGCCAGGGAGGAACTGGCGGCGCTGCTGGCGGCCGAAATGGCCAAGGCCCGCACCGAGATGCGTGTGATCCGCGGATTGTGGGTGCTTGCGGCAATCACCCTGGCCGCGGCCGTGGTGCTCTGGCTCCTCTTCGGCGGGCGCGACCAGTTCATCGCCCGCGCCTCGGGCTACGACGCGCAGGTGCTGCTCCCGGCCTGGCTGGCCCTTGCCGGGCTGCTCGCCGCCTCGGCCGCAACCGTGCTGTTCATGGTCCGGCTGATGCGCGGCGCCCTGGGCAACATCGTGGAGAAACAGGCCCGCAAGTGAACACCGCCATGGTCGCCGAGTCATTCCTCCGGCACGCACCCGCCGACGGGTCGGCGCCCCACCTGGTGAGCATCCAGCGCGACCCCGAACGCGCAGCGGCGCTTGAAGGCACCATCGGATCCATCCAGCTGCGCTACCACTCGCTGCAGCTGGTCCCCGTGGACCTTCTCGACGACCTGCCCGGGACCTGGCACGCGCTGCTGGACACCGTCGAGGGTTTCCTGGCCGACGGCCTGGCCGAGGCGCGCTACCCGTCCATCGATGCCGGGTTCCGGCTGGATGCAAGCGGGGGCGTCGCCAAGTTCACCGCCGGGAAGGTGCGCCACATCGTGGACGCCGGCGAGCTCATCGACTGCATCCTGGGCGGGGCGGCAGAGTACTTCCGCTTCGCGCCGGGCACGCAGGACGCGGCCATAGCCCGCATCGGCCGGCTGCGGACCAGGGCCGCCGCTGCCGGTCTTTCAGCCTGAGGCGAGAGCGCGGGCATAGCGGGGGTGCCAGGGCGTAGCCTAGATACATGAGTCTTGCGCAGCAGATCAACCGCGTCGTCGCCCCCTTCGAGGTCATCAGCGAGTTCAAGCCCGCCGGCGACCAGCCCGCGGCCATCAAGGAGCTGACCGGCCGCATCAAGGCGGGGGAGAAGGACGTGGTGCTCCTCGGCGCCACCGGCACCGGAAAGTCGGCGACCACGGCCTGGCTCATCGAGCAGGTGCAGCGCCCCACCCTGGTGATGGTGCAGAACAAGACGCTGGCCGCGCAGCTGGCCAACGAGTTCCGCGAGCTGCTGCCCAACAACGCCGTGGAGTACTTCGTCTCCTACTACGACTACTACCAGCCCGAGGCCTACGTCCCGCAGACCGACACCTTCATCGAGAAGGACTCCTCCATCAACGAGGAGGTCGAGCGGCTGCGCCACTCCGCCACCAACGCGCTGCTCACCCGCCGCGATGTCATCGTGGTCGCCACGGTCTCCTGCATCTACGGCCTGGGCACCCCCGAGGAGTACGTCGCGGGCATGGTCACCCTGAGGAAGGGCGCAGAGCTGAACCGCGACACGCTGCTGCGCAAGTTCGTCTCCATGCAATACGCGCGCAACGACATGGACTTCCACCGCGGCACCTTCCGGGTGCGCGGGGACACCGTGGAGATCATCCCGATGTACGAGGAGCAGGCGCTGCGCATCGAGTTCTTCGGCGACGAGATCGAGTCGATCCACACGCTGCACCCGGTCACCGGCGAGGTGATCCGCGAGGAAAACGAGATGTACGTGTTCCCGGCCAGCCACTACGTGGCGGGTGCCGACCGGATGAACCGCGCCATCAAGGACATCGAGGACGAGCTGCAGCAGCGCCTGTCCACCCTGGAGACCCAGAACAAGCTGGTGGAGGCCCAGCGCCTGCGCATGCGCACCACCTACGACCTGGAGATGATGGAGCAGATGGGCTTCTGCAACGGCATCGAGAACTACTCGAGGCACATCGACGACCGTGCCGCCGGCACCGCCCCGCACTGCCTCATCGACTACTTCCCCGACGACTTCCTGCTGGTCATCGACGAATCGCACGTCACCGTCCCGCAGATCGGTGCCATGTACGAGGGGGACATGTCGCGCAAGCGCACCCTGGTCGAACACGGCTTCCGGCTGCCCTCGGCCATGGACAACCGGCCGCTGAAGTGGGACGAGTTCCTCGAGCGCATCGGACAGACCGTGTACCTCTCGGCGACCCCGGGCAAGTACGAGCTGGGCAAGGCCGACGGCGTGGTGCAGCAGATCATCCGCCCCACGGGACTGATCGACCCGGAGATCATCGTCAAGCCCACCAAGGGGCAGATCGACGACCTGCTCGACGAGATCCGCGCCCGGGTGGAGCGCAACGAGCGCATCCTGGTCACCACGCTGACCAAGCGGATGGCCGAGGACCTCACCGACTACTTCACCGAACACGGGGTGCGGGTCCAGTACCTGCACTCGGACGTCGACACGCTGCGCCGCGTGGAGCTGCTGCGCGAGCTGCGCATGGGCCTGTTCGACGTGCTGGTGGGCATCAACCTGCTGCGCGAGGGCCTTGACCTGCCCGAGGTCTCGCTCGTGGCGATCCTGGACGCGGACAAGCAGGGCTTCCTGCGCTCGGCGACCTCGCTGATCCAGACCATCGGCCGCGCCGCGCGAAACGTCGACGGCCAGGTCCACATGTACGCGGACAAGATCACCGACGCCATGGCCCAGGCCATCGAGGAGACCAACCGCCGCCGCGAGGTGCAGCAGAAGTATAACCTGGACCACGGCGTGGACCCGCAGCCGCTGCGCAAGAAGATCGCCGACATCACCGATTCGCTGGCCCGCGAGGACGCCGACACGCAGGAGCTGCTGAACAACCAGCGCCTGGCCAAGACCGCCAAGCGCTCGGCCGCCGGCACCAAGAAGGCCCACGAGACGGTCCGCGCCGACGGCCTTGCAGCGGCCCCGGCGGAGAACCTGGTGGACATGATCGAGCAGATGACCGAGCAGATGCACGCCGCGGCGGCCGAGCTGCACTTTGAGGTCGCGGCCCGGCTGCGCGACGAGGTCTCGGAGCTGAAGAAGGAACTGCGGCAGATGAAGAATGCCGGCCACGCGTAGGGGGGCGTTCACGGGACTGAAACATGGATACGTTAGACTGGTTGCAGCGTAGGGGAGTATCCCACTTGTGCTGTGATCGTCAACACGCGGGGCAACGATGCCCCGCCGGGCGCAGCAGCCGACCCAATCTGAACGGGCGGCGGAGAGACTTGCGGTAATTCCACGTACCCCGTTTTGAAAGGCCCCACATTGGGAAACCACGGCTTGTCGCTGCAGTTTGAGATTATTTCGCTCTCTGCATTGTGCATCATTCTTCTGCTTGACCTGCTTTACGTGGTCAAGAAACCACACGAACCCTCGATGAAGGAATCCGGCCTCTGGGTCGGTTTCTATGTCACCCTGGCACTGATCTTCGGCGCCGTGGTCTGGTGGCAGGCGGGCCCGGACATCGGCCAGCAGTTCATCGCCGGCTGGGTGACCGAATACTCGCTGAGCATCGACAACCTCTTCGTGTTCATCATCATCATGGCCCGCTTCTCGGTGCCGCGTAAATACCAGCAGGAAGTGTTGATGTTCGGCATCATCATCGCCCTGATCCTGCGCGGCATCTTCATCATCCTCGGTGCCGCTGTCATCGAAAACTACTCGTGGGTCTTCTACATCTTCGGCGCGTTCCTGCTCTGGACCGCCTGGAAGCAGGCCACCGACGACGGCGAGGACGAGTCCGAGGGCGCCAACAACGGCCTGGTCTACAAGCTGACCAAGAACCTGCCGATCTCCAAGGACTACGACGGCAACAAGCTGCGCACCACGATCGACGGCAAGCGCATGTTCACCCCGATGGTCATGGTCTTCGTGACCATCGGCATGACCGACCTGCTCTTCGCGGTCGACTCGATCCCGGCGATCTTCGGCCTGACCCAGTCCCCGTTCATCGTCTTCACCGCGAACCTGTTCGCGCTGATGGGCCTGCGCCAGCTGTACTTCCTGCTCGGTGGCCTGATGGACCGCTTGATCTACCTCAAGCACGCGCTGTCGATCATCCTGGCCTTCATCGGCATCAAGCTGGTCTTCCACGCGATGCACGTGAACGAACTCTCGTTCATCAACGGCGGCCGCCACATCGAGTGGGTTCCGGATATCTCGATCACCGTCTCGCTTGTGGTCATCCTGGGCACCATCGTGATTGCCACGGCAGCCTCGCTGCTTTCCCCGGCAGGCCGCCGCGCCGCCGAGGAGCACAAGGCCACGAAGGCGGCACAGGCCGCCGAAGCGGAGCAGGTCGGCAAGGGCGAGTAGCCCTCCGGCCCCACCCCGCACTGCGCGCCCGTCGGGGCCCGGCTTCCACCACGGAAGCCGGGCCCCGACGGCCGTTAAGCCGGACCGGGCATTGGTAGGCTGGGGCGCGTGAACACTTCCCCGATCCCCGCAGCCGTCCACGTCGCGCCCGAGCGGGCGCGCGCCCAGCGCCGCACCGTGGCGGCCCTCTCCGCCTCCCAGCTGCTCAGCGGCGTGGGCAACGGCGCGGGGCTGGCCATCGGCTCGCTGATGGCCGTGGAGCTGACCGGGTCCAATGCCTTCGCCGGGGCGGCGACCACCGCGATCTCCGTCGCCGGCGCGCTCAGTGCGCTGCCGCTGGCCGCCCTTGCCGTGAAGCGCGGACGCCGCGTGGCGCTGTCCTTCGGCTACTTCCTGGCCGCGCTGGGTGCCGTCGGCATGATGTTGGCGCCGGTGCTGCAGAGCTTTGCGGTGCTGATGCTCGGGGCGGCGCTGCTCGGCGTGGGGTCCGCGGCAAACCTGCAGGCCCGCTTCGCCGCGACAGACCTGGCCGACGACGCGACCCGCGGGCGCGACCTGGGCCTGGTGGTCTGGGCCATCACCATCGGCGCGGTGGCCGGCCCGAACCTCATCGGCCCCGGCGCGGTGCTGGGCGCCGGGCTGGGGCTGCCGGCAATGAGCGGGCCGTTCCTCTTTTCCCTGGCCGGCATGGCGCTGGCCATCCTGGTGCTGAACATCGGGCTGCGCCCGGACCCCATCGACCTGGCGCGTGCCTGGGAGGCCGCCGACGGCGTCGCCCCGCACGCACCTGCCGTGGGGCGGCGCCGCGGGTCGCTGGCCACCGGGCTGGTGGCCGTGCGGGCCTCTCCCGGGGCCGCCCTGGGCATCTCCACCATCGTGGTGGCGCACCTGGTGATGGTCGGGGTCATGTCGATGACCCCGGTGCACCTCAAGGACCTTGCGGCCATCCCGGGGCACGAGATGCACGGCGGGACCGCCGACATCCTGGTCGTCATCGGGTTCGTGATCTCGCTGCACATCGCCGGCATGTATGCGCTCTCCCCGCTCGTCGGCTCGCTGGCCGATAGGATCGGGCAGCCGCGGATGATGCTGGCGGGCCAGGGCGTGCTGGTGGCGGCGGTGCTGGTGGCCGGGCTGGGCGCCGACTCGCGTGCCGCTGTCACCACCGGGTTGGTGCTGCTGGGCCTGGGCTGGTCCATGTGCACGGTGTCCGGTTCCGCGTTCCTGGCCTCGCGGGTCGATCGCGGCCGCCGGGTGCTGGTCCAGGGCGTCTCGGACACCCTGATGGGTGCCGCCGGGGCGCTGGGTGCCGCCGGCTCCGGGCTGCTGCTGGCCTGGCTGGGCTACGCCGGGCTCGGCTACCTCTGCCTGGCCTTCATCGTGGTGGTTGCCGCCTTCTGCCTGCGCGAGGTCCTGCGCCCCTAGGCGCGGACGGGCGTTTCCTCGTTGGCCATCCCCAGCAGCTTCGCGAAGATCATGGCGCCCTCGTCGCCGATCCCGTCGTGGTGGAATTCGTCGGTTTCCCACACGCGCATGTTGCCCACCGCGGCGGCGGTTTCCAGCGACAGGTCCCGGTCCACGTACACGTCGTGGGTGTAGACGGCCGCCGCGACGGGCACGGTGTTGGCAGCAAGCACCTCGGGGTCGTAGAGCGGTTCCCAGCCCTCGTGCTCGGCCAGGACCCGCGCGGTTTCCTCCAGCGGGCGCAGCACCGGGTCCGCGTCGAAGTACCAGCGGTACACCATTTCCCCGGTCAGCAGCGGAGGAGCTGCGTCGGGGGAGAATGCCGGGAACTCGGCCAGCACGCGTTCGGCGGCCCAGTTGGTGGCGGACCCCTGGGCGTAGATCGACTCGTGCAGCAGCGCGTAAAGCGGGTTCGCGGCCCGGTCGGCCTGTTCGGCGATCGTCGCCAGGAAGGTGTCCGAGAGCCGCCTGCCGCCCGGGGTGTCGATGAAGGCGCCCTCGAAGACGTGGTGCAGCGCATGCACCCGGGTGTTGCCGCCCAGGAACTGGCCGAGCATTTGCACCAGCGGCACGGTCAGCGCCCGGCCACCGGGCAGGTGCTCCTCGGTGTGGGCCAGGTGCTCCACGATCTCACCCAGCACCCGGCGGTCGCGCGGGTACCAGTCGAAGTATTCCGCGTTGCGCTCGGCCATGCGCCGGTAGGTCGCCCGGTAGACGGTGTCCGCGTCGGCCCCCAGCGAGGCCAGCCCGCCGGTGACCAGTGCGCGGTCCAGCGACGCCGGGGCCAGCGACAGGTAGGTCAGCGTGCAGAAGCCGCCGTAGCTCTGCCCGAAGGTGCTCCAGGAGGAGATCCCCAGCTCGCGGCGGATCGCCTCGGCGTCGCGCACGATCGAGTCGGCGCGGAAGTGCGTGAGGTAGGCGGCCTGGGCCGCGGCGTCCCCGCGCAGCGGCAGGGACTGCCGGTTTGCCGGGGTGCTCAGGCCGGTGCCGCGCTGGTCAAGCAGCAGGATCCGGAAGGTCTTGGCGGCCTCGGCCATCCAGCCGGTGAGGGATGCCGGGCGCGGGGACTTCCCGCCCGGCCCGCCCTGCAGGAAGAGCAGCCAAGGCAGCGCCGCGGGGTCCTCGTGTGCGGTGGAGGAGATCTCACGCGCGAAGACCGTGAGGGTTTCACCCTCCGGGCGCGCATGGTCCAGCGGGAGCTCGAAGAAGTGCTCGGTGCTCCGCATCCCGCGGAAGACGTGGGTGGTGCTCATGCCGGGTTCCCCAGTTCGGCCAGGGCGGCCCCCTCGAGCCGGCGCACCGTCCAGCCGTCCATGGAACCGGCGCCGAGCGAGTCGTAGAAGCCGATCGCGGGGGCGTTCCAGTCCAGCACGCTCCATTCCACGCGCCGGTAGCCGCGCTGAACCGCGATCTGCGCCAGGGTGGCCAGCAGCGCCTTCCCGTGTCCGGCGCCGCGCTCGGATTCGCGGACGTACAGGTCCTCCAGGTGGATCCCGTGGGTGCCTTCCCAGGTCGAATAGGTCAGGAACCACAGGGCGAAGCCGAGCACCGTTCCCTGCTCCTCGACCACGTGGGCATAGACCTGGGGCTCGGGGCCGAAGAGGTGGGCAACGAGGCCGGCCTCGGTGTTCCTCACCGCGTCGGGTTCGCGCTCAAAGATGGCCAATTCGTGGATCAGATCCAGGATTGCGGCGGCGTCGGAGGGCTGTGCTGGGCGAATCAGAGGCATGTGACCAAGCCTACCGGGAGCCAAAGCGTGCCGTGAATCCAACGCGTGGGTGCGCGCCCCTAAGGTAGGGGGCGATCGAGAAGCAAGAACAAAAGCAAGGACGGCACCAAGCAATATGATGGGCGGCCACCACGCGGCCACCGGCGCAGCAGCCTGGATCGCGTTGACCACGAATTTCATGCTCCCCACCGGGAGCCTCCCCGAGCACCTTCCCTGGCTTCCCGGGGCCATCCCGCTGGGCTTCGGCCTGCTGGAACAGAGCCCGATCGCCGGGGTGGCCGGCGCGATGGTCTGCGCCGGGGCGGCGCTGCTGCCCGACGCAGACCACCGCCGGGCCACGATCGCGCACTCGCTGCCGCCGGTGTCCAACGCGATCTGCGCCGGCATCGGCGAGGTTTCCGGCGGGCACCGCAACGGCACGCACTCGCTGCTGGGCATCGCGGCGTTCACGTTCATGGCGTGGGTGCTGGGGCTGTGGACCATGGAGACCGCCCGCTTCGGGTTGATCTACCCGGGTGCCGGGTTGCTGGCGGTGCTGCTGGTCTCCTTCGCGCTGAAGGCCCTGAAGTTCATTCCCGACACCATGGCGAAGCTGCCGTGGCTGATTTCCGTCCCGGCAGGGATCTTCGTCGCGGTGTTCTCGCCGGACGAACAGAACTGGCTGGTGATCGCGGTGGCCGTGGGCTGCGCGGTGCACATCGCCGGGGACATGCTCACCGTCGGCGGCTGCAACCTGATCTGGCCGGTGCGGATCCGTTCGCCGCGCCTCATCCGCCGCCTGCCGCTGCTCAAGGACGTGTGGAAGCCCGGCGGACGCATTGCCATCCCGGTGCTGGGGCGGGCCGGGTCGGTGCGCGAGTGGCTGCTCTGCGTGCCCGTCTCCGCGTACGCGCTGGCCGGGCTGGTGGTGCCGATCGTGCTGCTGGCCCGCAACCAGGTGCTGCCGATGACCAAGCTGCTGGGCTTCTAGGCACACGGGATGCGCCCGCCGGAATCTTCCGGCGGGCGCATTTGTCTCTGCGGAACCTAGTCCTGGCGTCCCACGCCGGTCACGGTGATGACCGGGTACCCCGCCTCGTCGGAGTCCGCGAGGTTCACCGTCGCGTCGATGCCCCAGTCATGGTGACCGGCCGGGTCCGCGAAGACCTGGCGCACCTTCCATGACTCCCTGGACGGGGTGATCAGCAACAGGTTGGGACCGCGGCCGCCGGGGCCGTCGTCGATGTCCTCGTGCTCCTCGAAGTACGCGTCCATGGCGTCGGCCCACTGGTCGGCGCCGAAGCCGCTGTGCCCGTCCAGCTCGGCCAGCGCCCCGTCCTGTTCGTCGGCGAAGAGCTTGACGCGGCGGAACATCTCGTTGCGCACCATCACGCGGAAGGCGCGCTCGTTGGAGGTCAGGCGCTCGGGCGCCGGCGGGATGATCTCGGCGTCGGGCTCGTGGAGCACCCCGTTGGCCAGTTCCTCCCATTCGTCCAGCAGCGAGGAGTCGATCTGGCGGATCAGTTCCCCGAGCCATTCGATGAGGTCCTCGAGGTCCTCGCGCAGCGCGTCCTGCGGCACGGTCTGGCGCAGCGCCTTGAAGGCGTCGGTGAGGTAGCGCAGCAGCACGCCCTCGGAGCGGGCCAGCGAGTAGAACTGCACGTATTCGCTGAAGCTCATGGCGCGCTCGTACATGTCCCTGACCACCGACTTCGGGGCCACCTCGAAGTCGCCGAGCCACGGGGCGCCGGCGCGGTACTGCTCAAACGCGTTGCCCAGCACCTCGGCCAGCGGCTGCGGGTAGCTGACCTCCTCGAGCGCCGCCATGCGGTCGTTGTACTCCATGCCCTCGGCCTTCATCGCCGCGATCGCCTCGCCGCGGGCCTTCTTCTCCTGGGCCGAAAGAACCTGGCGCGGCTTTTCCAGCGTCGCCTCGATGACCGAGACCACGTCCAGCGCATAGCCGGGGGACTCGGCGTCGAAGAGCTCCAGGGCGGCCAGCGCGAACGGGGACAGCGGCTGGTTCAGCGCGAAGTTCTCCTGCAGGTGCACCGTGAGCGCCAGCATGTTCCCGTGCTTGTCGGGGTGTTCGAGGCGCTCGACGACGCCGGTGGCCAGCAGCTCGCGCAGGATGCCCAGCGCCTTGCGCTGCAGGGCGCGTTGGCGCGCGGGCGGCTCGTGGTTCTCGGTGAGCAGCCGCCGGGCCGCGGCGAAGGAGTCGCCCTCGCGCGCCAGCAGGTTCAGCAGGATCGAGTGGGTCACGGCGAAGGAGGAGTTCAGCGTCTCGGGGGTGGATTCGATGATCCGCTCATAGGTCTTCTCGCCCCAGGTCACGAAGCCCTGCGGCGGTTTCTTCTTGACCACCTGGCGGATCTTCTTGGAGTCGTCGCCGAACTTCGCGACCGCCTTCTCCATGGCCTTCTTGTTCTCGATGGAGTGCTCGGGCGCCTGCACGACGACGGTCCCGGCGGTGTCGAACCCGGCGCGGCCCGCGCGTCCGGCGATCTGGTGGAACTCGCGGGCGTTGAGGATGCGGGTGCGCACCCCGTCATACTTGGACAGCGCGGTGATCAGCACGGTGCGGATGGGGACGTTGATGCCCACGCCCAGGGTGTCGGTGCCGCAGATGACCTTGAGCAGTCCGGCCTGGGCCAGCTGCTCCACCAGTCGGCGGTACTTGGGCAGCATGCCGGCGTGGTGCACGCCGATGCCGTGGCGGACCAGGCGGTTCAGCGTCTTGCCGAAGCCCGGGGCGAACCTGAATCCGGCGATCAACTCGGAGATCCGGTCCTTTTCCTCGCGGGTGCACACGTTGATGCTCATCAGCCCGCTGGCCCGGTCGATGGCTTCGAGCTGGCTGAAGTGCACCACGTAGATCGGCACCTGCTTGGTGGAGAGCAGTTCCTCGATGGCTTCCTGCACGGGGTCCTGCGAGTAGTAGTAGTGCAGGGGGATGGGGCGCTCGGCGTGCGCGACGGTGGTGGTTTCGCGCCCGGTGCGCAGCGTCAGCTCGTCCTCGAACCTGCCCACGTCGCCCAGGGTGGCGCTCATGATGAGGAATTGCGCCTGGGGCAGTTCCAGCAGCGGCACCTGCCAGGCCCAGCCGCGCTGCGGGTCGGAGTAGAAGTGGAACTCGTCCATCACCACGGGCCCCAGGTCGGCGTTCTTGCCCTCGCGCAGGGCGATGTTGGCGAGGATCTCGGCGGTGCAGCAGATGATCGGGGCATCCTGGTTCACCGACGAGTCGCCGGTGACCATGCCGACGTTCTCCGCGCCAAAGATCTTGCACAGGTCGAAGAACTTCTCCGAGACCAGCGCTTTGATCGGGGCCGTGTAGTAGCTGCGCTCCCCGCGTGCCAGCGCGTGGAAGTGCGCGGCGACCGCAACCAACGACTTGCCGGATCCCGTGGGGGTGGCCAGGATGACGTTGTTGCCGGCCACGAATTCCATCACGGCCTCGTCCTGCGCCGGGTAGAGCCCGATGCCGCGGTCCTCCACCCATTTGATGAAGGCTTCGTAGGTCGATTCGGCGGTGGCACCGCGTGGGGGAGTGTTGGGCAGCAACTCGGTAAGTTTCATGATGTGTCCAAGACTATCGGTTTACGTGGGCCTTTCCGCCTACGCTGTGGTTATGAAATGGGACCCGAACAAGTACGTGCAGTTCGCCGATCACCGAGATCGTCCGTTTTACGATCTGACGGCCCGCATCACCGCCGCGACACCGCAGCTGGTGGTGGACATGGGGTGCGGTCCCGGACCGCTGACCCATTCCCTGGCCGAGCGCTGGCCGGACGCCCGCGTGGTGGGCCTGGACTCGTCGGTGGAAATGATCGAGCGGGCGCGCGCCAAGCACCATGCGGAGAACCTCTCCTTTGAATCCGCCGACGCGACGCAGTGGATGCCCGAGCCCGAAACCGACGTACTGGTCTCCAACGCCATGCTCCAATGGATTCCCGAACACCGGCAGTTGATCGCCCGCTGGCTGGAGGCGCTGGCCCCGGGGGCGTGGTTTGCCGCGCAGGTCCCGGGCAACTTCCATTCTCCCTCGCACACGCTGATGAGGCAGCTCGCGGAATCGGAGCGCTGGGCGCCGCAACTGTCCGGCGTGCTGCGGCACGACGACGCGTCGGGGGAACCCTCGGACTACCTGAAGATCCTGCTGGATGCCGGGTTTGAACCAGACGTCTGGGAGACCACCTACGGGCAGATCCTCTCCGGACCGGACCCCGTGCTGGAGTGGGTCCGCGGCACCGCGCTGCGGCCTGTGCTGGCCCGGCTCAGCGAGAAAGACGCCGCCGAATTCGAGACCCAGTATGGAGATTTGGTCGGCGAGGCGTATCCGGCCGTTGACGACCATCGTGGCGGAAGCATCACGCTCTTCCCCTTCCGTCGCATCTTCATGGTGGGCCGCAAGCGCTAGATTGCCCCAATGGCAGTGCCCTCTCATAGGGTGGGGGCATGCGAAGAAAGCTCTTGCCTGCGCTCGCCGTGGCCACCTTGATGCTCGGTGCCTGTGCGGGCCCATCCGCTGACGAATTCCGCCAGCGCGATGTCCAGGGAAACACCGCCTGCATCCACTTTGGCAGCGGGTACACGGACGACGGAAACGTAGGACGCGCCAATATGGCCAAGGCAGCGGAACATGGTGCTGCGTCGTCAACGGAGTCGATTCGAGCGGCGGTATCCACGGATGCCGCCGGAGTCCCGGTCATCACAGAAGAGGAATCATTCAAGAGCGCGTGTGAAGCGCAGGGGATGCGCTTCAGGTAAGCAGGACGTCCAACGTGCGTCGCCGCACGCTGCCCAAGGTGGATTTTTGAACCCGGGTTGACATGGATTTTTGGGAGCCAGAAAATTCATCAAGCTCTTCACAATCACCTCCAGCAGGCGTATAGTAGTAAATATGTTCGAAGAGTGCGAAAGCTACTTGTCGAACCCGAGCTCGCTCTCCGCCGAGGCCGCCGGGGAAATACTCCTTGGCCACCGCCATATACCCGTAGGCATGGAAATGCCCGCCAGGGAACGCGCGTTGGCGCAAAGGCCCGGTGACGAATACGTAGATTTCATCGATGACGTTGGCGTTGCCATGACTCTCCTGCCGCAAAATGTGGGAGAGCAGGTCAGGGTGGCGCGGATTTCGGCACTCGAAAGGGCCAAGTCGGCAATCTGCGCGGCCCAGGCCAAGGAAGCCTACGGGCTCGAGCAGGACATCATTGCCCGGCATGAGGACGAGGGGATCTACAAGGAAAACCCGAACCGCGGTGCAGGCGCCGAAGTAGCACTGGCTCGCAAGGCCGCACAACGTCTGGGGTCGAGCTTCATCTCCTACTCGAAATCCATGATCGAGCACATGCCCTATACCTACAACGCCCTGGAACGCGGAGAACTCAACGAAGATCGGGCCATGCTCCTGGTGCGCGAAACGAACCAGTTGGACCCCGGCGTCCGCGAAATCATAGACCGGGAAATCGCCGGTGAGCGCGGGGCGTTGGAAGGCGTAGGCGACAAGCAACTGCTGGCTCGGGCCAAGAAGGAAGTTCTGGCGTTCGACAACAGCAAAGACATGAACAACCACGCCGACGCGATGAACAAGCGACGCATATCCGTAACGCCCACCCCCGACGGGATGATGCGAGTGAGCGGCCTGCTCCCGGTGATTCAAGGCGTCGCATTCCAGGAGGCGTTGAGCAAGGAGGCTGCCAGGCTCCGCTCGACAAATGACGAGCGCACCGATGCGCAGGTCATGGCCGACACCGTCGTGGAGCGTGTCACCGGGCAGGAACTGGCCTCGCGCCCGCCACTGATGATTCACGTCGTGATGACGGACCGATCCCTACTTGCCGGTGATGGGGAGCCGGCGTTCATCAAAGGCTACGGGACTGTATCCGCAGCATACTCACGTTGGCTGATCGCTGGTGACCGCACCGGTCCTGACGGTGAAAACGAAGCCGAAGCCTGGGTCCGACGCCTCTATACGGCGCCGGTCAGCGGTCAGCTGGTGGCCATGGAGTCGGAGGCCCGGATTCTTCCGCAGAAACTCAAGGACTTGATTTCTGTACGTGATCAATTCTGCCGCACGCCCTATTGCGACGCTCCGATTCGCCACTATGACCACGTTTACCAAGTGGCCAGGGGCGGAGAGACGACGGAAGTCAATGGCGATGGCCGATGCGTTCGGTGCAACCACACGAAGGAAACATCCGGTTGGGAAGAATTCGTGATTCTGGGTCCCCGGCACACGATCCTGATAAAAACGCCCAGTGGGCAGATGTACCGAGCCATGGCCCCGCCGTTGCCGGGGACACCGGAATCACCTCCGCCTGGCTCGACCGAAAGTGTTGTGACTACCAGCCTCTAGCGCGCCAATCCTCCAGGCTTGGCCGCTCCGCACCCAACGTCGTCGTGGCCCCGTGACCCGGAAGCACCAGGGTCTCATCGGGATACTGCTCGAAGAGCCGCGTGGTTACGTCATCAAGCAACGAAGTGAAGCGCTGGGGATCGTTTTCGGTGTTTCCCACACCGCCCGGGAACAGCGAGTCGCCACTGAAGATCACCGTGGTACCTCCGCTGTCGCGAAGTGCATAGGCGATGGATCCGGGAGTATGGCCACGCAGGTGCACGCACTCCATGATCGTCGTCCCCACCGTCACCGTGTCGCCGTGATTGAGCGGAACGTCAATGGCCACATCGGCACCGTCCGCAATTCCCTTAACGTCCTCAGTACCCGCATAGGTCTTGGCCCCGGTGCGCTCCGCGTACTCACGCAGCGCCCTGACGTGGTCCCAATGCTGGTGGGTCGTGGCAATGCCCTCAAGCTTCGTGGCAACCCCTGCATCGGAGGAAGCCGACTCGACCAGGCGGTCGATGGCCGGCACATCGTCGGCGGCATCAATCAACAGCTGCGAGCCGTCACCCTTCGACGTCACCAGGTAAATGTTGTTGGCCATTTCGGAGACGCTCACGGACCGTACGGTAACGTCGGTGAGGTCAAGGAAGAATTCACTCATGACAACACCTTACGTGGCGCGTCCATGGCTGCGCGATAGTCTAAAACCAAGGCCTTGCCCCCAGTATCTACGAAGGACGGCTCGCATGGATAGCAAACCACTGGCATTCATCACTCTCGACAGCACCGACAAGATGCCTCCCTACCAACAAGTCAGGCAGCAGATCCTGGTCGCCATCTCGAAAGGGCGCCTCAAGGCAGGAACCAAGCTGCCGTCGGTTCGTGCGCTCGCCGAGCAGCTGGGCCTCGCTGTCAACACCGCGGCCAAGGTCTACAAGGAACTGGAAGCCAGCGGAGCGGTCGTGACCCGCGGGCGACACGGCACCATTGTCCAGGCCACCGGCGACGAGGGGTCGGTTGCGGTGGCTGACGCCGCCTCGGAATTTGCGGCCGTTGCGACACGCTGGGGGATCTCCGAAAAGGCGGCTGTTGGCTACGTTCGCGCAGCGTTCAGTTCCCAGGTTGGATAGACCCAAGTCTTGTTCCTCACAAGGACGCGCAATTCGAAGCAGTTTTCGATTAGCATGTTCTGGTGGCTACTTCCCGCTCCCCTGAAACCCTCCGTCCGCACGACCTGACCCGCTTGGTGGTCAAGGGCGCGCGCGAGCACAATCTACGCAATGTCGACCTGGATTTGCCGCGCGATGCGATGATCGTATTTACCGGCCTCTCCGGCTCGGGCAAGTCCTCCCTCGCGTTCGATACCATTTTTGCCGAGGGGCAGCGGCGCTACGTCGAATCACTGTCGGCATACGCCCGCCAGTTCCTCGGCCAGGTGGACAAGCCCGACGTGGACTTCATCGAGGGACTCTCGCCGGCGGTGTCGATCGACCAAAAATCTACCTCGAAGAACCCGCGGTCCACCGTGGGTACCATCACGGAAATCTACGACTACATGCGCCTGCTTTGGGCCCGCGTGGGCCGGCCGTACTGCCCGGTCTGCGGCGAGGCCGTCACCAAGCAGACCCCGCAGCAGATCGTGGACCAGCTGCTCGAGCTCGCACCCAAGACGCGCTTCCAGGTCCTGGCCCCGGTCGTGCGCGGCCGCAAGGGTGAATTCGTTGACCTGTTCAAGGAGCTGGGATCCAAGGGCTACTCCAGGGCTCGGGTCGACGGCGAAACGATCCAGCTCAGCGATCCGCCCAAACTCGGAAAACAGTTCAAGCACACCATCGAGGTCGTCATTGACCGGCTGGCCATCAACGACAGCGTTCGCCAGCGCCTGACCGACTCGATCGAAACCGCGCTCAACCTTGCCGAGGGCCGGGTCCTGATAGATTTCGTGGACCTCGATCCGGAAGACGAGGGCCGCGTGCGCGCCTTCTCCGAAAACCTTGCCTGCCCCAACGAACACCCGTTGGCCATCGACGAGATCGAGCCCCGCTCGTTCTCCTTCAACAACCCCTTCGGCGCCTGCCCCGCCTGCAGCGGCATCGGCACGCGCCTCGAGGTCGACGAAGACCTGATCATTCCCGACGTCGAGATGCCGCTGGGCCAAGGCGCCATCGCCCCGTGGTCCCTGGGAACCGCAACCAGCGAATACTGGAACCGCCTGCTCGAGGGACTTGGGGCCGAGCTCGACTTCACGCTCGAGACCCCCTGGAACAAGCTGCCCGCGGTGGCCCGGCAGGCGATCCTGCACGGCAAGGACCACAAGGTCGTCGTGCAGTACAAGAACCGCTTTGGCCGGGAACGGAAGTACTCCACCGGCTTCGAGGGCGTGGTGCAGTACATCCACCGCAAGCACCTGGAAACCGAGTCAGACAATGCCCGCGACAAGTACGAAGAGTACATGCGTCAGATCCCGTGCCCGGAGTGCAACGGCGCGCGCCTGAACTCCGCGTCCCTCTCGGTGCTGATCAACGGCAAGTCAATTGCCGAGGTCTCCGCCCTGCCGATGCGCGAGTGCGCAGACTTCCTCGACAATCTGGTGCTCACCGGCCGCGAGGCGCAGATCGCCACCCAGGTGCTCAAGGAGATCCAGGCCCGCCTGCGCTTCCTGCTGGACGTGGGGCTCGAATACCTGAACCTGGAGCGCGCCGCCGGAACGCTGTCCGGAGGCGAGGCCCAGCGCATCCGGCTGGCCACGCAGATCGGCTCCGGCCTGGTGGGCGTGCTGTACGTGCTCGACGAACCCTCCATTGGCCTGCACCAGCGCGACAACCGCCGGCTCATCGAGACCCTCACCCGCCTGCGTTCGCTGGGCAACACGCTGATCGTGGTCGAACACGACGAGGACACCATTGCCGAGGCCGACTGGATCGTCGACATCGGTCCCGGTGCCGGGGAACACGGCGGGGAGGTGGTGCACTCGGGGTCCCTGGAGGACCTGAAAGCCAACACCCGCTCGATCACCGGCGACTACCTCTCCGGCCGCAGGCAGATCGAGGTGCCGGCCAAGCGCCGCAAGATCGACAAGAAGCGCCAGGTCACTGTCGTCGGAGCTCGCGAAAACAACCTCGAGGACCTCACCGCGCGCTTCCCGCTCGGCGTGCTGACCGCCGTCACCGGCGTCTCCGGCTCGGGCAAGTCCACGCTGGTCAACGACGTGCTCTACAAGGTGCTGGCCAACCGGCTCAACGGCGCCAAGCAGGTGCCCGGCCGGCACACCCGCGTCGAGGGCCTGGAGCACCTGGACAAGGTCATCCACGTCGACCAGTCGCCCATCGGCCGCACCCCGCGCTCGAACCCGGCCACCTACACCGGGGTCTTCGACCACATCCGCAAGCTCTTCGCGGAGACCAACGAGGCCAAGGTCCGCGGCTACCTGCAGGGCCGCTTCTCGTTCAACGTCAAGGGCGGGCGCTGCGAATCCTGCTCGGGCGACGGCACGCTGAAGATCGAGATGAACTTCCTGCCGGACGTGTACGTTCCCTGTGAGGTTTGCCATGGTGCGCGGTACAACCGCGAGACCCTGGAGGTGCACTACAAGGGCAAATCCATCGCCGACGTGCTGAACATGCCCATCGAGGAAGGCGCGGAGTTCTTCGCCGCCTTCACCCCGATCGCCCGCCACCTGCGCACGCTGGTGGACGTGGGGCTCGGCTACGTCCGTCTCGGACAGGCCTCCACCACGCTCTCCGGCGGCGAGGCGCAGCGCGTGAAGCTGGCGGCCGAATTGCAGAAACGCTCCAACGGCCGCTCCATCTACGTGCTCGACGAGCCCACCACCGGCCTGCATTTTGAAGACATCCGCAAGCTCCTGCTGGTGCTGCAGGGTCTTGTCGACAAGGGCAACACGGTCATCACCATCGAGCACAACCTCGACGTGGTCAAGTCCGCGGACTGGGTCATCGACCTGGGGCCCGAGGGCGGTTCCGGCGGCGGCGAAATCATTGCCGTCGGCACCCCGGAAGAGGTCGCCAAGGTGAGCGGCAGCTATACCGGAAAGTTCCTCGCGCCGCTGCTCGGCTAGCTGCCGTGGCCGTTCGTGTATGCCTTCGGAGGCATGCACGAACGGTGGCAGCGCCCAGTCCATGCGAGAATACAACAGTGATGATTGCTCCCTCCGCCGTGCTCCTTGACCTCGATGGAACCCTCGTGGATCCGGCCGGGGCCATCACCTCGGGTATCCGCCATGCGTTGACGCAGGCACGGATCGCCGACCCGGGTGAAGAAAAACTTCGTTCCCTCATCGGACCCCCGCTGACCATCGGGCTGGCCACCATCGACGGCGTCACCGCCGAGGACATCGGCTTCCTGATCGCCACCTACCGCGCACAATATGCCGAAACCGGCATGGCCGCCTCGCGCCCCTACCCCGGGGTGAAGGCCGTGCTGGCCGCACTGCGCGCCGCCGGCACCACGGTGCTGGTCGCCACGGCCAAGCCCACGCACATTGCCCGCGAACTGCTCGCGGTGCAGGAAATCACCCCGCTGCTCGACGGCATCTTCGGCAACGACGACGAGGGCGACGGGACTTCCTCGTCCAAGACCCACATCATCGCCGCGGCCATCCGCGCACACGACCTGGATCCGGCACGCTGCGTGATGGTGGGGGACCGCCGCTACGACATCGAGGCCGCCCGCGAGAACAACATGGCGTCCATCGGCGCCGGCTGGGGGTTCGCCGAGGCCGGCGAACTGGCCGCCGCCGGGGCAGGGGCCCACGCCGCCGACCTTGCCGAACTCGCCGACCTGCTGCTGGGCAACGCCGCCGGGGAAGCGGTGCGCAAATCGCTGATGGCCGCCACCACCAAGGGAGCCAGTGCCTAAATGAGCCTGTACACCATGACCCGCTCCTCGATCCGCGGGCTGCTTTCGGGGCTGTGCCGTCCCACCGTCACCGGCCTGGAGAACGTGCCGCGCACCGGTCCGGTCATCATCGCCTCCAACCACCTCTCCTTCCTGGACTCGATCATCATCCAGGCGCTGACCCCCCGCGACGTGGCGTTCTTCGCCAAGGCCGAGTACTTCACCACCCCCGGCCTCAAGGGCAAGGCGATGAAGACCTTCTTCGAGTCCGTGGGCTCGATCCCGGTGCAGCGCGGGGAACAGGCCGCCTCCGTGGCGGCACTGGAATCCCTGGTCGACATCCTGGAAACCGGCGGCGGCATCGGCATCTACCCGGAGGGCACCCGCTCCCGCGACGGCATGCTCTACCGCGGGCGCACCGGCGTGGGCTGGCTGGCCCTGAGCACCGGGGCCCCGGTGGTCCCGGTGGGATTGATCGGCACCGAGAACCTGCAGCCCGCCGGGCGCAACACCATCAAGCCGCACCACTTCACCCTCGCCTTCGGCAAGCCGCTGCAATTCGAGCACCTGGGGCGCAAGCACCCGCTGCCGCAGCGCCGCGCCGCCACCGATGCGATCGTCGACGCCATCGCGGAACTCACCGGCCAGGAACGCGTGGACGCCTACAACCAGACCCCCATCACCGACTAGCACCCAAGGCGAACCCGTGGCAGACCCAAGCAGCTACCGCCCCGCGACGGGGGACATCCCGACCAACCCCGGGGTGTACCGCTTCCGCGACGAGGTGGGACGGGTCATCTACGTCGGCAAGGCCAAGGTGCTGCGCTCGCGGCTGAACTCCTACTTCGCCAACCCCGGCGGGCTCACGCCCAAGACCCACGCCATGGTGCACACCGCCACGAGTGTGGAGTGGACGGTCGTGGGCTCCGAGCTCGAGGCCCTCCAGCTGGAATACACCTGGATCAAGGAATTCAACCCGCGCTTCAACATCGTCTTCCGCGACGACAAGTCCTACCCGTACCTCGCGGTGACCATGGGGGAGAAGTACCCGCGCGCCCAGGTGATGCGCGGGGACAAGCGCAAGGACACCAAGTACTTCGGCCCGTTCTACCCGGCCAAGGCCATCCGCGAAACCCTTGACACGCTGCTGCGCGTCTTCCCGGTGCGCAGCTGCTCGGCCGGGGTGTTCAGGCGCGCCGAATCCTCCGGACGGCCCTGCCTGCTGGGCTACATCGACAAGTGCGCCGCCCCCTGCGTGGGCAGGATCAGCCCCGAGGACCACAAGCAGCTCGCCGCGGACCTCTGCCAGTTCATGGGCGGGGAGGGCACCCGCTTCATCAGGGAACTCGAGGGGAAGATGGCCGATGCCGTCTCCAGGCTCGAGTACGAGCAGGCAGCCCGCCACCGCGACGACATCGCCGCGCTGCGCCGGGTCTTCGAACGCAACGCCGTGGTGCTGGCCGAAAGCACCGAGGCCGACATCTTCGCCGTGCACGAGGACGAGCTCGAGGCGGCCGTGCAGGTCTTCCACGTGCGCAACGGGCGCATCCGCGGCCAGCGCGGCTGGGTCGTGGAAAAGGTCGAGGACTCCACGCCCGCGGAATTCATCGAGCACCTGCTCACCCAGGTCTACGGCGAGGCGGCGGGCGACGACCGGATCCCGCGCGAGGTGCTGGTCCCGGTGCTGCCGGAGAACGCCGGGCAGGTCGCCGCGTGGCTCCACGAACGCCGCGGCTCCGCCGTCTCGCTGCGCGTGCCGCAGCGCGGGGACAAGGCGACGCTGGCCGAAACCGTGCGGGAAAACGCCGAGCAGTCGCTGCGCCTGCACAAGTCCCGGCGCGCCGGGGACCTGACCACGCGCTCGGCCTCGCTGCAGGAACTCCAGGACGCGCTCGGGCTGCCCACCCCGCTGCTGCGCATCGAATGCTACGACGCCTCGCACACCCAGGGCACCAACGTCGTCGCCTCCATGGTGGTGTTCGAGGACGGGCTGCCGAAAAAGAGCGACTACCGCAAGTTCGCGATCACCGGGGAGGCCGCGCGCGACGACACCGCCTCGATGTACGACGTGATCTCGCGCCGCTTCAGGAACTACCTGGCGGAGATGGCCGACACCGTGCCCGTGGTCAGCGGCGAAATCGACATCGCCGACGCCTCCGCGCGCATGCCGGCGCGCAAGTTCGCCTATCCTCCCTCGCTGGTCATCGTCGACGGCGGCCCGCCACAGGTCGCCGCCGCCTCCCGCGCGCTGGCCGACCTGGGCATCGACGACATCTACGTCGTCGGCCTGGCCAAGCGGCTGGAGGAGCTCTGGCTGCCGGAGGACGAGTTCCCGGTGATCCTGCCGCGGGCCTCGCACGCGCTGTACATGGTCCAGCGGATCCGCGACGAGGCGCACCGCTTCGCCATCACCTTCCACCGCAAGAAGCGCTCGGCCTCGATGACCACCTCGCTGCTTGACACCATCGACGGCCTGGGCCCGGCCAAGCGCGAGGCGCTGCGCAAGCACTTCGGGTCGATGAAGAAGATGCGCGCCGCCTCCGTGGAGGAACTCACTGCCGTCCCGGGCATCGGTCCGGTGCTTGCAGCTACGGTGTTCGACGCGCTGGCGGCCGCCGGCACCGGTGCGCCGGCAGTGAACATGACGACCGGAGAGGTGCTTGACTAGCCGGTTCCGGCCCAAAAGGCGACTAGGCTAGGGGTCATGACCTCCGAGCTTGCCCCCGTGAAACCCCCCGAGTCCGAACTCCTGGTAATAACCGGCATGTCGGGTGCCGGCCGCACCACCGCCGCCCACGCGCTGGAAGACCACGGCTGGTACGTCGTGGAGAACCTGCCCCCGACGCTGCTGGGAATGCTCACCGAGATCGTCGCCCACTCCGGGGGATCCATCCCGAAGCTTGCCGTGGTGATGGACGTGCGCTCCAAGTCGCTCTTCCCGCAGCTGCGCGAGAACCTGAACGCGCTCACCAGCGCCGGCATCGCCTACCGCGTGCTCTTCCTTGACGCCGACGACGACCTGCTGGTGCGCCGCTTCGAGCAGGGCAGGCGCCCGCACCCGCTGCAGGAGGACGAGCGGATCGTCGACGGGATCAAGCGCGAGCGCGAGGTGCTGCGCGAGCTGAAGGAAGCGGCGGAAATCGTCCTTGACACCACTGAGATGTCGGTGCACGACCTGGCCCGCTCCATCACCGAACTCTTCTCCGAGTCGGGACCCATCGTGCTGCGGCTGAACGTGATGAGCTTCGGCTTCAAGTACGGGCTGCCCACCGACGCCAACTACGTCGCCGACGTGCGCTTCATCCCCAACCCGCACTGGGTCCCGGAACTGCGCCCGCACACCGGCAAGGAAAAGCAGGTCTCCGACTACGTGCTCGGGGCCAAGGGCGCGGCCGAATTCATCGAGCGCTACATCGGCGCCCTTGAGCCGGTCTTCGAGGGCTACCGCCGGGAAAACAAGCACTACGCCACCATCGCGGTGGGCTGCACCGGCGGCAAGCACCGCTCCGTGGCCACGGCCGAGGAGATCGGGCGCCGGCTGGCCCAGCTGCCCAGCGTGCGCGTGAACATCACCCACCGGGACCTGGGGCGCGAGTAGTCCGCCATGGCGTTTTTCACCGGCCCCATCCCGATCCAGCCCCCCGCCCGTTCCGCCGAGGACAACCAGTCGGTGCGCGTCGTCGCCCTCGGCGGCGGCCACGGGCTCTCCGCCTCCCTCTCGGCGCTGCGCCGGCTCACCACGGACCTGACCGCCATTGTCACGGTTGCAGACGACGGGGGCTCCTCCGGGCGCCTGCGCGAGGAGCTTGACGTGCTGCCCCCCGGAGACCTGCGCATGGCCCTTGCAGCATTGTGCGACGACACCGACTGGGGGCGGACCTGGCGCGACGTCATGCAGCACCGCTTCACCTCCAAGCCCGGCACGACTGCCTCGCTGGACAAGCACGCCGTGGGCAACCTGCTGATCGTGGCCCTCTGGGAGCTGCTCAAGGACCCGGTGGCCGGGCTGCGCTGGGCGGGGGCGCTGCTCGGGGCCCGCGGCCAGGTGCTGCCCATGAGCATCACCCCGCTGACCATCACCGGGGACGTATTGCAGGAGGACGCCGGCTCCGGGCTGGTCAGGCGGCGCATCTCGGGGCAGGCGAAACTGGCCGAGGCCGGAGAATCCGCCCTGGTCTCCAACGTGCGCCTGGAACCCGACGGCGCCGCCGCCTGCACCGAGGCACTTGACGCCATCGAGCTGGCCGACTGGGTGGTGCTGGGCCCCGGGTCCTGGTACACCTCGGTGCTGCCGCACCTTTTGCTGCCGGAAATGCGCGAGGCGCTGCAGCACACGCCCGCCCGCCGGCTGCTGACCATGAACCTGTCCACCACCACCGCCGAGACCGGCGGCATGGACGCGGCGGCCCACCTGGAGGTCATCTCCCGGTACGCGCCCCAGCTGCGGCTGGACGCCGTGCTGGCCGATCCGGCGACCATTTCGGACCACGAGTCGTTCACCCGGGCGGCCGCCCGGCTAGGAGCCCGCACCTTTTTCGGTAAAGTAGGGGTTGGTGCCGGACGCGCAGTCCACGACCCCTTGAGACTTGCCGCCGCATACCACGACGTGTTCACCACGTTCAGCACAGACGAGCCCAGCAGTTAGGAAACAATCCATGGCACTGACGGCTTCCGTCAAGGACGAACTGTCCCGGCTTGAAATCCGGCGGTCATCCGAGCGCAAGGCAGAGGTATCCACCATGCTGCGCTTTTGCGGTGGACTGCACATCATTTCCGGACGTATCGTCATCGAGGCCGAGGTCGACCTTGCCTCCACCGCCCGGCGGCTGCGTGCCGCCATTGCGGAGGTCTACGGCCACACCTCGGAGATCATCGTGGTTTCCGGCGGCGGCCTGCGCCGCGGCAACCGCTATGTGGTCCGGGTGGTGCGCGACGGCGAGGCCCTGGCGCGCCAGACCGGCCTGCTCGACGGGCGCGGACGGCCGGTGCGCGGGCTTCCCTCGGTCATCGTCAACGGCTCCACCGCCGATGCCGAGGCCGTGTGGCGCGGCGCCTTCCTCTCCCACGGCTCCCTGACCGAGCCGGGACGCTCCTCCGCACTGGAAATCACCTGCCCCGGACCCGAGTCGGCGCTGGCACTTGTCGGCGCCGCACGGCGCCTGGGCCTGGTGGCCAAGGCGCGCGAGGTCCGCGGCGTGGACCGGGTGGTGATCCGCGACGGCGAGGCCATCGCTCAGCTGCTCACCCGCATGGGCGCCCACGACGCGCTGATGGTCTGGGAAGAGCGCCGGATGCGCAAGGAAGTGCGTGCCACGGCCAACCGCCTGGCCAACTTCGACGATGCAAACCTGCGCCGTTCGGCCCAGGCCGCCGTCGCCGCCGGGGCCCGGGTCGACCGCGCCCTGGAGATCCTGGGCGAGGAAGTGCCCGAGCACCTCAAGTACGCCGGCGCCCTGCGCGTGGCGCACAAGCAGGCGTCCCTGGACGAGCTCGGCCGCATGGCCGAGCCGCCCATGACCAAGGACGCGATTGCCGGGCGCATCCGCAGGCTTTTGGCCATGGCCGACAAAAGGGCCTCCGAGTTGGGAATACCCGGCACCGAGGCGAGCGTTCCCTTGGATATGCTCGAGCACTGATACACGAGTTTTCCGCCAGCTGCGCGGAGATGCAGTAACGAAGAACAGCGCACCCGCTTCCCGCGGGGTGCCGAAGAGAATGAGGAGTCATTTTGGCTATTTATACCTTGCCCGAGCTGCAGTACGATTACGCGGCCCTGGAGCCGAGCATTTCGGCGCGGATCATGGAGCTGCACCACTCGAAGCACCATGCGGCGTATGTCGCGGGGGCGAATGCGGCGTTGGAGCAGCTGGCCGAGGCCCGCGAGAAGGGCGAGTTCGGGAATGTGCCGAAGTTGTCCAAGGACCTGGCGTTCCACCTGGGCGGTCACACGAACCACTCGATTTTCTGGAACAACCTGTCCCCGGAGGGCGGGGACAAGCCCGAGGGCGAGTTGGCCGCGGCGATCGACGATGCCTTTGGCTCGTTTGACGCGTTCCGGGCGCACTTCACGGCGGCGGCGATGAGCCTGCAGGGTTCGGGTTGGGCGTTGCTGGGATTTGAGGGCCTGGGGTCCCAGTTGGTCATTGAGCAGCTGTATGACCAGCAGGGCAATGTGCCGGTGGCGACGACGCCGTTGTTGATGCTGGACATGTGGGAGCACGCGTTCTACCTGGATTACGTGAATGTGAAGGCCGACTACGTGAAGGCGTTCTGGAACATCGTGAACTGGGCGGATGTCTCGGCCCGCTTCGAGGCGGCGCGTGCCGGTGCCCCGAAGCTCGTGGTCCCCGGCAAGTAACGCGCCACCGCCGGAGACGTAAGCCTCCTCACATTTTTTGCCTTCATAGCGTAAGATGTAAACATCGTGTTTTGCGTGTCTTGCGGTGAATTCCGCAAGACACGCAACAACCCGGTCAGCATCCCGCTGACGACACAACGGAGTGTCCAATTTTTCCAAGCCACTCCGTTTCCTGTGTCCCAACACCGGGGCCCTCTTTTCGCGGCAGTGGCAACACCACTCTGTCAAGGAGAAATACACGTGACTACCCGTGTTGGCATTAACGGTTTCGGACGCATCGGTCGCAACTTCCTGCGAGCCTCCCTCGCGAACGGCGCAGACATCGAAGTTGTCGCAGTAAACGACCTCGGGTCCATCAACGACCTGGCCATGTTGGTCAAGTACGACTCGATCATGGGCCGCCTGGCCGAGGACGTAAGCGTTGACGGTGCCTTCATCGTCATCGGCGACAAGCGCATCAAGGTGCTCTCGGAGAAGAACCCCGCACACCTGGGCTGGGGCGAACTCGGGGTTGACGTCGTCATCGAGTCCACCGGCCTGTTCACCAAGGCCGCGGACGCCGAGAAGCACCTGCAGGCAGGCGCCAAGAAGGTCATCATTTCCGCCCCCGCTTCCAAGGAAGACATCACCATCGTCATGGGTGTCAACCACGAGAAGTACGAGGCCGACAAGCACCACATCATCTCCAACGCCTCCTGCACCACCAACTGCCTGGGCCCGGTGGCCAAGGTGCTCAACGACCAGTTCGGCATCGTCGACGGCCTGATGACCACCATCCACGCGTACACCGCGGACCAGCACCTGCAGGACTCCCCGCACAAGAAGGACCCGCGCCGCGCCCGCGCCGCCGCACTGAACATGATCCCGACCTCCACCGGTGCGGCCAAGGCCATCGGCCTGGTGCTCCCGGAGCTCAAGGGCAAGCTCAACGGCTACGCCATGCGCGTCCCGGTCCCCACCGGGTCGGCCACCGACCTGACCGTGAACCTGGCCCGCGAGGCCTCCGTCGAGGAGATCAACGCCGCGTTCAAGAAGGCATCCGAGGAAGGCCCGCTCAAGGGCTACCTGAAGTACTCCGAGGACCCGCTGGTGTCCACCGACATCGTCCACGATCCGCACTCCGCGGTCTTCGATGCCGGCCTCACCTCCGTCATCGGCACCACCGCAAAGGTCGTCGCCTGGTACGACAACGAGTGGGCATACTCCACGCGACTGGTTGACCTCACGGTTTATGTCGGCGCGCGGCTCGGCTAGTCCCGGACTCTTCCGATAACCTAGTCAAATGACTTCCCACACTCTCGACGAATTGATCGCCGATGGTGTCCTTGGGCGGCACGTTCTGGTCCGCAGCGACCTGAACGTGCCGCTCGATGGTCTCACCGTCACCGACGATGGGCGTGTTCGCGCCTCCATACCCGTGGTGCAGAAGCTGGCCGAGGCCGGCGCACGCGTCATAGTCATGGCCCACCTGGGTCGCCCCAAGGGCGAACCCGACCCCCAATACTCCATCGCCCCCGCGGCGAACCGCCTCGCCGAGCTCTCCGGGCTCAATGTGCGCACGGCAACCGACGTCGTGGGCCCCTCGGCCCGCCAGCTGGCCGGGGAACTTGCCGACGGCTCCGTGCTGGTCCTGGAAAACGTGCGCTTCGACGCGCGGGAAACCTCCAAGGACGGCGCTGCACGTGCCGAATTCGCCGCCGAGCTTGCGGCGCTGACCGGCGCGAATGGCGCCTACGTCAACGACGCCTTCGGTGCCGTGCACCGCAAGCACGCCTCGGTCTTCGACGTGGCGGCGCTGCTTCCGGCCTACCAGGGCGACCTGGTGGCCACCGAGGTGAAGGTCCTCAAGACCCTTACCGAGGCACCCAAGCGCCCCTACGTGGTCGTGCTGGGCGGGTCCAAGGTCTCGGACAAGCTCGCCGTGATCGACAACCTGCTCGGACGCGCCGACCACCTGCTGATCGGCGGCGGCATGGCCTTCACCTTCCTCAAGGCCCAGGGCCATGAGGTCGGCGGCTCGCTGCTGGAAGAAGACCAGCTGGAGACCTGCCGCGGCTACCTCAAGCGCGCCAGGGAACTGGGCTGCGACATCGTGCTGCCCACCGACGTGGTCGTGGCCTCCAAGTTCGGGGCCGACGCCGAGCATGAGGTGCTGGCGGCGGACAACATCACCGGCGGGGCCTTCGGCGCCACCGGCCTGGGCCTGGACATCGGCCCGGACTCCGGGGAAAAGTTCGCCAGCTACATCCGCAGCGCCAACACGGTGTTCTGGAACGGCCCGATGGGCGTCTTCGAGATCCCGGCGTTCGCGAACGGCACCCGTGCCGTGGCCGGCGCGCTGGCCGACTCGGAGGCATTCAGCGTCGTCGGCGGCGGCGACTCCGCCGCGGCGGTGCGCACGCTGGGCTTCCACGACGACGATTTCGGACACATTTCCACCGGCGGCGGTGCCTCCCTCGAGTACCTCGAGGGCAAGGAACTGCCAGGCCTGACTGCCTTGGAGGCGCGTAAGTGACCACATCGACCAACGGTAAATTCGACCGGAAGCCGCTGATTGCCGGCAACTGGAAGATGAACATGGACCATGTCCAGGGCATCACGCTGCTGCAGAAGCTGGCCTGGACGCTGGCCGACGCCGAGCACGACTTCGAGCGGGTCGAGGTGGCGGTCTTCCCGCCGTTCACCGACCTGCGCGGCGTGCAGACGCTGACCATGGGCGACGACCTCCCGGTGCGCTACGGCGCCCAGGACCTCTCCGCCCACGACTCGGGCGCGTACACCGGGGAGATCTCCGGGCAGTTCCTTGCCCGGCTGGGCTGCGGCTACGTGCTGGTCGGCCATAGCGAGCGCCGTGCCCTGCACGGGGAGACCGACGGGCTGCTGGCCACCAAGGTCGCCGCCGCATACCGCCACGGGCTCGCCCCGGTGCTCTGCGTGGGCGAGGGCCTGGAGATCCGCCAGGCCGGCACCCACGTGGAGCACACGCTCGAGCAGCTGCGCGGTTCCCTCGAGGGCATCACCGCCGAACAGGCGCAGACCCTGGTCGTGGCCTACGAGCCGGTGTGGGCGATCGGCACCGGGGAGGTGGCGGGTCCGAAGGACGCGCAGGAACTCTGTGCCGCCATCCGCGCCGAGCTGGCGCAGCTCTTCGGCGCCGAGACGGCCGCCCGGGTCCGGGTGCTCTACGGCGGTTCGGTCAAGGCGTCGAACGTGGCGCAGATCCTGGCCGAACGCGACGTCGACGGCGTGTTGGTCGGCGGGGCGTCCCTGGACGCGGCGGAATTTGCTAACATTGTTAGGTTCGAGCACCACCTGGTGACCGACTAATCGCCACCGAGCTGATTGAAGGGCAATTATGGACGTCATCAAGTTGGTATTGCAGATCTTGCTGCTCATCACGAGCCTGCTGCTCACGCTGTTGATCCTGCTGCACAAGGGCCGCGGCGGCGGCATGTCAGACATGTTCGGCGGTGGCATGACCACCTCGCTGGGTTCCTCCGGCGTCGCCGAGCGCAACCTCAACCGCGTGACCATCGTCCTGGGCATCACCTGGGCCGTCGTCATCATCGGGCTGGGCCTGGTCATGCGCTTCAGCGTCGAGTCCTAGCCTTCGGCAACCAGGCGCCAAGGCAACAAAAAGCGCGGCCCGCCCCATCCTCCGGGATGCGGCGGGTCGCGCTTTTGCGTGTGCGCTCCGGTGCTAGAGAAGGGCCGCTGCGGCGGCGTCCATGAGCCACCAGGTGCCCTGCGTGCCGGCAACCCCGGAGGCCGGGACGCGTTCGCGCGCCGCGGGGGCCTCGCCGAGGGCGACGCCGGCCGCCGGTGCCTTGTCGGCGCCGGCCACCACGAGCCACACGGCGCGGGCGGTGTTGATGGTCTCAAAGGTCAGCGAGACGCGCAGCGGAGGCGGCTTGGGCGATTCCCGCACGCCGATGACCGTTGCCCCGGTGCGGGTGGCGCCCTCGTGGTCCGGGAAGAGCGATGCCACGTGGGAATCCGGGCCCATGCCCAGCATCAGCACGTCGAAGACCGGGACGGCCCCCGCCGTGCCCTCGTTGCCCGCCTCCTCCGCGAGCAGCCGCGCGTAGGCCTCGGCGGCGAGCTCCGGGGTGGCGAAGTCGTCGGTTGAGCCCATCGGGTGGACGCGGCCGCGGTCAAGCCCGTGGCCATCGAGCACGCCCAGCAGCACCTCGGCCTGCACCGCATTGCGGTCGGGTGAGCCGGATTCGACGAAGCGCTCATCTCCCCAGTAGATGTTCACCCGGGACCAGTCCACCGCGCCCAGTGCGGGCGAGGCCGCGACCTGCGCGAGGGAGGCGATGCCCAGGGTTCCGCCGGTGAGCACGATGCTCGCCTCGCCGCGCGCGGCCTGGGCGTCCAGCACCGCGGTGAGCAGCCTTGCGGCAACGGCCGCCGCGGTGGCGGGAAGGTCGGGGTGGATGACGACGTGTCGCCTAGCGTTCGCTGGCACGGATGCTCCTCAGGTTGGTGCGTTTCAGGCCCTCGCGCACGACCTCGCCGAACACCTCGTCCGGGTCGAGGCGGCGCATTTCCTCGGCCAGGCAGTCGGAGACCGAGCGCTGCGGCAGGGAAATCAGCTGGGCCTTCTGGCCCGGCTGGTACAGCTCGGCCACGTCCCCGGGGGGACGGGACAGCTCGACGTCCCCGGAATCGCGCGTGAAGCGCACCGAGCGGACGCCGGTGCCCTCGGGGGAGGAGGCCAGGGTGACCGGGATCCCCAGGCACAGCCGCAGCCAGGCGGCGAGCAGCACGGTGGAGGGGGAGTCCACGGCACCGGTGACGGTGGCGGAGGTGACCTCGGCCGGGTCCAGCTGGTCGAAGACCGAGGCCAGCTGGGCGCGCCAGAGCGTCAGCCGGGTCCAGGCCAGGTCGGTGTCCCCGGCCCGGTAGGACTTGGCCAGGGAGAACAGCGCGGCGCGCGGGTCCTCCTCGGCGCCGGAGTCGGTGATGCGGCGGTGCGCGATCCTCCCCAGCGGGCTGGCCGAGGCGTCGGCCGGCACCCCGTGCGGCCACCAGGCCACGATCGGGGCGTCGGGCAGCAGCAGCCCGGAGACCAGGGATTCGTCCACGTGCGCGTCGGGCCCGAAGGTGTGCAGCACGATGACCTCCGCGGCGCCGGCGTCCCCGCCGAGGCGGATCTGCGCGTCCAGCCGGGTGGTCCCGGTGCTGGCGCCCTGGACCACCACCACGATGCGGCAGGGGTGTTCGCGGCTGGCCAGCGAGGCCGCGGCGATGGCGTCCTCCTCGAACCCGGCGCTGGTGATCACCAGCAGCGTGAGCACGCGGGAGAGCGCGGAGGAGCCGCCGGCCCGGCGCATGGTGACCAGTTCCTTGGAGATCTTCGAGGTCGTGGTGTCCTGCATCTGCACAATCATGGGCGGCGCCATGTCCTTCCGTCGCGGGCCATCAATTCGTCGGCCGAGGCCGGGCCCCACGAGCCGGGGGCGTAGGGTTCGGGCTGCTCGGGCAGCGCCGCCCAATGTTCCTCGAACGGGTCAAGGATGCGCCAGGACTGCTCGACCTCCTCGTGCCTCGGGAACAGCGGCGGCTCGCCGAGGAGCACGTCGAGGATCAGCCGCTCGTAGGCCTCGGGGGAGGACTCGGTGAACGCGTGCCCGTAGCCGAAGTCCATGGTCACGTCGCGCACCTCCATCGAGGTCCCCGGGACCTTGGAGCCGAAGCGGATGGTTACGCCCTCGTCGGGCTGGACCCGGATGACGATGGCGTTCTGCCCGAACTCGTCGTCCTTGTGGTCGGTGAAGAGCAGGTTCGGGGCGCGCTTGAAGGCCACCGCGATCTCCGTGACGCGACGGCCCAGGCGCTTGCCGGCGCGCAGGTAGAACGGCACGCCCGCCCAGCGGCGGGTGTTGATCTCCAGCTTGATCGCCGCGTAGGTCTCGGTCTTGGAGGCGGGGTTGAAGCCCTCCTCGTCCAGGAATCCGGTGACCTCCTCCCCGCCCTGCCAGCCGGAGGTGTACTGCCCGCGCGCGCTTGCCGCGGCCAGGTCCTCCGGGAGCCGCACGGCGGCGAGGATCTTTTCCTTTTCGCTGCGCAGGTGGTCGGCGTCGAAGGAGATGGGTTCCTCCATGGCGGTCAGCGCCAGCAGCTGCAGCAGGTGGTTTTGGATGACGTCGCGGGCGGCGCCCACCCCGTCGTAGTAGCCCGCGCGCCCGCCGATGCCGATGTCCTCGGCCATGGTGATCTGCACGTGGTCCACGTGGTTGGCGTTCCACAGCGGCTCGAAGAGCTGGTTGGCGAAGCGCATGGCGAGCAGGTTCTGCACCGTCTCCTTGCCCAGGTAGTGGTCGATGCGGAAGACCGCGTCGGGCGGGAAGACCGACTCGACGATCTCGTTCAGCTCGCGCGCGGAGGCCAGGTCGTGGCCGAAGGGCTTTTCGATGACCACCCGCGACCAGCCGGCGTCGGCGGAGTCGTCGTTGGCCAGCCCGTGCCTGGAGAGCTGCTCGCAGACGGTCTCGAAGGAGTTCGGCGGGATCGAGAGGTAGAAGGCGTGGTTCTTGCCGGTGCTGCGGCTTTGCGCCAGGTCATCGAGGGTCTCACGCAGGTTCACGAAGGCGTCGTCGTCGTCGAACCCGCCGGAAATGAACCTGAAGCCGCTGGCCAGCTGCTCCCACACGGTCTCGTTGAACGGGGTGCGCGCGTGGGCCTGCACCCAGGCCTTGGCCTCGGCGGCGAATTCCCCGGCGCTCCAGGAGCGGCGGCCGAAGCCGACGACGGCGAAGTTCGGCGGCAGCAGGCCGCGGTTGGCCAGGTCGTAGACGGCGGGCATGAGCTTCTTGCGGGCCAGGTCGCCGGTGATGCCGAAGAACACCAGGGCGGAGGGGCCGGCGATGCGGTCAAGGCGGCGGTCCCGCCGATCACGCAGCGGATTGGGGTGGTTGCGCGCGGGGCGCCGGGAGGTTTCGGGCATCAGGAGGGGAACCTTCAGGTGTTGGGAGGGGGGTGCCGGGGGGACGCGCACCGGGTGCTGGAGGCACCCGGTGCGCGGCGGAAAGCCGGGGCGGGGGATCAGGCCTGGGCCATCTCCCGGACCAGCTTGTCCAATTGCCGGATGCCGGCTTCCTTGTCCGTCAGGTGCAGGCGCAGCACCGGGCGGCCCAGGTCGGCCAGCACCTGCGCGTCGCCGCTTGCCTGCGCGGCAATCAGCTCCCCGAAGGTGAATGCCCGGCCCGGGATGGACAGGTCCATCGAGGATTCGGCGGTGAGCTGCAGGTAGCCGCCCGTGCGCGGCCCGCCCTTGTGGATCTGTCCGGTGGAGTGCAGGAAGCGCGGTCCCCAGCCGAAGGTCACCGGGCGGTCGGCCGCGGCGGCAAGCACCGGACGGATGGCCTCCAGCTCGGTGTCGGCCCGGCGGTCCAGGTAGGCCTGGATGCCAAGGTAGCCGTTGGCCGGCAACGCGGCCACCAGGGCCGCCAGCGCGCCGGCGAGCGAATCGCAGCCCTCCAACAGCCCCGCGGAGCCGCGGACCTCGATGGCGCCCTCGGTGAACGCCGCCGGAACGGGTTCCGGGGTGCCGTCGAGCAGTGAACGGGCGGCGACCTTCGCGGCCTCCACGTCCGGCTGGTCGAACGGGTCGATTTCCAGCAAGCGCCCGGCGATCGCGGTTGCGTACTCCCAGAGCAGCATCTGTGCGCCCAGGGCGCCGGAGATGGCGACCGAGGCGGCTTCGGCATCGATGTCGTCGTCGGTGAGCATGCCAGTGTCGGCGACCAGGCGCACCTGCAGGAAGTCCGCGGCGCCGGAGACGGTTTCCGGTGCCCGGTCCTCCACGACGACCGGCAGCACGCCGGTCTGCTCCTTGCCGGTGGATTCGGCAATGAGCTGTTCGGCCCAGTCGGCGAAACCGGCAAGTCCCGAGCCCTCGTCGGCGAAGATGAGCTTGTCGCGCAGCGGGGAGGTGCCCGCCATTGCGGCGCCCAGGGCCAGGGCGATGTTGTCCTCGTCGTCCTCGGCCAGGAACTCGGCGGCGGCCGCCGCCTCGTCCAGGAACGCCTCGATGTCAACGCCCGCCAGGCCGGCGGGAACCAGCCCGAAGGCGGTCAGCGCCGAGTAGCGCCCGCCCACGGACGGGTCGGCATTGAACACCGCGCGGTAGCCGGCCGCCCGGCTTGCCTCGTCCATCGGCGAGCCCGGGTCGGTGACCACGATGATGCGCGAGGCGGCGTCGAGGCCGGCGTCGTTGAACGCCTGCTCGAAGACCCGGCGCTGCGAGTCGGTCTCCACCGTGGAGCCGGACTTGGAGGCAACCACCAGGGCGGTGGTGGCCAGGCGGTCGGCCAGGATGCCGGCAACCATTTCCGGGTCGGTGGAGTCGCAGGTGACCAGTTCCACGTCGTTGGTCGCGCAGATGACCTCCGGCGCCAGCGAGGAACCGCCCATGCCCGCGAGCACAATGCGGTTCACGCCCTCGGCGCGCAGCTCGTCGCGCAGCGCCAGGATGCCCGGCACCAGGGCGCGGGAGACCTCCGGCGCGTCGACCCAGCCCAGGCGGACGGCGGCCTCGGCGCGGGCCGATTCGACCCACACCGTGGTGTCCTTGGCCGCGATGCGGCTGGCGACCTTCTCGGCCACCAGGGACGGCACGTGCGCCTCGATGGCCGCCTGCGCGGCCCCCGTGGCTATGAACCCGAGGGAGCTCATTTCACGTTCGCGTTCTTGAGCGAGGCGTCGAGGTCGGTCAGCAGCTCGTTCCAGGCGGCCTCGAACTTTTCCAGGCCCTCGACCTCGAGCTTGGCCACGACGTCGTTGTAGCTCACGCCCAGGGCGGCCAGGGCGTCGAGCACGGCGTTGGCCTGCTCGTAGGTCCCGGAGACGGCGTCACCGGTGATCTCCGCGTGGTCGGCGGTGGCCTCGAGGGTCTTCTCCGGCATGGTGTTCACGGTGTTCGGCGCGCACAGCTCGGTGACGTAGAGGGTGTCCGGCAGGGCCGGGTCCTTCACGCCGGTGGAGGCCCACAGCGGGCGCTGGGCGTTGGCTCCGGCGGCGGCCAGCACGTTCCAGCGCTCGGAGGTGAAGGTCTCCTCGTAGACCTGGTAGGCCAGGCGGGCGTTGGCCACCCCTGCCTTGCCGCGCAGCACCAGTGCCTCGTCGGTGCCGATGGCGTTCAGGCGCGCATCGATCTCGGTGTCCACGCGGGAGACGAAGAAGGAGGCGACCGAGTGCAGCTTGGACAGGTCGTGGCCGTTGGCCTTGGCTGCCTCCAACCCGGTGAGGAAGGCGTTGATGACCGCGCGGTAGCGCTCCAGGGAGAAGATCAGGGTGACGTTCACGGAGATGCCGGCGGCCAGCGTCTGCGCGATGGCCTCCAGGCCCTCGACGGTTGCCGGGATCTTGACCAGCACGTTCTCGCGGCCGACCATCTCGTGCAGGACCTTGGCCTCGGCAATGGTCTCGGCGGTCTTGCGGGCCAGGCGCGGGTCGACCTCGATGGAGACGCGTCCGTCGACGCCGTTGGTGGCGGCGGCGATCGGCGCGAACAGGTCGCAGGCCGCGGCGACGTCGTCGCTGGTGATCTTGAAGACGGCTTCCTCGGCGTCCATGCCGGCTGCCGCCAGCTCGGCGACCTGGGCCGCGTAGGACTCGCCGTCCTGCAGGGCGGCGTGGAAGATCGAGGGGTTGGTGGTGACCCCGACGACGTTCTTTTCCTTGATCAGGGCTTCCAGCGAACCGGAGGTCAGGCGTTCGCGGGAGAGGTCATCGAGCCAGATCGAGACGCCGGCGTCGGAGAGGGCCTGGGTGTTTGCGTTGCTCACGGTAAAAATCCTTTGCGTGTGGGGGGTGTTACTTGGCGGCCGAGATGGAGTCGAGGGCGGCGGCGGTGACGGCCTCCGCGGTGATCCCGAACTCGGTGAACAGGCGCTTGTAGTCGGCGGAGGCGCCGTAGTGGTCAAGGGAGATGATGCGTCCGGCATCGCCCACCAGCTCGCGCCAGCCCATGGCCACGCCGGCCTCGACGGAGACGCGGGCCTTCACTGCGGCGGGCAGCACGGATTCGCGGTAGGCGGCGTCCTGCTGGTTGAACCATTCCAGGCACGGGATGGACACCACGCGGGCGGGCACGCCCTGGGCCTGCAGCGCCTCGCGGGCCTCGATGGCCAGGGAGACCTCGGAGCCGGTGGCCAGCAGCAATACCTCGGGGGCGACGACCTCGCCGTTGGCGGTGGCGTCGGCCAGCACGTAGGCGCCCTTTTCGGTGCCCGATGCTGCGCCGAAGCCCAGTTCGCTGCGGTCGTAGACCGGCAGGTTCTGGCGCGAGAGGATGATGCCGGCGGGGTTGGAGGTGGTCTCCAGGATCTTCTTCCAGGCGAAGGAGACCTCGTTGGCGTCGGCCGGGCGGACCACGTCCAGGTTCGGGATGGCGCGCAGGGAGGCGAGCTGCTCGACCGGCTGGTGCGTCGGTCCGTCCTCGCCCAGGCCGATGGAGTCGTGGGTCCACACATAGATGGAGGGCACGCCCATCAGTGCCGAGAGGCGGATGGCCGGTCGCTGGTAGTCGGAGAAGATCAGGAAGGTGCCCGAGTAGGCGCGGGTCGGGGAAGCCAGGGTGATGCCGTTGACGATGGCTGCCGCTGCGTGCTCGCGGATGCCGAAGTGCAGCACCCGTCCGTACGGGTTGCCCTTCCAGGAGTCGGTGGAGCGCGATTCCGGGATGAACGAGGGCGCGCCCTCGATGGTGGTGTTGTTCGAGCCGGCCAGGTCGGCCGAGCCGCCCCAGAGCTCGGGCAGCACGCCGGCAACGGCGTTGATGACCTTGCCGGAGGCCGAGCGGGTGGCGACGTCCTTGCCGGGTTCGAAGACCGGCAGGTTCTCGTCCCAGCCGGCCGGAAGCTCGCCGGATTCCAGGCGAGCCAGCAGGGCGGCGTTTTCCGGGTTGGCCGCGGACCAGGCGTCGAAGCCCTCCTGCCAGGCGGCCCGGGCCTGCGTGCCGCGCTCCTGCACGGAGCGGGCGTGGGCCAGCACCTCGTCGTCGATGGCGAAGTGGGCCTCGGGGTCGAAGCCCAGGGCCTTCTTCAGGCCGGCGACCTCGTCGCCTCCCAGCTTGGAGCCGTGGATGCCGCCGGTGTCCGCCTTGGTCGGGGCGGGGAAGCCGATGACGGTGCGCAGGGAAATGATCGACGGGCGGGAGGTCTCGGCCTTGGCGGCGCGCAGTGCGGCGTCCAGCTCGGCGAGGTCCTCGACGTAGTTCCCGGTCTTGGTCCAGTCCACGCGCTGGGTGTGCCAGCCGTAGGACTCGTAGCGGCCCAGCACGTTCTCGGTGAACGCAACGTCGGTGTCGTCCTCGATGGAGATGTGGTTCTCGTCATAGACGACAACAAGGTTGCCCAGTTCCTGGTGGCCGGCCAGCGAGGAGGCCTCGGAGGTGACGCCCTCCTGCAGGTCTCCGTCGGAGGCGATGACCCACACGGTGTGGTCGAACGGCGAGGTGCCGGCAGCCGCGTCGGCGTCGAACATCCCGCGCATGCGGCGCTGGGCATAGGCGAAGCCCACGGCCGAGGCCAGGCCCTGGCCCAGCGGGCCGGTGGTGATTTCCACGCCGGCGGTGTGGCCGTACTCCGGGTGTCCCGGGGTCTTGGCGCCCCAGGTGCGCAGCGCCTGGAGGTCCTCGAGTTCCAGGCCGTAGCCGGAGAGGAAGAGCTGCAGGTAGAGGGTTAGCGAGGTGTGGCCGGGGGAGAGCACGAAGCGGTCGCGGCCGATCCACGCCGGGTCGGACGGGTCGTGGCGCAGGTGCTGCTGGAAGAGCAGGTACGCGGCCGGGGCCAGCGAGATCGCCGTTCCGGGGTGCCCGTTCCCCACCTTCTCAACCGCGTCCGCGGCGAGCACGCGGGCGGTGTCGACGGCTCGCTGGTCAAGATCGGTCCAAGCGAATTCGCTGTTGTCTGCTAGTGGCGCCACGTTGTGGGTCCTCCCTGTACGGTGTGCATTTCAAAGTCTGTTGGTTGCGCCGGCGTCCCGCCCTGTAAGCACAACGCCGCCGTCCGTCCGGTGGTTGACAGGACAGTTTCGGCGGCGGCGCAACGCTTCCAGCTTAGCGCCATTGGGTGCAAAAGTGCCTGTTTGAGACCGCTTGTTGAGGCATGGCGAAAACAATTGGTGCCGCACCCGGCGGGAGGATGCACCCGCGTGTCGCCCGCATGCAAAGATCGCGGCCCATTTCTACAACACGTAAAAGGGTATGATGGGGGGTGATTGTCCTAATTACCCCCGTAGAACTGAGTAGATGTCTGTGAAGACCGTGTCCGTTGACTCCGCAACGAGGGCTCGCGCAGCTCGCCAGCCGAACGAATCGGCCGGCGAATTCGTCTCGCGCAAGGCCAAGGCCTATGTGGCCCTGACGAAGCCGCGCGTCATTGAGCTGCTGCTCGTGACCACGTTGCCGACCATGATGTTCGCCGAACGCGGTTTCCCCTCGATTTCCCTGGTGCTGGCCACGTTGCTGGGCGGTGCTATGGCGGCAGGGGCCTCGGGCTCCTTCAATTGCTATATCGACCGCGACATGGACAGGGTCATGCAGCGCACCAAGGGGCGTCCGCTGGTCACCGGCGAAGTCACCGAGCGCGAGGCGCTGGTCTTCTCCTGGGTCCTGGCCATCGCCTCGCTGGCGGTGCTCTGGTTCGGGACCAACCCGCTGACCACCGCCCTCGGGCTGGCGGCCATCCTCTTCTACGTGGTGCTGTACACGTTGATCCTCAAGCGCCGCACCGCACAGAACATCGTATGGGGCGGGATTGCCGGCTGCATGCCGGTGCTGATCGCCTGGGCCGCCGTCACCAACAAGATCGAATGGCCGGCCATCATCTTGTTCCTCATCATCTTCCTGTGGACCCCGCCGCACTACTGGCCGCTGTCGATGAAGTACGCCGATGACTACAACGCCGCACGCGTGCCGATGCTCGGCGCGATTTCCAGCGCCCGCCGGGTCTCGGTGCAGGTCGTGCTGTACGCCTGGGCCACGCTGGTGTGCTCGCTGCTGCTGGTGCCGATGGGCTACGCGGGCATCGTCTACACCGTGCTTGCCGGCGTCTCGGGCCTGTGGTTCGTCTACGAGTGCCACGTGCTTTACCGCGAGGCGCAGCGCGACCACGAGCCGGCGGACATGAACAAGAAGGCCATGAAGGTCTTCCACATCTCCATCACCTATCTGACGCTGGTGTTCGTGGCGCTGGCCATCGATCCGTTCGTGGGCGGCCCGCTCTTCGGCTGACCCCACCCCGTCATTCACGCAAGCGGCCCCCGGACTATCCGGGGGCCGTTTCGTTGTCGGCTGCGCCGAGTTGCCTTGGGCGCGCGCCAGGGCCGGCGGCCGGCGCTCAGCGTGCCCCGCGGTTCTCCTCGCCCGCATCGGCATATCCGCCGGGGTGCCGGGTCCCGTCGACGGTGAGCGTGCCGGAAAGGTCCTCGGCGCCGCCCTCGATGTCGATGGCGGCCATGTTTCCGGGACGCAGCACCACGGCGGATGGGATCTCCAGTGCCGGCAGCGCCCCGAGGGGCCGGAATACGCCGGCACCCAGGCGACAGCTGCCGGTGCCGATGAGGCGGAGTTCGAGGCGCAGGGGCGCCGGATGCGCAAGGAGGCCCCGGCACGCTTTCAGCGAGCCGGGGCCTCCTCGGGACTGCGGGGGTTCGGGGAGTGTCAGAACGGGAACTTCCCGGTGGTCCTGTCCCAGACGTTCACGGCGGCCGCGGCCAGCAGCGAGGCTCCGAGCATGTGGGCGAGCACCAGCAGGATCGGCAGCCCGGTGAAGTGCTGGACGTAGCCGATGACGCCCTGCAGCAGCACGACGCCGGCCAGCAGCAGCAGGGGAGTGCGCAGCTTCGCCTCCGCTGCGTGGCGGAACGCCAGCACCAGGGCGACGAGGGTTGCCGCGACCAGCAGGTAGACCGGGACCACGTGGATGCGCGTGACGATGTACGGGTCGAACATGTGGCGCGGGGCATCGGCGTCGCCGGCGTGCGGACCTGTGCCGGTGACGATGGTGCCCAGCACCAGGGCCAGCGCGGAGGCGGCGAACATGGTCCAGGCCAGGAAGCGCTGCGTGGCGCCGGCGGGCGCGCCCAGCGAGGTTTCGCCGCGGCGCAGTGCGCCGGTGCGGTTGACCAGCAGCGTCGCGGCCATGACCAGTGCCGCCGAGACCAGGAAGTGCAGGGACACGACCCACGGGTTCAGGTTGGACCAGACGGTGATGCCGCCGATGACCGCCTGGGCCGGGATGACTGCAAGCAGCGCTATCGACAGGCGGTAGATGGTCTTGTGGGTGGAGCGCATACGCCAGATCGACACGATCATGGCCACCGCGATGGCCGCGAGGATGAAGGTCAGCAGGCGGTTGCCGAACTCGATGAGCCCGTGGATCCCCATCTCGGCCACCGGGGTCATGGAGCCGGGCACGCAGTTGGGCCACTGCGAGCAGCCCAGCCCCGACTTGGTCAGGCGCACGGCGCCGCCGGTGATGATGATGCCGATCTGGGATGCGAGGGAGGCAATGGCCAGGCGGTGCACCGTGGTGTTCACGGTGGCGGGCAACTTGTCCGTCCAGCGGTTGGCGGCGGGGGAGGTGGTGCTCATGGTGTTGTGCTCCAGGATTCTAGTTCCACTTGAACCAGCGGGTTGCGGCGAAGCCGGCAATGAGGGTCCATGCCAGCAAGATGAGGATTCCGGAGACCGACCCGGTTCCGGTGATCAGGGCGGCCCTCAGGGAATCGCCCAGGGCGGCCGAGGGCAGCAGGTCGACGATCGGCTGCAGGTAGTCCGGTGCCCGGGTGCTGGGGAACAGGATGCCCCCGACGGCCGCCAGCAGGACCCACGCCAGGTTGGTGATGGCCAGGGTGGCCTCGGGGCGCACGGTGCCGGCGACCAGTAGGCCGAGGGCGGTGAACGCCGCCGCGCCGAGCACCAGCAGCGCCAGGGCCCAGCCGATGCCCGCGGGCGCGGGCCGCCATCCGAGCAGCAGCGCGGTGCCGCCGATGACGAGGACCTGCAGGAAGAGGACTGCCAACACCGCCATGACCTTGCCGTAGATCAGGCCGGCCCGGCCCAGCGGGGTGGTGGAGAGGAAGCGCAGCACCCCGTAGCGGCGGTCGAATCCGGTGGCGATGCCCTGCCCGGTGAACGCGGTGGAGACCACGCACAGGGCCAGCACGCCGGGGGCGGCGGCGTCGATGGGGTTGGCGGCGACGTCCTTGAGCAGGTCGGTGAAGACCAGTCCGAAGAGGGCCATCAGCGGCAGCACCACGGCCACGACGAGCTGCTCGCCGTTGCTGATCATGCCCAGGGTCTCGTAGCGTCCCTGCAGCAGGATGCGCCGGAGGGTTCCCTGCGCGTTGGCGGCCGCCGGGGCGGCCTGCGTACTAGTTGGCATTGTTTCCCTTGTCGGCAATCTCCAGGAACACGTCTTCAAGCGTGCGCGGTTGCATGGTCAGTGCGTGGGGCAGGATGTCCTCGCGGGTCCACCACGTGGTCAGTTCCGCCAGGTCCCCGGGGGAGCGGACCCCGTCGAGCCGGTAGTGCCCGGGCGTCGCCTCGGCGAGGGTGAGGTGCTCCGGCAGGGCGGGCAGCGCCATGGCCGCCGCCGCGGTGAAGGTCACGGCCTGGGCCGGTGCCTCGTGCGCGGCGTGCGCGGTGAGCTCCGAGACGGTTCCCTGGGCGACGTTGCGCCCCTCGTCGATGATGTAGACGTAGTCGGAAAGCCGTTGCGCGTCCTCCATGAGGTGCGTGGTCAGCACGATGCACATTCCGGCCTCGCGCAGTTCGCCGATGAGCTCGAAGACGACCTGGCGCGATTGCGGATCCAGTCCGGCGCTTGGCTCGTCGAGGAAGGCGACTTCGGGGTTTCCGGCCAGGGCTGCGGCCAGGGCCACGCGCTGCTTTTGGCCGCCGGAAAGCCGGCGGATCGACGTGGTGGCGAACTCGTCGATGCCCAAGCGCTCGATGAGGGAGTCGATGTCCGCCGGGCGGCGGTAGAACGAGGCGACGTGGCGCAGCAGCGGGATCGGGCGCAGCGAGGGCGGCAACCCGCCGTCCTGCAGCATCACGCCCACGCGCGAGCGCAGCGCCGGGCTGGCGCCGTAGGGATCCTCGCCCAGCAGGCGCACGGTGCCGCCGTTGGGACGCAGCAAGCCCTGTGCGCATCCCAGGGTGGTGGACTTCCCGGCGCCGTTGGAGCCCAGCAGGGTGGTGACGGTTCCGGGGTCGGCCTTGAGACTGATGCCGTAGAGCACGCGCATCATGCGGCCGTCCAGGGCGGGGACGGGGCCGAAATCTTTGAGCAAGTCCTCGATCACGAGGCTTGGAGACACATTGGACACCCGGCTATTCTATGTCAGGTAGAAGATGGGGCGGTCGGGGTGTGGCGCCGGTCTCCCCGGGCCCCGGTGGCCGGGTGCGGCATTAAGCCCGCGGCGAGGTAAGCAGTGCCTTACTAGACGGGCGTGCTGGATTAGCGCATGCTTGTGTTGTGTATTCATCGAATCAGACAGTGCCGGTCGGCGACGCCCCGGCACCCAACATTCCCGCGACAGGGGAAGCCGAAGAACGCACCCGCGACCGAGTCCTGTATTCCGTGTTGGAAGACGGCCCGGTCAGCGCCGCCGAACTGGGCGAGCGCCTGGGCTTTACCCCTGCAGCCGTCCGTCGCCACCTCGATGCGCTCTCCAAGCAGGGGCTCGTCGAGGTCAAGCTCGTGGCCAACCAGCGCACCGGCGCCGGCCGGCCCTCACGCCGCTACGTGCTGTCGCACCGCGGCCAAACCAAGATGGGCAACGACTACCTGGACATCGCCACCGACGCACTGGCCGAACTTGGCCGGGCTGCCGGACCGGCGGCCGTCGAGGCCTTTGCCGCCCGCCGCTTTGCCGCCATGGAACGGCGTTACCGTCCCGTGGTGGCCGAGATCGAGGGCCTCGAGGAACGCGCCGACGCGCTGAGCGAGGCGCTCAGCGCGGACGGATTCGTTGCCTCCACCCGCAAGGTCGGCGCGGATTCGCCGACCGCCACCATGCTCAGCGTCCAGCTGTGCCAGGGGCACTGCCCCATCCAAGATTTGGCCAGGGAATTCCCCGTCTTTTGCGAGATGGAAACCCAGGCCTTTTCCCGTCTGCTGGGTGTCGATGTGCGAAGGCTCTCGACACTTGCCAGCGGCGGGCATGTGTGTACGACCCACGTCCCCGTGGGCCGGAACCAAACTCCTCAGCGTGCTGAGAAGAGAACTCGAATCAAGATCACGAAGCAGGAGAGGCCGCGATGACGGATCAGATTGCACAGGAGTCCCCCGACGCCGGCGTGATTACCGAGATCCTGGAGAAGAACCCAGAACTCCAAGGAATCGGTAATTACGAGTACGGATGGAGCGACAAGAACGACGCGGGCGCCAATGCGCGCCGCGGCATCAACGAAGACGTTGTCCGCAACATCTCGGAGCTCAAGTCCGAGCCCCAGTGGATGCTGGACATGCGCCTGAAGGGCCTGAAGTACTTCGACCGCAAGCCCATGCCCACCTGGGGCGCCGACCTCTCGGGCATCGACTTCGACAACATCAAGTACTTCGTGCGTTCCACCGAGAAGCAGGCCACCAGCTGGGAGGACCTGCCCGAGGACATCAAGAACACGTACGACAAGCTGGGCATCCCCGAGGCCGAAAAGCAGCGCCTGGTTTCCGGTGTTGCCGCCCAGTACGAGTCCGAGGTCGTCTACCACCAGCTGCGCGAGGACCTGGAGAAGCAGGGTGTCATCTTCCTTGACACCGACACCGCGCTGCGCGAGCACGAAGACATCTTCAAGGAGTACTTCGGCACGATCATCCCGGTGGGCGACAACAAGTTCGCCTCGCTGAACACCGCGACCTGGTCCGGCGGTTCCTTCGTCTACGTCCCCAAGGGCGTCCACGTGGAGATCCCGCTGCAGGCATACTTCCGCATCAACACGGAAAACATGGGCCAGTTCGAGCGCACCCTCATCATCGCCGACGAGGATTCCTACGTGCACTACATCGAGGGCTGCACCGCCCCGATCTACACCTCGGACTCGCTGCACTCGGCAGTTGTCGAGATCATCGTGAAGAAGGGCGCCCGCGTCCGCTACACCACGATCCAGAACTGGTCGAACAACGTGTACAACCTGGTCACCAAGCGCGCCGTCTGCGAAGAGGGCGCGACCATGGAATGGGTCGATGGCAACATCGGCTCCAAGGTCACCATGAAGTACCCGGCCGTCTACCTGGTCGGCGAGCACGCACGCGGCGAGACCCTGTCGATCGCCTTCGCCGGCGAGGGCCAGCACCAGGACACCGGGTCCAAGATGGTGCACATCGCCCCGAACACGTCCTCGAAGATCGTCTCCAAGTCGGTGGCCCGCAACGGCGGCCGCGCCGCCTACCGCGGCCTGGTCCAGGTGCGCGAGGGTGCCAAGGGCGCACGCAACTCGGTCGAGTGCGACGCGCTGCTGGTTGACCAGATCTCCCGGTCGGACACCTACCCGTACATCGACGTCCGCGAGGACGACGTGACCATGGGCCACGAGGCGACGGTTTCGCGCGTGTCCGAGGAGCAGCTCTTCTACCTGATGAGCCGCGGCATGACCGAAGAGGAAGCCATGGGCATGATCGTGCGCGGCTTCGTCGAGCCGATTGCCCGCGAGCTCCCGATGGAGTACGCCATGGAACTGAACCGCCTCATTGAACTGCAGATGGAAGGATCCGTCGGTTAATCATGACTGATACCGCAACTCACGTAACGGGCGAAAAGGCCCGTCTCGGTGCACCCAGCATTTCCGGTTTCACCGAAGAGGGCGAAAACCTCTCTCCGTTGAACGAAGCAGAAGCAACCGCGCCGTTGGGCGGCGACGCCTCCAAGGCGCACAGCCACGGCGGCGGGGCCGGAATCCCCGATTCCTCCCGCGCCGGTCGCAAGACCAGCTACAACGTCGAGGACTTCCCGGCGCTGACCGGTCGTGAAGAGGACTTCCGCTTCACCCCGCTCAAGCGCATGGGCGGCCTGCACAAGAACGAGCTGGCCGGTACCGCCCCCGAGCTGGCGCTTTCGGGCGCCAAGGCCGCCACCCTGGAAACCGTTGCGATGACCGACGCCCGCGTCGGTTCCGCCGGAATCCCGGAGGACCGCATCTCGGCCAACGCCTGGAAGCATGCGGCCGAGGCCAAGGTGCTGACCATTCCCGCGAACTCCAGCGGCGAACAGGTCACGCTGACCTACACCGGCACCTCCACCGAGGCGGCGGCCAGCCACCTCGTGGTGGTCGCCGAGGCCAACTCCGAGTCCGTGGTGGTCATCGACCACGTCGGGTCCGTGGTGCTGGCGCAGAACATCGAAATCGATGTCCGCGAAGGTGCCAAGCTGACCGTGATCTCGCTGCAGGCCTGGGCCGATGACGCGATCCACGCTTCCTCGCACCTGGCCAAGGTCCGCAAGGACGGCCACCTGAAGCACATCGCGGTGACCTACGGCGGCGACCTGGTCCGCCTGACCCCGTCGGCGCACTTTGACGGCGAGGGCGGCGAGGTGGAGCTCTTCGGGCTGTACTTCGCGGATGCCGGACAGCACCTGGAACACCGCCTGTTCGTTGACCACGCCACCGAGAACTGCAAGTCCAACGTGTTGTACAAGGGCGCACTGCAGGGCAAGGACGCGCACACCGTGTGGGTCGGGGACGTCTTGATCCGCAAGGAAGCCAAGGGGACCAACTCCTACGAGGCCAACCGCAACCTGGTGCTCACCGAGGGCGCACGCGCCGACTCGGTGCCGAACCTGGAGATCGAGACCGGACTGATCGACGGAGCCGGACACGCCTCCACGACCGGCCGTTTCGACGACGAGCACCTCTTCTACCTGATGAGCCGCGGCATCGACGAGAAGACAGCGCGCCGCCTGGTGGTGCGCGGCTTCCTGAACGAGATCGTGCAGCAGATCCGGGTCCCGGAGATCGAGGAACGCCTGGCCGAGACGATCGAGCGCGAGCTCGCCGCCACGGACAGCTAATCCAGGCTTTTCCCACCAACACAAAAACTTCGTCGATCCACATCGACATTCACGGAAAGAGAACGGACCCAAGGCATGTCTACTCTGGAAATCAAGGACCTGCACGTCTCCATCGAGACCGAGCAGGGCAACAAGGAAATCCTCAAGGGCGTTTCCCTCACCATCAAGACCGGTGAAACCCACGCCATCATGGGCCCCAACGGCTCGGGCAAGTCCACCCTGGCCTCGACCATCGCCGGACACCCGCGCTACACCGTCACCTCCGGCTCGATCACCCTCGACGGTGCCGACGTCCTGGAGATGAGCGTTGACGAGCGCGCACGCGCCGGCATGTTCCTGGCCATGCAGTACCCGGTCGAGGTTCCGGGCGTCTCGATGACGAACTTCCTGCGCACCGCCAAGACCGCCATCGACGGGGAAGCCCCGAAGCTGCGGACCTGGACCAAGGACGTCAAGAGCGCCATGGAAAAGCTGAAGATCGATGCCGAGTTCGCCTCGCGCAACGTCAACGAGGGCTTCTCCGGCGGCGAGAAGAAGCGCGTGGAGATCCTGCAGCTCGAGCTCTTCAAGCCGAAGTTCGCCATCCTGGACGAGACCGACTCGGGCCTGGACGTCGACGCGTTGAAGGTCGTCTCCGAGGGCGTCAACCGCGCCCAGGAGGAGAACGAGATGGGCACGCTGCTCATCACGCACTACACCCGCATCCTGCGCTACATCAAGCCCGACTTCGTGCACGTCTTCGTTGACGGCAAGATCGCCGAGCAGGGTGGCGCCGAGCTGGCCGACCGCCTCGAGGACGAGGGCTACGACCGCTTCCTGAACGTTCCGGCCTAGTCATGAGCGTATCGAACGAAACGACCAGCGGGTCGGCGGAAACCGAGCTTGAGGACGTCGAAGAGGCGCTCAAGGACGTCATCGACCCCGAGCTCGGCGTCAACATCGTCGACCTGGGCCTGCTCTACGGGCTGAAGTACGCCGATGACGGTGCACTGCTCATTGACATGACCCTGACCACCGCCGCCTGCCCGTTGACCGACGTCATCGAGGAACAGGTCAGCCAGGCACTGGAATCGGTTGTCGATTCCTACCGGCTGAACTGGGTCTGGATGCCGCCTTGGGGTCCGGAGCGGATCACCGACGACGGCCGCGACCAGATGCGGGCCCTGGGCTTCAACATCTAGCCAACCGCAACGCAAACAAGCGAGGTGCGCTTCCCTTCGGGGAAGCGCACCTCGCTTGTTTGCGTTGGGTGCTCAGGCTCCGGGCTTGTCCAGGCTGCGCGCCGAGAGCGTGTCGCACTGGTTGATGTCCCCGGTCGAATACCCCTGCAGGAACCACGCCTGGCGCTGCGCCGAGGAACCGTGCGTCCAGCCCTCGGGGTTCACCCGCCCGGTGGCCGCCTCCTGGATCCTGTCGTCGCCCACCGCGGAGGCCGCCGAAAGCGCCGACTTCAGGTCGGCCTCGGTGAACGGATCCATGAAGGTGTTGCCGTTGGCATCCTTGGTGTTCGCCGCGTGAGCGGCCCACATCCCGGCGAAGCAATCGGCCTGCAGCTCCACGCGCACCGCGCCGGAGGTCGCCCCGGTCCCGCCCTGCTGGGAGGCGGCCAGGGTGCCGATGGTGTTCTGGATGTGGTGGCCGTACTCGTGGGCCACCACGTATTCCTCGGCCAGCGGCCCGCCGTCGGCGCCGTAGTTGGTGCTCAGGTCGGCGAAGAAGCCGGTGTCGAAGTAGGCGACGCGGTCCGCGGGGCAGTAGAACGGGCCCACCGCGCTGGTGGCCGTCCCGCACTCGGTACTCACCTGCCCGTCGAAGACCTCGACCCCGGGGCGTTGCACCGCCACGTCGTATTGCGGCAGGTAGTTGAGCCAGAAGCTGTCCAGCGACTGCGTCGTGGCAAGGATCCGGCAGTCGGTGCGGGCGTTGGCGTCGGCCCCGGTCTTGCATTCGGAGATGGCCGACGGGCCGGTCTCGCCCGGGCCCTGCTCGATGCCGGGATCCCCGCCGAGCCCCAGCTGCGTCAGCATGTCGGGGTTGATGCCCAGCAACGCGGCGATCAGCACCACGATGATTCCGCCGCCCCCGGCGGCGATCTTTCCCCCGCGGCCGCGGCCGCGGGAGTCCCTGATGCGGCCCGAATCCAGTTGTGCGTCGTCGTTGAAACTCATGGTTCATACAATACGTGCGCACCTGGGTTTTTGGTGGCGTGTCGCGCTCCGGGTCCCCGTTTGCGTCATGACCTGCCGCAATGGCCCGGACGCGTCAGGGGCGCGGAGACGCCGGGCGCACAAGCGCGCCCGCCATGGAATCAGCCACGTAGCGGGCGAAGCGCTCGGAGTCCCATCCGCGCTGCAGCACGAGCAGTTCGTAGAGCTCGGGGGAGCTGTGCAGCCACATGATGTCGACGGCCTCGTCGAAACCGACATCGTCCCTGAGGTAACCGCGCTCCTGCAGGAATCGAGCGTTGTGGCGCATCCGTTCCAGTCGCTCGGCGTTGGACTGGGCCTGGAGCCCGGCCATGTTCGCATCGCTCGCCGCGGCGGAGCGCACCAGCAGCAGGATCGGGGTCAGCGTTACCGCGACCTCGGCGGTGAGCCGTCCCCACAGCGACATCAGCGACTCGGCGTCGGCTGCGTGCTGCCGGAGCCGATCCGAGCGGTCGAAGGCCGCCCCGGGACCACTGCCGCGCAAACCGCGTGCGTAGATGGCCCGGACCAGCCCCGGCTTGCCGCCGAACGACTTGTAGATGGTCTCCACCGAGACCTGGGCGTCGTCGGCGATAAGGGCGATCGTTGTTCCCGGGTATCCCCGGGCCAGGAGCCGCGCTTCGGCGGCGTCAAGGATCGCGTCCCGGGTCTTCTGTGCGGCCGCGCGCCGGCCTCGGGAATCATATCCACGCGGGGTCTTGACTGTGGGCATTTCTGGTTCCATACTTCGTATTGGTTACACCGTACTGTATCAAATAGGAGCTGTCATGGACGACCCGGCGACGCGCGACCTGGCGGCATTGCTGGGACGCCTGGTGGACGCCGTCAATGCACACGATCTCGACGCGCTCGTTGCCTGCTTCGCCCCCGGCTACCGCAACGAGACGCCCGCCCACCCCGCCCGCGGCTTCACCGGGTCCTCGCAGGTCAGAAGCAATTGGGGGCGGATGTTCGCCGGGATCCCCGACCTCGGCGCGCGGGTCCTGAGCCAAGCCATCGACGGCGGAACGGCCTGGACCGAATGGGAACTGCGCGGCACCAGGGTCGACGGTGCGCGGCAGCTGATGCGCGGCGTCATGATCTTCACCGCTGCCGACGGGTTGCTGGATTGCGTGCGACTCTATCTGGAACCGGTGGATGAAGCCGGCGGCGATGTCGATGCCGCCATCGAACTGATAGCGGGTGCCGCGGCGGCACCGGAAAAGGACTTGCCATGATTCTCGTCATCGGAGCCACCGGCCAACTCGGCGGCCTCATCGCCCGACGGCTCCTGCTTCGCGGCGAAGACGTGCGCGTGCTGGTGCGCGACCCTGACGCGCCGCCGGCCCGTGCCCTTGTTCGGGCCGGCGCGCAGGCCGTTCCCGGCGACCTGTCGGACCCTGCATCGCTGCGGGCGGCATGCGAATCGGTGCAGGGTGTCATCACCACCGCGAACTCGATGTCACGCGGCGGGCCGGACACCATCGACTCCGTCGATCGCCGCGGCAACGCGAACCTCATCGATGCGGCTGGCGGTGCCGGAGTGCAGCGCTTCGTCTTCATCTCCGCGCTCGGCGCGGATCGCCAGAGCCCGATGCCCCTGTTGCGGGCCAAGGGCGAGACCGAGCAGCGCCTGAGGGAGAGCGGGCTGGACTTCACGGCGCTGCAGCCGGACTTCTACATGGACCTGCTGCCGATGGCCGTCGTGGGTGCCCCGGCGTTGGCAGGGGACACCGTCACGCTCATCGGCGAGGGCCGGCGCAGGCACTCGATGGTGGCGATGTCCGATGTCGCAGACTATGCGCTTGCGGCATATGGCCGGGACGACGCCATGGGCCGGGCGCTGCGGCTCGGCGGACCCGAGGCCGTGTCGTGGCTTGATGTGATTGCGGCCTTCGAACGGCACATGGGCCGGGCGGTCCCGGTCCGCTTTATTGCGCCGGGGCTGCCCGTGGACGAAATGCCCGAGATGCTCGCCGGAATGCTGGCAGCGCTGGAGACCTATGATTCAGAGCTGGACACCGCTGCCTTGGCCCGTCGCTACGGGGTGGTTCCGACATCATTGGATGACTTCGTGCGCGGCGTGGTGGAGGCAGCCCGCCACGGCGACCGGCTGCGAATGGCGTAATTAGGCCGATGGGCAGCTCGCGCGGGGTGCACGGCTCCGGTTAGTTGCGCTCCATGATGCCGCGGGCGGCCAGCGCATCGGCGGTGCGCTGGGCGTAGGCCACGGTGTTGATGACCACCGGCGCGGCAAGGGTCGCCGGATTGCGTCCGATGCCGCGGGCCCTGGCCGCATCGGAGAGCTCCTGCACCGAGGTCGCGATCGCCGGGATGCTGCGCAGCATCAGGGCCACGGCCAGCGCGATGGTGGCGGGACTCCCTCCCACCAGGCGCACCGGGGCCGCCGCGCGCTCCAGTCCGTCGAGCAGGGCGGCCTGGGTCGTGGTCAGCAGGACCAGACGCCCGCACTGGATGACCGCGAGCATGCCGCTGACCAGGGTGAGGGCGAAGAGCGGGGTGTTCAGGATCGATTGGTAGATGCCCAGGATCGCAAAGATCCACCAGAGTTGGCGCAGCGGCGCGGCCCAGGCACGCAGCACCCGGGGACCTGCCAGGGCAAAGAGCCCCACGCCCAGCGCCAGCGTGCCCAGCCCGACGGCGGGGACGCGAAAGGCGAGCACCGCGGTGCCCACCAGCACGACCACCAGGTACTTGGCCAGCAGCGGGGCGCGGTGCACGGGGCTGGTGCCGGGCAGGTAGTGTCCCAGCAGCATCTGGTGGGAGGCGCTCACGAGGCCAGGCTCCCGTTGCGGACCAGTCGGCGGTATGTGTCCACGGCCTCCGGTGCTGCACCGTCGAAGACCACCCGGCCTCCGGCGACCAGCAGTGCGCGGTCGGCCGCCGCTGCGAAGTCCAGGTCGTGGGTCGCGTAGATGACCTGCTGCTCCAGCGTGCCCAGGGTGGCCTGCAGCAGTTCGTTGTTGGCCAAGTCCAGCAGCGTGGTCGGTTCGTCGGCGACCAGGATGTCCTGGCCCGCCGCCAGCACGCTGCACAGCGCCACCAGCTGCCGCTCGCCGCCGGAGAGGTCGTAGATGCTGCGCCGGGCCAGGTGTCCCAGGCCCAGCGAGGCGAGCGCCTGTTGGGCGGCGGCGCTGCGCGCAGCCCGGTTTCGGTGGCTGGCCTTGAGCGAGAGCTCGACGTCCTCGGCGACGATGGGCATCACCAGTTGCGAGAGCGGATCGGTGAAGAGGAAACCCACGCGCTGCCGCACGGCCTTGGCCTGCCGCACGGTGTCAAAGCCATGGACGGTGACGGTCCCGGTCGAGGGGGAGACCAGCCCGTTGAGCAGGCGCAGCAGCGTGGACTTGCCCGAGCCGTTGGCACCGATCACGGCAATCCGCGACTCGGTGAGCTCGAGGGTGCACGGGGCCAGGATGGTGCGCGGCTCCTGTGCCTGGTCGTCGGCGGGGACGAAGACTCCCGCGTTGTTGAAACGGATCACGCTTAACCGTATTCCCTGCTGCCGTCGTGGATGGAATTGTGCCGCTGTCGGCGGAAGCTAGGCCCGGAAGCGGCGGCGGGCGAAGGCCGGGAAGGCCTTGAAGACGCTGACGGCGATGGCGGCGGCAAGCAGGTTCTTGACCACGTCGCCGGGCCAGTACGCCATGTCGAGGATGAAGGCCTTTTCCAGCGGGATCTGTGCGTTCAGGCTCATGCCCAGGATGCCCAGCGGGTGGATCACCAGGATCGAGCCGCCCATGGCCGCCAGGAACAGCCAGGGGAAGCGGCGCCGTGTCGCCTTGCGCAGCACCAGCGTGGCCAGCGCGCCGGTCACCAGGGCCGCCAGCGGGAAGGCGAGCAGGTAGCCGGCGCTGGGCGCCGCGAGCGCGCCGAGCCCGCCGGAGAACTTGGCAAAGATCGGCACGCCGGCCAGTCCCACCAGCACATACAGCGCGGTGGCCGAGCCGCCGCGCAGCGAGCCCAGGATCAGCGCGGTGAGCGCCACGCCCATGGTCTGCAGGGTGATCGGAACGCCCAGGGCACCCACCGGCACGGCCGGAACCAGGGTCAGCACGGCGATGAGGGCGGCGAAGACCGACACGAGTGCGAGGTCGCGGGCGCCAATGCGGGCTGGGGACTGTACGTAGAGGTGCTGGCCGGGAGTGGTCATGGCGGTGGGGGATTCCTAAGCGTTCAGGGGCGGTGTGCGGGTGTGTGGTGTCGCTGCGCCGCGTGCGGGTCCTGCAAACAGAATACTTGAACACCGTTCAAATGTGGTGATCGACGTCCGGCGGATTCGTCACAAAAGTCAACGGCGGCACCGTGAACGGTCGCGGGTCGCGAGCCTCTGCGGGCGGGACGCGATGCCGCGGGGGAGAATGGAGTCATGGATACGGGTGATGGAACCTCGCTGGATTTGTCCGTGGGGCAGCTGGCCGAAAGGGCGGGCGTCGCGGTCTCGGCGCTGCACTACTACGAGCGCGAGGGATTGATCTCCTCGTGGCGGACCACCGGCAACCAGCGGCGCTTCGACCGCAGCGTGCTGCGCCGCGTGGCCGTGATCCGGGCCGCCCAGCGGGCCGGCATTCCGCTGCGTTCTATCGCCGAGCTCTTTGCCGGGCTGCCCGCCGACGGGACGCCGCGCAAGGAGGACTGGCAGGCGGTCTCGGCGGCCTGGCGCGAGGACCTCCAGGAGCGGATCCACCAGCTTCAGTCGTTGCGCGACGGGCTGGGTGGCTGCATTGGCTGCGGCTGCCTCTCGCTGGCCGAATGCGGATTCGTAAATCCCAACGACCGGCTCGCCGACGGCCGGGGCGGCGCCAGCTTGTTCCGGGAGGAAACGCAATTTGACCTCAACCAAGGTTGAGGTTCTAGCGTGGTGGAGTAACGGGCCAACCCGCCACACCCGGTGGACGCCCCGAAGAGAGGAACCTCGACCCGCCGTGCAAACCCACCTTCCGGCCGCCACGATCGCGGACCAGTTTCGCCTCGCCTTTGGCAACCATCCCGCTGGAGTCGCAGTGGTGACGGCGGCCGGATCCCGCGGACCGGTCGGAATCACCGCCTCGTCGCTGATTTCGGTTTCGGCCGATCCCGCATACCTGGCGTTCAACATTGCGCGGCGCTCCGGCGCCGCCGAGGCCATCCTGGACGCCGAGCACATCCTCGTCCACCTTTTGACGGCCCGGAACGCCGATGTGGCCGCTCTGTTCGCCGGCCCCGGCGAGGAGCGCTTTGCCAAGCTGCCGGGATGGGAGAAGCTGGCCACCGGGGAGCCGCTGATCCACGGCGTGGGTGTGGCGATGCGCTGTTCCATCGAGTCGCGCGTTGCCGCCGGGCCGGCCACGGTGGTCGTTGCCTCGGTGCTCGACGTCATTTCCGGCCAGTCCACCGCCGCACCGTTGGTTTACCACCGGCGCGGCTACCACAGCATCGGTGAGCACACCCGCCTCACCGCTTGACCGGCCCCCGGGAAATCCCGCGGCCGGGTGTCCACGAAACATGAGTTGAGGAGTCATTTTGGCTATTTATACCTTGCCCGAGCTGCAGTACGATTACGCGGCCCTGGAGCCGAGCATTTCGGCGCGGATCATGGAGCTGCACCACTCGAAGCACCATGCGGCGTATGTCGCGGGGGCGAATGCGGCGTTGGAGCAGCTGGCCGAGGCCCGCGAGAAGGGCGAGTTCGGGAATGTGCCGAAGTTGTCCAAGGACCTGGCGTTCCACCTGGGCGGTCACACGAACCACTCGATTTTCTGGAACAACCTGTCCCCGGAGGGCGGGGACAAGCCCGAGGGCGAGTTGGCCGCGGCGATCGACGATGCCTTTGGCTCGTTTGACGCGTTCCGGGCGCACTTCACGGCGGCGGCGATGAGCCTGCAGGGGTCCGGTTGGGCGTTGCTGGGCTTTGAGGGCCTGGGTGGCCAGCTGGTCATCGAGCAGCTGTATGACCAGCAGGGCAATGTGCCGGTGGCGACGACGCCGTTGTTGATGCTGGACATGTGGGAGCACGCGTTCTACCTGGATTACGTGAATGTGAAGGCCGACTACGTGAAGGCGTTCTGGAACATCGTGAACTGGGCGGATGTCTCGGCCCGCTTCGAGGCGGCGCGTGCCGGTGCCCCGAAGCTCGTGGTCCCCGGCAAGTAACACGCCACCGCCGGAGGCGGGCTAGAAGCGGGCCGTCGGCCGGAGCAGCTCCGACCGGCGGCCCGCTTGGCCCGTGGCCCGGCTGCGTCGATCGTTCGACGTCAACGGTGCCCACCGCATCCGGTCGGTGGCCAAGCGTCAGTGGCCAAGCATTGCCGCCAGCATCTGGATCGAGCCCAGCAGGGTCGGGGCTTGTTCGATGAGCAGCAGCAGGCCCAGCGCAATCATGATCAGGCCGCTTGCCAGGGTGATGAAACGTGCCGCGGTGGGGCGCTGGCGCAGCAGCGCCCGGGCGCCCAGGGTCACGCCCGTGTAGATGAACAGCGAGAGCACCATGTGGCTGGTGCCGAGGATCGCCGTTTGCACCGGGACCGGCAACGCTGCGTCCGCGTGGATGAATTGGGGGATAAGGGCCAGGTAAAGCAGCAGGGCCTTGGGGTTCGTGCCGCTGGTTCCCAGCCCGCGGAAGAAGGCGGGGCCGAGGAAGCGCTCCCTGGCCTCGGCGGTGGTTGCCACCATGGTGGTCGTTCGCCGGAGCGTGTCGGCCCCGCCGCCGGCCGTGCCCGGTTCCGTCGGGTCCATGCCGCTGCCATACGGCTCCGGTTCGGTGCCCTCCTCGGCGCTGAAGCCCGCGCCGCGCCAGGAGCGGGCGGTGCCGATTCCCAGCCAGAGAAGGTAGGCGGCGCCGATGAGCGTGAGCCAGGAAAGCAGTTGCGGCATCCCGGCAATCAGGGCCGCCATTCCGCCGACAATGAGCAGGGTGTGAAAGATGTACCCGCTGCACAGTCCCGCCACCGCCGAGGACACCCGGTGCCGGCCGAGTCCCGCGGAAATGGCGTACGCCCAATCGGCACCCGGCGTCATGGCCAGGGCAAATGACACCGCGATGAAGCCGTAGATGACTTGAAGGTCCATGACCGAATCTCTTTCCTGCCGGGAATCTACCCGCAAGCTTAGGAAGAAATAGACGAAATGTGCTTGCCGGTTCTCGCTCCGATTTCCGTCAACTAAGAAGAAATCTCCTGATATGTTTAATTGTGCGCAAGAATCTAGCGCGCAGATTTGAAATCACCGGGAAAACACACGAGGGGAGCCGCCGCATGGACGGAATCGACCGCGCTATCCTGCGACGCCTGCAGGACGATGGACGCATGACCGCAACCGCCCTGGCGGAGGACGTCGGTCTCACCTTGGCGCCCTGCCATCGGAGGTTGCGTGAACTGGAAAACCGCGGTGTGATTCGTGGCTACCGTGCGGACGTCGATCCTGCGAAGGTGGACCTCGCCTTCGAGGCGCTGGTGTTTGTCACCCTCCGGGACCGGTTGACCATGAAGGACTTCGAGCGCGAGGTCGGCCAGATCGGCCAGATCATCGACGCGCAGCGGCTCTTCGGGGAACCGGACTTCCTGTTGCGGGTCATGGCCGCCGACCTGCCGGCATATCAGCGTTTCTACGACGACGTGCTGGTGGCGCTGCCCGGGGTGGAAAAACTCACGAGCACGATAGTCATGAAAAACCTCAAGTCCGGCGGACGGCTCCCGATCTAGGCGACGAATCCGGCTCTTGCGGATTTCGGCCGGCTGCGTGAAGCTGGGGAGAACGCGGCAACTTCTTGCGTCGGCGGACAATCAGCGATCGAGGACAAGAACATGAAATCCCGCGAAGCCGCCACTGCCGATGACGCAGCGACCCCCGGGGTGCCAATGCTGTCTCGTCCCGGCGTCGTAGCCGGAGTCCCGGGAACGACGTCCCGACGATGACTACCGTTCTGGTGGTGTTGCGTGGCGGCCCGTTTGACGGCCGCCAGCTGACGGTCCCGGATTGGCCGGAACCGCTGACGGTGGAGTCCCTGCCCGAGGACCTGCACGTCGAGGCCCGGGTCCGCGCACGCTACCTGGCGGTCGCCGACCTCCCGCCGGATTCCGGGCCCCGGGTGATGGTCTGGGATGGAGCCCATCGTATCGGCGGGATCCACCACGCCTGAGGGACCGCGCACGCACGTGACGGCGAATGAGGGCAGTGCTCCGGACCAGCTGCCTCGCGCCGAAGGGAAACGGCCTTGACCGGGTAAACACCTGGTCAAGACCGTTTCTTTTGGGTGCCCCCGGCGCGATTCGAACGCGCGACCGACAGATTAGAAGGCTGTTGCTCTATCCACTGAGCTACGGAGGCGGGCACAAGAATCATAGCCCAAACCTGAGGCGGGTTGATATTTCACCGATGGCGATACTGGGTTTTGGACGCGCGTGGGACCGTGAAAAAGAATTACTCCGGACGTATGATGAAACAGTAAGAGAGCTGGCCGGGCAGGAACGGCCAGAGTCGCCCTGATCCACTGTTTCGAAGCCGAAAGGATGCCATTGCCACGCCAATCCGCTGCACCCGTTGAACTTGACCGAAGGCCAAACAGCGCGGCATGGCGCAACTCCATTTTCGGCATCTTCTTTTTGTGTGGCTTCGCTTTTGCCACCTGGGTTGCCCGCCTCCCGGCGGTTCGGGTGCAGCTCGACCTTTCCACCGCCGATGTTGGCATCCTGCTCTTTGCCCTGGCGATCGGCTCCATCGGTGGGCTGGCATTTGCGCCGGGGATCCTGGCTCGAATGGGCATCCGCCGCGGAATCATGCTGGGGCTGCTGATTCTGGGTGCGGCGCTGGCCGTGCTGGGCGCCGTGACCGAGGTGCTGGGCAGCACCGTGGGTGCGATGGCGATCCTGGTTCTTTACGGCTTTGTCTTCAGCACCACCGACGTGATGATGAACGTCGATGGTGCTGCCGTGGAACGATCACTGGGCAAGACGCTCCTGCCGCTGATGCACGCCTTCTTCAGTTTTGGCACGATCATCGGCGCCGTCCTGGGGGCCGGTGCCGCGCGCCTGGGGATCGATGTGATGTGGAACTTCGCCGTCGTCGGTGTCCTCATCATGGGCCTTGGCCTGTACTTCGTACGCAACGTTTCGGGTCTCGAGCCCCCGGCGGCGCTCGAGGCCGACAGGGCGCCGGAAGCCGAGTCGTGGTGGCGGCGCCTGGTCGGCACGTTCCGCGACGGCCACCTGATGCTGATCGGGATCATGGTTGCAGGACTGGCCTTCGCCGAGGGCACCGCCAACGACTGGCTCACCATTGCCTCCGTCGACGACCACGGATTCAGCGAGGCCTCCGGGGCCCTGGTGTTCGGCGCCTTCGTGGCCGCCATGACCGCCGGCCGCATCTTCGGCGGACCGCTGATTGACAGGATCGGGCACAAGCGCGTCCTGGTGTTCATGGGCGTGCTTGGGCTCTGCGGCATCGTGCTGTTCATTTTGGCACCTGCCCCGTGGGCGGTTTTTACCGGCGCACTGCTCTGGGGCCTGGGCGGATCGCTCGGTTTCCCGGTTGGCATGAGCGTGGCGGCGGCCCACCCCACCGACGGACCGCGCCGCGTGGGCATCGTTGCCGTCTTCGGCTACTCCTCCATGCTGATCGGTCCGCCGGTCCTGGGCTTCCTCGGCGAACACTACGGGGTGCTCAACGCCTTCGTCCTTGTCGCGGGAATCCTCTTCATCACGTTGTTGATCACGCCGAAGGCCACTGCGGTTCCGAGGACCCCGGAACCGCAGCGAGTGGACTAGTGCCCGAAGCGCATGGGATCGGACGGCTCGTCGCCGGTTCCGTCCAGCGCATCGATGGCGTGGATCTCCTCGGGGGAAAGATTGAACGTAAAGACGTCGAGGTTCTCGGCCATGCGCTCGGGGCTCGAGGTCTTCGGAATGGGCACGACCCCTCGCTCGATCTGCCAGCGAATCACGGCCTGCGCGGGCGTGACCTTGTGCGCGGCCGCCGCGGCCAGCACCGGTGCGGAGTCGAGCAGGTCATGTTTTCCGCGCCCCAGCGGAGCCCATGCCTCGGTGAGGATCCCGTGTTCGGCGTGGAAGGCCAGACGGTCGTCGTCAAGCCAAAACGGCGCGTGCTGGATCTGGTTGACGTCCGGAACGACTCCGGTGGCGTCGATCAATTCCTGCAGTTGCGGGACGGTGAAATTGGAGGTGCCGATGGCCCGGACCCTGCCGCGCTTCAGCAGCTTGACCAGTCCCTCCCAGGCCTGGACGTAATTGCCCTCCTGCGGGTTGGGCCAGTGGATCAGGAATAGGTCGAGGTATTCCATGCCCAGCCGCTTGCAGCTGTTCTCCCAGGCGTCCTTCACTCCCTGGACCGAATGCCACTGCACATTGAACTTTGAGGTAATGAACAATTCCTCGCGGGGAACGGACGTGGAGCCGATGCCCTCTCCGATGCCTTCCTCGTTGCCGTAGTTCTCCGCGGTGTCGATAAGCCGGTATCCGGCATCCAACGCGTGGGCGACTGCTGCTCCGGCCTGGATGTCATCCAGCGGCCACGTGCCCAGGCCGATGGATGGCATGAAGGCGCCATTGTTGAGTTCACGTAACGGGACCGATGCATAGTTGTCTGGCATTTGGCCATGCTATGGCACCGGCCGGAATACCGATAGGGGGGCGCACCGTGGTCCCAATGCTTCGATGTGCCGGCCCCGTGTCAGGACCGGGGCCAACTGCGGCCGGGGGATTGCGGAGGCGGGAAGGGGATGCCCGAAGCCCGTGATGGCTGCACAGACGGTGTGTCGTGGCCGATCGGACCGGCGAAGGCCATGGGGCCCAAGTTCCCCGCACAGCCGGCCCGCGGAAGGGTGCCCTGCTGCCTTGCCCCGCGGCGCTTGCCCACAGCCCCGGGCCCCCGCTGCGAGGTGGCCCGGGCGCGGGATCACACTGGGGTGACGAGGCAAGAAGTACTTGCCCAGAGTCGAACATTGGAGTGCACCATGACGGACCACATAACGTTGCGCGGTGTGGTGGGAACCGAGCCCCGCACCAGCGGGGGAAACAGCGGAACGCTAATTGCAAAGTTCCGGATGGTCAGCAACGAGCGGCGGCAGGACCCGGAGACGGGGCAATGGTCGGATGTACACAGCAATTGGTACACCGTCTCCTGCTTCCGGGCCATGGCCACCAACATGCTTGCCAGCATCCACATGGGCGACCACGTCGTGGTCTACGGCAAGATGCAGGTTCGTGAATATGACCGCCAAGATGGAACCCGGGGTTTCAGCGTGGACATCGAGGCCATGGCGCTGGGCCACGACCTGCGGTTCGGGGTCAGCCGCTTTGACAGGGTCAGGCGCGCCGGGGGAGACGACAACGCCGAGCAACACCTGCGCCACGGCCAACCGGCCCGGGAGCCAGCGGAATCGAGTGACGAATTCCCGGTGACCGGCTGGCCTGATTCCGAGTCCGGCGCGGATACCGAGGCGGCCTAGTTTCCCCGGGCGCCACGCGGCCGCGAATGTGTGCGCGGCCACGGTCCATGGTGGCCGTGGCCGCCCGATGTGCGCAGGAACATGCCGCATACGCTTAAACCGGGCGCGATAATTGGGAGTAAGTCTCCCCGAGGCACTAGCCTTGAGGGCATGGCGGAATTCATTTACACGATGACCAAGGCTCGCAAGGCCGTTGGCGACAAAGTCATTCTCGACGATGTCAGCATGTCCTTCTACCCAGGCGCAAAAATTGGCGTCGTGGGTCCGAACGGTGCCGGCAAGTCTACGATCCTCAAGATCATGGCAGGGCTGGACACGCCCTCCAACGGCGAGGCGCGTCTCAGCCCCGGATACAGCGTCGGGATCCTGTTGCAGGAACCGCCGCTGAACGAAGAAAAGACCGTTCTGGGCAACGTCCAGGAAGGCGTCGGGGAGATCTACCAAAAGATCACCCGGTACAACGAGATCTCCGAAGAGATGGCACAGGACGGTGCCGACTTCGATGCACTGCTCGAGGAAATGGGCCACCTGCAGGAAGCCATCGACACGGCCGACGCGTGGGACATCGACTCCCAGCTCGAGCAGGCCATGGATGCACTGCAGTGCCCGCCGGGAGATTCCTCGGTGACCACCCTTTCCGGTGGTGAGCGCCGCCGAGTGGCGCTGTGCAAGCTGCTGCTGCAGAAGCCGGACCTGTTGCTCCTTGACGAGCCCACCAACCACTTGGACGCCGAGTCCGTGTTGTGGCTCGAGCAGCACCTGCAGGCCTACCACGGCGCAGTCCTGGCCGTGACCCACGACCGGTACTTCCTGGACCACGTTGCCCAGTGGATCGCCGAGGTCGACCGCGGACGCTTGATCCCCTACGAAGGCAACTACTCCACGTACCTGGAGAAGAAGCGCGAGCGCCTCGAGGTCCAGGGCAAGAAGGACCAGAAGCTTGCCAAGCGCCTGAGCGAGGAACTCGAATGGGTTCGCTCCAACGCCAAGGGCCGCCAGACCAAGTCGAAGGCCCGTTTGGCCCGGTACGAGGAAATGGCATCGGAAGCCGAGCGCACCCGCAAGCTGGACTTCGAGGAAATCCAGATCCCTGCGGGTCCCCGCCTGGGTTCCCTGGTCATCGAGGCCAAGGACCTGAAGAAGGGCTACGACGACCGCGTACTGATCGACAACTTGTCCTTCTCGCTGCCGCGCAACGGCATCGTTGGCGTTATCGGCCCCAACGGCGTGGGCAAGTCCACGCTGTTCAAGACCATCGTCGGTATGGAGCCGATCGACGGCGGCGAGCTGAAGATCGGCGATTCGGTCAAGATCTCCTACGTCGACCAGAACCGTGGCGGCATCGACCCGGAAAAGTCGCTGTGGGAGGTCGTGTCCGACGGACTCGACTACATCCATGTCGGCCAGGTCGAAGTCCCCTCGCGTGCCTACGTCTCGGCGTTCGGCTTCAAGGGCCCGGACCAGCAGAAGAAGGCAGGTGTGCTCTCCGGTGGTGAGCGAAACCGCCTGAACCTGGCCCTGACCCTCAAGCAGGGTGGCAACTTGCTGCTCCTTGACGAACCGACCAACGACCTCGACGTCGAGACCCTCTCTTCGCTGGAGAACGCGCTGCTCGAATTCCCGGGTTGCGCAGTGGTCGTATCGCACGACCGCTGGTTCCTGGACCGCGTTGCGACCCACATCCTGTCCTACGAGGGCACCGATGAGGACCCGGCCAACTGGTACTGGTTCGAGGGCAACTTCGAATCCTACGAGGCCAACAAGGTCGAGCGCATGGGCCCGGAGGCTGCCAAGCCGCACCGCGTCACCCACCGCCGCCTGACCCGCGACTAACAGTCGCCCGGTGGCGGCCCGGGGATCCCGGGGCAGCCACCTGCGACAGGGGCCCGTGGTGCGGATGAATTTGGTTTCATCCGCACCACGGGCCCCTTTTTTGTGCAGCCGGGTCCTCTAGCCGTCCTCGGGCACGCGCACCATGCCCTCCTGGGCGACGGTGGCAACGAGCTGGCCCTCGCGGTTGAAGATCCTTCCGGTGGCCAGGCCGCGGGCACCGGAGGCGCTGGGGGACTCCTGCACATAGAGCAACCACTGATCCACCCGGAACGGGCGGTGCCACCACATGGCATGGTCCAGGCTCGCCACCGACATCCCGGGGGTGATCCAGGTCAGCCCGTGGCGGCGCAGCACCGGTTCCAGCAGCGTGTAGTCGCTTGCATAGGCGAGGGCCGCACGGTGCATGGCATCGTCCTCGGGCATCGCGGCCGTTGTCTTCATCCACACCGCGTTCACGGCACGGCGATCCTGGGGGCCCTTGAAGTACAGCGGTTCGCTGATGTAGCGGATGTCGAAGGGCCGGTTGAACGCGTATTCCTGCGCGACCGGATGGTCGAGGTCGCCGATGAGCTCGGCGGTGGTCGGCAGCGATTCGGGGTCCGGCACCCCCTCGGGCATGGTGTCCTGGTGGTCAAGGCCCTCCGCGGGCGCCTGGAAGGAGGCGATCATCGACAGGATCGGCACGCCGTTCTGGTATGCGTGGACCCGGCGGGCGGAGAAGGACCTGCCGTCACGCAGCCGCTGCACGCCGAAGGTGATGGGCAGGGCCGCGTCTCCGGCGCGCAGGAAGTATCCGTGCATCGAATGGATCGGGCGGTCCTCGGTGATGGTCTTGGACGCGGCCATCACCGACTGCCCCAGCACCTGTCCGCCAAAGACCCGGCTGCGGGCCTGGGGCGGGGTGTGGCCCACGAAGATGTCCTCGTCGGTGCGGGCCTCGGGATCCCCGCTGAGCTCCAGCAGCTCAATCAGCTTCTGCGTCGTGGTGTCGTTGATGGTCACGGGTCTGCTCCTTGGGGCCAGGAATATCGATCTGCTAAGACACTATCGCCCCCGCCGTGGGTTCGCCGTATCCGCTGGCGCGGCCGGCACCCGTGTTCCGGCGCATGTCACCGCGGGCAACGGCATTGAGCCGCGCGGTCCCAGACATGAAAGTATGAAGGCATGGCTAGTGAAACCGTTGTGCTCGAGGACCAGGAAACCGTTGCGGACCTGGCCACCTTCTTCTCCCGCGCCCGCTCGATCGAGGACGGCGCGGTTCTGCTGCAGGCCGCCGGCAGCGCCCTGGCGCTCTATGTGCCGGTGCTCTATCCGGAATTCCTGGGCGATCCGGTGCCCACCGTGCTGGGGATGCGCGCGGTGCGCCTGGGCCAACCGGCCAAGGCCGACGGGGTCTATGCCATCTCCGCGCTGACCGACAGGCTGGCCCGGATGGGCGGGTCCGCGCTGGAGCTTTCGATGCCCCCCGCCGAGGTCAGCGCGTCGTGGGCGGGCCAGCAGGTGCCGCGCGGCGGCTGGGAACAGCGCGAGACGGTTGACGACGACGCGCTGCTGGCCGAGGCGATGCGCGGGATCGGCGTGGTGGCCCAGGCGCTGCCCGAGAACGCCGGAAAGCCGGTGCTCAAGACCGTGCGTGCGAGGATCTGGTCCTCGCCCGTCGAGGGTGTGCAGACGCCTATTCCGCTGGGCATGGCCTTTGGCGCGCATGCCCTGGGGTTCCTGCGCGCGGGGGCGGGGTCCACGCTGTATGCCTCCGGGCCGTGGCTGCGCCTGAGCAGCGGCGGCGGGCACGTACTGGCACGCCAGGGCGGCATCCTGGGCTAGGGGGCCGGGGCGGAGGCGGGGCAGCCCGGCGCCTCGTCCGGCGCGTTCATCAGCGAATGCGCGGCGCGGTCGAAGTAGTCCCAGAGGGTCTCGGCCTGCATCGGGGGCAACTCCAGCGAGTCCACGGCAATGCGCATGTGGTGCAGCCAGACGTCGCGGTTGTGCGAGTTGATGGTGTACGGCACGTGCCGCATGCGCAGGCGCGGGTGGCCGCGGCGCTCGGAGTAGGTCGTGGGCCCGCCCCAGTACTGTTCCAGAAAGAGCTGCAGGCGCATGGTCGCGGGGCGCAGGTCGGTTTCCGGGTACATGGCGCGGAATTCCGCGTCCGCCCCGACCGATTCGTAGAACTTCTCCGCGAGCCGGCGGAAGGTCTCGCGTCCGCCGACCTGGGCGTAGAACGTGCCCTCGTAGGCGGCCGGGTCGTGGTCGTCGTTGGGGGAGAGCCTGCCCTCGGGCAACGCGTTGGACAGCGAGGCTCCCACCGGGCGCAATTGCGCCACGGGCTTGCCGAGGCTCTCGCCGGCCTGCAACAGGACCGGCTTGGGTGCGGATGCTGCCTGCGGGTTCTTCTCGTTCACGAATGTCCTTTCAGTTCCCGGCTGGTGCCCGGGACCCTTCTGTGCCCATTATCCCGTGGATGCGGCGCGGGCGGCCGGGCTTTCGCGCAGGGCGTGAGAACGCGGCAGCCTGGGCACCGATCCGGCTACGTCGCCTCGCCCAGGTGCCTGAGTGCCTCGCGCACCGACAGCGGGCTCATGTCGGCCCGGTGCCCGGCGACCCAGGCGCGCACCCATCCGGGGTCGGTCTTGCCGTATTGCCGCAGCGCCCAACCCATGGCCTTGCGGATGAAGAACCCGGGGTCGCCCAGATTGGCCAGCAGCGCCTCGTCGAGCAGGGCGGTGTCGGTTCCGGCCCCCAGGTGCAGCTGGCAGATCATCGACTGGCGGCGCTTCCACGGGTTCGCATCCCGCGACCACTGGCGCATCATTGGGGCGATGGTTTCCGGGTGGGCGCGCAGCAGCTCGCCGTAGCGCCGCGAACAGCCGTCGACGATGTCCCACCAGGCGCCCTCGGTGACCATGCGCTCATAGAGCGGCAGGAATTCCAGGCGCCCGCGGCAGGGTGCGGCGGCGCAGACTTCCTGGGCGGCGTACCAGTGTTCCCGGTGCGTGGCGTTTGACCAGAGCCCGGTGGCAAGTGCCAGTCGGTCGGCCGCGCTTGCCGCTCCCGCATCCCTGGCCAGCTCGCGGGCCACGCGGCGCACCTCGGGGAGGGGCACGCCCAGGAAGGGCTGCGTGGTCTTCATGTAGGCCTGCGCAGCCGCCGCCTTGCCGTCCACGACCAGGGGCAGCAGCCTCGCGGTGAGTAGGTCGACCGCAGCACGCTCCGCCGCCACGTCCATGGTTCAGGCGCCCGGGGCCACGGGGGCGTGGTGCACCGGGAAATTCACGCTGCGGGCGATGAAGCACACCGCGTTGGCTTCGGCATGCAGCGAATCGGCAAGTTCGCGCTGGGACTCGTCCTGCAGTTCCACACGCGGGGCAAGCGTCGCCTCAAGGAACTCGCCGCTGCCGTCGCGGTTCAGCCGCAGCACCCCGGCGGCAGCGTCGGTGTACCCGGTCACCACCACCGAATGCTTCACGGCCACGTGCAGGTAGGAAAGCATGTGGCACTGGGACAGCGCCGCCAGCAGCAGCTGCTCGGGGTTCCACCTGTCCTTATCCCCGTGGAAGGTCGGGTCCGCGGTGCCGGGCAGGTCCGGAAGCCCAGCCGCGCGGATCACGTGGTCGCGCCCATAGCCGCGATAGGAGCTGGTGCCCTCGCCGCGGTTGCCGGTCCAGGAAATGTCGACGCGATAGTTGTGCAGTGCCAGGTTCATGGCTCCATTCTCGCCGAAGGGCGGGGGTTCCGGTGCACCTGACGCTCCGGCACCCCCGCCTCCCGCGGCCGCGACGGTGCTAGGCGTCGGCTGCCTGGGCGGCCAGCGCGCGGACCACCGAATCGCGGGCCTCGATGACGAGCCGGCGCAGGGCGGGGGATTCGTCGCCCAGCCGCTGCAGGAACGCATCGGTTGCGGCCAGCGTTTCGGGGGTGGTTTGTGCCGCCGGGTAGAGCCCGGTCACGATCTGCTGGGCGATCTCGTAGCTCTTGGTCTCCCACACCGTGCGGGCGGCCTCGAAGTACTCGTCGACGTAGTCGGCGATCAGGGCCGCATCGTGCACGTGGTTGAAGCCGGTGATGGCCGCCCGCTGTTCGAGGTTCGAGAGCTTCCCGCCGATCACCGCGTCCCAGGCGGCGCGCTTTGCCTCGGCCGTGGGCATGGCTGCCCGGGCCGTGTGCGCGGCGAGCTGCCCGGTGGCGGTGGCATCGCGTTCCAGCTCGGCGTCGATTGCCGCGGCATCGGCACGGCCGCCGGCGGCCAGGGAGGTGAGCAGGTCCCAACGCATCTCCGCATCCACCGCCAGCCCCTCCAGCACCTGTTCGCCGGAGAGCAGCGCGGCGACGGCGTCGAGCTGCCCGGGGGTGTGCGCCAGGTGGGCGAAGGCGCCGACGAATTGCAGCTGCGCGTCGGAGCCGGACGCCGCCGCCCGCGCCAGGTCCCAGAGCCTGTCGGCGGCGGACTGCCGCGCGGCCGGGGCGTGGGCGCGGTCGACGTAGTAGTCAAGGGCCGTGTTCAGCTGGCGCAGCAGCACCATGATCACGGTGGAATCGGTTTCGTGCCCGATGTTGTTCAGCACCAGTTCCAGGTAGGCGCGGGCGCCGGTCTCGGCGTCGCGGACCGCGTCCCAGGCGGCGCCCCAGACCAGGGTGCGCGGCAGGGACTGGCCGAAGTCCTTCAGGTGTGCGGTGGCCGTGGCCAGCGACCGCTCATCGAGGCGGATCTTGGCGTAGGCAAGGTCGTCGTCGTTGACCAGCACCAACGCCGGCCGCCGGTGTCCCGCCAGCGCCGGGACGGAGGTGGATGCGCCGGCGACGTCGAGTTCCTCACGGTGCACGCGGACCAGGGAGCCTTCGGCATCAAGGTCGTAGAAGCCCACGGCCAGGCGGTGCGGGCGGATCACGGGGTGTTCGGCGACGGCGGTCTGGGTGATCGCGAAGTCGGTGATCAGCCCGGACTCGTCGGTGGAGATCACCGCGCGCAGCGTGTTGACGCCGGCGGTTTCCAGCCACAGTTTCGACCATTCGGACAGGTCGCGCCCGCTGGAGGTCTCAAGCTCGCGCATCAAGTCCGGCAGCTCGGTGTTGCCCCAGGCGTGCTTGGTGAAGTAGCTGCGCACCCCGGCCATGAATTCCTCCTGGCCGACCCAGGCGACCAGCTGGCGCAGCACGGAGGCGCCCTTGGCGTAGGTGATCCCGTCGAAGTTCACCTGGACGTCCTCGAGGTCGCGGATCTCGGCGACGATCGGGTGGGTGGAGGGCAGCTGGTCCTGGCGGTAGGCCCAGTTCTTCTCCAGGATGTTGAAGGTTGTCCACGAGGAGGTGAATTCGGTGTTCTGCGCGGCGGCGAGCGTGGACATGAACTCGGCGAAGGACTCGTTGAGCCACAGGTCGTTCCACCAGCGCATGGTCACCAGGTCGCCGAACCACATGTGGGCCAGTTCGTGCAGGATGGTGATGGCGCGGCGTTCGACCATGGCATCGGTGGGCCGGGAACGGAAGACATAGGACTCCAGGAACGTCACCGCTCCGGCGTTTTCCATGGCCCCGGCGTTGAACTCGGGCACGAAGAGCTGGTCGTACTTTTCAAACGGGTACGGCGTGCCGAACTGCTTCTCGAAGAACTCGAAGCCCTGGCGGGTGAGCGTGAAGATGTTCTCGGCGTCCAGGTGCTCCATGAGCGAGGCGCGGGCGAAGACGCCCAGCGGGATCACCCGTCCGTCGCTGCTGGTCAGCTCGGAGCGGACGCACTGGTAGGGGCCGGCGATGAGCGCGGTGATGTAGGAGGAGATGCGCGCCGTCGGCGCGAAGGCCCACGTCTTGGCTCCGTCGCGGGCGTCGACCGGCGCCGGGGTGGCGGCGTTGGAGATGACGTCCCAGTGCGCGGGTGCGGTGATCGTGAATGCGAAGGTGGCCTTCAGGTCGGGTTGCTCGAAGACCGCGAACATGCGCCGGGAATCGGGCACCTCGAACTGCGAGTACAGGTACACCTCGTCATCCACCGGGTCCACGAACCGGTGCAGGCCCTCGCCGGTGTTCATGTAGAGCGCATCGGCGTCGATGACCAGGGTGTTCTCCGCGGCGAGCCCCGGCAGGGCGATGCGCACGCCGTCGGAGACCTCGGCCGGGTCCAGCTCGGTGCCGTTGAGGTTCACCGAGCGGACGGCGGAGGTGACGGCGTCGATGAAGGATTCCGCACCCTCGGCGGCGGAGAAACGCACGGTGGTGCGCGAGGAGAAGACCGTGTCGGACCCGGTCAGGTCCAGTTCGACGTCGTAGGAGTGGACGGTGATCAATGCGGCCCTGGTGCGGGCCTCTTCGCGGGTGAGGTTCATTCCTGGCATGGTCGCTAACGCGCCTTTCGATGGTTGCCGGTGGCGAAAATCTTGGTGTTCCGGGCCTGCCACCCGGCGTGGCGCCGCGGCGGTGTGGATTGCGGGGCGGCACCGGAGTGTGAAACAAGCCTTGAACAGTGTGCCCATTGTCTCACCAACACCCCACGGTGCCGCAAGTGGCGCGGGACTGGTTTGATGGATGACATGGGAATTGATGTGGTTCTTCTGGGATATGGCGCAATCGGCCAGGCGGTCCACCGGATGCTGGCGCCGCATGCGCAGGTCGTGCGGGTGCTCGGGGTGCTTGACCGGGCCGCCCTGGAGGGCCGGACCGCAGCTGCCCGCGTGGCCGGGCCCGACGGGCACCTGGTCCCGGTGCTGGATCTGGAAACCGCCACGGAACGGGCCGACGTCATTGTCGAATGCGCCTCGCCGGCGGCGGTGCGCACCTATGGCCCCGGGATCGTTGGGGCGGGCACCGACCTGCTCGTCGCCTCCCTGGGGGCGCTCGTCGATGACCGGCTGCGCGCGACCTTGCTGGAAGAAGGGCCCGGACGCTGCCACCTGTCCACCGGCGCCATCGGCGGGCTGGACCTGCTCCGCGCCTCGGCGGGAACCATCGAGCGCATCGCCCTGGGCACGCGCAAGCCCCCTACGGCACTGCTTCACCCCGGACTGACGGATGAACTGCGGGAATCGATTGCCGCGGCCGGCACCGCGGGCGTGCCCCGACACGTCTTTGGCGGTTCCGTGGCCGATGCCGTCCGGCTCTTTCCCTCCAACATCAACGTCGCGGCGGCACTGGGGCTGGCGGCCGGGGACATGGGCCTGGTCCGCGTTGACATCGTTGCCGATCCGGGTGCGACGCTGACCAGCCATGTGATCGAGATGCGCGGGCGCGGCGGGAACTACCGGTTCGCGATCGAGAATTTCCCGGACCCCGCGAACCCCGCCACCAGCGTCCTGACCGCGCGCTCGATGGTCTCCGGCCTGCTTCGGTTGGGCGGGCGCGGGCCGCACTTCATCTAGCGGCCGCCCCGCCGCTCTCGCCCTCAATGCGGTTCCGTGCCCGTCGTCGTGGGGGATCCAGACGCCGACGAGCATGCCTCCGTGCGCCCGGAACCCGGGGCCCCCACCAAGCCTCGGGGCAGTCGACCGGCGCCCGGCGGGGTCATCGACTTAGTGCCATGGCGCACCCGGCGCTAGGCTTGTGCCTGCATCTTCCCCTCCACGGTCTAAGGACACAAAACATGCGCGTTCACATTGCCACCGACCACGCAGGCCTCGAGCTCAGCGCCCACCTCATCGAACACCTTGGCGCCAAGGGCTACGAGATGGTGGACCACGGTCCCACCGCATACGATGCCGAGGACGACTACCCCTCCTTCTGCATCAACGCCGCCCTGGCCGTGGTTGCCGACCGGGCCGCAGGCTTGGACTCGCTGGGCATCGTGCTGGGCGGCTCGGGCAACGGAGAACAGATCGCCGCCAACAAGGTCGCGGGCATCCGCGCCGCACTGGCCTGGAACCTCGACACCGCGCGCCTGGCGCGGGAGCACAACGACGCCAATGTCGTGGCGGTCGGCGGCCGCCAGCACTCGCTGGAGGAAGCCACTGGCATCATCGAGGCCTTCCTGTCCGAGCCGTTCTCCAACGTCGAGCGCCACATCCGCCGCATCGGCAAGATCGCCACCTACGAAACCACCGGCGAGGTCGTGGCCTAACCAGGCCACGGCACACCACCATGCCCGAAGGCCACTCCGTACACCGGCTTGCCCGCCAATTTGACGATGTCTTTGGCGGGCAAGTCCTTGCCGTTTCCTCCCCGCAGGGCCGCTTCGGGCCCGCGGCCCGGATGATCGATGCCCAACGCCTCATCTCCTCCCAGGCGCATGGCAAGCAGCTCTTCCTGGGTTTCGAAAACGACCTGGTGCTGCGGGTGCACCTGGGGCTCTATGGTGCCTGGAGCTTCGGCGGCGACGAACACTTCTCCGGCGCCTCCTCGATCGGAGCCCCGCGCAAGGTGGGGGAGAGCGAGCAGGGCCCCGACGAGGAGACCGGCCCCTACACCGGCCCTCCCGAACCCGTCGGCCAGGTGCGCGCCCGGCTGGTGTCCGAGCACGGCTGGGCGGACCTGCGCGGGCCCAGCGCCTGCGAGGTGCTTAGCGACGTGCAGGCGCTGGCCGTGCGTGCCAAACTTGGCCCCGATCCCCTGGTGGCTGCCGCCGGCGAATTCAACCTGGCCAAGGGCAGGGGCACGGGCGAGGCCAACCAGGCCGCGGCTCGTGCTGCCCGCAAGGACTTCGTGGCGCGCCTGGCACGCAAGAGGACCCCGATCGGAACCACGCTGATGGACCAGGGCGTGCTCGCAGGGGTGGGCAACATCTACCGCGCCGAGGCGCTGTTCCGCACGCGGATCGACCCGTTCCTGCCCAGTTGCGAGCTGTCAGCGCGGAAGGCCGGGATGCTGTGGGACGACATCGCCTCGATCATGGCCGACGGGGTCCGGGAGGGAAAGATCATCACCACCCTGGCCGAACACCGCGATGCGGTGGGGCCTCTTTGGCCCGACAACGCCTACTACACCTACCAGCGGCAGGGCCGCGGCTGCCGCCGGTGCAGCGCCGCCATTTCACTGGCCGAGGTCGCCGGGCGCAAGCTGTATTGGTGCCCGGGCTGCCAGCCCGCCGGCCGATCCCGGGGCTGAGCACCCTCGGTGGACATGTCCCCGTTCGAATCCCGAACACACGGATTGACAAGGATCTGTGCAAGTCCGGGCCCGGATTTGCACGGTGTGGAATTGTGGTGCTAAGGTTTTATCCGTTGCCACCGACGAGGTGGGCAAATGCGGGGATGTAGCTTAGTGGTAAAGCCTCAGTCTTCCAAACTGATGATGCGGGTTCGATTCCCGTCATCCCCTCCAAAAAGATCGACCTGGTTCAATGCGAACCAGGTCGTTTTTCTTTCCCCGGGCAGTGGAATTCCGCCCCCTTGCACCTAATTGTGACGTCGATCCCTTTTCGCCCCGCGGGGCGGCGCCGTGAGGGAATTCCCGTCTCCTTTCATGGTCGCCTGACCCCGGAAACTGCGGTAATTCGGGGCTTTTCCCCATGCGAAAGCACGAATTTTGTTTTCCCGCGATTGCTTGTATGGTTGTTCCGCGCCGTCGACGAAATCCAAACTTCTGGTTGACGGGCCGATTAGTGGAAACTTGTTTATTTTGCATAGACTGTTTCTGCACTTATCGGGGTGTAGCTCAGCTTGGCTAGAGCGCGCGCTTTGGGAGCGTGAGGTCGCAGGTTCGAATCCTGTCACCCCGACTCTGTACCTTCAACCCCGCAACGGATACCGTTGCGGGGTTGAAGTCCAGCTCAGACCAAACATCACACACCAGGAGTACACCGCTGTGAAGAGCGCCGTCGAAACCCTCACCCCCACCCGGGTCAAGCTCACCGTTGAAGTTCCCTACGAGGAACTGAAGCCGCGTATCGCTGAGGCCTACAAGACCATCGCCAAGCAGATCCAGGTTCCCGGCTTCCGCGCCGGCAAGGTCCCGGCCCGCATGATTGATCAGCGCGTCGGCCGTGGCTACGTCCTGGAAACTGCCATCAACGAAGGCATGAACACCTACTACCAGCAGGCCGTCACCGAGAACGAGATCGTTCCGCTTTCGCGCCCCGAGGTCGAAATCACCGAGCAGCCCTCCGCAGAGGTTGCAGGCGAAGGCCAGCTGGCCTTCCAGGTCGAGATCGACATCCGCCCGAGCATTGAACTGCCGGAGTACAAGGGCCTGGAAGTCACCGTTGACGCCACCGAAGCCGGCGAAGCCGACATCGAGAAGGCACTGGATGACCTGCGCGGCCGCTTCGGCACGCTCAAGTCCATCGAGCGCCCGGCCGCCGACCAGGACTTCATCACCCTTGACCTGACCGCTTCGGTCGAAGGCGAAGAAGTCGACTCGGCCACCGGCCTGTCCTACCAGGTTGGCTCCGGCACCATGCTCGAGGGCATGGACGAGGCCGTCACCGGCCTGTCCGCAGGCGAAGACGCAACCTTCGTCACCAAGCTTGCCGGCGGCGAGCACGCAGGTGCCGACGCACAGGTCAAGGTCACCGTCACCGCCGTCAAGGAGCGCGAGCTCCCGGAGGCCAACGACGACTTTGCGCAGCTGGCTTCCGAGTTCGACACCATGGCCGAATTGCGCGAATCCCTCGCCAAGGACGCTGCCGAGTCCAAGGTCATGGACCAGGGCGTTGCCGCCCGCGACCTCGTCCTGGACAAGCTCATGGAGCTCGTCGAGGTTCCGGTTCCGGAATCCGTCATCACCGAGCAGGTCGAGCAGCACTTCGAGCAGGGCGCCCACAACGAGGGTGAAGAGCACGACACCGAAGAGCACCGCACCGAGGTTCGCGAGAACACCGCCAAGGCCTTCAAGAACGAGATCGTGCTCGACGCCGTCGCCGAAGCAGAGAAGATTGGCGTTGCCCAGTCCGAACTGATCGACTACATCGTCCAGACCGCCGGCCAGTACGGCATGGACCCGAACCAGTTCGCGCAGATGCTCGACGGCGCCGGCCAGGTCCCGATGCTGGTTGGCGAAGTTCGCCGCCGCAAGGCACTTGCCAAGGTGCTGGAACTGGCTGTTGTCACCGACACCAACGGCAACGTCGTTGACCTGAGCGACTTCGTGCGCCCGGCAGGCGAAGAAGAAGAGGGCTCCGCATCGTCGGCCTCCTCGGCCTCCTCGGCTTCCTCCGCCTCCTCGGCCTCGGCGGCATCCGCCAAGTAGCGCGGCGCCGTTGACCCGGCATTGAACTCCCCAGGCGCGGAGCCACCTGCAAAAGGTGGCTCCGCGCCTGCTTTTAACCCCGGTTTTAAGCCCATGGCGATGGCGGCCCCGCGCACCATGCGCCGACAGCGAACAGCTGCCCCTGCACCGCCAAAGTCACTGGCCAAGGCAGTAATGTTCAAGGAAGTAAAGAGCCGGTGGCCCGACGGACAGAACATCGGGGCTCGGCATCACGGAGAGGTATCAGAACATGTCCAGTGACTCCCGCACTCCCACGATGGCTTCGGTAGATCCGGCCAATCGCGAGGACTACATCTACAATCGACTCCTCAAGGAGCGGATCATTTGGCTCGGCTCGGAAGTCCGAGACGACAACGCCAACGCGATTTGCTCGCAGCTGCTCCTGCTCTCCGCGGAAGACCCGGAGAAGGACATCTACCTGTACATCAACTCCCCGGGCGGATCCATCACCGCCGGCATGGCGATCTACGACACCATCCAGTACATCCCCAACGATGTCGTCACCGTCGCCACCGGCCTGGCCGCTTCCATGGGCCAGTTCCTGCTCTCCTCGGGCACCCCGGGCAAGCGCTACGCCACCCCGAACGCCCGCATCCTGATGCACCAGCCCTCCGGCGGCATCGGCGGCACCGCCTCGGACATCCGGATCCAGGCCGAACTGATCCTCCACATGAAGAAGGTCATGAGCGAGCTGACCGCCCAGCAGACCGGCCAGACCGTTGAGACCATCCTCAAGGACAACGAGCGCGACAAGTGGTTCACCGCCACCGAAGGCCTCGAATACGGCTTCTTCGACCACATCGCCCAGTCCTCCGGCATCGTCTCCGGTGGCGGCGGGGTTGCAGCAAAGTAACGCGACGGAACCCCGGCAGACCTAACTGATTTCCCAGGAGATACGATGAATTTCACCCCGCATGCCACCTCCGGCGAAATGCCCTCGGCACGCTACATCCTTCCGCAGTTCGAGGAGCGCACCCCGTACGGGTTCAAGCGCCAGGACCCCTACGCGAAGTTGTTCGAAGACCGCATCATCTTCCTTGGTGCCCAGGTCGACGACGCCTCCGCAGACGACGTCATGGCCCAGCTGCTCGTCCTGGAGTCCATGGACCCCGAGCGCGACATCACCCTGTACATCAACTCGCCAGGCGGCTCGTTCACCGCGATGACGGCCATCTACGACACGATGCAGTTCGTCCGCCCCGAGATCCAGACCGTCTGCCTGGGCCAGGCCGCCAGCGCCGCTGCGGTGCTGCTGGCCGGCGGCACCCCGGGCAAGCGCCTGGCGCTTCCCAATGCACGCGTGCTGATCCACCAGCCCGCCATGGGCGGCGGCGAACGCGGCACCGCGAGCGACCTGCAGATCCAGGCCGAGGAAGTCATGCGCATGCGTGCCTGGCTCGAGACCACCCTGGCAGGGCACAGCAACAAGACCGCGGAAGAGGTCGGCAACGACATCGAACGCGACCTGTACATGACCGCCGCCGAGGCCAAGACCTACGGCCTGATCGACGAGGTCCTGACCCCGCGCAAGATCAAGTCCCAGGGCAGCATCACCCGCTAGGCGCGGGACACGGCGGGCGGGCGGCTTCCGCGGGGCGCGAAACATGCGCACCACGGGCCGCCCGTTCGCCCATTCTGACGGCGCTCTGTCATAGAGTTAAGGCAGTTCAGCATTTCCGGTTCTCTCGGGCCGGTCTTACCGGTACCAGATAAGGGGACCAATACGATGGCACGCATGGGTGAAGGGTCTGATCTGCTCAAGTGTTCCTTCTGTGGCAAGAGCCAGAAGCAGGTTCGCAAGCTGATCGCCGGCCACGGCGTCTACATCTGCACCGAGTGCATCGAACTCTGCAACGAGATCATCGAGGAAGAGCTCGCCGAGGTCGAAGAGGGCGTTGACTTCGAACTGCCCAAGCCGAAGGAAATCTTCGACTCCCTGCAGGAATACGTCATCGGCCAGGAAGGCGCCAAGCGCTCGCTGGCGGTGGCCGTCTACAACCACTACAAGCGCATCCAGGGCGGCGCGGCGGCCAAGTCCGTTTCGGCACTCTCCGACGCCAACTCCCTCGACGAGGTCGAGGTCGCCAAGTCCAACATCCTGCTGATCGGGCCCACCGGCTGCGGCAAGACCTACCTGGCCCAGACGCTGGCCCGGCGGCTCAACGTTCCCTTCGCCGTCGCCGACGCCACGTCGTTGACCGAGGCAGGCTACGTGGGCGAGGATGTCGAGAACATCCTGCTCAAGCTCATCCAGGCGGCGGACTACGACGTCAAGAGGGCCGAGCAGGGGATCATCTACATCGATGAGATCGACAAGATCTCGCGCAAGAGCGAGAACCCCTCGATCACCAGGGACGTCTCGGGCGAGGGAGTCCAGCAGGCCCTGTTGAAGATTCTCGAGGGCACCGTCGCGGCGGTTCCGCCGCAGGGCGGACGCAAGCACCCGCACCAGGAATTCATCCAGTTGGACACCACCAACGTGCTGTTCATCGTCGCGGGCGCCTTTGCCGGACTCGAGGAGATCATTTCCTCCCGTGCCGGGCGCAAGGGAATTGGCTTCGGCGCACCGCTGTCGGCGCTGAAGTCCGAGGCCGCCTCGTATTCGGACGTGCGCCCGGAGGACCTGCTGAAGTTCGGGCTCATCCCGGAATTCATCGGCAGGCTCCCGGTGATCAGCACCGTGGAAAAGCTTGACCGCGAGTCCTTGATCAAGATCCTGTCCGAACCCAAGAACGCGCTGATCAAGCAATACCAAAAGATGTTCCGCATGGACGGCGTCGAGCTGACCTTTGAACTGGGTGCCCTGGAAGCCATTGCCGACCTCGCCCTGGCCCGCGACACCGGAGCCCGGGGACTGCGCGCGATCCTGGAGGAAACCCTCAGCGCCACCATGTTCGAAATGCCGAGCCGCGACGACGTCGCCGAGGTCGTCATCACGGCCGATGTGGTGCTCAATGGGGCCGAACCGTCCCTGATCTCCGCGCAGGTCGTCGACAAGCGCGGGAAGAAAACCGCCTAGCAATTACGTTGTAAACCCCGGGTCCGGCCCCACGGGGAAGCCCGGGGCTCGACCACTCATGTCATCCAATCGAAGGAGTAGTACGTTGTCCGAGAAGACTCACGTTGATTTCTGGTTTGACCCGGTCTGCCCCTTCGCCTGGGCGACCTCCCGCTGGGTCCTGGAGGTCGAGAAGGTGCGCGACATCGAGGTGGCGTGGCATGTCATGTCGCTTTCCGTGCTCAACGACGGCCGCGAGGGCCTGAGCGACCACTACCGTGAATTCGTGGCCAAGGGCTGGGGGCCTGTGCGCGTCCTGATCGCTGCCGCGCAGAAGCACGGCGACGCGGTACTTGGCGATCTCTACACCGCCATGGGAGAGCTGCTGCACTACGAAAAGGTCGAGGACTACAGCGAGGTCATTTCCCGTGCACTGGCCAAGGTCGGCCTCGAACCGGAGTTGGCCGACGCGGCCACCGGCACCGAGCATGACCAGGCACTCAAGGCCAGCCACGAGAACGGGATCTCCCAGGTCGGACAGGATGTCGGCACCCCGGTCATGGCCCTGAACGGCACCGCATTCTTCGGACCTGTCATCACCCGCGTCCCGGTGGGCGAGGAAGCCGGCAAGCTCTTTGACGCCGCCGTCACCCTGGCCTCCTTCCCGTACTTCTTCGAAATCAAGCGGAGCCGGACCGAGAGCCCGCAGTTCGACGTCCCGGCCAGCGAACAGGAAAGCCTGTCAAGGGCCTAAATATCCAATAAATAAACCAAGGGGCCGGAGCAAACCACAAAGTTTGCTTCGGCCCCTTGCTGGTTCGCAGGGCGGAGCGTATAAAAGTAATACGCATCACTACCGGAATGATGCCGAACAAAAACCGAATTCGCGGTGACGAGCTATTGGAATCTCTTCTAGCTCGGCTGCAGCAGCGAAGCAGCAAGACCCACGCAACGAGGATTTTGTCCGGTTCTCTAAATCAACGCTGTACGAGAACCATCACCGAGTCGAAGCCCCTCCGACATTAGTTTGTCAGCCGAAGGGGCTTCCCCTCTGTCTGCCGCCTGGTGCGATGCCGGAAGAGGGGACGGTCCCGGTTGAAAAGACGAGGGCGCCGTGCCCCACCCCGCGGGGTGGGGCACGGCGCCCTCGTTGCCGGGACCCCGGCACCTGGAAGCTAGGCCTGGACGGTGTCCTCGGCCGGTGCCAGTACCACGTCACTGACCGTCAGGTCGCCTTCGACCGCAACCAGGCTCATGTCCTTGGCGTTGCCGGCTGCCAGCAGGTCGCCCAGTCCGCTGCGCAGCAGCTCCAAGGTGGCCTCGGGCGCGGAGATCACGCCGGAGAGCACCGCGGTGCGCTGCTTGACCTTGGCCTCGGACTTGGCCTTGCGGATTCCCGAGAGCGCCTCGCCGACGATCGGCAGCACCGCGGTGTTGGCACCTTCGATGGCGCCGGCCAAGTGGGCGGAGCCGGGCCACGGAGCGCGGTGCACCGAGCCGGCGCGCCACCAGCCCCAGACCTCTTCGGTGGCGAAGGGCAGGAACGGGGCAAAGAGGCGCAGCACCGAATCCAGCGTGGTGGCCAGGGTGGCAAGCACCGACGCCTGTTCCGCGTCGCCGCGGGCACCGTAGGCCCGGTCCTTGATCAATTCGACGTAGTCGTCGGTGAACGACCAGAAGAACGACTCGGTGATGTCCAGTGCACGTGCGTAGTCATAGGCGTCGAAGGCGCGGGAGGCGTCGTCGATGACCTGCGACAGGCGGGCCAGCAGCGACTTGTCCAGGCCGTTGGTGACCACCGAGGCATCGCCGGAAATGACGTTGGCCTCGGTGGCGCCCAGGTTCAGCACGAACTTGGAGGCGTTGAGGATCTTGATCGCCAGGCGGCGGCCGATCTTCATCTGGTTGATCTCGTACGCGGTGTCGGCACCCAGCTTGGCGCTGGCCGCCCAGTAGCGCACGGCGTCGGATCCGAAGTCGTTGAGCACGTCGGTGGGGACCACCACGTTGCCCTTGGACTTGGACATCTTCTTGCGATCCGGATCGAGGATCCAACCGGAGATCGCCGCGTGCTTCCACGGGGCGACATCGTGCAGTGCGTCGGCGCGCACGGCGGAGGAGAAGAGCCAGGTGCGGATGATGTCGTGGCCCTGCGGGCGCAGGTCGAACGGGAAGACCTTGTTGAAGAAGTCCTCATCCCGGCTCCAGCGGCCCACGATCTGCGGGGTCAGCGAGCTGGTGGCCCAGGTGTCGAGCACGTCGGCGTCACCGACGAAGCCGCCGGCTTCGTTGCGCTGGGACTCGTCATATCCCGGGGCCACGTCTGCCGCGGGATCGACCGGCAGCATCTCATCGGTCGGCAGGATCGGGTTCTCGTAGTCCGGTTCCCCTGCCGCGTCCAGCGGGTACCAGACCGGCACGGGAACGCCGAAGAAGCGCTGGCGGGAGACCAGCCAGTCGCCGTTCAGGCCCGAGATCCAGTTCTCGTAGCGCGAGCGCATGAAGGCGGGGTGGAATTCGATCTGCTCGCCGCGCTTGATGAGGCGTTCGCGGCGCTCCTCGTCGCGCCCGCCGTTGCGGATGTACCACTGGCGGGAGGAGACGATCTCCAGGGGCTTGTCGCCCTTTTCGAAGAAGTTCACCGGGTGGCTGATCTTCTTCGGTTCCCCGTCGAGCAGGTTCGCGGCGGCCAGCAGCTCGACGACGCCCTCCTTGGCGGAGAACACGGTCTTGCCGGCGATCTGCCCGTAGGCCTCGGCGCCGGCCGGCGTGGTGATCCACTCCGGGGTCTCGGCGATGACGCGGCCGTCGCGGCCGATGATGGCGCGGGTCGGCAGCTGCAGTTCGCGCCACCAGGTCACGTCGTTCAAGTCGCCGAAGGTGCAGACCATCGCGATGCCCGAGCCCTTGTCCATCTTGGCCAGCGCGTGCGGGTAGACCGTGACGGGCACATCGAAGAGCGGGGAGGTGACGGTCTTGCCGAAGAGCGGCTTGTAGCGCTCGTCGTCCGGGTTTGCGACCAGGCCGGCACAGGCGGCCAGCAGCTCGGGACGGGTGGTCTCGATGAAGACCTGGGTGCCGTCCTCGGCGGTGAACGGGTAGCGGTAGTACGCGCCGGGCATTTCCCGGTCCTCGAGCTCGGCCTGCGCCACCGCGGTGCGGAAGGTGACGTCCCACAGCGTGGGCGCCTCGGCCATGTACGCGTCGCCGGCTGCCAGGTTGGCCAGGAAGGCGCGCTGGGAGACCGAGCGGGAAACGTCGTCGATGGTGCGGTAGGTCAGGTCCCAGTCGACGGACAGGCCCAGGGTGGAGAAGAGGTGCTCGAAGACCTTCTCGTCCTCGACGGCCAGTTCCTCGCAGAGCTCGATGAAGTTCTTGCGGGACACGACGTCCCAGTCGCGCTGGTTCTTCGCCGGGGTCGCCGGGGGGCGGTAACCCTCGACGTAGGCGTACGTGGGGTCGCAGCGCACGCCGTAGTAGTTCTGCACGCGGCGCTCGGTGGGCAGGCCGTTGTCGTCCCAGCCCATCGGGTAGAACACGTTCTTGCCGCGCATGCGCTGGTAGCGGGCCAGCACGTCGGTCTGGGTGTAGGAGAACATGTGTCCCACGTGCAGCGAGCCCGAGGCCGTCGGCGGGGGAGTGTCGATCGAGTAGACCTGCTCGCGCGTGGTCTCTGCGTTGAATTTGTAGGTGCCTTGCTCGCGCCAGCGGGCGCCAAGGCGTTCCTCCAGGCCCTCAAGAACGGGCTTGTCCGGAACGGAAACGATGACGGGCGTGTCTGTGCCCAAGGTGTCTTCTGCCATGTTGACCATTCTCCCATGAGCGCGGGCATTCCCCCCAGTCGGGCCCGGTTGATGCGCGCCACAGGGAGGCCGGGGGCGCACGCCACGATGCCGCGTGCGCCCCGGGCCCGGGACTACGGTGCGAACCAGAGCGTGGTTTCCCCCGGGACCAGCGCGGGCGGCACGGGCGGCGCACCGCTGGCCACGACGATCCTTTCCGGGTCCAGTCCCTCGGGCAGCGCCGCCGGCGTGGCGCCGAAGTTGGTGAGCACCTCCCACCCGTTGGGCCGGCGGTAGTGCGCGAGCGTGGCATCGGGTGCCGATACCCAGTGGAGGGACTCGGTGGTTTGCAGCGTGCGGCGCCATGCCAGGGCGCTGCGATAGAACTCCAGGGTGGAGTCCTTCACCCCGTCCTGGGCGTTGACGGCGTGGTCGGCAAACCAGTCGGGCTGGGGCAGCCACGGCGGGCCGCCGAAGCCCAGGTGCTCTTCCTGCGCATTCCAGGGCAACGGCACGCGGCAGCCGTCGCGGCCCTTGACCCTGTTCCCGGTGCGGAACCAGGTGGGATCCCGCAGTGCGTCCAGGGGCAGGTCCGCGGCCTCCAGGAGGCCAAGTTCCTCGCCTTGGTAGAGGTAGGCGGAGCCCGGCAGGCCCAGCATGAACAGCGTCGCCGCGCGGGCCCGTCGCAGCCCGCGCGCCGGATCGGTTGCGGGTTCCTTGCCGCCGGAGAGCAGCCACGCATCCTGGGCAGCGGCGTCGGTGCCGTCGGGCAGGGAGTAGCGCGAGGCATGGCGCACCACGTCGTGGTTGGAGAACACCCAGGTGGAGGATGCGCCGGAGGCTTCGGCCTCCTCCAGGCACCGCGCCACGATGTCGCGGAACGCGGCGGCCGCAAAGGGGGCCTGCAACAGATCGAAGTTGAAGGCCTGCCCCAGACCGGTGGGCCGGGCGTAGCGCAGGCGCCGGTCGGTGAAGGGAACCCAGGCCTCGGCCACGGCAATGCGCGGCGGGTCGTATTCGTTGAGCACCGAACGCCAGCCCGCATAGATCTCGTGGACCTCGTCGCGGTCAAAGAGCACGTCGCTGCCGTCATCGACGATGATTTCCAGCGAGGGCTTGGAGCGCAGCGGATGTGCCATGTCCTTGACCAGCGCATGCGCCACGTCGACGCGGAAGCCGTCCACGCCGCGGTCCGCCCAGAAGCGCAGCGTGGTGTGGAAGTCCTCGCGGACCTCCGGGTTGTCCCAGTTCAGGTCCGGCTGTTCGGAGGCGAAGAGGTGCAGGTACCACTGCCCCGGCGCCCCGGCGTTTTCCCCGGCGGCTTCGGTGACGCGGGTCCAGGCCGGTCCGCCGAAGTGCGAAGGCCAGTCCGAGGGCGGGAGTTCGCCGTTTTCGCCCAGCCCGTCGCGGAAGTGGTAGCGGGCCCGCTCGGGGGAGCCGGGTGCCGCTGCCAGGGCGGCGGTGAACCATTCGTGGCGGTTGGAGGAGTGGTTGGGCACCACATCGGCGATGACCTTGATGTTTGCGGCATGGGCGGCCGCGACCAGGGCGTCGAAGTCCTCCAGCGTTCCCAGGCGCGGGTCCACGTTGCGGTAGTCATCGACGTCGTATCCGCCGTCGGCCAGGGCGGAGGGGTAGAACGGGGAGAGCCAGATCGCGTCGATGCCCAGGTTCGCGAGGTAGCCCATGCGCGAGGTCACCCCCGGCAGGTCGCCCACCCCGTCACCCGAGGCGTCGGCGAAGCTGCGCGGATAGACCTGGTAGACGGCGGCCTGGCGCCACCAATTGGCATCGAGTGCGGTGGTTTCAGCGTGCTCGTTCATTATTTGATGGATCCTCTCATGACACCGGAAATAACCCAGCGTTGTGCAAATAGGTAGACCAGCAGAAGTGGTGCCATCGCCATCAGGTACGAGGCGAATGCGGTGGAATAGTCGGTGTTGAACTGGCTCTGGAAGACGTACTGGACCAGGGGGAGGGTGCGGGTGGTCGGATCGGAAAGAATCACCAGGGGTAGCAGGAAGTCGTTCCAGGCCCAGAGGCAGGTCAGGATTCCCACCGTCGCATTCATGGGCGTCAACAACGGGAAGATGACCTTCCAGAAGGTGGTCCAGTGGCTGGCCCCGTCCATGATGGCCGCCTCCTCGAGTTCCGGGGGGATCGACTTGATGAATGCCGTGTAGACGAAGATGTTGAAGCTCAGCCCGTAGACCGTGTAGAGAAGGAACAGCCCGACCGGGTTGTCCAGGCCCAACAGTGCGGTTTCCTTGGTCACCGGCAGCATGATGATGGGGAACGGGACAAAGAGCGCGGCGATGAAGAAATAGTAGAGGGCCTTGAAGAATGGCCGATTCATGTTGCGTGCGATGGCGTAGGCAACCATGGAATTGGTGATGATCGTCAGGACCACGGCCGAGGCCGTCACGATTCCGGAGACCAGCAGGGCGTTGGGGAAGTTGGTGAGTTCCCAGGCCTTGGTGAAGTTCTCGGGGTGGATACTGGTGGGCAGCTCGAATCCGGTTCCGCCGAGCTGGTCCGAAGACTTCAACGCGGTGACCACGGTGAAGTACAACGGGATGAGGACAGTCAGCGAAAGCACTGCCACCAGGGCGGTGAGCGGAACATTGACGTTGGAAATTCTTCGCTTCTCCACCGGACCGTGCGGCGGAGTGGATCCGGAATCCTGTTCGCCGCTCACGGACTGCTTGGTTATGGGTTGTGTGCTCACGAGAAATCGGCCTCCTTGCGTTGTAGGGTCCGCATCTGCAGCAGCGAAAGGACCACGATGACGATCAGGTAAACAACCGAGTTGGCCATTTGGTAGCCGTATTCCCCACCTTGGAATCCGCCCCGGTAGATGACCATGGCCACCGATTCAGTGCTGGTGCCCGGTCCGCCGCCTGTCAGTGCAACGATCTGGTCAAAGGCCTGCAGCAGGCCCTTGAGTGCGAGCACCATGTTGATGGTGAAGAACGCGGAAATCATGGGAAAGGTGATGGAGGTGAATTGCCGCCAGTGCGACGCCCCATCGAGGCTTGCAGCCTCGTAGAGTTCCGCGGGGACCGTTTGCAGTCCTGCCAGGTAGATGATCACGCTAAAGGCGATCGACTGCCAGGCCGTCACCCCGACGATGCCCAACCACGCAAGATCGGGGTTGGTGAGAATAGAGGAGGAAAGCCACTCGATACCCAGCGCCTGGCCAATGAGCGGCAGGTTGTTGGAGAGCAGGTAGTTGAAGACGTAGCCGACGATCAGCACCGAAAGCACGTTCGGGATGAAGAAGATCCCGCGGAACGCGGTCTGGAACTTGATTTTCGCATTCAGCAACAGGGCAATGAAAAGGGCGCCGACGTTCACCACGATCGTGGTGGTCGTGGCGAAGAGGAAGGTGAACGCGTACGAGGAGAGAATCCTGTCGTCCCTGAACAAATTCACGTAGTTCCCGAAGCCGACAAAATTCCATTCGCCGTATCCCGCGTAGTTGGTGAAGCTATAGAAGATGCCGGTCAGCGCCGGAATGGTGTGAAGTACGACGAAGAGCAGGAGGGCAGGGATCACCATCCAGTAGAACGTTCGATTCACTGTTTCGCTGCGCAGTTTGTTCCTTGCGGGGCCCGCGGCGAGGCGTGGTGCGCCCATGGTCATTCCCCTTTCTTCGTTGAGGTGCGGGCGGCGGCCTTCGCAAATTCGCGGTCCGCCCGGTCGAGGAATGCGGCCGTGTCGCCGTCAAGCATGAACTGCTGCAGCATTGCCGTGAACGGAATGCTGGTGGGTACCTGGTGGTCGAAGTAGCCGATCACCCTGCCCTGATCGAAAATTTCCTGGACTCCGGCCAGGGCCGGATCCGTGATTGGCCCGGCATCCGTCAGCGGCACGAGTGCGGACTGTCCCGCGGCGTATTTTTTCATCGCCTCGCTGCTCATCAGGAACTCTATGAACGCCGCGGCTTCCTTCGGATGCTTGGTGTCCCGTCCCATCGCCAACGTGACGTCGACACCCGTGACCAGGGTTGTGTCGGCCGGGTCGTTGGTGGTCGGGTAGGGGAACGACGCGATCCTTGCCTCGGGGTTTGCGGCCCGGATAGCGGGAATCGCGAAGCTGCCCTGGAGGTACATGGCCGATTTTCCCGCGGCAAAGGCGGCGTTCCCGTCGCTGTAGCCGTCGCTGTCTGCACCGGGCTGGCGGTAGCCGAAGAGCTGCTTGAGCTTCTCGGCGGCCTCCACCCCGTCCGCGGCGAAACTATGTGTCCCTGTCTGCGGGCTCCACGAGGAGGAGCGGATATCTTCGAAGAATCCAGCCGGTTTGAGATTTCCGGCAAGGTTCACATAGGTGGGCAGGACCGTCCATGCATCCTTGAGCGTCAGGTGGAACGGTGCCACCCCGTTGTCCTTGAAGGTGTCCGCCGCGGCAATGAGCTCATCCCAGGTACGTGGAACCTCGACGTTGTATTTGGCGAAGATGTCGGGGTTGTAGAGGATCGCGCTGGCGTTGTTTGCAAAGGGCAGGCCGTTGGTCTCGCTGCCGTGGCAGGTTCCCAAGGAGTTCAGGATTTCCTGGACCTCGGGTTTGACCCGGGAGGCGGAGGGAAAGGCCGATAGGTCAGCGAACACACAGGACCCAGCCAGGTCCGCGAAATTCCCGTTGCCGTTGAGCGTGAGCACGTCGGGGGTTTTGCCCTTGACGAGCAGTGTGCGGATGGCGGTATCCGGGTCGGGAACGGCATTGATGACCACGTCTACATCCGGATTCTGGGCTTCGAATTCGGCGACAAGGGCCTTGAATTCGGTGACGGCCTCGGGTTTGAACTGAAAGAAGTCCAACGTCACGCGGCCCTCGCCGGCCGGGGCGCAGGCAGCCAACGAGGCTCCGAGTGCCACCGTCAGGAAGGCGCCGGCGAGGCATCGCCAGGTGCTCGGGCGGGGTTTTTCGTTGTTCACGGTTGCTCCTTAGCCGTCGGTCCGGTCAAGCATGATCAGTACCGATTGCTCGGGGAACAGGACGGGCGACTGCAGGCCCATCGTTCCCAGGGTGGCACCACTGAGGACGTGCGGGGTTTGTGTCCAGGAAAGCGCTGACTGGCCATTGCCCACCGCATCATTCAGCGGTTCGCTCAGTCGCACCCGATACCTGGCCGCGGGGTTCAAGCCAGGCAGGGTGAAACGTCCGGCGGGGTAGGTGAGCGAGGCCTCCCGCAGCGTGAAGGCGAAGACTGCCCGCGTGGCATCGGCGGCAACCACGCCCCGGATGTCGATGGCGGCATCGGGATGATCAGCGTGGACGCTGTCCCCGCTGTGGAAGAGGGCTCGATTTTCCTTGTGGAAGTCCACCCACTGCGCGAGCTCGGCGCTCAGGGAATCGTCGATCCGGGCGATGTTCCATTCAATCCCAAAGTGGCCGAAGATCGCGGTGCGTGCCATGAACCCCAGGTCGTGCCTGCGCCCGGTGGAGTGGGAACGGGGCCCGCCGATATGGGCACCCATGAGTTCGTAGGGGATCAGCAGGTTGGTGTTTTCCTGGTTGTCCAGCCGCTCGATCGGATCGATGCAATCGGAGGTCCAGATGCGGTCGGTGTGTTCGAGGATGCCCAGGTCGACGCGGGCGCCACCGGATGCGCAGCTTTCAATTTCAAGTCCCGGGTGCCGGGCCTTGAGCTCGGCGAGCAGCCGGTAGAGCGCAAGCGTGGTTTCGCGGACCGCGGCGGTTCCGCTGTGCGCGTGGGACGCTTCGAGCAGGTCGCGGTTGTGGTCCCACTTGATGTAGCCGATGGGGTACTTCGTGAGCAGGCTGTCGAGGCGTTCCAGGAGGTACGCGTAGCAATCGGGATGCGAAAGGTTGAGGACCTGTTGCTGGCGCGCGGCCACCGGCCAGCGGCCGGCCGTGTGCAGGATCCAGTCGGGGTGGTTGCGTGCCAGGTCGCTGTCCGGATTCACCATTTCGGGTTCGAACCAAAGCCCGAATTCCAGGCCGAGCCCGGTCACGTGGTCGATGAGCGGGGACAGTCCGTGGGGCCAAACGCCCGGGTCGACAAACCAGTCGCCGAGTCCGGCGGTGTCGTCGCGGCGGCCATTGAACCAGCCGTCGTCGAGTACGAAGCGTTCGACGCCCACGGTGGCTGCCTTGTCGGCAAGGTCCTTGAGGGTCTGCAGGTCGTGGTCGAAGTACACGGCCTCCCAGGTGTTGAGGGTGACGGGGCGTGGCCTTCGCGGGTGCTGGGGCCGGCCCCGCAGGTCCTTGTGGAATCGGGCAGAGAGCTGGTCCGTTCCATGCCCCCAGGAGCCGAGCGCCCACGGGGTGCTGTAGCTGCTCCCCGGTTCCAAGGTGAGTTCCCCGGGCAGCAGCAGTTCCCCGGCGGTGATGAAGTTGTCGGAGGTGATGGTTCGCTCGGCGCTTAGCCGGTGGTTGCCGCTCCACGCCAGGTGGACGCCGTGGACAAGGCCCGAGCGGTGTCCGAACTGCGTCTCCCCGGCCAGCATCAATAGGCTGGCGTCGGCGCCGGGCCGGCCGCGACGAGATTCCCTCACGTGCGAGCCGACCGTCAGGGGTCGGCGCTGGGCGCTGCGTTCCTTGAGGTGGCGACCGGTGCTGTCCTGGATCGTGGTTGCGGTGTGCGGCAGCGGGAACACGGTGGAGAGCCTGTTGACCAGGTAGGCACCGGGACCGGAGTTTGTCAGCGTGTGGCGCTGGGAGAGCACTCCGTTGGCACTGAGCCGAAGCTCGGTGACCAATTCGAGGCCGGCGTCGGGGTCATCGGCGCTGATGGACAGGGCGTGTTCGTCGGACCGGATTCTGCTGGTGGCCAGGGCGGTGGCCCATGACCGGGAGGTGCGGTGTCCCTCGAGTGCAGGAGAGTGCTGCCATCCGAAGCGTTCCTGGGGGAAGATGCCCAACCGGGCAGGTTGGTCGATCCCGCCGGAGACGCGTTGGGGACGTGCTGCGCTGGCAAGATCCCGCAGTTCGTTTTCATCGAGCTCACCGGTGTCCGGGCCCCAGTGGATGATCGTTGGCATCCCGGCGGTGGTTGCATCGATGATGACGGAGGTGCCACCGCGGTGGAGCTGGTGGTACGGCGCGAAGGGGTGGTCTGTCGTGGTCATCTATTATTTTTACTCCAAAACTAATGAGTGTGTCAAGCACCACACAATCAGGCGAAAAGTGGGTATTTGATCGCCCGCGCCTAGATCCTTTGGCGGGTTGAGTCGATATTTATGACCGAAATGAAATAAACTGGTCGCATGTCACCCGAAGCCATGACGAGCAGCGACTCAATCGCCACACGCAACCAGCCCGCTGGGCAGTCGGCCGACCGGATTCCGTTGCTCAGTGAACCGGAATTGGAAGTGGCCAGGGCCATTCTGATCCATGGCCCCAGCTCCAGGGGGGAGCTCTCCCAGCGGCTGAATCTCAGTGCAGCCAGCCTGACCCGGCTGAGCAAGCCATTGCTGGATGCGGGAATCGTGAGCGAAAGCGAGCTGGTCCTCAATGGAAGCGTGGGGCGCCCCGTCCGGTTGCTCGATATCCGGCAGGAGGCCACCTTCTTCGTTGGCATCAAGATCACCGGCCAGTTGGCGCAAGGGGTGCTCACCGACCTGCGCGCCAAATCTCGGGTAAGCGCCACGCGTGACCTGCCAACCCGCGAGGTCGCGGACGTGCTTGAGGTCCTGGTGGAGCTGATCGGCGATCTCCGCGAGCGGGCCGGCCAGCAAATATCGGGGGTGGGCATCTCCCTCGGCGGCCAGATATCCGACGGGATGGCCATCGAACGGGCACCGTTCCTGGGCTGGCGCAATGTCCCGCTTGGAGACCTGTTGCATCAACGCACGGGCCTGCCGGTCCTGGTCGAAAACGACGTGACGGCACTCGTTGCCGCCGAACAGTGGTTCGGCGTGGGGCGCGAGGCGGCGAATTTCGCTGTGGTCACCATCGGCGCGGGCGTCGGGTACGGATTGGCCATTCACCGGCAGGTGGTGCGTGGCCGGGATGCAGGTTTGGGCCTGGGCGGACATTTCCCGCTCGATCCCAACGGCCCCCTGTGTATGGAGGGGCACCGCGGTTGCTCCACGGCGATGCTTACGATCCCCAGCATCTGTGCGCAGATTTCCACCGCCCTGCTTCGCGAAGTCGGCTACGGGGAGGCGTTTGCGCTGGCCGCTGCGGGGAACAAGGTGGCCCACTCGGTGCTTCAAGCTGCTGCGCTGGCACTCGGGCGGTTCCTTGCCGCCGCAGCGAACCTGACCATGGTCAATGTGGTGGTCCTGGGCGGGGAAGGCATCGAACTGTTCAGCAGGTTCGAGCAGACCGTACGCAGTGCACTTGCCGCGGATAGGGACCCCGAGGCATCCGAGGTGCGGATTGCGGTCCTTTCCCCGGAGTTCGATCAATGGGCAAGAGGTGCGGCGGCGGTAGCGATCCAAAAATACGCCTTCGCCTAGTGTCACGAAACCGAAACCACCACGGCCCGGTCCGCGCAACGCACCGGGCCGGATGCGACCAGCCGACTCTCTGGAAGAATTGCCGATTTGGTCCTAGGGTCTTGGGATGGGTACTTTTCGATTGCTGCGCGCCTACGAGCCCGCCGATGGCGGCTATCGGATCCTAGTTGACCGCCTGTGGCCACGCGGACTCGGCAAGGAGCGGGCGGCGCTCGATGACTGGGCCAAGGACGTCGCCCCCTCCACCGAGCTGCGCGTCGCCTTCAGCCACAAGGCCGAGCGTTTCACCGAGTTCACCGACCACTACCGCCACGAGCTGGAGGCCGGGTCCGCCGCCGCGGGGGCGCAACGGCTGCTGGGCATCGCGCGGGAACACCAGGACGTGGTGCTGCTCTACGCGGCCCGCGACACCGTGCACAACCACGCGGTGGTGCTCCTCGATTTCCTGCGCGAGGCGCAGCAGGGGACCTAGGCCGGGACGGGCAACCGGGACCGGTGCCTCCCCGCGCCACGAACCGACATGGCGCTTGGGGGCCGGCCGACCTGCTGGATAGGCTTTGGTCATGTCATCACAGAATCCAGTCATCCAGCACGCAGCCGTCGTCACCGGGGCCTCCAGCGGCATCGGGGAGGCCACCGTCCGCGCCCTGACCGCCTCCGGATGGAAGGTCTACGCGGTTGCCCGCCGCGCCGAGCGGCTTGCGGCGCTCGCCGGGGAAACCGGCGCCGTGCCGGTTCCCGCGGACGTCACCGACGACGCCCAGGTCGCCGCCCTGCTGGCGGCCGTCGAGGCCGGCGGAGGCATCGACACGCTGATCAACATCGCCGGCGGCGCCCGCGGCGCCGACTACCTGGCCGAGGCCAAGAACGAGGACTGGGACTTCATGCTCCAGGCCAACGTCATGGGCACGATGAAGATGACCCGCGCGTTCCTGCCGATGCTCCGCGCCCACGGCGAGGGCACCGTGCTCAACCTGACCTCGACCGCCGGGCTGGTCAGCTACGAGGGCGGGTCCGGCTACAACGCAGCCAAGGCGGCGCAGCGCGCACTCACCCAGGCGCTGCGGCTGGAGGAGGTGGAGCACAACGTGCGGGTCATCGAGGTGCTCCCGGGCCTGGTGCACACCGAGGAATTTGCGCTGCGCCGCATGGGCGGGGACCGCGAGTTGGCCCAAAAGCCCTACGCCGGGGTGGCCAAGCCGCTGACCGCGGAGGACATCGCCGACGTCGTTTCCTACGCCGTCAACGCCCCGCACCACGTGAACCTCGACGAGATCGTCGTCCGCCCGGTGGCGCAGGCCGCGGCCCACAAACTGATCCGCGGCCAGGCGTGAGCGGCACCGCCGGCGGCCCGGGGCCGGGGCGGCTGCACGTGGTTGCCTGCGCCCACGGCACCGACAATCCCCACGGGCGGCGGCTCGTCGACGGGTTGCGCGACGACCTTGCCGTGCAGCTCGCGGCCGACGGCATCGATGCGGCCGTCCACGAGGCCTACGTCGATGTGCAGGAACCCCGGCTGGGAGCGGTGCTTGCCGCACTGCCTCCCGGCGAGGAAGCCATCGTGGCACCCCTGCTGCTCTCCGAGGGCTTCCACAGCCGCGTGGACATCGCCGATGCCGCGGCCGCGCGCCCGCACACCGGCGTGAGCGCACCGGTGGGCCCGGACCCGCGACTGGCCGCGGTGCTGGCCCGCCGGCTGGCCGAGGCAGGGCACCGGCCCGGGGACGCGGTGGTGCTCGCCGCGGCGGGCACCCGCGTCGAGGCCGGAGCACTGCAGGCGGCCCGGATGGCCGGGCTGCTGGCCGCAGAACTGGGCCAGGAGGTCGCGGTGGCCTATTGCTCGGCAGCCGCGCCGTCGGTGCCCGAGGCCGTGGCCGCGGCCCGCGCCGAGGGGGCCCGCCGGGTGGGCGTCGCCAGCTTCCTGCTGGCCCCGGGGTTCTTCCACGACCGGCTGGCCGGAAGTGGCGCCGACTATGTGTCGGGGGCGCTGCTCCCAGGCGTCACAATCGCGAAATGTGTCGCCGGAAGACTCTCAGAGGCCCTGTCCGCGGGGTCCGCCGACACCGAATAGGTCGCCGCGTTACGGCGTGACGCCGCGGGTCGGTGGCGTTGGCGGGCCGCCGCGGACCCGCCCTAGTGTCGAAGCCATGACACAGGCAACCGACACCCCGGCACGCACCCGGCCCGCCCGCCCGGCGGCCAAGCCGCACGGACAGTGGAAGATCGACGGGCCCGCCCCGCTGAACGCCAACGAGGCGTTCAAGGCGGACGACAACGGGCTGAACGTGCGCGAGCGCATCGAAACCGTCTACGCCCGCGGCGGCTTCGACTCCATCGACCCCACCGACCTGCACGGCCGCTTCCGCTGGTGGGGCCTCTACACCCAGCGCAAGCCCGGCATCGACGGCGGGCGCACCGCCACCCTGGAGCCGCACGAGCTCGAGGACCGCTACTTCATGCTCCGCGTGCGCATCGACGGCGGCACCCTTTCCACCGACCAGCTGCGCACCATCGGGGGGATCTCCCGCGACTTCGCCCGGGACACCGCGGACGTGACTGACCGGCAGAACATCCAGCTGCACTGGATCGATGTGGTGGACGTGCCGGAGATCTGGCGTCGGCTCGAGGCCGTGGGCCTGGACACCACCGAGGCCTGCGGGGACGTGCCCCGTGTCATCCTCGGCTCCCCGGTGGCGGGCATCGCGAAGGACGAGATCCTGGACCCGACCCCGGTCATCGCCGAGATCCGTGAGCGCTTCATCGGGGATCCCGAACTGGCGAACCTGCCGCGCAAGTTCAAGACAGCCATCTCCGGTCACCCGTCCCAGGACGTGGTGCACGAGATCAACGACATCGCGCTCATCGCCGCCATTCACCCCGAGCTCGGACCCGGCTACGACCTGTGGGTCGGCGGCGGACTGTCAACCAACGCCCGGCTGGCCGAGCGGCTTGGTACATTTATCCGCCCCGAGATCGCCGCGGACGTGTGGCTGGGGGTCGTGTCGATCTTCCGCGACTACGGGTACCGGCGTTTGCGCAACAAGGCGCGGCTGAAGTTCCTGATGGCCGACTGGGGACCCGCGCGCTTCCGCGAAGTGCTGGAAACCGAGTACCTGGGCTACGCACTGCCCGACGGGCCGGTGCCGGATGCTCCCACCACGCCGGGGGACCACGTGGGGATCCACGAGCAGAAGGACGGACGCTTCTACATCGGCGCCAGCCCGAACGCCGGCCGTCTCTCCGGCACGCTGCTGCTGGAACTGGCCGACCTGCTGGAGCGCCACGGCTCCAGGCGCTTGCGCACCACCCCGCACCAAAAGCTGCTGGCACTGGACATCCCGGGTGAGTCGGTGGCCGCCGCAGCCGCGGAGCTTGATGCCCTGGGTCTGGCCACGGCTCCCTCGATCTTCCGCCGCTCCGCGATCGCCTGCACCGGCATCGAGTTCTGCAAGCTGGCGATCGTTGACACCAAGGACACCACCATCGCGGCTGTGGCCGAACTCGAGGCACGCTTCGCCGCCAAATCGGCGGTGCGGCTGCCCGCGGCCCTGAGCCTGCACGTGAACGGCTGCCCGAACTCCTGCGCCCGGATCCAGACCGCCGACATCGGGCTCAAGGGCCAGCTGCTGCCAGATGGCAACGGCGGGCAGACCCCCGGATTCCAGGTCCACCTGGGCGGGGGACTTGCCACCAGCGAACGCGGGGAGGCGGGGCTTGGCCGCACCGTGCGTGGACTCAAGGTCACCGCGCAGGAGCTGCCCGACTACATCGAGCGGGTACTGGAAAACTACTCGGCCGGTTCCCAGGACGGCGAATCCTTCGCCACCTGGTCACACCGCGCCGCGGATGAGGACGTTGTATGAACGCCGCCGACCTAAAGACCGCTGACAGCGTGGCCGCTGACCGCGCGCTGGCCGAGGCCGGCGCCGCCGAGCTGGGCCTTGACGCCTCCGCCACCGAGGTCATCGCCTGGGTGGCGGCGAACTTCTCCGTTGCGGAGGTAGCGGTCGCCTGCTCGATGGCCGACGCCGTGTTGCCGGCGGTCGTCGCCGAGCAGCTGCCCGGTGTCGACGTGCTCTTCCTGGAGACCGGCTACCACTTCGCCGAAACCCACGCGACCCGCAACGAGGTCGCGGCCTCCCTGGACGTGCGGATCGTCGACGTCCTGCCCGTGCGCACGGTCGAGGAGCAGGACGCCGAGTACGGGCCCAGGCTGCACGAGCGCGACCCGGGCACATGCTGCCGGCTGCGCAAGATGGAACCGCTGGCCCGGGCGCTCTCCGGCTACCGGCTCTGGTTCACCGGGGTCCGCCGCGAGGAGGCCCCCACCCGCACCAACACCCCGCTGATCACCTGGGATGCGGCGCACGGACTGATCAAGGTCAACCCGCTGGCCGGCTGGAGCTTCGACGAGCTGATTTCCCACGCCACCACGCACAGCGTCCCGGTGAACCTGCTGCTCTCCAACGGCTACCCCTCGATCGGCTGCGCCCCCTGCACCCGGCCGGTGGCCGAGGGCGAGGACCCGCGGGCAGGCCGCTGGGCCGGGGTCGCCAAGACCGAATGCGGCATCCACCAATGAGCCTCGCCCGCACCCCCTACCACTTCCCACCCACGAAGGAGCCAGAGATGAGCATCACCGCACCGGAGATCACGGCACCGTCCGTCGACGTGCTGGACGCGTTGGAGGCCGAATCCATCCACATTCTGCGCGAAGTCGTTGCCGAGTTCGAACGCCCCGCCATGCTGTTTTCCGGCGGCAAGGACTCGGTGGTCATGCTGCACCTGGCCACCAAGGCCTTCTGGCCCGGGGTTGTCCCCTTCCCGGTGCTGCACGTGGACACCGGGCACAACTTCGACGAGGTCATCGAGTTCCGGGACGCCACGGTCCGCGAGCTGGGGCTGCGCCTGGAGGTGGCACGCGTGCAGGACTACATCGACGACGGCCGGCTCACCGAGCGTGCCGACGGGACCCGCAACCCGCTGCAGACCACCCCGCTGCTCGACGCCATCGAGGCCAACAGGTTCGATGTGCTCTTTGGCGGCGGGCGCCGCGACGAGGACAAGGCCCGGGCCAAGGAACGCATCCTCTCGCTGCGCGACGAGTTCGGGCAGTGGGACCCGCGCAACCAGCGCCCCGAACTGTGGAACCTGTACAACGGGCGCCACACCCCGGGCCAGCACGTCCGCGCCTTCCCCATCAGCAACTGGACCGAGCTGGACATCTGGCGCTACATCGAGCGCGAGAACATTGCGCTGCCCTCGCTCTACTACGCCCATCAGCGCGAGGTCTTCGAGCACTCCGGCATGTGGCGGGCCGTCGGCGCGTTCAGCCGGCCCGGGGACGGGGTGCCCACGGTGCGCCGCACCGTGCGCTACCGCACCGTGGGGGACATGTCCTGCACCGGGGCGGTGCTCTCCGAGGCCGACACGGTCGCGAAGGTCATCGCCGAGGTCGCCACCACCACCATCACCGAACGCGGGGCCACCCGCGCGGACGACCGCATCTCCGAGGCGGCCATGGAAGACCGCAAGAAGGACGGGTATTTCTAATGAGCACCACGAACCTGGACATCGCCGCGGACACCGCCGCGCCGCAGCTAGGCCGACGCGGGCTCTTCCGCTTCGCCACCGCCGGCTCGGTGGACGACGGCAAGTCGACACTCGTTGGCCGGCTGCTCCACGACGCGAAGGTGGTCCTCGCCGACACCCTCGAGACCCTGGCCCGCACCTCCGCCGCCACCGGCTTCGGCGGCGGGGACGGCACCCTGGATTTGGCGCTGCTCACCGACGGGCTGCGCGCCGAGCGCGAACAGGGCATCACCATCGACGTGGCCTACCGCTACTTCTCCACCGGGGAGCGCTCCTTCGTGCTCGCCGACTGCCCCGGACACGTGCAGTACACCCGCAACACCGTCACCGGCGCCTCCACCGCCGATGCCGCCATCGTGCTCATCGACGCCCGCAAGGGGGTGCTGGAGCAGACCCGCCGGCACCTGGGCGTGATCGGCCTGCTGCGCGTGCCCAACGTGGTCATCGCGGTGAACAAGATCGACCTGATCGACTACGACGCCGGGCGCTTCGCGGACATCGCCGCCGACGTGGCCGCGGTGGCCGCGGGCCTGGGGCTGCCGGTGCCGCACACCCTGCCGGTCTCCGCGCTGGTCGGGGACAACGTGGTGGAGCGCTCCGCGCGCACCCCCTGGTACACCGGGGAAACGTTGCTGGGGTTGCTCGAGTCGCTGCCCACGCGCGATGAGGCACAGGCCATCGCCGAGGACTTCCGCTTCCCGGTCCAGCTGGTGCTGCGCCCCCAGGGTGCGCTGGCCCCGGGGCTGGCGGCGGAGGAGTTCCGCGACTACCGCGCCTACGCCGGGGCCATCACCGAGGGCTCGATCGCCGTGGGGGACGCCGTCACCATCGCCTCCCCGGGGGCGCCGCGCCGGGACACCACCGTCACCGCGATCGATGCCGCCGGGGTCCGGCTGGATTCCGCCGCGGCGCCGGCCTCGGTGGCGCTGCGGCTTGCCGACGAGCTGGACATCGCCCGCGGGGACACCATCGCGGCGGCCGGCACGCTGCCGGACTCCTCGGCTGACCTGTCCGCCCGGCTGTGCTGGCTCTCGCCCAAAACGCTGCACCCCGGCGCGAGCGTGCTCATCAAGCACGGGACCGCGACGGTGCGGGCGAAGGTCACCGCCATCGAGGGCCGGCTGGACCTGGAGGACTTCGGGCTGCTGCCCGCCGCCGGGCTGGAACTGAACGACATCGGCGCGGTGGCACTGCGGCTGGCCGGCGAACTGCCCACCGAGCCCTACGCCCGCCACCACCGCACCGGGGCGTTCCTGGTCATCGACCCGCAGGACGGCAACACGCTGGCCGCCGGGCTGGTCGGCGACCGGCCCGTGACCGCCGGCTAGCGCCGCCGGTCCGCACCGCCGCACCCCGCATTTCTCCCACCCCGCTCCCGCACCACATCGACTACGAAGGACACCTGCGCCATGGACACCATCCGGTACACCGCCGCCGGGCCGCACCGCGGCCCCGGCCGGCGTGCCCTGCTCGCCGGCGGCACCGGGCTGCTGGGCCTGCTGGTGCTCGGGGCCGCCGCCACCACCACGGTGCCGCGGCCCGGGTCGGCGGGCGCGGCGCCGGCCTCTGGCGCGCCCGCCCTGCGGCTGGGCTTCTTCGCCAATCTCACGCACGCGCCGGCGCTCGTGGGCACCGCCAGGGGCCTGTTCGCCCGCGAGCTGGAGGGCTCGGGCACCACGCTGGAAACGAGCATCTTCGGGGCCGGCCCCGCCGCCGTCGAGGCGCTGAACGCCGGGGCCATCGACGCCGCCTACCTGGGGCCCAACCCGGCGATCGCGGCGTTCACCTCCAGCGGCGGGCGCGGGCTGCGCGTGGTGGCCGGGGCCGCGGCGGGAGGGGCCCAGCTGGTGGTCCGCGCCGGGATCGCCGACGCCGCAGCCCTGCGCGGGGCGACGCTGGCCACCCCGCAGCTCGGCGGCACCCAGGACGTCGCCCTGCGCACCTGGCTCGCGGCCCGGGGGCTGGAAACCGACCTGCGCGGCGGGGAGGTGGCGATCACCCCCACCGCCAATGCGCAGACGCTGGAGCTTTTCCGCTCCGGGGCCATCGACGGCGCCTGGCTGCCCGAGCCGTGGTCCTCCCGGCTGGTGCTGGAGGCCGGCGCGCGCGTGCTGGTGGACGAAGCCGAGTTGTGGGACGGGAAGGACACCGGCGCGCCGGGCAAATTCCCCACCACGGTCCTCGCCGTATCCCCGGACTTCGCCGCCCGCCACCGGGAAACCGTCGACGCGCTGCTGCGCGGCCACCTTGCCGCGCTGGACTGGATCAACACCGCGGCCCGGCCCGAGGTGCTCACGACGCTGAACACCCAGCTGGAGCGGCTTGCCGGTGCAGCGCTGGAGCCCGCCGTGCTGGAACGCGCGCTGGGAAATCTGTCCTTCACGGCCGACCCGCTGGCAGGCGCCTACCCGCGGCTGCAGGCCAACGCCGTCGCCGCATCGCTGGCCGAGCCCGCAGGCCTCGACGGGCTGGTGGACACCTCGTTCCTGGATGCGGCCCGGACCGCACGCGCCGATGGCGGAGCGGGGGCGGGCGCATGAGCATCGTCATCGAGAACCTCTCCAAGGACTACGGCGCCGCGCCGGTGCTCTCCGGCATCAGCACCACAATCGAGACGGGCGAGTTCGTGGCGGTGCTCGGCGCCTCGGGCTGCGGCAAGTCCACGCTGCTGAACGTGATCGCCGGGCTCGAACCGCCCACGGCCGGATCCGTCAGCGTCCCGGCGGGAGGTGCCGCCTTCATGTTCCAGGACGCCGCGCTGCTGCCCTGGCTCACCGCCCGCGCCAACATCGAGCTCGCCCTGGAACTGCGCGGCATCCCGCGCGCCGAACGCCGGGAACGGGCCGACGGTCTGCTGGAGCTGGTCCACCTCTCCGATGCCGGGGCCAAGCGCCCGCACGAGCTTTCCGGCGGCATGCGCCAGCGCGCCTCGCTGGCCCGCGCGCTCGGGCAGGACAGGCCGGTGCTGCTGATGGACGAGCCGTTCGCGGCGCTGGATGCGATCACCCGCGACCTGCTGCACGACGAGCTCGAACGGCTATGGCGCGCCCACCGGCGCACCGTGGTGTTCGTGACGCACAACGTCCGCGAGGCCGTGCGGCTGGGCCAGCGCGTGCTGCTGCTCTCCTCCCGCCCCGGGCGCGTTGCCGCCCAATGGCAGATCGACGCATCGGTGCGCACCGACCCGGCCGCGGCCGCGGCACTGACCCAAGACATCACCGCCCGGCTACGCGAGGAGATCCGCCACCATGCCCACTAGCGCCACCGCGACCGTCGAAAACCGGATCGAGGGCACCGTCGAGGACCTGAGGGAACTCGAGGCCGGCCTGGACCACCTGCAGGAGGGCCCCGCGGCCCCGCGGCGGCCCGCCGCCACGCGGGTGCTGCTGCCGCTGGGCACGCTGCTGGCCCTGCTGAGCCTGTGGCAGCTGGTTGCCTGGTTCGCCTCCCCGCGCGTGGACCTGGTCCCGGGCCCCGGCGAGGTCCTGGGCGCCGCCGCGTCGCTGGCCGCCGACGGCAGGCTGGTCGAGGCCGTGGCGACCTCGCTGCAGCGCGGCGTGCTCGGCTTCCTGCTGGCACTGGCCATCGGCACCCCGCTGGGGCTGCTGCTCTCGGCCTCCGCCGTGCTGCGCCGCGGGATCGGCCCGCTGGTCTCCGGCCTGCAGGTGCTGCCCAGTGTCGCCTGGGTGCCGGCGGCCATCATCTGGTTCGGCCTCACCGACGCCACCGTCTACTTCGTGGTCGTCATGGGCGCCACCCCGTCGATCATCAACGGGTTGCTCTCCGGCGTGGACACCGTCCCGCCGCAATACCGGCGGCTCGGCACGGTGCTCGGCGCCTCCCGCGCCCAGGGCCTGCTGCGCATCGTGCTGCCGGCGGCGCTGCCCGGCTACCTGGCCGGGCTCAAGCAGGGCTGGGCGTTTTCCTGGCGCTCGCTGATGGCGGCGGAGATCATCGCCGTCGGCGGGTCGATCGGCTTCGGCCTGGGCTCGCTGCTGCAGCAGGGCCGGGACCTGTCCTCGATGGCGGTGGTCTGCTGCGCGATCCTGGCCATCCTGGTCGTCGGCATCGTGATCGAGCTGCTGGTCTTCGCCCCGCTGGAGCGCAGGCTGCTGCGCCGCCGCGGCCTGGCCCCGGGGGCCGGGCGATGAGCCGGCGGCAATCCCGCCACCCGCACCACCCCACCCACCATCGGACCCACCCCAGGGAGCAGGCCATGACGGCATCCAACGATTCACCCATCCACCCGCTGGCCCTGCGCCTGGCCGGGAAGGACGTGCTCTGCGTGGGCGCCGGAAAGGTGGCGGCACGACGCATCGCCCAGCTGCTGGAGGCCGGCGCGAAGATCACCGTCATCGCCCCGGAGGCCGTCGGGCCGATCGCCGAGGCCGCGGCCGCCGGGAAGCTGCTCTGGCTAAGGCGCGGCTATGCGCCCGGGGACCTGGAGGGCATGTGGCTGGCCCACACCGCCACCGGGAACACGGAGCTGGACGCCCGGGTCTCGGCCGATGCCGACGCGCGGCGGACCTGGTGCGTCAACGCCTCGGACCACGCGGCCTCCAGCGCCTGGACCCCCGCCGTCGCGCGGACCGGGGAGGGAACCACCGTGGCGGTCACCGCCGGCGGGGACCCGCGCCGGGCCGCCGGGCTGCGCAACGCCATCGCGCTGGCAGCGGACACCGGGCTGCTGCCGCTGCGCCGCCGCCGCTCCGGGCCCGGCTCCGTGGCCCTGGTCGGGGGAGGCCCGGGCGATCCCGGGCTGATCACCGTCACCGGGCGCCGGCTGCTGGCCGCCGCCGACGTGGTGGTCGCGGACCGGCTGGGCCCGCGCGGGTTGCTGGGCGAACTCGACCCGTCCGTGCGCGTCATCGAGGTCGGCAAGGCCCCCGGCGACCACCTGGCCACGCAGGATGAGATCAACGCGGTGCTGGTCGCCGAGGCACGGGCGGGCAACCGCGTGGTGCGGCTCAAGGGCGGGGACCCGTTCGTGCTGGGCCGCGGCGGCGAGGAAGCGGCCCACTGCCGTGCGCACGGCGTCGAGGTGTCCGTCGTCCCCGGGGTCACCAGCGCCATCTCGGTGCCCGCCGCCGCCGGGATCCCCGTCACCCACCGCGGGGTGGCCACCGGCTTCTCGATGGCCACCGGGCACGAGGAGCTGGCCGAACTGCCGGCCCGCCCCGACCACACCCTGGTCCTGCTCATGGGCGTGGCCCGGCTGGCACGCAACGCCGCCACGCTGCTGGGCCGCGGGCTGCCCGCCGACACCCCCGTGGCGATCATCGAGCGCGGCTGGTGCCCGGACCAGCGCATCACGATCGACCGGCTCGATGCCATCGCCGCCACCGCCGCGCGGATCGGCGTGGCGAACCCCGCGGTGATCGTCATCGGCGACGTGGTGCGCATCAGCCCGCACGCCGCCGGGGCCCTGGCCCCGGCCGCGAACACCCGGCAGCTGCTGCCCGCCGGCTGAGCACACCCCAACACCCCACCAAACCGGCCATACCCCCAGGAGGACCCCCATGCCCCAGAAACACCCATCCGCACCGGCACCGGCGGCGACACCCGCCGCCTTCGCCGGCCGCCCGCTGCGCGTTGCCATCATCGGCGCCGGCCCCGCCGGAGTGTACGCCGCGGACATCCTGACCAAGGCCGAGCGCGACTTCGAGCTCGCGATCGACCTCTTCGACCGCTACCCGGCACCCTACGGGCTGATCCGCTACGGCGTCGCCCCGGACCACCCGCGCATCAAGGGCATCGTCAAGGCGCTGCACAAGGTGCTGGACCGCGGGGACATCCGCTTCTTCGGGAACGTGGACTACGGAACCGACCTGTCGATCGCGGAGCTGCGCGAGCACTACGACGCCGCCATTTTCGCCACCGGCGCCATCAACGACGCGGACCTGAACATCCCGGGCATCGAGCTGGAGGGCTCCCACGGCGGCGCGGACTTCGTCTCCTGGTACGACGGGCACCCGGACGTGCCGCGCACCTGGCCGCTGGAGGCCACGGAAATCGCGGTGCTCGGCAACGGCAACGTGGCCCTGGACGTGGCCCGCGTGCTCTCCAAGCACCCCGAGGACCTCTTGGTCACCGAGATCCCCGAGAACGTGTACCGGGGCCTGGCCGCCTCCCCGGTCACCGACGTGCACGTCTTCGGCCGCCGGGGACCTGCCCAGGTCAAGTTCACGCCGCTGGAGTTGCGCGAGCTTTCGCACAGCCAGGACGTGGACATCGTGCTCTACCCGGAGGATTTCGAGTTCGACGCCGCCTCCGACGCCGCGATCAAGACCAACAACCAGGTCAAGACCATGGTCGGCACGCTGACCAACTGGCTGATCGAACAGGAGGAGCGCGAGGAACGGGGGGAGGCCGTCGACGCCACCGAGTCCGGGCGCCCGCGCCGCCGGCTGCACCTGCACTTCCTGCATTCCCCGGTGGAGGTCACGGGCACCGACGGCAAGGTCTCCGGCATCAGGTTCGAGCGCCAGGAGCTCGACGGCACCGGAAACGCGCGTGGCACCGGCGAGTTCGTCGACTACCCGGTCCAGGCCGTCTACCGCGCCATCGGCTACTTCGGCTCGGCGCTGCCGGAGATCGAATACGACGGGCGCACCGGCACGGTGCCCAACCTCGAGGGCAAGGTGCTGGATGCCGCCGGCACCCAGGTGCCCGGGCTCTACGCCACCGGCTGGATCAAGCGCGGCCCCATCGGGCTGATCGGCCACACCAAGTCCGACGCCGCCGAGACCATCGCCCACCTGCTCGCGGACCTCAACGAGCTGCCGGTTGCAGCGAACCCCGCACCCGATGCGGTGACCGCGCTGCTGGACGCCAAGAAAGTCGCCTACACCAGCTGGGACGGCTGGATCGCGCTGGATGCGCACGAGCAGGCGCTCGGGACCGCGGCAGACCCGGCGCCTACCCCGCAGGGACCGGTGGCGCGCGAGCGGGTCAAGGTCGTTGACCGCGCCGAGATGGTTGCAGTGTCCCGCGCGGTGGACGAGCCGGCGGCCTCCCGCGGCTGAGCCGGCGGCCACCGGGCCGGACGGGCGTTCGGCGGCGGGTGTCGGCAAAACGTGGTCGTGCCCGGCTAGGCTCGGGGGACAAGCGCGGATGGTCGGCACCTCGCCGGCCATCCGTTCGGCACCAGGGGGAGAAGCGTCATGAGCATGCAGGCCAGCGGAAACAACCAGCCCGGAACGGGTGTTGCGGCACTGGGGAACTTCCCGCCCGGAACACCGGTCTTCGAATTCCGCGGGGGAGCGGCAACGTGGTTCGGCACGCAATTGCTGGGCATGGCCATCACCATCTTCACGCTGGGGATTTGCTATCCCTTTGCGGTGGTGCTGGTGGAGCGCTGGCGGGCCAGGAACACCTTCCTGATGGGTAGGCCGCTGCAGTTCGCCGGCACCGGGTGGGGTATCTTCGGGCTGTGGGTGAAGTGGTTCCTGTTGTGCATCATCACCCTGGGCATCTATTCGTTCTGGGTGTACCCGCGCCTGACGGCGTGGAAGGTCGAAAACACCGTGTTGAACTAGACGTCACTTTTGCGCCGTGCCGCGGGCGGCCTGCCGCTCCCGAGGTGAGGGGATCAGGCCGCCCGCTGGGGTTCGGCCGCGGGGTGGAAGATCCAATTGAGCCGCGGCAGCTGCAGGGGATCGCGGGATGCGGGCAGGATGACATAGGGCCTCCCGCGGATCATCTCGATCCGGAACCTGCCCGCGTGGTACGCCTGGTGGCACATTGGACACAAGAGGCAGCCCCGCGAGACATCGGTCCTGCCGCCGAGGTTCCAGGCATCCACGTGGTGCGCCTCGCACCGGTTCGGCGGCATGGTGCACCCGGGGTTGGCACAGCCCTTGTCGCGCACCGCGATGGCGCGGCGCTGGGCGCGGTTGAAGTATCGTCGTGTCCGCCCAAGCTCGAGCGGGACCCCGGCACCGTCCAGCACGCTCGGGATGATCCCGGCGTTGCAGGCGATGCGCCGGCAGCTGGCCGGTGAAATGTCTTCGCCGTGGTCGGTGATCCCGGCGGCATCGAGCTGGCCCATGAACGTTTCCAGGGTGATGGTCACGTTCATCGTGAAGTTGGGGGCCAATGGCATCTGCCCGTCGGCGGCATCCGGGGAGCCGGGTTCCGCCGGGCTGGTGGTGATGCGCACCGAATCGATGATGAGCTGGTGCAGGCGGCGGGCCCGTTGGCGGCTCAGCGCAGCCTCGATCGATTCCCCGGGCCGCATCTCGACGGCGGGCTCCAGCTGCGGGGGCTGCCCCAGGTCGGTGAACCCTGCCAAGGGCCGTTCCCCGACCGGGGTGTTCTGGTCGATGGCCCATTCGGGGATGGGCGGGCCCGCCTCCGGGACGGGAGCGGGCGCAGTCCCGGCCCTGGTCCTGGGACTGTTGAGGATGTCGGCGGCGGTGGCCAGCAGTTCGTGGCCCTCCGCGGTGGTGATGACCTTGTACTCGTAGCCCTTGCGGGTGTGTCCGAGGTAGTAGGCGCCGACGAACATCTCCTCGGCCGCCTCGCGGCGGGTCGCCGTCGCATCGTCGAGCCGCTTCGCCTGGTCCTTGAGCAGTTTCTCGGTGCCCTGGGAATTGCGGGTGCGCGCGGCCTCGGCCAGCTCCGCCTCCAGCGCCCGGCCGGCCTCCCCGTCGTCCATCCGGTCGCGGGAGGGGGCGAGATTATCGAATTTCCGGGCCAGCGTGGCCAGCGCTTTCGGGTCCGCGGCGGCGTCGTCGAGCACCTGGCCCAGCAGCGGGAACCTCGGCGGGACGAGGGAGCCGTTGAACCCGGTGTGCGGGACCAGGTTCTCGGCGCTCTGCACGCGGTGCTGGGCCTGGAAGTGCGTGAGGTTCAGCTCGCCGGCCAGGAAATCGGTGTCGTCGCGGAACAGCGGCGTGGTCCCGGGACGCGTCGGCACATCGACCGGCAGCTCCGGTGCGGCGGCGAAGGCGACCGGATCGCGCAGGAGTTCGTTGAGTTCGGCCAGCGGCGCCTCGGTGATGGCGTGCACCTGCGCGTCGACGGCGCGGGAGGCGGCCAGCAGCTGGCCGTAGCCGGCCTGCCGGTGGATGGCCTCGGTGAGCGCCACGAAGGCCGCGGCAAGCACCGGGGACGAGCCGACGGAGGCGGCTGCCCGTTCGAGCACCGCCCGAAGCACCGGCGCGAGGATCGCCAGCTCGCGCAACCCATCGCCCCGGGTGCAGGGCTCCGAGGCCCGCTCGTCCGGGGTAGCGGTGGTGCAGGGAAGCGCCATCGACATGGCGTCCAGCACCGTCGCCGCAAGCGCTGGCGTGTTGGTCATGGATCCAGCATGGGCCGGGAACGCCGCCCGCGGGGCGGCCGCGGGGAAATTGTGGATAACCCGCTCCGGCGGCTCCCGGATCACCGCGATCGCCGGGATTGAGCGCCGGGCGCCAAGGCGCGCTAGACTTGTGGCAACATGACGTCGACCCGGCAATCACCGGCGAGTCCTTGGAAGAACGGTGAACACCCGGCGTGCCGGGGGAGAACCCGGTAGAACCAAGCGGGTAAGCCCGTCACAGCAGTCAACGAGCGGCCAGGGACGGTCCGGGTAATTCCGGGGCGAACCGGGCAAGCGGGGTGGTACCGCGAGGTGGAGCGACCAATTGCTTCGACTCGTCCCTGTGTTGGAGAACGCCTAAGCGCCCACGCGCCTTCGATCACCAGGACTGCCGCAGATGACCAGCTACCCCAAGGCCTCGACCGACCCGCATGGCACAACGCCATCCTCTCCCCGCTTCCCGGAGATCGAGGAACGGGTCCTTTCCTACTGGAAGGACGATTCGACCTTCCAGGCCTCCATTGACGCCCGCGATGCAGGTGTTGACGGGGCCAACGAGTTCGTCTTCTACGACGGCCCCCCCTTCGCCAACGGCCTGCCGCACTACGGCCACCTGCTCACCGGGTACGTCAAGGACCTGGTCGCCCGCTACCAGACCCAGCGCGGCTCCCGCGTGGAGCGCCGCTTCGGCTGGGACACCCACGGACTGCCGGCCGAGCTCGAGGCCATGAAGCAGCTGGGCATGAGCGACAAGGCGCAGATCGAGGCCATGGGCATCGACAAGTTCAACGACGCCTGCCGCTCCTCGGTGATGAAGTACGCCGACGAGTGGCAGGACTACGTCACCCGCCAGGCGCGCTGGGTCGACTTCGAGAACGACTACAAGACGCTGAACGTCGAGTACATGGAATCGGTCATCTGGGCCTTCAAGCAGCTGCACGACAAGGGGCTGACCTACAAGGGCTTCCGCGTGCTTCCGTATTGCTGGAAGGACGAGACCCCGCTGTCCAACCACGAGCTGCGCATGGACGACGACGTCTACAAGGACCGCCAGGACCAGACCGTCACCGTCTCCTTCCCGCTGCTGGCCGGGGAGTCCGCGGTCTCCAAGGAGCTGGCCGGCGTGCAGGCCCTGGCCTGGACCACCACCCCCTGGACGCTGCCGACCAACCTGGCCCTGGCCGTGGGACCCGACGTCGTCTACGTCGTGCTGCCCGCCGGCGAGAACGGCGTGAAGGCCTCCGGGGCGACCGGCAGCTTCATGCTGGCCGAGGACCTGCTCGGCTCCTACGCCAAGGACCTGGGCTACGCCGATGCCGCCGCTGCCGCCGCCGCCGTCACCGCGCGCCACACCGGTGCGGACCTTGCCGGGATCAGGTACGCGCCGCTCTGGGACACCTTCGCCGACGTGGACACCTGGAACACCGGCAATGCGTGGCAGCTGCTGGTCGCCGACTACGTCACCACCACCGACGGCACCGGCATCGTCCACCAGGCCCCGGCCTACGGCGAGGAGGACCAGAAGATCTGCGAGGCCGCCGGCATCCCGGTGATCCTCTCCATCGACGAGGGCGCGAAGTTCCTGCCGGTGTTCAAAGGTGGCGAGCTGGCGGAAATCGTCGGCGTGCAGGCCTTCGAGGCCAACAAGGCCATCACCAACGTGCTGCGGAGCGATGCGCGCCTCATCAAGCAGGCCTCCTACGTGCACTCCTACCCGCACTGCTGGCGCTGCCGCACCCCGCTGATCTACCGCGCCATCTCCTCCTGGTACGTCGAGGTGACCAAGGTCAAGGACCGGATGCTGGAGCTGAACCAGCAGATCAACTGGATCCCGGAGAACGTGAAGGACGGCCAGTTCGGCAAGTGGCTGGCCAACGCCCGGGACTGGTCGATCTCCCGCAACCGCTACTGGGGATCCCCGATCCCGGTCTGGGAATGCGACGGCGCGAACTGCACCCACCGCGAGGTCCACGGCTCGCTGGATGAGATCAAGGCGGCCTTCGGGCGCCTGCCGCTGAACAACGAGGGACAGCCGGACCTGCACCGCCCGTTCATCGACGATTTGGTCCGCGCGCATGAGGGCTGCGCCGATGCCGGCACGCTGCGCCGCGTCGAGGACGTGCTGGACGTGTGGTTCGACTCCGGGTCGATGCCCTACGCCCAGGCGCACTACCCGTTCGAGAACAAGGAGTGGTTCGACACCCACCACCCGGCTGACTTCATCGTGGAGTACATCGGGCAGACCCGCGGCTGGTTCTACACCATGCACGTGCTCTCCACCGCGCTCTTTGACCGCCCCGCGTACAAGAACGTGATCAGCCACGGCATCGTGCTGGGTTCCGACGGGCAGAAGATGTCCAAGTCGCTGCGCAACTACCCGGACGTCAACGAGGTCCTGGACCGCGACGGCTCCGACGCCATGCGCTGGTTCCTGATGGCCTCCCCGATCCTGCGCGGCGGCAACCTGGTCGTCACCGAGCAGGGCATCCGCGAGGGCGTGCGCCAGGTATTGCTGCCGATGTGGAACGTCTGGCACTTCTTCTCCCTCTACACCAACGCCGCGAACGGCGGCGCGGGCTACGAGGCGAAGATCGCGCACAGCTCCACCGACCCGCTCGATGCGTACATGTTGGCTGCCACCGGGGACCTGGTCCGCGAGGTCACCGCGTCGCTGGATGCCTACGACATCTCCGAGGCCGCCGAAACGATCCGCCGCTACATGGACACGCTGACCAACTGGTACGTGCGCCGGAGCCGCCAGCGCTTCTTCGACGAGGACACCCGCGCCTTCGACACCCTGTACACCGCGCTGGAGACCCTGACCCGCGTCGCGGCCCCGCTGCTGCCGCTGGCCACCGAGGAAATCTGGCGCGGGCTGACCGGCGGGCGCTCGGTGCACCTGGCGCAGTGGCCCGACGCGGAACTCTTCCTCCGCGACGACGACCTGGTCGCCGCGATGGAGACCACCCGCAAGATCGCCTCGGTCGGCTCCTCGCTGCGCAAGGCGGCGAACCTGCGCGTGCGCCTGCCGCTGGCCGGCATGACCGTGGCCGTGCCGGGCGCCGCGGCGCTGGAAGGGACGTTCGCCGGGATCATCCGCGACGAGCTAAACCTGCGCTCGCTCACGCTCCTGGACGCCGGGCAGGCCGACGCCGGGCAATACGGCATCAGCCAGCGCCTGGTCGTCAACGCCCGCGCCGCGGGCCCGCGCCTGGGCAAGAACGTGCAGGTGGCCATCAAGGGCGCCAAGTCCGGGGACTGGTCGGTGGACGAGGCCGGAGTGGTCACCGCCGGGGGACTGGGGCTCCAGGAACACGAGTACACGCTCGAGACCGTCGTGGAGGCCACCGAGGGCGCCGACTCGATCGCCGCGGCGGTGCTGCCCGGCGGCGGCTTCCTGGTGCTTGACACGCAAGTCACCCAGGAGCTGGCGGCCGAGGGCACGGCACGGGACATGATCCGCGCCATCCAGTCCGCCCGCAAGGACGCCGACCTTCTGGTCTCGGACCGCATCCGCACCGAGATCACCGCCGACGCCGCCACCGTGGCGGCGCTGCACGCCAACGCCGAGCTCATCAAGGGCGAGACGCTCAGCCTCGGGCTGGTCCTGGTGGCCGGGCCCGACGGCCAGGCCCCCGTGGTCAGCGTCGAAACCGTTGCCGCGGCCGAGGCCGCCGACAAGGAAATGGGACCCACCACATGAGCAACACCTTTGACAGGTTCTCGGTAGAGAGCGTCTACGCGGAGCTTCTGGCCCGCGCGCCGGAGAACAAGATCGAGCCGCGCATGGAACCCATGCGCCGGGCCATGGAGATCCTGGGGGAGCCGAACAAGGCCTACCCGATCATCCACGTCACCGGCACCAACGGGAAGACCTCCACGGCGCGGATGATCGAATCCCTGCTGCGCGCCCACGACCTGCGCACCGGGCGCTACTCCTCCCCGCACCTGGTCTCGGTCACCGAGCGCATCGCGATCGACGGGGAGTCGGTGGACGATGAGACGTTCGTGCGGATCTGGGACGAGATCCGCCCCTACCTGCAGATCGTCGACGACGAGCTCGCCGCGAAGGGCGAGAACCGGCTGACCTACTTCGAGGCAGTGACCATCCTGGGCTTCGCGGTCTTCGCCGACACCCCGGTGGACGTGGCGATCATCGAGGTCGGCCTGGGCGGGATCACCGACGCCACCAACGTGGGCGACGGCCAGGTCTCGGTGTTCACCCCGATCTCCCTTGACCACACCGACCTGCTGGGCGACACCGTCGAGCTGATCGCCGACGAGAAGGCAGGCATCATCAAGCCCGGCGGCTTCATGGTCTCCAGCGCGCAGCCCGCCGACGCGGCCCAGGTGCTGCTGGAACGCGCCCGCGGGCTCGAGGTCCCCTACAGGTTCGAGGGCGTGGAATTCGGCGTCGAAAACCGCACCGTCGCCGTCGGCGGCCAGCAGATCGACCTGCAGGGCCTGGCCGGGCGCTACCCCGGCATCCTGCTGCCACTGCACGGCGAGCACCAGGCGCAGAACGCCGCCGTGGCCCTGGCCGCGGTCGAGGCGTTCATCGGCGGCGGGGAAACCCCGCTGAACCACGACCTGGTGATGGAGGGCTTCGGCGCCGCCACCAGCCCCGGGCGCCTGGAGGTCATCCGCAAGGCCCCGACGGTGCTGCTTGACGCGGGGCACAACCCCGACGGCATCCGCGCCTCGGCGGCCGCGGTGAAGGAATCCTTCGGCTTCACCAAGCTGGTGCTGGTCATCGGGATCCTGGCGGAGAAGGACGCCCCGGCCATGCTCGCGCAGCTGCGCGAATCCTACCTGGACCTCACCGAGGACATCTGCATCACCCAGTCCAATTCGCCGCGCGCCATCCCCGCCGGGGAACTGGCGGGAATGGCGCTGGAGGCCGGGTTCAACGAGGAGGACATCTTCGTCACCGAGCGCCTGGACGACGCCCTGGAATGGGCCGTGGGACGCTCCGAGGCCGGGGAGGACTTCGGCGGCGGCGTGCTCGTCACCGGGTCCATCACGCTGGTCGGCGAGGCCCGCATGCTGCTGGGAGGTGCCTAGCCACATGGCGAAAATGACCAAGGCGCAGCGCGAATGGCGCCCGGGAGTGCCGAAGAAGCCCCGCTCGACCCGTGTGATGTTCGCCTCCACGGTGCTGGTGCTCGAGGCGTTCCTGGCGATCTTCGTGGCGCTTGCCCTCTTCGGGCTCAAGCGCGAGGAACTGTCCCCGGTCCTGGTGATCGGCGCCGGCGCGGTGGTCGCGCTCATCTGCGTCTTCACCTGCGCGCTGCTGAAGAAACCGCTGGGATACGCCATCGGCTGGGCGCTGCAGCTGCTGTTCATCCTCACCGGGTTCCTGCTGACCTCGATGTTCTTCATCGGGGCCGCGTTCGCCGCCACCTGGTGGTACGCGGTCACCAAGGGCCGGTCGATGGACCTGGAGACGGCCCGCCGGGCCCGCGAGCAGGCCGCCTGGGAGGCGGCGCACCCGCCGGAAGATCCCGGCGCACCGACTGCCCAACCGTAGAATCAAGACCAACGACACATGTGCACCACCACCACAGAAGGAGCCGCACCCATGGCCATTGAACGCACCCTGATCCTCATCAAGCCCGACGGCGTCAAGCGCCAGCTGACCGGCCAGATCCTTTCCCGCATCGAGGCCAAGGGCTACGTGATCGCCGAGCTCAAGCAGGTCTCCGCGACCCGCGAACTGCTCGAGGCGCACTACGAGGAGCACGTGGGCAAGCCGTTCTACGAGCCGCTGGTCGAGTTCATGCTCTCCGGCCCGCTCGTGGCGCTCATCGCCGAGGGCCAGAACGTCATCCCCGGCTTCCGCTCGCTGGCCGGCACCACCGACCCGACCACCGCGGCCCCGGGCACCATCCGCGGGGACCTGGGCCGCGACTGGGGCCTGAAGGTCCAGCAGAACCTGGTCCACGGCTCGGACTCGGTCGAATCCGCCGCCCGCGAAATCGGCATCTGGTTCTCCTGATCCAAGGGGGGATACCCACCCCCGCAGAGAGGGCCCGGCACTTCCACGCGAGTGGAAAATGCCGGGCCCTCTTTCGCCTCCGCGCAGGCCGCGTTCAGCCCGCGGTTGGCCGCCGGACCCGGATCCTGCCCGCCAGCACATCCGCGCCGAGCGCCAGCGCGGAGCCAATCGCGTAGGCCAGCAGGTCAAGGGGCGCGAAGCCCGTGCCCAACACCAGCCGGACCGGCGGGAAGGCGCGGGCCAGGTCCGCGGGAATGCCGGTGAGCTGCAGCAGCTCGATGAGCACGCAGAGCACCAGGGCGGCGGCGGCAATCGAGAGCGCCGCGGCCCGGGGGCGCAGCACCGTGAGCAGCAGGTAGATGAGCACCGCGTAGAACACGCCACCGGAAAGGTCGGCCGGCAACCCGGCACCCAGGAAACGCGAGGCAAGGCCCGCCGCGACGACCGGCGGCACCAGGGCGGCGGCCGCCAGCCGCCGCGCTCCGTGCCGCCGCCCGGCGGCCGGGGCCTCAGGCGCCAACGAAGGCGCCGGGGAAGCGCAGGACGACGGTGGCGGCGGTGATGACCAGCAGCACGACCACCGCAACCCAGGTCCATTCGCCGGCCGCGCGGCGCAGTGCCGCCGGCGCGGGGAGCACGCCGTGGGCGATGTTGCGGGCCGTGGTGTACATGAACATCGGGATCATCATCGCCCAAACCACCATGCAGTAGGGGCACAGGGCGTTGATTTCGTAGAGCGCCTGGGACCAGAGCCACACGATGAACACCATCGCCAGGGTGACTCCGACCTGCACGCCGACCCAGTACCAGCGGGCGAAGCGGGCCCCGGCCAGCAGCGCCATGCCGATGGTGACCACGATGCCGAAGCCCACGATGCCCAGGAACGGGTTGGGGAAGCCCAGCAGGGCAGCCTGGGTGGATTTCATGACGGTGCCGCAGGAGACCCAGGGGTTGAAGTCGCAGCTGGTCACGTAGTCGGGGTCCTTGTACAGGGCGATGCGCTCGAGCACCAGGATCCCCGAGGCGATCCAGGCCACCGCGCCGGCGAGCACCAGGAACAGGCCAAAGGGCCGGTCCCGGGCCATGCGCGGCACCGCGTCCCCGTCGCGTGGTGGCGCGGCTGCTGCTTCGGACATGCTCATCGGTGCTCCCTCGTGGCGGTTCGGTTTTCCCCCGGCGTGCGGCCACCCGGGATTTCCGGCGTGGATGCCACGCCGGGCCGGGAAGTTGCGGGTGGCCACAGCTGAAGTCTAGTGGCCCCCGGCGGCGCGGATCCTGCCCCGCGCCGGGGGTTGGCACAAGGGAAGGGGCAATGCGCGGCGCGCGCGGTGCCCGTCGGCGTGTCGATGTGAGACAATTGCAGTGGTTGTTCGTGGATCCACAGTCTGCTTTCAACCCAACGACAGGCTTTCAAGCCCGATTGCGATGCATCTGCTGCGTAGAGACCGCCTATACGAAGGTCTGAGCGAATACCGCGATATGGTCGCCGCAACGTAAAGCGGCTTGCTTGGAAAAGCGCCGTTGGCCTTGCACGGATGCCGCGCCCCGCAATGGTGGGCGCACCCGTTCAAGACATCTACAAGGACTTCCGCTGGGACACGCGGCCACAAGGCCCGGTCCGGCGAACCAACCAGGGGAGACGCGCTATCTGTGGGAGCAGCCGACCCGCCGAGGAGCACTCTTTTAACATGGCACTGAATCGCGACGAATCAAAGGCAGCAATGGGCCAGGGGCCAAAGGGCCGCAGCCGTACCTCCCGCCCGCCGCGCGGCAACTTCAACGAACCGTCACCGCCGCCGCCGCGCCGGGCCATGACCCTGGCCGAGCTCAACGACGCAGCAGCCGCACCGACGCGCAAGGTGCGCGCCAACGTTTCCCCGCGCGCCGCCACCGCGCGCCGCGCCCCTGCCACCCGGAACGCCCCCGCCCGGGAAGCGACGGTTGAATCGGTCGTCGCCGAGGCGACCGGCAAGGCCCCGGCCGCCAAGGTCCAGGCACCTGCCGCCGAGGCAGTGACAGCCCCCGCGAAGGCACCTGCCCGCCGCGGCCCGCGCCGCGCCACCTCCGGGGTCACCTCCCCGGGAGCGGCAGCCGTGGAGGCGCCGGCAGTCATCGAGGCCCCGGCCGCGCTGGCCGCCGCCGAGGCCCAGACCGAAATCGTTGCCGAGAAGTCAGCGGCCCCGGCCGCCGAGGCCGCAGAGCCGAAGACCGCCGCCAAGCGCCCGGCCCGCGGCCGCGGCCGCAAGGCCACTGCCCCGGCTTCGAACACCGAGGCGCCCGCCGCCGAGGAGGCCCCCGAGGTTCCGGCCGCCGAGGCAGCCGTCGAGGCCACCGAGGAGCAGGCCGAAGGCACCGAGCCGGCCAAGGCCACCCGCCGCCGTCCGGCCCGAGGCGGCCGCGGCACCCGCGCCGCCCAGGAAGCCGCCGCCGAAACCCCGGCCGCCGAGTCCGCCGAACCCGAGGCCGCTGCCGCCGATGCAACCACCGAACCGGATCCGGCAACCATCTCCGACCCGTTCGCCATCCCCGAATCCGCGCTGTCGCTGATCTTCCAGGCACCGAGCCTGCCCGCCGCCGGCACCCCCGCCGACGAGGACGAGCACCAGGAAGCGGCCGGCAGCGGCCGCCGTGGCCGCTCCGACGCGGCCGGCGAGGACGCCGATGACGAAAACGCGGACGGCTCCGGAGCCGTCTCGCGCCGCCGCCGTCGCCGCCGCCGCGGCGAGGCCGACCTTGAGTTGGCCGGCGGATCCGAAAACGACCCGCCCAACACCATCACCAGGGTCCGCGCCCCGCGCACCACCCTGGAACCGGTGGTCTCCAACAAGGTCACCGCCGTGCGCGGATCCACCCGCCTCGAAGCCAAGCGCCAGCGCCGCCGCGACTCCCGCGAGTCCGGCCGCCGCCGCCAGGTCATCACCGAGGCGGAGTTCCTGGCCCGCCGCGAATCCGTCGACCGCCAGATGATCGTGCGCCAGCGCGAGGACCGCATCCAGATCGGCGTCCTCGAGGACGGCATCCTGGCCGAGCACTTCGTCTCCAAGACCCAGCAGGACTCCCTGATCGGCAACGTGTATGTCGGCAAGGTGCAGAACGTGCTCCCGTCGATGGAGGCCGCCTTCGTCGACATCGGACGCGGACGCAATGCCGTGCTCTACGCCGGCGAGGTCAACTGGGACGTCGCGGGCCTGGACGGCCAGCCGCGCCGCATCGAGCACGCCCTGAAGTCCGGGGACACCGTCCTGGTGCAGGTCACCAAGGACCCGGTCGGCCACAAGGGCGCCCGCCTGACCTCCCAGATCTCCCTGCCCGGCCGCTACCTGGTGTACGTGCCGGGCGGCTCGATGACCGGGATCTCGCGCAAGCTTCCCGACGTGGAGCGCAACCGCCTGAAGAAGATCCTCAAGGACCACCTGCCGGAGAACGCGGGCGTCATCGTGCGCACCGCCGCCGAGGGGGCCTCCGAGGAAGAGTTGATGAACGACATCAACCGCCTGCGCGCCCAGTGGGAAGGGATCGAGGCCGCCTCGACCTCCACCAAGACCCTGGCACCCGAGCTGCTCTACGGGGAGCCGGATCTGACCATCAAGGTCGTCCGCGATGTCTTCAACGAGGACTTCACCAAGCTCATCGTCTCCGGCGACGAGGCCTGGGACACCATCGAGGCCTACGTCACCTACGTGGCCCCGGACCTGGTCTCGCGCCTGGAGAAGTGGGAGTCCGACGAGGACATCTTCGGCCACTACCGCCTCGACGAGCAGATCCACAAGGCCCTGGACCGCAAGGTCTTCCTGCCCTCCGGCGGCTCCCTGGTGATCGACCGCACCGAGGCCATGACCGTGGTCGACGTGAACACCGGCAAGTACACCGGATCCGGCGGAAACCTCGAGGAAACCGTCACCAAGAACAACCTGGAGGCGGCCGAGGAGGTCGTGCGCCAGCTGCGCCTGCGCGACATCGGCGGCATCATCGTCATTGACTTCATCGACATGGTCCTGGAGTCCAACCGCGACCTGGTGCTCCGCCGCCTGGTCGAGTGCCTGGGCCGCGACCGCACCAAGCACCAGGTTGCAGAGGTCACCTCCCTTGGCCTGGTCCAGATGACGCGCAAGCGCATGGGCACCGGTCTGCTGGAGGTCTTCGGCGAGAACTGCGAGGCCTGCAACGGCCGCGGCGTGATCACCCACGACGTGCCGGTGGAACACCGCCGGTCCTTCAACTCGGCCGGCGAGGCCCACGGCCCGAGCAGCCGCGCCGCGGAGAAGCCCTCGCGGGCCGAGCGCCGCCGCCGCAACCGTTCCACCGACGGCGAGGCCGGCACCGAAGGCGGTGCCGAAGGCGGTGCCGAGGAAACCACCGAGGCCCCCGCAGCGGTGTCCGCGCCGAACGAGGCCAAGGCCACCGCCACGCGCAACGCCTTTGCCACGATCGCCGCGGCGGCACATGCAGCCCACGAACACGACGATGCGGAAGCCGCCGACGGCGGCGCAACGCTGACCGTGGCAGGGGAGTCGGTGGTGGTTCCCGCCGCGCGCCGCAACCGCCGTGCCGCCTCCTCCGAGGCCAGCGCGCCGTCGCTGACCCTGGAGAACCTGGAAGCCGCGCTGCCGGACAACTCCCCGGTGGCCGACGCGCCAGCCGAGGCCGAGGAAGGCGAGTCCGCGCAATCGCGTCCGGCCCGCTCCCGCACCCGCCGCAAGGCCCGTGCCAAGGCTCCCGAGGCAAGTGCCGCCCCCGCCGCCGAACAGCCGGCTGCGGCATCGGCACCCGTGATCTCGGGTGTGGCCGGGCAGGCCTCCGACGATGCGCCTTCCGAGGCGCCGGCGGCAACCTCAACCAAAAAGACTTCGGGCATCGAGCCGGTGGCGCGCGCCAAGCGCAGCCGCCGTGCCACGAGCCCGCAGGGTGGATCCGACACCGCAGTTTCTGTGGCATCGGACACGCTTGCGGCATCGGGTACCTCCCATGTCGCTTCGCTCGCTGACCCAACCAAGGCCCCGCAGCCGCCAATCGCCGCCAATGCGCCGATTATGCTGGGTGTCGGGGTGCCGGTCAAAGAGTTGAAAGAGTAGGGGTCTTGACGACTCGCGGGGCAGTCTGTATTTGCCCCCGCAGCGCTTTTTAGCGTAGTCTAGATCCTCGGTGCGAACGCCAGCTATCGGATTCTTCCGCTCGGCGTGCCAGCACAGCGCAATCCCCGGTTTGTTTTGGGGTAGTGATGCGCAGCAAGACAGATTGAACGTCGAGTAGAAGTGAGTACCCACGTGGTGTACGCAATTGTCCGCGCTGGCGGCCGCCAGGAAAAGGTTTCTGTTGGAGACCTCGTTACCCTTGACCGCCTGAAGGCCGCCCCAGGCGCCTCCATTGAATTGCCAGCCCTGTTGCTGGTTGATGGCGAGAAGGTAACTTCGGCAGCCGATGAGCTTGCCAAGGTTAAGGTGACCGCTGAGGTCATTGAGAACCTTCGCGGCCAGAAGATTGTCATCCAGAAGTTCAAGAACAAGACCGGTTACAAGAAGCGCCAGGGTTTCCGCGCTATGTTGACCAAGGTCAAGGTCACCTCGATCGCTTAATTGCGGTTGATTCCAAGAATTCTCATTACCTGAAGGTAGGCATTTTCAATGGCACATAAGAAGGGCGCGAGTTCCACTCGCAACGGTCGCGATTCCAACGCCCAGTACCTTGGCGTCAAGCGCTTCGGTGGTCAGGTCGTTTCGGCCGGCGAAATCATCGTTCGCCAGCGTGGCACCCACTTCCACCCGGGCGCCGGCGTGGGACGTGGCAAGGACGACACCCTGTTCGCACTGGAAGCCGGGGCTGTCGAATTCGGCACTCGCCGCGGCCGTAAAGTCGTGAACATCGTTACCGCTGGCTAACTAGCGCGTAACCGCATTCATTACACTGTAGAGGGTGGGCCGCACGGCTCACCCTCTATGTGTTTTTCCAAAACCCCCAGTTTTTTGCCGCACCCCGCCCCCGGGCGGGCAGCGGAAAACACCATCCTTTTTTGCTAGGAGCTTTCAACCGTGGCAGCCTTCATCGACCGAGTGGTCCTCCATGTCTCCGGTGGTACCGGTGGGCACGGCTGTGTCTCCATCAAACGCGAAAAATTCAAGCCCCTCGGCGGACCCGACGGCGGCAGTGGCGGCGACGGCGGAAACGTGGTCCTGCGTGTAGACGCGCAGACCACCACCCTGCTTTCCTACCACCACTCGCCGCACCGCCACGCCGGAAACGGCGAGGGCGGCAAGGGCGACCTGCGCCCGGGCAAGAACGGCGAGTCCCTCGTCCTGCCCGTGCCCGAGGGCACCGTGGTCAAGAACCGCGACGGCGACATCCTGGCCGACCTGATCGGTGACGGATCCGAATACGTCGTTGCCTCCGGCGGCCTGGGCGGCCTGGGCAACGCAGGGCTCTCCAGCCAGCGCCGCAAGGCCCCCGGGTTCGCGTTGCTGGGCACCCCCGGCACCGCCGCCGAGGTCATCCTCGAGCTGAAGTCGGTCGCCGACGTCGCCCTGGTGGGTTACCCCTCGGCCGGAAAGTCCTCGCTGATCGCCGCGCTCTCCGCGGCCCGGCCCAAGATCGCCGACTACCCCTTCACCACCCTGGTCCCGAACCTCGGCGTGGTCCAGGCGGGCGACGTGCGCTACACCGTCGCCGACGTGCCGGGCCTGATCCCCGGAGCCTCGCAGGGCCGCGGCCTGGGCCTGGAGTTCCTGCGCCACGTCGAACGCTGCGCCGCCCTGGTGCACGTGCTTGACTGCGGCGCCCTGGAAACGGACCGCGACCCGGTTGCCGACCTGGAAACCATCCAGGCCGAGCTTGACGCCTACGAGGTCGACTCCTCGTTTGCCGGCGCCGACGGCCAGATCATTCCGCTGAACGAACGCCCCCGCCTGATCGCCCTGAACAAGGTCGACATGCCGGACGGCCGTGACATGGCAGAATTCGTGCGCCCGGAACTGGAGAAGCGCGGCTACCGCGTCTTCGAGGTCTCGGCCATGAGCCGCGAGGGGCTGCGCGAGCTCTCCTTCGCCATGTCCGAGCTGGTCACCGAGGCGCGCGCCAAGATCGAGGCAGCCCCGCTGCCCGTTCCCGTCGAGGTGCTGCGCCCGCGCGGCAGCAAGGCCAGCAAGGCCGGATTCGTCATCCGCAAGGAGGAGCGCAACCTCGAGCCGCTCTTCCGCGTCATCGGCGAAAAGCCCGAGCGCTGGATCATGCAGACCGACTTCCGCAACGACGAGGCAGTGGGCTACCTCGCCGACCGCCTGGCCAAGCTCGGCGTCGAAAACCAGCTGTACAAGCTGGGCGCCAAGCCCGGTGACGCGGTGGTCATCGGCTCCGAGGTCGACGCCGTGGTCTTCGACTGGGAGCCGACGATGGCCGCCGGTGCCGAGCTCCTGGGCTCGCGCCGCGGACAGGACGAGCGCCTGGCCGAATTCGGCGCACGCCCCTCCCGCGAGGAGAAGCGTGCGCAGCACGAGGCGCGCAAGGGCGCCAAGGCCGCGGCCCGCGAGGACCTGGAAGCCGAGCGCAAGGCCGGAATCTGGACGGAGTCCGTCAACTACAAGCACCAGCTTCCCAAGTCCGGGGAGTAACACAGCACCGTGCGCGCCACCCACCAGCCCTCGGGCATCACGCAACGCCAGGACCTGCCCCGTGCCTCACGCATCGTGGTCAAGGTCGGTTCCTCGTCCCTGACCACGCTGGCCGGGGGCATCTCCGAGGAGGCGCTCAGTTCCCTGGTTGACCGCCTTGCCGCGGTCAACACCGCCGGGACCGAGCTGATCCTGGTCTCCTCCGGCGCCATCGCCGCCGGGCTGGCACCCCTGGACCTGGGGCGCCGCCCGCGGGACCTGGCCACGCAGCAGGCAGCCGCCTCGGTGGGCCAGGGGCTGCTGATGGCCAAGTACACCCAGGCGTTCTCCGCCCACGGGGTCACCGTCGGCCAGGTGCTTTTGACGGCCGACGACCTGATCCGCCGCCAGCAGTACGCCAACGCCTTCCGCGCGCTGAACCGGCTGCTGGCCCTGGGCGTGGTGCCGATCGTGAACGAAAACGACACGGTGGCCACCCACGAGATCCGCTTCGGCGACAACGACCGGCTGGCGGCCCTCGTGGCGCACCTGGTCAAGGCCGATGCGCTGCTGCTGCTCTCCGACGTCGACGCGGTCTACGACGCACCGCCGAACGCCGGGGGAGTGCGCGTCTCCCGGGTCGACCGGGCCGAGGACCTGGCGAGCCTGCGCATCGGCTCCACCGGGGGAGCCGGGCTGGGCACCGGCGGCATGGCCACCAAGGTCGAGGCCGCCACCATGAGCGCCGAATCGGGCATCCCCACGCTGGTCACCTCCACCGCCAACGCGGCAGCCGCGCTGGCCGGGGCGGACGTGGGAACCTGGTTCTCCGCCCGCGGCGGACGGCGCTCCACCCGGATGCTGTGGCTGGCCCACCTCGCCACCACCCAGGGGCGGCTGCTGCTGGATCCCGGGGCCGTGCGCGCCGTGGCCTCGGGTGTCGCCTCGCTGCTGCCTGCCGGGATCACCGGGGTCAAGGGGTCCTTCGAGGCCGGGGACGCGGTGGAAATCACCGACGCCGCCGGGCGGGTCATCGCCCGGGGACTGGTGAACTTCTCCTCCGCGGAATTGCCGCAGATGCTGGGCCGCTCCACCCGGGAACTCGGCGAGGACCTGGGGAGCCAATTCGAACGCGCCGTGGTGCACGTCGACGACCTGGTCGTCGTCTAGGACCCGGGCACGCGATGCCCGGCCCGTCCCCGTGCTTAACATGGGGGCGGGCCGCTGTGCATCCACCGTAGAATGGGTGATCATGAGCCAGAACATTGACGCATCGCTGAATCTTACCGACGTAGCAGGTCCCGCCGACGGCATCGCGGCCGCCACGGTGGCCGTGGGCAAGCTCGCCGACCGGGCCCGGTCCGCCTCGCGCGTGCTGGCCCGCGCCGACCGCAACTGGAAGGACCGGGCGCTGCTGGCCATTGCCGCGTCGCTGGATGCCAACCGCGCCGCCGTCATCAAGGCCAACGCCAAGGACATTGCCGCGGGCCGCGCCAACGGCACCTCCGACGCGCTGCTGGACCGGCTCAAGCTCAACGACGCGCGCGTGGACGCGCTGATCGCCGCGCTCGAGGAACTGGCCGGGCTGCCGGACCCCGTGGGCACCGTGCTGCGCGGCCAGACCCTGCCCAACGGGCTGCGGCTGCGCCAGGTCCACGTCCCGATGGGCGTCATCGGCGCGATCTACGAGGCCCGCCCCAACGTCACCGTCGACATCGCCGGGCTGGCCCTGAAGAGCGGCAACGCGGTGCTGCTGCGCGGGGGAAGCGCCGCGGCGCACTCCAACGTGGCATTGCTGGCGCTGATCCGCGACGCCCTGGAATCCGTGGGTCTGCCGGCCGACGCCGTGGCCTCGGTCGACGCCTGGGGACGCGACGGCGCCGACGCGATGATGGGTGCGCGCGGGAAGATCGACGTGCTGATTCCCCGCGGCGGCCGCGAGCTGATCCAGCGCGTGGTCACCACCGCCAGCGTCCCGGTCATCGAGACCGGCGAGGGCAACGTGCACATCTACCTCGACGAATCGGCCGACGCCGCGATGGCGGTGCCGATCCTGCTCAACGCCAAGACCCAGCGCCCCTCGGTGTGCAACACCGTGGAGACGCTGCTGCTCAACGCGAACGCCAAGGCCTCCGGCGAGGTCCTCGCGGCCCTGCACAAGGCCGGGGTGCGCCTGCACGTCGACGCCCGCGCCAAGGCGCTTGCCGGCGCGACACCCACCGTCGACGCGGTCGAGGCGGACTGGGACACCGAGTACATGGACCTTGACCTGGCCGTTGCCGTGGTCGATGACCTGGGCGGCGCCATCAAGCACATCCGGGCGCACAGCACCGGGCACACCGAGGCAATCCTGACCAACAATCTCTCGCACGCCGAGCGCTTCATTGCCGAGGTCGATTCGGCCGCGGTGATCGTCAACGCCTCCACCCGCTTCACCGACGGCGGGCAGCTGGGCCTGGGGGCGGAGGTCGGCATTTCCACGCAGAAGATGCATGCGCGCGGTCCCATGGGCCTGCGCGAGCTCACCACCACCAAGTGGATTGTGCAGGGCGATGGGCATGTTCGTTCGTAGCCGCGTGCCAAGGTGGGTACGATAGAGGCTAACGAGTCATAAAAGATACAACACAGTGCCGCCCACGCATGTGCGCGTCCGGCACGCAACAACCTGGAGAAACATGTTTACCCAGTCCCTGAACGCGGCCCTCGCCGCTTCCGAAAACGCCGGTGGCGGCATGTCCACCGAAACGCAGGCACTGATTGTCGGCGGCGGCATCTTCCTGCTCTTCATGGTGATGCTGCTGATCACGATGTCCTACTCCAACGTCGGCAACCGCCACCAGGTCAAGCCGGAGCCCGAGGACACGCACCGCACGCACACCAACAAGCACGGCCATCACTAGCCGTCTGACGGCCGAACGAACGGACCGCCCATTTCGCCTGGGCGTCATGGGCGGCACGTTCGATCCGATCCACCACGGCCACCTGGTGGCCGCCAGCGAAGTTGCAGCGGTCTTCGACCTGGACGAAGTCGTGTTCGTGCCCACCGGGGAACCCTGGCAGAAGCTGGACCGCGACGTGGCCCCGGCCGAACATCGCTACCTGATGACGGTGATCGCCACGGCGGCGAATCCCCGATTCACCGTGAGCCGGGTGGACATCGACCGTCCCGGCCCCACGTACACGATCGATACGCTGCGGGACCTGCGCGCGCAGCGTCCGGACGCCGAGTTGTTCTTCATCACCGGCGCGGACGCCATGGCCCAGATCCTGGGCTGGAAGGACGCCGAGGAGCTCTGGCAGCTGGCGCACTTCGTGGGGGTCACCAGGCCCGGCCACGAGCTGCCGGTGCTTGACCGCAACGACGTTTCGTTGATGGAGGTCCCGGCCATGGCGATTTCCTCGACTGATTGCCGGGAACGGGTGCGGACCGGACATCCGGTGTGGTACCTGGTGCCGGACGGCGTGGTGCAATACATCGCCAAGTACAAGCTGTACAACGACAAGAACAACGCAGTAAGCAACGGCCAGGTATAGAGACGGCCGGGAATGGACAAGATGAGCGACGAGACCGGGCCCGCGCTCAGCAGGCGAGCCCTGCGGGAGCAGCGACGTGCCGAGGCCGAAGCCCAGCTTGCCCAAGAGCAGGCGCAGGGCCAGGCGCCCGCGACCCCCGCCGGCAAGCCGGCCAACGCCAAGCCTTCCGTGCCCGCTCCCGCCGCTCCGGCTGCAAAGACCCCGCCGGCGCCCAAGGCGCCCGCACCCGCGGCAAAGACGCCTGCTCCCGGGACCAAGACCCCAGCACCCGCGGCGAAGAGCCCGGCTCCGGCCGCCAAGCCGGCAGCCCCGGCCGCACCTGCGCCCGCCGCCAAGTCAGCGCCGCAAGCCGATGAGCCCGTGCGCAGCCGCCGCGCCGCCGCCGGCGTGGTGGACGCCGTGTCCCAGCGCACCGAACGCACCTCGCTACAGCGTGCCCGCGACCGCGAGGCACTGCGTACCCGCCGCCGGCTGGAACAGGAAGTCTCCGAGCTTTCCCCCAAGGATCCGTCTCCAGCCGACGACCCCGCACCGCTGACGCGCAAGCAGATGCGCCTGCAGGCGCTCAGCACCGCCAAGGAGGCAGGCTCCGGCGCCGAACCGGGCCCGGCCAAGGCCCCTGCACAGCCCCAAGCCAGTGCAATGGCCAAGCCTGCTGCATCCAAGCCAGAGGACGCCAAGCCCGCTGCCGCAGCGAAGGCTCCCGCCAAGCCGCGTGTTGATCCCGCGGCGCAGGCACCCGGTGCCGTGGCACCCCAGATGAGCGTCGAAGAGGCCTTGGCGCTGCGCCGGCGCTCCGGCGGGGCGGCCCCGAGCGAGCCGCTGCTGATCCAGCCCGAGGAAGACCTGGCCGACGTGGACCTGGAGGTCCTGGCCCAGCAACGCGAACTTGCCGCCCGTGCGGCCATCATTTCCCGCCGCGCCGCCGAACGCCAGCGCATGCAGGAAGAAAACAGCCAGCGTGCCGGCGCCCGCCGCTCCGACCCCTTTACCGGGGCGATGAACCACCTGCGCGAAGAGGACATCGAGAAGAAGCTGGTCAACACCGGCATCACCGGTCCGCTGACGCGCGGCTACAACATTGCCATGACCGACCAGGGCACCATCGTCGAGAATCGGCAAACCCCCGCGGCTCCGGCCACCAAGACTCCGGCATCGGCGCCCCGCGCGCCGAAGCCGACGACCCCGGCAGCGAAAGCCCCGGCGGTCACACCTGCGCACAAGCCAAAGGCTGCTACTCCGGCCCAGGCACCGGCTCGCGACTCCACGTCTCCCGCCGCTTCACAAGCTGCCGCAGCAGCACCGGCACGGACGGCGGCGGCCAGGCCCGCTGCCTCCGCACCCGCCGGCCCCAAGGCCCCCGTGGCCCCGGGCGCCGGCAAGGCAGGGCAAGCACCCGATACCAAGGATGCCCCCGCCGAAAATGGTGGGTCTTCGGTGGCTCGCCCACCCGTGCGTGCCGTTCGCGCGCAGGGGCTTGAGCCACTGGATGTGCAGACCGCCGGAATGCGCCGTGCCAACAACATGTACTTGATGGTCATCGCGGCTTTGTCCGTTGGAGGCGCGGCACTTGTTGCCGGTCTCATTATGTTCCTGAACTCAAACTAGCGCCCACCGCGTCGCACCCAATTTCTCAAGGAGAACCCCATGAGCGCCCACGAACATTCCATCGACCTGGTGCAGACCGCTGCCCTCGCCGCTGCCGAGAAGCAGGCTGAAAACCTGGTCGCATTGGACGTTTCCGAACGCCTCGGTGTCACCGATGCGTTCCTGATCGCCTCGGCCGCTTCCGAGCGCCAGGTCAATTCCATTGTTGACGAGATCGAAGACAAGCTCGCCGAGAAGTTCGAGATCCGTCCGGTTCGCCGCGAGGGTCGCGGCCAGGGCCGCTGGGTCCTGCTCGACTACGCGGATGTCGTCATCCACGTCCAGCACAACGAGGACCGCGTTTTCTACGCCTTGGAGCGCCTCTGGGGCGACTGCCCGGTCATCGAACTGCCGACCACGGGCGAGCCGGCCACCGACATGTCGCACGTCGAAACGCTCCCGGATTCGCTCTAGGTCCCTCGATTTGCGCCACACGTTTTGTGTGGCCTATGATGGTTGAGTTGCCCGCAAGGGCGGCTCTCATTTGGGGGTATGGCGCAGTTGGTAGCGCGTCTGCATGGCATGCAGAAGGTCAGGGGTTCGAATCCCCTTACCTCCACCAAAATGTATGAATGAAAAGGTCCCCGGCTTCGGCCGGGGACCTTTTTGCTTGCCCAAGGCCCTGTCTTCGCGGCCCCGGTTCCGGGCCCGGAAGCGGGAAGATGGCCCCGAGCGTAGCCGGGTCGCGTGCGGAGAAGGCCCTTCGTTTTCTGTGGATGGTGCGGGGCCTCGCATGTGCTCGCCTTTGTGAAAGGGACGACAAGTCCCAGGCATTGTGAATAACGGTACAAGTCTGTAAGTTTGTGTCATGATTGTCATCACCATAGACCAGCGTAGGTCCCGCTCGGGGCCGGACAAGGTCGAGTCCCTGCTGCGCCGACTGGACGGCGAGTACAACGCGGTGCGGGGATTCGAGAGAACCGCGGGCGATGAGCTGCAGGGAGTGCTCGACGACGGTGCCATGGCCGTTGCCTTGGCCCTGGACGTCGCACACACGGGGGAGTGGAGCGTAGGAATCGGGGTGGGGTCGGTGCAGACCCCGATGCCCCGGGAAACGCGGGCGGGACGAGGGCAGGCCTTTGAGTATGCGCGGGATTCGGTCGAGCGGGCAAAGAACTCAAGTGGCGCCCTGGCGCTGTCGGGCCCCGGGCCGGAAGCGGAGCGGATCGAGGCCGAACTGCAGCTCCTCGCGCTGGTCAACGCGCGACGAACCAAAACGTCGGCCGAGGCCGGCACACTGGTGTCACAGGGCCTGACCCAGCAGCAGGTCGCTGCACGCCTGGAGATCACGCAGCAGGCCGTTTCGGCGCGCCTGGCCTCGGGGCTCTGGTACGAGACCGCCAGGCTCACCGATCTGGCGGGTCGGGCGCTGGCAGACTATTCGATGACGATGGAAGGCGGGCAGGGTTCATGAGCTGGATTGCCTGGGCATTGCTGGTCAGTGTTATTCCGTTGGGCACCCCTAGATACTTCGCGGATTCCGGCTTTCGCTGGCCGTTGAAGCAGTCGACCGCCAGCTACCTGCTCGTGGCCGTGCTTGGCCTGGCAGGTCTCGCCGCTGCGATCGGCGACCACCTTCCCGCCGCATCCTCCATCCCGCATGAACTTGTGGTCGTGGCAAGCGTTGCGGCCGCAACCCTGGGTGGGGGCCCGGTCACCGAAACGGTCTTCCGGCTTGCGGCCTTCAAAAGGGCCGCCGGGGACGACGCTTCCGATGATGTGGAGCCGAGCCCGCTGCGCGGAGGCATGTGGATCGGGTTGTTGGAACGCGCGGCAATAGCCTCGACCCTGTGGGCCTCCTGGCCGGAGGGCCTGGCAGTGGTTCTGGCGGTGAAGGGTCTGGGGCGATTTTCCGAGCTTAAGCAACACGCGGCCGCGGAGCAGTTCATTCTGGGAACCTTCGTCAGCGTTTTGTGGGCATGCGCGGCAGTTGGAGTGGGCCGGATCATCAGTCTCTAGGCCAGGGACCGCGGGGATGTACTGCCGCGTGGCGTTTACGGCCAGGCGGACGAGTTCTGCGGTCGTACTAGAATGATGGGCATGAGTGACGTATTGCCATCGTGCCCGCAGTGTTCAAGCCCCTATACATATGAAATGGGCGCCCTGCTGGTTTGCCCCGAGTGCGCCCACGAATGGTCGGCCGAAGCCGACGCAGTGGACGAGCCGAAGGAAGCCGTTATCAAGGATTCCGTCGGCAAGGTGCTTTCCGACGGCGATACCGTCACCATCGTCAAGGACCTGAAAGTCAAGGGGCAAGCCCAGTCCATCAAGGTCGGCACCAAGGTGCGCAACATCCGTCTGGTCAACGGCGTCGACGGCCACGACATCGACTGCAAGGTCGATGGGTTCGGGCCCATGCAGCTCAAGTCTTCCGTCGTAAAAAAGGTCTAATACGCCGCATTCAGCCATTGGCCAAGCGCCACCTCTCCTGAAGGAGGGGTGGCGCTTTCGTTTGGGCCGCAGGTGAACCTGGCGACCGGTCATGAATTTGATATCGCTGAGCAAATCGGAAAGCACGACGGCAATACCCCGAGGCGTCTTGGTGCTCGCGAGCTCCGCCGCGAATCAGGCCAGTGGAGTTGCCGGCGCATCTTCCCCTGCGGCGGCCAGGTCGGTAATCCTTAAAAGCACCCCCGTCTTGTTGGCCACGGAGTTGTGGATCGACTGGATCGCGGCGCCGCGTTCGCGGGCCGGGACATTGGGTTTGTCTGCATGATGGGAATCCGTGAGAAGGCATAGAGCTCCAGTGACTGGAAGCGTATCGTAGCGACACAGCGACCAAGGCTTCAGGCAATGAGGAGACCGCCATGAAAAGCCGACGACAGAATCACTTCACCATCATCATTGGAGCTGGCCACTGCGGATTGGCCATGGCCCACGAATTGGCGGTGAAAGGTGAAGAATTCGTGGTGCTTGAAGCAGGGCAGACTCCGGGGAACAGCTGGAGTTCCCGGTGGGAATCCTTGGAATTGTTCACACCTGCGGAACATGACGGGTTGCCCGGCAAGAGGTTTCCGGCAGCACGCGGAACATTTCCCACCGCCAGGGCCGTTTCAGAGTACTTGCGGACGTACGCCGCGTCCTTCCAGCTGCCGATCCAGACCTCGACAACAGCCCGCCGACTGGAAATGGGCCCCGGCGGCGGATTCCGCGTACGAACCGATAGGGGAGTGTTCGAGGCCAGCCGGGTGGTAGTGGCCACGGGCGTGCAGCAAATGCCCCGGATTCCTCCGCTTTCGAAACAAATCTCCGCAGATGCAATGCAACTGCATTCGAGCGAATACCGGAACCCTGCCCAGATCCCGGATGGCCCCGTGGCAGTGGTTGGATTCGGGACGTCCGGTGCCCAAATCGCCTGCGAGCTGGCTCCTGGCCACCGGGTCACCATTTCCGGAAGGCCCACACCCCACGTCCCGGAAGCACTCATTCGCTACGCCCCCGCGCTGTATTGGCTCCTGGTCCATAGGCTGTTGACGCGATCGACTCCGGCTGGCCGGAAGGTCGCCCAGCGGATCCACAATCGAGGTGCACCGCTGATCCGGGTGTCCACCCAGGACGTTGCAGCCGCAGGCGTAGCCGCTGTCGGGAGAATCGAAGCGGTGCGCGATGGGGTGATGACGACCCAGGACGGGACCCCGGTCGAGGCGTCCACGATCATATGGGCCACGGGATACCGCCCGGACTATTCATGGATCGAGGGGCTCGGGACGGATGGGAACGGCTATCCATTCCACCGCCGGGGCGTCAGTACCGAGTTTCCCGGATTGGGGTTTCTCGGCATTCCCTTCCAGTATGGCCTGACCTCCGGCATCATCGGCGGGGCCGGTCGCGATGCGCGCCATCTGGCGCGTCGGTTGGATCCCGCCCCTGCGGTTGCGGCCAAAATGGGGTTCGTGCCGGATCCGGGAGGGACGGCGAACGGGTAAGGCCGGGCCCTGTCGGGACATGCTATCTTGGCGTTGGTGCACTGGCCATCCGAATGATGCGCCGTGCCTTCGACGCTCCTCATCGTGAAAGACTTTCCCCCTCCATGACACAGCCGCTAAAATCCTCCAACCCTGCCGCCGCCCAGGCCAACTCCATCGACGATTTCAAGCAAAACCTTGCCTCTGTCAGGTCCCGGATCGATGCCGCGGCGCGAAAGGCCGGGCGGGACCCCGCCTCGATCCGGTTGTTGCCGGTTAGCAAGACCGTGCCGGAGGACCGCCTTCGCCTGGCTATTGCGGCGGGAATGGATTTTCTGGGGGAAAACAAGGTCCAGGAGGTGGCTCGAAAGGCGGAGCTCCTGGCCGACATTCCGGGACTGAAGTTCTCCGTCATTGGAAGCCTGCAAACCAACAAGGCAAAATTCGTGGCGAAGTATGCAGACGAATTCCAGGCGCTGGACAGCCTTCGCCAGGCGGAAGCCCTGCAGCGCCGGCTCGAAGTCGAGGATCGCCAGCTCGATGTTTTTGTCCAAGTCAACACGTCCGACGAGGAAAGCAAGTCCGGTCTGGCCCCGGAAGACGTTCGGGAATTCGTGAACCAGCTGCCCCGGTTTGACCGGCTCCATGTCAAGGGCCTGATGACGCTCGCATTGTTCAGTGACGACAGCGAAGCGGTTCGCGCATGTTTCGTGCGACTGCGGGAACTCCGGGACTCACTGCGCGAAAGCGCGCCCGCCGGGATGTCCATCGAGGAACTGTCCATGGGCATGAGTGGCGACTTTGAGCTGGCCATTGCAGAGGGTGCGACTGTGGTGCGTGTAGGACAGGGAATCTTCGGCGCCCGGTCGCTGCCCGTCGCCGGCTAGCTGCCCGGGGCAGTCCGAAGCCCTCGGGTTTCGCCGCAATCCGGAAAAATCCGCGGGAAATGTTCCGATTGCCGTGGCAACGGTCGGGAATTTGACCTGAATCAGGGCCGGTGGAGACGGAATCCCGGTTTCGCTGGGAGCACGACTGCGGTGGGCGATTTATCTTTTGCCGGCACCCGGATCCAAGTTTTCAGTCGTGCACCGCCCAGCGTTGGATGCTGCACGGGTATGCCCTCTGTCCGTTTGACTTCCCCGGTCTCGGGGGCGCAGCGCGAACGAACGTTGAGTCAGGCGTCCATCATATTGCCAGCCGCCTAAGGGGAAAATTTTCTTCATGGGTGCGGCTCTCGACCCGCTGCGTTTTTTGTGGGGGAGAGTGCGGCGTTTGGCGGCCAGGTCTACTACCAGTAGTGCTAGCGTTCATGCTGTCGGGCCATATCTAGTGGTTTGACGCCAGGTACTCGACACGCCGTGCTGAACGACACGCCAGTTCTTTAATCTGTGGTTGATTGCTCCACAGGGTGTGGATAGATTTTCGATTTCGCTGGATTCATGCGGTTTAACGGCCGCTCTTTATCCACAAGGCTTGTGGACAGGTGTGGGGTCGAATGACAGGGGTGTAATACATCATGTTGGGGTCTAACGCCCCGACCCCTACTAGATGTAGTATTGAATTAGCTGGTGAGGCCTAGTGCGCGAACCTCCGGAATACGGAGAAATGTACGAATCCCCGCCTCCTGAGGGCTCAATCGCCCTCGGAGCAAAACGTTCGTATGTCTCTTCCCGCGGGGAATGCGCATAGGGACCCAGCCACTTCACATACACAGAATTTTTGCACGAGGGGATTTACGGATATGACCGTCACGGTTTACACGAAGCCAGCATGCGTACAGTGCAACGCAACCTACCGAGCTCTTGATAAGAAGGGCATCGTCTACCAAAGCGTTGACATTTCGCAGGATCCCGCTGCCCTGGAGCGCGTACGCGCCCTGGGCTACATGCAGGCACCGGTTGTCATCACCGATGCCGACCACTGGTCGGGCTTCCGACCGGACAAGATTGATGAGCTGGCCCAGGATTTGAGCTCCTCCGTGGCCTAACCAGCCACCTCCAGCCTTACCGATTCCAGTGATTTCGAGGCGATCAAGATGCCTGCTTCATCGTTGGCTACACCGCCAATGCATGATCACGCCGTTCCGGCAGAGGTACTTACCAACAGCAAATTGATCTATTTCTCCTCGGCCTCGGGTTATACCCACCGATTCGTGGAGAAACTGGATCTGGGATGCGCTCGCATTCCGTTGCTGAACCATGAACCGCACTTGGTGGCGGCTGAGCCGTATGTGCTACTGCTTCCCACCTATGGCGGTGAAAAGGGCGAAAGATCAATACCCCCGCAAGTCGTCAAGTTCCTCAACGATGAGCGCAACCGAAACCTATTACGAGGCGTAATTGGTGCCGGAAACACAAACTTTGGAACCACATATTGCTTGGCCGCAATCAAGATCGCAGCCAAATGCAACGTTCCGCTTCTATACAAATTTGAGCTCATGGGCACTCCAGAAGATGTGACCCGGGTTCGCGAAGGATTGGAAGTCTTTTGGACACGAAAGTCGCAGTACCTGAAATGAAGCAGGATTCTAAGGAATTGCCGGCCGCTTTTCAGGGCCTGGGTTATCACGAGCTGAACGCCATGCTGAACCTTTACGGGGCAGATGGGCGCATCCAGTTCGAGGCCGATCGTGCCGCGGCACGCCAGTACTTCCTGGAGCACGTGAACAACAACACCGTGTTCTTCCACGACCTGGACGAGAAACTCGAATACCTGGTCAAGCACGAGTACTACGAGCGCGAGACGCTCGACCAGTACACGATGAACTTCATCCGCGACCTCTACCGCGGTGCCTACGCCAAGAAGTTCCGCTTTGAGACGTTCCTGGGTGCCTTCAAGTTCTACACCTCGTACACGCTGAAGACATTTGACGGCAAGCGTTACCTTGAGCGCTACGAGGACCGCGTCTGCATGGTTGCACTTCACCTGGCACGCGGCAACGAGGAAATGGCAGTCGCCCTGGTCAACGAGATCATCGAGGGACGCTTCCAGCCCGCCACCCCGACGTTCCTGAACGCCGGCAAGGCCCAGCGCGGCGAACTCGTCTCCTGCTTCCTGCTGCGCATTGAAGACAACATGGAGTCGATCTCCCGCGGCATCAACTCCTCGCTGCAGCTTTCCAAGCGCGGCGGCGGCGTTGCCCTCTCGCTGACCAACGTCCGCGAGCACGGCGCCCCGATCAAGCAGATCGAGAACCAGTCCTCCGGCGTCATCCCCGTGATGAAGCTCCTCGAAGACAGCTTCTCCTACGCCAACCAGCTGGGCGCACGCCAGGGCGCCGGTGCCGTGTACCTCAACGCGCACCACCCGGACATCCTGCGCTTCCTGGACACCAAGCGCGAGAACGCCGACGAAAAGATCCGCATCAAGACCCTGTCCCTGGGCGTCGTGGTTCCGGACATCACCTTCGATCTGGCCCGCAAGAACGAGGACATGTACCTCTTCTCGCCGTATGACGTCGAGCGGGTCTACGGCGTGCCGTTCAGCGACATCTTCGTCACCGAGAAGTACTACGAGATGGTCGATGATGCGCGCATCAAGAAGACCAAGATCAACGCGCGCGAATTCTTCCAGACCCTGGCGGAGATCCAATTCGAATCCGGCTACCCGTACATTATGTTCGAGGACACCGTAAACCGCGCCAACCCGATCAAGGGCAAGATCTCGATGAGCAACCTGTGCTCGGAGATCCTGCAGGTCTCGACTCCCTCGGAGTACAACGAAGACCTCGGATACAAGACCGTGGGCAAGGACATCTCCTGCAACCTCGGCTCGATGAACATTGCCAAGGCCATGGACGGCAAGGACCTCGGGGCCTCGATCGAGACCGCGATCCGCGCGCTGTCCGCAGTGTCGGACATGTCCTACATCAACTCGGTGCCCTCGATCGCCCAGGGCAATGCCAAGACCCACGCCATCGGCCTGGGACAGATGAACCTGCACGGCTACCTGGCCCGCGAACGCGTCCACTACGGCTCCGAAGAGGGGTTGGACTTCACCAACATCTACTTCTACACCGTGGTGTTCCACGCGCTGCGTGCCTCGAACAAGCTCGCCATCGAAACCGGTGAGTCCTTCGACGGCTTCGCGGATTCGAAGTACGCCTCGGGCGAGTTCTTCGACAAGTACACCGAGCAGGAATGGGTTCCGGGCACCGAGCGTGTGCGCGAACTCTTCGCCGGGATCGACATCCCGACGCAGGACGACTGGCGTGCGCTGAAGGCCTCCATCATGGAGCACGGCATCTACAACCAGAACCTGCAGGCCGTCCCGCCGACCGGCTCGATCTCCTACATCAACAACTCGACCTCCTCCATCCACCCGGTGGCGGCGAAGATCGAGATCCGCAAGGAAGGCAAGATCGGCCGCGTGTACTACCCGGCCCCGTACCTGGACAACGACAACCTGGAGTACTACCAGGATGCCTACGAAATCGGCTACGAGAAGATCATCGACACCTACGCGGTTGCCACGCAGCACGTGGACCAGGGCCTGTCCCTGACCCTGTTCTTCAAGGACACGGCCACCACGCGCGACATCAACAAGGCGCAGATCTACGCATGGAAGAAGGGTATCAAGACGCTCTACTACATCCGCCTGCGCCAACTGGCTCTCGAAGGAACCGAAGTGGATGGTTGCGTCAGCTGCATGCTCTAATCGCAGCCGCTTCACCCCCGGTTGCCAGGTCGCGATAGCCTAACAACCGAATGCGTACGGCGGCGGGTTCCCACCCGCCGTCGTACGCGCACCCGTTACAACCAAAAACTTAGCAAGAAGAGGGACGGAAATGACTGAGAAGCTGAAGCTGGCCAGCCACGTCGAAGCCATCAACTGGAACCGCATCCAGGACGACAAGGACGTCGAGGTGTGGAACCGACTGGTCAACAACTTCTGGCTGCCGGAGAAAATCCCGCTGTCCAACGACGTCCAGTCGTGGAACACGCTCACCGAGGCCGAGAAGCTGCTCACCATGCGCGTCTTCACCGGCCTGACCCTGCTGGACACCCTGCAGGGCACGGTCGGAGCCGTCTCGTTGATCCCCGATGCACTCACCCCGCACGAAGAGGCCGTGTACACCAACATCGCCTTCATGGAATCGGTGCACGCCAAGAGCTACTCGTCGATCTTCTCGACCCTGTGCTCGACCAAGGAAATCGACGACGCATTCCGCTGGTCCACCGAGAACGAGAATCTGCAGAAGAAGGCGCAGATCATCGAGAGCTACTACTACGGTGAAGATGCGCTGAAGCGCAAGATCGCCTCGACCCTGCTCGAGTCGTTCCTGTTCTACTCCGGCTTCTACCTGCCGATGTACTGGTCTTCCCGCGCCAAGCTGACAAACACCGCAGACCTGATCCGTTTGATCATCCGCGACGAGGCCGTCCACGGCTACTACATCGGCTACAAGTTCCAGAAGGGCCTGGAGGGACTTTCGGAGGAGCGCAAGCAGGAGCTGAAGGACTACACCTTCGAGCTCATGTTCGAGCTGTACGAGAACGAGGTCCAGTACACCCACGACCTCTATGACGGTGTCGGCCTGGCCGAGGACGTCAAGAAGTTCCTGCACTACAACGCCAACAAGGCGCTGATGAACCTGGGCTATGAAGCCATGTTCCCGGCATCGGTCACCGATGTAAACCCGGCGATCCTTTCGGCACTGAGCCCGAACGCAGACGAGAACCACGACTTCTTCTCCGGCTCGGGTTCCTCGTACGTGATCGGCAAGGCCGTCAACACCGAAGACGAGGATTGGGACTTCTAGGTCCCACCCCAACCACATCGGCCCAAGGGCGCCAGCGTCACCACAACGGTGAAGCCGGCGCCCTTGGTGATTTTCAAGTTAGGTGGCGAAAACCGCTGGCGTTCCTGTCGGGACGCCAGCGGTTTTCGCGGTTAACAGTTGCATCGCGAAGAGCGATTCCTCGAATTTGCCGCCGCGGCCCGAATCGGGCGCACCCATTGCCCATGTCAACTACGTCGGGCGGACAGTATCCGCTGCTTTCATCCAGGTGCGGACCCGGAAGCATGATGAATCTGCTGATGCGCGGGGGAAGCCTGGGGCGACCTGCTCGCGGCCGATGACCTCCAGGGTCAGATTCTTGGAGCCCATGGCGGTCAGGAAGACGATGCCTTCCCGGTTGCGCTTCATGCAACACTCCTTCATGAAGCGCCCCGGTTTTGAGAACGCGCCCCAGGTCACCTATCTTTGACTTAAGTAAGCCTAACCTAAGTTCGAGAGCGCCCCTGTGATCATGACGCCTGCCCCCGCCAGCCCCGGCAACCACACCTCCGGCAATGTCCCCGGCTCGGGCACCTACCGCGATGGCTGGGGGATTCCGCACCTGCGGGCCGATTCCGCAGACCAGCTGGCGCATCTGCAGGGCCTGAACGCCGCCACCGACCGCTCCTGGCAAATTGAGCTGGAACGCTGGCGCTCCGAGGGGCGCACCGCCGAAATGCTGGGCGCCGACGGCGTGCCGTGGGACCGTTTCTCCCGCCAGTGCAGGCTCGACGACACCGCGCGCCGCTGCTTCGAGTCCCTCGACGCCGACACGCAGCGCTGGTGCACCGGCTACGTGGACGGCATCAACCAGGCGCTCGACGCCGGGCTGCGCGGCGGGCCGGAATTCGATCAGTCCGGCACCGCTCCGGCCCGGTGGAACCCGTGGACCCCCCTGGGCGTGTTCCTCGTCCAGCACATCCTCTTCTCCACGTTCCCGAACAAGCTCTTCCGAGCCCATGTCGCCCGGACCCTGGGACCCGAGGCCGTCGCCCTGTTCAGCATCGAGGCCCCCGTATGGTCCGGCAGCAATGCCTGGGCCGCCCACGGGTCGGCCACCGCGGGCGGGTCGCCGCTGATCGCCGGGGACCCGCACCGGATCCTGGAACTGCCCGGGGTCTACCAGCAGATTCACCTGTCCTGCCCCGAGTTCGACGCCGTCGGCTTCGCCTTCCCCGGCGTCCCGGGCCTGCCGCACTTCGGCCACACCGGCCATACCGCCTGGGCCATCACCAACGCCATGGCCGATTACCAGGACCTCTTCGAGGAAGAGCTGCGCCGGAGCGCTGACGGCGGCATCCAGGCGTATGGCCCCCTGGGCTGGGAATCCGCCGTCGCGAGCGTCGAGACGATCCTGGTCCGCGGCGGGGCATCCGAGGACGTGGAGGTTATCGAGACCGCCCGCGGCCCGGTCGTCGCCGGGGGACTCGACGGCGGCGCGTTGAGCCTGCGGATGCCGGCCCGGGTCGAGGGGCGGCTGGGTTTTGAGGCACTGCTGCCGCTGTTGCGCAGCCGCCGCGTCGCCGACGTGGAGACGGCCTTGGAGCGGTGGGTGGAGCCGGTAAACAGCGTTCTCGCTGCGGACACCGAAGGAACCGTGCGGCACTTCCTTGCCGGGCTGGTGCCGCGGCGAAACCACGAGAACCGGCGCGTGCCGGTGCCTGCAGCCTCGGCCGAACATGCCTGGGACGGCAGCTATGTGCAGCTGCCGAGGACCGGGGTGGACCGTTTCGCGGTGAGCGCCAACGACCGCGAAGCGGGAGGCGGGGACCCCGTCGGAATGGAATTCGCTCCCGCCCACCGCGCCCGGCGGATCCGCGAACTCCTGGAGACCGCCGATGCCGAACCCCTCACCGTGGCGGACATGCAGGCCATCCACTCGGACACCCTGCTCGGCTCGCTGCCCGCCTTCCGTGCCCTGCTGGGATCGCTCGATGCCCGGACGCTGGCGCCCGCCGCCGCCCGGCTCCGCGCCCGCATACTCGCTTGGGACGGCCACATGGCCGCGGGCAGTGGCGACGCAGGGGCGTTCGCCGCGTGGCGCTCGGCCCTGGTCCGCAGGATTGCCCGGCACCCGGCCCTGGAACCCCTGGCCACAGCGCACGGGTATTCGCCGCTGTTCGGGCCGTGGCTTTCGGTGGCCTCCCGGGTGGGCTTCGCCATTGAGACCCTGCTGCTTCGTGGCACCGAGCTGGGGATCGACACGGGTGCGGAGGCTGCGGCCGCCCTGGCCGAGGCCGCCGCCGGGCCGGAGGAAAGCTGGGGTGGGCACCACACGCTTCTGGCCGTGCACGAGCTTCCCGGCCGGCTCGCGGCCCGCGTCCCGGCCACGGCCCTCTCCGGCGACACCGGCTGCGTGCTCGCCACCGAGTCCCTGCCCGGCGTCGAGGACCGCAGCTTCCGCGGACCGGTGGCCCGCTACGTCTGGGACCTGGCGGACCGCGCGAATTCCCGCTGGGTCGTCCCGTTCGGCGCGGACGGCAACCCCGAACGCCCCCATTTTTCCGACCAACTGCCGCTCTGGGCGGCCGGCGGCCTCGTTCCGGTCATCACGGACTGGAACCTGCTGGTCAAAGACCCCGCTCTTGCCACGGAACCCCCATCCGGAAGGACCCCATGAAAACCACCCCCACAACGGCCCAGGACCTCGGCCTTCGCGCCGCCCTCTACACCGAGGACCTCGAATCCTGGGGGACGGTACGGGTCGTGCCGCTGTCCCCGGAGGGCGACCTCGACCTCATCCACGGCTGGGTCACGCAGGATCGTGCCCGGTACTGGGGCATGACCGAATACTCCCGCAGCGACGTCCTGGAGGTCTACCAGTTCCTCGAGTCGCTTCAGACGCACCACGCGTTCCTGGTGCTGCTCGATGGCGAACCGGTGGCCCTCTTCCAGACCTACGAGCCACTGCATGATCCCGTGGGGGAGGCCTACCCGGCCCGAGTTGAGGACATCGGGATGCACCTGCTGCTGGCACCGGCCACCCGTCCCGTCCCGAATTTCACGCCGCGGCTGGCCACCTCGCTGATCAATTTCATGTTCTCCGACCCCGCCATCGACCGGATCGTGGTGGAGCCCGATGCCCGGAATGACAAGGCGGTTCGCCGGCTGGAGGCCACGTGCTTTGAGCTTGGGCCCAAGATCCAGCTGGCGGAGAAGGAAGCGCAGTTGGCCTACCTGACGCGGGAACGCTTTGGGCGCACGGAAAGGTTGCGTACGCGCTGAGCCTTGATCCGTGGCCGATGCAGATACGACGTTCACGGGCCGGTTTTCGAATCTCCCGTCGGCCGGCAGCACGGCCCCCCGCTCATGGCTGGCGCGCCGGGCGGGCCGGTAGGCAAGGGCGTCACTGCCCGGTTGAAAGTCGCGTCGCTGGCCGCCGGGATGGTTGGCGGAGCTGGTTTCTCAACGCCATGGCCGAGGCCGCCGCGGGTAGCGGAGGCACTTCGACGACTATTCCATCGTCGACGCGGCCGCCGCGTAATTCGGGGTCAAGGCCGAGAAGGCGCAAAGCCATCCGGAAGGCCGGCGGATGAAGGTTTCCGTCACCCACTCGTCGGCAGCGAACGGCTCTCCTTGCCACCGGCCCTTGTTGGTGCCGTGGGCCAGCACCACCGCCACGTCGCCATAGACCCTGGCCTCGAGGACCTCGAAGGACATCTCGGAGTGGGTAAGGTTCCCCGACTCGACGGCCGCAAGGAACCCCTCCCGTTTTCCCGGACCCCCTTCGGGAGTGACCATCGTCCAGTCCGGTTCGGCGAAGGAGCCGATCCGTGTTGCATCGTTGGCGACTATGGCTTCGGCCCATCGGTCGAGGAGAAGTTGGAACGCTGCAAGATTGTCGGTTTCCATGTGCACAGTATGGGCCCGCCATGCACGGCAGGCAACAAACCGGGGCGGGCGGGATGAAGGAAAGGCACTTAGGGCGTGCCGGTGGTGCGGAGACAAGCACGGGGAACATGCCGGCGGCCCCGGACTGCACCGTCCGGACAGGGGAGTGGAAACTTAATTTGCCGGCACACCAGGGATCCACAGCGGCTCTCCGGCTCGGCCAGGTCCGGGCGCAGGGACGTGGTCCCGGTCGCAACCAGCGTGCGCGTGTCCGACCATGATTTGCCTCCACTGGCCACAAACCGGCACCCGAGCCGGCTGAGTGAACGCAGGTCGCTTCTCCAAGTCCCTAGGCATCGCCCCCGTGCCTCATCCCGGTTCAAACCTATGAACTTTCAAGGTCATCCAGGGTTCGGGCCTTCTCCGCCCGCGCGCCCGGGCACGCCAGGAACATGACCACCGTGACGGCCTTGCGGGGGCTCACCGTCAGCGCCATTCCCTCGAGGTTCTCCGCGCCCTAGGTCACCCCGACCTTTTGCCATGAGGCAACGCGTCCAGGCACGTGAAATCCTTTCGTGAGTCAATTCGGTCCCTCTAATCTGCGAGCACTTTTCATGAGTCTCGCCGGCCCCTTGAACTCCACTGGGACCGGGCCTAGCATTGCTGGCACGGGCACGGACGGGGCACCCGATTGTCCAGGTGCCGGTGAGGCCCGAAAACGAACTGGCCGTCCTCGGGACAGGGGACCGGCAGAGGGCTACGTCGATCGGATCGGGGGAACATCATGGGCGAGACTACGGCAGGGGTGTCGTCGGCGGAGCTAATGGTGGACCTGATCATTTCCCTGGACGGGTACGCCTCGGCCGAGGGATGGCCCGGCTGGTGGGGCCTTGAGGCGCCGGAATACCTTGCCTGGCTCGAGCGGGAAGGGCAGAAGCAGCACACCTACCTCCTCGGCGCGAACACCTACCGGTTGATGTCCGCCATGTCGGCGGAGGCGGCGGCCGCGGATTCCGGATTCTCCGAGACCGAAGCCGCCAGTCTGACGGGCCTTGCCGACGTGCCCAAAGTCGTCTTCTCCTCGTCCCTTCGGGCGCCCCTGAGCTGGCCGAATTCGAGGCTGGTGAGCGGGGATGCGGTCGAGGCCGTGGCCGAGATGAAGCGGAGCGGCAACGGTCCGATGAGCACCCTCGGGAGCCTCAGCCTGAGCCGGTCGCTACTGACCGCGGGACTCGTGGACCGCTTCCGGATAGTCGTTTTCCCCGTGATCACGGGCAGGACCGGCAAGGAACGCATCTACGACGGGTATCCGGACGTGGCACTCGAAATGGTGGACAGCAGAACCTTCGACGGACGGCTTCAGCTGCTCGAATACGTCCCCACCGTGCTCAACGGTCCGCCGGGCACCGCACCGAAGTGAGCCCATCCTAGTGAGTCTGCCTTTTTGGAAGTGGTCGGCCGGCAGGGCAGCCCCATGTGCCGGGTGTGCTAGGAAGCCGCAGGATTCTTCCGGGTTGGCCTGGCCCGAACATGCATGCGTTCGCCTTGCGGCCCAAAGAGGCTGAGGAACTCCACGCCCTGCCCGTCCGCCAGCCCAAACCAGTGCGGGGTGTGCGTATCGAATTCGGCCGCCTCGCCGGCCGGGAGGACGAGGTCGTGGTCCCCGAGCCGCAGTCTCAGGTTCCCCTTCAGGACATAGAGCCATTCATAGCCCTCGTGGGTCGCCAGCGGCGGGTCGGCAATGGTTTTGCCTGCCGGGATCACGTGTTTGAATGCCTGGAGCCCGCCGCCGGTCCCGCGGCTCAGCGGCAGGATGGTCATGCCGTGGCGGACGATGGGCCTGATGTGGATGCGCGGGTCCCCGGTGGCCGGAGCCCCCACCAAGTCGTCCAGGGGCACACCGTGGGCGCGCGCCAGTGGCAAGAGTTGTTCCAGGGTGGGTCTGCGCTGGCCGGATTCCAGTCGGGACAGGGTGCTGACCGAAATGCCGGTCTGCGCTGAGAGCTCCTGCAGGGTGAAGTTGCTGCCGTTCCGCAGGCTGCGCAGCCGGGGTCCGACTTGCGCGAGGGTGCTGTCCAGGTCTTGTTCCATGGTCCCATTTTGCCATACCGGCAAAAATGATTGCCAGATGTTGGGAGATGGATCCATGCTGGGTGGTGCACCGGATTTCCCCGGTGAAAAGACGATCCAAGGAGCATGAACCATGAACACGACGCCGGATACATTCGACGTGGCCATCATCGGCGGGGGAGCGGCGGGACTGGCCGCAGCCCAGGCGCTGGGACGCTCCCGCCGCAGCGTCGTCGTCATCGATGCGGGGGAACCGCGCAACGCCCCGGCCGAAGGAGTGCACAACTTCCTCACGCGCGACGGACTGCCGCCACGTGAGCTACTTGCCCTCGGCCGGGCAGAGGCGGGGGGCTACGGCGTCGAATTCCGCGACGCCCGGGCCACGGCAACGCGCCGCGACGACGCCGGCTTCGGAATCGAGCTGGAGGGCGGGCGGTGGCTTGCCGCCCGCCGTATCATCCTCGCCTCGGGTGTCAGCGACCAGCTTCCTGAGGTTGCGGGATTGGCGGCATACTGGGGCAAGAACGCGCTGCACTGTCCCTACTGCCACGGCTGGGAGGTCAGGGACAGGGACATTGCCGTACTCGACAGCCCCTTTGCCGTCCACCAGGCCCTGATGTTCAGACAGTTGAGCGATCGCGTCACTCTGTTCACTGCACCGGGGCGGGAATTTGATCCGCTGGAACGCGAAAAGCTGGAGGCTCGCGGCATCGGAATCATGGCGCAGGAAATCATCGCGGTGCGCGGCAACGAGACGCACCTGACCCACTTGGCCTTCCGGGACGGTGGCGAGCAGGCAGTCGATGCCCTGGTTGTCATGCCGCGCTTCACGGCGGGGATCGCGGCCCTGGCGGGCGTTGGCCTGCAGGCAACGGCGCACCCCTCGGGCATCGGCACACACGTGGCCGCCGACGAGACCGGCAAGACCGAGATCCCGGGGCTGTGGGCGGCAGGGAACACGCGGGATCCCATGGCGCAGGTGATGATGGCCGCCGCCGACGGGCTGCGCGTTGGGGCGATGGTCAACGCCGACCTCATCCAGGAGGAGACCGACGCGGCGGTGGCTGCCTTGCGTGCCCGTGCCGTCGTCTAGAAGAGCTGGCGCCAGTTGGTGGATGCAAGGTCCAACAGCTCGTCGCCCTTTCCCGACATCACGGTGCGGACGGCGTAGAGCGCAAAGCCCTTCGCCTGCTCGGCGGTGATGGCCGGGGGCATTGAGAGTTCCTGGCGATCCGTCACCACGTCGATGAGGGCGGGACCGTCATGGGCCAGGGCGTCGCGCAGGGCGTTGGGCAGGTCCTTCGACTTTTCCACCCGGAACCCGCGGATGCCCATGGCCGTGGCGACGTCGGCGAAGTTGGGATTGGACAGGTCGGTGGCGAAGGTGACGAACCCGGCCGCCTTCATCTCGAGTTCCACGAAGTTCAGTGACGAGTTGTTGAAGACCACGATCTTCACCGGCAGCTTCGACTGGACCAGCGTGAGCAAATCGCCCAGCAGCATGGCCAGCCCGCCGTCGCCCGAAAGGGTCACCACCTGCCTGCCCGGGTTCGAGGCCTGGACCCCGATGGCCTGCGGGATTGAGTTGGCCATGGTGCCGTGGTTGAAGGATCCCAGCAGCCTGCGCCGCCCGTTCATGGTGAGGTAGCGGGCCGCCCAGACCACCGGGGAGCCGACATCGGCCAGGAAGACGGCGTCGTCGTCAGCCAGCTCGTCCAGCGTGCGGGCCAGGTATTGCGGGTGGATCTTCGCGCCCTTGCGCGCGGGGGTGGCCAGGTCGTCGAGCTTCTCGCGGGTCTTGCGGTAGTGTTTCTGCGCGTCCTGCAGGTGCGTGGTGTCGGCCTTGCGCTCCAGCAGCGGTGCCAGCACCTCCAGCGTGTCGGCGACGGTGCCGACCAGCCCCGCGTCGATCGGGGTGCGCCGGCCCAGCTGTTCCCCGCGCACGTCGACCTGGATGATCTTCGCATCCCTCGGGTAAAACTGTTGGTAGGGGAAGTCGGTGCCCAGCAGCAGGATGGTGTCGGCGGCGTCCATGGCCCGGTACCCGGAGGCGAAGCCGAGCAGGCCGGTCATCCCGACGTCGTAGGGGTTGTCGTACTCGATGTGCTCCTTGCCGCGCAGCGCGTGCACCACCGGGGCGCCGAGGATCCCGGCGGTGTCAATGACCTGCGCGTGGGCACCCGCCACGCCGGCGCCGGCCAGGATGGTGACCCGCTTGGCGGCGTTCAGCAGCTCCGCGGCCCGGGCCAGGTCCTCGGCGTGGGGCAGGACGGCGGAGCGGCTGGCGTTGAGCACCGAGACGCGCGTGCCCTTGGCCTCGGCAAGGGCGACGTCTCCGGGGATGACCAGCACCGCGACCCCGCGCCGCTCGATGGCCGTGCGCATGGCGATTTCCAGCAGCCGCGGCATTTGCTCGGGGGCGGAAACCGTCTCGCAGAACACGCTGGCCTCGCGGAAGAGCTCGGCCGGGTGGGTCTCCTGGAAGTAGTTGCTGCCGATCTCGGAAGTGGGGATGTGCGCGGCGATGGCCAGTACCGGGACGCGGTTGCGGTTGGCGTCGTAGAGCCCGTTGACCAGATGCAGGTTTCCCGGTCCGCAGCTTCCGGCGCAGACCGTGAGCCTGCCGGTCATTTCCGCCTCGGCGCCGGCGGCGAAGGCGGCGGTTTCCTCGTGCCGCACCGGGAGCCAGGCGATCGACCCGTCCTTGCGCATCGCGTCGGTGAGGCCGTTGAGCGAGTCACCCGCCACCCCGTAGATCCGCTGGACTCCGTTGGCCTTGAGGGTGGCGATCATGGTTTCGGCGACAGTGGGCATCGGTATCTCTTCCTGGCGGGTCGGGACGATTGTTCCCCACCCTACGCCGGGGCCTCTCGGCCCGCCAAGGGTTTTTGCTGGTCACCGGGTGATTCCGCGGCTGAATTGTGGCCCGGGTCGCATTGCTCGCTAAGCTGGGTCCCGGATACACGGTGGCAGGAGTGCCACGCGGACGAGGGAATGGGAACCATGACGCAAACGGCGGCCGAACATAATCTTCCGGAACTCGCGGTGGGAGACTTCTACTACCTTCCGACCGGCGTGGGCACCTACCGCTCCACGGTGCACGCCCAGGGCGCCTGGAATCCGCACGAGCAGCACATGGCCCCGGCCACCGGGGTGCTGGTGCACGCCCTGGAGCTTTTCGCCCCGCGGCCCGACATGCGCATGGCCCGGGTGTCGCTGGACATCCACGGCATCATCCACGGCGGGGAATTTGAGATCACCACGCGGATGATCCGCCCCGGCCGCACCATCGAACTCATCGAGGCGGAGATGGTGTCGCAGGGCCGCACCTGCATCGTCGCCCGCGGCTGGCGCCTGTTGACCCTGGACAGCTCAGCGGTGGCGGCCACCGAGGACGCCGGCGTCGTCCACCCCGAGGAGCTGGTGACCTTCGAGGGCATGTCGCCATGGCCCGGCGGGTACATCGAGGGCCTGGAATTCCGCGGCGCCGACGGGCACCGGCCGGGCAAGGGCGTGGTGTGGATGCGCAACAACTTCGAAATGGTCGCCGGCACGCACACCTCCGACCTGGTCAGGCTGCTGGGGATGGTCGACACCGCCAACGGCGTGGCCCCCCGTGTGGAGCCGGGCCCGGAGTCCTGGATGTTCCCGAACGTGGACCTGCAAATCCACATGCACCGCAAGCCCGCGGGGCAGTGGCTCGGCATCGAGGCGCAGCAGACCTACGGAACCGACGGGATCGGGCTGACCAGCGCGGTGCTGCACGATGTGCACGGGCCCTTCGGGCGCAGCGAGCAGATCCTCACCGTGCGCCCGGCGCCGGCCGGACTGTAGCCGACGGGGCCCGGCCGAGGCGCTGCTCGGCCCGCCGGAAGGCGGATTCGAGTTCGGCGACCGCGTGCCCGTAGCCGGCCGCGGTGCTCCCGGGGCCCGGATCCGGCGGGTTGCGACGCAGGCGCTCGGCCCGGGCCAGTGCCCTTGCCAGCTCGCCCGTCTCCGGGACGCGCACGTCGTTCATCCCCGGGTTCTCGATGGCCGCGGCCGGGTCCAGCTCGTAGCGGCCCCACGCCCGGAGCACCCGGTCGTGGCGCTCCTCAAGGGCCAAGTGTTCGGCTGCCACCCGGGAGCGGGCGTCAGCCTCCGCCCGGAGGACGGCGGCGCGGCGCAGATAGCCGCAGGCGGCCAGGCCGGTGCAGGCCAGCGCCGCGAGCATGCCGGCCCCGGCCCACGGGTCCAGCAGGACGGCCCCCAGCACCAACGGTGCAAGCACGCAGAACCCGCAGAAACCGTACCAAAACCTGGCATCGGGATCCCGCTCCACGGTGGGGCCGGAGGCCATGAGCCAGGTCGTGCCGATGCCCACGGCCAGGGCAAGCAGGCCAAGTGTTGGAACCAGCATGCGCCACCTCCGGGTCACCGGCCCGGCATCGCGACCTGCCGGGCCTCCTGCTCCATTCCAGCCCGATCCGCAACGGCGGTCAAGGGGCAGGGGTGAACCGGCTCAGGCGGCGGCCAGCATCGCCTTCAGCGCCCGCTTGCCCACCGGGGCGAAGCCGGCCGCCAGGTGCCGGGCACGGATCTCGCGGTCGGCGCGGAACAGCGCGTATCCGCGCTTGAGCAGGAACGGCAGCGGCTTGCGCCGCTCCCGCACATCGCGCACGAGCCGCCGGATCGCGGTGCCCAGGGGCGAGACCTCGATGTAGTACGCCCGCACCGGAACGCCCAGGCGCTGCAGCGGGGCCAGGATCTCGGAAACGAAGATTCCCTCGGCGACCAGCGGGCCGCCGTTGAGCTCGATCCGGCGCATCGAGTCATAGCTGGAAGTGCTGATCGAATAGTTCGGGACCTCTGTCGCGCCGCTTTCGAGCAATTCGACCAGGGCGTCGACGGCCAGCGCGCAGTTCCACGTCCCGGCGTGGTCCCAGTCGATTTCGCCGTAGCCGGTCTGCGGCAGCGGCGTTCCGGGGGTGTGCTCGGAGATCTCGCGGTAGAAGTTGTCGAGTTCCACATGGGGTCGGCCGAAGCGGTGGGCCAGGTAGGACTTTCCGGATCCGGAGGCCCCTCCCAGCAAGATCAGGGGGGAATGTTGTTTCGGCACGACATCCATTATTCACTGCCGCGCATCCGGACCTAGAATCGTCCCCATGAGTCTTTGGAATCCCGATGCCGACCACCCGCTGCACGTGCGGATCGAGGATGCCTCGGGGGACCCGGAGGCCGACCTGGGGGCCGGGATCGAGCTGTTGGGTGCGGTGCGCAACGGGGAGGCGCCGGCGACGCTGCGCATCTACCGGCCCGATCCGACCCTGGCCTTCGGACAACGCGACGTGCGCCTGGCCGGATACGCGCTGGCCGTGGCGAGGTCCCTGGAACACGGCTTTGCCCCGGTGGTGCGCAAGGCCGGGGGTCGCGCCGCCGCGTACCACCGCGGCACGGTGATCGTCGACCACGTGGAGCCCGCAGCCGAGGCCATGATGGGCCACCAGCACCGCTTCAAGGCGCTGGGCGCACTCTACGCCGACGCCCTGCGCCGCGGCGGCATCGACGCCCGGGTGGGGGAGATCGCAGGGGAATACTGTGCCGGGGAATTCAGCGTCCACGGGGTGCCGGGTGCGGCCTCCCGGACACGGAACGAGGTGAAGCTGGTGGGCACCGCGCAGCGCGTGGTGTCCGGGGCGTGGCTGTTTTCCAGCGTGTTCGTGATCGAGGATTCGGCACCCATCCGCGCGCTGTTGGACGACGTGTACCTGGCCATGGAAATCCCGATGGATCCGGCCACCGTCGGCGCCGCCGACGACCTGCTGCCCGGCTACACGACCGAGGCGTTCATTGACGACCTGCTGGCGGAATACGCAGTGCATGCGGAGCTGGTCCGGGCGTAGCCCCGGGATTCATCGGGATCGCCTGCCCACGGCCAGGCCCGCCCAGAATGCGGCGGCGCAGGCGGCCAGGACGACGAGCAGCCAGCCGGTGATCTGCAGCGGGCCGAGAAAGAGCATCCCCGGGGCGAAGGCACCCGCGGAAAGGGGCGCATAGGCGAACCAGCCGAAGTCTGCCTTTTCTCCGCTGCCCGCGGCCAATGTCGCGACGCCCGCAACCAGCGCGAGCAGGGCAATGGTTCCGGCGAGCGCCGCCGCCCCGCGCCGGGGATGCTTCCGCGGGTGCCTGGGATCGTCCATGGGATGAGTATGCCACGTGGCAAAGCTGAAAGTGGTGGTGGGTACGGGTTTACGGGGTGCCTGCCGTTGCCGGGCCGCCGTGGGACCTGCCCCGCGGCGCGCACACGCCGTGTGCAGGGGTGTGCATTGCGCCGCGCGCCGGAGCGGGCAATACTCGTCCCTATTGCACCGAGCCTTGCCCGATCCCCGGAGGTACCTGTCATGGCCCAAACGCCGGCACCCGCCCATTGTCCGCCGCCCGCCGCGGACACCCCCGCCCTGGAGAACGGATGGAACGCCTGATGCGCGCGGCCATCCTGCGCGAACTGCCGGGGGACGGAAGCGGCAGCTATGCCCAAAGCCTGCCGCTGTCCATCGAGGAGCTGCCCACGCAGCTCCCGCGCGCCGGGGAGGTCGGCGTGGACATCGTCTACTCCTCGCTGTGCCACTCGGACCTTTCGGTCATCAACGGGTCCCGGCCCCGCCCGCTGCCCATGGCCCTGGGCCATGAGGCGGTCGGACGGATCGCCTCGCTGGGCGAGGGCGTGGGACACCTGGAAATCGGCGCCAAGGTCGTGCTGGTCTTCGTGCCAAGCTGCGGCGACTGCCGCGCCTGCGCGGCAGGGCGCCCGGCACTGTGCCACAGGGCCGCGGCGAGCAACGCCTCCGGTGACCTGCTCCATGGGCCGGCGCTGCTGCGCGGGGCCGGCGGGGAGCGGGTCAACCACCACCTGGGGGTCTCGGCCTTTGCCGACCACGCGGTCGTGGCAGCGGAATCCGTCGTGCCGGTCGATGAGGACGTGCCCGACGAGGTGGCGGCCATGTTCGGGTGCGCGGTGCTCACGGGCATCGGGGCCATTCGGCACACCGCGAAGCTGGAGGCGGGCCAGTCGGTGGTCGTCTACGGGCTGGGCGCCGTGGGGTTGGCGGCGATCATGGGCGCGGTGCTTGCCGGTGCCGGCAGCATCATTGCCATCGACCCCAACACGGCCAAGCACGAACTCGCGCTGGCGGCAGGGGCCACCGCCGCGGGCACGCCCGAACAGGCGCGGGAGCTGGTTGCGGCGGCCACCGGCGACGGGGCCGACGTCGCGATCGAGGCATCGGGCTCGGCCCGGGTGATTGGCGAGGCGCTTGAAGTGCTGACCCGCGGAGGGGCGGTGGTCTGCGTGGGACTGCCGCACCCGGAAGCCGAACTCACGGTGCCGGCGCTTTCCTTCGCCGGGGCGGGCAAGCGCCTGCTGGGCTCCTACATGGGGGACGCCCGGCCGGCGGAGGACATCGCCTTCTTCGTCGGGGCCTGGCGCGAGGGCAGGCTCCCGGTCCACCTGCTGCACAGCGACACCCGGCCGCTGGGGGAGATCAACCAGGCCCTGGACGCGCTGGCCGGGGGCAGGGTCATCCGCCGGCTGCTCAAGCCCTGAAAAGGGTGTGGGCGGCAAGGGAACGGTTTCCCGTTCACTTGCCGCCCACCCGGGGAGCTGCGCGTGCGGCTAGTGCCCGCGCTTGATCCATTCATCCAGGTTCGGGGCCTCGGCCCCGATGGTGGTGGCATCCCCGTGTCCGGTGTTCACCACGGTGGCACCGGGCAGGGTGAGCAGGCGTTCGCGGATCGAGTCGATGATCGTCTCGAAGCTCGAGTAGCTGCGCCCGGTCGCGCCCGGTCCGCCGTTGAACAGCGTGTCGCCGGAGAACAGGGTTCCCAGGGACTCGGCGTAGAAGCAGGTCGATCCGGGGGAGTGCCCGGGGGTGTGCAGGGCCACCAGGGTGGTCCCGGCAACCTCGAAGGTGTCCCCGTCCTTGATTTCCGCGTCAGCGGCGGTGCCCGGGAAGATGGCTTCCCAGAGCATCGCGTCGGCCGGGTTCAGGTGGATCGGCGCCTGCACCAGGTCGGCGAACGCGCGGGCGTAGCGGATGTGGTCGTCGTGCCCGTGGGTCAGCAGCACGGCCTTGACCGCGCGGTTGCCGACGGCTTCCTTGATCTTGGACGGCTCGTGGGCCGGGTCGATCACGAAGACCTCGTCCTCGTTCCCGATGATCCACACGTTGTTTTCCACGTCCCAGGTGCCCCCGTCCAGGGAGAAGGTGCCGGAGGTGACGAGGTTTTCGATCTGTGCCGGCATTAGAGTTCCACCACCGAGCGCAGGACCTTGCCCTCGCCCATCTTGGTGAAGGCCGCCTCCACGTCGCCGAGCCCGATGCGCTCGGAGACGAACGCGTCAAGGTCCAGTCGGCCGAGCTTGTACTGCTCGACCAGCATCGGGAAGTCGCGGGACGGCAGGCAGTCGCCGTACCAGGAGGACTTCAGCGACCCGCCGTGGCCGAAGACATCCAGCAGCGGCAGCTCCAGCTTCATCTCCGGGGTCGGGACGCCCACGAGCACCACGCGGCCGGCCAGGTCGCGGGCGTAGAACGCCTGCTTGTAGGTTTCCGGGCGGCCCACGGCCTCGATGACGACGTCGGCGCCGAAGCCGCCGGTGACGGCCTTGATGCCCTCGACGGCGTCACTGGTCTTGGAGTTCACGGTGTGCGTGGCACCCATCTTGGTGGCCATGGCCAGCTTGTCGTCGTCGATGTCCACCGCGACGATGGTGGTGGCCCCGGCCAGCTTCGCCCCGGCGATCGCGGCGATGCCGACCCCGCCGCAACCGATCACCGCGACGGACTCGCCGCGCTTGACCTCGCCGGTGTTCATGGCCGCGCCGATGCCGGCCATGACCCCGCAGCCCAGCAGGCCCACGGCGGCCGGGTCGACGTCCTCATCGACCTTGGTGCACTGCCCGGCGGCGACCAGGGTCTTCTCGGCGAACGCGCCAATGCCCAGGGCCGGCGAAAGCTCGGTGCCGTCCTCCAGGGTCATCTTCTGTGAGGCGTTGGCGGTGTTGAAGCAGTACTGCGGGGTGCCCTTGGCGCAGGCGCGGCACTGGCCGCAGACCGCGCGCCAGTTCAGGATGACCCGGTCGCCGACCGCGACGTTGCTGACACCCTCGCCGATCTTGGAGACCACGCCGGTGGCCTCGTGGCCCAACAGGTACGGGTAGTCGTTTCCGATGCCGCCGAGCTTGTAGTGCAAGTCGGTGTGGCAGACGCCGCAGGTGAGGATGTCAACCACTGCCTCGCCCGCGGCGGGGTCGGGAACAATGATGGTCACCGTCTCGACGGGGGCATCCTTGGCGCGGACGATTACGGCCTGGACTTTTTGTGACATGTCACTCCAATTCTTGCGGGGCGGTCGCGCACGCGCGCGACAAAAACTTTAACGTGGAAGGGGTGCCGCCTGCCTTTCGGCAAGTGGCACCCCTCCATCCAAGCACAGCCTGACTAGACGCGCTCGAGGACTTCCTCAATCCGCGGGTTTGTTGCGGCGGTTCCGTCCGGGAAGATCAAGGTCGGGACGGTCTGGTTCCCGCCGTTGAAGGCCTCCACCAGCTCGGCGGTTCCCTCGACTTCCTCGATGTTTACCTCGGTGTAGCCGATCCCCCTGGCATCCATGAGGCGCTTGAGGTTGCGGCAGTAGCCGCACCACGAGGTGGTGAACATCGTGACAGCGCCGGCATCGGGAATGTACGGGGCAAGTTTTTCATTTTCACTCATACCCCATGTAACCACGGACGTGAGAGTCTTATTTCATGTGCGGACGATATGTGATGGCCAAGGCAATCGGCGACCTGGTGGCGGAGGCGGAGGCCGAGGCCGACGCGAACCTGGAACTGCGGCAATCCTGGAATGTGGCCCCGACGACCGACGTGCCGATCGTTCTCGAGCGGCTCGTCGAGGGCGCGGTGCGCCGGCAGGTTCACGTGGCCAAGTGGGGGCTTGTTCCCTCCTGGGCGAAAGACGCCGCCGTTGGCGTGCGGGCCTTCAACGCCCGCAGCGAGACGGTCATTGAGAAGCCCACGTTCCGCTCCGCCGTCAAGGCCCGGCGCTGCGCCGTGCCGGCGGAGGGCTACTACGAATGGCTCGCCGGGGACACGCCCAAGGCCAAGAAACGCCCGTTCTACGTGCATCCTGCCGACGACTCGCTGATCTTCTTTGCCGGGCTCTACGAATGGTGGAAGGACCCGGCCAAGGAGGACGGGGACCCTGAAAAGTGGCTGCTCTCGACCACAATCCTCACCGGCCCGTCCCCGGAGCCCGATGCGGACGTGCCGGTCCTGCGGGAACTGCACGGGCTGCACGACAGGTTGCCGCTCCCATTGGCCAAGGATTCGCTGGCCGAATGGCTGGACCCGGAAAACAAGGATGCCGACGAGCTGGTGGAGATGGTTCGCGCGGGGGCCGATGAGGTGGCATCGGGCTGGGAGCTGCGCGAGGTCGATGCTGCGGTGGGCAACGTGCGCAACGACGGACCAGAGCTCGTCGAGGCGCATTCGGGCCTGTTCTAGGCAATGGGGTCCTTGAGTCCCGGCGGCAGGTGCCTCTGAAGGCGCCGCAGCCGGCGGATGGTCCTAACTTTCTTGATCTCGGCCATCCATTCCGATTCCGTGGGTGGCCTGCGCAGGGGGTCGCGGGCGGGCCACTTGATCTTCTCGCGTGAAACCTCGAGCCTCCACGTAATGATCCAGGCCGCGATGATTGCCGTACACCGCGTTGCCAGAACCGCTGGACGCGTCGGTTCCACTCCGAAAAATTCGAGCCACGCGCTGGCGCCGAAAAATACGGAAACCGCCAAACCGACCACGAGACCAGAGGCCAGTCGGGAATATCCCCGGACCCGTCGCCGGGCCATGTCCAATAGCGCATGAATGTGCTGGCTTTCTTGCTCCGTTGATCTGCGGTGTAATGCGCCCATGGATCTCTCAGCTTCGGCAAGCTCGGTTTGGAGGTCCGCGATCATCCGCGAGTCCTCGTGTTGTCTTTTCTGTGCTCGCGCGGCTGCTTGTTCGTCACGGGCCTTATGTGCCTTGGACTTCTGGGCCTTGAAGGTCGTGGTGATTGCTGCTGCAACGGCACTGGGCGTGATGAACGAAGCTACAGCGGCCCTATCTGCCAGTGAAACGTCTTCGGCATGGCCGACCGCTGTTACCACCGGCACCTCTGCAGTCATGATGAGGTCGGCAAGTTCCCTGCTTTCGAAAGCCTGCATCCCCAACCAGTGACCGCCGCCGCGGACAAGCACCACCAGCCCATGGCCTTCCTCCTTTGCGGCCCGGACGAGTTGGCTGAAATGCGCCAATGCGCCTTCGCGATGCCAGTTGATGCTTTGGTAATCGACGTTGCGAGGGCGGTTGTATTTGCCTTTCAATTCAAACCGCAAGTCGTTCCTCCCTTGGGAACGCTCTGGCCCGATGACCGTCACGCCTTCAAGCTTGTCGGCGGGAACGGGAAGCCCTCGGTCAGAGTTCCAATGGACCTCGTTTCGCGGAAGTCCGGCACGAGGATTGCTCGGATAGCTTCTGGCAAAATCAGCTAATCTCTGTAACTCTTCACGGTGCAATTTGCCAGTCCGACGAAACTCGGGACGGATGAGCGAAACATGAAGTTTCAGCGAATTGCGCCATATGTCGGTTTCGCCCTGCACTTTTAGACTCATGCCGTTGTTTAACGCCGCGGCTAGTGATGAACCTCGAGAACGAAGGTAACCATCAATATTGATCGCGTCAGAGTGCCGAATCTGGCAGGGGATGATGAATATCTCTTCGCTCTGGCCACGGCTCGATTCCTTGGTAACCAAGTCGAAACTCCACACGGAATTAGAGCTCTTCCAGGCGTTCTTACACTCTCCGGTCACCCAGTACCGCTGCTTGGAACAAGCAGCCTCAATCTTCCGGCTGAGGGCTCCTGCGGAGATAGTTTCTATCGGGAATCCTGTTGAACGCGTCATTGCCGGATCCTTTCACCGGGTTGCAGACATTGTTGGTTGTGAGTGTCCGATTGAGGCTAGCGCCCCGACATGTCAATTGGGCATTCCTGAACCAGTGGATCATGACTTGTCTGCAGTCCTCATGTCCTGACGATATTGCAGACGGGACAGGTCTCGCGGGCCCACGCCGACGCAGTACAGGTGCTGGACCGTCGCGGATTCGCTGACCTCTCGGCCAACCGGCTACGTACGAATGCGTATGGCACATGCCGGGTCCCGGGAGAAGACTTGGGCGTATCGGTGCGAAGGGTACGTACCGCCAACGGAAGAGGAATCGGCAAATGGGTATCAAGACTTGGGGGGTCCGGGCCGCAGCCGCCGCCGGGGCGGTTGCGTTGCTTTCGGTCGTGGCGGCCCCGGCGGCACTGGCGCACGATTGCTTCAAGAAGCAGTGGAGTGATGCTGCCTACGCACAGCAACTGAAGCAGGACCGGTGGATCCCGCTGGATGTCATTGCGGACCGGTTCGTCATTGCGGAGATCGCCCCGGACTGCGAGGGCAAGATCGATTTCGTCCCCTACCTGGAGCCGTGGATGGAGGCCGAGGGCATCTCGCATGTGCCCCTGATTTACCTGAACACCAACATCTCCGAAAGCTCGGCTGCCGCATGGGCCAACGAAAACGGTAACTCGATTCCGGCCCTGCTGGGTTCGGGCAAGGAGAGCCAAGCCATCGGCTACCTGGAGAACCACTTCGACGTCTTGGACCAGCTGGTCTTCGAAGCGCTGACGGACGCGGTGTCCAACGGGGTGTGCGAGCTCCAGACATAGCCGCGCACGTGATCGGCGCCGAAAGGTTGCCAGGGGGCGACCCGCTCCCGGTTGGCGCTACGGCGTTTCGTGCCTTTGGCTGCTCCAACCCGGTGGCACGTCAGTGGCCGCCGGCCATGGCCACCAGTGCGCCTCGGCTTTGCACCCCGCACTTGCCGAAAAGCGACTTGAACTGGTCCTGAACGGTGTACCTGCCGATGCCCAGCGCGCGTGCGAGCGCCGCGGTGTCCAGCCCGGTTGCCGCCAGCTCGAGCAGCCGGTATTCGCGCGGGCTCAGAGCGAAGCAGCGCGCAAAGACCGCCATGCGCTCGGCGGGCAACGCATCCTGGATGGTCACGGCGATGGGCGCCGTCCCGCCGTCGGCCGGTGAGTTCATGCGCGTTGCCGACAAGCGCGCCCACACACCTTCCCCCACATGGACCAACGCGCTGGCAGGGTGGGCGTCGACGCCGTGCTCAACGGCCAGCAACTGCGCGGCCACGTTGAGCACCTCCGCCGGGATGCCATGGTGGGGGCGGGGTCCGGGCTGCAACAGGTCCAGCCAGGCGACGGGCGAAGCCGTTTGGCTGATGATTCCCAGGTCGTCGCCCAGCACCAGCACCGCCTGGGCATGGGTTTGCGTCCCCGAATCGTTTCCGACCTGGAATTGCCGCGCCGACCAGTTCCGCAGACCGGTGGTGACCGCCGGGGCCAGCGCCGAGAGCTCGTCCGCTTCCTCGCCGGTGAAGGTGCCGGCACCGGCGCCCCGCCACAAATCAAGCCAGCCCCAGACACCCCACCTGTCCGCGAAAACAATCGAGAGGATGTCGGTGATTCCGTACCGGCAGAGGACCCTCGCCCAGGATTCGCTGCGTGACAGCTCTCCGGCGGTGGCTGCGGCCAGCGAGACGGCGCGGGGCGGACTCGTCGGCAGCGATGTCCACCGGTTCAGCGCCGTGGCGTACTTGAGGCTAATCAGCAGGGGCAGTTCCTCGGTGCACGGGATGCGGGCCATCGGGGAGATGCCGACGGTGGTGAGCGGATCGGCCAGCGGCTACACCCAGGCCTCGTGCCCGACGAAACCGGCGATTTCCCGAAGCACCGCACGCCGGTATTCGTGGCTCTCGAGCCGCGCGCCATCCAGGGCGGCAATGCGCTGAACGCAGCGGCCTTGGGCCCACCTGCTTCCCATGTGACAAGTATGCGCGCACGCCTTGCACGCAGGGGGGTGCGGAGAGACCGGGTATCCCAGAAAACTGGGATGGCGACATGCCTGGCGTCGCGCCTACGCTCAAGGCATCGGCCACGGAAACGGCCCCGAGGAAAGGAAAGCGTGATGTACACGCTCCAGATTGAACATGGCGTCAAGGACTTCGAGATGTGGAAGGGCGCATACGGCGCCGACCCGCTGGGACGCACCGGCTCCGGAGTCCTGGCCGAGCGCATCTACCGCCCCGTGGGCGACGAGCACTATGTGGTGCTGGACTTGGATTTTGCCACCCGCGGGGAAGCTGCGGAATTCCTGGAGCGGCTGCGGTCCAAGGTGTGGTCCATGCCCTCGGCATCCCCCGCGCTGGCCTCCGGTCCCAAGGCCCGCATCGTGGAGCAAGTGGACGTCGCAGGTCGCGCGTAGGGTCGGGGCGGGACATCGGCCGCCCCTGCGCTACGTACCAGTGCGTATGGCGCAGGGCGGGCTTGGGCGGAAGACTGGTGCCTGTCGGCGCGAAGGGAACGCGCCACCAAACTTGGAGGAGTCTGTAATGGGTATCAGAACTTGGGGAGTGAGGGCCGCTGCGGCCACCGGGGCCGTCGCGTTGCTGTCGGTGGTGGCGGCCCCCGCGGCGCTGGCACACGAATGCTTCAAGAAGCAGTGGAGCGATGCCGCCTATGCGCAGCAGCTGCAACAGGACCGGTGGATCCCGCTGGATGTCCTGGCGAACCAGTTCATCATCGCGGAGATCGCCCCGGACTGCGCGGGCAAGGTCGACCTCGTCCCGTATCTTGAGCCATGGATGGAGGCGGAGGGCATCTCGCACGTGCCGCTGATCTACAACAACTTCAACATCTCCGAAAGCTCATTTGCCGCCTGGGCCAATGAGAGCGGGAACTCGGGACCGGGCTTGCTGGGTTCGGGCAAGGAAAGCCGTGCCATCGGCTACATCGGCAACCACATCGGCTTCCTGGATCAGATGCTGACCGAGGCGTTAATGGACGCGGTGTCCAACGGGGTGTGTGAGTTCCCGGAGTAGTCTCCGGGACGTACATCGGCACCGGCGGGCTGCTGGGGGAGCAACCCGCATTGTTGGGCGCGGAGGACCGCTGAAAGGCGGTCCACCGCGCCCAATTTGCGGTACAGGTTCTCCTGGTGCTTGTGCACGGTCCGGGGCGAGACGCAGAGCCGGGCCGCGATGCCGTTGACCGTGCAACCCTGGGCGACCAGGACCAGAACCAGCTGTTCGCGGGCCGTCAGTGGACGCCCCGGTGCCGCGGCGGGGACGGAAGGCAAGGACTCCAGCAGGCGGATGTGTGTATCCAGGCCGCGGACGATGGGCTGCAGGCACCGGGCGGTTTCCCTGTCGCGCTCGAGGTACGCGCCGTCGCTGACGAAACCGTAGGTGGCCGACTCCGGACCGGAGATATCGAGGGGCAGCGAGAGCTGGTGCGGGCTGAGGCCGAGCTGCTCGATCATGGAAGCGGCGAACTCGGAAACCGGCCAGCCGCGCTCGCCGACCTCCAACAGGGTCACCGGGGTGGGGTCGGCGGTGGTGTTGTGGTAGGCAAACATCGGGTGGTCGGTCCCGGCGCGCTCCACGGCCAGTGGCCAGGCGGGAGTGTCCAGGGCGGCATACCGCCCGAAGATCGCCACCGCCCCGATTCCACCTTTTAGGGCCAAAGGGGCACGCGCCGCCGCGAAGGCATGGAACGATTTCAACAAGGCATCGTGCAATTGTTTCCGGGCAACCCGGGGGTCGGTTTCCTGCAAGATCCCGGCTGCCGTCTCGAGCCACCGCTCCCGCAGGCGGTCGGTGCTGTCCATGCAGGCTTTCCTTCCCCAAGTTCGCTGCGACGGAAGTACGCGTTGGGGATAGGTTACGCCGCGGGGCGCCCGCGCGGGAAGGGTACGCGCGCACCTGGCGCGAAAGGGCGGGAGGTCCTTGTGCCCGCGGTGCCCCGAGGAAGCTGTCCGGTGCCAGAAAGGGTGTCCCGGGAGGGTATCCCTCTTCCTGGCACCCGCCCGTACGCTTAAGGGCATGGATAATCGGTCGGAAGTGCGCGAATTCCTGATGTCGCGGCGGGCGAAGGTCACCCCGGAGCGCGCGGGGTTGCCAACGATCGGCAACCGGAGGGTTGCCGGTTTGCGCCGCGGAGAAGTGGCAAGCCTGGCCGGGGTCAGCGTGGAGTACTACGCGAAGCTCGAACGAGGGGCGATCGCCGGGGCCTCGGCGTCGGTCCTCGACGCGGTGTCCCGGGCGTTGATGCTCACCGAGACCGAGCGCGCACACCTGTTTGACCTGGCCCGCGCCGCCGACGGCATTCCGACCTCGGGGCGCCAGCGCCGTCCGAGCTCCCCGGCCCGACCGCCGCGTGAATCCCTGCAATGGGTCTTGGACTCGCTGAAGGACTCCGTGGCCTTTGTGCGAAACGAGGTCCAGGACCTGGTGGCCGTCAACGAACTGGGCCGGGCGTTCTATTCTCCGGTGATCGGCGATGGCGGACGGGTGCCCAACCTGGCCCGGTTCCAGTTCCTGGATCCGGCGTCCCGGGACTTCTACCCCGATTGGGAGCTGTTTGCCCAGATGTGCGTGGCCATCATCCGGAACGAAGCGGGCAGGGATCCGCAGCACCGCGGCATCCAGGATCTGGTGGGCGAGCTGTCCACGCAGAGCGATACCTTCCGTACGCTGTGGGCCGCACATGACGTGCGGACCCACGGCACGGGAACCAAGCGGTTCAACCACCCGGAGGTGGGAGAGCTGCAGCTGGCCTACGAGGAGTTGGCAATCACTGCGGATCCGGGCCTGGTTCTCCTGGTCTATACGGCGCGGCCGGACTCGGAGTCACACCAGAAACTCCAACTGCTCGGTTCATTGAACAAGACCCGACTGCTCAATCAACCCGCCCTTCGCGTAGAAAAAGGGAACTAGGAACCTTGGCACACAAAAACCTGCCCGAACCCCCAGAGGCGCCATGAACGCCCCCCGGGCAGCCACGGTCTGAGACGATGAGCGGAACTTTTGCAAACACCCGGACGAAGGGAAAACATGGAACTCACCGAATTGCTGGCGGAATTGGATGCGGGGCGCACCATCACGGGGGACTCGCCGTTGCACGGCCTGATGCACCGGGTCAGCCAGGAAGCATTGCGCCTCACGGGCGAGCTCAATGGCGGGTACCGGGAACCCGAACGGGTCCGGGAGCTGCTGGCGCTGCTGATCGGCAAGCCGGTTGACGATTCCGTGACGCTTTTCCCTCCGTTCAATGCCGACTTCGGCAAGAACATCACCCTCGGGAAACGGATCTTCATCAATGCCGGGTGCAAGTTCCAGGACCAGGGCGGGGTGTCCATCGGGGACGACACCCTCATCGGGCACAACGTGGTCATTGCCACGCTGAACCACGACCTTGCGCCGAGCCGCCGGGCGGACATGCATCCGGCCCCCGTGGCGATCGGCCGCAATGTGTGGATCGGATCCAACGCCACCATCCTGCCGGGGGTGAGGATCGGGGACGACGCCGTCGTGGCCGCCGCCTCCGTTGTCACGAAGGACGTTCCCGAAGGCGCCGTTGTCGTGGGTTCGCCGGCACGGGTGGTGCGGACCGTGGCCGGGTAGGGACGCCCGGTGTCGGTGCGGCCGCCATGCCGACACCGGGGCCGCGCTGATAACCTCGATCCCATGAAGCCGTACGAGCTCGAGGTGCTTACGGCACTGCGCCGGGCCAAGGACATGATCGACAGGGAGTACGCCAGGCCCCTTGACGTGCCCACCATGGCGGCCAAGGCCATGATGTCCCCGGCGCATTTCTCCCGGCAGTTCAAGGTTGCCTACGGGCAGAGTCCGTACGCCTACCTGATGACCCGGCGCATCGAGCGGTCCATGGCGTTGCTGCGCGCCGGGGTCAGCGTCACCGACGCCTGCATGGAAGTGGGGTGTACCTCCCTGGGCTCCTTCAGCACCAGTTTCACCCAGATCACCGGGGAAAGCCCGAGTGCCTACCGGAACCGGGAGCATGCCGCGGTGCACGCCATGCCTGCCTGCATCGCCAAGTCCGTCACCCGGCCAAAAAGCACCAAGGCGCCGCGTTTCTAGGTGCCCGGCGCTCGCCGAGGGGCAGATGCACCGCGCGGTGCCGAGCGAACCCCGGCGGAGGACATCGAGCAGGATCCAAGAAGCGCGCCCGGGCAGCGGGTGCCTATGGTGGAGCCATGGACATTTCACTGCAGTACTCGCACATCACCGTCAACGACGTCGACGAGGCCATCGGGTTCTACCGCGACGGGCTGGGCCTGAAGGTGGAGAACGACGTGGCCTCGGGGGAACACCGCTGGGTCACCCTGGGCACGGACACGCAGCCGGGGCTGGGCATCGTGCTCTCGGACCCGCATGCCGGACGCTCGGAGGCCGACGGCGATGCGGTGCAGGAGTTGCTCACCAAGGGCGTGCTGCCCATGACGGTCTTCAGCACCAACGACCTCGACGGGCTCTTTGAGCAGGTCCGCGCCACCGGGGCCGAGATCCTCCAGGAGCCCATCGACCAGCCGTGGGGTCCCAGGGACTGCGCCTTCAGGGATCCCTCGGGCAACATGATCCGCCTCAACCAGCGCTAGGAGCATCCCGGCATTCGAGACCAGGCAGGCCGGGCACCGCCGTGGTGGCGGTGTCCGGCCTGTGGTCGTGGTCTGTGCACCTACCGGATCGGCGGGTACGGACCGATGGGCTCGGGCTCGATCGGCGGATAGGGCGGCTCCGGATCAGGCGGATGGGGATGGTCCGGATGAGGCGGGCGGGGAACGGGGCCCGGGTCCGGTGGCGGCTCGTTCGGCGGAACAGGCGGAACGTGGCCGGGCTCGGCTGGCCGGGCCGGGGGCTCGGGAGGCTGTGGGATGGTCATGGTCACTCACTTTCTTCCGATAGTGGATGCAAGGCCAGTGTAGGGCGCGCACCGGTGGTGTCGGAACCCCGGTACCCCGAGCGCCGTGGATCATCACCGAGTCCGGGCAAATGCGCGTCTGCGGTCGTGCAGCACCAACAGGATGGCCAACCCCGTCAGCACGCCCGCCACGATGCCTGCCTCTGCGGCCAGCACGCGCGCCACCGGATATTCGGGAGCGGGCCTCGCGTCGACGCGGGTGGCGGACAAGCTGCTGAAGAGGCTTTGGGCAAAGAGGACCGAGGAGGAGATCCACGCCGTCGCCATGGGCGGCAGGAACCTGCGCGGCCCCCGGCGGGTGGCAAGCACCAGCACGCCCCATGCCCCGGCGAGCGCCCATGCGCCCGTGCTGAATGAGATCAGGTGCCACCACACATCGCGTTCTGCGAGCAGGATTGGGTCGATGCCCAGTGTTCCACCCACCGACCAGTACACCTTGGTGGCGCCGAGCAGTACGCAGCCCGCAGCGGCGAATCCGGCGAGGCCGATTTGCAGCTGGCTTGTGCTTCCCGGCAACCCCGGGTGGCCAAGCGGACCCCCGAGCGCTTCCGGCCACCGCGCCTTGGCGTATCCGGCCAGGCAGGCCGGCAGTCCGAGGCCCGTCCCGACCAGGGACACCATGACAAGCAATTGCTCCCAAGCCCAGACATCGGCGGCGCCGGCGGCTTGGTCCCGGGCCATGGCCGCCGGTCCGAGCACCGGTGCCAGCAAGGCGGCCGGAACCACCAAGCCGGTTCCCACCCAGACGGGCAGTGCCACCAGTGGCGCGGGCAGCCGTTCGCCCCAGGGCCTGCAGAACGCCATGGCCAGGACGATGGCGGTCGTTGCGAGCAGCACTGTGGCGGCGTTGACCATCCGCCAGCCCACCTCACCCATGTGTTCGGCCGGAAGGAAGATGCCCAGGGTCCAGGCGATCTTGATCAGCAGGTAGGGCATCAGCACGATGGCGACGCCGTAGCCGGTGATGCGCCGGAATGCCAGCAGCGGCGCGTGGGGGAACGCTGTATCGGTGTGCATGACCTTCAAGTTACCGAGTGCCCGGCCGTGACGGATCCCCCGGGGGAGCGATTCGGATCCCCCTTCCGAGGGAGGCGGAGGGCGCGGGCGTCGTGTCAGACTGGGTGGCATGAGGATCCTGTGGCGGCGGTGGTTGTTCCTGGTGGTCGGAGGGGCGTTGTTTACGCCGTACGCCATCCTCGCGGGCGTGGCGGTTCCCCTGGCTGCACCGGCACTGAAACCGGGAATCGACGGTGCGTTCGTCGCCGCGTTCATGGCGGTCATTCTCCTCGCCATTGCTGCAACCTCCCTTCTGCCGGTTGTCAGGACGCTTGAGGGTGCCCTGGTGCCGGTGTTGCTCGGCGGTGCGGCATCCTCCCTGGTGGTCACGCCGGCCCTCACCTGGGAAGAGCGGGGGCGGACGGCGGCCTGGTACCTGCTGCACACGATTTTCGGCGCGGTCATTTCGCTGGCCTCCGTTCTTGTCCCGACGACTGCCATGCTGCTGCTGTCGTCGTGGATCCGCGGTGACGCCGTGGTCCCGGCGGGTGATCGCGAGGTCTCGGTTCCCGATTCCTGGGCGCCGTTCCTGGCGCTCGGCATGGTGGTGTTGCTGCTGGCCGCCATCCGGGGTTCCGGCGCGGCGGCGGCGTGGCTGTCACCGCGGCTGCTCGGGCCGGGCCCGGCGGCACGAATCGCGGAGCTGGAACGGCGGAGCGCAGAGCTCACCGAACGCAACCGGCTGGCCCGCGAGCTGCACGATTCCATCGGGCACGCGCTGACGGTGACCACCCTCCAGGCCGGCGCCGCCCGCACGGTGCTGCACACCGACCCCGGCTTCGTCGAGCGGGCACTGCTGGCGATCGAGGAAACGGGCAGGTCGGCGGCCGCCGACCTCGATGGCTTCCTGGGGCTCCTGCGCGAGGACGACGACGCGCGTGCTGCGCAGCCGGGCCTGGGGGATGTCCAGGCGCTCGTTGCCTCGCACCGCAAGGCGGGTCTTCCCGTCACGCTGGGCATCGAGGGGGACCTCACCGCCGTTCCGCCGGTGATCGGGCGCGAGGTCTACCGGATCATCCAGGAGGGGCTGACCAATGTGCAGCGGCACGGTGGAGCGGTGCCGACCGAGGTCAGCCTGGCCGTTGACGGCGATGAGCTGGTCGCCCAGGTGCGCAACCTGGCCGGCCGCGGGCCGGGCGCACCCCGGGGACGGAGTGGCGGCCATGGCCTGGACGGGATCCGCGAGCGCGTTCAGCTACTGGGCGGGCGGGTCGAGGCAGGGGCGACCGGGCACGGCTGGTTGTTGCTGGCTATCGTGCCGGCGGGGACCCCGCGATGATCACGGTCCTGCTGGTCGACGACGAACCCCTGGTGCGCAGCGGACTGCGTGCGGTGCTCGCCGGCGCCGGGGACATCGAGGTGGTGGGCGAGGCCGCCGACGGGGCCGAGGTGCCGGGGTTGGTGGCGCGATTGCACCCGTCCATGGTGCTGATGGACGTGCGGATGCCCGGGATCGACGGGATCTCGGCGACCCGGCAGCTGATGGCGGCAGCGGAACCGCCCAGGGTGCTGGTGGTGACGACGTTTGAAAACGACGAATACGTCTACGCGGCGCTGCGCGCCGGTGCCAGCGGCTTCCTGCTCAAGCGAGCCCGGCCGGAGGAAATCGTGCAAGCGGTGCGCACCGTCGCCGCGGGGGATTCGTTGCTGTTTCCGGCCGCGATCCGGTCGCTGGCGCACTCATTCGGCGACGGCGAGGAGGCTGCGTCCATCAAGCGGCTGAGCGGGCGCGAGCGGGAGGTGCTGCGGCTGATGGCCCGGGGGATGTCAAACGCCGAGATCGCCGGTGAACTCTTCGTTGCCGTGGAGACCGTCAAGACCCACGTCGGCTCCGTCCTGGGCAAGCTCGGGGCCCGCGACCGCACCCAGGCCGTGATCCGCGCCTACGAGTCCGGATTCGTCGCCTCGTCCCCGCATTGAGCGCCGGCACGTCTCCCCGGGGGGAATGCCTAGCCGACGGCCTCGCCGACCTCCAGTGGCCGGGCCGGTTTTCCCTTTCTCGGGGCTTGGATCGCTGTCCCGGCCCCGAGGTAGGTACGGTCCCGGTACCCGGTGGGGCTCACCCCGAATCTTCTCTTGAAAGCCGTGCTCAAGGCGAAGGGGCTGCCGTAGCCGACCTTGGCTGCGATCTGCGTGGTGGTCAGCCGGGGGTCGGCGAGCAGTTCGCTGGCCAGCAGCATCCGCCAGTTCGCCAAGTACGTCATGGGTGGTTCGCCGACGCCGGCGCGAAACCTGCCGGCAAGGGTCGCCCGCGACACGTTCAGGCGCTGCGCCAGGGAATCAAGGCTCCAGGCCTCGGCGGGGGACTCGTGAAAAAACGTCAGCGTCCGGGCGATGAGCGGATCCGTGCCACCGGCGAGCCAGCCGCGGGCGGTGTCGGGATGGAGCGCCACCCAGGCGCGGATCGAGTGGACGAGAAGCACATCGAGCAGCCGGTCGATGGTACTGCCTTGCCCGGGTGCGTCGCTGATGATTTCGCCCTCGAGGAATCCCATGAGCGACGGGTTGACTTCGCCGGCCGGGACCACCGCGATGCGGGGCAGTGCGGTCGTGACGGCCGCGCCGATCTCGGCGTCGGTTTCGTAGGTGCCGATCAGCATCGTGGTCTGCCCGGCGGCGGCGTTGCCCCAGGTGCGTATTCCGTGGGTCATGCTCGTTTGGAGATCGGTCCCCGACGGGGAGGTGCACCGCTGGCCGGGATGAATGACCACATCCGGGGCGCGGGATGGATCATCCGATACGGTGTAGGGCTCCGGGCCGCGGACGATTGCCACGTCCCCCTGCCGCAACCCGAATCGTTCATCCCCGGCTTCCAGCCAGGCGTTGCCGGACATCATGGCCATTAGCGTCAGGGGAGCCCGGTCCTGCACCTTGATGGACCAGTTCGGGTCCATGACCACGCGGAGGGCGAAGGCGCGGCGGGCACGGGGGCCGTCGAGCAGGTGGGTGAGTGGATCCATACGCCCACTCTAGACGATCGCGTATGGATGTTCACCGTAGGACTATTCAAAGTGTAAACCGGGTGCGGTTGACTGGTGCCATGACCCATACAAATGTGCTTGTTCTTGGCGGTACCGGTCGCACCGGCCGCCGCATCGTCCGCCGTCTTCGGGACCGCGGCATCCCGAACCGAGTCGCCTCGAGGCGCGGAAGCAGTCCGTTCCGCTGGGAGGACCGCTCGACCTGGGACGCAGCGCTGCGGGGGGCCTCGGCCGCCTACCTCTGCTATTCGCCGGACCTGGCCTTTCCCGGCGTGGCCGAGCTGATCGGGGAATTCGCCCAACGGGCACGAAGCCTGGAGGTGAATCGCCTGGTGTTGCTCTCGGGCCGCGGGGAGGAGGGCGCCCGCGCGAGCGAGAAGGCCGTACAGGAAACGGCGGCCGAGTGGACGATCATCCGCTCGTCGTGGTTCGCGCAGAACTTCAGCGAACACTTCCTCCTCGGTCCCGTCCTGCGCGGACGGCTGGTGCTCCCGGCGGGCGATGTCAGCGAACCCTTCATCGACCTCGAGGACCTGGCCGAGGTCGCGACCGACGCGCTCGCCGGCGACGGGCATTTCAACACCGTCCACGAGGTGACAGGTCCGCGCCTGTTGTCCATGCACGAGGTGGCGGCCGGGATCTCCGAAGCCGTGGGACGGGATGTCGAATACGTGCCCAGCACGGCCGCGGAGTTCGTGGCCGACGTCGCCCGTGACGGCGTGCCGCACGATGAGGCCCTGCCGCTGGCCGAACTCTTCGAATCGATCCTCGACGGGCGCAATGCCTCCATCACGACGGACCTGGAATCCGCCCTGGGGCGACCGGCGACCGACTTCACCGACTATGCCCGGCGCGCTGCCGCGAGCGGCGCCTGGAATCCGCGCACCGAGTCCCGCCCGTGAGCGGCGCAATCCTGACCGCCGCCACCATCGCGTCCGCCGCCGGCGCAGGTGTCTCCGGCGGGGTGTATCTCGCTTTCTCGGCCATCGTCATGCCCGCGCTGCGCGGACTTCCCGCCGGCCAGCGAGTCGCCTCGATGCAGCTCGTCAACGCCAATGCGGTCCGGCTGCCCTTCATGACGGTCTTTTTCGGGGGCGCCGCGGCCTCGGTTGCCCTGGTCGTTGCCGAGCTCGGCTCCGAGACGGCCGCACCGGGGGCGGCACAGCGCCTCGTGGGTGCTGGCTTTCACTCGCCGCCTTCGGCATCACCATCGTGCGCAACGTCCCGCTGAACAACGACCTGGCCCGGATCGCGCCCGGCACGGCGGACGCCGCGGCGCCATGGGCGGCGTTTGACCGGGGATGGAGCCGGGCCAACCATGTGCGGGCGGCCGCCTCGATCGGGGCGGCGCTCGTGCTCCTGGATGCGCTCGCCAGGCCGGCGTGAGGAGCGAGGATCCTGCCCCCGAAATGGAACCCGGAGGACCGGAAATTTCGATCCTGCCCACGACTCTTTTCCCGTGGTGCGGACGTAAAATGAGAGGGCCGAAATTCCACCAAGGATGGTCCCCATGTCCCTCGCAAACAGCCCACTGACCACCATCATTCCCGTGACCAACGCGGATCGGTCGCGGAAATTCTACGAAGACTCGCTGGGTCTTCCGTTCCGGGAGAAGGCCCCGGACGGAAACCTGGTTTTCACCCTTGACGGATCGGGCTCGCTCGCCCTGATGACCGACCCCGAGGCAAGGCCCTCCCCGCACACCGCGGCAAGCTTCGAGGTCAATGACATCTCCGCTGTCATTGGCGAACTCGACGGCCGCGGCGTGGTTTTCGAGGACTACGACCTGCCGGACCTGAAGACCGTTGACCATATTTGTGTCCTCGGTTCGGAAAGGGCCGCCTGGTTCAAGGACCCCGACGGCAATATCCTGTGCCTGCACGAGGACACCGCCTAGATCTCCGCAATGGCCACCGCGCCCCTGCCCTCCGTGGGACGGCAGGGGCGGGTTTCCTCAGGTCGCGCACTGGAAGCGAAGTTCGTGCCCGTCGGGATCCTTCACATGGGGCAACACCCAGCCGATGGCCCCGGGATGGACGCCGGGATGGCGCTCCCCCAGGGCAGTCAACCTGGAGGCAAGCTTCTCCAGGGCCTTGCGGTTGGGCGCTCCGAAGGCAAAGTAGTCGAAGCCGGCGAGCGCGGCGGCCCGCTCCGGATCGAGCCACAGGCCAAGCGCCGGGCCACCCCGGGGATGGCTCATCAGCAGCCCGATGATGTTTTCGCCGTCGCGGAATTCCATGACCCGTTCATAGCCCAGGCGGCTCTGATACCAGGCGCGGCTGCGTTCCAGGTCCGTTACCGGAAGCTTCACGTGGTGGACGCCGTCAAGTTCGGGAACCTCGGAATTCATGTGCTTCCCCTTTCGCGGTCGGGCAATTTCAACAATATGTCCGCCGGAGGCAAAAGCACAGGGTGCGCCCGCGCAGGCGATCTGCCGGAAGGATGGCAGGATGTCGTTATCAACGAGAAGTCACCGGGGCTGCTTGGCATGAAGGGGGAGAACCATCAAGGATGAGATACGCGGCGCGGTCGACGCCGCCGAACAGGCATCGAATTCCCGGACCTTTGTGGCGATCGCGCGGGCAGGCTTCGTGGTCAGCGGCGTCTTGCACGTGCTGATCGGGGTCATTGCCTTCCAGCTCGCCTTCGGGGAATCCGGGGAGGCGGACCAGGGCGGGGCGATTTCGCAGCTCGCGGCCCAGCCCGCGGGGTATGCCCTGATCTGGATCGGTGCGTGCGCATGCCTCGCGCTGGGATTGTGGGAGGCCAGCGGGGTGGTGTTCGGATACCGGCATGCGCCGGCCAGGAAGCGGCTGGGCAGGAAACTGGCGGCCGCCGGGCGGGCAATCGTGTTCTTCGCCCTGGCCGCGAGCTTCGCCTCCTTTGCACTGGGCAACCGCAAGGACAGCGGTGAATCCACCAGCGATGCCTCGGCCCAGGTCATGCAGATGCCCGGTGGCCCGCTGCTCCTGGTGGCCGTAGGCGCAGGCATTGCGATTGCCGGCATCGTCTTCGCCGCCAAGGGCGTGATGAGGTCCTTCACCAAGCAACTGGACCTGCCCGCGGCGCGTTTGCCGCGCCAGGCCGCCGTCGTCCTGGGCGCTGTTGGCTACGTGGCCAAGGGCATCGCCCTCTTCCTGCTGGGGCTGCTTTTCATCGTGGCCACGCTGCAGGCGAATCCGGAGGAATCCACGGGCCTGGACGGCGCGCTCAAGTCGGTGCGTGCCCAACCCTTCGGACCCTATGCACTTGCCTTCATCGGCATCGGGCTGGGGTGCTACGGGGCCTACCTGGTCTTCAAGTCGCGCCTGGCGAAGATGGACTGAGACCCTGTCCCGGCAGGCGGCGGGGACATGCCCCGCCCCCGGGCGATGCTGTGGAAACCCGGCGAAAGGCGATAGCGTGGGCCACATGAGTGCAGATACGCCGAACCCAGCTGAAAATGAAGAGTTTGAGAACAACCTGACACCCAACACCGACGAACGGATGGTGAGCGAGAAACAGCTCTCCAAGTGGAAGAGTGAAGGCGGGGCGTTGCCGGCCGACTTCGACCCGGACCGGTCCGAGGGCGATTCCGGGCAGTAACCGCCGGTTGCTTTTCCGGGGGTGCAGGGCCACTGGCCCTGCACCCCCTTTGCTTAAAGGTGCCGCAGGTAGCGTCCCGGCATGTTCATGAAGGATCGCCAATTGGCTACCAGATCGAGGCCTTCCCAATCGCTGGCACGCAAACCCCATGGGCCGACCTCATAAATGTCCGCTCCGGGCAGGGAAGCCAGCAGCGGCGAGTGGGTGGAGAGGAGCACCTGGGAATCCCCCTCGGCAACCAGGTCCCTCAGGATGCCCACCAGGGCCAGCGAGCCGGAGAACGAGAGCGCGGACTCGGGCTCGTCAAGCACCCACAGGCCGCCCTCGCGGAACCTGTCCACGATGAGTTCAAGGAACGACTCGCCGTGGCTCATCGTGTGGAATTCCGGGTCGCTGCGCCGCGTGGAGGGGTTCTCTTCCAGGTAGGTGTAGAACCCGTGCATGGTTTCGGCGCGCAGGAAGTATCCGCGGCGGCTGGCGCCGACGTTCCTGGCCAGCTGCAGGTGCCGCTCCAGTCCCGACTCCGTGACCCGCGTGCTGTGTTGCGCCCCGGTGGATCCGCCCTCGGGCGAGAGTCCGTAGCACTGGGCGATGGCCTCCACCAGGGTCGATTTTCCCGAGCCGTTCTCGCCCACGAAGACCGTCGCCGGGCCCAGGTCCAGGCCCTGTTCCAGCAGCTGGCGCACCGGCGGCAGGGTGTGGGGCCACCGGTCGCGGGGTGCGGGGGCCAGCGGGTGCTCGGTGATGCGCCGGATCGGCAGGATGGAGGCCTTCACTGGGCAGGCGTCCCGACGGTGTCCGTGCGCCGGCTAGACACCGGTGACGGTTCCGTCGTCGTCGATGGCGAAGGACGGGTTGTGCACGAAGTCCCAGCGGAAGCCGTCGGGGTCGGCCACGCAGGCGCTGGTGCCTCCCCACTCCCGCCGGGTCGGGGCGCTGACCGAGGTCGCGCCGGCGGCCAGGGCACCGGCATAGAGCTCGCTGACCTCCTCGGCGCTGGCGGTGTTGTGGCCCACGGAGAGCGGCGGTGCCAGTGTCCCGTGCCCCACCTGCCCGTATTCGCCAGGCATCGATTCGACGTTCCAGAGCGCGAGGAGCAGCCCGAACCCGGCCTGGACGAAGAGGATCTCGCCGGGGATGAAGCTGATTTCGCGGAAACCCAGGCCCGTGACGTAGAAGTCGCGCGAGCGCTGGACGTCGCGCACGCCAAGGGTGAGCGCGGTGATGGACGGGGGCGTGATGGGGGTCATGGAGCCCAGCATAGGCCCATGTGAGACCCCGGCAACAGGGCACCAGGACAACAAATCGTCGTACACGTGTTCTAGTCTCACCTTGTATAGAACAAAGTTTCTAATAAAATGGTTGATGCACGGGTGCGACCCGCGGCCGCCGCACGCCCTCCCGGGGGTTGGCGGCGACGGGCGCATTGGTGCGAGGGGAAGGGTGGTGGGCGAGTGGGAATCTTTACCCAGTCGATCGAAGTTGACTGCACGCCGGCGGGGGTGCCGATCCGCCTGCGCTGGCAGGGCCGGGAATACAAGCTGGCGGCCGAGCCGGTGCGCTGGTTCGAGCGGCGCAAGTGGTGGACCGAGGAATTGCGCGCCGAACGCGGGCGCGGCCCGGGGCTGGTGGACTACGAGGTCTGGCAATTGCAGGTCAAGCTCGCCGGCGTGGGGCCGCTGCGCACCTTCGAGGTTTCCCGCCAGGTCGAGACCGGCCGCTGGCGCATCATCCGCATGCCCGAGGCCTACCGGGAGAGCGCCTAGCGTGAAATTGCGGGGGCGCCGATGCCCGGCCGGGGACGGGCGCGTCACCCCCCGGCTCTGGCCGCGGGAGGGGCGAGGTGCAAGGCTGGGGGGAAGGTGCCTGGATGACGGCAGCGAGGAACTCGAACACGGGAGTGCTCCATGGAAGAAGTATTCGATGCCGCGATCATCGGAATGGGACCCGGCGGCGAGGTCGCGGCCGACCGGCTGCTGAGTGCCGGCAAGAAGGTCGTGGTCTTCGAATCCGAGCTCATCGGCGGGGAATGCGCCTACTGGGCCTGCATCCCCTCCAAGACCATCCTGCGGGGACCCGAGGTGAACGTCGAGGCCGACGGGGCCGCCGGCGCCTCGGCGGGCGCCCTGGACTGGGAGAAGGCGCGGGACTACCGCGACTACATGGCCCGGCACCTCGACGACGGCGCCCAGGCCGAGGGGTATGCCAAGCGCGGGGCGACGGTGGTGCGCGGCAAGGCTGCCATCACCGGCCCCGGCCACGTGGAGGCCAACGGAAACCAGTACCTGGCGCACCACATCATCATCGCCACCGGGACCTCGCCCGCGGTTCCGGAATTCCCCGGAATGGACGAGATCACCGCCTGGGGCAACCGCGAGGTCTACACGCTCGACACGCTGCCGAAGTCGGTGGCCATCGTGGGCGGAAGCGCGGTGGCCCTGGAGACGGCATTCTTCCTGTCCGGATTCGGGGTCGAGGTCACCGTGCTCAATCGCGGCGCCCGGCTCCTGGGCCGCGAGGAACCCGAGGTCTCGGCGCTCGCCGAGGCCCACCTGCGCGAGCGCGGGGTCAAGGTCATGGCCAACAGCTCCGTGGCCCGAGGGCGGCGCGGGGAGGACGGAACCAGCATCCTGGCCCTGCGCGAGGGCGGGGAGGTTGCCGTCGACGCCGTCGTCTTCGCCACCGGCCGCACCCCGCGCATCGAAGGCCTGGACGTGGCGCGGGCCGGGGCGACCCTCGACGGGCGCGGGCACGTGAGGGTGGACGAGCACTGCTGGGCCGCCGAGGGGCTCTGGGCCATCGGGGACGTCACCGGGATCATGCCCTTCACCCATGTGGCCAAGTACCAGGGACGCATCGTCGCCGACAGCATCCTGGGCAGGGAGCGGAGCGCGAGCTACGACGGGATCCCGCGCGTGGTGTTCGCCAGCCCGGAAATCGCCGCCGTGGGCCTGACCCGCGAGCAGGCGGAGGGGCGCGGGATCGACGCGGTCTCCATCCGGGTCAACCTGCCCGAGTCGATCGCCCGCCCCTGGACCTACGAACAGGACCCGCACGGGGACCTGGGGATCCTGGTGGACCGGCACCGGAGGGTCCTGGTCGGGGCCTGGGCCATCGCCCCGCTGGCCAGCGAATGGATCCACCTGGCATCCATGGCCATCAGGGGCGAGACCCCGCTGAAGGTCCTGCGCGACATGGTGCCGCAATTCCCCAGCTATTCCGAGGCCTACCTGGTGGCCCTCGACAAGCTCGGGGCCACCGAGGGGATCTAGCCGCCCGGGCGTGGGGTGGGCATTCTCACCGACACGGGTCCCGGCTCAGGTCAGCGACGGGATACGCGCTTCCGTCCGGGCGGGGTGCCGGCCCTGCCGTCCCGCAAGGCTTGATTAGAACACGTGTTCTAATATGATGGAGTCATCCCCCCGCGGGCACGGCTCCAACAGGATGCCCGGGCCCCGAAGCCACGCCCCGGCACCCGCCGGAGCGCATGACCCAAGGGGGAGCGGGAAGCGGAAGGCAAGGGAGGCGCAGCGGCCATGGGATTCACCCACCTGCACGTCGCCTCGGCCTTCAGCGCACACTACGGGGTGTCCTGGCCCCGGGACCTGGTCGCCGCGGCGCTCGCCGATGGCGCCGACGCCCTGGCCATCACCGACCGCGACGGACTCTACGGAAGCGTCAAGCACCTCAAGTCCTGCATCGAGAACGGAATCGACCCCATCCTCGGGGTGGACCTGGCCATCCTTGAACCCGCGCCCGCGCCCGCACGCGCCGTGGGCGGCAAGCCCCGCCCCATGCGCACGGCGGGACGCATCGTCGCCCTGGCCAAGGGGCACGCCAAGGGCGCCGGATACGCCGCCCTCTGCCACCTGGTCACTGCCGCCCACCTGGACACCACCGCCACGGGGATGCGCAAGGGGCATGTCGGCATCACCCGCGAGGACCTGGCCGCCCATGCGCTCGGCCCGCAGGGGGAAACGCTGCTGACCATCCTGCTGGGACCGGGCTCCGACATCGGCCTGGCCACCGGACACCGCCACTACCCCCAGGCGCGCGCCGCACTGCGCACCTGGCGCACCCTCCTGGGGCCCGACGCCCTGAGGGTGGAGATCGCCACCCACCTGAACAACCCCGGGGACAGGCTCAGCACCGCCCACGCCATCCGCATGCTGCGCTGCGCCGACTCCCTGGACATCGCCCCCGTGCTGACCAACGCCGTCCGGTACGCGGAACCCGACGGGGCCGCCACCGCCGACGTCCTGGACTCCGCCCGGGCGCTGAGCTCCCTGGAAACCCTCAACGACATCCAACCCAACGGGCAGGGCTGGCTCAAGCCCGCCGGGCACATGCACCACCTCGCCGCCGAGATCGCCCGCGCCGCCTCCGACTCCGCGCTGGCGGCCACCCTGCTGCGCAACACCGCCGCGCTCGCCGACTGGGCGCGCCTTGACCCCGTCGCCGACACGGGATGGGGCATCCCCGTGGTCCCCGAGGCCCACATCATCGGCATCACCGCTGACCCCGACACCGAACTGGCCGCCCGCGCCGAGGCCGGCATCACCCGCCTGCTGCCGAACCAGGCGCACGACACCGTGCTGCGCCACCGCCTCCAGGCCGAACTGTCCACCATCTCCGACCTCGGCTTCGCCCCCTACTTCCTCACCGTTGCCGAAGTCAGCTCCATGATCACCGGGATGGGGGTGCGCTCCGCCGCCCGCGGGTCCGGCGCCTCCTCCCTGGTCAACTACCTCATCGGCATCAGCCAGGTAAACCCCCTCGCCCACGACCTGCTCTTCGAGCGCTTCCTCTCCCGCGACCGCGCCACCCTGCCCGACATCGACATCGACGTCGAATCCGCCAGGCGCCACGACATCTACCAACGGATCTTCGAGCGCTTCGGCCATGAGCGCGTCAGCCTCATGAGCATGCAAAACGGCTACCGCGCCCGGGGGGCTGTACGCGACGCCGGCCAGGCCCTGGGCATGGAGGAGGGGGACATCGACGTGATCGCCAAGCAGCTCTGGCGCTTCTCCGCCTCGTCCTTCCGCGAGGCCCTGGAGGAAAAGCCCGAACTCGCCCCCTTCGCCGACCGCCTCGGCACCGAAAAGCAGCTCGACCTGCTCGTGGACCTCACCGAACGCCTCGACAGGCTGCCCCGGCACATCTCCATGCACCCCTGCGGAGTCATCCTCTCCGACGCCACCCTGCGCGACCGCACCCCCATGGAGCCCAGCGGACTGGGACTGCCCATGAGCCAATTCGACAAACACGACATGGACCCCATGGGCATGCTCAAGCTCGACGTGCTGGGGGTGCGCATGCAATCGGCCATCACCTACGCGCTGGAGGAAATCGCCCGCATCCACCCCGATGCACACGCCGTCGCGAAGGCGGGGGGACACCGGGGGGAAGCTCCCGGGCAGATCCCCGGCTACATCGGGCCCCGCGGCGCCATCGACCTCGCCCTGGTCCCGCTCGACGACGAACCCACCTTCGAGCTCATCCGCTCCACCCACACCCTGGGCTGCTTCCAGATCGAATCACCCGGGCAACGCGAACTCATCGGCAAGCTCGCACCGCGCGAATTCAACGACCTCATCATCGACATCTCCCTCTTCCGCCCCGGACCCATGAAATCCAACATGGTCAAGCCCTACCTGGAAAACCGCCACGGCTTCGCACCCGAAAAATACCCCCACCCGGACCTCGCGCCCGCGCTCGCCGAGACCCACGGGGTCACCGTCTTCCACGAGCAGGTGCTGCGGATCTTCCACGTGATGACCGGCTGCGGGCTGGCCAAGGCCGATGTGTACCGCCGGCTGCTGGGCAACCCGAAGGCCGAGCCGGCGGTGGAGGGCCTCTTCCGCTCCCGGGCGCTGGCACGCGGCTACTCCCTGGAGGTCATCGACGAGGTCTGGCACACGCTGGCGGCCTTCGGCTCCTTCGGGTTCTGCAAGGCCCACGGGGCCGCCTTCGCCGTGCCCACCTACCACTCGGCCTGGCTCAAGGCCCACCACCCGGAGGCCTTCCTGGCCGGGATCTGGGAACACGACCCGGGCATGTACCCCAAGCGGCTGCTGGTCGCCGAGGCCAGGCGCATGGGCATCGAAATCCTGCCGCTGGACATCAACCGCTCCGCGCCCGGCTACAAGGTGGAGCGGCTCGACGGGCTGCTGCCCCCCGCGCGGCTGCCGGTGGTCCCGCGCGCCCCGGGGGCCGCGCCCCCGGGCAGGTACGGGATCCGGCTCTCGCTGCGCGGGATCCATTCGGTCTCCGAGCGCGAGGTCGCCCGGGTGGCCGCCGGGCAGCCCTACGACTCGATCGCCGACGTGCGCGCCCGCTCCGGGCTCACCCGCACCTCGCTGAACCACTTTGCCGCACTGGGGGCCTTCGACTCGCTGCAGGCGGGGATCGGGCGCGGAAACCGCGCCGACCTTCTCGAGCACCTGCGCACGCGGCCGGGCAAGGCGCCGGCGCAGCGCCACCGGCCGATCCCCGGGCAGCTGGCCCTGCCGCTGGGGGACGTGGAGCTTTCCAACATGGCCATCGGTGCGGCGCACACCCCGCTGGAGGAGGTGGTGCGCACCGAGCTGGACCTGATGTCCATCGACGTCAGCGCGCACCTGATGGAATCCCACGCGCCGCTGCTGGACTCCCTGGGCGTCTCGCGCGCGCAGGACCTGCTGGGGATGCGCAACGGCACCGAGGTCTTGGTGGCGGGGGTGCGGGTGGCCACGCAGACCCCGCCGATGCGCGGCGGACGCCGGGTCGTGTTCATCTCGGTGGACGACGGCACCGGCTGCGTCGATGCCACGTTCTTCCACGAGGCCCAACAGCGCTGCGGCCCGCTGCTCTTCTCCACCCGGCTGCTGCTGATCCACGGGCTCACCCGCCGCACCGGGCCCCGCGGCATCAGCCTCCAGGCGCTGGATGCCTGGGACCTCTCGGCCAAATCCACGCTTCCGGCGCCGGGCCATCTGTCGGACCCCGCCCGGGCGCGCAACGAGTCCTTCGGCAGCTCCGCCGCCAAGCCCGTGCCCTCCGCCCAGGGCAAGTCGCTGGCCAGGCTCATGGCCGACGAGGACCTGGACACCCGCGGCTACCTGGGAGCCTGATCTCGGCCGGGTCCCGTTGGCTCGCTAGCCCAGGCGTTCCCCGGTGAGCAGGTGCTCGCGCAACCCGGGGATCGAGTACCTGACCTCGCCGCGCCCGGCCGGTTCAATCAGCCCCGCCTCGATGAGGCGGGCGCGGTAGTTGGCGGCCAGCTGCAGGGATGCCTTCATGCGCGCGGCCACCGCGGCGGTGCTTGACGGGCCGTTGTCGTGGGACATCGCCCGAAGGTAGTCCATGTCCCTGTCGGAGGCCTTGGAGATGGCCGGTCCGACCACCATGCGGATGTTGCGCTTCAGGGCGGCGGCAACGGCCTTGTCCGCAGACTCCCGGTCAACCACGCCCGAGCCCCTCTCGGCTTCCTTCCACAGGAAGTAGCCGATCAGCTGGATGAGGAACGGGTATCCGAAGGACGCCTCGGCGGCCTCCTCCAGGAACCCGTCGGGAAGCCGGATCCCGGCCGCCGAGAATTGCCGGGCATAGGAATCCCTCACGTCGCGGACCTCGAGGGAGTGAAGGTCGATCTTGTCGGCCCGGCGCAGGAACGTGGCCACTCCTTCGTTGAGGATGTCGGAGATCGCCGCCGGCAGCCCGGCGCACACGAAGCTGATGGGCAGCCCGTCCCGCACCCAGTGCTGGATGACGGCGGCCAGTTGCAGCAATTCGCTGCGGTCGGCATCCTGGATCTCATCCAGCGTGATCAGCAGCCCGGTGCCGTTTTCGTCCAGGCGGCGCAAGAGCTTGGCCCCGAGGTTGCGGAACTCGACCTGGCGCCCCCGGGGAAGCTGCGTGGTGACACCGAATCCCGCAGCGGTGAACGCCAGGATCTTCCGCGGGGGAGGGCCGTCGCCCAGCTCCTCGTCGACCAGGAGTGCGGAATCGGCGATCCTGGCCAGGAAGCCGGGGGTGGACGTCTCGGAGATGACAGCCCAGCCCTGTTCCTGTGCCAGCCCCTGGGCCTCGTTGAGCATGACGGTTTTCCCGACGCCGCGGGCCCCGGTGATGATCGTGAGCAGGCCCAGCACGCCGGAGCGGATGCGCAGGCCGTATTCGAACTCCTCCAAGGTGTCGGAGCGGTCGATCAGTTCCGGGGGAGTCCTGCCGAAGGTCGGGCGGAACGGATTTTCCCTGTCGGGCATCGGGTTTCCTGTCGGTGAATTGGCGTGAACTCTATTTATTCACACTTTACACATCTATTCACAGGACACCAGCTCGCGGCGCTTGCGCGCCCGCAAGCCTTTACACGGGTTTGGCCGCGGCGTTAGCGTGTGCAGCATGGATTGGAAATTGGAGCTAGTCTTCGTCCCCGTGTCCGATGTGGACCGCGCCAAGGATTTCTACGTCAACAAGGTGGGCTTCAATGCCGACCACGACCAGCGGCCCACCGACTCGATTCGCTTCGTCCAGCTGACCCCGCCGGGCTCGGCCTGCTCAATCACCATCGGCGAAGGCCTGGTCGACGCGGCTCCCGGGACCGCGCCCATGCTGCAGATGGTGGTCAGTGACATCCAGGCGGCGCATGACCAGTTGAAGGCCAACGGGGTTGACGTCAGCGACGTGGTGGTGCTGGACTGGGGCCATTTCGTCTACTTTGCCGATCCCGACGGCAACAAGTGGGCGGTGCAGTACCTGCCGACCCGGCCCAACGGGTAATGCCCGGAACCGGCAATAAATTGCCGAATTGGGCCTGGATGCGGATTACTTGAGTGCCATAAGCCTCTTTCGGCAGGATATTGCCGAATGTGGGTTATTCGTGGATCATGGTGAGGGTAGACCACGATAGCGGCAGCATATTGCCGCCCACAGGAGTGACATGGACGCCGTCTCGGCCCTCGCCCGGGAGCTCCGTCGCGCCCGCAAGGAAGCAGGGCTGACCCAAGGGGACCTGGCAGATCTGGCAGGCGTCTCCGAGCGGACGGTCCGCGCACTGGAAACCGCCACCGGCAACCCGTCGCTGCGTGCAGTGGTGTCCGTATTCGACGTGCTGGGGCTTAAGGTCGGTGTCGCACGGTGAGCCTCGACCTGCAGGGCCTCAAGCGCATCCGGCGGGCCGATGTCTACAAGAACGGCACCCTCGCGGGGGAGCTGTCACGGCTGGATACCGGGGGCATTCGTTTCACTTATCTCGCCCGGTACCTCGCCGAGAAGCAAGTGCCCGTCGCATTTTCCCTGCCGCTCATGCCCGAGGCGGTCGAAACGCCCCATGGTGCCCTGCCCGCATTCTTTGCGGGCCTGCTCCCTGAGGGGCACCGGTTGACCGTGCTCAAAAACGCCGCAAAGACCAGCTTCGACGACGAATTGACCCTGCTGTTGGCCGTGGGGGCGGATGTCCCGGGCGACGTGCAGGTGGTGCCCGCCGGCCAGCCCCCTTCCGAGCCCGAGGTGTTGGCAGATGCCTCAACCCCCGCCGAACTCGACTTCGCCTCCCTGGCGAATTCGGTCGACCGCCACGGCCTGCCCGGGGTGCAGGACAAGGCCAGCGCCTCGATGCTCACCACCCCGCTGGCCACGCGCGGCCAGCGGTATCTGCTGAAACTGGATCCGGCCGAGAACCCGCACCTGGTGGACAACGAGGCGGCGCACCTCGCCGGGGCAAAAAACCTGAAGATCCCCGTGGCCTCCGGTCGGATCATCCACGACCGGAACCACCTGCCCGGATTGCTCATTGACCGTTTTGACCGGAGACCCGGCGCCGACGGCCGGTGGCGGCGCCTTCCGCTGGAAGACGGGACGCAGGTGATGGGGCTGCCGCCGGCCGCCAAGTACGGCGTCGCCTCCGAGGAAGTGGCCATGGCCCTGGCGCGCCTGTGCATCGCCCCCGTGGTGGCAAGCCGCAACCTCTACCTCCAGTTCCTCTTTGCCTGGCTGACCGGGAACGGGGATCTCCATGCCAAGAACCTCTCGGTCCTCGGCACCGAAGGCGGCGGTTTCCAGATGTCCCCGATGTACGACGTCCCGTGCACCCTGCTCTACGGCGATGACACCATGGCGCTGCCGATTGCCGGAAAGACCAAGAACCTCAAGGCCAGGCATTGGGCGGAATTTGCCGCGTCCCTGGGCCTGCCGCAGCGCGCGGCCGCCTCGGCCAGCCACCTGGCGCTTAAAGCAGCCTCCGCCATCGACCTGGCGGCGTTGCCTTTTGACGGCTCCCCGTTGCGCGGCGCGGAGCGGGAACTGCGCTTTCGCCGGCACGAACTCGAGCAATAGCGAAATCCCGATCGTCCCTGGCCTTGATGAACCGCCGGGGCCTTCAGTGTCTTGATCCTGGTCCGGGAAGCATCAGGGCTTCACCGGGTAGCGGGACGTGATTGCGATCCGGTTGAACATGTTGATGGCCGCGCTGAGCCAGGCGACCGCGGAAATCTGTTCGTCGGACAACACCGCGGAGGCCATCGTGTAGACGCCGCGCGGGACATGGTCAACCGAAACCATGGTGATGGACTCGCACAATGCCAGGGCCGCGCGTTCCACGGCAGTGAAGTACTCGGAGTCGGCCCACGCCGCGACCACCGCCAGCCGGTCGGTCGTCTCTCCGAGCTTGAGTGCGTCGCGGGTGTGCATGCGCAGGCAATAGGCGCAGCCGTTGAGCTGCGAGGCCCTGACCTTGAGCAGTTCGCGCAACTTGGGATCGATCCCCGCCGCATCGGCCGCCTCGCTGGCGGCCTTGTTCATGGCCAGTAGTGCTGCATAGGCCGCAGGGTCGGACTTGCTGAGATTCACACGGGTTTCCATGGCTAGATGCTAACCCGGGTTGCCGACAAGCAATAGGGGCCCCGTGCGGCCGTACTTGAACAATCTCCGGGTTCTCGGAAAGATGCTCCGCGTGTTGTGACTTCCCGGGCGTTTCCACAGGCGTTCAATACCCTTGATTGCGCCGGGCATGACCAAGGCTAGGGGCCTAACCTTGGACAACGCGTCGGATAGCCAAGGTTAGGGCCCACATCGTTGGATGACTCGTCGGCCATCCAACGATGGGGGCCCGGCGTCGGCGGCCCGAAGAGACCCGCCGGGGGTCGGATCGGGTGGTTCTGCCCCGGATTTTCGATGCTGGCCCCGGGCGGCCGGGAACGTAGGCCCGCGCCCGCGGCAGAATGTCGACGGGCCGTATGGCGCAGGGGACATGACAAGCCACGTTGCGGATTGGTTGGCAGGCTCGGAAGTCGGTTAAGCTGGGTGGTGGCTGGCTGTGGCCACCGTACGCCACAAGCCATGAAGCCGAACCACGAAACGAGGAGCCGTAGTGCTTGAGCAAATCACACTGACCGTCGATGGGGAACAACGCGAGGTGAATGCCGGCACTACCGGGGCCGAGCTGTACTTTGACGACCGCGAGGTCGTTGTCATGCACGTCGACGGCGTGCTGCGAGATTTGGCCCGCCCGCTGGAGGCCGGGACCGCCGTCGAGCGCGTGACCATCGATTCGCCCGCCGGGCTCGAGGTCCTGCGCCACTCCACCGCGCACGTCATGGCCCAGGCCGTGCAGCAGCTGCGCCCCGACGCCAAGCTGGGCATCGGCCCGTACATCACCGACGGCTTCTACTTCGACTTCGACGTCGCCGAGCCGTTCACTCCCGAGGACCTGAAGACCCTCGAGAAGATGATGCTCAAGATCGTCAACCAGAACCAGAAGTTCGCCCGCCGCGTCGTCACCGAGGACGAGGCCCGCAAGGCCATGGCCAACGAGCCGTACAAGCTCGAGCTGCTCAACAAGGCCAACGAGGCCGATTCCGCCGGCGAGGGCGTCAACGTCGAGGTCGGCGCCGGCGAAATCACCATCTACGACAACGTCGACCGCAAGTCCGGCGACACCGTGTGGTGCGATTTGTGCCGCGGCCCGCACCTGCCCAACACCAAGTTGATCTCCAACGCCTTCGCGCTGACCCGCACCTCGGCCGCCTACTGGCTGGGCAACCAGGACAACCAGCAGCTGCAGCGCATCTACGGCACGGCCTGGCCGACCAAGGATGCCCTCAAGGCCTACCAGGAGCGCATCGCCGAGGCCGAGCGCCGCGACCACCGCAAACTCGGCGTCGAGCTGGACCTCTTCTCCTTCCCCGACGAGCTGGGTTCGGGCCTGCCGGTGTTCCACCCGCGCGGCGGCATCATCCGCAAGGAAATGGAAGACTACTCGCGTGCACGCCACGTGGAGGCCGGCTACGAGTTCGTCTACACCCCGCACATCACCAAGGGCCACCTCTACGAGGTCTCCGGGCACCTGGACTGGTACCGCGACGGCATGTTCCCCCCGATGCACGTGGACGCGGAGCTCAATGAGGACGGCACGGTGCGCAAGCCCGGCCAGGACTACTACCTCAAGCCGATGAACTGCCCGATGCACAACCTGATCTTCCGCTCGCGCGGACGCTCCTACCGCGAACTGCCGCTGCGCCTGTTCGAATTCGGCTCGGTCTACCGCTACGAGAAGTCCGGCGTGGTCCACGGCCTGACCCGCGTGCGCGGCATGACACAGGACGACGCCCACATCTACTGCACCAAGGAGCAGATGAAGGACGAGCTCACCGAGACGCTGAACTTCGTGCTGGGGCTGCTCAAGGACTACGGACTGGATGACTTCTACCTGGAGCTCTCCACCAAGAACCCGGAGAAGTTCGTCGGCGACGACGCCATCTGGGAGGAAGCCACCCGGACGTTGTCCGAGGTTGCCGAGGCCTCCGGCCTGGAACTGGTCCCGGATCCGGGGGGAGCGGCGTTCTACGGACCGAAGATCTCCGTGCAGGCCAAGGACGCGCTGGGCCGCACCTGGCAGATGTCCACCATCCAGCTGGACTTCAACCTGCCCGAGCGCTTCGAGCTCGAGTACCAGGCGGCCGACGGCACCCGCCAGCGCCCGGTGATGATCCACCGCGCCCTCTTCGGATCCGTGGAGCGCTTCATGGGCGTGCTCACCGAGCACTACGCCGGCGCCTTCCCGGCCTGGCTTTCGCCGGTCCAGGTCGTGGGCATCCCCGTGGCCGAGGCCTTCAACGAGTACATGTTCGACGTGATCGACAAGCTCAAGGCCGCGGGCATCCGGGCAGAGGCCGACATCTCCTCGGACCGTTTCCCGAAGAAGATCCGCACCGCGTCCAAGGACAAGATCCCGTTCGTGCTCATCGCCGGCGGCGAGGATGCCGAGGCCGGTGCGGTGTCCTTCCGCTTCCGCGACGGCAGCACCGACAACGGCGTGCCGGTGGACGAAGCTGTGGCACGCATCGTCGCCGCGGTGAAGAACCGGGAAGCCTAGAGTCCATGGGGGAGTCCACGCGCGAACACGCCATCGAAGCACCGCAGGGTATTTCGCAGGAGGAACAGGACGCGGCCATCACCGACGATTTCGAGATCGCCGGGGTGCCCGATTCCTTCCAGCGCCTGTGGACTCCCTACCGGATGGCCTACATCAAGGCCGGCCAAAACCGGGACAAGGGCGAGGAGGCCTGCCCGTTCTGTGTCGGGCCGACCCGCAGCGACGAGGACGCGTTGATCCTGCACCGCGGCAAGACGGCGTATGTGATCCTGAACCTCTTCCCCTACAACCCGGGGCACCTGCTCATCTGCCCGTACCGGCACGTTCCGGACTACACGGACATCACCGAGGAGGAAACCGCGGAGATGGCGGCCCTGGCGCAGAAGTCCATGCGGGTGCTGCGGCACGTGTCGCGTCCCACCGGATTCAACCTGGGCATGAACCAGGGAGTCACCGGGGGAGCGGGCATCGCCGCGCACCTGCACCAGCATGTCGTGCCGCGCTGGGCCGGCGACGGGAACTTCTTCCCGATCATCGCCCAGACCAAGGCGATCCCCGCCACGTTGAGCGACATCCGCGACGATCTTGCCGCCGGATGGCTTGAGATCGACTAATTGACGACGAGAAACCCGTGAATCGGCCGCCGTGCGTGTGCGCGGCGGTCCATTCATTTAAGTCCCGCTGCGGAAAATGCCGCTCTGCCCGGACCGGGTGATTCAAGGGTGCCGACGGAAATCTGTCACGAAATCTTCCGCGGCTGCCCCGGCCCACCCATGGCGGGCAGCGACACGCCAACAGCCGCGGCAACCCGCCGGTAGCTATCCCGACCGCGAGAAACGCCCCGCGGGAATTCAGGGCCGGGCGCCCCGAAGTGGACTTGGGCTTGCGCTCGGCAGGTTTCCTGTGGCCCGCCGCCAAAACCCTATGATCCAGCGGTATTTGGTGCTTTGCTTGAAGGTGGGCAGCATCCAAAATCCAGGAGACTTGTCTACCGGTTTTGAATTGTGACGACATGCCCGAGGTCTTTGTTACGTCCTCGTCCTACGATGATTCGCATACTGCTCACCTTATTGAAAGGAAACCAAGGTGTCTGAAAACGAAGGCGTCTCGACCCCCGCAACTACCGTAGGTAGCGACCGCGTCAAGCGCGGCATGGCGGAAATGCTCAAGGGCGGCGTCATCATGGATGTTGTCACCGCCGAACAGGCCCGCATCGCCGAAGACGCAGGCGCCGTCGCCGTCATGGCGCTCGAGCGCGTCCCGGCCGATATCCGCGCCCAGGGCGGCGTCTCGCGCATGAGCGACCCGGACATGATTGACAGCATCATCGATGCCGTGTCGATCCCGGTCATGGCCAAGGCCCGCATCGGCCACTTCGTCGAGGCGCAGATCCTTCAGTCCCTGGGTGTCGACTACATCGACGAGTCCGAGGTCTTGTCCCCGGCCGACTACGAGCACCACATCGACAAATGGCCGTTCAAGGTACCCTTCGTCTGCGGCGCCACCAACCTCGGTGAGGCACTGCGCCGCATCAACGAGGGTGCTGCCATGATCCGCTCCAAGGGCGAGGCCGGCACCGGCGACGTCTCCAACGCCACTGGGCACATGCGCAAGATCCGCGCCGAGATCGCCAAGCTCGCGGCCCTTCCGAAGGACGAGCTGTACGTGGCGGCCAAGGAACTGCAGGCCCCGTACGAGCTGGTCAAGGAAATCGCGGCCACCGGCAAGCTGCCGGTCGTGCTCTTCACCGCCGGCGGCATCGCCACCCCTGCCGACGCGGCCATGATGATGCAGCTGGGCGCCGACGGCGTGTTTGTGGGCTCGGGAATCTTCAAGTCCGGCAACCCGGCACAACGTGCAGCCGCCGTGGTCAAGGCCACCACCTTCTACAACGACCCGGACGAGTTGGCGAAGATCTCCCGCGGCCTGGGCGAGGCCATGGTCGGCATCAACGTCGCCGACATCCCGGCACCGCACCGCCTGGCCGAGCGCGGCTGGTAGCGACCGGACGGTCGCCCGCTTCTTCCTCAGGTAGGAGCGCAAGCGGTGATCCGCGCCCTTCGCTCCCGCGGCGGGCGGTCGATTCATCCCGGAGCACGGCACCGGGGCCCGTTGGACTTTTCCATCGCGCCCCGGTGCCGTTCTCTTTGTCAATCCCTCGAATACCGCACCTCCACGGAACGGAGCGCCGTCGATGCCTGGTCCGGCGCAGCTGTTCCATACTCCGGGGCTGCCCGAGCGGCGGCGCGCCTTGGGCGGCCCAGCACGCGTCACTGAAGCTGCCCGTCCGTCGCACCTGGGGATGACTCTGTCCGCCCGACGGAGGGGACTAAGGGGTTTGTAGGTGTCTGTGCCTCTTTCTGGGTCGTGATCACCGCGGTGAGGTTCAAGTCGGGCTTCCGCTAGCGCATCGCCGCTTCTGGTGCTGAGTTTGGGAGAGCCCAGCCCTGCCCATGCGAACCTTGAGCGCGCTGTCACCCCAGCCGCGAGGGAAACGAGCTGTTGACTGGGACCTCAACGGCAGTCGATCTCCGAGTTAGGAAGACCGATGATTGGTGGCGTCGACTCGCTTAACGTCGCGGTCTCGACGGCGACCGCCCTATACGCAACACAGTAACGATGGGTGCCTCAGCATCATCCGGGTCGCAAGGATGCTAGAAACATCGACGGCGACGAGGTCTCCGGACAGAATCGGTCACGTCAGCCGCTTCCTTCCAATGTTGCTGCCGAACTCGGATGCTTCCGACGGCGGCCGTTATGACTATTTGGCGGCTATGTCGGCGTCATTGGGATTCGACTTCGCAGCGTCCAGGATCGAAGGGCAGGCCGGAGCCCGGGCGTCGCACGCGTCATCGGCGGGGCAGGACTTCAGGGGGCATTTTTCCCAAATTTTCGAGGCCAACGCGGCCACGGCGGCCGGCGACGCGCGGGTGTTGGCGCAGGCGTTGCGGCAGGTCGCCGGCTTTGTACGTCAGATGACTGAGGCTGCGCGTGAAGAAGACGCCCGGCCCAGGACGAACAACGAGTGGGTGCGCCAGCACAACGACAGGAACATCCTGGAGAAGGGCTGGGACTGGTTCGTCGGTGAGGAACCGCGCCCGGCGATGGCTGCGGGGGCGTCCCCGACATTCCCTCCGGCGGAGGCAAGCACGGGGCAGCGGCAGAATCCCGCGCCCGGATCCGGCGGCTCTTCCGGTGGGGTGTCGTCGGCAAGGCCTTCCGATTTGCGTTCCTTCGTCAGGGGTTCGCGTGGCTTGAACGATTCGCTGGAGGGTGAACCGGGGAGGCTCGAGCGCGCGCTGGCCGACTTCGCATCGACATGTACTTGGGGGAAGATCGAGGCGTCGGGCCTGATGCGCGGGTACCGCGAGTATCTGAGGGCCAACGAGGCGGACGCGATGTGGGCCTCGGTGGTTGCCGACGCATTCGAGGCCGCCGGCGGTGACGCCGCCGTATCAAGCGTCTCGTATGCCGCCTTGGCGCAGGCCCTTGCCGCAGCCGGGGTCGATGCCTCACGTGCCGTTCTTCAGGTCGATCCGCCGACGGCCGCGGGAGCGATCCCCACGACCGGGTTCGCCAACGACCCGGTGAACACGGCAACGGGAAACTTCATCGAACCGGAAACCGACCTGTCCTTCATGGGCATGGCCTCGCTACTGGACTTCTCCCGGATGTACAACTCGCTGCCCTCGGCCCTGGAGAGCCCCGGGGTATTCGGCCCGGGCTGGGCCTCGGTGCTGGACCAGCAGCTGAGGTTCAGCGACGAGGGGTGCCGTTGGGTGATGGCCGACGGCCGTGCCGTGGATTTCCCGCGCGAAGGGGCCGGGTATGGCCGCTGCGTGGGCGAGAACTACTGGCTGGCCCGCGAGTCCGCCGCGGCGGACGGCCTGGCGGAGTTGGATTCCCTGCGCGAGGGCACCTCCGAGCTGCTGGTCATCCGGGACAAACAGGGCGCCTGGTGGGCCTACACCCTGGCCGGCGTCTGGGTCGGGACTGGGGCCGGGCCGGGGCGCACCGTGTCCGTCCACCGGGACCGGCCCGCCGAGGGCGCCGGTGCCGGGCAGGTGACGCGGCTGACGCAGGTGCGGGGCAGGTTCCTCGAGATCGACTATGCCGACGGGCTTGTCGCCGTGGTCAGGGCCTCGGACGGGCGGCGCGTCGAGTACGGATACGACTCCGCCGGCCGGTTGACGTCCGTGGCCACGGAGCTGGGCGCACGCATGTACCGATGGAACGACCAGTGCCTGATCGACGCCGTGGTTTCGGCCGCGGGCGTCCTCGAGGCCGAGAACACCTATGACGAACACGGCAGGGTTGCCCTGCAGGTGACTCAGCACGGGCGCAGGACACGCTTCGCGTACCTGCCGGGCCGCGTCACGGCCGTCTCCGACGAGGACGGGTCGCGGTCGAACGCGTGGATCGCCGACGCCAGGGGCCGGTTGGTCGGCGTCCTGGACAGCGATGACCGGCGCCAGTCCATGGCCTATGACGCCCACGGGAACCTCGTCTCCTTCACCGAGCGCGACGGGTCGGTCACCGTCCACGCCTACGACGAGAGGGGCCGGCGGATCCGGACCGTGACTCCGGAGGGCGCCGACCTCACCTACGGGTGGGACGGACAGGACCGAATCACCACCCTCGTGACGGCATCCGGCGCCGTCGTGGCGTACGAATATGCCGACGACATCTGCCGCGATCCGTCGGCGATGATCGACGCGTTGGGCGGGCGCACCGAGCTGGACTGGCGCAACGGGCTGCTGGCCCGGGTCATCGACCCGGTCGGGGTCGAGATCGGGTTCGAGTACGACGGGTTCGGCGACCTCGTCGCGACCCGCAACGCGGTCGGCGATCTCGCGCGGATCGTTCGCGACGGCGCGGGCCGTCCCGTCGCGGCGATCAGCCCCTCCGGCGCGCAGACCCGTTTCGCCTACGACGCATCGGGTGCCTTGGTGCGTCGCGAGAACCCGGACGGCGGCGTCTGGGCCTTTGAACACGACCAGGCGGAGCGGATCACCGCCTCCGTCGCCCCCGATGGCGGGCGGACCGAGCTTCAGTATGCCGCCAACGGCGAACTGGCCCGGACGGTGGACCCCTTGGGCCGCAGTGTCGAGCGGATCTTCGATGAGCTGGGCAACGTGACCGGCACGGTGTTGCCGGACGGCGCCCGGTGGGGCTTTGTCCATGACGATCTTTCCCGCCTGGTCGGCATCAAGGATCCCGCCGGCCATGACTGGGCGCGGGAATACGACTCTCTCGGCAATTTGAGCGCCGTCGTTGACCCGACGGGCGTCCGCACGGATTCCAGTACGGACCGCAAGACCGGCACGGCGAAGCTGTCGGAGGCGTTTGCCTCCTCGACCATTCGCTTTGACGAGTACGGCCGCCCCCTGCGCGTGGAGGCCGAGGACGGCTCAGCGGAGCTCATCTCCTATGACGCGGCGGGGAACCCGGTCGAGCTTGTCGACGGCGAGGGCGGGCTGACGGTGTTGGGCCGCGACGTGGCCGGGAAGATCACCTCGGTCACCTCCCCGACGGGCGCGGTGACCCGGTACGAGTATGACGCGTGTGGTCGGCCGTGGCGGACCACGGACCCGTTGGGTGCCGTCACCGAGTTGGCCTACGACGCCGACCAGCGCGTCGCCGCCCGCACGTTGCCCACCGGCGAGGTGGAGAGGTTCGAGTACGATCCGTGCGGACGACTCTTGCTGCACCGCAATCCCGGGCGGGGCGTGTCCCGGTACGCATACGACAAGGCCGGGCGGCTGACGTTTTCGCAGGATGCCTGGAACGGCACGCGCCGGTTCAAGTACAACGTGGCGGGGGAGCTGACCGAGACAGTCAATGGCGTGGGCGGGCGGACCCGCTTCGAGTACGACGCTCGCGGGCGTTTGCTACGGGTCACCGATCCGGTGGGAGGGGTGGTGACGCGCACCTATACGGACACGGACCAGGTGGAGTCGTTGACCGATCCGCTGGGCCGGGTGAGCACCGCGACATATGATCCCGCGGGGCGGCTGCTGTCCCGGACGGATCCGGACGGGCAAACCACGTCCTGGGCCTACGATGCCGCCGGGCGCGAGGTTTCCGTCTCGGTGGACGGGGAGCTGGTTTCCGCGCTCCAGCGGGACCTGGTACGCCGCCGGGTGGTGGTCACCGATTATTCGGGCCCGGACGGGCTGGCGGTCGAGCAGGAGTTGTCGTTCGACCGGCGGGGGCTGCTGACGGGCCGCACCCGTGGTGGGGCGGGCCTGTCGTGGGAGTACGACGCGGATGGGAACCGCGTTCGGTTCACCGACGCCCAGGGGACGGTGACGGGGTACACGCGTGATGCCGCCGGCCAGGTGGTTGCCGTGGAGAATTCCCTGTTGGGCCCGGCGGTGTTCGCCCACGATGCATCGGGGCGGATCACGTGCGCGACGGTGGGGGACCTGGTGCAGGAATGGGTCTACCGGCATGGATACCTGGCCGAGCACAGCCGGTCTGATCGCAGCGGTGCTGGCGCAACGGATGTGACGCTGATCGGCCGGGATGCCGAGGGCCGGATCACGGGACTGACGCGTGCCGGGGCGGTGACCCGGTACGGGTACGACGGCGCCGGGCAGATGGTCACCGCTGCCACCACGCGGGCTGGTGGCGCCGGCACGCACTCGGGGTGGGAATACGACGCCGGCGGCCGCCTGCTGCGCGAGACTACGCCGGATGGCGTGCGGGTGTATGAGTACGACATTGCGGGACAGTTGCTCGCGGTGACGGAGCCCGACGGTGCCCGTGTCGAGTACGTGTATGACGGGTTGGGCCGGCGGAGTCGGTTGATCGCCCCGGATGGGTCGTGGACGGAGTATGCCTGGGGTTCAAATGGTTCCCTGGCGGGATCGACCGTGCGTACCCCGGAGGGTGGTGAGGTCTCCCGGCACAACTTGTGGGTCGATGCCCTGGGTGAGCTGGCAGGTGTCGACGGTGCCGAGCTCTGGTGGGATACGGCGAACCCGGTTCCGACGTTGGCCGGGATCGGCGGCGGGCAGGTTCTATCCTTGCCGGGCGGTGTGACCGGTCTCAGTGATGGGTGGGCGAGCGCTGGGTGGCGTGCGGCGCGTCCGACGGATCAGCTCGATCCGTGGGCCGTCATCGGTGCCCCTTACCTATTGGGTGCGACGCCTGGTGGCGAGGGGCCTGTCGGTGTGTTGCCGGCGGGTGTCGGCCTGACCGGTGGTGGCGGGCTGGAGGTTGCGGGGCTGGAGTGGCTGGGGGCGCGTGCGTATGACCCGTCCGTTCGCGGGTTCCTGTCGACCGATCCCTTGGCGCCGGTCCTGGGTGCGGGGTGGGATGATGCTGATCGGTGCCGGTGCGGACACGATCATTCAGAAGGCCACGACCGGCGATGTGAACTGGGGGCAGGTGGCCCTGACGGGAGCTGTCGGGCTGGTTGCCGGTCCTTTGGCCGGACGGGTGGGTGGCCTTGTCGCTTCCGGAGTCGGACGTGCCGGAACCGCGGTGACCTCGCGGTTGCTGCCGGCTGCGGGCCGCATCGGCTCCGCAGCTGTTTCGGGGGCAAGCCGGGCGGGTTCGGCCGTCTCGGCGGCTGCCTCGCGGGCTGGTTCTGCGGTGGCTTCGGGGGTCTCCCGTGTCAGCACGCGTGCTGGGAGCTACATCGCGAGGTTGCCGGGACGGCAGATGGTCAGGTCTGCGGTGTCCAACGGCATCGGCGGAGGTGCGGTCAACACGGGAATGTATTACGGGACCACGCCTCGAAATGATTGGTCGACGCGGGGCGGTTTGGGAGCCGCTGCCGGCGGGTTCCTCGGCGGTGTAGTCGCTGGCCAAGGCGGGTATCTCTTCCCTCGCGCAACAGGTCGAATCCTGCGCGCTGCCCAATACGTTGCGGGCGGAGGGGGAAGCTGGGCCGGCGGGTACCTCGACCATGCCATTACGGGGGAAGATTACGACGGGATGGAACAAGGTTACGACATTGCTGGTGGACTCCTTCTTTCACGGTTCCCGGGCGCTTCAGATATGGGCCCGATTTTGGGCTCGAACCCGAGTTGGATGACGCACTCCTTTGCTGCGTACGGTGGCGCCCACGCGGGCGCTATTGTTGAAAGCGCGAAATTCGTGGGTGGAGAAGTTATTGAGAGAGGGACAGGAGTAGAGCCGTGGTAGCACAAAATGATGGTGATGGTGTGGGTGCGGGTAACCAGGATCCGGATACTGAATTCAGTGAGCAGGATCTACTACTTGGAAGGAAAGCCTCGAAATTTTTCCAAATTATTTGTGTAGCCGCTTTTGTTGTGTGCGTAATCGCCGCAATTTTCGTTTTCATGAACGTGCCCTTGGACACCAGAATGCCTTACGAGGGAAAATATGATCGCAGTGGAAGCGGAATTCCCATGCCTATTGCTTTGATTATGTCCCCGGCCGTTCTTGTCCTTCTGTGGAGAACGGGAAATAAACCTGACTCGAATAATATGCGGAAAGGGTCGAGGATCGCCTTGTATATAATTGGACCGGTCTTCGTGGCTGTATGTGTTTATTATCATTTCGTTTTTGCGGAAGGGATTCTCGTCGAGGGGGGATATCTCGCGGGGTGAAATGATTCGGGGGTCCGGACCTCGGTGGTTTGAACCCAAGTAACTCGGCTCACCCCAAGACCCTTCCTTGATGGCGTATCGCAGAATCAGGTCGATGCCCGGTTTACTTCAAGATGGTTTTTACGAAATGAGGGAAAGTGGTCAACCCTTCCAGACGCCGTGAGCGACCAAGTGTGAAGAGCAAGATAACGTTCTTCTCGATTTTGGGAATGATCGTACTTCTTGGACTATTAATTATAGTGGGATTGCCGGCATTATTCGCGTATGACCGGAATAATCTGGACTCTATAGTGTGCACCGTTTCCAGTGTCGAAGAAGAGGTCGGTCCTCGCACAGGAACTTCCATCCTAATCAACACACAAGAGTGTGGCCAACTTAGATTCTCGGACGGAGTGACATTCGAAAATTGGAAATCCGTGGCAGAGAATCTCGAGCCTGATAGTCGTTATGAGTTTCAAGTCGGGAAGATTTCCAAGGCGGCAATGTCAATTGCCGGATCAATTGGATGGAGCGTTTCGGTGTGGTCATTTCGGGAGCTGTAGCGAGGTGTGCATCGTGCACCATGAATCCGGGCGATAACCAAGAAATGAGACGACGAGAACACCCTGCAGAGAGGGGATGACCATCTGTACATTGACGGTACAGTTCCTGACGACTCGGTGCGTACGATGATTTTAAGATCACCAGCCAAAAAGGTTGAGGGCTACTTTTCGAAGCATAGAAGAGCCAGTTTGGTCCTGCCGGACGGTTGGTACGGGCGACCTTTCGATTCGCTCTTTTCACTAACGCTTGCTGAAGATACGGCAAATGGTCTGAGGATTGAGCTTGAAGGCGGGCGACAGCTGATTTTTCAAGGCGACTTGGATATTGTCAAGACGGGCTTTGAAAAGTTTCCTGCTTTGAAACTAGACAGGTATCGATCATTTTCCTGGTGGCCGCATGACGGAATCTCTGAGGAACGTAAATTCGGAAAATCGGGTCCGGTGTTTTTTGTTTCTTAACGCTTGAACGGATAGGTGGCAGCTTCGGTTCGGCCGCGACGGAAGGGTTCTCGGTTCTTCAAGACTCGATATTTATTGGGACCAACCGTTCATGGCACAATTGCGGATGCTGAGGTGGAAGGTCCGGTCATTTGGTATACGAATGCTATTCGCAAAATTGCTCGCGAGTGCCCCAGGCCTTGTTGTGAAGGCGCTTTCTTGCGGCAAGAAGGAGAGCGATTCCTTCGAGGCCTTTTCGCAGTTGCCGACGTGGTCCAATTAATCGGGCAGCCCCGTCGCCGCCGATGCTGAGGTAGGTTCTGTCTGGGGTGTTGTGGTGGTCAAGCCAGGTTGACTGGGACAGCTGTGCCGTCTGGGTTCGACGTGCGGGAGTACGCAAAGATACATTCGTTGGTCCAGGTGCAGTGCGGTCGATCGACTTTTCGGTTGGCCCACGAAGTACGGGCGGATGAACTCCTGCTCCATATTCCGGCCGCCGTGAACTTCGCGGATTCCTCTCAAGTGCTGGCAGGCGAACGTGGTGTCAGTGATGAGCCGGAAGCGATGGGGCTCCTCGAGAAACTAACGCGGGATTGCACCTTGCAAAGCTTAAACACCTGTGAAGGCGTCACCCGCTCCCAGACCCCGGTTTCTTCCGGATGAAAGGCCATCTTGCGGCAGCCCATCGGCGCATTGGCCTTGTCACCGAGCAGACGTCTCTGAGCCCCGCCGCTGCGCTACACGAAGAACGACTCCGGGTCCATGTGTTACGCCTGGAGCCGTTCTTCGTGTACCACTTGTCGAGGCTGGATGTCAGCGCAGCACGAGGTGCCGTCCGCGGCCGAGCAGGCGCATGCCGTTGGCCTCAAAGAACGGTGCCGAGCGCGGGGAAGCGGCGGCGATTAGTTCGATGTTTGATTCTTCGTCCAGCCCCAGGGGGTTGACCATGCCGCGGGCCAGCCCGTTGAGCAGGGCCGATCCAATGCCAAGCCGGCGATGCGCACGCGAAACAGCCAAGCCGTGGATGGCCAATTGGCCGCCGAATGCCTGCTGGGCAAAGGCGCGGCCCACCAGATCACCCTCGAGGGTGCGGGCTGTGGCCTGTTCTACACGGCGCAACGCCGGGTGTCCGGCGCTAAGACCCGCGGTGGCCGGATCGCGCCACAGGTTGGCGACCTGGAGTTCCTTCGCATCGGGACCGACGGCCTCGGGGATGTCCGTGCCCAGGCGCACGCGCCCGTCCCAGGGCTCCTCGGGTCCCACCAGTTCCCCGGCATGCCAGGAAATCTGTGCGGCATCGGAGAATCCTGCGGCCTCCAGCGGGCCCGAGGGTGCACCGGAATTGACCCAGGCATCCACCCGGCGTGCACCGAGGCGGGTTCCCTCGGCCAGGCCCGGGCGCAGCCCGGCTTCCTGCGCGTGGGCTGGGAACAGCAATACCAGCCGCGCTCGGGCCGGCTGCCAGGCCCACGAGCACCCGTGGGTGGTGAAGAGCTTCCCGCCCGTGGCAATGGCTACCGCCTGGTGCCAGTGGGAGAGCGCCTCCTGGGCAAAACTAATGGTTGTCACGCTTTGATTTCCTTTGCCAGGCCGCGGCGAAGCAGCAACGGTTCGATCAGTGCCGGACGGCCGCGGAAGACCTCATAGGACTCCAGCGGGTCCCGCGTGTTGCCGCGCGAGAGCAGCTCCGTGCGGAACCTTTCCCCGTTCTCCCGCTTCGGCCCGCCGTTCTCGGTGAACCATTCAACGGTGTCGGCGTCGAGCACCTCGGACCAGATGTAAGAGTAGTACCCGGCCGAGTATCCGCCGTCGAAAATATGCTTGAAGTACCCGGTGCGGTAGCGCGAGGGGACCAGGTCCGGGATCAACCCGGCCTCGGTGAGCGCCCGCTGCTCGAATGCGAGCGGATCCACGACGAGTTCGCCGTCGGTGAGCGAGTGCCAGGCCAGGTCCAGGACGGCGGCGGAGAGGTACTCGGTGGTGGCAAAGCCCTCGCCCCACAGGGCAGCGGCCTCCAGCGCCTCGACCGTCCCGTCGGGCAGCGGTTCCCCGGTGCGGGTGTGTGACGCATAGCCTGGCAGCACCTCGGCGTGCAGGGCCCACATCTCGTTGACCTGCGAGGGGTATTCGACGAAGTCCCGCGGGACGCTGGTGCCGGACAAAGACGGATAGGCGCCATTGGAGAAGAGCCCGTGCAGCGCGTGCCCGAACTCGTGGAAAAGCGTGTTGACCTCGTCCAGGCTCACCAGGGCAGCCTCGCCCGCCGCCGGCTTGGGAATGTTCAGGGTGTTGGTGACCACCGGAAGCTCGACCAGCAGCGACGCTGATTCGCGGATGGAGTTCATCCACGCGCCGCCGGCCTTGGTGGATCGGGCGAAGTAGTCGCCCAGGAACAGGCCGAGTGTCGACCCGTCTTCGTTGAAGACCTCCCAGGTGCGCACGTCAGGGTGGTAGGTCGGCAAGTCGAAGCGTTCGGTGAAGCCCAGACCGTACAGCCGGGTGGCGGCGGCGAACACGCCGCGCTCGATCACCGTATCGAGCTCGAAGTATTCGCGCAGCGCCGCGGTGTCCAGTGCGTGGCGTTCGCGCGCCACAGCCGCCGAGTAATAGGCCCAGTCCCAGGGCTCGATTCGCCCGCCCGAGAGCTTTTCCAGCTCCGCCGCCTCGGCGCGGGCATTCGCCACGGCCGGGGGGATGAGTTCGGCCAGCCGGCGGCGCACCGCGTCCAGGTCGGGGGCGGTGGCCTCCTGCAGCACGACGTCGGCGTGCGTGTTGTGGCCCAGCAGCCGGGCCCGAGTCGAACGCAACGACGCCATCCGGGCCGCCAACTCAAGGGTCCGGTTCTCTCCCTCCAGCCCGCGGTTCACCGAAGCCTCAAAGAGCCGGCGGCGGGAATCGGAACGCACCAAGCGCTCCAGCAAGGGCTGGGAGGTGGGCAGCACCAGAGTCAGCAGGTAGCCGTCGGCGTGGCCGGCGGCCCGGGCTGCATCGGCCACTGAAGCAAGTTCCCCGTCGCTGAGCCCTTCCAGTTCCGCGGCATCGGCGAAGTGCACGGCTGCTTCGTTCATGGCGCCCAGCAGCCTGCGCGAGTATTCGCTGGACAGGTCGGTGATCTCGCTGTTGAGGGCACGCAGCCGTGCCTTGCTTTCGGCATCAAGTTCGGCGCCGGCGGCACGGAAGGTGCGCAGGGTCTCGGAGACCAGCCGGGCATCCTCGCCCGCGAGCCCGGCGGCGTCCAGGGAGGCCAGTCGTGCAAAAAGTTCCTCGTCCAGGTGGATGGCATCCTCGTGCGCCGAGACCAGGGCCTGAAGCTGGGGGTCGATCTCGCGCAACTCATCAGTGCCGTGCGCCGAGTACACCGTCCAGTACGCCATCAGGGCCCGGCGCAGCAGCGCGCCGCTGCGTTCCATGGCCACGAAGGTGTTCTCGAAGGTCGGTGCCTCGGGGTTTTGTGCGATGGCCCGGAGTTCCTCCAGCTGACCGTCCACGCCGTGCCGGACCGCGTCCAGGTAGTGGCGAGCTTCCAGGGCTGAATAATCTGGGAATTCAAACGGCAAGGTGCTTCGCTCAAGCAACGGATTATGCATGCTGTTAACCCTGTCATAAGCCCGCGGTGCTGTCCGTTTCCCGCGCCGCAAGACCCGGGGCAGGGTTAGGCTTTTGGCTATGTCTCATCGATTCGTGCGCGGCACCGTTGTCCGAAGACGCGCAGCCCTGTGCGCGGCGTTGCTGCTCGTCTCCGCGTTGGGTGCCTGCGCCCCCGCGCCGCCTTCGCCGGGGCCCTCCGGAAGCACTGCGGCGACGGCTTCAAGCCTCTCCGCTCCCACCGGACAGCCCGCGCCAACCGAAGCTGCGAGCGCGCCGGGGACCCCAACCAATGCCGCGTCGGCGTCCCCGAAGGACCCTGGCTGCCCGGGGGATGAGTGCATCGAGGTGGCCGTGGCCGGCGACATCCTGCTGCACCCGGCCTTGTGGGACCAGGCGGAGAAGGACGAGAAGGGATCGATGGACTTCGGGCCGCTGCTGGAGGGCATCGAACCGTACCTGGCGGACAGCGACCTGGCGCTGTGCAACCTGGAAACCCCGGTCGCCGCCCCGGGCGGGCCGTTCAAGGGATACCCCATGTTCAGCGTTCCGCCATCGGTCATCCCCGCCCTGAAGGACGTCGGCTACGACGGCTGCACCACCGCCAGCAACCACTCCATGGACGCCGGCGTGCCGGGGGTCAAACGGACCCTGGATGCGCTCGACGAGGCTGGGCTGGTCTCCACCGGTACGTACCGCAGCGCAGCCGAGGCCGCGAAGCCATTGGTGGTTCAGGTCGGCAGCGCGCGGGTGGCCGTCATCGCCGGCACCTTCTCGCTCAACGGGGTGGCAGAGGATGCGCCGTGGCGGGTGGACGACATCGCCAAGGCCTCGCTGGTTTCCCGCGCCAAGGCAGCGCGTGCGGCCGGCGCAGATATCGTGATGGCGGCGCTCCACGACGGGGCCGAGTACAGCAGCGAGCCCACCGCCTCCCAACTGCAGCTGAACCGAGCCCTGGCCGACAGCGGGGAATTCGATTTCATCTACTCCCACCACACCCACTCGGTCCTGCCGATCGAAAAGCGCAAGGGCACCTGGATCGTCTACGGCCTGGGAAACTCGGTGGCCAAGCACGCAACCAGGACCGTGCTGAACCAAGAGGGCCTCACGGTCAAGATGCAATTCGCGCGCACCGGGAAAAGCTGGAGTCCCGGGAAGCTGGTGTGGGCACCGCACATCATGAAGCAGGACCCGCTGCGGTGGTGCGCGCTGCCCGCCGCCGACGGGGAGCCCTGCACCACCGAGCGCCAGGACGCGGCCTCGCTCAAGCGCACCACCGACACCGTGAACTCCATGAACGCACGCACCGATGGCGCGAAAATGTGGTCGTTGCCATAGCCTTAGCCGTCCGACGCGCCGGAGCGAGTCATGAAAATATTGCCTGAAGCCTGCCCGGGTTTACGCTGAGCTGTCCACGCGCTGCATCGCGGCGCGCGCGGCACCAGCAGTCCACAGACAGTCAGAGAAGAAAGTGATCCACGATGGCGCCACGTATTGGGGTTCTTGCCCTTCAAGGGGATGTACGCGAACACTTGGCCGCACTCGATTCGCTGGGCGCGCTGGCGTTGCCGGTGAAGTCCCCGCGCGAGCTGGAAGACCTTGACGGGTTGGTCATCCCCGGCGGCGAGTCAACCGTGATCGACAAGCTCTCGCGCATGTACGGGGTATCCGTGGTGCTCAAGGCCAGGATCGCCGACGGTTTCCCGGTCTACGGGTCGTGTGCCGGCATGATCATGCTGGCCGACACCATCGCAGACCCCACGAAGAACCTCCGGGGCGAACCCCAGCAGAGCTTCGGGGGAATCGACATGGTCGTCAGGCGCAACGCCTTTGGGCGGCAGGTCGACTCCTTCGAGGTGGACCTGGCGATCCGCGGGCTCGAGTCACTTCCCAGCCAGGACCCGGAACGGGCCACGGCACCGGTGCGCGCGGCATTCATCCGCGCGCCGTGGGTCGAAAGCGTGGGCGAGTCGGTGCAGGTACTGGCCAAGATCCCCGCCGAGAACACGCCCTTGAGCGCGGATGGGCTTCGGGTGGATAGAATTGTCGCAGTACGTTCGGGAAATTTGCTGGCGACCTCCTTCCACCCAGAGGTGGGCGGAGAGCGCCGGATCCACGAACTCTTTATTCAAATGATCAGAGGAGACGCGTAAGCATGTCCGGCCACTCCAAATGGGCTACCACGAAACACAAGAAGGCTATCCTCGACAGCAGGCGTGCCAAGTCCTTCGCCAAGCTGATCAAGAACATCGAGGTCGCCGCCCGCGCGGGCGGCGCCGACCTGGCCGGAAACCCGGGCCTTGAGCTTGCGGTATCCAAGGCCAAGAAGACCTCGGTGCCCAGCGACAACATCGATCGCGCCATCAAGCGCGGCGCCGGCCTGACCGGCGAGGTCATCGACTACACCGAGATCCTCTATGAGGCACGCGGCCCGCAGGGTTCGGCGTTGCTCATCGAGTGCCTGACCGACAACAAGAACCGTGCGGCCTCCGAGGTCCGTCTGGGCATCACCCGCAACGGCGGATCGATCGCCGATCCGGGTTCCGTTGCCTACATGTTCACCCGCAAGGGCGTCGTGGGCCTGCCGAAGAACGGCCTGACCGAGGACGACGTGCTGATGGCCGTGCTCGACGCGGGCGCCGACGAGGTCAAGGAAGCCGGGGAATCCTTCGAGATCCACTCCGAGCCCACCGACCTGAGGGCCATCGTAGCGGCGCTCGAGGAAGCCGGCATCGCCTACGAGAGCGATGAGATCGAATTCGTTCCCTCGATGCAGGTGCAGCTGGATGCCGACTCGGCGCGCAAGTTCCTGAAGCTGGCCGACGCACTCGAGGAGCTGGACGACGTCCAGAACGTCTACTCGAATGCCGACATCAGCCCCGAGGTCATGGCGGAACTGGAACAGGACTAGTCCTCTTTCATGGCCTTGAGAGTGGTTGGCGTCGACCCCGGACTGACCCGTTGCGGGCTGGCCGTGGTCGACGTCGAACCCAACCGCCGCGCAACGCTCATCGACGTGCGCGTTGTGGGTACCCCGCCGGGCACGCCGCTGGACCAACGACTGTTGGCCATCGCCGACGGCATCGACGCGTGGCTCGACGAGCACAAACCCGACGTGGTGGCCCTGGAGCGTGTCTTCAGCCAGTTGAACGTCAGCACCGTGATGGGCACCGCCCAGGCCTCGGGCGTTGTCATCGTTGCCGCGGCCCGCCGCAACATCCCGGTGGCGCTGCACACCCCCACCGAGGTCAAGGCTGCCGTGACCGGCTCGGGCGCCGCCAACAAGAACGCCGTGGGCAAGATGGTGGCCAAGATCCTGCGCCTGGACGAGCCGCCCTCTCCCGCCGACGCGGCCGACGCCGCGGCCCTGGCCATCACGCACGGCTGGCGCGGGGCGGCATTCGGCTCCGCCGGTGCCGCCGCCTCCGCCTCGGGATCACGTCCCGCGGGCGGATCCTCGGGCCTGACCCCGGCCCAGCGCGCATGGATCGCCGCCGAGGCGAAGGCCCGTTCCGTCAAGTCCCGATAGCCCGGAAGGCGGAGCCTCCGCGGGAGGTGCCCGCCGAACCTGTAAGCTGTTCGTAGATATATTCGCATGGCTGGCGTGTTCGACGAACTTCCGCGCGGCCCGGTACCACGGAGGAACGCCCACATGATCAGTACGCTGCGAGGAGTGCCGCAACAGGTTAACCTGAACAACGCGGTCATCGAGGTCGGCGGCTTCGGCATGCTGATCCAGGCCACCCCGCAGACCCTGGCCACCTTGCAGGTGGGCCGCGAAGCGCTGGTGCACACCTCCATGGTGGTGCGCGAGGACTCGATGACGCTCTTCGGCTTTGCCAGCGGGGACGAACGCGAGGTCTTCGAGGTTCTCACCGGGGTCTCGGGCATCGGCCCGCGCACCGGGCTGGCGATCCTCTCGGTGCACACCCCGGAGGAGGTCCGCATCGCCGCGAGCACCAAGGACACCAAGGCCTTCACCAAGGTCTCGGGCATCGGGCCCAAGGGCGCCGAGCGCATCGTGCTGGAACTCAACGGCAAGCTCGTCCCCACCGGGGCCCCGGTGCCGGCAGGCAGCCCCCTTGCCGCCAGGTCCTGGGAGCCGCAGGTCCTCGAGGCCCTGACGGGGCTGGGCTGGACGGAAAAGGACGCGGTCAAGGCCCTGGACGCACTGGCCAAGAACGACCCGCAAATTGTTGCAAGCGGCAGCGTGCCGGAAATCCTGCGGGCGGTGCTGCGTTCCCTGGGGCGCGGGAACCGGCCCGGAAACTAGGAGTAGGACATGACCGAAACCGGCGCCCTGACCAATGCCGGCCCCGAGCCCGAGGAACGGGTGCTCGAGGCCGCGCTGCGCCCGAAGAACCTGGACGACTTCGTCGGCCAGGCACGGGTGCGCCAGCAGCTCTCGCTGGTGCTCGAAGCGTCCAAGATCCGGGAACGCACCGCCGACCACGTCCTGCTCTCGGGCCCCCCGGGTCTGGGCAAGACCACGCTGTCGATGATCATTGCCGCCGAGATGAACGCGCCGCTGCGCATCAGCTCCGGCCCGGCCATCCAGCACGCCGGCGACCTGGCCGCCATCCTCTCCTCGCTCACCGAGGGGGAGGTGCTGTTCCTGGACGAAATCCACCGGATGAGCCGCCCGGCCGAGGAAATGCTCTACATGGCCATGGAGGACTTTCGGGTCGACATCATCGTGGGCAAGGGGGCCGGCGCGACGGCGATCCCGCTGGAGCTTCCGCCCTTCACCCTCGTCGGCGCCACCACCCGCGCCGGGCTGCTGCCCGGGCCGCTGCGCGACAGGTTCGGCTTCACCGGCCACCTGGAGTTCTACAGCGTCGAGGAGCTCGAGCTCGTGTTGCGCCGCTCGGCGATGATGCTCTCGCTGAAGGTCAATTCCGCCGCGTTCTATGAAATCGCCTCCCGCTCGCGTGGCACCCCCCGCATCGCCAACCGGCTGCTTCGCCGTGTGCGCGACTGGGCGCTGGTCAACCGGCTCGAAAGCATCGACGCCCGCGCAGCGTCCGCCGCCCTGGACATGTACGAGGTCGATGCCCGCGGACTGGACCGCCTGGACCGCGCGGTGCTCCACGCGCTGTGCACCAAGTTCGGCGGGGGACCGGTGGGCCTGTCCACCCTGGCTATCGCCGTGGGCGAGGAGACCGAGACGGTGGAGACCGTCGCGGAGCCGTTCCTGGTCCGCGAGGGCCTGCTCGGGCGCACCCCGCGCGGCCGCATCGCCACCGCCGAGGCCTGGAACCACCTGGGCCTGCGCATGCCCGCCGATGCCATGTTCGCCGGCCAGGCCAGTCTTGAGCTCGAACCCGACGACGGGGAATAGCCGCCGGTTCACATCCGGCGGCGCCACCGGCCCGGATTCAAAGGACATTCGCAGGCCAAAACGCCTGCGTGGTCGGGGTTTGGCCAGAAACTCCCTATAGTATGGATGAGCCCACCGGCTGCGCAATTGCGATTGCGCGCGCCGTTGACCATGACTTAGAAACAGGTATCCACACGTGACCGAAAACGTTTTGGCCCAAGCCGCTGCCGGCGGACCGGCCCCGTTCGACCCGACCATGTTGATCATGCTTGCCGCCTTCGGCCTGCTGATCTTCATGATGATGCGTGGCCGCAAGAAGGCCGCGAAGGCGCAGGAGGAAATCCGTTCCAACCTCGCCGTTGGCGCCGAGGTAATGACCCAGTTCGGTCTCTTCGGCACCATCTCGAGCATCGACACCGAAGAAAACAAGATCGTCCTCGAAGTTTCCCCCGGCAGCTTCGTCACCGTGCACTCCCAGGTGGTCGCCAAGGTCGTGGCCCCCGAGCAGGCTGCGGCAGTTGAGGTCCCGAACGACGCGTCGTCGCTGACCCCGGAGCCGACCGAAAACACCGAGGCCGCCGAGGCCGAGACCGCGGAGGAGACCCTGCGTCGCCTCAACAACGACGACAAGGGCCCCAAGGCCTAAGCGAACCGGGCCTTCGGGCACCGCTTCCACTCCCAGCAGTGAACGGCGGTCTGTTTACCGCGGGCCACGGGCCCGCGGGTGGGCGAGCCGGCCTCGACCGACCTTCACCAAGCGGCCCGGAGCGGCCAGGTTCCCCTGCGGGGGAGTTGCGGCCGGCTTCGGGTTTTCCGCGGAATCTTCGTCCCCGCCAGGGCGACGGAACAACCAGAAAGCCTCACGATGTCATCTACTGGTCCGATCAAGCAGGCGCGTAAATCCCTGCTGTGGCTCGGCGTGATCTTCCTTATTTCGGCAGCCATCCTCATTACCGGTGTGCTGAGCGGGAAGGCAGCATTTGCCCCCAAGCTTGCCCTCGACCTTGAGGGAGGCACCCAAATGATCCTGGCACCGCGAGTGCAGGGCGGCGCCGCGGCAACGCAGGAGCAGCTGGAACAGGCGGTGGAGATCATCCGCCAGCGCGTGGACGGCACCGGTGTCTCCGAAGCCGAGATCACCACCCAGTCCGGACGCAATGTCGTGGTTTCCATGCCCGGCGTCCCCGACACCCGCACCCGCGAATTGATCCAGGCCTCGGCCAACATGGAGTTCCGCCCGGTCATCCTGGCCGGCCCCTTCACCGCCGTGCCCGCGGACCAGCGCCTGCCGAAGGCCGATTTGCCCAAGCCGTCGGCCGAGCCGGAAAACGGCTCTGACACCAACTGGATCGACGCGGCGCTCTACCAGAAGTTCGAGAAGTACGACTGCCCGACCGAGCTTGGCCAGGGATCCGAGGAAACCCACGACCCGGCCAAGCCGATGATCTCCTGCGACCCGGACATGGGCCAGAAGTACATCCTTGGTCCGGTCGAGGTCCCGGGTGCCGACATCGCCGATGCCTCGTTCGGCATGGTCCGCGGCAACCAGGGCGCAGTCACCGGCCAGTGGGGCGTGAACCTGGAATTCAACAACGAAGGCAAGACGAAGTTCGCCGAGGTCACCCAGCGCCTCACCGCCATGCAGGGCGCGCAGAACCAGTTCGCGATCGTCCTTGACGGCACCGTCATCTCCGCCCCGACGTCGAACGCGGTGATCCCCGACGGGCGAGCCCAGATCACGGGCAACTTCACCGAGCAGACCGCCAAGGCCCTGGCCGACCAGCTGAAGTTCGGCGCGCTGCCGATCAGCTTCGACATCCAGTCCGAGCAGCAGATCTCCGCAACCCTGGGTTCGGACCAGCTGCGCAGCGGCCTGATCGCCGGCCTCATCGGCCTGCTCCTGGTGGCCGTATACTCAATCTTCCAGTACCGCCTCCTCGGCGTGGTGACCATCGTGTCGCTGCTGGTCTCGGGCGTGCTGACCTACCTGGCGCTGGTGCTGCTGGGCTGGTCGATGAACTACCGGCTGTCGCTGGCAGGTGTTGCGGGCCTGATTGTCGCCATCGGCCTGATCGCCGACTCCTTCATCGTGTACTTCGAACGCATCCGCGACGAACTGCGCGATGGGCGCCCGCTGCCCTCCGCCGTGGAAATCGGCTGGAAGCGCGCCAAGCGGACCATCCTTGCGTCCAAGGCCGTGAACATCCTGGCCGCCGTGGTGCTCTACATCGTGGCCGTGGGCAACGTGCGCGGCTTCGCCTTCACCCTGGGCCTGACGGCCGTGGTCGACATCGTCGTGGTATTCCTGCTCACCCACCCGATCCTGCAGCTGCTGGGCAAGACCAAGTTCTTCGGCGAGGGACACCGCTTCTCCGGGCTCGACCCCTCGCTGCTGGGGGCCGTTCCGCTGTACCGCGGCGCCGGACGCGTGCGCAGCTTCAGCACCGAGGCCGAGGCGGCCCGCGGCAAGAAGAACGCCAAGGCTGCATCCGAGGCCGAGCGCCGGCAGACCATTGCCGAACGCCGCAAGGCCGCGACCAGTGTCTCGGCGACCACCCAGCAGGACGATCGCGCCGGTAAGGATTCATCAAATGGCTAATCTCGCAACATGGGGCAACGCGCTCTACACCGGCAAGCGCTCCTACCCGTTCACGGGCAAGCGCAAGCTATGGCTGGGAATCTCCGCCGTTCTGGTCCTGCTCGCCATCCTGGTGCCCATCGTCAAGGGCGGATTCAACCTGGGCATCGAGTTCCGCGGCGGATCCGAGTTCACCATCTCCAAGGTCGAACACACCGACGTGCCCACGGGCGAGGCCGCCGTGGTGGCGATCGCCCCGGAGCACCACCCGCGGGTCACCAACATCGCACCGAACACCATGCGCGTGCAGACCGACAAGCTCACCGACGACCAGACCCTGGACGTCGCGGAAGCGTTGGCCGGCGCCTACGGCGTCACCAAGGCCGAGGTGACCTCGACCTTCGTCGGCCCGACCTGGGGCGCGGACATCTCCAAGCAGGCCCTGATCGGGCTGGCGGTCTTCGTGGTGCTGGTGGCTCTGCTCATGGCGGCCTACTTCCGCACCTGGAAGATGTCCATTGCCGCGATTATCGGACTGCTGCAGGTCGTGGTCATCACCGCAGGGATCTACTCGCTCTCCGGCTTCGAGGTCACCCCCTCGGCGATCATCGGCTTCCTGACCATCCTGAGCTACTCGCTGTACGACACCGTGGTGGTCTTCGACAAGGTCCGGGAGAACACCGCCGGGTTCGAGGGCCAGACCAAGCGCAACTTCGAGGAACTGGTGAACCTGGGCATCAACCAGACCCTGGTGCGTTCCATCAACACCTCGGTGGTGGCGGTGCTGCCGGTCGCCTCTATCCTCTTCATCGGCTCCTACCTGCTCGGTGCCGGAACGCTGAAGGACCTGTCGCTGGCGCTGTTCATCGGCATCATCGTCTCGGCACTCTCCACGCTCTTCGTCCAGGCCCCGCTGTACTCGCTGCTGCGCGACGGGGAGCCGGAGATCGAGAAGCACAACAAGAAGATCGAGGCGAACCGACTGGCCAACGCCTGATCGATGCGCCAGCAGCGCCGTTTGGCGGTGCGTTGGACGGCGGGGACCCGGAGGATGGCTCCGGGGCCCCGCCGTCCTCCTTTGGCCCGGAAGTGCTATAACCTAGCAAGAGGAAGTTGGAGCGGCCTTCGTCCCGGTGGCCCCGCGGGGCGCCCGGCTGCGGGGGCCTGTTTCAACAGCGACGAACTTAGTGCGGCGCCAGCGCCACGGCGACGGACCCCGATCGAGAAGGAGGCACGCGATGGCCGAGAACCACGGTGTCATGATGCCAGGGGCCCCCAATCCCGTACCCAGGCGCGGAACGATCTCCCGGCTGGTCCGCCTGGCCGGTCGCGGGCCCAGCGCACAGCCCCCGACGCTGGAGCCGCTGCTGCGCACGGTGCGCGCGCAGAACCCCAAGGCCGACCTGGACCTGCTGGCCCGCGCCTACGCCGTGGCCGAGCACTGCCACGAGGGCCAGAAGCGCAAGAGCGGGGACCCGTACATCACCCACCCCGTGGCGGTTGCCACGATCCTGGCGGAGATGGGCATGACCGGCGCGATCCTTGCCGCCGCGCTGCTGCACGACACCGTCGAGGACACCGACTACTCCCTGGAGACCCTGACCCGCGAGTTCGGCGAGGAGATCGCCAAGCTGGTCGACGGGGTCACCAAGCTGGACAAGGTGCAGTTCGGGGAGGCCGCGCAGGCCGAAACCGTGCGCAAGATGGTCATCGCCATGTCCAAGGACATCCGCGTGCTGCTGATCAAGCTCGCCGACCGCCTGCACAACGCGCGGACCTGGCGCTACGTCTCCCCGGAGTCCAGTGCCAAGAAGGCGCGCGAGACCCTGGAGATCTTCGCGCCGCTGGCCCACCGGCTGGGCATGAACACCGTCAAGTGGGAGCTGGAGGACCTTTCCTTCGCCGCCCTGCACCCCAAGGTGTACGAGGAGATCGTGCGCATGGTGGGGGAGCGGACCCCGGAGCGGGAGAAGTACCTGACCACGGTGCGGTCCGCGATCGCCGAGGACATCACGGCCGCGCGGCTGCGGGCCACCATCAGCGGCCGGCCCAAGCACTACTATTCGATCTACCAGAAGATGATCGTGCGCGGCAAGGACTTCGACGACATCCACGACCTGATGGGCGTGCGGGTGCTGGTGGACACCGTCAAGGACTGCTACGCGGTGCTGGGGCTGATGCATGCGCGCTGGACCCCGCTGCCCGGGCGCTTCAAGGACTACATCGCGCTGCCCAAGTTCAACCTGTACCAGTCGCTGCACACCACCGTGATCGGACCCGGCGGCAAGCCGGTGGAGATCCAGATCCGCACCCACGACATGCACCAGCGCGCCGAGTACGGCGTGGCGGCGCACTTCAAGTACAAGCACGGCTCCGGCCAGGACGGCCGCAGCGTCGAGGAACAGGACATGGACTGGCTGCGCAGCCTCATGGACTGGCAGAAGGAAACTTCCGACTCCAACGAGTTCCTGGACTCGCTGCGCTACGAGATCAACACTGCCGAGGTCTTCGTCTTCACCCCCAAGGGACAGATCATGTCCCTGCCGGTGGGCGCGACCCCGGTCGACTTCGCCTACTCGGTGCACACCGATGTCGGACACCGCACCATCGGTGCGCGCGTGAACGGCAAGCTGGTGCCGCTGAATTCCGAGCTGCACCACGGGGACATGGTGGAGGTCTTCACCTCCAAGGCCGAAAACGCCGGCCCGTCCCAGGACTGGCAGGGCTTCGTCAAGTCCGCCCGCGCGCGCAACAAGATCCGCCAGTGGTTCACCAAGGAACGCCGCGAGGAAGCCATTGAAAAGGGCAAGGAGCAGCTGACGAAGGCGCTGCGGAAGAACAACCTTCCGCTGCAGAAGCTGATGACCCACGACGTGCTCTCGGCCGTCGCCCAGGAGCTGCGCCACCACGACATCTCCGCGCTCTATGCGGCGGTCGGCGACGGCCACACCTCCGCCCAGAACGTCATCGAGCACCTCACCGCGCTGGTTGGCGGCGAGGCCGGCGGCGTCGAGGAGGTGCTGGAGGAAACCCCGATCTTTGCGGTGCCCAGCCGGAGCGCGGACTCGGATGCCGGGGTCATCGTCCCGGGCGCCGGCGAGGTGCTGGCCAAGCTGGCCCGCTGCTGCACCCCCGTGCCGCCGGACCCGATCCGCGGGTTCGTCACGCGCGGTTCCGGGGTCTCGGTGCACCGCACCGACTGTGTGAACCTCAAGCAGCTCGAACAGCAGCCCGACCGCCTCGTCGAGGTGCAGTGGGCGCCGACCAAGTCCAGCGTCTTCCTGGTGGAGATCCTGGTCGAGGCGCTGGACCGCAAGTCGCTGCTCTCGGATGTGACGCGGGTGCTCTCGGAGAACCACGTGAACATCCTGGCCGCCAGCGTCTCCACCTCGCGCGACCGCGTCGCGTTCTCCCGCTTTGCCTTCGAGATGGGCGACCCGAAGTACCTCAGCCACGTGCTGAACTCGGTGCGGCGGATCGACGGGGTGTACGACGTGTACCGCACCTCCGGCGGGACCCGCCGCTCCTAGCGGGCGGCTCCCGCGAGGTCAGGGACCTCAGGCCGCCGCGGGCTGCTCGCGATCCATCAACCGGGTGATGGCGCCCAGCGCCCGGCGCCGGCCCGGGCGGCGCACCTGGGTGCTGATCTGCTCCAGCATCTGGGGGTAGCCGCAGCGCAGGCGGGCCGAGGAATTGATGGCGGCCAGCACCGGCAGCGATTCGCGCAGTTCGGAATTGAAGGCAATATCCATCGCGGTGCGCAACGGCGAAGTGACGGCGACGCCGCCCACCGTGCAGATCTGCTCCTCGTCCAGCGTCCCCTCGCTCAGACGCAGGATCATCCGCGAGGTCGGTGCGCAGGGGCGGTGGTAGCGCGGCACCACGATGTCCAGCTCGCGCGGCATCGGCGCGCAACCGTAGACCCAGGCCGCCGTGACCTTGCACAGGGCACGGCCGCTGGCGAGCTGCTCCCCGGCCACCGCGGCGGCGACCCGCGCCCGGGTGGCCGAGTTGTCGGGGTGCAGCACCGAGACATAGGCGCCCGGCAGCATCTCCCGCAGCGAGCCGCGCAGCCTCAGCGCCTGCAGCTCGTTGAGCGTGAACGGCTCGTCGACCAGGATGACCTGCGGGCCGCCGCGGCCCGGGGCCGGAGGCCGGGGTGTTCGTTCCGTCGGCCGGTGGCCGGAATCCGGATCGCTCCGGGGGATTGTGCGTTCCATCCCTCCACTTTCACAGGCCCGGGTTCCCGGCGGCAGGGGAGAGGCCGAAATTGTGGATAACCCCCGCTGTGGACGGGGACCGGCCGGGGACGGGATGCAGAGGTTAAACAACACCGGGCGGGTGCGGTTCCGTCGAACCGTACCCGCCCGGTGGGCGTTGCGTGTGTGCCGTTACTGGAAGTCCGCGGAGGACTTCTGCAGGGTCTCGAGCCACAGGCGACGGGCGTCCAGGGCTTCCTGGGCCGCCTTGATCTTGGACTCGACGCCCTTGGCCTTGGCCTTGGCCAGGTCCTCCTCGAGGCCGGCGATGGCGTCCTCAAGCTGCGTCAGCATCGAGTTCGAGCGTGCCTTGGTCTCCGGGTTGGACCGGCGCCACTGCTCGTCCTCGGCCGAACGGACGGCTTCCTCGACCTGGCGCAGCGAGGACTCGACGCGCTGCATGTCGGCACGCGGAACCTTGCCCGCGGCCTCCCAGCGGTCGCGGATCGAGTCCAGCAGCTTCTTGGCCGTTGCCAGGTCCTTGATCGGCAACAGCGCCTTGGCCTCGACCAGCAGCGCCTCCTTGACGATGAGGTTCGCGCCGAACTCCTCGTCGATGGCGGCGTTCGCGGACTGCCGGGCCTCGAAGAAGACGTCCTGCGCGGCGCGGAAACGTGCCCACAGGGCGTCGTCGTCCTTGCGCGAGGCGCGCTTGGAGGCCTTCCACTCGTCCATCAGGCGGCGGTATTCACCGGCGGTCGGTCCCCAGTCGGTGGAGCGCGAGAGTTCCTCGGCGCGGGCGATCAGCGCCTCCTTGGCGGCCTTGGCCTCGGAGTTGGTCGCATCGAGCTGCGAGAAGTACGCGCGGCGGTGGCGGTCGAAGGTGGTGCGTGCCCCGCGGAACCGCTTCCACAGGGAATCCTCGGTGGAACGGCCCAGGCGCACGCCCGACTTCTGCGCGGTCTTCCAGGCGTCGAAGAGGTCGTTCATGCGGTTGCTGCCCTGCTTCCACTGCACGGTCGTCGGGTCCGTGGCGGCCAGCGCCTCGGCCTCGGCGACGATGGCCTCGCGGGCGGCGAGCTCGGTGGCGCGCAGCTCCTCGTTGGCCTTGCGCTCAACGGCTACCAGTTCGGCGACGGCTGCACGGGCGGTCTCGATGCGCGTCTCCAGTGCGGGGATGTCCCCGACCATGGCACGCTCGGCCACCGTGGCGGCCAGGTGGTCCAGGGTCTTGTTCATGTCCGAGCTCGGGGCCTTGGCCGCAACGCGCTGCTCCAGCAGCATGAGCGAGGAGACGACCTCGTCGTGCTTGCGCACGAAGTAGGCCAGGGCCTCCTCGGCGGTGGCATCCGGGTACTGTCCCACGGGGTGCTCGGCACCGTCGATGATCACGAAGACGTGCCCGTCCTCGGAAACGCGGCCGAACTTGGCGGCTTCCTCCGGCGGGGTGGTGAACGTCGGGGGAGCGGCAACGGGGGTGGCGACCTTCGCGGCGTGCTTGCCCGAGGGGCGCGGCGACGGGGCCATGGCGGCAGGGGTCGGCACGGGGTGGGCGGGTGCCGCCGGGGCGGCCTCGGCTTCCGGTGCCGACTCGGCCTTGGCGGGAGCTTCTGCCGCGGGTGCTTCCTCGGCGGGAGCTTCTGCCTCTGGTGCTTCCTGGGCTTCGGCTTCTTCAGCTGCCGGGGCGTCCGTTGCCGGTGCCTCCACTGCCGCTTCCGGCTCGACGGCCGGGGTTGCCTCTACCGTGCTTTCGGTTTGCTGCTCCTCGGCCGCTGCTGCTGGCTGGAGATTGTCGTCGGATTGCTGACTGGTGGTCACCGCTGAAACTCTTTCGCTAGGTTCGGCCCCGGATATGCGCCGGGACACAACTGTCACCGCCACTTTACCCGCCTAGGCCCAAGCCCCGGTACTCCGCCGCCGCAAAACCGTGACGCATTCGCGTCGTTTCGCCCTCGGCGCAGTGACACGCCATTAGACTTGGTTCCCTACGTGCCCGCCGCCGGCGGCCGGGTTCCCCGGAACCGGCGCTGCGCGGGGCGTGGCAACCAACCAGCTTTCCCCTCATTAGGAGTACAGACTTCATGGCACGCAAGGCCTCACTATCCGGCTTCCCCGAATGGCTCCCGCAGGAGCGTGCGGTGGAGCAGCATGTAATGGACACGCTGCGTCGGATCTTCGAGCTGCATGGGTTCGCCAACATCGAGACCCGCGCCGTGGAGACCGTCGGACAGCTGCTGCGCAAGGGTGAAATCGACAAGGAGGTCTACGGGCTTTCCCGCCTGGCCGCCGAGGAATCAGCGAAGAACGACCCCAACGCGCTGGCCCTGCACTTCGACTTGACCGTCCCCTTCGCCCGCTACGTGGTCGAGAACGCCGGACACCTGCCCTTCCCGTTCCGCCGCTACCAGATGCAGAAGGTCTGGCGCGGAGAGCGCCCGCAGGACGGCCGCTTCCGTGAATTCACCCAGGCCGACATCGACGTGGTGGGCGACAGCGAACTGCCCTTCCGTTACGACGTCGAGCTCGCCCTGGTCATCGCCGAGGCGCTTTCGGCCCTGCCCATCGGGGACTTCCGCCTGCGCGTGAACAACCGCAAGCTCGCCGAGGGCTTCTACCTGGGCCTGGGACTGGAAGACACCGCCGGCGTGTTGCGCTCCATCGACAAGCTCGAAAAGATCGGTGCGGCCAAGGTCGCCGAGGCACTGAAGAACGAACTCGGCGCCACCGACGAGCAGGCCGCGGCCGCACTCGCGCTGGCCTCCATCTGCACCGCCGACACCTCCTTCGTCCAGCAGGTCCGCGCCCTGGGCGTCACCCACCCGCTGCTCGAGGAGGGCCTGGACGAACTCTCCCAGGTCATCGAGGCAGCCGTGCGCCGCGCCCCGGGCAAGGTCGTCGCCGACCTGTCCATCGCCCGCGGCCTGGACTACTACACCGGCACGGTCTACGAGACGGTGCTGGTGGGCCACGAGTCCCTGGGCTCGATCTGCTCGGGCGGCCGCTACGAGTCGCTGGCCTCCACGGGGAAGAAGAACTACCCGGGCGTGGGCCTGTCCATCGGGGTGACCCGCCTGGTCTCGCGGATGCTCGCCGAGGAAACCGCCACCGCCGCGCGCACCGTTCCCTCCGCGGTCCTGGTGACCCTGGCCAACGACGACTCCTGGAACGAGGCGCAGGACGTCGCCGCCGCCCTGCGCGCCCGCGGCATCGCCTGCGAGGTGGCCGCCAAGGCGGAGAAGTTCGGCAAGCAGATCAAGTACGCCGACAAGCGGGGCATCCCCTTCGTCTGGTTCACCGCCGAGGATGGAACCCACGAGGTCAAGGACATCCGCAGCGGCGAGCAAACCACCGCGGATCCGGCCTCCTGGATGCCCGCGGACGCCGACCTGTCCAACCTGGTCACTGCCGCCCGCCCCTAGCCCGGAGACGCGCAACGGGACCTGCCCCTGGCGGCGCCGGCGTGAGTCAGCGCACACCGATGCGGGTTCCGGTGCCGCCGGCACGACAGTGCCGGTAAACTCGCACTTAGATTCTTCCCTTTCCGCACCCGAGGCACACACCCGCCGCCGGCGTCACGCAGCCTTCGGAACACCTGCGGAAACAAGCACCCTTGTAGAAAGGAATGCAGTGCTACGCACTCATCAGCTCGGCACCTTGACCGCCGAGCACATCGGAGAAACCGTCACCCTCACCGGTTGGGTGGCCCGCCGCCGCGACCACGGCGGGGTCGCCTTCCTTGACCTGCGCGACGCCTCGGGCATCGCCCAGGTCGTGGTGCGCGAGGAGGAAGTCTTCCACCCGCTGCGCAACGAATTCGTGCTGCAGATCACCGGCAAGGTCGAGCGCCGCCCCGAGGGCAACGAAAACCCCGCCCTGGCCACCGGGCAGATCGAGGTCATCGCCGAATCCGTCGTCGTGCTGAACACCTCCGCGCCGCTGCCCTTCCAGATCGACGAGCACGTCGAGGTCGGCGAGGAGGCGCGCCTGCGCCACCGCTACCTCGACCTGCGCCGCCCCACCCCGAGCCGCAACATCCGCCTGCGCTCCGAGGCCAACCGCATCGCCCGCAACCTGCTGCACGACGACGGCTTCGTCGAAATCGAGACCCCGACGCTGACCCGCTCCACCCCGGAGGGTGCCCGCGACTTCCTGGTCCCGGCGCGCCTGGCTCCGGGTTCCTGGTACGCGCTGCCGCAGTCCCCGCAGCTGTTCAAGCAGCTGCTGCAGGTCGGCGGCTTCGAGAAGTACTACCAGATCGCCCGCTGCTACCGCGACGAGGACTTCCGTGCGGACCGCCAGCCGGAGTTCACCCAGCTGGACATCGAGGCGTCGTTCGTCGAGCAGGATGACATCATCGCGCTCGGCGAGTCGCTGGTGAAGGCCCTCTGGAAGCTGATCGACGTCGAGATCCCGACCCCGATCGCCCGCATCACCTACCACGAGGCCATGGCCAAGTACGGCTCGGACAAGCCGGACCTGCGCTTCGGCCTCGAGCTGACCGACATGACCGAGTTCTTCAAGGACACCGAGTTCGGCGTCTTCAAGGCGCCGCACGTCGGTGCCGTGGTCATGCCGGGAGGCGCCTCCCAGCCCCGCCGCACCCTGGACGGCTGGCAGGAATTCGCCAAGCAGCGCGGGCACAAGGGCCTTGCCTACGTGCTCTACAAGGAGGACGGCGAGCTGGCCGGCCCGGTCGCCAAGAACCTGACCGACACCGAGCGCGCCGGCCTGGCCGAGGCCACCGGCGCCAAGCCCGGGGACTGCATCTTCTTCGCCGCCGGCCCCAAGACCGAGGCGCGCGCCCTGCTGGGCGCCGCCCGCGTGGAAATCGGCCACCGCACCGGACTGATCAAGGACGGCGACTGGGCCTTCGTGTGGGTCGTCGACGCCCCGATGTTCGAGCCGGCCGCCGCGGCCGTTGCCTCGGGCGACGTGGCCGTGGGTACCGGCGCCTGGACCGCCGTGCACCACGCGTTCACCTCCCCGAAGCCCGAGTTCATGGACACCTTCGACACGGATCCGGAAAACGCGCTGGCCTACGCCTACGACATCGTGTGCAACGGCAACGAAATCGGTGGCGGCTCGATCCGTATCCACCAGGCCGATCTGCAGCAGCGCGTGTTCAAGATGATGGGCATCGACGAGGAAGCCGCGCAGGAGAAGTTCGGCTTCCTGCTCGAGGGCTTCAAGTACGGCGCGCCTCCCCACGGAGGAATCGCGCTGGGCTGGGACCGCGTGCTGCAGCTGCTCACCGGTTCCGATTCGATCCGCGACGTCATCGCCTTCCCGAAGACCGGCGGCGGATTCGACCCGCTGACCAGTGCCCCGGCGCCGATCACGGCCCAGCAGCGCAAGGAGGCCGGCGTCGACTCGAAGCCGGAGGCCAAGAAGGCCGAGACCAACGAGCCCGCCAAGGTCGAGGCGAAGTAGTCACGCACCGCCCATAGGCGGTTGCCCGGGGGCGTCCACCATCATGGTGGGCGCCCCCTTGCCTGTCTGCCGGGAATCCGTCGGGGGAGTGGCGGGGCCGACGGCGAGGGCCGGGTGCCGGTGGGGATTTCTGCCCGTGTGTTCCCCGGTTCGTGGTGCCCGGTGCGACGGGGGAATGCCGCGTGGTCGGCGGGGCGCACCCGACACGGGAAAGCCGGTGGGGAAAACCCGTGCAAATGGTGGACAACGTTAGTAGTGTTAGTTATCTAGATAAATTTTTGACTTAGTCCGATTTTTGCCGGCGTGCGTCACCAGCGCACCTCGCCCCCACAGAAAGGCCACGACATGGACCCCCTGTTCCCGCGGGTATCCGGCCACTTCGCCCCGGCACAACGTACCGAGGCCTGCCTTCTGGCGGGGGAGGGGGCATGCTGAGCGGCGGCAAGGAGTTTCCGGGAGCCTGGCAGCGCGCCCTGCTCCCGCTGAGCCTGCTCGACGCACTGGAGGCGGGCCCCAACCACGGTTATGCGCTGGCGCAGATGCTCGAGGCGCGGGGATTCTCGCCCGTCAAGGGCTCCACGCTCTACCCGGCGCTGGTCAAGCTCGAGGCCGCGGGGCTCATGGACAGCATCTGGGAAGACGGCGACGGGGCACCCGGCCGGAAGGTCTACACGCTCACCGGCACCGGTCGCGGGCACCTGGCCTCCCAGCGCGAGCTCTGGGCCTTCTTCCAGGACGCGGTGCTGCGCCAATGACAACTTTCGCGAACGCCGATGCCACATTGCCGCGTGGTTCTGTGCGGCGGGACCTGCAAACCGCTGGAGGACAACCATGAGCCGGAACGCACGCGGGACCACCGCCTGGGACGACGAACTGCGGAACTGGCCGGAGGGCCAGCGGGAGTGGGCGGAACTGGCGGCGGCCTCCATGCTTTTCGCCGATGCGGCGCAGGACGACATCGGCCCGGCCCTGGCCGAGCTGCGTCAAACCGTTTCGGCCAGCGGCCAAACCCCGACGGAACTGTTCGGGGAACCCGTGCACTACGGGCGCATCCGGCGCAGGCCGTCGCGGCGCTGCGCGAGGCACGGGAACATCGCCGTCTCTCCGGCACGCAAGACCACATCGCCCAGGATTTCGGGAACGTCGAGCTGTTCGCCGCGCAACTTGCCCCCCGGCACCCGTAGTTCGATCAAGCGCGGCGTGGTGCTGCGCCGGGCCGGCACCAGCCTTCTCATTGGGGGCTTCGGCGTGGGCCTTCTCGCTGAACTCCTCGAGGGACCCGTCACCGCGTGGCTCATCATCCGCGGTGCCATGTGGCTGTGCCTTGCGGCCTGGATCCTCTGGTCCTGGCTGCCCAAGCGGATCGACGCCGACACGGCAGGGGCCAGACGAGGCCGCGTGGCAGATGCCCGCGCGCTATCGGCCCAACAGTCGGAGGACTGACCAAGGAACCGGTGACGGGGCCGCGCTCAGCCCGGAAGATCGGCGGTGTCGACGATGAGCGTGTACGGACCGGAGTTCACCAACGACACCTCCATCATCGCGCCGAACACGCCGGACTCGACGTGGGCGCCGAGCGCGCGAAGCTGTTCCATGAACTCCTCGTACAACGGCTCGCTCACCGCGCCGGGGGCCGCGGCCGTCCATCCGGGACGCCGTCCCTTGCGCACATCCCCGTAGAGCGTGAATTGGCTGATCACCAGGAGCGGGGCACCGAGGTCCTCGCACGACTTCTCGCCCTCCAGCATCCGCAACCGCCACACCTTGGCCGCCAGCTTGGCCGCCAACGCCGGGGTGTCGCCGTACGTCACGCCCAGCAACACCACCAGGCCGGGGCCGTCGATCTTCCCGACGACCGAACCCTCCACCTCGACAGAGGCCCGGGAAACCACTTGCAACACAGCCTTCATGCATCCACCTTCACATCGTGGTCCAACGCCGCGGCGTCCTTCGCCGCCCACGAGCCGCCGGACGTAGCGAGCCTACCGTTTTGCGCACCGGCGGACACATTCGGGACCACGCGGGCGGACTGCGCCCACTTCTCCGCACAGATAGCCCCATCGCGGGGCAAGCGAGGCCCGGGAAGCGGACACTGGTGGACATGGGCACCCCACTTTTCGCGCCACCGACGGCGCACCGGAGCGCCGCGGAGCTTGGCCGGACAATGGCCGCCGCGGCACTTGCCCTGTCCGAAGCCATCGACGGGCTGGGACAGGTGCCGCTTGACGCCGCGCCCATCGGACCACCGCCTATGGCCAGCTCGTGGTCACCCGGCGTGCCGAGGCCGCCGAAATCCATCGGCTGGATCCCGTACTTGCCCAGAAGATCGACGAGCTCGTGGCCCACCCGGAGGAACTGGCCAATGGCACCTCCGGCATTCCGCCGGAGCAACTGCGCCCCGGGATGGCACCGCACCGCAATATCCTGGCCTACATGCAGGCGCACCTGCATATTTCCAGTGGCGATGGCCGCCGCCGCATCACCGGTGCGAAGCTCCTGGTCGCCTCGACCGGATCCGCGGACGACAACGGCGAAACCCCGGCGGCACCCAGCTACCCGATCCTGGCACGGGCCGCGGCCGACGGCAGCGCTGACGTCGGCAACCTCGCTTCGGTCGCTGGGCGCCTGGAATCCATGCAGCCGCGCATCAGTTCCAGGCCCGACGCGGGCAAGGTCAACAACGCCATCGAGGAATCCCTGGTCCATGAGGCACGCAACGGCGAGCCAAAAATGTGCGGCAAGGCCCTGCAGGACTGGGGCAGCTTCCTGGCGGAGAACGGCACCCCCATCAGCGACGAGGAAATCCGTGCCAAGCGCGGCTTCTTCTACCAAGGCTTCCGCGACGGCAGCGACGAGTACCTGCTGCGCTGCGACCCGATGGACTCCGAGGTGATCCTCGCCTTCGGCGAGGCCTGGACCAACCCCCGCTCGCTCAAGTCCCCGCCGTTCTCGGCCTCAACCAACCCGGACCTGCCAGCGTCCGGCCCGGAAGAAGCCGTCCCGGATATCGAGGACGTTTCGGCCTCGGGCACACCAACCTTCTCCCCGGCCGGCGCACCGGCACCGGAGTGGGCCAGGCCCGCCGGTGTTGCAGCCGAGGGCATGCCGCTGAGCGAACTGGCCTGCGGACTTCCGCCCGAGGGCTCGGGGCTCGCAGGATTATTGGCCCAGGACCCGCGCACTAGCCCGCAACGGCTGCTCGATGCCCTGGTTGCTGCATGTTCCGGGGCGTTGAACGGAACCGGCATCAGCGAAACCGGCGGCATGCGGGTCAAGATCGGGGTGCTGATCGGCTACCGCAGCTTGCTGGGTCAATGCGAAGATGCGGGATTGACCGCCCACAACCGCCCCGTCTCCGCGGCCAACATCAGAAGGTTCGCCTGCAATGGCGACATCCTGCCGGCAGTCATGGGAGAAAAGGGGGAAGTCCTTGATCTCGGCCGAGAGGTCCGCGGGTTCTCCAAGGCCCAGCGCAAAGCCATCGCCATTCGGGATCGCGGGTGCATCGTTCCGGGCTGCACCCGCCCGGCCTCAACTTCCGAATGCCACCACGTCATACCCTGGCTCGAGGGTGGCGAAACGAGCGTGGAAAATTCTGCCCTACTGTGCGAATACCACCACATCCAAGTACACGCGGGACTTATCACGCTGAAATCTATCGATGGCGTGCCCTATGTCATTGCGATCGACGGACAACCTCGCGGTGCGCCGCAGCGAAACCTCTATTGGCACCCCGAGCTTCGCACCATCGGGTTTACGGCGCCCCTGTTCGATTAGGTTCGCTGCCGACCCAAGACGGCAGACCGCCGATTGTGCACGGCCAAGTTCCCGGGTGCTGTCTCCCCGCCGGTGGGGTCACCCCCATGCCTCACCGCCGTGCGTGATGCGGCAGCACCCGGACCACCCCCGGCAGCGAGCAACCACGATTCCACTAGCCGACGTGGGGGAATCCACCGTCCCAGCAGGTTCCACGGCACGGTCAAGCGAAGGCGGAAGATGTTCCGGATTCGGCGACGGCAATGCTGAACTAGGCTGGTGGAGTGAACGATCTGCTCAGTGCCTTGGGTGACGACGAGGAAAACGACGAAGAACAGGTGCGCCCGCGCGCGCCCCTGGCCGTGCGCATGCGCCCCCGCTCGGTCGAGGAACTCGTCGGCCAGCAACACCTGCTCAAGGCGGGCTCGCCGCTGAGGCAACTTGCAGGAATCGCCGGACCCGGCCCGTCCGGCCCCTCAAGCATCATTCTCTGGGGACCACCCGGCACCGGGAAAACAACCATTGCCCACGTGATCGCCCGTGCCCCGGGCCGCCGCTTCGTCGAGCTCAGCGCAATCACCGCCGGAGTCAAGGACGTTCGCCGCGTCATGGACCAGGCACTGGAGGACCGCGATTTGCGTGGCTTCACCACCGTCTTGTTCCTGGACGAAATCCACCGCTTCAACAAGGCCCAACAGGACGCACTGCTGCCCGGCGTGGAAAACCGCTGGGTGGTGCTGGTCGCCGCCACGACGGAGAACCCGTCCTTCTCCGTCGTCTCTCCCTTGCTGTCGCGTTCGCTGCTGCTGACGCTCCGCCCCTTGGAAGAGGGCGACATTGCCGCGCTCATCACCCGCGCCCTGGCCGACGTGCGCGGGTTCAACGACGAGCTGGTCCTGGACCCGATGGCTCTTGACCATCTGGTGCGCATGGCCGGGGGAGACGCCCGCCGTGCGCTGACGGCACTGGAGGCCGCCGCGGGTGTGGCGTGGAGCGCGGCCGAATCACATGGACTCCTGGCGCGCCGCACAGCGCAGAAGGCGGACGCCACCTCCGACGACGACGATTCCGACGAGCAGTCCGAGCACGGCCCGGCAGGCAAGCAACCAGAAGAACCCCTGGAAGCCGGCCCCTCGGCTGCCCTCGAAACTGGCGGCAGCGACGGCGAAGGCAACGGGGAGACAAGCGCGAACGAGCCTCCGGCTTCCGTCGAAGCTGTCGCGGCGGACGGGAACCCTGACCAGAAGAACACACCGGATGCCGCGGGACTGAACCCCTCGGGCCAGATTGTCATCACCATCGAACACACCGAACGTGCCATGGACGCCGCGGTGCAGCGCTACGACAAGGCCGGTGACCAGCACTACGACATCATCAGTGCGTTCATCAAGTCGGTCCGCGGTTCCGACGTTGACGCCGCACTGCATTACCTGGCAAAAATGCTGGAGGCCGGGGAAGATCCCCGTTTCATCGCCCGGCGCATCATGATCAGCGCATCGGAGGACATTGGCATGGCCGACCCCACCGCCCTGCAGACGGCGGTCGCCGCGGCCCAGGCCGTGCAACTCATTGGCATGCCCGAGGCGCGGCTCATCCTGGGGCACGCCGTCGTACACCTTGCCACGGCGCCCAAGTCCAACGCCGCCTACAACGCCATCAACGCCGCCGTGGCGGACGTCAGGGCCGGACGCGGCAGGGGAGTGCCCATGCATTTGCGCGACGCCCACTACGCCGGCGCCCAGCAACTGGGCCACGGCAAGGGCTACCAGTATTCCCACGACGCCCCGCATTCGGTGGCCACCCAGCAATATGCACCGGATGACTTGTTGGGCGTCGACTACTACAAGCCCACCGCCAACGGGGCCGAGAGGTCCATCGGCGAACGCGTTGAGCGCATCCGCGGAATCATCCGGGCCAAGGACCGCCGGACCAGATAGACCCAGGGGGGGGCAATGGGCATATCTCACACACCCAACAATCAGCGGGCGTGAACGTTGGGTTTCGCGGCGGTGGTAGGATTGATCCTTGGCTGGCAAGCTGTCCAACCGCAAACCATCGGAAACCTCGGTCTCGGATGGTGCGCAACGTGGCAGTTGTAGTGAATAGGGAAGCGGCTTCCCACAACTCTCCATCATGGAGGCCAGATCCAATGACAGCCGCTCACAAAAGAAAAGGACACTCGTGGCTAACAACACTCGTGCCCGCCGCAAGGTTCGCCTCTCGCGAGCCCTCGGCCTTGCCCTGACTCCCAAAGCTGAAAAGTACATGGAGCGTCGTCCCTACGGTCCGGGCCAGCACGGCCGTGCCCGCAAGAAGCAGGACAGCGACTACGCAGTGCGTCTTCGCGAAAAGCAGCGTTTGCGCGCCCAGTACGGCATCCGCGAAGCACAGATGACCCGTGCCTTCGAAGAAGCCAAGCGCACCGCGGGCATGACCGGTGAAAACCTGGTCGCGCTCCTGGAAATGCGTCTGGACGCCTTGGTTCTGCGTGCAGGCTTCGCCCGCACCATCGCCCAGGCCCGTCAGCTTGTTGTGCACCGTCACATCATGGTCAACGGCCAGCGCGTGGACCGTCCCTCGTTCCGCGTGTCCGAGGGTCAGCTGATCCACGTTCACGAGCGTAGCGAAAAGATGGGCCCGTTCCAGATCGCCGCTGCAGGCGCCCACCGCGATGTTCTCCCCGCCGTTCCGGCCTACCTGGACGTCAAGCTTGAAGCCCTTCAGGCCAAGCTCGTCCGCAAGCCGAAGCGCTCAGAGGTTCCCGTAACCTGCGAAGAGAACCTCGTCGTCGAGTACTACGCACGCTAAATTCACCGGGCTCACGCCCAACGAATTGAGCTTGCAACACGAAGCCCGTGGCCCCGCGCCGCGGGCTTCGTGTTATCCAAGACGTTTCGGTTCCGTGCTACCGCCAACCTTTCGGTAAGGTGGAAAAGCACATGTCACCAACGGTAGAGGAAAAGCACATGACAGGGTCGGACATCGCCGGACTCATTGCGGCAGGCGTTTTTGCCGTGCTGGTGGCATTGCTTGCCATCCCCATCTGGAAGCTCGGGAAGGTGTTCGATGAGCTGCGCGGCGCCGTAAGGGACGTCTCCGACGGCACCACGCCGCTGCTGACCGAGGTCACCAACACCGTGGCAACCACCAATGACCAGCTTCGCAAGGTCGACGGCATCACCTCGCATGTCTCCGATGCGTCGGCCAACATCAGCGCACTGTCCTCCCTGACTGCAGCCACCGTCGGCAGGCCGCTGATCAAGATCGCGGCATTCACCGCCGGGGTCCGTTCGGTCCTCGATACCAAGCCGACCGGCAAGGGACGACGCTCGCGCTGATTCCGGCCCGAAACTTGGGGCCTTGGCAGCAGCCGCCTGATGGCCCCTGCCATGGGGCAGCGCACGTTCCAACCATCCACGAAACGAGGAAACCGCAGATGAAGAAACTATTCTGGGTCGGCATCGGAATCGGCGTCGGCGTCCTGACCGCCCGCAAGCTCGGCGAAGCCCGGGACCTTGCCAGCTCCGACGGACTGAACCGCACCGTTGGCCGCATCAGCGACTCGCTGCAGGAACTGGCCGAGGCCTTCCGCACCGGGATGAATGAGCGGGAAACCGAATTGCGCCAGGCCCTGGGCCTGGATGAAACACCTGGCCCAAGCCACCACTAGACTTGTTTTCGTGGCACGCGTGCCGATGACCGCCGTCATGGCGGTTCCCGGCAGCACGCACTTCCCCCGCCGAAAGGCCACGGGGGGAGCGGCAGACGAAAGCCACACCCAAGCACAGCGCCCGTAAGCACGAAGGGATCGAAGAGGAACGATGAAATCGCAGGAAATTGCACGCCGGTGGGTCGACTACTTTGAGTCGAAGGGCCACACCGCGGTTCCCAGCGCCTCGCTGGTCTCCTCCGACCCGTCGTTGCTGTTCACCGTCGCCGGCATGGTGCCGTTCATTCCGTACCTGACCGCCCGCGAGGAACCGCCCTACAGCCGCGCCACCTCGGTCCAGAAGTGCATCCGCACCGGTGACATCGAAGAAGTTGGCAAGACCGTGCGCCACGGCACCTTCTTCCAGATGGCCGGCAACTTCTCCTTCGGCGACTACTTCAAGGAAAGCGCGATCTCCTACGCCTGGGAGCTGCTGACCAGCTCCGTCGCGGACGGGGGCTTCGGCCTGCCGGCCGAGAAGCTGTGGATCACGGTTTACCACGAGGACACCGAGGCGCTGGAGATCTGGCGCGACAAGATCGGCATCCCGGCCGAGCGCATCCAGAAGATGGGCATGGAGGACAACTACTGGTCCACGGGCCAGCCCGGCCCCGCCGGCCCCTGCTCGGAAATCTTCTACGACCGTGGACCCGAGTACGGCATCGAGGGCGGCCCGGAGGCCGACGACACCCGCTACATCGAGATCTGGAACCTCGTGTTCATGCAGTACCAGCGCGGCGAGGGCACCGGCAAGGACAGCTTCGAGATCCTGGGCGAACTGCCCAAGAAGAACATCGACACCGGCCTGGGCCTCGAGCGCCTGGCGATGATCCTGCAGGGCGTCGAGAACATGTACGAGACCGACCAGGTCCGTCCCGTGCTTGACAAGGCAGCCGAGCTTTCCGGCAAGACCTACACCTCCACCGAGGACCCGGCGGACCCGAACCACGCCGACGACGTGCGCATGCGCATGGTCGCCGACCACATCCGCTCCTCGCTGATGCTGATCTCCGATGGCGTCTCCCCGGGCAACGAGGGCCGCGGCTACGTGCTGCGCCGCCTGATCCGCCGCGCCGTGCGCGCCATGCGCCTGATGGGCGTGGAAACCGCGGTCCTCCCCGAGCTGCTCCCGGCCTCGCGCGACGCCATGAAGGGCGTCTACCCGATCGTCGAAACCGACTTCGAACGCATCGCCCGCATCGCCTACGCCGAGGAGCGGGCCTTCCTGCGCACCATCGCCTCGGGCACCACGCGCCTGGAAGAAGCGCTGCAGGTCTCCAAGTCCAAGGGCGGATCGCTCTCCGGCGAGGACGCCTTCGCGCTGCACGACACCTACGGCTTCCCGATCGACCTCACCCTGGAAATCGCCGCCGAGGCGGGCCTGGCCGTCGACGAGCCCAAGTTCCGCGAGCTGATGAACGAACAGCGCACCCGCGCCCAGAAGGACGCCAAGGCCAAGAAGGCCGGCCACGCCGACCTGACCGTCTTCACTCAGCTGCACGAGCGCGGCGACGTCATCTTCACCGGCTACGAGGAACTCACCAGCGAATCCACCGTGCGCGGCATCGTGCACAACGGGTCCCTGGTCGAGGTGGCCGAACAGGGCCAGCAGATCGAGCTGGTCCTCAACGAGACCCCGTTCTACGCCGAGGCCGGCGGCCAGGCGGGCGACGTCGGATTGATCACCGGCGACGGCTTCGTGCTCGAGGTCCTCGACGTCCAGGCACCGATCCGCGGGCTGAACGTCCACCAGGCCATCGTGCGCGAGGGCGAACTGCCCTCCGGCGCCACGGTGCTGGCCGAGGTCGACCGGCAGCGCCGCCATTCCGGGGAGCAGGCGCACTCCGCCACCCACCTGGTCCATGCCGCACTCCACGAGATCCTGGGCCCCGACGCCCTGCAGTCGGGTTCCTTCAACAAGGCCGGCTACCTGCGCTTTGACTTCTCCTGGTCCGAGGCACTTTCCAATGCGGCCCGGAACGAGATCGAAGAGGTCGTGAACCTGGCCATCCGCAACAACCACCAGGTGAACACCAACGTCATGCCGCTGGCCGAGGCACGCGCCATGGGCGCCATGAGCCTGTTCGGCGAGAAGTACGGCAACACCGTGCGGATGGTCGAGATCAACGACGCCTGGAGCCGCGAGCTCTGCGGCGGCACCCACGTGGGCGCCACCGCACAGATCGGGTCCCTCACCCTGCTGGGCGAGGCCTCGGTGGGCTCGGGCAACCGACGCGTCGAGGCCCTGGTCGGCATGGAGGCATTCCGCCACGGGGCGGCCGAGCGCGCCCTGGTCTCCGAACTCTCCTCGATGTTCAAGGTCCCGGCCGCACAGCTCAACGAGCGCATTTCCGACACCGTGGCGCGGCTTCGCACCGCCGAAAAGGAAATCGAGAAGCTCCGCGGCGCGCAACTTGCTGCCCAGGCCGGTGCCCTGGTGGCCAAGGCCCGCGACATCAACGGGATCAAGGTCCTGGCCCACGACGCCGGCGAGGTTCCCTCGGCCGACGCGCTGCGCACCCTTGCCCTGGACCTGCGCGACCGCCTGGGTTCCGAGGCGTCCACCGTCGCACTTGCCGGTGCGTCCAACGGCCGCCCGCTGGTCCTGGTTGCCACCAACGACGCCGCCCGCACCAAGGGTGCCAAGGCCGGCGCCCTGGTGCGCACCGCGGCGAAGATCCTGGGCGGCGGAGGCGGCGGCAAGGACGACGTGGCACAGGGCGGCGGCCAGGACGCCACCAAGACCGCCGAGGCCCTTGAAGCCATGGTCCGTTCGATCCAGGAGCTGTCATAGCCTCGGCGTCCGGGTCCTGGGCGCCAACCCCGCGTCCCGGGGTGCTGCTTGGCGTCGACGTGGGCATGGCCCGCGTCGGCGTCGCGGCCAGTGACCGCGACGGGGTGTTGGCCACCCCGGTCAAAACGCTGAAACGCGATGTGAAGAAGTCCAGTGACATTTCCGTTCTGGTGAAGCTGGCCGCCGAGCGCGAGGCAGCGCAGATCTATGTCGGCCTGCCGCGCTCGATGTCGGGCGGGGAAACTGCCTCAACCACCATGGCCCGGGATTATGCCCGTGACTTGGCTAATGCACTTCTGCGCACCGGATCGGACGTGGAGGTGCGACTGGTGGACGAGCGACTGACCACCGTCAGCGCCCATCGTTCGCTGCACGATGCCGGACTGGACGGGCGCAAGCACCGTGCGGTGGTTGACCAGGTCGCTGCCGTGGAGATTCTCCAGCAGGTGCTCGAAATGCGCCGCAATGGCCAGGTTTCGCCCGGCCAGCTCGCGGCCCCTGGCGTCGACGGGCCAGGCGATGACGACTGAGGCGGGACGATCCGCCGACGCCGGCCGGAAACCCGGGAGCCCCGACGCCCCCGATGCACTGCCCTGCGACCCCGCTTTGGGTTACGATCGCATGAGATCTGAATCGGCTGAAGAAGTGGGCCCGCGTCGCCCCTCGGCTACTACGTTGCCTGCGGGCAAGGGAGAAAACCGCATGACTAACGAATCGTCCATCGATTCTCCGCGCCACGAATCCGGGGTTTCGCCCCGGCGTGCCGCCCGTGCCGCGCGCGAAAATGCAGAGCGCACCCGCAGCGAGGCGCAGCCCCCGGCTCCGGAAGCCGCCCACGGGCAGTCCGCCGCCCCCGACCCGGCCTTGCCGGAGCGTCCCTCCGCCGCCGAGGCGGCCAAGGAGGCGGCGGAACTCAAGGCCGCCGCGGCGGCAGAGGATGCCCGCGTCGCAGCGGAGGATGCCCGCATCCAGGCGGAGGGGGAGCGCACCAAGGCACTCGACGCCGCCCAACGAGCCCGCACCCAGAGCGCCCAACGTGCGCGCAAGGAAGCCATTGAGGCCCAGCGCGCCGCGGCCGAACGCGTTCGCCAGACCCTTCGGGCCAACGCCGCCCCGCTTCGCGACAGGTCGGCCGCCGCCCGAAGCGCGGTCACCCCCGATACAGCCACCGCTGCACCGCAGGCGCCGGACCGCAATCCGGTGCGGCCCGCCGCGAACACGCCCGTTGACCGCGATGCCCCCCGGGCAGGGAACGCCGGCCAAGCCGTCTCCGCGGTCCCCGACGCCACCCCGGCCCAGGTGTCCTCACCGGCAGGTGCCCGGTCCGTGCCGCCGGCCCCGTCCAAGCCGCCGGTAGTGAAGGCGGCCTACGCCCCTGCGGAATCGGCACCAGAGACAATGGACGGGACAATCGGCGGTGGTGCGGATTCCGCCGCGACACCTTCCGACGCCCTCCCGGGCCAGGCGCCCACCGGGCATTCCCCGGCCCCGCCGGCAACGGTGCGCGGCCATCAACCGCCGGCCGCAGCCGATGCACGGGCCACCGCGGTCACCAACGCCGACGAAGCCCGCCACCATGGCTCCGAGCAACTTTCCACGGACCTTCACGAGGGGCCACCTGCCCATCCGACGGAGCCGCACGGGTCGCTGGAACGCCAAAACCTGTTCCTGACCTCCACCTCGTCAAACCTGCAGGCCCGCAGGGCACGGCGTCGCCGGCGCAACTGGATCGTGCTGGCGGTGCTCTTGGGCTTCTGCGCAGTCATCTTCGGCATCGTGATCTCGCTCCAGGGCCTGATGGACCGAGTGAGCCCCCGGGACTTCCCGGCACCCGGCGGCGAGGCCGTCACCTTCGAGGTGAAATCCGGTTGGGGTGCCCAGCAAATCGGGCGCGAGCTCGAAAGCCGGGAGATCGTGGCCAGCGACAAGCTGTTCCTCGAGGCCATCCAATTGGTGGAGACAGAGAGCCGCGAGATCCATCCCGGCACCTACGAGCTGCGCCGCGAAATGCCCGCCCTGTCCGCGGCGGAGATCCTGATCGGCGAGCCCGCCGCCAAGGTGTCCTACGTGGCCATCAAGCAAAACACCCGCATGAACCAGGTACTGGAAGAAATCTCCACGGCCACCGGCCTGTCCTCCATTGAACTCGGGGCCCTCGCCGAGGATCCCGAGGCCTTCGGCCTCAACCCCGAGATCCCGAACCTGGAAGGCTACCTGCACCCGGGAGAATACCGCTTCCCGCTGGACGTCGATGCCACGACGGTGCTCAAGACCCTGGTCGATGCGACACTCAAGACGCTGGGGGACAACGGCGTCACCGACGCGGACCAGCAGTACCACGTGCTGCAGGTCGCCTCGATCCTGCAGGCCGAGGCCCGCCAGAACGACTACGGCACCGTGGCCGGTGCGCTGGAGAACCGCCTGCACCCCAGCAACACCGAGACCAACGGACTGCTGCAGGTCGACTCGGCGGTGATCTACGGGCTGGACAGGTACACCCTGCAGATCAGCGAAAAGGAAAAGAAGGATGCGGGCAACGCGTACAACACCTACGTGCACAAGGGCCTGCCGCCGACGCCGATCGGCTCCCCGGGCGACCCCGCGATCAAGGCCGCGGCGAACCCGGCGCCCAACGACTTCTACTACTGGGTCACGGTGGACACCAACAGCGGCCTGACGAAGTTCGCCAAGACCTACGCCGAGCACCGCGTGAACCAGAACGAATTCCGCGCCTGGTGCGCCGCCAACACGGACGTCTGCAAGTGAGTGTCCCCGCGGCAACCCGCCGTGCCGCGGTGCTGGGCCACCCGATCGGGCACTCCCGGTCGCCGCTGCTGCACGGGGCCGCCTACCGCGCGCTGGGCGTGGACATCGACTACAGCGCGATCGACATGCTCCCGGAGGATGCGGCAGCCTTTGCCGCCCGGCTGCGCACCGAACCCGGCTGGGTCGGCGTCTCGGTCACCATGCCGCTGAAGGCGGCGCTGATCCCGCACCTGGACGCCCTCTCCGAGCGCGTGCAGCGCCTGGGCGCCCTGAACACCGTGGTGGTGGAGCACGTCGCCGGATCCGTCCGGCTGACCGGGCACAACACCGACGTCGACGGGATCGTGCGCGCACTCCAGGAGGCGCTGCCCGCGCGCCGCGGGAGCACCGCGCCGCGGGAGCGCCGCGCCGCGATCCTGGGCGCGGGCAACACGGCCCTCGCCGCGCTGGAGGCCTGCTCCCTGCTGGGCCTCACGCACGTGGACCTGGCGGTCCGCAACGCGGCACGCGCAGAGCCGGCCCTGGCCCTGGCGCGGACGCTCGGCCTGGCCTGCGCCGCCGTGGAGGTATCGGCGGCGGCCGGGCGGCTGGCAGACTACGAGGTCGTCATCTCGACGCTTCCCGCGCATGCAGCCGACGAACTCATCGGCCCCCTGGGCCTGGACCGGGCAACCGGGATCCCGGCGCCCGGGGCGGTGCTGCTGGATGTCGCCTACGACCCCTGGCCCTCGGCGATCGCAACGGCCTGGGAGTCCTTTGGCGGCACCGTGGTGTCGGGAATGTCGATGCTGGTGCACCAGGGCGTGGAGCAGGTCAAGTACTTTTCAGGAATTCAGGACGCCGACTGGCGCCACGTCACAAATGTGATGTGCGACGCAGTGGGGCTATCCCGGCCCTAATCGGAGCGCGGGTACATGGCAGGATGGAGTACATGTTGCGTTGGTTGACGGCGGGCGAATCACACGGCCCCGCATTGGTTGGAATTATCGAGGGACTGCCCGCGGGCATTGCCATCTCTTCACAGGATGTGCGCGATGCCCTCGCACGCCGGCGCCTGGGCTACGGCCGCGGTGCGCGGATGAAGTTCGAGCAGGACCAGGTGTCCTTCATGGGCGGGGTGCGCCACGGGATCACCCAGGGCGGCCCGGTGGCCATCGAGGTGGGAAACACCGAGTGGCCCAAATGGGAAAAGGTCATGAACCCCGACGCGGTGGACCCCGAGGAACTGGCCTCGATGGCGCGCAACGCGCCGCTGACCCGCCCGCGCCCCGGACACGCCGACTTCACCGGCATGCAGAAGTACGGCTTCGACGACGCCCGCCCGGTCCTGGAGCGCGCCTCGGCCCGCGAGACCGCCGCCCGCGTGGCGCTGGGCTCGGTGGCGGCGAACTTCCTGGCCCAGCTGGGCGTCGAGCTGGTCTCCCACACCGTCTCGGTCGGCACCGTCGCCTCCCCGGAGAATTCGCCGCTGCCGCGCGCGGCCGACGTGCGCGCGCTGGACGCCGATCCGCTGCGCTGCTTTGACGCGGACACCTCCGAGGCCATGGTCGCCGAGGTCGACGCCGCCCACAAGGAGGGGGAGACCCTCGGCGGCATCGTCGAGGTGCTGGCCTACAACCTGCCCCCGGGCCTGGGCTCCTACGTGCACTGGGACCGCCGCCTCGACGCGCGCCTTGCCGGTGCCCTCATGGGCATCCAGGCGATCAAGGGCGTGGAGGTCGGCGACGGCTTCCTGACCGCCTCGCGCCGCGGATCCGCCGCCCACGACGAGATCGTGCGCGGCGAGGACGGGGTCATCGACCGCTCGGGCAACAAGGCCGGCGGCATCGAGGGCGGCATGAGCATCGGGGACGTGCTGCGCGTGCGTGCGGCCATGAAGCCGATCGCCACCGTCCCGCGCGCCCTGCGCACCATCGACACCGCCACCGGCGAGGCGACCACCGCGCACCACCAGCGCTCGGATGTCTGTGCGGTCCCGGCCGCCGGCGTGGTCGCCGAGGCCATGGTCGCCCTGGTGCTGGCCCAGGCCATGCTGGAGAAGTTCGGCGGCGACTCGCTCGGCGAGGTCAAGCGGAACCTGGAGAACTACCTTTCGGCCATCCCCGGGAACCTGGGGTCGGTCCGCCTTCCATGAGCACCCCGATCTTCCTGATCGGGCCGATGGCCAGCGGCAAGAGCGCCGTCGGCGCGCTCCTGGCGCGCCTGCTGGGCACGACCCTGATCGACACCGATGCGATCGTTGTCGCGGCCAACGGCCCGATCCCGGACATCTTTGCCGCCCACGGCGAGGAAGGTTTCCGCCGCTTCGAGGCCCGCGCGCTGGCCGAGGCCGTGCGCCCGGCTCCCGGGAACGATCCCGGGGCGTCCCCTGCCGCCCCGGCGGTCGTGGCCACCGGGGGAGGTGCGGTGCTTTCGGCAGCAAACCGCGAGGTCATCGCCTCCGGATTCAGCGTCTACCTGCTCACAGACGCCGCCACCGTCGCCCCGCGCATCGGGGGCGACACGACCCGGCCGCTGCTCGGCGGCACGCCGATGGAATCGTGGTGCCGCATCTTTTCCGAGCGCAGCGGGCTCTACGAGGCGACCGCGACGTTGACCATCGACACACGGGGGCTGACGGCGGAGGAAATTGCCGAGTCAATCCTCACTGCCTACCGTGATGCCGGACACTGAAACACCATCTGGGAGGCCGAAACACGTAGGCTTAAGTTCGGCGAGGGGCGCATTGGCGCGCCCCGAGCATGGCTAGAAGTCACCGGCGAAGACCGGTTGGCGCGTTTTCACTCACGCACCGAGGACCCACTGCAACACCGCGCAAGCGGGTTTCGGCCCCGGCGCGCTACGCAGCACTTTGGAGGATCCAACGATGAACCCAGCACCCACGACGATTCAGGTCACCGGCTCGGCTCCCGCCGAGAACTACGAGGTGATCGTGGGCAACGGCCTGCTGGGCCGCCTTCCCGGCCTGCTGGGCGAGCGCGTCAAGAAGGTGCTCATCATCCACCCCCGCGCCCTGCGCGCCACCGGCGACATCGTCAAGGACGACCTTGAGGCCGCCGGCTACACCGCGCTGAGCGCCGAGATCCCCGACGCCGAGGAAGGCAAGCACATCGAGGTCGCCTCCTTCTGCTGGCAGGTGCTGGGCAAGAACGACTTCACCCGCTCCGACGCCATCGTGGCGGTGGGCGGCGGCGCCGTCACCGACCTGGCCGGCTTCGTCGCAGCGACGTGGCTGCGCGGCACCAAGGTCATCCACATCCCCACCTCCCTGCTGGGCATGGTCGATGCCGCCGTCGGCGGCAAGACCGGGATCAACACCGCCGAGGGCAAGAACCTTGTCGGCGCCTTCTTCCCGCCGGCAGGGGTGCTGGTGGACCTGGACACGCTTTCCACGCTCCCCAAGAACGAACTGGTCACCGGCCTGGCAGAGGTCGTGAAGTGCGGTTTCATCGCCGACGAGCGCATCCTCGAGCTCATCGAAGAGGACCCGGCCGACGCGACCGACGCCACCTCCCCGCGCCTGCGCGAACTCATCGAGCGCGCCATCGCGGTCAAGGCCAAGGTCGTCTCCAACGACCTGCGCGAATCCGGGGAGCGCGAGTTCCTGAACTACGGGCACACCCTGGCCCACGCCATCGAGCTGGCCGAACGCTACTCGATGCGCCACGGCGCCGCGGTGTCCATCGGCATGGCCTTCGCCGCGGAGCTGGGCCGCAGCGTCGGGCGCACCTCCGACGAGGTCGCGGACCGCCACCTTTCCATCCTCAAGACCCTGGGCCTGCCCACCACCTACCGCGGGGACCGCTGGCAGACCCTGCTCGACGGCATGCGCCGGGACAAGAAGACCCGCGGGGACCTGTTGCGCTTCGTGGTGCTCGACGGCATCGGGCGGCCCCGCATGCTCGACGTGCCCGACACCTCCCTCTTGTTCGCCGCCTACCAGGAGATCGCAGAATGAGCACCGCCACGCACCTGACGCACACCGAGGCCCTGTTGCAGGTGCCGGCCGGCGGCCTGGCCAGCGCCCCGCGGCAGAACATCGAGTCCGGGATCCCCGGGGTGCGGCTGAACCCCACCCTGATGCGCCACGAGATCTCCGACGCCGAACTGGCCGAGGAGACCCTGCGCACCGGCGACCCCAGCTCCCAGGTGGTGGTGCTGCTGGCCAAGGGCGAGCTGCGCGCGGCCAGCGAGCTGGTCGCCGAGACCCGCTTCATCGACCCGCAGAACTTCGCGATGCGCGTGCTTGACACCTCGCTGACCCGCGCCGCGGGGGACGCACCTCGGGCCATCAACCGGCTGCGCGCCCTGCTGACCGAGTTCAAGGACACCGAGCACGAGGCCATCCTGCAACAGCACCTGGGCTTCGCCTACGTGGAGAGCGGGGACCTGCTGGCCGCGGCCAACCGCTTCCGCAAGGCCCTTGACCTGCGCACCGCCGCGGACGCCGACGCCCACCTGGTCGAGTCCTCGCGCGCCTGCCTGGAATCGGTGCTGGAGCACACCGCGACCGGGACGGCCGACGCCCCGCATCCGGCGGCCGTGAACGCGGCGGCGCAGCACCCGGCCACCGCGCCGATCGAGCTGCAGCACCCCGCGGGCGGCTGACGCGCGAGGCGTCCGGCAGATCACCATCGCGGGGAAACCCGCAGTGCGCACACGTGCGCTAAACTTAGTCTTGGATTTTTGACAACACGCCTGAGGGAGGCCGCCCACGCGGCGGCCTCCGTCCGCCGGCGCCTCGTGCGCATCGCGGGCCCCCGGCGACATACGGAAGAAGAGTAGATCGTGGCATCAACCACCGACATCAAGAACGGACAGGTCCTCAAGATCGAGGGCCAGCTCTGGACCATCATTGACTTCCAGCACGTGAAGCCGGGCAAGGGCGGCGCCTTCGTGCGCACCAAGATGCGCAACGTGCTCACCGGCAAGGTCGTCGACAAGACGTACAACGCCGGCGCCAAGATCGAGACCGCCACCGTTGACCGCCGCGACTACCAGTACCTGTACCAGGACGGCGAAGACTTCGTGTTCATGGACCTGAGCGACTACGACCAGATCACCGTTCCGGGCACCGTCGTGGGCGACCAGGCCGGCTACATGCTCGAAAGCCAGAACGCCACCATCGCCATGCACGAGGGCTCGCCGCTGTACATCGAGCTGCCGGCCTCCGTGGTGCTGGAAATCACCTACACCGAGCCGGGCCTGCAGGGCGACCGCTCCTCCGCCGGCACCAAGCCCGCCACGCTGGAAACCGGCGTGGAGATCCAGGTGCCGCTGTTCGTCGAGCAGAACACCAAGGTCAAGGTCGACACCCGCACCGGCGATTACCTGGGGCGTGTCTCCTAGTGAGCGCACGCGCCAAGGCCCGCCGCCGGGCACTTGACATCCTTTTTGAAGCCGAACAACGCGATGTCTCGCCCCTGGCGGCCATGCGTTTGCGCCGTGAAGCCACGGACATCACCATCAACGAGTACACCGTCACCCTCATCGAGGGCGTCATGGGCGAGCTGGACCGGATCGACGAGATCCTCTCCTCCTACTCCAAGGGCTGGACCCTGGAGCGCATGCCCGCCGTGGACCGCACCGCACTGCGGATCGGCACCTGGGAGTTGTTGTACAACGACGACGTCCCGGACGGCGTTGCCGTGGCCGAGGCCGTCGCCCTGGTCCGCGAGCTGTCCACCGACGAGTCCCCGGAGTTCGTCAACGGGCTGCTCGGACGCGTCCAGCAGATGAAGCCGACGCTGCTGGCCTAGCAGCGCCGCTTCCCTTCACCGCCGGCCGGCGGGGTCCCCGATCACCCGGGCTCCCCGCCGGCCGCGGTGCGTTAACGGACCGGGCGCCGGGTGCCCGCGGCCCCGGCGGGGGACCGTCGGCGTGGGCGGACCCCGTGCGGGGTGAAATGTGCCACACTGTGTGCTTGGGCCACGGAAACCGGCAGCTGCTTGGTTCTGTTCCCGGAATCACTCGCGTTCGCCACGATCTGAGGAGAAACCGTTGAATTGGCTTGACCGCTCCCGCTCCCTGGCCCCTCCGGGCTTCAACCGCTGGCTGATCCCCCCTGCCGCGCTGGCGGTGCACCTGTGCATCGGCCAGGCCTACGCGACCAGCGTCTACAAGTCCGCGCTCATTGGGCACTTCGAGGTCTCGCAAACCGCCATCGGGGTGATCTTCTCCATCGCCATCGTGATGCTGGGCCTCTCCGCGGCCTTCATGGGCACCTGGGTGGAGCGCAGCGGGCCGCGCAAGTCGATGTTTGTCGCCGCCACCTTCTGGGGCGCGGGATTCCTGGTCGGCGCCGCCGGGATCTTCACCGGCCAGCTGTGGCTGCTCTACCTGGGCTACGGCTTCATCGGCGGCATCGGGCTGGGCATCGGCTACATCTCCCCGGTCTCCACGCTGATGAAGTGGTTCCCGGACCGCCCGGGCATGGCCACGGGCATGGCGATCATGGGCTTCGGCGGCGGGGCGCTGATCGCCTCCCCGATGTCCACCGCGCTGCTCAAGGCCTTCGACGGGTTCGACCCGCTCACCGACGGCGCCGACTGGATCGCCTCGGGCGCCTCGGTCGGCAAGCTCTTCCTCACCCTGGGCGTGGTCTACTTCCTGGTGATGATGTACGGGGTGGCCAACATCCGCGTCCCGGCACCTGGCTGGAAGCCCCGCGGCTGGGACGAGACGAAGACCAGGTCCTCCGCCATGGTCACCACCGCCCACGTCTCGGCGGCCAACGCCATCAAGACGCGCAGCTTCTGGCTGCTCTGGGCCGCGCTGTTCCTCAATGTCACCGCCGGAATCGGCATCCTGGAGCAGGCCTCGCCGATGATCCAGGACTTCTTCCGCGGCGCCGACGGGAACTCCGCGGTCAACGCCGCGGTGGCCGCCGGCTTCGTGGGCATGCTCTCCATCGGCAACATGGCCGGGCGCTTTGTCTGGTCAAGCACCTCGGACGTGATCGGGCGCAAGCGGATCTACATGGTCTACCTGGGCATCGGCGCGCTGTTCTACGTGGTGCTGGCCTTCCTGGGCGGCGGCTCGATGCTGCTCTTCGTGGCCATGGCCGTGGTGATCATCAGCTTCTACGGAGGATCCTTCGCCACCGCGCCGGCCTACCTCAAGGACCTGTTCGGCACCTTCCAGGTCGGCGCGATCCACGGCCGACTGCTCACCGCCTGGTCCGCGGCCGGCATCGCCGGGCCGCTGATCGTCAACGGGCTGCTGGACGCCCAGGGCAAGCCCGGCACGATGGTCGCGGGCAACTACCTGCCGGTGCTGCTGACGATGGTGGTGCTGCTGGTCATCGGCTTCGTCGCCACCACCATGATCAGGCCCGTTGACGCACGATTCCACGAGCCGGAGGAAGAACTTGCCTCCGCCACCCCGAAGGGACACTAGATGCGCGCGCAACAGCCCGAATCGGGCGGCACAACGGACGTACCGGTGAACCCGGCCGTGGGCAGGCTGGTCTTTGGCTGGCTGCTGGTCGGCGCGCCGCTGGCCTACGGGGTCATCACCACCCTGTCCCGCGTGGGCCAGCTCTTCCAGTAGCCGGACCGCGTCGCGGACCCCGGGCGGGCCCGGGACGCGGGCCTGCGGCTAGAGCCCGGTGAGCAGCTGTGCCCGCTGCCGGTGCGACTGGTGCAGCAGCGCGGCCTCCCGGGCCACATCGGCCCCGGTTCCGTGGCCCGCGACGATGCGCTGGCGCACCGCGGCAAGGTTCATGGCGGTCGTGGTGAACTGCTTCATCTGCCGCCCGCGGCCGATGCCGGCGGCCCAGCGCCGGGCGCGGCGCCGCCCGGCCCGCGTGGCGAACATCGCCACCTCCGCGTCGGTGAACCAGCCGGCCCCCCGGTAGTCGGCCAGGCGCTGCTCGGCGAGCCTCCGCTCGCCGCGCTGCAGCAGGATCACGGCGATGACCGCGGCGATGAACAGTGGCACCTGCAGCAGGAAGTAGAAGCTCAGGAAGTCGTTGAAGAAGATGCCCACCCCGCCGTTCCACAAAAAGTGCCCGACAATCGCCGGGACCAGGCCCAGCCCGAGGTAGATCGGCCAGCGCCCGCGCCTGCCCGCGGCGGCGCACAGCCCCAGCGCAAAACCCGTCCATGCGGTGAACATCACGTGCGCGAAGGGGGAGAAGAGCCCGCGCAGCACGAAGACGGTCGCCAGTTCGCCCGGCGCCCCCGGATCGGCGTAGCTGGACCCGAAGTAGAGGATGTTCTCGGTGAACGCGAAGCCGGCGCCGACGATGCCGCCGTAGACGATCCCGTCGATGGGCCCGTCGAAGTGGGCGCGGTTGATCCAGAAGACCAGCAGCACACCGGCGCCCTTGGCCAGCTCCTCCACGATCGGCGCCTGCACGACGGCGCCGAAGAGGTCCATCTCCAGCCCGCCGGCCGGATCGAAGAACAGCTCCATGAACACGTCGCCGACCAGCAGCGACCCGGCGACCGAGGCGCCGGCGCCCCAGAGCAGGCCCAGCGCCAGCAGGGCGCGCGGCTCCGGGTCCCAACGGTCCACCCAGCGCAGCCCCAGCAGGCACAGCGCCAGCGGGACCATGGCCAGGGCGCCGAGCCACAGCACCGTGCCGGAGCCGAAGACCCCGGAGAGGAACCACGCGACCCCCAGCAGCACCGCGGTGCAGAGCACCAGTGCCAGGGTCACGATGCCGCCCGTGCGGGAGGCCGGGCCCGGGGCCGCACCACCGGTCCACGGGTCCAGCGGTGCGGTGTTCGGGGAGGGCTGCGGGGGCTGTGAGGTAACGCGCATGTCTCAAATCCTACGTGGCGGACGCCCTGTGCTAATTTTGATGGAGCAAGCAACCTTTAAATTCCGTCCAGTGAGGCGGGGAAGGAGGCCGCACATGAGCAACGAGCAGAACCATGCCCGTGCCACAGCGCCCGTCAGTGCCCGGATTGTCCTCTCCAGCGAAGACATCGACCGCGTCATCACCCGCATCGCCCACGAAATCATCGAGGCGAACAAGGGAACGGCGGACCTGGTGCTCCTGGGCATCCCCTCCCGCGGCTTCCCCCTGGCCCAGCGCCTCGCGCAGCGCATCGCCGCCACCGAACCCGGACTTGACGCCGCCGCAATCACCGGACAGCTCGACGTGACGATGTACCGCGACGACCTGCGCCACTCCACCACCCGCACCCCGGTGCCCACCCGCCTTCCGGCCGGCGGCATCGACGGCAAGGTCGTGGTGCTGGTCGATGACGTGCTGTACTCCGGGCGCACCATCCGCGCCGCCCTGGACGCCATTGCCGACCTGGGCCGCCCGCGCATCGTCCGCCTTGCAGTCCTGGTCGACCGCGGCCACCGCGAACTTCCCATCCGCGCCGACCACGTCGGCAAGAACCTTCCCACCGCCACCACCGAAAAGGTGCGCGTGCACCTTTCCGAGGTCGACGGGGAAAACAACAACGAGGTCGTCATCGAGGCCCACGCATGAAACACCTGCTCTCCACCGTTGACCTCTCGCGCGCCGACGCGATCCGGATCCTTGACATCGCCGAGGAAATGGCGGCCGTGGGCACCCGCGAGGTCAAGAAGCTTCCGGCGCTGCGCGGCCGCACCGTGGTCAACCTCTTCTTCGAGGACTCCACCCGCACCCGCATCTCCTTCGAGGCCGCGGCCAAGCGGCTGAGCGCCGACGTGATCAACTTCTCCGCCAAGGGCTCCTCGGTCTCCAAGGGCGAGTCGCTCAAGGACACCGCGCAGACCCTGCAGGCCATCGGGGCGGACGCGGTGGTCATCCGTCACGGCGCCTCCGGGGCCCCGGCACGCCTGGCCGCCACCGACTGGATCGACGCGCCGGTGGTCAACGCCGGGGACGGCACCCACGAACATCCCACCCAGGCGTTGCTTGACGCGTTCACGCTGCGCGCCCACTGGTCCAGGGTCCGCGGGGAGGCCTCGCTCGGGGCCGACCTTTCCGGCATGAAGGTCGCCATCGTCGGGGACATCCTGCACTCGCGGGTCGCCCGCTCCAACCTCTGGCTGCTGCGCACCCTGGGCGCCGAGGTCACCATGGTGGCCCCGCCGACCCTGCTGCCGCATGGCTCGTCCGCCTGGCCCTGCACCATCAGCTACGACCTGGATGCCACGCTGGCCACCGGCGTCGACGCGGTGATGATGCTCCGCGTGCAGGGCGAGCGGATGCACGATTCCTTCTTCCCCAACACCCGCGAGTACTCGCGGCTCTGGGGATTCGACGACGCCCGGCTGGCGGCGCTGGACGCGCAGCCCGGGACCGAGACCATCATCATGCACCCGGGCCCGATGAACCGCGGCCTGGAAATCTCCTCGGCCGCCGCCGACTCGCCCCGCTCCACCGTGCTGGCCCAGGTGGCCAACGGCGTCGCGGTGCGCATGGCCGTGCTCTACCTACTGCTATCGGGGGACCAGCAGCGTCCCGCCGGCCTCTAAAGAACTTGTCAAGAAACGGGAGCCAATCCTCATGAGCACCACCAACAACGCCTACCTCATCCGCGGCGCCAGGCCGCTGGGCACCGAGGCCAGCGACATCCTGGTCCAGGACGGCAAGATCGCCGCCCTCGGCGCGGACGCCGCCACGCACGCAGCCGCCGCCGACGCCACCCTCATCGAGGCCGCCGGCCAGATCGCCCTGCCGGGCATGGTCGACATCCACACCCACCTGCGCGAACCGGGCCGCGAGGACGCCGAGACCGTGGAAACCGGAACCCGCGCCGCCGCGCTGGGCGGCTTCACCGCCGTGCACGCGATGGCCAACTCCAACCCCGTGGCGGACACCGCCGGGGTCGTGGAGCAGGTCTGGTCCCTGGGGCGGCGCTCCGGCTGGGTCGACGTGCGCCCGGTCGGCGCGGTCACCGTCGGGCTGTCCGGCGAACAGATGAGCGAGATCGGCGCGATGGCCGATTCCCGTGCACAGGTCCGCGTCTTCTCCGACGACGGCATCTGCGTCTTTGACCCGCTGATCATGCGCCGCGCGCTGGAATACGTGAAAGCGTTCGACGGCGTCGTCGCCCAGCACGCCCAGGAACCCCGCCTCACCGAGGGCGCCCAGATGAACGAGGGCGAGGTCTCCGCGGTGCTCGGCCTGGCCGGCTGGCCGGCAGTGGCCGAGGAATCGATCATCGCCCGCGACGTGCTGTTGGCCGAACACGTCGGCTCCCGCCTGCACGTCTGCCACGTCTCCACCGCCGGGAGCGTCGAGATCATCCGCTGGGCCAAGTCCCGCGGCGTGAACGTCACCGCCGAGGTCACCCCGCACCACCTGCTGCTGACCGACGAACTGGTCAAGAGCTACGACCCGGTCTACAAGGTCAACCCGCCGCTGCGCGCCGAGGCCGACGTGATGGCGCTGCGAGCCGGACTTGCCGACGGCACCATCGACGTCATCGGCACCGACCACGCCCCGCACCCCTCCGAGGCCAAGGAATGCGAGTGGGCCGCCGCGGCCATGGGCATGACCGGGCTGGAAACCGCGCTCTCGGTGGTGCAGCACACCATGATCGAGACCGGGCTGATCACCTGGGCCGACTTCGCGCGCATCACCTCCAGCGCCCCGGCCGCCATCGGCCGCGTGGAAGACCAGGGCCGCGAACTCGCGGTCGGCGAGCCAGCCAACATCACCCTGGTGGACGCCGAGGCACGCTGGGTCGTGGACCCCGTCGCGATGGCCACCAAGGGGCGGAACTCCCCGTTCAAGGGCCTCGAGCTGCCGGGCAAGGTCACCACCGTGTTCTTCCACGGCCACCCCACGGTGCTGGGCGGAGAGCTGAACACCCCGCGCATCACCGAGGCAGCCTGATGGGACAGTACACCGCAGCGGTGGCCACCACCCTGGCGATCATCGTTCTGATGGTGGCGCTGATCCTGCTGGGCTGGCGCAACCGCCTGCGCCGCCAGGCCTCGGTGCCCGCACCGGCCCCGGTCCCGGTGGACGCCGACGGCGCGCCGGCACTCGGCGCGCCGCTGGGGGAGAGTACCGAGGGAGTGTACGTGTGCACCACCACCGCCGGCGACTGGCTTGACCGGATCGCCGCGCACCGCCTGGGCATCCGGACCAACGCGGACCTGTCCGTCCACGCCGCAGGGGTGCTGCTGGCCCGACACGGCGCGCCCGACCTCTTCATCCCCGCCGCGGACCTTGCCGCCGTCTCCCGCTCCAGCGGCATGGCCGGGAAGTTCGTGGAGAAGGACGGCCTGCTGGTGATCAGCTGGATGCTGGGCACCCAGGCCGTGGACACCGGATTCCGCCCCCGCTACCACCAAGAACTCCCGGACCTCGCCGCGCGCATCGCCGCGCTGGCAGGCACCGGAACCAACGACACGCAACCACCCGCCGAAACAAAGGAAAACCAGTGACAGCAGTACAGGGAACCGAGCAAGCCCTCTTGGTGCTCGAAGACGGACGGGTTTTCCGCGGCCGTAGCTACGGCGCGATCGGCACCGCCCTGGGCGAGGCGGTCTTCTCCACCGGCATGTCCGGCTACCAGGAGACCCTCACCGACCCCTCCTACGCGCGCCAGATCATCGTGCAGACCTTCCCGCACATCGGCAACACCGGGGTCAACGACGACGACGCCGAATCGACGCGCATCTGGGCCGCCGGCTACGTGGTCCGCGACGCCGCGCGACGCCCGTCGAACTGGCGCGCCCAGCGGTCCCTCGACGAGGAACTGCGGGCCTACGAGGTCGTGGGCATCCAGCAGGTCGACACCCGCGCCCTGACCCGCCACCTGCGCGACCGCGGCGCCATGAAGTCGGGCATCTTCTCCGGCGAGGCAGCCACGGCAAGCGTCGAGGAACTGGTGAAGGCGGTGAACGCCCAGCCGTCCATGGAGGGGCAGAACCTCTCCGCGCTGGTCTCCACCAGCGAGGCCTACACTGTCGAGCCGAAGGACCACGGCTTCACCGGCGAGGTGGAATACTCCATCGCCGCGATCGACCTGGGCATCAAGGCGATGACCCCGCAGCGCTTCGCCGAGCGCGGGGTGCGCGTGCACGTGCTGCCCCACAACGCCACCTTCGCCGAGATCACCGCCCTGGACGCAGACGGCGTGTTCATCTCCAACGGCCCCGGCGACCCGGCCACCGCCGCCACCCAGGTCGAGCTGGTCCGCCAGGTGCTCGACGCGCGGATCCCGTACTTCGGCATCTGCTTCGGCAACCAGATCCTGGGCCGCGCCCTGGGCTACGGCACCTACAAGCTGCGCTTCGGCCACCGCGGCATCAACCAGCCGGTGCTGGACAAGGCCACCGGCAAGGTGGAGATCACCAGCCAGAACCACGGCTTCGCCGTCGACGCACCCCGCGAGGGCGCCGCGAACGCCCCGCTGGAGCGCTTCGGCCGCGTCGAGGTGTCCCACATCTCGCTCAACGACTCCGTCGTCGAGGGCCTGGCCTGCCTGGACATCCCCGCCTTCTCGGTGCAGTACCACCCCGAGGCGGCCTCCGGTCCGCACGACGCCAGCCACCTGTTCGACAGGTTCATCACCAACATGCGCGCGGCCAAGAACACCGCCGCCACCGCATCCACCCAGGGAGAGAAGTAATGCCTAAGCGCGAAGACCTCAAGTCGGTCCTGGTCATCGGCTCCGGGCCGATCGTCATCGGCCAGGCGGCCGAATTCGACTACTCCGGCACCCAGGCGCTGCGGGTGCTCAAGGAGGAGGGCCTGCGGGTCATCCTGGTCAACTCCAACCCGGCCACCATCATGACCGACCCGGAGTTCGCCGACGCCACCTACGTCGAGCCGATCACCCCGGAGGTCGTGGAGAAGATCATCGCCAAGGAGCGCCCCGACGCGATCCTGCCGACCCTGGGCGGCCAGACCGCCCTGAACACCGCCATCGCCCTGGACAAGGCCGGCGTGCTGGAAAAGTACAACGTCGAGCTGATCGGCGCGAACATCGAGGCCATCGAACTCGGCGAGGACCGCGAGAAGTTCAAGGGCGTCGTGGAGCGCTGCGGCGCCGAATCCGCCAAGTCGGTCATCGTGCACACCATGGAGCAGGCCTTCGCCGCCGTCGAGGAACTGAACTACCCCGTGGTGGTGCGCCCCTCCTTCACCATGGGCGGGCTGGGCTCGGGCATGGCGTACAACGCCGAGGACCTGCGCCGCATCGCCGGCGCCGGCCTGCAGTACTCGCCGACCACCGAGGTGCTCCTGGAGGAGTCGATCCTGGGCTGGAAGGAGTACGAGCTGGAAATGATGCGCGACAAGAACGACAACGTCGTGGTCATCTGCTCCATCGAGAACTTCGACCCCGTGGGCGTGCACACCGGCGACTCGATCACCGTGGCCCCGGCCATGACGCTGACCGACCGCGAGTACCAGCGCCTGCGCGACATCTCCATCGCGGTCATCCGCGAGGTCGGCGTTGACACCGGCGGCTGCAACATCCAGTTCGCCATCGAGCCTGACACCGGGCGCATCGTGGTCATCGAGATGAACCCGCGCGTCTCCCGCTCCTCCGCGCTGGCCTCCAAGGCCACCGGCTTCGCCATCGCGAAGATCGCCACCAAGCTCTCGCTGGGCTACACGCTGGACGAGATCCCCAACGACATCACGCTCAAGACCCCCGCGGCCTTCGAGCCGGCCCTGGACTACGTCGTGGTCAAGGTCCCGCGCTTCGCCTTCGAGAAGTTCCCGGCGGCCGACGCGACGCTGACCACCACCATGAAGTCCGTCGGCGAGGCGATGGCCATCGGCCGCAACTTCACTGAGGCCCTGCAGAAGGCCCTGCGCTCCCTGGAGCAGAAGGGGTCCGAGATCGCGTTCAACAAGCCGATGGACTTCGAGATCGAGCAGCTGCTCGAGGACTCGGTCAAGGGCTCCACCGAGCGCCTGTACAACGTGCAGCGCGCGCTGCTCGGCGGCGCATCCATCGAGCAGGTCTTCGAGAAGACCGCCATCGACCCGTGGTACCTGGACCAGCTGGTGCTGATCAACGAGACCGCCGCGATGATCCGCTCCAACCCGGACCTCAACGAAGACGTGTTGCGCGAGGCCAAGCGCCACGGCTTCTCCGACGCGCAGATCGCCAAGCTGACCAACAAGACCGAGGCGGTGGTGCGCGGGATCCGCCACGCGCTGGGCATCCGCCCGGTATTCAAGACCGTTGACACCTGCGCCGCCGAGTTCGAGGCCTTCACCCCGTACCACTACTCCTCCTACGACGAGGAGACCGAGGTCGCGCTGCACGAAAAGCCCTCGGTCATCATCCTGGGCTCGGGCCCGAACCGCATCGGCCAGGGCATCGAGTTCGACTACTCCTGCGTGCACGCCACCATGGCGCTGCGGGCCGCCGGCTACGAGACAGTCATGGTCAACTGCAACCCGGAAACCGTCTCCACCGACTACGACGTCTCCACCCGCCTGTACTTCGAGCCGCTGACGCTCGAGGACGTGCTGGAGGTCATCCACGCGGAGGAATCCACCGGCGGGGTCCTCGGCGTGTTCGTGCAGCTCGGCGGGCAGACCCCGCTGAAGCTGGCGCAGGAACTGGCCGACGCCGGCGTCCCGATCCTGGGCACTTCCCCGGAGGCCATCGACCTGGCCGAGCACCGCGGCGCCTTCCAGCGCGTGCTGGATGCCGGCGGGCTCATCGCCCCGAAGAACGGCACCGCCGTCTCCTTCGAGGAAGCCAAGCGCATCGCCGACGAGATCGGCTACCCGGTCCTGGTCCGCCCAAGCTACGTGCTGGGCGGCCGCGGCATGGAGATCGTGTACGACGAGGCCAACCTCGCCCGCTACATCACCAACGCCACCGAGATCACCGCCGACCACCCGGTGCTGGTTGACAGGTTCCTCGAGGACGCCATCGAGATCGACGTCGACGCCCTGTTCGACGGCACCGACCTCTACGTCGGCGGAATCATGGAGCACATCGAGGAGGCCGGCATCCACTCCGGCGACTCCGCCTGCGTGCTGCCCCCGATCACCCTGGGCCAGGACGTGCGCGACCGCGTGGTCGCCGCCACCCGCGCCATCGCCGAGGGCGTGGGCGTGCGCGGCCTGATCAACATCCAGTTCGCGCTGGCGTCCGATGTGCTCTACGTGATCGAGGCCAACCCGCGCGCCAGCCGCACCGTGCCGTTCACCTCCAAGGCCACCGGCGTGCAGCTGGCCAAGGCCGCGGCGATGATCGGCGTCGGGGTGTCCATCGCGCACCTGCGCTCCGTGCACCACATGCTGCCGGAGTCCGGCGACGGGGCCAACCTGCCCGAGGGCGCGCCGGTCTCGGTGAAGGAGGCAGTGCTTCCCTTCGCCCGCTTCCGCACCCCGGAGGGCAAGGTCGTCGACTCGCTGCTCGGCCCGGAAATGCGCTCCACCGGCGAGGTGATGGGCATCGACAAGTACTTCGACACCGCCTTCGCCAAGTCCCAGGCCGCCGCGAACAACCCGCTGCCGACCAAGGGCAAGGTCTTCGTCTCGGTGGCCAACCGCGACAAGCGCTCCATCGTGATCCCGGTCAAGCACCTGGCCGACATCGGGTTCGAGATCGTCTCCACCGGCGGCACCGCCGAAGTGCTGCGCCGCAACGGCATCCCCTCCACCGTGGTCCGCAAGGTCCGCGAGGGATCGGTCGAGGGCGAGTCGAACATCGTGGATTTGATCACCGACGGGGAGATCGCCATGATCCTGAACACCCCCTCGGGCGGCGAGGCACGCGGGGACGGCTACGAGATCCGCGCCGCCGCCGTCTCGGTGGGCACCCCGATCATCACCACCGTCGCCGAATTCGGCGCCGCCATCCAGGCGATCGACGCGATGCGCCACTTCGAGTGGACCGTCACCTCGTTGCAGGAGCACGCCAAGACCCTGCAGGCCGCCGGCGTCGCCGAGGCCGAGGCCGCTGCGGCAGCCGCCGCGGTGACCAAGGACGGCGCCAATGCCTAGCGCGGAGGCACGGGCGGCCGCGGCGGCCGCCCGTGCGCCCTTCGGGCAGCGCCTGGCCGCCGCCATGGACGCGCACGGCCCGCTGTGCGTGGGCATCGACCCGCACCCCGGCCTGCTGGCTGCCTGGGGGCTGGAAGACGACGTGCACGGGCTGCGCAGCTTTTCGCTTTCCGTCGTGGAGGCCCTGGCCGGGCACGTCGCGGCACTGAAGCCGCAGGTGGCGCTGTACGAGCGCCACGGCTCGCGCGGCCTGGCGGTGCTGGAGGAAACCCTGGCGCTGTGCGCGGCCGGCCACGTCCTGTCGATCGCCGATGCCAAGCGCGGGGACATCGGCTCCACCATGGCCGCCTACGCGGATGCCTGGCTGGGGGAGGGCAGTCCGCTGGCCGCCGACGCCGTGACGCTGAGCCCCTACCTGGGCTACGAGTCGCTGCGCCCGGCCCTTGACCTCGCGGCGGCCACCGGCCGCGGCGTGTTCGTGCTGGGATTGACCTCCAACCCGGAAGGCAAGTCCGTGCAGCATGTCGGCGGCGCCGACTCCGTGGCCAGGGGCATCGTCGGCGCGGTCGCCGCGGAAAACGCCGGGGCGACCCCGTTCGGCTCCACCGGCCTGGTCATCGGCGCCACCGTGGGCGCGGCACTGGAGGAACTGGGCATCGACCTGGCCGCCTCCCACGCCCCGATCCTGGCGCCGGGGCTCGGCGCCCAGGGCGCCACGGGCGCGGACATGAAGGCGTCCTTCGGCGCGTTCTGGCCGCAGGTGCTCGGCACCTCCAGCCGCGACGTGCTCAAGGCGGGCCCCGACGCCGGGGCGCTGCGCGACGCCGCGGCCGCGACCCGGGACTCGCTGCTCTAGCCGGCGGGCCGGCGGGCACTGGTTTCCCGGTGCCATCCGAGGCCCCCGGCGCAACCCACGCGGGTCGCGCCGGGGGCCTCGTCGTCCCCACGCGGGCTCCCATGGGGAGCCCCGCAGCGGCCGGGGCAGGCCCGGACCGTCTCCCGGCCGGGCCCCCGACGCATCGGCGCATGTGGGGCCAGCATCCGCCCCAAACATGGATTGCGGGATGATCTTGCTTACACCCGCCGCCCCGCAACCTGCCCCATGACCGGAATTTGCCCCTCGTTCACGCATTACTGGTAGCCACAGCACGATTAACCATTGCATCGGGGCCCATCATTCGTTATCTTCAGTTCAGGGCTTGTTGCCCTGGTGCTTGACCCAATAGATGGAACGGCGGCAAAAGGCATGGTACTGCGAGAACTCTCAGACGAGGACCGTATTCGCGCGCGGGCAAAGGCGCTGGCTGCACGCACGCGCAGGGCCGAAATCAAGAACCAGTTCGGCACCGGAAAGCTGGGCATCAATGAACTTCTGGACCTGGTTCCCCACGACGAGGCCATCGGCAGGCTGCGGGTCATGGACCTGTTGGAGTCGGTCCCGGGCGTCGGGGAGATCCGGGCACACACGCTTATCGATAGACTAGGCATCTCACCCAGCAGGCGCCTGCGCGGGCTGGGGCGCAAACAGCGCATCGCATTGGTGGAACATTTCCAGCAATCGCCCCCCAAAACGAAAGAGTAACGAAGCACACCATGACGGTTAGCCCCCACCCCGCGGTCACAGTCCTCGCCGGTCCCACGGCCGTAGGGAAGGGAACGATCTCCACCTACATTCGCGACAACTACCCCCAGGTGTGGCTCTCGGTTTCCGCCACGACGCGCCAGCCGCGCCCGGGCGAGGTCGACGGCGTGCACTACTTCTTCGTGGGGCCGGAGAAGTTCGGGGAACTGGTCAACGACGGCGAAATGCTGGAGTGGGCCGTCGTGCACGGCCAGAACAGCTACGGCACCATCCGCACCAAGGTCGAGGAGGCCGTGGCCGCGGGGAAGCGGGTGTTGCTGGAGATCGACCTGCAGGGCGCGCGCCAGGTCAAGGAGAACCTGCCGGAGGCGACATTCGTGTTCCTGGCCCCTCCCAGCTGGGAGGAATTGGTGCGCCGACTTGTGGGCCGCGGCACCGAAACACCCGAGGAGCAGCAGCGCCGGCTGGAAACCGCTAAACTGGAGCTTGCCGCGGAATCGGAATTCGACGTGACCATCGTCAACGACGACATTTCGCGGGCCGCAAACGAGCTGGTGACCCTCATGGGGTTGACCCCGCACGCACGCTAAAAACTTTTGTGCAAGGCCCGCCGGGCCCTTGGTGCCGCACGGCACCGGGGCCCGGCGGATGCAGTACCCCCTACGTCTTGATCCACCACCTAGTTATTTGGAGGCTTCGTGAACACGAACCTTGAAGGCATCATCAGCCCGTCCATCGACTCGCTGCTGACCACCACCGATTCGAAGTACGCATTGGTGATCAACTCCGCCAAGCGCGCACGCCAGATCAACGCGTACTACGCACAGCTGCACGAGGGCCTCTTCGAGTACGTCGGCCCGCTGGTCGACACCCGCCTGAACGAGAAGCCGCTGTCCATCGCCCTGCGCGAAATCAACGAGGGCATGCTCAACGTCTCGAAGATCGAGGAAGCCGCCGAGTAGCCACTCGGCCGCAAACGATTACACCGCGTGGGTGCCGGCGCAGCCGGGGGTCGGGCCGAATCCGGTCCCTTCCGGGCCGGCGCCACGCACTAACGCATCGGTGGTAGCAGTGAAGCGCATTGTCCTAGGTGTATCCGCAGGGATCGCCGCCTACAAGGCAGCTTTGCTGCTACGGCTGTTTAAGGAGGCGGGGCACCAGGTCGATGTCATCCCCACCGAAGCCTCGCTGCAATTCGTCGGCATCGCGACCTGGGAGGCGCTGAGCGGGCGCCCCGTGCGCACCTCCGTCTTCGAGGCCGTGGACACCGTCAACCACGTCCGCCTCGGCCAGGAGGCCGACCTGGTCGTCATCGCGCCGGCCACCGCCGACGTGATGGCGCGGGCCGCCGCCGGCATGGCCAACGACCTGCTCACCGGCACCCTGCTGGCCACCGGCGCCCCGGTGGTCATGGCTCCGGCCATGCACACCGAGATGTGGGAACACCCCGCCACGGTGGCCAACGTCGCCCTGCTGCGCAGCCGCGGCGTGCACGTGATCGACCCCGCGGTCGGGCGCCTCACGGGCAAGGACTCCGGCGCGGGCCGGTTCCCCGAGCCGGAGGAGATCTTCGCGGCGCTCGCGCCGTACCTTGAAGCCGCTCCCGGCGTGTCCGGGGCCGACGCGCCGGGGCAGGTGGCGGCAGATGCCGGTCCGCTGGCCGGGAAGGTCGTCGCGATATCCGCCGGAGGCACCCGCGAGCCGCTGGACCCGGTGCGCTACCTGGGCAACCGGTCCTCGGGCCGGCAGGGCATCGCCCTGGCCAAGGCCGCCCTGGCCGCCGGAGCCACCGTGCGGTTCATCGCCGCCCACATGGACCTGCCCGCACCCGCAGGCGTGGAATTGAGCACCGCCTCCACCGCCCGGCAACTGCAGGACGCCGTCACCGAGGCCGCCCGCGGCGCCGACGTGCTGGTCATGAGCGCCGCCGTCGCCGACTTCCGGCCGGCCCAATACGTGGACGCGAAAATCAAGAAGTCCGAGGACCGCGCCGACCCGGTGATCACCCTGGTGCGCAACCCCGACATTCTGGCCACCCTGGTTTCGGAGCGCGCCGCCGCGGGCGGTGCCGGGGACCTGCCGCCGCTGATCGTGGGCTTCGCGGCGGAAACCGGCGACGCGGAGGCCGGCGTGCTCGAGTACGGCGCGGCCAAGCTGAAGCGCAAGGGCTGCGAAATGCTCGTCGTCAACGAGGTCGGGGAGAACCTGACGTTCGGCACCGACGAGAACTCCGTGACCATCCTCTTCGCCGACGGCACCGCGCCCGTGCACGCTTCCGGGTCCAAGGACCGGGTCGCCGCCTCCGTCATCGCCGCCATCGCCCGCGCCCTGGAGCCGGTGCGCCAGGGCTGATCCGCCCCGGCACCGCGGCGCGGAGTCAAGCCGGCATCCGCGCGGCGTCATGCAGGCGCCGCCGGGCGCCACGAATCGTCACGAAGCCGGTGTGGCCACTTCCACATGACCCCGACGTTCGGCCGATCCGGCCGGCATGTGCACTTACCGGTAGAGTGGCAAGGTGACTTTAGAATCCCCGCAGCTACGCCTCTTCACCTCCGAATCGGTTACGGAGGGCCACCCGGACAAGATCTGTGACCAGATCTCCGATGCCATCCTCGACGCCATGTTGGCCCAGGACCCCAACTCCCGGGTTGCCGTGGAGACCCTGACCACCACCGGGCTGGTGCACGTGGCGGGCGAGGTGACCACCGACGGGTACGTGGAGATCCCGGAGATCGTGCGCCGCACCATCCTGGACATCGGCTACGACTCCTCGGCCAACGGCTTCGACGGCGCGCGCTGCGGCGTGTCGGTGTCCATCGGGCAGCAGTCGCAGGAAATCTCCGACGGCGTGTTCAACTCCCTGGAGGTCCGCGAGGGCACCGCCGTGGATCCGCGCGACGCGCAGGGCGCCGGCGACCAGGGCCTGATGTTCGGCTACGCGTCCGATGAGACCGCGACGCTGATGCCCACCCCGATCCACCTGGCGCACCGCCTCTCCGAGCGGCTCACCCAGGTGCGCAAGGACGGCACGCTGTCGCTGCTGCGCCCCGACGGCAAGACCCAGGTCACCATCGGCTACGACGGGGACAAGCCGGTCTCTGTGCAGACCATCGTGGTCTCCTCCCAGCACGCCTCCGAGCTCTCGCTGGAGGACCTGAAGGACGGCCTGCTGTCCGAGGTCGTCAACCCGGTGCTCGCCGGCACGGAGCTTGACACCTCCGAGACCCGCATCATCCTGAACCCCTCGGGCCCCTTCATCATCGGCGGACCGGTGGGCGACGCCGGGCTGACCGGACGCAAGATCATCGTCGACACCTATGGCGGCTACGCCCGCCACGGCGGCGGCGCCTTCTCCGGCAAGGACCCCTCGAAGGTCGACCGCTCGGCCGCCTACGCCATGCGCTGGGTCGCCAAGAACGTCGTCGCCGCCGGCTTGGCGAGCCGCGTCGAGGTCCAGGTCGCCTACGCCATCGGCGTGGCGCGCCCGGTGGGCCTGTACGTGGAGACCTTCGGGACCGAGACCGTCGACCCGGTGCGGATCACCGCGGCGATCAACGAGATCTTCGACCTGCGCCCGCTGGGCATCATCGAGGACCTTGACCTCAAGCGCCCGATCTACCAGAAGACCGCCGCCCACGGCCACTTCGGCCGCGAGGAGGCCGACTTCACCTGGGAGAACCTGGACCGCGTGGATGCGCTGAAGGCTTTCTTCAACGCCTAGCCGAGACTCCGGCCGGGAGTCTGTCCGGCGGATCGGGTGCCGCGCCCGCGAGGCGATGCGGCACCCGATCCGCGGTTAAGCCCGTTGCGCGGCCGGCGGTAGGCTAAATCTCGAGGTGTCCAAGGGGAGGTGTGGTGCATGGAAAAGTCGGCTCAGCCCTCGTTGCTGGCGGGCTTTGACCTGTCCGCCCCGCTGCCCGGCATCCCGAACATGGCCGGTGAATTGCCGGTCGCGCGGGTCGTGATCGACTCCGCCGTCCCGCACCTTGACCGGCCCTTCGACTACCTGGTGCCCGCCGAGCTCGACGCGGCGGCGCAACCCGGCGTCCGGGTCAAGGTCCGCTTCGGCGGGCAGGAGCTCGCGGGCTTCCTGACCGAGCGGCTGGCGCACTCCGACCCCGGGATCAAGCTGCAGCCGCTGCGCGCGGTCATCTCCCCGGAGGTGGTGCTCAGCGCGCCGGTGCTTGCCGTGGCCCGGGCCGTTGCCGAGCGCTACGCCGGCGGGGTGTGGGACGTGCTGCGTTCGGCCGTCCCGGCCCGCATGGCCCGGGTGGAGACCGAAAAGTCGCCCGCAGGGGACGCCGCGGCCGAGCCCGCGGCGGCCGCGGATGCCCCCGCCGAACCCTCATCCGCGCTGCTGGCCGAATACCACGGGGGAGCCCAATACGCGGCAGGGCTGCGCGCCGGGGAGGCCCCCCGCGCGGTGCTCTCCGCGGTGCCCAACCGGCCCGGGGACTGGCCGGCGCTGTTGCTCGAGGCCGCAGAGCTGACCCTGGCCGCGGGGCGCGGGGTGCTCATCGTGGTTCCCGACGCCCGCGACCTCGCCCGGCTTGCCTCCACGCTCGACGAGCGCCTGGGCGCCGAGGGCTACGCGCGGCTCAGCGCCGAGGACGGCGCCACCCCGCGCTACCGCAACTTCCTGCGCGTCGCGCGCGGACAGGCGCGGCTGGTCGTGGGCACCCGCAACGCGGCCTTCGCCCCGGTGCGCGACCTGGGCCTTGCCATCATCTGGGACGACGCCGATTCCTCGCACGCCGAGCCGCGCGCCCCCTACCACCACGCCCGCGAGGTATTGCTGCTGCGCTGCGGGATCGAGAATGCCGGGCTGCTGCTGGCGGCCCCCGGGCGCAGCGCCGAGGCCCAGCGGCTGGTGCGCAGCGGCTGGGCAACCGAACTGGTCGCGGACCGGGCGCGGCTGCGCGCCCACGCCCCGCGGGTCATCGCCGCCTCCGACGAGTTCGAGGCCGACCGCGACCCGCTGCTGCACGCGGCCCGGCTCCCGGCCGCCGCCTGGCGCGAGGCCAAGGCGGCGCTGGCGCACGGCCCGGTGCTGGTGCAGGTGGCGCGGACCGGGTTCATGCCGGCGCTGCGCTGCGAACGCTGCCGCACCCCGGCACGCTGCACCGCCTGCAACGGGCCGCTGGCCCTCGACGACGCGCGCGGGGCCCCGGCCTGCGGCTGGTGCGGTCTCGTCGCCCACGCCTGGAACTGTGTCGAATGCGGGTTCATGCGGCTGCGCGCCGCGTCCATCGGCGCGGACCGCACCGCCGAGGAACTGGGCCGCGCCTTCGCCAACGTCAAGGTCGTTGCGGCCACCGGGGCCAAGCCGCTCTACACCGTGCCCGATGCCCCGGCGCTGGTCGTGGCTACCCCGGGCGCCGAGCCGGTGGCGGAGAACGGGTACGCGGCGGTGCTGCTGCTGGACGGGGACCGGATGCTGTCCCGCGAGGGGTTGCGCACCGGGGAAGAGGTGCTCAACCGCTGGATGGGGGCCGCGCACCTGGCCCGCGGACGCGACGCCTCGGGGGAGCGCCCGGGCGGCGGCACCGTGGTGGTGGCGGGGGAACCGGGGGAGCCGATGCGCGCGCTGGTGCGCTTCGACGCCGCCGCCTATGCGGAGGCCGAACTCGACGAACGGCGCGACCTGGGCCTGCCCCCGGCCGTGCGCACCGCCATGGTCAAGGGACCGGCGGCGGCGGCCGACAAGTTCATGGCGGCACTGGCGGTGGGCGACCAGGTGCGCCGGCACGGACCGGTGCTGCTGGGGGAGGGCGAGCACCGCTGGTTGCTGTTCTTCTCCTACGCCCAGGGTCCTGCGGTCACCGCGGCCCTGCGCGCGCTGCGGGCCACCTTCAGCGCAGCGAAGGAACCTGTCGTCTCGATCCGCATCGACCCGGACGGCGTCCTCTAGTTTTCTCATCCGACGGCCTGCCGGGTTGGCCCGGGCCGGTGCTACCGGGCGGTCGGCCGGTCCCTTGACGGGTATAGGGTGCGCGGCATCCCGCGCGGCACCCAGGGGTGCTCCGCGGCCAGGAAATCCTCGATGAGCGAGGCCGCCTCGGCGGGCTTCTCGTAGTGGATCAGGTGCCCCACCCCGCCAATGACCCGCATCGAGGCACGCGGGAACGTGCGGGCCAGGGACCGCTGGGCCTTCACCGACCCGAGCTCGTCCTGCTCGCCGACCACCAGCAGCGTGGGCTCGTTGATGCGGGCCGCAACGTCGCGCACGGTCTGGGTGATCGAGGCGGCGTAGGCCTCGCGCAGCGTGGCCCGGGATGTGAACCCGGAAAAGAAGCGCCGGTGCTGGTCCACGACGTAGGCGCGCATCGCCGGGTCCCGTGACTTGAGCATGGCCAGCGACATCACGTCAGTGATGAGCCGCGAGCGCAGCAGCGCCTCGCCCAGGGGGGCCGGCAGCCGTTCCCCCGCCGCGTAGTACGCCCCGGCCGCCCGGGACATCACGGCCTGGCCGCCCTCGAGCGCGGGCTCGCAGATCGGGTTGATGAGCACCAGGCGCGCAAAGGCGCCGGGATGCCGTGCCAGGTACGCCGCGGCGACGATGGTGCCGAAGGAATGGCCCAGCAGAATGGTGTCGGGGCCCAGCCCCAGCTCCTCGCGCAGCGCGCCGATGACCTCGCCGTAGCCGGCCACGTCGTGGCGCGGCGTCGCGGGGGTGGCCGCCGGGGAGGCCGCCGTCGGCGCGCCCGTGGCCGACACGCCGGAAGCCGGGGCCGGATCCGCGCCGAACGGGGTCGATGCGCCGAAGCCCGGCAGGTCGGGCACGACGATCGCGAAGTCCGGCAGCTGCCCGATGACCCGGGCCAGGCCGTGGTGGTCGCCGCGGAAGCCGTGGACCGCCAGGATGACGCCGCGGCAAGGGCCGGTGGCCGGGTAGGTCCAGGTGGATACCTGCGCGCCGTGGATGTGGTGGATGCTTTTCAGGGCGCGGCGAGTGGAATGCGGCGGGATCGGGGGCATGGTTCCAGCCTATCTCCAATGGGTGGTGGGGAGCCGTCATGCCGGGACGAAGATGCCCCCGCGGGATCCTTCATGCGCTCCCGAGAACGTGGCAAGGCGGTGCATCTGAGCAGGTGGACGAACAGTTGAAAGACCGCCAAGGGCCACAGTTAATCCGCACGGCAGGTCCTGCGATGACGCGCGGGAACCGGGCCGCCTTCCAACAGGCAGGGGAGCCCATGATCCCGGAATCGATGGCAGAAGTCCCGCAACCCCGGAGACCAGCTCCTGGAACAAGCCCCAAGCCCTCCGCCGCTTCCCCAACTGCGTCCACACCACCCCGATCGACTCCACGGCGAGCGCCCCGTCGGCTGACCGCAAACTGTCCTGCTCCCTTGCAATCATGGAGGGATAGGCACATCCTTCAACGCCCGGAACGGCGCTCACAACCTCGGAGAACAGCCCATGACGGATACCTGCCGTTCCACCCCGCCACCCCCACCTCTCCATCCAGAAGCCGGCCATGAGCACCAACGACCACCTCCCACACGTCACCGTCCACAAAAACCCCTATGTCTGCCCGTCATGGATCGTGTCCTACGGGGCCATCCACATCGGCTCGGCCCACAGTATCCACGTCGCCCACACGGCCGCAGAGATTGCCGCGTATTACTCGCGGATCATCAACCCGCCCAATTGCCACGCCGGCTACCTCATCACCAACGTGCAGCAGGCCCTGGCCACCCGCGGCTACGGCGAGTACTGGACTCCGGCCATGCGCTGCGCCCGGGGACACCTCGCATCGGCCGTCTGCGTCGCTGCGTAAGCGCCTGCCCTGTGAGCCGGTCGATGCCACTGTGCGGCCAGTCGCCGTTCAAATGCCACCCTGGCACGCCGATTGCCGGCCTGGAATGAGCATGATGCCGGACGACATGCACCTCGACACGTAGCCGCGGCGGTGCGGCCTCGAAAGGTGGATCGTCGTTGGAGACGAGGCCTGCGTCGAGGTGCTTGCCCGCCTCGAAGTCCGGCCTCCTTTGGAACACAACATCGTCAAAGCGGCGCTGTTCATTGCCGGCGCCCAGGCGCCGGGCAACGCTCCGGCATTCCCGCAAAGCACAGCCGAAGTGCTTCGGTCAGCGCATGCCCCTCACCAGGCAGGGGTTCCTAGCTGGGCACACGCGGGGCCGGTTCGGCAACGATTCGCCTACGCTTCACCCGCGGGGCTAGGCACCGGCCCGCGCCCCCCGGTAATGTCTACAAGACCATGTGAAGCCCGCTTTACGCCCGATGTGACACCGAAGGATGGCCCCGCCGTGGAAGCCGCAGCGTCCCACCGATCCGCACTCGCCGCCCTGCGCGCCCGGCCCGGCGCCAAGGTGCTCATCGTCGGCGGGGGAATCAACGGCGTGGCGACGTTCCGCCACCTGGCGCTGCAGGGGGTGGACGTGGCGCTGGTGGAGCGCGGCGACTACTGCCAGGGCGCCTCGGGCGCCTCCTCGCACATGATCCACGGCGGCATCCGCTACCTGGAAAACGGGGAATTCCGCCTGGTCCACGAGGCGGTGCGGGAACGCAACACGCTGCTGGAGATCGCCCCGCACTACGTCAAGCCGCTGCGCACCACCGTCCCGATCTTCTCCACCTTCTCCGGGCTGCTGGCCGCGCCGCTGCGCTTCGTGACCCACCGGCCCGGCCTGCGGGCCGAGCGCGGGGCAGTGCTGATCAAGATCGGCCTGATCATGTACGACGTGTTCGCCGGGGCCATCGGGCGCAACACGCCCTGGCACCGCTTCCGCGGGGCCAAGGCCTCCCTCGCGGTGCTCCCGAAACTGCGGGCCGACGTGAAGTACACCGCCACCTACTTCGACGCCTCGGTGCACGACCCCGAGCGGCTGACCCTGGACGTGCTGCGCGACGGGCTGGAGGCAAACCCGCACGCGCGGGCCAGCAACTACGTGGCCCTCATCGGCCACGGCGAGCGCGGGGCGCGATTGCGCGACGAGCTCACCGGGGAGGAATTCGACTTCGACGCGCAGGTCATCGTCAACGCCACCGGCGCCTGGGTGGATATGACCAACGCGGCGATCGGCACCCCCAGCAGCTTCATGGGCGGGACCAAGGGCAGCCACATCGTGCTTGACCATCCCGGGCTGCTGGCCGCCTGCGACGGACGGGAGATCTTCTTCGAGCACTCCGACGGGCGCATCGTGCTGATCTACCCGCTGCGGGACCGGGTGCTGGTGGGCACCACCGACATCGATGCGGACATGGGCGAACCCGCCCGCTGCACCGACGAGGAAGTCGCGTACTTCTTCGAGCTGATCGGCCACGTCTTCCCCTCCATCCCGGTGTCAGCGGAGCAGATCGTCTACCGGTTCTCCGGGGTCCGCCCGCTGCCGCGCCACGACGACACCGCCCCGGGCTTCGTTTCGCGCGACTACCGGATCGAACACACCAGGCTTGCCGGGGGTGCCCCGATGCTGTCGCTGGTCGGCGGGAAGTGGACCACCTTCCGCGCGCTGGGCAGGACCCTGGGCAACAAGGTGCTGGCCGAGCTCGGGGTCTCGCCGATCCCCGGCACCCGGTCGCTGCCCATCGGCGGGGGGCGGGACTACCCCCGGACCCCGGCGGAGCTGGAGGCCTGGTATTCCCGGCGCGCCCGGCAGGCCCCGCGGGCACGGCTCGAGGTGCTGTTGCAACGCTATGGCACCCGCGCCGACGCGGTGCTGGGGTTCATCGGACCAGACGACGCGACGCTGCCGGGCTGCCCGGAACTCTCCGCGGCCGAGGTGCGCTACCTGGGCACGCACGAGCAGGTCGGGACGCTTGCCGACGTTTTCATCCGGCGCACCTCGCTGGCCTTCCGCGGGCTGGTGACCGAGGCGCTGCTGGCGCAGGTTGCCGAGGCGCTGGCACCGGTGCTCGGCTGGGACGCAGCGCAGACCGCGGCGCAGGTCCAGGCGTGCCGGCGCGTGCTCACCGAGGAGCACGGGGCGCATGTGGCCCTGAGCAACGCCTGACACCGCGCACCGCACGGCGCTTCCCGCCGTCGAACGCCACCCCCTACTGAACGGCACCCTTGAAAGGCACCGACATGCACAAGTACGTGATCGCGATCGACCAGGGCACCACCAGTTCCCGGGCCATCGTCTTCGACCATGCCGGCACCGTGGTCTCCACGGGGCAGATGGAACACAAGCAGATCTTCCCGCATGCGGGTTGGGTTGAGCACGATGCCGTGGAGATCTGGAACAACGTCCGCAAGGTCATCGGCATTGCGCTGGCCGAAGGCAACCTCACCCGGCACGACATCGCCGCCGTGGGAATCACCAACCAGCGCGAAACCACCGTGGTGTGGGACAAACGCACCGGCAAGCCCATCCACCACGCCATCGTCTGGCAGGACACCCGCACCCAGGGCATCGTCGAGGAGCTGGCGGCCGACGGGGGAGTCGACCGGTACAAGGAACGCGTGGGCCTGCCGCTGGCACCCTACTTTTCCGGCACCAAGGTCAAATGGATCCTGGACAACGTGGAGGGGGCTCGCCGGGAGGCCGAGGCGGGGAACCTGCTCTTTGGCACCACCGACACCTGGGTGACCTGGAACCTGACCGGCGGCACCGATGGCGGGGTGCACATCACCGACGTCACCAACGCCTCGCGCACGCTGTTCATGGACCTGGAGACGCTGGAGTGGGACCAGGGGATCCTGGCCGACTTCGGGGTGCCGGTCGCCATGATGCCCGCCATCAAGTCCTCCTCCGAAGTCTACGGAACCGTGCACACCTCGCAGCTTCTGCGCCAGGTGCCGATCGCCGGGATCCTGGGCGACCAGCAGGCGGCCACCTTCGGGCAGGCTGCCTTCGGGCCCGGGGAGGCCAAGAACACCTACGGCACCGGCTGCTTCCTGATCTTCAACACCGGGACGGAAATCGTCCGCTCCAGGAACGGACTGCTGACCACCCTGGGCTACAAGCTGGGCGACGCCGCACCGGTCTATGCGCTGGAAGGGTCGATCGCTGTGGCCGGCTCGCTGGTGCAGTGGCTGCGCGACAACATCGGGATGATCGCCACCGCCGCGGAGGTCGAGGAACTGGCAGCCGGCGTGGAGGACAACGGCGGGGTGTACATCGTGCCCGCATTCTCCGGGCTGTTCGCCCCCTACTGGCGTGCGGACGCGCGCGGGGCCATCGTGGGGCTGACCCGCTACGCCAACAAGAACCACATTGCCCGGGCGGCGCTGGAATCCACCGCCTTCCAGACCCGTGAAGTGCTGGACGCCGTGAACGCCGATTCCGGGGTCCCGCTCACCGAACTCAAGGTCGACGGCGGCATGGTTGCCAACGACGCGCTGATGCAATTCCAGGCGGACCTGCTCGGGGTCCCGGTGATCCGCCCGAGGGTCACCGAGACCACCGCGCTGGGGGCCGCCTACGCCGCCGGGCTGGCCGTCGGCTTCTGGAAGGACCTCGGGGAGTTGGGCGCCAACTGGTCCGAGGACAAGAGATGGGAGCCGTCCATGGAACCGGCGGAGCGCGATCGGCAGCTGCGGCTGTGGAAGAAGGCCGTCACCCGCACCTTCGACTGGGTCGACGAGGACGTGCTTTAGGCCACTGTGGCTGGCGCCGGGGGCGGGCGTGCATCCGGCAAGCCCGCGGGGCCGGCGTCTTGTGGGGTAGAATATGGGGCATGAACGCAGTGCTCTTGCTAAGTTAGCCGCATGGGATAAACCCATGCGGCCGCCCCTTGATTGCCAAGGGGCTTTTGTGTGTCAGGGGGCCTACGCCGCCGATACACGCCAGCAACAAGCAGGACAGCCACGTTTCACCCACAGGCGCATGAACAGAAGAAGGCGAAACCCGATAGTGAGCACCCAGCCGACCGGCACCGAAACCGCTGACAACGAGTCCGCCGCAGCGGCCTACAGCTTCCAGGACATGGAAGCGAAGTGGGCACCGGTGTGGGACAAACTCGGCGTCTTCACGCCCAAGGACGACGGTAGCGCCGAACGCCGCTACGTGCTTGACATGTTTCCCTACCCCTCCGGCGACCTGCACATGGGCCACGCCGAGGCCTTCGCCATGGGAGATGTCGTCTCCCGCTACTGGCGCCAGCAGGGCTATGACGTGATGCACCCGATCGGCTGGGACTCCTTCGGGCTGCCGGCCGAGAACGCCGCCATCAAGCGCAACGCCCACCCCGCCGAGTGGACCTACAAGAACATCGACACGCAGGCCGCCAGCTTCAAGCGCTATGCGATCTCCGCCGACTGGGACCGCCGCATCCACACCTCGGACCCGGAATACTACCGCTGGACCCAGTGGCTGTTCACCCGCTTCTATGAAAAGGGCCTTGCCTACCGCAAGAACCACCCGGTGAACTGGTGCCCGACCGACCAGACCGTGCTGGCCAACGAGCAGGTCGTCAACGGCGCGTGTGAGCGTTGCGGCACCGTCGTGACCAAGAAGTCGCTGAACCAGTGGTACTTCAAGATCACCGACTACGCCGACCGCCTGCTCGATGACATGGAAGAGCTCAAGGGCCACTGGCCCGAGCGCGTGCTGGCCATGCAGAAGAACTGGATCGGCCGCTCGGAGGGCGCCCACGTCGATTTCGTCATCGAGGCCGCCGGCGACAAGGAAGCCCACAAGACCACGGTCTTCACCACCCGCCCGGACACCCTGCACGGCGCCACCTTCTTCGTGGTCGCCGCCGATGCCGAGCTGGCCAACGAACTGGTCACCGAGGAGCACCGCGAGGCCCTGGAGGCCTACCAGGAAAAGGTCAAGGCGCTGAGCGAAATCGAGCGCCAGGCCACCGAGCGCGAGAAGACCGGCGTGTTCACCGGCCGCTACGCCATCAACCCGCTCAACGGCGAGAAGCTGCCGGTCTGGGCCGCCGACTACGTGCTGGCCGAATACGGCACCGGCGCGATCATGGCAGTGCCCGCGCACGACCAGCGCGACCTTGACTTCGCCCGCACCTTCGACCTGCCGGTGCGCGTGGTCCTGGACACCGGCGAGGAAGACCCGGCGGCCACCGGCGTTGCCACCGCCGGCGAGGGAACCCTGGTGAACTCCGGGGAGCTGGACGGACTGCCCAAGGCCGAGGGCATCGCCCGCGCCATCGAGATCGTCGAGGCGGCCGGAACCGGCGAGAAGTTCGTGAACTTCCGCCTGCGCGACTGGCTGCTGAGCCGCCAGCGCTTCTGGGGCACCCCGATCCCGATCATCCACTGCGCGCACTGCGGCGAGGTCCCGGTCCCCGACGAGCAGCTGCCTGTCCGCCTGCCCGATGACCTGCGAGGCGAGGCACTGGCCCCCAAGGGCACGAGCCCGCTGGCCGCGGCCGAGGACTGGGTCAACGTGGACTGCCCCAAGTGCGGTGCCGCCGCCAAGCGCGACACCGACACCATGGACACCTTCGTGGACTCCTCCTGGTACTTCCTGCGCTTCGTCTCCCCCCACTACACCGAGGGCCCCTTCGACCCGCAGGCGGTGCGCGACTGGATGCCGGTCGGGCAGTACGTGGGCGGGGTCGAGCACGCGATCCTGCACCTGCTCTACTCGCGCTTCTTCACCAAGGTCATCTTCGACCTGGGGCTGATCGACGTGACCGAACCCTTCAGCGCGCTGCTGAACCAGGGACAGGTGCTCAACGGCGGCAAGGCCATGAGCAAGTCGCTGGGCAACGGCGTTGACCTGGGCGAGCAGCTGGACAAGTTCGGCGTCGACGCGGTGCGCCTGACCATGATCTTCGCCTCCCCGCCGGAGGACGACGTGGACTGGGCCGACGTGTCCCCGGGCGGTTCGCAGAAGTTCCTGGCCCGCGCCTGGCGCATGGCGCAGGATGTCGACAGCGACCCGGGCACCGACCCGGCCACCGGCGACAAGGCGCTGCGCCAGGTCACCCACAAGGCGGTGCACGAGGCAGCCGCCATGCTCGAGGGCGGCAAGTTCAACGTCGTCGTCGCCAAGCTGATGGAGCTGGTCAACGCGACCCGCAAGACCATCGACTCCGGCGCCGGCGCGTCGGACCCGGCGGTCCGCGAGGCCGCCGAGGCCGTCGCGGTCATCCTCTCGCTCTTCGCGCCCTACACGGCCGAGGACATGTGGGCGGCCCTGGGCCACGAGCCATCCGTCGCCAACGCCGGCTGGCCGGCGGTCGACGAGGCCCTGCTGGTGCAGGACACCGTCACCGCGGTCGTGCAGATCCGCGGCAAGGTCCGGGCGCGCCTGGAGGTCTCGGTGGACATCACCGCCGAGGAACTCGAGGCCCTGGCCCTGAACGACGAGGCAGTGGTGCGCTACCTGGACGGCGCGGCGATCAACAAGGTCATCGTGCGCGCACCGAAACTCGTCAACGTGGTTCCCGCCTCCTAGCGGGGGAAGGTAGCCTACAGAGATGAACGCCACCCAGCCGCCGCCCAGACCGCCGAGGCCCGCCGGCCCCGGCGGCTGGGTGGGGCGGCTGTGGGGCAGGCGCGGCGCCGAACCTGCCCGCCAGATGACACCGCCCCGGGGATTCGTGCCCGTGGGCGTGGTCACCGATTCGGCCGCCGCGCTTCCCGAGGTCTGGGTGCGTGAACACGCCCGATACCTGCGCGTGGTGCCCATGCCGGTCATGGTCGACGACCAGATCTTTTCCGAGGGCACCGACGACGTGCCCACCGAGCTGGCCCTCGGCCTGGCCATGGGCAAGGCCGTGCGCACCTCGCGGCCGGCACCGGGGCAGCTGCTGCGCGCCTACCGGGAACTCGCCGATGCGGGGGTGAAGGAAATCATTTCCATCCACCTCTCCTCGGTGCTCTCCGGGACGGTGGATGCGGCGCGCCTGGCCGCTGAGTCCTCGCCGGTGCCCGTCACCGTGATCGATTCGCTTACCGTGGCCCTGGCCCAGGGATTCGCGGTGATGGACGTCGCGGAGCTGGCCGCCGCCGGGGCTCCGCCGGCAGAGCTGGAGGCGGTGGCCAACCGCGCCGCCGAAAACCACGTGTACTTCGCCGTGCCCTCGCTGGAACAGCTCCGCCGCGGAGGACGCATCGGCACCCTGGCCTCGGTGCTGGGCACGTTGCTGAACGTCAAGCCGATCCTTTCGGTGCGCGACGGACAGATCGTCGCCCACGAAAAAGTCCGCACCCATTCGCGCACGCTGGCTCGCCTGGTGGCCATTGCCCGCGACGAGGCAGCCGCGCGTGGGCCCCAGGCGCGCCTGGCGGTGCACTACTTCGGGAACCAGGAAGCCGCCGAGGAAATCGTGCAGGAACTGGCCGGCGCCTCCCTGTTCGAGGTCCTGGCTGTCCCGGTCCCGGCCGTGCTCGGTGCCCACACCGGGGCCGGCGTGTTGGCCGTCGCGATTTCCGGCGGCATCGCGCCCCCGGCGCCCAGACCTGCCAAACCTGAATCCAAGGTAAAGCCCGAACCGAAGCCAAGGCCGGAGCCCAAGCCCCGCACCGAGGCGCAACGCCGGGAATCGCGTCGTCGCGCCGCCGCGCCCTTTCCGCAAGGTGCAGCAGCGCCCGCCACCCAAGAACCTGCTTCTCCCGCCAATCAGGCCAACCCCGAGGACACGGGAACGAACTAGCGCCCCCGGCAGCCGGACCCCGGCGCTACCGGGCCGTGGTTCTCCACAACCGGGCACCGCCGGCGCCGCACGGACCCGAGGATCGTGTGCACTGGAGGGCATGGGCTCTCACGAGTGGGTGGATCATGCCACAAGGAGCAACCTGGCTCCCGTCCCGGGTCGCCTGCGCGTGCTCATTGGCAGGTCCGCCGCGATTGTCCTGATTCTCGGGGCCCTGACCTGGATCTCGGTGTCGCTGTTGTTCAACCCGCCGCCGCGTGCGCCAGGAGCCGCGGAATCCATCCCGCTGGAGACTGCCCCCATATCGCAGGCAAATCCCGTGCCGGCTCCCGACAGAGCAGATGCGCCACCGGTAACGCAGGGGATCCAGTGGCCGGAGGAAGATCCGCAGGAGCCGGGCGCCACTGCCCCTCCGGTGGCCGGCGCGACAGCCGTGGTCCATCTGGTCGGCGCCGTGAAGAAACCCGGGGTCTATTCCCTGCCGCTGGGCTCCAGGGTCCTCGACGCGGTGGATCTGGCCGGCGGCCTGGCCAAGGATGCAGCCCCAGAGGCGATCAACCTTGCCGCACAAATCCGCGACGGCGAACAGATCCGCATCCCGCGCAGGGGCGAGACCGGGCAGCCGCCGGCTGCCGGGGTCCCGGCTCCCGGGACGTCGGACGGAACCAGCGGGACCGGGACCCAGCCGGGGAAAATCAACGTGAACACGGCCGACCAGGGGCAACTGGAGGAGCTGCCGGGCATCGGCCCTTCCCTGGCGGGCAGGATCCTGGAGTTCCGGCTGGCCAACGGACCGTTCAAGAACCTCGGCGAACTTGATGCCGTGAGCGGCATCGGCCCGGCGCTGCTGGGCAACCTGCGCGAACGCGTGGTCTTCGATTGAGCCGCCCGGGCTGCGGTCGGGCGGGCTGGATCTTGCCCGTTGGTTCCCGCCCGACGTCCCGGGAGACGGGCATCGCCAGCGCGACTATGGCACGGCGGCCCTTTGAGCACATCGTCGTCTAGATACTGGTGTTCAATGTCTTCTTCTTGCCAGAACCTGTCGAGTTCTGAGATCTTCGGTGCCAAGTGGGACAAGTCCACTTCCTTGTCGGGGGCTGGAATGCACGAAAAGTGGGTTCGGGACGAGGACACCGAGTACACGAATCTCGTGTATGAGCGCGATGCCTTGCTTTGGGCGCAAAGGAAAGGGTTGGTCTGGCACGGTAGGATACCGAGTACTCAAGAGGCGTTTACCAATAGCTTCTATTCCAGGCCTGACGGTGAAGGTGATCCGGTTGACGACCATAGTCAAATCCAGAGGGCCGACCCCGAGGGCCAAGGCAATCTCGAGGCACGCTTCGACATGATTAGGTGGGTAATGAAATGATCCGGACACGATTCACTGCTGCCGTGTTGGTGCTGTTGGCGGCGCTTACCGGGTGCACGTCCGGGGCAGCGACCGGCACGACCGGAACCGAAGGGACTGCCCCCGTGGAGAGTGAGCTGACCTAGCAGGACGCCAAGGCCAAGGCCCAGGCAATGGAGCTGGAAATCGCCGACCTGATTCCCCAAGACAAGGTGGCCAAGATCGAGCAGCGGGAGACGGGCCTGCTGTTCAGTTGCTCCGAGACACAACACAATTGGAGTGGGTCAACCAACGTCACCTTAGCTGAGGGGACCCAGGAAGAACCAATCTTGAAGGCGATTGAGGCGCATTACCGGGATGGCCCCTTCGCCATCAAATCCGATCTGGACATCGTTGGAGACTATCGGGTGCAATTACGCTCACGAGACGCCGCAGAAAGCTACATCTTCGGCATATTCGAGCCCGGAACGATTCGCATTGCATCGGGGTCTGCGTGCTTTACCTTGCCGGAGGGCGTGCCTTCACGCGGCGAGTTCTAGGCATCGATGGCAGGGGTGGCTACATCCTGGCTCGCCCGTATGATGACGTGCAGTTGGCCTCCGCGACATCCGGCGATGAAGCCGTCAAGGTAAATGGCGACGGACCGGTCATGGAGACGCCCACCAGGATGGTATTTGCGGAGCGTTCATGCTCAAGGCGGCGGCGCAATCGTCAGCGTTGCCGGGCGGGTTGTTCGCTGAATCCGCTCACCGCCGATTGCGCCACGGATTGATCCACGATCGCGTTTTGCGCCGAGCGGGCGGCCATTCGCGGCCGGGGTGGGGTTGCTCAGCGTGGGACCGCTTATGCCTGACGTAGGGGAGGCCGCACCATCATCGCTACCGCCATTGAAGACAATTGGAAAACTCTCGGAGACGCGCACAAGAAGGTGGTCAGATGATCCGGACACGATTCACCGGCGCCACATTGGTGCTATTGGTAAGTCTCACCGGTTGCGCACCCTCTGATCCGTCGGTGGCACTGAACTATACGAAGACAACGGGGGGCGAACCTGTGGAGAATGAGTTGACGTGGCAGGAGGCCAAGGCCCAGACACAATCCATGGAACTGGAGATCGGCAAGCTGATTCCCGAAAAAATAGCTCTGGGACATTCTCAGTAATTCTTGTCGGTGGTGCCTCGGCAATGCAGTTTTCCGGTGCTTGATCTTGGAGCCGGCTGACCGAAACGGGAAGGGCCGCCGACCCGGGGAAAATCACGGAACCGACTGCGCCCGGGCCCCCGGTAAATGGATCGGGCTAGGGCATGGTTGATTTCGGGCTTGCGGACAAGGCTGAAGGAGGTGAGTGACTATGACGTTGCTCGACGCCCGTACGGAAGATTGCATCGGCCCTGAGCGTCAAGAATAAACTCAAGTGACAAAATCCCATGGACGTGCGACGAGCACACCCCCTTTGCCATCAGTGCCTAGAAGTCGCCGCCCGGATAGACACCCTCAGGCAACGTGAAGCAGGGAGATCCAGAATCGATACGAATTGTGTCGGGGTCCCATCCTGCAGCCACGATATAATTCTCTGCAGTGTTCAATGACCGTAACTGGATTTCGTAATTTCCCACATTGTCAATATCTGTTTCGATATCGAACTCGCTGTCCTGGTAGTGCGCTTCGATATCTTTCACCAGTGGCTCCGGTTCAGTACCCTCCGTCAACGTAACTGTGGCTGATCCGAGCCAGTTATGTTGTGTTTCGCTGCAACTGAACAGGGTACCGGTTTTCTTGTTATGGATCTTGACGGCCTTGGCTTCGGGAATCAGCTCCGCGATCTCCAGTTGCATGGCCAACGTCCGGGCCTTGGCCTCCTGCCATGTCAATTCGCTCTCCACAGCGCCTCCCTCCTCCGTTGTCGTCACGCTGGTCGGGTCCCCAGACTGATCACTTGGCATGCATCCGCTGAGACCTGCCATCAGCACCACCGCGGCGATGGCTGTCAATCGTGTCCGGATCACTTCATTACCTCGTTGAGCACGTGCTTCAGCACCTTCCTATTCTCTTGGCTGTTGGTGGCGATGAGAGTGTGGTCGTCAATCGGGTTCCCATCAGGCAGGATACTTCCATGGTTAGGCCTGTTGTAGCCGTGATTAGTAAATGATTCATGTGTAATTGGTACCTTACCGTCCCAAACCTGACCCGTTCGTTGCGCCCAGAGTAGGACGTCGTCCTTATACGCGAAATTCGAGTACAGGGTCTCCGCATTCGGAACCCACTGTTCTTGCATCCCGGCCCCGGAGAGGGATATCGACTTCTCATACTCGGCACCGAAGATTTCAGAGCTCGTGAGGTTCTGGTACCCCCAGCTGTGCCCGATCCCGACCTGCTCGGTGCCCTGAAGGAGCGGATCGGTTTTCATCCCCGGCTGGAAGCTTGCCAGCTGCCGTCCAGCGTCCAATCCACGCCCTGGATCGTTAGCCTCACCAAGGCGGCCGAGATCCGTCCCGCGCTCACGCTGGTTTTCCCCCGGGAAGAGCCCGTCTTTGTACACGAACGCCACCGTACCCGGGGCTTCTTCCACCAGGTACCTGGAGAATTCCTGGGTTCCACCGTCGTAAAAACTCTTCAGGCTCGTAAACGTGCCCGGAACATACGTGGCCACCCGCCGCGTGTCCTCGCTCGGGGTGCCGATCATCTCAACACCGAATACCCGCTCGATGCACGAAGCTCCACCTTGCTGCCGGGGCCGCGTAGCCCGGCCCACCACTTGGCGACCCGTTCCGGGGGCACTGACGCCAGGGGGTTGACCCATTCCGGATTCCCCGACGCAACTTCCGCCTCCAGTGGAAAATCACGGAACCGACGGCGCCCGGGCACCCGATGAAAGATCCGGGCCAGGGCATGGTTGATTTCGGGCTTGCGGACAAGGCTGAAGGAGGTGAGTGACTATGACGTTGCTCGACGCCCGTACGGAAGATTGCATCGGCCCTGAGCGTCAAGAATAAATCCAAGTACCAAAGTCCCAGGGGCACCCGGCGAGCACCCATCTTTGCCATCAATGCTTAGAAATCACCACGCGGATACTCTCCTTCAGGCAAGGTGAAGCATGCAGAGCCAGAAGCGATACGAATTGCATTCGGGTCATCTCTGACGATGATGTAGGACGCTGCAGTGTCTGGAGAGCGTAGCTGCACCCGATAATTTCCAGTGATGCTGAGATCTGTTTCGATGGTGAAGCGGCTGTCCTGGTACTGCGCTTCAATCGCCTTGACGAGAGGCTCTGGTTCTGTCCCCTTGCTCAGAGTGACAGTGGTCGCCCCATTCCAATTGTGTTGTGTTTCACTGCAGCTGAATAGAGTACCGGTTTTCCCTTGGTCGATCTTCACCACTTTGTCTTCGGGAATCAACTTGGCGATCTCCAGTTCCATGGCTTGCGCCTGGGCCTTGGCCTCCTGCCACGTCAACTCGTTCCCCACAGGTGCGGCCTCTTTCGTTGTCGTCGATTTGGACGGTTCACCGTACTGATCACTTGGCGCGCATCCAGTGAAACTTACCATCAGCGCCACCGCAGCGACTGTGAATCGCACACGATTCATCTCTTCACCAACTCCCTCATGTCTTCGAGCACTTTCATATTCTCTTGGCTGTTAGTCGCGATGATGGTGTGATCTTTTTTGCTGTCAGCGGAGATACTGTTGTAAAAGGAGGTGGGTCTAATACCAGCAAGCATGCTTGAACAAGTTGCACGCGAAGCCCAGGGTCAGCCCTGCTTCTCCAACGGCTCCACCAGGGTGTGCACGCTGTGCTCCTGACGGGAAAGGGTAATCACGGCGCCGAAATGGGTCTCGGGGCATACTCAGTACTTCTTGTCGGTGGTTGCCTCGGCTATGCGATTGTCCAGTGCCGGATCGTGACCCGCGCAGTCGGCACTCCGCATTGGCGACCTGCTGGTGAAAGACCAACGCCCGGGACATGGATCTCGGCGTCACCGGCTCGCGACCTGGCCGCCAGCCGGCTGCCCGAAAACGGGAAGGGCCGCCGACCCGGGAAAATCACGGAACCGACGGCGCCCGGGTACCCGATGAAAGATCCGGTCCAGGGCATGGTTGATTTCGGGCGTGTGGACATTGATGAGGCCGGAGGCTGACTAGGACTTTGGTCGACGTCAGTACAGAAGGCCGCATCGGTCTTGAGCACCCAGGGGCATCCAGCGAGCACCCACCTTTGCCAGCAATGCTTAGAAATCACCACCCGGATACTCGCCTTCAGGCAAGGTGAAACAAGCAGAACCAGAATCGATACTGATCGTCCCCTGGCCATCCTTGACGATGATGTAATTCTCTGCAGTGTCCGGAGAACGAAGCTGCACCCGATAGTCTCCGACAATGTCGACATCTGTTTCGATGGTGAAGCGGCTGTCCTGGTAATGTGCTTCAATCGCCTTGACGAGAGACTCTGGCTCTGTCCCCTTGCTCAAAGAAACAGTGGTCGCCCCATTCCAATTGTGTAGTGTTTCACTGCAGCTGAATAATGTACCGGTTTTTCCCTGGTCGATCTTCACCACTTTGTCTTCGGGAATCAGCTTGGCGATCTCCATTTCCATGGCTTGCGCCCGGGCCTTGGCCTTCTGCCACGTCAACTCGTTCTCCACGGGGGTGCTCCTTTCTATTCCGACCGTACTGGTGGGTTCACCAGACTCGCTGGGCGCGCACCCCGTAGTACCTAACAGCAGCGCCACCGCAGCGACAGCCAATCGCACTCGAATCATTTCTTCACCAGCTTTTGCATGTCCTTTAGTACTTTCTTATTGTCTTGACTGTCGGACGCGATGACGGTGTGGTCGTCAGCCAGGCCGCCCTCACCGAAAGGCCTGGCGTAGACATGGTTCTCAAAAGCCTCATGGGCACGTGGCACTTTACCGTCCCAAACCAGCCCCGTATCTTGCATTATGTACAAGCCATCTCCCTCGTATACGTAATTCATGTATTGCGTTTCCGCATCGGGGACCCACTGTTCATGCATCCCGGCCCCCGACAGGGAAATGGACTTTTCGTATTCGGCACCAAAAATTTCGGAACTCGTGAGGTTCTGATACCCCCAACTGTGTCCGATGCCGATCTGCTCGGTTCCCTGAAGCAGCGGGTCCGATTGCATCCCGCGCTGGAAGCTTGCAAGCTGGCGTCCAGCGTCCAAGCCACGTTCCGGGTCGTTCGCCTCACTAAGACGAACATTATCTTGCTCGCCGGCGTAGGGGTCTTCCCCCGGGAAGATTCCGTCCTTATACACGAACGCCGTCGTACGAGGAGCCCAACGGACCAGGTACTTAGAAATTTGTTGAGTACCGCCATCGTAAAAACTCGCTCGGCTCGTAAAGGTGCCGGGAATATACGTGATCACGCGCTGAGTATCCTGATCCGGGGCTCCGATCATTTCAATGATCCGCGACTTCCCACGGTCATACAAATACAACTGCACATCCCCGGACCTAACCTTCTTCAGGTACTCGATCTCCTTCACGAGGAATTCCCGGCGCCCCTCGGTCCGGTACGCCATCGGGTCACCGACAGCGACTTTCCGAAGCATGGCGAGCTCCGACTCGGCCGCCTCGATATCCGATCCCGCAACCAATTCATTGGCATACACACGGTCCAGCGCAGGGATTCCGTCCAAGGACCCGAACACCTTGGGTGCAGATCCCAGTAGAACCCGCTGCTGCACCGAATAGCCGTTCGATGCATCAAGCTCCACCTTGCTGCCGGGGCCGCGTAGCCCGGCCCACCACTTGGCGACCCGTTCCGGGGGCACCGAGGCCAGGGGGTTGACCCATTCCGGATTCCCCGACGCAACTTCCACCTCCAGTGGCGAAGCCGTGGCGAGAAACGTCAGGAGGGTCTCCCCGGGCACCTCGCTCGGGGAGATAGCCAGGGCCAGAGACGTCGTGGACAACTCAATCGGCACGGTCAAATCGGCGCCTTGCCCGGCGGTACGGAACGCGTCCGCAATCCACCACAATTTCTCGTCATCATCGCGGTCATCCTTGTTAAACCGAGAGACGGCCGGAGCGAACGCGTCCACGTCACTCAACGCCCACGAGCATGAAGCCTGGAACTGACCAAGGGCACGCACGACGCGTTCGCACGTCTGTTCAACGACTTCGCGCTGTTCGGTGAACAGTGCTGACGCCCGCTTCAAAGCGTCCGGCACGGCGGAACTCGTGCCCGAGCCCCCGCCGGTTGCCCACACGTGAGGCTCGAAGACCATCGGTGGGAGAACCACTTCGGGGCGGCGAACCTCGGACTCGGAGAACCATCCAGGAAACGTAAGCCCCAGAACCCGGGCCCTCACATACTCGGCACCAACAGCCATGAAGCCGTCCTGGGCCAGATGCCACAGGGCCTTCGCCTGCTCGTTCTTTAGTTCCTGGCGGGCCTGTTCGGCCTGGGTCTTCGCGAACCGCACCTGACTTGTCAGATTCTCCAGCGCCCCGACCACTATGTTCCGTGCCGCCGACTGCGCAGCAGCATTCCGCTGGAACATCACGGCGAACGGCCCACGAAACTCATCCAGCGCCTCTCCGGTCACAGATGCTCGCGGCCCACGCTGCTCGCTCAACACCGCAACTGCCTCATCGCACGCGGAGATCAGCTGATCGGCGACACTTTCGTCAAAGTCCATTCGAAACCTTTCCCATACGGAACCTTGGAACGCCCACCCGTGCGCTGGCAATGCCCAGCAAGCGGAAGACGGCACGCTGGCAGTCCTCAACAGTCAGAAGTAGCCCGGTCCTGCGGCAGCAACGGTGTCGCTAGGCGCCGCACACCGTGGTGACAACATCTTGAGAAGGGCACTGCAGCCGGGTCCACGCTTCGCGCTCCGTGCGCGCTTCATCGAACGTAGCCATCGTATCCATATACCGACGAATGACCAAATGGTTTACTAACTGCGAGGTTCCAAGATTCGCGATATGGAGGAACTTCACCCTCTACTCGCGGACGTAGGCCATGTCCATCGCGGGTGTGAGGCCATCGGGGCCGGTCAGCCCGTCCTTCTTGAAGGTGTTGCGCAGCAGCAGGACTTCGCTCGGGTCGATTCCCGACACGTGGAAAGTGCTGCTGACCCTGAGGCGCCCCTCGAATCCGGCCACGGGCAGCGTCTAGCTTGGCAACCTTGAACGCGCGCTACTCGACCACGGAGAAGCCGAATCGTTGCCGCCAAGCTCCTATATGTGCGTCCGCATGTCCGAAACCAACCATGATGCCGGTTGAATCGGCCAGACCGAGCCAAGGTTGCGCCTCGGCAGCAGTGCCGATGTCGTGCTCCTTCCGCCTCCGATTCCCGGAAGGCACCGTTGTTGTCCACAGCCGGGCGCTGCCCGGACCGCATGGCAACGTTCATCGTATGGTCTTGAGTGCATGGGTTCTCACGAATGGGGCGATGCTGGAGCAGGAAGCAAGCGGCACCAGGATCCGGGCCTGGGGCGGCTTGCAAATTTCCTCCGCGCTGCGCTGGCACGGCGGCCGAAAGACGAACCGGAGCCGGAACCGGGGCCAATCGATGTGCGCGGTTGCTGGGCGTTGGCCGCGACCTGGGCCGCGGCGCTGGGCGGGGTGCAGCTGGCCGAAGCCCGCCAGCTGTATTGGGCGGTGGGGCTGTGGCTGGCCGGCGGCACGGGGTTGCTGGCGTTGCTGCGTCCCCGGCACGGGCGGCTGGGCGGAGTTGCGACGCCCAGCTTTGCAGCACCGGCACTGGCCTGTGCCGCTGCCGCGTTGGTCTTCACGCAATTGGTGCTGACCGGGGCTGGCAGCAACCCGGCCGAGCTGGAGGCAGCGGCGTCCGGCGGGTCGCCGGTGCGTGTCCAGCTCGCCTTCACAGCAGCCCCGAGGGCCGGGAGCGTCATCGACAGGTTCTCCGAGGACGCCCGGGAACATCGACAGTTCACCGTCGAGGCGCGCGTGCTCTCCGTGGCCCGGCGAGGGAACTGGGTCGTCTCCGGAGTGCCGGTGCGGCTGAGCTATGCCGAATCCCGCGCCGGAGGCGTCCCGCCGGCCGGCGGCAGCACCGTCGAGGTGCTGGCCAAGGTTTCGGCCGCCGAGCCCGGGGACCGGCAGCGCTTCTGGCTCAACGCCGCCGCGGACCTGCTGCCGGTGGGCGAGCCCAAGCCGCCTGGGGTGTTCGAGGCGATGCGCGCCCGCTTCGTGGCGGCCTGCGCATCGCTTCCGCAACCGGCCCGAACCCTGCTCCCCGGCATGGTGTTCGGGGACCGCAGCGGGACGGACGAGGCCCTTAATGAGGCCATGAAGGTGGCCGGACTTTCACATTTGAGTGCTGTCAGCGGGGCAAACTGTGCCATGGTGCTGGGCTTCGTCATTTCCCTTGGTCGCATGCTGGGACTCGGCCGGCTGCCTACGCTGGGGCTGGGTCTGGCGGCGTTGCTCGGATTCGTGTTCCTGGTGGGCTACGAACCCAGTGTCCTGCGCGCGGCGGTGATGGGGACCATCGCCGCGGTGGGCCTGCACGCTTCCCGCGGCAGAAACGCCCTCGCGGCCCTGATCCTCGCCGTCGTGCTGCTGTTGGCCATTGATCCCTGGCTGGCCGGCGAGCCCGCCTTCCAGCTATCGGTCCTGGCCACTGCCGGAATCGTGGTCATCGGCCGGCGGATGGCCGCTGGGCTGAATCGGTGGATGCCTGCCATCCTGGCGGAGGGGACGGCGATTGCGCTGGCGTCGCAGATCGCCTGTCTTCCGGTCCTTGTGGCGCTGAACCCCGCCTTCTCGCTGTACTCGGTTCCGGCGAATCTCCTGGTTTCGCCCTTCATTGCCCTCATCACCGTGGCGGGGACGCTGGCCGTGGTGGTCCTGATGGTGTTCCCGCTGGCGGGCATGGCACTGGTGTGGGTGGCCGGGATGCCCACCATGCTGGTGGGTCTGGTGGGAACCTGGATTGCGTCGCTGCCCGGGGCGCTGCGTCCGTGGCCGGTTGGGGTGGCGGGCGTTCTGCTCGCGTGGGGAATCGTGCTGGGAACGCTGGTGGCACTGGGCCACGTGCATCCGTCCTCCGGATCCTGGAGATCGCGCATGCCCCTGGCGGCACAGGGCGTGGTGACCGGGGTGCTGCTGGGCCTGCTGTTGCCGGTCACCGCGCTGGTGCCGGCACCCGTCGTCGACTGGCTGGTGGTTGCCTGCGATGTCGGCCAGGGCGACGGGTTGTTGATCAATGCCGGAGTCGCCGGGGCCGTGGTGGTCGACACCGGCAGGACCCCGGAGGACATCGCGGCCTGCCTGCAGCGGATGCGCGTGAGGAAGGTGGCCGCATTGTTCATCACCCACCGCCATGCGGACCATGACGGCGGGATTGCCGGGGTGGGTGAGCGGCGGCCCGTGGAGGACCTCTATTGCTCGACGGCCGATGACCCGGCGGACCCGCCCCGGCTCACCGACTCCCGTGGCATCAAGGTGCCCGCCAGCCAGCTCGGTTCCGGCGCGACAGGAACCGCCGGCACGGTGGCCTGGCGGGTCCTGGGCCCGATCCCCAACGGGGTGTTCACGGGAGAGAACGACGCTTCCCTCGTCATCCGCTTCGAGATCGAGGTGCCTGGGAACCAGCGCCGGATCTCCGTTCTGGCGACCGGCGACATGGAGGATGAAGCCATGGACCAGCTCATCGACAAGGGACTTATCGGGCACGCGGATGTGCTCAAGGTTTCGCACCACGGTGCCGAAAATGGCGGCGTTCGCACGGCGCCGACAGTCCGCCCGGCACTGGCGCTGGTCAGTGTCGGCAGGGAGAACACCTATGGGCACCCCTCGGACGAGGCCCTGCGGGCCTTGGAGGAGAACAAGGTGGCCGTGATGCGCACCGACCTCAGCGGAACCATCATTGTCGGCTGGGACGGGGAAGGGCTGCGGGTCTCCTCGCTGGGTCCGGCCGAGGAATCGACACCGACACGGATGCCGGCAAAGGGCCGTGGGTGACGAAGCTTTTTCGGGTTGGCGATAGGATCGATGGGGTTCGTCAAACACTAGGTAAAGGTCGGTCATGGCAGCGCCACGAGGAGCATCCAAGAACGCGGGCATTTCATGGCGGTCCGTGGCCCCTGCCCCGCTGATCCTGTTGCAGGGTACCGAGGAGTTGCTTGCCACACGGGCCTTCGACACCGTGCGCAGCACCCTGCGTGCGGGCGCCGAGATCGAGTTGACCCGCTTCGAGGCGAGCAGCTACGAGCGCGGGGAAATGCTGCTGGCATCCAGCCCGTCCCTCTTCAGCGAAACGAAGCTGATCGAGGTCCGTGGCCTGGCGACCATGAACGAGGATTTCCTCAACGACGCCCTGGCCTACGCGAAGTCCCCGGCACCCGAAGTCACCCTGGTCATGCACCACGGCGGGGGAGTGCGCGGCAAGAAGCTGCTGGATGCCCTCAAGGCCGCCGGGGCGGTGGTGGTTGACTGCCAGCCGCTGAAAAAGGACGCGGAAAAGATCGACTTCGTCACCCAGGAATTCCGGGCCGCAAAGCGCAAGCTCAGTGCCGAGGGCGCACGCGCCCTGGTTGCCGCCCTGGGCAGCGACCTGTCCGAATTGGCTGCCGCCTGCTCGCAGCTCTTGCAGGACACCACCGGAGCCATCGACCAGGACATGGTCGACAAGTACTACGGCGGGCGCGTGGAGGCCACCGGATTCAAGGTGGCCGACGCTGCGTTGGCCGGCCGGGCGGACATCGCGCTGAGCACCTTGCGCCACGCCCTGGCCACGGGCACCGACCCGGTGCCCATCGTTGCGACGCTGGCCATGAAGCTGCGCCAGGTCGCCAAGGTCGCCGGGGCGCGCAAGTCGTCTGGGCAGCTCGCCAGCGAACTCGGCATGCCGCCCTGGCAGGTCCAGCAGGCCCAGGAACAGGCCCGGCACTGGAACCCCGACGACCTCGCCCGCTGCATCCGGTTGGTGGCCGAAGCCGATGCCCAGGTCAAGGGCGCCTCGCGGGATCCGGAATACGCCGTGGAGCGTGCCGTAACCCAGATTTCCCTGGCCGCCCGCCGCTAGTACCAGGGCGGAGGGACGCTGAGTCTGGAGCACGGCGAAGAGCCTGCCATGTGCTTTCGATTTCCCCTCGCCGGCAGTCTCGAATTGCCGTGGAACGCAACCACGTCCCGCGCCAAAGCCGCGTCGATCGCTACCGGTTCCGGGCTATGCTCACAGCATGAAGCAGGGAAAGTCCGTTGTCCTGGCCGCCGGGTTGCTGGCGGTGTTCATCACCGTTGTCTTGGCCGTGGTCAAGCCCGGGGCCGCCTGCCCGGCTGTGGCGTATGTTGACGTGGGCGACGTGGAGATCGAATTTGCGGCCGAGCCCTACTCGGTGGCTGCCTGCTTCGGGATCGAATGCAGTCCGCAACCTGTCGCGAGGTCGGCTGAGGGAAAATGGGCAGTTCCGCAGTCCCCGCCGTACCTCCCGCCGGAACCGGGTGCCCGCGGTGGGGAAATACGCGGTCACGTCACGACTCTTCGGGTGGTGGCCACAGGCTCGTCGGGCCTTGCGGTGGATCGCTCAAATGCCATCTGGTCGGAATCCACCGGTGCTTTCCGATTCTGGACCGTTTGCCCCGGTCCCACAAGATACTTGCCGGTGCAGGTGCCCTGAGCGCAGGGGCGAACGAAGGGTTCTCGACTTCGCGGAACGATCCCCACCCGACTAGCCCGTGAAGCGAGGGGCCCACACTGGGCCCGGATGATGGACGTCCACCGGAATTCCCCTAGATCGGCCCACAACGACGCACGTCGCGGGGGAGGGCTGCCGTCATCAAACACGAAAGGCTCCCTTTCCCCTAGAAATGGAGGAAAAGGAGCCTGACGATTCAGTGAAGCAATCCTTAGAGGGCGTTAACCTTCTTGGAGATGGCCGACTTGTGGTTGGCTGCGTTGTTCTTGTGCAGCACACCCTTCGTAGCGGCCTTGTCGATCTTGCGACCTGCTGCAACCAGGGCAGCTGCTGCTGCATCCTTGTCTTCGGCTGCAACGGCAGTGTTCACTGCGCGGATTGCGGTGCGAAGCTCGGACTTGACGGCAGCGTTACGCTGGCGCGACTTCTCGTTGGTGAGAATGCGCTTCTTCTGGGACTTGATATTAGCCACTGTATTAAACTCTCTTGCTCATCGCTTGTATGGTCGGTGAGGGATATCTTCCGGGCCATTGACTGAGCGGCGTGGGGATACCTATGGCGACCCGGGAGAAGTGCCCGTCGACCTGCGCGGACACACAAGAAGTAATACTAGCAGGTTCGGATGGCCATCACGAGTCGAGATCGTGGGCCAGCGCTGTGAGCTACGACTGCCGTGGCGAAGCGGGGATCGCGGCTGTGCCCGTGCATTGCACGTGCCCGCACGGCGATGGCCGGCACCCGCAGTGCGGAGGCCGGCCATCGCCGTCGAGGTCGGGAGGCTAGTGGGCAAGTTCCATGAGTTCATCGATCGACACCGCAGGACCGGGGACCGGGCGCCCCAGGATCGAGGACAGCACCTCGAAGAGCGCGGCGCCGGGGTCCTGGACCATGCGGTGGGAGCGCCATCCGATGTGCTTGTCCGGGCGGACCAGGATGACGCCGTCCTCATCGACCTCGCGTTGGTGCAGCCAGTCGCCGTAGAGGTCCTGCACCTCGAGGCCCTCGCCGATGACGACTGCGGCAAGTTCGATGCCCAGCCGCGAGGCGACCTCGGCTGCGGCGTCGGCCCATGCCTGCCCGGTGATGCCGGTGAAGAGGGTGAACCCGGTGCCCTTGGCAATGTCGTGGGTGGAGAACTTCCGGTCCCTGTCGCCGATCCAGGCGTGCGGCAGGCGCAGCCCGGGGTATGTCGACTTCTGGTGATGGAGCATCGGGTCCTGCGTTGGTTCGGGCCGCGTGCCGCCGTCGGAAACCACCGCGCTTGATTCGTAGAACTGGCCGATCTCCGTGCCCTGGGCATTGAATTCGTAGTCCTTGTTGTCCAGTGCGGCCCGCAGCGCCTTGCGGCGTGCCGCGCCCTCGGGCGAGTTCTCCTTGCGCAGCTTCAGCTTCTCGGTGAACTCCTCGTCGGTGGTCGCATCGGTGACACCCAGGGCATCGAAGATCGGCTTGTACTCGCGTCCGGAGTCGTTGGCGCGGGTGACGATCTGCTTGGCCACCGGTGCCCGTTCGGCCGAATAGGTCTCCAGCAGCTCCTCGCCGGCCTGGCCCTTGATGACTGCCGCCAGCTTCCAGGCCAGGTTGTAGGCATCCTGGATGGAGGTGTTGGAACCCAGCCCGTGGCTCGGCGGGTGCTTGTGGATGGCGTCTCCCGCGCAGAAGACGCGCCCCTTCTGCAGGTGCGTGGCGTATTGCTCGTTGTTTCCCCAGAGCGAGTAGCCCAGGATCTCCACCTCGAGGTCCTCGATGCCGACCAGGTTGCGGATGACCCTGATGGCTTCGTCGTTGTCGAGGACCGGGGGCTCGCCGTTGATGTCGAATCCCCAGCAGATCAGCCACTCGTTCCACGGCCTGACCATGCGGATCAAACCGGCGCCCAGGCCGCCGATGTTGGAGCCGGGATTGAAGACCCAGTAGAGGATCGACGGACGGTGGGCGGCCAGGTGGGCGAGGTCGGCCTTGAAGGTGATGTTCATGGAGCCGCCGATGTCCATGGCGCCTTCCATCGGCAGGTCGATGTCCGCGGCCACCTTCGAGCGCGCGCCGTCGGCGCCGATGAGGTACTTGGCGCGGATCGTGTACTCGTGTCCGGTGAGCCGGTTCAATACCTGCACGCTCACGCCCTCGCTGTCCTGGGTGTGGCCGAGGTATTCGGTGGAGAACTGCGTCTGGGTGCCGCGCATGGTGGCGTTCTTGAGCATGATCGGTTCCAGCAGGGTCTGCGGGATGTCGCAGGGCATCGAGGGGGAGGCCAGCTCGTAGTCGGCGCGGCGGTCGGGGCGCAGGCCCCAGGTGGGGCGGCGGCCGATTTCCTCGCCCGCCATGGACTCGCAGTAGACGGTGTCACCCATCAGTTCGTGCGGCGTCGCCTCGGCCAGGACCTGGTCCTCGATGCCCGCGTCGCGAAGCACCTCCATGGTGCGCTGGTTGGTGATGTGCGCCCGCGGCGTGTTGGCGGTCCAGCGGTACTTGGTGATCATGATGTTCGCGATGCCCTGGTTGGACAGGAACAGCGCCGCGGAGCTGCCGGCCGGTCCGGATCCGACGATCAGCACGTCGGTCTGGACCACATTCGCGGTCTCCGGTGAAGCGGTTTCGGTGATTCCATCATTGAAAACAGGCATTTCGTGCCCCTCTTTCTTGGACTGGTGCTCATTGCCCTGGGGGGCGGAGCCGGGTATGCCTCGAGTGTTGCAGCTCACATGGCCGTCGCGGACCGGACTTGGCCCCGGTGGCCGCACAGTTCCAAAACATGTCCGTTGCGTGCAAATACCCGTGGCGAACCCGTTGGCTGCCCGGGCGGGACCTTTCGGGTGGCTGTGATTCGGGATACACTTTTGGGTCCATGGGCGAGAATCAAGATGATGTCACGCGGGTATCCGCTGCCGGGCAGGGAGTGGCCGGCGAGGCCCTCCCTGCGGTGCCCGGATCCAGGCCGGCCAGTCAGCTGCGTTTCAGCACCAATGGCATTCCGGCCACAAATCGGCTCGAGCTGTGGGAGCACCACAATGCCAGGGCATTGATTCCCCTGGATATCAGGACGATGGACGAGGCGCCGCTGGAGGCCAGGGAAATCAGCCTGCGCCACGGGGCGCTTCGATTCGGCGGGGTCACCGGCAGCGCGCAGGTGGTGGAGCGCAGTGAACGATTCATTCGGCAGAACCCCACGGACGCGATCGCCGTCTTCTTCACCCTGCGCGGGGAGGCCCTCTTTTACCACCGCGACGGCCACGAAATCGTCAAGCCGGGCCAGGCCGTGATCTGCGACGCGGACCGTCCGTTCATGCGCGGATTCAGCAGTGGCCTGAAGGAAATGGTCCTGACCATCCCGCGCGAGGACTATCTGGAACTTGCCGGAGGCGAGACGCTGTCCAGGCCCCGGATCACCGACTTCAACCAGGGAGCGGCGTCGAACCAGCAGATGCGGGCGCTGGCCACGCTCGTCAGCGACACGCTGTCCGGGCAGGCCGGGGACCCCCGGCATCGGCCGGGGGCCGTGCTGGACCTGCTCGCCCTCCTGGTTTCCGGCGACGGCGGCGCCTCCGGCACCGGGTACCTGGCCGCGGCCCACAGTCACATCGAGGACCACTTGTGCGACCCGCAGCTCGGCACGGCCCGGGTTGCCGCGGCCATCGGGATCAGCGAGCGGCACCTGTCGCGGATCTTCGCCGAGGCGGGGGATTCGCCCGGGACCTACATCCGGGAGCGGCGCCTGGAACTGGCTCGGGAGATCCTGGCCGATCCGGGAAGGCAGTCAACGCCGGTGGGGGCCATTGCCCTGAGGGTCGGATTCGCCTCGCAAAGCTACTTCGCCAGGGCCTTCAAGTCCCGGTATGGAATCACTCCGCTGGCGCAGCGCCGCGAGGCGCTCGGGGGTACCGCGCCGTAGTGCCGGCCGCGGGCGCTGCGGTGTGGTGCGGCCGGGACCCCGTCAGGAAGCGGCGAGGCGCTCGGCGACGCGGGCGAAGGCCTGCTGTCCCAGCACCGCACCCTCGCGCCGGATCCCGGCTTCCTGCAGGCGAATGATGCGGTCCAGTTTCACTTCGCTGGGGCGGCCCTGCCGGTCCCAGGACCCGGTGCCGATGTCCACGTAGTCCCGGTCCCGGGATTGCCCGTTGTTGCGGTCCTTCGAGGTGAGCATCAGCGCGAGCAGGTACTGCCCCTCCTGCCCGACCAGCAGCACCGGCCTGTCCTTGCCCTGGGCGTGGTCCTCCTCGTAGGGCACCCAGGCCCAGACGATTTCCCCCGGGTCGGGCCGGCCATCGGCGCGCGGGGAATACGCCGCATCCACCGTGCCGCGGAAGTCCCCGGGGTAGCCGCCGAATTCCCAGCTCCCCGCCCCGGCCGCCGTCTCGGGTGCAGTTGGGGCCGAGGGGCGCCGGCGGTCGGTGGCGGCGGGGCGCCGACCGGCCGGGCGGCCGGTGCCGCGCTGCTTGCTGGCCGCGCTTCGGAGGGCGGAGGAGAGAGCGCGGCCAAGGAACCTGAGGACGGAGGCGGTGTTGAACTTCATGTGGTCAAACTACCAGTTGGAGCATGTACCTGAGTCGCAATGCGACACCGTGCCCCAATCATGGGAGAATGGCCTGTGCGAAGTATTTTGCACCCCCAAACATTTTCGTCCCCCATTAGCGAGGTCCCTTACGTGTCACCCATGGCCCGCACCGCACCGGTGCCTGCCGCGACTGATCCGGCGATCATCAGAAACTTCTGCATCATCGCCCACATCGACCACGGCAAGTCGACCCTGGCCGACCGGATGTTGCAGCTCACCGGAGTCGTCTCCCAGCGCGATATGAAGGCCCAGTACCTGGACCGGATGGACATCGAGCGCGAGCGCGGAATCACCATCAAGTCCCAGGCCGTCCGCATGCCGTGGGAGGTCGACGGGCAGTCCTACGCGCTGAACATGATCGACACCCCCGGGCACGTCGACTTCACCTATGAGGTCTCGCGTTCGCTGGCCGCCTGCGAGGGCGCCATCCTGCTGGTTGACGCCGCCCAGGGCATCGAGGCCCAGACGCTGGCTAACCTCTACCTGGCCATGGAGAATGACATGACGATCATTCCCGTGCTCAACAAGATCGACCTTCCGGCAGCGCAGCCCGAAAAGTACGCCGCCGAGATCTCCAAGCTCATCGGCTGCGACCCGGAGGACATCCTGCAGGTCTCGGGCAAGACCGGCATGGGCGTCGAAGCGCTGCTGGACAAGGTCGTCCGCGACCTGCCGGCACCGGTCGGCGATCCGAACGCCCCGGCCCGGGCCATGATCTTCGACTCTGTCTACGACACCTACCGTGGCGTTGTCACCTATGTCCGGGTCGTCGACGGCAACCTCTCGCCGCGCGAAAAGGTCCAGATGATGTCCACCGGCACCGTCTACGATCTGCTGGAAATCGGTGTTTCCTCCCCGGAGCCAAAGCCCAGCAAGGGCCTGGGCGTCGGCGAGGTGGGCTACCTGATCACCGGCGTGAAGGACGTGCGCCAGTCAAAGGTCGGCGACACCGTCACCAACTTCGCCAAGCCGGCCGCAAAGTCCCTGGGCGGCTACCAGGACCCCAAACCCATGGTGTTCTCGGGCCTGTATCCGATCGACGGTTCTGACTACCCGGCCCTGCGCGATGCGCTGGACAAGCTGCAGCTCAATGACGCCGCGTTGACCTACGTCCCGGAGACCTCCGTGGCCCTGGGCTTCGGTTTCCGTGTCGGTTTCCTGGGCCTGTTGCACCTGGAAATCACCCGCGAGCGCCTCGAGGCCGAGTTCAACCTTGACTTGATCTCCACCGCACCCAACGTGGTGTACGAGGTCATGACCGACGACAAGAAGCTGCGCACCGTGACCAACCCGAGCGAGTTCCCCGACGGGAAGATCCTCGAGGTCCACGAGCCGATGGTGGCCGGCACGATCCTGGCCCCGAACGAATTCGTCGGCGCCATCATGGAACTGTGCCAGTCACGCCGTGGTGTCATGCGAGGCATGGACTACCTCTCCGAGGAACGCGTGGAGATCCGCTACTGGCTTCCGCTGGCAGAAATCGTCTTCGATTTCTTCGACGTGCTGAAGTCAAAGACCCGCGGTTACGCCTCGCTGGACTGGAAGGCCGACGGCGAGCAGGTCTCGGACCTGGTCAAGGTCGACATCCTGCTCCAGGGCGAACAGGTCGACGCATTCAGCGCCGTCACGCACCGCGACAAGGCCTACGCCTACGGGCTCATGATGACCCAAAAGCTGCGCGAACTGATTCCGCGCCAGCAATTCGAGGTGCCGATCCAGGCAGCCATCGGTTCACGCATCATTGCCCGTGAGTCCATCCGCGCCATCCGCAAGGACGTTTTGGCCAAGTGCTACGGCGGCGACATCAGCCGCAAGCGCAAGCTGCTGGAAAAGCAGAAGGCCGGCAAGAAGCGGATGAAGATGGTCGGCCGCGTGGAGGTTCCCCAGGAGGCCTTCATCGTTGCCCTGTCATCCGACGAGCCCAAGAAGAAGTAGCAATGCCCTCTGCCCTGCCCCTCGGGGATCCGGCGCCCTCGGACGGGTTGCTTCCGGCAACCTGCGCCGACGGCGCCGCGGAGCGCACCTTCTCGGTGTACGTCCACATTCCGTTCTGCGCGGTGCGCTGCGGCTACTGCGACTTCAACACCTACACGGCGCACGAGCTTGGATCGGGCTCCAGCCAGGACACCTACGCCGAGGCGGTTTCCGCGGAGATCGCCTTTGGCGCGCAGGTCCTGGAGTCCTCCGGCGTTCCCCGCCGCGAGGTTTCCACCGTCTTCTTCGGCGGGGGCACCCCCACGCTGCTGCCCGCCGGCGACCTGGTCCGGGTGCTGCGTGAAATCCGCACCCGGTGGGACCTGGCCCCCGATGCGGAGATCACCACGGAGGCCAACCCGGACTCTGTGACCCGCGAGTCCCTGCAGGAGCTGGCGGACGGCGGGTTCACCCGCGTGTCCATCGGCATGCAGTCCGCGGTGCCGCATGTGCTGGCCACCCTTGACCGGACGCACAACCCCGAGCGCGTGGGCATGGCCGTGCAATGGGCCAGGGAGGCCGGCCTGCAGGTGAGCGTCGACCTGATCTACGGGACCCCGGGGGAGTCGATCGAGGACTGGCGCACCAGCGTGCAAACGGCGCTGTCCTACGATCCGGACCACATCTCGGCCTATGCGCTGATCATCGAGGAGGGCACCCGGCTTGCCGGGCAGATCCGCCGCGGCGAGGTCGCCAACATCGACGACGACGACCACGCGGACAAGTACCTGATTGCCGACGAGCTCTTTGCCGCGGCCGGCTACTCATGGTACGAGGTCAGCAACTGGTCCAAGGACGAATCCACCCGCTGCCTGCACAACCTTGCCTACTGGCGCGGCGGCGACTGGTGGGGAGCGGGCCCCGGCGCGCACTCCCACGTGGGCGGTCTGCGCTGGTGGAACGTCAAGCACCCGGCCGCCTACCAGCAGCGGATCGACGCCGGCAGCTCGCCGGCCGCCGGACGGGAAACCCCCGACGCGGAGGCCCGCTACCTGGAGAAGGCCATGCTGCTGACCCGGATCGTCGACGGCATGGACACCGCCGACCTGGAACCGGCCGGCCGCACGGCCATTGCCGGGCTGATTGCCGACGGACTGGTGGTGCCGGAGGCGGCGTTCGCCAAGAAGGTCGTGCTCACCCTGCAGGGCAGGCTGTTGGCCGATGCGGTGCTGCGGCGCCTGCTGGATTTCTAGCCCCCCAGACGGACCGCACCCATGCAAAAAGCAAGGCGTGGCCGGTTGCCCCGAGGGGCACCGGCCACGCCTTCCTTGTGTGCGTGAAGTCGGGGCTGCTACCGGAAGAGGCGCAGGTTCAGCCCGTAGCGGTAGGGACGGGACTTGTTGGCGTTGATCCCGGCGCGCACGCCGCTGATGGTCAGGAAAAGCCAGATGGCCACCACCAGGATCGCGAAGAACCAGCCGATGCCGGGGATCATCGAGAACAGGTGCAGCACGATGGCCAGCACGGTCAGCGGGAAGGTGAAATTCAGCGCTTCCTTGGACTCCTGCGCAGTGAACGGTCCGCGGGCACGGAACACCGCGTAGATCACCAGCGAGGGAATGCAGCCGAGGATGGCGCCGAAGTGCGCGATCATGGCCCACTGGCGGTCCTCGGAGGGCGTCAGGGGCAAGGGTGCGGCCGAGGAGCCTTCGAATCGATCCGACTGGCTATCGCCCCCGGGTGCATTTCGTGCCTCGTTTACCACTGCTGATGTCCTCTTCGTTGGGTTGGGTGAACCGTTGGCCAGTTTATCCCCAATCCGGTGCCGACGGTGCACACGAAATGCCGCGTGGCGCGGAATCGGGGCCGGAGGGCGGGATTGGCCGGGAATCCGCGCCGTCCACGAGGCCCCACCTGCCCGTTCGCGTGCGACCGGTGAGGAACCTCACGCCGCACCCGGCCGGACGGGTGCCGGGTCCGGGTGTTTTTCAGTGGTCCTCGGCCGTCAGGAAGTCGATGACTTCCTCGACCCGGCCCAGCAGCGAGGGTTCCAGGTCCGCATAGGACCTGACCTGGCCAAGGATCCTCTCCCAGCCCTGGGCGACGTCGATTTGCTCGGCGTGCGGCCAGCCCAGTCCCTTGAGGATGCCCGTCTTCCAGTCGGTTCCGCGCGGGACCACGGGCCACGCCTTGATCTTCAGCACGGAGGGGCGGATGGCCTGCCACACGTCGACATAGGGGTGCCCGACGATCAGCACGTTGCCGGCGGCCCCGGGCACGCGCATGGCCTCGGCCGCGATCTTCGCTTCCTTGGTTCCCGCCAGCAGGTGGTCAACCAGGATGCCGAGCTTGCGTTGCGGGGACGGGGCGAAGGCGCGGATGGCTGCGGCAAGGTCGTCAACGCCGTGCAGCGGCTCGACCACGATGCCCTCGACGCGCAGGTCATGGCCCCAGACCTTTTCGACCAGCTGGGCATCGTGCTTGCCTTCCACCCAGATGCGGCTGGCCCGGGCGGTGCGTGCCTTCAGCTCGGTGACCATCCGCGAACCCGAGGCGCTGCGGGCGGTTCCCCGGGGGGCCGGGGGAGCGGCGGCCGGTTCGATGATTTCCACCGGCTCGCCCTCGAGCAGGAAGCCGAAGCCTGCGCGGAAGGACTTGGTGCGTCCGCGCCTGTCCTCGAGGACCAGCACGCGCATGCCGCCGGATTTCTCGGTGCGGACCACTTCGCCGACCCACCCGCTTTCCACGTCCTCCAGCACCAGTCCGCGCGCCAGCGGGACCCTGCGCAGTGCGCGTTTCTTGGGGGCGCTGATGTCCTGGGCGCCCCAGCCGTGGTTGCTCATCGTGTCACTTTCACCTAGTGGTCAACAGGTCCCGGACCGAGGCATGGGCCGGCGCCGATCGCCACGTCGCGGGCTTCGTGCCATGGTGCGACGAACCGGTGTGTCGAACGCGGCATCGCGGTCTGGGACCAAACCATGCTAACAAGCGATGTGAAACGTATTAGACTTGGCAGTTGAACGTGTCGAGTGCCAATGCGTGCCTCCGGACCCCGACCTTGCGCCGGGTCGAGGGCCGCACCCCGCCTCGGCCATGGTGACCCGGCTTGTCAGGAGAGGTGAGAATGACCGAACCGCGTCGGCTCGAAGTCCTTCGAGCCATCGTTGAGGACTACGTGCAGTCGCGCGAGCCGGTGGGTTCGCGCGCGCTGCTCGAACGCCACGACCTGGGTGTCTCCGCCGCCACGATCCGCAACGACATGGCATCGCTGGAGGAGGAGGGGCTCATCGTCGCCCCGCACACCTCGTCCGGGCGGATCCCGACGGAAAAGGGCTATCGGCACTTCGTCGACCAGATCGGCGACATCAAGCCGCTCTCCGGCGCCGAGCGGCGCGCCATCGCGGCGCTGCTGGAGGGTTCCCACGACGTCAACGACGTGCTGGAAAACACCGTGCGGCTGCTGGCCAGCATCACCCGCCAGGTCGCCCTGATCCAGGTCCCGCACTACTCCAACGCCACCGTGCGCCACATCGAGCTGGTCGGCCTCGGCGCCGGGCAGACCCTGGTGGTGCTCATCGCCTCCAGCGGCAAGGTCGAACAGCGCGTGATCCTGCTCCCGCCCTCGGTGGGGGAGACCGACCTGCAGCGGCTGCGCGCGGTGCTGCTCGCGGCGCTTGACGGCAAGCCGATTGCCGATGTTGCCCGGCTGGCCCAGGTCGTCCCGGAGGCGGTCGAGCCGAGGCTGGCCCCGGCCGCCCGCGCCCTGGCCGAGGTGCTGGGCGCGCTGGCGCGCAACAGCGCGGTGGACAGGATCCTCACCGCCGGCACTGCGAACCTGGCCAGGGCCAACATGGACTTCCCGCTGAGCATCACCCCGGTGCTGGAGGCCCTCGAGGAACAGGTGGTGCTGCTGCGCCTCTTCTCCGAACTCGAGCAGGACGCCCACGGCATTGCCGTGGGCATCGGCACCGAAAACCAATACGGGGCGCTGACCGAGGCCTCGGTGGTCGCCACCGGATACGGCCCCGGCGAGCAGGCAATGATCGGCGTGCTGGGCCCGACCCGGATGAACTATCCCACCTCGATGGCCGCGGTTCGCGCGGTCGCCCGATATCTTTCCCGAATCCTGGCCGGCTAATGCGGGTCGAAACACATTTTGTGAAGTACGAAAGGACACAGCGAGCACTGTGAGCACCCATTACGAAGTCCTGGGCGTCGGCAAGGACGCCACCGGCGAGGAAATCAAGAAGGCCTACCGGAAACTGGCCCGCAAGCTGCACCCGGACGTGAACCCCGGGGACGACGCCTCGGAGAAGTTCAAGCTGGTCACCCGCGCCTACGAGGTGCTTTCGGATTCCGACAAGCGCGCCAACTACGACGCCACCGGCCACGAAAACGGCACCGGCCAGACCGGCTTCGGCGGCGGCGGTGGATTCGGCGGCGGTTTCGGGGACATCTTCGAGCAGTTCTTCGGCGGCGGCGGGGCCCAGGGACCGGCCTCGCGCACCCAGCGCGGCCGCGACGCCTTGATCACCGCCACCATCGACCTGGCCGATGCCGTCGCCGGCACCGTGTACCCGCTGGAGATGGAAACGGCAGTCACCTGCCCGACCTGCGAGGGCAGCTGCTGCCGCCCGGGCACCTCCCCGGTCACCTGCACCATCTGCCGCGGCGCCGGCCAGGTGCAGCGGCCGGTCCGCTCGTTCCTGGGCCAGATGATGACGGTGGAGACCTGCGCGGCCTGCCGCGGCTTCGGCACCACCATCCCGGACCCCTGCAACGAATGCAACGGCCAGGGCCGCATCCGCGAACGCATCTCCAAGCAGCTCAAGGTCCCCGCGGGCGTCGCCAGCGGCACCCGCATCCACCTGGCCAACCAGGGCGAGGCCGGCCCCGGCGGAGGACCCAACGGCGACCTCTACGTCGAGATCGAGGTGCGCCGGCACAAGATCTTCGAACGCGACGGCGTCGACCTGCATGCCCGCATGAACGTGCCGATGACCGCCGCGGCGCTGGGCGCCGACCTGGAGCTGGAGACCTTTGACGGTACCCAGGTCATCGAGGTCGAATCCGGTGCGCAGTCGGGGGACACGGTCCGCCTTCCGGGCCTCGGCGTGCCGCGGCTGCGCGGCGGCAAGCGCGGGGACATCATCGTCCACCTGCAGGTGGAGACCCCCACCAAGGTCGATGCCGCGCAGCGCGAGCTGCTCGAGCAGCTGGCCAAGCTCCGCGGGGAGGAATTCGCCGAGGGGCGCATGGAAAACAGCGGCGGCATGTTCTCGCGGCTGCGCGGGAAGCTGGGCAACCTGGGCGCATGAGCAACCAGTGCTTCTTCCTGGCTCCCGGTGAGCTCAAGGACGCGCGCGTGGGCGCCGGGCTGAGGCTCGAGGGCCCCGAGGGCCACCATGCGGTGACCGTCAAGCGCGTGCGCGTCGGCGAAAGCATCGACCTGGTCGACGGCACCGGGGTGCGGGCGGTCGCCGAGGTCACCGCGACGCAGAAGGCGGCGCTGGACGCCGTCGTGCGCGAACTCGAATCCGAGGCGCTCCCGCCGCTGGCCATCACCCTGGTGCAGGCGCTGGCCAAGGGGGACAGGGACCTGCAGGCGGTGGAGTCGGCCGTCGAGCTGGGCATCGACGCGGTGCGTCCCTGGCAGTCGGACCGCGCCATCGTGCGCTGGAACGACGCGAAGGCCGCCAAGGCGCTGACCAAGTGGGAGGGCACGGTGCTCGCCGCGCTCAAGCAGTCCCGCCGCACTTTCCTGCCCGAGGTGCGCCCCATGCTCAACAGCGCCGACCTCGCCCGGGAGATCGCCGGGCGGGTTTCCGGCCCGGACCCCGTCCTGGTCATCGTGCTGCACGAGGCCGGCACCGAGTCCCTCTCCGCGGTCGTGGCCCGGTGGCTGGACGAGAACCCCGTGCCGGCATCGGCCGTGCCCGGGAAGCGTCCGGAGATCCAGCTGGTCGTGGGGCCCGAGGGCGGGATCTCCGATGCCGAAATCCAGAAGTTCACCGCCGCCGGAGCCCAGGTGGCGCTGCTGGGAAGGCACGTGCTGCGGGCCTCCACCGCCGGCCCCGCCGCCCTGGTGCTCACCCGGCACCTGGCCGGACAGCTCTAGGAACATTCCGCGCAATTGACGGCGCGGACGCACGGAACAAAAAGATCCCCCGGGAACCGGCCGGCATGCAGGCGGGTTCCCGGGGGATCTGCGTTGGGAAGCGGCGCGCCAACGCTACTGCTTGACGGTGAAGTCCTTCGATTCGGTCCCGGCGCGCTGGCCGGTCTGCGCATCGACGCCCCAGGCGGAGAACGAGTAGTCCCCGGGGGCCAGCACGTAGGTGAAGGAAAACTCGTTGTGGCCCAGCGCCTCGCCCCCGGTGTGAAGCGCCCCGGAGGCCACGACGGTGCCCTGGTCCCCGGATTCGGCCCGGCGGGTGATTTCCCAGAACTCCCCGCCGGAGAACATCGCGCTGACCCCGTGGAAGGTGACCTGGCCAGCCTTCTGGGTGGTGCCGAACTGCGGGTCGATGATCCACAGCGGCGCGGCCAGGCTCGCGTCGCGCGTGAAGTTGTGGTCCAGCGCAATGTGGCCGAAGGCCTCGTGCCCGGATTCCCCGTCGACAAGGATCCGCACGCTGGGTTCCAGCCCCTCGGTGAGGATCCCGGCATTGGAGGCCGCGGCCGTGGCGGTGAACACCAGCTGGGCAATGGACCGCTCGGCCAGGCCGGCATCGACCGCGGAGCCGAAGGCCTTGGCCGAGAGGTCCAGGGTGATGACGTTGTCCGGGCTGATTGAGGCACCCACCGCCGCACTGGGGCGCCAGGCGCTGAAGTAGCGCGGGTCGGCGGGTTTCTGCGAGAGCATGTAGCGCACCGAATCGGCGATCGGGTCCGCCGCGCCCTTGACGCGGACAAACTCGCGGTAGAGGGACACCGTCCCGTCGTTTTCCGCCAGCCAGTAGACCGGCACGTGTGCCGTGGTGTTCAGCGATTCCATTTCCACGCTCGGCAGCGGCGCGGGCGTCTGCACGCTGGTGGCAGCCTTCGGCATGGAATATCTCTCGCCGGGCACCCCCAGCCCGCAGGCGGCAAGGGTGCCTAGCACCACCGTGAGCCCCAGCACCGCAAGGCGGGACCGGGGGGATCGACTGGAACGGAACATCGGGATATAGGGACTTTCTGCAGGTAGCCGGGGGGACATGTCGGGACCGGGGTGGCGGGGGATCGCCGCCGGTCATTCCCCAGCTTGGCATAGGTTGACGAACGGTAGGGCGGGAAATCCGCGATTCGCGTGGACTGTTGCGTGATTGATATGTACGAATGGAAGTTGTGCCCGAATCGTTGCACAACCCCGCCAGATACCTTCCGCCCATTGGTTTTGGCCGGGTGCGGGCGCCGAAACGCGGCCGCGGTTCGTCCCGGCCGCCGTGTCCCGGTACCGGTGACGCCATCCACGATAGGATTGGGAGTGTGCAGGGAACCATGGCCGCGGAAAGACCGCAGGCGCCATTCGCCGGCACGGAATGCGGAGGCTGCAACAGTCGTATGGACCAACAAGTGAGCCAAGTCGGCCAGCCCCGGGGAACGGACGCGCTGGTCCAGTTCGACAGTTCGGACCAAATGGTCGCCACGCTCGGCGCACACGATGAATTGCTGCGCGTCATCGCCGGAGCCTATCCGCAGGTGGAATTGCACGCACGCGGCAACGAGCTGCGCGTCGCCGGCGACGCGGCCCAGGCCCACAAGGCGCTGCGCGTGATCACCGAGGCCCGCACGCTGGCCGGAAACGGCACCCGCATTTCCGCGCAGACCATCGAGCAGCTGGTGCGCATGCTGGAAAGCTCCGGCGCGGACGAGGCCCAGTCGGTGCTGGGGCTGAAGATCCTCTCGGGACGCGGCAAGGCCATCCGCCCCAAGACCGTGAACCAGAAGAGCTACGTCGACGCCATCGACGAGAACACCGTCATCTTCGGCATCGGCCCCGCCGGCACCGGCAAGACCTACCTGGCCATGGCCAAGGCGGTCGCCGCGCTGCAGGCCAAGGAGGTCAGCCGCATCATCCTGACCCGCCCGGCCGTCGAGGCGGGGGAGAAGCTCGGCTTTCTGCCCGGCACCCTCACCGACAAGATCGATCCCTACCTGCGCCCGCTCTACGACGCCCTGCACGACATGATCGAACCCGACTCGATGCCCCGGCTGCTGGCCGCCGGCACCATCGAGGTCGCCCCGCTGGCCTACATGCGCGGGCGCACCCTGAACGACGCCTTCATCATCCTGGACGAGGCGCAGAACACCACGCCCGAACAGATGAAGATGTTCCTCACCCGGCTCGGCTTCGGCTCCAAGATCGTCATCACCGGGGACATCACCCAGGTCGACCTGCCCGGCGGCACCAAGTCCGGGCTGCGCGTGGTCACCGAGATCCTCGAGGGCGTGGACGACATCGCCTTCTGCGAACTCGACGCCACCGACGTGGTCCGCCACCGGCTGGTCGGAGCCATCGTCGGCGCCTACGAGCGCTGGACCGCGCGCCAGGACCCCAACTTCAACCGTTCCAAGGCCCGCGCCCGCCGTCGCGCCACCACCGGGAAAAACCCCGAGCACCCGCCCGAAAAGAAACAGCAGGGCCGCGCGCCCGAAAACCAGGAGCAGTCCCCATGAGCGTAGAGGTCAACAACGAATCCGCGATCGCCGCGGACCTGGAGCGCGTCAGCGCGCTGGGCCGCCACATCCTGGCCGAACTCTATGTGCACCCGGAAACCGACGTCTCCATCATCCTGCTCGACGAGGAGCCGATGAGCGCGCTGCACGTGGAATGGATGGACCTGGAGGGGCCCACCGACGTGATGAGCTTCCCGATGGACGAGCTGCGCCCCGGCGTCCCCGGCTCGCCCACCGAGGCGGGCATGCTCGGCGACATCGTGATCTGCCCGCAGGTCGCCACCGTCCAGGCGCAGGCCGGCGGGCATTCGGTGGAGGACGAGATCCTGCTGCTGGCCACCCACGGCATGCTGCACCTGCTGGGCTTCGACCATGCCGAGCCGGAGGAGAAGGACGTCATGTTCTCCCTCCAGCGCCAGCTGCTCGAGGGCTTCCTGGGCCGCCCGGCTCCCCGGGAGACGATGGACTAGTGACCGCGGCCATCCTCGCGTTCGGCGCACTGGTCTTCATCCTCAGTGCAGCCCTCCTCACCGCCGCCGAGTCGGCGTACCTCTACCTCTCGCGGCAGCAGGCCGAAACCCTGCGCAACGACTACGCCTCGCCGCACCTGGCCAACATCCTGGCCGACTCGCAAAGCCACACCCACGCCGTGCGCTTCTGGCGGATCTGGTTCGAGACCGCCGCTGCCGTGGCGATCGCGATCCTCTACCTTGACCGCCTCGAGAACGTCTGGCTGGCCGGGCTGCTGGCCACCGCCACCATGGCGGCGGTCGGCTTCGTGCTGGTCGGGGTGTCCCCGCGCCGGCTGGGACGCAGCCACGCGGACACCGTGGTGCGCTACACCGCGCCGCTGGTCCGCTTCCTGCGCGTGGTCCTCGGGCCCATCCCCACCTGGCTGGTGGGCATCGGCCAGGCGCTGAGCCCGCGCTCGGTCGCCGAGGAGGACGGCTTCCTCTCCAAGGAACGGCTGCGCGACCTGGTCGACAGGGCCACCGAGGGCGACGGGCTGGAGGACGAGGCGGCGGAAATCATCAACTCGGTCTTCGACCTCGAGGACACCTACGTCCGCTCCGTCATGGTCCCGCGCACCGACATGGTCACCATCGACAAGGGCGAGGGGCTCAATGCCGCCATGGACCTGTTCCTGGCCTCGGGCTGCTCGCGCGTCCCGGTGATCGGGGAGAGCGCCGACGACATCTTCGGCATCGTCTACCTCAAGGACGTGGCCTACAAGCTGCACCTGGGCCCGGAGAGCACCGACAAGGTGGAGGACCTTGCCCGCAAGGTCCGCTACGTCCCGGAGTCCAAGTCCGTGGCGGAGCTGCTGCCCGAGCTGCAGCAGGAATCCACGCACATGGCCATCGTCATCGACGAATACGGCGGAACCGCCGGACTGGTCACCCTGGAGGACCTCATCGAGGAAATCGTCGGGGAGATCGACGACGAGTACGACAGGCAAAAGGTCGAGATCGAGGAGGTGGGCGACGGCAGCTTCGTGGTGCGGGCCCACACCTCCATCGACGAACTGGGCGAACTCTTCGACATCGACATCGACGAGGACGAGGTCGACTCGGTGGGCGGGCTGCTGGGCAAGGTGCTTGAATCGGTGCCGGTGCTCGGATCCCACGCCACCTTTGAAGGCATCGAAATGAAGGTCCTCTCGCTGAGCGGACGACGCAACCGGATCGGCAAGATCCTGGTGCGCAAGGTAGAAAAACAACCCAAGACCGGCGAACACCCCGCCGCCAAAGATGCAGGGCATCACAAGGAGCAATCATGAGCCGGAACATCAAGAAGCCACAGATGCTGCCCACCGGAGGCTGGCCCGAGGACTTCCGCGCCGGATTCACCTCCTTCGTGGGCCGCCCCAACGCGGGCAAGTCGACGCTGACCAACGCGCTGGTCGGCCAGAAGGTGGCCATCACCTCCTCGAAGCCGCAGACCACCCGCCACACCATCCGCGGCATCGTGCACCGCGAGGATTCCCAGCTGATCCTGGTCGACACCCCGGGGCTGCACCGCCCGCGCACACTGCTGGGCCAGCGCCTGAACGACCTGGTGGCTGACACGCTCTCCGAGGTCGACGCGATCGGCTTCTGCCTGCCGGCCAACGAGAAGATCGGCCCGGGCGACAGGTTCATCGCCACCCAGCTCGCGCAGCTGCAGAAGAAGCCCATCGTCGCCATCGTGACCAAGGCCGACACCGTGGACCGGGCAGCGCTGATGGCGCAGCTGATGGCCGTCACCCAGCTCGGGGTCGACACCCTGGGCGAGGGCGGCTGGGCCGCGGTGGTCCCGGTCTCGGCCACCGGGGACTTCCAGGTCTCCGAGGTCGCCGACGTGCTGGTGGCCCAGATGCCGCTCTCCCCGCCGCTGTACCCGGACGGTGAACTGACCGACGAGCCGGAGGCCAAGATGGTTTCCGAGCTGATCCGCGAGGCGGCCCTGGAGGGCGTGCGCGACGAGCTTCCGCACTCCCTGGCCGTGGTCGTGGAGGAAATGGTCCCGCGCGAGGGGCGCCCGGAGGACAGCCCGCTGCTGGACGTGCGGGTGAACCTGTACGTGGAGCGCTCGAGCCAGAAGGCCATCGTCATCGGCAAGGGCGGCGCCCGGCTGCGCGACGTGGGCACGCGTTCGCGCAAGGCCATCGAGGCGCTCCTTGGCACCCGGGTCTACCTCGACCTGCACGTGAAGATCGCCAAGGAATGGCAGCGCGACCCCAAGCAGCTGGGCAAGCTCGGCTTCTAGGCGCGCACCGCCCGGTGCCTCGGGATCCCCGGGGCACCGGCGGCTTTGTGACACGCAAATGCAATATTGTGCGACCGGCTTCCGGTGCGGCCGACACCTGGTGCTAGGGTGAAGTTGTGCATTTCGGACTACTTCTACTAAGCCGCCGCGGCGAGACCCAGACAGGACTCTAACGCGTCCTTCGGCCGACCCCTCGCTGCGGAGTCACCCACCGTCCCGGCCCACTTTCTCACCACCAAGGAAAAGGCCCCCTGAAATGCAAAACCTGCAAAAGCCCTCCGGAATGCCCGTCCACAAGTATGTGCCGTTCCAGGACCAGATCCACGTCTCGCTGCCCGACCGCACCTGGCCGGACAAGTACATCACCACCGCCCCGCGCTGGTGCGCCGTGGACCTGCGCGACGGCAACCAGGCGCTGATCGACCCGATGAGCCCCGAGCGCAAGCACAAGATGTTCGACCTCTTGGTCAAGATGGGCTTCAAGGAGATCGAGGTCGGGTTCCCCTCGGCCTCGCAGACGGACTTCGACTTCGTCCGCCAGCTCATCGAGCGCGGCATCCCGGACGACGTGACCATCCAGGTCCTCACCCAGTCCCGCGAACACCTGATCGAGCGCACCTACGAGGCCCTCGAGGGCGCCAAGCAGGCCATCGTGCACCTGTACAACTCCACCTCGGTGCTCCAGCGCCGCGTGGTGTTCAACCAGGACGAGGACGGCATCGTCGACATCGCGCTGACCGGCGCGCGGCTGTGCAAGAAGTACGAGGAGCAGCTGGTCGGCACCAAGATCACCTACGAATACTCCCCGGAGTCCTTCACCGGCACCGAGCTGGAATTCGCCAAGCGCATCTCCGACGCCGTGGCCGAGGTCCTCGAGGCCTCCCCGGAAAACAAGATGATCCTGAACCTGCCGGCAACAGTGGAAATGGCCACGCCCAACGTGTACGCCGACTCCATCGAGTGGATGCACCGCAACCTGGCCAACCGCGATTCGATCGTGCTGTCCCTGCACCCGCACAACGACCGCGGCACCGGAGTCGCCGCCGCCGAGCTCGGCTACCTGGCCGGCGCCGACCGCATCGAGGGCTGCCTCTTCGGCAACGGGGAGCGCACCGGCAACGTCGACCTGGTCACCCTGGGCATGAACCTCTTCGGCCAGGGCATCGACCCGATGCTTGACTTCTCCGACATGGACGAGATCCGCCGCACCGTCGAGTACTGCAACCAGCTGCCCGTCGCCGAGCGTTCCCCCTACGGCGGGGACCTGGTCTTCACCGCCTTCTCCGGCTCCCACCAGGACGCCATCAAGAAGGGCTTCGAGGCCATGGAGGCCGAGGCCGCCGCGGCCGGCAAGACCGTGGACGAGATCACCTGGGGCGTGCCGTACCTGCCGATCGACCCGAAGGACATCGGCCGCTCCTACGAGGCAGTGATCCGCGTGAACTCGCAGTCCGGCAAGGGCGGGGTCGCCTACCTGCTCAAGAACGAGCACTCGCTGGACCTGCCGCGCCGCGCGCAGATCGAGTTCTCCGGCGTCATCCAGCGCAAGACCGACGGCGAGGGCGGGGAAATCTCCTCCGCCGAGATCTGGAACGTGTTCCAGGACGAGTACCTGCCGGTCACCGAGGGCTCGGACGCGCAGGAGTGGGGCCGCTTCAAGCTGGGTTCGGCCACCGCCGAGACCGCCGAGGACGGCAGCTTCGCGCTGACCGCGACCCTGCTCATCGACGGGGTCCCGCACCGCCGCACCGCGGCCGGCAACGGCCCGATCAACGCGCTGGTGAACATCCTGGGCAACGAGGGCGTGGACGTGCGGGTGCTCGACTTCACCGAGCACGCCCTCTCCGAGGGCGGGAACGCCGCCGCCGCTGCCTATGTCGAGGCGGCAGTGGGCGAACGCGTGCTCTGGGGCGTGGGCGTTGACACCAACACCACCATGTCCTCGCTGAAGGCGCTCATTTCCGCGGTCAACCGCGCGGTGCGCGACCAGCACTGAGGCCGGGAAACGCAGTAGAGGGGGTCCCGTGCGCCGCAACGGTGCACGGGACCCCCATTATTTTGAGATGATGGACAGCGTGGCACGTTCAGGGTTTACCGCAAAAAGCTACCGCACCCGCGGCATTGTCCTGCGCACCCACAAACTGGGCGAGGCCGACCGGATCATCACGCTGCTGAGCCCCGAGTTCGGGATCGTGCGCGCGGTGGCCAAGGGGGTGCGGCGCACCAGTTCCAAGATGGGGGCGACCCTCGAGCCGTTCATGGAGGTCGATGCCCAGATCGTGGCCGGCCGCTCGCTGCACACCATCATCCAGGCCCAGCTGCGCCACCCCTACGGGCAGGCGCTGGTGGCGGACTACTCCGCCTACACTGCCGGCGCGGCAATGCTGGAGACCGCCGAGCGGCTCACCGATGCCGACGCCGAGTCCATCGCCCCGCAGTACCGCCTGCTGCACGGCGCGCTGGCCGCACTGGCCCGCGGCGGGCACGAACCCGGGACGGTGCTGGATTCCTACCTTTTGCGCGCCCTGGCCACCGCCGGCTGGGCGCCGAGCTTCACCCACTGCGTGCGCTGCGGCGCGGTGGGTCCCCACCAGGCCATCAACGTGCCCCTCGGCGGGGTGGTCTGCCACGACTGCCGGCCCGCCGGATCGATGTCCCCGCCGCCGGCCACGGTGGCCCTGCTTGCCGCCCTGCTTGACGGCGAGTGGGCAACGATCGACGCGGCCGACGGGGCCACCCGTGCGCAGGCGGCCGCGGTGGTGGCCAATTACCTGCAATGGCACCTTGAACGCGCAGTGAAATCCCTCAAACTCGTGGAGCGAAGATGAGCAAGGCCCCCAAGATCACCGGCAAGCCCGGACCCGTGACCCCCGCGATGCGTCCGGGCGATGCCCCGATGCCGCAGATCCGCCCCGAGCTGGTGCCGCAACACGTCGCCATCGTGATGGACGGCAACGGCCGCTGGGCCAATGCGCGCGGCCTGCCGCGCACCGAGGGCCACCGTGCCGGGGAGGCGGCGCTGCTGGACGTGATGGCCGGCGCCGTGCAGATGGGCATCAAGTACGTCTCGGTGTACGCCTTCTCCACCGAAAACTGGAAGCGCAGCCCGGAGGAGGTGCGCTTCCTCATGGGCTTCTCCCGCGACGTGCTGCGCCGCCAGCGCGACACCCTCAACGAATGGGGCGTGCGCGTGCGCTGGGCAGGGCGCGAGCCGAGGCTGTGGCGCACCGTGGTCAACGAGCTCAAGGACGCCGAGAAGCTCACCGCCGCCAACCAGACCTGCCAGCTGACCATGTGCGTGAACTACGGCGGGCGGGCGGAAATCGCCGACGCGGTGAGGGCCATCGCCGAACAGGTGGCCGCCGGCACCCTGAAGCCCTCGCAGGTGAGCGAGAAGACCGTGGCCAGGCACCTGGACGAGCCCGAGATGCCCGACGTCGACCTGTTCCTGCGCACCAGCGGCGAGCAGCGCACCTCCAACTTCCTGCTCTGGCAGTCGGCATACGCCGAGATGGTGTTCATCGACGAGCTGTGGCCCGACGTGGACCGCACGACGCTGTGGGACGCGGTGCGCGAATATGCCAGCCGCGACCGCCGCTACGGCGGTGCGGTGGACAAGCCGGTGGCCGCGGCCCCGGCCCCCGGAGCCTGATCCCGCGGGGCCCGGGGCCGGGGTCAGGGGCTCACGGCGTCCGCGCGCGCGGCATGTCCCGGCAGGTAGCCGGCGCCCCACCTGTCGATGGCGGCGTAGGCGGCGGCCCGCGGTTCGGGCTGGGACGCGAACACGTCGTGCATGGCCCCGGCGATGAGCGTGTTGGCCACCTCGGAACCCAGGCGAAGGGAGCGGTCGCGCACCACCTGCACCTCCAGCACGGAGTCGTGGTGAAGCATCGACTCGTCGAAGGCGGTGCCCAGGTGCGAGGTCTTCGAGGTCAGCACGAGCACCGGCACCTTGATGTCCAGGCCCCGTGAGACCTCGCGGTGCCCGGCCATCACCGCGGTGATCCAGCCCGCTGTCACCGGGAACGCCACCGCCGGACGCCACAGCGGATGCAGGTCCCAGGAACCCTGGGCCTGCCGGCTCATGGAACGCCAGTAGTTGTCCAGTTCCGGCAGGTGCAGCTTGGCCCGCGGCCGCCGCCGTGCGATGGGCTCGACCACGCCCTGGGCGGCGTAGCGCACCAGGTAGCTGCCCTGCATCTCCAGCCACGGGCTGTTGAGGATCAGTGCGTGGAAGGCGCCCGGGTGGCGGTTGACCCAGAGGCTTGCCACCAGTCCGCCGGTCGAATGCGCCACGCAGATCCCCGTCGCGTCCGGCCCCTCCAGCGAGCGGATCATGTGCAGTGCGGCGTCCAGGTCGGCGTCGTACTCGTCCAGGGACGCGGTGAAGCCGGGGTTCAGGTGGTGGGGGCGCAGGCTGCGCCCGTAGCGGCGCAGGTCCAACGCATAGAAGGCGTAGCCGCGCGCGGTCCAGTAGCGGGCCAGTTCGGCGTTGTAGAAGTAGTCGCTCCAGCCATGGACCGCCAGCACGAAGCCCGCCTTCCGGTCAGGTGTCCCGGACGCGGGCGCGGGGGAGGGCGAACTTGGCCGCGGCCACAGCCGGTCAAGGGCGGCACGCAACCTCGAACCTGCAGTGGTTCCCGCGTGCTCCGGTTCCGGGGTGGGGAGCCGGTGGCGCACCAGCGTGGCGCACAGCTCGCCCTCCGCATCCGCGCCCAGCGGCAATGTCGTGTAGCTGAACCCCTCGCCCAGGATGTCGGGCTCCCAGGCTCCGGGCCGGGTCGTTGCGCTGAAGTCCGGCCAGGCGGCGCTGGGATCGTTCTCCGGCGGGAGCGCCGACCTTGAACCGAGGGAGGAGGCGTGCGACATGTGTTGAGCATAACGAACTTGAAGTTGTTTGGAAGCGTGGTTGCGGGGAAGACTAGGAGTCATGCGCATATACCCCACGATTTTCCGCCTGGTCTTCACGAAGATGGACCCCGAAAAGGCACACCACTTTTCCTTCGATGCCCTGCGGCTGGCCGAGAAGCTCGGGGTGTCGGTCATCGCGCGGAAGCTGTGCGCCCCTGACCCGGCGCTGCGCCGCACGGTGATGGGCATCGACTTCCCCTCGCCCTTCGGCCTGGCGGCGGGGTTCGACAAGGAAGGCGCCGGCATCCCGGCGCTGGCGGACCTGGGCTTCGGCCACGTGGAGGTCGGCACCATCACCGGTGTCGCGCAGCCGGGCAACGAGAAGCCCCGGCTTTTCCGCCTCGTGGAGGACAAGGCCGTCATCAACCGCATGGGGTTCAACAACGACGGCGCGCGCGCGGTGGCGCCGCGCATCCGCGCCGCACGGCTGCGCCTGGCAGGGCGCTTCGGGGCCCGCCGCCCGGTCATCGGCGTGAACATCGGCAAGACCAAGACCGTGGAACTCGACGACGCCGTCGCCGACTACTTGGTCTCCACCCGCGAGCTGGCGGCCCATGCCGACTACCTGGTGGTCAACGTGTCATCACCCAACACCCCGGGGCTGCGCCTGCTCCAGGGCGTCGAAACGCTGCGGCCCTTGCTGGAAGCGGTGGGCGCGGAAGCCGACCGGGTCGCCGGGCGCCATGTCCCGCTGCTGGTCAAGATCGCCCCCGACCTCAATGACGCGGACATCTCCGACGTCGCCACGCTGGCCACCGAGCTGAAGCTCGACGGCATTATTGCCACCAACACCACCATTGCCCGCGAGCCGCTGGTCTCCGACGCCTTCAAGGTCGCCGAGATCGGGGCGGGCGGACTGAGCGGGGCCCCGCTGAAGGCCCGCTCGCTGGCGGTGCTCAAGGTGCTGCGCGAGAAGGTCCCCGCCGACATGGCGATCATCTCCGTGGGCGGGGTCAGCACCGGGGAGGACGTCATCGAACGCCTCCAGGCCGGCGCGGACCTGGTCCAGGGCTACACCGCATTCCTCTACGAGGGCCCGCTGTGGGTCCGCGGCATCAACAAGGCGCTGGCCGCCGCGCAGGCACAGGGCAGGTCCCTGGCCAGCAAGTAGCCGCCGCCCCGTGGGCCCCGTCACCGAGCAGTCGGCGACGGGGCCCACGGCGTTTGTGCCGTGCCCCGGGGGAGCACGGCGGGCGCGGCAGCCGGATCCCGGGCAGCGAAAAGGCGTGTGGCTCCCCGGCCGGATCCAGTCCGTGGGGTGCCACACGCCTTGGTGTGGATTCTTGAACGCCTGTGCGCGGTGTTAGCGCGGGTCCTCGCCGCGGCGGACCTGCGGCTTGGGCAGGCGCAGCTTGCGGAACTGCAGGCCGCGCATGATGCCGTAGTAGGTGACGCCGCGTTCGACCGAGCCGAAGCGGGCGACCAGGCCCTTCCGCAGGCCGCGGGACATGATGAACGCGTCCACGGCCACCAGCGCGACCAGGATCCACAGGGCAAAGGTCACGTACACGGTCACTTGCGGGTACCTGGAGAGGCTCAGCGAGACGATCAGGAACGCGAAGACCGCGAACATCAGGTATTCGCCGATCATGAAGCGCCGGTCCACGTAGTCGCGGGCGAAGCGCTTCTGCGGTCCCTGGTCGCGGGCAGCCATGAAGCGCTCGTCACCGGTCTCGTTGGCCAGCCGCATGCGGTTCTGCGCCTCGAGGCGCTGGGTGCGCTCGGCCGCGCGCGCCAGCTTGCGGTCGGTGGGCACCAGCGGGCGCTGGTTTTGCGCCTGCTGCGCACTGCGCTTCGGGGTCGGGGCATTCTTGCCGGCGGGCTTTGTGGTCTCTTCTGTGGGCGCTTCTATGGAAGCTGCCTGATCTTTCTTGCGTCCAAACACCCTGTCAGTCTAGCTTGCACCCGGCACGCCATCGTCATCGGGCGCCCGGCGCGGTTGTAGGCTTTTTCCCATGACTACCAAGAACACCGCCGCCCCGGCCACTTTCGGCGTGGATCGGGACTCCCTGGACGCACACGTTGAGATGGACTTCGAGCGCATTGTCTCCGAACTGGGCAGGCTCGTGGCAATTCCCGGCATTGCCTGGGAATCGTTCGACCCCGCCCAGCTTGACCGCAGCGCCGAGGCAGTGGCGCAGCTGGTGCGGGAGGCCGGCATGGAAAATGTCGAGATCCTCCGCGTGCCCACCGCCACCGGTGCCATGGGCGGCCCGGCGATCGTGGCCAACCGCCCCGCCCGCGACGGAAAGCCCACCATTTTGCTCTATGCGCACCACGATGTGCAGCCCCCGGGCGACGAGGAGCTGTGGAACACCAAGCCGTTCGAGGCAACCGAGATCGACGGCCGGCTCTACGGCCGGGGAGCGGCCGACGACAAGGCCGGCATCATGGTGCACATCGCCGCTCTGCGCGCGGTGCTTGACACCATTGCCGACTTCGGCCTCGGCGTCACGTTCTTCCTCGAAGGAGAGGAAGAGGCCGGTTCGCCCAGCTTCCGCCAGTTCCTGGAGACCCACCGCGACCGCCTGGAGGCGGACGTGATCGTGGTGGCCGACTCCTCCAACTGGAAGGTCGGGGTCCCGGCGTTGACCACGTCCCTGCGCGGCATGGTCGGGGGAGTGGTCGAGGTCCGCACGCTGAACCACGCGGTGCACTCGGGGATGTTCGGCGGGCCGGTGCTCGATGCCCCCACCGTGGCGGCCCGCCTGATCTCCACCTTCCACGACGCACAGGGCAACGTGGCAATCGAGGGGCTCGTGTCCAACGAGCACGCCCTGGTTGACTACCCCGAGGCAGCCTTCCGCGAAGATTCCTCCGTGTTGGACTCGGTGCAGCTCGCCGGCAGCGGCAACATTGCCGACCGCCTGTGGAACAAGCCGGCACTGTCCATCATCGGCATGGACATTCCCTCGGTGGCGGTGTCGTCAAACACCCTGTTGCCGTCCACGCGTTTCAAGCTGAGCCTGCGCGTGGCCCCCGGCCAGGACCCGGAGGCGGCCACCGAGGCGGTGCGCCGGCACATCCTGGGCCAGGACCTGGGAGGCGCGCAGGTCACCTTCGAGGCCGAGGAGGCCGGGCAGTCATTTGCCACCGACACCTCGGCGCCCGCAGCCCAGGCCAGCCTGTGGGCCTTGGGGGAGGCCTGGGGCGTTCCCGCCGTGGAGACCGGCATCGGCGGATCGATCCCGTTCATCTCCGACCTGCTGGATGTCTTCCCGGCGGCCCAGATCCTGGTCACCGGCGTGGAAGACCCGGATTCCCGGGCCCATTCGGCCAATGAGTCGCTGCACCTGGGCGATTTCCGTCACGCAATTTTGGCCGAGGCCCTGCTCTTGGCACGCTTGAACAACCACGGGCTATAGGACCCGCACTTCGTCGCCGCGCCAGCATTTGCGGTCTCGTCGTACCATTGAAGGTGAGGGGCCACGCTTGAGGCGTCGCCCAAGTGAGCAGTATATGGAGGATCACGCATGACAACTGCAGCCAATGAGACCACCGCGGACACCACGGAGCTTCCGAGCCACGAGGTCAAGCTTTCGGACGTCGCGGCAGACAAGGTCCGTTCACTGCTTGAACAGGAAGGCCGCACCGATCTTCGTTTGCGCGTCGCCGTTCAGCCAGGGGGATGTTCGGGCCTGATTTACCAGCTCTACTTTGACGAGCGCCTGCTTGAGGGCGACGCCGTCAAGGACTACGACGGCGTTGAGGTTGTCGTGGACAAGATGAGCGTTCCCTACCTGGACGGCGCTTCGATTGACTTCGAGGACACCATCTCCAAGCAGGGCTTCACCATCGACAACCCCTCTGCCGGGGGCTCTTGCGCCTGTGGAGATTCCTTCCACTAAGACGGAACCAAATGCACCGCCCATACGTTGAGACATCTTCGTCCCTGGGCGGTGTTTTGGTCGGCATTCGCATGCCCGAGAGGGTAAGCTCTACGATAAGTAGTAAAACTATGGTTTTCTTCGACCTCATCAGCGTTGATTCACTTGAGTCCGGCCGCTGGGAGGCGAAGACTCATTCAGCACCAACAAAGAGGAAGGGCCGTCTGTGAGTTCGCAAGACCGAACCAGCAGCCGCCGGAAAGGCATAGCCAAAGTCTTGGCGATTGCTGGTTCCGGTGCATTGTTGTTGACGGGATGTTCAGCGGAAGTCCAGCGAGGTTGGCTCCCAAACGTCGAACGTGACACCACCAACCACACCGGTATGATCCAGGATCTCTGGGTCAACTCGTGGATTACCGTACTTTTGATCGGTATCCTGACCTGGGGCCTGATGCTTTGGTGCATCATCGCCTACCGCCGTCGCAAGAATGACACTGGCTACCCGCGCCAGCTCAGCTACAACCTGCCCATCGAGATTTTCTACACGGCCGTTCCGCTCGTGCTGGTCCTGACGTTCTTCACGTTCGCGGACAGCACCGAGAAGTCGATCAACGCCAAGGTGGAATCCGAGCTCGTCGTAGATGTCCGTGCCAAGCAGTGGGCATGGGACTACAACTACACCTACGGCGGCCAGGAAAAGTACGACGCAACCGTTCAGGCGCACCTGACCGGCAAAGAGGGCGTCGAAGACACCCTGCCGACCCTGTACCTGCCGGTTGGAAAGAGCGTCACGCTTGAGTTGAACAGCCGCGACGTCATCCACTCGTTCTGGGTCCCCGCATTCCTGCAGAAGATGGACATGTTCCCGGGGCACACCAACTACATCTACCTCACGCCACAGGTCGAGGGACGATTCGACGGCAAGTGCGCGGAGCTCTGCGGCGAGTACCACTCGGAGATGCTCTTCAACGTGGAGGTCGTGTCCGAAGAGGAATTCCTCGACCAGCTGGCCCTCATGAAGGACGGCCACATTGGTGAGGAACAGGACCGCAAGCCGGGCGAGGTCAATCAGGCCTCGGCCCACGCCACGGAAGGGAAGTAACCCGTCGTGACTACTTACGAATACGCCACCGACGAGGTCAAGACCCTCGCGCCGCGCGTGGTCCCAATTTCCAAGGGACGGATCTTCGTCAACTGGATCACCTCCACCGACCACAAGACGATCGGGTACATGTACCTGATCACCTCGTTCATCTTCTTCTGCATTGGCGGCGTGATGGCCTTGGTCATCCGCGCCGAGCTGTTCGAACCGGGCATGCAGATCCTGCAGACCAAGGAACAGTACAACCAGCTGTTCACCATGCACGGCACCATCATGTTGCTGATGTTCGCGACCCCGTTGTTCGCGGGCTTCGCCAACGTCATGATGCCACTGCAGATCGGTGCACCGGATGTCGCCTTCCCGCGCCTGAACGCGCTGGCATTCTGGTTCTTCTCCTTCGGCTCGACCATTGCGTTGGCCGGTTACCTGACCCCGCAGGGTGCAGCCTCCTTCGGCTGGTTCGCCTACGCACCGCTGTCCAACACCACCTTCAGCCCCGGCGTGGGCGGGGATCTCTGGGTCTTCGGCCTGGCGCTCTCGGGCTTCGGCACGATCCTCGGTGCGGTCAACTTCATCACCACGATCATCTGCCTGCGTGCACCGGGCATGACCATGTGGCGCATGTCCATCTTCACCTGGAACACGCTGATCACCGCGATCCTGATCCTGATGGCCTTCCCGCCGCTGGCCGCGGCACTGTTCGCACTCGGTGCGGACCGGCGGTTCGGGGCGCACGTCTTTGATCCCGAGGCAGGCGGCCCGATGCTGTGGCAGCACCTGTTCTGGTTCTTCGGCCACCCCGAGGTCTACATCATTGCGCTGCCGTTCTTCGGCATCGTCTCGGAGATCTTCCCGGTGTTCTCCCGCAAGCCGATCTTCGGCTACAAGGGCCTGGTCTTCGCGACCATCTCGATTGCGGCACTGTCCGTCTCGGTGTGGGCGCACCACATGTACGCCACCGGCCAGGTCATGCTCCCGTTCTTCGGCTTCATGACGATGCTGATCGCGGTACCGACGGGCGTGAAGTTCTTCAACTGGATCGGCACCCTCTGGCGCGGATCGATCACCTTCGAGACCCCGATGCTCTGGAGCATCGGCTTCATGGTGACCTTCCTCTTCGGCGGCCTGACCGGCATCATCCTGGCGGCACCGCCGCTGGACTTCCACGTCTCGGACACCTACTTCGTGGTGGCGCACTTCCACTACGTGGTCTTCGGAACCGTTGTCTTCGCGATGTTCGCGGGCTTCTACTTCTGGTGGCCGAAGTGGACGGGCAAGATGCTCAACGAGCGCCTGGGCAAGATCCACTTCTGGCTCCTGTTCATCGGCTTCCACGGCACGTTCCTGATCCAGCACTGGCTGGGCGTCATGGGCATGCCGCGCCGCTACGCCGACTACATGCCGGAAGACGGGTTCACCACCATGAACCAGTTCTCCACCGTGTTCGCCTTCATCCTGGGCATGTCGATGATCCCGTTCTTCTGGAACGTCTGGACCACGCACCGCAACGGCAAGAAGGTCACCGTGGATGATCCGTGGGGCTTTGGTGCATCGCTGGAATGGGCAACCTCTTGCCCGCCGCCGCGCCACAACTTCCACTCGATCCCGCGCATCCGCTCCGAGCGCCCGGCTCTTGACCTCCACCACCCGGAACTGAGCGCACGCTCGACCCCGGAAACCGCGGTGGCCAAGATCTTCGGCCCGGCAGACCAGAAGGACATGTAGAGATGAAAATTGAATCTTGGCTCTTCCTGGGCGGACTCTTCTTCTTCACCCCGGTGGGGATCGTCTACGGCATCATGACCGAGTGGAACGAACCGGTCGGCTTCCTGGCCCTGTTCATGCTCTCCGGCATGTGCATCATGATCGGCTGGTACCTGCTGCACACCTCGCGTCGCGTCGGTGCCCGCCCCGAGGACCGTCTTGACGGCGACATCCACGAGAACGCCGGCACCGTCGGCCTCTTCGCCCCGTGGAGCTGGTGGCCGCTGGCCCTCGGCACGGGTGCGGCGATCGGCTTCGCCGGCCTTGCACTGGGCTTCTGGGTCCTGTACATCGGCGTTGGCCTCACGATCATCGGCCTCGTTGGCTGGGTCTACGAGTTCAGCCGCGGCAACCACGCCCACTAACCCGGGCCGGTAGCAAGCGCAGTACCTCGGCGGAAGCGGTGCTTCTTTCCCCTCGCGGGGAGGGAAACACCGCTTCCGCTGTTTAAGCGTCCATCGGCTGCATGCGGGACAATTGGAAGATGAGGGGCCGGATGCCGGCCCGCCGACACTGGAGCAAACGTGAAACCCTACGCGCCACAGCCCAAGGTGCATGGCCACATCGACGAGGACTCGCCGGTCAGCAAGTACCGGCAAATCCGCGAGATCCTGCGCACCCACGCGGCGACCGTCTGCAAGCCCGGCTACCGGCTGCCGCCCGAACGCGAGCTGTCCGAGGGATTCAACGTGGCCCGCAAGACCCTGCGACAGGCCATCGACTCGCTGGTCGAGGACCAGGTGCTCAAGCGGGTGGTCGGAGTGGGGACCTTCGTGGCACACCCGAAGCTGGACCTGCAGATCCGGTTGAACTCCTACAGCGAGGAAATGGTCCGGCGCGGCATGGTCCCCGATGCACACGTGCTGCGCTTCGAGGAAGCGCCCGCCTCCAGCACCCTGTCGCGGCACATGGAGATCGACGAGGGTGAACCGGTGATCCGCTTCAGCCGCCTCCTGCTGGCCGACGGCAAGCCCATGAGCCTGGATGAGAACTTCATGCCCAGCGCGCTGGTGCCCGGCTTCCTGAACGACCCTCCGCCCATTTCGCTCTACCAGTCGCTGCATGAACGCTACGGCCTGATCCTGGAGTGGGGCGAGGACCAGATCGAAAGCACGGCCGCGACGAGCGAGCATGCCGGACTGCTGCAGGTCGAGGTGGGTTTCCCGCTGCTGCGCATCACCCGCTACGCCTTCGTCGGCGAGGTGCTCGTCGACTACTCGATCTCCCTGTACCGCTCGGACCGCTACAAGCTGTTCGTCCCGCTGCAGCGCCAGGGAACCCGGAGCCCGCGCTACACCACCCTGAGGTAGTCCGGGAGCCCAGAGGGCGGCGCCAGGCCCTTCCGGCGGGCACAAGGCGCCGGAGCCGGTCCGGCGGGGCGGTCTCGCGACGGGACAGTGGCGCCAGGGGAGCATCCGTGCCAGGTCTTGCCGGTCCCGGTGACCGGGCGGAGACCAGGCGGGATGGGCGTGAGGCGCCCGCGCAGAGCGCCCGTGTCCAGGCGCGCGTGGGCAGCGGATGCATCATCGAGCGGAAAGACCTGTTCAACGCGGGCCAGAAGGACCCCCTGGCCGGCGAGCTGTTCGCCGTCCACCTGCTCATCCAGGGCGCCGACGCGGATGCCACGATCGGGGGCGGGCTCCTGTCCCGGCCACAATCCGCGATACGCCCCGGCGTCCCTGACGGCGGCCAGCGCCCGGTGCCCCAGTCCGGCGGCATCCAGCGCACCGTCGAAAGCGGCGTGGGTAGGCTCAGCGCCGCGTGGCAGGAAGTGCCCGTCACCACGGCCCTGCAGCAATTCGCTGTCCCGCTCCGACGCCAGCCCGGGGGCTCCAGCCCGCGGTGATGCGTCACCAGTTCCATGGCGTGCCCTCCGACGGCACCGGCCGCCCCGGTGACCGGCAGGCCCTGGCCGGGGCATCTCCAGGATTTCCGCGGGGCCTGGGCGTCGTCCAGCGAAGCGGGGGCGGGGGCAACGGCCGCGGCATCGAGCACGACGTAGTCGGCGTGCGTGCCCAGCGGCTTGCAGTGGCCGGTGGCCAGGTGTGTCACCCGGATGCCCAGGGTGAACTCGCTCCGGCCCCAAGGGCATCGACGGTGCCGGCGACATCCCAGCCCAGTCCGATTCGTTCCTGCGTGCAGCCGACGACCGCGGATCGCATGGCCGCGTCCACGGGATTCAGCGCACCGGCACCAACCTTGACGAATACCTGGTCAGGTCCGGTGCCGGAAGCGGGGTTTCCACGATGTCGACGGACTCGGGCCCTCCGAAGCTGGAGACGGTTGTGGCGCGCATGAGCATTGATTCTTCCGGTGCCGGGGCGGGTGGCCGCTGCGACCCTTCGGCGGGGTACTTGCGCTCCAGCCGGGAACACACAGCATGCGTTGGGCGAGAGGGCACCTTGCCAATGACTGCGCGAGGGCCGCCGCCGGCCGGGGGAGTGCCGGCATTTCGCACCTGGTCCATGTTGCCCGCCCGTTGATCCGGATCGAGGGTGGTTAAAACACTGCGGGGGCCCACCAATCGGTGGGCCCCCGCAGTCAGGATGATTTCCTGGCAGGTACTACTTTTCGATGGACTCCGTGGAGGAGCCTTCGATTTCTGCCGGTCCGTGTCCATGCTCGGCATGCAGTGCTGCCAACTCGGAAGGAGTCACCGGGGCGACGCGATCCTCGAAGAAGAACTTGGACAGGGCGCCGCGGCGCTTTTCGCTGCGGCTGACGTGGCCGGCTGCGTTCGGCTGGGCCGGGATGACCTTGCGGTCCTCGTAGTTGACCAGCGTGTGCAGCTTGTAGGCATCCAAGGCCTCGTGGCGTTCCGAGAAGGTGCCTTCCGGCGTCATCTCGATGATGCCGGTTTCGCGACCGTGCAGGACGATCTCGCGGTCCTTGCGCTGCAGCGACAGTGCGATGCGGCGGGCAACGATGAACCCGAGGATCGGGCCGAGGACGAACAGCACGCGCAACCAGTAGGTGACGTCGTTCAGCGACACGTGGAAGTGCGTTGCGATCAGGTCCGAGGAGGCAGCTGCCCACATCACGCAGTAGGAGACGACACCGGCAACACCCATGCCCGTACGGAACGGGGCGTTGCGCGGGCGATCCAGCAGGTGGTGTTCGCGCTTGTCCTTGGTGATCCAGCTTTCGATCCACGGCCAGGTGAACATGATCGTGAACATGATGCCGGCCGGGACCAGCGCCGGCAACAGCACGTTGAGCGTCAGGGTGTTGGTGCCCCACGGCAACGGGACGAGCCACTCGAAGGAGAAGTTGCCCAACATGCCCGGCATCAGGCGCAGGGCGCCATCGACGAAGCCGATGTACCAGTCAGGCTGGGTGCCTGCGGATACCGGCGACGGGTCGTACGGGCCGTAGTTCCAGATCGGGTTGATGGTCAGCAATCCGGAGATTGCCGCCACGATGCCGAAGACGATGAAGAAGAATCCGCCGGCCTTGGCCGCGTAGACCGGACCGACCGGGAAGCCCACGACGTTGTCGTTGGTGCGGCCCGGGCCGGGGTACTGGGTGTGCTTGTGCACAACAACCATGAACAGGTGCAAGGCAACCATGAGCAGGATGATCGCCGGAACGATCATGATGTGCAGCGAGTACAGGCGCGGAATGATGACGGTGCCCGGGAATTCGCCGCCGAAGAGGAACAGCGAAAGGTAGGTGCCGACGAGCGGGATCGACTTCATGACCCCGTCGATGATGCGCAGGCCGTTGCCGGAGAGCAGGTCATCGGGGAGCGAGTAACCGGTGAAGCCGGCAGCCATCGCCAGGATCAGCAGCACGCCGCCGACTACCCAGTTCAGTTCGCGCGGCTTGCGGAATGCGCCGGTGAAGAACACGCGGAGCATGTGGACCGACACCGCGGCGACGAACAGGATCGCCGACCAGTGGTGGACCTGGCGCATGAACAAGCCGCCACGCACGTCGAAGGAGATATCCAGCGACGAGGAGTAGGCGGCGGACATGCCGATGCCCTTGAGCGGGTTGTACGAGCCGTTGTAGATGACGTGTGCCATCGACGGATCGAAGAAGAACGTCAGGAACGTTCCGGAGATCAGCAGCAGGACGAAGGTGTACAACGCCACTTCGCCGAACATGAAGGACCAGTGGTCCGGGAAGATCTTGCGACCGAATTCCTTGACGATGATCGAGCCGCCGACACGCTGGTCGACGAAGTTGGCAATCCGACCGGTGGAGGTCTTCGGGGTGTACTCAGTTGTGGTGCTCATGGATTAGCCACGCTCCCAGTAGCTCGGTCCAACAGGCTCCTGGAAGTCGCTCTGGGCGACGAGGAAGCCGTTGGAGTCAACCGTGATTGGCAGCTGCGGCAGCGGGCGACCGGCCGGTCCGAAGATGACCTTGCATTCCTGCGTGAGGTCGAACGTCGACTGGTGGCACGGGCACAGCAGGTGGTGCGTCTGCTGCTCGTACAAGGCCACCGGGCAACCGACGTGCGTGCAGATCTTCGAGTAGGCAACAATGCCGTCCACGTGCCAGTCCTCGCGACCCGCGGAGACCTGCATCTTCGACGGATCCAGGCGCATCAGCAAAACAACGGCCTTGGCCTTCTCGTTGAGCATGTCCTCGGCCTCGTCAAGTCCCTCGGGAATGACGTGGAACGCCGAACCGATCTGAACATCCGCTGCCTTGATGGGGGTGCCGGACGGGTCGCGGGTAAGGCGAACATCCTTGTCCCACATGGTGTGGCGGAACTGCTCGATCATTTCGCCGGCATTCTTGCCGGAGCGGTCAAGGTCGCGGAACATGAAGATGGCCGGGATCGGAGCCAAGGCAATGGCGCCGATGAGGGTGTTGCGAATCAACGGACGGCGCTTGATGCCGGTCTCTTCGATCACCTGGTTGATGATTTCCTCGGCGTCCTTGCGATCAGCCTCGGTGGTGATCTCATGGCGCATTTCCGAGATTTCGTGGTCCGGCATCAGGGTCTTTGCCCAGTGGACAATGCCGATACCGATGCCGAGCATGGCAAATGTGGTGCCAAGGCCGAGCATCGCGTTCTGGACACGGATTTCCGAGATGTTTTCCGGACGTCCGAGAACGAAGTAAGCAATAAAGAACGACAGCGTTCCGATGATGGAGATGATAAACAGCAGCGCTACCTGACGCTCTGCTCGCTTCTCTGCATGCGGGTCGGTATCTGCCAAGCGCTTCCGATGCGGCGGAAGGCCGGGATCCTGGAATTTCTCCAGGGTTCCCGTGCCAGCCTTAGCAACGGTGCCCGAGTCGTCCGGACTGCCGTGACTATGGTCGCCCATGTTGTCTCTCATCCTTTTCTCAAGATTCATTAGTACGTAGTGATGTTGGCGGCACGGGCCGCCAGCGACCTAGGAAGGACGCGAGGTGAGCCAGATGGTGAAGGCGATGATGATGCCCAAACCACCGGTCCAGATGAAGAGACCTTCAGCGACCGGACCCAGCGAGCCAAGCTTGGCCCCGCCCGGTGAACCCTGTGCTTCAATTTCCTTCAGGAAGGTGATCACGTCACGCTTCTCTTCGGGGGTGATGTTCGAGTCGTTGAAGACGGGCATGTTCTGCGGGCCGGTAATCATGGCTTCGTAGATGTGCTTCTCGGATACACCGGCGAGGGCCGGGGCAAACTTGCCGCGCGTTAGTGCGCCGCCGGCAGCGGCGGCGTTGTGACACATTGCGCAATTCACGCGGAATACCGTACCGCCTGCGGCAGAGTTGCCATGGGATGTATCAAGCATGTCTTCGGACGGGATTGCCGGTCCGGCACCCAGGCTGGCTACGAATGCCGACAGCTGGGAGATCTGGGTTTCATCGAACTGTACCGGCTTGGCCTGAGCCTGGGGCCCCTGCATCTGCATCGGCATACGTCCGGTTCCGACCTGGAAGTCGACTGCAGCGGCGCCTACGCCAATCAGCGAAGGACCGTCAGCCGATCCTTCTGCATTCAAACCGTGGCAGGTAGCGCAGTTCGCGACGAAGAGCTTGTTGCCCTCCTCGATGTCACTTGCGCTATATCCTGTGGCCGCCTTGGCCTCGTTGACGCTGCCGGCGGCCATGTACAGGCCTCCAGTGATGAGCAGGCCCATCAACAGCAGTGCGACGGCGGCGAGTGGATGGCGGCGCCTTTGCGAAAGAGCCTTCACTTGCTGGTTCCTCACTTATTTCTTAGAACGGGGAAGTTGCCGAAAGCAGGCAACGTAGTTGGTTGCGCTACTTCAGGAAGTAGATGATCGCGAACAGGGCGATCCACACGACGTCGACGAAGTGCCAGTAGTAAGACACAACAATCGCACCGGTTGCCTCGTAGTGACCGAACTTACGTGCAATAAGCGCACGGCCGATGATCAGCAGGAAGGCAATGAGTCCGCCAGCCACGTGCAAGCCGTGGAATCCGGTGGTCATGTAGAAGACGGAACCGTAGGCATTGGAGTTCAGCGCAATACCGTGAGCGATGAGCTCGGTGTATTCGTAGGCCTGAACGGAAACAAAAATGGCACCGAGGATGAAGGTCAGGACGAACCATTCGACCATTCCCCATTCCTTCAAGTTGAACAGTCCGCCGGTGCGGCGAGGCTTAAGATCCTCGGCACGGAAGACACCCAACTGGCAGGAGAACGAGCTCGAGACCAGGATGATCGTGTTGATAAGTGCGAACGGAACGTTGAGTTTCTCGGTTTCGGTCGCCCACATTTCCGGCGATGCAGCGCGGAGTGTGAAGTACATGGCGAAAAGCGCGGCAAAGAACATCAGCTCGCTGGCAAGCCAGACGACAGTTCCTACCGACACCATGTTGGGACGGTTCGGCGCAGGATGCGCCGGGGCAATTAGGGCATGAGTCGCAGTTGTCACAGAGCCATTATGTCTATAAAAGTACCTCCGACACCAATGCATCTGGCCCCGCGTGGCGGGAAATTTCACCGCTTCACGCCTACAGCCGCGGAAACACGCGGGATTAACATTTCAGACTTTCTACGATTCGTAGATAACCTAGTGGCGTGTCAACGATTCGAACGAACCCAAAGTTCCCCACATGGCCGTCAATTCTCTCTGCGCTGATCGCCGGCGGCGATCTCGAGCGGGACCAAGCGTATTGGGCCATGGGCGAGGTGATGACGGGCAATGCCAGCGATGCGCAGGTGGCCGGGTTCCTTGTCGCGCTCCGTTCCAAGGGCGAAACCGTTGCCGAACTCACCGGCCTGGTCGAGGCGATGGTTGCCAATGCCCGGCCGCTTGTTGTCGAGGGCGAGCACCTGGACATCGTGGGCACCGGGGGTGACAGACAGAACACCGTGAACATCTCCACGATGTCGACGCTGGTGTGCGCCGGGGCCGGGGCGCGGATCGTGAAGCACGGGAACCGGGCCTCGTCCTCCTCGTCGGGTTCCGCGGATGTGCTCGAGGCCCTGGGCGTCCGCCTCGACGTACCCGTCGAGAAGCTGCATGACGTCTTGGACGCGGCGAACATCACCTTCTGCTTCGCCAACATCTTCCATCCCTCCATGCGCAACGCCGCAGTGCCCCGGCGCGAGCTGGGCGTGCCGACCGCGTTCAACTTCATGGGGCCGTTGACCAATCCCTCCGAACCGACAGCATCTGCCATCGGCTGTGCCGACCTGCGCATGGCGCCGCTGATGGCCGGCGTGCTGGCAGCACGGGGCGTCCGCGCGCTGGTCTTCCGCGGCGAAGACGGGCTGGACGAGCTGACCACCACGGCCGACAACCGGGTGTGGGAGGTGCGCGACGGAAAGGTCACCGAGTCGCGATTCGATGCCAGGGACCTGGGCATGGCCCGGGTGACGCTCGATGACCTGCGCGGGGGAGACGCGCAGTACAACGCCCAGGTGGTGCGCGATGTGCTCGACGGCGCCCAGGGCCCGGTCCGCGACGCGGTCCTGCTCAACGCCGCGGCCGGGCTGGTCGCGTTCGACCTGGACGGCTCGGGGTCGGTGCAGGAGCGACTGGCAGTGGCCGTCGGGCGGGCGGCGGAGTCGATTGATTCCGGTGCCGCGCGCCTGGTCCTGGAGAAGTGGATCCAGGCGACGGCCTAGCTTTTCGGGGCGTGCGGCTTCGCACCCCGGCTGGCGCGTCTCCCGTCCCTTGCGGATGGGAGACGCGCCAGTGCCGTTTCAGGGGCCCGGGACCCGGTTTGCCGGCCTCCGGCCGGGATTGCATTTTGCGGACGCTGGCGAGCGCCGTGTGGTTTTTGGGGCTGGGGCCGGCGGCGGGACCGCGTTTCGGGGTTAACCGGCGGTGGCGGGTGTGCCGCGGTCCCCGGTCGGGGTCGCGGCACACCCGCCACGGGTCGTGCGCCGTGCGAAAGCCGTTCGGCTACTCGAGACCGAGCGAGAAGGCAGCATCCAGGTCGTGGCTGGAGTAGGCCCGGAAGGCGATATGGGTTTGCGTCCCGGTGATCCCGGGGACCTTTGAGAGCTTGTTGGCGATGACCTCGGCCAGGTCCTCGTGGTGGCGGACCCGGGCGATGGCGATCAGGTCCCAGTCGCCGGCGACCGAATAGACCTCGGAGATGCCGTCGATGTCAGAGATCTTTTCGGCGCACTCGGGAATGCTGTCAGAAGCGGTTTGGATCATGACGAATGCAGTGACCACGTTGATACCTCCAGATGGTTATGGGCGGTGGTTTTCCGGACTTGATGCGAGCCTAGTTCAGGATCCGGGCGTGCGCACGCGGCGGCGCGCAATAAGGGTGGTGACCACTCGGCGGCCCACCAGGAGCACGCCCAGCACGATCGTCGCGACAATGATGAACGGCACCGCCGCGGTGGCGCCGAACAGCACGCGCAGGGCCAGGCCCAGGGCAACGGTTCCGAGCCAAACGAGGACCCCGGTGGGCCAGATTCGCGAGTGCGTGGTCCAGGGGCGCGAGAGCAGCGTCAATGCCGCCAGCGCCAGCAGGAAGGGCGCCGCCGTTTGGAGCACCCCGAGGATGGTCAGGGATTCTTGGTGGGAGCCCCGTCCGGTCAACGCGAAGATCAGGACGAGGACCACGTCGATCGCGAAGTACGCGATCCAGGTCTTACGAGAGGTCATGTATCTATTCTACGGCCCGTAGTACGGTGGTGCGCCCGCGAACGACGGGACCTCCGCTTGGCCAAAGCCTAGGTGTATTAACCACGGACGTTAGTGACATGCGGCGTGGCTAAGTGACAAAAAGAAGACCTCCAAGTGAAGTGGTGTTTGCGACAACATTCACGACATCCCGGAGGTCTTCTTCATGTCCCATAATAATGCCATCCTCGCGCCCAAGGGCCGCCTGAAGCTGGCCCGGTGCATCGTGGAGGACCGCTGGCCCCTGCGCCGGGCGGCCGAGCGCTTCCAGGTCTCCGTCACCACCGCCGCCCGCTGGGCCTCCCGCTACCGGGAGCACGGCGAGGACGGGATGCAGGACCGCTCCAGCCGACCCCACCATTCACCGCGGCGTGTCCGCGTGCGCACCGAGCGGCGGATCATCGGGCTGCGGGTGAACCGGCGCTGGGGCCCGGCGAGGATCGGCTACCTGCTGGGCCTGCACCCCTCCACCGTCCACAAGGTCCTCTCCCGGTTCGGTCTCTCCCGGCTGTCGTGGCAGGACCGCGCCACCGGGCAGGCCATCCGCCGCTACGAACACGAGGCGCCCGGGGACATGGTCCACGTGGACATCAAGAAACTCGGGCGGATCCCCGACGGCGGCGGCCACCGGGTCACGGACCGGGCCGCCGGGAACCGCAACAAGACCGGGACCCCGGCCAACCGCCGACCCGGCTAGGGGTGGGACCCAAGTACGCCTGAAACCTGCCAAGCCCGTGGTTTATCGGTCGGTGGGGAGGGTGTCGATGGCGTTTTGGCGGTCGGCTTCGGATGGTTTCGTGTAGCGGCGGGTGGTCTCCAGCCGGGCGTGGCCCATGAGTTCGGCGACGAGCACGACGTCGTGGCCCTCGCGCACGAGGTTGGTGCCGAATGTGTGGCGCAGGATCTGGGTGGTGAAATCGATGTCGGGGTTATCGGTGAAACCGGCGTCGTTGGCCAGATCCCCGAGGATGTCATCGCATCCCTTGACGCTCAGTCGTTCTCCGCGGTGGTTCAGGAAGACCGCGGGGTTGTTGGCCGCGCCCGGCCATGAGGGGCGTTCTTCGTTGATCCACAAGGCGAGGTTCTCCCGCAGCACGGGGTGGACGGGGACTTCCCGGTAGCGGCCGCCCTTGCCGGAACGAACGATCAGCAGGCCCTTGCGGGCCGAGAGGCGCACATCCCCGAGGTCGAGTGCGGTGATCTCGCTGATCCGCAACCCGGCATAGAACGGGATGTAGCCGATGGCCCGGTTGCGGGGGTGGGTGCAGCGTTCACAGGTGCGCAGCCAGCGTTTCTGGTTGCGTGCGTCCAGGGCCCTGGGCGCGGTGGAGGGCAGCTCGAGCCGTTTGGCGTTCGGGGCGCCCACGCCGGTGCGGGTGTAGAAGTCGGTCAGGGCCGCCAGGTGCGCGTTGATCGTGGCGGGTTTGCGCTTGAGGACTTTCTGAAGGTGGGTGCGCCAGTCCCGGACGGCTCCGTCGCGCGCGGCCGGGTCAAAGAGGGCCGAGCTGTCCACGCCGGCGCCATCGAGCCAGGCGAAGAAGGTACGCACCCGTGAGGCGTAGGCGCGGCGGGAATTGTCATCGAGCGGGGCGGACCCCAGAAGCAGGAGGTATTCGCCCCAGAGTTGTTCCAGATGCGGGGCCAACACGGCAGGGGCACGTCCCCGTCGGGGCTTTTCGTCTGCCGCCGTTGTGATATCTGAAGTTGCCCGGGGGTCTTCCCGCCCCGCAGATTTCGCGATATCTGAAGTCATTGCAGTATTCTACTTCAGATATTTGTTGTTATCTGAAGTTGTTTCGGCCTGTGCGCCTCGCTGGTGCCTCCGGTTCCCTGCGGGAGAGGAAGATTCGTGACGTCCGTGGGCAGGACCGCCTATCCGAGATTCACCGCTGCGGTATCGGAGCGGCAGCTGGCAGAGTCGTTCACCCCGACCGAGGAGGAGAAGGACTGGGCCGGGGAAAAGACACGGGACGAAGCCGGTCGTGCGGTGCTGCTGACGGTGCTGAAGTGCTATCAGCGGTTGGGGTATTTCACGCGGGCCGAGGAGGTTCCCGCGGCCGTCACCGGCCATGTTGGAGCGCTGTTGGGTGTGACGATCGACCTTGCCGACGCGTCCCGGGCAGAGAGGACCTGGTGGCGCTATCGCGATTATGTCCGCGTCCGCATGGGCGTCGTCTACGATGCCAAACGGGTTCGCCGGATGGCTGCCGAGGCGTTGGAGGCCGCGGTGGTGACCAAGGACCACCCTGCCGACCTGATCAACGTGGCGTTGGAGGAACTGCTCCGTGCCGGCTGCGAGCTGCCCGGGTACTCGACTCTCGACAGCATGGTCGCCAGGATCCGTGCCCGGTACAACACCGCGCTGTTCGCCGGGGTTCAAGAGCGGATGGCTCCCGGTGACCGGCTGCGGTTGGAACGATTGCTGTTGGTGGACCCCGTATCGCGGCGCAGCGAGTTCGAGACGCTCAAGGCGCCCGCGGGCTCGGCGATGAAGCTGGGGAAATTCAAGGACCGCATCGAGCTCCTGCGCCGGCTCGACGCGGTCGGCGAGACCGGCACCTGGCTCGGCGGTGTCTCGGCGCAGCGGATCTCCCATTTCGCCGGGCAGGCCCGCGCCGTCGATGTCGATGAACTCTCCAGGACCGGGGAGCCCAAGCGGCTGACCCTTATCGCGTGCCTCCTGCATGAGACCCGCATCCGCCTGCGCGACGAGACCGTCGAGATGTTCTGCAAACGCATGGCCCTCGTTCACAAAAAGGGACGCGAGCGGCTCGAGGAACTCAAACTCGCCCACCGCGCCGAGTCGGAGTACCTGCTCGATGTGTTCGGAGAGGTCCTCTCCCTGGCCCATGAGGTGTCCGGGAACGAAGGGAACCCCGAGGAAGGGTTCGACGCGGCCGCGACGGGGCAGAAACTCCTGGAAACGCTTCAGGCCGCCGGCGGCCTGAAGCGGCTGACAGCCGCACACGAAGCGGTCTCGGCCCACCACGGACGCAACTATTTGCCGCTGCTGGAATCGTTCTGCCGGGCTCACCGCTCTGCCCTGTTCGAGCTGTTGGAGGCCCTTGCCCTGGAAGCGACCAGCGCCGATGCCAGCGTGGTGAATGCCGTGAACTTCATTCGTGCCTGCCGCAAACGCACCGGCGAATACGTCCCCGAAACCCTCACGGTTGCCGGCGAAGATGGCACCTTGCAGACGCTGGCACTCGATCTGGACTCCTTCGCCACCGAGGCCTGGAAGAGGGTCATCCGTGACAAGAAGCACCCCGGCAAACTCGCGCGCCGCCACCTGGAGGTCTGCGTGTTCTCATTCCTCGCCGCGGAACTGCGCTCGGGCGATATCGCCGTGGTCGGCGCCGACTCCTACGCGGGGCTGCACCGGCAGATGATGACCTGGCAGCAGTGCCAGGACCTCGCCGAGGACTTTTGCTCCCAGACCGGCATCCCCGCAACCGGGAGCGGGCTGGTCGAGCACTTCAAGGCGCAGCTGGCCGACACCGCACGGGCCGCCGACGCCGGCTACCCGGCCAACACCGACCTCGTCCTGGAAGGCGACCGGCCCTTGCTCAAACGCCGGAAGGGAGCCGACCGGAGGCCATCGGCCATCGTCCTGGAAGAAGCCGTTCATGAGCGCCTGAGCGAACGCGGACTTCTGGACATCATTACCGTCAGCGCCCACCGGCTGGGCTGGCACAAGCATTTCGGACCGGCCTCCGGCGCCGACCCGAAACTACGCGACGCCTTGGGTCGATACTGCCTCACGGTCTTCACCTACGGCACCCTCCTTGGCCCCGCACAGGTCGCCCGCCATATGGAAGGCGCCGTCAGCGCCCATGAGCTCTACACCGCGGGGAACAAGCACACCACGGCCGAGAAGATCACTCGTGCCTCGGCCGAGGTCATCAATGCCTTTGCGCAGCTGGACGTCGCCTCCGTCTGGGGCGATGGGCGCACCGTCGCCGCCGACGGCACCCAGGTCGACACCTGGGAGAACAACCTGCTGGCCGAGTCCCATATCCGCTACGGGGGATACGGAGGCATCGCCTACCGCCACGTTTCCGACACCTACATCGCCCTGTTCAGCCACTTCATTCCCTGCGGAGTGTGGGAAGCGGTCTACATCATCGAAGGACTGCTGCAAAACGACTCCGAGCTGCAACCGGACACGATCCACGCCGACACGCAGGGACAGTCCCTGCCGGTCTTCGGTCTCGCCGCGCTCCTGGGCTTTGACCTGCTCCCACGTATCCGGGATTGGAAAGACCTCATTCTCTACCGCCCCGACACGGCCACCCGCTACACGCACATCGACTCGCTGTTCGGTGACACGGCCATCGACTGGGGACTGATCGAGACCCACTGGCCCGACCTGATGCGCACCGTCATTTCCATCCGCGAGGGCTGCCTGTCCTCGGTCACCCTTTTGCGCAGGCTGGGCAACCACTCCCGCAAGAACCGCCTCTACCGGGCCTTCCGCGAACTCGGGCGCGTCGTGCGCACCATCACGCTGCTGCGCTACCTATCCGACCCCGAACTGCGCGAACACATCACCGCGATCACCAACCGGGTCGAATCGTTCCATAAATTCAGCGACTGGCTGGCCTTCGGGAACGAAATGATCGGCCACAACGACCCCGAACACCAGGAAAAGATCATCAAGTTCAACGAGCTGCTGGCCAACATCGTCATCTACTCCACCGCCTGCGACATCACCGCCGCCGCCAACGAGCTCGCAGCCGAAGGCCACACCATCGACACCGAAGACCTGGCCACGATCTCCCCCTACATCACCAGGACCATCCGCCGCTTCGGAGACTACGTCCTCAACCTCGCCCCGCCGGACCAAGACCCGCAAACGAAACTGGACCTGCAACCAGGGGCACTATTCCCACCCACCAGTATCAGACCCCGAATCTAGAACCATGCATTCCCCGCCGTGGAGCGTGGCAGGTTTCAGGCGTACTTGGATCCCGTCCCTGGTACGGCCGACGCCATGCTGGGAGGTAAGCGGGGTCAGTTCAGGAAACGGCTCGACGCTCGGTAGAAGATCGCGTTGAAGCTGTGGTCCAGGTCGATGTCGCGGACGTTGAGCCGCAGGGCGCTGTACAGTCCACGCTCCTTGTTGATCAGCATGTTGGCCATCAGCCAGTACACCTCGTCCCAAGCCGCTGCTACTTCGGCAGTAACGGCATCGCCGAGCACATCCACGATCGCCCACATCAGGTTGTCGTGCACCACCTGGTATTGATCCGGGTGCAGGCCCAGGGACGCATGCTTATGGGCAATCCTGGACAGCAGATGCTCCGGAAGGTGCGTGGGGTCATTGACGAGAAAGCCAGCGAAGGCCGCAATAGACCCGGCCAGGGCCTGCTGCTGGCGCCCGTCGGCCTGGTTTCCCCGGTTGAACAGCCCGTCCAGCAGCTCCGGATGCCCTTCAAACATGTGGTCGTAAAACCGGGATGCTATCTCCTGAATATGCTCGCCCACTACCGGAAGGGTCGCCCTGATAACGGGCAAGGAACTATCAGACAACGTATTCTGGCCTCCTCCGGCACATGCTTCATCGCGCTTAGGTGAAGCCCGACTTCGCACTAACACCACCGCGTCGAACCGCACAGACCTCGAAAGCAGGGAGCCTTGCTACTCGGTGACGCCCGGTCAGGACCAATCCCTCCAGATCCCCAGCCGCCGGTTCTGGCTGGCACGACAGGCCACGCGACCCGTCGTTTAGCGTCTGAGTCCGCGGACAGGAAGAAACAGGGCATTCTGCAGCGGGCCGGCACCACCCGCTGCAACTGTCAGCTCCTGACATAATCTGCACCACCACGGGCTGGGAAAGAGGATGCCTTTCAGCCATTGCTGATATGCGGACATGATGGCGCAGCGGAGCCGCGAATCGAGCAGCCCGCATCTAAAATGATTGGGCCGCGTTTTGATCATTAGTCCGGAAACTGTAGCGGTTTGCGCCTTGCTGCCCCTAGGGTGGCAGCATGGCTGAGGATCGGTTTGTCCCGGGGCTCGACGGAGCAGCCTCGGATGCGATGTTGAAGCTGGGCCGTTTCTTCACGAAATGGGACCAGACGGAGGACGGCAGGGCGGTATTCAGGGAGGGCGGCCGTAAAGGCGACATCTTCTACCGCGACCGCTGGAGCCACGACAAGGTGGTCCGCTCCACCCATGGGGTGAACTGCACCGGCTCCTGCTCGTGGAAGGTGTATGTCAAGGACGGCATCATCACTTGGGAATCCCAGCAGACCGACTACCCGTCGGTGGGCCCGGACAGCCCGGAATACGAGCCGCGGGGGTGCCCCCGCGGGGCGGCCTTTTCCTGGTACACCTACTCACCCACCCGCGTCCGCTTTCCGTACGCCCGCGGTGTCCTGGTGGAGATGTACCGGGAGGCGAAGTCCCGGCTCGGCGATCCGGTGCTGGCCTTCGCGGACGTCGCCGGAGACCCGGAGCGGCGGCGCCGCTACCAGCAGGCCCGCGGCAAGGGCGGCCTGGTGAGGGTGTCCTGGCAGGAGGCGATCGAGCTCGCTGCTGCCGCGCACGTGAACACCATCAAGACCTACGGGCCGGACCGGTGCGCCGGCTTTTCGCCGATCCCGGCGATGTCAATGGTTTCGCACGCGGTGGGCACCCGCTTCATCCAGCTAATCGGCGGCGTCATGACCTCCTTCTACGACTGGTACGCGGACCTTCCGGTCGCCAGCCCCCAGGTGTTTGGGGACCAGACGGATGTGCCGGAATCCGGGGACTGGTGGGACGCGCGCTACCTGATGATGTGGGGCTCCAATGTTCCCGTCACCCGGACCCCGGACGCGCACTGGATGGCCGAAGTGCGGTACCGCGGCACCAAAGTGGTCACGGTCAGCCCGGACTACGCGGACAACACCAAGTTCGCCGATGAATGGCTTCCCGCCCAGGCCGGCACCGACGCCGCCCTCGCGATGGCCATGGGCCATGTCATGCTCAAGGAGTTCTTCGTTGACCGGGACGTGCCGTTCTTCTCCGACTACGTGCGCCAGTACACCGACCTTCCGTTCCTCGTCAGGCTGGAAAAGCGCGACGACGGCGCGCTGACGCCGGCGAAATTCCTCACCGCCAAGGACATCCGGGCCGAGGCCGGGGCTGAGGACGCGGCGTTCCGCACCGTCCTGTTCGACAAAAAGGCAGGCCGTCCCGCCGTCCCTAACGGCTCGATGGGCTTCCGCTATTCGGACAGCGGCGAGGGAAAATGGAACCTGGACCTGGAAGGGATCGAACCCGCACTGTCCTTACGTGAAGTCTCCGGTGAAAGCGCCGAGATCCTGCTGCCCTGCTTCGAACAGGCGGACGGCGCCGGCAGCGTGCTACGGCGCGGGGTGCCCGTCATCGAAGTCGAGGGCCAGCTGGTCACCACCGTGTTCGACCTCATGCTCGCCCAGTACGGGGTGGGCCGCGACGGGCTGCCGGGAGAGTGGGCCGCAGGCTACGACGACGCGAACACGCCCTACACGCCCGCCTGGCAGGAGGAAATCACCAGTGTTCCGGCGCAGGCGTGCATCCGCGTGGCACAGGAATTCGCCCGAAACGCCGAAGAATCCAAGGGCCGTTCCATGATCATCATGGGTGCCGGGATCTGCCAGTGGTTCCACGGCGATACCACCTACCGCGCCGTGCTGGCGCTGGTGATGCTGACCGGCTGCATGGGCCGCAACGGCGGCGGCTGGGCGCACTACGTGGGGCAGGAAAAGACCCGCCCGGCCACCGGCTGGGTGTCCCTCGCGAACGCCCTGGACTGGTCCCGGCCGCCGCGGACCATGATCGGCACCGGTTACTGGTACATGCACACGGACCAGTGGCGGCAGGACGGATACTCCGCGGACGCGCTGAAGTCCCCGCTCTCCACCGGAGCCCTGGACGGGATGCACACCGCGGACGCAATGGCCCAGTCCGCGAGGCTCGGCTGGATGCCGTTCTACCCGCAGTTCGACCGGAACCCGCTGGACCTCGCGGACGAGGCGGAGGCCGCCGTCGCCGCCGGTTCCGCGAAGGACACACCCAGCTACATCGCGGACGCGCTCAAGAACCGCACCCTGAACCCGGCGATCGAGGACGTGGATGCCCCGGAGAACTGGCCCCGGACCCTGGTGCTGTGGCGCTCCAACCTGTTCGGTTCCTCGGCCAAGGGCAACGAGTACTTCCTGCGGAACCTGCTGGGCACCCATAACAATGTCTTGGGCAAGGACCACGCCGAGGGGCTCAAGCCCACCAACGTGAAGTGGCATGAGCAGGCCCCGGAAGGAAAACTGGACCTGCTGGTCTCCGCGGACTTCCGGATGACCTCCACCACGCTGCTGTCCGACGTCGTGTTTCCCGCTGCCACCTGGTACGAGAAGCACGACCTCTCCTCCACAGACATGCACCCGTTTGTGCACGCCTTCAGCCCGGCGATCGACCCGCCGTGGGAGACCAAGACCGACTTTGACACCTTCCACCTGCTGGCCCGGGAGTTCTCCCGGATGGCCAAGACCCACCTGGGTGTGCGCCGGGACCTGGTCAGCGTGCCGCTGCAGCACGACACTCCCGGCCAGCTCGCCCAGCCCGGCGGGATCGTGCGGGACTGGCTGGAGACGGACATCCCCGCCGTGCCGGGGCAGAACATGCCCATTTTTTCGGTGGTGGAGCGGGACTACACGGCCATCGCGGACAAGCTTGCCGCCGTCGGGCCGCTGGCCGATAATCTGGGCTTCACGGTCAAGAACGTCACCTACAAACTCCAGGGCCCGTTGGAGAGGCTCAGCCGGTCCAACGGGGTGATGCTCGGCGGGGCCGCGGACGGCCGACCGGCGATCGACACCGACGCGAAAATGGCCGAGGCCATCCTGGCGTTCTCCGGCACCACCAACGGTGCCCTGTCTGTGCAGGGCTTCAAGGACCTGGAGATCCGCACCGGCCGGAAACTGGCGGACCTGTCCGGGGGCTCGGAGGAAAAATTCATCACCTTCGCCCAGACGCAGGCCGGCCCGGTCCCGGTGATCACCTCGCCGGAATGGTCCGGGTCCGAGACAGGCGGCCGCCGCTACGCCCCGTTCACCATCAACGTCGAAAGGCTCAAGCCCTGGCACACCCTGACCGGGCGGATGCACTTCTTCCTCGACCACGACTGGATGATCGACATCGGCGAGGCCCTGCCGATCTACCGGCCGCCCCTGGACATGCACCGGCTGTTCGGGGAACCCAAACTTGGCGCGAACGGGGAGCTTGAGGTGGTGGTCCGCTACCTGACACCGCACTCCAAGTGGTCCATCCACTCCGAATACCAGGACAACCTGCTGATGCTCTCGCTCTCCCGCGGCGGGCCCACGGTCTGGATGAGTCCTGCCGACGCGGACTCCATCCAGGTCAGGGACAACGAGTGGGTGGAGTGCCTGAACATCAACGGCGTCCTGGTGGCGCGGGCGATCGTCAGCCACAGGATGCCACCCGGGGTGGTGTACGTCCACCACGCGCAGGAGCGCACCATCGACGTGCCGAAGTCCGAGGCCACGGGACGGCGCGGCGGCATCCACAACTCAGTGACCCGGCTGCTGGTCAAGCCCTCGCACCTGATCGGCGGCTACGCCCAGCTGGCCTACGCGTTCAACTACCTTGGCCCAACCGGAAACCAGCGCGACATGGTTGCCACCGTCCGCCGTCGTTCCCAGGAGGTGCAGTACTGATGCGTGTCATGGCTCAAATGGGCATGGTCATGAACCTGGACAAATGCATTGGCTGCCACACCTGTTCGGTGACCTGCAAGCAGGCCTGGACCAACCGTGCCGGCACCGAATACGTCTGGTTCAACAACGTCGAAACCCGCCCCGGGCAGGGGTACCCCCGCCGGTACGAGGACCAGGAAAAGTGGCTTGGCGGCTGGGAGCTTAACAAGCGCGGCAAGCTGGTCCTGAAGGCCGGCGGCCGGGTCAAGAAGCTCCTCGGGATCTTCGCCAGCCCGGTCCAGCCCGAGCTCAAGGACTACTACGAGCCGTGGACCTACGACTACAAGACGCTCATCGATGCGCCCCTGGGGGATGACTTCCCGGTGGCCCGGCCCAAGTCCCTGATCACGGGCAAGGACACCAAGATCACCTGGTCCGCGAACTGGGACGATGACCTGGGCGGTTCCACCGAGCACGGCCATTTGGACCCGATCGTGGAGAAGGTCCGGCGGGAATCCGAGGACAAGATCAAGTTCGCCTACGAGCAGGCGTTCATGTTCTACCTGCCGCGGATCTGCGAGCACTGCCTGAACCCCTCCTGCATGGCATCCTGCCCTTCCGGCGCGATCTACAAGCGGGTGGAGGACGGGATTGTCCTGGTGGACCAGGACAAATGCCGAGGCTGGCGGCAGTGCGTTACCGGCTGCCCGTACAAAAAAATCTACTTCAACCACAAGACGGGCAAAGCCGAAAAGTGCACCTTCTGCTACCCCCGCGTGGAGGTGGGGCTCCCCACGGTCTGCTCCGAGACCTGCGTGGGCAGGCTGCGGTATCTGGGGCTGTTCCTGTACGACGCCGACGCCGTCACCGCGGCCGCGTCCGTCACGGACCCCCAGGAGCTCTACGACGCCCAGATGGACGTGCTGCTGGACCCCAACGACCCCGCCGTCCAGGCCGAGGCCCGGGCCCAGGGCATCCCGGAGGACTGGATCGACGCCGCCCGGCGGTCCCCGGTCTACGCCCTCGCCAAGGTCTACAAGGTGGCCCTGCCGCTGCACCCCGAATACCGGACCATGCCCATGGTCTGGTACGTCCCGCCGCTGTCCCCGGTAGTGGACCTGCTGCGGGACCAGGGGCACGACGGCGAGGATCACGGCAACCTCTTTGGCGCCATCGACGCGCTGCGCATCCCGGTGGAATACCTCGCGGAACTCTTCACGGCCGGGGACACCGACCGGGTCACGACTGTCCTGAGGAAGCTTGCGGCCATGCGCTCCTATATGCGCGGCATCAGTCTGGGCAACGATCCCGACGACTCCATCCCCGAAGCCGTGGGCATGGACGGGCAGACCATGTACGAGATGTACCGCCTCATGGCCATCGCCAAATATGACGAACGCTACGTCATCCCGAAGGCACACGTGGAACAGGCGCATGACCTGGAAGAGATGGGCTGTTCGCTGGATTTCGACGGCGGACCGGGCATGCAGGACTCGTCCCCGTTCGGTGAGGCCAGCGGCAGGCCCGTCCCGGTGGCGGTGGAAACGTTCCATGCCCTCCGGGACCGGCAGACCACGGACGAGATGGGGTCCGGGTCCGGCCTCAGCGGCCGGGTCAACCTACTGAACTGGGACGGGCGCGGGGCGCCGCCCGGGCTCTTCCCGGGACGCTCAAGCGCTTCCACAGACAGTGCCTCGGCGGGCGGGGAACAGCCGTGAGCCGGCGCGATCAGGTGGTCTACATGGCCGCCGCCTGGTGCCTGTCGTACCCGGATGCGGATCTGATTCTCAAGGTCCCGCTGATGCGGGCCGCACTGGCTGAGTTTTCCGGTGCGGTCCAGGACTTCGACGGCGTCCTGGACCTGTTCGAATCCTCGGAGCGATTGGAAATCCAGGCCCATTACGTGCGCGAGTTCGATCTCGGCAAGCGGCATGCCCTGCACCTGAGCTACTGGACGGACGGCGACACCCGGCGCCGCGGTGAAGTCCTAGGCAACTTCAAGAAGGCCTACCGGCAAAGCGACATCCTGGTGGACACCCACGGCGAACTGCCGGACTACCTGCCCATGGTCCTGGAATACGCCGCGCGGGTGGATCTTGCGGCGGGCCGTGACTTGCTGATCCGGTACCGGGCCAGCCTCGAGATGCTCCGCTTCGGCCTGCTACGCGATGAGTTGCCGCATGCCCGCATCCTCCAGGCCATCTGCGCCACGCTGCCCGGGAAATCGCCGGCCGATGAGCAGGCTGTCATGCGGATGGCCGGCTACGGGCCGCCCACCGAAGCCGTGGGGCTGGACCCGTACGATCCTCGCCTGCTGCCCGTGAAAGGGGTTTGACCATGCTGACCTTCGAAACCAGGCCGGGAGCAGCCGTCGAACTCACCGCCCTGGACATCGTCCTTTGGGGCGTCCTGCCCTACGTCATGGTGGTGGTGCTGGTGGGCGGCAGCATTTGGCGCTACAAGTACGACCAGTTCGGCTGGACCACCAGGTCCTCCCAGCTGTATGAGTCCCGGCTCCTGCGGATCGCCTCGCCGCTGTTCCACTTCGGTTTGCTGGCGGTCATCGCAGGCCACTTTTTTGGCCTGGTCATCCCGATGGCATGGACGCAGGCCGTGGGCATGAGCCAGGAGTTCTACCATTTCAACGCCCTGCTGGTGGGAGGCATCGCGGGGGTGGGAACCCTGGGCGGAATTCTGCTGCTGATTTATCGCCGCCGCACCACCGGACCGGTCTTCATGGCTACCACCAAAAACGACAAATTCATGTACGTGGTCCTCACCGCCGCCATCTTATTCGGCCTCTGGACCACCCTGGCCAGCGTTTTCGAGGGCGAACACGGGCACAACTACCGCGAAACCGTGGCCCCGTGGTTCCGCTCACTTTTCATCTTCCAACCTGACCTCGCCGCCATGGCAGCTGCACCGTTCTCCTTCCACCTGCACACCCTGGTGGGCATGGCGCTCTTTATGATCTGGCCTTTCACCCGGCTGGTCCATGCCTTTACCGCGCCGCTGCATTACCTGTTCCGTCCATACATTGTCTACCGCTCGCGTGACCGCATTCGCCCGGGCGGAAAGGCCGGCGGCGACGGGTCAAGGAACGCGACCCCGCCCGCCCGGCGCGGCTGGTCCGCCGTCGGAACCAGGGACCGGGATACCCGGAACCAGTGAACAGAGGAGCTCACAGTGACCGGGTCCGCTCAATCTACTGAGTCCGCCCGCACCGGCAAAGGGCTGCAGCTGGCATTGGCCACCAGCGCCTCGGTGATGGCCTTCTGGGCCTGGAACATCGTGGCGCCGCTCGGCGCCCGGTACACCCAGGAAATGGGGCTGACCCCCACGGCAACTGCCGTTCTGGTCGCCATGCCGATTTTTGTGGGATCGCTTGGCCGGATCGTGGTGGGAGCCATGGCGGACCGTTTCGGCGGCCGCGTCATGTTCACGTTCGTACTGCTGGGCAGTGTTCCCCCCGTCCTGCTGGTCGCCCTTGGCGGCACGCTCGGCTCGTACGCGGTGGTGCTGGGAGCAGGCCTGCTGCTGGGCATCGCCGGCACCGTGTTCGCCGTCGGAATTCCCTTTGTCAGTGCTTGGTATGAGCCCGCCCGGCGTGGTTTCGCCACCGGTGTTTTTGGGGCCGGCATGGGCGGAACCGCACTCGCTGCCTTCCTCACTCCGCGCCTGGTAAGCGCGATGGGTTACCTGGCAACGCATCTCCTGATCGCCGGGCTCCTTGTCGCCATGGCCGCCCTGGTCTGGTACAACGTCAAAGAGGCGCCCGGGTGGCAGCGGAACACCTCCCCGGTGGTTCCCAAGCTGAAGGAAGCGGCAGGCCTCGCGGTCACCTGGAAGCTGTGTTTCCTCTACGCCATCGTTTTCGGCGGATTCGTTTCCTTTGCTACGTACCTGCCCACCTACCTCCGGGACGTCTACGACTTTGATCCCACAGCAGCAGGCACGCGGACCGCGGGTTTTGCCGTGGCGGCCGTCATTTTCCGACCTATCGGCGGCGTGCTGGCGGACGGGATTGGTTCCAAACCGGTGGTTCTTGCGTCGCTGGCTGGCATTGCCGTCCTGGCCTACATCGTGAACCTTCGGCCCGACGGCGAGATCCCGGCCGGACTGACGTTTGTGGCGATGGCGTCAGCGCTCGGCCTTGGCGCCGGGGGTGTGTTCGCATGGGTGGGCAGGCTGTCCCCGCCGGGCAAGGTGGGCAGCATCAGCGGGATCGTCAGCGCCGCCGGTGGCATGGGCGGTTACTTCCCTCCACTGGTCATGGGCGCCACCTACAACGCGGCGGACAACAGCTACTTCATCGGGCTCATGCTGCTCGTGGTGACGGCTGTGGCAGCGTTCGTCTTCACACTTGCTGTCGTCCGCCTGCCCGCCGCGGTTGAAGCTCCCGGGCATGCGGACGAGGGTTACGGCCGTCCGGACAGCTAGCCTGATGCCGGGCACGGACCACCACGGTCAGGGACGACCAGTCAGGGGCAATCTGCGGGTATACGCTCCTACTCGGAGCGGCGTCCGCCATCATCCGTTGATCAACCAACGGGAGTATTTTAGAACGGATCGTGGGTTGTCCTTTACATTGCTCTACGAACGGCAGAAGGATGTAACCATGATGTTCTCTCATGATGACCCGATCCTTGTCCTTGACGATGAGCAGTGCTGGAAGCTGTTGGAGAACACCCAGCATGGGCGCTTGGTGCTGACCGCCGCCGGTGAAACGGACGTCTTTCCCATCAACTACCGCGCTCACGACGGCCTCCTGCTGCTGCGTACGGCACCTGGCACCAAGCTTGCCGAGCTGACCATCAATGAGAACGTGGTGTTCCAGGCAGATGGCATCACCTCTGACGAAGCTTGGAGCGTCGTAGTCAAGGGACGCGCCCGGGTCCTTGAGCAGGGTTCGGACATTGCCGCAGCCGAGGCGCTGAATCTCAAGACATGGATCCCCACGCTCAAGGACTTCTACGTGGAAATCAAACCGTCGCGTGTCAGCGGGCGGCACTTCAACCTGGGTGAGCAGCCAGAACGCTTCTGACCCGGCCCGAGTCCGTGTTCTAGGGTGCTGGCCGGCTCTCTGAGGATGCTCTCCAGCTTCACCGCGACGTCCGTCCCGGCGCATTCAGATAGATTCCGTGGTGATCCCCCTTTTGGGGGCAGAACCGGCGCTGTGATGGGAGCGGCACCAAAGCGCGAGCTTTCGCGCACCGGGGCACTTCATCAGGGACGCAGGGTGGGTTGGGACCTCGGGAGTGCTTCAATCATTTCGACGGGTGTCTGTGGCCGCTTGGAGGTGTGGCTTTGAGACGACCTGGCAGTTTGCCTGTCAGCTGCACCGTTGACATCGGGCGGCAGTTTCTCGACAGGGACGGGGACAAGCTTAAGGCCGCGCTAAACGGTTTTCCGCTGGCCGTAGAAGCTCAGGATCGCCGCCCAGGCGTGAACCCCCACTGAAGGCGCCAAGCACCCAGCAATTGGGTTAGGCAACCCTAGGTCCCTGCCCGCACCAAATGAGCTGATGCCGCTGACGGGCAGTAAGCATCGCCACGAGACAGCTTCGTCCGGCGGACACCATTGCCCTCAACCAGACGGAATTAACCAGGCGATCAGCCAACCATATCCATCCTGGCGGGGCCAGTGGCAGTTGATGCAACCAATCTAGAGCAGTTCTTCGTCCGAGATGGTTGGAGTGTCCGGCCGGATACACTGTTATTTTCCGGCTCGGATCGACGGGACTGTGGGCCTCGTCACGCATGCGGGACGCCGCTTAAGCTGGGTGCCATGACCATGCCCGATCACTCCCCGAGTTCCTTCGGTTCGCGCGTCGCCGAGGCAGTGCAGACCCTCACCCCGGGATATTTCGCTCTCACTATGGCCAGCGGGATCATTTCGGTGGGGCTTGAGCTCGAAGGCTTCCACGCGCTGTCCGCTGCACTCCTCGTGATCTGCGCGGTCTCTTACACAGTGATCCTCGTGCTTAGCCTGGTGCGTCTGGTCAAGTTCCGCGAGGATATGCGGCGCGACTTCATGGATCCCGCCCGGGCGTTCGGCTTCTTCACTTTCATCGCCGGGACGAATGTGCTCGGTGTGCGGCTCGGAATGATGGGGTGGCCGGGGGCGACGGCGCTGCTCCTCGTTGTCGCGGTGCTTGCCTGGGTGGTGCTCGGCTACGTCGTACCGTGGACGGCTGTGCTCGGCCGGGACGAAAGGCCCGTGGTCAAGGATGCTAACGGCACATGGTTCATTTGGTGCGTGGCGAGCCAGTCCGTGGCGGTCGCGGCGGCGTCCGTTGAGCCTCTCGCCGGGCCAGACTGGCGCGCGGCCTTGGCGCTGGTCGCCGTCGTGGCCTGGTCCGTGGGGCTGATTCTGTATGCCGCTGTGGGGATCTTCGTCTCGTTGCGGCTCATGACCTACCCCATCAGGCCGGAGGACCTCCGCCCGCAGTACTTTGTGGCCATGGGTGCCATGGCGATCAGCGTCCTGGCAGGCGCGCGGATTGTCGAGATGGCGGGTGCGCCCATGGTGGACGCAACCCTCGGGCTCGTGGCCGGTTCGTCCGTGGTGTTCTGGGCCTTCGCCTCGTGGCTCATTCCCGTGCTCCTCGCGGCCGGGTGGTGGAGGCACGTGACCCATCGCGTGCCGCTGACCTTCGAGCCCGGGCTCTGGAGCGTCGTCTTTCCCCTCGGTATGTACGCCGTGGCGGGAATTTACCTGGGGCGTGCGGACCGACTGCCGATTGTCGCTTTTGTCGGCCGTGCAGAGTTGTGGGTGGCCGTCGCAGCGTTCCTCGCGACCTTCGCCGGAATGCTCTGGCACCTGTGGGCCGCGCTGGTGCGCCCCGGCATGCGCCCCCGTGCGCTGGGTCCGGGTGCCGGGATGCCAGACCGTCGGGAACCCGGAACGTCGGGACGCCAGACGGAGGGACACTGACCGGCCGCAGCAGGGACCGGTCCACCGCATGAATACAGACCGCTTGAATAACGGTCGCTACCAGTATCAGACCCTGAATCTAGAACCATGCATTCCTCGCCATGGAGCGTGGCAGGTTTCAGGCGTACTTGGGTCCCACCCCGGCTACGCCTACCTGCACAACGCCGTCGATGACCACTCCCGCCTGGCCTACACCGAGATCCTCGCAGACGAGCGGAAGGATACCGCCGCCGGCTTCTGGGAACGGGCGAACGCCTACTTCGACTCGGCCGGGATTACGGTCAAGCGGGTCCTAACCGACAACGGGTCCTGTTACCGGTCCCACGCCTTCAGGGACGCCCTCGGACCGGAGATCAAGCACAAGCGCACCCGACCCTACCGGCCCCAGACCAACGGCAAGGTCGAGCGGTTCAACCGCACCATGCTCGAGGAATGGGCCTACGCCCGGCCATACAGCTCGGAGGCCGAACGCGTGGCCGCTTTTCCGGCGTGGTTAGACTATTACAACCACCGTCGAGGACACACCTCACTGAAGGGTCTGGCACCGGCCGACCGCGTTCCCAACCTCCGTGGTTAATACACCTAGGCACCGCCGGTCTTGGCCGGAGTGGGAGCTGCGGACTTGGATGGCGTCGGTGCGGGCGCCGGTGCAGGTTTGGGTGGCCTTGCCTTCGTGGGCGTGGGCGCGGGCGTGGGGACCGGGGTCTTGGTCTTGGGCGCGGCAGGGCGGGGGAGCAGGTCCAATTCCACCAGCACCGTCTTGTCGGTGTAGCCAAAGACCCGCCCCGAGGGCGTGGCGGCGAGCCGGGGGCCGAAGCGCTGCCTGCCCTTCGGGCTGCCGATGACGGCCTGGGTGCCGGCGCGGAAGTCGATGACCGTGGTGGTTCCCGTCGCGCTGTGCACGACCTTGGAGCCGTCGCCCACCTGGGCGATGTCGGCATTGGCCCATCCGGGGCGGTGGGCGGCGTTGCGGGCGGCGGTGAGGCGGTGGCGCCGGACGAGCTTGCCGTTGGCCGGATCGATGATGTTGATGCCCTCGACGTCGGCGACCACCAGCCACCCGGCGATGAGTTTGGGGGCGTAGAGGGCGCCGGAGGAACGCACCGGGGTGGTTTCCCAGACCTTCTTCCTCGTGGCGATCTCCAGCTTGAAGACCTTGGCAGGTCCCTTGGTGTCCGGGATGCCGTAGCCGTTGCGCACCGAGGAGGTCCCGTAGACGTAGCGGTCGTCGGCCGCCAGCCCGATGACGGAGTGGGCCTTGACGAAACCGGCGCCGCCGCCGTCGAGCACCCAGGCGACCTTGTTGGTGCGCGGATCGATCATGCCCAGCACGCCGCCGGCCCGCCCGTAGTCCGGGACGGTGCCGAAGAACACGTTGCGCGAGTTCGCTGCCCAGCCGAAGGGCCGGGACTGGTGGTACTTGCGGCTCAGCCGCTCCAGGCGCACGTAGCCCTCGGGCCCGTCCTTCTTGCGGCTGTCGACGCTGATGATGTCGGCCGATCCGTAGGAGCCGATGTAGCTGCGCGTGGCGTCGAACTCGATCATGCCCTCGATCTGGTTGACCAGGTGCTCGTCGTCGGGGGAGTTCCAGCGGCCGCCGGTGTCGGGGTTGACCGCGGCCAGGCCGTCGCCCATGTAGCCGCCGACGTAGACGTTGCCGTCGGAGTGGCCCAGCAGCGACTGGATGGTGAACTCGCCGTCGGCCAGTGAGACGGTGCGGACCTTCTCGACCTTGCCGGTGGCCAGGGTGAAGAACTCGATGCGCAGGCCGGTGGGGATCTGGCTGGCCACGAGCACCTGTTTGCCGTTGGATGCCAGCGCCAGGGGCGCATCGGTGCCCACGGCGCCCAGCTTCGCGTCGCGCCAGGTGGCGGTGTCGGTGGCGTAGAGGATGCCCTTTGAGACGGTGAAGGCGCGGGCGCCGCCGGTTGCCCCGGAGGTGCGGCGTCCGGCCCAGACGCGCTCGACCTTCCCGGCCCACTTGCCGGTGGCGGGATCCAGCAGCAGCTGGGCGGGGATGTCGCTGGCGCTGACCGCGACGCGGTCCCCGATCACGTCGATGGAGGAGATGAAGCCGTTGGGCATCGGGTCCGGCAGCTGGATCTCGGTGCGCCGCCCGGGGTTGTCGGCGGGGAAGCTGAAGATCCGCGGGTTGCGCGATCCGGTGCCGGCCCAGACGGTGTCGTCCGGGCCGATGGCCAGGCGCCTGACGTAGTCGCTGTCGGCGGCGAGCCGTTTGTGCACGCGGATCTTCTTCGTGGCGGCGGCGTAGGTGAAGGTGGCTCCCAGCGGGTAGGTGCCGCCCCAGAGGTTGCCGGAGGAATCCAGCTGCAGCTCGTACAGCGTGGTGGCGCCGGGGACGGCGCCGATCCGGCGCGCCTGCTTGGGGCTGGCCGGGCTCCAGCTAAGCAGGTCGCCGCCGGTGCAGAGGTAGAGCGTCTTGCTTTCCCGGTGCCAGGCCATGGACTCGATGCCGCCGTTGTGGCTTCCGGCGATGCTGACCACATGCACCGGCGCCCCGGCCTCCGGATTGACGATCTGCAGCTGGTTGACCGGCCCGACGATGGAGACCGCGAGCCAGGGGGCGGGGGCGGAGGTGAGTCCGGGCAGCGGCACCGCGGCCTTGACGTTCAGTGCCGGGAATGCCCCCTCGAAGCGGGAGATGGCGCCGCGGGTGTTCGCGGCGCGCTTCAGCGGGGCGGTCAGCCTCGGGTCGCGCGGGTGCCACGGCGGTGGCCCGGGCTTGGCGGTGGGGGTTGGTGCGGGCGTCGGCCCGGCGGTGGGGCCCGGTGCCGGCGGCGGGGGACCTGCCGGGGCCCGGACGGGGGATGCCGGGGGCGAGAGCGCCACCCCGCCGGCGGCAAGGGCAGCGAGGGCGAGCAGCCCGCGTCGGGTCAGCGGATGCGGATCCTGCGGGGCGTCGTGGTGCACTGTCATCTTCCGGTGGTCCCAAAATGGCTCTGACGGCCTTGAGACTAACAGCCGCACGTGGACGCTTGCCCGTTGCGCACGCCGGGACATGGCGCATCTCACAGGCGCATGTGCGGGATTCCGCCCTTCGGCCCGGCGATCACCCGGCGGCAACATTCCCGCGGGGCCGTCTGCGCCGCAGGGGGCTACGGGCCGTGCTCGAGAACATACGTATGTATCACGGTGCCGTTTTCCAGGGGCAGCGAACCTGCCAGCTGCAGCCGGGCGGCGGCCGTGTGGTGGACCAGGAGGCCGGCGTCGGGCGCATTGCCCAGGAAGAAGGGGTGGATCCACAGCCGGATCTCATCGAGCAGCCCGTGCTCCAGCAACGTGCCGGCGAGCCGTCCGAAGCCGTAGGTCACGATGTCCCGCCCCGGTTCGTCCTTGAGGCGCGCGATGGCCGCCGCCGCGTCGGCGCCGATGAGGACGCTGTTGTTCCAGGTGGCTTGGCGCAGGGTCGTGGACACCACGTATTTCCGCATCGAGTTGATGCGGTCGGTGTAGGGATCGCCCTCCCGGCCCTGCCACACCCCGGCAAAGGCAAGATAGGTGTCCCGGCCCAGCAGCACGGCATCGCACTGCTCAATGAGCTCCTGCTGGATCGCCGCCCGCTCCTCGCCGGGGTCCTCCAGGACCGGCCAGCGCTGCGGGTTGGTGATGACGCCGTCGAGCGTGACGTAGGTGGAGTTGATGATCCGCCGCATGGGGGCGCTCCCTTGACTCGTTGCCGTCGCCTGGTTGCCGTTGCACCAAGGTTCGCAGACCGGCGCGGGGAAGGGAACCCCGCCGGGCCCGCAAGCGCATCACCCCCGGAAGTACAGCCCGGAGTGCAGCTTGCATCCCGGATTGAACGCCGCGGCGCAACCCGGGCACGAGTCGACGCCGAGGTACTCGGCGATTCCCAGGACGCGGCCGCAGACCCCGCAGAGCACCGCCGGCTCGTCGCCGGAGCCCGCGGGCCACTGCGCCGCGTCGTGGCCCGCGGCCTCGGCGTGGCAGAGGTGGCACGGGTAGAACTCGCCGCAGCACACGAACCTGATCGCAATCACGTCCAGCGGGGTCCGGTAGTGGACGCAGCGCGTCTGGCCGTCGACGACGGGACCCAGGACCTTGGGCCGGCCGGGGTTCACCGCACGCCCCGCGCGGTCAGTGCATCCCCGAGCTCGTCGGCGTGCTTGAGCGCCACGATCAGGAACGGGACCACGAAGGTGCGCGGGTTGTTCCGCGCCCCGCGGGCCCGCTGCGCCTCGCGCACCTCGTTGGCCCGGCGGCCGAGCACCGGGATGGTGCCGATGGCCACCGTGAGCAACAGCGCGATCCGCTGCGGGTCCAGGCCCAGCCGCTGCAGGGGGCGCAGTCCGCGCTCGATCGCGTCAAGCAGTTCTGTCACCCGCGTGGTGAGCGCCAGCAGCGAGGCGAGCGCTATCGCCGCGGTGACGCGGGCGGCGTTGGCGACCGCGGGCTCCGGTCCCATGAAGACCAGCTGGCTGGCCAGGGTGATGCCGATGACCCAGCGCAGCGCGTGCACCTGGCGGCCCAGTTCCCGGATCCCTGCCATTCCCGGGCCGAGCCCGGCCAGCGCGTAGCCCAGGGCGGCGGCGGCCGCCGCGGCCGCCGCCGTCCACCAGTGCGATGGCAGCAGCGAGACGGCGAGCACGGTGAAGAGCACCAGCAGCAGCTTCGGGCCCGCGGGCAGCCGGTGCAGCCAGCCGGACCCGGGCCGGTAGAGCGTCAGCATGCCAGCACCGCCTCGTACCGGGCGATGACCTCGTCCGGTTCCCCGACGGCCACCGCGGAACCGCCGGCGAACAGCACCGCCTGCTCGCACCGTGCGGCCAGGGCGAGGTCGTGGGTGACGAGCACCAGGCGGTGGCCGGCGTCCTCGAACAGGTGGTCGGCGACCCGCCGGGCGTTGCGCGCATCCAGGTAGGCCGTCGGCTCGTCGGCGATCACCAGCTCCGGGCGGCGCACGAACGCGCCGCACAGCGCCAGCAGCTGCTTTTGCCCGCCGGAGAGGTCGTGGGAAGGCCTCGGGGCCAAGGCCGCGAGGCCGAAGCGTTCCAGCGCCGCGGCCACCCGTTCCTCGAGCTCGGCCGGACGGAGCCGGTCGGCGCGCAGCGAGAAGGCGACGTCCTCGGCGACCGTGGGCATGATGATCTGTGCGTCCGGGTTGCTGAACACGATGGCGATGCGGCGGCGCAGCTCGGCGGCCCGGCGCGCCGGGTCGATCCCCAGCACGCCCAGCTCGCCCGAGGTCCGCGGGACCAGGCCGCCGAGCAGCCGCGCGAAGGTTGACTTGCCCGAGCCGTTCTCCCCGATCACGGCCACGGTGCGCGCGCCAAGGGCCAGGGAAACATCGTGCAGCACGTCGGTGGCGCCCAGGCGCACCCCGACGCCCTTGAGGTGGATTCCGGGCGCGCTCACCGGATGACCTCCAGCACAGCGGCGATGCCCATGCCGCCGCCTATCGACGCCGCGGCGACGCCGAGGGTCCCGGCCGGTGCCCCGGCGCGCACCAGGCGGCTGAAGAGGCGCACCACGGCGATCGCCCCGCTGGCCCCCCACGGGTGTCCCAGGGCCAGCGCGCCGCCGTCGGCACACAGCCGCGGGTCGTCCTCCGCGAGCCCGATCCGGTCCAGCACGGCCAGGCTCTGCGCGGCGAACGCCTCCACGATTTCCAGCGCCGCGATCTCCGCCAGCCCCCGGCCCGCCGAGTCCAGGGCGGCCCGGATGGCCCCGGCGGCGCCGATGCCCGGCAGTGCCGGATCGCATCCGGTTATGGCGGAGGCCCGGATCGCGAGCCCCGGGCCGGACCCGGCCGGTGCGAGCACCAGGGCCGCGGCGCCGTCCCCGATGCGCGTGGCGGTGCCGGCGGTGAGTGTGCCGCCGGGGAAGAGTGCCGGCAGCCGGGGGAGCAGGCGCTCCGCGGTGCCGATGGCGTCGTCGTGCCGCAGCCCGGCCAGCGGCACCAGTTCGGCATCGAAGCGGCCGGCGTCCCGTGCCGCGCGGGCGTGGGCGTGGCTGCGTGCGGCGTGGGCGTCCTGGCGGGCGCGCGACATGCCGTCGTGTGCCGCGAGGTCCTGGGCGGCCCGGGTCATCTCCGGGTCGCTGAAGCCTTCCGGGGCAAAGGGCGCGCGGCCGTAGGCCACGCCGTCCACCGAGCGCACCGGTGCAGTCGACGCGCTCTCCACGCCGCCGGCCACGCGCAAGCGCCGGTCCCCGGCGCGGATCGCGGCCGCGGCGTCCATCACCGCGGCGAGCCCGCTGCCGCACTGCCGGTCAACCGTTGCCCCGGGCACAGCGTGCCCCAGCCCCGCCGCCAGCGCGGCGATGCGCCCGGAGTTCCCGCCCGGTCCCATGCAATTGCCCAGGATCACGTCGGCCACCTCGGGGGCCGAACCCGTCACCGCCGCGGCGTCGGCCAGCGCCGCCCGGATCACCGGTGCCGCCAGCTCCTCGACGCGCAAACGTGCCAGGGCGCGGCCCCGCGTGCCGACGGGGCTGCGCCGGGCGGCGATGATGACCGGATCGTGTTCAGGCAGCAAGGGGCTGCACCTCCCCGGCCATGACCAGGCCCGGGGCCTCGGCGCGTGCGGGCTTGCCCGAGGCGGTCCGCGGGATCAGCCCGGTGAACCAGCGCCGCGGCCGGTGTGCAGGCGCCAGGCGGTCAGCGGCCAGGGCCCGCACATCCACCGGCGCCCCGGCCTCCAGTTCCAGCAGCGCCGAGACCAGGGCGCCGACGGGTCCGCGCGGCAGCCCGAAGACGAGCGCATCGCGCACCCCCGGGATCGAGCGCAGCGCCGCCTCGACCTCTTCGGGAACGATTGTCGCCGAGGCGCTCAGGATCGCATCGTCGGCCCTGCCCAGCAGGCGCAGGCGCCCGTCGATGAGTTCGGCGCGGTCGCCGACCGTCGCCCACGCCCCCTCGCGGCGCAGCGGACCGGGGGAGCCGGCGTAGCCGGACGCGGTGAAGGGGGAGCGGACCCAGACTTCGCCCTGGCGGATTTCCACCTCGACCCCGGGGAAGGGGCGCAGCCCGTCGCCCTCGTCGCAGGCGACGAAGGACAGCTCGGCCGCTCCGTAGTAGGCGGTCACGCGGATGCCGGCTGCCTCGGCGCGGCGGCGCAGTTCCGGGTCCAGGTGGGACCCGCCGACCAGTGCCGCGCGCAACCGCGGCGGCGCCCCGGCATCGAGCACGGCCCGCAGCGCCTGCGGGGTGCAGTGCAGGGCATCGGCATCCGGGGCGTTGCCCGGCACCGGGCGCGGGCCGCCGGACAGCGCGTGGGCGAGGGAGAACAGGGTGAGGGAGGAAGCGGGCGGGGCCGGGAGCGCCACGGCGTCCCCGCTTCCGGCGCCCAGGAACGCGCCGACCGCGGCGAACGAATCCTCCCACGACGCCGCGCTGCGCAGCACGATCCGCGGGGCGCCGCTGCTGCCGGAGGTGAGTGTTGCCCAGGCCGTTCCCTCGGGAACCGCCGCGGCCGCGGCGGCCGCGTTGACGGCGTCGCGGTGCGCCGAGGGCCACCGGGGATCACCGACGAGGGGGACATCCCCTGCCTCGCGGATCCGTGCGAGCCGCCCGAGCAGGCCGGCTTCCGCGCCGTCCACCGGGATGATCACCGGACCCGCTCCGGGGCCGGGGCCGGCGTCGAGGCCCACACGCGGGCAAAGGCACGCGGGTAGGCCCGGACCAGCGTCATGACGATGACGGTGGCGGTCACTGCCTTGATCAGGTCGCCCGGGATGAAGGCGAGGCTCATCATCACCGTCTCGCCCAGCGGCAGGCGTGTCACCATGCTCTGCACGGGAATCCCGATCGCATAGATCACCAGGATGCCGCCGGTGAGCATGCCGGCAAGCGTGCGCCAGCCCACGGGCTTGCGTCCTCCCGCATGCACGACCAGGCCGATGACGAAGGCACCAACGATCCAGCCCAGCAGGTAGCCGGCCGATGGGCCGAAGAACACGCCGATGCCGCCGCGGCCGCCTGCCAGCAGGGGCAGGCCGATCGCGACCAGCGCCATCAGCACGGCCATCGACAGGGCGCCGAGCCGCGGTCCGAGAATGGCGCCGGCGAGCATCACGCCGAGCGTCTGGACGGTGATCGGGACGCCGCCGGCGACGCTGAAGCCGCCCGGCAGCCCCAGCACGGCGACCACCGCGGCGAAGACTGCGACCCGCGCAAGGCCGGTGGCGTCAAGCTGCCGGGTGCCGCCTCGTATCGAGAGGGGAGAAGGATTGGTCATGGGAGATTCCTTACGCGCAGCATGTTTGAACGGCGTTCAATTGAACAGTGTTCACTATAGTGATGCCGTCGCCAAAGCCAAAGCACTCGAAGTCACATTTCGTGAAACCGCCATTCCACCGGCCGTGCCCACCGTTGGCGGCCTCTGGCCGTCGGATACTCCCGCGCGGGGCCGCAGCAAATGCAGTGGGCCCGGCGTCGCCAGAAGTCAGGGACTGTTGTCCGCGTCAGGCCGGTGTCCGTTGGCTGTGGGGGAGTGGCCCCCACCCGTCCGAGGCCACGGCAAAGGAATCGGGGTCAAGCGCTCACTGTCGATTACTTGTCATTCATGGTGGCTCCGACACGAGCGGCTCGGCCCGTTGCCCTTCCGGCGGGCATCAGGAAGGTCATTGTTTCAGGACAACTCCAAAGAACATGGCCGACAACCATCACTACCCGACGGACGGCAGATGGTCCCGGTGAAGGCGTTGAAGGCCCATTGCTGTCGCGCCGCCGGCGTTGATTGATAGGATCCTGAGCATGTCCAGCCCGCCCGCCGTCAGGCTTCGTTCCCGTTCTGAGGACGACATTGACGTCTTATTCCGAATTGCCGACGATCTGGCCACTTGGGAGGAACGGAGCGCGGCATCGCCTGCGCCGCTGACTAGGGAAGCCTTCAGGAGCCGGCTGAAGCAGGGCGAAGCCGACGACGCAGGCAAGGACGTGCGTTTCGTGATCGATGTGGACGGCGCCGCCGTCGGCAGTGTTTCGCTTTTCGAGTTCGACGAGCTCGCCCGCCACGCAGAAGTCGGAATCGCGTTGGTTCCAGAAGCTCGCGGAAAAGGCATCGGGAGCGCCGCCATCTCACAAATCGTTGAGTTTGCCTTCGTGCGCTGCAACCTGCGCCGAGTCCACCTGCAAGTGATCGAGTCCAACCTTGGCGCGATCCGTGCCTATGAGAAGGAGGGATTCGTGATCGAGGGTCGTCAGCGCCAGCACGCCTGGGTTCGCGGAAAGTACGAGGATATCGTCATTATGGGGTTGCTACGCTCGGCGTAGCGATTTCACAATCCGGGAGAGGTTCGCCACCCCCCTCCGGGGCTGAGCGTCGCCGCGCGAAACCTTTCCGAACCCTCGCTACGTCGCGGCGGGCACGATCCTGTCATGGGAACCCGGCACCACAGGATCGGAGTGCAGGTTGGGCACCGGCGGCAAGGGTTCGCCGTCCCGGCACCGCTTTATCGGGTCAGTTTCTTCAGGCCCTTCTTCGGCGGCACCCGCACAGGATGGGGCCAACGGGGGCTCAGGGTATCGCCCAGAGTGGTGCCCCGAAGCTTGCGTCCGAACATGGGCAGTACCCACTCGGTGACCCACACCCGGTGTTCCCGTGCCCGTTGCCGCACGCCGCGCGGTGCCTTGCGTTTGTCCCGATGCGTGATGCCGTGCGGCACCTCGAGGACATCCAGGACCCTCGCTGCCATGTATTTGTGCCCGGCCTTGGACATGTGCAGCCGGTCGGGCCCCCACATGCGGGAATTCGCATAGGCCGTGAACGAGGCGTAATCAACCAATACGGCGCCGTACTTCGCGGCGATGAGCCGGACGCCGTCGTTGTAGGCATGGTTCTTGCGGCGCAAGGGCCCCAAAATGGGCGAGACCTCCACGTCGTAACCGGTAAAGAGCACCAGCGTTGCGCCCGTCTGCGCCAGCCGACTGACCAAGAATTCGTACTCGGCCAAGATGTCGGCGATCTTCGTCCCAAGGTCCATGACGTCGTTGCCGCCGGCATACAGCGTGATGAGCGTTGGCTCCATCGCGATGGCTGGCTCCAGCTGCTCCGCGATGATGTGCCGAAGCCTCTTGCTGCGGATGGCGAGATTCGCATACTCCCAACCCGGACTGTCGCAGGCGAGAGCCTCGGCTAGCCTGTCGGCCCAGCCCCGGACGCCATTGGGCCGCCGTTTGCTGCCATCTCCGACTCCCTCCGTGAAGGAATCTCCCACAGCAACATAGCGGCCCGGTCCACGATCAATCATGAGAAACTAAATGGCTTCCCGTCTCGATTGCGAGGCATGGGGCGGCAGGAGGGGCTCGTCCGCGCGCACCGGAACCGAAGAGTTCGGCTCGTGAGCAACTTCCGATTGTGGCGTCCCTATGAACGGGACCCTCGACTGGGCTACGGCCGGCTCCGCCAGATTGGTCGCAAAAAGGGGTTGCCCGCCGTTGTGCCAACCTCGAAGCGGCCCGGCAATATCAGGCCCGGGGGAGTAGGACGGGACCGGGCAATTGGCCAGGCAGGCCCTCGGAGCTGCCTCCGTGTCGAAACCACCCACCTCATGGCGCATTTGTGCCAGCCTGAGCACAAGCGCTGGGCCAGGATTGCGCGCGCCGGTAACCGAAATTGTCATCGGCTTCCTCGCGCGCCCGCCGGAATCCGCGGGTGCTCTTCAATGGCCTGGGTGTAGAGATTCATCAGCTGCTCACACACAACCTGCCAGCTGCGGCCTTGTACTTGCTGGAAGGCCGAGGCCGCGAAGGCCGCACGTTTGGCGTCGTCGCCGATGAGGTCCATCGCGTAATCACGCAACTGGGCCAGATTTCCCGGTGCGTAAAGCCAGCCCGTGCGGGAGGAATCCACGAGATCCACGGGGCCGCCGCGCCCGGTGGCCACGACGGGGACGCCCGATGCCATGGCCTCCTGGATTGTCTGGCAAAAGGTTTCGAGTTCGCCCGGATGCACAAACAGGTCAAAGGAGGCCATGGCGGCGGCCAGCTCCTCACCGCCAAGGAATCCGGTGAAGTATGCGTCCGGAAGAAGGGATTCGAGCGTTTCCCGCTGCGGTCCGTCGCCGACGATGACCAGCCGGGTGTTGGGGATCCCGGCCAGGACAGCCAGGTCCTCCACCTGCTTTTCGAGGGCCAGGCGCCCTACGTAGCCAATGATTTTTTGTCCCTGGGGCGCGACCGTGTCACGGAAGCCGGGGCTGCGCTTGTCAGGGTGGAAGCGGTCGGTATCCACACCACGGCGCCACAACTCCAACCTCGGAATGCCGTGGCCCTGCAGTTTCTGCAGTGAGTCGCTCGAGGGAACGAGTGTTTTCGTCGCTGCCACGTGAATCCGTTTCACCCTCTGCCATGCCCAATTTTCCAGGAATGGCATGCCGTAGCGAGCTGCATATCCGGGAACGTCTGTTTGGTAGACAGCTACCGTGGGAATGCCCAAGGCCGCCGCGGCCCGGACGGCTCGCCAGCCCAGGACAAAGGGCGATGCCAAGTGGACAACGTCGGGATTGAACTCAGCCAGCAGCGTCTTCACCCGAACCACCCCACCGATGGCAACCCGGATGTTCCGGTAACCGGCCAGGGGGACGGCGGGCAGCCGCCTGACGGTTGCACCTTCCATCGTAGGAGGCGCATTCTCCAGCGTCGACGGGGCGATGACCAAGACCTGGTCCCCGCGCGCATCCAGATGCTGCAAGACTTTCAGCAGCGAATGGGTGACTCCGTTCATCTCGGGAAAGAACGATTCAGCAACTATGGCAACCTTCACGCCTCAACCATGGCCGCCGAAGGTTGCCGCAGGGCGCAACTTCAGGAACACGGCGGTGAAGAGTGGGTTAACGGCTGCGTGCAGAGCTTCACTGACTCACTTCTTGGGCTTACCACGCGGTCGGTTGGCGCAGGACGCCAGCGCCCTATTGCCTGTTGGCGTCGATTTCTCGCATATGTACGCGAACAAGATCTGCGACCAGGCGACCGGGCAGGGTCTTGTCCAGCGTGAACTGGATCGAGTGTTCGGTGGTCTTGTAGTCCTTGAGCTGGTCCTTCAGCTCCTCGATCGCCCATGACGAGGGGTAGAAACTCATGTGCTTCTTGGATGCGGTGAAGTACACGAGTGCCCGGTTCCTGTATTTGAGAGTCGGCATCCCATAACTTATGGTCTCTTCGGTGTCCGGCACGAGCTGTGTTACGAGCGCGCGGATCCGGTCGAGTTCTGCCCGATACGCGTGGTCGAGCGCATTGAGATACTCTTCGACGCTCTTCGCTTTTTCACCCATGGCACGAGTGTATCGCCGGCCACCGTCCCGCTTCGCTCGGCCACCGGTTCATCAGAACTGTGCCGTCGGGTAGGTAGAAAAATGGCCGACAAACCGGCTCGCCGATCGGAGGGGCGGGTAGCGTCGTTCTTGGTCTGCGTTTCGATCCTCTCCGGCTCGGCCCGGCACAGAAATCCAAAGTCTCTTACACCCCGAAAGTCGCTACCGGAGGGATTCCGCACCAGACAAATCTGAATGCGTCAATCACGAACTCGGAGGCGCTACCCCGGTGGGCTCGAGGCCCGTTATCCCCGCCACCGGGCGCTCGAGGGGCCGTGAATGGCGGTGTGGGCCACGAATGGCGTTTGATCGGCCGGTGCGATGCGCGGTGTCCGCGTCCCGCAAACCGCATGCTTACCGGGCAATCGCGGAGATTGCCGCGTGGGGCCGGTCGCCTGGATCCTGGCGTGCTTCGGTATGTGTCACTTCGAACCCGGCGTCATGCAGCAGGCTACTCATCTGATCTACCGACCAGTAGTACGCCGGGGTAACAGCATGGTCGAGCGGTTCTGCGGGCCCGCCATCGAAAAAGCCTACGAGCAGGTGCCCTTGAGGCGAAAGAACGCGCGCGAACTCGGAGAGAACGGGCGGCAAGTCCGCTGGGGGCAGGTGAATGAGTGAATACCAGGCGAGCACTCCGTTCAGGCTTCCATCGGCTTCGTCGAGGGCGCGCAGCGAGGATACCTGGAATGGCACCTCGGGGAAGCGAAGACGGGCACTTTCAACGAATTCGGGTACGAGATCAATGCCTGAGATGTCTGCACCCCGTTTATGCAGAAAGTCAGTCCAATGTCCTGGTCCGCATCCGGCGTCGATGATACGGCCGCTAATCTGCTGAGCCCAATGCTCAATGCGGTTCCGATCCGGCTCAGGCATGTCATCGATTGCCCCAAGGATGGCCGTGTACTCGGACGCTCGAGCGGCGTAAGCCTGCTGAACTTGGGAGTCAGTCATGTAAATAAGCCTAGAGACTCGCTAGCGCGACCGTTGGCGCGACATGCTCAAGCGTCGTCCCGAAAGGCGGGGCCCGTATAGGTAGCAGAGGCACAGTCCCGTAAGTGGTTCGCTGACCGGATGGCAGATTCATTGCGTTCCGTAGCCCGAAACTCGGAACATGCTCCATTCCAAAAGAGGAACCTTCATCGGACACTTTCCTGCTTCTATCCCGGCTCCTCGTTCCCGGTGCGGTGATCATGGCCAATTGTGGGTCCGCACGGCCTACATTGGAACCAGGCACGGCCCGGCACGGCGAGAAGACGAGGACAAATGAAAGCATCCAAGCTAGCCATCTACCTGGACGACGAGGACAAAGGGTTTTGGGATTTTGACGAATCCGGGCCTCTGGATCTGAGCCATCTGGCCGAGTTGGGTCCCCTGTGGGCCGTCAGTGCGCCGCATGCCAAAGTCACCAGCTTGCCCGCAGGGTACGACTGGTCAACCGTCACATCGGTGGGCATTCGATGGCATGGATGTTGGGCACCGGTGCTTCAACAGCAGCAGGTCGGGGACATCTGGATTTCACACGCCACCCAGCAGGCATTGTCCCAATTGGACCGGAAGCTCACCCACGAAAGGTATGAAGGAGGGGCACACCTGGAAAGGCCATCGCTGTCCGCGGACGATGCCTGGTTCATGCCCAGGTTCGAGGCCGAGCGCGTCACCATCGACACCTGCGCCGTAGCCGATTTCGCCAGCGCCGGACCGTTCACCTCCATTGGACATCTCTCATTCTCGGACGTCGCGGCGGTGCGCAACTTGGCGCAGCTGTCCCGGCAAGGCCACCTGGAAGTCCTGTTCCTCCAGGACACCAAGGTCCTTGACCCCGAGACCTTCTGGGACATCCAGGCCACGCGCGTCGTCGTCCATGGCATCAACCACGCGAACGTCCAGTGGTTCTACGACATCTGGCCCGATCGCCCGGACAACTGGTTCGAGCGCTTCCGCATCACCGGGTGCCTGGCAGATGACCTGTACCCCCAGGGAAACATCGAGGATCCCTTCGAGGGCTACAATTACCATCCAGACCTCGACGAGGAGGAACCATGGTTCGGGGCACTCGAATTCGACGTTGAGCCCATGCCCCGCACATCGATCACCGAGCCAAGGTTCTGGCAGATCATCGACCAGGCGCATGAATCCTGCGACGGAGGTGCCGAAGAGTTCGCCGAGGCCCTACGCGAAGGACTGCGTCAGTCCGACCAACAGGAAGTCGTGGCCTTCGACCAGCTGTACGCCCTCAAGACCCAAGCCCTGTACTCATGGGAGCTGTGGGGCGTGGCGTACCTGCTGCTAGGCGGGTGCAGCGACGATGAGTTCACGGACCTGCGCACCTGGATCGTGGCACAGGGCCGGGACTTCTACCTCTCCTGCCGCAAGGACCCCACCATGCTGGCCAACGGACAACTCAAGGACCCCACCGAGGTGATGGACGCCGAAGAGGTCCGGTACGTCCCCGATGAGATCTTCATGGAAATGACCGGCACCTCGATCGAGGAACAGTATCCCGACCAGCCATCGGCATCGATGGCCGGACAGGCCCCGGCCGGGGTGCCGTGGGACGACTATCCAGACAGGCTGGAAGCTCGCTTCCCCCAGGTCCAGGCGCTTTGAACGTAGCGACTCGTGCCTGTTGGTCCAGCAGGCAGACCGATCTCCTTCTTGGGATGGCGGCTCCGGCGTCCCGAAAGCCGAGCCAGATGACACAGGTCTTTGCTGCCGAATCAGTGGCGTCGTCCCGCAAGGGGCTTGTCCGGTTTGGCATTTCGGACCGTTCCGTAAGGGGGTCGATGACCGGTGGCCAGACTGGGTAGGCGAACGTATGAAGTTCAACGTGTGGCCGGTCCGCAAGCGGAACCCTCAGCGGGACGTCACTCAGGCGGCAGAGATCTGGGCCAGCATTACAGCCGGACGGCGGGCGGCTGACAAGAGTGCTTTGGCCCGGTTCTCCCCGTCGGGCATCAGCCGGACGGACCGCGAGCCCGAATGCATCCCCGCTGGCCCTGAGCCGATCGCGGTCAGGACGGCTCGGGCTCGGTGGTGCCCGCCCTTGGGAAACTACGGGGACCGCCACGCCAGGTTGGCAATCCAAGCCAACAAAACCGTCGTGAGAGCATTGGAGGGATTCAACGTTTCCTTGACTTGCACAATGCTTGCCATTCACATGGGCGCTTGGAATCCTTGGAATCTTTACTGGAAGATCAGGTGGTATCCGATGCCTGCCCAAACTGCTCGGGCTGCACTCCCCAAATTGCTGACCCAACGGACCTTCCAGTGGGGCGTTGCATTTGCTCTTATCTCGGCCGCATCGGCTGCGTGCTTTGCCGTCTTGGGGGCATATGGTTCGAGTCTCCCGCCGGGGCAGATATTCCATGCCGGGCTGGAACAAACGCAACTGATGTTCATCGCGCTCACTGTCGGCGGGCCGAGCGCGGCCATCGGCTTGTTTCCCTTGGTTCCCCCGCTCGTGGGGCTGATCCCCGTCGGATGGGTGAGGGTGGTTATGGGATCGATGGTCTATGTGGCGATCTTGGCCGCTGCGGCGTTGTGGGCGCTCTATTTCTTGATGCTGTTCCTCGTCGCGTTCTCGTTCAATTCATCCAAGGTCACAGCCGAGGACGGACAAAGCGTCATCGTCGCCCAGCAGGGCGTGCGACATCCCGGCTACAGAATATACCGCCAGATTTCCCCGTTCATCTACGGGGCGAGCCTCAGCGGCGACTCGGGCGAACGCGAGTTCCCGACGCAGCACTGCACCCTGGCCTCCCAGGGACCGGACCTTGTCTTGAGCTGCGACGAGTACACCATCCGCGTGCCGCCCGCACCGGAGTGAAGAACACTCCCAGGACCGACATCGTTTTGCTTCCCGTGCACGTAACCCCACCAGGACAGGAACCCCATGAAGAAGATGACCCTTGCCGCCTCGTTGCTTATCGGGGCACTGGGGCTTGCAGGCTGCACCACTGCGGAGCCGACGCCCGATCCCGACACGGCCAAGCGTCAGGCATGGGCCGACCAGAAGATCAACCAGTGGCTCAGTGCGAACAACTCGCAAAACCTGGACCAGATGGGCGATCCCTTTGACTTGGTCAAGTCCTGGGAATCCCCGGAGGAAGGCAAACTGGTGGTCTACGTCGATTTCAACGAAAACGGCGTGGTCGACCTCAACATGGTCTCCAACAACATCGTGCGCAGCGTCCGCCACATGGACGACGACTTGCTGTCCGTCGAGGCGGTCAACGGCGCCGGGCTCGGCATCACGAACCCCGGCAGCATCTCCACCTACCCGCGGCCGGACTAACCATTGTGCCTGTGGCAGCGCCGATACAATCCCGTAACAGGAACCTTCTGTGGGACGGAATTCTAGATCTTGAGGTCTTCTCATTCGAAATGGGTCACGGGGTCCGGCAGCCGCAGTCATGCTTGATCTCACATGGGCCAGCCCCAAGTGGCGCCCGGCGGAACGTCCGCATAGGCTCAGCAGTAAACCCATCAAAGCTAGGAACGACATGAAGAAGACGGGGTCTGGGGAAGATCGGTACGGAAATTCACGCTAAGGAGTCCGCTGCCTGTTGAATGGGGGCATGGCGGTCGATTTTCTAAGTGATGAGCAGGCCGCGGGGTTCGGCAGATTCCCCGACGAGGTATCGGCGGAGGACTTGGAACGCTTCTGTTGGTTGGACGATGCCGACCTGTCAGTGGTTGGTCGCCGCCGGGGAATGCACAATCGTCTGGGATTTGCCGTCCAACTGATCACGGTGCGGGCGGTGGGACGGTTTCTGACGGATCCGCTGGCCGTCCCGTGGCCGGTGGTGGAATCCCTCGCCGGGCAGCTGGGCATCGCCGATGCCTCGGTTCTCAAGTTGTACGCGCAACGGGGACAGACCGGTTACGAGCACGCCGCGGAAATTTCCGCCGTGTACGGGTATGTGGAATTCGCCGATCCGGCCAGGCACGAGGAGCTGAGGCTGTTCCTTTCGGCCCGGACGTGGACCTCGACGGAGGGACCGGTGCGCCTTTTTGAACGGGCGGCGCTCTGGCTACGCGAGCACAAGGTCCTCCTCCCCGGCGTCTCCACGTTGACACGCCTGGTCTCGGAGGTTCGTGCCGGATCAAATGACCGCCTCCATTCCATGCTGGTCGACGCGGCCGGACCCGCCTTGATCCTGGAACTTGAAGGCCTGCTGCACGTCGGGCAGGGCTCCAGGCTGACCGCGTGGGAGCTGCTGCGGACCGGACCCTCGAGGGTATCGGTGCCGGAATTGCTGCGGCAGCTGGACCGACTGGCACGCCTGCGGGCCCTGGGTGCCGGGACCATCGATCTGGAGACGATCCCCGAGGGCCGGATGAACGCCCTGGCCCGATACGGGTTGGCGGGCAAGGCCTCATCGCTTCGAGGACTATCCGGCCCGCGCCGCGGCGCAACCCTGCTCTGCGCCGTGCGCGCCTTGACGGCCGAGGTCGCCGATGATTTGTGCGATGCCATGGACGCCATTGTCACAGAACGCGTTCTGCGCAAGGCGGCCAGGGAATCCACCGCCGCCCGGTTGAAATCCCTGCCGCGCCTGTCGAGGGCGTCACTGCAGCTGGCAAAGGCCGCGAAAACACTGGTCGAGGTCCTGGGCAGTACGGAATATTCCAGCGCAGAGGCCGCCTCGGCGCTGGCCGAGCAGGTTTCCCTGCCCGAGCTACGCGCCGCGGTGGACGTGGTGAACGAATTGGTGAACCCCGAAGGCACCGAGGGCGACACCGCGGCGGAGATGATGCGCCGGTTCACCACCGTGCGGTCGTTCCTGCCGGCGTTGGCAGCCGCGGCACCCTTCGGGTCCACCGCGGGCGGGGCGCCAACGTTGGCGGCGCTGGCAGCGCTGCCGGAGATTCTGGATGGCCGCAGGAAGGACCCGGGCGAGGTTGACCTGTCCGTGCTCTCGCCGGCGTGGCAACGCCTCGTCACGGCTTCGGAAGACATCAATCGCAAGGCCTATACGGTGGCGGTGATGGAGGCCGTCCATAAGGCGCTGCGGCGTAGGGACATTTTCGTGGTGGGTGGGCGTCGCTGGGGAGATCCCCGGGCGCGGTTGCTGACCGACCCGGCATGGCAAGCAACCAAGGACGAGACCTTGAGGGCGCTCCAGCTGCCGGAAGAGCCAGCGGACCACCTGGCCGATGTTCGCCACCGCCTTGATGCCCGTTATCTTGCGGCGGCCGAGCAACTGGCCGACAATCCCGCGATACGCATTGATGATTCCGGCAAAGTCCACCTCTCACCTTTGGAGGCCAAGACGATACCGGAGTCCCTGGCACAGTTGCGGGGGCTGGTTGCTGGGATGCTGCCGCGGGTGGACCTGCCCGATGTGCTGCTGGAAGTGCATTCCTGGACGGGGTTCCTCTCGGAATTCAGCCACGTCTCGGAGGCCTCCGCAAGGATGGGCCAGCTCGATGTCTCGGTCGCCGCCATCCTGGTTGCCGAGGCGTGCAACGTCGGGCTGACACCGGTGGTCAAGGACGGCCACCCCGCACTGTCCCGCGGCCGCCTGACGCACGTAGATCAGAACTATGTGCGCGCCGATACGCTTCGCGCGGCCAACGCCCGGCTGATCCAGGCGCAGTCCGGTCTGGGACTCGCGCAACGCTGGGGCACAGGCTTGTTGGCGTCCGTTGACGGGATGCGCTTCGTGGTGCCGGTGTCCACCGTCAATGCCGGGGCGAATCCGCGCTACTTCGGCCAGGGCCGCGGCCTGACCTGGCTGAACTATCTCAACGACCAGGTCTCCGGGCTGGGTGCCGTCGTGGTCCCGGGGACGGTCCGCGATTCCCTGCATATTTTGGATGGGCTGCTCGATCTTGATGGCGGCCAACGCCCCGAGATGGTCGCCACCGATACGGCCTCCTACTCGGACCAGGTTTTCGGGCTCTTCACCCTGCTCGGATACCGGTTCTCACCCCGCCTGGCAGGGTTGCCGGACCAGCGGTTCTGGCGCGTCGACGCCACGGCGGACTATGGGAAGCTGAACGCGGTGGCCGGCCGCAACCGAATCAACATGGAGCTCATTACGGCGAACTGGCCGGACATGCTTCGCCTTGCCGGGTCCTTGACCGCCGGGACGGTGCGCGCCTCGGAAGTCCTGCGGGTCACCCAGGGCGGTGGGACACCGACCCTGCTCGGAAAGGCGTTGGCGGAGTACGGCAGGATCGCCAAGACCGAGCATCTGCTGGACTTCATCGATGCCGACGAGGGTTATCGTCGGCAAATCCACACCCAGTTGACTGTGCAGGAATCCCGGCATGCGCTGGCCAGGCTCATCTTCCATGGCAGGAGGGGACAGATACGCCAGTCCTACCGGGAGGGCCAGGAAGACCAACTTGGCGCACTCGGCCTGGTCCTGAACGCCGTCATCCTGTGGAACACCCGCTACTTGGACGCCGCGCTCACCGAGCTCCGCCACCGGGGAACCGGTGTTGCCGATGAGGATGTGAGGCGGCTTTCGCCGCTGGTCTCGGAACACATCAACATGCTGGGCCGCTACTCGTTCGCCACGGACTCCACCGGCACGCAGCTTCGACCCTTCCGGAACCCCGAGGAGGATCGGGAGGCCTGAACGAAGCAGTACTTTGTTGACCGCTACCGGCCCGCGGGGCAACCTTTACCGGACAAAAGCCCATGGCACCAGTCCGGCGCGTGGGAAGACCTTGCGGGAAAACAGCTAGCAGGTCGTCCCCATGCAGGTCACACCGTAGGGCTTGCAAGTCCCGCGCCAAAGTTGCCTTCCCTCGCTGACCTTCCTGATATTTGATTTCATGGTTCGATGCCTTCGCTGCAACTCGAATCCTGAGATTCGTTCCAGCCCGATTTCGTGACCTCTGCTGCGGGTCCGAGTGTCGGAGATCCCGGCAACCGCCCTGCCCGGGTCTGCAAGGGAAAACCCGTGGATCGTTGGTGGGACTCGGCATGTCCAAGTCCCCGCGCATCTGCCTCATCCTTGGGCATCGAGGGAAGCCTCGGTCATAGAGTCATTTGTGCCCTTGGGGGTGCCTACTCCGGAAATTCCTGCACGAGGGGATGGTCGAATCCGGGTGTCCCTGGAGTCAATCGGAAGCGGTAGGTCTTGGCGGTCTCTCCGTCCTTGGTGGTGTGCTCGTGCACGGGAGTCCAGCCGAGCCGTTCGTAGAATCTCCCGGCACCGCCCGGACCGGTCTTGGTCACCAGCTCGGCCAGGGGCGCCCCCGCCTCCGCAGCCCGGGCGAGAAAATGGTTGACCAGTTGTCCACCTATGCCGTGGTGCCGGGATGCAGGGTCCACCACGAGAGCGGTGATGACGGCAATGCGGGGCAAGAGTGCCGGCATCGTGCCGGCGTCGGCCGCCGCAGTGGCAGGGCGTTTGAACAGTCGGCGAAGGTAGGATCTTCCACGGGTGCGCAGGAACCCGAGGCACAACCGTGGCCGTCGAGCCAGAGCGAGAACTCCGTGGAGGCCCAGTCGGGTGCGGTGCCATTGCAGAACGTCATCGACGTGCCGCAATTGGTCGCTGGAGCCAAGCAGGAAACCCAGCGGCACCGGCCCTCCCGGGCCCTGGGCCTCGGCAATGAACGCGACCCCCCAGGGGGCCTCGAGGAAGGTCGCGTGCCAGTGACTCACGAACCTGTGCCCCAACCGGGGAAAGAGCCCGTCGCGCAGGAACCTGCATTGCCAGTCGGCCGTCAAGGGGAGGTCCGCGGGTGCGACGGGGCGTATCGTGACGCCCGAATGCAGGGTTTTTGGCATGGTGTTTTCTCGGGAGTGGGGGCGGAAACCGAGGGGGATCATTTGCCGTCCGCGCTGAAGGTTGTTCCGCCATCGGTGGAGCGTTCAACGCCGGTGGGAGTGGCAACCCAGATGTGAGGGCTCTCGTCCGGGCCGGCGGCGACGAGGGCCGAGGGCTGTGCGATGACCGCCCCGGTCGCCCGCCAGGTCCTGCCCGCATCCGAGCTCAGGTGCACGGCCCCGTTCGGTTCGATGCCAACGACCGTTGAAGCAGTGGCAAAGGCCGTGAGCAGCAGGACCGGCCGGTCCGAAGGAGAGGTCCAGGTTTTGCCGCCGTCGGTGGAACGGTGCACGCCTGCCTCCGTGGTGGCCAGGACGACGTCACCGGTCGGAGTCCCGGACAAGTGGTAGGGGGCGAATCCGGCATCGCGGGTCGTCCAGGTTTCCAGGTCTGCGGTGGTCTTCAGGGTTCCGTCGAAACCAATGATCCCGCTGCGGGTGACCGCCAAGGCGTGGAAGTCGGAGATACCACCCTGGGAAACTTCTTGCCAGGTTTCCCCGCCGTCCTGGGACCGGAGCAGCCCTGCCGGTTCAGGCAGGCCGGTCTCCGGCGCCGGGTGTCCGGAGGCGTAGTAGTGGTCGTTGCCTGCTGCCGCGAAGCCCATCAGGTCGATGGTGGGGCCAATCTTTTCCGGTGTTCCGGAGCCAAGGCCAAAGAGCCCGTCGTGGGTGGCCAGCATCACCTCCCCGGTTTCGGAATCCACGGACATGCCATGGATGTGGGCGAAGGGCTGGACCGGTGCAACTTCTGGTTGCGGGCCTGGGGAGGACGCCGGTGTGCAGGAGGTCAGCAAGAGCAGGAGGGCGGTGGCGGCGGCCATGCGGCCCCTGGTGCGGGCAGCGGGAAGGGAAGGGTTGATCATGAGGGAGTTCTCCAGAACAGAAAAATGGGGGGGAAGCCATGACGAGGGTGTTGCGGGGCGCATCGTGCGCCCCGCAACCAGTTGGCAAGGCGGTTTAGAGGCCTGCCAGCAGTTCCTTCATCTTCTCGATTTCCCCGCTCTGGTCCCGGGCCATCTTTTCGGCCTGGGCTACGGCGTCCGGGTTGGACCCGTTGGCGGCCTCTTCCTCGGCCATGGTGACGGCACCCTCGTGGTGCTTGATCATCTGGGTCAAAAAGAGCTTGGCGGCCTCGGTTCCCTGGGCGGCTTCCAGCGTGGACATGTCGTCCTGGCTCATCATGCCCTCCATCCCGTGGTCACCGGACATGGTGGCCGATTCACCCCACGCGCTGAGCCATCCGTTCATGGTCTTGATTTCCGGTCCCTGGGCGGCCTTGATCTCCTGGGCCAGGTCGGTGATCTCCGGGTCGATGCCGTCCTTGGCGAGCACCACCTCGCTCATCTCCACGGCTTGCTCGTGGTGCGGGATCATCATCTGGGCGAACGTCGCATCGGCGCCGTTGTGGTCGGCGGCCGCGGGGGTTTGGGCGGACGGGGAGGCGGTCATGGTGCCGTGGTCCATGCCGGGCGTGGTGGTGGTGTCCGTTCCGGTGTCGGTGGCGCAGCCGGTCAGTGCCAGGGCGGCTGCAAGAGCGGTCACCGAAATAAGGGTCAGGCGTTTCATGGAGTTTTCCTTCACAAGTCATTTGGATGCTGTCGATCGGCCCGCAGGGGTGCGGGCGCGCGAAAACTGGCCCGCACCAATGTGGCGGGGACAAGGTTTTACGTGCGACTGATGGACAGTTCGATCAGTGAAGGAGTCGGTGGGATGTGATCGGTGGCGCCGGTGACCGGCGGCGGGCCACGCAACCCCAGGCTGCCGGGAAGCACCAGGAGCACCGGGAGGAAAAGCCAGGAGATGCTGCCGGCCACTGGTGCCAGGTCACAGCCCGCGGCCTGCGGTATGTCCCCGCAGCAGCTGGGGCATTCCATCTCCGCCCAGACAGTCGCCGGGGATGACACCAAGGAATCGTGGGTGTGGTCCGCGGGACCGGCATGGTGGTGGTCCCCGCCGGTCGCAGTAGCCGCCACCGCGGAGCCGGCCGTGGAGGTTCCGGCGTGGGCGCCGGTGATGGTGTGCATTCCCATCAGGCCCAGGATGAGCAGGACCAGCCCCAGCAGGGCCGGCAGCGGGAGGAAAGACGCAGCGGGACGACGACGCAGCGGTGTGCCGATGCCCATGTCTCCCGCCTTTCGCTCGATTGCCTGCCCTCCAGCTTACCGGGGCGTTCCGGGGCCCGGCGTCCCGGGTGGGTGGATGGTGGTCGGGCTTAGTGGTTGGTGGTCGGGTCGAGCCTGAGCCGGCGCAGCAGCTGCGCGTTCAGGGCGACCACAATGGTGGATACGGACATCAGGATCGCGGCCACCGCCGGGGAGATGGCGACTCCGGCGAAGGCCAGGGCCCCGGCGGCCAGGGGAACGGCGATGATGTTGTAGCCCGTGGCCCAAGCCAGGTTCTGGATCATCTTGCGGTAGCTGGCCCGGGACAGATCGACCATGGAGAGCACTGCGCGCGGGTCGTTGCCGGCCAGGACCACCCCGGCCGATTCCACCGCGACGTCGGTGCCGGCGCCGATGGCGATGCCGACCTCGGCCCGTGCCAGTGCGGGGGAGTCGTTGACCCCGTCGCCGACCATGGCGACCTTTAGTCCCCGGCCCTGGAGCTCGGCGACCTTCTTGTCCTTGTCCTGCGGCAGGACCTGGGCGAAGACCTCGTCGATGCCCAGCTGTGCGGCCACGGCCTCGGCGACCTGTGCCGCGTCGCCGGTGATCATGGCGACCTTGATGCCGCGGTGCTGCAGGGCGCGGATCGCCTGGAGCGACTCCTCGCGCACCTCGTCCTCCAGTGCGATGGCGCCGATGACCTCTCCGTCCCGGATGACGTGGAGCACCGAGGCGCCGCGGTCGGCCCACTGCTTGGTGCGTGCGGCCAGGGCCGCGGGGATTTCGTGGTGTTCCTCGGCGATCAGGTTCGGCCCGCCGACGGCCATCGTGGAGTCCTCGACCTCGGCGGTGACCCCGCGCCCGGTCAGTGATGCGAACCCGGTGGCCTGAGGCACCGCCATGGCCCCGGACCGTGCCGCTTCGACGATGGCCCGGGCGGAGGGGTGCTCGCTGTCGGCCTCGACGGCGGCGGCCAGCGCCAGCACCTGGTGATCCTCCACGTTCTCGGTGCCGGCGAATCCGGTCACGGCGGGCCGGCCCTTGGTCAGGGTGCCGGTCTTGTCGAAGAGCACGACGTCGATGGTGCGCATCCGCTCCAGGGCGATGCGGTTCTTGATCAATACCCCGGCGCGGGCCGCCTGTTCGGTGGAGATGGCGATGACCAGCGGAATGGCCAGTCCCAGGGCGTGCGGGCAGGCGATGACCAGCACGGTCACCGTGCGGATGACCGCTTCGTCGGGGTTCCCCAGCAGCATCCAGATGATGAAGGTGAGGATGCCGGCACCGAGCGCGAAATAGAACAGGAACGCGGCGGCCCTGTCGGCCAGGGCCTGGGCGCGGGAGGATGATGCCTGGGCTTCTGCGACCAGCCGTTGGATGCCGGCCAGCGCGGTATCGGCACCGATGGCGGTGACCCGCACCCGCAGGGCGCTGTCGGTGGACACGGTGCCGGCGATGACGGTGTCGCCGGGGCCCCGGGGAACGGTCCGGGATTCACCGGTGATCATGGATTCATCCAGCTCCGCCCGGCCCTCGGTGATTTCGCCGTCGGCCGGAAGGCGCGCCCCGGAGCGGACCAGCAGGATGTCCCCGGCGGCCAGTTCGGACAGGGCCACGGTTTGGGTGCCGGTGTCGGTGATGCGTTCGGCCTCGTCCGGGAGCAGTTCGGCCAGGGCATCCAGGGCGCCCCGGGCCGATCCCAGGGCGCGCATCTCGATCCAGTGCCCCAGCAGCATGATGACCACCAGCAGCGACAGTTCCCACCAGAAGTCCAGGTTGAAGCCGCCGATGCCCAGGGTGGTGGTCCATGAGGCGGCGAAGGCGACGGTGATGGCCAGGGAGATCAGCAGCATCATTCCCGGCTGCCGGTTTTTCAGTTCGCTGGCGCCGCCCTTGAGGAACGGGGCGCCCCCGTAGAGGAAGATGACGGTGCCGAGCACCGGGGGGATCAGGGACGAGCCGGGGAACACGGGGATGTGGTAGCTCAGCAGGTGTCCGACCATGGGGCTGAAATAGACCACGGGGAGGCTCAAGGCCAGGCTGAGCCAGAACTTGCTCCTGAACATGGCGGTGCTGTGCCCGGCATGCTGCCCATGGTTGTGGACGACATGGTCATCCTCGGCACTCGAGCGGGCATGCCCATGCGGGCGTTGTTCCCCCGCTGGCTGCCCGGCAAAAGGATGGTGGTCTTGTTGCTGATCGACGGGCATGGGCCCGGGGTCCATGCGATGGTGACCGGTGTTCATGATTCTCCTTCAATCCCGGCGGCGCCGCGTCCGGGGATTCGGCGGAAGTGGATCCTCCGGGCACCGGAATCCGATACCCCGAAGTTATACCCCAATGGGGTATGTGTCAAGAGGTCGAGCGCACCCGGGTATGGGGCTCGCGCGGAGCCAATATCCGTGACGGTGGCCGTTTCGCCGATATCCGACACTGGCTGCAATATGGGGCGGCGGCCCGCCCGCTGGATGGCTGATGGGCGCCTATCCGCCGGAAGGGTCCCGGATTCCCGCCAGGATGACCCCGACGAGCCGGCACACGGCTTCTTCGGAGGGCATTTCGGCGGCGGCAGCGGTTGCGTGCAGGCAGTAACCAGCCAGTTCCGCCGAGGTCAGGTCCCTCCGGATGGTCCCTGTATGGGGTTTCGGGAGTAACGACGTGAAATTGCGCGCTAGGCCTCAAATGACTTGTTAGGGTAAACCCCAAACAGACGTAAGCCTGATGAAACGTGTGGTTTTCAACGCTAAATGTCGTAGCCACAAACCTCGGAAGGTGCTTCGGCCCGCCCCGGCGCCAGTCCAACGGGCGACCATGAAGCCGCCAAGCCCTCGTGGGGATGCGCGGTCCATGGGCGCCCACCTTTAACGCCTGGCAGGTATTCCCGGCCGCGCGACCCGCAACCAGCGGGGTGGGACATCGATCAGATGTAGCGGCAGACCTGGTCGGCGGAGCAGGAATCCGGCTCCGGCTTGCTTGCCTTTTCGTGGAGCTGGAAAATGGTTTCCCGGAGGGCCAGGAGTTCGGCGATCTGGGCATCGAGTTCCCCGAGGCGCTGCCCGAGCAGGCCCTGGACGTGCGAGCACGGTGTCTGGCCGTGCTCGCGGATCTTCAGGATCTGGCGGATCTGGCCGAGGGTCAGCCCGGCGGCCTGTCCGCGGTGGATGAACGCGACCTGCCCCACGGCATCCTCGGCGTAGTCCCGATAGCCGGATGCCAGGCGCTCGGCGGGAGGGAGTAGCCTCGACTCCTCGTAGAACCGCAGGGTCTTGGTCGTCGTGCCTGTTGCTTCCGCGAGCTGTCCGATCCTCATGTTCCCCGATTCCTCCTTCGGTGGCCACCCAACTTGACCTTCCATTGTACTGGAAGGTTCATGATGGTTCATGGGAAGTCTTGAACGACAGTGAAGAGGTATCTTGATGAGCAACGAACAGTTCGATTTGGCGATTGTTGGTTCCGGGGGCGGCGCGTTTGCGGCCGCGATCCGGGCCACCGGACTGGGCAAGCGGGTCGTGATGGTGGAGCGCGGCACCGTGGGCGGGACGTGCGTGAACACCGGGTGCGTGCCCTCAAAGGCGCTCCTGGCCGCCGCGGAGGCACGTCACGTGGCGTTGGACGCGGCCCGCTTCCCCGGGGTGGCGGCCTCGGCGGGCCCGGTGGACATGCCGGCCCTGATCCGGGGCAAGGCCGCGCTGGTGGAAAGCATGCGAACGGAAAAGTACATTGAACTGGCCGCCGACCACGGGTGGACCATGCTCGAAGGGGAGGCCTCGTTCACCGGAACCCAGGACGAACCCCGACTCCGGGTCGCCTCCCCGGACGGTGCCGAAAAAACGATCGAGGCCGACCACTATCTCGTGGCCACCGGCTCCGCCCCCTGGACGCCTCCCGTCCCTGGACTGGACGAGACAGGGTACCTGACCTCGACGACGGCGATGGAACTGGACGAGGTCCCCGAATCAATGCTGATCATGGGCGGGGGCTATGTTGCCCTGGAAATGGCGCAGCTTTTCTCCCGGCTCGGTTCCCGGGTGACCATGCTGGTCCGTTCCCGGCTGGCCTCGCAGGAGGAACCGGAGGCATCCAAGGCATTGGCCGAAGTTTTTGCCGACGAGGGGATCCGGGTGGTCCGGCGGGCCTCCGCGGAGACTGTGGAGCGCGATCACGCCAACGGAGGGGTCCTGGTCTCGGCATCCGTGGCCGGCGGCAGGGAAACGTTCCGGGCATCCCGGCTCCTGGTGGCCACAGGCCGACGCCCCGTCATCGACGGGTTGAATCTTGACGCCGTCGCCGTGAAGACCGGCGCCACGGGCGAGATCGTGATTGATTCCCGCCTGGCCACGTCCAACCCGCGCATTTGGGCTGCCGGGGACGTGGCCGGACACCGGGAGTTCGTTTACGTCGCCGCGGCCCACGGCGCCCTGGCCGTGGACAATGCGTTCACCGACGCCGTCGCCGAGGTTGACTACCGGCACCTGCCCCGGGTCACCTTCACCAGTCCCGCCATCGGGTCGGTCGGCATGACGGAGAAGGAAGCCGTCGCTGCCGGGATCCGCTGCGAGTGCCGGGTCCTGCCCCTGGAGTACGTGCCGCGAGCCGTGGTCAACCGCGACACCCGCGGCTTCATCAAGGTCGTCGCCGAGCTCGGCACCGGACGGATCCTGGGCATTTCCGCCGTCGCCAGGGACGCCGGGGAACTGGCCGCCGCCGGCGTCTACATCCTCGAAGCGGGGATGACAGTCGCACAGGTCGCCGCCGCCTGGAGCCCCTACCTGACGATGGCCGAGGGCATCAGGATCGTCGCCAAGGCCTTCACCACCGACGTCGCCAAACTGTCCTGCTGCGCCTAAGCGAAACCCACCTGAAGCAGAGGACTTCAATCTCAGGTGTCCGCTGCACTACAACCGCAGTGGCGCACCTACCGACAGGGGAAAGCGGTCAGACCAACCGCTGACGGTCGCGAGGCGTCTTGAGACATAAGAACTGCACCAACTTTGGCAATCGGTCGCATTGAAGTCCCGGGAGGCAGTTTGTTCCAAAAAGTCGTCTTGCCGTAAAACGTCTTACGAGGTTGGCATCCAAGAGTTTTTGAGACAAAATGGCCATGTGAGACATTTGGGATACACGCGTGTGAGTACTTCGAGCCAGGATGCGCAGTTGCAGCTCGACGCGCTTCTCAAGGACGGGGTGCAAAAGCGGGATGTGTTCGCCGATGTCACCTCCGGCAGCAGGACGGCGATCGAGCGGCCCGGGATGAAGAAGCTGCTGGAATACGCCGAGGCCGGGGACACCGTGGTGGTCTGGCGGGTCGACCGGCTCGGCCGTTCCTTGATCGATGTGCTGAACACCGTGAACCTGCTGCGCGAACGCGGTGTGCAGGTCCGGTCTATTTCGGACGGGATCGACCCGGCGACCTCGACCGGGCGGATAATGCTGAACCTGCTGGCTTCCTTGGCTGAGTATGAGCGTGAGCTGATCGTTGAGCGCGTCAACGCAGGGATCGCCGCGGCCCGGCAATCGGGCACCCGTTTCGGCCGGCCGCTCTCGGACCCGGCCGTGATCGCGGACAAGCTCGCGATCGCGAAGGACGCCCGCGCGAGGGGACGCACCGCAGAGGACGCAGCACGCTTGGTCGGGTGGAGCCGCGCGACGCTCTACCGCCATCTCGGGCAAGACTCCGGATCCGTCAAGGGCCAGTGATCGCTGATTTCTCTGCGGAGTGCGGTCAAATTCTGAACGGCACATGTCCGAAGAGAAAAACCTCCGCGAGCGTCATTAACTTCACCCTCAGCTGGGGACCAGGATCATACGCTTAGCGCCAACCGCTGTAACGATGGTCCTACAGGCCAAATTTCAACATCCACATACGAAATCAATACCGGTCCGTCCTTAGCGTGAATTTCCGTAAGGATCTTCCCCAGACCCCAAGACTGCGCTCTCCACCGCATTATTGATCAGCATAATTGGCCTGGCTGGATGCACCACCGCCGCAGTTGAACCTTCTCATTCAACCCCGGAGGCAACTAATGCCGAAGCAAGCACGCCCGCACCGACCGAGGCGGTAACGGCCCGGACACCGGAGGACGTGAAGGCCTCTGCCATGGCGGCAGGCCGCCCTGAAGCTGCCTTCGACAGGAACTGCGAAGTCTGGAAATCGCCCGAGGCCACTACAGAGCCCGAAGCATGGGCCAACGAAATCGGCGGAGCATGGCTCGAGGCCAAGAAAGCGAAGTGCCCGGACGGAATCACTCTTCCTGGCTACTATGTCGAGTCGTGGAAGCCCAGTGCGCCTGGGGAAATCACCCTCATCGTTGACCGTGCCATCGACACAATTGAACTCAATGAGCATTTCAGCAATCTTGAATGGGTCGCTTTCGGGTTCATTTGTGAGCTGTACCGGGATAGGCCGGATCTTTCGAAGGTAGTCGCCATTACAGACGGGGGCGGACGAAAGGAAACGGTGACACGCGAGGATCTTGAGGCCCAAGGGAATCTGGACCTCACGTCGAACAGCAATTGCTAGTCTGAGCACCCTTGTGAACACTGGGGCCGAACCAGTCCCGTGCGCGGCTTTGAAAGCATGCGCGAATCAACACGGGCGGCAACCATTGATCCTGAAGACACATGCAGTGGGAGCCGATCATGCCAAGTGGCCGACCTGGAAAAGGGCCGCGCTATGGAAGCCGGTACACGCCCCTAACCGACAAACTCAAACGCAAAACATCGGTGCATCCTTAGAAAATCTAAGGGTGCAGCGATCTCATGTGCTACCGCATGGCATTGATTTAAGCCTGAATGATCCTGGTGTAGTTCTCCCAGTTGTAGGGCGTGTGGGCTACCTGCCGTTAGCCCGTGATGGAGGCTAGTGGATTGTATGGTCCGGATTCGTCGCGTCGTAGATGATCCGCGATGCTGCGATGTCGCTCCGATGGGTGAGGGACCAGTCCGCAAGCTGCTTGACCAGGTGGGTGAGGCTCGCTCCCAGATCGGTGAGTTCGTAGGTGACTTGCGCGGGCACCGTGGGGTAGACGGTGCGGGTTACCAGCCCGTCGCGTTCCAGACGCCGGACGGTGAGGGTGAGCATGCGTTGGGAGATACCGTCGATGGCGCGCTGCAGTTCCCTGAAACGACGGACACCCGAGGCCAGTTCGACGATCACCAGGACTGACCATTTGTCCCCAACACGGGTGAGCACGTCCCTGATGCCGCAGTCCGGATAGTCCGCCTTGCCGCATGGCTCCAGCGATGCGGTTACTTCCATGTGCCCCTGTGACATCAAAGTGCCTCCTTGTGCGCTTCCCATTGGTTACTGATGATGATCATAGTTACTTTTCATAACCATAGGCGGGAATGTTTCATGATCTTAGTTACCGGGGCCTCAGGCCAGCTGAGCAGTGCCATTGTTGAATCCCTGAAAGCAGCCAATGTGCCGGTGACTCGCGCCACACGCAGCCCTGTTGTAGGCGGTAGTGATCGGCTGGTCGATTTTGACGATCCCGGCACCCTGGACTTCGCCGGCATCGACACGCTGGTGTTGGTGTCTGCCGGCTACGCCGAGGATGACGTGGTGATTGCCCGCCACGAACGTGTTGTGGCCGCTGCGGAGCGGGACGGAGTGCAGCACCTCATTTACACGAGCGTGGCCACGGAGGGTGACCACCTGGGCTTTGCGCTGGCACATCGTTGGACCGAGCGCCGCATCCAGGGCAGTGAAATGCGCTGGACGATCCTGCGAAATGGGATCTACGCCGAACTCCTTGGGGCGTTGATGGCACCGGACGGCGGAATCATCACGGCCCCGCTTGGCCACGGTGGTATCGCCGCCGTGGCCCGGGAGGATCTTGCTGAGGCAGCCGCCGTCGTGGCTGGCAACCCCGATGCCCACGCCGGACAGGTCTATGACTTGGTGGGCTCCCGCGCAGTCACGGCCGAGGAAATTGCCCGGCATGAGGACCTTCGCTACCAACCCGAATCCTTCGAGGCACGACGAAAAACCCTTAACACCAGCGGACTGCTGCCGTTCCAGCCGAGCATGCTGCTCTCGATCTATTCCTCCGCCGCGAACGGGTTCCTGGCCACGACGGGCAACGATCTGGAGGGGCTTCTTGCACGGCCCCTGACGGACCCGGTCCAGGTTGCAGGAGCAATGCTTCAACAGCATTAGGAACAGACGGGAAGACTCTCCCAATACAGCGAACTATTGAGAGAGTCTTGTTCGTTGGGGGAACGCTCACCGGACCGCCTCGCCCAGCATGCTTCCGAGGAAACAAGACATAGACTGAGCCACTATGAAAGAGATCGACGATGAAGTTACTTACCTCCGGTTCGAGCATGTTGCCCCGGACGAAGTTTGGGCCGAGGTCGCGAGTCTCTTCGTCTTGAGTTTCGCAGCCCCTCCCTACAACGAACCACCAGACGAACTACAAAGCATCGATCAATGGGGCCCCGACAAACTTGCTAGCCCTGGTGGGCGACTTGTTGCGGCTAGACACAATGGACATCTGGTCGGCTTTGCGTTATCTCAGAGGCTTGACCAAGACAATGCCTGGCTGCGACGACTAGACACGATGCTGCCAGCGATAGACGCGGGAATTTCGCCTTCGAGAACCGTTATTGTCCAGGAACTAGCTGTTGACGAGAACTTTCGAGGTCGAGGGATAGCCAAACAGTGCATCCGTGAACTCCTCTCGAGCCGAATCGAACAGGATGCTGTCTTAGGTGTTTTCGGCCAGGCATCCCAGGTCCGAGAGATTTATAGACACTGGGGTTTTGCGGAGCTCGGCACCTCTCCCATTTACGGCGGAGCCGTGACCCTACATACCTTGCATCACAAACTTCCATGGACGGCCTAGTCATCCAAGCGTGTGGCTTTCAACGCTAAATGTCGTAACTCCAAACGCATTGGCTCTCGGTTCACACTGTTTCGCAAAGGGAACAAGGCCGAGTTTTGCTTTGTAACCGAATCCGTCGCATCGTCCCGCAAGGGGTCTGTCCGGATAAGGCTTCTGTAGCGTTCCGCAAGGGGGTGGGCTACCGGAACGCACTCATGGCTGACTTGGATTTTAGAAGTTTCTTAGATTCACAGGAAAGTCGACCGTCCCGTAACCCCCGTCCGGTGAAATGTCCGGTGAGCGGGCGCTAAACGGGGCACGAAATGCAGACGGTTCTAGCTTTTCGGCGGAGCATCGATCCACGTGGTTTGGTCGGAAGAATTGTGTTGGATCCGGGGCTTCGTGAAACCCGACCCTGTTCCATTCAGTGCCAAGGTGGGTGGAAGCCGCCTTGCGATTTTCAGCCACCGGTGATTTCGGGGCCAACCCGCCCCAGGGAAGAATTCCAAAGCAGCCGAGTATGCGACACGCATGCTAATACGGTGATGCGATCGCGGCTGTGAGACAAACCCATTGACGGATACGGTGCCGCGGCCACGAGCGCTTGGCCGCTCGCCTGCTGGGGGAGTGCTGCAGCCAGATCGACAAATGCGCCCGCGACTGAGCGGTGGTTCAGGAAATATTCATGCCACCTTCAATTGCTGAGATTGGCGGCTTCGAAGACCATATGAAGCTTCCTGTGTCCACGACGGGTGATGACGCTGGTGTGGTGGCACCAGGTAATGCCGATTTCCGAACAGTCACGACCTCGCTGAAGTGGTTGGTTTTCCGGTTTTGGCTTAAATGATCCAGATCACATCCATGGGCCATCGTGCCATGGGGCAGGTCGGGATCTGGATCCTATCCGAGGGCTGGCCGTCAAGTGGAGAGCGATCAGTTGACATGAATCTCGGGCCGCGATGTGGAGTCAACACGGTCAGTCGCGCATCAGCTCGATGAACTATTCCGTCTTCTTTACGGCTTGTAGTTGTCGAGCCAGTACAGGTTGACGACGAGGGGGCGGGGGAGGGGCCCGACTCTATGACAGCCACAGCCACAGCAGCCAGATTCGCAGATTGTTGCGTGGTGGAAAATACTTTCTGGTAGTGATCGTCGATGTTGTTGTCGGGACGAACGTTAACCGCGATGCAGGGGCTGCCGGCGGATTTCGTGAGGTTGACGGGAACGTAGAAAGAGGGTTCCTTTGATTTTGGAATCGTGTTGGAGCGGTTGCGAGAAAGAAGCCGACTACTTCCCGACGGTGGTCGAAGATGAGGAGTCGCTCGCGTTTGCGCCGCGATTGCCATCCGGCGTCGCCCAAGTTGGTCGCTCACCGCAGCGGTTCCTTCTGAACAGACATGACGTGAGCTGGTCGTAACTGAAAACGGCCAGGTTGTTGTCAACGCTTGAAGTGTGGGCGTATCCGAGCCGTATTTGCTCGCAGCCACACAGTGTGCGCTGGTGCCAGGCTCCCAATTTTGCCGTGGGATGTGTTCAGCGTAGATGAGCCGGGATGAATCGGCACTGCTGTGAGTTGCACCGGTCCGAGAGGGGCTCTCGAAACACTAGTTGACATAATGTAGATTATCGGCGGTTTATCCATAGTCGGGGAAGTGGCGAAATCTCGGGTTTTCCTGACCATCTGATGTTGCCCACAAGCATGCATGCGCACGCCCGAATTGGCCTGCGGCTACACCCGCGGTCGCCTGGCTGTCGGCTCGTCTCGGCGCGGCCTGGCGACTCGGGCTTCCGCGACGCAGGCGCCGCCGCGGAGTTCCCGAAAAATACCGGAGTAACCCTGAGGTATCTACACGTTTTCCCACAGCGGCCGATCTCCCGACGGCTTTGGCTCAGGATAATAAACACTTGACATAACTACCCGGCGGCACGTTTTGGCACTTGCATAGTTATTCAGGGAAACTCGATGGTATGCCATACCCAAAGTCGCCAACCCGGCGTTCAAGCCTGCGCGGCGCAGCCCTTCACATGCGTGACGCCATGCAGCACGCCGTCGGCGCACGCGCGACCAGCGAGCACCTGGAACTCGATGCCATGCAGCTCGAGACCATCGACCTGCTGACCAGCAGTGCCGGTGCTCACCTGGCTCCCCTGCACCGCTCCCCCGGGAAAAACCACGTCTACCTCTGGGGGCCGCCGGGCCGCGGCAAGACCTGGCTGCTGGGAGCCTTCTTTGATGCGCTTCCCACCGAGCGCAAGCTGCGGGTCCATTTCCACGATTTCTTCCGAGACCTGCACGCCACGGCCCACAAGGCCACCACCCTTGCCCTGGCGCAAATCGGCGAACCCGATTCCGTCGGGGAATCTCGCGGCCGCGCCGATCGCGTGGAGGCCCGCACCAGTGCCATCGAGGAATCGATCGAAACGATGCTCGGAGAAGTGCAGGTGCTGTGTTTCGACGAATTCCACTGCAATGATCCCGGCGACGCCATGTTGTTGGCGCGAACCGTCAAATACGTCATGGACCGCGGAATCTTGCTGGTTACCACCTCAAACTACCCGCCCGAGGAACTGCTGTCGGACGAGTATTATCACCACCTGGTCCTGCCGACGATCACCACCATCCGAGAGCAGATGACCGTGCATGAGCTCGATGCAAACCGCGACTACAGGACCATCGAACGCCAGGAGGGCGGGCGCTCAGGCTTCAGCAGCGGAACGCTGCTGCGCTCACCGGGCTCCGTCCAGCTGCTTCGTCTGGGGCTGACGGAGCCGCGCTCCTGCGACGCCGTGCGGCTGAGGCCGACCAGCCAGGAGATCCAGGCCCTGCGCATCTCCGGCCGGCAGATCTGGTTCGGCTTCGCGGACCTTTGCGAATCCCTGACCTCCACCCTGGACTACCTGGTGCTGGTGCGCGAGTACGACCACTGGATCATTTCCGGCGTCCCAGGTTCCGGGCGGATGTCCCCCTTCGGATTGCGCCGCCTGGCCAACGTCATCGATGTGCTCTACGACCACCAGATCCGCCTGGACCTGTTCGTCGAAGAGGGCTTCACCGATTCCTTCGGCCACCTGCCCGAACTCGAGGCAGCACGGCTGCGCAGCCGGATCAATGCCCTGGACTCCGGCACCGGAGAATCCGCGGGACGAACCACGTACCTGGAAGGTGCAAACGCATGAGCCCGCACGACGAATCGACATTTCCCGGTGCCTGGTCCCCCGAAACGATCCGGACCGAGGTGGACCGGATCGTCAGCGTGCACGAGTCTGGAGAGCTGCCCTCCATCGTGCAGCTGGGACACCCGGTGTTGCGCATGCCGGCTGCCGAGTTCACCGACCAGCTGGATCCCGCGGCGCTGCGCGCCTTCCTGGACACCATGCGCGCCGTGATGATCGATGCCCCGGGCGTCGGCCTCGCGGCCCCGCAGCTGGGCATCCCCCTGCGCATCGCCGTGCTGCAGGACCTCTACGAAACCGTCCCGGAGATCGCCGCAGCGCGCGAACGCGAGCCGCTGGAATACCTGGAAATCATCAACCCCCGATATCGTCCCGTCGGCGATCGGATGGCTAGCTTCTATGAGGGCTGCCTGTCGTTCAACGGCTACCAGGGGGTGGTGGAGCGTCCCGCCGACATCGCCACCTCCTTCCGTGACGCCCACGGCGCGACCGTCGAACGCCACTTCTCCGGGTGGCAGGCCCGGATCTTCCAGCACGAGACCGACCACCTTGACGGCATCGTGTACATCGACAAGGCACTGACCCGGTCGTTGTGCGCCAACCACGAATACCCTCGCTGGGCCAACCCGGGGATCGCCGGCGCCCGGGCGGGTCTCGGGTTCTAGGCAGGAAGCTTACCCGCCACGCCCGGGCCGCAGCTCCCCCGGCCGACGCGCAATGCAGGCTCCGGCCCGGTGGCGGGGATCGCAGGCATGGCAGGGCAGGACCCCGGCGCCGCTACAGTGGTCAGCAGGCCACGGCACACCGCCACCCACCGCAGCAACGACACCATTGGAGCAGTACATGAATCCGGACGACGGCCTTCGCTGTCCCGTATGCCGGCTGGCGTTGCACCTGCAGGCCCAGCCGGGCAGGCCATCGCGGCTGGGCTGCGATGCCGGGCACGCCTTTGACGCCGCGAAGCAAGGCTACTTCAACCTGCTCGCGGGCAAAGGAACAAACTTCCGGGAAGACGGTGCCCAGATGGTTGCGGCCCGGGCCGCCTTCCTGGACGCCGGACACTACGAGTCACTGGCCGAGGCCCTGGGCCACCGGGCCCGCGCGGCCTTGCGCGGAAACGAAGACCCGCGGATTCTCGATGCCGGTGCCGGGACCGGCTACTACCTCAACCAGGTACTGCAGGCCCTGCCCGAGTACGCCGCGGCCAGCGCCGTCGCCCTGGACATTTCCCGGTATGCCATGCGACGAGCGGCAAAGGTCCCCCGGACCCTGGCGCTGGTATGGGACCTGTGGCGCGAGCTCCCCCTGGAAGACGAATCGTTTGACGTGCTGCTGAACATCTTCTCCCCGCACAACGGCTCCGAATTTTCCCGCGTGCTGCGCCCGGGCGGCACGGCGCTGGTCGTGACCCCGCTGCCCGGGCACCTGGCCGAGGGCGCCGAGCTATTGGGGCTGCTGGCCATCGCCCCGGACAAGGCGGCCGGTGTCGTGGCCTCCATGGGCGACGGCTTCACGCTCAGCGCCACCGAGGAGGTGCGGATACCGTTGGTGCTTGATGCGGCCGCGGCCTTCGAATTGGCGATGATGGGCCCGGCCGGCCACCACCTGGATCCCGGGGAGCTGCGCGGCCGGCTGGCCGCAGCGGGAGGCACCATGCTTATCACCGCGGCATTCCGCATCCAGGAATTCCGCCGGAACCGGTAGCCCGCGCAAGGGCCGCGGGCATGCGGGCCGGCATCGCAATGATGAGTGTCCGGCGAGTGAACATCCTCCCTTGTGCTGATTCAATTTGGCCCCCCGATCAGGCAAAATGGAAGCTACGAGGTTGGTTTGCATCCAACGCATCCGGACTTGAGGGGTAAACATGTATGTGTGGCTTTTAGACAATGCTTGGGTGGTCTGGCTCGCGCTCTTCCTCTTGTTGGCCATCATCGAAATGATCTCCCTTGACCTGTACTTCATCATGCTGGGCGTCGGCGCCCTCGGTGGCGTGGGGGTCGCCCTGCTGGGCGGCGAATTCTGGTTGCAGGTCGTGGTCTTCTCCGTCGTCTCCCTGCTCATGATCATGTTGGTCCGACCCATCGCACTGCAGCACCTGCGCAAGGACCCGGAGGCGTTGCGTACCAATGTCGATCGGCTCATTGGCGAAGACGCGCTGGTGCTGGAACCCACTTCCAGGATGAACGGGCGGGCCAAGATCGGTGGGGAAACCTGGTCGGCGCGCACCGAGGACGAGGTGGCCCTCCAGCCGGGGACCTACGGTTCCGTGGTCCGCATTGACGGGGCGACCGCCTACATCACGTTGCGTACCAAGATGCTGGGCCTGGACTAAGGACCTAAGGAAAGTTTTTCGGTGCTCCGGACGGGGCGCCCCAACGAAAGAGAGAAGAGATGCAAACATCGGGTCTTGGCCTTACGGTCGTCCTGGTAGTACTGGCAATCTTCGTGATCATCGTGCTCTTGCGCTCCGTGCGCATCGTGCCGCAGGCGCGGGCCGGAATCGTGGAGCGGCTGGGCAAGTACCACCGCACCCTGCTTCCCGGGCTGACGATCTTGATCCCGTTTGTCGATCGCTTGCTCCCCATGCTGGACCTCCGCGAACAGGTTGTGAGCTTCCCGCCGCAGCCGGTGATCACCGAGGACAACCTGGTGGTCTCCATCGACACCGTGGTGTACTTCCAGATCACCGAGCCGCGTGCGGCCACCTATGAAATCGCCAACTACATCCAGGCCGTGGAGCAGCTGACCACTACCACGCTGCGTAACGTGGTCGGCGGGCTGAACCTCGAGGAGGCGCTCACCAGCCGCGACCAGATCAACGGCCAGCTGCGCGGGGTCCTCGACGAGGCCACCGGCAAGTGGGGCATCCGTGTTTCGCGCGTGGAGCTCAAGGCCATCGATCCGCCGCTGTCGATCCAGGATTCCATGGAGAAGCAGATGCGCGCCGAGCGTGACCGCCGTGCCGCGATCCTCACGGCCGAGGGCACCAAGCAGTCCGCCATCCTGACCGCGGAGGGCCAGCGCCAGGCCTCCATCCTGAAGGCCGAGGGCGATGCCAAGGCATCGATCCTGCGCGCCGACGGCGAGGCACAGGCCATCCAGAAGGTCTTCGACGCGATCCACGCCGGAAAGCCCGACCAGAAGCTGCTGGCCTACCAGTACCTCCAGACCCTGCCGAAGATTGCCGAAGGCTCCTCCAACAAGCTGTGGATCATCCCCAGCGAGGTCGGCGAGGCGCTGAAGGGAATCGGCGGAGCGCTGGGCAACTTCACCGAGGGCGCGGGCGACGACAAGCCCGAAAGCACGAGCAGCACCCTGATGTAACGACCCATCCGGGCCGGGAATCCTCGGGCGGGCGACCTCACAACCGAGGGCGCCCGCCCGAAGCCGCGTCGGGGCCGTATAATGGATACTTCGAGACTTGCGCCCCGCGGGAATTATAAGCTGGACCGGGACGTTTAAATCGGTAGCCGAACCCGTATGTAATCGCAGTAGGGAGACAATATGAGCGATCGCAGCCTGCGAGGAATGCGCCTTGGCGCACAGAGCATGGAAACTGAGGCTGGCGTCGAGCCAGCAGCGCGCCAGCGCGTTGAATATCGTTGCGAAGACGGCGAGCAGGTGTTCGTGATTTTTGCCGCCGAGGCAGATATCCCGGCAACCTGGACTTCCAAGACCGGCAAGCTTGCCAAGCTGGTCAATGGCGAGGCAGAGCCGGAGGAATCCAACGAGAAGCCGGTGCGTACCCACTGGGACATGCTCCTCGAGCGCCGCTCCGTTGATGAGCTGGAAACGATCCTGAAGGATCGCCTGGACAAGTTGCGCACCACCCGTGGTGCGGCCCAGGCGGCACTCAAGGGATAACGACCCCTGGATTCACAAATGGCGAGGGCCCGAATGGATTATTCCATTCGGGCCCTCGCCATTTGGGGATGCCCATCACGGCATCCGGGCGGCTACTTGCGGTTCGTGAGCTTCTTCCAGCGGGCGCTCAGACCCCACTTGGTCACGTTGAGCATGGCCTCGATGACGATGTTTCCGCTCATCTTCGAGACGCCAAGTTCGCGTTCCACGAACGTGATCGGAACCTCCACGATCTTCTTGCCCATTTGGGCCACGCGGAAGGTCATGTCGACCTGGAAGCCGTAGCCCACGGATTCGACGGCGTTGAAATCCAGGGCTTCGAGGGTTTCGCGGCGGAAGGCGCGGTAGCCGGCGGTGATGTCTCGCAGGTTCACCCCGAGCATGGTGCGCGAGTAGAAGCTGCCCACGCGCGAAATCATCTTGCGGTGCAGCGGCCAGTTGACGACCGAGCCGCCCTTGACCCAGCGGGAACCGATGACCAGGTCCGCGCCCTTGGGGATCTCGGCGAGCAGCAGCGGAAGCTGTTCGGGCTTGTGGGATCCGTCCGCATCCATTTCCACGAGCACGTCGTAGCCGGCATCCAGGGCCCAGCGGAAGCCCGCCAGGTAGGCGGCGCCCAAGCCGGCCTTGCCGGTGCGGTGCATGACGTGGATGGCCTTGTCGTCTGCCGCCATCTTTTCGGCAAGGTCGCCGGTGCCGTCGGGGGAATTGTCGTCAACAATCAAGACATCCGAATCGGGCACTGCGGCACGCAAACGGCCCACGGTGATGGGAAGCGATTCAAGCTCGTTGTAAGTCGGAATGATCGTGACTACGCGCACGCGGCAGTCCCTTTCTGCTGATGGAATGATCCGCGGAAGAGGGCCGCAAGGGGCCAAGTACCAACGTGCCGCTAGGCGGGAACCCGCTGCGACTGGTTTCAGGGATCGGGTGGGGGTCAGTGCTCAATTATACGCAACCGCCCTCGCGAAACCCGGACCCTCGCCGTGTGATGCGCAAGACCATTTCGCATTGCCCGCGGGTACAGATCGACCCCGCGGGCTTCGGTCCGTCCCCTCCCAACGGCATGCGGCGGGAAGGGTGTTATCTAGTGCCTACGGGGTCGATTTGTTCATGCGCACCGGAATGCCGGTAAGCCGGATCGAAGGATCAGACATTGGTTCCAGCCTACCGTCCAGTTTTTAACTGTCAACCGTTTCCGGACCACCGGCTTCATCAAACTACTCAAGTCAACCGATAAATCGCGGGCTGGCGCACTTTGCCGGAAAATAAACAAATCAACTGGCAATACTTCGTTTCAACCCTTGCAAAAACCAGAATCGTCTGATCCCCAGCCAGCGGCAAAGATGATTCTAGGAAACGCCGAGCGCATCGAAGAGTACATGCCCGGCACGCACCGTTCGCAGGCATTTGGGCAATTCGTCTTCCAGGACCGGCAGCATGGGGGTGCCGGCACGGGCGTCGGTGCTCCAGGAGGAAACACGGAGATCCGGTGTCTGCACCGACAGTTCGGCGGCGTCCCAGATTGCGAACGTGGCTTCGGCCCCGTTGACCAGTTGGCCTGCCATCGGGTTCGGTGCGCCAAGGGCGCGGAAGCCCGAACGGGTGTGCGCCATGAAGGCGGCCCTGGCCGAAACGCGTGCCTGCGGATCGCTGAGCTCCAGGCAGGCCTTGACGGTGCTCCACGGGCTCACCGAGGTGACCGGCGCATCGGAACCCACCACGACTGGCACGCCCGCAGCCAGGAGCTGTCCCACGCCATTCATCGCGGCGGCGCGGGAGCCCCCCAGCCGCCGCTCGTAGAGACCGCCCTCGCCACCCCAGGCGGCATCGAAGCCGGGTTGCATCGAGGCGGTCAGCCCGAAGGCCAGCATTTGGGCCCGAGCCGCCTCGTCCACCATCTCCACGTGTTCCAGGCGGTGCCTGCCGGCCTGGACCTTTGCCAGGCCCACGGATTCGGCGGCCCGGGCAAAGCCCTCAAGCGCCAGGTCCAGCCCGGCGTCCCCGATGACATGGAAGGAGGCCTGGATGCCGGCCAGCGAACAGGCAGCGACGTGGGCGGCGACGGTCTCAACGTCCAGGTAGGCAGTGCCCCGCTCCCCCGCGGCGTCGGCGTAGTCGCCGCGCAGCAAGGCGGTGCGGGAACCGATCGACCCGTCGATGTTCAGGTCCCCGCCCAGCCCCACCACCGCGGAGGAGTTGAAGGAGGCCAGGAGTGCCCGGGCCTCGTCCTCGGTGCCCACGGCCTGGCCCCAGTAGGCGTAGACCTCCGGAGTGGTGGCCTTCTCTTCGTCCGTGCGGGCCAGCAGCGACTCGAGGTCCGCGCGCCCGGAGATGTGCTCGGCGGCCATCTCCACCACGGTCCCGTGGCCGGTGGCCGCCAGGTGCTGCAGCGCGAGATCGCGGTTTTCGGTGTCCGCTGCCGGATCGCCGGCGAGGACCGCTGCCCTGACGCGCGCATGTGCACTCCCGCGGACGAGGCCATCGGAGTATTCGGGGCCTTCCGCGATGCCGACCCGCTGGGCGAGCCGGGGGCTGATGAGGGCCGAGTGGACGTCGACTCGCGCCAGGTAGACCTCGCGGTCGGGGGCGGCCTGTTGCAGCTGTTCGGCGGTGGGCACGGTGCCGGTGTCGAAGGTGGACTCGTCCCACCCGGCTCCCAGAATGGCCCCGCCGGTGGTTGCCGCGGCCGCCGCAAGTGCCTCGAGCAGCTCCGCGGCGCTGCGGGCCGCACCCAGGTCCAGGCCCTTGAGCCGGGCACCGAGCGAGGACAGGTGCACATGCGAGTCGACGAATGCCGGGGTGATGAGCGCACCTTGCAAATCGATCTCGGTCATTCGTGCGTCAAGCAAGGCACCTGCCGCGGCCTCGGTGCCGATCCAGGCCACCGTGCCGTCTTCGACGAGCATTGCGGTGGCAAACGGGTCAGCCGGGGAATAGACGGAGCCGTTGCGGTACATCTCAAGAGACAATTGTTTACCTTTACTTTTTCTCAAGCACGCCGCAGGTGTCGGCGTCCTTCAATCCTGCCGGTGCCGGGCCGGGTCCCGCCGTGGCGGGACTCAGTCGACAACGTTTGAATAAGCGACAACCCCGCGGCGGATCCTTTGCACCGCCTGGTTGCAGGAACGGGCCAGTCCGGTGTTCAGGTCAGGGATCTTGGCCAGTTGGTCCAGCACGTCAATGACCTGCTTGGCCCAGCGGACAAAATCGCCGCCGGCCAGGTCGGTGCCGCGGAGGCACTCGCGCAGGTCCGAACCCCGGGCCCACTTGTAGATCGGCCAGATCAGCCCGGAGTCAGGTGCCGCGGTCTCGGGCAGGCCGGCGTTGGCCTCCGCGTCCGAGAGGCGCGACCACAGGTTCACCGAGGTTTCCCAGGCAATCTGCACCTTAGCGGTGGGCATGCGCGGATCCGGACCGTGGTCCTCGCGGCGCGCCTGGAACACGAGGGCCGAGATGAATCCGGCAAGCTCCTCGGCGGTCATCTCGTTCATGGCCCCGGTTTCCATGACCAGGGAGGTCAGCAGGTCGCGTTCGCCGTAGATGCGCCGCAGCCGCTGCCCCGCCTCGGTGATTTGGGCCTGGCCCATGTCGTTCGAGGCCGGCACGAGGTACTCGAAGTCCTCGAGCACCTTGGCGACCTTGTCGAAGGTCTTCGAAATGGTGTTGGTGCGGCCGCTGATCTGGGACCGCAGCTTGTTGGTGTCGCGCAGCAGCTTCGCATGGCGCTCGCCCCAGCGCGCATGGTCCTCGCGTTCGGGGCACCCGTGGCACGGGTGGGCCTTGAGCGCGGCGCGCAACGCCGTGATGCGTGCTTCCTGCTCGTCGCTGCCGGTGAAGTTGAAACCGGGGACATCGTCCCGGGGCGGGCGGGACTCGGCCAGCGCGTTGTGCAGCGATGCTGCCAGGTCCCTGCGCTCCTTGGGGCTGCGGCCCGTGAAGCCCTTGGGGATCCGGATCCGGGAAATGACCTCGACGGGGCCGTTGAGGTCCTGGACGCCGACGCGCCGGATGTGCTTGTCCTCGGTCAGCACCGTGGGGCGCGGGTCGTGCCACGAATTGTCCAGCTCGATGACCACGCAGCGTCCTAGCTTGCGGGCGCCGTGGATTTCGATGATGTCCCCGCGCGCCAGGGTTTCCAGGGATTCGGTCGCCGCCGAGCGGCGCAGCCGCGACACGGTTTTTGACGCGTCCTTTTCCGCCGCAGAGAGCTGCTCGCGCAAGGACGCGTATTCGCCGAAGTCCCCCAGGTGGCAGGTCATCGATTTGGCGTAGCCGGCCAGCGACTCCTCGCGGGAGCGCACCTGGCGTGCCATCCCGACCACGGAACGGTCGGCCTGGAACTGGGCGAAGGAGGTTTCCAGGATGCCGCGTGCCCGCTCCCGGCCGAATTGTGAGGTCAGGTTGAGGGACATGTTGTAGGTGGGGCGGAAACTGGAGTTCAACGGGTAGGTCCGCTTGGAGGCTAGCCCGGCAATCGCCGCGGGGTCGGTGTCCTGTTGCCACAACACCACCGCGTGGCCCTCGACGTCGATTCCCCGGCGTCCCGCACGTCCGGTCAGCTGGGTGTACTCCCCCGCCGTGACCGACACGTGCGATTCGCCGTTGAACTTCTCCAGCTTTTCCATGACGACGGACCTGGCCGGCATGTTGACGCCCAGGGCCAGCGTCTCGGTCGCGAAGACGGCCTTGACCAGTCCGCGGACAAAGAGGTCCTCGACGACTTCCTTGAAGATCGGCAGCAGGCCGGCATGGTGGGCTGCGAACCCGCGCATGAGTCCCTCGCGCCACGGCCAGAATCCCAACACCTCCAGATCGTCCGGCGGCAGCTTGTGGGCGACCATGTCGATGGTCTGTTCGATTTCCGTGGCCTCGGCAATGGTGGTCAGGGCGAGGCCCGAACGAACGCACTGGGCAACGGCGGCGTCGCAGCCGTTGCGCGAGAAAACGAACACCAGGGAAGGCAGCAATCCGGCATGGTCAAGCGCCATGATCATGTCCGGCCGGGAGACCCGGGTGCCCAGTTGCTCGCGCTTCTCCCCCCAGGTCCCTCCGCCTCCCCCGCGGCGTCCACGTCCGCGCTGGACGCGACCCCGGGACCCGGTCAGGCTGCGGTGGGCCATCTTGGAGAGCTCGGGGTTGACCTCGGCCACGCGCTCCGGGGCGTCCGCGACCTGGTCGAAGGACACGTCCTCGGCGAACAGGTCAAGGAGCCGGCCTCCGACCATGACGTGCTGGTAGAGCGGGATGGGACGGTGTTCGGAAACGATGATGCGGGTATCCCCCCGCACGGCGTCGAGCCAGCCGCCGAATTCCTCGGCGTTGGAGACCGTGGCGGAAAGCGAGATGACCTGGACATCCTCGCGCAGGTGGATGATGACCTCTTCCCACACCGCGCCGCGGAACTTGTCCGCCAGGTAGTGGACCTCGTCCATCACGACGTAGCCCAGCGAATCCAGCGTGTCCGAGTCCGCGTACAGCATGTTGCGCAGGACCTCGGTGGTCATCACCACGATCTCGGCCTCGCCGTTGATGGTCATGTCGCCGGTGAGCAGCCCCACGCGTTCGGCGCCGTAGGTGGCCACAAGGTCGCTGTACTTTTGGTTGCTCAGCGCCTTGATGGGGGTGGTGTAGAAGGCCTTGCGACCGGAGCGGAGCGCCTGGAAAATGGCGAACTCCCCCACCACCGTCTTGCCTGCACCGGTAGGGGCCGCCACCAGAACCCCGGAACCGGACGCCACGGCCCGGCATGCTTCCTCCTGGAACGGATCAAGGTCGAAACCCAGGCTGGCACGGAACTCGGCAAGCCCGGATTCGCTCTCCTGGTCTTGTTCCTTGGCTGCGTCAAATCGCTCGGCCGGCATGCTCACGCTGCGACCCCTTTCAGGAGGGTTGTAGGTGCGCCCGTGTCCGTACACCGGACACGGGGCATCCTATGGAAGATCCGGCGAATCGGGAAGCTCGGATCCCTCGCCGGCAGTGGCGGCGTTCTCGGCCTCAAGCTGGGCCCGCTTCTTGTCGCGCTTGCGGTCATTCAGGTGGCAAATAAGTGTTGCCGTCGCAAAGGTCACGAACAACGGTCCGGCCAGGGCAAACATGGTGATTGCATCGCCGCCCGGGGCCGCCATGGCGGCCACGAGGGCAATCAGGAATACCGTGATGCGCCAATGGCGCAGGATCAACCTGGCCTTCAGCACACCGACCAAATTCAACCCGACCATCAGGACCGGTGCCAGCATGGCCAGCCCGAAGGCGATCAGAAGCCGGAACACGAACGGCAGGTACGTGTCGGTCGTCAGCCAGGACTGGGCGTTTTCCGGGGTCAGCGAGATAAAGAACTTCAAGGCATGGGGCAATACCCAGTAGGCCATGCCGACGCCCAGAATGAAGAGCGGGGCCGCCGCCGCGGCGAACCCGATGGCCGTATTGCGTTCCTTCTTCTTCAACCCCGGGACTATGAAGGCCCATAGCTGATAGATCCAGATCGGCGCCGAGAACACCAGCCCCAAGAGCAACGAGGTCTTGAGCATGATGTCGAAGGGTGCCATGACGGAGGTGAAGTTGACTTCTCCACCGTATGCGCGCACCGGGGCGATGATCAGGCCAAGGACCTCATCGTAGAGGAAGAATCCCCCGACCGTTCCCAAGACCAGGGCGATCAGCGAAATGAAGAGACGGTTCCTGGCCTCCACCAGGTGCGCCTTCAAGGCCATGCGGCCCTCGGGATTGTCCTTCCGCCCTTTTTTGGAGTTCACTACTTGTTCGCTCACGAAGGACTAGGCGTTGTTCTCACGACGGTCGGGATCAACGATGTTGCCCTCGACGGTTTCATCGCCTGCCGCGGGAGCCTTCTCATCGTCCTTCATCTGACGGACCTCGGACTTGAAGATACGCAGTGACTGGCCCACGGAGCGCGCCAGACCGGGAAGCTTCGGGGCACCGAAGAGAAGCAGTGCCAAAATTACGATGATGACCAGATGCCATCCTTGGATTCCACCCATGGGGAACCTACCTTTCAATCGTGTTAAGTCTACAGTTAGAACAGTTCGAGGTCGCCCACGCGTTGCGCTTGTCCGCGACGCGTTTTGCGTTCAATACGCGCCTCGCGCCTGGCGGCCGAACGACGCAATTTCCCTGCATCACGCGCCGCACGGGCATCCTCCGGGTCCTGGAACAGTGCTGCGACCCCCGAGGGGGTCCGTTCCAAGATCTCGGGGTACGTGCGCGGCTCGGGATCCGCATCCATCGAGGAACCCACCCGGTCCATGGCATCGCCGGCTTCGCTGGCCAAGGCCATGAAGCCGCGGAAGAGCCGAATTCCGGCCAGGACAAGGAACAATAGCGCGCCCAGCGCGAGCACCACCCACAGCAACAGCCAAAACCACCAAGGCAACATCGCTACTTCACCTCCCGGGTCGTCACTGCCGCACGGAGCCAGGACTCGACGTCGCTGCGCAAGGAGTCAGGTGCGATGACCCGCAGGTCGCCGCCGTGGTACGCGACCATCCCCGGAAGGGTGGCCGTGGAGGTCATCCGGATCTCGGCGATGTTCTCCTCGGAGCCCTTGGCCCACTGTTCCGGGGCATATTCATCCACCAGCGAAGCCAGGCGCGGCCCGAACCCCAGGACAACGAGCTCGTCGGTGGCGCTGGGGGTGAACAGAATATCTTCATGGTCATCGTGCCGGTGCGGATCGAGGGTGAAGCCATGCCCGCTGAGGGCCGCCGCCTGGATTCGGTCGATGCGGAAACTCCGGATTTCGTTGTTGGGCACCGAGAACGCACGCAGATACTGTCGGCCGGCATTCTCGACGAGCCGGATGGGCTCGACCTGCCTGACGCCCACCGCGTCGCTGGAGGCGCTGTAGTAGTCCAGCTCGACCACCTGGTGCTCGCGGATCGCCCGCACCAGGGTTGAGTAGATGTCGTTTTCCTCGGTTGAGCGCAGCGAGATGGACAGCACCGATTCGAGGCCCTCGAAGCCCACCGCAGCGGCCTGCAGCTTGCCGTAGGCCGAGTCGACCGCCGCCGCATGTTCAAAGTCCGGGAGCCCGCGCAGCGATGCCAGGCCAGCCAGCATCGTGGCGGCCTCCGTCAGGCTGAGACGGATGGGGGAATTCAGGGCCTCGGCGTTGTTGATGCTGATGGTTCCCGCCTCCCATTCCACGTCGATCAGTTCATCCGGCAGCCCGTTTGGCACCCCGCACATCATGATCGTCTGCAGGTGGGCCAAAAGCTGCTTTTCAGTCAACCCGAAGTGGGTGGCCGTTTGGTCAACGGTGGGTGAACCGAACTTGGCCACGTAGGAAATGATGTCGAGGTTTCGGGCCACGGCCTCGGTGGACGGCGGGCGCCCTGCATTGCGGCGCTTGCTGAGTTTGAAGTCGGGAACAGTGGCCTGTTGCGCCGCCAATGCGCCCTCCAGGCGGTGGCGCACCGCCGTTGCCAGGGGTGCCGGCTCCAGCACGCGGGCCGCCGCCCCCAGTTTCGCCACATCGGCCGCCAGCCCCATCAGGTCGTGGAATTGCAGCACGAGTACGTCGTGGTCATCGCCCGGGGTAATGGATTCGGCCCGGGAGCGCAGTGCCCATCCCGAATCCTTGGCCACCGAGATCCGTGCTTGCTCTCCGGCAATGTCCGGATCCAGCCGGCCCAGGGTCTCCGCCATGGAGAACCCGGCAGGACGCGAGGAGTGGGGCTGGCCGGTGCGGATGTCGCTAAGGATGCGGGTCAGGCGGAACATCCGCACGTCGTTGCGATCATGGTCGAGGCCCACCAGGTACCAGTTGCCGAAGCGCGAACCGATCCCCCAGGCGTCCACGGTCCGCGCGCTGGCGCGGCCCTGGGCGTCGAGGTAGTCGAAGGTGAGCACCTGGTGTGCCCAGACCGCCTCGAGGCAGGCAGCGAACGCCGGGCCGGCGGCATGCAGGCGCGGGACGTACTCGGTGAACCTCACCCCGCGGCCGGTGTCCTCCAGTCCGGCCGAGAGCCGGCCGGTGGCCCGGGTGGCGGAGGATTCCAGGTCGGTGTCCTTCCACAGCTGCGCCGCGAGTCCCAGCACCGCGGCTTCCTCGGTCGTGAAGCTCACTTCGGGCAGCCGGTAGCTGTCCGGGGCGATCAGGTAGCGTTCCTCGGAGCCTGTGCCAAGGGTCTTGACCGGGACGCCCATTTCACGCAGGTCCTTCTTGTCCCTGTCGAACTTCCGGTCGAAGGCGGCGTCGCTCAGCGACTGGTAGTCATCGACGATCTTGCGCAGTTCACGCTTGGAATATCCATGCGGGGTGTTGATCAACGCATAGGTGAGACTGACGAGTTTCTCGGCACGGGAAGGACCACCGGGGTTATTTTGAGCCACGCTCGCAAGATTACCCCGTGGCGCCAAGGCCGGGCCAATGCAACGCCGCGTTAACAGGCTTTGGCCGCGTTCTCCCTGTTTAACTTGGGAAAACACGGCCAAAGGCGTAGTGCGGTGCTTAGCGCACGGCCACCAGGTCGACCACGAAGATCAGTGCCTCGTTCGGGCCGATGGCCCCGCCGGCGCCACGCGAGCCGTAGGCCAGCTCCGAGGGGATTTCCAGGCGGCGGCGGCCGCCGACCTTCATGCCGATCAGGCCCTGGTCCCAGCCCTGGATGACCTGGCCGACTCCGGCGCGGAAGTCCAGCGGGGTGCCGCGGTTCCACGAGGCGTCGAACTCCTCGCCGGTGGACCAGGCCACGCCGACGTAGTGGGTCGAGACGGTGGAGCCCGGAACGACCTCGGCGCCGTCGCCGACGACGATGTCCTCGATCTTCAGCTCCGTTGGGGCGTCGCTTCCCGGGAATTCAATCTCGGGCTTGGTGCGGTCGTATTCACGCTGTCCAAAAGACATGGTGGAATCCTTTCGGTTGGTTGCTAAAAGCTTCTAGCTACTTTACTTCTTTGAGCTCAACAAAGAAGACCAAGGGGCCCGCCGGGGCTCCCGCGGCCCCGCCGTAGGCAAGGTCGGTCGGAATGGTCAGCATGACCTGGGTGCCGGCCTTCAGGCCATCCAGGCCCTGTGTCCATCCGGGAATGACGCCCGCGAGGTTGAAGTCCGACGGCTCGCCGCGGTCAAAGCTGGAATCGAACTGCTTGCCGTCTTCCCAGCGGACGCCGGTGTAGTGGGCAGAGACGTCAGAGGTGGCGGTGGCTGCCTTGCCGGTGCCTTCCTTGACGATGTCAACGACCAGGCCGGCCGGGACATCCTTGTCCTTCGGGATGGTGATGGCGGGCTTGGAATCCTTCATTTCGAAGGTGGGCAGCGAGCCTTCGTCCTTGAGCTTCTTGACCTCGTCGGCCCCGAGCTTCTTGGATGCCTCCGGGATCGGCTCCGAGGCCACGACCTTCAGCACGACCACGGTCTCGGCCTTTGCCGCGCTGGGGCTTGCCGAGGGAGTGGCGCCTTCGGCGGGTGCCGCCTCGGCAGCGGGCTCGACCATGGCCACCCACGATCCGACCTTCGCCTGCATGAGCGTCTCGTAGAGTGCCGGCAGCTGTGCCTTGAATTCCTCATTGGTCGGCAATGTCACCGGTTCCCCGGCAAAGCCGGAGCCGAGCAGGCTGGCATCCTCGGCCTTGTAGGCAATGGACTTGAACTTGATGTTCTGGTTTTCCTTGATTTCATCGCCCTTGCCCTCGACGATGACCTTGGCACCGGTTGCCGTGGCAACCAGCGGGGCGTCGAAGGTGACGGTCGGATCGCTGGAGTCATCCGCGCCGGGGGTGACCTTGATCGATTCCAGGGGGGCAACTTCACCGCTTGACGCCGTGGTGGTTGAGCCACAGGCCGTCACCAGCAGCAACGAAGCCGTTGCAACGAGTGCCATTACTTTGCGCACGAAATCAACTTTCAGTTGGGGATTATGGGACTGGAAACACCCACAGTGATTGTTGGGCTTTCGAGACTGTCTTCAGCCAGCTTAAAGGCCGAAACTGTGAATCACCTTATTGTGGGTGGAAATATGCCGCTTTAAGGCTGCCCGCCCATGGCCGAAATCAGCGCATCGACCCGCGAATCCGTATTGGCGAAGGGATCCTTGCACAGCACCGTCTGCCCCGGGTGGTCATTGAGCTTGAGGTGCACCCAGTCAACGGTGAAGTCACGCTCCGCATTCTTCGCTGCCCGGACGAAGTCGCCGCGCAGCTTGGCCCGCGTGCTTTGCGGCGGGTTGTCAACGGCGAAGGCGATGTCGGCGGGATCCACCACCGTGGCGACCCTGCCCCGGGATGCCAGCAGGTGGAAGAGCCCGCGCTGCGTGTCGATGTCGTGGTACGTCAAATCCAGTTGTGCCAGGCGCTGCGCGCCCAGGTCCAGCCGGTGCCGGTTTGCATAGGAATTTATCAGCTTGTGCTTGATGGCCCAGTCGATCTCCGTGTCGATGCCCGAGAAGTTGCCCGACTCCACGGCGTCCAGGGTTCGGGTCCACAGATCGAGCACTGCAGGGACCTGCTCGTGGTGGGCCCCCTCGCGGGCGACGAAGTCGGTGGCCAGTGCGAGGAAGCGGCGCTGGAGCGCGAGCGCGGTGAGGTGCTTGCCGTTGGCCAGCTTGACCAGGGTGGTGCCGTTGAAGTCGTGGGAGATCTCGCGGATGGACCGGATGGGGTTCTCCAGCCGCAAATCCTCCATGATCTTCCCTGACTCGATGATCCGCAGCATCAGGTCAGTGGCACCCAGCTTCACCAGCTGGGTGGTCTCGGACATGTTCGAGTCCCCCACGATCACGTGCAGGCGGCGGAAGTACTCGGCGTCGGCGTGCGGCTCGTCGCGGGTGTTGATGATGGGCCGGGAGCGGGTGGTGGCCGAGGAGACGCCCTCCCACACATGGTCGGCGCGCTGGGAGAAGGCGTACAACGGCTCGCCGTCGACGGTCACGATCTTGCCTGCCCCGGCGATCAGCTGCCGGGTGACCAGGAACGGAATCAGGATCTCCGCCAGCCGGGCGAACTCGAGCTTGCGCGGGATCAGGAAGTTCTCGTGGCAGCCGTAGGAGTTCCCGGCGGTGTCGGTGTTGTTCTTGAACAGGTAGAGCCGGCCGGTGAACCCGTCGGCCGCCATCCGCTCCTCCGCACTGGCCACCAGGTCGTTGAGGATCGACTCCCCCGCCCGGTCGTGGGCGATCAGCTGGGTGAGCTCGTCGCACTCGGCCGTGGCGTACTCGGGGTGCGAGCCGACGTCGAGGTAGAGCCTGGAGCCGTTGGTCAGGAAGACGTTGGAGCTGCGGCCCCACGCCACCACGCGGCGGAAGAGGTAGCGGGCGGATTCCTCCGGGGTGAGCGGGCGTCCCCCGGGGTCCGAGTAGGTGATTCCGTATTCGGTTTCGATGCCGTAGATCCTGCGGTCCATGCGGGCCTACTTCCCTGCGCCCAGGAACCGGGCAATGGTGGGGGTGTCGAGACGGCGGAAATGGCGGTGCGAGCCGGATGCGGTGACGCGCTCGAGCACCGCGACCTCCAGCAGCCGGGCGTCCTCGGGGCTTACCCCGACGCCGGGCAGCACCAGGGCCGCGGCGCGGATGACCTCGTCGGTCCCGGCGGCGGCCAGGTCCTTGTCGGCCCAGTACCCGTTCCAGGCCTCGCGCAGCACCGGGGTGTCGCCGCCCATGATGATGTATCCGGGCTGTTCGGCAATCGAGCCGTCGAAGTTCAGCGAGAACAGCGTGTCGTCGGCGGGGGTCGCGCCCAGTTCCAGGACCGCCAGTTCCACCTCGAAGGGCTTGGCCTCGGCGGTGAACACCGCCCCCAGGGACTGGGCGTAGACGCTGGCCAGGCCGCGGCCGGTCACGTCGTGGCGGGAATAGGAGTAGCCCCGGGTGTCGGCGTAGCGCACCCCGGCCTGCCGCAGCGACTCGAACTCGTTGTACTTGCCCACCGCGGCGAAGGCGATCCGGTCGTAGATCTCCCCGATCTTGTGCAGCGATCCCGAGGGGTTCTCCGCGATCAGCGCGATCCCGTCGGCGCAGGAGGCCACGATGACCGCCCGGCCCCGGGCAATGCCCTTCCGGGCGAAATCCGCCCGGTCCTTCATGAGTTGCTCGGGCGAAACGTAGTATTGCGCGCTCATCTAGGCTTCCTTCCCGCTGGCGGTCCGTGCGGCAATGATCTCGGTCGCCATCCCGGCGAGGATGGGCTCCTCGACGCGGTGCGCTCCGGCGGCGTCAACGGTGTAGACCACCGGCCACAGCTGGCGCACGGCATCCGGTCCCCCGGTGGCCGTGTCGTCGTCCGCGGCGTCGTAGAGCGCCTCCACGGCGACGCGCACCGCGGCGGTGGCATCCATGTCCGGTTGCCAGAGCTTCTTCAGTGCGCCCCGGGCGTACGGGGAGCCGGAGCCGATCGAGTGGTGCTCCACTTCCTCGTAGAGCCCGCCGGTGATGTCGAAGGAGAAGATCCGCCCGGTCTCGGCCAGGGTGTCGAAGCCGGCAAAGAGCGGGACGACGCTCATGCCCTGCATGGCCAGGGCCAGGTTGGCGCGGATCATCGAGGCCAGCCGGTTGGCCTTGCCGTCGAGCGAGAGCCGGGTGCCCTCGATCTTCTCGTAGTGCTCGAGCTCGACGCGGAAGAGCTTGGCGATGTCGATGGCGACCCCGGCGGCGCCGGCGATGCCGACCACCGAGAACCTGTCGGTCTCGAAGACCTTCTCGATGCGGCGGCTGGCAATGACGTTGCCCATGGTCGCGCGCCGGTCCCCCGCCATCACGATGCCGTCCGTGTAGGAAAGCGCGACGATGGTGGTTCCGTGCGGAACCTGCCCCGCGGCACCCGCGGGTGCCTGGGCCGGGGCCCCGGGCAGCAGGTCGGGACGGTCCCGGTTCAGGTACTCCATGAAGGAGGGGCCGGGACCGAGCTCGATCACTGACCGCCCTTTTGCACGAACCCGCGCACGAATTCCTCGGCGTTGCGCTCCAGCACGCCGTCGATCTCGTCGAGCAGGTCATCGACCCCGGCGTCCTGGCCGGCCGCGGCCGTGACTTCCTGCTCGGTCTCCTGGGCCTGGGCTTCCTCGCGGCGCTGTCCCGAGTGCTGTTCCTGTGTCATTGCCGTGACGCTCTTTTCCGTCTCTCGCGTGCCCGGCCGCATTGGCTGCGGTGCCCGGCACTGTTTTCGCTGGTATTTCCATCTTGCCACTGGGTAGGGCTTTTAGCTCCGCAGCGTGGCAATGAACTCGTGAATCGACAATTGTTGGTCCAAGAGGTCCCCGACCAGGGCCTTGGTGCCGCGCAGCGGCTCCAGGGTGGCGATGCGCTCGAGCCGGCGCGCCCCGGGCACCGTGAAGGACACCGAATCCCAGCTGGCCGCGACCACGTGCTCCGGGTACTGGCTCAGCACCCGCCCGCGGAAGTACGCGCGGGTGTCGGTCGGGGGGTTCAGCGCCGCCCGGGCGATCTGTTCCGGGGAGTAGAGCGTTTCCATCAGCCCGCGTGCCGCCAGGCGGTGGTACAGGCCCTTTTCCGGGCGGATGTCCGCCCATTGCAGGTCCATCGCCGCGATCCGCGGATCGCTGAAGTCCAGGCCATGGCGCTGGGCGTAGGAGGTCATGAGCTTGTACTTGGCCACCCAGTCCACGGTGGAGGCGGCGGCCATGATGTCGGTTTCCAGCAGCTGCAGCGTTTCCTCCCAGCGCCGCTGGATCTCCACGGTGGCCTCGTCGGTCGCGTCGGTCGCCCCGCTGTGCTCGGCCGCCGCCCGGGCATAGATCCACTGGATCTCCAGGGCAGTGAGCCTGCGCCCGTCGGCGAGTTCGACCTTGGTCTTCAGCGTGGGGTCGTGGCTGATCGCCTGCAGGGCGGCGACCGGATCGCGCAGCTCGAGCTCCGGGGCGGTGCCCGCCTCGATCATGGACAGCACCAGGGCCGTGGTGCCGGTGCGCAGCAGCGTGGAGACCTGCCCGAGGTTCGCGTCCCCGATGATCACGTGCAGCCGGCGGTACTTCTCCCAGTGCGCGTGCGGCTCGTCGCGGGTGTTGATGATCGGGCGGCGGATGGTGGTCTCCAGGCCGATCTGCGCCTCGAAGAAGTCGGCCCGCTGGGAGACCTGGAAGCCCGGGTGCGATCCGAGCATGCCGCGGCCCACCCGCCCGGAGGCGCAGATGACCTGGCGGGTGGCGAAAAACGGGATGAGCCCGGCGGTGATCGAGTCGAAGGGCACCGAGCGGGGCATCAGGTAGTTCTCGTGCGCCCCGTAGGAGACCGACTTGTTGTCGGTGTTGTTCTTGTACAGGTGCACGTCCGGCAGCCCGGCCAGCGACTCGATGCGGCGCACCGCCGCGAGCGCCACGTGGTCACCGGCCTGGTCCCAGAGCACCGCGTCGAACGGGTTGGTGGTTTCCGGGGAGGAGTACTCCGGGTGGGCGTGGTCGACGTAGAGCCGGGCGCCGTTGCCCAGGACCATGTTCATCAGCACCTCGTGGTCGTACTCGCCGGCATCGTACAGGGTGGAGCCGATGGTCACGTCGCCGCCGGCCAGCGCCACCTGCTCGGCGTCGAGCTCCGGTTCCACGTCCGTGAGCTGGGAGGGGTCCGCCTGCGCGCGGGGCTGGACGAAGCCGCGGGCGTCGTTCAGCGGGGTCTCGTCGGTGTAGTCCCAGTGGGTGCCGGCGATCCTTCCGCGGGCCTCGCGGATGGTCGCCGCGTAGGCGTTGATGACCTGGGCCGAGAGCATCGTCGCATTGGCCCCGGGCATGGCCGGGGCCAGCACCCCGTACTCGGTCTCCAGCCCCATCACGCGGTGCACGCTCACAGGTACTGCCCCGTCTCGTCGGCCCCCGGGGCCTGCAGCGTCTTCCCGCGCCCGTTCTTGTCCGCCACGATGGTGCGGATGAAGGTGATGCGCTCGCCCTTGCGCCCGGAGATCCGCGCCCAGTCGTCCGGGTTGGTGGTGTTGGGCATGTCCTCGTGCTCGTGGAATTCCTCCACCACCGCCGCCAGCAGGTGCTCCATGCGCAACCCGCGCTCCTGGCCGGTGAGCAGCGCCTTGATGGCCGACTTCTTGGCCCGGTCCACCACGTTGCGGATCACCGCGCCGGAGGCAAAGTCCTTGAAGTAGAGGATCTCGGTCTCGGTGTTGGCGTAGGTGACCTCGAGGAACTGGTTCTGCTCCCCGGTGGAGTACATGGCATCGACCGTCGCCTGGATCATGGCGCGCACGCAGGCCGCGGGGTCGTTGCCGTGCTCGGCCAGGTCGTCCGGGTGCAGCGGCAAGTCCGCGGTGAGGTACTTGGCGAAGATCTCCGCCGCGCCCTGGGCGTCGGGGCGGCGGATCTTGATCTTCACGTCCAGGCGTCCCGGGCGCAGGATCGCCGGGTCGATCATGTCCTCGCGGTTGGAGGCGCCGATGACGATGACGTTGTCCAGCCGTTCCACCCCGTCGATCTCGGCCAGCAATTGCGGGACGATGGTGGTCTCCACGTCGGAGGACACCCCGGTGCCGCGGGTGCGGAAGAGCGAGTCCATCTCGTCGAAGAACACCACCACGGGGTTGCCGCCGGCGGCCTTTTCCCGGGCCCGGGAGAAGATCAGCCGGATGTGGCGCTCGGTCTCCCCGACGTACTTGTCCAAAAGCTCGGGGCCCTTGATGTTCAGGAAGTAGCTCTTGGCGGTGCCGGTGTCGCCGTTGCGCTCGTTGGTGCGCTCGGAGAGCGAGTGCGCGACGGCCTTGGCGATCAGCGTCTTGCCGCAGCCCGGGGGGCCGTAGAGCAGGATGCCCTTGGGGGCGGTGAGCCCGTGCTCGCGGTAGAGGTCCGGGTGCAGGAAGGGCAGCTCGACGGCGTCGCGGATGGCCTCGATCTGGTCGGACAGCCCGCCGATGTCCGCGTAGGAGATGTCCGGGACCTCTTCGAGGACCAGCGACTGCATGTCGGAGAGGTGCACCTTTTCCAGGGCCAGGCCGGTGCGGGCGTCAAGGGTCAGCACGTCGCCCACGCGCACCACGTCCTTGGCCAGCGGGTGGGCCAGGCGGATGACGCGCTGGTCATCGGCCCGTCCCATGGCCACCACCCGGTGGTCCCCGAGGACCTCCTTGACGGTGACAAGTTCCCCGGACTGCTCGTAGCCCAGGCCGGCGACGATGACCAGGGATTCGTTGAGCAGCACGTCCTGGCCGATCGCCAGCTTCTCGAAGTCAAGCAGCGGGGAGATGCCCACCCGCAGCTTGCGGCCGCCCTGGACGATGTCGGCGGACTGCACCCCGGTCGAGGAGATCGCGGTGCCCGCGGCGGGATGGCTGCGCGGGTGCAGCTCGACGATGGTGCCGTGGCTGAAGGGGGTGTCCCCGTCCTTCTCCAGCCCCGACTTCAGGGCCAGGATCTCCTCGCGGGTGCGCTCGAGCATGGCGACCAGGCGGGAGTTGTTGGCCCCCGCGGAGGCGAGCTGCCTGTCGAGCAGGCGGTTCTTGTCCCGCACCACGTTCAACTGCCGTTCGGCGGCCGCGATCTGGCCCTCCAGCCGTGTGCGGTCAGTTTCGTCGCCCATGTTCCACCCGTTTCACAAATATTCCGAGAACGCGTGTGCCGGGGTGAACCGGCACACGCCACTGCTGTTCCCATCCTATGCACGGGCGCCGCCCAAAGGCGGAAATGTGACCGCCGCCTCCCCCGCGGCGGGCGGGCTATGCCCCGGGGGCCTGGGGGCCGGATTCGGCGTCGGTGCCGGTTTCGGCCGCCTCGGGCAGCGAGCCGCGCTGGGTCATCGACTTGGCGTCCTTCGCGGCGCGGCGCAGCTTGCGGGCCGAGACGCCGCGCTCCCCCAGCGCCTCGTGGTGCCAGGCCTCGGGCTCATCCGAGCGGGTCCAGGTCGCCAGGTCCTCGGCGGAGTAGGTGTGTTCCTTCACGCGCTTGGCGCCGGGGATGCCCACGGCGCCGTCGGCCAGCCGGCGGCAGGTGATCAGGAAGGCGGTGTGCGCGACCATGCGGTGGTCCGGGCGCACCGCCAGGCCCTCGACGTGCCAGCCGCGGACCATGGTCTCGAAGGATTCGGGCTCGGTGTACAGCCCGGTGGCGCGGATCGCCTCGACGGTGCGCGACATCTGCGTCACGGTGGCCACGTAGTTGACCCACACCCCGCCGGGGGCCAGCACGGTGGAGACCGCGTCGACGCATTCCCAGGGCGAGAGCATGTCAAGGACCACGCGGTCCACGGAGCCGGGCTCCTCGGTTTCCAGCACCTTTTCCTGGAAGTCGCCGATGGAGATCTGCCAGGCCGGGTGCGGGCCGCCGAAGACGGTGTCCACGTTGCCGCGGGCGATCTCGGCGAATTCCTCGCGGCGCTCGAAGGAGTGCAGGTAGCCGCCGTCCCCCACGGCGCGCAGCAGCGACATCGACAGGGCGCCGGAGCCGACGCCGGCCTCCACGACGCGGGCGCCGGGATAGATGTCGCCCATCTGGATGATCTGGGCGGCGTCCTTGGGGTAGACCACGGTGGCGCCGCGCGGCATCGAGAGCACGAAGTCCTTCAGCAGCGGGCGCAGCGCCTGGTAGCGGACCTCGGCGGTGTTCTCGACGACCGAGCCCTCGGCCAGGCCGATCAGGTCGTCGTGGAAGAGCACGCCCTTGTGCGTGTGGAACTCCCCGCCCGGGGTCAGCGTGATGGTGTTGATCCGGCGCTTCTGGTCGGTGAGCTGGACCCGGTCTCCGGGGCGGAAGGGGCCGCGGCGGCTGGTGGCCCCGTGGGGGGTGGCTGGCATGTCGCTCATACTCGGTTCTGTGTCCTTAGGTCCTGTGCTGGTGGTGAAGTTCGGTGGTGTTCCCGCTGGCCGGGGCCGTGCGGGATGCCGCGCTAGTGCGGCTTGCCGGTGATGGCGGAGACGATGCGCGCCTGGGACAGCAGCCCGATGACCCGGTGGGAGTCGTCGATGACCGCGTATTCGCTGCCGTGCAGCGTGGCCAGGTAGCCGATCAGGGCGCGGCCGTCGGCGTTCGCGTCGACCACGGCACCGGGGTCAAGGGCGCGGGCGGCGGAGAGCGCGGGGGTTTCGGCGAGCACCGCGGGGTCGATGCCGTGCAGCGTCGCCTCGTCGATCACGGCGACGGGGTTGCCCGCCGTGTCGATGAGGATGACCCGTCCGCCGCGGCTGGCCAGCCGGCCGGTGACCTCCGCGAGGGTGGAGTCCTGGCGGATGGCGGTGGCGGGCTCCATCAGCGCGCGCACGGAGACCAGCGGCAGGCGCAGGCGCAGCTTGGCGTGCGCGATGCCCTGGGAGGCCCCGACCCACATGAACCCGCCGACCAGGATCGCCACGACGAGGACCTGGAAATTGAGGGGTTCGTTGCGGGTCAGCGGGACGATGACGAACCAGCCCACGACCAGCACCACCAGCACCCGCCCGGCCCAGCCGGCGGCAATGGTGCCGCGGTCCTGCGAGCCGGTGTAGCGCCAGACGGCCGATTCGACCAGGCGCCCGCCGTCCAGCGGAAGGCCGGGAAGCACGTTGAAGATCGCGACCAGCAGGTTCGCCCAGATGAGGATGTCCCAGAGCAGGAACACCACGCCGGCCGGCTGCACGAGCAGCAGCAGCAGGTACCCGGCGCCGGCGATCACGAAGTTGGCGGCCGGGCCGGCCATGGCCACGGCCAGCGAGCGGCCCGGGGTGGCGTTGAAGGAGGAGAACTGGGTGTGCCCGCCCCAGAGGTTCAGCGTGATCCGGGCCCCGGGCCAGCCGAAGGACTTTGCCGTCAGGGCGTGCGCGAGTTCGTGGATGAGCACCGAGAAGGCCAGCAGCACCGCGTAGGTGAAGGCGACCAGGTAGGCTCCGGCCCCCAGGTCCGGCCGGGAGCGGGCCACGGTGGGCCCGAAGACCATCACGATGAGCCCGGTGATGACGAACCAGGACCAGGCCAGGGACACGGGGACCCCGAAGACGGAACCCAGCGGAATCCCGTCGCGCTTGGTGGCCGGTTCGCTCATGCGCGCACCCCGGTGGACGCCAGGGCGTCGAGGGCGTTGATGTCCAGGTCCAGCAGCGAGTCGGCGCGGTGCCAGGCGGCGGAGTCGGGCACCGGGGCGATGTGCTCGACGAGCAGCGCGGTGATGCCGCTGGCCGCCGCCGAGGCGATGCCCGGGGCCGAATCCTCGATCCCGATGACGCGGGAGGGCTCCAGGTCGGGCACGTGCCCGCCGAGCAGTTCCAGGCCCAGCAGGTACGGGTCGGGGTGCGGCTTGCCGTGGGCGACCATATCCCCGGTGACGCGGAAGGCGAAATAGTCCTTGGGCAGCGCCTCGAGCACGGCGGCCGCCAGCGGCTCCTCGGACATGGTCACGAGTCCGCAGGGGATGGACGCGGCGCGCAGCGCCTCCAGCAGTTCCAGCGCACCGGGGCGCCAGTCGACGTGGCGCCGGACCCCGGCCAGGACCTCGCCGGTGAGCCGGTCGATGATCTCGCGCTCGGGCAGCCGGACCCCGGCGCGCTGGAGCGCGGCGGCGGCGTCGGGCAATGCGTTGCCGACCAGCGACAGGGCCTGGGCGTGGCTCCACTTGCCGCCGAATTCGGCCACGAGCCGCCCCTCGGCGGCCATCCAGTGGGGTTCGGTGTCAAGCAGGGTTCCGTCCATGTCCCACAGCACGCCCTGGATCCCGGTGTTCCGGGGGCGCGCGGGCATGGGGTCGCAATTCTGGGTTGGCATGTCCCAATTCTAGTCGGTGCGCACTTGCCCCGGCGACCGGTGCGCGCGCTAGGGTGAGGATGTGAGCGAAGATATGAATGATCCAGTGACACTTTCCTCCCTGGTGGCCGCATCCACGACTCCCGGGCCCGTGCGCCCGGCGATCATGGTGGTGGCCTTCGAGGGCTGGAACGACGCCGGGGACGCCGCCAGCTCGGCCCTCAAGGACATCAAGGCCGCCACCGGCGCCGTGAGGGTCGCGGGCATCGGCGACGACGACTACTACGACTACCAGTTCTCCCGCCCGCAGGTGCGCCGCAATGCCGCCGGCAAGCGGATCATCAAGTGGCCGACGACGCGGATCTACCGCGCGTCGCTGCCCGACGGGCCGGTCGATTTGTTGCTGGTGCGCGGCGTGGAGCCCACCTACCGCTGGAAGGCCTTCATCACCGAGATCCTCACCCGCGCCGAGGAGGAAAACGTGCAGGGCGTGATGGCGCTCGGTTCGCTGCTGGCCGATGTGCCGCACACCCGGCCGATCCAGGCAGCGGTCTCCTCCGACGACGCGGCGGTGCGCGAGGCCCTGGGCGCGCTGCCCGCCACCTACGAGGGACCCACCGGGATCCTGGGGGTGCTGGCCCAGTTCTCCGAGGCCGCGGGCCTGCCCACGCTCTCGATCTGGGCGGCGGTGCCCCACTACGTGGCCCAGGCCCCCTCCCCCAAGGCGCAGCTGGCACTGCTGCACCGGGTGGAGGAGCTGCTGCCGCTGGCCCTGGACCTGCACGAGCTCGGCGAGGACGCCCTGGCGTGGGAGCGCGGGGTCGATGCGCTGGCCACCGGGGACGCCGACATCGCCGCCTACGTGCAGCAGCTGGAGCAGGCGCAGGACGAGACCGAGCTGCCGGAGGCCACCGGCGAGGCGATCGCCCGGGAGTTCGAGCGCTACCTCAAGCGCCGGCACCGCCCGGGCGCGGCGGGGGGACAAGGCCCGGGTGCCCCGGAATCCCCGGGGCCGGGCGGCCCGGCAAACAGCCCGGATTCGCCCGACGGCCCGGATGGGCCGCGGCCCGGCGACTAGCGGCCGCCCACGCAAACGCGTCCCCCGTCCCCTGCCCCGCGAGGGGTCCGGGGACGGGGGACGCGTCTTGGGGCGTGGCCCGGTGTCCGGTTGCGGCTAGGAGAGCTTGAGGCCCAGCAGCGCGTCAAGCGCGTCGGCGAGCAGCTGCCCGCCGGCTTCCAGCGATCCGTCGTCCTCCGCCGCTTCCTGCGCGGAGAAGGCATCGAGCACCGCCAGGGCCGCCGGGGCGTCCAGGTCGTTGGCCAGCTTGGAGCGGATGCGGGTGACGACCGCGGTGGCCTCGGCCAGGGTGGCGGAGCCGATGCGCCGGCGCCAGCGGGCCACGCGCACCTGCGCCTGGGCGAGCAGCTCGTCGGTCCAGAACCAGTCGCTGCGGTAGTGCTGGCCCAGCAGCACCGTGCGGATCGCCACCGGCTCCACCCCGGCGGCGCGGAGCTTGGAAACCAGCACCAGGTTGCCCAGGGACTTGCTCATCTTCTCCCCGTGCAGGCCGACCATGCCGGTGTGCACGTAGGCTTCGGCCAGCGCCTTGCCGTCAAGGGCCGCGGCGTGTCCGGCGGAGAATTCGTGGTGCGGGAAGATCAGGTCCGATCCGCCGCCCTGCACGGTGAAGGGGGCGGGCAGGAAGCGGCGGGCGATGACCGAACACTCGATGTGCCAGCCCGGGCGCCCGGAGCCCAGCGTCGCGCCGTCCCATTCCGGTTCCCCGGCGCGGGCCACGCGCCACAGCAGCGGGTCAAGGGCGTCGCGCTTGCCCGGGCGCGCCGGGTCTCCCCCGCGCTCGGCGAAGAAGCCGAGCATGGTTTCGCGGTCATATCCGCTCACGGTGCCCAGTTCCCAAGCCTCGGATGCCGCGGCGGCGGCGTCGAAGTAGATGTCCCCGTCGGGTTCCCCGTTCTCCCCCGGGACGGCGTAGGCCAGGTCCTTGGCGACGAGCTCCTCGACGAGCGGGACCAGCCAGGTGATGGATTCCACGGCGCCGATGTAGTGCTCCGGCGGGATGACGTTCAGTGCCTCCATGTCGGCGCGGAACAGGTCGGTCTGCTCCTTGGCCAGCACCTGCCAGTCCACCCCGGTGGCGGCGGCGCGCTCCAGCAGCGGGTCGTCGATGTCGGTGACGTTCTGCACGTAGGTGACCTTTCGGCCGGCGTCGCGCCAGGTGCGCTGCAGCAGGTCGAAGGCGACGTAGGTGGCGGCGTGCCCCATGTGGGTGGCGTCGTAGGGGGTGATGCCGCAGACGTAGATGCTCGCCGGCGCGTTGGACGCTTCGGCCGGGGCGGTGTCCTTCAGCCGTCCGGCGGAGGTGTCGTGCACCTGGAGGATCGGTGCGTTTCCCGGGACATGCGGGACGGTGGGCGCGGACCATGCAAGCACGGGGCGTCCTTTCTCTTAGGTGATTGCCCGAACGTGGCCGGGCGCAGTGCAGTTACTTGGAACAAGTCCAAAGGACCCCGCGGTTATTCCGCATTGGGGGATCCGGTTTTGCTAGGCGTTGATCACACCGAAGCCCAGCAGCAGGTACAGGGCCAGGCCAAGGGCCACGCGGTACCAGACAAAGATGCGGTAGCTGTGCGAGGAAACGTACTTCAGGAACCAGCCGACGATCACGAAGCCGACGACGAAGGCGATGAGCGTGGCCAGGCCGGTCTGCGGCAGCGAGTACACGCCGGGCTCGTCAAAGGACTTGGCCAGCTTGTACAGCCCGGAGGCGAAGACCGCGGGGATGGCCAGCAGGAACGAGTAGCGGGCCGCCGCTCCGCGGGTGTAGCCCATGAACAGCCCGGCGGTGATGGTGCCGCCGGAGCGCGAGACCCCGGGAATCAGGGCGAGGGCCTGGGCGAGGCCGAAGAGGATGCCGTGCCTGGTGGTCAGCGAGGTCAGCTCGCGTTCCTGGTTGCCGTAGTAGTCGGCAACCGCCAGGATCAGGCCGAAGACCACCAGGGTGGTCGCCACGATCCACAGCGAGCGGAACGAGGTGTCGATCTGCTCCTCGAAGAGCAGTCCCAGCACCGCGATGGGGATGGAACCGACGATGATCAGCCAGCCCATCCTGGCGTCGGGGTCGCTGTGCGGCACCCGGCCGCGCAGCGCGTTGAACCAGGCGCCGATGATCCGCACGATGTCCTTCCAGAAGAACACCAGCACCGCGCTCTCGGTGCCCAGCTGCGTGATCGCGGTGAACGCGGCGCCGGGGTCGGCCGCGTTGGGCAACAACTCCCCGACGATGCGCAGGTGGGCGCTGGAAGAGATGGGGAGAAATTCTGTCAAACCCTGGATGAGCCCCAGGAATGCCGCTTCAAACCAATTCACGTACCGACACTACTTCACCAAGGCGCGGCAACGCCCATTGGCACTCCACGCGGAGCCGAACTTAATACCGTGGTCGCAGCCGCGCGGACGGCTCCGGCGGGTCGGCCGCGCCGGTGCTCCCCGGGGGCCGGTTTGCCCGCCTACCGGGTGCGGGGTTCGACCTGGTCGTCCCCGTCGTACGGATCGTCGTCGTCGCTTTCCTCCACCACGCTCAGGGGCAGGAATTCCTCGTAGGCCTCGTAGAGTGCGTCCTCGTACTCCTCAAATGCGTCGGCAACGGCCAGGAACGCCGAGCTGATCGAGGCGTCCTGGGCGCCGCGTTTTGCGGCAACCGCCGAAAGGTGTTCTTCGAGGCAGCTGGTCAATACACTGAGGGCAACACGCGGGTCTGTACTCATGTGTTCGACGTTACAGGCACAAGCCACACTATGGACAGGGTCATGATTGAAAAGAAAATCCCCGTAGCACGCCCCGGTGACCAGATGCCCGGGGACCCCGGGCACCTCTTCGAATACCTGGTCATCACCGCCCGCCCGGGCGAGCACCGCTCGGTCGCCCGCGCCGCGCTGCGTGAGCATTCCGAGTACGGAAAATGGGAATTGGTGCGCACCTGCCTCTACGAGGGCGGCGGCCAGAAGCACTGGATGCGCAGGCGCGTCATGCGGGTCAAGCCGACCATGAACCTCAGCGCCTGAGCCCCGCCACGCCCGCGGCGGCTACGCGCTGGGCGGGCCCAAAAGCCATGAGGCCACAGTGGAGTGGGCCGATTCGGCGTCCGAGGGGTGGTACAGGCTGGCCAGCGCGTCGCGGTAGAGGCGCTCGAGCTCCGAGCCGCGGAAGTACTGCCCGCCGCCGGAGACCTTGGCGGCGATGTCGATACAGGACCGGGCCGCGTCCCCGGCCGCGGTGCGCAGCGTGACCAGCCGCGGGAACCAGGATGCCCCGTGGTCAACCAACTCGTCGAGGTCCCGGGTGGTCATCCGCAGCATCGAATCGAGCCTCAGGACCTCCATCCCCGCATTGGCCACCTGCCACCGGATGTCCGGGTCCTGGTCGTAGGTGCGCCCCCCGAACTTCAGCGAGCTGCGCCTGGCGGGGTTCGCCGCGGCCAGCTCCATGCCGCGCTCGGCCAGCCCCACGTAGACGGAGGCCGTCAGCGAGAGGAACGAGGCGAAGATGCCGAAGACGAGCGGATCGGGCACCGGCCCGACGGGCAGCCTGGTATGGATGTGCTCGGCCGGCACGCGGGCGTCGGTGAGAACGGTGGAGTTCGACTGGGTGGCGCGCATGCCCAGGGTGTTCCAGTTCTGCGGGATCTCGATGCCGGGCGCGTCGCGGTGCAGGAAGCCGTGGACCAGCTGCCCGTCGGCGGTGCTATCGTCCTTGCCGAAGACCCCGAGCCGGGTCCACACCGGGGCCAGCGAGGTGAAGACCTTGGTGCCGGTGAAGGCGTAGGAGCCGTCGGCGGCGGGCACCGCGCGGGTCACCGAGTCAAAAAGGACCTCGTCGTTGCCGGCCTCCGACACGCCGAAGGCCATGACCTCCCCCGCCTGCACCCAATCCAGCACCATCTCCAGGCGGTCGTCCCCGCGGGCGGCCAGCAAAGTGGCGACCCCGGTCCACACCAGGTGCATGTTCACCGCCAGCGCCGTGGCCGGGGCGTGGGCTCCGAGCAGGCGCTGGGCGGCCGTCATGCTTTCCATCCCCCAGCCCAGGCCGCCGCGCGACTCCGGCAGCATCGCGCGCAGGTAGCCGGCCTCCGTGAGTTCGGCAAAGTCCTCGGCGCAGAAGGTGTTCTCGGCGTCGTAGTGCGGCGCCCGGCCCCGGAACCGCTCGAGCATTTCGGGTACGAGGACCTCGTTGATGGTTTTCATGCGTGTGGACTTCACTTTCGGCTGGGGTGGAGGTCGGCGCTTTCCGGGCGGCGGGCCCGGGGAGCCGTCAGTAGGTGGTCAGCAGGTCGCGCAGCACGCGGGTGCCGAACTTCAGCGAATCGACGGGGACGCGCTCGTCGACGCCGTGGAACATGCCGGTGAAGTCCAGTTCGGCCGGCAGGCGCAGCGGCGCAAATCCGTAGCCGGTGATGCCCAGCCGGGACAGTGCCTTGTTGTCGGTGCCGCCGGAGAGCATGTAGGGCAGCACCACCGCCTCCGGGTCCTCACGATTCAGCGCGGCGACCATGGAATCGACCAGGTTCCCGGCAAAGGGAACCTCCAGCGCGCGGTCCAGGTGCAGCGCGGACAGCTCCACATCCGCCCCGGCCAGGGCGCGCAGCGTTTCCATGACCTGCTCGTGTTGTCCCGGCAGCGTGCGGACATCCAGCAGCGCCTCGGCGGCCCCGGGGATCACGTTGTGCTTGTAGCCGGCGGAGAGCACCGTGGGGTTGGCGGTGTTCTGCAAGGTGGCGCCGACGAAGCGGGCGACGTTGCCCAGCTCCGCCAGCAGCACCTGCGGGTTGTCGTCGGTGAACGCGATGCCGGTCATCTCCGAGACACCCTGAAGGAAGGCGCGCGTGGTGTCGGTGTAGGAGATCGGCCAGTCGTGTTCGCCGATGCGGGTGATGGCCGCGGCCAGCCGGGTCACCGCGTTCTCCTCGTTGATCTGCGAACCGTGCCCGGCGCGCCCGGCGGCGGTGAGCTTGAGCCAGGCGATGCCCTTCTCCGCGGTCTGCAGCAGGTAGGCGCGCCTGCCGTCGATGGTGGCGGAGAACCCGCCGACCTCGCTGATGGCCTCGGTGGCGCCCTCGAAGAGCTCGGGGTGGTTCTCCACCATCCAGCGTGCCCCGTAGTCGCCCCCTGCCTCCTCGTCGGCAAAGAAGGCGAAGACCAGGTCGCGGCGCGGCCGGGTGCCGGTGCGCCGCATCTCGCGCATGACGGCCAGGATCATCGCGTCCATGTCCTTCATGTCCACCGCGCCGCGGCCCCAAATCATCCCGTCCTTGATCTCCGCGCCGAAGGGATCCACCGACCACTCGTCCTTGAACGCCGGCACCACGTCCAGGTGGCCGTGCACGATCAGGGCAGGCAGGGACTTGTCGGTGCCCTCGATCCGGGTGACGACGTTGGCGCGGCCCTGGGCGGATTCCAGCACCTTTGCCTCGAGCCCGACCTCGGCGATCAATTCGGCCACGTATTCGGCGGCCTTGCGCTCCCCCGAGCCTTCGTTGTTGCCGTAGTTGGTGGTGTCGATCCGGATCAGCGCCTGGCAGATGCCGGCGACCTCATCCTCGGCGACAACGGTGGCCGGGGCGTTCTGCGCAGCTGACATGGGGGAATCCTTCTGTCTCTCGGGGTGGGAGGTCGAACTGCCTCCACCCTATCGAGGTATGCGTTCACCGCGCGAGGGGTATCACGGCGCGGGTCGCGGGGCGGGCTCCCCCGGACACGAGAAAACCCCCGACCTGACTTTCGTCTGGTCGGGGGTTGATCCGTGCGAAGGAGGGGACTTGAACCCCCACCCACTTACGTGGACTAGCACCTCAAGCTAGCGCGTCTACCATTCCGCCACCCTCGCTGGTGGCCGCTGCACCGGAGCAGTTCGTGAAGAACTTTGTTTCCGTTGTCCGCGGCGAGATAAGACTCTAGCACGGGTTTGGGGCGCACTTCAATTCGGGGTCTCCCGCGCCCAAAAACCCCGGGTTTACAAGGCTATTTGCGCTCAAATCGGCGGAAAACCCCGCCCTGCCCGGGAATTTGTGAGCAGGGTCATATCCGCGTGCCGCCAAAACGGGTTTTCCCGCGTTCCGGGCAACACGACGCCGGGCCCGCGGCGTTGCATAGGATGGTCGTGTTCCCTCGCCCGATGACAGATCGGACGGCACACGGGAACCCAGATTCCACATTCTCGTTTGTAGGCGGCCGAGTACCGATGTCAGATTCCAGCACCCTTCCCACGCGCATCGCGATGATTTCCCTGCACACCTCCCCGCTGGATCAGCCGGGAGCCGGGGACGCGGGCGGGATGAACGTCTACATCCGCCACCTGGCGCTCGCCTTGGCCGAGCGTGGCGTGTGCGTCGATGTTTTCGTCCGGGCCGCCGGCGACACCAGGGCAGTGGAAATGGCCCCGGGGGTCACCTGCCACGAGGTGCGCTCCGGCCCCGCCGGCAAGCTGGGCAAGGAGGAGTTGGCCGACCACCTGGACGAGGTGGCCCTGGCGATCCGGCGATATGCGGCAGGCCTTGCCCCCTATGACGCGATCCACTCGCACTACTGGCTTTCCGGGATCGTGGGGCTGCACCTGCGTGCCGCGTGGCAGGTTCCGCTGGTGCACACCATGCACACCATGGGAAAGGTCAAGAAACTCTCCGCGCACACCGAGGAATCCGGTGCCCGCATCCGCGGCGAAATGCTCCTGGCCAAACAGGCCGACCGGCTCACGGCCAACACCCCCGCCGAGGTCGAGGAACTGGTCCACCTCTACGGCGCCGACGCGGCGGCACTGGACGTCGTTGAGCCCGGCGTGGACCTCGGCGTCTTCAGCCCCGGGGTGTGCGCGAAACGCGAAGGCGTACCAAATTCGCTGCGCGTGGTCTTCGCCGGGCGCATCCAGAAGCTCAAGGGCCCGCAGATCCTGGTGCGGGCGCTGGCGATCCTCGCCCGGGAACGGCCCGAGCTCGATGTGAAGCTCTCGGTCATTGGTGCGCGTTCGGGGTCCAAGGAGCTGAACCTGCAAAAACTTGTCGAGGAAGAGTCGGTGGAGCACCTGGTGCGGTTCTCGCTGCCAATGCCCGCCGCGCACCTGGCCAGGGCCTTCCGCCTTGCCGACGTGGTGGCGGTCCCCTCCTACAGCGAGTCCTTCGGGTTGGTGGCCCTCGAGGCACAGGCCTGCGGAACCCCGGTGCTGGCCAGCCGCGTCGGCGGGCTGCCCTATGCGGTGCAGGACGGGCAAACCGGCATCCTGGTCGACGGTTCCGAGCCAGCCGCCTGGGCCGTGGCCCTGGCGAAGCTCGCGGCCGACGAGCCGCTGCGCCGCATCCTGGGTCGGCAGGCGGCCGAATTCGCCGCGGGGCACGGGTGGGAACAAACCGCCGTGGCTGCCTTGTCCTCCTATGCCGGCGCGATCCTGCGCAAGACCACGCGCGGGGCGGGCGCCTCCCACGCCGGATAGCGAGTCAGGTGCCGCGGGCCGGAATTGCGGCGCCCCGCGGACCCAAGAGGCCTGCGGGGCACCGTCCGCGGGCCGGAGGCACCGGCGTGCGTGCGCGTTCCCTAAAGCGCGGTGATCGAGCCGCTGAAGTGCGGCTTGCCGCTGCGCGCCCCCCACCCGCTGAAGGTGGTGCGGCCCGCGCCGACGTCGAACGCCACGTCCACGGTGGAGGGCAGGAACACCGGGGTGGCGAACTCGATCTCCCAGTCGTAGCCGGTGCCGTGCGGCGCGGCCGCGGCCAGCGCGCGCCCGGCCAGGTACATGCCGTGCGCAATCGCCCGCTTCATGCCCAGCGCCCTGGCCGAGGCGGCCGAGAGGTGGATCGGGTTGTAGTCACCCAGCACCGCCGCATAGGCGCGCCCGGTGTCGGCCGCCAGCTTCCACGAGGCGGTGCGCCCCGGGGCGGCGAAGGCCGCATGCGGTTCGGCCGGTGCGCCCGGCCCGGCGCCGGGCCAGACCCCGCGGGCCAGGTAGGTGGAAACCCCGCGCCAGACCACCTCGGAGCCCTCGCCAACCTCGACCACCAGGTCGAGCTGGGTGCCGGCGCGGTGCCCGCGCAGGTTCTCGGCGTGTGCGGTGGCCGAGAGCGTGGCTGCCGGCGAGATCGGCCGGACGTGGGTGGCCTTGTTGGCCAGGTGCACCATGCCCAGCAGCGGCAGCGGGAAGTCCTCGCGCACCATCACCGACATGGCCAGCGGGAACACCATCCCGTGCACGAACACGCTGGGCAGCTCATCGCGCACGGTGTCGCCCATCATCCGCTGGTAGTCAACCAGCTTTCCGGGATCGACCCGCAGTCCGTCCAGGTGGTGTTCGACCTGCGGCAGCGCTCCGCCGGCGGGTTTGGCACCCGGAAAGAGGGCGGTAAGCCGCGCGCCGGCGGCCCTGGCATAGAGCGTGGCCAGCGAGGGGGCGGCGGCGAGCACCACCCTGGTGCGCGCGCTCATGCCCCCACCAGCGACTGCCCGCACACCCGCAGGGTGCGCCCGTTGATGCCCGCTGCCGCGTCGGAGGCCAGGAAGCCGATGGCCTCCGCGACGTCGACCGGCAGCCCGCCCTGCATCAGCGAGGGCATCAGCATCCGAGCCACGGCCCGCGTTGCCACCGGGATCTTGGCGGTCATGTCGGTCTCGATGAAACCGGGTGCCACCGCGTTGATGCCCCCGCCCTTGGCCGCGAAGGCAGCAGCGGAGGCCCGCACCATGCCGATGACCCCGCCCTTGGAGGCCGCGTAGTTGGTCTGTCCGCGGTTCCCGGCGATGCCGGAGGTCGAGGCCAGCGACACGATGCGCAGCCCCGGCAGGTCCGCGGCGAGGAATGCCTCGTTCATGGCCAGCTGCGAGGAGATGTTCACCGCGATGACCGAGTCCCAGCGGGCCGCATCCATGTTGGCCAGCAGCTTGTCGCGGGTGATCCCGGCGTTGTGGATGACGATGTCCAGGTGCCCGTGGCGCGCCAGGGCGTGCTCGATGATCTTTTCGCCGGCGTCCGGGCGGGTGATGTCAAGTTGCAGGGCGGTGCCGGCGACCTGGTTGGCGACCTTCGCCAGCGCGTCCCCGGCCGCCGGGACATCGACCACCACCACGGTGGCGCCGTCGCGGTGCAGCGTGGCGGCGATGGAGGCCCCGATGCCGCGGGCGGCGCCGGTGACCACGGCGACCTTTCCGGCCAGCGGCCGGCCGAAGTCCTCCGGCAGCTTTCCCTCGGCCGAGTCGACGGCAAGGAACTGCCCGCTGACGTAGGCGCTGCGGCCCGAGAGCAGGAAGTGCAGTGCGGCAAGCGCGGAGGGGGCGGTGGCGGGAACGCCCTCGGCGAGCACGATGCCGTTGGCGGTGGCCCCGCCGCGCAGTTCGCGGCCGACCGAGCGCAGCGCACCGTCGATGCCCTGGCGCACGGCGGCAACCGCGGGGGCGTCGGCGGGCAAGGCCGGGCGGCTGATGCCCACCACGCGTCCGCCCGGCGCCAGCTGGCGCAGCGCCGCCCCCGCCGCGAGCATCGGCGCGGACAGTTCGCCCGGGTCGGCAAGCTCGTCGAGCAGCAGCACGATCCCGCCGAGCCTTGCCACCCCGACGGCGTGCCGGCGCACGTCAAGCCCCCAGGCCAGCAGCGTGTCGGCGAGTTCCTGCGCGCCGGAGGAATCCCCCAGCAGCAACAGCGGTCCGGGGACCAGCGGCGCGCCGGGTGTGTGGCGGCGCAGGATCGAGGGGCGCGGCAGGCCCAGGGACTTGGCCAGGTTCTTGGTGAAGCCGGAGTTCACGAGCTCCAGGTACTTGTCGGCCATGATCAGCGTGCCTCCAGGATCGCCACGACGCCCTGCCCGCCGGCGGCGCACACCGAGATCAGGCCGCGGCCCGAACCCTTTTCGTGGAGCATCTTCGCCAGGGTGGCCACGATGCGTCCGCCGGTGGCGGCGAAGGGGTGGCCGGCGGCCAGCGAGGAGCCGTTGACGTTGAGCTTGCTGCGGTCGATGGACCCCAGCGGGGCGTCCAGGCCCAGCTTGTTTTTGCAGAAGTCCTCGCTTTCCCAGGCTGCCAGCGTGGAGAGCACGGTGCCGGCGAAGGCCTCGTGGATCTCGTAGAAGTCGAAGTCCTGCAGCGTGAGGTTGTTGCGCTCCAGGATCCGGGCCACCGCGTAGGCCGGGGCCATCAGCAGACCCTCGGCACCGTGCACGAAGTCCACGGCGGCGGCCTCGAAGTCCACGAAGTTGGCCAGCATCGGCAGGTCGTTTTCGCGGGCGTACTCCTCGGAGCCCAGCAGCACCGCGGAGGCGCCGTCGGTCAGCGGGGTGGAGTTGCCCGCCGTCATGGTGGCATCGGCCCCCAGGTTCCTGCCGAAGGCGGGCTTCAGGGTGGCGAGCTTCTCCAGCGTGGAGTCGGCGCGCAGGTTCGTGTCCCTTGAGACCCCGGCAAACGGGGTGATGAGGTCGTCGAAGAAGTTCCGCTCGTAGGCCGCCGCCAGGTTCTTGTGGCTGGCCAGGGCGAGCTCGTCCTGGGCCTCGCGGCTCACGTTCCAGGCCTTGGTGGTGATCGCCTGGTGGTCGCCCATCGACAGGCCGGTCCGCGGCTCGCCGGTGCCCGGGGCGTGGGGGGCGAGGTCGCGGGGGCGGAACTTGGACAGCGCCTTGAGCTTGGCGCTGGTGGAACGGGCGCGGGACAGGTCCATGAGCACCGCCCGCAGGCCCTCGGAAACGGCGATCGGGGCATCCGAGGTGGTGTCAACGCCGCCGCCGATGGCCGAGTCGATCTGGCCCAGCTTGATCTTGTTGGCCAGCGACCCGATGGCCTCCATGCCGGTGGCACAGGCCATCTGCACGTCGTAGGCGGGGGTCTGCGCGGACAGCGAGGTCCCCAGCACGGATTCACGCACCAGGTTGAAGTCCTTGGAGTGCTTGAGCACGGCGCCTGCGGCGACGGCTCCCAGGCGCTGGCCCTGCAGGCCGAAGCGGGCGATGAGCCCGTCAAGGGCTGCGGTGAGCATGTCCTGGTTGCTGGCCTTGGAGTAGGCGCCGTTGGATCGGGCAAAGGGGATGCGGTTTCCGCCGATGACGACGGCCGGACGGATGGCTTGCAATGGTTCGGACATGCTGTGGTGCTCCCGGGGCAGATGTGAGGTGGATTACTGATACCCAGCGTACCTGATACGCTGGGTATCGTGAACAACCCCCAACCCATGGACACGGCGGATGCGCAGTCCGAGACAGCCGGCGACGGCCGCTCGGCGCGCTGGGACACCCATCGCGCCGCCCGCCGCCTCGAATTGATCAAGCTTGCACGGCACACCATCCACCGGCAGGGCCCCGGCGCCTCCATGGAGGACATTGCCGCGCGGGCCAACACCTCCAAGTCGGTGTTCTACCGGTACTTCGGCGACAAGGAGGGCCTGCGCCAAGCCCTGGGAGCCTATGTCATCACGAATTTCCGCGCCCAGGTGATCGCCGCCGCCCGCCAGAGCACCGGCGAGGGCGAAGCGCTGCACGCCATGGTGCTCGCCTACCTGCAGATGGCCTCCACCTCGCCGAACATCTACTTCTTTGTCACCGCCAACCCGGTCACCGACCTGCTCACCGACCCGGCGGCCGAACCTGACCCAAACAGCGGCAGCGGCGCGCTGAACGGCTTCTTCGACGAGCTCACCTCCATGATGCGCACCCGAATGCACTCCTATATGGGCATCCCGGAGGGGCAACACGCCTCGGCAGCCCTGGAGCTGTGGCCGCGCGCCTCCATCGGCATGGTCCGCGCCGCCGGCGAACTCTGGCTGCGCGCCCCCGACACGCCCGAGCGCCCCGGCATCGAGGAGCTCGCCGCATCCATCACCTCGTGGCTCACCCGCGGCGTCGCCCCACAGGTCGACCGCGGGTTTGCCCCGGCACCACCAGCGTCACCCCACAACCAGGCAAGCCCCACCGAAAGGCAGACACGCCCGTGACAACCGAACAAATTTCCCCCCAGGCCACCGATACCGCCGTTGACGTGGCGGCCCTTGGCGAGCAGCTGCTGGGCCGCTGGGCGTCCATCCGCAAGGAAGCCCGCGCCCTGGCCGGCACCGAGGCCGTGCGAGGCATCCCGGGCCTGGGCATGGACGAGCACCGCGAACGCGTTTTCACCCAGCTGCACGAGCTGGTCAACGCCGGCAGCGTGCACCGCGCCTTCCCCACGCACCTGGGCGGGCAGGACAACCACGGCGGCTCCGTCGCCAGTTTCGAGGAACTGGTCACCGCCGACCCGTCGCTGCAGATCAAGGCGGGGGTCCAGTGGGGCCTGTTCGGCTGCGCGGTGCTGCACCTGGGCACCGAGGAGCACCACAACAAATGGCTGCCGGGCATCATGAGCCTGGAGATCCCCGGCGCGTTTGCGATGACGGAGATCGGCCACGGCTCCGACGTCGCCTCGATCGGCACCACCGCCACCTACGACCCCGACGCGCAGGAATTCGTTGTCAACACGCCGTTCAAGGCCGCCTGGAAGGAATTCCTGGGCAATGCCGGGGTCCACGGCAAGGCCGCGGTGGTCTTCGCGCAGCTCATCACCAATGGCGTGAACCACGGCGTGCACGCCTTCTACATGGACATCCGGGACGAGAACGGCTTCCTGCCCGGAATCGGCGGGCAGGACGACGGGCTCAAGGGCGGGCTGAACGGCATCGACAACGGCCGGCTGCACTTCACCAACGTGCGCATCCCGCGCACCAACCTGCTCAACCGCTACGGGGACGTCACGGCCGACGGGACCTATTCCTCGCCCATCCACTCCCCGGGCCGCCGCTTCTTCACCATGCTCGGCACCCTGGTACAGGGCCGGGTCTCGCTGGACGGGGCGGCCACCGCCGCCTCGAAGATCGCGCTGCAGATCGCGGTGACCTACGGCAACCAGCGCCGCCAGTTCAACGCCTCCTCGGACGTGCAGGAGGAAACGATCATGGACTACCAGCGCCACCAGCGCCGGCTGATCCCGCGCCTGGCCCGCACCTATGCCGCGTCTTTCGCGCACGAGGAATTGCTGGAGAAGTTCGACGGCGTGTTCTCCGGGGCCACCGACACCGATGCGGACCGCCAGGACCTGGAGACCCTGGCCGCGGCCCTGAAGCCGCTGAGCACCTGGGACGCGCTTGACACCCTGCAGGAGGCCCGCGAGGCCTGCGGCGGCGCCGGGTTCATCGCGGCAAACCGCTTCGCCGCGCTGCGTGCCGACCTGGACATCTACGTCACCTTCGAGGGCGACAACAACGTGTTGCTGCAGCTGGTGGGCAAACGCCTGCTCACCGACTACGGCCAGGAGTTCCGCCAGCTCAACGCCGGGGTGCTCGCCCGCTACGTCGTCAAGCAGGCCGAGAACGTGGCGCTGCACCGCACCGGGCTGCGCTCGGTCGGCCAGGCCTTCGCCGACACCGGGGACGAGCGCAAGAGCGCGAACTTCTTCAAGGACGAGGCCAACCAGCGCGCCCTGCTCACCGACCGGATCGGTTCCATGGTCGGGGAGATCGCCGATTCGCTGCGCGGGGTCGACACCAAGGACCGTGCCGCCGCGGCGGCCGCCTTCAACGTGAACCAGGACGCGCTGATTTCCGCCGCCCGCGCCCACGGCGAGCTGCTGCGCTGGGAGGCCTTCACCGCCGCATTGGGCAACACCGCCGATGCCGGAACCCGCACGGTGCTGACCTGGCTGCGCGACGTGTACGCCCTGTCCCTGATCGAGGAGAACCTCGGCTGGTACCTGATGAACGGGCGGCTGTCGATGCAGCGCGCACGCACCCTCACCGGCTACATCAACATCCTGCTCGCCCGCCTGCGCCCCCACGCCCAGGACCTGGTCGACGCCTTCGGCTACGGGCCCGAGCACCTGCGCGCGGACATCGCCGACGGGTCGGAACAGGAGCGCCAGGACGAAGCCGCGGAATACCACCGCCGGCTACGTGCCAGCGCCGACGCGCCCATCGACGAGAAGGTGCTGATCGCCCGCGAAAAGGCCGCCAAGAAGGCGGCGCACCAGGCGGCGAAAAACAGGTAGCCGGCCGGGCACCCTTTCGGGGAGGGCGGCGCGGGCCAAGCGGCAGGCAACTGCACGCGGGCCCGCCCCGCCCTCCCCGTCCATGTTGGGTGGCGCCTAGCAGCGCGCCCGTTGGACGAAGGTCGCGGCGCCCGGACCCGTGAGCTCACCCTCGCCCACGGGACGGCCCGAGACCGCCAGCAGCAGCGTGATCGCAGGGCCGCGAACCTCGTTCCCGGCACCATGTTCGAATGCAGCATCGGTGGCAACCAACGTGAACCCCGCGGCCAGCTCCTTCCCGCCGCCCATCTTCACGCTCGTGCGCACCTGGTGGGCCAACGCCGTGGAGACCTGGGCGGCCGGGTAGTCACCCTGCATGCCCAGCGGACGACGAATGTCCTCCCCGTGCACGAAGGCCTCGACCAGCCGCGTGGCAGGGGCGGCCGGCGGGGTGCTGGTGCGCGTGAGCACGTCGCGGAACCCGGCCAGGGTTTCCGCGGGGTCCTGGCGACGCTGCGCGGTGACGCCGGCGGCGTTGTCCTTGTCGAAATCGAATCCGGCAAGGACCAGGCGGCGCATGAAGCCCAACCTCGTGGTCTTGGCGGTGTCCGTCAGATGGGCCAGCACGTCATGGACATCCCAGCCGGGGCACAGCGACGGTGTCTTCCATTGGCCTGGTTCCAGGCCTTCGAGGTCCTTGAGCAACGCCAGCCTTTCGGCGTGCACCACGGGCCAGACATCAAAGTTGCGCCGAGGGGTCATGGAACCACCCAAGCAGCGGCGCAGCGTGTTGGCAAGAAGACCGGTCATGGCCGCTGGGCCCCGCGGCGGACACGGCACGCCGCGATTCCCGTTTTTCGGCCGCCACCTCGGGATACGCCCGGCTCCGAGGTGCCCCAAATCCGTGGATTCCGGTTCAGCCGGAGTGCGCCGTCGCATAGAATTGATGCAACGCGGCTTATGAAAGGGCGATACTCCCCCATGAAGAAGAACTCAATTTTTGCTCGACTGTTCCGGATTGGAAAGTCCAACGCCAACGCTGCGCTGGATGCGCTGGAGGATCCGCAGAAGATGCTGGACCAGCAGGTTCGCGACTACTCCAACAACATTTCGCAGGCGGAGACCGCGGTGGCGCAGACCATCGGCAACCTGCGCATGCTCGAGGACGACTACAAGATCGCCGTAAACGATGCGCGCGAATGGGGCCAGAAGGCGTTGGCCGCCTCCAACAAGGCCGAGGAATACACGGCCGCCGGCGACAGCGTCAACGCCGAGAAGTTCAACAAGCTGGCCACCCTGGCCATCCAGCGCCAAATGGCCAGCGAGAAGCAGGCCAGCAACGCCGAACCGAACATCGCCTCGCAGCGCGAGATCGTGGAGAAGCTCAAGACCGGGCTGAACACCATGGGCACCAAGCGCCAGGAACTGGTTGCCAAGCGCGACGAGCTGGTGGCACGCGCCCGCAACGCCAAGACCCAGGGCCAGATGATGGACGCGGTCAAGGCCCTGGACATGAACGACCCGACCTCGGAAATCAACCGGTTTGAATCCAAGATCCGTGCCGACGAGTCGCGCGTGCGCGGCGCGGCGGAACTCGCCGCATCCTCCCTCGATGCACAGTTCGCTTCCCTCGAGGACCTGGGCGAGGCCACCGAGGTCGAGGCCCGCCTGGCCGCCCTGAAGGGCGAAAGCAACATCCTGGAGCAGGGCTCTGCCGCGCCCCAGCTCGAGGAAGCCGCGGCTCCCTCGGAAATCGAGGCCCGCCTGGCCGCACTGAAGGCCAAGAACCAGTAGCGCCCTGCCCGGAGCGGAAACGGCCCCGCTACCGGCACCAAAGGTGGCGGATGCGAACGACTCGCGTCCGCCACCTTTGGCGTGCCCCGAAGACGGCCCGCCCAGAGATCTGTGTGCAGCCGGCCCGAACGGCAGTGGCCTCGTCGCTGCCTCGCCGTCCGGTTGCGGCGCCGGGGGCCCTGCTCCCCTTCATCAGGTGCCCGGCACCCCGTGGGCCGCTTCAATAGGAAGTCTTCATGGCCTTCCTGACCTCTTCCAAGGTTGCCTCCGCCACGGCGTTGGCGTGTTCGTTCCCCTTGCGGAGCACGCTGCGAATGATGCCCGGATCCTGCGCATAGTCCATCCGCCGTGCCCTGATCGGCGCCAGGAACTCATTCACGGCCTCGGTCACCACTGTCTTGAGGGCTCCGGATCCCCCGTCGCCGATGTCCTCGGCGACCGCGTGGGGATCCCTGTCCAGGCACAGCGCGGCCAGCAGCACCAGGCTGGAAACCTCGGGCCGGGCCGCCGGGTCGTAGGAGATGCGCCGGATCGAATCGGTCCTTGCGCCGCGAATCAGTCGAGCGGTTTCATCGGCGTCGTCGGCTAGGGCGATGGCGTTGCCGCGGCTCTTGCTCATCTTCCCGCCATCTGTGCCCAGCAGCAGCGGGGCGGCCGACAGCAGTGCCGCGGGTTCGGGGAAGATGTCCGCCCGCGGGGAATACCGGGCGTTGAAGCGCCGCGCGATCGTGCGCGTGAGTTCGAGGTGCGGCAACTGGTCCTGGCCCACCGGCACGACGGTGGCCTTGCAAAACAGGATGTCCGCGGCCTGGTGCACCGGATAGGTGAACATCAGCCCGCTGACCGAGGACTGCCTTGAATGCGCGATCTCGTCCTTGACGGTGGGGTTCCTGCCCAGTTCCGCAACGGACACCAGGGAGAGGAAGGGCAGGAGCAGTTGGTTCAGGGCCGTGACGGCGCTGTGCGTGAAGATCGTCGCACGGGCCGGGTCGATGCCCACGGCGAGGTAGTCAAGCACCAGGCCCTGGACCGCGGCGTCGAGGTTCTCCGCCACGTCCCGGTCCGTCAGGACCTGGTAGTCCGCGACGAGGATGAAGGACTCGACGCCGAGATACTGCAACCGCACCCGGTTCTGCAGCGTGCCGAAGTAGTGGCCCAGGTGCAGTCTCCCCGTGGGACGGTCTCCGGTCAACACCCGGTAGCGGCCCGGGTCGGCGTGCAGTCCTTGCTCGATCGGGGATCTGCCCCCGGCGGCGGAGGTACCGACGGACGAGGTCGTGGTGGCTTGCTGGTGCTGTTGCAACTGGTGCTCCCTGGGATTGGTTCTTGTCGCCGTTCGCCCGGCCGGACACAGAAGCCCCTCCAGGGGGCACAAAAATGGCCGTCCTTGCGAACGGCCTGGTGTGAATCACGAAACGCGGCTGTTCCTAGGGGGAACGCCACCACGCAAGACTCCGTGTATTGATCATGGACCAATCCTAAGCCCGCGACGCGGCGGTCCCGTTCGGTGCGTGCCGATCCGGCCGGGAAGTGCCGTTGGTCGCATGCGCCGAACGGTTATCCGCCCGCCGGTGGCGGCCGGTAGACTTGATGGCGACATGACTGAGAATTATTCTGCGGCCGATGCGGCCGGCAACGACGAAATCTTTACCGACGCCGAGCTCCAGGCGGCGCTCAAGGTGCTGGGCCAGGTGCACCGCCTGGACGCCGAGGACGAGCGCCACGTTGCCGTGCGCCGGGCCACGGGAAAGATGTTCAAGGCTGCCAAGCGGCACCGCAAGAACGAGAAGCGCTCGGCCATCAACGCCGCGGACCGCGCGGTCGTTGAACGCACCGCCACCGGCTCCCCGCAGCGCCTGGACGACGAGACCCTCGGCCTTGACCTGAGCACTTCGACCGAGGAGCACACCGCCGGGGAGTACATCAAGCCGCGCGGCTGCTATATCTGCAAGCAGCGCTACACCACGGTCGACGCCTTCCACCACTACCTGTGCCCGGAGTGCGCCGCCGCCGGGCGCGAACGCCGCGACGCCCGCGCCGACTTGACCGGCAAGCGCGCGCTGCTCACCGGGGGACGCGCCAAGATCGGCATGCACATCGCGCTGCGGCTGCTGCGCGACGGCGCCCACACCACCATCACCACGCGCTTCCCGCGCGACGCGGCCCGCCGCTTTGCAGCGCTGGAGGACTCCGCCGACTGGATCCACCGCCTGCGCATCGTCGGCATCGACCTGCGCGATCCCTCCCAGGTGATCTCGCTGGCCGATCGCGTCGCCGCCGAGGGCCCGCTGGACATCTTGATCAACAACGCCGCGCAGACCGTGCGCCGCACCTCGAACTCCTACCTGCACCTGGTCGAGTCCGAGTCCCAGCCGCTTCCTGCCGAGCTCGAATACTCGGCCGGCGGCCCGGAGGTCTGGGGCGAGGCCAATCCCCCCTCCGAGCACCCGCGCGCGCTGGCCAGCGCCTTCCGGCTGGAGGACTCGGCGCTGCTGGTCCCCGCCACCCCCACCACCTACGACGCGCAAGCCGTGGCCGACCTGGCGATGACCGCGGGCTCCGCCTCGCTGGAGCGGATTGCCGCCGGCACCGCGATCGACGCCGGCGGGCTGGTGCCCGACGTGGTCACCGAGAACTCCTGGACGCAGATCCTGGGCGACGTGGACGCACTGGAAATGCTCGAGGTGCAGCTGTGCAACGTCACCGCGCCCTTCCTGCTGGCCTCGCGCCTGCGCCCGGCGCTGGCCGCGTCCGATGCGCACCGCAAGTACATCGTGAACGTCTCCGCCATGGAGGGCCAGTTCTCCCGCCGCTACAAGGGCGCCGGGCACCCGCACACCAACATGGCCAAGGCCTCGCTGAACATGCTCACGCGCACCAGCGCCGAGGAAATGCTGCAGACGGACCGGATCCTGATGTCCGCGGTGGACACCGGATGGATCACCGACGAGCGTCCACACGACTCCAAGGTCCGCATGGTCGCCGAGGGCTGGCACGCGCCGCTTGACCTGATCGACGGCGCGGCCCGGGTCTACCAGCCGATCGTCGACGGGGAACGCGGCATCGACCTCTACGGCTGCTTCCTGAAGGACTACGAGCCCTCCCCCTGGTAGGAACTGCGCCTGCGCCGCCCTGCCCGGCGCTTCCGGAGCGGCTCAGCTGCCCTCGCCGGCCGCGGTGACGCGCCCGGTGCCGCCATCCACGGTGACCCGGTCCCCGTCGGCCAGCAGGCTGGTGCCGGTACGGGTGCTCATCACCGCGGGGATGCCGTATTCGCGGGCCACGATGGCGGTGTGCGAGCCCATGCCGCCGGTGTCGACCACCACGGCGGCCGCCCGCTGGAACAGCGGCGTCCAGGTCGGATTCGTGTAGGGGCAGACCATGATCTCCCCGGCGCGGAGCTCCCCGAAGCCTTCGGGCCCCATGATCACGCGCACCGTTCCCGTGGCGGTGCCCCGGCTGGCCGGCGTGCCGGTCAGCAATGCGCTGCCGTCCGAGGCACGCGGGGCGAAGGCTGCATCCAGGTCCAGCAGCGGGACGCCTGCGAGCCCGTCGCGCTTGGCGGCCCGGGCACGCACGATGCCGCGTGCGACAGCTGCAGCTGGGCCGGCGCAGGGATTGTCAAATGCTCGTTTCATGTTTGAATGGTCTGGTGGATCACATGCGCAGAAACCCGGGCCCGAACGAAAACCTCTCACGCGACGAGGCCGCCTGGCGCGCCGCCACCCTTCAGGTGGTTTCCTGCGAGGTGGACCTGGACCTTTCGCAGGCGCAGGACCCCGCGGTGACCGGGTACCGTTCCGTCACCACGCTGGCCTTCAGGGCCACCGGCACCACCGGCACGTTCATCGACTTCATCCACGAATCCATCGGGTCGATCACGCTCAACGGCTCCCCGGTCGACCCCGCAGACGCGGTCGCCGGCTCGCGCATCTACCTGACCGGGCTCACCGAGGGCGACGGTGCAGTGAACACCGTGGTCATCGACGGTTACGCGAAATACTCGCGCAGCGGCGAGGGCCTGCACCGCTACGTCGATCCGGCCGATGGCCAGACCTATTGCTACACGCAGTTCGAACCGGCCGACGCCCGCCGGGTCTACGCAAATTTCGAGCAGCCGGACCTGAAGGCGCCGTTCACCTTCAGCGTGCGCGCCCCGCAGGACTGGCACGTGGCCTCCAACCAGTCAGCGGCCCGGGTTGACCACCACGGCGACGGAACCGCCACCACGCGCTTCGCCCCCACACTGCCGATCTCCACCTACATCACCACGGTGCTCGCCGGGCCCTATTTCGTGGCCACCGACACCTACACCCGCGCCCTGCCCGACGGGACCGAGCTGGTGATTCCGCTCAATGCCACCTGCCGCGCCTCCCTGGCCGGGCACTTCGACGCGGAGAACATCCTGGCACTGACCCGGGCCGGGCTTGACTACTTCCACGAGCTCTTCGACTACCCCTACCCGTGGGGCAAGTACGACTCGGCGTTCGTGCCCGAATACAACCTCGGCGCCATGGAAAACCCCGGCCTGGTCACCTTCACCGAGCACTACGTCTTCACCTCGCGCGCCACCGAGGCCCAGCACGAGGCCCGCGCCAACACCATCATGCACGAGATGGTGCACATGTGGTTCGGCGACCTGGTGACCATGGCCTGGTGGGACGACCTGTGGCTCAAGGAGTCCTTCGCCGACTACATCGGCACGCTGGCCAACGCCGAGGCCACCGGGTTCGACACCGCCTGGGTTGCCTTCGCCAACCGCCGCAAGGGGTGGGCCTACGTGGCCGACCAGCTGCCCACCACCCACCCGATCGTCGCGGACATCACCGACCTGGAGGCCGCCAAACAGAACTTCGACGGCATCACCTACGCCAAGGGCGCCTCGGTGCTCAAGCAGCTCGCCGCCTACGTGGGCGCCGAGGCCTTCCGCGACGCGTCCCGCGCCTACTTCCGCACCCACGAATACGCGAACACCACGCTGGCCGACTTCCTCGACGCGCTGGGCACGGCCTCGGGCAGGGACATGGGCTCCTGGGCCGACGCCTGGCTGAAGACCGCCGGCGTCCCGCGCCTGGGCGTGGAGCTCTCGCTCACCGATGCGAAGATCACCGCCGCGACGCTCACGCAGGCGGGAACCGACCCGAGAACCGGAACGGGCATCACCCACCCGCACGTGCTCAACGTCGGGCTGTTCAACGTGGTCGACGGGACGCTGGCCCGCACCGCTTCACACCGCGTGGAGCTGGCCGGAAGCTCCGTGCAGCTCCCCTTCCTGCTCGGGGAAGCCCGCCCCGACCTGATCCTGCCCAACGACGGCGACGACACCTACGCGATGGTGGATTTCGACGAGGTTTCGCTGGCGACGCTGCTGGCGCACCTGGGCACGCTCTCCGATCCGCTGGCCCGCGCGACCTGCTGGGCGGCGCTGTGGAACATGGTCCGCGACGCGAAGCTGCCGGCCCCCGAATTCCTGGAGGCGGTGCGCGCGCACGCCGAATCGGTGACCGAGGTCGGGGTCTTCGCGCAGCTGCTCGCCCAGGCCACGACCGCCGTCAACCGCTACCTTCCCCCGGCGCTGCGCGATGCCGAACGCGCCGCCCTGGCCGAGGCGCTCACCGACTGGCTGGGCCGGGCGGAACCCGGCGGCGACAAGCAGGTTGCCGCCGCGCGCGCCCTGGCCGTGCTGGCCCGCGGCCGGGTCGCCGGGGAGCTGGTCGACTCCCTGCTGGCCGGCGGGCAGCCCTTCGACGGGCTGGAGCTGGACGAGGACCTGCGCTGGGCGCTGTGGCAGGCCAAGGCCGCCTCCGGCACCCTCGATGCGGCGGCGCTGGCCCGGCTCGAGGCCGACGCCGCGGCACACCCCTCGGCGGTGGCAGTCTCCGGCCGGCTGCTGGCCCTGGCCGCACGACCGGATGCCGCCGTGAAGAAGGCGGCGTTCACCGCCGTGCTCACCGGACGCGATGCCGACGGTTCGGCCCTGTCCAACGAGGCCGTCTCCGCCACCGCGGCAGGTTTCCTGCTCGGCACCCACAAACTGCTCGACGGGCACTACTCCGAGTACTGGCCGGCACTCGAGGCCATCTGGGAATCGATGAGCATCGGCATGGCCACCCGCGTCATCTCGGGGCTCTTCCCCGCGGCCCAGGACCTCGGCGAGGAACCCGTCCACCCGGTCATGGCCCGGGTCGATTCCTGGCTCCTGGAGCACCCGGACGCCCCCGCGGCGCTGCGCCGGATCCTGCTCGAGGAACGCGACTACCTTTCCCGCTCACTGGCCGCCCAGCGCCTCAGCGCCGGCTAGCGAGCCGGTGCCGAAGCTGGCGACTTGGCCAGGTTCGGCCGGCCACGAATTCACGCGTGGCCCCGGCCTCGCCGGAAACGCGCAGGCGGGCCCGGCGGCGCGGGGTCATCGGATGCAGAACTCGTTGCCCTCTGGATCGGCCAGCGTGTACCAGGCGAAGGGGCCCTGTGCGGCCGCATGCAGGAATGTCGCACCACGTTCCACAAGCCTGTCGCGCACCTCGTCGCGGTCCCCCAGATTCAGGTCAAGGTGCAGGCGGTTCTTCACGGTCTTGGGCAGGTGAACCAGCTGAAAGAGGATCCGCTGGCGCTGCTGCTTGCCAAGCTGGTCCAGCGGGCAGATTCCCGCCCCGCTCCTCCAGGCCAGCTCGCCGTCGAAGATCAGGGTCTCGTCCTCGCTGGCGTGCCCCTCGTCGATCATCTTCTGGATGAAGTCCGGGTCGCTGGGTTCCACCGTCCAGCCGAGGGTTTCCGCCCACCACACCGCCTGCCTGTGGGGGTTGATGCTGTCGATGGTGATCTGCAGTGGGTGGTCCATGACCACACGTTATGCCGCCGAACCGCCCGATTCAAGGGCCCGTGCCCAACGTGGCGCGCTTCGGGGCGACAGGGCGTGCCGAAGGTGGCGTGGAACCGGTCGCTGCGACCCCTTCCTCGCCACCGTGCCGCGGGGCCATGTCCACCGTGCCCATTGCCTCCCATGCCCGCCGGCCGTACTCTGGGCCGTGGAATGGCGGCGCGGCAATGCGCCGGCCTGCCGACACGGCCCTGAAAGCGAGCAAACCATGTCACGGGTGAGGGTCCACAACTTCAGCCTCTCGATCGACGGCTACGGCGCCGGCCCCGGGCAGGGACTCGCGGAGCCGCTCGGCGCGGGCGGCGAGGAGCTGCACGGGTGGATCTTCCCCACCGCCTACTGGCACGAGCGGAGCGGGGAGCCCGGCGGGAGCACCGGGCGGGACGACGCGTGGCTGCGGGCCGGGGACGAGGGCATCGGGGCCACGGTCATGGGCAGGAACATGTTCGGACCCGTGCGCGGGCCCTGGGAGGCGTGGGATGCCGCGGGCGACGCCGGGCCGTGGCGCGGCTGGTGGGGCGAGCGCCCGCCCTTCGGGCACGAGGTCTTCGTGCTCACCCACCATGCCCGGGACCCGGAGGTGATGGAGGGCGGCACCACCTTCCACTTCGTCACCGACGGGATCCGTGCGGCGCTCGAGGCCGCCCGGGGCGCCGCGAACGGAGCGGACATCCGCATCGGCGGGGGCGTGCACACGGTGCGCGAGGCCGTCGCCACGGGGCTGGTGGACGAGCTGCACGTGGCCATCGCGCCGGTGCTGCTCGGCGGCGGCGAACGGCTCTTCACCGGCAACTGGGCCGAGGACGGCTACCGGCTGGCCGCCTCGGAGCAGGGCGAAGGGGCCATGCACGTGCGCCTGGCGCGCTCCTGATCCCCTCTTGCCGCCGGCGCCGGATCGCGCCGGCGACGCAAGCTAATCTGGTTCACATGTATTTGGAAAACATCGTTTTCGACGCCGTTGACCCGCGGCGCGTTGGCAGGTTCTGGCAGGAGCTCTTGGGCTGCGTGCAGCTGAGCGACTCCGCGGAGGGATTCGAAACGCGGCTGGCGATCGACGGCGGCCCGGCCCTTGACCTGTGCTTCCAGCCGGTCCCCGAGGCCCCGCGGGATCCGGTGCGGCTGCACCTGGACCTGCGCGGCGGGCCCGGGCGGGACGCGGTCGTTGCCGCGGCGCTGGAACTGGGGGCGGTGCGCCTGGACATCGGCCAGGGGGAGGTCCCGTGGGTCGTGCTGGGCGATCCGGAAGCCAACGCCTTCTGCGTGATGGAGGACCGTGCCGCCTACTCCGACACCGGGCCGATCGCCGCGCTCCCGCTGGACAGCGCCGACCCGGACGCCGACGCCGTCTTCTGGTCCTGGCTGACCGGCTGGGCCGCGCTCCCGGCCGATGCCCGCACGCTGCGCCACCCCTCGGGCCGCGGCCCGCTGCTGGTGCTGTGCCCCGAGCCCGCGGCCAAGGCCGGCGCGAAGAACCGGATGCACCTGGATCTGCGGTTGGAGACGGGCGACGATGCCGACGAGGTCGCCGCCGGCATTCTCGCCCGCGGCGGCAGGGAAATGCACCCGGACTGGGGCGAGCTACCCTGGCGCATCTATCAGGACCCCTCGGGCAACGAATTCTGCGTGCTGCCGGCCGGCTAGCCTTCACCCTGCCAAGGGGCAACGGCCGGCCCGCCGCCGGTTGGTGATCGGGCGCACATCTGGCATACGGTGGCATGTATCCATGTTCTGCCGTTCCAAGGAGTGCCCATGAGTGTTTACGCTGTCACCAATCCCGCCACCGGCGTCGTCGAGGCGACCTACCCCACGGCCACCGATGCCGACATCCAGGCGGCCCTGGGCCTCGCCCACGGCGCCTTCGGGTCCTGGAACACCACGGAGATCGCCGTGCGCGCTGCCCTGCTGAACCGCGTCGCGGACCTCTACGAGGAGCGCCGCGACGAACTCTCCGCGATCATCACCCGCGAGATGGGCAAGCCGATCTTCCAGTCCGGCAAGGAAATCGACATCACCGTGTCGATCTACCGCTACTACGCGGCCAACGGGGCGAAGTTCCTGGCCGACGAGGAGCTGGAGGTCGCAGCCGGCGGCACCGCACTGATCCGCAAGGAGGGCGTGGGCGCGCTGCTGGGCATCATGCCGTGGAACTTCCCCTACTACCAGGTGGCCCGCTTCGCCGCGCCGAACCTGATGAACGGGAACACCATCCTGCTCAAGCACGCCCCGCAGTGCCCCGAATCCGCGCTGGCCATGGAGCAGATTTTTGCCGACGCCGGGGCGCCGGAGGGCGCCTACGTGAACATTTTCGCCACCAACGACCAGGTCGCCGGGATCATCGCCGATCCCCGCGTGCAGGGCGTCTCGCTTACCGGCTCCGAGCGCGCGGGCTCCGCGGTCGCGGAAATCGCCGGGCGCAACCTGAAGAAGGTCGTCCTTGAACTCGGCGGCTCCGATCCCTTCCTGGTGCTGGAGGACGCCAACGTGAAGCGTGCGGCCAAGCAGGCGATGGTGGGCCGCTTCGGCAACACCGGCCAGGCCTGCAACGCCGCCAAGCGCATCATCGTCGACGCATCGGTCTACGACGAGTTCGTCGAAAACTTCACCGGCGCCGTCGCGGGCATCAAGGTCGGGGACCCGGCACACCCGGAGACCTTCCTCGGCCCGCTGTCCTCCGCCGCGGCCCGGGACGGGCTGGCCGCCCAGGTGCAGGACGCCATCGACAAGGGTGCCACCGTGCTCGCCGGCGGTGCCGCGCTTCAGGGCGACGGGTCCTTCTTCGCTCCCACGGTGCTGGCCGATGTCACCGAAGACATGCGCGCCTACACCGAGGAGCTCTTCGGCCCGGTGGCCGTGCTCTACAAGGTCTCCGGCGACGCGGAGGCGGTGGCCCTGGCCAACGCCTCGGCCTACGGCCTGGGGGCCTCAATCCAGACCGAGGACATGGACCGGGCGCACTCCATCGCCCGGCAGCTGGAGGTCGGCATGGTCTCGATCAACCAGACCAGCGGGTCCGCCGCGGAACTTCCCTTCGGCGGCGTGAAGCGCTCGGGTGTCGGGCGCGAGCTGGGCAAGTACGGCATGGAGGAATTCGTGAACCGCAAGCTGGTCACCTTCCGCGGCTAGCGCCGGTCCCCCGGCCGGTCCGCGCGTGCCCCGGTGTGGCTCCTGCACACCGGGGCATACGGGCCCCGCGCCGCGCGATGCCGGCGGATGTGAGGCAATCGGCAACCGCCACACCGCGCACGGCGGATAGAATTGGGGCAGCAAGTACCGCGCCCGAGCTGGCCCGGCGTTGAAACCCCGGCAGGAAAGCACAACCATGAACCCTGAACGCATGAACGTTGAGTCCTTCAACCTCGACCACCGCACCGTTGCCGCACCCTATGTGCGCGTCGCGGACCGCAAGCAGCTGCCGCTCGGGGACGTGATTACCAAATATGACGTGCGCTTCACCCAGCCAAACGTCGCCCACCTCGAGATGCGGGCGATCCATTCCCTGGAGCACCTCTTCGCCGAGGCCTCCCGCAACCACTCGGCCTCGGTCATCGACTTCTCCCCCATGGGCTGCCAGACCGGCTACTACCTGATCCTGCAGGGCGAACCGGACGTGGCCGCCGCGGCGAACCTGATCGAGGCGGCCCTGACCGACGTGCTGCAGGCCACCGAGGTGCCCGCCGCCAATGAGATCCAGTGCGGCTGGGGAGAAAACCACTCCCTCGCCGACGCCCAGGACGCCGCCCGCGCGTTCCTGGCCCAGCGCGCCGTCTGGGAGCAGGTCACCGCGTGAGCCGGATCGACGTCGTGGTCATCACCGCCATGGGAGAGGAATCCACCCCCTTCCTCCAGCGCGCCTCCGCGGTCGGGGACCCGGTGCGCGTGGGCAACTCGGTGCAGCGCACCGGCACCCTTGACGGGCTGGGCGCGCTCTTCGTCCAGGGCGGCATCGGCCTGGTCAACGCCACCGGGGCCGCCACTGCTGCCCTGCTGCGGGCCGCGGCCGAGGACCCCGAGGCCCCCGCACCGCTGGTCATCAGCGCCGGCAGCGCCGGCGGGCTGGGCGACACGGTGCGGGTGGGAGACGTTGTCATCGGCTCGGTGGTCATCAACGCCGACGCGGATGCGCGCGCCTTCGGCTACGAGCTCGGCCAGGTGCCGGGCATGCCCGCCTCCTACGCGGCACCCGAGGTCCTGCTCGAGGCCGGCAACGTCGGGAACCCCGGGCTCGGCATCGTGGCCACCGTGCACCACGGGCTGCTTGTCTCCAGCTATTCGTTCGTCGGCCACGACCGCGCCCCCGTCATCAAGGGGCAGTTCGACGGAGTGCTGGCCACCGACATGGAATCCTCGGCGATCGCCCAGACCTGCGCCTCGTTCGGGGCACCGTTCCTGGCCATCCGCGGGATCTCGGACCTCTGCGGGCCGGCCTCCGATGCCGATTTCCTGGTCCACGTCGACGACGCCGCCGAGCGCTCGGCCGTGATCACCGCTGCGGTCCTGCGGTCCTGGCAGGATGCCGGATCCCCGCGTGCGGAAAACGAGTTGGCCCTCGCCTGATCCGGCGGCCTGCGGCGCCATCGCGGCCGCAGTTCCCCGGCACCCTGCCCGGACCCGCGCAGCAGCGGGCCCGGGCAGCGTCGTCTACGGGACGCGCGCGGTCCATTCGGGGGTGGAGAACTTGGTGGCCGCCAGTTCCCGTGCGGTTTGCCGCGTGGCCTCGTCGACGGTGCCGGCGGTGGCCGCGTAGCGGCGCGTGAACGTGTCAATCATCGCCGAAATGATCTCCGCGCGGCCCATCTTCGCCTGGCTCTTGAGCGGGTCCACGCGCTTGACCGCGGAGGCGATGCCCTTGTCGGAGATCTTCTCCCGGCCGATGCGCAGCACCTGCAGCATCTTTTCCGCGTCGATGTCATAGCTCATGGTCACGTGGTGCAGCACCACGCCGCCGGCCAGCCGCTTTTGCGCCGCCCCGCCGATCTTCCCGGCCTCGGTGGCGATGTCGTTCAGCGGCTTGTAGTGCGCCTTCACGCCGATCGAGGCCAGCGCCTCCATGACCCAGGCGTCCAGGAACGGGTAGGAATCGGCGAAGCTCATGCCGTCAACCAGCGAGGAGGGCAGGTAGAGCGAGTAGGTGATGCAGTTTCCCGCCTCCATGAACATCGCCCCGCCGCCGCTGATCCGCCGGACCACCTGGATGCCGTGCTCGGCCGCTGACTGCGCGTCGACCTCGTTCTGCACCGACTGGAAGGAGCCGATGATCACCGCCGAGTCGTTCCAGTCCCAGAGTCGCAGCGTCGGGCCGCGCGTGCCGGCGGCGACCTGCCGGGCCAGCACCTCGTCGAGGGCAACGTTTTCGACGATGGGCATGGTGTCCGGGCCCAGGACCTCCCAGGCATGGTCGGCCCAGGTCGTGGCGTGCCCCAGTGCCCGGCGCACCACGCGGGCCACGGCATCGGCGTCGAAGCCGAACATCACCGCGCCCTCGCGCAGCCCCGCGTTGACCGCGTCGCGGACCGCTGAGTGTTCCACTGTCGCCGGCAGGCCGACCAACGCGTCGTTCAGGTCGTAGAGGGCCTCGTCGGGCTCCAGGAAGAAGTCCCCGTTGATGGAGGCGGCGGTGATCGCCCCGTCCTGGACCAGCAGGTCGGCGACGACCAGCTTCCCGCCGACAACCTTGTATTCACCGTGATGCGTGTAGCCCTGAGTCATGGACTCCATCCTAGTCACCGGGCACCGCACCCCGCCAAGCGGGGGCGGGCCCCGCCGGCTGGCGGGCGCCCGGGTCGCGGCGGGGTTAAGCAACAACGGGACCCTCCCAAAAAGGAGGATCCCGTGTGCAGGCGTGAAGGCGGAATTACTTCTTGCCGCCGAAGCCCTTGAAGCGGGCGTTGAAGCGCTCGACGCGGCCGGCCGAGTCCATGATGCGCTGCTTGCCCGTGTAGAACGGGTGCGAGGCGGCGGAGATTTCGACGTCGATGACCGGGTAGGTGTTGCCGTCTTCCCACTCGATGGTTTTCTTGCTCGTGGCCGTCGAACGGGTCAGGAACTTCTCGCCCGAGGCGAGGTCATGGAACACCATGGTGTTGTACTGCGGGTGAATATCAGCCTTCATGCTAAACCTTTGCTCACGTCACTGGATTTTGCCAGCAACCAAATGTGCCAAACCGGCCCGTGGGATCACGAAGCCGACGTTCCAGTGTAGCGGAACGGGACAAGGATTTTCCAATTCAGGCGCGGGTTGCTGCCGCTAGCGTGCGCGCAGCTCCCAGAAGGCCACGGCCGAGGCAGCCGCGACGTTCAGCGAGTCGACGCCGGGGCGCATCGGGACCATGACGTGCAGGTCCGCCCGTTGCAGCACCGCCTCGCTGACCCCGGCGCCCTCGGTGCCCAGGACCAGTGCGAGCCGCTCGTGGTTGCCCGCGGCAACCTCGTCGATGCCCTGGGCATGGGCCGTCAATTCCATGGCGGCGATGGTGAACCCGGCCGCGGCCACGGCGCGCAGGTCATCGGGCCACGCCTCCAGGCGCACCCACGGCACCTGGAACACCGCGCCCATGGAGACCCGGATGGACCGGCGGTACAGCGGGTCGGCGCAGCGCGGGGTGACCAGCACCGCCTCGATGCCCAGTGCCGCCGCGGATCGGAAGATCGCGCCGAGGTTGGTGTGGTCGACGATGTCCTCGAGGATCGCGATCCGCTTGGCCCCGGAGAGCACCTGGTCCAGCGCCAACGGGGCGGGGCGGTCCATGGCCGCCAGCGCACCGCGGTGCAGGTGGAAGCCGGTGATGGATTCGAGCACCGCGTCGGAGCCCACATAGATCGGTGCCTGGGGGTGGGCGGCAAACACGTCGCGCAGTGAATCCAGCCACTTCGGCGCCATGAAGAAGGAACGCGGGCTGTGCCCAGCGGCCAGCGCCCGGCGCAGGACCTTGGAGCTTTCGGCGATGTAGCGCCCGTTGGCCGGGTCCGCGACCTGGCGCAGCGCGGCGTCCGACAGACCCACGTAGTCATGGGCCCGCGGGTCCTTCCCCGAGTGCAGGAAGACCAGGCGTCGGGCGAGGTCTGCGCCGGCCGCCGCGCGCACCGCGGCCTCGGCTTCGTGCCCCGCATCGAATCCGGGGGCTTGTCCGGGCGCGGGCATCAGGACCCCGTGAGGAGCTTGGCGACCATGTTGGCCAGCGCCACCAGGCCCAGCGCCACGATGACGGCGCGCAGCCAGCCCGGGGAGAGCCTACGCCCCACCTTTGCGCCGATGAACCCGCCGATGAGCGAGCCCACGGCGATCAGCAGCACCACGGGCCAGTGGATGCGCTCGGGGGCGAAGACCAGGTAGGAGATTGCCGCGACCAGGTTGACCACCAGGGACAGGATCACCTTGATGGCGTTGGACTGCTGCAGCGAGGCATGCAGGAAGATCCCGAACACGGCCATCAGCAAGATGCCCTGGGCGGCGGTGAAGTAGCCGCCGTAGATGCCGATGAGGAACACCAGGATGTACAGGGTGGGCCCGATGCGCGTGCGGTCGGCCTCGTCGGGGTTGATCCCGACGCTGGTTGCCTGCCGCGTCTTGGCCCAGGCCGAGAGCCGGGGCTGGAAGATCACCAGCAGCAGGGCCAGCACGATCAGCACCGGGGCCACGTACCCGAAGACGGTGTCGGGCAGGTGCAGCAGCAGCCAGGCGCCGATGAGCCCGCCGACCAGCGAGACCGGGACGAGCTTGAGCATCGTCCGCCAGACGCTGGCGGCCTCCCGCCGGTAGCCCCAGGCGCCGGAGAATCCCCCGGCGACCAGGCCCATCGCGTTGGAGACCACCGCGTTGACCGGTGCGAACCCGAGGGCCACCAGCACCGGGAAGGTCACCAGGGTGCCAGATCCGACGATGGTGTTGATGGTCCCGGCCCAGAGGCCCGCGAAGAAGATGATGATGTCGCGCCACAAGTCCACGCCGGAAACCGCTCCCCTGTTGATGATTGTTGCTGTGGGCCACGACCCGCAGGGCGGTGGCGGCGGCGATGCCGCGGTGCTCGGCTAGTGCTTGGCGACGGCGCTGAAGCGCCCGCGCTCGGCGCGCAGGCTCAGCGGCGTGCCGAAGGTCTCCGACAGGTTGTCCTCGGTCAGCGTCTCGGCGATGGGGCCGGCGGCGACCACGTGGCCGTCGCGCAGCAGCAGGGCGTGGGTGAAGCCCGGCGGCACCTCCTCGAGGTGGTGGGTAACCAGCACCATCGCCGGGGCCTCCTCGTCGTTGGCCAGCTCGCTCAGCCGTGCCACCAGGTCCTCGCGGCCGGCCAGGTCAAGACCGGCGCCCGGCTCGTCGAGCAGCAACAGCTCGGGATCGGTCATCAGCGCACGGGCGATCTGCACGCGCTTGCGCTCCCCCTCGGAGAGGGTGGCGAAGGGGCGGTTGATCATGGTGGACATGCCCCAGTCGTGCAGCAGGGTGAATGCCCGGCGCTCGTCGAGCTTCTCATAGGCCTCGCGCCAGCGTCCGGTCATTCCGTACGATGCGGTCAGCACGACGTTCAGCACGTTCTCGCCCTCGGGGATGTGGTTGGCCAGGGCCGCGGAGGACAGGCCGATGCGGGGGCGCAGCTCAAAGACGTCGACGGCGCCGAGCACCTCGCCCAGCACGCCCGCCACGCCGCGGGTGGGGTGCATCCGGGCACCGGCGATCTGCAGCAACGTGGTCTTTCCGGCGCCGTTGGGTCCCAGGACCACCCAACGCTCGCCCTCCTTTACCTGCCAGTTGATGTCAGTCAATAGATCTTTGCGTCCGCGTACCACGGAGACGTCGGCGAGGCCCAGCACTTCATTCATGGGTAAAACACTAGGCCAGTGAACCGCCTTTGACCCAACCGGCCGCGCCAGACATGCCGTGGGAACGCCCCCGGGCGCGCCCCGGAGCCCCGCTCGCCCGAAGCACGCGCGGCGCCCCGGGACCGGAACCGGGGGTGTGATGTCGAACAAGAAGCCGCGCAACAAAGCGTGCGACGTTTTGGGCGGGCGCCCGCGGCCGCGGGAGAATAAACGAATGCATTCCACTGCCTTCATCGTGTTCCATTCCGCCGCCACGCCGTGTGCCGAACCCGCCGGCCTGCGCCGCACCCTGGCCGCCGCCGGCCACGAGGTGATCGACGAGCAGGCGTTCGACGGTGCCGGCCGCAGCGGGGCGCGCTGGGAGGTCACCGGGACGGTGCGCCAGCTGCGCGCCCTGGTGAACCCGCTTGACAACCTGTTGGCCCGTTCCGAGGACCCCGCGCTGCGCGCCTCAGCCATCGCCGTGGTTCCGGCCGGGCTCGTGCGCGCGAAAAAGATGCTGCTTGTCATGGACGTGGACTCCACGCTCATCAAGCAGGAGGTCATCGAGCTGTTGGCGGCCCACGCCGGACGGGAAGCGGAGGTCGCGGCTGTCACCGAGGCCGCCATGCGCGGCGAACTGGACTTCGCCGCCTCGCTCCACGCCCGGGTGGCAACCCTGGCCGGACTCGATGCGGGGGTGATCGATGCGGTGCGCTCGCGCCTGGAGCTCAGCGACGGTGCGGCAGAGCTCATCGCCGCCTTCAAGGCGGCGGGGCACCACGTGGGGGTCGTCTCCGGCGGCTTCGCCCAGATCCTTGACCCGCTGGCGGCCGAGCTGGGCCTGGACTTTGCCCGCGCCAACGACCTGGTCGTCGTCGACGGGCAACTCAGCGGCACGGTGAACGGGCAGGTGGTGGACCGGGCCTACAAGGAGACCATGTTGCGCACCTGGGCCCGCGAACTGGGCATCGACATGGAGCACACCATCGCAGCCGGCGACGGGGCCAACGACCTGGACATGGTCGGCGCCGCCGGACTCGGGGTGGCATTCAACGCAAAGCCGCTGCTGCGCGATGCCGCCGACGCCCGGATCGACCAGCCGCGCCTGGACATCATCGCCAACTTGGTGGGGATCTCATAACGATTTGCTCCTAATCACCTGATATTTAGTCCCTCGTTTGGATGCCACCGGTAGGATGCAGGAGGCGGCCCAACCCTTTCGCGGGGTGCCGCAATCCCAAACACGGTACGCCGGCGTGCCCCCGATGGAAGAGAACGAATCGTTTTGCAGAGTGAAGAATTGGGTCGCAAACATCGCGCCCCGGAACGCAAGTCACGCCGTGGTTGGCTCATCGGCGGGGCCTGTGTCGTACTTGCCGGCGGACTGTATTCAGGTGCCGCCGCCTATGCCGGCTCGCAGATTCCCGCCAACACCACCGTCCACGGGGTGAACGTCGGCTCGCTGTCCACGGAGGCGGCGCGCCAGGTCCTTGAGCAAAAGCTCACCCCGGCAACCACGCAGGAAGTCGCCGTGCAGGTCAACGGCAAGCAGGAAGCCATCGACCCGGTGGCCGCCGGACTGGCGATCGACATCGAGGGGACCCTGGACGGGCTCACGGGCTTCGACCTGAACCCCGCCACGCTGCTGGAGCGCTTCACCGGCCAGCTGCACATCGAACCGTCCAGCCACGTCGACGAGGCCAAGCTGCGCGCCGAGCTCGATGCCCTGGCGACAAGGGTCGCGGCCAAGACCGCCGAGGGCAAGCTGGCCTTCGACGGCGCCACGCCGGTGCTGACCAAGCCGGTCACCGGCGTGGCGCTGGAAGTCGACGAATCCGCGGCCGTCGTCTCGGAGTCCTGGTTCGACGCTGCCGAACCGCTGGAGCTTCCTGCCGCGCTGAGCGAGCCCAAGACCTCCGCGAAGACGTTGGAGACCGCCCTGGAGGAGACGGCCAAGCCGCTGGTTGCCGGCCCCATCAAGCTCACCGACGGGAAGTCCAGCGCCTCGCTGACCCCGGAACAGCTGGCGGATGCGGCCTCCTTCAAGGTCGCCGACGACGCCGTGACCATGTCGCTGGACGCCAACAAGCTGGTCGAGGCCGCCGCCCAGGGCTCCGACGGGTTCAAGTCCACCGCGAAGGACGCGAGGATCGTCCTTTCCGGCGGGGCCCCGAAGGTCATCCCCTCCGAAAACGGCACGTCCATCGACTCGAAGGACCTGGACAAGCTGGTGCTGGCGGCTTCCAAGGATCCCCAGCGGACCGCCAAGGTCGCCCTGACCACGACGGTCCCGGAGCTGACCACCGCGGAGGCGAAGAAGCTCGGCGTGAAGGAAGCCATCGTGACCTTCTCCACCCCGTACCCGGCCGCCGACACCGTGCGCACCAAGAACCTCTATGCCGGCACCAAGCGGCTCACCGGCGTGCTGGTCATGCCCGGGGAGACCTTCTCGCTGGAGAAGGCGCTCGGCCCGATCACCACGGCCAACGGATACTACGGCTCCGGCGTGGTCGTCAACGGCTTCGCCACCGAGGCCGTCGGCGGCGGCCTGTCGCAGATCTCCACCCAGTTGTACAACGTCGGCTTCCTGGCCGGCTACGACGACATCACGCACAAGCCGCACAGCCGCTGGTTCGAGCGCTACCCCGCCGGCCGTGAGGCCACCCTCTGGGAGGGCCAGGTCGACATGGCGTGGAAGAACAACACCCCCTACGGCGTGATGATCGAGGCCTGGGTTGGCGGCGGGAAGGTCAACACCCGCCTGTGGAGCACCGACTACTGGACGGTCGGCAGCAAGTCCTCGGCCAAGTACAACCTCACCAACCCCGGCACCGAGTACAACCCGGCCAAGAACTGCAAGCCCGAAAGCGGCGGCAAGAAGGGTTTCTCGATCAACGTCACCCGCACCCGCACCTCGGCGGACAAGACCCTGCCGGTCGAGACGAAGTCCTGGACCTACCAGCCCTGGAACAAGGTCATCTGCGGGAAGAAGCCCTAGGCTCGGACCCCCGCAGCACGCCGACGGAGGCGCCGCCCCACCCGACACCGGGAGGGACGGCGCCTCCGTCGCGTCGGCCCCCGCCCCGCCCAAGCGCAGTCGCGTTCACGCCCTCCCATGTCGGCCGGGGGTCCTTTCACGTAGTCTGGAGCCGTGGGCCGCACGAGTGAACCTGCCAGGCCCGGTTCTATTCCTGTTCCCTACCCACCTGGAGCCCGAGATTGGATCCGACCGGCACCCCAGCGTTTCTCCCCCTCCTGCTGCTTTCCGTCGTCCTGACCGCGCTCTTCGCGCTGGCCGCGGCCTTCGCGGTGCGACGCATCCTGGGGGTCCCGGTCGGGTGGCCGCGCTCGTTCGCGGTCGGCCTCGTCGTCTGTTTCGGCGGCACCCCGCTGACCACGGTGTTCCTGGCCAATTCCGGGATCCACGACGCCGAGGACGCCGCGCTGGCGGTGGTCCCCACGCTGCTGCTCTTCGCTCTCTCGATTGCCTGGGCCTTCGCGCTGGGCACCGGGTTGCTGGTGGCGGTGGAGGTGCTGTGGCCCACCGGCAGCCTGGGCACGCCGTGGGGCGTGCTGCGCTCGCTGCGGGCCTCCGGCGCGCGGCGCAGGCGCTACCTGCAGGTCACCCGCACCGCCTTCCGTGAGGGACTGCTGCGTCCGGTCAGTGCACGCTCCATGCAGGGCGGAACCACCGAGGCCGCCCGGACGGCGCGCTCCCTGGCCGCCACGCTGGGCAAGTCCGGGGTCACTTTCATCAAGCTCGGGCAGATGCTTTCCACCAGGGCCGACACGCTGCCCGCGGAGTACATTTCCGAGCTTTCCCTGCTCCAGACGCGCGCCGAGCCGGAACCATTCAGCGCCCTGCGCCCGATGCTGGAGGCCGCGCTGGGCCGGGAGCTGGACGAGGTGTTCTCCTCGATCGACACCGAGCCGCTGGCCTCCGCATCGGTGGCCCAGGTGCACGCGGCGGTGCTGAAAACCGGGCAGGCGGTGGTGGTGAAGATCCAGCGGCCGACGGCCCGCACGCAGGTCAAGGTCGACCTGGACATCATCGAGCGGTTCGCCGGAATGCTCGAGCGCCGCACCGCGTGGGGCCGGGCACTCGGCCTCGAGTCGCTCGCGGCGGGATTCGGGGCCTCGCTGCGCGAGGAATTGGACTACACCGTCGAAATGGCGAACATGCGTGCCGTGGCGGCGGGGAACCCCGCGCTGAAGATCCCGCGGGTGTATCCGGAGTTCTCCTCGAACAAGGTGCTGGTCATGGAACACCTGGACGGCGATCCGCTGGGCGAGGCCTGCCTGGACGCCGCGACCCCCGAATTGCGCAGGACGCTGGCGGTGGAACTCTTCGACGGGATCCTGCAGCAGGTGATCGTCTCGGGCGTCTTCCACTCCGACCTGCATCCCGGAAACATCCTGGTGCTGCGCGGCGCCGGAACCGGAGCCGGCGCGCCCGCGGGCCCCGCCCTGGCGCTGCTGGACTTCGGCTCCGTGGGACGCCTCGGGCGCGACACCCGGATGTCGCTGGCCGGGTTCCTCGTGGCCGTGCAGGCCGACGACAACGTCGCGGCCACCGACCGCCTGCTGGAAATGGTGGACCGGGCTCCCGCACTGGACCGGCGGGCCCTGGAGCGCGGCATGGGGATCCTGCTCACGCACCTGGACGGCTCCCCGCAGGTGCTCTTCACCAAGCTCTTCCAACTGCTCCAACGCCATGGACTCGGCGTCCCGCCGCAACTTGCCGGCGCCCTGCGCGCCATTGGTTCCCTTGAAGGGACCATCAGGCTGCTGGATCCGGGGTTCGACGTCATCGGCGAGGCCCAGCAGCGGTCCCTGGCCTGGATCTCCGCCATGACCACGCCCGAGGCCCTCAGGAACCTGCTGGCCTCCAACGCCATCGGCTTCGTCTCGACGCTGCAGCGCATGCCGCGGAACCTGTCCATGCTGAACGAAAAGATCGAGAGCGGGAACCTGCAGGTCAATGTCCGGCAATTCGCCTCCCCCACGGACCGCGGCTTCCTCACGGGGCTGGTCCACGAGGGCATCATCGCCGGGATCTCCATTGCCGCCATCATCGGCAGCATCCTGTTGATGGTTTCCGACTCCGGGCCCATGCTGGCGCAAAACCTGCGCCTCTACGAGTTCCTCGGCTACACGCTGGCCCTGGGCGGATTCGTGTTCGGGCTGCGCTCGCTGCTGCGCATCCTGATACCGCGGAAATGAGCCGTGCAGGACCAGGTCCCGGGTACAGGAAAACCGTGCATTTCGCGCCTCCCCCAGGGAAGGTGGAAATGCACGGTTGCCTGCAAGGTGCCCGGATCCGGGAGGCCCGGCTACTTCTTCAGGAAGTCGCCCGCCCCGCCCACGTACTCGGTGTGCCCGGTGGGGACGTCGGCGGTGACCATGGCCGCGACCTCGGCGCCGAACTCCTGAACGGAGTAGAGCTTGCCGGCGGCGGCGCGGCGGGCCTCGATGGCGCCGGGCTCGGCGCGGTCCAGCAGCGTCGCGGTGATGGTGCCCTCGATCATGTCGCCGGAGACGACCACGAAGCCGATGCCCTTGGCCTCGAGTGCCGGGATGAATTCGCGCAGTGCCAGTTCGCCGGCGCGCTTGGAGCGGGCCACCGGCTCGTAGGCGTCCATGGTCTCGACCTGGTCGATGAAGTGTGCCTGGTGGCTGGTGACAAAGACGACGCGGGAGCCCGGGGCCATCTTCGCGGTGGCCGCCTCGAGCATGGCGACCTGGGCGTCGCGGTTCAGGCGCAGCGCGTAGTCCTCGCCGAGGCCCGATTCCATGCCGCCGGAGGCGTTGAGCACCAGCACGTCGACCGAGCCGAAGTTCTCGGTGGCCGCATCCACCAGTGCGGCAGGTCCCTCGGGGGTGGTCAGGTCGGCGCCCACGGCCACGGCGCGGCCGCCGGCCTCGGTGATGCCGGCAACGATCTTGTTGGCGCGCGGCGCCTTCTGGCGGTAGTTGATTACGACGCCGGCACCCTGCGCGGCGAGGATCTTTGCAACTTCGGCGCCGATGCCCCGGGACGACCCGGTGACGATCGCGGACTTGCCCGTGAGATCGGTCATTTACACTCCTTGTGCAGCACTGCTTGAAAGGTTTCGGTCCCCCGACGGTGCTGGGGAACTTGGGGTGTCCGTACAAAATACCGGACGCTGGTATCAATCCTGCCAGCATTCCATGGGGAGGAGACTTGTAGGAATCCTCCAAACGAGTCTAGTCCACCGGGGCCGGCGGGACCTTCCCGTGGGTATACCAGACGACGTCGTCGCCGAAGGGGTTCTTGTAGGCCAGGCGCGGAACCGAGAGGCCCTCACCCTGGAAGACCAGGTCCCCGACGGCGCATTGGCCCTCCTGCAGGGTGTCGCGGCGCAGCTGCGAATCGCTGTCCACGAGCCGCGCGGAGACATATTGCTCGTTGAGCATCACGAAGTCCGCGGGCGCCACGCTCCGCTGGGTTTCCGGCGGAAACTCCCCGGTCCCGGTGTCGCCGCCCGCGCAGAAGCGCACCTGCACCGCCACCTGCGTCTCGCGCTCCCCCGCGGCCGCCGGGATCCTGTCGAAGCCGGTGGCGGTGATGGTCGTCCCGTTGCCCAGCTGCGCCGTCTCGCCGATCGTGATCCGCGCCGTGACCTGCGGTTCATCGAGGCTGGACGCCACCATGGGGATCACCAGGAATCCGGCAAGTGCCACGGCACCGGCCAGCAGCCAGGCAGGTGGCCGCTTTGCCCGCCGCAGGCGGAGGGCAATACCCGCGGGGTCGGCGTCGTTGTTGATCCCCAGCCGGGGCAGCCCGTCGAGCAGCGGGTCCAGGAGCTGCTGCAGTGACCGGTGGTGCTTGAAGAGCCGGGGGTGGAAGGTGAGCACCTGCTGGTTCCGGTCGACTACCGCGAGCGTTCCGGCCGGGTCTTCGAGAACCGCCAGGGCGTCACGGACAGCGATGCGGGTCTCGAGCATCGTGCCTCCGCCATGTTCCGCCACCCTGGTGCGGAGGGCCAGCGCGCCCTGCCCCACGACCAGGGTCACGGGTCGTCCCGTGGACACGTCTCCGGTGGGAAGGGAACGGAAGGTGCGTTCGCGCCCCGAGGCCTCGCTCCCGGAGCGCTTCGGCCGGTCCGCGGACCGCGGGTCATGGGTGCCCGGATCCAATGCCAGGTGCAGGAACCGGGTTGCCTCGATGAGTACCTGGCGCACCCGGCCGGTGTCCGCACCGGCATCGTCCACGAGCCCCAGTACCCTGCGTTCCCGTGCGAGGCGCGGGGAGAGTCGGTGGTCGGTGTGCCGCACCGCATCCTCCACCCACGGATCGGGAACCAGTGCCATGCTCCGGCCGAAGTCCTTGAGCACGCGCTGCCGGGTGGCCTGCGCCAGTTTGCCTTCGGTGCGCAGGAAGACGCAGAATTCAGCGCCAAGCCCGAGCATGCCGATGCCGATGGCATCAGGGTCAAGCCCCGCATGGGTTGCGGTTTCCGCCAGCTTCGCGCGGAGCAATTCGGCGGCGGCCAATCCGGACGCCGAGCGGGGCACGAGCGTGGAGAGCAAGATCGTCTCCTCGCTCACGGGGAGCGACCCGGGTCCATTGCCCGTGGCGGGCTTCGCAAGCGCATCGAGGCCCTCGGGAAGGACGCCGTCGGCCCCGGTGGCCGTCCGCCTGTGGGTGCCGTCGGCCCACTGGAGTTCGGGTGCGGGACCCTTGTCTGCTTCCTGGACCGCGAAGCCCGACCCGATCAGGGATTCGGCGGTGGTGAAGAAGACGGCTCTGGTGCGTCCGGAGGCCGGGTCCAGCCGTGACAGCAACACACGGGCCCGTTCACGCGCGTCGGTCGCCGAGACCTGGAACCCGGCCAGCGCGGCCGCGTTGCGGCCGGTTCGCTGCACCAGGTCGGCGGGCCAGACCGGATGTTCCGGGCGGGCAGGGTCTATCTGGTCGGTGACTATCCAACCGGCGAAAAGCCCCGGCAGCCGACGCCAGGCCGCCCCGACGGTATCGGTGGCACCGCGGATCGTCACGGTCGATGTGTCGCTGCCGAGTTCGACTAGCACCTCGGGAAAGCCGGTGCGTCCGGCACCCAGCTCCACCGGCCGGGCCAATTCGGCGCGCAGCGCCGCCAGGGCAATCGACAGGGAGCCGGTGGCCGCAAGTTCCTCGTCGAGCAGTCCGAGGCCGAAGGTGACACCGATCCTGGTCTGGGTGTCCTCGTCGTCAAAAAACTGCCAGTTGATTCCGGCCCAGCCAGTCATCCAGATCCCACATCGTCTCGCGTTGGCGCCCGCCGCGTGGACCGCAACGGCAACACCATGCTATCGACACGGTGGGCCCGGTGCCTCCGGCACGCCGCCGGAGGTGTGAACCGCCGCCGACCGGAAACCCGGCTTCCGGGAAACCGCCTAGGCCAATTCCGCCCGCACCATGTTGCTCAGGGCCTTGCCGTCAAAGCGGCCGGCTACCTTTTCGGTGACCCGCTTCATGACGGTGCCCATCTGTCGCATTCCCAGTTCCGAGCCGTCGGCGCGCAACTCGGCCACGACCTCGGCGACGATGGACTTCGCGTCGTCCTCGGTCAGGGCTGCCGGCAGGTAGGCCTCGATGATGGCGGCTTCCTGCTCCTCGGCGGCGGCCCGATCTGCTTGGCCGGCCTCGGTGTAGGTGGTCGCGGTTTCGCGGCGGCGCGCGGCTTCCTTCTGGAGGAGTGAAATCACCGCTGCATCGTCGAGTTCAAGCGGGGTCTTGCCGCCCTTTTCGCGGGTGTTGATTTCTCCGAGCAGGTTGCGCACGGTGGTGAGCTCCACCTTGTTACCGGCCTTGAGGTGGGCGGTCATGTCCGCGCGAAGGCGGTCCTTAAGGGTTTCCATGATGGCGTCTTCTTCCCGTCGTAGCCCGGCAGATACGCTGTGCGGCTGCACCCGTACCGTTGCCGGTTTCACCACCAGTTTATTGCGTGGCCGGGGATCACGTCGCATCGGGTCGGTCCGTGGGCCTTGCCGTCCCCCGGGTGCCGGCTCCGGGGGTGTCTGGGCTTGTTTTGGGGGCCGGGTCCGTGCGTGAGGTTGCCGCGGTAAGAGTCGGACTAAGTCAAAAATTTATCTAGATAAATAAAATACCCATGGATTTCCACAACCGAGGAGCGAACTGGATCAATCCTCGGTTGTGTTGCCGGGCCGCCCTACCCACGCGGCCAAGGCGGCCCGGCTGTCGCGGCCTGCGCGTCATACGGGGTCCGCCGTTGGGGCGCATCGCCTCCCCGAGGCGGGGCTGAGGGCAAGGCGCCCAAACGGGCAGGCGGGAGTGAGGCACCAGATCCATTCCCCACTCCCCCGGCGTGCGTGGTCCCGATTATGTGAGTCCAGGTGGCGCCGGGAGGACCTAGTGCCCCATGCCCAGGCCTCCATCGACCGGGATGACGGCACCGGAGATGTAGGCGGCCTCGTCGCTGGCGACCCAGCGGACCACGTTGGCCACTTCCTCGGGCTCGGCGAAGCGGTTCGCCGGGATAGAGGCCAGGTAATCCTTCTGCGTGGCCTCGGGCAGGGCCGCGGTCATGTCGGTGTTGATGAATCCGGGGGCCACGACGTTGGCGGTGATGCCGCGCGACCCCAGTTCGCGGGTGAGCGAGCGGGCGATGCCGACCAGCCCGGCCTTGGAGGCCGCGTAGTTGATCTGGCCCGGGGATCCGTAGAGGCCCACGACCGAGGAAATCAGCACCACGCGGCCCTTGCGCATCTTGATCATGCCCTTGGAGGCGCGCTTGATGACGCGGAACGCACCGGTGAGGTTGGTGTCGATCACGGAAGTGAAATCTTCCTCGTTCATGCGCAGCAGCAGCATGTCGCGGGTGACCCCGGCGTTGGCCACGAGCACCTCGACGGGTCCGTGGGCGGCCTCGACCTCGGTGAATGCGGCATCGATCGACGAGGTGTCGGTGACATCGGCCTTCACGCCGAACAACCCCTCCGGAACCTCCCCGCTGCGGTAGGTGATGGCGACCTTGTCGCCGTTGGCTTCGAAGGCGCGGGCGATGGCCAGGCCGATTCCGCGGTTGCCTCCGGTGACCAGTACGCTGCGGCCGGTGGGGGTTTCGGACATGGATCCTCCATAAAGAAGTTCTGGGGTGGGTGGGGGTCTGCGGATCCAATTCTAGCCCGAGCGCCGCCGGCCGGATCCTGCGCCACTGGTCGGCGCGCCCCTCCGCGCCACGCAGCGGGTCTGGACAGGGCCGCCGCGTAGGTGGATCCGGGGTGCCTGAGGGATCCCGATGACCTGCGGGAATCCCGGACCGACGACCCCGCCGGCATTTCGCCGCACGCACATCGAACGGATTCGTATCGCGGTGCGGGTCGGTGAGAGAATGGTAGGTGACGGATCGACGGAAGAACCATGAGCGAGCCAAACAACACCCATCACCACCATGACCAGGGTCAACCGGTCCACCGGATCACCGAGGCGCAAGAGTCCCACACCGTGGAGCAGCACTCCCGTGTGCTCAAATACACCATCTCGATGTCGGTGCGCCTGGCCTGTTTCATCGCCGCCTTCTTCGTGCACGGCTGGCTGCAGTGGACATTCCTTGCTGCGGCCATCGTGCTGCCCTACGTTGCCGTCGTCATCGCCAACGGCGGTGCAGATGTGACCAAGCGCCAGCCACCGGCCGAATACTTCGCCGGCGACGGCCCGCGCCCGCTCGCCTCCGGCGGCACCGCGGGCACCGCACCCGCATCCGCGGACCCGGAACCCGACGCCAACGACACCGAAGCGGGGGAACCGGGCGCGGAAGCACGCGCCACCGATTCCTGGGTAGGAGGAGAAAGCTACGTGTTCGAAGAGTTCGACGAAACCGTCACCGAGCCCGCCGCCACGCAGGCCCACTCTGGAAGCACCCCGCAGGATGCGTCCCGGGAGTACTGGGTTGACCCGGCGTCCACCTACGCCGCCGAGGCGCCGAGCACCATCGACGGATCCTTCGTGGAGGAGCCCGGCGAACCCGGGCAGCCCGCCGGCGGACACCACCGGCACGGGGGCAACCGATGAGCATCTTCGACTCGCTCGGCGGCGGCACCGGACCGCAGGGGCCCACCGGGCCGCCCAAATGTTCGCGGAAGGGCTGCCGGGACGACGCCAGCGTGGCCCTGCTGTGGAACAACCCGAAGATCCACACCCCAGAACGACGAAAAACCTGGTTGGCCTGTGCCGACCACGCCGACTGGCTCGAGAACTACCTGTCCGAGCGCCTGCTGTTCAAGGAGCGCCTGCCGCTTCGGGACGCGGCCGCCGGCACCGGCACCCAAGGAGAATAAAGAAGCGTGTATCGATTCCTGGCCAGCACCCGCTGGATCGGCTGGTTGCTCCTGGTGTGCCTCTTCGCCACCGCCTTCACCTTCCTGGGCAAATGGCAGATGGACCGCCGTGAAGGCGCCCTGACCGAGATCTCCCATGTGCAACGCAACTACGACGCCGAGCCCATCCCCTTCGCCCAGGCGGAACGCCTCTTCGAGGAACTGCCCGCCGAGGGCAAGTGGACGCCGGTCCGGCTGCGCGGCAGCTACGTGGCCGAGGACCAGGTCGTGGTGCGCAACCGCATTTCCGGGTCGCGCCCCGGCTACGAGGTGTTGGTTCCCTTCCGCACCCTCGAGGGGGCCACCGTCATCGTTGACCGCGGCTTCCTGCCGATCGGCAACGACAACGCCGGGCGCCCTGATGCCGTCCCCGCGCCTCCCACCGGGACCGTCGAGGTCGAGGTCCGGCTCAAGGCCGCAGAGCCGAAGCTGGACCGCGGGGCACCGGAGGGCCAGCTGGCCTCCATCGACCTGTCCGCCTATGCGCAGCAGCTGGGCTACCCGGTGTCCACCGGCAGCTACGGGCTGATGTACCTGGAGGACCCGGCACCGGCCACGGCACCGACGCAGCTGCAACGTCCCGAGGAGGACGAGGGGCCGCACCTGTCCTACTCCTTCCAGTGGTTCGCCTTCGGCGTGCTGGTGTTCATCGGCTTCGGCTACGCGGCCAGGCAGCAGGCGCGCATCAACCGCGAGGACCGCGAGGAGCGGGCGGCGGCGGCGCTGCGCGGCGAGGAGCCGGTGCTGCACCAGGCGCACCGGCTGCGCAAGAGGCCCAAGAAGTTGGTCCGGCGCGACGGCAGCCCCACCGACGAGGCCACCGAGGACGCATATCTCGACGAGCTGGAGCGCAAGGCCGCCGCCGCACGGGATGCCGGGGTCCCCGGGGCGAACTGATCACGGACCCCGATGCGCCGGGCCGGAATCGCCGTCACCGCGCGATCCGTGCCCGGCTCCCGGGCCGAACTCCCGGGCCAGTTCTTCCCACACGATGAACACCGACTCGGTGTCAACCGTGGCGCCCAGGGACCGGTAGGCGGCCAGGGCCGCGACGTTTGCGCCTTCGGTCCCCGTCCACATGCCCGTGCAGCCCAGTGACAGGGCGGTCCGCGCCAGGGCGCGCAACAGCGCGGCGGCGATGCCGCGGCGCCTGTGGGCCTCCCCGACGCCCAGCTCGTAGACGAACATCTCCGGTTCCTTGTCCGGGTGCCGCATCAGCACCCCAGACACGAAGCCGACCGCGGTGCCGTCGAGGCCGCGCGCCAGCAGCAGGTGGTGCCCCGGCATGGCCAGGAATGCCCGGGCGCCGTCCGGGGTGACGGGAGAGTCGAAGAGCTCCGAGGCGGCTACCAGCTCGGCAGCCGAGGCCGCCGGGCCGATGTTCCATTCCGTGGCGTCCATCCCTGGCTCCTTCCCGTCGCGGGGTCCCGTCCGTGCCCGCCCGGTCGCCCGGTGCGGGTACGGATGAAGCTACCGCCGGAGCGTGCCGCGCACAAGGCACCGCCTGCCCGCGGACACACGAGCGCCGGGGCCCGGGCATCCCCGGGGCACGAAAAGGCCCGCCCTCCTGCGTCGCCCTGCCGGGGGCAGTGCAGCGCGGAGGACGGGCCGGGTCGTTGCTAGGCCAGGGTGACCAGTTCCAGGTAGGAATCGTTCCAGAGGTCCTCGTCGCCGTCGGGCAGCAGCACCACGCGGTCGGGGTTCAACGCTGCAACCGCGCCCTCGTCGTGCGAGACCATGACCACGGCGCCGGAGAAGTTGGACAGCGCGGAGAGGATCTCGGCGCGCGAGGCCGGGTCCAGGTTGTTGGTGGGCTCATCGAGCAGCAGCACGTTCGCGCTGGAGGCCACGATGGTGGCCAGGGCCAGACGGGTCTTCTCGCCACCCGAAAGCACGCCGGCCGGCTTGGAGACGTCGTCGCCGGAGAACATGAAGGAACCCAGGATGCCGCGCACCTCCGCGTCGCCCATGTGGCTCGGGGCCGCCGAGCGCATGTTTTCCAGCACCGAGCGGTCCACGTCCAGGGTGTCGTGCTCCTGGGCGAAGTAGCCGATCTTCAGGCCGTGGCCCGCGATCAGGTCCCCGGTGTCGGGGTTGGACACGCCGGCGAGCATGCGCAGCAGCGTGGTCTTGCCGGCGCCGTTCAGGCCCAGGATGACGACTTTGGAGCCGCGGTCGATGGCGAGGGAGACATCGGTGAAGATCTCCAGCGAGCCGTAGGACTTGGAAAGTCCCTCGGCCATCAGCGGGGTCTTGCCGCAGGGGGCCGGATCCGGGAAGCGCAGGGCGGCGACGCGGTCGGCCACGCGGACATCGTCCAGCCCGCCCATGAGCCGGTCCACGCGCTTGAGCATGGACTGTGCGGCGGAGGCGCCCGAGGCGCGCGCCTTCATCTTGTTGGCCTGGGCCAGCAGCGTGGTGGCCTTCTTCTCGGTGTTGGCGCGCTCGCGCTTGCGGGCACGCTCGTCGGTCTCGCGCTGGGCCAGGTAGCGCTTCCAGCCCAGGTTGTAGACGTCCATGGTGGCCCGGTTCGCGTCCAGGTGGATGACCTTGTTCACGGTGGCCTCGAGCAGCGAGGTGTCGTGCGAGATCACCAGCAGCCCGCCCTGGTGGTTGGCCAGGAAGCCGCGCAGCCAGGTGACCGAGTCGGCGTCGAGGTGGTTGGTGGGCTCATCGAGCAGCAGCGTCTCCGCGTCGGCGTACAGGATCCGGGCCAACTCGACGCGGCGGCGCTGGCCGCCGGAAAGGGTGGAAAGCGGCTGGTTGAGCAGGCGCTCGGGCAGGGCCAGGTTGTTGGAGATCGCCGCGGCCTCGGACTCGGCTGCATAGCCGCCGCCGGCGATGAACTCGGCCTCGATGCGGTCGTATTGGCGCATCGCCTTGGCCGCCACCGCCTCGTCTTCCGAGGCCATGTCGTCCTGGCACTTCTTGAGCTTGCCGACGATCTCGTCCAGGCCGCGGGCCGAGAGGATGCGGTCCCGTGCCAGCTGCTCCATGTTGGGGGTGCGCGGGTCCTGCGGCAGGTAGCCGATGGTTCCCGTGGTGGTGACCGAGCCGCCGGCGGGCAGCGACTCCCCGGCCAGCACGCGCGTCATGGTGGTCTTGCCGGCGCCATTGCGCCCGACCAGGCCGATCTTGTCGCCCTTGTCGATGCGGAACGAGACGCCCTCCATGAGAAGGCGTGCGCCGGCGCGCAGCTCCAAATCGGCAACGGAAATCACGGTGAGACCTTTCGGTAAAGTTTTGGGGCCCTGCTGGGCAACCTACCCAGTCTACGCGGGTCGGAAGCCCTTTGGCATGATGATGCGTTCAATCTCACGCCGGCCCGGGTGAAGGTGCGCGGGCCGGGCCGTTTCCGCGCCCGACGACGCACGATGTACCCGGCCGCGGGGCGTCCGGCGATCAGGGCTTGGCGTTGGCGCCCTTGGCCGGTTGTGCGTCGGCCTTCGCCCCTGCGGACCGTGCCTGACCCTTGCCGTCCGCCTTCGGATCCGGCTTGGGCCCGTCCCCCGGGGAACCGGCCGCGGTGCCCGCCGCCGCGGGGCCGGTCACGGCGGCCGCGGCGGAGGCCTGGGGTCCCGCGGCGGGTGCGGGCACCGGCTTGTCCTGGGCCTGCTTGGTCCGGTAGGAATCCATCTGGACCAGGCGGCGGCGCAGCGAATCGGCTCGGTGGGCATCCCCGCCGCTGGTGGCCTCGATGTGGGCGGTGCCGAAGTGCCACAGCAGCACGTCGTCCAACAGGCGGTCGGGGCCCGGGGAGTAGCGGTGGTCAAGGGCGGCGCGCACCGAGGTGATCACGTTGGGCTGCAGCAGGGCGGCGAATTCGCGGGTGCGGGAGAGTCCGTGGGCGGCGAGGAGTTCAGCGGCCCACCCCCAGTCGTCGTCGGATTTCCTGTCCACGTGCGGCAGCAGGGTCTGCCAGATGAACTGGATGCGCGCCGCGCCCAGCGGCACCGCTCCCTCGCCCTCGGCATCCCAGAAGCCGGTGACGGTCTCGAAGCGTTCGTGCAGCTCGGAGAACTGGTCCTCCACGGCCTCGAGCATCGCGGCGGTGGCGGTGAACTGCCGGTCAATGTGCGGGCTCCAGGCGCGCGGCTCGGCGTTCTTGAAGCGGATGTCGTGCTCGATCTCGCTCCACGCGTGGGACAGGATGGTGCGGATCTGCACCTCGAAGACGAAGTTCCCGGTGATCTTCACGTCCCCGCCCAGCTTGGCCTGGAAGTCCCGGACGACCTCCTCGCCGCGGGTCTTGAGGATCAGGTGGCGGGAGGAATAGCCGTAGGTCCCCGACTCCACCGAGCCGATGTCCTTCTCCCGGTCCGAGCGGCAGTCGAAGTCGGACCGCCGGCGCTTGATCAGGTTCGCCGCCTCGCGGATCTCGTGGGGCAGCTTCACGATCACCCGCACGCCCACCAGGTCGTGGATCTCGCGCAGCGGATTGGGGAACTCCACGGCTGCGTCCTCCCCCTCCTCCCCCACCAGCATGCGGGAGGCCTTGTCCCTGAAGGATTCGACGGTCTTGACCCGGCTGACGACGAACAGCGGCGTGTTCTCGGTTTCGTCGAAAAGCGACTCGATGCGGGTGCGCATGGCTTCGGCAACGTGTTCCAGCATCGGGCGGGCCGCGGCATAGCGCTCAACGCTGGCGCGAACCTGGTCGCGCAACGATTCATCAAGGGTTTCCCAGGGGGTGCCCACACGTGCCTCCTACAAACAAATGGCTGGTTGGGGTGCTCTTTGCCCAGCTTATCAACTGCCAGATGCCACCGAATGGGGCGGCGCGGAAAGCGGGCGGGAAGTTTGTCCCTGCAAGGATCGCGGCCTGCGTCGCACGGACGGTTCGCCTCGGTAGCGGACGACAAACCCCGCGGTGCGCCGCGGCGGGGAGGATCTCCCTGCCGCCGTTCACCGTGGGGTTCGGGGCGTGCACGCCCGGCCGCCTGGCCGGGCGTACGGGTGAGCGCGTTGCTCCGGGGTTGACCCCGGATGGCGCCCGGGTCAGTTCTTGGAGTCCAGCGACTGGGCTACCTCGTCGTAAAGCGGGGAGGGTGCGTTGGGATCCATGAGCTGGACCTTGCCCGCGGGGAAGGCCTTGGCACCCTTGGGGTTCGCGGCCGCCGGGTCCTTGGCGGCAACCGGCTTCGCGGTGCCGGCGGTCCCCTTGGCGCCGGGCGCGGACTTGATGGCGTCGGCGCGACCCTCGGCCCGTGCCCTTGCGGTGGCCTCGGCCAGCTGGTCCTTGGCCGCCACCAGGCGTTCGGCCTCGGCTGCCTGCGCGTCGCTCATCGCCGCCTGGAAACCATCGTCGTAGGCCAGTCCGTACTTCTCGTTCTCCACGGCCTGCTCGTCGTACTCCGCCGCCGCGCGACGCTCTGCGGCCTCCGACTTCTTTTGGTACATGTGGACCGTCAGGTGGGTGATGGCCAGCAGGACGACCGGCGGCATGGCGGCGACCAGCGCCGAGACCACCGGGGGAATGTCCGACTGCATGGCGCCCACGGTCAGGATCGCGTGCACGGAGTTCGCCGCGGTGGAGACGAAGGCGCCGAAGAAGAGCAGCGTCCAGGGGTAGATCATCGCGCGGCGGCTGTGCCCGTTCAGCGCGACGATGGCGACTGTGGAGGCAACGATCATGCCGTCGACGATGATCGGCCAGATCCAGGCGAGGTTCGCGTCGATGCCCGAGCGCTGGGCGAGGTCGGTCAGGGCGGCGAAGGAAAGCACGAAGGCGCCGACGGCGATCAGGACGGTGGCGGCCACCGCGGTGCGCAAGACGGCCTTGTGGGGCTCGTTCGGGATCTTTTCAGTCATTTGGCTGGATGCCTCAATCATTTGTGGGTCTGGTGTTGCGCTAACGGTGGCCCGCCGGACATGCGCGTGGCATGGTCCCCCAACGGCGGTCCGTCGACAATTCTATGCGCTGCTCCACGGCCCGCCGGACCGCTCCATCCCCTCCCCGACAGGCGCGCCGTGGTGTTTGGCGCACCCTGCCGGCGCCGAACCGCCGGTGCGGCTCGCCGGTGTGGCCGACGCTTCGCGGCTCGCCGGCCACACCGGCGAGCCGCCTCGACGCGGCCATGGGCGCGAGATCCCGGGGCGGGCGGCGCCCGGCGCTGCGGGCGGGCACAGCATCGGTTAAGCCCATCAATTGTTCGTCCTTCGCGGGCTCCTGTGCCAATCATCACCACTGGTTGGTGGCGGACGCGCCTGCCCAAACGCGCCCGGAGCGGCTATTGTTAAGCGTGGATCAACCCTGCGTTCACCTTGGGGCATGACAGCCACCGGAACCACTTCGATCCCACTCCCCCCGCTCTAGCAGCATTGACATGGTTATGGACGTGCGTCGCCACTTGGATGACGCGCGCCCGCAACGACGCCCCATGTCTCCGTACCACCAGCAGGAGAACCTCACCTTCATGACAGCCATTGCCCCGGACCACGTCGAACACTCCCTCATGGAACGCCGCTACGAGGAGCAGATCGAACCCGTGAACCGTCTTCTGGACGAGACCCGCGCGCTTCGACCCGCCACCTCCGTTTCCTACGTGGACCCGATGCACAACATCGAGGAGGCGCGGATCATCTCGCTGTACTCCAACATCGGGGTGGCCCATGAGAGCGGATTCATCGACGCCGGCTCGCAGGAAGCCGCGACCCGCATGCTGGGCATGCAATGGCAGCTGGGGCTGCGCCCCGAGTACATCCTGCCGTGGAACGTGCACCCGTGGCACACCCCGGGCGAGGCCAACGGCAAGTTCACCCCGCCGCAAATCACCTCCGGCCTCAAGCCGCTGCTGCGCCTGCTCAAGGTCGTGCCGCGCGCGTCGGTCCTGATCGCCCACGGCACCGAGGCGCACCGCCTCTCCGAGCAACTGGTCAAGACCCAGAACCCGCTGCTGTGGCGCCGCGGATTCAAGACCTACAAGGTCAAGTCGCTCGACGGACGCGCCTTCGCCGGTTCCCCGGAACGCCAGCAGGCCCACCTCGAGGAAATCTACGCGGCATACGCCGACGCGATGGCCCGTACCGGTCTGGCCCCCGCCAAGTAACACCATCGAATTTTCCACGCAGCGACTTGCGGATAAACTCGAGTCCATGCCCCACAACACCCCCGCTCCCGTGAGCCGCGCCCAGAAACTCCAACTGGGACTGGCAATGGCCCTGGCGGGGGTGTTGTACGTTGCGCACTCCTTCCTGCGCTTCGCCAACTTCGAGTCCCGCGGCTACGACCTGGGCATCTTCGACCAGGCGGCCCGGCAGTACGCCATGTTCAAGGCGCCGATCGTGCCGATCAAGGGCGTGGACTTCAACCTGCTGGGCGACCACTTCCACCCCATCCTGGTGTTGCTGGCCCCGTTCTACTGGATCTGGAACGACCCGCGGATGCTGGGCATCGTCCTGACGCTGCTGCTGGTGTCCACCGCGATCCCCGTCTACCTGTTCACCCGCACGCGCTTCGGGCACCTCGGCGCCCTGCTCACCGCCAGCGCGATGCTGCTGTGGTGGCCCTTCCAGGCGATCGTCAACTGGGAATTCCACGAGGTGGCCTTCGGCGTGCCGATCATGGCGTGGATCATCTGGGCGTTTGACCGCTCCCGCCACTGGCTGGTCGTCGGGCTCTCGGCGGTGCTCCTGCTGGTCCGCGAGGACATGGGCATCACCCTCGTGGCGGTGGGCATCGTGATGCTCTTCCACAGGCAGTGGGCCAAGGCCGCGCTGCTGGCGGTCTTGGGCCTGGGCGGCTACGTCGTGGTCACCAGCTACCTGATCCCGCTCTTCTCACCCGCCGGCGAATTCACCTATTGGCAGTACACCGCCCTGGGCGCAAGTGCGGGGGCGGCCATCGTCTTCCTGCTCACCCACCCGTTCCAGTCGATCGCGATCCTCTTCGACCACCAGCTCAAGGTGGCGCTGTGGCTGCTGAGCTTCGTGCCGCTGGCGCTGCTGCCGCTGGCCTCGCCGTACGTGATCCTCGGCGCGCCGATGCTGCTGAGCCGGCTCTTCAACGACCGGCTGAACACCTGGGCACCGGTCTACCAGTACGACGCCATCATGGCCCCGATCCTCATTCTCTCCGCCGTGCACGTGCTGGGCAAGCTGATGGACCGCTTCGGCTGGGAAAAAATCCGCATCATCGGCCCGGCCTGGCTGCTGGCATTCGCACTCATCGGCACGCTGTTCTTCCATTCGGTGTTCCCGCTGGGGCGCACGCTCACCGGGGCGAATTGGGCGCCCGGCACGCTGGTCGCCGCCAAGGAGCGGGCCGTGGCGATGATCCCCGACGGCGTGTGCGTCGAGGCGGCCGACACCCTGGTGCCGCACCTGACCAAGCGGACCTACGTGGGCCTGCACGGCGACATCGGCACCGAGCTGTCCAGCTGGATGGTCATCGACTTCAACGAGCAGGAGCTCGGCGGCTGGGATCCGCTGAACCCGCCGCAGGCGCTGGAACGCGCCCACGCCCTGGGCTTCGATGAAGTCGCGCCGATCAAAGACGGCATCCTGGTGCTGCATCGCGACATACCCGTCGACCCCGTCTGCTCCGGCTACCTGCAGCGCTAGCTGGCGCCTCCGCCCAAGGCCGCCGCAGCCGCCGACGCTGCCCGGCAACAACCCGGAAGCCACCTGCCCGGCCGCCGGATGCGGGCCCCTGGCCCCGTGGCCTGCCCCCCCGGGGTCCGCTGCGCAGAAACTGACCCGCTTGGCGTTGACAGCACCCCTTGGGGAGCGGAAACTGGGGAGCAATGAGCCGCTCCGCGGGCCACCACCCCTCGTGCGACTCGGCCTGACAGGGGGGAAACGATGTCGGCGCGTGTTACTGACGTGGCACCGGGCATGGTCCGTGAGGTCACGGTCGTTGAGCGGCCGCCGACATGGCGGGGAACACCTTTTTCACTCTCCTATGTCCACCTCGATCGCGAGGTGTCGGGAACCGAGCTGCTGGAGATCCATCGCTGGGCCTCCCGGGCCCAACTGGAGAACCCCCGGGTCATCTCACCCTTCACCCTTGAATGGTCGTCGGTCTTCCACCCGCGTTTCTACCGCGCCGCCGCCCAGGCGGGCCTAGCCGCGCAGGGAGCCTGGGAACCGGTGGCGGTCAACGCCCGGGACGCCGGACTGCAGAGTCTCTGGCTGGAATCCGTGCTCTTTCTCTCGGCTGTCACCCTCTCGGCAGCCATCGTCCAATCCAGGTTCAGCGAGGGCACCCTGGCCAGCAAGTACGACAGGCTGTGGCAGGCCGGGAGGCTGGCAACGCGGGGGCTGGTTCCCGGCCTGCAGGGCGAACGCCTGATGCAGGACGTGGAGGCGATGGCCAGCGCCCCCGGAATCCCGGACCTCGAGCGACTGCTGGCCATCCGGCGGCGCTTCGAAGAGGTCATTGCCTGTTTTGAGCATCCGGCCCCGGTGACCGGGGTCAACATGGCGCAGACCGCGCTGCCGGCCGGGATGCGAGCCCGCTTCGCCTTCGTCGATGAGCTGAAGGAGCGCATCGGCGGCAAGCTGGTGTGCGTCATCGTCTACGGATCCAGCGTCAACAGCCGCCACTTTGCCGACTACGACCTGGTGCTCGTGGTCGAGGATCCGGAAGCCGTCCTGCGCAGGCTGTACGCGTCCTCGCCAGTTTTCCGCGGCAAGGAACTGAACGTCGGGGTCTATTCGCCCGACGAGCTGTGGCGGATGCAGTGCCTCTCGGGCGACAACCTGGCCGGCTACGGGCTGTGCATCTACGGGGAAGCCCGCGTTCCGGCCAAGCCCGTGGACGACCTGCTCTTGCGGAACCTGAGTTTCGGGATCGTGCGCCAGCGCCAGCAATTGGGAATGATCGCCGCCGCACTGGGCGACACCCCGGATCCGGCGGACGACCGCCGGAACCTGTACGAGTACTTCGCGAAGATTCCGGCCAACATCGCCAAGGGAACCTTCGGTGCCGCGGGCCAGCGCCTTACCAAGGAAGAGGCCCACCAATGGATCGAGTCGGTCTGCGGTTTCCAGACCCCTCGAATGCAACAGCTGGCGGGCACGGGTGAACCCGGACGTGCGCTGGCCGAATCCGCGGTCGCGACGGGTGCGGTGCTCCGTGCCCTGAACGAGCGCTTCAACATAGTCCGCCCGCTCCGGGCATCCAGTTAGGAGACCTCTCCAACCATGACAGCAACAACCCGCAGCACCGCAGCAAGCCTGATCCTCGACCAGTGCCTGGACGTGGAACTCGAGGTGGAACTGGTGGCAACAACGCCAAGCCACGTCGTCTTGAAGGGACAGCACGGGGAAGACATCGTCGTCGACCTCGCGCACCCCCGCTATTCGTTCGTAGAGCAGGTACTGCGACAGGTCGAGTTCGATTTCAAGCGGCTGCCGCTGCTGGTCCTGGGGGACAGCAAGGAGATTCGTCTCCTGACCCCCAAGATCGCCCTCGCGCGGCTGCTCCCGACGTTGTACTCCTTCACGTACAACAGATATGGAGAGGTCAAGGGCACGGAGGAAATTCGTGCGCGGTTCTCAGCGGAGATCTTCCGGAGGATGGCCCTCTCGCCGGGCCCCTACCGCCTCTCGTCGGCCTTTCTGGGCCTGGTGGAGTCGCCCGAAGGGCCGCTGTTGGCCGAACGCCGCGTCGACGTCTGCAACCTGGAGACCAGGGTCAAGCGCTACCACATCGGTTCGCCCATCCACAGGTACCTTTTCACCGAGGAGCATCCGACGGTTGCCGGCCCGGCGCTGCAGCGCTGGGAACGGTTTGCCGAACCGGTCGTCTGCTTCGACTGGCGGCACCCTCTCACCGACCGGGAGGGAAACCGGCTGGCGGACGAACCCCTGCCGGACGACTATGCGGCATTGTGGATTGCCGATGTGCAGCGGGCAAAGTACCTGGCCCGCGAGACCTTTGGCTGGTTGGAGGACTTTTTCCGGACCGGCAGTCTGAAGCTGATCGACATCTGCTTCTTCATCGATCAAGGCGGAGGAACGGTTTTCGGCGAAATCAGCCCCGACTGCATGCGCGTGAGGACCGAGGCATCCGATGACGCGGACGCCCTGGACAAGGACCAATGGCGCAGCGGCGGCGGTCCGGACGATGTCCTGGAACGTTACGCCAGGTTGTACTCCACGCTATTTGATCAGCACCAAACCCAACCCGCCCACATCGCAAAGGAGAAATGATCATGGGCACGTTGACCGTAAAGAACACTCGAACCAAGGTATCCCCCGGCGGCGTCATCACCCTGCCCGTATCCGCGCGCAGGGCCCTTGGCATGAAGCCGAAAGCCGGCGCCCGCGTCACCGTGGCCATCGAGGGAAAGGCAGTCGCCTTGCACCCGGCATCCAAGGACGGCGGGTTCCGGGTTTCGGCACAAGGCCAAATGGAGGTCCGCGGCGACGCGCTGCGCGTTCTCGAGGCGGGTAAGTCCCGGCACTTCTTCATGGAAATCGATGACGAGAAGCAGACCGTGATTCTGCGTCCATGGGACTGAATGCAGGCCTGTGGTCGTCGGTGCCCCACGTCGTGGGCATCGACGGCCACGACGGAACCGGAAAGACCACCATCGCCAAGAACGTCGCCCTGCGCCTGGGATACGCCTACCGGCGCCCGTTCGGCGCGGAACGAGGCCCGGAGCTGGCGCGGGCGGCCGCATCAGGGGACACGGAACTGGTGCTCGGGCTAGGTGCCCGGTTCCTGGCCCAGGCGATGGAGGGCGCAGGGAAGAACGCCCCGATCGTTTTGGACAGGTCCTGGATGACGGTTGCCTCGCTGCTGGACGACGAGGAATTCCGCGAGCACTGGACCCTGTGGATCCCGACGATCCTGTGCTGGGCAGACCTCCCCACGACGCTGGACCGGCTGGGACAGCGCGACGAGCCGGAGGAGTCGACCGGATACCATCTCCATTACATCCAGAGGTACAGGGACATTGCCCAGCTGCTCGGATGCCCCGTCGTTGACACCTCCCGCCAGGGCGAGGATGCCTCGACGGACCAGACGGAACGCCTGGTGCTCGAAATGCTCGGCCTGCCCGGAAGCTAGCGGCCGCCTGACGCGCAACGGCCGGATGGAACCCGGTTTCCCGGCGCCCCATCCGGCCGTTGAGGTGTCAGTCCCCGGCCTGCGCCGCCGCAGCTAGGACTTGGTCCTGGCGTTGTTCCCCAGCACGAAGGAATCCCCCAGACCCTCCAGCGGCCCGGCCAGCGGGTCGTCGACCCCCTCGGCGCGCACCACGTCGCGATCCGGGTTCCGGATGTCCCCGATGATCTTCACGCAAAGGTAGACAAGCATGCCCATGTGCGCGACGATGCCGATCCCGTAGAGGATCTCGATCGTCCAGCTGTCCCCGAAGTACTTCAGCCCGGAGACCCACTTGGCACTCCAGAGCCACACGAACACCCAGTGGAACACCTCGATGCCCTGCCAGATGAGGAACTCGCGCCACTTCGGGCGGGCCAGCACATAGAGCGGGATCAGCCACATCACGAACTGCGGCGAGTAGACCTTGCCCAGCAGCAGGAACGCGGCGACGATCAGGAACGCGAGCTGCGCCATGCGCGGGCGGCGCGTGGAGGTGAGCCCCAACCAGGCGATGCCCAGGCAGGCCAGCCCGAAGAGGCCGTTGGACAGGTAGGACATGGTCGAGCCATCCATCCCGGTCCACACGAACGCCAGCCACATCGAGGAGTTGCCTGCCGGGCGGTCCCCGGAGAAGGTGTAGAAACGGCTCCACTCGTCGAACGCGGTGAGCATGAAGGGAACGTTGACGGCCAGCCAGGCCGCTGCGCCGGAGGCCAGCGACACCCAAAAGTGGCGCATGCGCCCGGTGCGCAGGCACAGCACCAGGATCGCCCCGAAGAGGAAGAACGGGTAGAGCTTCGCGGCGGCTCCCAGGCCCAGCAGCACCCCGGCCAGCACGATGTGCTTGCGGGAGAAGGCCAGCAGACCGGTCATTGCCAGCATCACCGCCAGCAGGTCCCAGTTCAGCTGGCTGGTGAGGATGATGCCCGGGGCCAGCGCCACCATGATCGCGTCCCGGCTGCGGTGCCGCGCCGCATAGGCCACGGCCACCACCACGGCCGCCCAGCAGACGAAGGACACCGCCGAGTTCACGTCGAAGTAGGCCAGCTGGCGCTCGGGGGAAAAGCCGATGCCGGGGATCACCAGGGCGGTGAGCCCCGCCATGATGGCCAGCAGCACGGGGTATTCCAGCGCCTGCTCGGCCGGCAGACCGGTGAAGTACGGGAAGAGCTTGTCGGCCATCCCGCGGGTGCCGAAGAGCTGGGTGAAGTCCGAATAGCACAGGTGCAGGTGCTGTTCGGCGTCGGGCCACCCATTGCTCCTGCACCACTGCTTGGTCAGCACGGCGATGGATGCGCCGATCGCGGTCAGCACCAGCAGCCCGATGATGATCGGGCGCGTGGCCTCACGGGCGTTGAACAGGTTCTTGACCGGTTGCATCACGATCCGGTTGCCTCATTTCTAGGGGTCTTCGGGGGTTTTGGAGGGAGGAGGGGGGGCTATTTCTTGCCCGGCAGCAGCGGCCGGCGGCGGTCAGCGCCGAAGATCGACGCGGTCTTGGGGTCGATGAACACCAGGTAGCCCATGTAGGCCAGGCCGATGGCCGCGGCGAAGAGCCGCACCCAGAGCAGGGAGAACCACTGGCCGATGGACAGCTGGTCCACCACCCCGGAGAGCAGCACCAGCAGGCACAGGATGTACAGGGCCCGTTCCCAGTTCACCGGGTAGCGCCGGCTCAGGGCGAAGAACGGAATCAACCAGAGCAGGTACCAGGGCTGGATGATGGGCGCGAGCACGACGGCGGCGCCCAGCCCGTAGCCGGCGTAGAGCAGCGGGGGCCCGGCCGGGCGGCGGACCGCCAGCCAGAACACGATGGCCAGGGAGGCGAGGCGGAAGACCGAGAACACGATGCCGGCAATGAAGTCCAGGTCCCCGCCCACCAGCGAGCCGAGCCAGCCGGCGAGCATGCCCAGCAACCCGACCGGGGCGTAGGGGAACGCCGCTGATCCGGCGCCGGCCATCGCCGGGATCCAGCCGAACCAGAGCCCGGAGGCCGCCCCCAGCAGCGCCATCACCGCGGTGGCCACGGCCCCGGTGTAGGCCCAGGCGCGGATCTTGCTGCCCGTCCGCGCGTTGCGCGCCACCATCGCCAGGCCCAGGAAGGGCAGGACCAGCACCACGATGGGCTTGATGGCGATGGCCGCGGTGGCCGCGAGGATGCCGGCCAGGTGGCGCTTGCGGGCCACCAGCACGAAGGCCAGCAGGACCCCGCCGACCATCAGCCCGTCGTTGTGCACCCCGCCCACCATGTTCAGCAGGAACAACGGGTTGGCCACGGAGATCCACAGCGGCCACGCCGCATCCCGACCGCCGAGCCTGGCCAGGGCCACCACCGCGTAGGCGCACAGCGCGACCCCGGCCACCGCCACCAGGCGCATGAGCATGACCCCGTATTCGGGCACGCCGCCGGAGACGAAGTAGACGAACCGCGCGTACATCAGGAAGAGCGGGCCGTAGGGGGAGGTGGATTCGGCCCACAGGGAGTCCGAGCCCTGCGCGAACCATCCCGGGAGCTGGGAGACCCAGTCGGTGTAGGGCGAGAGCCCCGCATGCATCAGCCGGCCCTGGCCCAGGTAGGAGTAGACGTCCTTGGAGAGGATCGGGAAAGAAAAGAGCAGCGGGATGGACCAGACCCAGATGGCCTTGGCGATCGAGGCCACCGGGTCGGTGCCCGGCTCCGCGGTGCGCTGGCGCAGCCGCAGCCAGGCACGGAAGAGCAGCATCGAGCCCAGGGCCAGCAGGAGCGTGCAGATGATCACCCCGAGCATCTCCACGCGCAGCGGCAGCAGGTACTTCGAGCGGGCCAGCAGTGATTCCTGCGAACTGGGGATCCACCCCACCCCCCAGGACCCCGCCATGACCATCAGCGAGGCCATCAGCCCCTGGGCGATGGCGATGTCGGGGGTGTTCTCCCCGCCGCCGGTGAGGTGGCGCAGGAACGGGACGCGGGCGCCGCGCTGGCGCAGGGCCTCCAGCGCGCGGGTGGTGCCGGCAAAGCGGCGGCCCACCGCGGCGTCGGGGGAATCCGGGTGTCCGGGGGCGTTGCTCACGGGCCGGGCACCTCGGGGTCGGCCCGCTGACCGGGCTTGGGACTCGGCTTGCCAGGGGTGCCGGGCCTGGTCCGCAGCGGACCGGCACCGCCTCCCAGCCGCGTCGGCAGCGTCGCGACGAAGAGTTTCCTGGTCCGCGGGTCAAGGAACGCCAGATAGGCCATCGCCACCCAGGAGATCCCGGTGGACAGGTGCTTGACCCACGGGTCCAGGTCGGAAAGGAACTGCCAAATGAAGATCTGGTCCGCGGCCCCGAAGGCGATGAAGAAGGCCGTGGTCACGTACACCCACAACAGCTGCCAGTCGTCCCGGATGCCGGTGATGGCGAAGAAGGGCAACAGCCACAGGATGTACCAGGGCTGGATGATCGGCGAGAGTACCACCAGCGCGGAGAAGGCAAGGGCCATGCGCTGGATCAGGTGCGAGGGCTTGCCCTTGAAGATCAACAGCAGCACCAGCGCCACCGAGGAGAGCCGGCCGATGAGCTTGAGGGCCGGCAACAGCCAGTCCGTGGGCAGCCCGATGGTCGACAATGCCCCGGAAAGCAGGGCGTTCAGCGCCCCCACCGGCGCGAAGATGACGGCGCCGGTACCGGTTCCCAGCATGACCGAGAGCCAGCCGAAGCCATAGCCGTTGGCCCAGCCGATGATCGCCATGATGACGGCGACCAGCGAGGCCGTGTAGGCCCAGTAGCGGATCTTGCGTCCCCAGCCGGCATCCGGCCCTGCCCAGAGCAGGCCGATGAACGGCAGCAGGACAATGGTGATGGGCTTGACGCCGATGGACGCGGCAATCAGCACCACGCCGAGCACGCCACGGCGCGTGGCCGCGTAGTAGGTGCCGGCCAGGGCCAGGCCGATCATCAGCGAGTCGTTGTGTGCGGAGGCCACGAAGCTGATCAGGAACAGCGGGTTCGCCACCGAGATCCAGGTGGCCTTGGCGCCGGAGACCTTGTGCAGCGCGGCGAGCTTCGGCACGTAGACCATGCACAGGATCACTCCGGCGAACGCGACCAGGCGGAAGAGCAGCACGGAGGCATCGGGGCTGGTGCCCACCAGCCGGTTCACCCAGTACTCGACGTTCAGGTAGAGCGGGCCGTAGGGCGTCTCGGATTCGGCCCAGGTGATGTCGGCCCCGAGCTGGAACCAGTTGTTCAGGGTGGAGATGCCGTCGACATAGGGATCCTGCCCGGCGGCCACCAGCCGGCCCTGCCCGATGTAGGCGAAGACGTCGCGGGAGAAGATCGGCAGGGCCAGCAGCATCGGGACGCTCCAGGCCCACACTGCCTTCTTTACCGTCCGCAGCGATCCCTCGGGCCAGCCGGCCAGCTGCTGGCCCAGGCGCAGCCAGGCGCGGAACAGGATCCAGCAGCCCAGGGTCAGCACCACGGTCCCGGCAACCACGCCCCAGTAGTCGGTGCGGATGGCGATCAGCAGCGGGTACCGGTTCAGCGGGGAGACGCTGGCAAGCCAGCCGACGCCAAAGGATCCCAGCAGGATCATGATCGATCCGACGGTGCCCTGGATCAACGGGGACAGGTGCGGCCCGCGGCCCGCCCGGCTTGTGGCTCCGGCCGAGGATCGCACTGCTTTCATCTGCGCCCCGCTCCTGATTCGTCGTACCTTGGCTGGATCCACCAGGTGTGTGTTTTCGGCATCTGCGCCGGCCGTGCGGCCGCGCACCGGCGGCGCCCGCAGGCGCGGCCATGCGCGTAAAAATCAAGTCCGATCCTAACACCGCACGCTGGGTTTGCCCGGGAGGCGGGCCCTGGTGCGCGCGAGCTCACATGCAAGGCAGGCCCCAACCGGGAGACCGGTCCCCCGGACTTGCCGCGTGCCGTGAGCCGTGAGCCGGCACCATGGGGCAGGACGCTGTAGCCGCCTTCGCACCGGGCGTGGCTAACGGGTCGCCGCGCCCGGAACTTGCATAGGCTGGGAGCCGGTACATCGAACGAATCCAGAAGTGAGGCAACACCCGTGGGCAGGCGTGCAAAAAGTGTCCGGAATCCGGTGCGCAACCATTCCCTGCTGGGCTGGGGCGTGTTCCTTTCCCTCCTGTTGGGGGTGGCCTGCCCGTTAATGGGCATGAGCACCGTCGCCTCGGTCGCCTTGGCCGGGACCGGGCTGGTCGTCTTCGTGATGTTGTGGCTGCTCAGCTCGTCACGGGACTCCTCCCGGACCTGATCCGCCCCACCCGTCGCCCCCTGGCGTCGCACCGCACGACGCGGTGAACCCGAGAACAATTCCCGCGGTCTCCAGGCGCTGCATTGGGCCGTGCCCGGCGGCGGAGCCGCGGTCGGGCCGGGCGCCATCGGGTAAATTGGGGTCCGTGCCTATTTCAGCTGAAAAAATTGTGTGGATCGACTGCGAGATGACGGGCCTGAGCCTGGAACACGACGCGTTGATCGAAGTTGCGGTCCTGGTGACGGACGCCGAGCTCAACATCCTGGGCGACGGGGTCGACGTGGTGATCAAGCCGCCGGCCGCCGCCCTGGAGCAAATGGGCGACTTCGTGCGCACCATGCACACCGCCAGCGGGCTGATCACCGAGCTTGACGCCGGGCTGGAGATGGCCGACGCGCAAAAGCTCGTCATGGACTACATCCGCTCCCACGCCCCGGAACCCAACAAGGCGCTGCTCGCCGGAAACTCCGTGGGCACCGACAAGAACTTCCTGGCCCGGGACATGCCCGAGGTCACCGAGCACCTGCACTACCGCATCCTGGACGTGTCCACCATCAAGGAGCTGGCCCGCCGCTGGTACCCGCGCGCCTTCTTCCAGGCCCCCGCGAAGACCGGCAACCACCGCGCGCTGGGAGACATCCGCGATTCCATCGACGAACTGAAGTACTACCGGGCCACCGTCATGGTCCCCGCCCCGGGCCCGGATTCCGCATCAGCGAAGGCCACCGCGGCCCGAATCGTCGCGCAAAGGCCAGCTGATTAGGCACTGTGGTGCACAACACATGCAAAAGGGACGCTTTCGAGTTGGCGTTGGACCTCAAAGTATGTGTAAGATAGTTCTCGTTGCCCAGCAGTTCGGAAGTGATTCGGAGCGGCAGGACAGCTAGCCTCAGGGCGAACTTGGTGGGTATAGCTCAGTCGGCAGAGCGTCTGGTTGTGGTCCAGAAGGTCGCGGGTTCAATCCCCGTTACTCACCCCAATGAAGCCGCTCCGGAAGAGATTCCGGAGCGGCTTTTGTCATTCCACGACGCACCACGTCGTTGCACGCAGAGAGGTCCGTACCGGCAGATGGAGCGCAGGATCCCGGACGCAGACCACGGTCATTTCCACAAAATGGCCGGGGATTTCGGCGACCGGGCACTGCAAATCCGCGGCGGGTGCGGCTACATTTTGGAGCATGGAGTTGCGCAGCCGATCCCGGCCACGCATCCCCCGCCGGTCTTCGGCGGAAGCGGCGGGACCAGATGTGAAGACATCACCTCGTCGCTGCCGGCCAGCGCCTGACAGGGCCCCTCCCGGGCCATCCCGCTCCCCCACCCAACAACTCCCACCTGAAAGCCCTAGGAGAAGTCTTGAGCATTCGTCCGGTCACCATATACGGCGAACCCGTGCTGCATACTCGCGCGAAGGAAGTCACCGAGTTCAACGACGAGCTGCGCGAACTGATCGCCGACATGTACGACACCATGGACGCCGCCCACGGCGTGGGGCTGGCTGCCCCGCAGATAGGCGTGGGCCTGCGCATCTTCACGTACGAGTACGAGAATGAGGACGGCGTGGCGCCACGCGGGGTGGTCGTCAACCCGCGTCTGACGCTGTCCAAGGTGTCGCAGTCCAATCCGGACCCGGACGATGACATCGAGGGCTGCCTCTCGGCCCCCGCCCTGAACTTCCCGCTCAAGCGCGCCGAGTTCGCCCGGGTAGACGGTTTCGACGGTGACGGGAACGCCGTCTCCTTCGACGCGACCGGCTGGTTCGCGCGGATCATGCAGCACGAATACGACCACCTGGACGGCTACCTCTACGTCGACAAGCTCAACGACAAGTGGGCCAGGCGCTGGAAGAAGGCCAAGAAGTCCCTCGAATGGGGAGTCCCGGGGCTGACCTGGATGCCCGGCACCGACGAGGACCCGTTCGGCCACTGACGAGCCGGCTCCCGCTTCCTCGGCGCACCCGAGGAAGCGGGAGCCACGCACCAAAAAAGCGTGCCCTGCCTTCCGGAAATCCGGAGGACAGGGCACGCTTTGTGGTTCCCCTGGCGGGGGTCCGTATTAGACGGAGGCAGGCTCGGTCACGGCGATCGCCGGAACTGCCAGTGGGTGGGTGCCGGCCATGGTTTCGATGACACGCACCACCTGGCAGGAGTAGCCGAATTCGTTGTCGTACCAAACGTAGACGACGGCGTTCTTGCCCGTGACGATGGTGGCCAGGCCGTCAACGATGCCGGCACGGCGCGAGCCGACGAAGTCGGACGAGACCACCTCGGGCGAATCGATGTAGTCGATCTGCTTGTGCAGTTCCGAACCCAGCGAGGTCTCACGCAGGAAGTCGTTCAGTTCTTCCTTGGTGGTCGCCGTTTCCAGGTTCAGGTTCAGGATCGCCATGGAAACGTCCGGGGTTGGAACGCGGATGGCGTTGCCGGTCAGCTTGCCCTCGAGTTCCGGGAGCGCCTTGGCGACTGCCTTGGCGGCACCGGTCTCGGTGATGACCATGTTCAGCGCAGCCGAACGCCCGCGGCGCTCTCCCTTGTGGAAGTTGTCGATGAGGTTCTGGTCGTTGGTGAACGAGTGGACCGTCTCGACGTGGCCGTGGATGACGCCGAAGCGGTCGTTCAGGGCCTTGAGCACCGGGGTGATGGCGTTGGTGGTGCAGGATGCGGCGGTGACGATCTTGTCCTCGGCCGTGATGTCCTTGTGGTTGATGCCGTGAACCACGTTCTTCAGGTCGCCCTTGCCCGGTGCGGTGAGCAGCACGCGGGAGACGCCCTTGGCCTGCAGGTGCTGGGACAGCCCTGCCTCGTCGCGCCAGCGGCCGGTGTTGTCCACCACGATGGCGTTGTTGATGCCGAAGGCGGTGTAGTCGACGGTGGTCGGGTCGTTGGAGTAGATGACCTGGATCAGCGTGCCATTGGCGAGGATCGTGTTGTTTTCCTCGTCGACGGTGATCGAGCCGTCGAACTTGCCGTGGACCGAGTCTCGGCGCAACAGGGAGGCGCGCTTGACGATGTCGTCGTCAGAGCCCTTGCGGACAACGATGGCGCGCAGGCGCAGGCCGTAGCCGCCGCGTTCGATGAGGATGCGGGCCAACAGGCGTCCGATGCGACCGAAGCCGTAGAGGACCACATCGGTGGGCTCTGCGTCGGTGGCGCCGGCCTTGCCGACCTTCTCGCCCAGTTCCCCGGTGAGGAAGGCGGTGAGGTCGGTGGAGCCGGATTCGGTGAACTTCTTGTTCAGGCGGCCCAGGTCGATGGCGACGGCCCCGAGGTCCAGGGCCTCAATGGCCTGAAGCAGCGGCATGGTCTGCTCCAGCGGCAGCTCCGCGCCCTCAATGCGGCGCACCACGCGGTGGGCCTTGAGGATGTTGATGGCCGACTGGTTGATCAGCTTGCGGCCATAGATGGAGGTCACCACGTTGTTGTTGCGGTACAGGCGCCCGATCAACGGGATCATGGCCTCGGCGAGCTCTTCGCGCCCGCTCCATTCCTGTAGGGCTTCGACAGACTGCTGGGTCACTGAAAATCCTTCCAAATCAGCCGGCTGGTGATCCTCAAGCCGGTTGTTACCGTAAAAGCACCTTTGCAGAAACGGTTGTTCAGGGGTACCAGGATCTTTCCCCCGTGGAGCACTAGTGCCCGCATCCCATTCTAGTATGCGTCCGCTGGGATCCGCGGCGCAGGCCGGTGAGGTCCCTCACACCCCGCCGCCCGGCGCCCCATCGGGGACCGGGGATACTGCCGGCACGCTTGTATTGCCTTCAACGGGCCTCGCGCCACCATCCCAGGGGTCGACGCCATGTTCGAGCCACGCCAGGGTCTGCCGCCAGAAGTCGTCCCGGTGCCTCTCGTGAAAGAGGCCGAAATGGCCGATGCCTATTTTCCCGTAGGTATGGGGTTCCAGGAAACGGACGGTCATCGGCGCATTCGGCGTGTAGGCCAGGGACCGGGCAACCGCCCGCGGGGAGGCAAAGGGGTCGTCGGTCGGTGCGACCGCAAGGATGGGCGCCCGCAATCGGCGCTGCGCGGCGCGCATCTGCTCCCGTTGGGATGGCGGGGCGTTCATCGTGAAGTCCTTGCGACCGCGCGCCCAATCAAGGGCGACACCCCGGGGCAAGTCCTCAAGCCAGCGCCGGGTCTTCCCCGGGAAGAATCCGCGGCCCAGCGTCAGCAGGGGCATGGCTACATGCCATCGGGCAACGAACCGGGTGCGGTGGCCCTTCGCGTAGTCGCGCCAATGCGCATGCTGCGCACCGACGGTCAGGATGCGGGTGAGGTGGCGGGATTCGGCGGTAAGGCCAACGCCGAATCCGCCGAAGCTGTGGCCGACGAAGTGCAGCGGGAGGTCGGCGTGGCGTTCGCGTGCCCAGGCCAGCGCCGCCTCGATATCCAGCTGGCCCCAGTCGTGCCACCGTGCCCGAAATCCCCGCAGCGACTCGGGGGCGGAGGCGCCGATGCCGCGGTAGTCAAAGGTGACGGCGTTCAAACCGTGCCCGGCCAGAAATGCGGCGTATCGGCGATAGTAGCTCGCGCGAACACCCGTGGCGCAGGCAATGACCACCATGGCCTTGGGCGTGCCGGCGGGAGGGTCGTTCGCTTCGAATAGGTTTCCGTGCAGCACCTGCCCGTCACTGCAGGTGAACTGGATGGGGGTGACCGGCGACGTTGACGTTCGTTTCCGGCCCGGTTCTAGCGCGGGGTCCATGGTTCCTCGGGCGCGTCATCGGATCCGTCGGGCGCTTCGGTACGGGGGTCGGGCGCGTGGTGTGGGAATCCTGCGAGCGGATCCTCGTCTTGACCCTGGGCGGATTCGTGGACCTGACGTTTTTGTTCCTCGCGGGCCTGTTGGGCGGCCGTGCCGGATGGCTGGTAGAAGGAGTTCAAGGCGTCAAAGACTCCCGAGGCTCCGCCGCCGCCTTCGGTGGGGAAGCTGAACTTCGAGGCGGCCCACAGCAAGCCGATGCCCAGCACCGGGATCCCGATCAGCCAGAAAAGCCACTCCATGCCCACAGTCTAGCCGTGGGGGCCATCCTCGCGGCGACGCGAAGACCCCTGCAACTACGGGCTGGTCAGGCGACGAGCAGTCCGCCGGCCGACACCGTCCCTTCCTCGGTTTCGGACGGCATTGCAGCCTCGGCTGCCTCGGCCACCTTGGCAGCGGGGATGTCATGGTCCAGTGCGGTTGCGACGATGGCGTCGAGCGCCTCGATTCGCTCCTTCAAGAGAATGCGGGCCGAAGCCACATCTTCTGCGGCGGCACGAATCAAGTCCAGCTGGTGCATGGCGGTTTCCTTTCGCACGCGTCGAATTCTGCAGGAATGAGTGTATCCAGCCCGTTTCTCGCGATCAACCCGACAGGCGGGTGACATGGCCCTTTTACATCTGGGGGCACGACGCGAAAAAGCCGCTAGTTCCCTGTGGTGGCAAGGGAAGCTGCGGCTTGTGGTGGACGGGATGGCGCGTACGCCGGGTTTTGTGCCGCGGTCGGTTACCCGAATCGCGGTGACGATCATCTATCTAGGAGTGCCGTTGCCGACACCCTCAAGCGGTCCACCCGACTACATTGAGCGAACAACCCAGTAGTCTGTCTGACCTTGCTCCGGGTGGGGTTTACCTAGCCGCTCCGGTCACCCGGAGCGCTGGTGGTCTCTTACACCACCGTTTCACCCTTACCCGCACAAGTGCGGGCGGTCTATTTTCTGTGGCACTGGCCTGCGGGTTACCCCGAGTGGGCGTTACCCACCACCCTGTTCTGTGGAGCCCGGACGTTCCTCGGGCCACTTGCGTGGCACGCGATCGTCTGGCCATCCCGTCCAGCATTCAAGTCTAGTCGCTATTGAACCGTGCTTTGCACCTGACAGGCAGTGAAGTACCGGCTGGTGGACGGTGGCGTAGTCGAATCACGGAATGGCCCGCAGAAAGACTAGGCTAAACCGGTGCTGATTTTGCTTCCGCCCTCCGAGGGCAAAGAACCCGCCGGCAATGGCGACCCCTTCGACGCCGACGCGCTGCAGTTCCCTGAGCTGAACGTGCATCGCCACGAATTGCTGGAGACGCTGGCGCAAGTTTCCCGCGCCGAGGACGCGCTCGAGGTGCTCGGCGTGGGCAAGTCGTTGGTTGCCGAGGTGACGCGCAATATCGAATTGCATACGGAACCCGCGGCCGCGGCGCACACCGTCTACACCGGCGTGCTTTTTGAGGCGCTGGGCTATGAACGACTAGATGCCGCAGCCCGTGTGCGCGCGGATGCAAGCATCCTGGTGATCTCCGCGCTGTGGGGGGCCGTGGGCTTTGCCGATAGGATCCCCGCATACCGACTGTCCATGTCGGTGAAATTGCCCGAGATCGGAAAACTTGCCAGCTGGTGGAAGCCGAAGCTGACGCCGGTGCTCAATGCGCGGGCCGGTGATGCATTGGTGGTGGACTGCCGTTCCAGCACCTATGCCGCTGCCTGGGTCCCACCTGCCACGAACACGGTCAGTGTCTCAGTGTTCCAGCTGCGCGGCGGCGTGCGCAAGGTTGTTTCGCACTTTGCCAAGCACACCCGCGGGGAGTTGGCAGCGCACCTGCTGACCCGTGGTTCCGCGGTGGCGACGCCTGCCGAACTGCTCGAGGCTGCACGGGAACGTTGGGAAGCCGAGCTGGTGGCGGGCACCGCGAAGAAGCCGCACCAGTTGAACATTATCCTGCCCGAGGACCACGCGTTCCGGGCCGTGGGCAGTTAGCCCGTTTCCGGCGCTTGCCGGGCGCATGGGGTCCCACGGGCCGCGGAGGGACCGTGGGCGGCTGACCCGCGCTTCCTAGACGGAGGCGCTGGGCGCCCCCTCGTCGGAGTGGCCCGCGTCGTCTGCCACCATCTCGATTTCAAACCCGGCGTCGTCCTCGAGGTAGGAGGCGTAGTGATCCGGGCCCCCGGCATGGGGGTGGGCATCGGTGAAGAGCAGGGTGAAGCCACGGTCCACGGCGGCGGCCGTGAGCTCATCGACGCGCGTCCGCGAACCCGCGACGAACGCCAGATGATTCATTCCCGGTGCGCGGCGCCGGTGCGCACCGGCGAGTACGTCCGGTCCGGACTCGATGACGATGTAGTCGTGTGCCCCGACGTAGCTGGTGCCCTGCGGCCAGGATTCACCCGCTGTGTAACCAAGTTCCTGGAACAGCCAGCCGAGCGTCTCCCGGGATGCGGCAAGGTCCCGAACCCAGATCTCCACATGGTGAAGGCGGCCGGAACGCGGGTCTGTCACCACGTCGGGAACGCTCTCGGGGACTAGGCTCCCCATTCGGCGCTGCGCACCAAGATGGCGCCGGTGTCGGGACAGAAGACGATTTCATCGGCCGGTGCCGCCTTTATTTCAGCGAGGTCCCCGGCTGCCAGTGCCATGCCGCTGGCTTCCGAGGTGCCGTGGAAGAGGCGGGCGGCACCGATGCCGTTGCGCGTGCGCAGGCGCTCGTAGGTGGAGATGAGCGGTTCGTCGAATGTCGCGGCCAGTTCGGCTCGGGCGCTGCGGGTGCCGGCCAGTTGCTCCTGGAGCTCGGCGACCGCGGCATCGCGCCGGGCCAGGTGCTCGCCGTGTTCCCCGGTTCGGGTGGCTGTGAGCTCCCCGGCGGCTTCGGCCTGGGTCTGGAGTTCCTCCAGCGTGCCCATCAGCTCCAGCTCGGCGTCTTCGAGGCCGTTGCGTCGCACGGTGAGCGAATCGATCTCGTGGGACAAGGCCATCATGTCGCTGGCCGTGCCTGCGTTGGCGTTGATGCGGGCCTGGTCCTTGGCGATGTGGGCGGCGACCTTTTCCACGGCCAGTTCCGAGTCCTTCAGCGCCGCGGCGGCAGCCTCGACCTCCTGCTGGATCTGGACCTGCGCCGCACGGGCCTCCTGCAGGGCGGCCTCCGCGGCGGCAAGCTGGGCGTCGGCGGTGGCCTCGGAGACCTGGCGGGTGAGTTTGGTGATCTCCGAATCGAGCGCGGCCAATTCCAAGAGTCGAAGTTGTTCCGCCGGTGCTGCCTTTGCCATGCTGACCTCCGCTGTGCGCGCCGTGGCGCGGCCGTTCCCAATGTCATTTTCGGCGATCAGTGATCGCCTAGCCACAACAGTAGTCAGTGGCGGAACGGTGCGGTGAATGTGACCCGCCGGAATCGGCCGGCGCTGCGGAAAGGCCACGCCTCCCGCAGCGTCACGGGTGCCAGGCGGGATGCAGTTTCTGGTGCTACGCGGCTGCGGCTTCCGGATGGAAGACCCAGTTCCGCCTGGGTCTTTGCAGTGGATCACGTGACTTGGGTAGCACAACCTGTGGAATCCCGTCCAAGACGCGAATGGTGAAGTGACCCGCGTGCAGGGCGGTGTGGCAGCGAACGCAGAGCAGCAGCCCCTGGCTGACGTCGGTCTTTCCGCCGAGGGAAAACGGCACCACGTGGTGGACCTCGCAGCGGTGGGTGGGCATTGAACAGCCAGGGTTGGCGCACCCGCGGTCGCGTGCCGCGATGGCACGCTTCTGCCCCTTCGTGAAGAAACGGCGCCTCCGGCCCAGGTCCAGGGGCTGGCCCTTGCCACCCATGACCAGGGGCAGGATGCCGCCGTTGCACGCCATGCGGCGCGCTGCGGCCGCTGACACGTACTCGCCGTGCGGCGTCAGGCCCGGCTTTTCCACGGCTCCGGTGAGCGATGCGTAGTCGATCATCACCAGCAGTTCGATGCGCGAGGCCATCGGCATGTCCGGGCCTGCCGGGGCCGCGGGATCCTGCCAGATGCGGATGGCATCCATCAGTGCCTGGGACAGCCGCTGCGCGCGGCGACGGGCGTTGGCTTCGGAGACGGACTCCCCCGGGTACTGGACGCCTGGGAACCCGAAGTCGATTCCGTCGGCTTCGATCCTCGGATCCGTGAACCCGGCCCGCGGGCGCTGCTCCGGCGGCGTGTCCGGGCTGACCGCCCAGTCGGGGATCGGCGGCGCCTCGTATCCGGCCGACGTGTCCTCGGGCGATTGAACGGGATTGCCGATGGCCGATATCGCGGGGCTACCGGCGGATGTGCGGGGATTGTTCAGGTCATCGGCCAGGGTGCTGAGCATTTCGTGGCCCTCGGCATCGGTGGTCAACTCCCACACATAGCCCTTGGGCTTGTGGCCCTGGAAGCGCAGGCCCATGTACCGGGCCGTCTCGGCCTCCTCGCGCTCGACGACGGTGGCCTCCAACTCGATGGCGGCCTGCTTGAGGAACTTGCCCAGCGTGGCCTCGTCGCCCGTCTGCGAGGTTTGGGCGACCCGCTCTTCCAGCAGTTCGCGTGCAGCCTTGGGGTCCGGCAGGGCGTCCAAATCAGGTTGCAGGGCCTCAAGCTTGGCCGCCGCGTTGGCCAGCAGCCGGGGATCCGCGGTGCCACCGGTCAGGACGGCGGCAAGATGCGGGAAACGGGGCGGGAGCGCGGTTCCGTCGGGCCCTCGGTGGTCCATGAGCCGTTGGTTGGTGGTGATGCGGTGCCGGGCCTGGAAATAGCCCAGGTGCAGCTGGGACTTCAGGAATTCAGCCGGATCGTGGTGCAGGGGCTTGCGGTCCGGTCCGGTGACCTGGTCGGCAGGCAGGTTTGCGGCGCCCGCGGCAAAGTCCCCGGGATCCGCCAGCAGCTGGTTGAGTGCGGCCAGCGGCGCCTCGGTAAGGGTGTGGGCCTCGGTGTCCACGCAGGAACCGGCCGCCAGGACCTGGGCGTAGGAACCGGTGCGGTAAATCCGTTCGGAGAGGTGCGCCAACGCGGCGGCGCGCACCGGGGAATTGCCCACCGAGGCCGCGGCATCGTCGACCGCCTTCCGCGTGGCCATTTCCAGGGCGGCCAGCAGGCGCAGCGGATCAACATGCGGTTGCCTGCCCGGGGTGCCCCCGGAAGCTTCCGCCGGTGTCCCGCCAACCGCGCGGAGAACCGTGTCGATGATGCCCTCTGCCGTGTCCATGCCACCATGGTGCGCCGAACCGGACCCGGCCCGCGACCTTCTGCCGCATACCTGTGGACAACGCCGGGACAGACAAAAAACGCGGTGCGCGGCCCCCGCCCCGGTGGATCGGGGAGAAGCTGCACGCACCGCGTTTGATTGGCCTGGCACCGGCGGAACTAGGGGGTGAGAATGAAGTCCCAGGGGTCGGTGTTGATCGCCGAGACGGCGACCTCGACGTCGTGCCCCAGATCATGCAGCACGTTCTTCAGCGCATCGGCGGCGGTGGGCAGCCACAGCCACTCGGAGGCGAAGTGGGAGACGTCAATGAGGTACGGCTTGCCGTTCAGCGCCGCCTCGCGGGCCTCGGAGGCGGGATGGTGGCGCAGGTCGGCGGTGACATAGACGTCGGCCTCGGAGGCGCGGACCGCGTCGAAGAGGGAATCCCCCGCACCGCCGCAGACGGCGACCTTGCGCACGATCCCGGCGCGGTCCCCCGCCACGCGCACTCCCCCGGCCACGGCGGGCATTGCGGAGAAGACGCGGGAGGCGAACTCGTGCAGCTGCAGCGGCTCGGGCAGCATGCCGACCCGGCCGATGCCTTCCTCGGGCAACCCGTCCTTCGAGGGAGCCAGCGGCTGCGTGTCGGTGAGCCCGAAGATGTCCGCCAGCACGTCGGAGACCCCGCCGATGGCGGAGTCGGCGTTGGTGTGGGCGGTGACCAGCGCGCAGCCGGATTCGATGAGCAGGTGCACGGCCTCGCCCTTGAATCCGGTGGCAGCCACGGAGTTCACCGGTCGCAGCAGCAGCGGGTGGTGGGTGATCAGCAGGTCGGTGCCGCGGGCCACGGCGTCGGCGACAACCTCCAGGGTGGGGTCGACGGCGAACATGATGCGCTTGACCTCGCGCTGGGGGCGGCCGACCACCGGTCCCACGGTGTCCCATTCCTCGGCCAGCGAGGCGGGCCAGAGTTCCTCGACGGCAACCAGCACCTGGCCGAGGGTGGGCGTCGAAAGCGCGGCTTCGGCCTGGTCCGCTTCGGGATCCGCGGAACCGGACGGGACAGCTAGCGAGGCGGTGTCGGCGGCCTCGCCCGGGGCGCCGGGAGCGGCGGTCGCGGAAGCGGCGGGGGAATCGTGGCCCGGCGTGCCGGCCGGCGCGTTGGCGCCCGCTGCGGGGACGGCCCCCGCGTCAGGTGCGGCGGGGGTTGCCGCCGCGGTTGCTGTGTCGGCGGAGTCCTGGTCGGCCGAGCCCGGCCCGGAGACGATACGCATGCCGTGGGGCTGCTGCTTGTTGCTCTGCATGCATCTACCGTATCCGCAGCGGCGGGGAATGCCCGCATGCGCGGGAGATGGATTGCGCGCGCGTGCCGCCGGCAGGTCCGGCGCGGCGCGCGGGAATGAAATGGAGGCGGGCGTGCTTGAGTGTAGATGTGAACGACTTCTCAATTTCCAGCACCCCGATCCGCTTTTCGCCCACCGCCCAGGGGCCCGAGGGCCAGGAGCTGAGCACGTTTGTGCTGGCCGGCGGCTGTTTTTGGTGCCTTGATGCGGTCTACCAGCGCACGCGCGGGGTCCATGCGGTGGTCTCGGGCTACACCGGCGGCACAGATCCGGCACCGAACTACCGCAGCGTGTGCGGCGGCAATACCGGACATGCCGAGGCGGTTGCCGTAACATTCGACCCCGCAGTCGTCCCGGCCGAGGTCATACTCGACATGTTCTTCACCACCCACGACCCCACCACGCTCAACCGCCAGGGCTACGACGTGGGCACCCAGTACCGCTCCGCGTTCTTCCCCCTGGATGCCGCGCAGGAGGCGCTTTTCCGCGAAAGCGCGCGGAAGTTCGGCGAGCTGTACCCCGATCCGCTGGTGACCTCCTTCGAGGCCCCGGGCGACTTCTTCGTGGCCGAGGGAATCCACCAGGACTACTACAACCGCTTCCCGGACGAGGGCTACTGCCGGGTCATCATCGACCCGAAACTGGCCAAGGCCAGGAAATATTACGCAACATGGCTCGAGGAACCCGCCGCCGAGCGGTCCTGACTAGGCTTGTACACGAAGCTTCCGGCGCGCCATGGCCTGCCGGGAGAGCGCCGAAACGGCCCCATCCCGCTCCCACACCCAAGGACAAAGGACACCATGTCGAAGATCTACAACGACGTCACGCAAATTGTTGGCCGCACCCCGCTGGTGCGCCTGAACCGACTGGGTGCCGGACTGCCGGGCAACATCGCGGTGAAGCTGGAGTTCTACAACCCGGCCAATTCGGTCAAGGACCGCATCGGCGTGGCCATCGTTGACGCCGCCGAGGCCTCCGGGGACCTGCGCCCGGGCGGCACCATCGTCGAGGGCACCTCCGGCAACACCGGCATCGCGCTGGCCATGGTGGGGGCCGCGCGCGGCTACAAGGTCGTGCTGACCATGCCCGAGACCATGAGCACCGAGCGCCGCGTGATGCTGCGCGCCTTCGGCGCCGAGATCGTGCTGACCCCGGGCTCCGAGGGCATGCGCGGCGCGGTGGAGAAGGCCAAGGAAATCGTCGCCACCACCGACAACGCCATCTGGGCCCAGCAGTTCGCCAACGTCGCGAACCCCGAGGTGCACGCCGCGACCACCGGCCCGGAGATCTGGAACGACACCGAGGGCGAGATCGACATCTTCGTCGCCGGCATCGGCACCGGCGGCACCATCACCGGCGCCGGCCGCTACCTCAAGGAGCAGAAGGCGGGCCTGCAGGTCATCGCGGTGGAGCCGAAGGACTCGGCGATCCTCAACGGCGGCAAGCCCGGCCCGCACAAGATCCAGGGCCTGGGCGCGAACTTCATCCCCGAGGTGCTGGACACCGAGCTCTACGACGAGGTGCTTGACGCCTCGATCGACGACTCGGTCGCCATCGCCCGCGCGCTGGGGACGCAGGAAGGCATCCTCGGCGGCATCTCCGGCGGCGCCGCCGTCTGGGGCGCGCTGGAAGTCGCCAAGCGCGAGGAGAACGCCGGCAAGCTCATCGTCGCCGTGATCCCCGACTTCGGCGAACGCTACATCTCCACGCTGCTCTTCGACGACATCCGTGGCTAAGACAGCAGATCCGTTCGGTGCCGGGCGCGGCGCGCGGGAAACCGCCCCGCCCGCCGGCACCGAGGCGGGCTTCACCCGCGGCACGCCGGCCAGGCGCCGGAATGCCGCACAAACAAAGGCCAAGGTTTGAGATTCCTTTCCCGACTAGCCGAAGACCTGCGCGGGGCCAGTGCACATGACCCCGCAGCCCGCGGCCAGGCCGAGAACTTCCTGGCGTACTCCGGCCTGCATGCGATCTGGATCCACCGGCTGACCCACCGGCTCTGGCAGAACCCCAGGACGCGCTTCCCGGCGCGCCTGATCTCCCAGGCCGGGCGTTTCCTGACCGGGATCGAGATCCACCCGGGGGCGACCATCGGCCGGCGCTTCTTCATCGACCACGGCATGGGCGTGGTCATCGGGGAAACCGCCGAGATCGGCGACGACGTGATGATCTACCACGGGGTGACCCTGGGCGGGCGCTCGCTGGCCAAGGTCAAGCGACACCCGACCATCGGTGACCGCGTGGTCATCGGTGCCGGGGCGAAGGTGCTGGGCCCGATCGTGATCGGTGCCGACTCGGCCATCGGCGCGAACGCCGTGGTGGTCAAGGACGCGCCGGCGGATTCGATCATCACCGGGATCCCGGCGAAGAACCGCCCGCGCACCGCCGAGGAGCACAAGCCCGCGGTGGACCCGGCCGAGTACATCGACCCGGCCATGTGGATCTAGGTCGTTCCGACCAGCAGTTTGCGGCGTCGGTCCCGTTCCCGATTGCGGGGACAGGACCGGCGCTTTTCGTTGAAGGCCCCGACGTTTTTCCGTTTCCGGAGATTCGTTCAGGAACAGGCAAGTCTGCCGTCCCAGTCGCCTGTGCCTATACTGGCCAAAACAACAAGTGACTAGTCGGTTCCGGAAGATCGCTCTACGGGCCTTGGGGGGAAGGAAGCACTATGGGTTTCAGGATGCGCAAATCGTTCAAGATTGCGCCAGGGGTCAGGATGACCGTCACGCCCAAGAGTCTCGGGCTAAGTGCTGGGGTGCGAGGGGCTCGAATCTCCGCGAACTCCTCGGGGCGTGTCACTCGCACAGTGGGGATCCCCGGATCCGGGCTTTCTCATGTGAGCTCTTCTTCGACCGCCGCAGGTCGTAAGCGCGCCGCACCGGGCTCTACGTCAGGCCGCAGCAACATCTCGCCCGAGCCCGCCCGTCCTCCAGCACCTGGGCTCTTCGCACCTAAATGGGAGAAGCTGCTTTTCAGGGCCGTGGCTTCGCGGCCGGATCCTGGCCGTCTTCCAGACATCGGCACCGAATTCGAGCGGGCCCGCCACACTGCCGCATTCTTTGAAGTGCTCGACTTGGCTTGGCCTGCTGGCGACATTGAGCGCGCTTCGGAACTTCTCGGACTGCTGCTGGCCGGAAACTACGATGCCACGTCCGACCCGTTCATTACCAAGTACCTTCCGGGGAGGACCCACTCCGAGATCGCGATCGCAGAAGGCATCACTGTTGAACTGCCCACCAATTCGGAGTTCATCGGACTGTTGCTCGCCGAGACACTACAGCTGCAAGGCATGCTCCAGCGGGCTGTCAACGTTGTCGAAGGACTCGTTCCAAGCACCATCGCAGCGGTCTCGCTCGCCGAGTTGTACATTGAGTTGGGAAGCTGGGACCAAGTAGTCGAGCTGACTGACGGCGTGACCAATCTTGACGAGGCATCCACCTATCTACTGATCCAGCGCGGAATTGCCTTGCGCCATCTGGGGTATGTGGATGCATCCCGTGAGGCATTCAAGGAGGCGCTACGCATGCGTTCACGTCCGGCGGGTCTGCGGCACAGGGCCTTGGTTGAACGTGCCCAATTGCAGCTCACAGCGGGCAAACGCGCCATGGCCCGCAAGGACCTGGAACGCGTTCTTGCCGAGGACAGCAGATACCCGGGACTGGTTGAGCGGTTGGCGGAGCTGGACAGCTGATTCAGCCACAAGGGAGAAGGCAAGGAGCCTCCATCCCGGCATCAATTCCTGCAGCCGGCGTCCGATCACCGGGCAGGGCCGACAGAGTCCAATTGCAGGTGCCGAAGCACGCCCTTGGCGTCTTCCAGATTATGCTTGCGAGCCACCGGTGTTGTTGTGCCCCTGGGTCCCACGGGCCAATACATCGTGGCTCGGACTTCCATGGATCCGCGGCACCGAATGATCAGCCGGCCAGGGCAAGGTACTGGTGGGTGTAGGCGATGGCCATGCCGCCCTCCCCGACCCCTGCGGTCACGCGCTTCACGGAGCCGGAACGCACATCGCCGATCGCGAAGATCCCCGGAACGCTGGTCTCCAGCGCGAACGGGCGCCGCGCCTGATCCCAGCCCGGGGCGTCGGCGGCGTCGGGACCGGTGAGTAGGAAGCCGTGGCGGTCGCGCGCGAGGCGCGCCGGCATCCACCCGGTCACGGCGTCGGCCCCGATCATCACGAACACCGCCGGGGCCTGGCGCATCGTGCTGGTGCCGGTGGCGGAATCCAAGACCACGATCGAATGCAGGGACTTCTCCCCCTGCAGCGCGGTGATCCGGCAATTGGGCTGAACGTGGATGGCGGCGGTGACCTCAATCTGCTCGATCAGGTAGCTGGACATCCGGGCGGCCAGCGAGGGACCGCGCAGCAGCATGGTGACGGTGCGGGCGTACCGGGAGAAGAAGATCGCCGCCTGCCCGGCCGAGTTTCCCGCCCCGACGATGCAGATGTCCTGCCCCTGGGCCAGCGGCGCATCGCTGTGCGCGGCCCCGTAGTACAGCCCGTTGCCCAGGAAGCGCTCGGCACCGGGAAGCTCCAGGGTCCGCCAGGCCACGCCGGTGGCGACGATGAGCGCCCGGGCGGCCAGCACGTCGCCCCCGTCGAGCTCGACCCGGCGGGACTCCGCGTCGATGCCGCAGGCGGTGCGGGTGACCACGATCTCGGCACCCAGCCGGGTGGCCTGGGTCAGCGCGCGCGAGGCCAGGTCGTCCCCGGAGATCCCGTAGGGGAAGCCGGTGTAGTTCTCGATCCGGGTGGAGGTCCCGGCCTGACCGCCGGGGGCCAGCTGCTCAATCACCACGGTTCGCAGGCCCTCGGCCGCGGCGTTGACGGCGGCGGTCAGCTCCGCCGGACCCCCGCCGAGGATCACCACGTCGTAGTCGCTCGCCGCAGGAACCACGTCAAGCCCGACCGCCCGGGCCGGGACGCGCATCGCCGGATCCACGTAGCTGGTGCCGTCGCGCAGCTCGAGCACCGGATAGGCCTGCCCGTCCTCGGGCGCCTCGAGCGTGGTGGTCTCGTAGGCGACGTGGTTGCGGGTCAGGAACGTGGACAGCTCGCGCACCTTTGCATGGCGCCGCGGGCCAATCACGCGGGCCACCGCATCGGGTTTCTCGGCGGCCAGCTGCTGCAGCGAGTCGAGGTAGCGCCGGGCCAGCGAGCCGATCTTCTCCGGGACCGCCGGTGCCATCGCGGCCAGGGTGTAGTAGCCGGCCACGTCGAGCCTGATAATGCGCGTGGGCCCCGCGGCGCGACCGCTGGCAGGGAAGTTGGTGCTCAGGGTCAGCGGGACTTCGCCGAAGAACTGGCCGGGCTTGCGGGTGCCGATGACCCGTTCGATGCCGGCGACGACCTTGGTGACTTCCACCAGGCCCTCGATGACCACGGTCAGGGCGCGTTCGTCGCCCTCGTGCAGGAAGTATTCACCGTCCAGCAGGTGGATGTCCTCCACGGCGCCAGCCAGGTACCCGAGCACCTCGGGGCCCAGCGCGGCAAAGGTCTTGACGGTGCGCAGCTCCTCGATGCCGATCATCGGGAACCGGCCCAGGGAACGCATGCGGGTGCGGTCATTGCGGGTGTTGCGTGTTGCCGGCTTCGGCGCATGCCCCGAATCTATGCCCGCCGAGGAGCGGGGTCAATGAATGGGTGGGCGTCGCTTCCTGCCGGGTGCCTTTAGCACCCGATCCACCCTTGGAGACCAGCTGCCTGCGTGCCGGGGGCCCGGTCCTAGGTGCGGCAGAGGGATACATCCCCCGAGTCGGGGATCGTCGGCAATCGAAACGTGGCCGCGAGCATTGTGTCGTGCCGTGGATGCCGGGAATTTCGGCAGACCGGCGACTGGCCTGATATCGGGGTTGGCAAATGTGCCCCGGGCGGTTCTCCGCAGGCACACCGCGCTGAAGCCACATCGAAGCGGAAGAAGCGCCCACCGAGGACGGTTGGCCGGTGACGGTCGAATCGCGATCAGCGGGATGAAGGGTCAGCTCCGTTGGGGCTTGGTGCGGAAGTGACCGGGCACGAGTCTTTCGCCCCGGTAGTGCGGGCCAATCCAGATTCGCTCGCCGGTGGTCGGGCCCGTCACGGACCGAGTCCCTTTCCCCGGGGCGAGGTCGATCACGGTCGGTTCCGCACCAGCCTCAAGCTCATGGACCCGTCCCCGGTTTGCGCCTTCGAACGCCAGCTTCATCGATTCGATCTCATCCGGTTCGGCGCCGAGCTCCAATGCGTCCTGTGCCCAGTGTGAAACGGCTGCGTTGATTGCACGAAGCCGGTCCACGGCCGCGGCACGCGTGAGCCGAAAAGAGTCCAGGTGATCAAGGAGCTCCAGGACATTTCGGTCAGACACATCCCCGTCGGGAACCAACGGCGTTTCCGATGTCCCGCTTCTGGTGGGGTTGACGTCGAATGAGGGAGACAGGCGCCAACCGCTCTTGTGCCGCAGCAGGCCATGGTTGCGCATGTGGTCGTCGATGTTGTTCACCATGGCCCCGAATGCGGCCCTGCTGAACATTTCGTTGGCATCCTCGGTCGGCGACGCGGATATCAGGGTGATTTCCCGTGCCAGCTTGACATAGTTGGGGTGCTCATAGGTATCCAGTTGAAGCGCTGTCCTGGCACTCATGTAGGGGATCCTGGTTTCCCCCACTCGGTCGAACCGCTCGGTGAGGAATATCTGGCTGTGGGAATTCAGCCGCATCAGCCGGGATGGCTGTACCCGGATGCCGGCTCGTTGCTGCAGCACCATGGCAACCATTTCCCAGAGTTGGACATTGCCACGGTCCGATGTCTTGGGAAACTTGGCCAGCAGCATCGTTCCGTCATCATCACGAATCCAGGCCTTTGGCTGGGCACCTCCAGGAGAGGAACCGGCACCGATGAGCAAACTGTTTCGCTCGTCAATGACGCCGGTCTCTTCGTAGGTTGTTGCTTCGGCAGCCAATTCCGTGACATCACGGATCCCCGCCGATTCACCCCAGGTGGAAAGGAACTTTCCGTTCTCGCGAAACCGCAGTGCCCCCTGTCTGGTCTTGTCGTTGACCATGAGCAGCCTTGAGACCGCGGTGTTGCTTGGCAAGGGGGTTTTCGTGGCTCTTGCCCGAAGCCTGGCCTGTTCATGGAGTAGCCGCTGCCCCCATGCATCCGGGGCGGCGTCCATGAACGAACCAAAGATCTCCCGCCCCATGGTGGGCCGCTGTTCGCCTCGGAGCAACGGCAATTCCGGAGAGATTTCGAAGGAGGACCCCTCTCCGAGCCATGCATCGGCGTAGCTGAACGCTATGTGTTCCAGCGGCGAATGGAGATCGGATTCCACCGCCATGGAGCCGGCCTTGGTGTCGTTGACAAGGACATCGATGGTTCGGATTTCCCTTCGGGAACGACTGGCCATCAGTTTCTCCTAGGAGCTCGTTGACGGCTGAGCATGTAGGCCCGCGCGCGGCCCAGATCCGTATTCAGCGGGTCGACCGCCGCATCGATCCGGTCATTGACACCAAGCACCTTGGCCACCGTCAGAAAGTTTTCCAACTTGCCGCCCGTGCCCTGCTCCAGCTTGATCAAGGTGGAGCGGGAGATGTTGGCCCGTTCGGCGACCAGCTCCTGGGAAAGACCAAGGATGATGCGCCAATCGCGCAGATGCACACCGAGCCGTTCCATTTCCATCATCTTGTCCACCTAACGTAGCTATTTACCAACTCTAGCATTGATAGCGTCTACATATAGCTACATTATTGCGTCAATTCAACTGCCCTACAGGGATGCAGTGCAGAGCCGTGTTTCCTTCAAGACGCCGTGCGGACTGGGAAACCAGAAGGGGCGGAGCTTCCGGAAATACCGGAGGCGCCGCCCCTGTGGGATGGGAACCGAAGACTAGTGGGTGTCTTCGGCTTCGATTTCGGTCTTGTCGCCGCTCCACTGGGTGTGGAACGAGCCCTCGGTGTCAACGCGGTTGTAGGTGTGCGCACCGAAGAGGTCGCGCAGGCCCTGGGTCAGCGCTGCCGGCAGGCGCTTGCGGCGCAGGCCGTCGTAGTAGGCCAGCGAGGAGGAGAACACCGGAACCGGCACGCCGAGCTGGACGGCGGTGGAGACCACGCGGCGCCAGGCCGGAAGCGCGGCGGCGATGGCCTCGGAGAACGCCGGGGCGAAGAGCAGGTTGGCCGGCTTTTCCTCGGCCGCGTAGGCCTTGGTGATGTCGGCAAGCAGCGCGGCGCGGATGATGCAGCCCTCGCGCCACAGGGAGGCGATCTCGTCGAGCTTCAGCTCCCAGTTGTATTCCTTGCCGGCGCTGGTGAGCATGTCCAGGCCCTGGGCGTAGGAGACCAGCTTGGAGGCGAAGAGCGCCTGGCGCACGTCCTCGACGAAGTTCTCGCCGAGCTCGACGGCGACCTCGTGGCCGGCCAGGACCTCCTGGCCGATGGCACGCTGATCGCGCTGCGAGGACAGGCCGCGGGCGAAGACGGACTCGGCGATGGCCGAGGTCGGGGATCCGAGGTCAAGGGCCGACTGCACGGTCCAGCGGCCGGTGCCCTTCTGGCCAGCGGAGTCGACGATGACATCGACCAGCGGCTTGCCGGTCTTGGGGTCAACGTGTGCCAGCACCTCGGCGGTGATCTCGATGAGGAAGGAGGCGAGCTCGCCCTTGTTCCATTCCTCGAAGATCTGCGCCTGGGCGGCCGGCTCGATGCCGGCGCCGGTGCGCAGCAGGTCGTAGGCCTCGCCAATGACCTGCATGTCCGCGTACTCGATGCCGTTGTGGACCATCTTCACGAAGTGGCCGGCACCGTCGGTGGAGATCCAGGCACAGCAGGGCGCGCCGTCGATGGCCTTGGCGGAGATCTTCTCGAGCATCGGGCCCAGGGCGTCGTAGGACTCCCTGGAGCCGCCGGGCATGATCGAGGGGCCGAGCAGTGCGCCCTCCTCGCCGCCGGAAACGCCGACGCCCACGAAGTGCAGGCCCTTGGCCGCCAGGTCTGCCTCGCGGCGGCGGGTGTCAACGAAGTTGGAGTTGCCGCCGTCGATGATGATGTCGCCCTCATCGAGCAGCGGGACCAGGGAGTCGATGACCGAGTCGACGGGGCCGCCGGCCTTGACCATGATCAGCACGCGCCGCGGGGTCTCAAGGTTCTGGACCAGTTCTTCCAGGGTCTCGGTGCGGATGAAGTCGCCCTCCTCGCCGTGCGCCGCCAGCAGTGCGTCGGTCTTGGCAACCGAGCGGTTGTGCAGCGCGACGGTGTATCCGTTGCGGGCGAAGTTCCGGGCGAGGTTTGCGCCCATGACGGCTAGGCCGGTGACGCCAATCTGTGCAGGCATGAAGTCTCCATCGTTGCGATTTTGCTGGGCCGGGCGGATACCGGCACGAAGGAGCGCCGGGCACGGCTCCGTGACTTCTACCCACTTTAGTTTGTCAGGCGTGCCCATTGCCAGAAGAACACGCTTCGTTGCCATAAGTTGCCCCGGAAACACGTGCCTTTTTGCGTGTTCACTGGGGAATTTGCGCACTCGATTGCCGATAGGATTGCCTCATGCCCAATAGCCTGCACCAACAAGCCGTCGACCATCTCGGAAGCCGGATTGTCGACGGATCCCTGCCCGCCGGGGAAGTGATCCTGGCCTCCGAGCTGGAGGGCGAACTGGGTGTCTCCCGCTCGGTGGTCCGCGAGGCCGTCCGGGTGCTGGCCTCGGCCGGGCTGGTGGTTTCCACCAAGCGCGTCGGGATCCGGGTGTTGGCCGCGGAGCATTGGAACCCCTTTGACCCCCTGGTGATCCGCTGGCGCCTGGCCGGCGACGGGCAGGGCGCGCAATTGCGTTCCCTCACCGAGCTGCGCGTGGCCGTCGAGCCCATGGCCGCCGAGCTGGCGGCCGAGCACGCGCCCCCGGAATTCTGCGGAGAGCTGCTGAATGTGGCCGCCCGGATGCGCCATGCCGGCCGCTCCGGGGACCTGGAGGCGTTCCTGGAACTGGACATCCGCTTCCATGCCCTGGTGCTTGCAGCCTCGGGCAACGAGATGTTTGCGAACCTGGCCAATCCAATCGGCGAGACGCTGCGCGGCCGCACCGAACTCGGTTTGATGCCCGAGCACCCCCACGAGGAGGCGCTCACCTGGCACCAGGCCGTCGCCGACGCGATTTCCGCCCACGAGCCGCACCGGGCGCGGGAATCCATGGAACTGATCATGCGCCGCACCAACCAGGAAATCTGCGGCGTCTGGGCCGATCGGCCGCGGCTCTTCCCGCAGCCGCGCCCCTAGCCGAAGCGTGCCATCGACCGATAGGATCCGGGTCTCAAGGGTCGGACTTATCGCGGAGGCAATGTCGTGGAGGGAACCATGCAGAGCGCCCCGGAAGGGGATGGGCTCGCGCATCTTGTCGATTTGATCGGTGCCTTGCGCTCAGCCAGGACGGACTCAAGCCTGCACGCAACGGTGGAAGAGCTTGATGCCGAAGGCCGCAGCATGCGCAGCTACGAGGTGAGGGCCGGGACCGAGCAGGGCACCCACGAGTTCGACTGTACGGGCCGGCGCCCCTCGGACAAGTTTTCCTTTGTATATTCCCCTGGCGAGTCAACGTTGGTCGTCACCGAGGCAGTGGGCGCACCGCACCGCCGCATCAATGTCTTCCGCTTGCCCTCGAGTCCTCCGGTGCTGGGCATGCTCAGCCCGTTGGACCTGCCGATATGGGGCGGACAGTACGACGGGGCACGGGTTACTGAATCCGCAGCTGCCTCGGCCGGGGTGATCCGCCTGGAATTCGGCAACAAGGATGCACCGCGCGAGGCCAGCCAGCGTGGGCATACACTGATCGACTTGGAGCTTGGCGTGGTTGTGGAGTTGGGCTACTTCGGGTCGCGCTTCGTGGCCGGCAATGTACGAACCATCCCGTATCTGCGCGGTCTCTGGCAGTAGGCGTCGAACGGCCCGGGCCGGCACCCGCCGGGCCCGGACATCACGAGGGGAAAAGCCAAGGCGCTGCCCCGGACCCCCTTTCGGGGACCTGGGCAGCGCCTTGGCTTCTTGCGGGTGTTGTGCGATTTCTTGTCGCCCGGATTCCTGCGCCTAGAACCTCAGCAGGACCTTGCCCGATTCCGCGGAGTTCTTCGCCACGGCGAAGGCCTCCAGCGCATCATCGACGCCGAATTCGTGGGTGACGATGGCCGAGACATCGAGCGTGCCGTCGGCGAGGGCCCAGAGCACGTCATCGATCTCGTCGTTGAAGCGGAAGGAACCGACCAGCTCCAGTTCCCGGGTGATCGCCAGGGAGATCAGCGCGGGCTGCTCGCCCGAGGGCAAGAGCCCGACCATGACGATGCGCCCGCCGCGCACCGCGCCGCGGACCGCCGAGGCCAGGCCTCGGTAATTGCCGCTGGCCTCGATGACCACGTCGGCCTCGACGGCGGCGATGGCCTCCACGTCGTCGGCCTTCAGGGTCTCGGTCGCCCCGGCGGCCGCGGCGATTTCCAGCGGACGGTCGAACATGTCGACCGCGATGATCTCGGCGGCGCCGGCGCGCCTGAGCACGGCGACCGCCAGGGCGCCGATGGGTCCGGCGCCGATGACCATGACGCGCTTGCCGGCGACCTCGCCGGCCCGGGAGACCGCGTGCCAGGCGACCGCCGCGGGTTCGGCCAGGGCCGCATCGCGCAGCGAGAGCCCCGCGGGCAGCTCGCGCAGCATGCGCCCCGGCAGGTTCACGGTGCTGGCAAACGCGCCCTCGGTGTGCGGGAAGCGCGCCGCCGAGCCCAGGTAGGTGCAGCCCGGGGACAGGTTGGGCCGGTCCAGCGGGTAGCGTGCGCCGGTGCCGCCCGGGGTGGCCGGGTGCACGGCGACGGAGGTGCCGGCCGCCGGGCCGCTGCCATCGGCCGCGGCCACCGTGACGGTGCCGACGATCTCGTGGCCCAGCACCATGGGTGCCTTGAGGATTGACTCCCCCGCGGCGCCGTGGCTCCAGTAGTGCAGGTCCGAACCGCAGATGCCGCCGTAGGCGATGGCGACCTGGGCTTCGTCCGAAGCCGGGGCGGCCACCGGGATGGTCTCGACGCGCAGGTCGTTTGCCGCGTGGGCGACGACGGCGGTCGCGGTGCTGGTGTTAGACGACAACTGTCATTCCCCCGTCGATGAAGATGGTCTGGCCGTTGACGTAGTTCGAGCCGTCGGAGGCCAGCCAGACTGCAGGTCCGGCCAGGTCGGCCACGGTGCCCCAGCGCCCGGCCGGGGTCCGGCCCAGGATCCAGGAGTTGAACTTCTGGTCGTCCACCAGGTTCTGGGTCATTTCGGTGTGGATGTAGCCCGGGGCGATGCCGTTGACCTGCAGCCCGCCGGAGGCCCACTCGGCGGTCATGGCCCGGGTCAGGTTGCGCAACCCGCCTTTGGCCGCGGTGTAGGCGGCGATGGTGGGCCGGGCCAGGTCGGTCTGCACGGAGCAGATGTTGATGATCTTGCCTTCCCCGCGCTCCAGCATGCCCCTGGCGGCCTCGCGGCCCACCAGGAAGGCGCTGGTCAGGTTGGTGTCCAGCACGCGCTGCCAGTCCGCGACCTCCAGTTCCAGCAAGGGGACGCGGTGCTGGATCCCGGCGTTGTTCACCAGGATACGCAGCGGGCCGACCTCGGCCTCGATGGCGGCGATGCTTCCCGCCACCGCGGCCGCGTCGGTCACGTCGAACGCGTAGGAGAAAACGCGCTCCGCCCCGTAGCGGGCCTCGAACTCGGCGGCCGTGGCCGCCAGGGTCTCGGCGTTGCGGGCGTGGAGCACGATCGTGGCCCCGGCGTCGGCCAGGCCGGCGGCAAGTTCCCGCCCGATGCCGCGCGAGGATCCGGTGACCAGCGCAATGCGCCCGGTGAGGTCAAAGAGGTTGCTGCCCATGGGCTGTCCTAACCTTGGTGTTGTTCGTTGGGGTTGCTGGCTAGAACGCCGCGGCGACGGCGTAGATCAGGTACGCGATGGCGAAGCCGATGACGCCGACCAGTGCCTGTCCCACGGTCCAGACCTTCAGCGTGGTCTTGACGTCCATGCCGAAGAACCGGCTGACCAGCCAGAAGCCGGAGTCGTTGACGTGGCCGGCGAAGACGGAGCCGGCGGCCAGGGCGAGCACGATGGCCACGACCTCGATCTGGTTCAGGTCGGCGTTGCCCACCACGACGGGCTGGATGATGGCGGCCGCGGTGGTCAGGGCGACGGTGGCCGAACCCTGGGCGACGCGCACCACGGCGGCGATGATGAAGCCCGCGACGATGACCGGCAGGCCGAGGGTGTCCAGGGAGTCGGCCACGGCGTCGCCGATGCCGCTGGCGCGCAGCACCGCACCGAACATTCCGCCGGCGCCGGTGATCAGGATGATCGAGCAGACCGGGCCCAGGGCCGAGTCGACCACTGTCTCGATGAGGGTCTTGTCCTTGTTCTGCTTGTAGCCCAGCAGGTACATGCCCAGCAGCACGGTGATCAGCAGGGCTACGGGGGTTTCCCCGACCAGGCGCAGGATCTGGACCCACTGGGCCTGCTTGTCAACGATCCCGGCGGAGGCAAGGGTGTTCAGACCGGTGTTCATGAAGATCAGGACCAGCGGCAGCAGCAGCAGCGTCACGACGGTGCCCAGCTTGGGCTTGGAGGCGAAGTCGTGCTTTTCGGCCTCGGTGCCGGCCAGGATGTCGGGGATGGCGATGTTGAACTTGCGGCCCACGTACTTGCCGTAGAGGTGGCCGGCGAAGAACCAGGTCGGAAGGGCCACGACGAGGCCCAGCAGCAGGACCAGGCCGACGTTCGCCTCGAGCAGGCCGGAGGCGGCAACCGGTCCGGGGTGCGGCGGGACAAAGATGTGCATGACGGAGAAGGCGGTGGCCGCCGGGAAGGCGTAGCCCAGGAACGATCCGCCCAGGCGGCGTGCGACGGTGAAGATGATCGGCAGCATGACGACCAGGCCTGCGTCGAAGAAGATCGGGAAGCCGAAGAGCAGCGACGCGATGGACAGCGCCAGCGGTGCGCGCTTCTCGCCGAACTTGTTGATCAACGCATTGGTGAGCACCTCTGCCCCGCCACTGGTTTCGAGCATGCGCCCGAGCATGGCGCCCAGGCCGACCAGCAGGGCAACGGAGGCCAGCGTGCCGCCGAAGCCGCCGGTGAGGGTCGGGATCACCGACGCCACCGGAATGCCCGTGGCGACCGCGGTCAGCAGGGAGATGACGACCAGGGCCACGAATGCGTGGATGCGCCATTTGATTATGAACAGGAGCAGCAGCAGGATCGCGCCCACGGCAATGGAAAGGAGCGCGGGTGTGCCCAGCGTCCAGTTCATGACTAGCTCTTCGGTCATCATTGTCCTTCGGAGGTGTAAGGATGTCGGGTGGTGGGGATGGAACCTGACGGTTCCGGGTGCTAGCGGTTTTTCAGGGTCGTGGCCACGAGGGCCACAATGTCTGCGGGGCTCTGGCTGACGTCCACCTCGATGGCGGGTTCGTCCTCCTCGATGGCCTCGAGCGTGTTCAGCTGCGAGGCGAGCAGGGTCGAGGGCATGTATTCGTGGTTGCGCTCGTCGAGGCGGTGCTGGATGAGGTCTGCAGCACCGCGGAGGTGAATGAAGAGGGTCGCCGGTTCGTGCGCGCGCAGCGCGTCACGGTAATTGCGCTTGAGTGCGGAACACGCGATGACCGCCGGAGTGCCGCTTTCCGTGCTCCTGTGCAGCGCCTCTCCAATGGTGGCCAGCCATGGCTCGCGGTCGGTGTCGTCCAGCGGCTGGCCGGCTGCCATCTTTTCCTTGTTGGACACCGGATGGAGATCGTCGCCGTCGATGAACGTCGAGCCCAGCTCCAGGGCCAGCATATTGCCCACCGTGGATTTCCCGCATCCGGAAACGCCCATAACGACCATAGGCGGGTTGGCAAGGCTGTTCATCGTCACTCCATCGTGGATCCGAAAGTAATGTCCGACATAACAACGTGATGTCCAACATAAATCTGATTTATACAGACTAGATCTGCGCAGACGAAGTGTCAACACGACCTTTCACCAGGATCTTTTGGACGGGTTCGGCAACGTCGGGATCGCCGTCGGCATGCGGATCCAGCCGCCTCCCTTGCGGAAATCCCAGCGGCTCCTCCGGCGGTTTTGCCGCGGCTCCCAGCTAGTGCCAAGGTTCTGTTCCTAGCGTGGGAATCGTTCATGCAAGATCAACGAAGGGAAAACCCGCCATGGGACTCGGAGACAAGATCAGCAACAAGGCACAGGAAGTATCCGGCGAGGCCAAGGAAAGGCTCGGCGACGCCACGAACAACGAACAACTTCAGGCCGAGGGCCTCAAGGAGCAGGCGGAGGCAAAGGCGAAGCAGGCCGGTGAACACGTGAAGGACGCGGCCAAGGACATTACCGGCAACTAGCCGCCACCGCCAAAGGACCGCTCAGCGCTCCGGCCCCCGTTCGCGGCCCACGGCTTAACGAAAAGATCCCTCGGGATAATCGACTTTTGTCGACTATCCCGAGGGATCTTGCATGTGGGCCCTACCGGGATCGAACCGATGACATTCACGGTGTAAACGTGACGCTCTACCAGCTGAGCTAAAGGCCCCTGAAACAACGTCTTTCCTGGAAGAATTCCGATCCAGTGCGTTGCAACAAGAAGATAATCTAATACAGACTTCACTGACTTGGCAAATCGCCCTCGAGGGCGGTCCGTCCGATCCGGTCCACACCGCCCTCGAGGGCCGAGATACTTCCTAGGGCAGCAGGTAGCGCTTCCGCACGAAGTACAGTCCCACCAGCGAGATGACCGCGATGGCCATGTAGTACAGGCTGGGCGCGTTCAACGACCCGGTAACGCTCAGGAGCCACGTCAGTACCAGCGGGGCGATGCCGCCAAGCAGGGTGACGCCGACGTTGTAGGTGACGGCAAGTCCGGTCCCGCGGATGGCGGCCGGGAACAGGGACGAGAGCAGTGCGGGCATCGGGCCGAAGTAGAACGCCATGATGACGCCGAGCAGCGCAATGACGACCACCATCACCGGCACCGTCGGCGTGCTCACCATGAGCTGGAACAACGGCCAGGCCAAGAGCAAGGCGCCGACGGCCGCATAGGTCATGACCTTGGCCGGGCCGACGCGGTCGGCCAGGTGGCCGACGAACGGAACACCGACCAGCACGATCAAGCCTGCAACGACGCCGCCGAGGAATGCCGCGGTCGCCGGGATGCCCAGGTTCGTCACGGCAAAGGTCGGCATGTACAGGATCATGTAGACCGAGATGGTGGCAACGCCGATGACCGCCGCGCCAGCCAGCAGCCGCCCGTAGTGGTGGACCACCAAGGCCTTCAGCGGCGCCTTCTCCTTCTCGCTCTGGATGAACTCCTCGGTCTCGTCGAGCTTGGCACGGATGTACAGGCCGACCGGGCCGATGAGCAGGCCGACAAAGAACGGCACGCGCCAACCCCAGCTGTACAGGTCCTCCTCGGAGAGCCACTGGGTCAGCCCGTAGCCGAAGGCCGAGGCCAGCAGCATGGACGCACCCTGGCTGGCAACCTGCCACGAGGAGTAGAAGGCCTTCTTGTGCGGCGCGGTCTCGATCAGGAAGGCCGTCGCGGTGCCGAACTCGCCGCCGGCGGAGAACCCCTGGATCAAGCGCGAGAGCAGGATGATCACCGCTCCCCAGACGCCGACCTGGGCATAGGTCGGCGCCAACGCCATGATGAGCGTACCGACCATCATCAGCATCAGGGTCAGGGTCAGGGCGTTCTTCCGGCCCTTGCGGTCGGCGTAGCTGCCCAGGATCACTCCGCCGAGCGGACGGATCACGTAGGAAAGCGCGAAGGTCGCGAAGGTGAGCACGAGACCGAAGGTGCCGTTTGACTCCGGGTAGAAGTTCTCGGCGATGACCACCGCGAAGGTGGCGTAGACGATGATGTCGAACCACTCCAGGGCGGCACCGATCGAGCTACTGACCACTGCCTTTCTGGCGGCCGAGAGCTGCGCCGGGGTGACCGCTTGGGTGCTGGCCATGATTCTCTCCTTGGGGAAGGTGGATGGGTGGGTCGTGGTGCTGCGGCGCACTCAGGCGCGCAGGGCCGCGATCAGGTTGTCGATGAAGTCCTCGCACTGGACGATCTGGTCCAGCTCGATGAACTCGTCGGGTGCGTGGGCCTGCGCGATGTCGCCGGGGCCGCAGACCACGGTGGGGATTCCCGCATTGAAGAACAGCCCCGCCTCGGTGCCGTAGGTGGCCTTGTCCGGGCTGGGAGTGCCGCCCAGTTCCGCGGCCAGTGCCACGATGCCGGCGTCTTCGGGGGTGTCCAGGCCCGGCGTCTTGGCCAGGACCTCGAACGTGACCTGGGCGTCGGCATTGCGCTGCTTCATCAGGGATTCAATGCGCTGTGCCTCGGCGCGGAAGCGTTCAATCAGGGCCGCCGGATCGTCTTCGGCGATCGAGCGGAACTCGAAGTGCAAGGTGCAGTCGGCCGGGATCGTGTTGACCGCGATCCCGCCCTCGATCTTGTTCACCGTGGTGGTGGTGTGCGGAACAATGAACGCCTCGTCGAACGGGCCGTCCTGGGTGAACCCGCGGGCCGCGGAGTCGACGAATGCGGTGAACTCGGCCGCGGCCGAGATCGCGTTGACGCCCTGCGTGGTCAGCGACGAGTGGGCGGCAACCCCGTGGAAGTCGACGCGGATGACGTTGACCGACTTGTGTCCGCGCACGACGCGCATGCTGGTGGGCTCCCCCACGATGCAGCCGCGCGGCTCCAGTCCCGCCTCGGTGATGGCAGTGACGAGGTCCACGGCGCCAATGCACCCGACTTCCTCGTCGTAGGAGAACGCCAGGTGGATCGGTTCGCCCAGCTTGGCCTCGGCGATCGTCTCCAGCTTGGCCATGATCACGGCAATGAAGGACTTCATGTCGCTGGTGCCGCGGGCGTACAGCTTCCCGTCGCGGATCTCGGGGATGAACGGGTCGCTGCTCCACACCTGGCCGTCAACCGGGACCACGTCGGTATGTCCGGACAGCACAATGCCGCCGGTGCGCGTGCCGTCGGCGGCCGGGATCGTTGCCAAGAGGTTGGCCTTGGTTCCCTCGGCGTTGTGGATCAGGGTCGATGCAATGCCGAGTGCCTCCACCCTGCCAACGACGTAGTCAATCAAGGGCAGGTTGCTGTCCCGGCTTGTGGTGTCGAAGCCAATCAGCTTCGTGATTTCAGCCATGGTCGCTTCGCTGGGGGCGTGTGACATTGCTACTCCTCGTGGTCATGGGGCGGCCGTATTCCCACTATCAAATCTGAAAAGGGCCGCGATGAGTCTCTCATCGCCGGGGTCCGGTGGCACGGAGGATGAATGGATCTCGTAACACAGCGGCCCGATTTGACGGGAATCTGCAAAAATTTGTTACGTGCATCACTGGGAGTCCACCCGGGGGGTTCGGTGCAGGCCCATGGCGGCAAGAACGCCGACGGCACCGTCCGGCAGTGCGGCGCCGGGGTGATGGGGACCGTCCTTGACTCGGCCATTTCCACGGGCGATGGGCGCGCGCTTGACGGGCAGGGGGAACTGCGTGTGGGAAGCCATCACTTGATCGCGAATTCACTTCGGCCGCGATGCGGCGCACGGCCTAGTGCCCTGTCGGGGCTCGCGGCTTGCCAAAGCCACGCGAAGGGACCCGGGCGTTGGCGCCGGGGACTGCGGACGGCGCCGTCGGTACAGGTGATCCGCGATTTGGCGGACCGGGCACCAGGCGTGCGCGGCCTGATGAGGTGTTGGTGGGCCCTACCGGGATCGAACCGATGACATTCACGGTGTAAACGTGACGCTCTACCAGCTGAGCTAAAGGCCCTTGGCACTACTGAATTCGTTTGGTTGGAAATCCGCCGGAAGTGTTCGTGACAAGAATGTGGCTGTGGCAACGTACCCGCCCGAGCTGTCGAATAGACGCAAAGATTCTTCGACAGCTATGAAGTGAGTAGGTCCATCGCCTCTCGGTAGCGCGCGATGGCGCGCGCCTGATGGATGGGTGAACTAAACGAATCCACCACATGTCCCTTTTGGATGAGGAACGTGTGCCGCGTTGCCGCGCCGGACTCGCTATTGAATGCGCCATAGCTCTTCGCTACGGCACCGTGCGGCCAGAAATCGGCCAGCAGATCAAACCCGAAATGGGCCTGGTCCGCGTAGGTGCGCAGTGCGTATTTGTGATCCACCGAAACACCCATGATGCGGGTATCCAGTGCTGCAAATTCCTCGCGAACCTTTTCCAACTCTTCAAGCTCCGACCCGCAGACCGCGGAAAACGCGAACGGGTAGAAAACCAGGAAGTAGGCCTGCTCCCCCAAGGCCCGGGACTCAATGAGTTCACCGTGCTGGTTGGGAAGGGCGAAGCCCGGAGCCGTTTGACCGGCCCGAGGCACCGGGGATGTGCTCCCCGCTGCCGAATGTGATGATTCCACGCGCTAGTTCTTGCGGCGCGCAACAAGTCGAGTGGCCGACCAATCCTCCGAAACACCCTCGGTGTTTGTGACATGGAGGCCTGCGGTGGGCGCATCGGCCTGGATTGAGGCGGGCGACACATGGCCGTCTCGTCCCGGTTTCGGGGTCAATAGCCATACGACCCCCTTTTCATCCAGATTGACCAGCGAATCGACCAGGGCATCAATGAGATCCCCGTCGTCGGCGCGCCACCAATAGACGATTCCGTCCACAACCTCGTGGTCTTCCTCTGTCAATAGTTCGGAACCCACTGCTTCCTCAAGGGAATCGCGCAGATCAAAGTCCACATCGTCGTCGTACCCGAGTTCCTGGATCAGGTCCCCGTCTTTGAAGCCCATTTTGTGTGCGGCTTCGTGCTTTGCCGGTGCGGCGTCGCTCACGTCACTCCTCCTGCTGCTGTAAAGCGTCTGGTTACAACCAAACACCCTTTTTGCGCTCCCATCAAGCGCAGAGGCTCCAACACGCCGAAATAGTGACGACTTCGACCTACTTTCGGCTCTCGGCGCATTGCCTGTTAACTCCAAATCATTGCATGTGTAGGGCCCAGATACGTTTTGGGTCCCCATGCGCATTAGAGTGTAATCGGCGGTCCGCGACCAACCACCCTTGGGGAACGGGCCACAACTTTGGCGCTTGCACCGCCACTGCGGTTCGAGGCATGCAAAATAGCGCTCGCCCCGCAGTCCCCGCTGTACCCCATAACGAGGAGAAGATGGACGTGGCTGTAGAGGAACACATTTCTCACATCCGTAGCGGCTTGACTAGCCAGTTGCCGGACCGGGATCCGGAGGAGACCGCCGAATGGATTGAGTCCTTCGATGATCTGGTCGAAACCCAGGGCACCGAGCGTGCCCAGTACATTGTTCGTTCATTGCTCCAGCGCGCCGGCGCCAAGAGCGTGGGCGTCCCCATGGTCACCACGACCGACTACGTGAACACCATTCCGGTGGATCAGGAACCAGAATTCCCGGGCGACGAGCAGGTTGAACGTCGTTACCGTGCCTACATGCGCTGGAACGCGGCGGTCATGGTGCACCGCGGCCAACGCCCCGGAGTCGGAGTCGGTGGACACATTTCCACCTACGCCGGCGCAGCGACCCTTTATGAAGTGGGCTTCAACCACTTCTTCCGCGGCAAGTCCCACCCGGGTGGCGGAGACCAGGTCTTTTTCCAGGGCCACGCCTCCCCCGGCATGTACGCTCGCGCCTTCCTCGAGGGCCGCTTGAGCGAAGATGACATGGACGGCTTCCGCCAGGAAAAGTCCCGCGAGGGACACGCACTTCCGTCCTACCCGCACCCGCGCTCGCTGCCGGACTTCTGGGAATTCCCGACGGTGTCCATGGGCATCGGCCCGATGAACGCGATCTACCAGGCGCAGTCAAACCGCTACCTGCAGAACCGCGGCATCAAGGACACCTCGGACCAGCACGTGTGGGCATTCCTCGGCGACGGCGAAATGGATGAGCCGGAATCGCGCGGCCTGTTGCAGCTTGCTGCCAACGAGAAGCTCGACAACCTCACCTTCGTGGTCAACTGCAACCTGCAGCGCCTCGACGGCCCGGTTCGCGGCAACGGCAAGATCATGCAGGAACTTGAGGCATTCTTCCGCGGCGCGGGCTGGAACGTCATCAAGGTCGTTTGGGGCCGCGAGTGGGATGCCCTGCTCGATGCCGATACCGACAACTCGCTGGTCGACATCATGAACCAGACCCCGGACGGCGACTACCAGACCTACAAGGCCGAAAACGGCGCCTTCGTCCGCGAGCACTTCTTCGGAAAGTCCCCGCAGACCAAGGAACTGGTTGCCAACCTGACGGACGAGGAAATCTGGAACCTCAAGCGAGGTGGCCACGATTACCACAAGGTCTATGCGGCCTACAAGGCAGCCACCGAGTTCAAGGGCAAGCCGACGGTCATCCTGACCAAGACCGTCAAGGGCTACGGACTGGGCCCGCACTTCGAGGCGCGCAACGCCACGCACCAGATGAAGAAGATGACGCTCGGGGACCTCAAGGCCTTCCGCGACCACCTGCGCATCCCGATCACCGACGAGCAGCTCGAAGCCGATCCGTACCTGCCGCCGTACTACCGTCCGGAGCAGGACTCCGCCGAGTACAAGTACATGATGGAGCGCCGCGAGGCCCTGGGCGGTGCGGTGCCTTCGCGCCGGACCGAATCCAAGGAAATCCATCTGCCGGAGGACAAGGCCTACGAGGTCGCTGCCCGCGGCTCGGGCAAGCAGCAGGCGGCCACCACAATGGCCTTCGTCCGCCTGCTCAAGGACCTGATGCGCGACAAGGACTTCGGCAAGCGCGTGGTCCCGATCGTTCCCGACGAGTCCCGCACCTTCGGCATGGACTCGTTCTTCCCGACCGCGAAGATCTACAACCCGGATGGCCAGAACTACCTGTCGGTGGACCGCGAACTGGTCCTTGCCTACAAGGAGTCCCCGGTTGGGCAGCTGATCCACCCGGGCATCAATGAGGCCGGCGCCGTTGCAGCATTCACCGCCGCGGGAACCTCTTACGCCACGCACGACGAACCGTTGATCCCGATCTACGTGTTCTACTCGATGTTCGGCTTCCAGCGCACCGGCGACGCCTTCTGGGCGGCAGGTGACCAGATGGCCCGCGGGTTCATCATGGGCGCCACGGCAGGTCGCACCACGCTGACCGGCGAGGGCCTGCAGCACGCCGACGGGCACTCCCCGATCCTCGCCTCCACCAATCCGGCGGTCATCACCTATGACCCGGCCTACGGATACGAGATCGGCCACATCATGAAGGCCGGCCTGGAGCGCATGTACGGCGGCAAGCACGAGGACCCGAACGTGATGTACTACATCACGATCTACAACGAGCCGTACCAGCAGCCCAAGGAGCCGGAGAACCTCGATGTTCCCGGCATCCTCGGCGGCATCTACCAGGTCTCCCCGGCCACCGTCGACGGACCGCGGGCCCAGCTGCTCGCTTCCGGCGTCGCGGTGCCGTGGGCCATCGATGCCCAGCGCATCCTTGCCGAGGACTGGGGGGTGTCGGCCGACGTCTGGTCGGTGACTTCCTGGAATGAGCTGCGACGCGACGGCCTGGAGTGCGAGGAGCAGACGTTCCTCGATCCGACCGCCGAGCCGCGCGTGCCGTTCGTTGCCCAGCAGCTGGCCGGTGCCACCGGTCCGATCGTTGCGGTGACCGACTACATGAAGGCCGTGCCGGACCAGATCCGCCAGTTCGTGCCCAACGAGTTCGCCACCCTGGGCGCCGACGGGTTCGGGTTCTCCGACACCCGCGCCGCCGCACGTCGCTTCTACAAGATCGACGCGCACTCGGTGGTGGTCCGCACCCTGCAGATGCTGGCAAAGCGCGGAGAGGTCGACGCCTCGGCACCGGCCGCCGCCTTCGCCAAGTACAAGCTCGACGACGTCACCGCCGGCACCAGCGGCAACGCAGGTGGAGACGCCTAACCGGTTGAGCACCGGCTGACAGCGGTGGCGCGGATTCCCCCCAGGGGGTCCGCGCCACCGCTGTTTTGCGTTGGGCGGCTCGAATTGTGATCGCCACGGGTGCCGCACGTCGCCCCCCACTGCGGATCGTCGCCCTGCCGCGCACAGCGGATGTCGTTGTGAGAAACATACAAAATAGTTCACGGGCATGATGATGCGTATGCTCGTTCTATGAGTGATGAGCAAACGTCGAATCCGGCGCAGCGGATCCGGCCCTTCCGGCAAGCCAAGGCCAGCCCGGAAACCCTCAAACGGCTCAAGCAGCACCTGGGCGTGCTGTCCACCGTGGCACTGAAGCACCTGGACCAATCTCTTCCCTGGTATCGCGGCCTGCGTCCCGAGGAACGTGCGGCCCTGGGCCTGGTTGCGCAAAAGGGCATCGCCTCGTTCGTCTCCTGGTATGAGCGGCCCACCACCTCGCCCCAGTGGGTGCTCAACGACGTCTTTGGCGCGGCACCCACCGAGTTGACGCGATCCATCAGCCTGCAAAAGGCCCTCCAACTGATCCGCACCATCGTGGAGGTCGTCGAGTCCCAGGTGCCCGACATTGCCCCGGAATCCGAACATACCCAATTGCGCGAGGCGGTCCTGCGCTATTCGCGGGAGGTCGCCTTCGCCGCGGCCGACGTGTACGCCCGGGCGGCGGAGACCCGCGGTGCCTGGGATTCGCGGCTCGAGGCCCTGGTCGTGGACGCGGTGATGCGCGGGGAGTCCCAGGACTCCCTCCGCTCCAGGATTGCCGCGGTGGGCTGGAAATCGCACGAGAACATCTTGGTGATGATCGGCGCGACCCCTGAATCCTCCCAGGTCGGGTTCGTCAGCGAACTCCGGCGGGCGGCCGCCCGCTACGCCCGCGACTCGCTGGTCGGCGTCCACGGGGAACGGGCCATCCTGATGCTCGGAGGCGTCGAGGCCGATCGAACCGGACTGGACCGGCTGGCCTCCTTCTTCGGCGACGGCCCGGTGGTCTACAGCCCCCTGGCCCCCACGCTCAAGGAGGCGTCAGCCAGCGCCAAGGCCGCCTTTGCAGCCATCGCCGCGGCCCGCGCCTGGCCGCTGGCCCCGCGGCCGGTGGACGCCGATGACCTGTGGCCAGAGCGGGTCATGAACAACGACTCCGAGGCCCGCGAGGCGCTGGTGTCCGGGATCTACAACCCGCTGATCAAGGCAGGAAACGGGCTGATTGAGACGTTATCGAGCTACCTCTCGCTGGGGCACTCGCTAGAAGGAACGGCCCGGGAGCTGTTCGTTCATGCAAACACGGTGCGCTATAGACTTAAAAGGGTGTGCGACGTGACGGGGTGGGATCCGCTGGTTCCCCGCGAGGCGTTCGTGCTGCAAACCGCGCTGGTGGTGGGTAGGCTGGACGCCGAAACTACGGAAAACTTGCCCGAAACACGGCAACCGGTGCCGCGCAAGGGCCCTGCGGCCTTGTAGGATTCATACAAAAGCATGCCGACAAGTCGGTGTGCGAAAACAGCCGTCGTGATCGACTTCTTTGGAAAGCTGGAGTAGTGCTAGCAATCGTGTGCCCTGGACAGGGCTCCCAGACCCCCGGATTCCTTTCCCCGTGGCTCGAGGTTCCGGGTGTTTCCGAACACCTCGCCGAACTTTCAGCCATCACGGAACGCGACCTCACCGCCCACGGGACGGTGTCGGACGAAGAAACCATCAAGGACACCGCGGTGGCCCAGCCACTGATCGTGGCGGCCGGCCTCATTGCCGCACGCGCGCTCTTCGGCGGCACGCTCCCGGCGAACGCGATCCTGGCCGGGCACTCCGTCGGCGAAATCACCGCCACCGCGCTGGCGGGTGCCCTCTCGGAGCAGGACGCCATGGTTTTCGTGCGTGAGCGCGCAAACGCCATGGCACTGGCGGCCGCGGCCACCCCGACCGGCATGGCCGCTGTCCTGGGCGGGGACGCGGACGAAGTCAACGCCGCAATCCTCGCCGCCGGGCTGACCCCGGCCAACGCCAACGGCGGCGGCCAGATCGTTGCCGCGGGCACCCTGGAGCAGATCGAGGGCTTTGCAGCCAATCCCCCGGCCAAGGCCCGCGTGATTCCGCTCAAGGTCGCCGGAGCCTTCCACACCCACCACATGGCCCCGGCGGTGAACGTGCTCCAGGAGCTCTCCGCGACGCTGGAAGCCAAGGACCCGGCCACCACGCTGTTGTCCAACTACGACGGCCAGTCCGTGGCCGGAGGCGAAGAGAACCTGGCCTCGCTGGTTGCCCAGGTTTCCCGCCCGGTTCGCTGGGACCTGTGCATGGAGCAGCTTGCCGCGCAGGGAGTCACCGGGATCATCGAGCTTCCGCCGGCGGGAACGCTGGTGGGCCTGGCCCGCCGCGGCCTCAAGGGCATCCCGACCCTGGCATTGAAGTCCCCCGAAGACCTCGAAGCGGCACGCGCCTTCGTACTTGAACACACCCAAGCATAGGAAGTTCCCGAATCATGACTGCAGTGATGAACCAAACCACCGCGCGCGAATTCAGCCGCATCCATGGCGTGGGCTCATTCCGCCCCGACGTCATCGTCACCAACGAAGATGTCTGCCAGTGGATCGACTCCTCGGACGAGTGGATCCAGCAGCGCACCGGCATCGTGACCCGCGCCCGCGCCGGAGCGGACACCTCGCTGCTGGACATGGCCGAAGGGGCTGCGCGCGAAGCCCTGAAGTCGGCAGGCATCGAGGCCAGCCAGCTTGGCGCGGTCATCGTCTCCACCGTGACCTTCCCGCATGCCACCCCGTCGGCAGCCGCCGCGTTGGCCGACCGCATCGGCGCCACCCCGGCCCCGGCGTTTGACATTTCCGCCGCCTGCGCCGGCTACTGCTACGGCGTGGCCCAGGGCGACGCACTGGTTCGCTCCGGCATGGCCGAGTACGTGCTGGTCATCGGTGCCGAGAAGCTGTCGGACTACATCGACAACCACGAGCGCACGATCTCCTTCCTGCTGGGCGACGGCGCCGGCGCCGTGGTCATCGGCCCGAGCGACATCCCCGGCATTTCTCCCTCGGTCTGGGGTTCGGACGGCTCGAAGTGGGGCGCCATCAGCATGACCCACTCCCAGCTTGACCTGCGCGATGCGGTCCTGCAGGCTGAGTCCTCCCCCGAAGGCGCCTCGTTGATGGCAGCCACCGAGGCACAGCTGTGGCCGACCCTGCGCCAGGACGGCCAGACCGTTTTCCGCTGGGCCGTCTGGGAGATGGCCAAGATGGCCAAGCTCGCGCTGGAGAAGGCAGGGATCACCTCGGAGGATTTGGTCGCGTTCATTCCCCACCAGGCCAACATGCGAATCATCGACGAGATGGTCAAGCAGCTCAAGCTTCCGGAAACCGTGGTCGTCGCCCGCGACATCGCCAATGCCGGAAACACCTCCGCGGCCTCGATCCCGATGGCCATGGACCGGATGCTCAAGGACAACCCCGAGCTTTCCGGCGGCCTCGCACTGCAAATTGGGTTTGGCGCCGGGCTTGTCTTTGGCGCACAGGTCGTTGTCCTGCCCTAGGCTTTACTCCCAGGGATACAACCCATCATTCGGACCGCACACCTGTGGTCTGCATAGTCGTCGGGCTTGATACCGGCAAACACAGAAAAGGAGCCATCATGGCTAGCAACGAAGAGATTCTGGCCGGCTTGGCCGAGATCGTCAACGAAGAGACCGGCCTGGAGACCGAGGCAGTCGAAATGGACAAGTCCTTCACCGAGGACCTGGACATCGACTCCATCTCGATGATGACCATTGTCGTCAACGCCGAAGAGAAGTTCGACGTGAAGATCCCGGACGAAGAGGTCAAGAACCTCAAGACCGTTGCCGATGCAGTGAACTTCATCGCCGGCGCACAGGTCTAGCCTGGCAATGATGCTCCCCTTGAAGCGGGTTCCCTCACGGGTTCGCGTTTCAAGGGGAGCATCGATTCCCCCTTCATGTTTACCGGCTGTCACCCACGCGCCAGCCGACCCGCTTTGCCGGTTTCGTAACCGATCCCCAGATTTTCGATTCAATCCGGATCCCGTCCATTTGGCCACGGCCCGACGCTTGGATCGCGTGCTAGCTTCGCTAGCCGTTTCGCCCCAACCAGTAGAGAGTTTCAACATGGCTCGCAAAGTTGTTATCACCGGCCTTGGTGCCACCACCCCCATCGGCGGCGACGTCCCGACCCTGTGGGCCAATGCCCTCAAGGGCGTCTCCGGGGCACATACCCTGACCGACGAGTGGGTTGAAACCTACAACCTGCCGGTGAAGTTTGCCGCCAAGGCCTCCACCCCGGCCTCCGAGGTCCTCTCCCGCATCGAAATGAAGCGCATGGACCCCTCCACCCAGTTCGCCGTGGTTGCCGCGCGCGAAGCCTGGAAGGACTCCGAAATTGAAACGGTCGATCACGACCGTCTTGCCGTCGCCTTCGCCACCGGCATCGGCGGCGTGTGGACCCTGCTTGACGCCTGGGACACGCTGAAGGAAAAGGGTCCGCGCCGCGTGCTGCCGATGACCGTTCCCATGCTGATGCCCAATGGCCCGGCCGCCGCAGTCTCCCTGGACCTTGGCGCCCGCGCCGGTGCCCACACCCCCGTGTCGGCCTGCGCCTCGGGCACCGAGGCCATGCACATCGGCCTGGAGCTGATTCGTTCGGGCAAGGCGGACGTCGTGGTGTGTGGCGGTGCCGAAGCCGCAATCCACCCGATGCCGATGGCCTCCTTTGCCGCCATGCAGGCGCTGTCCAAGCGCAACGACGACCCGGAGCACGCATCGCGTCCGTACGACGTCGACCGTGACGGCTTCGTCATGGGAGAGGGCGCAGGCGCCCTGGTCCTCGAGGCCGAGGAGCACGCCATTGCCCGCGGGGCCACGATCTACGCCGAGCTTGCCGGAACGTCGGTCACCGCGGATGCCTACCACATTACGGCTCCGGACCCGGAAGGCCTCGGCGCCACCCGTGCGTTGAAGGCTGCCATGTTCGACGGCCGCATCCAGCCCGAGGACGTTGTCCACGTCAACGCCCACGCAACGTCGACCCCCGTCGGCGACAAGCCGGAGTACACGGCACTGCGCGCGGCCCTGGGAAGCCACCTGGACAATGTCTGCGTATCCGCCACCAAGTCGCAGATGGGCCACCTGCTGGGTGCCTCGGGCGCCGTCGAGTCGGTGCTCTCGGTGCTGGCGGTCTACCACCGCAAGGCACCGGTGACGATCAACTTGGAGAACCAGGATCCGGAAATCCCGCTGGATGTCGTTGTTGGCAGCCCCCGCGAACTGCCCGAAGGCTCCATAGTTGCGCTGAACAACTCGTTCGGCTTCGGCGGGCACAACGCCGTGGTTGCCATTCGCAGCGTCTAGTCCGCCAGCAGGCACCGCCTGCAGCACCAAAGAGCCCGGGCCCGAAGTGAAACTTCGGGCCCGGGCTCTTTGCCGTCATGTCTGCGTCAATGTTCCGCGGAGGGTACGCAGCCGGTCGACACTCCTACGAGTTGTTTTCTCTACAGGTTGAAGTGTGCACCGGTCGGCTCATCGACCAGGAGGAATGGTCAGCCAACCGGCCCACACGAGACGCTGCCATCGCCCAAAGGCGCCGGAAGCGGTTAGATGACTTGGTGCAGCCAGCGCACGGGGGCGCCCTCGGCGGCGTAGCGGAAGGGTTCGAGCTCCTCGTCCCAGGCCTCGCCCAGCGCGATGGAGAGTTCCTGGTACACGATGGCAGGATCGCCGGCACCCTTTTCGTATGCCCAGCGGATGCGTTCCTCGCTGACCATGATGTTGCCGGCGGCGTCCGTGGTGGCGTGGAAGATCCCCAATTCCGGGGTGTGGGACCAGCGGCTCGAGTCGACACCGGGGCTGGCTTCCTCGGTGACCTCGTAGCGCAGGTGCGCCCAGCCGCGAAGAGCGGACGCCAAAAGAGCACCGGTGCCGGGCTTGCCGGTCCAGTTCACTTCGGCCCGGGACATGCCCGGGGCGGCGCTCTGCTCGGTCCAGTGCAATTCGGTCCGCTGGTCGACAACGGAACCGATCGCCCACTCGATGTGCGGGCACAGCGCTGAAGGGGCTGAGTGTACGAAAAGTACGCCCCTCGTCAGTGCGTCAGACATGCTTTCCTCCGATGTGCTGTTGGAACGTCTTCCCCAACGTCAACAGCCCTGATTCGAAGTCCAGTAGGTCCTGATTAGTATTGTGCACGATTATACGGCGTTCGGCCAGCGTCTTTCGACCATGACCTCGGATTATGCGCGGGGATGGGCATTTTGGTAGCTGTCCTTGAGCCGTTCGACCGAGACGTGGGTGTAGAGCTGCGTGGTCGCCAGGGAGGAATGCCCCAGGATCTCCTGCACGGCGCGCAAGTCTGCGCCGCGGTCCAGCAGGTGGGTCGCCGCACTGTGGCGCAGCGCGTGGGGCCCGCGGGCCGCGGTGTCCCCCAGCGCCGCCAGGGCGTCTGAGACGACCTGGCGCGCCTGGCGGGCATCGAGTCTCTTTCCGCGGCGGCCCAGGAGCAGAGCCCGTCCGGAGTCCTCGGTGCGCAATACCGGACGCGCACGGCGCAGCCAGTCATCGACCGCGTTCAGCGCGGGCTGGCCGAATGGCACCGTGCGCTCCTTGTTGCCCTTGCCGATGACCCGAAGGGTGCGCCGGTCCAGGTCGATGTCGTTGATGTCCAGCGACACCAGCTCCCCCACGCGGATGGCGGTGGCGTACAGCAATTCCAGGATGAGCCTGTCGCGGTCGGCGAGCGCGAGCTGTTCGCGGGTCGGCTCGGGCGCCTTGGCATCGGGCGTGCCCGGGGGGTCGGGCTGCGGTTGGAAGATTCGTTCGATTTGGTTGCTTTGCAGGATGTGAGGGAGGCGTTGTTGGCGCTTGGGAGACTTTAGCCGGATGGCGGGATTGGCGGCGATGAGGTTTTCGCGTACCGCCCACGTCAGGAAACTGCGTATGGTTGCAGATCGGCGCGCCAGGGTGGCGCGGGCGAGTCCCGATTCCTGCAGGGTCATGAGCCAGGCGCGCAGGAGGGTGAGGTCGAGTCCTGAAAGGGTGGTGGCGCCGCGCGGGATGGCGTAGGCATACAGGTTCTTGATGTCGCTGCCGTAGGCGCGCAGGGTGTGTTCACTGCGTTCGCGTTCCAGCCCCATGTATCGCAGGAAGCCGTCGTGGGCTTTTTGTAGCTCGACGGGCACGGACGGGGGTTCGGTTCTTTGTTCGATTGGCGCTGGCACGTCTCTACTGTCTCCCGTGTTGCGGCTTGGGGCAACGGTGCCACGCCGGATGATGCGCACCGGCGTCCTTCAGTGCAGGCTTGGGGCACCGCGTTGCTGTTCCCTGCCGTTGGGGAAACGGCGTATCCATCCGTTGCCCGTGCGTTCGGCAAGTCCCCGGGTGGCCAGGCGCGAGAGTCCGCCGAGGATGGATCCCATGCCCAGTCCCGCGAGCGCGGCAAGTTGGTCCGGGGTCCGCGGGGAGCGCACGGGGAGGGCGTCGAGGAGCAACAGGTCCTGGATGGCCAGTCCATCGTAGTCGCGTGGTTCTTCCGCCTTCTCGGAAGTGTCGGCCTGTGCGGGTTGCGGGCCAGCGGGGGCTCCGGGCGGGTGTTCAGTGATCTTGAGCAGTTCGAGCACCTCGGCGGCATCGGTCACGAGTGTTGCCGCTCCCTCACGGATGAGCCGATGGCAGCCCGCGGAGTTGGCGGAGAAGACTGACCCCGGGACCGCGCCTACCTCGCGGCCTATTTCCGCGGCGTGGCGTGCGGTGCTCAGGGCGCCGGAGCGCCAGCGCGCCTCGGCGACGATGGTTGCGGCACACAGGGCGGCGATCAACCTGTTGCGTTGGAGGAAGCGCCATCGGGTGGGCGTCGCCCCGGGGGCTACTTCGGCGATGAGGAGTCCCTGTCGGTGGACGGCCTTGAGCAGGTCGTCGTTGCCGACGGGGTAGAAGCGGTTCAGTCCCCCTGCCATGACGGCAATTGTGGCAGGCGGCGGGGGTACTCCCGGGCGGCCGCCGGTGGGCGGGTCTTCGGCGAGCGCGGCCTGGTGGGCCTGGGCGTCAATGCCGTAGGCTCCCCCGGAGACGATGCAGATCCCCCGTGCCCGCAGGCCATGAACCAGTTCGGCGGTTATGGTGCGTCCGTATTCGGTGGCGTCGCGTGATCCGACGATGGCTGCGAGGTTTGCCGGGTCGCGCAGGATGCCCCGGTCAGCGGTGCCGCGGTACCAGAGGGCGAGGGGTGCGGCCAGCCCGAGGGCGTCGAAGCCCTGCGGCCAGTTCCGATCTGCCGGGTGGATGATCCCTCCCCCGAGTGCTGACATGAGCTTGAGGTCGGCTTCCGGGTCGGCGAGCGCCGCCCGGGGGCGCCAGCGTTCTAGTCCGGCATCCAGGCGCAGGCTCGCGCGGCTGGCGCCGAGGGCATCGAGCAGTTCGGCGACCTGTTGCTGTTCGTGTGCCGGCGCTGGTCCGTTGTGCTGGCGGATGAGGCGGTAGGCTTCCACCGCCCCGGCGACCTTCACGAGTGCAGACCCGGTTTGGTCGTTGGGTTCGATGATGTGGGTGAGGCCAGCGCGTGCCAGGACCTCGGGGTCTGCGTTGCTCATGTGTCTGTCGCTTCCGGCTGGTTTGGTTCCGTGGTATCGGCGCTTGGGTCGGTACCACGGTGCCGCTCCTGCGTAAGTTGTGCCAGTACCGGTGGGGATGCTTCTGGTGCTCCCCCCATCGTGCCTTTCGCCCACGACGCCGAAAGGAACGGATCCACGTGCTGGGGACACCCGCGGCAAACGTGGGCGCTGTGGGTTCTGTTGTGTGGGCAAGTGGTGCCGACGCCGGTGGAAACGGTCGGCGCATGGACCTTGCGGGAACTCCGCGGGTGCAACACCGCATGTCGGGCGCTTATGTATGTTGCTTGTGGGGCTCCAAATAGGCAACGATGGATTCAGCCCGCCTGCCGACGGCAACGAGCATCCGGAGCGTTTCGCCGGTGGGAACAACTGACACGAAACTAGGCATCACACATGAATAAAATGAAGCTTCCTTTTATCGCAGCCCTCTCCGTGGTGGCCGGTTCGTTGATCCTTAGCGGATGCTCCAACCCCACGGCGGCTCCGGCGCCTGGTGCATCGTCCGCGGCCGGCGGAACCGTGACCGTGTCTTCGGCGGATTTCACCGAATCCGAGATCATCGGCAACCTCTACGCCGAGGCGTTGAAGGACAAGGGGTACACGGTTGAGACGAAGTTCCGCATCGGCAGCCGCGAGGCCTACATTCCGGCGCTGGCGGACGGGTCCATCGACCTGATCCCCGACTACACCGGCAACCTGCTGCTGGCCCTGGACGCGAAGGCCGATGTCAGCTCGCCCGAATCAATCGTCTCGGCGCTGCCGGCGGCGCTGGAGTCCAAGAAGTTGACCATGCTCACCCCGGCCGCGGCCGAGGACAAGGATGCGGTGGTGGTCACCCGGGCCACCGCGGACAAATGGTCGCTGAAGTCCATCGAGGACCTGGCGGCACACAACGACGAGGTGGTCATGGCCGGTCCCCCCGAATTCAACAAGCGCCCGGTGGGCCTGCCGGGGTTGGAGAAGAACTACGGATTCGTGCCCTCCAAGTTCGAGCCAATTTCCGATGGCGGCGGCCCTGCAACCGTGAAGGCGCTGCTGGACGGCAAGGTCACCGCCGCGAACATCTTCACCACGAGCACGGCCATCCCCGCCAACGACCTGGTGGTGCTGGAGGATCCCAAGAACAATTTCCCGGCGCAACAGGTGGTTCCGGTGGCCGCCGCCGACAAGCTCGACGCGAATGCAGTACAGGCTCTTGATGCCATTTCCGCGAAGTTGAGCACCGAGGAGCTGATCAAGCTCAACGAGCAGGTCTCCGGCAGCGCCAAGGTCGAACCGAAGCAGGCGGCGATCACCTGGCTCACGGAGCAGGGCCTGCTGGGCAACTAGCGCAGGATTCCGCCCCCGGATCGACAATATTAGAAAACTTGTTCGATTCGGGGGCGCTTGCTCTCACCCGCCGGTGGGAGCCACCCATTTTCCGCACTCTTTTCCCGCCGAACCGCCACCGATAGGACCCAAGAACCCGCGATGATCACCTTCGAATCAGTGTCCAAGTCATATCCAGGCGGCACCCGGGCGGTCACCGACCTTGACCTGGAGATCCCCACCGGCTCATTCACCGTCCTGGTCGGGCCCAGCGGTTGCGGCAAGACCACCTCGATGCGCATGATCAACCGCATGGTTGCCCCCAGCAGCGGTTGCGTCCGCATCGACGGGCAGGACGTCGCCGACATCCGTGCCGTCACGCTCCGGTTGGGCATCGGCTACGTGCTGCAAAACGCCGGCCTGTTCCCGCACCGCACCGTGCTGGACAACGTCGCCACCGTCCAGCGCCTGCTGGGACTGTCCAAGGCCCAGGCGCGCTCCAAGGCGTACGAGGCGATGGAACGGGTGGGACTCGATGCCTCCATGGCCACACGGTATCCGGCTCAGCTTTCCGGCGGGCAGCAGCAGCGCGTCGGTGTCGCCCGCGCCCTGGCCGCCGATCCGCCAATCCTGCTCATGGACGAGCCCTTTTCCGCGGTTGACCCGATCGTGCGCCTCGAGCTGCAGCAGGAAGTCCAGCACCTGCAATCCGTGATCAAGAAGACCATCGTGATGGTCACCCACGACATCGACGAGGCGCTCACCCTGGGCGACAGGATCGCCGTGCTGGCCCCCGGCGGCGTGCTGCACCAATATGCATCGCCGCTGGAGATCCTCACGCGCCCGGCCACCGAGTTCGTCACCTCCATGGTGTCCAAGGACCGTGGCTTCCGCCAGCTCTCCTTCGCCACCCTTGAGGACGTCCGGGCCACCGCCCTTCCCGCCCCCGGCGCCGACGGGCTGATCGAGCTGGGGGCGCTGGCACCTGGCTGGAAGCTTCGGCTTGACCCCGCGGAGCTCAGGGCGGTGTGGCTGGACCCCTCCGGCGTGGAGTTTGCGGCCGGGCCCGCGGTCCGGCGCGGGGACACGGTGCGCTCGGCTCTCGATGCCGTGTTGGCCTCCCCGGTCTCGGCGGCGCTGTTGCTGAACGGTGACTCCGTGCCAAGCGCCTGCGTCACCATCGACGACCTGGCGCCCTACCTGCGCCACGGCGTCCGGGACCCGGCATGAGGTGGCTGCTGGACAATCCCGGGCAGGCCTGGGCCCTGACACTCGAACACCTGTTCCTCAGCATCGTCCCCACCGTGGTGGGCGTGGCGCTCGCGCTGGTGCTCGGGCTGGTCTTCGGCAACCGGCCGCGCGCGCGGGCCGTGATCACCGCGGTGGCCAGCGCGATCTTCACCATCCCCTCGCTGGCACTGTTCGTGGTGATTCCCTCGATCATCGGCACGCAGATCCTTGACCCGCTGAACGTGGTCATCGCGCTGAGCCTGTATGCGACCTCGCTGCTGGTGCGCACGGTGTTTGACGCCCTGGATGCCGTGGCGCCCGAGGTGCTGAACGCCGCCGAGGCGCTGGGCTACTCCCGCGCCCGGCGCAGGGTGTTCGTTGACCTGCCGCTGGCCGTGGCGCCGCTTGCGGCCGGAACCCGGGTCGCGGCGGTCACCAACGTGTCGCTGGTGTCGGTGGGCGCCGTGATCGGGGTGGGTGGCCTGGGCCAGCTCTTCGTGGCCGGCTACCAGCGCAACTACCCCGACCAGATCCTGGCGGGCATCATCGTCATCCTGGTCCTCGCCCTGGTCCTTGACCGGCTCATTGCCGGCGCCGCCCGCGTGCTGACTCCCTGGCTGCACCACGGGGCAGCCCCGGGCCAAGCGCCCGGCAGGCGGCGCCCCGCGATCGGGCGCGCTAAGGTTGCCACCATTCCAGTGCAGGACACCGCGAACCGGGAGGAGCCCAAGTGATCAACGAGATGCTCGCCTACTTTGCCGACGCGGCCAACTGGAGCGGATCCGCGGGGATCCCGGCCCGGCTGGGCGAACACCTCTGGTATTCGCTGCTTGCGGTGCTGGCAGCGGCCGTGATCGCCTTCCCGGTGGGCGTGTTCATCGGCCACACCGGCACCGGCAGGGTGTTACTGGTGTCGGCCTCCAATGTCCTGCGGGCCCTGCCGTCACTGGGCATCATGACGTTGCTGGTGCTCCTGATGGGAATCGGCCTGTTGCCGCCGCTGGCGGCCCTGGTGCTGATCGCGATCCCGCCGATCCTGGCCGGGGTGTATGCGGGCGTTGCCAATGTCGAGCCCTCGGTGGTGGATGCAGCCCGGGCGATCGGCATGAAGGACTCGCGCATCATCCTGCAGGTCGAGCTTCCGCTGGCGCTGCCGTTGATCCTGGGCGGGCTGCGCGGGGCAATCCTGCAGGTCGTGGCCACCGCGACGATTGCCGCCTACGTGAACCTGGGCGGGCTGGGGCGTTACATCTTCGACGGGCTTGCGCTCTACGACTACGGCGAGGTGCTGGTTGGCGCCGTCCTGGTCACTGCCCTTGCACTGGTGCTCGACGGCCTGCTGGCCCTGCTGGTCAAGGCGCTCTCCCCGGCCAGGCGTGCCATCGCGAGGTAGGCACCCACCCGTCGGCGAGCGCAATCAGCCCACGTCCCCCTTGCCGTGCTGGCGCAGCTGGATGGCCACGTCCAGGTCCTGCGCCGTGGGACAGGCATGGGAGTTCAGGTCGGCGATGGACCAGGCGATGCGCAGCACCCGGTCATAGCCGCGCGCACTGAGTCGCAGCGACTCCGTGGCCCGGTTCAGCCCGGCCAGGGTCGCCGAAAGCAGTCGCAGCTCGTTGCGCAGGATCGATCCCGGCACCTCCGCATTGGTGACGATCCCCCAGCGCTTGAGCCGGTCGCGTGCCGCGCCTCGGGCCTCGCGCACCCGCGCCGCAACCACGGCCGAGGACTCGCCGCCTCCGCGTCCGGCCAGCTCCTTGGGTGAGAGCTGCGGAACAAAGAGTTGCATGTCGATCCGGTCCAGCAACGGTCCCGAGAGCCTGGCCAGGTAGCGGCGGCGCTGCATCGGGGTGCAGGTGCACTCGGTGCCCTTCCCCAGGTTCCTTCCGCATGGACACGGATTCGCCGCCAGCAGCAGTTGGAAACGCGCCGGGTAACTTGCCGTTCCGGATGCCCGGTGCAGGGTGAGCACGCCGGATTCCAGCGGCTGGCGCAACGCATCGAGTGCCGGGGCGGAAAATTCCGGTGCCTCATCAAGAGTGTTGACAACACTCCCCGCTTCCCGCATAGTGATCGGCAGAGATTTCCCATGTCAGACCCTAAAACTACCCCCATACGATGTGCCATATACGCCAGAATCAGCGACGACAAGCGTGGCGAAGGTCTTGGCGTGGAGCGCCAGGAACAGGCATGTCGAGAGCTTGCCGAGAGGAACGGATGGGAAGTCGTTCTGGTCAAAGTCGACAACGGAATCAGCGCTTACTCGGGCAAACCTCGCCCGTCGTACATAGCAATGGTGGACGCAATAAAGCGCGGCGAAGTCGACGTTGTAATCGCGTGGCAGCTTGATCGCCTATACCGACGAATGCGAGAGCTCGAGGACTACATCGAGCTTGTGGAAGCATCTGGAATCCAGACTCAAACGGTCATGGCCGGCGCATTCGATCTGAACACGGCCATGGGACGAGCAATGGCACGGACAGCAGTTTCATTTGCCACACTCGAAGTCGACAACTCGAAAGACCGAGTTCTATCGGCCAAGCTTCAGGCGGCTAAGGCGGGGCTTCCAAGCGGCGGCAACCGCGCCTATGGCTACGAGCAGAACGGCATGGTCATCATTGAGAAAGAAGCTGCGGTAGCTCGGGAGATCATTGACCGCTACATACGTGGCGACTCTTGGAACTCAATTGCTCTCGACCTAAACGAACGCGGTCTTCGAACTGCTACAGGCAAATTCTGGGCGGCTATCAACGTACGAAACGTGGCCATACGCCCTCGCAACATTTCCATTCGTGTTCACAACGATGATGAGTACCCGGCTCAATGGCCACCGCTAATCAGCAGAGAGACGTGGGACGCGCTGCACGTGGCTATCAAGCGTGGGCACTCCCTCCATGGCAAGCGCACCTACGCACGCAAGCACCTGCTCACTGGATTCGTATACTGCGGACTTTGCGGAACGCGGATGCACATCGTTCCCGCTCGTAAGCGCGATGGATCGTATACCCCCGCATTCTGTTGCCGCACCAAAGACCACCGCGGCCAGAAATTAGGGTGCGGGAAGATCAAGCGTCGCAAGGATCCAATTGAAGCTTTAGTCATCGACTGCATCTTGTATCGGCTTGAATCGCCAGAAATGAGTTCATTGCTCGCAAACAAGGGGCAAGTATCAACTGAACTTAGGCAGGCGTTTCTACAACATGAAATCCAAGACCAGCGCCTGACCGAGATAATCGACCTGTATTCAACTGGAGAAATGACGTTCGCCGAGTACAAGGCATCTAAGATCATTGCCCAGACGCGACTAGAGCAGCTCAGACGCGAGATAGAGACAAAGACGAGCAAAGTTACCATTGCGAATATCCCAGCCGGCAAAACGATTCGTACGGCCTGGGATGAAGCTGGCCTGAAATGGCGTCGTCAACTAGCGGATTCGCTCATTGAAGAGATCCGAGTTCACGCAGCTCAGCCGGGTGACCAGAAAACCAATTACAAGGAGTTCCGTCAATTCAACCCGGAGCGGATAGAAATACTGTGGAGAGCGTAGAAGCCGAGACTGGATGGTTCAGCATTACCCTCACGCTCGGAAACTCACTAGTCATTGCGTTCGATCGTCTCGTCTTCGGCGGACTCATATTCTACTGATCGTTGCCCGATCCAGCGATCCCGTCTATTCCAAGAAATGCCGTCACGATCTATGCCGCCAGCCTGGGCCTTTGAACTGAGGGGGAATCGGCTTGCCTTCCGTGGGCATTTCTTCCTCGCTTGCCCCTTGGTTAGGCGTTGAAGAATCTTGAGATACATCGTAGTAGTCGCCAACAATCAGCTTCCTGATGCCGGTGAGATTATGGATGATGTCCCCATACCGCTGGAGCTGAACGCGCATCTCAAGCTTGTCCGTTCGCAACGAATCTAATCGAGAGTTAATCTTTCCAATTTCATCTCTCAGTTCATCATTCGAGGAAAGCACCAAATCGATTTTTCTGTAAAGATCACCCAGGGAAACTTGCTCCGTGCGCTCTCTGTACGCAGCAATTTCATCTTCGGCACTATGACGATTGAAGTAGTGGTAGGCAGCGTGCCCAAACTCCGGAAGCGATTCTCTTTGGTAACGCTGCAAGGTCCGGTGGGACACTGACATCATCTTCAGGGTGATCGCTATACGTTCAGAACGCGGTTTACCAAAGGTTTCATCACATAGCCCGGAACTCAGGATAAATGCTCTAAACCTTTGCTCACCACCGTTGCCATCCGCGAATCTGCGCAGCGATAGCAAAGGCCTTTCCGGCGAGTAGTTCAGCAAGAGATCAACGAGAGGCGCGTGGCCACTCAGCGAGCTGTCTGTTATACCAAAATTTGAGCCCTCTAAGTCTTCCAGCGACGCTATGACCTCGCTAACGCTGCCCACCAATTTCCCCGATTCTAAATATCTAAGACGGAACCTTTAGCTGAATCGTACTATCAAAACAAGGCTGTTCGTTGGCTTGTCGCTTTACTGTCGCCTTTATGACTTCTGGCGCATGAGTGACGCTTCACTGACCTGCTGTTGGCACGAAAACCGTCAGACGTCGTCGTCGCGCCACCGTCACGAAAGTCTATTCCCCACCTAGTGAAACCGGCTTTACCTTTGAACCAGTCGCCTTAGGGCGTTGGAACTAATTCAAGGAAGTAAGCCATGAGCAACAGCCTCGTCCGGTTCTTTACCGGTGAACCAGAACCCCGCAAAGCACCTACTAATGAAGTTGAGCTTGCGCAGCAATATCACCAGCGCATGCAGATGACGAGCTACCAATTGGAAATGGACCAGGCACTTACACGCGCTGCCATCCAGAGCGTCGTCAACGTCAATCGTCTCTGCAACGAAGTTGCCGGCGATGACCCCGACCTTAAATCACTTGTCCGTCCGATACAAGACGCCTACTCGCGGCGAATCGCTCGAAAACTGGAAGGCAGCTAACCATGGAAAATCTACCTGGCATTATTGGCGTCTTGTTCGTAGGCGTTTTCCCGTTCATCCTCATTTTCGGATTGATCGCTGCGCTCCGATTCGGTCGGAAGTTGCAGAAGGACCAGTACAAAGCCAACTACCGCCGCGAGAGCAGCTGGCAACGGGAAGTTGACGATGAGCGCAAAGGCGGGCGGTAACCATGTTGCTAGTACTCGCAACCACCGGATGGTTCAATCCCGACATGGATTCAGACACGTTCAATACGGGTCTCGGGGACATGATCGGTTCGTTGCTCGCTGGATTATTTTCACTGGCCCAGCCCCTGTTTTCGGCGGTTGGCTTCGTTGTCATCCTCTTCCTCATCATCCGCGCGATCTTTAGGAAGAGACGCTAGAAAAAGATGGTCGGATGGGCCAGAACATGTCAAAGTAGTGGCAGATGTTCTGGCCCATCCTTCTATCAACTCTCTTACCCCCGGCAATTATCTTGGGAGTTGTTGAAATGAAGATCAAGTCACAGCGCCAGTTCGATATTGAACGCAAGACTTACTCGCTGACTTTCCCCTCCGACCTTTCTGAAGATCGTATTGTCGCTCTTCTTCGGGTAATGGGCAGCAGCATCCACCCAGGTATCACTCGGATATTCGGAGTCGCTTCAATTGTCTTTGAAACCCACGCCAGTGGAACGGGCATAACGCACCGGGTAATTGTTCCTTGGCAGCTTGGCGATAGGATGGCCGCTCAAATTCGGCACCATATCCCGGGCGTCATCGTAGAAGAAGACAAGACGCGTGCCCGGCCGCAATGGAACGACGTCATTGAAGTCGGTATGACGGACGGAGCCCGGCAGCTCAGCTACGGAAATTCAACCGATATCTCAACCGGAATTCTTACCGCTGCGTCCCAGGCACTGAATCACGATGAGGCTCTCGTCCTGCAATGGGTAGTCACTCCTGACACCTTTGATCGGCTCCCTTCAAAGGAACACGAAGTCCAGTCGACAAAGTTCGGCCTATTCGCAGCTCTCATCAATCGGACAGCCAGCCGTGAAGAAGTCGAGGATCGCAGGACGAAGCTCAATGAGACGAACTTTCTTGCCATGGGTCGCATCGGATCGGTAGCCGGAACGGAAGCACGAGCTAAGTACCTGACTCAAGGTGTATTCGATGTGCTGCGCTCTGCTGATAGTCATGGGACGCGATTCAAGGGCTCACACCGCGATCCAGAAGAAGCCAGCAAGCGATTGAACGAAGCGACAACGCCTTGGCTTTTCCCTGGACAGCTGAACGTCCCTGAACTTGCTGCGTTGATTGGAATTCCGATTGGCAACCCCTTTATCCCAGGACTACCGAGAGCTTCGAGCCGACAGCTCTACGCCACCGAGGAGGTCCCGCGTGAAGGACGCATCATCGGCGTCAGCAACTACCCCGGCCACAAACGACCCGTTGCCCTCTCGTACGAGTACGCTCCCTTTCACAGTTACGTTTCTGGTGGCACGGGTTCCGGTAAATCGACCCTCATGGCGAACTGGGCAGCCCAAGACATGGCCAATGGCTATGGGGTCATCGTCATAGATGCAAGCAACAGCGAGTCACCCGAAACACTTTTCAATCGGACGCTTTCCTACATCCCGCATGAACGCCTGGGCGACGTCATCATCATGGACGTAAAGAACGGGAGCAATAGGCCAGTCGGTTTCAACATTCTGGATCAAGGGCATTCACACATGGTTGTCGACCAGATCAGCAACCTGATCCAGCAGCTCTACTCCGACAGCAAGGGAGTTTGGACGCGCGAGCTCATCCACCACGGCATGTACGCATTGATTGACCACGGGGGAACGACCTTCATGGATCTTCTGACCCTAATTCGTCCCGATACGGATCAAGAGCGCATCTGGGTGAAGGAGGTTGTGCGGTCGGTCAAGGATGCACGCATGCGCCGCTTCTGGGATGACTGGCTGCTTCTCAAGGAAGAAGAGCGCCGCACGAAGTCTCAGCCGCTCTACGACCGCCTATGGCAGTTCAGTAACCGTCCGGAGATTCACAACATCCTCGGGCAAACTGAATCGGCATTTCAAATGCGCACGGTGCTCGAGCGCAACCAGATCCTGCTGATCAACCTCGCGGGGCTTCCTGAAGAGACAGCCGGCCTACTGGGCACCTTGCTGTTCCAGTCGCTGTGGACGACCGCGCAGTCAATGACACCGGACAGAGCGAACTTCGTTTACCTCGATGAAGTTCAACAGATGACCCGCTCATCAGAAAATCTTGGCGACATCATGGCCCGCGGTCGCAAGCACAAGTTTGGTTTGACCGTCGCGACCCAATACCTGGACGGCTCCGAGGTGAGCGAAAAGAACAAGGCAGCCATCATCAACAACACAGGCACGAAGGTCATCTTTGCCATCAGCGCCAAGGAGTCCAAGATCTGGGGCGGTGAATTCGGCAAACAGATCACGGCGGATGACTTCGTCAACAACAAGCGCTTTGATGCCTACGCAAAGATCGCGAACAAAACGGACACTGGGGCACCTGTATCAGTGAGCGCGGCTCCGCCAATGAAGACCTTTGACCTTGGCGCCACAGCCAGGAATCTCTCAGATCTCAAGTACGGCGTCCCTATTGAGCGTCTTGAAGCTGAAATTGCCACACGCCGAAGTCCTGAGCCGGTTCCAGAGAATGAGCGGCCAAATCTAGGCCGCAAGAAAATATAGGCAAAAAGAAACCCACCCAACATCGGAACGGCGAGTTGGGTGGGCTCTCTATTGCCTAAGACTAACTTAGGACTGGTTGCTTTCAGCGTATGCATCCATAATGCTCTGCTTGACGCGTCCACGAGGTGCAACGTCATATCCATTGGCTGCGGCCCATTCACGGACCTTCTGCAGTTCCTCCGGGCTATTGCGAACTCCATTGCTGCTGCGGGGAACAGAAGCAACAACCTTTGCACCGGCCTTGATGAACGGTGCCAGGGCTTCCTGGAGTGCCTTGTAATTGTCTGCGCTTAGGTCAATGGTGTATTCATCATTGCCGAGACCAAAGCGGTAAGACTTTGCTTCTTTGCTGCCGTCGATATCATCGATCGTTATCGTGTGCTTAGCCATAAATATCACTCTACCCGCATTAGAGGCATGAACAAAGCGGCCTAATGCGATATTAGACGGCTTGAGGTTTCAGGTGGAGAGATTGTCGTCTTTTCGCATGTAGAGCGTCAGACAGTGTGTGGCGCACCAATTACGGTGCTATTCATCGTCGGCGTCTTTTTGGGTTGAATCTTGTATTGCCAATTCGCCCAGTTTGCGCACGACGCCATAGTTGTACAGGTAATACTCGGGTGGAGTCATGTACTTGATCTCTTCACCTACGTAGACCGGAACCAATCGCTCGTTTGGAGGGATTGGCTCCATCGATCAATTCTCGCCTATGTTCTTAGTGCCTGTAGCGAAGAACGTCTGCTTGACGAATACCAGCAGCAAGTTGATCAATGCGGTCAAAGGACCAAATAGCTCAGCATCACCTGCGGTTGCGCTGATTAGGTAACCGATTATTGCTGACGCACCGACGTACAGTCCTGCCTTCAGGGTTTTACCGACGTTTGTTTGTAGGAACTTAGTTTTACTCATGGCTACTCCTTACTCTTGATAAATCTGTTCTTGGCCCACGCCGCCAGCACCTCGATGACATCGCGCAGGTCTGGTGACTGAGGGACACTCGACTTTGCTTCTTCTGGCACGGGTGCGACAGGTGGCTTGACTGATTCAAGCTTGACGATGCGATCGAGGGCCGTCTCAAGCTGTCCTTTCACCGTCGCAGCTTCGTCCTGCGCCTTCTGGGTAGCTTTGATTTGCTCATCCAAGTTCTTGACCAGACCGACACTCTTCGCCTCTTCGGCATCTAGCTTCTTGGCCGCTTCATCCGCCTTCGATAACCGAGCATTGACTCCCTGGATGGAGTTGGAGTCATTCGTATCCCGCCACTGACGACCTTCTCCAGAGAGAAACAGCTCTTGAACGTATTCGTTGGTTAGCTCGCGCCCGACGTGATTAGTTTTCAGATCTTTGTCTTTTGAGCCATCTAGCGAGTTCCCGCGTCCAGATACCCCGTTACGAGCCAACACTCCGTGAGTCAGAATTCTCGCGGTGTCTAGGTTGATCTTTACTGGCATGTCATCACCTCCTTTTGGCGGATTAGTTACTGGTTGCTTGGCGTTCTCTTTGTAGGACTTGAGTCGGTAATAAGTGGCCGGACCTTTGCGCCATGAGGCAACGAGCGGATCAATACGGGATGCGTAGACCTTGTTCCCCTCAAAAACCGCAGATGCTGTGCCAGCGATACCAACGTTTCCTTCGAATACTCGGTTGCCACTCAAAACGACGCCGATATGTCCGTAGTTGCCGGCGTCCTGCTTCCATACAGCAAGGTCGCCTCGCTTAGGCGTAGAGACGACAGTGGCATGGCCTTGCCTGACCAGAGTGTCACCGAAATCTTTGGCGTGGCCACGCGCTGCTTGCCAATCTTTAATGCCGCACATCTCACCGATGAACCATTTGGCCAGGGCTACACACTGTCCGGTTAGATGCGAGGGATGTCCAGGAAAATAAATCCCAATACGCTCGTTGGCGTATGCATCCGCGTTAGCCGCGATACTCAAGCTTCTACTCCGACTGCAATTGCAGGTACTGCTACCTCTGTTTCCATATCACCTCCGTTCTTCACTTACTTAGGCCCATCGAACAACCTGTACGCGCCGATGATGTTGATGATTGCTGACGCGACAAGACCGACCCAGAGCAGCGTTGTTTTGATGCCGTTGCGACGTTCGAGGTTCTTTATGCGGGTGTCTAGTGCCGCGAGTTCTACCTTCGTTGCAAATAGCGCGGGGAAGCCCTTGATGAGCTCCTTCATTTCTGAGATGTCATCGCGCATGTACCCAACGTGAATACCAACTTCTTTTATAGTTGTTGGCGGTTCGTTGTGGGCATCCATATGTCTACAACTTAACAGAACGCTTAAGTTAGATAAACCCAATAATCTCTTAATCGCACAAGATAGATTGGACGACGTTCTTAATCGGCAAGAGTGACGAGCAATCAGATACGAACCGAAGCCTAACTACCACCCCTCAGCAGATACCAGGGACTCTCGATACCGTCACCTTCAGCACTGCGGTGAAAGTCCGGTTCACAATCAAGGGTCACCTTCGAGTCGACACAGCAGGCGCAGACGTCAAGGTATTCCTGCGAATCGGAACTGTGAGCTACAACGAACGATGGCGCATCCTGTGGATGAGGCCGGCAAGCGGCGGGGTCAATTTAGTCCCTGCCTCGAATAATTTTGACCTTGAACTGCCTGCGGGTACTTATGATATTTCTCTGTACGGCAACAATGGCGGTGTTGGCACAACGGGGGTGTACGCAGCCGGCTGGAGTGGAGTAGTTACGTCACTCTAATGTGACGTCGATTAGTCAGTTATTAAAGCCATCGGCGTGTACCCGCTAGAAGCAGCCGTCACATTATAGGTAATGCTATCTTCGCCCCATGAAGTTATGGTTCCGGCAATAGTAATAGCTCCTGTAGAGGACACAGCTTCGACAAATCTAGAGGCAGTAGAGGCTTGGACGGTCGCAGGCGCAGTGGTAGCAACAGCCGAGGAGCAACCTTGTGTATTACCGCTACGAACACCGAACCCGTCCATACTTTGCATCGAGCTTAGGTTCACTCCACCTGCCCTCCAGTGAGAAGTCTTTATTGATTGCGGTCGAAATCCTAGACCAGAAATTGTTTTCGTGCCAGTGGTCTCGAAGTTAAGAAATACTATCTTCTTATGGGTATCAAACGTCGCAGAGTCTATCTTGTCGGACGTAACCAACGCCTTCTTCCGAACGTCAGTGATCTTATTAGCCGCAATAAGCGCCACCCCAGGATCTACCCTTACCTGCGCTGATACGGTGTAGCTATTACCCGCACCCACAGATGCTTGGATTGCAACGGATGTAGGCGCGACAGGTGTAGCTGCTGGAGTACCTGAGACAATCTTGGCCTTTACAACACCAGGACCATCCAAGTTTGCTGATGTAGGCGGATTAGAACCATTTACGACCGGGAGATTCACGGCGTTGTCTACGTAAATGACTACAACGTCAATACGCGGGTTAGAAGCATCAGGCGTAGGGATTGCGAGATTGAAGTCTGCGACCAAACTGACAATACGAGCTGAGGCGACTGCGGCAGATCCATATCGCAGAAGAGCGTTGCCCGGCTGGAGCGTTACTTGAAGACCAGTACCAGGTATGACAGTCAAGCCATCTATTACATCGCCGCTAAAGAGCCTAGATAAAGGCTTGGCATAAAATTCTGGTGATACGAGTGCGTTGTTATAGTTGGCTATTTTGAAGTTGTCATACATATTTACTTCAAAATAACATCAATGACAGAAATGCTCAATGTAGGACCAAGATTCAATATTGTTTAGGCTATTTTACCCTCCCGAATGATGTGCTCTCATAAGCAAGCCAGAGACCTTGCTTGTCGCCGCTTGGTGTTTCGTAGGTGTGGTAAACGTACTTTTCCGAGAATTTGACGTGACCGCCTTTAGGGAACGCAACGCCAACATCTTCTTTGAAGTCAAGATAGTAGACAACCGTAGCGCCAGGATGCTTTTTTCCGTCTTCGTCAGTGATGGCTTCCAAAGACGACAGTCTCTCGTCAATAGACGCGATTTCTTGCGGGTATTCCGCTCGAAACTCTCCAACAGTCGCGATGTTCCGGACTAGCCCTTGGTACTGAACTGAATCAGCAATGGTGTCGTTAGCCTTACTATTGGGGAATTCTGAAGATATGGACAGACCAGAAAGAGTTTTGGCAGCAGTGTCGGGATCGAAAGTTCCGGACATGGCCATATCTTCAGTTTGGGTTAGAGCCAACTGATTCATGTAGAGGTTCTGCATGACTATTTCCTCTAAAGAATTGTCCGGTGACGCGACATCCAACGGGCTGTACTTGTACAGATCCGTCATCTTCGCTTTTTCCCAGTGCTCACCAAACTCACCGCTCTGCCATTCCTTGGCATAACGCAGCATGTCATCTACAAGTACCAGTCGGTCATCAAGTGGCAGCTCGTTGAACTGTTCCAGCGACAACGCCTTTAGATCAGCGGCTGAATATTCTGAAGTGCTACCGCCCCCTTGTGTACTTGGCTCAGTTGACTCGGGTGGTATCGGTGTTGACTTAGGGCTGCTGGTTGGAAGATCACTAGGTGATGATGCCGCTGACGACGCCGTCGATTCAGACACCTCAGCTTGTGCCACTGGCGGTTCCCCTGCACCACAGCCAGTCAGCCCAATTGCCAATGCCACACCAACAGGCAGAATTTTGGTCCAGTTCTTCATCTATTCCCCCAGATACGTTTTGCGAGTGTTCTCTCGTTATATCGGTAGAGGCATCGTTCCGCAACGCACTCCAGGTAATAAGGCAGTCTGTGTCACCGATTATGGGTATCTACAGCTTCTTCACGGTAAATGTTCCAGAGCCTTGTGCGAAGAAGAAGAACTTGAATTGAGTCGGGACTGAAACCACGTAAGGTACGAGCCAGCGCTGCTCGTCGCCAACATTCGGTTTGCGTTTAATTTCATACTGGTTAAGGTCTCGCGAATCGTACTGATCCGCCGACTTCCCATACACGCGATAACAAAAGGCACCGCCGAACTGCATGTTATCCGGTGTGAAAAGTATTTCTACGACACCAGAACCAGATACCGTGATGTCCCACGCATCGTCACTTTGAAGCCTCGACATGAGGATACTGCTCGATCCACGCTGCTGTGCCGTCTTTATCTCATGACTGATTTGTCGGGCTTCCCTCAACAACGCGAGAGGCCGATTGCTCGGAAGTGAATCGAGAACAGACACTACATTGTCCTCACGATAGACATGGAAATCTCATCCGTTGAGAATGCTTGTGCCTTGAATGCGAGCCATGTTTCAGGCGCAGCTGCCAATATGAGAATCCACGATAAAACGTTTGGAGGCGTACCTGTACTCTGCATCTCTTCGACACTGTAGGTAATGAGGGGATCGTTAGGATCTGAAAAATTCGGTTGATGTGGCGCTTCAAGCCACGAAACTCCGTTGCTAGACGTGAAAACCTCAATTGCGACGTCGGCCAGTTGAAATTCCTGAGTTGTAGAAGCGAGCGTTATTTGAAATATGAGACCAACAGCCGGACCTGTACCGGAGGGCAGTTTTCCACTCCAGGCAAACGGGGCGGGGCTCTCTACTGTGTGATATCGAAGGTTATTGCCAGAAGTCCTCTGCATCGATCCTTTCTGCTCCCTAGCAATCTGCTGAGCATCGCGTAATCGGCTTGTGACGATGTTCTGGGGCAAGTTGTCGAAGTTGGTAACCCCCACTACGAATCCCTCACGATAGTAAGCGTGCCAGGACAACTTGCGATGGCTCGAAGTTTTATCCGGACTGTTGGGCCAAGGTTGTACATAATGCGGATTTTCCATTGCATCGTGAAAAGCCCATTGAACGAAGACGTAACAGGCTTGTTTAGCTCAAACACCCAGACACTTGGAGGATCGCCGTAGATCCAGGCGCTGTAATTCCACCCGTAGACAATTTTGTTTGCTTCCCCAGTGCCGTTGATCCTTATATCCGTCTGCGGTATTGCGTATGGATGCTCGTGGCTGCCATCTCCAGTAAAGGTGATCGTGTAAGTAGCTTCGCGGTTATATGGCGGGTTGAACGGATCGGTATAGGTCAGTGCGTCAGTTCTATCCCAGTCAACCGCGTTTTCCACTGAATATCCCAGCTGTCCACTCGCTCCGCTCGTCACTTGTGGTGACTTGAACTCGCGGGTAATACGGTCGGCTTCGCGAATGCGAGACTCAAATACGTTTGATATCAGTCCATCGGTCGACTTATCCAACGTACTCCCCCGTCTTCTCGAAGTAGAGCGTCACCGCCTGCTGGAAGTGGTTCTCATCGACGTGTACCTCTTTACGCTCAACCCGGTAGAGGCCAGTCAGGTCTTCAAGCAATCGGAGCCCGGTCATCTTCACCGGAATGATGTCGCCAATCTCAATGCGGTTCTTCGGCATGTTGGCTCCAGACAGAGTTATCTGCGGCATCCTAAGTAGCTGTTTGACGCGTTCTAAGCGCGCCTGAGCGTTCTCAATGAGTGTTGCCGACTTGGATACCTCATTGAATTGCACAGGCAACTCACGCAGCCCAAACTCAAGCTGAGACTCTAGGTCTCCTTGTATGGTTATTAGCTGGTCGGCGCCGAAGCCAGAGCCCAAGCCAATGACCGAGTTGAACAGATTGTTCGCGCCCCTATTGAGTACGGCACTATCCAGGGTTGAGCGGAAGTTCTTGCGGTCGAACTCAATCTTGAAGTCGGATCGAGGTGAGCCGACTTGCGGGTAGGTCATGAGCTTCTTGTCGTGGAGAATTTTGAAGTCGAAGTTTCCATCTACAAGGTTGGTCATGCGCTGCATGTTGAGCTTTGTGGAGCTGGTGTATTGCTCGAACGTCTTGTCGCGGAGCTTGCCAGTCACGTAGTAGTCGCCTTCAGGAATGATGATGCCGTAATCGCCATGGGTTACTAGCTGAGCCTTGCGAACCATGTCGAAGAAGATTTCAACGGCTTCGGTATTGACGTAGCTGGTTGACGGATCTGGATATCGAGCATTGAAGAAATTCAGGTAGCCGGTCGCTGTCACGCTAATGGTGATGCTGCCGTCGTTGTTCAAGTTGAGAGGCGCGTAGTAAAGCTGTGTACCAAACAGATACTCGCCGTTCTCTTTGATCTTGATTTCCGTTTGGCCCTCGCGGAAGTTTGATACTGGATCGGAACCAGCCTCATTGATCATGAAGGCTTCGAAGGCGTCCGCGTCCATGCTGAACTGCAGACTCTCTGCTTCGTTGCGCTCCTCAGTCCAGAAGAGGTTTCGGACAAGGTGCGTGATCTCCTGAATGCGAGTACCGTTCTTGCTCCACAGCTCTACCTCGTACCTGGTCGAGGAAGATGACTTGATGGCTTTTAGTTGCTCTGGTGTCATACCTAGATACCCATGACCCCTGGCCGCCAGACCATTAGAGCGCTCGATACATCCGCACCGCTGCCGCTGTCGAACTTGATCTGGTTGATGCCAGGTACGAGACTCCAGAATTCGGACGCCAGTGGAGCATAGCCAAAGACGTTGCCGCCACGGCCTTCATAGAACAGACCTGTTTCAGGGTCGATATCCGCAGCTGTTCCCAGCTTGACCGTGTGCTGCTGCATATCGATGAGCGTCACGCTGTCGCTGGCCGTGGCGTAGTTGTCCAGCTGAAAGACTTGGCCAGTCGTTACATTGGTCAGTATCGGGTTAGTAGTCGCCCCAGTAATCTTGATGACTGGATTGACCGCAACGTTGCTCGAGTTATCGACAGAGCTATTGGGCTGGCCGGCCGAGAAGTAGAAGCTCCAGCCAAAGACCGGGCTCGTGCTGTTGAATACAAATCCACCAGGCACTGCCTTGTTAATAGGCGCTGAGAGCGCGCTGCCGGCCGTGTCGTCGTAGATAGTAGGGTCTGCGGCCTCCAACTCAAGTTTGAACAGAGACTTCATCCTGGCGCGTTTGATGGGCATCTTGAAGCTCATGACTTGGGCGTAGAGGATGTAGGCATAGCCGTCATCGTCAAGGATGCGGACGGTTAGTCTGTCTGGATAGAGAGGTAGTGCAGCTTGGATTTCTTTTCGTCGCTGCAGCGCTTCGGCTACTGAGCCACTGAAGATGGACCCTTGAATGGTGATGTAGCGAGCGTCAAAGATCTGCGCTCCAAAGTAGCTACCTGCTTGGCCGGCCCGTTGCCCTCTACTGGTGCGGATATCGGGAAGATCCAAACCCTCGATGTCCTCGTTCATGTAGACCCGCTTGGCCGGGTTGTTTAGTTCAAAGTCGTTTAGCCAGATCCTCACGATGCAGTCTCCAGTGCGAATCCAATGTCGCTTAGTAGTCGGTGTCTATCACCTCCGTTGTTGATGTTCATGTTCTCGATATGTATCGTGTGGCCGCTTGATTGACCGCCGCCAGATTCAGAGCGCGTTCGGTATGCAGGGGTTACTGTCGCACCTCGCGGCATATCGACAATCTCCGGACCGTGCTCACCGACGAGTGTGCGCCCGCCAGGTGAAGCGTTCGTACCCGATGCATTGCTCATGACTTGGTCGACTACCTTTTGCCAACGGGCCTTAGTTGCTGGTGAACTTATGCCGTCGTTGATGACCGTGTAAGCCTTCTTGAGAATCTTCTCTTCCTCCCTAAGCAAGTCCTGACGAGCCTGCTTCGCACCCTCAACAGCTGTCTTCATGTTGTTGTAGGCGTTCCAAACAGACGCGATTGCACCAAGTGCTGCTGCCACTGCAATTGCTGGCATCACTATTGGAGTAGCTACCAAAGCGCCAAGGGCCACAACGGCTGAGCTCGAAGTTGCAGCGGAAGCTACCCAGGCAGCTGTGGCGATTGCGGCATTGGCGATTGCTGCCCCAGACGTAGCCACGAAGGCAGCAATGATTTTAGGTAGTGAAGTAACCACCCAGGCGACCGCACTCTTTGAAGCTGATCCAACCCACGCGGCGGAAGATACGGCAGCTTGTGCGACAGCTGAGCCAGAGGTCACGACAAAGGCTGCAACAATCTTCGGAAGTTCTGTCACTACCCAAATGGCGGCTGACCGGGCGGCGTTACTGGCCCAAGCGGCGGAAGCGACAGCGGCTTGAGTCGTGGCTGATGCCGCCGTGACGACAAAAGCGGCCACGATTTTCGGTAGCTCTTTGACTACCCAGGCAGCGGAAGCGACTGCGGCATTCTTGACCCAGACAGCTGAGGCGATAGCTGATTGAACACCGGCCTTAATCGCAGTTCCAGCCATTGAAACAGCGACCTTAGTCATGTGCGTCGCCCACACGATAGACACGCGCATCGCGTTGAAAGTCCATGCCCATGCCGCGTCCGCTGCCTTGAGGGACGCGACTATGGCAGTTTTCGTCATGGATAGAGAGGTCTTAGCCATATGGAGTGCCCATGAACCCGAAGCAATAGCGGCGTTCTTTACCCACGCGGCTCCCGAAACAATGGCATCTTTGATCAGCATGGTGCGGATCGCGATGCTTAGCGCTGTCATCTTGGCCTTGTGGACTACCCAAGAAGCTGAAGCAATGGCTGCACCTTTTACCCAACCTGCACCGCTCGCAATGCCGGATGCCGCGACCTTTACACCTGTAGCTACAGCTAGAGCTCCAATGCCAATGAGCGCAGGCCCGAAGACCACACCCAATGTGGTGGACACAATCTTGATGGCGGTGTCGTTCTCTTCGAGCCAACCCTTGAACGTTTCGAACGCTTTGCTCGCGTCGTCGACTCTGTCGTTGAGCCATTTCACCGAGTCCTTGCCAGCGTCCACAGCCGAGGTGAACGTGTCCCTAAAGAAGTTACCGACAGGAACCAGAAAGTCGTTGTACAGAAACTCACCTGTCTTCTTCACGGCTTCCATGCTCTTGCCGAAAATGTCGAACTTCAGCTGTAGGAAGGCAATTCCACCGGCCAGGATGGCAGCAGCCGCGGCGATAGCGGTTAGAGGGCTCGTGGCAATAGCGAAGACGACAGCCGCACCCTTGGCAGCGAGGAACGCCGTTGCAAGTCCTGCGATCCCTGCTGCGACTGTGTCCGAGTTATTGACGAACCAACTCAGTACGTCCTGCACCATTGGAAGCGCGGCTTTAGTGAAGTCAGCGGCGCCCGATCCCATCTTGGCGAAGCCATCCTTCATTTCTGGTGTCTTGAGGAACGCGACTAACGAATCAAGCCCAGTCATGAGAGCTGCACCAAGGCCGTCCTTGGCAAACTTGCTCGTCTTGGCGTCTACATCGAGGAACTGATTACCGAGCCCGCGGAAGCCCGATTGAAGCGTGACCAGCTTTCCCTTGAGCGTGTCAGCCTGGCCGGCCATCGCATTGGCGGGGATTCCTTTATCCAGCAGTGCGAAAAGGCTCTCGAATGTTTGAGTTGTGCCACCCAGCGTGCTGTCTAGCCTGAAGCCTGCGTTCTGTAGGAACTGGAGATCATCGGCATAGAGCTTGCCGGTTGAGCCCACGCGTTGAATGACGTTGCCCAGACCTTCGAAAGTTGAGAGTCCAAGCCCGACCGAACGCGACATGATCTTGACGTGATCTACAAGGTTATCGGTGTTGTCACCCATGATCTTGAGACCCTGGGCAGCGGCGAAGAGATCTTGGCGCTGGAAGAGGACACCCATCGGGCTTTGTGCGTACTTAACGAGATCTGCAAGAGTGTTGGTTACTTTGGCGGCGTTCGGTTCATAGGCCTTGAGAGCGACTGTGGCTTGCTCAACGGCTGATACCTGGTCGAGAGCCGCCTTGGCCATCGCACCGATACCAAATGAACCAGCGGCAGCGACTGCTGTTCCTTTGCTGAGTAATCCACCCAGACTGTCGGCAACACTGCCGAATGATGACGAGAGTTCAGCTGCACTAATCCTTGATCGCGCGGCAGCTGCCTTAGCGCTATCGCCTACAGCCTTATTCGCTTTAACCGCTGAACCAGCGACAGCATCAACAACGCGAGATGCGTCGTCTTTGGCCGAGATGGTGATATTTATGCGGTTATTTGCCACTCATGTGCATAAGCCAGCTGTTTAGTTATTCTGTAGCAGAGCTTCCTGAATTAAACTTAACACGCTCACTATCGACTGACCAGATGAATACGGCACGCTCAATTGCCTCTTTGGGCTCGGCATCCATTTGAGCGGATGAGAGATGAAAACGCTCCTGGTAGCGGAAGGCATTTATGTCTTCGATGACACCGTCTGGAACATCAAGAGTGACGCCATGAATTATGACGTCACGTATATATTCCTGATATTGGGCGGCCTCTAGTTGCAGAAGGCCTGTTAGGCGTTTGGGTTTGAGTACACGTTGCCGTTGATATTATTCCAAGCTTCGATGACGACACCCTTAGGAAGGTCATCAATGTCATCGGCTTCTGCATCTGCTAACTCATCTTGCAGCTGCACTTTACCGTCAATGAATGCTGACTTTAACGCTTCGCGGAAGATTTCGGTGACTTTCACTTCATCCTCAGCATGCGGTCGAAGCTTTTTGGCGAAGGACTCGGACTCTTCTGTCGTCAATACGTTGAAGCGTACGAATGTATCATCGCCCCAACCATCGCTGATGCCATTTAGTGAAATAGTTTTTACAAGTTTAAATCGTCCCATGGCCATTGTGTCTCCAATTAAATATGCCCCTATTTATACATAGGGGCATACTCTTAGTCAATAGGGGTTAGACAGTGACAGATTCAAGAGTATTCGTAACGGTACTTACGATGTCCTTGCCACCGTTCTCATGATCGGCTTCAAAGTGGAAGCTGATTGTCTGAGTAACTGTGTCATTGATTCCATCTGACGGGGTGACTTCACGGAAGCGAACCTTCGTGCCAACGTACTCGATTGACGATGTGCCGTTCACGATTAGGATCTTCAACGCGTGGATCTTGTTAGCGAAGTAGGCTTCGTCAAAGTCGGTCTTGGTGTACTTGACGACCATCGTGCCCTTGGCCTCTTGTGGGTCGAAGTCGAACTCTGGATCGTCATTGACTTCACCAACAGAGTGATCCACATTGGCGGTCTCTTCAAGCGCTAGGCTGATGCTGCGGGCTCGTACGCGGGCAGTTGGGTTCACGAAGTCAGCCGGTGTATCGCCCAGTAAGACTGTGACGTGACGACTGGTGAACTCCTTTTCGGATGTGTCCAGCACTGGAGTAATGGGAGCTACATCCTTTTGTTTCCAGCCTTTGAATGACGTTTCGGCTTCGAGCCATGCACCAGAATCACCAACATCTACCTGGAGGTTCAGGTTGTCCATGTACATGGACTGGTAGAGGTGCGTGCCGGCTGGCGTTATGTCCCAGATTGAGAAGGATTTTCGAGCCACAGATTGGTCGCGCTCGAAGGAGTGCGTGTAAGTGCCGTCCAGATTGTCCACTGTGGTCACTTTGTTGAACATGCCATGGTTCAAGATGGCGATGCCGTTCTCAGTAACCTTGCCGCCTAACGGACCTTCAGAGTGCCAGACGTCGATTGCACTGTCATTCACGCGGATATCTGAACCAACTGCGCTCTCATTCTCCAGGATGCCAGGAATGCTATTGAAGCCCTTGTTGAGCCAGCGGTACATATACTGCTTTGTTGCTACGACTCCAGGACTTGCTTCAATTCCTAGGACCGCAATCTCGCGTCGTTTCTTATAAGCGCTAAATGCTACCATCACCTACCTCTGTATCTTTCATAGTTTTAGTTACTAATTTAGCCGCTTCTACAGCGTCCTTAGCTTCGACGGTCTCTCCACTCAAAGGCGCAAAGAATCGTCGTGTTGAGGCTACTGGAACTGGTTCAGCGGCTTTATCTTCTATATCAAGTCTATTTTTCTTGGCCATGTTCGTAACATACAACAGCGGTTGCTTTTATTAAATAGCAAGTAGGCCTAATAGGTGTCGACGGAGAACTGAACGCCAAAGGTAACATGACCTTCAGCGGTTAGATTCGCATACTGAGTTTCGCTGTCTTCACCAACTGCGCGGGGATTGATTCCATATTCCACGTTCATAGTTGGGGCTACAGCTTCAACATCTTCCAGGAGATCTTTACGAAGCGCACCCTTTACGGTCCGTGGCTCATAGTTGCCGGTCTTTTCATCTCGCTTGCCGATGTAGTCCCGAATCTTGCGCTCGGTCATGTTCAGCGGATCTACTTTGTCGCCGTTCCAGTCATCCTTCTTATTCAGAACCACCTTTACCGTAATGGTGTCTTCGATGTCGTCTTGACCCATTGCTGCTTCAGCCGTCGTGTCACTCGTCTGCGTGACGATGATGCAGGGCAAGTTGAACAGCGGGATGACCTCGGGCTCGCCGTCGTAGTAGGTCGTGAACTCACTCCCGAACGTCGACTTCATCAGGTTCAGGACGCGCTGCACGTTATCTTGGTAGTCAGCCATCAGATGAGCCCCGCTTTATCCATTTGAGTGGTTAGGTCGGAGACGATGAACTTGACTACCCTCAGCTCGCGCTGTTGGTCGATGAGCATCATGACGCGCTCCGGAACGCCCCAACCTTCATTGTGATTGTCGAAGTATTCGGCTTCATTCCAAAGCGAGGTAGTCAGGCTTGTGGACTTGTGCTTAAACGACCTCTGCATGAGACCGGTACGGATGAGCGGAGGCCGGCCAGGGAACTCTCGAGCTTTGAATGCTGCATAGTTCGGGTTGAGCGCCGGCCACGGCTTGCCGAACACCTGGCCACGAGACGCAAACACCTCACCGCTAAAGAACTTGGTTAGATCCGTGCCAATGTCTTCCATTGAGTTGGTGAGATCCATGGACGATCCAGCAAACGAACGAAGCTTGGAAGCTAGCTCTTTGTCGCCGTCGATCGTCACTTGAATCGTTGTCATCTAGAAGCGATCCTTCATGTGGAAGAAGCGCGGTGCTTCAGGGCTTGGATCACCTGGCCATCCGGTCACCGTGTCTGAACTCGTCATGGCAATGCCGTTGTCATCGGTAAGGACTGACTCGCGGTTCTTATAGGCTTCGATGTCTTTCCTGGCGGAGTCTCGCTTTTGACGATTGGTTGAAGTCTCGCCATAGGCAGCGATCAATAGGAACGCCGACGCCAGTTGGATGGTCAGGGTATTGATGATGGCCGGCACGGGATTGAAGGGAACGGTATAGGCGCCGCTGAGGGATGCATTGATCTCCGACTCTGCCATGCGTCGCTGCAGCTCTATGTCACTGTCCGGAAGGTTGTAGGCCTTTTCGAAGCCGGCTGCTTTTCGGATCTCAGTAATAGATGCATAGTGTTCGAAGTCGTCACCGCGGAATGGTGTGGAGCGTTCAGTCTCTTCGTTTGTCACTGGATTGAAGTAGGCATACGAATACCAGAAGTCGCTGGAGCCGTTTGAATCCCGGTAATAAGTGGACAGCTGGTCTGGATCGATAGTTCGGGTAGTTAGGACCGTGAACTGGTCGTCAGCTGGAACGTTGTCCGTCGTGTTAGGCGCGCGGTAGATATGAATCGAGTCGCCAAGTACTGCTGTGACGGGTTCATAGCGCGCGTGAGGCAGTTTGAGCGCTTCAACCAGGTTGATGGTCGTCTCATCAACGACGGAGGCAATAACGGCGCTCTCACAGCCTTCGCGAGATAGTTGGCCGACGTAGATCGTCTGGCCGTCAGAGTAACCTTCGGTGCTACGTACCTTTAGCGTCAGCGACTCAGGGATATAGTCAAAGCTGAGCTCGCTGCGCTCTTCTAGGTTTGCTTCGCTAAACGAATCGATCCTAAGTGTTACTGCCATATATCTTGAGTATGTAACAAAATTAAACTTATATCAACCAATTAATGGACGAAGGAATAATGTCGGAGAAACAAGATGTGAGGGCGCGTATCAAGGCCGCACTCCAAACGTTCAATAAATTCCTCGCTCCGGCAGTATTGATACTTATGGCAGTCTATATCTTCGGCCCAACGGTCAGTGGGAGTTTATCCACGAGCATCCTAGATCCTGAAGCAATGAGCGCACTAGTCACTACGTTTACGGCACTAGTTGCAACGATCGTAGCGCTTTTTACGTATTCAAGTTTCAAGGCCAAAAAAGATGATAGTCAGAATAATAGAATTCTTGAAAATCTCCAGACGGAAGAGAGCACGCTTTCTGAGTCAATGGATAAAAATACCGATTTTGGATCACTATGGGCGGTCACTCAGAAGCGAATAGATTACTATCACACGATCGCTACAACACAGGCACGCCGAAGTTTCATTAACACCCAGATCGCGACTGGTGCTGGCTTCGTCTTGGTTGTAGTAATGGGGTTCGTGGCGGCAAGTGCGAATACCACTACCGCGGCTGTTGCTGCCGGTTCAGTTGGAATCGTCGGTGGTGGGCTCAGTGCGTATATAGGGTCCACATTCATGAGGTCTCAGTCTGAAGCCACAAATCTACTGGGAAGTTTCTTCGTGCAGCCTGTGGCGTTTTCCCAATTGCTCGGGGCTGAAAGATTGTTGGAGCATCTTGAGCCAGAACAAAAATTTGAAGCGATCAAGACCATCATCACTTCCTCGATGCAGCCACCAACACCTCCAGAATCCAAGTAGGCGGAACTGCCCATGTTTTCGATGCTCCCACTCCCCTCACCAATGCCAACCCCTCCACAAGTAATCGTCAATATGCCCGATACTGGAGCGCCTTGGTGGGGTGTTCCACTTCTCGCTGGATTCTTCTTGCTCGTCGGCTCAATGATTACCTTCCTGTCGCTCCGTGCGAGTGACAAGAGGAAAGCCGAACGCGACAAGGCTGAGCGCATCATGATGGACACTCGATCAGTGGGCTTGGAATATCTCGCCGCGGTAGAAGCTCTTGTAGATACACTCCGAGGCCGTCAAGATCCAAGTAGGGCTCTGGTAGGAACTGACTATCTTCGGGCGATGAAAGCCAATTTCAATACTGTGAAGGTGCAATGGGGCAAGTTCGAGTTGTTCGCACATGACAACGTCCTGGAGAAAGGCAAGGCACTGGATACAGCCTGCGTCGTGCTCTTCATGACAGCATTCGAGAGCGACCCTCCAAGCGAAGAACTCAGAAAATTTGAGATAGCGAAGTATTCCTTCATTAACACGCTGCGAAAAGCCAGCGGAGTAGATGAGATCCCCTACGTCTTCCCGGACGCCACCACTCAAGAAAAACTTGAAGCTGATATGGCGCGACTGCGGGATCAGTTTAGTGAAAGCCTAGTCAAGAACTTTGCCACACCACGAGAAAAATGAGTATCTCACCAAACAAAGCACGTAATTTCTTACCATTGGTAGATACTAGTCAAAGTCCGGTTTATAGCATTCTGCATATGAGGTAGCGAGAAGTATTCAACCCTTTCAGTTCGGAAGTTCCAGCTGTATCGTTTAGCTACTGCGCATCGATCCATCGATGCCTTCACTTTCGGGGGTTGATTTCCTTGTTAGATGGACTACGTGATTTCCTTTCGGTCCCGCAAAAGAACCGGGAGCGGCGAGGGATAGTAACGGAACCGCAGCAAGCACTTTTCTTGACGCCAGAGAACCTGACCTTTCCTGGTGTCGCTGTCGTTGCTGGATCGCTCATGAATTTTTTTGCCGACAACTTAGGCGGTAGTCGTCTATGGATCTCGTTGGTGATTGCCGTCGTATTCGGCGCTTTTGTCACGATGCTTGCGTTCACAGCCAAGAATCGTGTCAGTTCTACGGGGAAAAATATTACTGACATCTTCGTCGGACTCGTGAATACCCTCTTACTTTGGATCACCACTTTCGGCGTATCGAGTCTCTAACGATCAATACAACTCGCCGGTGAGCTTGCAACAACAAAAGAGCGCCCGATTTGGGCGCTCTCGTTAGCTGTGTTGCGTTCCAGCTTCTACTTTGATGCAGTAGCTGTCTTGTTAGTCGGAGTCGCTCTAGCGGCTTCCTGAGCGTCTTTGACGATCTTGGCTGCTTCCGCTTTCGCCTCAGCAACGATTCGATCAGCCTCTGCGGCTGCTTCAGAAGCAACCGTCTTCGCCTTTTCGTCAGCTTCTGCCGCGGCCGTCTCAGCGATTTCCTTATCTTTAGCCTGGGCAGCTTCGGTAGAGGCAACGATCAAAGCAGTTGCCTGATCTAGACTCACCTTGGCTTCTTCCACCATCTCGGCTGCTTTGGCCTTAGCCTCATCGATGATCGCCTGAGCTTTTGCTTCAGCTGCGGCAGTTCCGGCGTTCGCTTCTTTATCAGCTGCTGCCTTTACTGCTGGATCTTGAACCACACCGACGCGGATCAATCGAGCAATCGTTTCCTCCGGAGCTTCCAGGCATGCGCCCTTCGCGTAGAGCACGCCGTTGTACTTGACCTCGCTCACTACTGTTCCTGTTGCTGTATCGGACATGGCTATACCTCCAGAACCGTTACGTTGAAAGTGTTTTCAGCTGTAGCCGCTGCTGCGAGGGTGACGGTAATTGTTCCGTCAGCTTCAACAACGTTGTCTACGAACTGATCCTGGTTGCCAGCTGGCAGGATGCCCAGGATGTGAGCCCCGGCCTTCACCGTGGCAGTTCCAATCAGTGCAGCTGCTGCTACCGTGACTGTCACTGTCTTGAGGTTGGTGGGAGCTATTGCCCCCACCACGTTCTTGATCTTGCTAATACCACTGCGCATCAGACTAGGCTCCAGTCGCGAACGCGTCCTTGAGTAGGTACCAAGCGTCATTCATTAGCATTTCGTAGTTGTATCGATCTTTAACCACGATTTTCGTATGGTCGGGATCGCTCAATTGTTCCTTAGTAGCTTTTCGGCCATCGGTAAGTACGAACTTGTAACCGCCGTTGAGCTGCTTGCGACCTGGCTTTGGTGTCACGAAGCCGAATAGCACGTCGTTGCCCCAGATGTTCTGGATATCTTCATCGAGACCTTCAGGGGCAAGGTTTGCACGTGCCTGGCCGATGTAGATGTTCGTGATGCCGAACGGTCCAAATAGCTGCTTGAGCTGTTCTAGGCTGACAGCACCGCCTTGTGCCCATTTGAGGCGATCCAGGATGTCTGGGTGGCTGATAAGTGACAGATAACCATCTCGGCTCAATGCCATCGTGTTGTACTTGATGAACTTGCTTGAAGTCACCGCAGTCTTGATGTCGTTGAACGGATCAGAGTTCGCGTAGTCAGACCAGCGATCCGTACCAAGCAATGTGCGGTTGTTCGTGACGACGAGTGGATCAGTTAGCTTGTCTGCAAGAGCCTTCTCATCGACAAGAGCCATAACCGACAGGATGTTCTCCGTCTCGTCTGATTCTGGTTCAAATGGATCGTCGGTGAGTTCGTAATCATCTTCAGTCACGACGCCCGATAGCGCATGCTCAACAAGCGGCTGAGCCTGTTTGTATGAGCGAGTCTGTGAAACGCTCAGAGCCTTAGATAGACCAGTGCGAACGGTGCTCGCAGGTAGGTTCAGGTTCTCTTTGCCGTATTCAGGGATCTTGAATGTTGGCTTCTTGACTGTGACAACTGGGAATAGCTTGTCCGCAATGAAGTCTTCTTGTGTGTTCTCCCAAGCGTTCGCGACGTTAGTCAATGCTTGGTCGAGGTAAATTGGTTGTTTGGCCATCTGAAGGTGCCTTCCTAAAATTTCTCGTTAAGTTTGATGTACTCGGCGATTTCACCTGCCTGTCCTGCACGCACCAGGCGTCCGAACACGCGGTCACCGGCATTTGTTGTGGCTACGGCTTTACCGTCAGCGTCTGTGGTCAGGTACGCGTCTTTGGCAGTGTTAGCTGCGAGGCGGACTTTGAATGTGCCCTGGCCGTTGATTAGAACGACGTCAGCGGTGAGACCAGCAACTGGAGCGTTGTCTAGTACGCCCAGGATCGCGTCAGTTGCTGCCGTCGCTAGGACCAGCTTGCCCTCGGCATCGGTTTTTACGAGTTGAAACTGCTTTGTCGACAGATCAACTGCTGCGGTTACGCTCGTGCGGTCACCTTCTCGATATGCAGTCATGTTATTGCTCCTCCTTGAGCTGTTCTTTTAGGTTGGCATCAGCGGCCAGGACTTGCTTGCGCGCTTCCGCGTAAGAGAGATCCTTGCCTTCTTTACGAGCATCAGCCCGTACTGTTTTGACGCGAGTGTCGACTTCCTTCATCGCATCAGCGTGGACATTGGCACCAGCGTCGCCGATCTCCTGGTCGAGTTCCTTGTTCACTGGTAGACCCTTGAGCAGACTTTCAAGCTGTGCGCGACCTGCACCACTTGATGCAAGTAGTTGGTCTGTCCACTTTCCGGCGTCACCGCTCTTGATCTGGCCGGCTTTCACACTGGCGGATACGACTGCAGCGGCTTCTGCCTTTGCAAGTTTCTGCTGTGCTTCACGGCCTGCAGCTGCGTCGGCTTCAAGCTTTGCCAGGCGATCTGCTGTGATGCTGACTGGCTTAGCGCTTGCTTCAACGCCTTCGGCAGCAACGCGTGCGGCTTCGGCAGCTTCTGCATCCGCAGTAGCCTTTGCAGCTTCGTCGGCTGCGGCTTTATCCGCTGCTTCCTTGTCAGCGGCAGCCTGTGCTGCAGCATCATCTGTCTCTTCAAGTCCGAACGTCTTCAGCTCTTCAGCTGTTAGGTCGGCTTTGTTATCTGCCAAGAACGCTTTCTCTTCAGCGGTCAGGTCAGCAACTTGTTTCGCACGAATTTCTTCTAGCGTCATATGGTCTCCTTCATTATGATGTTCACTGTCACCAGTGGCAGCGGCCTTCACTGTCTTGCTAGGAAGGCGCGATGCCGTGACTGGTTTCAGCTTCTTGAATAGTGGAATGTTCGTGAGGGCAGCGCCCGTCAATACGTTTGGTACGAATTCGTACTCTTGCTCAGGGTTTTCCCACGGATAATTGCGTGGGTTGAATTCTGGTGAGATGTACTTCCACTCACCGTCTTTGATGGCCTGGACAGCAGCGGGCGTCCAATTTGGATCAGTAAGTAGAGCAGTGCCTGATTCATCGGCATAGAGCTTCGGCATCCAGCCGGAAGCTTTGTCAGCGGCTTTGTGGCCATAGTTGATTGGCGCTTGCTTGTCGCCTTCTACTAGGCCGACACCCTGCTCGAAGTGGCGAATATACTCCTGGATATCCTGCGGAGTAATTTCAAACTCACCATGCCATGGTGTTTCCCATGAACCCGTCTTGAGCAATTCAATGGTCTTGGGTGCGTTACCCTCGGCATCAGCCTTGATTTTTACTAGTGTTCGGAAAGCTTTTATAGACATACTTGTCTATAACATCTATCAGGCGTATATAAATGTCAAGAGAATTGCTAGTAAATGTAAATCAGAGAACAACGGCATCTAGGATGCGCAGCCGGTCGATCTATTTCCCTGCCGGTGGCTAGAACGAATGACTCATCAATATCTATGGTCTTGCCAATAAGTGGTGAGCACAGCTGACACGCACCCTTCAACCCATCCCAAGTCTTTTGCTTGGCTCCGGTTTCCTTTGCGAAGTGCTTCAGTCCCGTTTGATAGGCATTCACCGGCTCCGTCTGCGATATGAGTTCAGCGCGGATCGGGTTATCAATCACGTCCATCAGTCGGATAGTCGCTTCGTGTGCGTTCTCCCCCAGGGCAATACTCTTGGCCACGGATTCACGGATCAGCTTGCGGGTAGTCTCTGTGACTCCTTTGACGAACTCTGCCGTGTGAAGCCTGGCCGCTTGCATGATCGCTTCATCTAGCGTGTTGAAACCCATCGGGATGCCGTACAGGTACTCCCCCGCTATGGCTCCAGTAGCAATGAGTTCGGTAATGAGCTCGATGACCGCAGCGGTTAGAAGCGTCTCCTCATATGCCCATACAGGATCATCGTTGTTAAGGACCGGGCCGGCGTCGGCTTTGACCTGCGTAGGTAGGCGGGACCAGTCCACGTATTTTATTGCTCGGGTAGACAGCTCATGCAGATATTCACCTGTGGCTGTTTCTAAGGCCGCTTCCAGCTCCAGTAGCCGGCGAAATGTAGATGGACTCGCTTTGTAGCTTTCCTGCCATTCCTCGGCTGCGTGGATAGCCACATGCAGCTCTTCGCGTGCTTTAAGAAGCTCTTGTCGAGTTGCCATAGAGCAGCCTTGTAATTGATGCTGATGCTTTCTTAGCCACACGTACCAGCGCGTTAGCCTTCTTGGTCTCGTTGCCTTCAGGTAGATCGCCGTAGTTGATGGCAGTCGTCTTGATCGTCTTGCCGCTGAATGCTGCACCAAGTTGTTCTACCCAGGCATCAATATCCGCATCCTTTGTAACGTAGGCAAGCGTGACGTGTGGTCGGTACTCGCTAAAGGTTTGGATGTGTGGGAGCAGCGTGAGGCGCTCGTGGCCATCGATGAGCTCTGGAGTCTTCTCGATATGGGCAATGACAGCGAAGCTCTCACCCACATCGAAGTAGTCGACGTCTTCAATCTTCAGTGAATCCAGGGACCAGTCTTTGAGGACAGCGTCCACCTTCTCTTTCCAGACGTTGCCATTCTCCAGTAAGCCGTAGAGCAGCGTTACGTGCGCTTCGGTCTCTGCAACGGCACCCATTGCATGGTCACTGGCTTTGGTCGCCTCAACCAGGTCGTCTGCGTACTCAGCGGGCAGATGCTTCATTACATCGAGAGTCTCAGTGTCCATCATGATGCAGCCAAGGTCGCTTGGATCGATGTCTAGATCGTCGTAGAGGCCGGGCAGGTCTTTGGCGCTGACCTGTGCAGTGACCATCCGCTGGCGGCGTGAAGCCTTGATCTCGTCCGCAGACTCTTTGTCCTTAGGATCAGCCTTCGGCTTCTTCGGCTCACGTGGACCGTCTGCACTCATCTCAGGGAAGCCAAGTAGGTTTCGAACGTGCGCTTCATCTTCGTCGCTCGGTGTGATCATTCCAGCGTCATTGAACTTAGCCAGGGCATCTGCCAATGACGTGATGTTCTTTTGGTCAATCTCACCGGACCCAATAGACGGATAGACATCGACGTTGAAGTTCAGGTCTACAAGCGTCTTGACGACGTAGCCCATGGTGTCTTTCACATAGTCCAGGACGGCTTGAACCGATTGATTGAAGAGCTCGCGGTGGTCTTCGCTGGTTGAGCGTGTGCCTGAGCTTCCAGACGAACCGATCTCTAGGAACTGTGCCAATACGTTCTTCGTAATCTGGCGATCATGGCGGTTGATAGACGGCTGGATGTCTTTGAGGCTGTTCCCCTGCATGTCCATGAAGTTGATGTCCCAGCCGGTGGGCTCTTCGATGTACGCCTCTTCGCTGGCACGGAGATTGCGGGCTGCAGCTTTGGCAGCATCTCGTTGAGTATCTGTTGCACTCGTTGGGTACTTGATCTTGACGACGCCCAGTGAATGACGCTCATGACCGACTGCATCAATCTGGTAGTACTTGTCTACATAGAACCAGTGCTTATAGGCAGATCGCAGGATACTGCGTCCCTCGAAGTTGTCTCCTTCTTGCTCGTTGGTGAAGACCACGATCTTCTCTAGTGGGATAGGAACAATAGTCCCGTCTGCCTTGCGGAACTTGATGCCTGGAAGATTCGGACCGGCTTCCCATGCATCGAGGCCAGTCTGTTTACGGAAAGCCAGCTTCTTCAGGACCACGCGTTCAACGCCATCGACGACTTCAACGCCAAATACCATCTCATGTACAGAGAAACCGAACTCGAGGTGGGTGAGGATCTCCCCCAACACTTGCTTCCATTTGAGTTTCTTGAACAAGTTCCAATGAACAAAGTCACTGATTTGAACGTCTGAGCCGTCCTCTGTGGCCGGTACGGCAAAGAACTTGGTGGACTTGATAGGAAGCTTCACCGCGCGCAGTGCAGCGCTTACAGTGGCGTCAGAGCGACGCATTTCATCCCAAATGACAAGACCGCGGCGGCCAGTTAGATTCCGGTTGTATTCTTCGCCAGTAATGACACCGTTGAAGAATTGAACCCCGGTATCACCGATTTCAGAAGAACTTAGAACTTTCTTGTTTGACTGACCTGCCATCTGTCTTCAATTTAAACTAGAACTGTCGACTTAACAAGCCCGATGTGATGGGTCCAGACGAGCCAGACTCACTGCTCCCACCTGTATATGTGAAGTCGCCAGGCATGACGTTATAGAAGCAAAGAATGAGCGCATCTGCCTTATCTGGTGACCTAAACCCACGCTTCTTGTAGTCGCCCTTACCCTCGACCGCCCGGCGCCCTTTGGAGTCCATCTTCCATTGCCGGGTAGTGAGCTCCATCAGTAGATCTTCATCAAGGTCTAGCTGCATTTGGTCCATCAGCTCAGCTAGCTGGAACCATCCCTCGCTAATCATGTTCGGGTACTTGTCGGGGTCATTGGCTTTGTCGTTGAAGTTCAGAGCGACAACTCGATAGCCGCGTCGCAGCAGTTGGTCAGTGACTCCCCCACCTACTCCAGTGTCGTCAACCTTGATGATGATCGTCTTGTCGAAGTTGACGAAGGCTTCCAATTGGTCCGCCACTTCATCGGTGCGCAGCTTGCTATACGTTTGCTCGGCGATCTTCTTGTGGCCACGACGCATCATGAACACGGTTCGGTCATTACCCATCCTGGCAACGTCGACACCGACTTCAACGGCACCTTCTTCGTCCAGTTGCCGTTCCATGGCCAGTAGCACCGCTTCTCGTCCAATAATGGAGTTGTCAGCCTGTGAACGCGGTTCACCCAGCCACACGTGCGCATAGAGGCTTCTAGACTTAGCTTTGTCCGCTTCCATCTCTTCACGCAGCACTTCGGGGAAAAGGCCGGCTCGATCCAGGACGTCGTAGTTCACCCGGGCAACAAACGTTCGTGCTCGTTCAGTGCGTACGTAGCGGACGTAGACAGGGTCCAAGTCGTTCATGCGGTTGAACGTATAGATCAGCTGGCTACCAGGCTTACGGATAGTAGGAACAAGCACGTCGAGGCTCTGCTCGCTAATGCTCTGTGCTTCCTCTACCCAAACAATGTCGATGCCTTCCATCGACTTGATCTCGGTTGAGTTGTGGCGCAATCCCTTGAAAATGAACTCAGTGCCGGTCAGCCGGTTACGGATCGTCTTGTCCGTGATCTCGTAGTCCGTGAAGCCGTTGTTGTTGATGATGTCCGATAAGAGCTTGTGCACTGAATCAGCAATGGTGTTCTGCAGCTCGCGAGTACAAAGAATGCGGAGACGCTTCTGCCGGCCTCGAAGTATCAATGCCAGAGCAACGTGCTGAGATTTACCTGAACCGCGTCCACCGTAGAAGACGATGTTGCGCCAGGCCTCATTGAAGAGCTCTCGATACTCTTCGAGAAACTTAATCCGTACTTGGTTTGGTACCGCCACCAATGAACTCCACGAGCGCGGTCATCGGCTCGCCACCAGAGGTGTGGTCAATCTGTTGCTGGTCTTTCCACTTGGCGTTGTTCTTCAACCAGAAAATGGAAGGCGTTGAGGGTGCTTCACCAGAGAGCATCCGCTCTTCGACCTGCATGTTGATACGGGCTTTGGCCAGCTTTATAGCGTCGGAAAACCGTTCGCCGGTTTCGTCGAAGTCATCGGCCTTCTCATCGTGCATACCTGACTCGTAGTCGAGCAACGTATCTCGGCTAGTTTTCAGATGATAGGCGAGGCCCATGATGGTGTACGGACGCTGGTCAGTCATGACTTCACGAGTAGTCCAGTTGGTTGATCCGTCACCCTTGACACCGGCTTCAACCCGGCGCATTTCCGAGTGAGGATCTTGCTTGTTGAAGTAGGACTCAATCTGCGCGTTGAGTTCGGCAACAGACTCAAACTTGAGCGGTCGTCCGCCTTTGTTCTTTTCTTCTGGATTTTCAGGTGTTTGAGTGTCTGCCATATGTGCACCTATTTATGCACAAACCTCAGAATATTGAAAGGGCCAGCATCGTCGGTGACGACCTGGCCCTTTCACGAGTTCAACTAGACATCACCGTTTACGGCTCGCATCAACATGATCGACTTCAGGCAGCGTCAACGCATGAATTTCGTAGAAATGACTATCGATCTCCATATCCATTGCATCGATCTCGCTGACAACGCCTGCTACACGCACACAGTAGTCATCGAAGTACTCCTGAAGGCTTTCTTTTTGCCTCAGTGAACCCTTGTACTTGAGCAGTTTCACGAACTCGAAGAAATCAGTTTCCCACCACCGTGCTAGCTTTTGAGGCCAGCGCTCAAGCCCTACCTCGTGAAGCACGAAGTTCTTGAACTTGTCCTCAATACCACGCAACTCCTGTCGCTTGACAGCCACCTTCTCTGCAACGGCAGCTATTGCTGTCTGCTCCTCAAGCGGCGTTTTAGGAACGGGGGTGTTTCTCAGGTTAGGTGCCGAATAGAGCATGTAGCCTCCGCTCATCCTCAGACCGTCAAAGAGACATTCGAAAACGTATGAGTACAGGGTTGAGCCGAGCCAAGCCTGAACGTACCACGGGTTGTAGTCGTCGCTGAATGTGTGCAGGCAATTGGTGTTGATCGATGCATACTCGCCATTCTCGTCATAGAAGGCCTCACACCTGAGCCCAATCTTCGCAATGATTATCTTTGGCGACTGGTACAAATTCCGCCGGTTCGACGAGACAATGGGATCGGTTACATCAAGGTAGGGCTCCATGTAGTCCGTGCCCTGGTTCTTGAAGCGATGTAATCCCCACAAAGCGAGATCGGGATCAATCGTCCCCGTGTTGATGATCTTGAGACCACGGCCTTCTTCGTTGACGAGCTGCGAGTAGTCGTCTGCTTCACCTGCTGTGCTGGTCGCATTGATCTTTGCGGCCCTCTCCAGCGGCGCATCTTGCCCGAATACCTTTAGCGTTACGTCGATTCGGTCATTGAGCAGAAAGCCCATGATGTTATCGTCCAGCTTCGTCAGCATGGATGAATCGAAGGCCCTGGTGACAGCCTGCGATGATTCCTCATCAATGCGACCGGCCATAACTTCGTAGGTCTCGCCATCGACAGGCTTCAACTTATCCAGAAGCGTTATTACGGGGTAGGTACTCGCGTCTTCAAATACATTCTTATCTGAATAATCGATCAGCGTCCGAAGGTGGCTCTCTGCCACTATGTACTCGCGAAGGGCTCGACCGTAGCTCGCCGACAAGTATCGATTGGGGCTAATGTATCCGAGTTTTCCGCCCGTTCTCAGGAGTTTAAGACCAAGCTCGAAGAAGTAGATGTACAAATCAACGGCGCCGCGTGAAACCTTGTAGTTCTTCTTTAGATACTTTCGCTGTGCGTCCGGTAGGTATCGAGACAAATCCATGGCGCTGACATACGGAGGATTACCCACCACCACATGGAAGCCGTCACCCTCGAACGAGTGCTTGAATGCAGTGCTGTAGTCGAATGCTTTTTGCGGGTCGACCAAATCATCGGAGATAAGGCTGTTGCCACACCGAATATTGTTGTCGAGCGCTGTGAGCTTGTGGCCGGGGCGCGCAGTTTTCAACCACAGACTGAGCTTTGTGATTTCAACGGATTCTTCATTGATATCGACACCAAAAATGTTGGTACGAAGTATCTTGTCGATCATGTCGTCGACAGAGAACAATGCCTGCATCGTCTCATCGACGTACAGATTCGCGTCAAGGATTGCGGCAACTCGACGGTTCTCTGCCATCAAGTAGTCGAGCACATGTACAAGGAATGCACCGCTACCGCACGCTGGGTCAATGACCTGGATCTGCTGGAGCTCGATCTGATACTCACGGTAGACAGCGGCTTCGGCTTCGTCATAGGTGTGATCTGTGCGCTTTGCCGAAAGCTTATTCTTCGCCATCAGCTTTAGTTCGACTTGCCGCAGATGTTCGCCGACGGTGTTTGCCACGATGTAGCGCACGATGTAGTCAGGCGTGTAGAAGATCCCGTCAGCCTTGCGCTTGCTGATGGCGTGGAGCTCATCTAAAGCTTCACCAGCCTGTTTGTCCTCTACGCTGCGACGAATCTCTTCAAGGTCGGTGATGGACTGCTCGAAGATGTGCCCGAGGATGTTAACACTCAGGTCTTCGTTGAAGTCGTACTTGCTTAGCGACAGGACTTTCCGCAGTGCCGAGTCGCTGATCTTGAGAGAATTTAGTTCGGGGTCGTGTGCGAACAGACCACCGTTGTACCCGATCGGAATCCCGAGGCGGTCACTGCCGCTATCGACGGCAGCAAAGAAGGACTTGAGAATGTCCCACAGGGAGAGTAGCGAAGCGTTCGCGGCATCCTGAGTCACGCCATGGAGAATGTTGTCCGGTAATAGACCCTTATCTTCCGCGAAGCAGGCGAAGATGACACGGTCGACGATCTTCTGCCCTTTTTGAATCGCCAGGTCGAAGTTGGATCTCGTGTCTTCATTGAGTGAATAGATGTCGCGCAGAAGCTCAAGTCGCGCTACACGGTAGGTCTGATAGAAGTCGCGACCAATCGACTCCTGCTCTTCCCTGAAAGCGCTGAGGAGTTTCTCTGTTGCAGATTTACCCCTGGGCGCGGTGAAAGCTTCAGCCCTCAGGAGTCCGTAGAAGGTCTTGAATTGATAGAAATCATTGGCCGGGTTGATTAGATCATCGAGGGTCCAGGATTCGTAGTCGAGTTGGTGTTCCTGGTAGATCCGCAGTTCGTAGAAGTTGCTGACGATCACAAACGGGCACGTGCGATACTGGCTCTTGTACTTGAACCCCTGCTGAACAGGGCTCATGTTTCCGTCGCGTCGTTGCGGCTTATCCAGATCCACTGCAGCGCCTTTGAGCTCCACGACTGCCGAAATATTGGCGACATCCTCAACCGCATCGGTATAACCAAGCACAGCGTCGGGAAGTTGCTTCTTCTCCGTGGTTGCCTTTGGTTCAAACGTAAACGGAGTGGACGGCTTTTCAGCGTACCCAAGGATTCGCATAAAGAAGTCAGAGTTATACGCCTGCTCACGGCTCGTCTCTTTGTCGGCCTTGAGCGAACCACGATGATAGTCATCGTGCCATCGACGGACGATCTCCAGTTTGTCCTGGATTTCTTCCGTGCTTACTTCGCTTGCGAGAGCATCGAGTTTCTTTTTACCAAATAGACTAGCCACAGGATGGAGTCTAGGTGATGCCTTTATGTTTACCCGAGAGGGCCACGCTTGAATCCGACTTCTAAAGTCTTGATCCATCACCACTGAAGCCTTTTCCTAGGAACGAGGCATCCGCTCTTGAGTGGACGCCTTGAGGTGGGCGAAAACCTTCGCCGACGATGCCTCAACGATTGACTATGCCTGGTCAATTTTACCGTCTGAGTCAGACCAGCCGCTGCCTGTCAGTGCGTTTCCCACTGAAGGCAAAATTACTCTCCGATACAGAGAGTACAAGCGAGGTCTTGTGAGACTCCCTGCGAACTGCCGAAACTTGGCGAATCGGTAGCAAACTCATATTGTCCAGAGAGCGAACAAAATACTTCCGAGAGAGTTGAACAGCGCGTGGCCGAAGTAGAAGGACTGCAATCCGGTGGAGACGACTCAAGCGAGCCGTCGAAATCGACGGGCGAGCAGGAATCGACGCAAAGACAAGCAACAGTCGATACTCAAGCGATTCATGACAAAGTCAAACGCATACACGAGCTCGTCCCTTCGATTGGGACTCGATGGCGTTGGTACGACATCCCTTATAGGGCGCTCTGGTGGCTCATAACGTCGTGGCCCCGACGATTGATACCGTGGCAAATTCGTCGTTCCTTCAATCGAGCCCTAAATTTCTTCATCCCTTTCAATCATTTCGAGCGCCTAAAAGTTGCACCGTTGGACGACCCTATGGACAACCTGCTGATCCCTGAGGGTGAATCCGTCAAGCAAGGCGGGATCTGGATCGTTGAATTTTTTCCTCCCAGTTACTACCCCCAGTTACTCAACGCGTTGAAAAAGAACGGATGGGATAAGGAAAGGAATTTTCTCAGGCAAGACGGCAAGAACGCGGAGCTAGTGACTAGCGCTCGTCGAGGCGGTGGGTTTTCTTGGTCCAGAATCGGCACTGTTGCGAGGCCGGACAGGGGTTTCATGCCCTACGACGCAATACGCGAAATGCTGCCGGAAGAGTTCGAGGAAGTTGAGTTGACTGCGACGCAACTCGGTCAAGGCCTAACTGTAGTCACGGCGTTTGTGAGTCTAAGCGAGATCGGTCAATCCAGCCTTAACGACGTTTGGACTGCTCAACATGAGCCCACTTTTGAGTGGCGCGGATTCCGAAGAGCCGGTGTACAAGATCGACGTTCGTCCGCGATCCGTGCGACACAGGCGGAACGCATACGCCTGCATGGTGTTGCCAGGAAATGGCTAGGACGCCGTTGCGGCGGTTTCTTTTCAGGCACACAAGCAGGCCAACCGATAATTGATTTCAGCGTATTCGCTAGCTATGACCCCGCTTCTGATCCTATTACTCCGGACTACCGCGACCCGATAGAGGCCTTAGCTATGGGCGGCGACCATTTGTACGACTACGTTTCTCCCCATATTCCTGGAGCTGTATTAGTTCCCGCCAGTTATACGGGCAGTATTGAAAAGCGGCTAGAAAATTGCTGGGGCGTCATCGGCGCATACGACCGCCTATCAAACGAGAATGAGCACAGCGGTTACGGCGAAAAACCGTATGCCGTTACGACTCTTGCTGCGATGCTCGACGATGCGATTCGAAGCTTCTTAGTTCGCCATGCAATCTTGCAGTACACCCGGCAAGTAGCAACTGGCTACTCGGTCGCTCGTGATATGGCTCGCGTCAACCATCGAAAATTCGGAACACGCCAAATTGAAGCCCTTCGTCGACAACTTCTGACTACCAGTCTCGACTTGCCCGTTATGGCACGTGATTCGGCAGAGGTCTGGAATAAACCCTGGGTAAGCTCCGATAGCATCCAAGTCGACGCTGTAGGTCGCAAGGGCGACCCTCGTCCGCTTGAAGGATTCGATCTAATCGCAAGGTTCGGTGAGAATCGTGAGGAGCAGTTCCGGCAGCTCATCGAGCAAGATTCAGACTATCGAGATGTGCTTTCTACCGTAGCTTCGCTTGGTGCAAGCGCAGAAGACACACGACTTGGCCGCCGCGCACTCTTAGTAGCTGGAGTATCTCTGGTTGTCTCTTTGGTTACTCTTTTGGTGACAGGACCGGGCGACGATTCACTATGGTCCCAACTATTGGAGTATGTGCAACGGTAGTTGTTCGTCGGTTAGCCACTAAACGACCGAACGTGCCGAACGATAAGCTCTTTGCAAGACAACGTGACATATGGGGGATAGATTGCTCGCACAGATATTGCCAGGCTTCAGGGACTTCAGGACGCCGTTAGTGACCGGAGCTCTATGGTTAATTCTCATCTGGCTACTCTTCGGCATGCCGGTGCCCTCAAAAGAGATATCTACCGGACCAATGGGACTCATGAATTCACTGGGTGACTATCTGACCCCCACAGCTCTGCTCGGAGTCGTGAGTTTCACTGCTTACGTTATAGGAATCGTACTGGCTCTCGATTCGAATCAAGCAACAGCAATAGTTGGCCGATTCATGCATCGAAGAACTCTCGTGTCTCTAGAAGCTCTCCTAGATGATTCAATTCGAAGCGCTAAGCAGAACAACAAGGATTGGCGAAGGATCTATTGGACATTCCTAGAAAAGATTCCCGAAGAATACATCCCCCTGACCAACGTTGTAGGTGATCAAGAAAATATTCGAGTACAGGACGAAATGATTACGACCGCCCTAAAGGAGATACTTCCTAGAATCGAGCGTGGCATTGAGCGAGAGATACCTAACCTAGGGAATAAGCTTCTTCACACCAACAAGGAACTCTACGATGTGTTCGATCGCGCTCGAAGCGAAGCAGACTTCCGCTTGGGTATCGCGCCACCGATTCTAGCAATCGCTGTATATCAGTCAATCGTTACGTTTTCTAGTGGCGCGGGACTAACTGGTTTCGCAGTACTTCTTGGCGGAATTCTCATTTCAACGGTTCTTCTGGTTAAGGGCTGGAACAAGGTAGAAGAGTCCACAGCAACTGTGCTGAGCATGGTACAAATAGGCGTCATCAAATCTGACACCCTCGAACAACTCGACAGGATTGATTCAATGTCGATTTAGCCTGTCAGATCCAGCATTGGGCACTGTTGAGAACTTGGGCTACGGGTGCTGCCATCCAGCCTTCAGAATCTTGTCGGTAGCGGAAAATACTTGCCGTATGGATACATCATCAGGCCGCTCATTGCGTAGCCACCCTTGGATATAGCCGCGGCTCTCAGCAGCGTCGAACTGATCCGTAGCCTGGAGCTCGTTCATTGTCAGGTAGGCAGTGGACTCAGCTTGAAACTCTTTGATTCCACGATGGGTGCGATACTCTTCCAGGCCGGCCTCAGCCGTATGTCCGAGAACAACATGGGCAAGTTCGTGTTGCAGTGTCTTGAACGGATACTTAGCCACTGGGCTGACCGCTACGTTGCGTTCATAGCTGTAGCCGGCCACATTGCCATTTATCTGCTCGAAGTCCACCTGGACTATCGCAAGCGCGCCCAGAGCACGTTCTTTGCTCCAGGTAGGTGGTTCGTATTCGGGTAGCTCCTCCCCCTCAGTCTCTGAGACCGTGAACAAGCAGTTGACCATCTTGAAGCCTTTGACCTTCTGCTCTTCTTCGCCCTGGTCGTTCGTGCCCTTGTAAAAGATCGGACGGAGGATTGCTTTGGCTTTGCTGCCTTTTTGGACTTGGCGGCCTAGCTCTTGCCACTTTGCATAGGTAGCCACCGGTTCTCGCACGCCCTGGCTATGCAATAGGAGCTGGTTCAGCATGGAGTAGTTGTAAAACCTGTTGTAAGACGTCATCTCGCCGGGCTCTAATGTGAGCGCTTCTTCTAATAGCTTTTGCCATTCGATGTTGACGGGTTCTTGTTCAGCGCGTGCGCGTGGCTTCGTAGCTCTTTCACTCACGATCACCTCCTTCGGTTGGCAGCTCATACAGCTCCACATGCGGATGATAGAAATCGCCCGCCCAGCGCCAGGCTTTGCCTCCAAGCACTCGTAGACGTCGATTCAGTTCATAGGCTTCGTCGTCATATCCAAATTCCGGAGCATCCTCGATACGGCGAATAAGCTGCGCATCGCTGACCTTCTCAAACTTGGCTTGCATTTGGTTTTCTAGTTTGCTCACATCACCTCCTTAATTTATTTCTCGTTGTTCCGTAGCCGGCCAAGTTTCTGGATCGCCAGACACTTCTACACCATCCTTATCGCAATAGAACGGTGTCGCACCCTCCAGATAGTGCTTTTCGCATGGTATCCAACATGATGTGGCCTGCGGCGGGTCGGTAATCTCACCCAGTCCTTGATAGCGACTAAGTTCACGGCTAGATATAGTCACCGCGAAGCAATTCGTTGCCGGGCACAGCAAGGCAATCGCATCACCCTTTGTCAGCCCTTCTAGAGCGTCCATTTGGGATCGGATGAGATCGATAGTCTTACTGACGGCTTCGTCCTCTGATAGGTACCCTAATGAGCTGCTGGGGCTTCGACGAGTCGATGCGATAATTGCTATCACCTGGTTTTGGAGCTCTTTTTCAGTTATTAGCTGGGTCATGGTTTTCTTCCCTTCCGTTTATTCTGTCGCTGTAGCTTGTTGCGCTTACGCGACTTGATGGTTGACGTGGTGAGTGAGCTGAAGGTTGTGGGCCTACCCAGGAACAGTCGAATTCCACTAGCCATCATTTAGTTGCTCCACGCCTTTTTAGTTCATCACGCTCAGCTTGGATAGCCTTATCGATAGTGCCTTTGTACATGGCCTCCAGGAATGAGCGGTTGTAACTATCCATATCGCTGTAGTCCGGTTTTGAGGCTTCCAACCTGTCCAGCATCTGCTCTACTTGTTGTTGGGTGTAGAGAGACGAAACGAGCTGGTTCAACTCCTGCTCCGCTGAATTCACGTGCTGAAGGTACACAGGAGCATCTCGGAGTGCGCGTGTACGAATCTGATGAAGAGCGCTCGATATATCTGGCCCCAATTCTTTACTCATCACCCTGCCTCCGAAGCTGCTCTGCAATCACCTTCTCTCCAAAGTTGGCAATGTCAGTAAGGAGATCTGCTGCGAGCTCGTGCGCGTCTAGAAGCTCGGTGTTCGTTAGGGCGCCAAGCTCGGGTAATGAGGTGAGCGCAGCGATGAAGGCTTCTCGTGATTTGGTTACTGGGCGCTCAGGTAGTGGGAGTCGTTCGTTCATGAACGAGACTCCACGATTTCAGCAGCGATGGCGAACAAGGCTCCCAGTATTAGGCAGGCAAACATGGCTTGCGAGTCTTGCAGAAGAGCGATTGAAGCCAGACCGAGTACGGATGAGACAACCGACGTCAGCTTGTACCAAATAGCACTCGACTTATTAGAGCCGATAGTTCGAGCTTTGCGAGCAACCATAGCTAAAAGTTCCCCCGAGTCACGTAGCTATCGTGCGCAGCACTCCATGAGCCGCCGTAGGTGACTTGTACGTAGTGGTTTACCTGCTGAAGCTGTTCGGTGAGAGTCCCCCGCGTTTGCTGGGCAAGTCGCCAGGTTGGTTTGTCGGAAGATCGCTGGAATAGACGCCATCCGTTTTGATCCAAGGTCATTGTCGTGACGATTCCAAAGTCAGTTTCTGAAATGCCGGCTGCTGCCATCTCGGCTGCGAACGCATAGGTCTGTGGCTGTTCTGCAGGCGCTGGTTGCTCTTCAACGGTTGGAGATGGGTTCGTAACCGTTTCTTCAACTACGGGCGCTTCTGCGGCTTCTAAAACAGGTTCATTTGGTGCTGTTGTGTCGGCCGGATCAACTGCTCCGCTTGTTACTCGGATGGCCAGTTGTTCTTCACGTGGTTCTTGTTGTTGGACCATGTAGGTTGTTGCTCCCGCGCCCATGCCGATAATGGTGGCGCTGATTAGGATTAGTTTGGTTGGGAAGCGTTTAGAGATTTTCATACGGCTCCTTGGCTTGGCTAACGTTGTTGTACTCGACAGTCTTCGTTTTGATGACGGTGTGTTTCTGCCATGTCACGCCTCGAAGTATGTCGCCAAACATTCCCCATGCCATTAGGTAGAAAGCGAACCCCTGGATCAATCCGCTATGTATCCAGTTGCCGATAAAGAAAAGTAGGACGCCCGCTGCTCCGATACCGATAAATTTGTATTTACTCATATTCAGTTGTTCCCATTTACGTTTATTGATCGGATCGATGACTCTCGCATAGTCATCGATCCATTTTTCTAGCTACATTCCCAGAGGTAGCTCAGTCCCTGGCTCCACATCGCTGCCGTTGTATTGGCATTGCTGTAGGCGTCAAAGACGTCTGTGCTGTAGCCGGCCTTTGCAGCTCTCGCGGGGTAATAGCCGCTTAGGTGCTGGAATAGACCGCTGGGATGACCGTTCTCGTAGTAGCCGTAGTTGATCGCGGATGGATTCATCGTTGACTCACACATGGCAATGCTGAGGAAGTGTTCTTCATTGAGTCCGTACTTCCTGGCAGCTTGGCGAACGATCTGCTCGATGTCGGTTGCCTGTGGTTCCTGGATCACTGCGACTTCTTGTATAGGTACGACCTGGAGCAATGGCTCGACAGGTTGATGTGTTAGCGACACTGATGTCGGTAAGTCCGTCTTGATTTCCTGCTCACTAATGACGGGGGTTAGCGGCTCTGAACTTTTGACTCCAGAGCTATGGCAGTTTGCTGTTCTGTGACTGCGTAGCTGCGCATGAACCATCCAGTGATGATGCCAGCGATTGCAAAGGTCATGATGGCTACGAGGAGCCATGGGAGAGCTTCGCGTACGAGGATCGTCTTCGGATCTTTAGTTACTTGTAATGGTGCTTGGTTGTTAGAAGTTGCCTTCATGATGTTGATGTTCCTTGCCCACTCGCGGGGGCGTTATTTGTTTTTTGGTGCTTCTGACCTTTCTAAGGCCAGTACCGGCAACGTGGGAAATGCCATTACCGGTACTGGAGCTAGAAGTTCTTGGACCTGGCCGGAAATGGTGGTGGAACCGGCCAGGCTTTGTACCCACGTTCCACAGCCCCTATAGCTATGAACAACGGATGTCGGCTCATAGAGCCGCAGATGGCAGTAGGAGGGAGATCAATAATCTAGGAGGACTTTTGATTGGGTCTACTGCCATGTGCGGATCTATGAATGATTGAAGGTACGCGCCCCATACACAGTGACGTTCGAACGTTATGTATGGGCGTCTACCTTCAATCTTGGTGTTATACGCAAACACGGTGCTGCTAGCGTGCGACCGGGCTGGATACCGGCTGTGATTCCCGATTTTGATTTCTCAGCGGGGGTACTGGCAAGGCCAGGTTACCTCGGGCGTGTCTTTCCACGATGTCAGACTTATAGCTAGCTGGTCTATGTAAGCGTCCGCCTCCCCGTGAACACCACGAGAGCTTCCGCAGAGTGGTGACCACTTACATAGCCATGAAGTGCATACAAGCCAGGAGTCGAACCTGGGAGCCGACACTAGAAGTCCCTACCCCGTTCGTACGACAGGTGCGTTTCCGTTCCGCCACTTGTATGCCCATGTTGACCGCACGATGGGGTAGTTTAAATAAAAAGAAACCTTTCGTAAGATTAATTTTTCCCTTCTTGCGGCCATGTTTGCGTATAACTAAATTTTCAATGTTCGTTTGAACTGCCAGTATTTAAGCACGGCGTACATATTTTGTAAAGACACAATATTGCGGCTTCAACGACCTACCTCTGTAAGCCGTCTACTTTTCTACAACAAAAATGTCGTCGCGGGCCAAGAGTTCAAACGTCAGTCGTCCCAGAATCTTTTGAACATCTTTCTTAGCTCTGGGGCTAGTCTCGCTCGACTGCTCCAGCTGCGTGAAGTAGAGAGCGCGCTCAAATAGCACGTCGTCATCTAGTTCCCTATATTCAGGTGTTGATTGTAGTTCTCCGTAAATAGATCGTGATCCTTCCATATGCCCACTAATATGCGCCTACCAACCGATCAGGTCAATAGGCGCATATTTTATAGCTGGATATTAGGCGTTAGATTCAGAAAAACTAACCTCCAATTGCGGCGATGGCACCATTCGCAACCTGCTCGAATGCATTGACCATTCCTGTAGCCGTCCCGAGAACGGCTAAATCACGGGCTTTAGCCATCAGCTCAACGAGGACGTTCTTTTTTGGATTAGGCGTTGCTGCTTCAGCTTCTACCTCATCAATAACCTCAAGGACTTGCGATTGAACGTCTGGAGACAGCTTCAGAAGGTGAGCCAGTTCCCTAGCACTTTCAACGAACTTTTGAGCTTCCTGAACCTGCTTGACGGTTGCAGTGGCTGTTTGGGTAACGTTGCTACCTCCAACGTTGACGTTGCTTCCGTGAGACCCGTTCACGTTCACGTTCGTAATGCTCGAATATGCTGACGAAGCGATGTCTGCCAAGGATCCTGGACCTTCAATGATGTCGCTGCCTGCCGTAGTGATCTTTGGGTATGTGTAATATCCAGCGGCCATCAAATTGCCAGTCATGTATTTTTTCGCGATGAGCCAAGATGCAGCTTTCCCGATTTCCTGATCCGTGAACTCGACTCCGAGGTAACTGCCATGCCTACTCGACCTGAAGTCTTCGTAACGCAGCCCGGTATCGCCGTTCATGTCGCAATCGTAAAGCCAGCGAAGATAGTTGTCCCTTGCGACCTTGACCCGTGCGGCTATATCTTCACGGGCGGTTTTGAAGGCTCGCACGGCTTCTGAACCTGCAGCCTCGACAACCACTCCGGAGATACCGCTCCCGTCCGCCTCGAACCAGACCCAACCTTGATTCTCGAACCACCGAAGATCGTCCAAGAACACATGGTAATTTTCGTGGTAGTCAACATGTGATTGCTCGAACGGCTTCATTGAAACTTCGAATCCAGCTCGATCCACATTCTCGTTGATCGCCGTGATCAAGTTCAGCCGGCGCGCACCGATCGGAGTGCTTGCAAGTTTAATGAGCTCTGACGTCATGCTTTGAATCCCCAGATTCTGTATCCACATACGCTTCTCGTACGATACGGCTCATCCTAGCTTGGTGTAGCGACGAAATGATTCTTGAGCGTTCTAGGGACTAAGGACAATGTGTAGGCGTTCTGATCTACGCTGATTGTATGAGTGATGCACTGGGGAAGCTTGGGGAAGAATCAAGGAAACCTACTTCGAGCGTTTGGGAAGTCTCGCCGATGATCCGTGATCAAGTGAAGGTGTCCAAGACTGTTATGGACATGGTTCGGACCGCTGGAGCATTCGAGTCTTTGAAATCGACATACGAGTCTCCGCTGCGTAATAGCGCCTGGCAGACTGCAATCAGCAGGAACAACGTGAGCTGGATGAAAAACGTGGCAACTCCGGTCTCGCCGTTCAAGGGCATGCGGGACATTATGGGAGTCAGTGCGCTGCGGTCATTCAACGCTTCAGCGACCAAACCTGCCATTACCGCACTATCTAAAATGATGGACACATCCTCGATCATTGAGTCGAGCTTCAAGAATATGGCCGGCCCCCGCAATGCTTTCGCAGAAATGGCAGCCGCCAACGTTGGTGCAACAAGCATCGTGAAGACGTTGAGCTACAAACCAGCGCTTGGCTTGGTGAAGTATCCAGGCTTCAAAGACATGATGTCTTCGGTTCAGTGGTCAACAGTCTTGGCAGATCCGCTCCAGGATTATCTGGAAAGCGATCCATTTCCCGAGCTCCAGCATCTTGCCGATGAGCTGGGCATCGACATGCTCGATGAAGAACAAGAAGAATTCGCAGCAGAATTTCTTGAGGCACAACCTGATGTCGCGACGGCAATCAAGAAAGCGCCAGGTTACTGGGATGCCAGCCCGGCGTACCGGAAGCTCTTCGTCAGCATAATCGCAGTCGCAATGGGAGCCTGGGTGGCCTTCGGCGTACTGATGATTGAAAAGGATCACCCAATATTTGGGCCGCTACTTAGCGATTTGGGCATCGACCCTTTCATAGCCGGCACTCTTACTAGTGGTGGAATCTATACGCTCGGCGCAAAACTCGAGTCAGCAAGGTCAAAGGGCCAGACGAAGGACGTTGAAGAGTTGCCAGACAATTAGCTCCTCTCTCCCCTGCTAGGGAGCCCTGCGGCTGATGCACTTCTTAGTATCTCGCTTCAAACGTGGGCCCCATGCTTGCACGGCTCGATTGGTTACGGTGCCCGGCATTAGTATCGCCACTCGTCACATTGTGTACACGTTCACTATCCAGGATTCAGCAGGTCGCCGTTGTCAGGATGGACAGAGCGGCAATTCTAGGAATCCTTGATAGCACCAAACAGTTTTTGGCTTGATAGCAGCTGAGGGGCTACACGTCGTCAGGTTGGCTCATTGGGGAAATACAAACGAAAAACCATTGAGCGCCATCGTACGTTCGGCGTCTTACACGAGGAATGGCATTGCGTCCATAACCCCTGAGCTACTATCAAGCCTTTATAGGCTGCGAACTATTGTACTAAAAAGTATTTGCATAAGTAAACAGAGCTGCTATACTAGACGCAGTTATTTGAGGCATTTAGAGACATCGTTTGCGCGGTGTCTCTTACTTTTTTGCCCTTATACCCACTAAGCCCGTTATTTGAGGCGTTAGCTTGTGGACCATTATGAAGCAGTGGAAACTTAAGTCAATAAATGGGTGTGGAAAAGTCTCATAAAACTGTGGAAACTATGCGGACAACTTTATCGCTGGTGGGTTCACTAACAGAGGTGTATGGCGATAAATTCCTTCATCAACTTTTTGCACGCTCAATATCTTCGCCTGGAGCTTTTCGGGTAGGTCAGCTAGTTTCATCTCGCCGCGAGCCAGGTTACATCTGCTATGTACTAGCCTAAAATTGCGATGGTCGAACTCTAGTTGCGGCAAGTTATAGGCGTTACAGATATTGAGCGGGATAATGTGGTCAATAGTCACCTCGTTCCTTTTCATCTTCTGATGACAGATGGCACAACGATTGGTGTAGTGGGCGCGCTTATAGTCCGACTTCGCCCTTCGATAGCGCACATTGCGAAATTGTCCCCATTGCTGGCGTCGAATTCGGCAATACAAGACGGTAATGCGGTCAATGTCGGTCTTCCTACTGATCATAGTTGTCGCTCATTATGAAGAAGCGGCGGAAAACTAGCAAGCAATTCTCACTGGTTGTGGATAAGTTCCAAACATCTAGGCTATGAAAAATAAGCATGATGACCCATAATGCGAGTATGAAATTGGGCGACCTTCTAAACAAAACAATCACGGTACCGACGCTAGACGTCCCGTACTACGGGCCAACGCTTGCAGAGCGCAGGAAGAACTTCAATAACGACTTCGGCTTCAACCTACGCGATACGCACAAGCAGAAACCTCTAAAGACGGTTCAAGCGATATTGGACCGAGAAGCAAAAGAAGCACCGACTGATAAATAGTCGGTGCTTTTGGTTTCTGGTTGCTTCGGTTTAGCTCATGAGCGCCAGGCCAACGATAAGGCCGGCCACAACGAGCGTGGTGAGCGTTGCGTCATCAAGATGGGCGCCTGGTCGTGTTTTGGATTGCTGACGTCCTGGGCGGCTTGTGCGCGCCCGCGGGTCTTTGTTTGATTCGAGGACTATCTCGCCTGTTTTGCTATCCAGGGTGTGAAAACGGCTCATCGTCCTGCCTCATCAGAATTCGCTTCACCATCGGCCGCAGCGGGTTTATCGTTCCCCCATCCCTCTTCCAACTGGTAACTGTCACCGCTTAATAGTTCTTCGCGTATCCAGCCATTCAATCCGCAATGGTCACAGAGAACGGCAACTACGCGTTCGCGCTCAGATTCCGACAAGGTTTTGCCCCATGTGTAATCGTCATGTTGGCACATCGACAATTGAACTCGAAGCCCATCTTCTGTATAGAGTTCTTCGTCTGATTCATCCCATTCAGTCCACTCCGTGTAGTAGAACTCATCTGAATCGTCGGTAGCTAATTCGCTCCATTCCGCCTCTGTATAGTCCACCCTCAGGCAGACATCGGAACAATAGTATTCACCGTCAGCCAGGTAGCCCTCTTGCATACCCTTGCCACACTCTGAACATCTTCGCGCAAAAAGTCCGTAAATCATTACGCTATCTCTAGCTTTGAAACGTCACCGCCCGCAATCAATGCGGTGTCGTCGGTTACATTCATCATTATTAGAGTGCCGCCGATTAGCTCAGCAACCTTATCGGCATCTGCACCGTTTAGATGGATTATGTTCATAGTAGTAATTCCCCGTTTATGTTACTACTTTAATTATACTAAAATCATCACATTGTGTACATACACAATCGGCTAAAAGTGTTGTGAAATAGTGCTATGTAACAGAGGTGACAAAGTCACTCGCAAGCTTCACGCTTATGATGCCCTGGTACTTCTCCGCTTCGCGCCGTATGACACCCTGAATATTCCTCTGTCGACGTTCATCAGGTACAAGAAATAGAACGGCGGGAACTGTCTCTATATCGCGTCTGGTGGCGTTCTCCATAGCGTGCGCATATCTGCCGACCATTGACCCAATAACAGCGAGCGACTCAAAGCCACGGTCTACTTCAATCCAGAGACTTTGTATCTCTCCCCTGCCAATGAGTTCGTACTCTATAAACAGGTCAGGCCTTAGCTTCGCCCCAGCAATATCTAGATGGGCATCGGGCTCAGTCAGGTAGTTCAATATGCGGATGCTGCCAGCCTGCTCCGCCTCTATGAAATGCACGTAAGCGTCAACAATCTCTAACATGTGGTGCTTTACCGTTCGGTGAGCTGGCGTGAACTTACCGCGCTTACCTAGGAAGTCGTGACCCATAGAGCCGAGTTGATACACGTACTGGCCAGAGCCACCACCGTTACCGCCGACAAGACGTCTCTCAATGCGTTGTAAGAGCTTCTGAGCAGTCAGTCGCTTCAGTACACGATCCATTGAATTCTTGTTGGTGTTGTCAAAATGTATGTCCCATATATGACCAGATCCAAGCTGACCGAAGCGGTTTACGGTCTCGATTATGGATGCATCGCGGGTGGTCAGGCGCATGATGACAGTATACAACGAAGCAGTATAAGCGGCCTGGCTTGTATTCACCCATGTCAGATGTCTTTTAGGTGTGGGTCCATACATACTGTGCCCCCATAGCGAGACCCACGCGCGAATTTCTCCAATTTTATCCACAGTTTACGTTGTGCATATTACTGCAAATGTGTCTTTACAAAATAAGGTCGATGTCTCATAGTGCTTAGCAGGACGAAAGCGCGACAAATATATACATAGGTCGCATGCAAATAGTCTTCAATCAATCACAACCGACAAAGGAGAACGTACTTATCCACGAAAGGACACTACTAAATGGCAGAGAGCCCTTATCCGACGTTCAAACAGACGTTCGGCATCATGAAAGAGAAATATAACGATCGATACGATCCGAGGCTTATAGAGGCCATAAACAAGTACAAGGAGTGGCACAAGGCGACGTTTGGTTCAGAACCTTCTCGATCAGACATCCTGAGCACCGCTGTACTGCAACACAACAGCAGAATCAGAGACTATTACAACGACATAGTCAGAAAGGAGAAACATAGTGGGCGCAAGCACCTCGACGGAATCAAGCAAAACCACCCAATCTGGAAAGAGGACTTCAGCGACATATAGTGCCGAAGACGCGTCAGAAGGCGTGGTGACAACACAACCGGCTGCCCAGGGCGATATACCGGTAGAGATTGCTCAGGCAATCATCGCAATCCAAAGGAAGCTATTGCCGCTCGTACGTTCATCTGAGAATGATGAATACGGGAGCAAGTACACACCACTGCACATCGTGATGACACAGGCACTCAAGCTGCTCAACAAGCACAAGGTTGGAGTCATGCAGCCGCCGACAGTCATTGATGGCCAGGCAGGGCTCCTAACGATCCTGGTGCACGAATCAGGCGTCTCCTATCAGTCAGCAACCAAGCTTGCACTGACGAAGGTAGACCCACAATCGCACGGATCGGCGATCACATACTTACGTCGTTATTCGCTAATGGCAACACTAGGCCTCACATCTGAAGAAGATGACGATGACGGCAACAAAGCCAGTGGCGTTCAGCTAAAGCCAACAGAGGAACAGCTCGACGAAATCAAGTCACTTTGCATGGCGATGAAATACCCGTCAAAGCAGATTGCAGCAGAGGTATGGAAGATCAAGACCCGGGACCACGCTTTCCTTACTATAAGGAACCTCAACAAAATGGTTTCAGAGCGTGCCCGTGATATCGAAGCAAGTGACCGGGCGCTGGAGATCGAAGAGGGCGTTCCAAATGAGGATGGCGTACATATCCAGGTATCAACGGATGATCCACCCAAAGGTATCGAGGCGCGTCTAAAAGCGCTTGGAATGACGGAGAAGCGAGTCATAAACAAGTTCGTGCTCACATTCACCGACAAGCCATTCCTCAAGAACTGCAACAGCGAGGATATAGCCCTGCTCGAGAAGTTTGTAGGCCAGCTAGAGACAGGGGAGCTAAAACTCCCGGATGACTGGATTCAGGTAATGGATCGAGCCACAGTCAAAGAAGAACAACAACAACCTAAGGAGGCTCAAGCCTCGGAGAACAAATAGATGGCACACGGTAAGAACATCACTAAGGCACAATTCCGCGTAATCATGCGCGACATCAAAGACAACTTCGGTAGCACTCAGCAGATTGCTGACCGAAACCAAATCAGCCCAGAATCAGTACGAGCTATTCGCCGTGCTAAGACATGGCCAGGCTTTCAGGCAGCTAAAGAATCTCGACGAAAGAAGCTAGCCCAGGCTCCTAAGAAGATAGCAACGCCGCCCAAAGACGACCAACTGCAGCAAGAGCTCGAAATGGTTCCAAGCCTTCCTCTAACGCCCGACTACGTGAAGGAGCTCCTGGACTCACAGATAAAGGTGATTCAGAGCAACGAACGTACTGCGGCACTGCTTAAAGAGGGGAACGAATCATCCCTGGTTATCCGGCGACAATTGGTACGCGTAGAGCAAGCCTTAGAGGGCCTAAAGAACCGCCGACGTTGGTGGAGGCGCTAGCGATCCCCTGGACCGGAACAATGGCGACAGACAAAGACTAGCGATCCAATCTGATCGTCCCGTTGCAGCTGATGAATAAATAGCGGTTCAATAGACCTCCGTTGACAAGACGAACAGTAGTACCTAGACAATCCACCTGCTTCCATGGCCGCGACAATGCGGTCACGGAAGATGTCGTGATGACGAATAGCTTGGCGCGACGGACGCCGGCCCAGGTTTTGATTGATCACTTCCTGGATGCGCCGAACCGAACGCTCAACGCCAAGTTCTTCTTTGATCATCCACGCTGGCTTCTTGGGCACCTGGGATGCCAGCTCGATGATCATTTGGTCTTCTTCGTACATATACAACTAATTAAGCAAACTTTGCCGGTCGCGTAAATGCCGCAGGTCGCACTTGGTAGCTTGTGCGTCGCATAAATCCAGCCGTCTAACAGAGGTCAGACGGTCGAAAAGAATACTTCACGATATTTTGCGGCGCTTCGCTACTTGACGCCAACGAACAAAAGTAGCGCAGTAGCTATATAAGACAGATAAAGTCACCGATTCGTCAAGCAGACGCATGCGCGTCGCTTCGTCGAGTTATCCACAGCCTTTTTGAGGACGTGCTCAAAAAGTCGAATCGTTGCTCACTTCCCCATCGTTGAACTAACAAATCTATGCAGACATGCAGAAAGTACGTTAGCGCTTTACAAGCGATTGGGGAGTGGTCAAGGACCGCACAACAAATCTAATCGGAGAACACATGAATGAAGATATTTAGACAGAGCGCTGCTTTTCCGTTCGTGATCGTCGGCGTTCTCTTCGTCCTGCTCGGCATACTCGGACTTGTTATCGCTAGCCGAGTCGAAGGCCTGGACCGTGTCCGCGTCTTATTTCGGACGATTGCCGAGATCTATGAGGAACATGAGGTGATCTCATGAACGACGCGTATCCGCTTCAATGGCCAGCACATTGGCCACGAACCGAGAAACCCCAGCGCTCCAGCTTCAAAACTCCTCTCGCAGCAGCAAGGGAAGAACTAAAGACCGAGCTCAGACGCTTGAAGGCAACCAACGTCGTCATCTCGACAAACATCATCGTCAATCAGGATGGCACCTATAGAAGCAAGCAACGAATACCTGATGACCGCGGAGTCGCTGTCTATTTCAATCTCGCTGGTGAAGCACAGTGCTTTCCGTGTGATCGATGGCTTCAGGTTGAAGACAACTTGCATGCCGTTGCCCTATCCATACACGCCATTCGCGGTTTGGAACGCTGGGGTGCCCAGGAGATGGTGAACGCTGCATTCCGTGGCTTCAAGGCTCTGCCTGCCCAGACGATCGTCACTCCATATCAAGCCCGGCTTTGGTACGACGTCCTGGAAGTGTCACCCACAGCGAGCCCACAAATCATCAAAGCGGCCTATCGACAACAGCTACTAAAGCATCATCCTGATCAGGGCGGTGAACTAGCGGCATTCAATGAGGTGCAGAAGGCGTATAGGGAGGCCACGTCGTAATGGACCAAGAACTATTCGAGCTCTGCATAGAAGTACATAAGCGATTCCCTGGGTGGAACGACACCCTTGCTTGCTGGGAACGTACGGCTGGAATACCAGAGGGTGAACCCTACATTGCATACCCAGAGCTAGAGCGTCTTTATGGTTTATGGGGTACGCAGGAATTGAAGACACGAACCCCTCTTTACACCACCGACTACCTACTAGAGAAGTTGCCGCAAGACCTAGTGAACGATAATGAGGTGCATCCGTTCACACTTTACAGAGGAAAATATTCCAAGCAGTGGCTTGCTGGGTACGAGGGTTATTTTGGTGGCCAGAATGACCCAAGCGACACCCCTCTCAAAGCCCTCTTAAAGCTAGTAATCGCATTAGTTGATGCCGGGGAGCTATCCAGATGATCGTCGGCTTCGATTATTGGCAAGTCATCAGCCACTACCCTGAGTACTTCAGTCGCCTGGCGATGATGCATCAGGAAGCTGGGGACAAGGTCGTCGTCATCTCTGCTGTTGGACCGAAACGCCAAGGAACAGTAGAGGCCGAAGTTCGTCAGGCAGGCATTCCAAACAGCGTGCTCGTGCATGAAGTCCTGTTTGATCATCCTGGAGAGTCCCCTGCCCTCAAGTTGGCCGCGTGTAGGGGTTTGGGCGTTAGCATCTTCTACGACGACCGAGACGACGTCTGCCGGCTGCTGAATGAGCACGGCATCCTGGCATTGCGAGTTCCTCGTAAAGACGGCTCCACCTACGACCTGGGAGCTGAACGTGGATAAGTACGTCGTCAGTTTCGAACAGGCCAAGCAATTGAAGAAGGCTGGGTTCCCTCAGGACACCGTTTACAAGTACTACCAAGTAATCGTGACGGGTGAGGTGAAGCTGATAGCCGGGGACTTTGAGGATCTGACTGTCGGCGGCAAGCACACGCGAACATTTGCGGCACCGATGACGGATGAACTCCGCGCTCAGCTACCGGACAGGATCAATGACCGATACGCGAAGCTAGAGATTCGTACGTTGGGCAGATACACCAACATGCCCATCTTGGTTGAGGAATCCCTACAGCCAGTGACGCGAGACCAAGAGTTTCATCCCAACTACAACGACCTTGCGTTCGAGGACGACGGACGACTGGAAACGCTTGTCAACGCGCTGTCGGTGTTGTGGCTCTGGTGCAATGAAAATAACTACCTTGAAAGAAGTCAATCATGACCAGAAGCGGGTGACGTTGCCTTGGTAGTGTTCAGCCTATGGCTGGGGAAATAACACAAGAAGCAATAGCGCTCGCTCTGGGCGGCGCTGGTATCGGTGCAGGGGGTGCGATCATCGCTCAAATCATAGGCGGCATTCTCACTGCGAAGCGTGAGAAGCGAAAAGCCGCCTCTGACCGCGAATTGTGGGAATTCGAAGCCGAGGCGAAGCGTAGGGATCGAAGCATCGATGAAAAGATCGAGGTATTCGCTGCCATCCTCTCCGTGTCGGAAAGTCTGATAACAGTCATTCACCTCGAGCCCATCTTTGGCGAACAACCCTTGTCGACGCTAAGAACAAAGCTGAGCGAGCTCCAGTCGCATGTACAGAAACTCAGCATCCTTGTCCCTGAACTGTTCGAGCACGCTGACGGCGTTTTTCAGCGGTGCAATGTAATGGTGATGATTACCAGCCGGTCGCATTTTTTGTCGGATCGGGAGAACCTGCATACCGAAATCAATCCAGCACATCACGAGGCCGATGAGAGTATAAAGATCGCCCGAGCTGCATTCCAAGCCTACGTTTCACACAAACCGATTCCCCCTGCCACAAATAATTAAATACGTTTACGACATAAAAAAGCTACCTTGAAGGAGGTGATAGATGAACGAGGAAAACAAGAAACTCGCCGTTGAGAAGATACAGCTAATCGGTGAGCTCAGCCAGAACAATGAAATCAAAGCACTGTGCAGGACCCTGGTCCAACTGCATGAACCTGAAAAATCAGAAGTCCTTGGTTTTGACGGTGGGAGCAAGAAATAGATGGAACGTCTCCCCCAACAAGAACCAGAGTTCAAGCTAAACGATGACCATCTCGTTGCCCTGGCAATCATCGAAGCCATAGCTGAAGAACGAGAGATCACAGACGCTGCAGCTCGGGTCATGGCATCCCAGCTACATGGTGGCCAATGGAGCGCACTGTATGAACTGGCTTCAACTGGAAGTATCGACGAAGAGCGACTCCCCCACGAATTTGTACAGCTTTACAACGAGGAAACGGCCACGCTTCAGGTAAAGGACATGGTCAACATGCTCGGCACGTACTGCATAAACCGCGAGGATAAAGGCAGTCAATCAGGTTGGAGCCTGCAGTGGCTTGAGGCGCCGGACATCCCCGAAGGTTTAGGACTCGAAGATATAGATGATCCTGAGATCGTTGCAGAGCTCGTACACGCCGTGAACACCCATGGTGAGGCAATGACTCATTATTTGGATTACATCGGCTACAGGACGGCTCACGACGTGCGAGAAGTAGTGCGTCAGTTCCCAGAGCACTTCCACGGCAAGTACGAAGCGATGGAAGATTACGTGATCTACATTCTGGGAGAACTCGGCCAGGTTGCGCAGCTCGATGATTTCAAGCGGACTGTTCCTGAGGATTTAATGGGTTACCTGAACTGGGACACCAAAGGCATCGCTGAAGACTGGTCGATAAACAAGTATGAAGTCGTCTCAACAGATGACGCCGTGTTCGTCTATGACAAGTAGCCGGCCAAATCTGATTGACAAGAATGCCCTCCTGGTTCAAAATCTGGGGCAGGAGGAAACCGATGAGTAAGCTCGATTCCACCAAACTGTCTTTTGAAAACCTTGCATCCGACGAACCATACAGGCAACGTTCTGAGGCGAATCGGAGACAAGCCAGACAAGAGGTCAAGAAACTGAAACACCAAATCGGCAGCCTATACGCTGTCGTCGCCGCGGCTAATCCGTAGCGCACCGAGTGAACCGTTGCCCGTAAATTCAAAGGCCGTGTGGAGTAGAGGTGCCAAACCACTCCGCGGCAACACACTCGCATTGAACTTTGACATCTAGAATCCAGATCCGGCCATGGTGTTGTGACGTGGCTGGATCTGGGCATACAAGTGGCGGAAGTAGGTAGCTCCTATATGAAACCAAGGGGAAATCTCATCAGATTCAACATGAATCGTCCCTGCCTTGTGTGCACCTTCCGGACTATGTAGGAGGGCAGCCAAAAGAGTGATCTGTGGCAGCGTGCGGCTTTCGAGCCAATCCCCGTCGAACGCCAGGCTTACATGGACCAGTTGATCGCATCACCTCAACCTGGTGCGGTCAACTGGGTAGATGAGTTTTCTTTCCCGTTTACTCGTCTGCTCTGACTCAGCAGTGCTGCACAGAGGTTTTATGTCGTAGTTTTTCCTCTATGCAGCGCCTTGTCCTCTCGGCAACTTGTCGGTCTTTGTGATTGAACCATTTAAGTTGCCGGTGGGACTAGGCATCCATTTATCAATTAACACCAAGGAGGTGATGTGAGTGTCAGCAGCGAAAAAGGCAAGAAGCTAGAGAACGAAGTAGCCAAGCTACTACAGAAGAAATTAGGTGCTCGCGTTAGTCGTGACAAGCGCAGCGGGGCCGGCAGTCATCAGAAGAACGACATTTCCGACTACTATCAAGACACTCCCCTCGATATTGAGTGCAAGGACCACAAAGTCATCAAGATCAAAGAATGGTGGCGTCAGGTTGTCGGTGGAGCAAGCTTTAACCGCATTCCAACCATTGTCTTCCGCGCGGATGATGAAGTACTGGCTACACTCCGCTTCAGTGACCTTGTAGACCTTATTGCAGAGACCCAACAGCACCGCGTCGAGATCAAGAAGCTACGTGCACCCATCGTCAAGATTGGCAGCGGTGAGGTAGTGGATCCAGAACATATCAAGCCAAGTGAAAGCCGCTCATCTTGGAGCGAGTGCCGTGGCGGTAACATCATCAGCCCAGGAGAAAAGAAGTGCCTGGTAAAGGACTGCCAGTATTGCTCGAACAAGAAGGTCAAGAAAGAGAAGAAGAAGTAGTCACCCGATCGCGGATTGGAATCTGTGCCTAACCGGGCACGGAAACAATCCACGATCGAAAAGAGTGATCATCATGGTCAAGGGAATCTTCATTCCAGCGGATCAAGAGCAGGACATTGAACTCCGCGAGTACAACTCGCTGGACGACTACCAGCTTGCAGTCCAGGGCAATATCGAAGCGATGGACATCAACCGCCCCGATGCAACCATCTTCATCAACGAAGAAGGCAAGTTGATCGACCTGGATACGAACGGACGAGCAACGCTTATTATGTGGGTTCATTTGTCCCGTTACAGGGGCATGGATATCATCCAGGGAGACGTTGTGATCATTGGTCGACCAGACCCCAAAGGCAACACCCAAGATGTGCCCCAGGAGCTCGTAGATCTCTTGTTCAACACCGAGTCTTACAAGATCGAATTCACCACCATCCAGGGCAGCGTGAAGTGGATCGGAAAAGATTCCCACATCGATAATTGGACCGTCGCCTACATGATCGGCATCAGAACTGCTGAAGGATGGGCAGGCGTCGACGAAATACGAGTATTACCAGTTTGATCGTGGAAACCCCTACCTAATCGTAGGGGTTTCTTCATGCCCCGAAATTGAAAAGACCCCAGTCCTACGTGAGTAAACTCGAACGTAAGACTGGGGTCGTATGTTGTGGGCTGCTGCCGGTTAGACAGCTGCACCTGGGCGAAAGTTCTTGCGTCGGCCTTTGAGGCCGTCGGCATTGTCCAGCACTTCCTGAATCTTGGGTGAGAGCTTGTTGAACTCTTCCAAGGTCACGACGAGCTCGATAACTTCAGTCCCGTGGCGAAGCTCCAGTTGAACCAGATCTGCGAGGGGCTTCAAGCCCTTGAGCTCATCCGGCAATGCGTCGAATTGGACGGACTCCTCGAGGTTTGGGTGGGTACGGACAACCACATTCGTGAACGCGTCGTCCTTACCTTCCTTGCCCGACAGATCAGATACCTTGCGACTTACCCATGCCATCTGACTCACCTACTTTCATGTGCGTAGCAATCACTGGTTGCGATCACTTCTGCGCATGATTATGAGACTTCGTCATTTAATGTCAATACGTATATATGCTTCCATCCACAGCTTTTTCGCCAAAAGAGTCTGACTTGAACTTGATCTTCATGTCCGGTAAATGAGATTTTAATTCAATAGCAATTTGATTCATTGCTGTATCACTGAGGTTATCTTCGCTTTTGATCCAAATGGCTCCATCTGATAAGCCCAAGGAAAAATCAGCAATATATGGTGAATCTTCTAGCATTTGCCCTACAATACTCAAAAAACTCTTGTCGAGGCGCGGGTTAGATCCTAAGTTAACCGCTGAATCGCTGCCGACGTTATATGACGTGGTTCGAACTGGCCTGGTTCTCTTGACGACATCATTGCGCAGCAAGGCGTTTGTTCTCGTGAGCTCCCGAACGGAAGCAAGGATTTCGGCCATTGCATCCCCAGCATCGGCAACGATGGGCGAGGGATGAGGTGCCTTCGTCGGATCTACCTCTTCCGGGAATTCGACATTGATTTCAGCAAGCTTGGCCTCAAATGATGGCCAGCAAATCCTAAAGGCCTCTTCAAGTAAATTGTGTGGACGCTTGTCGTCGCCGAGCGCTTCATTGATCGAGACCAGGAGACTCTTCATGCTCTCCTGTTCGGGAAGGGTCGCTTGGTAGCTCGCCATAGGACCAACAAGATCAGTTGGCTTCTTGAAATCTATGAGCAAAGGCGCAACACGGGAATCCGAACCTTTTACGCGCTTGGACAGTGCACCGGCCTCAAAATTCAACCACTGCGAACCTTGGTTCCAAGGAGTAACAACAATGATGCCGAATGATGTGTCGTCCAGTTCTCGTTCAAGTTGTTGGTTCCACTTGAGACCGGCCCTCAGTCCTTCAGTACTGATCCAAGGCTCAATGGCATTGACCACAGTCGGCAACCAAGCATGAAGAGCTTTTGCGACCGCCAGACTTTTCGTCTCTGAACCTGACCAACTGATAAAAACCTTCAACATGCTCCCCCTGCTTGCGATGAATACTCGCACCAGCTTATCAACAGAGCATTGAGAGAATCCCCTTCATGCGCGCAGGCTGCGGGCATGTACCATTTTACACTTTACCTAACTGTATAAATTGATATAATTAAGGGTAAATGAACGCAGGATTCAATCTACAGAAATACGTAAAGAAATCGACAGCGGCTAGCGGTGTTCCTGTTAAGGTTGATCTGGATCTGTCTCAGGAGTTGGCAACTCTTCTTGTAGGCCGCGGTTAGACGTGAATTCTAGCGTGCGCTTCAACTCCTCACGCTGAGCTTCGTTGATCGCGCGGAACCGGCGTGCTTCTTCTCTGCGTCTCGCATCCTTTTCGTCGCCAGACCGGATCCAGACTTGGAGCCCGCGAGGAGATTCACTCCATTTCTTTTGGAGGGTACTCATGTCCTTCACTGCTTTAGCCAGATCATGAACGCCGAGAGTATCCATGAATCGTTTCGTTTTCAGCGGTGCCCAATCCAAGATCGCCCGACTCCTTAGCTCGACGTCATCCAGCCCCTTGAACGTCACTTCGACTTCGTGTCGGTCTGCCAATTTTTCGTTCTTCGACCGCTCATGGCTCACATCCCAAATAGTTCTCCACTCCTGGCCAGGAGCCAAAAACGGAATCACAGCGGGAATATCTACATTATCGACGTCTGCACGATTCGTATCTCCAGTTCTTTGTATTGGTGGATCACTAATGAACCTGACGTCATAGGCCGGCGTGGGACCAAAGTTCTTGATTACAATCTCTTGAATAAACGGCGAAGCAGCTGGTTCCATATATGCCACTACGGCTGGTTCCGACTTCTTCCTTTCGATGTCATCGAGTTGACGTCGTGCCTTCTTCGATTCACTTACCTGACCCCGCGCATAGAACAACGCCCATACCGCAACTCCTAATGTCAGAACCGTGGCCGCAGCAGATATCCAGTCCGTAATTGACGGTGGCCCCTGTACAACGATCATCCTTTTCCCCCATTTTCTCTAACTCGATCGTGCCCGTCAGCGGCCTTGTTGACTGCCTCGATCAATCCCTCATAAATGGCACGATCATCTGGGCTCATCTTCTCATCACCATGAGACGCATAGAACTCAGCAGCCTCCATCGCCAGTGCGTTCCAGGCCTTCCGTTCGGGACTCTCGCTCATTTGGCAAACCTAGCAATCCTTTCTACCCACAACCACGTACGTTCCAGGGATTCAATCCACGAGCGACAAAACTATGCGATAGGGTCTGAGGCCAGATCGGATTGCCTTATTTCGAAGTCATGCCCATATCGCTTGGCAAGCTTCTTAATTAGTTCGGTTATCCAAGGCGGAGAATCAGGGGCAACATAGACGCTACGTACGAGCTTTCTAACGTCTACGGAAACCGGTTCAACCACGCTTCCCGGGCTAGAAGGCATGAATGGCAATCCCTTATCAGGGTCAAGGCCGCCCGTGGCTACGAGTGTTATTAGTCGGACCTCGCGTTCATGCGCGTAGCTCAAACGCTTGTGCATGTAGGCGTCGAAAGCATTTTCCTCTGGAATCACCTCGGTGTGATAGTCAGCGTACTTGATCCTGCCTCCGAAAATTCTCCTGCTTGAAGAGAGGCTACCCGTGAGGCTCTCCCAGTTAGTCTGGATAGCCACTCCGCGACCCTCTCTTTGGTAGAGATCCCACATCGCAGCAGATTCTACCGGCGATTCGTGCCAGCAACTCATGAACATCGATTTGAGAGTGAATGCTCGACGAACTGACGCGCTATCTCTCATCATTTCAAAGTGCTCGCCATGCATTTGAGGCCGCATCTCTATGTTGGCTGGCCCATACGACCCTTCCCATTTATCAGCCATCTGATCCGCCCGGGCAAAGAAGATGGCCTCATCTTCCAACAACGAGATGAATCGAGCAATGTCCATGTATCGCCACAGGACATCCTGGCCCTCGGGTTGATTCTCAAAGCTTTCGTGTCGCGTAATTTCAAACATACGCATAATCCTAGTTCGACTAGGTCTTTTCCACCGTAGAGACATTGAAGGGTGTTTGGCGTATCCTTGCCTCGTCCAGGAACAGGACGCCCCGATGGGCACGGGAGGCGGCACCGGGCCGCGGGACGCCGCTGCCGCCGCCAATCAGCGCCACCATGGACGCACTGTGGTGCGGGGATTCGAAGGGCGGCCTGCGCAACAGCGAGGTGATGGGACGCCCTCCGGCCGCCAGCGAGTGAACGGCAGTGGTCTCCAGCGCCTGGGCGTCGTCAAGGTCGGGCAGCAGCCCCGGCAGGCGCTGCGCGAGCATGGTCTTCCCTGCCCCGGGCGGCCCGGTGAACAGCAGGTGGTGGCCGCCGACGGCCGCGACCTCCAACGCATACCGCCCCTGGGTCTGGCCGACCACCTCGGAGAGATCCAATGCCGGTGACCTGGTCGCGGACCACCCCGCCGTGGTGCGTGCGGGCGAGTCGTGCCGCGCCCTGTACTGCAGCTCCAGCGGGTTTGCGCCGCAATCGGCAAGCACCTGTGACAGGTGGGCGTAGGAACGCACCGAAGCGCCTGCAACCAGTTCCGCCTCCGACTGGTTCTGGGCTGCCACCACGACGTTTGGGTAGCCATCGCGCACAGCGGCCATGACCGCAGGCAGCACCCCGGAGATGGGGCGCAGCGATCCGTCAAGCCCCAGCTCGGCGACATAGACGACTCCGGGAGCAGGCGTGATGGATCGGTCAGCGGCCAGCGCCGCCAGCAGGATGGCCAGGTCGAATCCCGACCCGCGCTTGTGCAGCGTCGCGGGTGTCAGGTTCACCGTCAGGCGACGGTTGGGCAGCGGAATGCCGGAGTTTCGTGCGGCTGAGCGAATGCGCTCGCGAGATTCGTTAAGTGCCGCGTCGGGCAGCCCCAGCAGGATGAAGGCGGGGATGCCGTTGCCCACGTCGGCTTCCACCTCGATGAGCTGGCCGTTGAGTCCGGTCAGGCCAATGCCGAGGGTGCGGGCCAGGCTCATGAGTCCACCCCGATCAGGTGTTCGATGCTTGGTTCTCGCCCCGGGGCCATGAGGATTGCCAGCACGTCCACCCGAACGGTGTGCGGATTCCGGCGGTGGGTCACGCACCATTGACGTACCAGGCGCGAGAGCCTGCGCAGCTTCTGCGGGTTCACCGCCTCGGCCGGATGGCCGAAGCCCAGGGAGCTGCGAGTCTTGACCTCAACGCCAACGACCTGGCCGTCCGTCTCGGCAACTATGTCCAGTTCCCCGATGTTGCAGCGCCAATTGCGTTCCAGCACCGTGTATCCGGCACCGGTGAGATAGACCGCGGCAAGTTCCTCCCCCGCGGCGCCGAGTTCCTGGTTGTGGTTCATACGCGCACTCCTCTCCGTTGAGACCCGCAGGCGCTCATCGGGAGACAGTTGAGCGGGAGCGGTCTGATTTCAAGCGTGCACGGCGTGGCGCAGCAACGGATCCGGATCGAACAGAGGTGTGGATAAGCGGAAATCGGATACCGGCGAGCGCGGCATCAAGGCTGGTCGGATTTGTGGCGCCCCCTGGGAACCGTCTGCACCCTTCACGGCAAATGCATAAGCGCCTTGCTGCCTGAATGGGAAGCGGGCCGTTGCCTCATCCCGATTCGGGGAGCGGCAACGGCCCGTTCGTGGCGCGGTCGGTGGTACCAGCGGGGCCGGATCATCCTCCGTAGGGCCAGGACCAGCCGCCGTTGTCTTCGGGGTCGTAGGCGACCTGGCCCTTGAGGGCATCCACGTCGAGCACGACCTTGCCCTTCACGGTTTGGCCCGGGTTGACCACCGGCGGCAGCAACACCGAGTCGTCGAAGCAGCCCCAGGCCGTCTCCGAGGTCACGTTGCGGTCCGGGGACCCGGCCGAGGTCGTGACGGAGAAGGCCTCCGCGACCAATGGCATGAACAGCTCCTTGGATCCTCCCGCCGCCTTGTCGGAGACCGAGGCGGCCAGGGTCGCCTCGACGTCAAGGACCAGGAACTTGGTGCGCATCGGGCTGAGCGACTGGTTTCCCACGCGCGCATCGCACCGGGACAGGAGCTGGCTGTTGGTGACCTCAATGGTGAAGTAGCTCTTGTTGGTTTTTTCGTCGACCAGGCCGGCCTTTTCGCCGGCCTTCTTCTGGACGTTGTCGAATTTGTCGATCTTCACCTCGGTACCGGTGGACGGATCGACTTCGGCGGCTGCGGGGCCCGCAACAAGGTCGCCGGGGAGTTCCCATTCCGTGCTGCTTGCGGCACCGGCCATGCCGATGCCCCATGCCGCGAGGCCGAGGACCGCAACGCCCGAAACGGCGCCGGTGATGATCTTGCCCTGCTTTTTCATGGTCAGAACCTCTTTAGGTAGTCGCCGGAAGTCACTCGGATTCCGTGTTTGGTCAGGTACTCGCCGATCTTCTTCGATCCAAGGTAGGCCCAGGACTTCTTGCCGTCCTTGTCGGTGACCAGCACCCGGTTGTAGTTCTGGTCAGCCAGCGGCTTGTTGGGGTTGAAGCGTTCCCACTTGTCCATGTTGGCCACGGTTGCGCGGTAGCTGCCCGGCTTGATGTCCATTCGCTCGACAACCACCTTGTCGGAGGCCTTCCCGCTGGGGATCACATAGGACAGCCAGGTCTTGTTGGGCTGGAGGTACATGCTGTGGGAGGAGATCGACGTCTTGGTTTCCCTCGAGGTCTTTCCCCGCAGGATGTAGTAGGCCGACTGCCCCTTGCGAAGCGTTCCATAGACCGCAAAGGAGTACTGGCCCGTCTTGTCCAGGTACTTGTTTGAAATCCAGCCCGTGCCCTTCGAGGACTTGACCTTTGACCAGCCGTTGGCTGTCGTCAGGTAGGAGACGCGCTCGTTGGCCGGAACCGTTCCCAGTCTTGGGTGCGAGGTGCCGGCCCCCTTGCGGATGTTTACCTTCGCAGTTGTCCAGCGATGGGCGGTTTTGGGTGCCGCGGGCTTGGGCGCGGGCTTCTGGGCGGCCGGGGCGTTCTTGAGGTACCTGGAGGCCACCCAGCCGGCTTTGTTCTTGTACGTGGTCTTGCTCCAGGTGCCGCTGGTCTGGGTGACGGTGACCGTGGTGTTCTTCGGGATCACCACCAGCACCTTGTTCGTGGTGCTCTTGGCCGCACGCAAATTCAGGTTGTACGTGGTGGTCTTCCGCGTGGAGGACTCGACCTGGGTCTTGGGCGCCGGCTTCTTGGCGGCAGGGGCGTTCTTGAGATATCGCGAGGCCACCCAGCCGGTCTTGTTCTTGTACGTGGTCTTGCTCCAGGTGCCGCTGGTCTCGGTGATGGCCACGGCGGAGTTTTTCGGAATGGTCAGCAGCACCTTGTTCTTGGTGCTTTTGCCCGCGCGCAGGTTGAGGTTGTGGGTGGTGGCCTTCTTCAGGTTCACCTTCTTCAAGGCAATCGCGCTACCCGCGGGTTCCAGCACCATCGACGCCGATGCCGTGGTTTCCGCGGCCGGGGCGAGTCCGTGGGTGGCCGGCGGCGACGCAAAGCCCGAGCTGCTTCCGGTCACCACTACTGCCAGTGCCAGGGCTGTGGCGATTCTCTTCTTCTGCAATTGGATCCCCCATTGATGCTGGTCTTCTCGGCGCCGGGCTCGGCCATGGCGGCGGCCCGGACGAAGGCATTTAAACCACCATACGTGCGCCGAATGGACAATTGTCGTTTCCACTCGATGATTACGCTTTCTTCTCCGGATTTCGGGTTCATGAAGGCGGGTTCCGGCCGGACTATCCTCCATAGGGCCAGGACCATCCGCCGTTGTCCTCGGGGTCGTACGCGACCCTTCCCCGGGGGACGCCTACGTCCAACCCGACCTTGCCGGAGACGCTCTGCCCCGGATTGACGACGGGAGGCAGAAGTTGCGCATCGTCAAAGCAGCCCCAGGCCGTCTCGGAGGTGACATTGCGGTCAACTTCCCCGCCGGGGTTGCTCACCGAGAATGCCTCGGCTACCAACGGCATGAACAGGTCTTCCGGGCCTCCTCCGGCCTTCTCGGCGACGGAGTCCGCCAGGGACGCACTGACTTCAAGCACCAGGAATGCGGTGCGGATTGGACGGAGCTTGTCGGTGCCGACGCGCGGTGTGCAGTCATCCACCACTTCGCTGTCGGTGACCTCGATGGTGAAGTAGCTCGTCTTGGTCTGTTCGTCGAAGAGTCCGGCCTGCTGGCCCGGGCCCTTTTCGACGTTGTCCAAGGCATCGGCCTTCACCTTGCGGCCGGTGGATGGGTTGGTTTCCGCGATTGCCGGTCCGGCACCCAGGTCCGCCGTGGGCGTCGGACCGGGCTTGGGGGCCGACGCGGCGTAGCCGATTCCCCAGGCCGCGAAGCCGGCCACGACCACCGCCGAGGTGGTGCCGGCGATGATTTTCCTGTGCGTCCGCATTTTCAGTACCGCCTCAGATAGTCGCCGGAGGTCACGCGGATGCCGTTCTTGACTAGGTAGTTGCTGATCTTCGAAGCCCCCACGTAGGCCCAGGAACGCTTGCCGTCCTTGTCGGTGACGAGCTTGCGGTTGTAGTTCTGGTCGGCCAGCGGCTTGCGCGGATCGAAGCGTTCCCACTTGTCCAAGTCGGCCAACGTTGCGCGGTAGCTGGCAGGCCGGATGTCCATGCGTTCGACCACGACGCTTCGGGCGGAGGACGAGCTTGGAATGATGAACGACCACCATGTCTGGTCAGGCTTGAGATACATGTTGAAGTTGGCAATCCGGGTCCGTGTTTCACTGGTGGTTCGCCCCCGCAGCAGGTGGTAGGCGGACTGCCCCTTGCGCAGCGTCCCGTAGACGGCGACCGGGTGCTGGCCATGGGCGTCCAGGTAGCGGTTGGAAATCCAGCCCGTGCCCTTTGACGTCTTCACGTTTGACCAACCGCTGGCCGTCCTGAGGTAGGTGACGCGCTCGTCGGCCCGCACCACTCCCAGGCTCGCGTACGAGGTGCCTGCACCCTTACGGACATTCACGTTTGCCGTGGTCCAGCGGTAGGCGATCTTGGCGGCCGACGCGTTCTTCAGGTAGCGCGAGGCCACCCAGCCGGTTTTGCCCCGGTAGGTCGTCTTGCTCCACGTTCCGCTGGTTTGCGAGATAGTCACCGTGGTGTTTTTCGGGATCGTCACCAGCACCTTGGTGCCGGTGCTCCTGCCCTGGCGCAGGTTCAGGTTGTAGGTGGTGACCTTGCGGTTCGTTGCCTTGGCAGGTGGCTTGGCGGCCGACGCGCTCTTGAGGTAGCGCGAGGCCACCCAGCCGGTCTTGCCCCGGTACGTCGTCTTGCTCCATGTTCCGCTGGTTTGCGAGATCGTCACCGTGGTGTTTTTCGGGATCGTCACCAGCACCTTGGTGCCGGTGCTCCTGCCCTGGCGCAGGTTCAGGTTTTAGGTGGTGGTCTTGCGGGTGGCGGCAGCGTTCTCCAGGTAGCGCGAGGCCACCCAGCCGGTCTTGCCCCGGTAACTCGTCTTGCTCCACGAACCACTGGTCTCGGTGACGGTCACCGCGGTGTTCTTCGGGATCATCACCAGCACCTTCGTGGCGGTGCTCCTGCCCTGTCGCAGGTTCAGGTTGTAGGCGGTGACCTTCTTCAGGTTCACCGTCCCCATCGCGATGCCCGGTGTCGCGGCCCCGGCCGGCTGAAGGGTCGTGGCCGGACTCCACGTCGCTCGGGCGACCGGGTCCAGTTCGTGGTTGGCCCCCGGCGCAGCGAACCCCGTACTGCTTCCGGTGACGGCAACGGCGATGGCAAGTGCCGTGGCTAGTTTTGTGCTCTGCAATCGAATCACCCCGTAGGTTTTTGTCCTTCTCGATTCGGCCGCGGACCGGAGGCAGAGAGCCGCTCCGCGACGCCGTGATGTGCTTTGACGTTGACGCCGTTGCCCGGTCGCAGTGGTTCAACGTTCCGGATTTTGCCGTCATACATGCAGTGTCCACAGGGGCGGGAAAGGTGACGCGGATTACGCCACTTTCTTTTCTTAAGTTTCGAAGGTGGCGGTTGGCGCCCGGGAAACGGGCGGGGCAGGATGGCTCCGGAAGCCGGGCCGGGATCAACGCTCCGGTCGGATTTTCCCGGGGCTGTGGGGCTTTTGCCGGCGTCGCGGGCACTGTTCCGTGGCTTACTGCCCTTTGCTGCCCGGGGTACGAATGCGGGTTGTCGCCTCGCGCAGCAGCGCGCAGTCGATCTCCAGCGCAACGGCCAGCGGTTCCATGGTGCCGTCCGCGGCGAGGGCGTCCTGGACCGTGACGGTTCCGGTGAGCGCCTCGGCATCCAGGGCCCGGTCGATCCAGAAACGGTGGACCAGCCGGTAGCAGTTGCGCTCGATGTTTCCCTCGCCACCGTGCATCCCTGCCGGGTAGGAGGTCCCGGTGGCGGCGTCGACCAGCTCGACGCCGAGTTCGACGTTTCCGAGGTGTTCATGGCTGCGCCGGTGCCAGGTCGCGGCGTCTTCCTGGGAGCCGCGCAGGTTCAGGTAGTCGAAGACCAGCAGCACCCCGGTGCTGTGGACCGTGGCGGTTGCCAGGTGCAGCACCTCGCGATCGCCGTGGTGGAGCATTTTGTCCAGGACCACCGTGGCGCCCAGTTCATCGAGCCGTGGCCCGAATGCGGCTTCCTGCTCCCGGTCCCGGGCGAGCTCCTCGGCCTCCAGCATCGCTGCCAGTTGTTCCGGGTCCACCGGCTCGAGGCGGTGCAGGGGACTTTCCCGGAACGGGTGGCCGGTGTACGCCCTGTGCGCCATTCCCAGGGATTCCAGTGCATCGTGCACGCGGTCCGAGGCGGCCAGCAGTTCGGCATCGCCGGTTGCGGGGGCGAAGGCCTGTCCGAAGTCCGCCGCGCGTGATGCCAGCTTTAGCCGGTAGTCAAGCAGCGCGTCGTTCAGCCCGGTGATGGCAGCGGCCAGGGCGCTCTCGCCCTCTTCCGGGTCCGGGGTCCCGTCATCGAAGTCGAAAGTCAGTGAGCTGAGGTACGGCAGCCCGTTCTGCGTGCCTCCCGAGACGCGGAAGAAGGAGACGGTCCCAAGGTCCGCCTCATCGTCGCCTGCGGGGTTGTCGTTGCCTGGCTGCTCATTCATCTGCCGGTGCGCTCCTGGGTGGGTAGTTGCCTGCTGCCTGGCCCGAGCCTAGCAGCGGGCCGGCCGACATTGCCGCGCAGCGAATCTCGTCCGGAGACAGGGCTGCCCCCGAAGCCGCGCCCCTGGTGCGGGGCGGCTTCGGGGGCAGTGCCGGCACGGCGTGCCGGAAGCGGCGATCGCGGCTAGTTCAGTCCCTCCTTGGGGATGGACAGGTCATCGACGCGGTTCAGTTCCTCGATGTTCACGTCCTTGAACGTCACGATGCGCACCGATTGGACGAAGCGCCCGGTGCGGTAGACATCCCAGACCCAGGCGTCGGTGAGCGTGAGGTCGAAGAAGACCTCCCCGTCGGCCGATCGCGTCTTCAGGTCCACGTTGTTGGCCAGGTAAAAACGCCGCTCGGTTTCCACGACGTAATTGAAGAGGTTTGCCACGTCCTTGTATTCGCGGTAGAGCTGCAGCTCGAGTTCCGCTTCGTAGTTCTCCAGGTCTTCGGCACTCATGGTGTTTTCCCCTCGCCCCCTGACTCGATGTTCACTCCCGGCGACTTGGGTGTCAGTTGCCAGGTCTTCCGATGGTATTCGCACGCCCCGTGCTCGGCGATGCCGGCGCGGTGGGCGGCTGTGCCATACCCCTTGTTTCGTATCCAACCGTACGCCGGGTAGGTCCGATCGTACCCATCCATGAGGTCGTCGCGCTCGACTTTGGCCAAAATGGATGCAGCTGCGATGGACAGGGCCAGCAAATCGCCCTTGATCAGTGTGTGGACCGGAATCAGCAGCCCGTCGATGTCTTCCGGGTCGCCGAATCCCGGCACCAGGGAATCAAGCAGCGTGGGCTGGGAGGTGGCCGAGAGCCAGTCCAGGTTCCCGTCCAGCAGCACCGCGTCGGCCTCCTGCCCGCGGTGCGCGGCGGTGGCGGCGCGCAGCCCGGCCAACCGCAGGGCCGGAACGAGGCCCAGGGCGTCGATCTCGGCGGCGCTGGCATGGCCCACGCCCCAGGCGGCGGCCCAGTCCTTGATCGCCGGGACCAGTTCGTGGCGCAGCGCGTCGGGGACCAGCTTGGAGTCCCGCACCCCGGGCAGTTCGGTGGCGGTTGCGGGGTCGATGACGACGTAGCCCACGGACACCGGCCCGGCCAGCGACCCGCGGCCCACCTCGTCGGCGGCCCCGATGAACCGGTGCCCGCCGGCCGCGGCAAGGGCCAGCTCGTGTTGCAGGGTCGGCGGCGTCGATGCCATCAGTTGGCCGGGGCCGGGACCTGGGCGAAGACCCCGTCCCCGCCCGGGATGCCGCCGAGTCGGTCCAGCGGCCAGGAAATGACCGCGGCCCTGCCCTCGACCGCTGCCAGGTCGACGAAGCCGCCCTGCAGGTCCTCGTGGAAGCGGGAGTCGGCGGAGGCGCCGCGGTGGTCGCCCATGACCCAGACCTTGCCCTCGGGGACGGTCGCGGTGAATTCGGTGTCCGAGGGGTTGTCTCCCGGGTAGATGTACGGCTCGGTGATTTCCACGCCGTTGACCGTCAGCTTGCCGTTGTCGGAGCAGCATTCCACGGTGTCCCCGGGCATGCCGATGATCCGCTTGATCAGGTGCTGGTTGGAGGGGTCGGGGACCAGGCCGACGAAGGTGAAGAATTCGGTCACGGGATTGGTCGCCGTGGGGGCGATCGGCGGCAGCCAGCCCTCCTCGTCGCGGAAGACCACCACGTCACCCCGGGAGAGGTCGAACGGGCCCGGGGCCAGGAGGTTGGCAAAGATGCGGTCGTTGACCTGCAATGTTTGCTCCATGGAGCCGGAGGGGATGTAGAACGCCCGGAAGAAGAACGTCTTGACGACCAGCGAGATCACCAAGGCGACCACGACGATGATGAGGACCTCGCGGATGGCGGCCCACACGGGGTTTCGTTTTTTCCCCGGTCGGTCCGGTGTTGCTGCTGCGTCGCTGGCGTGGCTCACGTGGGTGCAGGCCCTTTCAAGATTCTGGTGTTGCTGTCGGCGCGGGGAGACAACCGTTCCCGCCGTCCCGAAAACGGACGCGGGTGCCCGTGCCTTCCCTCGGGTACCAGCCTACGTCGCGCCGGGGCCTTGCCCGGTCGTGGCGCGCCTGGGGAAGATCCAAGGCGCGCCACGACCGGGCAAAAAAGACTGGTCAGCCGGAGGATGCGGGACTGGCAGGTCCCGCCGATTCGACGAACTTCAGCGTGATGCCTCCGGTGACGTCGTCGGCCGCCAGGCCCTCCCTGATTTCCCCGAGGTGCGCGGCATCCACCGCGAGGGTGATGGAGCCGTCGCGTCCGGAGGGAACGTAGCGGTGGATGGCCGTGGCGATGTCCCCGCCCTGCTCCCGTTGCCAGGCCATGATCCTGCCGACGGCGGCCTCGAGCTCGGCGGCGGAATGTTCGGCCAGGTGGGCCACTGCGCCGGCCGCGGTGACGATTGCCTCGGAGGCCTTGTCGGTGACCGCGACGTGCAGCTTGTTTTCCGCGATCCAGGCCTCGGAGTACTTCTCGCCCAGCGTTTCCTTGAGAGTTTCATTGAGTTGGAGCAAATCCGGGTCCTGGGTCTCGTGGGGGGCGGCACTGAGCGACGCCGAGGGGGTTGGACTGGAGGATGCAGGCGCTCCGGCCTCGCTGCCGCAGGCGGACAGCAAGAGCACCGCCGCCAGGGCGGCACCGCCCAGCGCCGGGCGTGGCATGTGCTTGCTCATTTGTGTGTGACCACCTTCTGATTTGGGACGAGTCTAGGCGGTAAGCCGGGGTGTTGGCTGTGGACGGCATGGGAATGGCGCGGGGGCCTCCCCCGGAATTGCTGACAATTCCGCGAAAGGCCCCCCGCGCCCGCGAGTCGCGGCTAACCGGTGATGAGGCGATTAGGCACTGTAGTGCCCGGCGCCCCTGCGGCGCAGCAGCATGAACAGGCAACCGAGCACCATGAGAGCGCCACCTGTCGCAATGACCGGCAGGGCGGCGTTTGCGCCCGTGTTGGCCAGGCCGCCGCTGCCGCCGTCATCGCCGTTGATGTCGCCCTGCGGAACAACCGGTGCCTTGGAAGGCTCGGGATCCTGCGTGGGCTCCGGCGAAGCGGTCGGGGCCTCGGTTGGCTCGTCGGTCGGTCCTTCCGTCGGTTCCGGCTTCGGCTCCGCGGCGATGGTGAAGGTGCTGGACGTGGCGGCCGAGGAAACCCCGTCGATAACCTGTACGGCGGTGACCTTGTGCTCCCCTGCCTCCAGGTTCTCGGGTGCCAACACCGTCCATGCCCCGTTGACCACCACGGCGGCCAACTCGTTCTCGTTGCCGGCAGCGGCCGTGGCGACCCCCGTTTCGCTGCTGGCCGGGACAGCGGTGAGCTCGGAGCCATCGAGGGTCACCTTGATGGTGGACCCGTTGATGCCGAAGCCGCTGATGGTCTTCGGGGCCTTGTCGAAGGCGAATTCCTGGCCGTCGGTCGGCGAATCGATGGACGGCGCCACCGGGACGACCTTGAAGTCACTCGTCACCGGGGAAGATGTGGTCTCGCCGATGCTCTGCACGGCGGTGACGCTGTGCGGGCCATAGGTAAGGACCGCATCGTCTTCCAGCGTGACGCTCCAGTTGCCGTTGTCCCCAACGGTGGCTTCCCGCGTGACCGCCCCGGTCAGCCTGACCGTGGCGCCGGCCACGCCGGTACCCGAGATCACGGCCTGGTCCTCGGTGTAGGTCTTGCCGTTTGCCGGTCCGGTGATGGCAGGCGCGGCGAGCCGGATGGCAAAGCTGCTGGTGGCGACCTTCGAGGTATCGCCGTCCTTGGCCTGGGTGGCGGAAACGGAGTGCTCGCCGTAGGACAGGGCGGTGGGGAGCTTGACGCTCCACGTGCCGTCGGCGGCGACCTTGGCGGTGCCTGCGGCATCGCCGGTCAGCGTCACGGTGGCTCCGGCAACGCCGGTGCCCGAGATGACCGACACCGCTGCCTCGAGGGTGGCGCCGTTCTTCGGGCTGGTGATGGCAGGGGTGCCGATGACGACGTTGACCGAGCCCGCGGTGGTCGCCGACTTGTTGAAGCCGTTGACCGTCTGGATGGTGAAGTCGTATTTGCCGTAGGACGTCGGCGCCTTGAAGCTGAACTTGCCCGCGGAGACCGTGGCGCTGATGGGCTTCTGGCCGGCGGAGCGAATCACCACCTTGGAGCCGGACGGGGCGCCGGCCACCGTGCCGGAAATCGTTGAGCCTGCCGCGATGTCCGCGCCGTTGGACGGCGAGCTGACCACCGGGGCATTGAGGAACATGGCGATGGAGTAGCCCTTGGCGTGCTTCAGGCCGTCCTTGATGTCCGTGAAGTAGGCCCGGCCGCCATCGGAGGTGGATACGGCGCTTGTCACGCCGACCGCGGTGCCCCCGGCAACAGCGGATCCACCGGAGTCGCCCTCGTTGGCCTTCAACAGGTCGGCGTTCACCATGCCGAATCCGCGGACACCTCGAACGTCGCCTTCCCCGTTGTACCCGCCGACAAGGAGGATCCCGACCTCGTCGACGGTGCCGCAGGTCCAGCCCGTGGTGCGTCCGGATTTGCAGACTTCGGCGCCGATGACCGCGCTTGCCACGCCTGTCACCTTGGTGCCGGAATCGCGCTCGTCGGCGCCCTTCCAGTTGGTGACCATGGACTTGAGATCCAGGTCCGGGTTGATTTCGTCGATGACGGAAATGTCCGTTCCGACATTTCCGATGTCTTCAGGTTTCGTCGCGGTTTCGTACCCGGTCACGGAGGTGTTGCCGGGGCCGCCGAACTGGGAGAAACCAAAGACGCCCAGGGGGGCTCCGATTTTTTCGAACTCGTTCGGTGCGGTGTGCTCCATGATGTTGACGTCGTTGATGTCGCCGTCGCGCTCGCAGTGCCCGGCCGAGATCGCCGCGTCCTGGCCCGCGGAATTGAATCCGTTGAAGCCAATCGAGCACAACGCCACAGTGGTCGGGCTGGTCCGTGCGCCGTAGCCCATGCCGCCGAGCACGTCGCCCGCGGCCGCCGGCTTGGCGGGCCCCTCGGCTTTCTCGATGGTGACCTTGGTGTACTGCTGCGCGAATTCCTCGGGGGTGAGCTTGCCGCCGAATCGCAGGGCGGTTGCCTTGGGGGTTTCCGTCGCTCCCTTGCCTTCGACCGTGGCCGTTCCGCCGGTGCGAATGACGAAGCTGTTGGCGCCGGTCTTCATGACGGCCTGAAGCTGGGACACGGCCTTGGGCTCGACGTTTTCGACGTATGCCTTGAGCAGCGAATCCGCATTCTTTGGCGCTGACTTGGCAACGGTCTTCGGCACGGCCGTAGCCTCGGTCTTCGGGCTTTCGGCGACCGGGAGCTTCGACGGAACGGCCGCGGGCTCCTTGCCCTCGGGAGTCTTCACGGTCTCAACGCTCTTCGGCTCCGCCGAGGCGACGACCTCGGGCTCCGCCACGATGTTCAGCTCGACGTCTGTGCCCTCGGTCAGTTCGTCGAGCTTTTCGGTGACGGTTTTGAGGGAAGATGCAGCCACAGTGACAGTGATCTTGTTCTCGTGATTGCAAAGTCGGCGACCAGCTTCGACTGCTGCAATTCCTTGGTGAGCGAATCGACAACGGAACTGAGCTCGCCGTTCTTGTAGAACTCTTCGATGGTGATGCCAAGGTCGCGCTCCACTGCCTCCTTGAGCCCGCTAGGCAGTGCCGCCTGGCTCTGGTCTTTCGAGGCCTCCGTGCTCGAGGCGGCCGCGGACCCGGCAGATGTCGGCTCCGGGTTGATCGACGTGGTGGCGAGGGCCGGCACCGTGGCGAAACTGCTGCCAAGCACCAATGCCGTGGTGGCGGCGGCAATAGTGCCGCGCTTCATTAGCGCACGTGAGGATTCGTGCATATGGAGATCTCCCAATTCAAGGTGTGGTGCCTCGCTTTTGTGTGCGCCGCGTCTGTCGTGGGACATCAGTTTGGGCATACGGCGAGCAATGACTGTTACCGAAATGAAACCCTAACTTGTGTAGTTATCCACGAACAAACCACTTCGGCGGCAATATCCACCCGATGGACTATTTGACGCATCAAACACTTTGGGAAAAAACGCACAATCGCGGGGCTACATCGCCCGGAGACGCTCATCACTCCCACCGACACGCCCGGGCACAATTTCCTCATGTCACCCACGTAATTATTACGTAATTCGCAGACTTCGCTCAGTTTTCCCTGACGCGCCCGCGCTTGCATTCAGGGCCGCGGTCCGGTCATGCGCATTTTAAATAACCTCTGGACATACTTTAATATCCAAGCAAATTGACGAGTGCAAAATGCAACGCATGACCATCCGACAACCTCCGCATGAACAGTCGAGGTACGCCTGCGGAAGGTTTCATGTGCCACCTCGCCGGGTCGATAGCGTACGCGCAGCACCGGGAGGGTTATGGGGAGCCTGTCGCAGGTGGACCGGCGCGTGTCGTGCGTATGGCGGGCAGTCGAGGGTATCGACGAATCGAGGGCTCGCGCGGCGAAAGTGCGATGTGCGGGGTGCTGGACGGAGTGCACCTACGGGCGACCGGTGCCGCCTAGCACTCCAGGTAGGTGCGCAGCGATACGTCGACGAGGGCCGTGGAGGCCGGCGGCGTCATGTGAAAACGGGGCGAAATCATGTTGCATCCGGGCAACGGAGAACGGAACAGGTCCGCCGTGGGCAGGTGTGCTCCGAGCCGGGCAATGACGTGGCGGATGCCCGGGATAGTTTGGTTAGTTGGCGCCGGGCATGAGGCCCTGGGCGGCTGCCCCGTCGACAGCGCGGCCGCTGCCAAGTGGCCAAATCACGTCGGTGACCTTGCCGATGACACGATCCGAGACGATCATGCCGCCACCGGGCGCTCCCAGCAGCGCGCGCGAGTCCTCGGACACCGAGCGGTGGTCCCCCATGACCCACAGCCGCCCTGCGGGAATCCGAACGTCGAACTCCATATTGCTCGGCTTGTCCCCGGCGAAGACATAGGGCTCGTCAAGCGGGACGCCATTGACGCTCAAGCGCCCGTCGGCACCGCAGCAGCTGACGGTGTCGCCGCCGACGCCGATGACGCGCTTGACGTACACCGAGTCGCTGCCGGCCAGGCGCAGCGCCCAGGCCAGGGAGTCCAGGGCGTTGGGACGCTGGTAGGGCAGGAAAGAGCCGCGTCCGTCGAAGATGACCACGTCCCCGCGTTCGATTTCGGCGTCCTTGTAGGCAAGCCGGTTCACGAGCAATCCCTCACCCGGGTTCAAGGTGGATTCCATGGAAGTGGAACCGATGTAGAAGAAGTCAACGACGGTGGCGCGAACGCCAAGGGTGATCACCGCAGCAGCAGCAAGCGCGCCAACGGCAAAGCGCCAGCCCCTCGAAGGGGACCGGCGCTTTGTCGAAGCGGAAAAACGTTCCGATTCAGTAGATCGATCCACGATGGATCCCCATCCATGCCGCCCGCTGGGAGGCAGAGATGAAGGCTCTCGCTTTTCTGGCTACTTGGCGGTCCGGAAGTCGCGCTTTTCGCGGATCTTCGCGGCCTTGCCGTGGCGATCGCGCATGTAGAACAGCTTGGCGCGGCGAACGTCGCCGCGGGTCAGCAGTTCGATCTTGTCCAGAACCGGGGAGTGCACCGGGAAGGTACGCTCTACGCCGACACCGAAGGAGACCTTGCGAACGGTGAAGGTTTCGCGAACGCCGTCACCCTGGCGGCCAAGGACGAAGCCCTGGAATACCTGGACACGGGAGTTCTTGCCTTCGATGATGTTGACGTGAACCTTGACGGTGTCACCGGCGCGGAAGTCCGGGACATCGCTGCGCAGCGAGGCTGCGTCGACAGAGTCGAGAATACGCATGATTGCATCTCCTAGGCAGACGCCGCAGGTCACCTACCTTAGACACGGACCGTCATTGTTCCTCAAGACACACGTGGGCGTCGAGGGAAAGATGTGGCGGTCCGAAGCTTAGTACCACGATCCGTTTGCGGATCGGCGGTAGGTCCTACTGTTGATTCGTTCCCCCTGCGGCAGGAGCAGAACCCAGTAGACCCAAGAATCTATTTTGCCACACTCCGGGGCAAGGCGCGAAGTCCCGGACACGCACGCGGAAAAGCGCATCGTGGATCCTGCCCCGGCCCGCCGGGCCTCGGTCCGCCACGTTGGTACCTCCTCCCCGCTGCCACCGCTTCATGACGGGCCGATCTCCGCCGCCAACCGGGCCTTGCGGGCCCAAAGGACCGGGAATCTGACGGCGACAACGCCCGACCAGAAGGCGGTCGATCGCCATGCTTGGACAGCACGGACTCCGGGCCGCGTAACCTCATACAACGCGCCGGTGCGCAAGGTCACAAACACTGGCGCGTTGAATGTTGTGATAGTTTCGCTTACGACCACACGGGGGCCCTTGCAAGGGCTGAGATCGAGCTGACGCAGCGAGAGACCGTTGAACCTGTCCGGGTAATGCCGGCGAAGGAAGTGAGTACTCCTTGAGCAACACCATTTCAATGCACAGCCCTGTCCAAGACGCCGTGGAACCCTCCGAGACGCAGTCCCTGAAGTCCCACTCGCTGGCCTACATCGAAGACAACGAGTCGGGGATCAGGGTCCCTGTCACACAGATCGCGCTGGAGCCCTCCCCCGGGGGAAAAGAGAACACACCCCTGCAGGTCTACCGCACAGCCGGCCCGGGAAGCGACCCGGTGGTTGGCCTGCCCGCGTTCCGCAGCACCTGGATCGAGGATCGCGCCGACACCGAGGCGTATGCCGGACGTAAAAGGAACCTGCTGGACGACGGGAAGTCAGCGGTCCGCCGGGGCAAGGCGTCGGCCGAGTGGAAGGGAAGGCGGCCGGTTCCCCGACGCGCACATGCCGGAAAGCGCGTCACCCAGATGCACTACGCCCGGGCCGGCGTCATCACCCCGGAGATGCGCTTTGTCGCCCTGCGCGAGAACTGCGACGTGGAGTTGGTGCGCAGCGAGGTCGCCGCGGGCCGGGCAATCATCCCGGTGAACATCAACCACCCAGAGTCAGAGCCAATGATCATTGGCAAGGCGTTCCTGGTGAAGATCAATGCGAATATCGGCAACTCGGCGGTCACCAGCTCCATTGCCGAGGAGGTGGACAAGCTGCAGTGGGCCACCCAGTGGGGTGCCGACACCGTGATGGACCTGTCCACCGGCGATGACATCCACACCACCCGCGAATGGCTGATCCGCAACGCCCCGGTCCCCATCGGCACCGTGCCGATCTACCAGTCCCTGGAAAAGGTCAACGGCGAGGCCAACGCCCTGACCTGGGAAATCTTCCGCGACACCGTGATCGAGCAGTGCGAGCAGGGCGTTGACTACATGACCATCCATGCCGGGGTGCTGCTGCGCTACGTGCCCCTCTCGGCCAACCGCGTGACGGGAATCGTCTCGCGCGGCGGGGCCATCATGGCCGGCTGGTGCCTGGCCCACCACCAGGAGAACTTCCTCTACACGCACTTCGACGAGTTGTGCGAGATCTTCGCGCAATACGACGTGGCGTTCTCCCTGGGCGACGGGCTGCGCCCCGGCTCCATCGCCGACGCGAACGACGCCGCCCAGTTCGCCGAGCTTGACACCCTGGCCGAGCTCACCGCGCGGGCCTGGGAGTACGACGTCCAGGTCATGGTCGAGGGACCCGGACACATCCCCTTCCACCTGGTGCGCGAGAACGTCGAGCGCCAGCAGGAGCTGTGCCAGGGCGCGCCCTTCTACACGCTGGGCCCGCTGGTGACCGACATTGCCCCGGGATATGACCACATCACCAGCGCCATCGGCGCCACCGAGATCGCCCGCTACGGCACCGCGATGCTCTGCTACGTCACCCCCAAGGAACACCTGGGGCTGCCGAACAAGGACGACGTGAAGACCGGGGTGATCACCTACAAGATCGCCGCCCACGCTGCGGATTTGGCCAAGGGCCACCCGGGCGCCTCCGAGCGCGACGACGCGCTGTCAAAGGCCAGGTTCGAGTTCCGCTGGCGCGACCAGTTCGCCCTGTCGCTGGACCCGGTCACCGCCGAGTCCTTCCACGACGAGACGCTGCCGGCCGAACCGGCAAAGACCGCGCACTTCTGTTCCATGTGCGGGCCGAAGTTCTGCTCCATGCGGATCAGCCAGGACATCCGGGATGAATACGGCTCGGCCGACTCGCAGGCGGCAATCGCCGAGATGGTGGGCGGAATGCGCGAAAAGAGCCAGGAATTCCTGGCCTCCGGGGGCAAGGTCTATCTGCCCGAGCCCGGGATGCCCGCCAGGGCGTAGCGCCGCCGGCTGTCGCCAACCCGCTCCGGGCCAGATGAAAAGGGGGCTGCCCCGCCTTCCCGCATCCGTGGGTAGGCGGGGCAGCCCCAACATTTTCCGGGCGGCCCTACTCGGGCGCGATCTCGTCCTTGGGCACGATGCGCCCCTCGACGATGGCGAAGCCGTTGTGCCAGAGGGTGTCCCGGTCGTGGCGGTTCAGCGTGGCCGGATCCAGCTGCACGATCAAGTCCGGGCGGCGGGCCGCGGTGCGCTCCAGCTGCTTGTTGCGGCGGAAGCGTGCGATCTTGCCGTGGTTGCCCGAGAGCAGCACCTCGGGAACCTCCCGGCCCTCCCAGGTTCCGGGCTTGGTGTACACGGGGTACTCCAACAGACCGTCGGAGTGCGACTCTTCCACCAGGGAGTCCGGGTTTCCGATGACCCCGGGGATCAGGCGGCCGATGGCCTCGACCATGGCCAGGACCGCCACCTCTCCCCCGTTGAGGACGTAGTCGCCGATGGAGACCGGGCGGACGTCGAATGCCTCGGCCGCGTGTTCCAGGACCCGCTCGTCGATGCCCTCGTACCTGCCGCAGGCGAAGGCCAGGTGCTCGGCCTCCGCCAGCTCGTAGGCCATGTCCTGGTTGAAGACGGCCCCGGCGGGCGAGGGGACGATGAGGATCGGCTTGTTGCCGCCGGCGCGGGAAACCGGGGACTCGGTGGCGATCCGGTCCAGGACCGCGCCCCAGGGCTCCGGTTTCATGACCATGCCCGCGCCGCCGCCGTACGGGGTGTCGTCCACGGTGCGGTGGCGGTCGTGGGTGTGGTCGCGCAGGTCGTGCACGTTCAAGTCCAGCAGCTTTTCCCGCCGGGCCTTGCCGATCAGCGAGAGGTCCAGGGCCGCGAGGTACTCCGGGAAAATGGAGACAACGTCAATGCGCATCGGGCCTAGGCTTCCTCTGCAGGCGCGTCGGTGCCCGCGGCGTCCTCGCGGTTGATCTCGAACAGGCCCTCCGGCGGGGTCATCAGGATGTAGCCGCCCTCGATGTTGACCTCGGGCACGATGCTCTCCACGAACGGCACGTAGATCTCGTCGCCCTCGGTGGATTCAACTACCAGCAGGTCCTGGACGTTGCCGGTGCGCAGTGCGGTGACCTTGCCGACGACCTTGTCGCCCACGCGTGCCTCGAGGTCCACGAGCTCGTGCTCGTACCAGCCCTCGCCGTCGTCCTCGACCTCTTCGGTGTCGATGAACAGCTTGGCGCCGCGCACCGTCTCCGCGGCGTTGCGGTCAAGCAGCTCCTCGAAGGCCAGCAGCAGGATTTCCTTGTTCCAGCGAGCGCCCTCGACGGTGAGCTGCTTGAAGGCAGGGTGCTCGACCTCGAACACGGCACCCGGGACAAAACGGTCTTGGGGTGCGTCGGTGAGGACCTGCACCGTCACCTCTCCGCGGATACCGTGCGGCTTGCCAATGCGGGCGACCTGGAGGCGCATGCGTTTTCTCCTTGAGTACAAATCGGTGGGTTGCCGGCCTTCGCCGGCAGGGGTGTGCGTTCAAGGGATTCGCGTCCCTGGGCACTTTTCTAGCTTCAATCTTACGTGCGACTTGGTGGTTGCAGGCCCGGCGCCGTTGGTGGCCGCATGGCGCGCCGAGCCTTAAAGCACTTTGGTCCCGCGATCCGTCATGGATCGTGGGACCAAAGCTACACAAAAAATGTGTGGTGAGGCTGGCTACCGACGACGGTCCGTGTCAACTACGTCAACACGAATCGGTTCCTCCGCCAGTGCGGCAATCACGGTGCGCAACGCCTTGGCGGTGCGACCCTGACGGCCAATGACCCGACCGAGATCCTCGGGGTGCACTCGCACCTCAAGGATGCCACCGCGACGATTCCCCTTCAACGCAACCTGCACGTCTTCAGGGGTGTCTACGATGCCACGTACCAGGTGATCCAGCGCATCAACGAGCACTGGCTACTCAGCCTCGGTTGCTTCTGCCTCGACCTCGGCCTCGGCAGCCGGCTTCTCGGCCTTCTTGGTGATGGCCTCGGGCAGGATGACCGAACCCTTCTCCGGAACAACGAATGCCGGCTTGGCTTCCTTGACGCGCAAGGTGCCTTCCTGGCCTTCGATGCCCTTGAACTTCTGCCAGTCACCGGTGATCTTCAAGATCGCGGCAACCTGCTCGGTCGGCTGGGCGCCGACGGAGAGCCAGTACTGCGCGCGGTCGGACTTGACCTCGATGAACGAAGGCTCTTCGGTCGGGTGGTACTTGCCGATTTCTTCAATCGCACGGCCATCGCGCTTGGAGCGCGCATCCATGACGACGATACGGTAGTAAGGGGCGCGGATCTTGCCGAAACGCTTCAGACGAATTTTAACGGCCACGGTAGTGGTCACTCCTGTTTTCTCAACATGTGCGAAGTCCTGTTTCTGCACCCGTGGGGCGGGCCATACCGCAGATCTTCAAAAGGACAGGATTCAACGCGGAGAGAGGGGCCACATCAAATCGAGTACCTGTCTATTATGCCAGAAAGTTTTGGCCGGATCGGACATGTCACCACAATTCCCTGAACCCGTGTCCGATTGCACATCAACCACGGCCCGGACCTGCGGAAACATGCGCCCGCAATTTCCGCTGACAAAGGGGATGATCGCCGTGCCCGCACCGTTCGGCGAGGCACCGACGTGAGATATTCTGTGTCCTTCCGGGACCGTTCAATTCCCGGGGAAACATGGCGAGGCAGGGAAATCGATGGCACTGGCAGACAACTGGAAACGCGCCCGGCCCGGGGACCCGTTTTGGGACGAGCAGGCCGCAGGTCTCGGAGCCTCCCACGTGGCTCCGCTCAACGAGTTGATCGGACGTCTGGGCGATGCCGGCGGAGTCCGGCTCCCGCTGGCCGCACCCTGGCACGGCGGGATCCATGCCCCTGCCCTGATCGTCCTGAACGACGCGGGCGAGCCGAGCGACGAGCCCACGTACTTGTGCGTCAGGAACCCGGACCGGGCAGCGGAGCGCCAGCGCCACCTGATGACGGAGTTCGGCATCGACCCGGCGGACTTCTGCCCCTGGAACGGATATCCGTGGCCGCGCATCGACCCCAAGCGGGATCTGACACCGGAGCAGTCGCTCGAAGGCGGAAGGGCGCTCCTGGAGGTCATGGCCCTGATGACGGACCTGAAGATGCTGCTGCTCCTGGGACGAAAGGCCCAGGACGCCGCCGACGCCGTGTTGCCGGACCTGGAGTCCGCATTCCCCGACTTGCACATCGTGCGTTCGCTTCATCCCCTGGGTGCCAAGCGGACCGTTGACAGGGTGGAGCAGAAGCGAGTCTGGGCAGGAATTGCCGATCGCCTACGGGAAGGCAAGCAGGGCTCATGACGTTCCCCGGCTGCTCCGCCGGCCGGCATCCCGGCTTCCACGAATCCATGGGCTGGCCACAAACAATCCAGTGACGCCCGCTACGTCGGGCCACCGGGGGTATGGGATCGACTCCCGCCCGTGCCATGCTTATGGCTCGACCCCCTCGAAAGATTCATGAGAGAACCCTTCATGCCCCGCAAAATGAACGACCCCGAATTCAGGAACTCGCAGGAATCGGGGTTGTGGGCCGAACACGTGGCACCCCTGAACTCCCTGGTCCAGGACCTCCGCGCCGATGCGCCAGGAGGCACCGGGACCCTTCCGTTCTTCGCGCCCCTTCATGGCGGCACCGACGCCACCATCTTGTGCCTGATGCCGGCTCCCGAGCTCGCCAACCGGGCCGAGGCCGGGGAGGACATCGTCTGCGCCGAGGATGACAATGCCGCCGCCGAGGCACTGGCCACGTTGCTGGAAGAGGCCGGGATCGACGCCAAGGAAGTCGTGCTGTGGCACGCCTACCCTTGGTACCGGGCCGAGGGCGCCTCCGGGCGCCTGACGGGTGCCGAGCAGAACGCCGGAGTCGATCCCATGGGCAAGCTGCTGCGCCTGGTTCCCAATCTCCGGGCGGTCATCCTGATGGGCAAGGGCCCGGAGGAATTCTGGGCCAAGGTCGCCAAGAAATCCCCGCAGGCGGTCTCACGCATCACTGCCATCCCCAGCTTCTCCCCCGCCCCGCTCTCACTGAGCGGCACCACGGCCCAGCGGGCCGAACGCATTGCCCGGCGTTCGGAGGCCATGCGCGAGGCCCGCAAGATCGTCCAGGCTCCCCGCGGCCCGGCCGGTCCCCGCCGCGAGACCATGGTCCGGGCCGAGGATCTTGGGCCGGAGCACCTGCGCCGGGTGATCGAGGTCAGTGACGGCAACCAGACCCTGCATGGCCCGCTGCTCAAGGCCTTCCAGCCGAGCCCCGAATGGCGGGTGACGCTGACGGTGGACGTGGCCGGCCAGCGCCGGGCACTTGGGGTCACGGCCGACACCTGGGTCCGGGTCTACCGCGGTGCCGGCATCCGCTAGCGCCCCGCGGGCCGTACCCGCGCACGAAAATGCCTGTCCGTCGAAGAGTGTTCTTCCGACGGACAGGCATTTTCACGTGTTCCCGAGGTGGCCAATTCGATCAGCCACGCCGCATGGCGGTTATTTCGAGACCTTGCGTACGGGATCAAGGATCGTTTCGCCCGCCGACTTCGTGCGCTTTTCGGCGCGCTTCTCCTTGATGGACTTGGAAGGTTTCTTGGCCTCGGCCTTGCGTGGTGACTTCGACATTCTGTGCCGTCCTAGCTGGGAATGCTCGGCAATCCCAAAAGTTAGGGGAAAGTACCCCTACCGCCACACCATACGCTGTATTGCTGCGAACTTGGCCGGCCTCGCCGGATTCCTCTCACGGCACCATGGGAATCCCGGGCCGGGGCCAAGGATCACTCGGCAAGCCATACCCGCGCTGCCGCCACCAGGGCCTCGATGCCCACGTCGAGGGTCGGCTGAATGAGCGGGGCAAAATGCGGCGAATGGTTCGACGGAATATCCTCGGGCATCCTGCCGGTGCTATCGAAGTTCTTGAACAGGCCCGGGTCCGCCCCGCCCAACAGCCAGTACACCAGGGGCACGCCGGCCGCCGTGGCGAGAACACCGACATCCTCGCTGCCTGCCACCGGACCCGGGTCAATGACCTTCCCCGCACCGAATCGCTCGACGAGCGCCGCGGTCACCCGCGCGGAAGCATCGAGGTCATTGACGGTCAGCGGGAAATGTTCCTCCAGCGTAATCACCGGTTCCCTGGGTGACCCCGAGGCCATGGCCTCCCCGCGCACGACCCGTTCGATGGAACTGAGCATCTTGGCGCGCACACTCTCGTCAAAGGTCCGCACGCTCAGGCCCAGGGTGGCCTGGGCAGCGATGATGTTGTTCTTGGTGCCGGCATGGATCTGCCCGACGGTGAGCACCGCCTGATCGCTGGCGGCAATTTCCCGCGAGACGATGCCCTGCAGGCGCATGGTGGCGGCGGCCGCCAAAAGCACCGGGTCCACGGTGGTTTCGGGGCGCGAACCGTGCCCGCCGGATCCGTGCAGGGTGATGTTCAGCGAATCGGCCGAGGCCATGGCAACGCCGGGGCGCAGCCCGAGCCATCCGGCGGGGAACGGCGCCACATGTTGTCCGAGCACCACGTCCGGCGCGGGCACCTTGTCGAAGAGTCCGGCATCGACCATCGCCTGGGCCCCGCCGCCGGCTTCCTCTGCCGGCTGGAAGAGCGCCACTAGGGTCCCCGACCACAAGCCGCGCTCGGCGGCCAGCCGTTCCACGGCACCCAGCAGGCAGGTGACGTGCACGTCGTGGCCGCAGGCATGCATCACGGGTACCGGACGTCCGTCGGAGTCTTTGCCCGTGGCGGTGCTGGCATATTCAAGGCCGGTCGCCTCCAGGACCGGCAAGCCGTCCATGTCCGCGCGCAGCATGACCGTGGGCCCGGGCCCGTTCGTCAGGACCCCGACCACCCCGGTGCCTCCGATGCCCTCCTGGACGTCCAGTCCCAATTCACGCAGGTGTCCGGCAACAATCCCGGCCGTGCGGTGTTCCTGGAAGGAAAGTTCGGGGTTGGCGTGCAGGTCGCGGTACAGGTTCTCGACGTCGATGCTCATGGGCACGAGTCTATGACCCCAATCCCCGACAGTGAATGGCAATGCCGTGTCGCCGCGCGTGGGCGTGTCGGCCACCGGATTCCCCGCAACACCGCGGCCGCACGCCACGGATTCGGGAGCACCAGCGGTCCGATCCGGGGATTCGGGCGTGCAGCGCATATTCTGGGTTCCATGCCCCTCACCGTCAGCAAGTCCCGGGCCCTGGCCCGGGCACTGCTCCCCCGGCATCCGGCCCAGGGCATCGCGCTCGGGTTCGGAACGGCGATTGCCCTGGGCACCGCCGTCCTGATGCTCCCGATCGCCAAGGTCGGAACCGGCGGCGCCGCATTCCTCGAGGCCCTGTTCACCGCCACCTCCGCCGTGTGCGTGACCGGTCTGGCGGTCGTCGACACCGCGACCTACTGGACCCCCTTCGGGCAGGTGGCGATCCTCGTGCTGATCCAGCTCGGCGGCTTTGGCATTATGTCCTTCGCCTCGCTGCTCGGGGTGCTGATGGCCAGGCGGCTGGGGCTCAAGTCGCGCATCCAGGCCGCGGCGGAAACCAAGAGCACGGGCTTCGGCGACGTGCGCTCGGTGCTGCTGGGCGTCCTGCGCATCACCGTGGCAACCGAACTGGTCGTGGCCCTGGCGCTGACCGTCCGCTTCGCCGCGGGGCTGGGCAACCCGTGGGGCCATTCCCTGTAGCTGGGCGTTTTCCACTCCGTCTCGGCATTCAACAATGCCGGGTTCGCACTCTTCAGCGACAGCCTGATGGGTTTCGTGGGCGACCCGTGGATCTGCCTGCCAATCGCCGCCGCCATCATCGTCGGCGGCCTGGGGTTCCCGGTGCTCTTCGAGCTCGGGCGGCACTACCGCAGGCCGCTGCACTGGACCATGAACACCAAGCTGGTTGTCGTTGGAACGGCCGTCCTGCTGGCCGCGGGCACCGTGTTCATCTGCGCCCTCGAGTGGTCGAACCCCAGGACCCTGGGCGTGCTGTCCACGGCTGACAAGCTGCTGGCGGGGTTCTTCCAGTCTGTCATGACCCGCACTGCCGGATTCAACTCCCTGGACTTCGGCCAGATGGATCCGGCCACCTGGCTGGGCGTCGACATCCTGATGTTCATTGGCGGCGGCCCGGCCGGCACCGCGGGCGGCCTGAAGATCACTACGTTCGCCGTGTTGTTCTTCATCCTGGTCACCGAGGTCCAGGGCGGCACCGCGGTGAACATCTTCGGCAAGCGCCTCTCGCGTTCGGTCCACCGCCAGGCGATCACCATCGTGCTGCTGGCCGTGGCGCTGGTCATCGGCTCCACCATGGCGCTGATGCTGATGACCGACTTCGGCCTGGACCGGCTGCTCTTTGAAACGATCTCCGCCTTCGCCACCGTGGGCCTGTCCACCGGCATCACCGCCTCCCTGCCCCCTGCGGGCCAGCTGCTGCTGGTGTTCCTGATGTTCATCGGGCGCCTGGGTCCGGTGACGCTGGCCTCCGCGCTCGCGTTGCGCGCCCGTCCCGTGATGTACGAATTCCCGAAAGAGAGGCCACTCATTGGCTAAGCACCATCTGTTCACCCCCAAGTCGATGGAACGCATCGCCGAGGCCAACTCGGTGGTTGTCATCGGGCTCGGGCGCTTCGGCGGGGCCCTGGCCCTGGAGCTGGCCGCGGCCGGCACCGAGGTGCTGGGCATCGACAACGACGAGGACATCGTCCAGTCGTTCAACGGGCGGCTCACCCACGTGGTGCGCGCCGACTCCACCAAGGAGGAGGTGCTGCGCCAGCTCTCGGTGCACGATTTCGACCGGGCGGTGGTCGGCATCGGCAGCGACCTGGAGGCCAGCATCCTAACCACCTCGGCCCTGCTGCGCTTCAAGAAGCCCACGATCTGGGCCAAGGCGGTCAGTGCGGCCCACGGCCAGATCCTCGAGCAGCTCGGCGTGGAGCACGTGATCCGCCCCGAGCAAGACATGGGGCGCCGCGTGGCGCACCTGGTCCGCGGCGCCATGCTCGACTACGTCGAATTCGAGGACGGTTTCGCGATGGTCAAGACCCGCCCGCCGAAGGAAGCGGTGGGCAAGGCCCTGGGAGACACCGGGATCAGGGCCAGGCACCATGTCACCGTCGTGGCCGTGAAGCGGCAGGACAGCGACTGGGACTACACCACCACCCAAACCGTGCTGCTCGAGGACGACGAGATCATCGTGGCCGGGGCGACTGCTGCCGCCGAACGCTTCGCCGCGCTGCTTTAACTGTGAATTGCCTTGGAAGATTCTCCGCGGACCGGGCTCGGGAAACGGGGCGCCAAAGGCGCAATGGCGCGCAGCTGGCCGCCCAGGCAGGCAAACGGGGTTCGGGCGGCGGACCCGGAGGCGAATAACCGGCGCCCCCGGATCCGCTAGAGTCTATAGGTACTATGGATGACCCCCCTTCCCACATGCCCTTGCCCCTCCGCCGCTGCGCCGGATTGAATCCGACAACCACCGGAGAGGGGCGCCTCCATGTATGAGTGGATCATGATCGGCATCGGCCTGGTCCTCACGGTTGGCACCGGATTGTTCGTTGCCTCCGAATTCGCCTTGGTCAACCTCGACCGGCACGAACTCGAGGCCCGCGCCGAGCGCGGCGAAAAGCGCCTGGGCACCACCATCAAGGCCCTGAAGATCACCTCGACACATCTCTCCAGCGCCCAACTCGGGATCACCCTGACCACGCTGCTGACCGGTTACACCTTCGAGCCAGCGATCAGCTCGCTGCTGCGCGGCCCCCTGCTGGGCGCCGGCGTCCCCTCGTCCGTGGTCCCTGGCATTGGCGCCGTCATCGGCATCTTCCTGGCCACCGTGTTCTCCATGGTGATCGGCGAACTGGTGCCCAAGAACTTCGCCCTGGCACTCCCGCTGGCCACCGCCAAGGTGGTGGTGCCCTTCCAGGCGGCCTTCACCGCGGTGTTCAAGCCGGTGATCCTGCTGTTCAACAACACCGCCAACTCCATCATCCGCTCCTTCGGCATCGAGCCGAAGGAGGAGCTCTCCGGGGCGCGGACAGCCGAGGAGCTCAGCTCCCTGGTCCGCCGCTCCGCGCTGGAGGGCATGCTGGATACCGACCACGCGACGCTGCTGCACCGCACGCTGCGCTTCTCCGACCACACCGCGGCCGACGTGATGACCCCGCGCGTGCGCATGATCGCCGTCGAGGCGACGGCCAGCGCGCAGGACATCGTCAAGACCGCCACGCTCACCGGGTTCTCCCGCTTCCCCGTCATCGGGCGGGACCGCGACGAGATCCTGGGCGTCGTGCACCTCAAGCAGGCGTTCGCCATCCCCTTGGAGGCCCGCGGCACCGTGGCCGCCACCGCACTGATGAGCGCGCCGCTGATGGTGCCCGAATCCATGGGCGTCGACTCGCTGCTGGGGCGCCTGCGCAAGCACGGCCTGCAGGTAGCCATCGTCTCGGACGAGCACGGCGGAACCGCCGGCATCGTCACCCTCGAGGACCTCGTGGAGGAACTCGTCGGCGAGCTCGAGGACGAGCACGACCGTGCCCGTGTCGGCGTGCTGACGACCGGGCGCTCGGTCACCTTCGATGCGTCGCTGCGCCCGGACGAGCTGCTGGACCGCACCGGCATCTCCGTGCCCGACGGCGAGGACTACGACACCGTGGCCGGCTTCGTCGCCGACGAGCTGGACAGGATTCCGGAGCCCGGGGACGAGGTCCAGCTTGACGGCGGCACGCTGCGCGTCGAACGGGTCGTGGGCACCCACGTCCAGCGCCTGAAATTCACCCCCGACCCGACGCCCGGGAACCCGGCCGCGGACGAGACCACCCTGGAGCAGAGTCGATGAGCGAGTACCTACCCGGAATCATCTGGCTGGTGGTGCTGCTGGTCATCAACGCGTTCTTCGTCGGCGCCGAGTTCGCCGTGATCTCCGCCCGCCGCTCGCAGATCGAGCCCAAGGCGGAGGCCGGCTCCAAGGCGGCCAAGACCACGCTGTGGGCCATGGAGCACGCGACGCTGATGCTTGCCACCAGCCAGCTGGGCATCACCGTGTGCTCGCTGGTCATCCTGAACGTCTCCGAGCCGGCGATCCACCACCTGCTGGAAATCCCGCTGGGGTTCACCACGCTCTCGGCCGAGGCCATCGGCGTGATCGCCTTCATCACCGCTCTGCTGCTGGTCACCTTCCTGCACGTGGTCATCGGCGAGATGGTCCCGAAGAACATCTCCTTCTCGGTGCCCACGCGCGCCGCCCTGCTGCTGGCTCCCCCGCTGGTGCTGGTGGCCCGCATCTTCAAGCCGGTGATCTGGACGCTGAACGGCATCGCGAACTCCGTGCTGCGGCTCTTCAAGGTCGAGCCCAAGGACGAGGCCACCAGCGCCTTCACCCTCGACGAGGTGGCGGGCATCGTCGAGCAGTCAACGCGCGACGGGGTGCTCTCCGACGCCAGCGGCACCCTGGGCAAGGCGTTCGAGTTCACCTCCAAGAAGGTCTCCGACGTCGAGGTGCCGATCGGGGCCATCGTGTTGCTTCCCCAGGAATCCTCCCCGGCCGACATCCAGCGAACGGTGGCCAGGCACGGCTATTCCCGTTACATCCTGGTGAATCCGGAAGGCGAACCGTCCGGCTACCTGCACCTGAAGGACGTCATGGACCTCACCACCCCGCAGGCCTTCGCCGCCGCGGTCCCGGCCAAGCGCATCAGGACCCTGGCCTCCGTCTTCGGCGGAAGCGAGCTGGAGGATGCGCTGGCGGCCATGCGCCGCAGCGGATCCCACGTGGCCCGCGTGTTTGACGCCGAGGGCGCCACCACCGGCGTGCTCTTCCTGGAGGACATCATCGAGGAACTGGTCGGCGAGGTGCAGGACGCCACCAGCGCCTAGGCAACCCCACCGCCGCTGCGGCAGCGAGAACGGCCCATCTCCCGATCGGGGATGGGCCGTTTTCGTTCGTTCCGGTGCCGGGGGGATTTACCGGCGCAGCGTGATCGAATCGATCGCCGCGGCTGCCTCGGTGGCAAGTTCCTTGGGCATCGGCGCGCTCTTGGCCGAATCGGCGGCGACCTGCTGGCCCTCGTCGCTGACGACGTAGTGGCCGAAGGCCTTGACCAACTCCACCGTGTTCGGATCGGTGTAGCCGCTGCAGACGATGAAGTAGGAGACCAGGACCAGCGGGTAGGCTCCGGGCTTGGTGGTGCCACGGTCAAGTTCCAGGGCAATGTCGTTGGCGCCGCGGCCGGGGACCCGGTGCGAGGCGGTGACGGCAATTGCCGCCGACTCGCCGCTGACCGCCACGAAGGAATCGCCCACGCGCAGTTTTCCCTTGCCCAGGGTCTTGTCAACGAGCGAGTCATCGGCGTAGGTCACCGCACCCTCGGTGCGGGCCACCGTGGTCACGACGCCGGAGTTTCCCTGCGCCTGCTCGCTGCCCAGCCCGCCGGGCCAGGAGCCGGAGGGGTCATGCGTCCAGTTATCGGGGGCGGCGGCGTGCAGGTAGTCGGTGAAGTTCTCGGTGGTGCCCGAGTCGTCCGAGCGGGCGACGGCCGTCAGCGGGACATCGGGGATGGAAACGCCGGGGTTCAGTTCCTCGATGGCGGGGTCCTGCCACGAGGTGATCTTGCCGCTGAAGATCTTCGCGATGGTCGCGGCATCGAAGTTCAGTTCCTTGATGCCCGGCAGGTTGAACGCGACGGAAATCGGCGAGATGTAGGTGGGGATGTTGATGGCGCCTTCCGGCCCGCATATCTCCTGGGAGCGGGCCACTTCCGATTCCTTCAGGTAGGCGTCGGAGCCGGCGAAGTTGGTGGCGCCGGCCAACAGGCCCGCGCGTCCCGCACCGGAGCCCACCGAGGCGTATTGCACCTGCACCTTGGGGTGCATCGTGGCGAATCCGCCGATCCAGGCGTTCATGGCGGAGTTCTGTGCGCTGGAGCCGCCGCCGGTGACGGTGCCCGAGAGGTTGGAGGTGTTGTTCTCCGCCGCCTGGCGTTGTGCCTCGCCCAGCGGGTAGTCGGCGCCGCAGCCGGTGAGCACCAGGCCGAGGCCAAGAACCGCCGCAATCCGCCGCTTTGGCAGGGCATGGAATACGGGCACGGCGGCCATCGGGTTTTCAGCCTGGTGCGGCAAGGAGTCCTCCTGGTTAACAACAAATGATCAGAACCTAGTCGACCATAACTCGCCCGCTGTCCGCCAACTGAACTTGCAGGCGGTGAGTTCTATTAAGCAGGAACTATCCAGGGCGACGAAAATACCAAAGACACCACGTCAACTAGGTAATACCCAGCGGTCAACGGTTATGCCCAGAACGCTGGCCCAACGCGGCGACCAAAGTCGATGCGACAGTCCTGACGCCGCCTACTGCCGCCGACGGGGTGGCGGCGCGGATACCGGATGCACCCGGTAGTAGTCGGTGCCGGGCATCCGCGGTGCAGTGGAGGTGTGGACGTGGCGGCTGGAGGTGGTGACCCGCAGCGTATGCCTGTCCCCGGGGATCGGGGATTCCTCCCAACCGGGTGCCTCCTTGGTCGCATTGCACCAGGCGCACCGTGAACTGGCATTCTCCGCCCGGGTCGCCCCGCCGCGGGCGGATTGGACGACGTGGTCAAGGTGTTGGATCCGGCCGCCGCAGTACGGGGTGCGGCAGAACTGGTCGCGCACGTTGATGAACTGTTTCAGCCCGCCGGAAAACAGGCGGGTCTTCTGGTCCATGGCGACCAGGTCTCCGGTGCCCGGAGCGGTATAGAGGCGCGGACCAAGGAATCGAGCGGGTTGGCCGGATTCCCGGCGAACAGCTCACGTGCCTTTTGGGCGGATATGATGCCGTAGCCCTGCAAGTACGCCGGTTCGGGATGCCCCTGGAATAGCGTCCGGTCGGTCATCACCACGCCCAATTGCACGGGAAAGCTGGCGGGATCGCTGACGCCGGTCAGCGCTTCCAGCACGGTGTCGGCGGCGACTTGGGCACAGTTGCGCCCGTCGCCTGCGGCCTGTGCGCGGCCGGTTTCCCGGGCGAGGACCTGGGCAATCGCCACTCCGTATTCGGTGGGCAGTATTCCGACGAGCTTCATCCGGTGCGCGTCGAGCGGATAGATGTTGACGTAGCGATCCTTCATCGCCTTGGCTGCCAGGTCCGTCTCTTTGTCGCTCACGTAGGCCAGGGCCCAGTGCCGGACCATCGAGGCAAGTTTCGTCCCGCCAAGCCCGAAGCAGGTGTGCACGTCGGTGAACAGACGGGCGTCGATCTCCCCCTGGCCGCCGGGTCCAGGTGCCGCGTTTCGCGGTAGATGATCTGCGCCTCGGCCGCATTGACCACCCCGTATTTCAGTCCCTGCAGGGTGAAGGGCAGCCCGGAGACGAGCAGCCGGCAGAAGTTCACGTACTCAACCCCGGAACGCGGGGACTCGTGCCGCGCCATGGCTACATCGGCACCGATGCCCCACTCCGGGTGCTTCTGGCGCACCCCGCGCTCGGCGCGGTCCGAGGTGACGGCATCCACGTGGGCACAGGTGATTTCGGCCTGCACGGCGCCGGCGCAGGATTTCAGGGACTCCAGCGCGCCGATCCCCTCGACCATCTCGAATGGCTCGACCTCAATGGGGGTCCGGCCCAGCGCCAGTGTCACCGTGCGGATCCCGTCCACCCCGGTCAGGGCGAGGTACTCGGCAAGGAACGCGTCCATGTCCAGGCCGCGGCCCACCAACGCACCGTAGGACAGCTCATCCGGCAGCACATCGGTACGAACAGCATCTGTGATGCTGCCGGAACCCGGGCCCGATGACGACGTTGCCATGAACCCAGTCTAGAAAAGCGCACCGACAGTTTGGACTCCGAAAGTCGGCAGCCCGATGAAAACCTCGATTGACTTCGGTGCAGGCAAATTGAACCAGGACCTCGGCAAGCCGGCTCCGGAAACCCTGGCTACTTGCCCTGGTCGCCCACCAGTTCGGCGTGGCCGTGCAGCGTTCCGGTGGCGAATCCGATGGACACCGGTTGCGGCCCGCAGCATGATTCCGCCTCGGCCTCGGGCGTCGGCGCAGTACATCCGGCGGCCTGTTCCCCGGTCGCCGGGGAGTCGCAGGAACCGCCCAGGTCGGTGGAGCAGACGCCGGTTTCGGGTAGCTGCAGTTCGAGATTGTCGGCGGCGTCCCGGTCCCCGGCCAGCGAGGCGGCGATCGAGCGCACCTGCTCGTATCCGGTGGCCATGAGGAAGGTCGGGGCACGCCCGTAGCTCTTCATGCCCGCAATGTAGAAGTCGGGTTCGGGATGGGCCAGGATGCGTTCCCCGTGGGCGGAGACCGTGCCACAGCTGTGGAACTCCGGATCGATGAGCGGGCCGAGCTTGCGCGGGGCCTCCACGATTTCATCCAGATCCAGGCGAAGTTCCGAAAGCATGGAAAGCTCGGGGCGGAACCCTGTGGAGGGCACCACCAGGTCGACCTCCAGCATCCGTCCGTCGGCGAGGCCGACTTCGAGTCTGTCGCCGCGCCCAAGGCTGGAGATTGAAACGTTTTCAAGAATCGAGATGTCGCCGTTTTCGACAAAGCGGCGCAGGGAAGTGCCCAGCTGGCCGCGGGCGGGCAGTTCGTCCGCCGCCCCGCCGCCGTAGAGGCGGATGGGGTTGGCAACCCCGCGCAGGCCCCACAGGATTCGGGTGTCGGGGTGCCGCTGGCGCAGCCGGCCCAGGCTGATCAATGTGTTGGCAGCGGAGTGGCCGGAACCCAGCACCAGGACGGTCTTGCCGGCGAAATGCTCTCGGCCCGCCCCCAGCGGATCGGGAAGCGGGGAGGTGACGAAGCCCGTTGCCCGGGCTTCGGCCTCGCCGTTCGCCTCGATGCCGGAGCGGCCCACGGGGTTGGGGTTCCCCCAGGTTCCCGAGGCGTCGATGACGGCCCGGGCCAGCAGGTCCTCGGGGCCCCATGCGGTGGCGGTGCGCACCAGGAAGAGGGAGCCGTCGCGGCCGTGGGTGCGCGCCTTGTCAATCCCCCCACCGTCGGGCTGGATCCGGGTGATGGCGGTGACGCGGTGCCCATAACTGATCGTGGGCGCGATCCTCGGGTGGGCCGCCAACGGCTCGAGGTATTCCTCAACCAATTCCGCGCCGGTGGGGAGCCGGGTTTCGCGCGGTGCTTGCCAATCCCCGGCGTAGCCGTCCACGGGGGTTTCCAGCAGCCGACGGGACGCCGCATCAATGTTCCAGCGCCAGGTGGAGAAGAGCCTGATGTGCCCCCACTGCCGGATGGCCGCACCGGGGCCGCGCCCTGCCTCGAGCACGCGGACCTCCTGCCCGCGTTCGAGCAGGTGTGCCGCGGCGGCCAGCCCGATGGGTCCGGCGCCGATGACAATCACCGGGTAGGTCTCGTTCATGGGGTTCTCCTTCATTGGGGAGTCGACGGCTTGGCGGTGATGTGGTCCGCGTCGGCGGGCGTGGAGGTGGACTTCGGGGCCGTCCCTCTCCGGAAATAATATATCGACGAACGTCGATATATTGAGTATCCTTGCCTATATCGACGATTGTCAATCTCCGCTGCGGAGTCGAAAAGAAAGCGACGGATGCCACATGTCCACAACGGTTGCCATCAATGCCCGCGAGGAAACCGCCTTGGTCTCCGCCGGCGACACGAACTCCCCTTGTTGCGTTCCCGCCCACGGGCAGGAAGCCCTCGAAGCCGCCGCGGCCGAGGCCCTCGCGGCGCGTTTCAAGGCGCTCGCCGACCCCAACCGGCTGCGCATCCTGTCGATTGTCTCCTCGTCTCCCGAGGCCGAGACCTGCGTCTGCGACCTGTCCGAGCCCTTGGGACTGGGCCAGCCCACCGTCTCCCACCACCTGAAGATCATGGTCGAGGCCGGGCTGTTGAACCGCGAGAAGCGCGGCGTCTGGGCGTACTACTCGTTGGTTCCCGGCGCCCTGGACTCCCTGGCCGCAACACTCGCACCGAAGGCATGAACATGGAAGAGAGCGCACGCACACCCAGGAATCCGGCGGTCCTGTTCGTCTGCGTCAAGAACGGCGGCAAGTCACAGATGGCGGCCGGGCTCATGAGGCTGGAGGCCGGCAACGACGTAACCGTCAGCTCGGCGGGCACCAGGCCGGGGGCGGCAATCAATGCGCTTTCGGCGGAGGTGCTGGCGGACCTGGGCGTCGACATCAGTGCCGAGCGGTCAAAGGCGCTGACCGAGGAGCACATGCGCGAGGCCGGCCTGGTGGTGGTCCTGGGCGCCGAGGCCAAGGTTCCGGCACTCGACGGGGTCCGTGTGGAAACGTGGGAAACCGATGAACCGAGCGCCCGCGGCATCGAGGGCCGGGAGCGCATGGAATTGGTGCGCGATGACATCCACGCCCGCGTGAAGGACCTGGCGGCCCGGCTGCTGGGCAGCACGGGCCGCGAGGCGGGCCGGGGAGCCTAGTCCCGGCCGATCCAGCGCGACAGGGATTCGAGAATCAACTCGAGGCCGATCGCGAATTCGTCGCCAAAGTCGTATCCCGGCTGCAGCACGTGTTCCGTGGCGATTTCCATCAGGTGCGGATACTGCCCGGTGGCAAACAACTGCACGATCGGATCGGTAATGCTCGCGGCGGTGTCGGGGCCGTTGAAGGGAAGCGCGGCCTCCTGCATGGCAAAACCGTAGGTGTAGCTGTCCAGCAGGGCATAGGCATGGGCAGCGGCCTTCACCGAGAACCCGGCGCCGCGCAAGACGCCAAGGGTCGCATCGTGGTGGCGCAGCGTCGCCGGACCCGGCGCGGTGCGCGACTCCAGCAACCCGATGGCCCAGGGGTGGCGGCCCAGCGCGTCGCGCACCGAGGCCGCGCGGCGGCGCATTTCATCGTCCCAGTCCCCGTCGGCCGAGGGGACGTCGATCTCCGCATAGACCATGTCGACGATAGCGTCCAGGATCTCGCCCTTGTTCGCAACGTAGTAGTAGAGGGACATGGGCTTCACCTCCAGCGCCGCCGCCAGCGAGCGCATGGTCAGTGCCCCGATGCCGTCCCGGTCGGCAATCGAAACGGCGCAGGTGAGCACCCGTTCCCGGCTGAGCGGGATCCGCGCCGGTAATTTATCCTCTTTTTCCCTGGATTTCATGGCCCGATCCTATCGCATTTTCGTACTTTGTAAGTTAAGCTCTCGTACTAAGTAAGGTATCGACTGGCGAGGCCTTGCATACCGGAAGGAAACGCCATGAACGGCGCCGAGCGACATCCAGCACGAGATCCCGAAACGGTTGCCGGCATGCGGCCCGAGGGGTCGATGCGTGCCATCGCGCAGGAACGCTATGGGAATGCCGAGGTGCTCCACGAGGCACGCCTCTCCGTCCCGCTTCCCCGCGACCACGAGGTCCTCGTGCGGGTGCACGCCGCCGGCCTGGACCGGGGCACCTGGCACGTCATGACGGGCACGCCGCTGCTCGTGCGCCTGGCACTGGGCATCCGCGCGCCCCGCAACCCGGTGCCCGGCCTCGACCTGGCCGGAACCGTGGCGGCGATCGGATCCGCCGTTACCCGTTTTGCCGTGGGCGATGCGGTCTACGGCTTCGGGAGGGGAACCTTCGCCCAGTACGCGGTGGCCAGGGAGGACCGGCTGGCCCCGAAACCCGCAAGCCTCGACTTCGCCCGGGCGGCGGTGATGCCGGTGTCGGGCGCGACCGCACTCCAGGCACTGCGCATGGGGCGCCTTGCCGCGGGCCAGCGGGTCCTGGTCACCGGGGCCTCGGGCGGGGTCGGAAGCTACGCCGTGCAGCTGGCCAAGGCGCTGGGAGCCGAGGTCACGGGCGTCGCGGGGCCCGCCAAGCAGGACCTGGTCCTTGAACTGGGTGCCGATCACGCCATCGACCACAGCCGGGAGGACTTTGCCGACGGAACCCGGCGCTACGACCTGATCGTGGACATTGCCGGGAACCCGAGCCTGGGCCGGTTGCGCCGCGCACTGACGCCCGGGGGCACCGCGGTGATCGTGGGCGGCGAGGGTACCGGAAGGTGGCTGGGCATGGGCAGGCAGTTCCGGGCCGTGGCGATTTCGCCGTTCATTGGCCAGCGCCTGGCGATGCTGGGTTCCGCACAGCGTGCCACCGACCTTCAGGAACTGGCGACGTTCGTGGAGTCCGGCGCCGTGAACCCGCACATCGACAGGTCCTTCCCGCTGGCGCAGGCGCCCGAGGCCATGGAACACCTGGTGGCGGGCAGGGCGCGCGGCAAGATCGCCATCATCATCTAGCTTTCGCCCGCCCCTTCCCAGCCACCCCCGGACACCCGCCCCATCCACTTCGCATCGTGAAAGCCGAACGCCATGACCGCCCAACCAGCACCCACCGCTCCTTCCCCTTCCGCCGGGCACATGTCCGGGATCCACCTGGCCCTGCTCCTGATGGGGGCGTTGCTGGTTCTCGCTTCCCTCGGATCCCTGGCCATTGGTGCCCTCCCCGACCTTGAACTGGCCCTCGCGGCCGTCCTGGCCGGGACGGGCCTGGGCATCGCGGCCATCCTCGTCGGCGCCGCGGGGCTGGGCCGCGGCATCGCGGACGGCGCCCCGCGGGAGAGCGGCGAACCGGGGCCGGGCCAGGTAAGTCCCGTGCGGCTGTCCGGGCACCTCGACCCGGGTCTTTCGCGCTGGAAGTGGCTGGTTAAGTGGTTCCTGGCCATCCCGCACGTGCTGGTGCTTTTCCTGCTGTGGATCGCCTTCCCGGTGGTGAGCATCGCGGCCGGCCTGGTGATCCTGGCGACCGGGCGCTATCCCGCCGCGTGGTTCCAGTACTGCGTCGGGGTGCTGCGCTGGCAATGGCGGGTGTCCTTCTACGCCTTCGGGGTGCTGGGCACCGACAGCTATCCGCCGTTCACCCTCGCGCGTGCGCCCTATGCCGCCCAATTCGATGTCGCCTATCCGGCACGGCTTTCGCGCTGGAAGGTGCTGGTGAAGTCCTGGCTGCTCGCGCTGCCGCACCTGTTGGTCATCGCCGCGCTGTCCGGGGGAACGTGGTCCACCGATTCGTCTGACGCCTCCGGCATCTCCCTGCTCGGCGTGCTGGTGCTGGTCGCCGGCGCCATCCTGCTTTTCACCGGCACATACCGCCAGGGTCTGTTCGACCTGCTGCTGGGGCTGAACCGCTGGATCCAGCGGACCGTGGCCTACACGGCCTTGCTGACCGATGCCTATCCGCCGTTCCGCCTGGACCAGGGACCCGAGGAGCCGGCGCCTTTCCGGTAGGGGCGCCCGCCCCCTAGCCGAAGTCCGGCGCCGCCGCGGGTTCCAGGCGCACGATGATTGCCTTGGACACCGGGGTGTTCGATCCCTGGGCCGTCGCGGCCAGCGGAACGAGCACGTTGGCCTCGGGGAAATAGGTCGCCGCGCAGCCGCGGGCGCTGGGGTAGGAAATGATCCGCAATCCGCGCAGCACCCGATCCACCCCGTCGCCGGCTTCCGAGTGCACGTCCACGTAGCCGCCGTCGGCCAGGTGCAGCGCGGCGAGGTCCTCGGGGTTCACGAAGATGACGTTGCGTCCCTTATGCACCCCGCGGTACCTGTCGTTCAGCGAGTAGGTGGTGGTGTTGAACTGGTCGTGCGAGCGCAGGGACTGCAGGATCAGCCGATCCTTGGGCAGCTGGATGGTCGCCAGCTCGTTGACGGTGATCACCGCCTTGCCGCTGGGGGTCGGGAAGCGCCGCTCGTCCCGCGGCGGGTGGGGAAGGACGAAGCCGCCGGGGCGGCGCGCCTTCGCGTTGAAGTCCTCGAAGCCGTCCACTACGTTCGAAATGTGCTCGCGGATCGTGTCGTAGTCTTCCTCGAATTCCTCCCAGCCGAAGGGGTGCTCGGGCCCCAGCACCCGGCGGGCCAGGCGCGAAATGATGGCAACCTCCGAGAGCATCTTGTCGGAGACGGGCATGACCCGGCCCTGGGAGGCGTGCACCGCGCAGACGGTGTCCTCCACGGTGACGAACTGGACCCCGGATTTCTGCACGTCGACGTCGCTGCGCCCCAGGGTGGGCAGGATCAGGGCGGCGGCCCCGGTGTAGGCGTGGGAGCGGTTGAGCTTGGTGGAAATCTGCACCGAGAGCCGCGTGGAGGCGATGGCCTCCTGGGCCGCGTTGGTGTCGGAAATGGCGTGGACCAGATTCCCGCCCAGGGCGATGAGCACCTTGATCCGCCCCTCGGCCATGCCCTGGATGCTCTGCACCGCGTCGCACCCGTGTTCCCGCGGCGGGTCGAAGTGGAACTCGGCGGCCAGCTTGTCCATGAAGGGGCGCGGCATCTGCTCCCAGATGCCCATGGTCCTGTCCCCCTGGACGTTGGAGTGCCCGCGGATGGGGCAGGGTCCGGCGCCGGGGCGCCCGATGTTTCCGCGCAGCAGCAGCACGTTCATGATCTCCTTGATCGTGTCCACCGCCTTGGTGTGCTGGGTCAGGCCCATGGCCCAGGTGATGATGACGCGGTCGGCCAGCAGGTAGCGCCGGGCCAGGTCGTCGATCTGCGCGCTCTCCAGGCCGGTGGCGGCCAGCACGTCGGCCTCTTCCAGGGTGGACAGGTGGTCCCGGTAGGCCTGAAGCCCGATGCAGTGCTCCGCCAGGAAGTCGTGGGCCAGCACCGAGCCGGGAGCGGCGTCCTCGGCCTCGAAGACCCGCTTGGCCAGCGCCTGCATCAGCGCCATGTCCCCGGCCAGGCGGATCTGCAGGTAGGCGTCGGCCAGGTCCGTGCCCCGCCCGACCAGGCCGCGCGGGCGTTGCGGGTTCCTGAAGTTGATCAGCCCGGCCTCCGGCAGCGGGTTGATCGCCACGATGGAGGCCCCGGCCGCCTTGGCCTCCTCCAGCGCGGTGAGCATGCGCGGGTGGTTGGTGCCGGGGTTCTGCCCCATGATGATGATCAGGTCGGCCTTGGCGAAGTCCCCGTACGCAATCGCGCTCTTGCCCACCCCGATGCTTTCGGCCATGGCCACGCCCGTGGACTCGTGGCACATGTTCGAGCAGTCGGGCAGGTTGTTGGTGCCAAACGCCCGCACGAAGAGCTGGTAGGTGAAGGCAGCCTCGTTGCTGGCCCGGCCCGAGGTGTAGAAGGTCGCCTCGTCGGGGGAAGCCAGCGAGTGCAGTTCCCTGGCGATCAGGCCGAACGCGTTTTCCCAGGAGATCGGGCGGTAGTGTTCGCTGTCGGCGGGCTTGTAGACCGGTTCGACCAGGCGGCCCTGTTGCCCGAGCCAATATTCGCTGCGTTCCCTGAGCTCGGAGACCGGGTGCCCCGCCCAGAACGCGGTGGGCACCTTCAGCGGGTCGGCCTCCCAGGCCACCGCCTTGGCCCCGTTCTCGCAGAACTCGGCGACCTTGCGGTGCGGCGGATCGGGCCAGGCGCAGCTCATGCAGTCAAAGCCGTCCTTTTGGTTCATGTGAAGCAGCGTGCCGGCCGCCCGCCGCGGGCCCATCTCCCCCAGGGCCAGCGGAATGGACGCCAGCAGGCCCGGCAGTCCCCCCGCGCTGCGCTTGGGCGGGCCCACCACCAGCCCCTCGTCGGTGACGTCGTCCTTCAGCGGCTTGCCTGCCATGAGAACCAGGTCCCCCTTCGTCGGACCGCCTGCGGCCCGGTTGGAATCCGCGCCGGCGCCGGGGCCGGTGCCATGTGCCTTCAGGTCTAGCACCGGGCAGGGAGGCATTCAAGGTCTCTGAGACGGAACCGGCCACCGGCCGCCGATGTGAAACACTGGAGCCCGGTGACCGGGATCCCCCGGAATGCCATACTGACTTGAGGAGAGCCTGGATGAAGGAACCCGCCGGGCGGCCCGGATACTCCCTGCTGGCGATCCTGCTGGTCGCCGTCGGCATCGGCCCCCTGCTGACCTACGGGCTGAGCGCCGTCAGCGCGCTGGTCATCACCGAGCTGGGAATCAGCGAGGCGCAATTCGGCCTGCTCGCCACCGTCTGCTTCGGCGCGGGGGCCATCGGCAATGCTGCTTTTGGCCGCTTCACCGACCGGCAGCCCGATTCCCGCCTGTTGGCGCTGGTCTTCGCGCTGGCCACGCTGTCCCTGCTGCTCGCCGCGATCCCCGGCGGCTACGCGCTGCTGCTGGTGGCCTCGGGCCTTGCCGGCCTTGCCCAGTCCTTCCCCAACGGCGTCACCAACCGCATCCTGGCCGAACGCGTCCCGGAAAAACAGCGCATCGGCTGGATCGGCATCAAGCAATCCGGCGTGCAGGTCAGCCAGCTGGTGGCAAGCCTCGGCTTCCCTGCCCTGGCCGCCTGGATCGGCTGGCACGGGGCCAGCGGCGCGGGTGCCGCGGCCGCGGTGCTGCTGGGCGTGGTGTCGCTGCGCGTGCTCAAGGCCGTCCCGCTGCTGCCAAGGGTCCCGATACCCGTGGGCGACTTGCCCGCCGGCGGCCCGGCCCCGGCAGCGCCGAGCACCAGGTTCCTGATCTGGGCGCTCGCCGCCTTCGGCTTCGTCAACGGCATGGGCGTGCAGGCCACCAACGTCTACCTCTCGCTCTATGCGGTGCGCGAACTCGACTTCTCCCTGGTGCTCGGCGGCGTGGCAGCCGCTGCGGCCGGGGCGATCGGCGTGGCCGCGCGCGTGGGGTGGGGACGGATGATGTCCCGCGGCATGGCAGCCCCGCCGCTCCTGCTGCTGTTGGCGGGCCTGGCGCTCGCCGGGGCCGGGGTGTTCCTGGCCGCCGGCGCCACCGGGTCGGCGCCGCTGCTGTGGCTGGCCGTGGCCCTGCACGGGGCCTCTGCGCTGGGGGTCTCGGTGGTGCTGATGGCCGCGGTGGTGCGCAGCGTCCCGTCCTCCTCGATGGGCATGGCCACCGGGATGGTCACCGCAGGGCAGTTTGGCGGCTTCACGGTTGGCCCGCTGGTCATGGGGACCCTTGTCGGCTCGGCCGGCGGCTTTGCGCTGGGGTGGACGGCCGTCGCCGGGATCTACCTGCTCTGCGTGGGACTCGGGCTGTACCTGGTCCTGCGCCGGCGCCGGCGCAACCGGCGGGCCTCGGCCTGAGGCCACCCGGGAGCCGAAAGCCGGTGCGGGGAACCCCATTTCATGGGCGCTTTTCCCGGGCTTCGGCAACCCTCGCCCCAGGGTGGGGGAAGTCCTACAATGTGAGCATTAGGCGAGTGGCACCGCGGCCCACCGGACCCGGGACCCTCATCCCCGGACAAAGGAATGCTCATGGGCACCACACCGACGGCCTCCCAGCGGATGACCCCCGAACAGCGCCGGGTGGCGGGGGCCACCATGATCGGCACCACGGTCGAGTGGTACGACTACTTCATCTACGCCAACGCCGCCGCCCTGGTCCTGGCCCCGCTGTTCTTCTCGCGGCTGGAGGGCACGCTCGCCTCGATCGTCTCGTTCGCCACCGTGGGCATCAGCTTCCTCTTCCGCCCCTTCGGCGCGGTGGTGATGGGCAGGATCGGGGACCGCTACGGGCGCCGGGTCGTGCTGATCATCACGTTGATCCTGATGGGTGCCGGCACCACCCTGATCGGCGTGCTGCCCACCTACGCCACCATCGGGGTGTGGGCTCCGATCCTGCTGGTGTTCCTGCGCATCGTCCAGGGATTCTCCGCCGGCGGCGAGTGGGGCGGGGCGGCGCTGATGGCCGTCGAGCATGCCCCGGCCCAAAGCCGCGGCAAGTTCGGGGCCTTCCCGCAGCTGGGTGTTCCCGCCGGCATGCTGCTGGCTGCCGGGGTCACGGCGATCTTCGCCGCGGCGCTGACCGAGGAGCAGTTCCTGGCCTGGGGCTGGCGGGTGCCCTTCCTGCTGAGCTTCGTGCTGATCCTGATCGGGCATTACATCCGCACCCGGGTCGAGGAGTCTCCGGTCTTCCACCAGATGGAGGCCACGAAGCAGACCGAGACTGCGCCGCTGGCCACCCTCTTCCGCCACCACCCCGGCAAGGTCGTCCAGGCCACGCTGGTCTTCATGGGCAACAACGCCGCCGGCTACATGCTCACCGGCGGCTTCATTCTCGGCTACGCCACCAAGCGCCTGGGACTGGACGCCGGCACCATCCTGAACATCATCACTATCGGCTCGGTGGCCTGGCTGGTCTCCACCTGGGTCTCCGGGGTGGCCTCGGACCGCATCGGCCGGCGCAAGATGTACATCATCGGCTGGGTCGCCATGCTCGTCTGGCTCTACCCGCTCTTCCTGCTCATCGACACCGGGGACATCGCCATGGTTGCCCTGGCGCTGATCGTCTTCGGCGCGGTGATGGGCCTGTCCTACGGGCCGCTGCCGGCCCTCTATGCCGAGCTGTTCCCCGCCCGCATCCGGCTCAGCGGTTCCTCCATCAGCTACGCCCTGGGCGCGGTGCTCGGCGGGGCGTTTGCCCCCACCATCGCCACCGCCCTCGTGGGCTCGTTCAACACCACGGTCGCGGTGTCGACCTACCTGTTCCTGCTCGTCGCGGTTTCGCTGGTCGCCACGATCACTCTCAAGGACCGCACCGGCACCAACCTCTACCTCGGGGACGAGGAACTCAAGCCGCTGGAAAGCGACGAAACTCCCGGTCCCATGTACGACCCCTAGGCGCTTGACGCGCCACCGACCCCGGCGGACCGTGCCTGACGGCATGGCTCCCGGCGGATTCCGTGAACCACGCCCCGTGCCCCCAATCAGATCCCCCGCCGACCCGCGCAGGTTCCCAATGGGGGCAACGTCTCCAGCCCCGCGGCGGCCCTTAATCGGTCTTCGGGAAATCTTGCCAGCCCATGGGCTGGAACTGTATGGTCGGCGCAACGGACGCTGCCAGCCGATGGCTCGCAGCGTACGGTTCGGATTCCGACAATGACGTCGAGAGGTACCGTTCCATGTCATCTGAGAAGCTGCTCCGGTTAGCCGGTTTGGCCGCTATCGCGGCAGGGGTTCTTTCCGTCATCGGGGATGTGATGAGCCTGGTGGTCGACCTGGAGGCCGCCGAAGCGGCCGGCGGCGCCTCACAGAGAATCGTGTTTGGCTTCTACCTGCTCGGCACCGTGTTGCTGCTGCTCGGGTTGACCGGGCTGTACGCCAGTGAGTCCCGGGCCGCGGGGATTCTTGGCTTTGCCGGATTCCTGCTCGCCTTCGCCGGGACCGCGCTGAGCGTGGGGGCGCTCTGGTTCGAGTTCTTCGTGGTCCCCGACCTGGCGGTCCAGGCCCCCGATTTGGCGACCGGAGAGCTGGGATTCACGGGATTCGCACTCTCCTTCCTGCTCGCCGCCGTCGGCTGGGTTCTCTTCGCCATTGCGACACTCCGTGCCCCCGTCTATCCGCGATACGCCGCGGGACTTCTCCTCGCGGGCGCACTGGTCTCGTTCGTCCCGCTCTTCGTGCAGGTGCCGGCCACGGGACTGCTTCTCTCGGTTGCCATCGTCGTGCTCGGATTCTTCCTCTGGCGGCGCCACGGGGCCCCGGCGCAGACGCCACTGCAGGTCGCGAATCCCGCCGATTGACGGCCTGGGGCTCTCCCCTCAACGGGCTCTTCAACGGTGGGGGTGCAATCGCCTGCCGGATATCGGCCGTCGCCCCTGTCCCGGGGCTGCTTCGCGCACCTGCCCGCATCGGTCAACGGCGCACCACATAGTGCAGGTGCAGCACCCGGTTGCCCTGGATCACCACGTCGGGATCCCCCAACAGCTGCTGTGCATGGACCGACCCGAAGAAGCGCTTGCCCGACCCGAACACGACGGGTACGACATCCATGCGCACCTCGTCGACCAGGCCCGCGGCAAGCACCTGGCCCCCGACATCGCCAACGGAGACCTCGACGATGCGTTCACCCGCGAGCTCCTGGGCCTTGGCCACGGCCGCCTCGACGCCGTCGACGAAGTGAAACGGCGCCTCCGGGTCCCAGCCCTCGGGCGCCGGGCGGTGCGTCACGACGACCACGTGGGCCACCCCGCCCGGAGGGATCCCGTCCCAGCCGTCCGTCATGTCAAAGACGTGTCGGCCGACAATGGTCGCCCCGATCCGGTCCCAGTACGCACGGGTGTAGTCGTAGGAGGCCTGCGACACCTTCAACACGCCGCCCTCGTCCAGCGGGACGTCGCCGCCGGTCAGCCAGTCGAACAGCGGTCCGGGCTGGTCGTTCCCGTCCGCGACGAAGCCGTCCACCGACACCGAGCCGTACATGACCACGTTGCCCACGGGTCTCTCCTTTGCCTTGGGGTGCCCCAGCTTAAGCGCAGGGCACTCGCCTTTCAAGTGGTCCCGTGGCCTGTCGTGACGGCCGGGAATACCCGGGGTGGTCGCGGTGGCCGCTGGCACGATCCCCGTTCGGCCCGGACTCCGTTGACGGTGCGGTCCACCGCCCGCCGGCGTACGCGAGTACAAGGAACGGGATCCCGGCGTTGGGCTCGCAGCGCACCCTGGCTACTTCGGTTGGGCGGTAGCGGAAAACCGAGAATCCCGATATCGGCGGATTTTCGACGTAGTGCCCGGTGACCCACAGCGGCAAACCGTGTCCGGCAAGGCGTAACACTAAAGCGAATGATTCTCATATGCGATAACGTGTCGTGAGTGAATGCTTCCCCGATAACCACCCTGGACCCCCCGCGCCCCGCGGCCCCTTCCTTACAGCCCCCGCCGCACAGGCCCTCCGCCTGGCGGCGGCACGGCACCACCTCGCTGCTGGCCACCGGCATCGTGCTGGTCATCCTGCTCTCCGCCGGCACCGGCCCGCTGGCCACCAGCCTGCCCGAGGCCGCGAAGATCATCACCGGCCACCTCATTCCGGGCATGGCATGGATGAGCGACGGGTCCATCACCGTTTCGCAGGACCAGGCCGTCTGGAACTTCCGCCTGCCGCGCACCCTGCTGGCGGGCATCGCCGGGGCCTCCCTGGCCCTGGCCGGTGCGCTGCTGCAGACCAACGTCCGCAACCCGCTGGCCGAGCCCTACATCCTGGGCGTCTCCGCCGGCGCCGGGGTCGGCGCGGTGCTGGCCATCGTCGCCGGCTCCACCGCCATGGCGGGCATCGGCCTAAATGCGGCAGCCTTCCTCGGCGCCGCCGGGGCCACCGTGCTGGTGTACCTGCTGGCCAAGCAGGGCGGGATCATCGCGCCCTCCCGGCTGATCCTCGCCGGCGTCGCCCTGGGCTCGCTGCTGGCGGCCATCACCAACTTCCTGACCATCACCACCGAGGCGCAGAACGTCTACTCCGTGCTCTTCTTCCTGCTCGGTTCCGTCTCCGCCGCCAGCTACGGCCAGCTGGTGCTGCCCGGGCTCGCGCTGGCGGTGGTGGGAATCTACGCGATGGCCCGCTCCCGCGCGCTGAACGCGATGCTGGCCGGGGACGAGACGGCCATCGCACTGGGCGTGAACGTCACCTCCATGCGCCGCACGCTGCTGCTCGCCACCGCGCTGCTGACCGCCACCACCGTCGCGGTGTGCGGCGGCATCGGCTTCGTGGGCCTGGTCGTGCCGCACGCGGTGCGCATGATCGTCGGCTCGGACCACCGGCGGATGCTGCCGCTGGTGGTGCTGGGCGGCGCGCTCTTCCTGATGCTCACCGACCTGCTGGCCCGCTCCGTGGCCCAGCCAGCGGAGATACCGCTGGGCATCCTCACCGCGGCGGTCGGCGCACCCTTCTTCCTCTGGCTCATGCGCACCTCCGGTGCCCGCGCGGCGGGGGTGGGACAGTGAACGTCTCCTTCGAAAACGTGTCCGTCGAGATCGGCGGCCGGCGGATCGTTGACAACGTGTCCCTGGCGGTGCCCTCCGGCACGGTGCTGGGAATCCTGGGACCCAACGGCTGCGGCAAGTCGACGCTGCTGCGCACCCTGTACCGCGCGCAAAAGCCCTCCGCGGGCGTCGTGCGGGTTGACGGGGAGGACATCAGGACACTGAACGGGCGCGAGGTGGCCCGGCGGATCGCCGTGATGGCCCAGGAATCCACCCAGGAATTCCCGATCACCGTCCGCGAGATGGCGATGCTGGGGCGGGTGCCGCACCAGCGCGGCTTCGGCGCCGACTCGGCCGCCGACCACGAACTGATCGACGCCGCGCTGCGCGAGGTCGGCGCCGCGCACCTGGCCTCGCGCTACTTCGCCGGGCTCTCCGGCGGGGAAAAGCAGCGCGTGCTGCTGGCCCGGACCCTGGTGCAGCAGACCCCGGTGCTGGTGCTCGACGAGCCCACCAACCACCTGGACATCGCCTTCCAGCTCGAGCTCATGACCCTGGCCACCTCCCGCGGCCTCACGGTCCTCACGGCCCTGCACGACATGAACCTCGCGAGCGAATTCTGCGAGAACGTGGCCCTGCTGCGGGCCGGTCGGCTGCAGGGCATCGGCCGCCCGCACGAGGTGCTCGACGAGGAGACCATTCGCGCCGGCTTCGGCGTGGACTCTGCCCGGCTCGAGCACCCGCTCACCGGCCGCCCGCTGATCGCCGTCGCGAAGCTTCGCGCCGAGGCGCCCGGCGCGCAACCACAAGCCAACCACCACACCGAACCACTCAAGGAACACGCATGAACAACAAGACCCTGCCCCTGATTTCCGGCCTGCTGCTCGGCGGCACGCTGCTGGCCGGCTGCGGCCAGGCCGTCTCCGCCACCGTGCCCGCAGCCTCGGCCGGTGCCGCGACAACCATCGAGAACTGCGGCCGCACCCTGGACTTTGCCGGGGTTCCGCAGCGTGCTGTGGCCATGACCCCGGGCCAGTCCGAGATGCTGGTGCGCCTGGGCCAGGCGGACAAGGTGGTGGCCGAGGCACAAAGCAAGGGCCGGGAACTGATGCCCGAACTCGCGGACCTTGGCACCGCCACGCAGCTGAGCGAGCAGGGCCCGCCCTCCCGCGAGGTGCTGCTGGGCGTCGCCCCGGACCTGGTCTATTCCCCCACCAGCTACGAATTCACCGCCGAGCAGGGATTCGCCGGCATCGACCAGCTGGCGGCCGCCGGCGCGCAGGCCTACATTGCCACCGCCGGCTGCTCCGAGCGCCGCGGCAGCGCCGAGGTGAGCGACCTGCTCACCGACATCGAGAACATGGGGGCTGTCTTCGCGGCGCCGGATGCCGCCGCCAGGCTTGCGGCCGAGGCGAAGGGCGCGCTCGACGGCGTCGGCCAGCGTGTGGCCGGGCTGGCCAGGCCGACCGTGGCGGAACTCTTCGTGGAGGGCAACACGGTCTCGGCCATCGGGGCAGGCATCGAATACAACATGATCGAGGTCGCCGGCGGCGAGAACGTCTTCAGCCCCGACGACAAGGCCTTCGCCCAGTTCTTCTCCTCGGTCATCTCCCCCGAGACGCTCGTGGCGAAGAACCCGGACGTCATCGTCTTCACCACGCTCAACAAGGCCCACGAGAAGGCGACGCTCGACTTCCTGAAGGCCAAGTTCCCGCAGCTGGATGCGGTGAAGAACAACCGCCTGGTGCCAATCGACTCCGATGACGTCATGCCGGGAACCTGGGGCAACATCCGGGCCGTGGAGCAGATCGCCAAGGGGCTTCACCCCGACGCGTTCTAGGCAGATCGACCCGGCTGCGGCCGTGCAGGCAGGGCCCGTCCCCTCGACGGGCCCTGCCGTCGTTTCCGGGAGCCGGCCTCCCGGGGATTCCGGGGACCTTGGTCCCACCGTAAGGAGCGCGGGGCAGCCGGAATCGATTGGGGAGCCTAGGCGCGGGCCTGCACCAGGTTGGCGAACGGCAGCCTGCCGTGCGCTTGGCGGAATCGCGCATGGCAGTCGGCCTGGGCCGCGTTGAGCTCCTCGACCGGAAGTTCCTTCCAGGCCACCAGAAGGCTCCCGGCCTCCGCCAGCTGCCAGACCAACCGGCCGTCCCAGTGACCCGGCGGCTTTCCCTTGCCGAAGTCCACAAATTCCTGGATCTGGCGTCGAAGCCCGCGGTTTCCCTTGCTGCCCGGTCCTGCCTTGCCGATGAAGAGGACCTCGGCGTCGTCCACCCATTCGGCGGCAAGCCCGGCCGCCGGAAGGGTGGGATTCTTCTTCTTGAAGATTCCGGCGGTGCTCCTGGCCAGGTACCGCGGCTCAAACCCCTCGGGCCGCAACACGGCGAACAGTCCCTGGTGTTGCGGAATCCGGTTGATCTCGAGGCCCGTGATGGGCCGGAATCCGGTGAACCCTTCGTCTTTGAGCGTTTTCTTGTTCAACTGGATCGGATTCCTTGGATCGGCGCGGCGGGAAGGTTGCTGCACATTCACCCGCGGGCGCGGCGAATTGCACCCTCCGATGCTACCCGCCCGGGCCCGGCAGCCGTGTGCCAGGCTCCCTCGGTGGGTGGCGGGGGCCGCCTGTCCACCCGGCGGGCCCGCCCGCCCACGCCGGCCGCCCGCACGGGGTACACCGCCAAGGCCCCCGGCCGGTCGAACCCGGAATCCGGGCCCCGCTATGCGGGCTGCGCCAGGGGCGCGGACTGAAGCCCGGCGAGCGCAACCCTGCGGTCGCAGCGCGCCAGCGTGGATTCGCGGTGCGAAATGGTGATGACGGTGGTGTCCCCGGCCAGCGCCGCCACCGCGTCGAGCAGGAGGGCCTCGGTTGCCGCATCCAGGGAGGCGGTGGTTTCGTCCAGCACCAGCACCCGGGGCCGCAGCAGCAGCGCCCGGGCCAGGGCGATGCGGGCGCGTTCCCCGCCCGACACCCCGGAGCCGGTCTCACCCACCATGCTGTGCACGCCGGCGGGCCAGCGGCCCGGCTCGAGGTGGAGTCCGGCGCGGCGCAGGGCTTCCCCGGCCTCGGCGGCCGTGGCGCCGGGAACCGCGAGGCGCATGTTCTCCAACAGGGAACCGTGGAAGATGGTGGCGTCCTGCTCCACCAGGGTGACCAGCGAGCGGAAGTCGTGCTCCTCGATGGACGCCACATCCACGGGCACACCAGTGCGCGGAACCAGGGCGATGCTTCCGGCATCCGGGGACCAGAGTCTCACCAGCAGCCGGGCCAGGGTGGTCTTTCCGGACCCCGAGCTGCCCGAGATGCCCAGGTGCTCCCCCGGGGCCACCGAGAGCCAGGTCGGTTCCAGCGCCGGCGCACCGTCGCGATAGGAGAAACTTGCGCCGTCGACCTCGAGCCCCAGCGGTCCGTCCGCGGCGAACGCGACGGGGGCAGTGGCCCGGGCCCCCTCCGCCGGCATGGAGATTCCCTCCAGCACGCGGGCCGCGCCGGCACGGTGCGGCTGCAATTGGGTGAGCACGGCAACGGCCTCCATCAGCGGGGAGAGCAGGGTGAGGGTGCCGGCGACCACCGCCGGGATCCACAGGCGGTCAAGCCCGGGCTGGTTCCAGGCCGCGAGGAACACCACGACCAGGATGCCCAGGGAGCACAGTTCGCGCACGCTGGCCGCGGCGCTTTCCCGTGCCTTCAGCCGCCGCTCCGCCCGGGCGACGGTGCGGGTTGCCGCGGCGAGCTGGCGTTGGACCTGTTCCTGCAATCCGAAGCCGAGGATCTCGCGGGACCCGGCGAGCAGGTCGACGGCGAGGGCGGACTGGTCGGACTTGGCGCGCTGGACCTCCTGGCCCAGGCGGGCGTTGGAGCGCAGCCACGGCAGGGTGAGCAGCACCAGGGCGGCCAGGCCCAGCAGCCATCCGGCGGCCAGTGTGCCGCCGATCCGGTAGAGCGTCGCGGTGCCGCCGGCCAGCAGCACCAAGGCGCCGGCCAGCTGGGTGAGCGTGTGGGCGTAGAAGAACTCGAGCTTCTCGGTGTCCCCCATGGCGGTGGCCGCCAGCCGTCCGGTGTGCTGGCCGGGCGTGCGGGAGGGCACGCCGCGGGAGAACCCGTCAAAGAGGCCCATGCGCAGCGCCGCGAGCACGCGGTAGGCAATCGAGTGCGACAGGTCCATCTCGTGCCAGGTCAGCACCGCGCGCAGCAGCACCGCGGCGGCCCCGGCAATCCACCAGCCGCCCGGCGCCAGCCGCCCCTCGACCAAGGCGAGCGTCACAGCGTATGAGCCCGCCACGGCCAGGAAGACCAGGGCCAGGTTGTTTGCAATGCCCACCACTCCGGTCCAGGCCAGGGCGAGGCGGTGTTCGGCCAGGTGCGGGAGCAGCCCCCACAGCGGGTCGTGCCGGCGCGTGGACGTGTCGGTGTTCTGCGGACTCATGGTGCCTCCGGGGACGTGGTCGGGATGGTTTCGCGCAGGCTGCCCTCGTGCAGCCGCAGCACGGTGTCGGCAGCGTCCAGGGCCTCGGCGCGGTGGGCGATCATCACCACGATGCGGTGCCGGGCCTCGGCGCGCAAGGACTCCATGAGCTCGGCGGCCAGTTCCGGGTTCAGGGCAGAGGTGGGTTCGTCCAGCAGCAGCACCGGACGGTCGGCCAGGATGGCGCGGGCGACGGCCAGGCGCTGCAGCTGCCCGCCGGAGACCGAGTGCCCGGCCTCGGCGAGGACGGTGTCCAGGCCGGCCGGCCACGCGTCGAGCTCGCGCGCCAGCCCGGCCTTCGCCAGCGCGCCGCGCATGTCCGCCTCGGTGGCCCCGGGGCGCACGGCCGCCAGGTTCGCCCGGATGGTGCCGGGGAACATGTAGCTGTGTTGGGAGACGACGCTCACGTCCGCCGCTTGCAGCGGACGGCCGTCCAGCAGGCAGTGCCCGCCGGCGGGAAGGAAGCCGAGCAGGATGTCAAAGAGTGTGCTTTTCCCGGTGCCCGAGGGACCTGCAAGTGCCGTGATCCCGCCGCGTTGGATGCGCGCGGTGGCCCCGCGCAGCACCCAAGGCGCATCGGGGCCGTAGCGGAAGGACAGGTTTTCCAGCCCGAGCGTGTGCCCGCCGGCCCGCCGGTCGCCGGCGGTGTGGCCACCTGCCGCGGCCACCCCGGCCGGGGAGGCATCGTTCTCGCCGATGGCAGCGTCGATGCTTCCCAGGGCGGAGATGCCGAGGTAGCCGGCGTGCCATTGGCGGGCCAGGTCGCGGACGGGCCGGAAGACCTCCGAGGCCAGGATGAGCGTGAAGAAGGTGAGGGCAGGTGAGCCGCCGAGCCCCGACGGCAGGGCCCCGAGGACATCGAGCGCGGTCAGCGCCGCGGCGGCCAGCAGCCCGGCCTGGATGCCGAGGTCCGCCAGGGCGGTGTCGGCCAGCGACACCCTCATGGTCGCGACGGTGGCGCGGTGCAGGGCGTCGGAGCGCGTCTGCAGCCTGGCCCGGAAGCGCGGGACCGCGTCAAGGACCTTCAGCGTGCGCATGCCCTGCAGTGCCTCGAGGAAGTCGGCGCCCAGGGCCTCGTAGGAGTCCCAGTGCGTGGATCCGCGCCGGGCCAGCAGCCTGCCCCACAGCCGCGGCGCGCCCACGGCGAGCACGACGGCGGCCAGGAGTGCCGCCGCCAGCACCGGATTCAGCGCCGCCACCGCGGCAAGCAGCACCGGGCACAGGATCTGCAGCTGCAGCGCATGCGGGATGTACGCGGTGACGTAGGGTTCCACGCCGTCCGCGCCCTCGCTCAGGGCAAGCCGGCGCGCCCCGCCGCGTTCGGAGTTGTCGCGCAACCGCTGGGGGCTCAGCAGCGCCGCGGCCAGGGCGGCACGCAATTCCAGGCGCACCGCGGTGCCCAGTCCGCTGGCCAGCCGGGCCTGGACCTGCTGCAGTGCCGCCCGCAGCAGCCCGCAGCCGAGCACGGCCAGCAGGTTGTGCAGCACCTGCACACCGGTGTTGCCCTGGCCGGGCAGCAGCCCGGCGAGCGCGCCGGCGAGGAACCATCCCTGCGCCCAGTAGCTGGCCGTGCCCAGGCAGAGCACGGCGGTGAGCGCGTTTAGCCTCCGGCGGTGGCCGCGTGTCAGGGCCATCAGGCGCCTATTGACCAACATGGGTTTGTCCTTCCGATTCCTGCGCCCGGAAACCGAGCGCATGCAGCGTGGTGAGCCCGTCCAGGGTCCCGGTCCATCCGGCCACGGGGCGGAAGGCAAGCTCCCGGACGGTGGACAGGCAGGTGTAGAGCAAGTGGGCGGCGGCCCCGGCGGCCCACCTCATGGCGGCTTCGTCCGGTTCGGCCTGGGTGCGAAAGAGCAGCATCCCGTCCAGCGACAGGATCCATTCCTGTCGCGCGCAGTGCAGGTGCAGCTTCCGGTCGATGATTTCTTCCCGGTCCAGGACCACGTACCCGCACCCCGGCGGGGCGGGCAGCGGGTAACCGTCCAGCAGCCGCTCCCACACCGCCGGGTGTGGGAGGCGAACCGGGTGCGCGGCGCCGGAAACCGGCGGGATAAGTGGCAGGCTGCGCCGGCGCGAGAGTTCCACCGCCCCGGGCGCGGGACCCTGCGTCATTTCGCGTTCAGGCCCGGGGTGGAGAAGCCCTGGTCCGGCGGCCCAGCGTTGAATCCAGGCCAAGGTGCGCGGTTGCCGCTGGGGGCATGGTTGCGGACGGCCGGCGGGCGCGGCAGCGCCGCCCCACCGGGCCAGGTCCGGCAGGTCACCGCCGGTGCCCACGGCCAGTGCGGCCAGGGGCAGTTCCGGTCCGGTGTCCGGCCAGTGCCGTTGCCACTGCCCATAGCCAGGGAGCCTGGCCGCGGCGGCCAGCGTGGCGGGATCCGCCGTGAGCCACCGGCTCTCCAGTCCGCGGGCTGCCGCATGGCGGGCCGCTCCCACCAGCGCGTAGGCGGTGTCGGCGAGCAGCAGCGGCAGCGCACGGTGGTGGTACTTCGCCGCGGTGCGCTGCGGCAGCACGGTGAACACGAGGATGGCGCCGGCCGCGGCCGGCGCAGATTCGGCGCGGAGGTGCACGGTGGAGTCCCCGGCGTTGTAGGCGTGGATGCCCGGCGGCACATCGCAGTCGGTGCCGCAGAGCAGGTGCACCTGCACCGGATAGCAGGCCCCGGCGGAGGGGATGGCCCGTTGCGGGATGCTTCCCGGTGTCCCGCTGGCGGGGTCCGGGTGGAGGCCGCGGGTGGCCCAGAGAGTGTCGAGCACCGCGGCGACCGGCACCGGGGCGCCGGATCGGCCGGGGGCCGCCTGCGCGGGCGCGTCCCAGGTGTTGTGCCGGGGTCCGGGGTGCGTCATCGGCCCCGGCACCCGGCCGGACCAGGCGGCGGCGAATTCCCCGCCGGGGTGCGGGTGGCTATCGGGTGTCATGGTTCCTACATGTGGGGTGGCGGGGCGAGGGTGAAATGCCCGGGGGCGGTCGGCTGCACGTCCCGCCAGCCGCGGGACACCGCCGCCTCGGCGACGCGCGGGCAGCCCAGGTAGGCGAAGGCCGCGGGGGCGTTGGGCACCAGCCCGCCGACCACGACCCGCACCACGCTCAGCCCGGTCATCGCGACGTCCCGGGTGGTCAGCTCGCGGGTGTAGACCTCGTGTCCGGCGCGGGCCAGGCGCCGGTGGACCTCCTCCATGGGCACCGCGGCCACGGCCTCGATGTCCACCAGCCCGCCTGCCGGGGCCGTGAAGCGCTCGGCCAGCGCGTGCATCTGGGGATCGAGCCACACCTGCACATGGGCTCCGAGGTCCCGGACGGCCTCGAACTGCTCGCCGGCGTCCTGCAGGTAGCGGCGGTCCTCCCGGTGTTCCAGGTACAGGCCCCGGGCCATGAGTCCGGCCTCGACGGCCTGGAAGACCCAGCCCTCGGCATCGGTGGTGCCCTGGGTGTAGATCCAGGTGTGGACCGCCTCGAGCACCGCCTTGCGGGCGGCCTCGGCCGGATCGTTCTTGCAGGAGAAACCGGCGGCGTAGAGCCCGGTGTCGGGGTCGAACACCAGCGCGGCCATGGACGGGGCGAATTCGCTGGGCATTTGGACCACCCAGTAGTGGAGCCGGCAGCCCTCCATGGACTGGGCCAGCCCGGGGATCGAGTCGGTGTTGATGCCCCGGGTGGGGCCGTCGAGGTGCCACCACAATTCCAGGGCGTCGCGTTCGACGGTTTCCAGCAGGGCGCGGTCGCGGGCGTCGGCAAACCCCTGCCCTGTGGCGATCCCGGCGTAGTTGAGGTGGTGGATTCGCGGCAGGTTGGCGAAGCGCCGTTGCCGCCAGTTCAGGTAGACCAGGCTGGCCGGTAGCCAGACCTCTTGCCCGTCGGCGTTCCGGCGGCAGGAGGTCCAGAGTGTTTCGGTGTCCTCCTCCAGGTTCCGGTAGGGAAAGTCGGGGCGCTCCAGCTGCCAGGGCGCGAATTGCGGAAGCTGCTGCAACGGGACGACGGAGTGCCCGGCTGCGCTGAGCTGCCGGGCGCTGCCGATGAAGTGCTCGGCGTCGGGGACCTCGGCCGGGATGAAGTTGCCGCAATAGCGTTCCATGCCCTCGGCCACCGCCGCGATCCAGGCCTGCCGCTCGTCCCCGAAGGTGGTGCCCAGTGACACGCGGTCCGCCGGCCAGTCCCCCAGCCAGCGGGCGTCGGAGACCTCGGCGGTCATGGAGGTGTAGGCGGGAGGCGCGTGCTCGGGGGTGAGCACCGAGCGCACCCGGCGGATGATCCCGGTGTGTTCATCCACCAGGGTGTGCAGCGGCAACAGGCCAAGGTGTTCGGCTGTGGTCATGGGGATACTTCGCATTCTGCTGGGACGGGTGGGTTGGTCGCGGCTCGCAGCCGCGCGCGCTCGGACGGTTCCCAGGGATCGGTGCCGATCCGGGACGGGTTGAAGTCAAGGGTGAAGGGGAGCGCCGCGGAACGTTCCAGGAACTCCCGGATCCTGGCCATCAGGCCGCCGTGGCCGCGCAGCGTTGACGCGGCGGAGGGGTCGAGGTCGGCGGTGAGCCGGTGGCCCCATGGGCCGGTGAGGAATCCGGTGTTGCCCGCATCCCAGGCGTCTGCCAGACCGAGCGCCTCGTGGACAAAGAAGTCCCGGTGCCCGGAGACCACCAGCAGCGGCGTTTGGCAGCTTCCGTAGCGGGCGGCCAGGTCAAGCCTTGGCGCCGACCACAGCCTGTCCCATTGGGCGGGTGCGTGGGCACCGTAGGTGTGCGCGGGCATCGCGCCGGCCACGCCGCGTTCCCTGGCCGCGCGGCACCGGCGGTCGAGCTCGGCGGGTGCCAGCGGCTCCCGGGATTCGGCGCCGAACCCGTGCATGTGCCACCAGCCGATGCGGTCGCGCAGGCGTGCGGTTCCGTCGGGGTCTCGGGCGGTCTCATGGAGGCCGAGGGCCGGGACCATGGCGACCACGGCCGCGGCACGCAACGGCCCCCCGCCGGTTTCGAGGCACCGGGCCGCCTCGAGGGCGCAGTGCGCATCGTAGGAGGCCCCGGCCAGGATCAGTCCGCCGTCCAGCAGGCCCCCGCGCTCCAGTAGGCGCGCGGTTTCGGCCCCGTCGCGCCCCTCGGTCGCGTAGGGCAGCCATGCTCCGGCGGAACCGTAACGGCCGCGGACGTCCTGGACGACCACTTCATGGCCCTGCGCCTGCCAGGCGCCTGCCTGGGCGCGGTATTGCCGCCGATCGTACGGAGTGCGGATCAGCACCGTTCCCCGCCCCGCCTCTTGGCCGGAGCGATAGTGGTCGCCCGCCAGCACGGTGCCGTCCTCCAGCGCGAGGTCGAGTCTTGTGGGTGCGGGACCGGAAGCGGGCTTCATCGTCGGGGACCGGGGCGCTTTGCCGGTTCGGCAAATCCCAGCACCGGATGTTCGCTGCTGCACAATGTCCGGGTGTCGAACCGCCAGAGTGTGCGGCGCAGGGCGGCCAGCTCGCGCGTGTCGTATTGCCACGCGGCGACCATGGAGCGGATCCTGGCGCCAAGGAATTGGGTGGCCAGTGCGGGCAGGCCGTCGAGGGTTCCGTCACCGGGCCGGGCAGCATCAAGCCATCCGTCCAGTTCGTCGGCTGCCGCGGAGGCGGCCAGCCGGCGGCGCAGCACCTGCGAACCGCTGGGGTCGCCAGGGGCCAGCGCGAGTGGATCCACAAAGAGGATCTCGCCCTCGCGGTAGCAGCGCAGCACCGCGGTGCCGGCGTCCGGCAGGTCATCCAGGAGCCCGCGGTCCGCCGGGGTTGCGGCAACCTGGACAATCAACCCGCCTGTTGCCTCCGGTATCCCGCGATAGTCGAGGTTCTGTACGTCGAGCCCAGTCAGGGCCGTGCTCACCGGTTCCCATCCGGCTTCCGGGGCAAGCAAGGCAACACTTTCACGCCCGGTGCGCGGTTGCATTCTTTGGGCTGCCCGGGCCTCGAGTTGCTCGCGGATTTGGCCATGAAAGGTCTCCAGCATGGGTAGCGGCGCCCCTGTGGGCGCCTGCACGCGCAGGAAGGTGCCGTCAGGGGAACGCACCGTGGTGCGTCCGTTGAGCTCGAAAACCTCGACTGCCGGGATACTCATGGGTCCTTTCAAGAATGTTGGTTCGGGGGCGCACGACTGCGGGGTGGATGCCAAACATCCACCCCGCAGTCGCGAATGGGCGATTAGTCGAACGGGTTCTCGACGAGCGCGTTCGAGTGGGTGGCCGACAGGTGGGCCAGCTGCTCGGTCTCTTCAACTTCTGCAAGTACCACGGTGTTTTCCATGGGGTTTCCTTTCGTAGGTGATGTCGTTGCCGTTCTGGCAACAAGAAGACACTATACTTAATGAGAATCATTCGCAAACAACACGTCATGGAGGCGTCATGAAACAGGAAATACTCGTCGTGGCCGACCAGCGGGCCCACGCCATTGGCTTCATCGATCCCGCGTCCCGCGCGGTGACAGGCTGGATCCCCGGCATGGTCCTTGCCGAGCACGCCGGGATCCTGTCCCTGGGCAACGGCCGATGCGCCTGGGTGGACGATGCGGGCGGATCCCTCATCGTCATGGATCCCTTCGCCGCCACCGGCACGGAACCCGCGGCGGCGATCGACCACCGGATTTCCGTCGCCATCCCGGGCGAGCACCTGGCCTGCGACCCCGCCGGCCGGTACATTGCCGTCAGCACGGGGCTAGGGCAATCGTGGGAACCCTGGAGCGACGTGCTCAGCGTCGTGGACCTGCAGGCCGCGTCAGGTCCGTACTCCCGCCGGATCCGCACCCGGGCCGGCGAGCCCGGCGTCGTGGTCGCCGCCACGCCCGAGGGCCCGCGCGCGGTCTTGCGGCACCGCGAACCCGGAGCCATCGAATCCATCTCCGTCGATGACATCCTCACCCTTGGCGTACACAGCCCGGAGCTGCGCGGCGGGATCCACGAAGCGGTCGGGGCACAAGGCCACGGGGATGCCTACGACCCCGATACGGGCACCCTGTTCGTGGCCACCGAACGCGGACTCGAGTGCTTCGACGTGGGCGGACCGGTGCCGGAACCCCTCCCCATGCGGCCCTGGGAGGCGGCGGGCCGCGCCTACTTCCTGCGCCTTTGTACCCGGCGGCGCCTGCTGGTGGCCGTGCTGCGCGAAGGCGGGGAGCACCCGCGCAAATGGGACACCTGGGGCAATACGCTGTGGGTCCACGACATCGATGCCAACACCTCGCGCACGGCGCCTCTGGGCGACGGGATGATCTTCCGCTTTGCGCTGACCGGCACCGCCATTGCCGTGGCCCGGATCCACCCGGACGGCGACGACCTGCGCGTCTACGACACCGAAACCCTGCGCGAGCGTGGCCGTTGGACGCTGCCGCCGATGGACAAGGCGCCGCGCCGCGGCGCCGAACCGTGGGACGACGCCGACCGCCGGGCAATCGCGGCCTCGGGCGCCGATGAATGGGTCGCGGTGACCCGGGGCGGGCACGGCGAGGTGCACCTGGTCGACACCGGGGATCCCCGGTCCGTGCCGGTCACGGTGGAGGTTCCCACCCCGCTGGGCGACGGCGGCCACCTGGCATGGCTCGACCGCGCCGACGCCGGGCCCGGGGACCTGGTGGGACGATGACCCGGGCCATCGACGCGGCCGGCCTGGAGCTGGGGGAAAAGCCCGCGCTCCACGGGTACTTTCGGACCCAATTGCTGCACTGGGACTCGGCGCCGCGGCAGGGCATGCCGCAGCTCGCCGGCGGCAACGCCGTCTTCACCTGGCGCAGCCCGGGGGAGGAATTCCCCGCGCTCTACCGGGTCGCCGATGACTGGCTGTGCCGGGCCCTGGCCCCGGGCAACGCGCCCGAGCCCCCGCCGGCCGGCTCCGCGCTGCCGGTGCCCGCGAACCGGGTGGTGCGCGGATTCGCCCTCGATCCCTCCGGCACTCGGGTCGCCGCGCTGCTCGGCCCGGCGGACACCGAACTGGCCGAGGTCTGGCTGCTCGCTCCGGGCGCCGCTCCCGTGCAGCTTCCCGGCCCCCGGTCCTGGCATGCCGCCCCGGTGTGGTCGCCCGGTGGCACCTCGCTGTGGGTGCTCTCCGGAAGGCCGCCGGAACAAGCCATCTGGCGCTGCGGGTTTGGCGCGGACGGACCTGCCTCTCCCCCGGAGCCGTTTCCGTTCCCCGGGGAACTCGGAACCCCGGGGCCCGGGGAACGGCTGCGCCTGGGAATCGGGGACGGCACGCTGCAACTCACGGCTCGCGCCCCCGGAAAGGGTGCACGGCGCTGGCTTCTCCGGGACGGCGACTGGATCCTCTCAACGGCGCCGGACGCGGTCCACCACGAGGTCCCGGGGTGCAAGGTGCTGGCCCGGGTCAGTGGCGAGCACGGAAACCTGCTGGCCACGGAGGGTCCCACCGGCACCCGGGTGGCCCTGAATGGGGAAACGCTGTGGGAGCTGGAGGCCGCCGAGCAGCTCACGGCCCTGTCGGTGAGCACGCATCCGGACGGTGCTGCAGTGTGGATCCAGAGCGCGTCCCCGGAGCGGCCCTCGGGTGTCGTCTGCCTGCAACGCCCGGCAGCAGCCAAGTCCGCCACGCAGTTGCCGCCGCGCAGGAACCCGGCCGAGTTCAGGCACCTGCGCCTGCTGGCCCCGGCCCGGGACTCGGTGGAGATCCCGGTGATTCTCTCGGCGCGAGCCGGGGACCTGGCCGCGGACATGCCCCTGTCCCCGCGGCCGCTGCTGCTCTCCTGCTACGGGGGCTTCGGGGTCGTGCACCGCACCGAGCCCGAACCCAGCGTGGCCGCGTGGATTGCCGCCGGCGGAATCCATGTGGCGGCTCAGGTGCGCGGAGGCGGGGAACTGGGTCGGCAATGGCACGAGGCCGGACGCGGGGCCAACAAGTTGCGCGCCGTCCACGACCTGATCGACGTGGCCCGCTTCCTGGTGGCGCAGGGCTGGACCGGCGCCGCGGAACTCACCGCGGTGGGGGCCTCCCATGGCGGTCTGGTGGTCAGTGCCGCCGCATTGCTGGATCCCGGCGCGTTCGGCCGCGTGATAGCGGTGGCCCCGTTGCTGGATACAGTGGACCTGCAGCGGCACGGGCTGGGATCCCAATGGCTCCACGAGTTCGGTGCCGACGGGGAGACCTCCGAGCAACAACGAGCCGCCCACTCCCCGCTCCACCTCCTGGCCGCCCGGGAGTCGGCGGCTGATCTCCCGCCGCTGCTGTGCTGCGTGCTCGGCAGCGACGAACGGGTCGACAATGCCGCGGCCGTCGAATTCGTGTCGGGGATCCGGAGCCGGGGCGGCCGGGCCTGGCTGCGCCGGGAGGACGGCGGCGGACATGCCCAGCGGTCATCCGCAAGCCTGCTGGATTTCTCCGCCACTGTGCTCTCCTTCGCGGCCGGCAACGGGGACGGGTTGCCGCGGAACCCGGCCTCCAGCCCCTAGCCGATGGCCCCGGGCAGATGCATGTGGGCGCGTTCTCCCCCATGGTCAAGGATCGTCAGGATCTCCACCGGCCCCTCGTGGGCACCGACGCGGTGCGGGACCATGGTGGAGAATTCCGCGGCCTGGCCCTCGTGGACCAGGATCGTGCGCTCCCCCAGCACCAGTGACACGGTGCCCGAGAGGACCGTGAACCATTCACGTCCCGGATGCACGCTCATCCCCACGTCCGCCATCGAGCGCTCGGGGGTGATGCGCATCTTGGCCACGGTGGTGCCGTCGTGGGAATGTTCGCGTGAGAGCAGCCAGGTGGTGATTCCTGGCTGGTGTTCGGGCTCCGGCCGGATGACGACGTCCTCGTCCGCGGTCGGCTCGACCAATTGGTCAAGGGTGGTGCCCAGGGCCTTTGCCAGGGGAACCAGTTGGTCCAGGGCGATCCGGCGGTGACCGGTCTCGATGCGGCTCAGGGTCGAGGGGCTGAGGTAGCAGCGGGCGGCCAGGGCATCGAGTGACCACCCCTTGGCCAGCCGGAGTCCCTTGATTCACTGGCGGATCACGGTGTCCATGGAAAGATCTTGCGTCATACGCAAGAGTGTATGCCAATGACGCAGGCAGTGGTTAGGCTGGATCCATGACTACAGAGCATTCGCATGGAAGCGCCCACGGACACCACCACTCGGGACAGGAGCACGGACACGCGCATGGCCACGACGACGACTCGGGCATGGCCGAGGTCCTGGACCTCGACGCCCTGTTGCTGCGCGACCACCTCCAGGAGATCTTTGACTGGACGGCCGCCCAGGCCAACAACCCACGCACGATTGTGGACCTGGGTGCGGGCACCGGCACCGGGACGCTCGGCCTGGCGCGCACCTTCCCCCGGGCGAGCGTGGTCGCCGTGGACCAGTCGGAGTTCATGCTCCAGCGGCTGACGAACAACGTGGGCACCCACCAACTTGAAGGCCGCGTGTCAACGCTGCAGGCAGACCTCGACGTGGCGTGGCCCGAACTGGCCGACATCGGTCTGGTGTGGGCGGCATCCTCGATACACCACATGAAGGACCCGGCCCGCGTCTTTGGCGAGATCCGGACAAGCCTTTCCCCGGAAGGAGTGTTCGTGGTCGTGGAAATGAATGCGCTTCCGCGCTATCTCCCGACGGATCTCGGATTCGGCACGCCGGGCCTGGAAGAACGATGCCACCGGTTGCTCGACGAGGCAGGCTGGAACGCCCACCCGGACTGGAGTGCGGATCTGGAGGCCGCCGGCTTCACCACCGCCGCCAAGCAGAAGTTCGACTATGCGCCGGAGGCGGACGGGGAACTTCTGCTGCGCATCACCCACACCTTCCTGTCCCGCATGCGCACCGGCCTGGCCGGGCAGCTGTCCACCGAGGACCTGTCCACCCTCGACCAGTTGCTGGACCTCGATGGCCCGCGCGGACTGGCACGACGCAGCGACCTGTCCATGCGCGGCAGCCGCACAGCGTGGGCGGTGCGCCCGCGCTGAGGCCGGAGATCCCAGGTCAGGCGCCGAAGTCCACGTCCTGCGTGCTGGTGACCGCCGCTGTGCGCTCCGGCGCCCCCTGGAATTGCCAGTAGAGGTTGATGTGGGCGATGGCGACCTCCGGCGGCGGGGCGCCCCACTGGGTCATGTCGCTGGTGGTGTGCGCATCTGACACCAGGGTGACGTCGTAGCCACGGGTGAAGGCGCCGTGGACGGTCGAGCGGATGCACGCGTCGGACTCGGCGCCGGACACCACCAGCCGGCCGACGCCGGCTGCGGAAAGCACCTCCTCGAGGTTGGTGGCCTCGAAGGAGTCCCCGTAGATCTTGTGGATCACCGGTTCCCCGGCGGCCGGTGAAAGCTCGGGCACGATCTGCCAGGCGTCGCTGCCCTGCTCCATTTCCTCGTCGGAGTGCTGCACCCACACCACCGGCGCCCCGGATTCGCGGGCACGGGACACCAGCGCTTTGATGTTGCCCAGTGTTTCCTCGCGCAAGTGGGCATTGGCCACCACGTCGTTCTGGACATCGATCACCATCAGGGCGGTGCGGGGCCGATCGACAAATGTGCTCATGGGGTTTTCCTTCGCGGAGCTGACGGAGTTTTTCCACGACCCAACATACTCCGCGCCGCCAACGATTGGGAATGGAACCAGCCAATCCCCGCACAACTCTTGGCCACGGTTCTTCTCTTGCTTGCCGGCCCCAGTGACCTCACCGGTGAACGTCCGAAACGAGCGTGCCCGCTGCCCACTGCATCACGAGCCATGCGGCACGGGGGGCAATGGACTGCGGGCAGCCTTAGGGGTTGGGGTTTCTAGCAGGGCTTCCAGGTCTGGCCGCCGGGCGCGTAGCAGCGCGGGCCGGTGTACCCGGGATACGGATTGCTGCTGACCTTGGGTTTAGGCTTTGGGGCCGGAGCCCGATAGGTCTGCTTGGGGATCGACTGGCGGCGGCGTTCGGCGGCCCTCCTGCTTGCCGCCGCTTCCCGCTGGGCAGCGGCCCGCCGCTCGGCGGCGGCCGCGGCGTTTGCCTTGCGCGTTGCCTCGGCCTTCGCCTTCGCCTTGGCCTCAGCGGCGGCCTTGGCGACCGCCTTTGCCTTGGCGTCGGCTTCCTTCTTGGCCCGTGCCAACGCCGTCTTCTTGGCGGCCAGCTTTTTCTCGATTGCCGTGGCCCTGTCAAGGGAGGCTGCCAGCTGTGGTGCATATGTGGCCTTCCGCGCAGACCAAATCGCCGCGTCCACCACATTGCCGGCGGTGTCGAGTCCCCGAAGCGCTGCGCTCTTCGCCTTGCCCGCCACGATGGCGGCTGTCACCACGGCGAGGGCGGAACCCACCGCCTCGGCGTTCGCCGGAACGGTGTCCTCAACGGCCTCCATGCCCGCAATGGCGGCCACCGCCCTGGCTGGAATCGTGCAGTCGATCGCCGCGCTGTAGAGTCCCTCGCTGGATTCCTGAGCCCGCTGCTCTGCGGCAAGGACCTCGGGATAGAACCGCTCGTTGGGCTGGAACAGCACCGCAACGCCGAGTCCGGCGGCGGCGATATCGGCGTTGACGAGACTTCCGTCCTTGTAGACGCCCGCCAGCGTGCGGCCGTACGGGTCCAGGCGCTGCACGTCGTAGGCCAGCTCGATCCGGTCCCCCGGCGCCAAGAGTGACTTGGTGTAATCGGCTGCCTCCACCCCGAGGCACTGCACCGGCTTGTCCGGGTGCTTGGTCTCCGGCGTATCGATGTTGAGCAGACGGATGGTGGTTTCGGCGCCGGACAGGTCCGCCACAATGGTGTCGCCGTCAATCACCCTGACAACGGTGGCGCCATTGCGGTCACTCGCTGTCTGTGACGCCGGTGCCTGTGTGCAGGCAGTGGCTACAAAACCGAGCGCTACCGCTCCCGCGACGATCCTTGCCACGCGACCTGTAGCCAGCGCGGCCAAATTGGTTCCCCCGAACAATGAAACTCCCCATATTTAAGTTGAAGCTGCGAGTAAGCAAATTTCACCATAGCCCCGGGGGCAGACAGTTGGGCAAGCATCGTTCGATTGTGACTTCCACCGGCCCTGCCATCAGACCACCGGGTAATTTGGTTTAATTCCTCGGGCGAGCGCAAAGCCGTACACTGCTTCGGTTTCGCTAGGCTGGTCAAATGACTGGCTACACAAACACCAACCCTTCATCATTTCGCTCCCGACTTGGCAATGCCGCGGGAACCGGCGTGGCCAGCGGCCTCCTGACGCTGGTTGACCCTGCCAAGCTTCGACCCTCGACCAGGAGGTCCTTGTATGTGGGAACGGGTGCCGCCGCGGGGCTCATCGGATGGTTCGCCACTGCCCCCGGCGAGGATGCCAAGCCCGGGAAGAAGTTCCGGGCCGCCGTTGCGTTGGGACTGGGCACCCTGAGTGCCGCCGGCACGAAGCTTGGATTTGTCATCGATGCGAGGATCCACCAGGCCCTGTTGCGCAGGGGCATTGAAAACCCGCGCCCGCTCATGGCCATTGGCTCGGCGGTCATCACCGTTGGAATGGTATTGCTCGAGCCCCCGCGGCATGAGGATGACGAGTCACTGTCCCCCGTGGATTCCGGAGTTGGAGCGCTCGAACGACCCCGGCACTAAGGTGCAGGCTTCACCGTCGCGCATCCGCGCCCACTAACTGGATCCAGCCCGGCCTACCATGGACCCATGAAGCGCTTCGTGATCGATCCGGCAGCACTGTTGCATCTTGCCGACAACCGATACCAGCCGAATCCGGACCATCGACTCGTCGCACCGAACTCGATCCGTTCCGCGGCCCTGGACCTGTTGCTGAAGGGCGTGCTCGGCGGCGAAATCACCGAGGCAGCGGCGATGGACCTCCACGAGCGCATCACCGCTGTGAAGGTCCGCCTGCTCGGCGACCGGGTCTCACGGCGCACCGCGTGGAAGATCGCACGCGAGCATCAGTGGGACAGCATCGGGCACGCGGAATACCTGGCTGTCACGATGCTGCAGGCCGATGCGCTCGTGGCGCTCGACCCGGACCTCGCCGCGAGGTCGGAGGGAATCGTGCCACTGGCCTCGATCTCCGAGCTCCTAGCCCCATAGCGCTCCGGACCCGCTGCCTCAGGCGGTGAGATCGTACGCTTCGCGGATCCAACCCAACAGCTCCGGATCGAGCGCAGCGGTGTCCAGCAGGATGATCTCGTTGTGCCACCGGTTCGCGGATACTCGCCCCGTACGAAATACCCGCGGGGATTCGAGCTGCCGGGTGAGAACGATGTTGACCAGGATCCCGCCGCGGCGGGGATGGATGCCAAGGAAGGCGCGCCCGCGCGCCACATGGAACGACGAGGCATTCTCCTGGATCTCGCACCCCGGCAATGCGGAGATCCGCTCCATGAGCACATCGTGGATGGTGGATGAGGTCGGGTCACCGGTGATGCGTTCCCTTGCAGTGCGAGCCATTCAGCCATCATACGGCCGAGTCGCCAAAGGCACGTTGGTCTCCGGCCGAGGTGGCTTAGAGCCCCTTGCCGCTGGGCGAGACGATGATTTTGACCGCCGTCTCATTGTGGTTGATCAGCGTGTCGAATCCCTTGTCGATCAGGTCCTCCAGGGCGATGCGCCCGGTGATGAACGGCTTGAGGTCGATCTTTCCGCTTCCCACCAGCTCGATGACCTCGGCGTGGTCGCGCACGTAGGCGATGGTCCCGCGCACGTCGATTTCCTTGAGTACGATCTTCTGCATGTCCACGGTGGCGGGCCGACCCCAGATGGAGACGTTCACCAGCACCCCGGTGGGCTTTAGCGCATCGAGCAGGGTGTCGAGCACCGCGTTGACTCCCGCGCACTCAAAGGCGACGTCCGCCCCGATGCCATGGGTGATTTCCATGACCCGTTCCCTGACGTCCTCGACGCCGGGGTCAAGCACGTGGTCTGCAACCCCGCTTTCGCGCGCCTTGTCCTTGCGTGCTGCCGAGAGTTCGCTGACGATGGTGGTGACGCCCATGCCCTTAAGCACCGCCGCGGTGAGCAGGCCGATCGGGCCTGCTCCGCCGACCAGCGCATACTGCCCCGGCAACACGCCGCTGCGCATCACCGCATGGTGCCCCACCGAGAGGGGTTCGATCAGCGCCGCCTCGTCCAGCGGAATGTCCCCGATGCGGTGCACCCAGCGCGCGTCGACCACGATCTTCTCGCCCAGTCCCCCGCCCCCGCCGGCCAGGCCAATGAAGCCCATCTTGACGCACAGGTGGTAGTTGCCCGCCTGGCAGGAGGCGCACTGGCCACAGGTGAAGTAGGGCTCGACCACGACGTTCTGCCCCACGGCCAGGTCCAAGACGCCCTCGCCGACGGCCGTGATGGTGCCGGAGAACTCGTGCCCCAGTGTCACCGGCGCCTCTTCCCCCGAGAGCGGGTGCGGGTGCCCGGGCGCAGGGACGAAGATCGGGCCCTCGAGGTACTCGTGCAGGTCGGTGCCGCAGATGCCGCACCAGGCCACATCGATGGCCACCGCGCCCGGGCGCAGTTCGGGCTCGGAGATCTCCTCGATGCGGATGTCTTTTTGTGCGTAAAAACGTGCAGCCTTCATGGCATGTCCCTTCTCGAAAGACCGGACGCGGCGACTCGCGCCGGCACGGAAGCCGCTCCTCGAGGCGCAGGCGGCCGCGGGGACGGGCTCCGTTCACGTTCGACGCTACCGCCGCCCCGTGCCGGATGGCTAGGGTTGTGCCTTCCGGCGCCCCCACTCCTTGGGGCGGCATGCGGGAGGCGGGAAGCAACGTTTCCCTATTTGCGCCCGGTGAAGTGCTCCATTGACTTGTAGACGCCGAATACGCGCCCGGCCACCGCGTCCCAGGCGGCAATCGGCAGCACGCCCCGCAGCGCGGAGCTCAGCTTCACTGTCCAGGGCATCAGGAGCATCGGCTGGCCATCCTTCATGGCCCGCCAGACGCGCTCTGTCACCGGCCCGGGCTCCAGCAGCGGGGTCAGCAGCGGACCGCGGGCTCCGTCGAACATGCCGGTCTTGATGTAGGAGGGGCAGAAGGTGGTCACCTTGATGTGGTGGTGCCCGGCCTGCGCCAGTTCCAGGCGCAGCGAATCGCTCCACCCGATGACCGCCCACTTGGAGGATGAGTAGACGCTCATCCTCGGGTTGGCCAGCAGCCCGGCGGCGGAGGCGACGTTCACGATCCGCGAGGTGCGCCCGCGGGAGATCATGGAGGGCAGGAATTCGCGGGTGATGTGCATCAGCGCGAGGGTGTTGATGTTCATGGTTTCGGCGATGTCGGCGCGCTGGTCGTGTTCCCAGAAGTACTTCCCGCGCACGATGCCGGCGTTGTTGATGAGGATGTCCGGGGCCCCGACGCCGTCGCGCACCACCTGGGCGGCTTCCTCGATGGACTCGAGCCGGCCCACGTCCACCACCTGCGTGTGGATCTCGCTGCCGGCCCCGCGCAGTTCCGCGGCCGCCTCCTCGAGCTGCCCGGCATTGATGTCCCAGAGAATCACGTGGCTGGCGCGGTCCTTGACGGCGAGGCGGGCATACATCCTGCCCATGCCCATGGCGGCCCCGGTGATCAAGACGGTCGATCCGGCCAGTGTTCCGATGGTGGGGTTCATGGCTGCTCCTTGGTTGCTGTTGCGTTGGAAGGCGTTGCGTTTGCGGGTGCGGGGATGAGTTTTCCCGGGTTCATGATCCCGCTCGGGTCCAGGGTTGCCTTGATGCCCCGCAGGACCTCGATCCCCAGGGCACCGATTTCCGCCTCCAGGTAGGGCGAGTGGTCGGTGCCCACGGCGTGGTGGTGGGTAATGGTGGCGCCGGCCGCGACGATGGCCTCGGAGGCCGCCTTCTTCACGCGGGCGTTTTGTGCCTGACCGTCCGGCTCGAGCCCGCCGAGGAAGGTGAAGTAGAGGGAGGCGCCGTCCGGGTAGACGTGGGAGATGTGGGCCTGTACGTACCCCGTGCCGCCGCGGGCCTCCAGGGCGTTGAGAATGGCACCGCGGACCGCGGTGTAGGTGGCATCGAGCCTGGTCCAGCTGGCGGCGGTTTCCAGGGTCTCGACGTACACGCCGCGGGTCAGCAGCTCGTCGCGCAGGTACGGCCCGGAGAAGCGCCCGCGCTCCCAGGCCCGCGCCGGGAGCGGGCCGAGGCGGATGCCGCCGGCGGCGCGCAGGATCCGCGCGCTGCGTCGCCTGCGGGCGGCGGTTTCGCGCTTTGGTCCTTCCCAGAGGAACAGGGCCAGTGCGGGTGTCTTGTGTCCGCGGAGCCCGAGGTACCTGGCCATGGCGGCGGTCTTGGGGCCACCGAGCCTGAAGGTCGCCGCGGTCTGGTCGGTGTCGCTGAGCCTGCAGACGTGGGGCATGTCCCCGCGGACGCCCTCGTGGCGCAGCCGGCGCAGTGCCTCGGCCCCGGCGGCGAAGGATTCGAAGGACCAGGCGCCGTGGCTCCTGGCTGCGGGCAGCGGGTGGATCCGCACCGTGGCGGAGGTGATGACCCCCAGTGTGCCCTCGGATCCCACGACGACGTCCAGCAGCCTGGGCCCGGCGGCGCTGCCCGGGGCGGGCGAGCCGACGTCCATCGGCCCGGCGGGCGTTTCGAGGTGGACGGACTTGACCAGGTCGTCGGCGCGGCCGTATCCGGTGGAGGCCTGCCCGGCGGAGCGCGTTGCCACATAGCCGCCGAGGGTGGCCTGCTGGTGGCTTTGCGGGAAGTGGCCGAGCGTGAAGCCCAGCGGTTCCAGCGCCGCCTCGATGGCCGGACCGCGGATGCCCGCCTCGAAGGTGGCGGTGTGCGAAAGTGCGTCGAGGTGCAGCAGCCCGTCCATGCGCCGCAGGTCAACGGCGATCACACCGGAGAACGGGCCGCGCTCCGGTTCGACTCCCCCGACCACCGAGGTTCCCCCGCCGAAGGCGACCACGGCCAGGCGCCGGCGCACGCAGAATTCCAGGACCTCGCGCACTTGCTCGGCACTGCCGGGGAAGAGAACCGCATCGGGTGCCTGCGCCGCGTCCCCGGCGCGGATACGCAGCAGGTCGGGGGTGCTCTTGCCACCGGCGTGGAGGATGCGTTCGGCGCGTTCGGTGGAAACGTGTGGGGCACCGCAGATCCCGCGCAACTCCCCCAGCACCTCGTCCCCCAGGGCCACCGGCCCGACCCTGACGTCGTCGAAGTCCACGGGCGGATGCACGGCTTCGACGCTGTCCAGCCCCAGGGTGGTGCGCAGGTATTCGAGCCCGCCCGCCCCCAGCGGCTTCGCCCGCGCAGGGTCTCCCCAGCCGTACCAAACGGAGTGGGGAATCTTCTCTGTGTTCTGCGTCACCATGCGATACAGTGTGACACATGAAGTCACAACGTACCACCGGCCCCGGCGACGAAAAGCTCCTGCTCGCCACGCGGGAATCGGTGGTCCTGCACGGGGTGCGCCGCACGACCGCCAACGACATTGCCGAACGGGCGGGGATCTCCCGCATGACGTTCTACCGCCGGATGGGCTCGGTGGAACACGCGGTGCTCGCGACGCTGACCCGCGAGTTCCGCACCGCCGCGGCCGATGTCCGCTCCGCATGCCCCGCCGGCACCGGGCGCGAGCAACTGGTGCACTTCGCCATCCAAAGCGTGCGGGTCTTTGCCACCTCGGAGCTTCTGGCCTCGATTGCCGAGCGGGACCCCGAGTTCCTCATCCCCTACGTCACCGACAGGTTTGGCGCGAGCCAGCAGCTGATCCTTGATGAGCTCGAGGGGCTGATTGCCGCCGGCCAGGCGGACCACAGCATCGAGGCCACCGCCGCCACCGCCACCACGCTGCTGCTGGCCCTGCAGGGCGTGGCGCTCTCGGCGCGGCTGCTGCGCAAGACCGGCGCCTTCGAGCAAACACTCGCGGAGCTCGAACGGATGCTTCTGCGGCACCTCACCCCGGCGGGCACCGCAGGGAACGGATCATGACCACGCGGGATCCGACCTGGATCAACGACGCCACCCGGCGGCTATCCCTGGATCACGTGCGCACGCACACCGTGGACGTGGCGGTCATCGGCGGCGGGATCACCGGGGCCGGGGTGGCGCTGGATGCGGCAAGCCGCGGGCTGTCCGTGGCGTTGCTGGAGGCCCGGGACTTCGGCTCCGGGACCAGCGGATACAGTTCCAAGCTCGTCCACGGCGGCCTGCGCTACCTGGCCAGGGGCGACTTCCCGGTCGCCTGGGAATCGGCGGTGGAGCGGCGCCGGCTGATGGAGACGATCGCCCCGCACCTCATCCGCCCGCTGGGGTTCATCATCCCCGACACCACCGGCGCCCGGCGCCGGGACACCGCCGCCGCCGGGGCGGGCGTGGCGCTCTATGACCTGCTGCGCCGGGCCTCGGGCCTGGGAAGCGGCGTGCTGCCGCGGCCCCGGCTGCTTTCCAGGCGGGCCGTCGCGGACCTGGTGCCGTCGCTGGACACCCCGGCGCTGCGCCGCGGGCTTCTCTACTGGGACGGGCAGCTCATTGACGATGCCCGGCTGGTCATCTCCGTGGTGCGCACCGCCGCCGGGCTCGGCGCTCAGGTGCTGCGCGATGTCCGTGCCACCGGGATCACGGCGGACGCCGTGGAGGCGGTTGACACGCGCACCGGGCAAGCGGTCGCGGTGCGCGCGAGGAGCGTCATCAACGCAGCCGGGGTCTGGGCCGCCGATTTCGATGGCACGCTGAGCGTAACCCCGAGCCGCGGCAGCCACCTGGTGGTGCGTGCCGAACGCCTGGGCAACCCGCGGGCCGCCCACACGGTGGCTGTCCCCGGCCATTTCGGCCGGTACGTGTTCGTGCTGCCCCAGCCCGGGGGCGTGGTGTACATCGGGCTCACCGACGAGGAGGACCGCGACGCCGACGGCCACCGCCCCGCCGTTCCACAGCACGACGTCGACTTCCTGCTCGAGGTCGTCAACCGCGTGCTCGACCGGCCACTGGTCCGCGACGACGTGGTCGGGTCCTTCGCCGGACTGCGGCCACTGGTCGGCTCCCCGCACGCCGGCGGGCTGGAGGGCACCGCGGACGTCTCGCGCCGGCACCTGGTCAAGGACGTTCCCGGGGAACCCATCACCGTGGTGGGAGGGAAACTGACCACCTACCGCCGCATGGCGCAGGACGCGGTGGACGCAGCAGCGGCACGGCTCGGCGTCACCACACCGAGCCGCACCACGAAGCTTCCGCTGGTCGGCGCCGCAAGCCGCACGGCCCTGGCGGCCCTCGACGCCCCGGCCCGGCTGGTGGCCAAGTACGGCACGGAGGCGGTTGCGGTGCACCGGCTCGGCGGCGAGCACCCGCTGCTGGCCGAACCGCTCTTTGACTCAAGCCCCATCACCGGCGCGGAACTGCTCTTCGCCATTCGCGCCGAAGGGGCAACGAGCATCGAAGACCTGCTGGAGCGCAGGACCCGGCTGGCCCTGGTGCCCGCCGACGCGGACCGCGCCCGCGACCGCGCCGCCCGCATCCTGGCGATGGCCTCCGAGTCACCACCCGTGGAAGGACCCACCCCGTGAAGGCTCCCGTCGCCAGCCCCGCCCTGCTGCTGGTCAATCCAACCTCGGGACGCGGACGCGGCCTGAAGCTCTGGGAGGAAACCGCCGGCGCCCTGCATGCAGCGGGGTTCGCCCCGGTCGTGCACCTGACCGAAAGCCTGCAGGAGGCCACCGACCGGGCGCGCGCCGCCGCGCCCGGATCCCTGGTGGCGGTTTTGGGCGGGGACGGGTTCCTGGGCGCCGCCGCAGCCGGGGCCAGGGACTCCGGTGCCATCCTGCTTCCCCTGGCCGGGGGCCGGGGCAACGACACCATCCGCCGCATCGGGCTGGACCTGAACCCGGTCAAGGCCGTGGGGAACCTCTCGCGGCTGGTGGTCCGGGAGCTGGACCTGGGCCTGGTCAACGGCCGCCCCTACTTCGGCGTCGCGAATGTCGGCTTCGACGGACTGGCCAATGAGTACGGGAACAGCGCCCGGCTCAACCTCGGCCCCTTCGTGTACCTCTACGGCGGGCTCAAGGCGTTCCTTCAATGGCGCAACGTCACCTTCACGCTGAAGGTGGAGGGCGTGGAGAGCAGCGTTCCGGGCTGGTTCGTCGCCGTGGGAAACGTCGGCCAGTACGGCGGCGGGCTGCACATCTGCCCACGGGCCAGGGCAGACGACGGCCTGTTGGACGTGGTCTCCCTGGGGAAGGCCTCGATCCTGGGCGTGGCGCTGACCTTCCTGCGTTCCTACCGCGGCACCCACCTGCGCCAGCAGAACATCTCCTTCACCCTCGGCCGGGAGATCACCATCAGCGCCAACCGGCCGCTGACCATCTATGCCGACGGGGAAAGGGTCGGGGCCCTGCCGGCAAGGATCACGATAGTCCCGGCCGCGGTCAAGGTGCTGGTTCCCGCGGATTCACCGGTGTTCGGCTAGGAATGCGCAGACCACCTGGCAGCGGCCGCGGTGCCCGGCGGGGATTTTCCGAAAAAACGGTGCCACCCCTGGCCAGCGCCGTCGATGCTACGCGGTTCGGGATCCGACGGGCCGTGGGGCCAGGCGGCCGGCCGCAGGTGACCGTGCGACCAGATGCCTTCCGAACAGGATGAACCACACGGGCATGCCAACCCAGCCGGTAAGCCCGACCACGCCACCGATGCCAAAACGCTCCACTGCAGCCATCCCGCCGGTACCGGCAAACCGGCGGCCACGATTGCGCACCCGGCCAGGAAGCTGCCACCGAGCACCATGCCTCCGCGAGCCAGTCGGGACGGGATGGCGCCGCTCGCCAGCACCACGGCGAAATCGGCCGTAACCCGCCGGCAATCCGCACCACGTTTACGTGGTGTCAGCCGTCGACCCATGGGTTTATGATGCGCCGACGGCGGCGATTGCGCATCCGTGGAACCACGCATTCGGCGGCCGGTTTCCGGGCCGCACGGCCCGCTGCCGCATGCACCGGTTCCGCGCCACGTTCAGGATGAGGCGCCGTCGAACGAGGAAGCTACGGCCGCGGCCAGCTCTCGGCCTGTGACCGTCTCCGGCTCGAAGGGCTCGATGGCCCCGGCCTCGATGAGGCCGATGGCACCGCGGGCGAACTCCCCCGGATCCCTGACGTCCAGCTGGTTCAAGGCGGTTGGTGAATAGTTCCACCAGGCGCTGCGCTGCAATTCGCTGGCCGTGTCCTCGTCGAAGCGCTGCCGGATCACCTTGGCGGGAACCCCGCCAACCACCGCGTAAGGGGGCACGTCCTTGGTGACGACCGCGTTCGAGGCCACCACGGCCCCGTCGCCGATGTGCACTCCGTGGCCCAGCGTGACGTTCTCCCCGATCCACACGTCGTTGCCGATCACCACGGGATCGGGTGCGTGGTCGAACGTCCGGTAGGCGGGCGTCTCGCCCCGGTCGCGCTCGAAGGTTTCCATCATGAGCCGGCGGTTGTAGAAGACCGGGCTGGTGGAGGCCCACTCGTGCGGATGCCTGGCCCCCATGACCTTCACGCCCTTGGCGATGGAAGTGTACCGGCCCACCCGGGCCGAAAGCGGCAACCTCGAATGCGTGTAGGAAAAGGAGCCCAAGCTCACCAGGTGGCGCCCGCTGCCCGCCCAATAGGTGGCGTAGGGCTCCAGACGCAGGTCCGGCGCGAACTTGAGCTGGGTGTCGTCGCCGTAGCTGGCCCCGGTGGTCTCAATGGTCTTGGCCCCCGGTCCCATCAGGAAGATGCGGCTTGAGACCAGGTGCGGGCGTAGTTCGCTGAGGCGTAATTGCATCGTTCGACCGTAACGAAACAATCCGACGGTTTCATTGGCGGTTGCTGGCAAAACCATGGCCGTGGCGGTCCCCGGTAGCCTCCGCGGGGAGCCGGCGGCCAAGCCATACCCCGTCAGTGGTAGGAAAACCCGGGAACTGGTTGAACCTTCACGCATGTCGGAGGATGGGAACATGAGACTTCCGATTTACGCCCTGGCGCTGACATCCTTCGCCCTGGGCACCGCCGAATTCGCCCCCAACGGGCAGCTGCTTTCCGCCTCCGCCGATTTGTCGGTGTCCGTCGCCGATTCCGGGCTGATCACCACGGCCTTTGCGCTGGGGGCGAGCGTGGGAGGGCCGTTGATCGCCGCGGCCACGCTGCGCGCGGACCACAAGCGGCTGGCCCTGTGGCTGGCGGTCATCTTCCTCCTGGCGAACGTCGCCACCGCGCTGGCCCCGACCCTGCTGCTGGCGGTCGCCAGCCGGAGCGTTGCCGGGGCCATGCTCGGGGCCTTCCTCGGGGTGGCTATCACCATTGCCAGCAACCTCGTGGTGTCAGAACGCCGTTCCGCGGCGATTGCCACGGTGTTCCTTGGTTTCACGGCCGCAAACGTGCTGGGTGTCGTCGCCGGGAACCTGGCCGGGGATGCATGGGGGTGGCGCAGCGTTTTTTGGCTGGTCGCGGGCCTGAGCGTGGTCGCACTGGCCGGGATGTGGCTGGCGTTGCCGCAGGGCTCGGAGACGGGTGCCGCCAGCGGCACGGCCCGCGCGCTGCGCACCGGCAGGCTGTGGGTGGCCTTCCTGGCCATTGCACTGGGCTACGGGGGCCTATTTGTGATGTTCACCTATATCGCGCCGATCCTGCAGGACGCGGGCGTGCCTGCCCACCTGGCGGTGTGGTTCCTGCTGGCCTTCGGCGTGGGCCTGGTGGTGGGAAACCATGTTGCCGGGCGCCTGGCCGATATCTCGATCCCGAAAACCACCGTGGTCGCGTTGCTGCTGCTGATCGCCGCGCTGGGCGCCTTCGGCCTCTTCGCAGGGAACGTGCCGGCCGTGGTGGTGTTGCTGGTGTTGCTGGGCGCTGCGGGATTAGGCCTGGTACCGCCGTTGCAATCCTTTGTGCTGGAGATCGCCCGGGTGATCTCGCCGGTGGTCTCGGCGCTTGCCGCGGCGGCATTCAACGCCGGGGTCGCCCTGGGCTCGGCCGTCGGCGGGTCGGTGGTGCGCGACGGCGCCGCCTACGGACAGCTGGCCACCATCGGTTCGCTGGTGAGCCTGGCGGGCCTGGCGGTGTTTGTGCTGGCGGTCTTCCTGCAGAAACGCGCCACTCGCGTCGAATTCCCGGCCCAGGACCGTTCAGCCCTCGGCGCCGGGACCCTCGTGTAGGCCCTGGCGGATCCCGGGCACGCCCGGTTCCGGGAGGCCGGACCCCCGGGGCGCCCCGAGCAGGGCGTTGATCCGGCCGGCGTCGGGGTAACTGTAGATCTCGATGCGGTGCTCGGGGTTGCTGGACTGGGCCCAGAGTTGGAAATCCACACACAGCTCCCCGATGGCCGGGTGCAGCAGCGGCTTGGTGCCGGAGATGCATTCACCCACCCGCCCGGTGGCCCAGAGCCTGGAAAAATCCTCGTCCTTGATCAGCAGCTCACCGACCAGGGAGGTCAGGGCCGCGTCCCGGGGATATTTGCCGGTGATGAACCTCAGGTAGGCGACGTAGTCCGCGGCCTCGGTCTCCCAATCGGCAAAGAGACCTCGAAACACCGGATCCAGGAACAGCATGCGCGGCAGCGAGGGCCGGCGCATTTCATGCGCGGGGGCGTCGAAGGGCAGGTGGGGCGCGATGAGGGCGTGGCCCAGGCTGTTCCAGCCCAGCACGTCGTTGCGCCGGCCCAGGAGCACCGCGGGACGGTCGGTGATGAAACCGAGCATGTCGAGGGACCGACGGTCCGGGGTCTCGAGGACCGCGGCCGCGTGGGGCCCGGAATTCGTCTTGCTCCGGGCCAGGTCAAGCAGGTGCTCGGTTTCCGTCACCCGCAACTGCAGGGCGTTGGCCAGGGCCAGCAGGACTTCGTCGGAGGCGTGCCTGCTGTGCCCCTGCTCGAGGCGGGTGTAGTAGCTGACGCTGACCCCGGCTAGCTGGGCCAGCTCCTCCCGGCGCAGGCCCTTGACCCTGCGGCGGCTGCCGAAGGCGGCCAGCTGCGTCTGGGCGGGCTGCAGTTCCGCGCGCTTGGCGCGCAGGAATTCGCCGAGGGGTCCGGGGTTGTTCACACACCAACCGTACAGCCCCGCCCGGTCCACGCCGCTTCCCTGGAGGGGAATGGGGTGGACCATGGCCGGGAGAATCCGCGGGGACCTTAGCCCACTGCCACGCGGATCTTGTTGGCCCAGGGGTCATCGAAGCGCAGTTCGGCACCGGTGTGGTGGCTCGCGATCCCGGCGACCGTCAGGCGATCGGCCAGGGCGCCGACCTCGTCGGCGTTCGGCACGGTGATGACGACCTCGCCCAGGCCCAGGGTGTCCTTGCGGGGCCCGGCGCCGCGGGAGTTCCACACATTCATGGCCATGTGGTGGTGGTAGCCGCCCGCCGAGACGAAAAGCGCCTGGCCGTGGAAGTTCGTGGTCTTGGCGAAGCCCAGGGTGTCGACGTAGAACTTCTCGGCGGTGGCAACGTCGCCGACCTGCAGGTGCACGTGGCCGATGCCGGCGTTCGCCGCAGTCAGGCCGGTGACGGATGCCTCGTTGACGTGCTTGTTGAGGTACTGGTTCGGGTCCAGGTAGATGGTGTCCATGGCCACGGTGTCGCCGTTCCAGGTCCAGGTGTCACGTGGGCGGTCGAAGTAGAGCTCGATGCCGTTGCCTTCGGGGTCGTTGAAGTAGAAGGCCTCGGACACCAGGTGGTCGGAGCTGCCGGTGAACAGCGAACCGTCGTACTGAGCGGCGGAGAGCACGGTGGCGGCCAGGTCGGACTGGGTGTCGAAGAGCAGCGCGGTGTGGAAGAGTCCGGCCTCGCCGCGGCTTGGCAGGTTCAGGCCCTTGCCGTCGGCGAGGTGGACAAGTTCGACTCCGCGGCGGCCCAGACCGGTGCCGGCAGGGCCTTCGGAGAGCACCTCGAGGCCCAGGGCCTTCTGGTAGTAGTCGCTCATCTTCTTCATGTCCCCGACCTTGAGCATGACGGTGCCCATGGCCAGTTCTGCGGACAGTTGATCTTGGGTGGTGACGCCCATGGTGGTTACTCCTTGGATTGCGGCTGAGGATTGTTCTTGCTTCAAGTATTGCATTATTTACTTGAAGCTACAACGATTAAATGTGTTCCGCTCGTCACCCCGACCCCATTCCGTCATTTCCCGGTTCAATTTCGTCGATCGATCGGCCCTTCGGGGGACGATGTCATGGACCGGGCTTCGCGAACGGACGGGCCAACGAGTCACCACGGATCCTCCAATCGCTGTTAAGGCGCCACCGCCTCGTGCGCCTGGAAGGCCAGCCACAGCTGGGCGACCGAGGATGTTTCGGCCAAATCAAGGCCGGTGAGTTCGCTGATCTTGCGGATGCGGTAGATGATGGTTTGCCGGTGCACGAAAAGCAGTGCGGCGACCTTTTGGGCCGAACGCTGGTTTTCCAGGTAACAGCGCAGGGTTGCCATGAACTCCGTTCCTTGGAGCCGGTCATGCTCAATCACCGGGCCCAGCAACCGCTGCACGAGCTCCGCGCCGTCCCGATGGCCGCCAATCCCAAACCAAGGAACATCCTCTGAGTATCCAACCAGCCGCACTCCCCGCGCGATCGCCTGACCCAGTGCCCACAGGGATTCGCGCAATCCACGCTGCATCGCATCAACACCCACGGGCGTACTCAGTCCCATGGGCAGCGAGGCGTCGAAGACGTGCAGCAGCAAGTCTTCCGGGCACCCTGAGGAGACCATCAGATGCAATTTTCCCCCGCCCACCACGCAGAGGCTGTTGATGCCGTGGCGCCACAGCGCGCGGTGAACCTGGGGCAAACCCACTTCCGCCTGTGCAGGGACCGAAACCAACCGCAGGTCGCCGCGCGGAAAGCCGAATTCCTCAAGGCGACGGGCGGCCTCGGCGGCCCCAATGCGCCCTTCAAATGACTGCAGCAGGAATTCACCGCCGGAGCGGTAGCGGCTTTCCATCGCAAGGGCCGAACGCGAAAGGCCCAACCCCAATACGGTGGCCGAGTGCAACAAGACAACCCCGTCCGGCTGCATTTGGTCATCGGGCAAGATGACCAGCAGCGCATGGGGATGGGTAGGAATTTCCATGATCAGCATGGACTCCGCCCCGTCGGCGCTCCACAGGAAGTGTCGGGTTTCCGCCGTGGATTCCGAGCCGACCCTCCTCACCCGCGCCAGCACGTCCTGGGGCAGGGCGGTGTCTCCGGGTTGCCACGGATGCAGGCACCGGTCATCAACCACGTATAGCCTCGCGCGGATTTCCTTGCCGATCGCCGTCAAAAGCTGGGTCCAGGTCTCCCCGGGCGTTGTCGCCTTGCGCAGCAGGTCGTAGATGCGGGCGGTTTGCTTGATCCGCCGCGACTCCTCGAGCAGGCTCGCCTCGGCAATTGACCGCGAAATGGCCATGAAAGGCAACGGGTAGGGTACGGAAACCAAGGGCAGCGGAAGTGCATCGCAGGTCGCGAGGAATTGATCGGACAAATCCGGGGCATGCATCTTCTCGCCCACCGCCAAGGCGACCGCGCCGGCCGCCACCAGCGAGCGGGCCAAATGGACCTGCGCCTCGGGTTCGGCCGGGATCGAGAGCCCGTTGGTCATCAGTAGCACGCCGGGCGAGACCCACTCCCAGAGTTGGGGAAGGTCCGAGGTATGGGACCAGGTAATGGGATGCCCCAACCCGTCGGCGCCGGCGAGCAGCCGCAGACCAAGCTGCGGCTCGTCCAGCAATTCCTTGACTGTCATGGCCATTGAACGTTCCCCTTTCACACATTCAGGCATCCAACGCATTTCCGCCGGACACTCGTCAATCAAACGCGATCATTCATACAAATGTCTAGAGCGAGTCTGCGATAGTTGACAGTTGTCGATTGTCGCAGTGATGACGATCACCAATGATTGGATTACACCAAAAGCCAGCCCGGATTTCCCGGGCACCTAGAGAGAAAAGAGCCCGCAATGAGCACCTCCGTTCGCCTCATTGACGATGCGCCATTAACCCGGTTCCACAAGAAGTTGACCGTGTTTTCCTCCGGCGGACCCTTCATAGACGGCTACGCGCTATCCATCATTGGCATCGCCCTAATCACCATGACCCCGGCCTTGGACCTGGGCCCCAAGGAAATCGGCATGGTCGGCGCAGCCAGCCTGGTTGGCATCTTCTTCGGCGGCGGCGTCTTCGGCTGGGTGACGGACAAGGTCGGCCGGCACACCATGTACATCCTGGACCTGATCGCCCTGGCGGTCTTCTCCATCCTCAGCGCCTTCTCCACGGACATCTGGCAGCTGGTGCTCTGGCGTTTCCTGCTCGGCGTTGCCATCGGCGCCGACTACCCGATTGCCACGTCGCTGTTGGCCGAGTTCCTTCCCCGGAAGCACCGCGGCCGGCTCCTGGGTGCCACCTTCGTGGTCTGGGCCGTGGGCGCGGCGGCCGCATTCGCCGTTGGGTACGCCATGCGCGGCGTCGGGCCTGACGCCTGGCGCTGGATGCTTGCCAGCCCGGCCATCTTCGCCATCATCACCCTGCTCTTCCGGCTGGGCACCCCCGAATCCCCGCGCTGGCTGCTCTCCCGCGGCCGGGTCGACGAGGCACGCACCGTCATCAAGAAGGTCTACGGCAACGAGTACGACGTCGATTCGCTTGGCGAGGACGAGGACACCGGCAAGCGCGCAGCCACGTTCACCGACATCTTCAACAAGAAGTTCTGGCGCCGCACCCTCTTCGTCTCGATTTTCTGGACCGCCCAGGTCATCCCCCTCTTCGCGGTCTACACCTTCGCCCCGGAGCTGCTCGCCTCCTTCGGCCTGGACGGGGATGCCAACCTATACGGCGGGTCGCTGCTGATTTCCCTGCTCTTCGTCGTCGGCGGCATCCCGGGCCTGTGGCTGGTCGAGCGCATCGGACGGCGCAAGCTGCTGCTGTGGACCTTCGGCATCATCGTCCTGGCCCTGGCCGCCCCCGCCTTCATCCCCGGCGTTGGCCCCAAGACCCTGTTCACCGCCCTGGCGATCTTCGCCCTGGCCTCCGGGGCCTCCAGCTTCCTCGAGGTTGTCTACCCCAACGAGCTTTTCCCCACCGAGATCCGTGCCACCGCCGTCGGCTTCGGCACCGCGATCAGCCGGGTGGGCTCGGCGGCAAGCACCTACCTCATGCCGGTTGCAATCATCAGCTTCGGTGCTTCCGGCGCCCTGTTGATAGGCGCCGGGATCTCCCTGGTGGGACTCATCGCCACCTTCATCCTTGCCCCCGAAACGGCCAACCGCTCCCTGGCCGACATCTCAGGGGACGGCAACAAGAAACACACCAAGCCAAACGGCAAGATCGCAGAAACGACAGTCAAAGGAACCCTCGTATGAGCAAGCACCAGCCCATCGGCCCCGTCGAGGCCACCAAGGTCCCCCGGTTCGCCGGGCTTGGAACCTTCGCCCGCCTCCCGCAGATCGATGCCGTCCCCGACTACGACATCGCAGTGCTCGGCGTGCCCTTCGACGGCGGAACCTCTTTCCGCCCGGGCGCCCGGTTCGGGCCGGCCGCGGTACGCGAGGCCTCCCGCCTGCTGCGCCCCGGCTACCACGTCGAGCTCGACGTCACCCCCGTTGAGGCGGTCCAGGTCGTGGATGCCGGAGACGTGGCATGCACGCCATACGACATCGGCAAGGCCGTTGAGCAGATCGAGGAACAGGCCCTGCCGCTGCTGGCCAAGGACAAGCGGGTCATCGCCATAGGCGGGGACCACACCATTGCCCTGCCGATGCTTCGGGCGGTCAACAAGATCCACGGACCGGTCGCGCTGCTGCACTTCGATGCGCACCTGGATACCTGGGACACCTACTTCGACGAGCCGATCACCCACGGCACGATGTTCCGCAGGGCCTTCGAGGAAGGCCTGCTGATCGAGGACAAGTCGATGCACGTGGGCATCCGCGGCCCGGTCTACGACCAGGACGACTTCCTGCGCGACCACGAGTTCGGCTTCCAGATCATTCGCTCCACTGACATCGACGAGATCGGGGTCCAGGCGGCGATCGCGAAGGTGCGCGAGCGCCTGGGCGACACCCCTGTCTACCTCTCGGTGGACATCGATGTGCTGGATCCGGCCTTCGCACCGGGCACCGGCACCCCGGAAATGGGCGGCCTGCACTCCCGGGAACTGCTCCGCCTGTTGCGGGGGCTCAACGGCATCAACATCGTCGGCGCAGACGTGGTGGAGGTCGCCCCGGCCTACGACCACGCGGACATCACCTCGCTGGCTGCGGCCACCGTGGTCTTCGACATGATGGGCCTGATGGTCAACTCCGGCAACCTCCGTGGCTCCGAAGCCGAACACGTTCTTGAAGGAGCCTCGGCCTAAGGCTGCACAAACCGGTCCCCCACCCCACGAGGCCCGGCCAGCGATCCGATCGCTGGCCGGGCCGCTGCCGCGTGCGAAGCATCAATCCGTCGGCCCTACGGCCCGCCGTGCCACAGGACGCCGGGGCCCGCCCAAA